>CAVSBG010000021.1:0-320703 GCA_963726125.1 uncultured Alphaproteobacteria bacterium | reverse complement strand
ATCGTTACGTCATGACGGGGGTTGGATCGTTGCGTACGGTGTGAATCAGGCGGCCTTGTTGCCGCGATTGCCCCAGCGTTGCTCGATATCATCCAGACACGCCGCCATCGCCGGCCCGAGTCGTGACGCTACTCGTTCGAGCCGCTCCATCAGCGCCTCGGCGCGCGAGCGGTCGTTGCGCGTCACCGCGTCGGCGATCTCCTCCAGCACCTCGCCTAGGCCGATCGCGCCGCAGGTTTCCGCCAATCCGCTGATTTCCTCGCAACTGCGGACAATCGCGTCCGCCTCCCATCCGGGCAGCAACTCACCCAGGCGCATGCAGCGCGCCGACGCATCGGCAACGAAATCGGCGACACAGGCCCGCGCGCGATCCATGCCGACGACGGCCACCATCTCCTCCAGGAAGACCTGCGATACGTCCGCGGCATAGTCTTGCGGCGTCGTGCTCCCCGTGTCGTCGCCTGTCCACGCGCGAGGCGGTTGCGCCGATGCACCGCCCGGCAGCCACCGCCGCAGCGTCGATCCCAGACGATCGAGGTTGATCGGCTTCTCCAGCACCGCGGTAAATCCCGCCTCCATGCAGCGCTTGCGCACGACGGGGCCCTTGAGGCCGGTCAGCGCGATGATCGGTATCGTCGCCACGCGTCCCGACAGGCTACGAATCCGCCGTGTCGCATCGAATCCGTCGCGCTCCGGCATCTGGATGTCCATCAGGATCGCATCGAACGTATCTCGACTCGCCAAGCGTACCGCCTCGTCCCCGTCGTTTGCCACGAACGCCGAGAACCCGCGGCGCGTTAAGGCTGCGACCAGCAGCGACTGGTTAACCTTGTCGTCTTCCACCACCAGGATGCGGCCACCGCGCGCCCCGTGCGCCATCGGTTCCAGCACCTCGAACGGTGACCGCTGCGTCAGCAATTGCTGGCCCAGGGTCGCCACCTGATACGGATCGGCCGGCGCCGCGACCGTCGCATCCACCTTCGCCGTCTCGCCACCCTCGCCGACCCAGATCACCACCGCTCGCCGTCCGAACGACGTGGCGCGCAGCCGCAACACGAACACCTCGGGCGCCATGCCGGCCAACTTGCCCTGCACGACGACGAGATCGAGCGCGCCACGCTGTGCCTCGATGCGTTCTGCCATCGCCAAGCCGAGGTAACCGTCCGGAGCGGTCTCCACCGTGACGCCCGCATCGCCGAGCAGGTTCGCAACCGTGCGCGACTTGGCGTCTTCATCACCCACCAGCAACGCCGTCCTGCCGGCCAGCCGCTGGCCGCGCGTTGTTTGCGACACGCGTTCAGCGGGGAATTCGAAGGTGAACTCGCTGCCGACACCTAGCGCGCTTTCCACCGTCAGCGAGCCGCCCATCAGCACCGCATTCTCCCGGCAGAGCGCAAGGCCAAGACCGAGCCCGGTATGCCCGGAATGCTCATGCTCGCGCCCGCGCTTGAACCGTTCGAAGATCCGCGTGCGATCGTCCAGCGCAATGCCCGGTCCGGTGTCCGATACCGCCAGTTTGACCGAGGTCGCGCCAGTCGCGTCCGTCCCAACGGAGGCGCGGATCTCCACGTGGCCGTTCGGCGTGAACTTGATCGCGTTGCCGACGAGGTTGAACAGCACCTGACGCAGCCGCGTCGGATCCGTCAGCCAGTAACCGCGCAGCAGGTCGTCGTAGCGCGTCTTCAGCTCCAACCCCTTGTCGCGTGCCTGCGGCTGCAGCGTGTCGGCCACCTCCTGCACCAACCCGATGACATCGGCCTCGTCGACCTGCAGCCCGCCGACATCGCCGCTGGCGATCTCCAGCAGCCCATTCAGCATCGCCAGCAGTGCCTCGCAGCTGGCCCGGATGCGCTCCAGCCAGATCCGCTGCTCCTGCTCCAGTTCGCTGTCCAGCAGCAGCGAGCAGATGCCCATGATCGAGTTCATCGGCGTCCGCACGTCGTGTCCGAGCGCCGCCAGCACCCGGTCGCGGTCCTGCGCCACAGTGGCCGCTTCGTCCTGTGCGGCCTGGCTGGCTGCGGTGACAGCATCCAGCCGTGCGCTCAGCCGCATCTCGCTCGTGACATCACGACCGACACACAGGAACCGGCCGTCCGGCTGGGGCTCGATGCTCAACCGATGAATGCGTTCCTGGCCGTCATCGGAGGCGATCACGACCTGGATGCCGTCACGGCGTGATCGCCCGTTCAACGCCTCGGCGATGCTGACAGCGGCTGCGTCAGTCTGCGCCGCGCCCAGCGACGCCAGCAACGGATATCCCTTGGCCTCACGCAGCCGGTCCGGCGCAAATCCGTGGGTCGCCGTGACGCATCCGCGTTTGTCCAGATCAGCCTGCCAGTCCGCACCGAATCCCGTCGGTATAGGCTCGCCCGGCGCGCTGTTCGACCGTGCCGAGACCGCCAGGGCGATACACGTGATCCACACCGCCAACAGATAGGCGCCGAGAATGCCCAGCGCGCGCGTCCCGAGCCAATGGCTCTTCATCGCCACGTCGGTCTGCATGCGCGCATTGATGGTGACGTCCACCAGCCGCAACGGTTCGGCGACCGCCAACTGCTCGGGAATTCCCAACAGCCGGTTCGCGGCGGACATCACCCGCATGCCGAGCACCCAGTCATCCTGCCCGGTCAGCCCGGCCTGCTGGTGTGCCGAGGCCCGCTCGATCGGCAGTACCGGCTTGCCGTCGGTGCCGCGGATTTCGATGGAGACGCCGGGTCCAAGCCAGTTGCGCCCGATCAGCCTGGCAATGTCCTCGTCCCGCAGCACCGCGCCAACAACCCCGGCGACCTTGCCAGAGGCATCGCGAACCACCCGGGTCAACACCGCTGCGGGCCCTGGCCGCAGCCACGAATCGGCACGTTGCAAGGCCAGTGGCATTGCGTTGTCGGCGACCGCGTGGCGAAACCAGTCGGTGTCCGCCACCGATGCGTCGGCGGCAGTGTAGGGCGATGAGGCTGCCAGCAACTGTCCCGTGGCGCTCACGGCAAACGTCGCGCCCACCGGCGGCAACGCGCCCTGTAGCCGCAACAGGCGGGTCGTCAGCACGACCCGATCGGGCGTCTGCAGATCCCCGGCACGAAATGCGTCGGACATGTCGGCGAATTGTTCGATCGGCACATCGACTGACGCAGCCACCGCGCTGGCGGACACGGTCAGGCTGCCCACGGCGTCGCGGGCTACCTGCGCGGTCTGGAAGAACGCGGTAAGGCCCCACCCGCCGATGAGCAGCAGCGCCGCCGCCAGCAGGGCGATGGAGCGCGAGATAAGGCGCAAAGGCGATACGAGAAAATTGACAACGCGCTTCACCGCGACCTCCGGTCCGGTTGACCGCACAATACAAAGTGAAGACTACGACTTGGTTTCAGCGAGGAATAGTGCGCAATCGCCACCATCCGAATTCAAAACATCATCCCGCGCGCGCAGTCAAACCACGCCTGGCCGCGCGCATCAGAGGGAGCAATGACGAACGAAGCAATCGGCCGCTCCGCCGGTCCCACGTCGAATGTGCCACCGCTGAGCAGCACAAGGACCTGGCTCAGGGCCGTGTTGTCGGTGCCGAGCGTGACCCCGAGCGTCCGAGCAGCACTGCGGCGCGCCTGCACCTGCCAATCGCCGGCCGGACCGCTGAAATGCAGCAGAACCTGGGACGCGGGAACCTGGGTAGCCAACGACACGAGAAGCTCAGCGGCGGCATTGCGGCGGACCGTCACCCGCACCGACGCCGCGCCGGCATCGGCGCTGGCGACGCATTGCTCGCTGCCCGATTCAAATGTCCATGTGGCGCGCTGCGATCGGACCGGCGCCGGCCTGGCCGTTGGTGGTAACGGGGCTGGCTGCATCCTCACTTCACGCGGCCTGTCGTCCGACGGAGGCGCCGTGCACCCGCTCAGCGCGACCAACGCCCCGCAGCAGACCAGCGCGACGAGGCGCGCCAATTCCCCTCGATCAGCGGATGATGATCTCGACCCGGCGATTCTGTGGCTCGCGGACGCCCGGACCTGTCGGCACCAGCAGATGCGTCTCTCCGAAGCCCTGCGTGGTAATGGCATTCGCTGGCACACCGTCCTTGATGAGTTCCGCCTTCACCGCGTTCGCGCGGCGGATCGACAGCCCCATGTTATACTGCGGCGAGCCGGACGTGTCGGTATAGCCGTTCACCTCGATCCGCGTGTACTGCACGTGGCTGGAATTGTCCGCCGCGTCCTTGATGATCTGCCGCGCCCGATCGGTCAGCGTTGCCTTGTCCCAGTCGAAGAACACCAGATAGGAGCGGGCAGGGGCCTGCGCCGGAACTGCAACGGGGCCCGGCGTGGGCACGGGCGGCGCGACATTGAACGCGTAGCGCACACCCAGCAGGAAGCTGTGGTTGTACTGGTGCTCAACCTTCAACGAGACGGGAACCGGTGTCGGCAATCCTGCGATAGTCTGCGACCCCGCAAAAGTCTCGCTCCCTGGCACCCCGAAGAACCGGTATTCGCTGGTGATCGACAAGCCTGGCACTCCGGGAATCGGGAATGACAAGCCACCGATCGCCTGGAAGGCGAAATTGCCCTGGGTCTGGTTGAAGTTAGCGCTCAACGTAGGAAATGCGGCCGGAGTGAACGCTCGTTGCCGGGAGAAATTGCTCCACGCATAACCGACGCCACCACCCACGTAAGGGTAGAGCCAGGGCAGGCCAACATCCAGGTCGAACAGCACGTTGGCCATCGCACCGTAGGTCTGCAGATGCCCGCTGGTGCTCTCGTTCGCGTTCGACCCCTGCAGGGGCGCCTCGCGATAGTTCCCCTCCAATTCGAAGCGGAACCCATTGCCCAGCGCGTAACCCACGCTGCCCAGTCCGACGAAGCCGCCATGGGGCTCGATTTGCCCGCCACGCGCAAGTGGATCGTTCTCCGGCAGATTGTAGCCCGCGCCGGCGCCGATATAGAGCCCCTGGAATGGCTGTGCCTCAGCCGCGAGCGGCATGACGGACAATGCCAGCGCCAGCAACCCACCGCGGAACCGCATCCTTAGTTATCCTTCTCCACAAGCCCTGACGAAAAAGGGGCGCCTCGCGGCGCCCCCATTGTAGGCAGTTATGGCGCAGTCGCCGAGTGTCAGCGGATGATGATCTCGACGCGCCGGTTCTGCGGCTCGCGCACGCCCGGGCCCGTCGGCACCAGCAGATGCGTTTCGCCGAAGCCCTGCGTCGTGATCGCATTCGCCGGGACGCCGTCCTTGATCAGTTCGGCCTTCACGGCGTTCGCACGACGGATCGACAGGCCCATGTTGTACTGCGGGGTGCCCGAGGTGTCGGTGTAGCCGTTCACTTCAAGCCGCGTGTACTGCACGTGCGTCGAGTTGTCCGCCGCTTCCCTGATGATCTGGCGCGCACGATCGGTCAGCGAGTACTTGTCCCAATCGAAGAACACCAGGTAGGAGCGAGCCGGCGCCTGGGCCGGAACTGCCGCAGGCGGCGGCGGCGGCGGCGGCGCTACGCCGAAGTTGTACCGCAAACCAACTAGGAAGGAGTGGTTGTAGATGGAACCCAGCTGGACCTTCGCCGGGGTGCTCGCACCGCCCAGGCTGGCAACACCGCTGTAGTCACGGGTTCCGGCAGTCCCCATGAAGCGATACTCTGCCGTGATCGCGAGACCCGGCATCGAAGCGATCGGGATCGCGGCACCCAGGATGGCCTGGTAGGCGAACGAAGCCGAGGTGTCGTTGGCACGGAAGTTCAGAGCACCCGGTTGAACCGTAGTGGCGCCCGAGGTGAACGCGAAGCCATTAGACGCATGGAACTTCTCTTCGGCCCAGACGCCACCAACGCCGGCACCGACATACGGCACGATCCACGGCGACAGGCCGTTGAAGTCGTACAGCACGTTAACCATGCCGCCGTACTCTTGCTGGGGCGAACTGCCACCAGCCAACCTGCCTGCGGTGCTCGTAAAGCCCGTGAAGCCAGGCAGGGTATTCTGCCGATAGTTACCTTCGATTTCAGCGCGGAGGCCGTTGCCAAAGCCCCAGCCAACCGAAGCCAGGCCGACGAATCCGGCGCTTCCCTTGAGGTTCCCGCTGGTCGATATGCCGGTGCTACCGGGCTGCGCGAGCACCGGGAATGATAAATTCTTGACCTGTTGTTGCTGCGTTATGTTGACGCCGGCACCGGCCCCAACATACAGCCCGGTAACCGGCTGTGCATTCGCCGCGAATGGGATGGCCAACATAGTGGCCGCCAGCAGCGCACTCCGAAGCTTCATTTGTCTTCTCCTCGTCCTCTTCTGGCGCCAGCGGCGCGAACAGACCTGCAACCGGCGGTCAGGCCGCCCTTTCGATCATCAAACCATAGCCCCACAGTGGCCGTAACGCGAGGGGGGATAACGGTTTTTGGGCACAGTGTTGCGGCAAGGCAACACTGGCCGGCAAGCCCGCCACAGACGGCGGAAGAGAGCGGGAGTCGAACCCACCCGGAGCCGCCAAGCAGCCCCAACCGGCTTTGAAGGCCGGCCGGCCCACCGGGACCGCTTCTCTTCCAGCGGGAATATCCCCTTGCTACCGCAACTGCGCAATAAACGCCGATTCCTCCGCGGCTTCCAGGCAGCGGCAATCCAGCCACAACCGGCCATCCGCCAGCCGGCCGATCACCGGTCGGGGCAGCGCACGCAGTTGTGTGGCAAGCGCGTCCAGCGCTTTTCCGCCGATGGTCACTGCATAGCTGGCCAACAGATCGACCGGCAAAGCACCGGAGCCAATCTGACTCTGGCATGCCTCCACCACCACAAGTCGCTCCGGCCACACTGACGTCACGGCCGCTCCGATTCGCTCAGCCGTCGCGCGGATCTCCGCCGCTGGCCGTGTCAGTAGCCGGAGCGTCGGCAATGTTTCGGCCAAGCGCTCCGTGCGCAGGTACAGCAGCAGCACCTGTTCCAGCGCCGCCAGCCGCGCCTTGTCGAGCCGCAGCGCACGCTTGAGTGGATTGGCATTCATGCGGTCTATCAAATCCGCGCGACCCACAACCAAGCCGGCCTGTGGTCCGCCCAGCAGCTTGTCGCCCGAAAAGCACACCACGTCCGCGCCCGCCGCCAGCAATTCCTGCGGCGTCGGCTCGTGGGGCAGGCCCCAAGCCGCCAGGTCAACAAGGCTGCCGCTGCCCAGGTCCTCTACCAGCGGAAGCTGTGCGGCATGGGCAATTGACGATAATTCCGCGCACGAGACGGCAGCGGTGAAGCCCAAGATTGAGTAATTCGCCTGATGCACGCGCATCAGGAGGGAGGTTGCCGCCCCGATCGCGCTTTGGAAATCACGCGCATGTGTGCGGTTGGTCGTGCCCACCTCGCGCAGCACTGCCCCAGCGCGCGCCATGATCTCCGGGATGCGGAAGGCACCGCCGATCTCGATCAGTTCGCCGCGCGAGACCAGCACTTCCCGCCCGAGCGCCAGCGTATTCAGCACCAGTAGGACACCCGCCGCATTGTTGTTGACGACAGTGGCGGCCTCGGCGCCGGTGATCTCCCGCAGCAGGCGCGCGACGTGCTCGTCACGTTCGCCCCGCCGCCCGGAGACGAGATTGAATTCCAGGTTGGTGGCCGAGGCGAACGCCTCCGCCGCGGCCGCGGCAGCTGTCGGCGGCAACGGCGCCCGCCCCAGATTCGTGTGCAGCACCGTCCCAGTCATATTGAACACCGGGCGCTGTGACGCCGCGAACTGTCGAGCGAGAGCATCGGCCACCGCATCCAGAATGGCGCCCTTTGCCACCGGAAACTCCCGCGCGGCCCGTCGCGACGCCAGCTCATTGCGCAACGCCCGGGTGACCGCGGAAATGCCGAAATCGGTCGGCCAGCACCTCGCCCGCTGGCGCACGCAGCAGCGAATCGAGTGACGGCAGAGGGCTGGCGGAACGCGGCATGACCGCGCCATGGTAGGGTGCATGACGACAGTATTCGAGATACCCAGCCTTCGGACCGACCGCCTGGTCCTGCGGGCATTCCGGGACACCGACATCGATGCCTGGGCCGCGATGGAAGCCGAACCGGACGTGCGCCGTTACCGCGGCAACAATCCGCGCACCCGCACCGAGTCGTGGACCGCGATGGAGCGATCGCTCGGCCAGTGGGCGCTGCGAGGCTACGGCCTGTTCGCCCTGGAGCTTGCGGCGGACGGCCGATTCGCCGGGTTCACCGGCGTACTCCACCCGGAGGATTGGCCGGAGCCGGAACTCGCCTATTCATTGGCCCCGCATGCCTGGGGGCAGGGCTTGGCCACCGAGGCCGCCATCGCCGCGCGCGACTGGGCATTCGCGCGGCATGGTCTGCGCCGGCTGGCCAGTTTCATCGCGCCAGGCAATGTCCGCTCCATTCGCGTCGCGGAGCGACTGGGCGCGGTGCGCGAGGGCGAACTGCACGTGCACGGTCATCCCGCGCAGTGGTGGGTGCACTACGCGCCCGGCCACCGTCCAATCGTGTAACAATCAGGATGCCGCCAATGCCTCAGCTGCTGCAGGACGACGAACCGCCACCGGTGCGGGTTTTGCGCGAGCACGGTTCGTCCGACCTGTTTCTCACCGCCGATCACGCCGGTCGCGCGATCCCGCGCAGCCTCGGCGGGCTTGGCCTGCCCGACAGCGAGCTGGCCCGCCACATCGGCTGGGACATTGGCATCGCCGCTGTCACCGAGCGTCTGTCCGCGACGCTGGATGCCACCGCTGTACTCCAGACCTATTCACGCCTGGTGATCGACTGCAATCGCGATCCGACCGTCCCGAGTTCCATCCCCGAGATCAGCGAAGCGACCGAGGTGCCCGGCAATCTCGGACTGTCGCAAGACCAGCGCGCGGCGCGGCGTGACGCGATCTTCGCGCCGTATCATGCGCGCATCGAGGCACTGCTGAATGCACGCCGGCAGGCCGGGCAACGCACCGTCTACGTGGCGATGCACAGCTTCACGCCGGTGTTCAAAGGCGAGTCGCGCGGCATGCAGGTTGGCATCCTCTACAACCGGGATAACCGGCTGGCAGTGATCCTGATGGATCTGCTGCGTGCCGAAGGCGACCTGACTGTCGGTGACAACGCGCCCTATGCTGTCAGCGACGTCACGGATTACGGTGTCCCGGTGCACGCGGAGCAGCGAGGGCTGGCACACGTCGAGATCGAGATCCGCCAGGACCTGATCACCGATGAAGCGGGCCAGACCGCATGGGCAGCACGGTTCGCGCGCCTTTTGGTCGCGGCTGACGCGCGCCTGCGGAGCGGCCAGCCGAATTGACACGACTCGCAACGAAGTTGTCCTTTGGTTGTCAAGTCACGATGCGTTGGACGCTTCCTCTGGATGAGCGTGGCAGAATGCGAGATCGTTTCTGGCTGGTTCTGGGTGTGTTGCTGGTCGCTGTGATCGTCAGTTTCGCCTCGATCGGATCACGCGGCATGGCGAAGCGCGGCGCGCCGGCCAGCCTCGTTGAGCAGGTGACAGAGCTGCCCAGCCGACTGATGGAGGAGCTGGCCGACATGACGCGGAACCTCACTGAAGCCATGGGGAGCACGCGATCCGCACCTCCCGTCGCCGCGGCCGATGCGCCCGCAACCAAGACGCCCGACAAGCAGTAGCCGCATCATGCCCGCGTTGAGCCGCGACATCCCGATCGATCCAGCTCATGCAGCGCTGTTGTTCGTCGATGTACAGAATTACAACGCGCGTCCCGATGGCGGCGAATACGCAAATCTCACCGAAGCCGAGCGCAACGCACGCTATGGCGAGTTCTTCCGCGTCATGCGTGAGACTGCGCTGCCCAACATGCAGCGTCTGCAGTCGGCGTGCCGGCAGGCGAAGATCGAAGTGATGTATGCGGTGATCGAGGCCCTGACACGCGATGGCCGCGACATGAGCCTCGATTACAAGATCAGCGGCCTGTTCGTGCCGCGCGGTTCGTGGGATGCCAAGGTGCTCGACGCGATCGCGCCGGCCGAGGATGAGATCGTCCTGGGCAAGACCTCGTCGTCGGTGTTCATCTCCACCAACATCGACTACGTGCTGCGCAACCTCGGCGTGAGGTCGTTGATCATCGCCGGCGTTCTGACCGACCAGTGCATCAACTCAACGGTGCGCGATGCATGTGATCTCGGCTACCTCGTAACCGTCCCCACCGACGCGTGCGCGACGCTGACCGCGGAACGCCACGAGTGGTCACTGCGCAACAACCGTGGCTATTGCAGGCAGATCACCACGGACGCGTTGGTCCAGGAGATCGTCCAACCCTCGTAGCGGAAGGGGTTGGGAAGGGAGCGGCCTTCCGTTGTTCTCCCCCTCCCCTTGCGGGAAGGGGAAGCCAGGACCATGAGACTGGCTGAAATGGCTGAATCCTGGCTTTCCTCGCCTTGAGCCTGACAAACTGACTGACGATGGGTCTTCATAGTCCTTCTGGGTACGCAATGGATGCCCTGGCAAGGGAAACGGCTCCCGAGAGCCTGGGAGCCGTCCTTACCTCAACCCGTCTGGCTGGTCTATGCCAGCCCTGTAGACCTTCCTAGCGGCCTCCGGCGTCTGCAATGTTGGCGTTGATAGCGTTCCGCACAGTCAGGAAGTCTTGACGCTTGCAACGCATATACACGGCCATGAGCAATCCGACCTTGGCGTCTGCCGTGTCCGGGGCCAGCGATGGCATTGCACTGGTGTAGGTGTTTAGCACGTAATCCATGTACACCTGTAAGGCTGAGCCGTTGTCAGTGGCAGCCACGTCCTCCCGACAAGTGGTCTGGTCACTAGGCTGCCATGCCATTGCCGGAGTCGCCAGCGTGACCAGACAAATGGCGCCGATGATCTTCCTCACGCCAGCAATTCCGCAGTCGCCACGAATTGCCGGACAGGCACCTTCAGGGCCTTGGCGAGAGCGGACAAGTCCCGAGGCCGGTTTATGTTCCGCTCCCAATTCATCACAGCCACATAGCTGCATCCGATCGTATCAGCGATCTGTTGACGGCTCTTGCCGATGGCTTCCCTGGCTTCAGTCACGTACTGGCCGAAAGTCTGTCGAGTGCGAGGCATGGTCGATTACTCCTCTGAGTGTTACCGGGATGCCGTCCCGGATGCGGTAAGCATTTTTCCGAGAGTGTCCAGGTAATTCCTAAATCCCTCTGGCCGTTCCGCTTCGTTGAATTGGAAATCGGCTGCTTCGATGTTGAATGGCTCGAAATAGAATGGATTGCTCTTGGAGCTTTCCAATAGGGTCTTTTCATCTTCGGTCACGAAATAGGGTTTCATGACTGTTTCGTCACTCATAGCGTCGTAATGATAAACCCTGTATGCCTTCACTGTATCCACTCCCTTGGTTGCGGTAATCAGTCGAAATTGTATCCCTTTAGGCGAAGGCACTTCCAAAATGCGAAGGTAGGAGCTTGGCTCACAAATGGATTGAAGAAGTAGAATTTGCCATTGGAGACATATGCATCAATTTGCGCTGCGTCGCTGGCCTGTCCATGCAAAGCATTCCTTGCTTGCTGTAGGCAAGTGGCAAAGTCGGGCGCCATAGTAGCCGCATCCGGTTGAGCCGATGCCGTCCCACCGATGGAGAGCATGGCCACGGTCGAGAGCATGAGCTTACGCATTCGGAAGTTACCTCAACGGGAAGATTGGTGTGATTGGGGCTATAGGTGCGATTGGCAAAATTGGCGCTATAGGAGAGATTGGCCCTATAAATGCCGAGTGACCAAGCATCTTGCAAGTGTACCACTTCATTCTCCCATCGCCAACACGTAGCCTTGTCGCCATAAATCCATTCGCTTCTGGATTGTGGTTGCGGATTGTACACTGCGATATTGTAAGGGCAGTAAATCCACTCATTATCGGACGAATAGCATGTCAAGTCGCCACTTGCCGATGCCGTCCCACCGAAGGACAGCATGGCTAAGGTCGAGAGCATGAGCTTACGCATGGCCGTTACCTCCTCTGAGAGGCTGTCTCGAAACCGTCCTGAGGGGGCTTGAAATTGGCGAGTTGCATGGAATCTAAGCGCTCCCCGCAAACCTGGAGCCTTCGATGTGGACCCGCGAAACCCGGGCTGAGCATGACCGGGACGAACTGCGCTACCCGAGCGATCTGACCGACGCAGAATGGCGGATACTCGCGCCAATGCTGCCACCACCTGCGGAAACTGGCCGGCATCGATCCTGGCCGATGCGCGAGATGATGAACGCGATCTTCTTTGTGCTGCGCGGCGGTTGTGCCTGGCGCATGCTGCCGGAGCACTTCCCGCCGCACCAGACGGCGTACCGCTGGTTCACCCGCTTTCGTGACGACGGAACCTGGCAAATCATGAACCATGAACTGGTGATGTTGGATCGCCTGCGTGTCGGCCGTGAGGCCAGCCCCAGTGCGGCGGTCATCGATAGTCAGAGCGTCAAGACCACCGAAGCCGGTGGCCCTCGGGGTTATGATGCGGGCAAGAAAGTCAACGGCCGCAAGCGTCACGTCATGGTTGATACCGATGGCCGGGGGGTGATGTTCCAGGTCCACGAGGCTTCGGTTCAGGATCGCGACGGCGCAATCCCCTTGCTGCGGGCTTCACGCGCGTTGCTGCCGTTCATCGAGCGGGTGTTCGCCGATAGCGCCTATGTCGCCGAACGTGTGGCGAACGCGACCAGGATCATCGTCGAGATCGTCCGCAAGCAGGCTGGACAGGTTGGATTTGCCGTGCATCCCAGGCGTTGGGTGGTCGAGCGCTTCCTGGCATGGCTCGGCAGAAACCGCCGCCTTGCAAAGGATTTCGAGGGAACCATCGCCTCGGCAACTGCCTTCCTCTACGCCGCGTCCGTCATGTTGCTCACGCGACGCTTGGCTCGTTCGCTTTGAGATTCAGTCGAATCTGATCAGAACTCCCAGCATGGTTAGTGTTGCGAAAGGGTTGCATAGTAGCCAGCGATTTCACGTCTGATGGTCAAACGTATCTGGACGGCTCTCACAGCCGCAATCGCTATGGCAGCCGTCGCCAGCCCTGCCAGGACATCCACGCCATAGTGAGAGCCTTCGGACATGGCAGACAGGACCATCAGTGCATTGATTGCCAGGAAGGCTGGGAAGACCTTCCAGCCCCTTGCCGTCCATGTAAGCAACACCGCACAGCAAGCATGGAAGGACGGGAAAGTGATGATTCCCATCGTGTCTCCGGTTGTCGTCATGGTGTGCCCATGGAGTGCCAGGATTGTTTCTCGCCATCGCTCAATTCCAACTCCGTAATGCGACGAAGCTCCGATCGCTGGGAGGAGAGTACATTCCAAGGGTTGCTATGACGATGGAGAGGATCGAGGCCAAGAGAAGATCATCGATCCGGCTGGCATCCTTCCAGCACGATAGAGGCAGCAAGACCAACATCTGAGGAAAGATGCTGGTGTAAGCACGATGCAAGATGGCTCGAATATGGTGTGGCCAGATGGAACCATGACAGCCAGTCGATTCCGATCATGGAGTCCCAACGGCTCAACTGATCATCGGCCATCGGATAGGGCGTGGATGCCATGACAACGTATGTCAGCAACCCTCCGAAATGAGCGAATAGCCAGAATTGGACGATAGCCGATGGAAACCGGCTCGCACAATTCCCGTACCAGCGTAATCCCCACGATATGCCCATCATGACAATGATATAGCCGGTAATCTCTCCCGGTATGCCAGGACCAGTCAGGCCGTATCTTGGCAGCAAGACGCAATCCGCTACAGCGATCGAGCCGATGATAAGCCAGATGGTATCTTCAGTCTTCATGGGTTGCTCACATGCATGACGGTGGAGCGGATGGCGTGCGCCATCTGGCAAGCTGTTTTCCAGCCGAAGGACAGGGCTAGAAGGACCACACAGACCAGCACGGTATTAGCGAGCTTCCTCATATGGTCCCTGCCACCAGAGCCACGAGAAGGGCCACCACGATGGCCACCACAAACCATCCATCGTGGGCATCAACCGGAGGCATTGAGCTTCCTCCGGCTGGGAAGTCTGATGACTTGGACTGCTTCGCTGGTATCGAGTGCGACCAATCGCCAGCCTTCACGAGAGCGGAGAGCCTCTAGGGCCACTTGCCCCGGCTGGCCATTGATCCAATCAATGATTTCCCTAGGGAAGCGGATGGGCCTGGGAGCATCATGGCGTCGCATGACAGACCTTCTCCCACTCGTGGCCCAACGGTCCGCAATGCCAGAAGATCACTTGCACAGCATCGGCCTTGGCTTCGTTGATGCGAGCTATCTGATGCAGTCCATAAAACATCAGAGATGCGAGCGTGAGACTGATGAAGAAGGCAGCCACGCATTTTGCTACTGTCAGCATGTTGGATGTCCCGCCAATCCGGTGACAAGCTCGCAAGCGGTATTGTGAAGGCTTCCCGAAATATCATCGGCCAAGATGTGTGCGCCTGTGAGTAGTGATGCCAGTATCAGGCTAGCCATTAGACAGTATTCCAAGGTCAGTGCGCCTTGCTTATCTTTCCAGAGTTTCCGCATCGGATGCCTCATAAAAGAATAGGCGGCACCGTTTCCAGTACCGCCTGGTTTAGGGGAGCCTTAGACGGTCCTGCCGTTAGCTTCCGGCAGTGATGTTGCTGCCGATGGCGGAAAACTTCTGGCTGATGTCGCCAAAGAGCGTTGCGCCACCTCCGAGCAACGCCACGACTGCCAGGGCAGCCATCAAACTGTATTCAATTGCTGTCACCCCACGGCGATCCTTGCCGAGTTGGATGGCGAAACGGCCAGCGGCGCCCGTATCGGCCAAAAGCCAATTCTTCAGGGGATGGTCGAAAAGTGGGGCTTCCTCATGCGGGGAGGGGGAAGGGGGAGGGGGCCGTGCCAGATGGCCCCGCAGCAATCACCTCCTACCCCGCCCCAAACGTCCGCTTCGCCAGCTCGATCAGCGCGCGTATATACGCCTCCCCATCGGCAGGCATTCGATCCACCCCGATCCGCGCCCGATAGTCCTTCGCCATATCCATGAGATCGGCGATGCCATCCGATTCACCCAGCCAGTTGCAGATCGCCACGTACTCCCGAAACACCGCCGCCCCACGCAACGCCCGCACATCCCGCGCCAGCTTCTCCAGCAACGCCGCAGCATCCCGGCTCACCACATCCGAGGGATCCGTATCAAACTTCCGCGTCCGCCACGCGGCCGCGCGTTCCAGTTCCTCCGCCTCGAATGCATCCTCCCCGCTCATCACCCCTCGCGCTTCGAGAACGCCGTCTCCTGGCTGGTGACAAATTCCAACAGGCACGCCCGCCCATCCTCCGTCTGCCGCCGTGCCCTTACGATCGCGTCCGCCACCTGCGCGGGATCCTCCACCCGCTCGCTCCAACCACCGAGATCGCGTGCCAGGTTCGCATAACTCCCGCCCAGATCCCGCGACCGGTACCGCTCATGCGACAGCTTCATGTGCGGTATCTCGATTGCCATCGCCGAGTTGTTCAGCACGATGGTACAAATCGGCACGCCGCACCGCACCGCGGTCTCGAAATCCAGCCCCGTCATGCCGAACGCCGCATCCCCCATGAAGTTAACGCAGAACTTGTCCGGCGCCGCGACCTTCGCGCCGATCGTCAACCCTAACCCCGTGCCAAGCTGGTGCGACTTCCCCCATCCCAGATACGACCGAGGCCGTGTCGCGCGATAGAATGGCAACAACTGCTCGCGCGGACTGCCCGAATCATGCGTGACGATCGCCTCGGCCGGATCCACCACGCGGATGAACTCGTTGATAACCCGATACGGCGTGATCGGCGCCTCCGCCGAGGTAAGCTTGGCCTGCCACCGCGCCAGCCACGCCTCTCGCTTGCTCGCGATCTCCTCCGCCGGTGATCGGTTCAGCCGCCGCCCGCCAAGCCGCTGCTTCACTGCATCGATCAGCGCATTCAGCGCCAGCTTCGCATCACCCAGCAGCGTCACCTCCGTAGCGTAGCTCTTATGCAGATCGCGTGGATCGTTGGTCGCATGGATGATCGGCACACCGGCCGGCAACGGCGGCGTGGTCAGCGGATGCCGGTTCAGTCCGGTCCCAATCCCCAGGATCAGATCAGCGCGCGAATACAGGAAATGCGCGCCATGACCGGTGAACCCGTTGCCCCCCGATCCCAACGCCAGCGCGTGGTCCTCGGGAAATGCACTCTTGCCATCAACGGTCGTCATCACCGGGCTTTGCAGCAACTCCGCCAGCCGCACCAGTTCATCGCTCGCCTCGGCGTAAAGCACGCCCTGCCCGGCGAGGATCACGGGGCACGACGCCTCCACCAGCAGACGTGCCGCTTCCTCCACATCATGTGCGGCGGGCGTGGAACGTGTCGGCTCGAACGGCTTGTGCGCCACTGTCTCACTGCCGATATCCAGCTCCAGCAGATCGCGTGGCAACTCCACCATCACCGGCCCCGGCCGTCCGTTCTTCAACGCACTGAATGCGCGCCGCATCGCCGCCGGCACCTGCTCCGGCACGATGATGTGCTCAGCCAGCTTGGTGACCGACGCGTAGGTCCGGCTGGAGTGGAACATCGGATACACCTGCGCCTGCTCGCGTGCATGACCGAGCGGCAGGAACAGCACCGGCACTGAATCGGAAAACGTTGTGGCGATGCCAGGAAACGCATTCTCCGCACCCGGCCCGTACTGCATCGCGAACACACCCGGCGGCCGCCCGTTGGTCACCCGCGCATAGCCATCCGCCATATCGACACCGACCCGTTCCTGCCGGCAGATGATCGGACGCAGCCCACCCGCCACCGCAGTCTCGATCACCGATGTGGTGGGAAAACAGAACAGCGTGGTCACCCCCTCACGCTTCAGGATCTCCACAACGGCCTGGTCTGCCCGCATATCTCCCTCCCCTACGGCGTTTCCCCGAGCCTAGGCGCCGGGCGCGGAACGCGTCTACAGTTGTGCCAATTACACAGGGAGCAAACGACACATGGAATCCACGATCGGCCGACGCGCGATTCTCCGAGGCGGCCTTGCCGTCGGTGCCGCAGCGACACTTCCCCGCCGCGCCCGTGCCGCCGATAAGCCGATACGCATCGGCGTCCTCACCGACATGACCGGCGCCTACGCCGCCAACACCGGCCCCGGTTCCGTGCTCGGCGCGCAAATGGCGGTCGAGGATTTCATGCAAACCCACCCCGGCATAAAGGCCGAGGTCGTCCAGGCCGATCTCCAGCTCAAACCGGACGTCGCGCTCGCAATCGCAGCTGATTGGTACGACAACAAGGGCGTCGATGTCGTCACCGACGTACCACTATCATCCGCGGCTTTCGCCATTGGTGACCTGGCGAAGCAGAAGGACAAGCTGGCAATCTTCACCGGCGGCGCATCGGCCGACATCACCGGAGCGCATTGCGGCCCCAACCATCTGCACTGGGTCTATGATACCTGGTCGATGCCGCACGGCGTCGTGGAAGCTGCGGTGAAGGAAGGCGCCGACACCTGGTTCTTCATCACCGCCGACTATGCGTTTGGCCATTCGTTGCAGAAGGACGCGGCAGGTTTCGTGACCGGCGCCGGCGGCAAGGTGCTCGGACAGGCGCTGGCGCCGTTCCCTGGTACCACGGATTTCTCCTCCTTTCTGGTGCAGGCGCAGACCAGCGGTGCCAAGGTCGTCGGCCTCGCCAATGGTGGCGCGGACACGGTGAACTGCATCAAGCAGGCGGCGGAGTTCGGCATCATGAAGGGCGGCCAGAAAGTCGCAGGCCTGATCTTCTTGATCCACGACGTCCACGGTGTTGGCTTGTCGTCAGCACAAGGCGTTCTGCTGACCGAACCGTTCTACTGGAACCTCAACGCGGGCACGCGCGATTTCTCCAAGCGCTACGCCGCGCGCTTCAATGGCGTGGTGCCGGGCTCCGTACACGCCGGACAGTATTCCGCCGTCATGCACTACCTAAAAACTGTGGTCGCCATCGGCCCCGACAAGGCAATGGCGAGTGGGCGCGCGGCAATCGAGCATATGAAAGCAACGCCAACCAGCGATCCATTGTTCGGCGACGGCAAGGTGCGCGCGGATGGCCGCGTCATCCACAAGATGTATCTGTTCGAGGTGAAGTCGCCGGCGGAATCAAAGGAACCCTGGGACTACTACACGTTGCGCCGAACCATTCCGGCCGATCAGGGTTTCCGGCCGCTCGATCAAGGCGGTTGCCCCCTAGTGCATGCCTGATGGTTCAATTGGGCGTGAAACCGCGGGTTCTGCCCGTTCCGTGGTGCGGTGATTGCTTGTAACACTCTCAGGATGAGCTGGCTCAGCACGGCATCCTCTCTATTCAGTGATCGCGAAGAGCTCCTGACCCTGGCAGAGGAAGCCGCGGGCATCGGGATTTGGGACATCGACCTCGCGACCGGCAACCTGCGCGGCACGGTGCAGTTCTTCCGCATCATGGGGCTGCCACCGACATCAGATCCGGTGCCGATAGAGACCACGCGACGGCTCCGCCATCCCGAGGACCGCGAGCGCGTCCAGCACGCGTTCAATGATGCGCTCGCCAGTGGTGCCGACAAATACCTGGTAGAGTACCGGATCATCCGGCCTGACGGTGAATTGCGCTGGATCGCTGGCCGCGGCCGTATGTTTCGTGACACAACCGGCTTGCCGGTGCATTGCGGCGGTGTCGATATCGACATCACCGAGCGCAAGCGTGGCGAAGCAGCGTTGCACGACAGCGAGCAGCGGTTTCGCCAGGTGTTCGAGCAAAGTCCCCTTGGAAAGGCGATGGCGGGGCTCGATCTGCGCTTCCGCGAAGTCAATCCGGCGCTGTGCAGGATGCTCGGCTACACTGAGGTTGAACTCGTCGGTCGCAGCTTCCTTGATATCGTGCACCCGGACGACCGCGACGCCTGCGCGTCTCTCGGCAGGCTGCTGGCCGACGGTTCCTTGTCGCAGACCCAGATCGAGGAACGTTTTTTGCGCAAGTCGGGCGACCCCTTGTGGGTTAGTGTGCACGTGGCTCCCATCCGCGACGCCGACGGCGGGATCCTCTACACGCTCGGGGTCATCGAGAATATCGACGAACGCAAGCGTTTGGCTGAGGCATTGAATGAACGCCTGGAGCAACAGGCGGAGGAGCGTGCAGCGCAATTGCAGGCGTTCTTCGTCAACTCACCGGACTGGCTGACGCTACAACGCTGCACACCTGATGGTCGCATCGTTTATGCCGATATCAACCCGGCATCCGAGATCGCCTACGGCATGTCGCGTGATGAAGCGGTGGGACGCACGGTCGAAGACGTACTCGGCGTCGAGCAGGCACGCGTTCCGATGGCCCATCTGCGCGAATGCCTGCGCACCGGTCAGCCTCAGCATTATGTCGCGCGCCGCTCCCTGGCTGGCCGAACCACCACCATCGACGTAATGTTCGTGCTGGTGCCGGAAGTCGCCCCCGGCGGTGACAGGTTCGTCATCACCACGGCACGCGATCTGACCGAACGCGAGAAGCTCGAGGCGCAGCTCCGGCAAGCGTTGAAGATGGAGGCGGTCGGTCAGCTGACCGGTGGCGTTGCGCACGACTTCAACAACCTGCTCGCCATCATCGGAGGCAATGCCGAGTTGGCGAAGCGGCGGCCCGCCGGTGATACCACCCGGCAGATGGACAATATCCTCCGCGCAACCGAACGCGGTGTGGCGCTGACCAGGCAGTTGTTGTCGTTCTCCCGTCGGCACGTCGCGACCCCGCAGGTCGTCGATCTGCGCGCGGAGCTGCCACGCATGGCGGAGATGCTGCGTGCCTCGCTGCGCGGCAACATCGAGATGCAGATCGAGGTCGCCGACGATCTGTGGCCCATCGAGGTAGACGTCGCCGAACTGGAAATGGCGCTGGTGAACATCGCAGTGAATGCGCGCGACGCGATGCAGCAGGGCGGCACGTTCGCCATCGATGCGCGGAACGCCACGCAGGGCGGCAACGCAATGGCCAACGAACACATAGCCATCGCCATGCGCGACACCGGTGCCGGCATTCCGCCCGAGGTGATCGGCAAAGTCTTCGATCCCTTCTTCACCACCAAGGAGCCCGGCGAGGGCACTGGTCTCGGGCTTAGCCAGGTGTACGGCTTTGCCCAGCAGTCGGGTGGTTCGGTCAGCCTGGACAGCATGCCAGGCCGCGGCACGACAATCACCATTCGTCTGCCGCGCTCGCACAAGCCCTTGCCGAATCTGCCGGATGATGACGAGGCGTCGCGTGCGGTTCAGACCAGCGGAACCATCCTGTTGGTCGAGGACAATACCCAGGTCGCGGAAGTCACGGCGCAAATGCTTCGGGACATGGGGTTTCATGTCGAAACCGTCGATCGCGCGCGCAAGGCACTGGAACGGCTCGATCGCGATTCGACCAGTATCGATCTGCTGCTGACCGATGTGGTGATGCCGGACGGTCTCAACGGTGTCGATCTCGCCGGTACTAATCCACGCGCACCATCCTGCTTTGCCGATCATTCTGATGTCCGGCTATAACGATGTGGCTGCGCCCGAAGGCGCGGTGTTTCCGATGCTCCGCAAGCCAGTGCCCTACGAGGACCTGTATCACGCCATCAGCGGCAGGCTGGAGCATATTCGCGTCACCACTTGATTTCGGCACCGCTGCGGGATTTCATCCCCAACAAAACCAAATGCCACCGGGGAGCGCACGCCATGCTTGGCCTGATGCAGCAAAGGCCGTTGCTGATATCGTCATTGCTCGATTACGCGGAGCGCTACCACGCCGGCACCGAGATCGTGTCGCGCTCCGTCGAAGGACCGATTCGCCGCAGCACCTGGGGCCGCATCGCATCGCGTGCAAGACAGGTCGCCAACGCCCTACGCCGCTTGGGCGTCGCGCAGAGCGATCGCATCGCCACCCTCGCCTGGAACCACGATCGTCATGTGGAAATCTACTTCGGTGCCACGTGCAGCGGTGCCGTGCTGCACACGGTGAACCCACGTTTGTTCCCCGATCAGGTGCGTTTCATTCTCGCGGACGCCGAGTCCAGCTACGTGTTCTTCGACGTAACGTTCGCGCCTTTGGTCGAACAAGTCGCACCGCAGCTCCCGCACGTGCGTGGCTACGTCGCTCTCTGCGCGCGCGATGCGCTGCCGTCGATCAGCGTGCCGAACCTGATCGCCTACGAAGACCTGCTCGGTGCCGAGAGCGATGACTATGCCTGGCCGCTGTTCGACGAGAACCTCGCCTCGGCGCTGTGCTACACCTCCGGCACGACCGGCAATCCCAAGGGCGTACTACAGAGCCACCGCTCGGCCGTGCTGCACAGCTTCTGCCTGATGTCGGCCGACACCATGGCGATTTCGGCGCGCGATTCGTTGTTGCTGTGCGCGCCGTTGTTCCACGTGAATTGCTGGGGAATTCCGTTCGCGGCCGCCGGCACCGGCGCCAAGATGGTGCTGCCCGGAATGAAGATGGACGGCGCCAGTCTGTTCGAATTGATCCGCGACGAGGCAGTCACCTTCTGTGGCGCAGTCCCAACCGTCTGGCTGAACCTGTTCGCCTGGATGGAGCAGAACCTCAACACCACCGACCAGCGCGGCCTCAAGCTGAAGCGCGTTTTGTCCGGCGGCTCCGCGGTCCCGCGCGTCGTGATCGAGAAGGCCCACGAGTATTTCGGCGCCACCATGCTGCATGCCTGGGGCATGACCGAGATGAGCCCCGTCGGCACCTGCGGCAGTCTCCTGGCGCGCCATGTCGGGCAGGACCTGGAGCATCGCATCACGGCGCAGCTCAAGCAGGGGCGGACAATCTATGGCGCCGAAGTTCGCATCGTCGACGACGACGGCCACGAACTGCCGCGTGATGGCCAATCGGTCGGCGAAATCCAGGTGCGAGGTTCATGGGTCATCTCCAGCTACTACAAAGCTGCCGGCGGCAAGGTGGTGGACGACGATGGCTGGTTCCGTACCGGCGATGTGGCGCACCTCGATGCCGACGGCTTTCTGACCATCACCGACCGAGCCAAGGACGTCATAAAGTCCGGCGGCGAGTGGATCAGTTCGATCGAGATCGAGAACCTCGCGGTAGGCCATCCGGCAGTGCTTGAAGCCGCGGTCATCGCCGCGCGCCATCCACGCTGGTCCGAGCGTCCGTTGCTGCTCGTTCATCGCAAGGAAGGCGCCGAAGTCACCAAGGAAGAACTGCTGGAATTCCTGTCGGGCAATGTCGCCAAATGGTGGCTGCCTGACGATGTGGTGTTCGTGGACGAACTCCCCCACACCGCGACCGGCAAGGTGCTGAAGACGCGCCTGCGCGAAAAGTACGCGGGCTGGCTGGAGAACGCCTGATTACGACGCTGTCCGTTCTGGAATGATCCCCGTCGGCAGCACACGCAGGATCACCAGCAACAGCACACTGACCAGTAGCTCGCGCATAGCCGCGATTTGCGCCGGCGCCAGGAACGGCAGGACTGGCGCGAGGAACCGCGTGCCTTCCAGCAACGCCACGATCAGGACCGCGCCCACTATCGCCCCGGCGTTGTTGCCGACCCCACCCGCCACCAGCGCCAGGATGATGTTCAGCGTCAGCAATGGTGCGAATATATCGGGTGCCACGTATGAGGTCTCGTGCGCGTAGAGCGCTCCCGCGATCCCCAGCACTGCCGCGCCGACAGCGAATGCCTTGACCTTGAACATCAGTACATGCTTGCCCGATACCGCCGCGACATCCTCATCATCGCGGATCGCCCGCAGCACGCGCCCGAACGGCGATGCGCCCAGGCGGTGAAGCACCACGAACGTCGCCGCCAACACCGCGAGCACGATGCCCAGGAACACCAGGTTGAACTGTTGCGGCGTCAGTATGCCCCGCCAGGGCCCGGGAATGCCGGCGATCCCATCAGATCCATTGGTCAGCCAGATCTCATTGGCCGCGGCGATGCGCACGGACTCGGAAAACCCGAGCGTGACAATGGCAAGATAGTCGGCGCGCAGCCGTGCCGTGATCAGCGCAACGCCGGCGCCGGTGAGTGCTGCCGCGGCGCCTCCGGCAGCAATGCCGAGCGGAATGGCGACACCGGCTTTTGTCAGCATCGCGGTCGCGTAGGCACCCACCGCAAAGAACCCGGCGAGACCGAGATTGACCATCCCCGCCATGCCCCACGTCAGGTTCACGCCCAGCGCCAGCAACGCATAGATGCCGGCGCTGATCGCCATGGCGGTGAGATACGCCGTCATCAGGCAATGGCGTCGGCGAGCGCCGTCATGCTCTGCACCAGCAGATCAGGCTGATGCGGTGTCCCGCCGAACGGTCGCTGCCGGCGATCAATGAATGCGGTCCGCATGCCGGCTGCCTTCGCGCCGATACAGTCGAACGCGTGGTTCGCGATGAACAGCACCTGCTCCATCCGCACACCGGCGATCTCGGCGGCCTTGGTGTAGGTCGCAACATGTGGCTTGAACGAGTTGGCCTCCGCCACCGAGATCACGCGCTCGAACGCGACGCCGTGATGCGGCTTGGCGTTCTCCAGCATATCGGGATCGCCGTTCGACAGCACGATCAACCGGTATCGCGCGCGCAAGCGATCCAGTGCGGCGGGCACCTCCGGGAACGGACGCAGCCGCACGATGTTGTCCACCAGCGACCGCACCTCGTCCATCGTGTAGCGGATACCGGCGCGATCCATCACAAACGCCACCGACCGTTCGCCAACCTCGCGATACGCTGTGTGCTCGCGGTGCAGCAGCGCATCGATCATCGAGTTCTCGAAATGCGTGCGTCGCCACCAGGTAACGAACGAGTTCGGATTGCCTTGCCATCCCTTGGCGCGCAGGAACGGCGTGGCCGCTTCCACCAGCCCTGTCTGCATGTCCACCACAGTGCCATACTGGTCAAACATGCAGACCTGCACAGTGGATTTGATCTGCTCCGCATCAATCATGTCATCTCCCGCTTCAATAAGCCCGCGCGCCAAGAATGCCGCGTGGCCGGAAGCTGAGCACCAGCAGGATGGCGATGAAACCGATCACCGTGCGATAGTCGGGTGGCAGCACGAGCAGGGACAATTCCTCCGCGATGCCGACAGTCAGTGCGCCAACGACCGCTCCCGGAATGCTGCCGAGTCCGCCGACCACGGCGGCTGCGAAGATCGCCAGGATGGCGCGAAAGCCGGTGAGAGGATCGATCGATGTATCCAGCCCCAACAGCATCCCGCCCAGTCCGGCGAACCCCATCGCGATGAAGTTGACAATGCGCGCGATCCTGTCTGCGTCGATGCCCTTGATGGACGCCAGTGTTGGATTGTCGGCCACCGCGCGCATCGCCTTCCCCAGCCGTGTGAACGCCAGGAAGCTGAACAAGCCCACGACCGCAACAGCAGCGATCGCCAGATCCTCCAGCTGCTGCGGCCCCACCCGCAAACCGCCAAACCGCCAGTCGCGTGCGATCGGCAAATCGTAGTCGCGTAGCGCATTGCCAAACCCCAGCCGTATCAGATTCTCCAGCGCAATGGTCAGTGCGACCGAAGCGATCGTCACGGTGATCAGCCCACCCGAGCGCAATGGCCGCAGCACGAATGTGTCGCTGGCAACGCCCGCCAGCCCCGCCACCAGGAACGCCAGCACCGCCGAGGGCACCAGCGGCAGTCCGAGCCACACATTGCCGCAATAGCCCGCGAAGGCGCCGATCGTCGCGTGCGATGCCACGGCAAAGTTGGGAAAGCGCAGCACCGCGTAGATCGCGGTAAAGCCGATGGCCGGCGTGGCAAGTATCGCGCCGGACATCACCCCGTTAAGAACAAGCTGGGCAATTTCGGTCAGCACACCCGCGACGCTACGCCACCTCGATCAGCTTGAACGCGCCGTTGTCCACCCGATTGAAACGGAACTTGCAGTCGGAGATGTCACCGATATCGGTGAACGTGCAGGGCCCACTGGCACCCGAGTACTTGATGTCCTTGCCCTGCTTCAGCGCCGCCAAGCCCATCCACAGCGGTATACACAACCGTCGCATCGCTGTTGGTGATCTTGCGGACATTGTCGCGCAGTGCCGTGCCGGTGGCCTCGCCCGCCTTGGCGATGGTCAGCGCGACGATGCTGATCCAGTCGGTGGCCTGCGCCTCGTACCAATCGGGAGCGGCGATGCCGAGCCGCTTTGCCGCCGCGGCATACGCCGGAGAATTCACGTCCGCCGAGGGCTGCACCGTGATCACCCCCTGCGTCACCTCCTTCGGCAGTTCCCCCAGGCTCTTCTCGGTCAGCGCATAGGATTGCGTGAACCGTCCGCCATCGTAGCCCGCGCGATACAGATCGCGCAGCACCACCGCGACATCGGGCGCATAGCCGTTCAGATACAGCATATCGGGCTTGGTCTTCAGCGCCTGATCGATCTCGGACCGGTAGCTCGTCTTGTCCTTGTCGTAGACCAGGGAGCCGGCAACCTCGACACCCTTTGGCGTCAGCGTCTCCGTCAGGTACTTCCGTGTCGGCTCCGCGAACGGTGCCTGGATCGCCAGGATGAACACCCGCTTGGCGCCGCTCTTGATGATGAACTCCGCATGCTTCGTCGCCTGTAGCTGATTGTTCGGCTGCGTGCGGATCAGGTAGCCCTGATGCGGCAGATGCGTGATCGAGTCCGCGCCGGACACCGTGGTCAGGAACGTCTTGCTCTCCCAGCACACCGGCGCGACCGCCGTAGTGACCGCAGACGCCCACGTCCCCATGATCACCGGCACCTTGTTCACATCGACCAGCTTGTGCGCCGCGCGCACCGCGGCCTCCGGATTGGTCTCGTCGTCCTCCACGACCAGTTCGATCTTCCGGCCCAGCAGACCGCCGGCGGCGTTGATGTCGCTTGCCACCGCCTGCATCGCCTTCAGCATCCGAGGACCATCGAAGCTGCCGGCGCCGGTCAGCGGCGTCAGCACCCCGAGCGTCAACAATCCAGCCTGCGCCCGCCCGATCGCCGGCATGGCGACAACCGCGGTCGCGGCTTGCAGAACCCCGCGGCGAGTGAAGCGAAACATGAAACCCTCCAATTATGGTTGCTCGGTCGGCGCCGCCCCCAGGAAGATGCGGCGAATCTCCGGGTCGGCGGCAAGCTCGGCGGCCGCACCATCGCGGTTGTTGCGGCCGTCGACAAGGATGGTCGCGCGGTGCGCGATCTCCAGTGCCTGTGTCGCGTTCTGCTCCACCATGGCGATCGCGATGCCGTCACGGTTGATCGCCCGGATGGTGTCGAACAGCGCCTCGGCGGCAATCGGCGACAGCCCGGCCGAGGGTTCATCCAGCAGCAGCAGCGCCGGCTGCACCATGAGTGCCATCGCCATCGCCAGCACCTGCCGCTGCCCGCCCGACAACGTCCGCGCCGCGCGTCCCCGCCGTTCGGCCAGCATCGGGAACCGGCCGAACACGTCATCGATGCGCCGGCGTGTCGCGGCGGGGTCGAGCCACCCGCCCATCTCCAGGTTCTCGCGCACTGAGAGCGTCGCGAAGATGTTCTGCTCCTGCGGCACGAACGCGACGCCGAGGCGGCTGACTTCGCGCGGAGGCAATGCATGGATCGGTTCGCCGCGCAGCGTGATGCTGCCGTGCGAGGGATGCAGCAGGCCGGCGATGGTCTTCAGCAGCGTCGATTTGCCGGCGCCGTTCGGCCCGATGATGGCAACGATCTCGCCGTCCTCGACCGTAAGGTGTGCGCCCTTCAGGATCTGGTCGTCGCGCCCATACCCGGCGACGATGTCCCGCGCAGCCAGCAGGCTCACCGGCGCCGTCCTGCCATCGTCATGCCGAGGCTTGGCCCTGGCGTCCGCGACCTGGCGCGCCGCCGGAACATTCCGCGTCAGCCATGGTGGCGCCGTCCCATATACGCTTCCTGCACGACCGGATCCGATGCGAGGTCCGCGAATGATCCTTGCCGCAGATGGCGCCCCTCGGCCATGACAATGACCGGATCACACAGCGCCGCAATGGTGTCCATGTGATGCTCGATCAGCAGCACCGAAATGCCATCCGCGACCAGGCCGCGCAGGTGCTCGCCGATCTCACGCGCCAGCGTGGGGTTCACCCCCGCGACCGGCTCGTCCAGCAACAGAAGTTTCGGCGCCGCCATCAAGGCGCGACCGATCTCCAGCAGCTTCTTCTGACCGCCCGACAATTCGGCGGCGCGGTGGTCCAGCAACGGAACGAGGTTGAGCCGTTGCGCAATGCCGCGCGCCCGTTCGCGCAATTCCGCCTCGCGCCGTCGGGCGGCAGGCGGGCGCAGGACCGCATGAACCAGCCGCTCTCCGGGCTGGCCGGTGCCGTAGAGCATCAGATTCTCCAGCACCGACAACCTGGGAAACCCCCGCGCGATCTGGAATGTGCGTACCAGCCCGGCGCCGGTGATGCGGTCAGGCCGCCATGACGTGATGACCTGCCCGTCGAAACGGACGCTCCCGCCATCCGGTGGCACCACCCCGGAAATGCAGTTGAACAACGTGGTCTTGCCCGCGCCGTTCGGCCCGATCAGGCCGGTGATGTGCCCGGCCTCTACCGACAGCTCAACCCCGCGCAACGCGTGCACGCCATAATAGCTTCGGGTCAGGTCGCGGATTTCGAGCAGTGGCATCTATGGCAGGACCAAGCGGTAGCGCGATTGTCGCGCGACCAACCCGCCATCCTCAAGGGGCTTGACCGCGGCGCGTTCGTCAAGCAAGCGGCACTGGCGCCATTTTGGCGGCGTGATGCAGCAATGGGGCCAGACATGACGACCTACCTCTTCAGCGGCGGTCGCTTCCTCGATCCGCGCAAGGACGAGCTGCAGGACGGCATCTCCGTCCTGGTCGAGGACGGATCAGTTAAAGAGGTCTCCGACCGTCCCATCACCAGCGCCTCCGCAACGCGCATCGACCTGCGCGGCCGCACGCTGATGCCTGGCCTGATCGACTGCCATATCCACGTCGTGCTGACCGAGGTGAACCTGCGCCTGCTCTCGGACATCCCGCTGACCCTGCTCGCCGCCAAGGGCGCGGCCAACATGCGTGCCATGCTGCACCGCGGCTTCACCACGCTGCGTGATACCGGCGGCGCCGATTACGGCATCAAGGCCGCGGTCGAGGAGGGACTGTTCGAGGGCCCGCGTCTGTTCATCGCCGGCCAGCCGCTCAGCCAGACCGGCGGCCACGGCGACTTCCGCCTGCGCACGCAGACCCGCGTGTTCTGCGCCTGTTGTTCCGGCCTCACCTGGGCCGCACGCGTTGCCGACGGCGTGCCGGACGTGATCAAGGCCGCCCGCGACGAGCTTCGCAAGGGTGCCGACCATATCAAGATCATGGTGTCCGGCGGTGTCTCCTCGCAGCTCGATCCGCTGGAGAGCCTGCAGTACCGCATCGACGAGATCGAGGCCGCGGTCGACGAAGCCACCCGCTGGGGCACGTACGTGTGCGCGCACGCTTACTCGGCCAAGGCGATCGAACGCGCGGTGACCGCCGGCGTCCGCACCATCGAGCACGGCAACCTGATCGACACGCCCACCGCGCAGCTCATGGCCGAGCGCAGCGCCTATCTGGTGCCGACACTTGTCGCCTACGACGCCCTGAAGCGCCGCGGACCCGACTACGGATTATCCAGCTACAGTCTGGAAAAGAACGAACTCGTGCTGCACGCCGGCCTGCGTTCGCTGGAGATCGCACGCGACGCCGGGGTCAAGATCGGCTTCGGCTCCGACCTGCTCGGCCAGTTGCAGAACGACCATTGCACCGAATTCACCATCCGCCGCGAGGTCATGAGCGCGCCCGACATCATCCGTTCCGCCACCTTGGTGAACGCCGAGATCGTCCGTCAGCAAGGCAAGATTGGCGAACTCATTCCGGGTGCGTTCGCCGACCTGTTGGTGGTTGACGGCGATCCCTACCGCGACATCTCCGTCCTGTGCGGCGACGGCCGCAACATGGCGGCCATCATGCTGAACGGTCGGTTTGTGAAGAACGCTCTGTAGCTTCTGTTGCAAACCCGCCGCGAATCCATAACGAATTCGTCATGGCCGGGCTTGACCCGGCCATCGGCTACCCAAGGGGCACGCAGCCACCAGTTGGACGACCAAGAACCAGTGCCAGTGTCGATGCAATACGACGAAACCAAGACGCCCAATACCAAGACGCTCAATACCAGTGCCTGAACCCAACGCTCAGCCAGGCAGCTTCGCGAAGCTCTGCATCTCCCCGCCCAGCTTCACCCAGGATTGGGCACTGTCGCAGTAGATCTCTGTTCCGGGCTTCACCCAACTGCTGTCGTCCAGTGTGCCGGACGCGATCATGACCACCCCCGGCATCGCATCAGCCTCGTCAGCGATCGACGAACCGCATTCGGGACAGAACTGCCGCGAGATCGACTTACCGGAATCGCCGATCTTGCTGTAGGTCGTGACCTTGCCCTGCATGGAAAACGCCGGCTTCGGCACGGCAACCACCGCCGCGAAGGCACTACCGGTGAACTTCTGGCAGTCCGTGCAATGACAGACGCCGACGAACACCGGCTCCCCCTCGGCACTGTAACGAACCTTGCCGCACAGACAGCCGCCAGCGATCTTCGCCATGACCGGTCTCCCTCTGTTCCCGAGGTCCGCACGCTGCCACGGCCGCAACGACAAGCGCAACACATTGCAAACGACCGGCCCACGATCTCGCCCCTTGCATTCGATGAAGGTTATGCGGCAAGCACCGTTACCAGACGACAATAGAGGGAGATCGCCTCGATGCGACGCTTGATGATTACTGGCCTGGCTGCGCTCGCTGCCGGCCTGGGCCTTGCCGCCACTTCGCCGCAAGCCGCGGCACAAGGCTCCGGTTCGGCCACGCTGGACGCCGCCAAGGGCCGCGGTCAGGTGCTCTGCGGCACCGCCGGCACCGTGCCAGGCTTCTCCCTGCCGGACAGCCAGGGCGTCATGCGCGGCCTGGACGCAGACTCCTGCCGCGCCGTCACCGCCGCCGCCCTCGGCGATGCCAGCAAGACCAAGTTCGTGCCAACCACGACGCAGAACCGCTTCACCGCCCTGCAGTCGGGCGAGGTGGACCTGCTGTCGCGCAGCACCACCTGGACGCTCGGCCGCGAAGGCAATCTCGGGCTCGAATTCGCCTGGGTCAATTATTACGATGGCACCGGCTTCCTGGTGAAGACGTCCTCCGGCGTTAAATCCGCCAAGGAAATGGACGGCGCCACCATCTGCGTGCAGCCGGGGACCAGCACGGAACTGGCGATCAACGACTACTACCGGTTGAACAACATGAAGTTCACACCGATCCTGATCGCCGATCTCGCCGAAATCCAGGGCGCCTTCCTGTCCGGTCGCTGCGATGCCTACTCGACCGACGCATCGGCGCTGGCGACATTCCGCTTCAGCCAGGGGCCAAAGGCGTCGGAACTCACGCTGCTCCCGGACATCATCAGCAAGGAGCCGCTCGGCGTCATGGTGCGCAAGGGCGATGACAAGTGGTTCGACCTGGTGCGCTGGACATTCATCGCCATGGTCACGGCGGAGGAAAAAGGCGTCACCAGCAAGAACGTCGATGAGATGCTGAATAGCACCGACCCGGACATTCGCCGCCTGCTCGGCGTTGAGGGCGACATGGGCAAGGCGCTCGGCGTCGACAACAAGTGGGCCTACAACGTCATCAAGCAGGTCGGCAATTTCGGCGAGATGTGGGATCGCGACATCACCCCGATGGGCGTGCCGCGCGGGATCAACAACGTATGGACCAAGGGCGGCCTGCAATACGCGCCGCCGATACGCTGAGGCCGTCCCGGTGCGGCCGGCTCATGTCCGGCCGCACCGGCGTCGTGTTACTGGTTGATCTGTCCTGCCTGATTGCCGCACAGTCGCATCCGGCGCTGGCCTCGAACTTGCTTGCCTGGCGCCATGTGCTGAGTAGGGGTTGGACATAGCAATGGCCGGAACTGTCGCCGACCCACGGATGATGGGCGCAAGGGCCGCACCGAAGAAGCACCTCCGCTTCTCATGGTCGGATCCACTTTTCCGAGCCATCGTCTGGCAGATCGTCATCGTCGGCATCGTGGTCGCGATCGCCTGGTACCTCATCGGCAACACCAATCGCAACCTGGCCGCGCGCCACATCGCCACCGGCTTCGCCTTCCTCAACCGTGTCGCCGGTATTCCCATCGGCGAATCGATGATCCCCTACAATCCGGCCGTCGATACCTATGGCCGCGCGTTGATCATCGGCATCCTGAACACGCTCCAGATCGCCGTCATCGGCATCGTGTTGGCGACCATCCTCGGCACTCTGATCGGGATCGGGCGGCTCTCAACCAACTTCCTGCTGGCGAAGCTCACCGCCTTCTACGTCGAAACGCTCCGCGACATTCCGGTGCTCCTGCAACTTTTCTTTTGGTACTCCGTCCTGCAGACGCTGCCAGCACCGAAGGCCGCGCTGCACATCGGCCACCTCGTGTTCCTGACCAACCGTGGTGCACGTTTCGAGGAGCTTGTCTGGCACGCGGCCGACACCTGGGTGCTCGCCGCCTTCATTCTGGGCATCTTCGGTGTAATTGCCTGGCGTCGCGTCGCTCACCGCCGCCAGGAGGAAACCGGTCGGCGCCCGCGGACCTGGCCGATTGCGCTTGTGTGTCTGATTGCATTCCCGGCCGTCGTCGGCTTCGCCATGGGTGCGCCATTCGATCTCGAAGTGCCCCAATTGCACGGCTTCAACTTCCAGGGCGGCGGTTCCGTCAGCCCGGAATACTTCGCCCTGCTGATCGGCCTGGTCGTCTATACAGCCGCCTATATCGCCGAGATCGTGCGATCCGGCATCCAGGCCGTGCCGCTCGGCCAATGGGAAGCCGCTGGAGCGCTTGGCCTTCGTAGAGGCGCCGTGATGCGCCAGGTGGTGTTGCCCCAGGCCCTGCGGGTCATCGTGCCGCCGATGACCAGCCAGTACCTGAACCTGACCAAGAACAGCTCGCTCGCGATCGCCATCGGCTTCCAGGATGTGGTGTCGATCGCCAATACAACGATGAACCAGACCGGCCAGGCAATCGAGGGCATCGCCTACATCATGGCGGTCTATCTCACGATCAGCCTGTCGATCAGCCTGTTCATGAACTGGTACAACGCGCGCATCGCGCTGGTGGAGCGCTGAACCATGAGCCAGTCCGCCGCCATCGCCGATGCTCGCTACACCGCCGCGCGCGAGCGCCCACCGGCCGGGGTCACCGGACCCTGGGCGTGGGCCAGGCGCAACCTGTTCGGCTCATGGCTGTCCACCGCCGTGACGCTGCTGCTGGGTTACCTGATCCTGCGCATCGTCATCAGCTTCGTCTCCTGGGCGTTCCTGAACGCGATCTGGAGCGTGCCGTACAACGCGCAGGGCGTCGCCGACACCAGTGCGTGCCAGCTTGCCAAGGGCGTCGGCGCCTGCTGGGCGATCGTTGCCGACAAATACCGACTGATCCTGTTCGGCCGCTATCCCTATCAAGAGCAGTGGCGCCCGGCGATCTGCGTCTTGCTATTCATCATGCTCTACGTCGTCTCCGCCATCCGCGCATTCTGGCGCAAGGAGCTGGCACTGATCTGGATCGCTACGCTGGCGGTCATCGGCTTGCTGATGTGGGGCGGCGTGTTCGGTCTCCAGCTGGTCACCGAGGATTTCTGGGGTGGCCTGCCGCTCACGCTGATCCTCGCCACGTTCGGACTGGCCTTCGGATTTCCGCTCGGCAGTCCTGGTCGCGCTCGGGCGACGTTCCACCAGCATGCCGGCCGTCAAGGTGATCTGCGTGATCTACGTCGAGCTGATCCGCGGCGTGCCGCTGATCGCCGTGCTGTTCATGGCCAGCGTGATGTTCCCGCTGTTCATGCCCGAGGGCGTCAACATCGATAAGCTGCTGCGCGCGCAGATCGCCGTCATACTCTTCTCCGGCGCCTACCTGGCAGAGGTGGTGCGTGGCGGCCTGCAGGCATTGCCAAAAGGTCAGGCCGAGGCAGCGGATGCACTCGGCCTCAGCTACTGGAAGAAGACCGGCTTCATCATCCTGCCGCAGGCATTGCGGTTGGTGATCCCGCCGCTGGTCAACACCTTCATCGGCTTCTTCAAGGACACCTCGCTGGTGCTCATCGTCGGGCTGTTCGACCTGCTCGCGATGGGCAAGGTCGCGCTCACCGATCCGCCCTGGCAGAGCTTCTCCACCGAGGTCTACCTGATGCTGGCGGTGATCTACATCGCCTTCTGCCTCGCCATGTCGAAATACAGCCGCGGACTGGAGCGAGAGCTCAGTCGCGCCCATCGCCGCTGAGCAAGGACGCCACCATGAGCCAAATCATGCCCGATCACGCCGTCGCTCACATGGCCGTCGACGACGCGCCACCGGCCATCCTGCTCGACAAGGTCAACAAGTGGTACGGGACGCTGCACGTGCTGCGCGACGTGTCGATGGCGGTCGCCGAAAAGGAGCGTGTGGTGGTGTGCGGCCCGTCGGGCTCCGGCAAGTCCACCATGATCCGCTGCATCAATCGCCTGGAGGTGCACCAGGAAGGCCGCATCATCGTCGACGGCACCGAGCTGACCGACGACCTGCGTGCGTTGGACACGATCCGCCGCGAGGTCGGCATGGTGTTCCAGTCGTTCAACCTGTTTCCCCACCTGACGATATTGGAGAACTGCACGCTGGCGCCGATATGGGTGCGCAAGATGCCGCGCGCCGAGGCCGAGGATCTAGCCATGAGCTACCTCAGCCGCGTGAAGATCCCGGAGCAGGCGAAGAAGTATCCGGGGCAACTATCCGGCGGCCAGCAGCAGCGTGTCGCGATCGCCCGCGCGCTGTGCATGCGCCCGAAGATCATGCTGTTCGACGAACCAACCTCCGCACTCGATCCCGAAATGATCAAGGAAGTGCTGGATACCATGGTCGAGCTCGCCGAGGACGGCATGACCATGGTTTGCGTCACCCATGAAATGGGCTTCGCGCGTCAGGTCGCCGACCGTGTGGTGTTCATGGACCGCGGCGAGATCGTCGAAAGCGGCACGCCCACGCGCATGTTCGAGGATCCGCAGACCGATCGGCTGAAGCTGTTCCTGGGCCAGATCCTACGCGGTCATTGACGTACTGCGCGGCTCGTCAGCACCGTCACGGCCGGCGCGGCCCATCACGGCAGCGGAACCGCGAACATGGCCCCCGTCGGCACGGCGACCGCCACCGTCATCAGGGCCAAGCCCTGACCCGGCCATCGCCCGCCACCGCCGACATGGCCCGTCCCCGGCCGGCCCCGACCCGGCCATCGTCCGCCGCACCAAACTGCGAACAATGCAACCCCAGACAGCGACCATCCAAGGGGAATGGCCCAGTCAGGCCCCACGCCGGTAGTACACAGGACAATCGCTTGGATTGCGACGGCGTGCGATCGGACCGGTCCGCCCTTGGTCTTGCGTCGCGGCGGCCGTGCGGTTGGACGTCGCGTAAGGTTTTCAGCACCGAGGAAGCAGGGAGGACGTGGAGGGCCACGGAGCAGAATGCAAATTGCGCTTCGCGCGAAGCGCCTTGAACCCTTACTCCGTGGCCTCGACGTCCTCGCCTTCTTACTCCGTGTTAAAATTCTTCCTGGACTGCGGACAGCACATGTTTCCCCGACTGTCGGAAAGCAACGGCGGCTTCAAGCGATTCCCCTGCGGTAGTACATCATTTTCGATATTGCTATGCTGGAGCCGTGGTCACTGGAGCATCGCGCCACAGAGCCACGCTCACCCCCGATCGCTACACATCGACTGTTGCGGAGGTCAGCCGGTTGGCGGCCATTTTGATGCCGTTGGGCGACTGGGCATAAATGTGCCAGCGGTTGGCCACCGCCTTGTCACGCGCCAGGCAACCGAAGCCGCCGACATGCGTGTCGTCGTAAGCCGGACCAACTTTTTGATGGATGATGGTGGCACCGGGATAGCGTTGCGCGACCGAGGCGGTCCAGCAATCGGCGGTGGGCTCGTGATAAACATAGACGTCGCCATTCTCCCGCGTCACCACGAAGTTGCAGCCGGTGAAGCTGAACGTGAACACGAAGTTGGAGGTGACGTTGCTCAGATTGACCCGGCCGAAGTGGGTGCTGTGCGGATTGGCGTCCTTCTGGCCGAGATACGGAATGTAGTTGCCGACGATTGGCCGGCCAGTTCGCGTTGTTGCGCCATAGGTGCCGACAGCGCCCAGTATCTTCAGGTCCACGTATCCGCCAGGCGCCCTTACCAGGTCGAACTCGACGGTCGGCGCAAATTCCTGCGTCACTCCCAATGTGTTGCCGTTGATCCGGTTGATGTCGTCTTTCTGAGCAGTACCTTTCGTGGCGCCGTAGCAGACGATTGCCTTGTGCTCCAGATAGCGCCGCGTGTGGCTGATGAAGGCCAGGTTTTCTCCGTTCACGCCATCTCCTCCTGTTTGCACCAGCCTACGCGCCCGCAGGGCGCCGGACTTGAACAGATGACGGGTTTGACGACAAGCAGAGTTTCCGCAATCTCAACCTGCCGTAACACCGCGCCTCACGCGTCCAGCCGCTTCCCCAGTTCCCCAGCCGCATCAGCCAACGCCTGCGGCTCAACCAGCAATCCCTGCCGTTCATAGCGCTTCCGGCTCTTGCTGAAGCGCACCACGACCGCGTGCCTCGCGCTCTTCGCCTTCGCTCGTCGTGTCAGCAGCGCGTCCCCAGCGCCCAGGAATTCCAGATCGCCCAACCCGACACAGCTCAGGCACGCCGGACCGGGCGTCTCCATGATCAGGAGACCACCCGTCCCACCGCACCGATGACAGGTCCACTCATGCAGTGCCTGCACCACCACGAGTTCCGGGGCGCGATTGGCCTTCTCCTCCAGCCGCTCGCGCTTCTGCTCGGAAAGTGCCGGCGACACCCAATGCGTCCGATAGAGTTGCTCGATCGTATGATCGCCGCTCTCGCTGAATCGCAGTGTCTGCCGCTGCGGCGTGCGTGCCACATACTGGGTCTCGCTCGGGCGCAATCCGTTCTCGCGCGCCCATGTGCGGAACAGCTTCATAGCCTCGGAAATGCGCGGCGGATTGGTCTGCACCGCGCTCTCGAGGCAATCGATCTGGCCCTGCCGCCAGCGCTGCAACGCGGTCACGTCCAGCCATCCGATGCCGACAAGCACATCGATGCAGCTGACATACGCCTGAGGTGCGAGAGCGGCCTCCGCTGCTCTGATGACCCGTTCGACAAGCCTGGCTCGATTTGACTTGTTCACCGCGCCAACGCCGCCGCGTGCTCCAGGTCCTGCCGCCGCTGCTTAACGCGACGCTCGTAGCTCGCCTGGTTTTTGGTCGCGATCAGGGTATGCGGGCTGCCACGCTTTTCGGTCGTCAAATCCACGTCGCATGGCACCGTTCGAACGCTGCCCTCAACGTGCGATCGACGATGCTGGATGGCCCTCAGCCGCCACTGCCTTTGGCCGGGATCGGTCAGGAACGCACCAAGATCCCGGCAGTCATCGCAGCCGCATGTCACCGGATTGGGCCTTTTCCAATCGAGAGGCGCCGCCAGCTCCAACGCGATGCGCGCCCCCAAATGTTCCAGGCAGGCATTGCGAAGTCGCGTAACCGCCGGCCACGCCAAGCTCTCCGCTTTCGCCATGAAACTCAGTGCTGCCGGCACCAGAACCGTATCCAGATCATAAGTCTTGGGCCACGTCAGCAGGTATTCGACCGTGCGCATCGCCAGTCCGACATCGACGAGGCTCACAGCGCTCAGCACATCGACCACGGCGTCCGGCTTTGGCGGTGTGGGGCGTTGCCAGGTCTCCAGTCCAGCGAATCTCGCCGGATCCCCCGGAATACCGTCAAGCAAAGCTGCGCCCAGCTTCGCCGCATCACCCACCGGACCAGACGGCGCCGACACGCACAGCAGCACGAGCTTGCCGCACGCGCCGACCTGTCCCACCGTGTTGCGCCTGAGGATGCGAACCAGCAGATCCGTGGCGAGCGCGGGGGGCAGCAGCGCGGCGGCACGGACGATCGCCGCGTTGTCCTGCGCTGCGTAATTCCCTTGCGCCGATTGCTCCGCGAGGAACGCCTCGATCCGCCCGGTGTTGCCCAGCCGCGCTTGCAGCTCCAGCATCCGCGCCGGATCGCTACCGGTTTCCGAGCGGCGCCATGTCTGCTGAGGCCACGACAGCAGCATGTGTTCCGAGAGTGTGCCGGCTTCCCGCCAGAGTGGCGATTCGGCGCTTGCACCGCCCGCCTCCCAGCGCCCCGTCAGATCGTCGAGATACGGCAGCGTGGTCCCGAGACCTGCCTGATTCAGCACTGCCAGTCGCCGTGCGTGCGGCCACAGCACTAGGCCGGCGCGGCGATAGGTCCGTTCGAACGAGGCGCCTTCGTTGCCACTGGCCTCCTGGAAATGCTGCTCATCCGGGGTCAGGTCATCGAACGCATCGGGCGGACACAGCTCCTCCTCCTCGAATGGAAAGTCGTTGAACCCGGCAGCGGCACCGTCGGGTCGTCGCCATTCCGTCAGGGTCAACGCGCGCTCGTCCATGTCGATGACCTCAAACTCATCGTCATCGTCATCGTCATCGTCGTTGGAGCGGCCCCAACCCCGCCGGCGATAACCGCCGCCCGTGGCATAGGCGCTCCCGCTCTCCTCGATTGACACCAGGACCAGATGCAGATCGCAATCAGCCTCCGCAGCCGCCTTGACCAGCACGGACGCGATGCCGGCGTCGGCTCCCTTCAACGAACCAAATGACAGCTCGGCCGGCGTGTAGGCATGCTCCAACGGCAGTATGAGCTTGTCCGGTTCATCCTCGGCGTCGGCCCATCGGCGCAGTAGCGCCGCCACGCGATCCTGCTCGGAGCGATAGTCGGGCGCGCTCGGCCCAAGCCGCGAGTCAACCAGGCGCAAACTATACACCAGCGTCGCGCGATACCCGGAGGCCACGGGACGAACTTCATGCACGCAATCTGCATAGAATGCCGCATATGCGATGTCCGATGGATCGCGCGGATGCTGGTCGAACGTAACCTCGCGGCCGAGATGCCGCGCGATCAGGTCCCCGCCTTCGTGTTCCGACGGCAGCATGATCACCAGCGTCGCGAACATGCCGGGGACCTTTTCGGTGTCCCGGTGTCCCACGAAGAAGCTTCCCGCATCGTAGATCAGCAGCTTGTAGAAATCAGCCGCTACCGGTTCCGTCACACCGAGCCCACTCGCCACATCGGCAACAAGATCGGCCAGCGTCCTGTCCCATTGGCGACCACCGATCTGGACCTTGCCTGGATCGATCTGCCAGGTCTTGCGAACGCTGCTGTCAACGATCGTGTCCGCGCCGCGTCCGTAAGGCGCGGCCTCGGCGATTGCGACCAGCGCCTCCGCCTGCGCTGGCAGCAAAGGCAAGGCGATCCGACCCACGCCAGCCACGTCGATCGCCGGCATGAAGATGGTCCGCAGGCCGCCGGTGCAGAAATCGCCCGGCCGTTCGACCGATTGAAGACGCTCCAGCAGGGCGGCGCCGGTAGCCGACATTGGCGACTCCAGTCTGTCGCGCAACTATACCCAGCGGGCGCTCATGAGGAAAATCGCGGCCGAACCCCGTTGCCGCACATGTGCGATCTGCGGCCGATCAGGACGCTCCTGCGATCGGCACCAGGTGCGACAGGAACACCTCGGCACACGCACGCCACGAATAGCGTTCGGCGTGCGCGCGGCAGGCCGCACGATCCGCGTTCAGCGCGTCCAGTGCCGCGATGCGCAGGTCCACATTCACCGAGCCAATCTTGTCGTGTGCATCAGCAAGAACGTCGATCGGCCCGGTCACCGGAAACGCAGCAACCGGCGTGCCGCAGGCGAGCGCCTCCAGCAGCACCAGTCCGAATGTGTCGGTAAGGCTCGGGAAGACGAACACATCCGCCCCTGCGTAGGCACGAGCCAATGCGTCACCATAGCGAGGGCCGGTGAACGTCACGTTGGGATACTCGCGTTGCAGTCGTTGCAGGATCGGGCCGCCACCGACCACCACCTTGGACCCAGGCAAATCCAGATCAAGGAACGCGCCAATGTTCTTTTCGACCGCGACACGGCCAACATACAGGAAGACCGGTCGAGGCAGCCCCCAGTCCTCGCGTGGCTCCGGCTTGAACAGGCCAAGATCAACCCCGCGCGACCACGATTTGATATTGCGGAACCCGCGCGCCGACAGTTCGTCGCGCAACGATTGCGTGGCCACCATCGTGCCCTGCGCCGCACCGTGGAACCGCCGCATCCAGGCGTAGACTGGTCGTACCGGCAGCCCTGTCCGCGCCTTGATGTATTCGGCAAATCGCGTGTGGAAAGCCGTGGTGAATTTGAAACCCGTACGCTTCGCCCAACTCCGTGCCGCCATGCCCAGCGGTCCCTCGGTCGCGATATGCAACGCATCGGGATTGAACGCTTCTATCAGGCGCACCAGACGCCGGCGAGGCAGCAACGAGAGCGGGATGTCGCTATACGTGGGGCAGGGGATGGTGCGGAAACGATCGGGCGCGATCACCTCCACCACATGACCCATGGCCCGCAGTTCGCTCACCACCGTGGTCAGCGTGCGCACCACGCCATTCACCTGCGGCAGCCATGCATCCGTAACGATCAGCAGCCTGTGCGAGGGCGCGGGGGGTAGCATCGCGGCGCAGCAGGCCAGATCGTCCAGGACGATCGGGTCAGACAGCTTCGCGCAACGCGGGTCGGCGCGGCGCGAAGAACGACAGGCGATTCTCTTCCGCCCAATCGATCAGTTGCAACCGGCCGTCATGATGCTCCACCAGAGCGGTGCAGCTTTCCACCCAGTCACCATCGTTGAGATACAGCACGCCTTGAACTTCGCGCATCTCGGCATGGTGGATGTGACCGCAGACCACGCCATCGAAGCCGCGGCGCCGTGCCTCGCCGGCCAGTGCGCTCTCGAACCGATCGATCGCCTTCACCGCCTCCTTCACCTGGCGCTTGAGCCAGGCTGACAGCGACCAATAGGGATAGCCCAGACGCCGCCGCACCGCGTTGAACCAGCGATTGAAGGTCAGCGCGAAGGTGTACGCCCAGTCGCCCAGCAGTGCGAGGAACTTGGCGTAGCGCACCACGCTGTCGAACTCGTCGCCGTGCATCACCAGCAAGCGCTTGCCGTCCGCCGTGACGTGCTCGACTTCCTTGCGCAGGCGGATACCGGCGATCTCCAACCCCATCGGCAGCCAGGCACGGAACATCTCGTCGTGATTGCCGGGGATGTAGGTGACCTCGGTGCCGCCTCTGGCGAAACGCAGGATCTGCCGCAGCACGTCGTCGTGGTGCTCGTCCCAGTACCAGGACTTGCGCAGCCGCCACCCGTCGATAATGTCGCCGACGAGGATACAGATGCTGACAGGTGGTGCGGCGCAGGAAGTCAGCGAGGAAGTCGCAACGGGCGCCACGGGTACCAAGATGCGTATCCGAGATGAATACGCTGCGGTAGAGTGGCCGTGCGCCGGGAACGATGGGTGCGTTCATGTAAGGCGCAGCAGATACTATCGAATCCTTGTGGATAAAGTTAAGTTTGCGTGACGAAACCGACTATTGCGGGCAATTGTGAAAGTCATGCCTAAGCAACAAAAACGTCATCTTGCTGAAATAGGTGCAATGGCAGGAATGCAGGCTCACGTAGCCGGACTCTCCGATTCGTTTGCACATCTGACCGATGCACACCGCACGATGATCGTGATCTTCAACCCTGTCGCGGGCATGCGGCGCGCCGCATTGTTGTGGCGGGTACTCGACGTGCTGGTGGCGAACGGTGTTCGCATCGAGCTGGCAGAGACGCATCGCGCCGGTCATGGCGAGGCCCTCGCGCGCGAGGCCGCCTGTCGCGGCGCATCGATGGTCGTGGCCGCTGGTGGCGACGGCACCATCGGCGAGGTCGCCAACGGGTTGCTGGGCTCCAATACGCGGCTCGGCATCATCCCGCTCGGGACGGCGAATGTGGTGGCGCACGAGATGTCACTGCCGTTCGAGCCGCGCGCCGTGGCAGCCGCATTGGCGTTCGGGCGCACACGTCCGCTCTGGCCCGGCGTGGTGCGAGGTGCCGAAGGCAGCCGGCTGTTCGTGCAGATGCTCGGTGTCGGGTTCGATGCAAGGGTGGTGCACCAATTGTCGGTGCCACTGAAGCGGGCGTTCGGCCGCGGCGCCTATGCGCTGCAGACCCTGCGCGAGCTCGCGTTCTATCCGTTCACGCCGATACACGTGCGGTTGGACGGCCAGGAGATGCAGGCCGCCAGCATCATTGTCAGCAAGGGGCGGCTGTATGGCGGGCGCTTTCTGTTGGCGCCGGACGCGTGCTCGGCGGAGCCGGGCTTTTCCGTGTCACTGTTCGACCACGCCGGGGCGTTTCCAACGTTGCTCTACGGCGCCGCTCTGCCCCTCAACATGCTGAGCAGGGCGCCAGGCGTGCGGCACGTGCGGGCGCGGCAAATCGATTTCGTTGGCAACGAAAGAGTTCCCGTGCAGGCTGATGGCGACGCCGCTGGCTGGACGCCGCTCAGTGTGACCGATGCCCCATCGGCCATCCCGGTCGTCGTTGCATAGCGCGCGTAATCATCGATGCGCGCCAGTCTCCTCCAGCGCCTGATCGAGATCCGCGATCAGGTCATCCGCCGTCTCCAGTCCGATCGATAGCCGGATCACGTCCGGTCCGGCACCGGCGGCAAGCCGCTGCTCGTCGCTCAATTGCCGGTGCGTGGTCGATGCCGGATGCAGGATCAGGCTACGCGTGTCGCCGATGTTCGCGAGATGCGAGAACAGCCGCACGTTCTCCACCAGCTTGACACCCGCGTCGTAGCCACCGCGTACGCCGAAAGTGAACACCGCGCCAGAACCTCGCGGCAGGTATTTCCGCGCCAACTTACGATACGGGCTCGACTCGAGTCCCGCGTAGGAAACCCAGGCGACGTTCGGATGATGCTCCAGGAACTCCGCCACCTTCTGCGCATTGGCACAGTGACGCTCCATGCGTATATGCAGCGTCTCGATGCCGGTGATGGTGAGGAACGCATTCATCGGCGCCATCGTCGGCCCGTAGTCGCGCAACGCGACAGCGCGAGCCTTGGTGGTGAACGCGAAGTCGCCGAAGTTCTCGTAGAATCGCAGGCCGTGATAAGCGGGTTCCGGTTCCGTCAACGCAGGAAATTTCCCGCCCTGCGACCAGTCGAACTTCCCTGACTCCACAATCATGCCGCCGAGCGAATTCCCGTGCCCATCAAGGAACTTCGTCGTCGAGTGCACGATCAGATCGGCGCCCCACTCGAATGGCCGGCATAGATAGGGTGTAGCCAGCGTGTTATCGACGATCAGCGGAATGCCAGCGTCATGCGCGATCTTTGCGACGGCTTCCAGATCTACGATCATGCCGCCGGGATTGGCAAGCGCTTCCAAAAAGATCGCCTTGCACTTCGGCGTCAGTGCACGCCGAAAATTCTCCGGATCGGTGGGATCGACAAAATGGCAGGTCCAGCCAAGCTTTTTGAACGACAGGCCGAACTGTGTCAGCGAACCGCCGTAGAGATTGCGCGACGCTACGAACTCGTCACCTTGCTCCATCATCGTCGCAAAGATCAGGAACTGTGCGGCATGGCCTGACGCGGCGGCGCATGCGGCGCGCCCACCCTCCAGGCTGGCAACGCGTTCCTCCAGCACCGCGACGGTCGGATTGGTCAGCCGCGAATAGATGTAGCCGAAATTGTGCAGATTGAAGAGTGACGCCGCATGGTCGACGTCATCGAAAACATAAGCCGCAGTCTGGAAGATTGGGGTGATGCGCGCACCCGTGGTGGGATCCGGCGCGGCCCCCGCATGTACCGCGCGCGTCTCGAAACCGTAACTGACATTGGCCGACGGCTCCGTCCGGGGCTTCGCCTTGCGTTCCGTCGGGGCTTCAGGTGCACGATTGTGGATGATGCCGGAATTCACCCCACTCCATGACAGTTCGCCACCGAGTTCGACCGAATTCGATCTTCGGACAGCGGTTCATGATCACTTCGATGCCCGCAGCCTCGGCACGCGCGGCAGCCTCGTCGTTGCGAACACCAAGCTGCATCCACACGACCTTCGCGCCGATGGCGATTGCATCATCGACGATCGGGCCAACCCGATCGGAGGCACGGAACACATCGACCATGTCGATCGGCACGGGGATGTCGCGCAGGCTGGCGTAGATCGTCTCGCCAAGTTGCTCTTTCCCGGCAGTTCCGGGATTGACCGGAATGACGCGATAGCCCTTGCCTTGCAGGTACTTCATGACGAAGTAGCTCGGCCGGTTCCAATTCGACGATGCGCCAACCATCGCGATGGTTCGCACCGTCGACAGGATGCGTCGGATCTTCGCATCGGCGTACGGGATCGGATCGACCGCGGCCATCGTGCAACCTCCCTAACTCGTGCGCGGTCAAATAGGACCTCGCGCGGGGAATGACAATCGACGCGCGGCGCGCGAGGTTCATCCCGCTGCTATGCAAGCAAGTAAGACTCACCACAGAGACACAGAGGCACAGAGAGTTGGAGAACGAAAGCCTCTGTCGCCAGAATTCAGTGCTGCCGTCCATCGCATCTGGATTGTTCTCTGTGCCTCTGTGCCTCTGTGGTGAAATCCTTCTGTCTTGCTTCGCCACCTTTGGAACTACCGTGCCCTACGGAGGTGAGCAGTTACCTCGTTACTAACCTGCGACAGCACTATCCCGGATGGACGCGGCGCGGCGTTCAGCCTGCTCCAGCAGTCGCAAGAAGGTAGCGACGACGGCAACATCTTCTCTAAGCGCGCCTTGCTCCCGCCGCTGGCAATGATGCGCGTGCCGCGCAGCAAGCTGCCCGGTGTCAGCGCGCCTGCTGGATCGCGGACAAGATCCAATGTCCACCCGGCGCCCGCATGAACGTCCACAGCTCGGTTGCCGTGACGTGCTCGTTCGGGCTGCCGTCCACGATGCGACCAGTGGTGTCCCGCGTCACGTCGATCATCGAGAAGCGCATCGCCACCGTGGCGTATTCGCGGCTGCCCTCGCTCCAGGCCTGGGCCAGGTCGCCTTGCAGCAGGTGCACGTCGGTGACCTCATTGCGCACGCCCTGGCTCGCCTGCTCGGCCAGCTGCTCGCCGAAGTAGCTGAGCATTTCTGGCGTCGTCATGGCGCGCATCGCGTTCAGGTCGTGCCGGCTCCAGGCGGCCTGCACCTGTTGCAGGAGCTGTTCGTATGCCTGGTAGTCCTGCGGATTGATCTGGATCGGTGGCGGTCCTCCACCGCCGGGGACGCCGCCGCCGAAGCCACCCCCTCCGCCGCCCGGCGGCGCGCCGTTGCGGGCGAACAGGCCAGCCCCGCCGGCGAACGCCGGTGAGGAGCCGCGGGTGAACCAGCGGATCAGGAAGCGAACCACCACCACCAGCAGGAAGATCTGCAGCAGGAAGCCCAGGAAGCCGCCGAAGCCCAGGCCGCCACCCATGAACCCGTGGCCGAACAGCATGCCGGCAATGCCCGCACCGATCAGGCCGCCCATCAGACCCGACATGAAGCTGGATCCGCGGCCGAGCCCGCCACCAAAGCCCGCCCCAGCCCCAGCATAGCCAGGCGAGGGGTTGTTCGGCGTCATGCTGCGCTCGAACGGTGCGCCGGAATTGGGCGCGGTGCGCGTCGAGGGTGGCGCTGACCAGGTCATGCTGCCGCGGCTGCCGAATGAGGAACCGCCCCCCGCCCGCGCCTCAGCGAGTGCGGGCGCCAGTATCAGTGCCAGCGCGGTCAAGCCAGCCAGCAGGAAAGTGGTGCGGCGAAGGACGCTTCGCTTTTTTGTGATCATGATGCCCGCAATATGGTGTCGCAGCCGCTCAAGCGCCAGCCAGGGTCATCCCTTCCACACGCACGGTTGGTGCGTCAGTGCCGCGGCGGAAGCGCAGGTCGTTGGCCGGTGTCATGTGCGCGAACATGTCGAGCAGGTTGCCCGCAATGGTAATCTCCGCGACCGGTTCGGCCAGCGCCCCGTCACGGATCATGAAGCCAGACGCCCCTCGGCTGTAGTCGCCGGTGATGCCGTTGATCCCCATGCCGATGAGCTCGTTCACGTAGATGCCCAGCTTGATGTCGGCCATCAGCTCGGTCGGCGTCAGGTTGCCCGCGGCGAGATACAGGTTGCTGGGACCCGGCGACGGCGGTCCTCCGGTCCCGCGCGCGGCGTGGCCGGTCGGGCGCATGCCAAGCTGGCGGGCCGAGCGGCTGTCCAGCAGCCACGTCGTCAGCACGCCGGCGGCGATGAGGTCGCGCGCCGCAGTGGGCGTGCCCTCGCCGTCGAACGCGCGGGAGCGAAGGCCACGGACCCGGCGCGGATCATCGTGGATCTCGATGTCCTCGGCGAAGATGCGGGCACCGAGCTTGTCCTTCAGGAAGCTGGTGCCACGCGCCACCGACGCGCCGTTGATCGCGCCGACCAAGTGGCCGAGCAGGCTGCCGGCGACGCGCGGATCGTAGACCACCGGCAGTTTCGCGGTCTTCGGCCGATCGGGATTCAGTCGGGCCAGCGCGCGTTCCGCCGCGCTGTGCCCGATGGCGGCGGGGTCGTCCAGATCCGCGAGGTGGACGGTCGAGTGGTAGTCGTAGTCGCGCTGCATGCCGGTGCCGGTGCCGGCCAGTGCGGTGGCGGACACCGAGTGGCTGGTGCGTGCGGACCTGCCGGCAAAACCCGCGGAGGTCACCAGGTAGGCCTCGGTGCGTCCGAAACCGGCCTCGGCGCCTTCGGAATTGGTGATGCCGACCACGGCAAGTGCGGCGTCCTCGGCCGCCGCGGCGCGGGCGACCAGTGCTTCAGTGGATGGCTCGGCTGGGTCCACCAGGTCGAGTGCGACCGGCTCCGGCGGCGCCGCGGTGTCCGCGAGGCCGGCGAACGGGTCCTCGGGCACCACCCGCGCCATCGCGACGGCGCGCTCAGCCAGGTCCTTGAAGCTGGACGGGTCCATGGTGGACGAGGAAACGATCGCCACCTGCTGGCCCAGGAACACGCGCAGGCCAAGGTCGCGACCCTCGGAGCGCTCGACGTGTTCGGTCCTGCCCAGGCGGCGGGAAACCGACAGCGACGTGCCAGAGATCAGCACCGCATCGGCCGCATCCGCTCCGGCGGTGCGGGCTCGGGCGATCAGGTCGGCGAGCAGTTCAAGCGGTTCGGCAGCCATGCGAGGCTCCATTGTTGGGTTCCGAGCTGGGCCAGTCAGGCCAATACGACCAGCGCGAAGTAAGGTGCGAGTGTTCGATCCACCTGTGCAAAAGCAGATCCCCTACGCCGCCAAGCTTGACGGCTTCGGGATTGGCAAGCCGTCCTCACGCAGCCCCTCAATGTGAAACAGGGTAGCTGCACGAATTTCCTCTTCCGCGGCGGACACCGTTAGCCCGACCGCAACACAGCCCGGCAAGCTCGGAACATAGGCGGCGTAGTTGCCCTCAGCGCGCTCGATCACCACCGCGTAGCGCATCAGGTCCGCCCCTTCCGATCAGCCTGCTTCAATATGCTGCTGAGCGTGCCGGGCGCCAAGTCGTCCGCCACAACGTCCCTCTCCCGCAAAAGCGGGGGAGGGATGAAGAGGGGGTCTCGCGAGTCGCCCCGCTCCCTACGCCGCCAGCTTCTCCACGATGTCGGCCAGTGCCGGCACCCGCTCCGCCGGCCCCATCGTCGCCAGCGTCGGCGCGCCCCGGAACAGCCGGGCAGCGGCGCGGCGCACGTCCTCCGTGGTCACAGCGTTGAGCTTGGCCACGGTCTCCTGCGTCGGCACCACCCGTCCGAACACCTGCAACTGCCGCGCAAGCTGTTCGCAGCGGCTGCCGGTGCTCTCCAGCGACATCAGCAGGCTGGCCTTCACCTGGGCACGCGCCCGCGCCAGCTCCGCCTCGGTCACCGCGACCTGCACCTTGCGCAGCTCCTCCAGCGTGATCGGCATCAGCTCCTCGGCCTCGCTCTCCCCGGTGCCGGCGTAGATGCCGAACAATCCGCCATCCATGAACGGCGAGCTGAACGAGTAGATCGAGTAGACCAGCCCGCGCTTCTCCCGCACCTCCTGAAACAGCCGCGACGACATGCCGCCGCCGAGCAGGGTGGAGAGCAGCAGCGTCGGATAGTAGTCGCGGTCGCTATAGCTGACCGACGGGAACCCCAGCACGATGTGCACTTGGTCCAAGTCCCGCGCCTCCCGGAATTCGCCGCCGCGCATAGGTGGCGGGCAGCATCGCGGGGGCGACCTCGCTCGACAGGTCGCTGAAGTGCACGTTCACCAGGTCCAGGATCTGCCGGTGGGTGAGCGCGCCCGCCGCGGCGACCACGATATTCGATGCGGCATAGTGGCGGCGCATGTAGCCGGTCAGCATGGTGCGCGGCATCTGCCGGATGCCCTCCTCGGAGCCCAGCACCGGGCGGCCAATCGGCTGCTCGGGATAGGCATGCTCCTGGAAGTGGTCGAAGATGATGTCGTCCGGCGTGTCGTTCGCCTGGCCGATCTCCTGCAGGATCACGCCGCGCTCGCGCTCCAGTTCCTCCGGTTCGAAGGTCGAGTGCGTCAGGATGTCGCCGATGATGTCCGCGGCGAGCGCCGTGTCCTCCTTCAGCACCTTGACGTAATAGGCGGTCTGCTCGCGCGCGGTGTAGGCGTTGATGTGGCCGCCGACTGCCTCGATCTCCTCGGCGATCTCGGCGGCGGACCGGCGCTCCGTGCCCTTGAATGCCATGTGCTCCAGGAAATGCGAGACGCCGTTCTCGGACGCCTGCTCATTGCGCGAGCCGGTGGCAACATAGGCGCCGAACGAGACGGTCTCGACTCGCTCCATGCGCTCGGTGACGACGGTCAGGCCGGAATTCAGGCGGGTGAGCTGGATGGCTTCAGTCACGGTGATCGCGTTCCTTGGAGTGTGTCCGGGCAGTGTATCCGCGTTTGCGGCAGACCGGCCAGATGGCGATGATCGGCCCAATCCGCAAGTTCTCGTGGAACGGGAAGCGAACGGCGGGACAGCATGCGAATGGTCAGGACCTCATGGCATCGTGGGGACGATGATCAGTCGTGGGTGACCGAGATGACCTTGAACGCCCCGGACATTCCCGCACCAAGTCCCGCCGACGGGTTCGGCATCTGCCGCTCGCTCTTTACAAAAACACCCGCGGCCGAATCGTACCAGACCAGCCAATTGACAGGTCCATACACTCCCATCGAACTACTCGCCACGTACGATGATGGTCCGGATAACGGTTGGCTCGTCCGTTCGAACTTCACTGTCCTCACATAGCGCCCATCAATCGGCAACGTCTCGATGCCAATCCGCTTCCAGGTCTCTTGAACCCGGCTATAGAAGCTGTAGTACATTTCGAAGCTGACTTGATCGGCGTGTTTGGACAGCAGGTCATCCATCCCTTTTCGGATCCCCGCCTGCCCAAACAGCGATCCCGCATCGTAGAAGTTATACAGCAGGGACTTGCGCTCCCCGGCGGTCGTGACGATCCGGCACAGCACCGGATCCGCCGGGTCCGTCGCCTCGTACGCCCCGGTCACGGCACCGGCCGGAACGTCCAGCGTGACAGTGGTACCAGGCGTCGGGCAGCGGAACGGTCCATCATCGAGCGCGATGTTCGGAATATAGGCAGCGGCCCTCGACGGCGCACCAAAATAGAACCTGCCGACAGCAGAGTAGGCAATCCAGGGTTGCTGCTGATGATTGGTCGCGTGGTCCACCATCGCTTCCACCCGGTCGAAGACATCCCGCATCTCCAGGCCGGGTTCGCTGATCGCGGTCGCGAAGGCGGTGGCAAACGGGCTGTCCGGCGCATGCCCAACACGGTCAAGCGCCACGTCATTCGGTCCCGTCGAGGAAATGATGATCGTGCCATTGCCACGTGGACTTATCGGAGCGAATCCGCTCGCACTCCCCTGTGCATCGCGTCGCGCCGACAACGACGGGCCAGAGCGAGACTCGCATGCATCGAGCACGATGATCGTCAGAGCGCCATTGGCTTGCTGCATCGGCCGCAGCAGCATGTCGTCGATCGCCACCAGGTCCCTGTCGTAGTCATCGTCGTGCGCCGGTATCGCAGCGTTTGCGGGTACCAGGAAATTCCGGCCACCCGACCGGACGCCATGACCGGCGTAGTAGATCAGCGCGACGCTGCCCGGGGTGATCGATTGACTGAACGCGCGAACCGTCGCCAGCAATTGCCGTCTGTCCAGATCCAGCCAGGGATGCCCGGAATACACCTCAAACCCCTGCCGCAGCAGCGCATTGGTGATCAGGGCGGCGTCGTTGCCGACGGTATCGAGCATGCCCCAGGTCCGATCGCCGGAATTGCCGATGACCAGCGCAACCCGCCTGTGCTGTTCCATGGGTTCACGGCGCCGCGCCCGATCAAGCTCCTCGTTTGTGGCGCGAAGCAGCGCGAGCGTGGCGCCGCGATCCTTGGCATAAGCGTCGCTGAGCAACGGATTGGCAGCAATCTGTGCCGACTCCTGGGCGGTCGGCGTTGAACCTGACCGTGCCGGGCCACTATCCCGCTGCCCGGTGGTCAGGATCTCCAGACGTTGCAGCAGGCTTCGCAGACCATCCGGATCATTGCGGGCGACATCATCGATCAAAGGATTCTGCTGAATGACGCCTTTGACGACCACGGTCGGCTTCGATTGGGCGATTGCGCCGCCGAAAGGACTGCTGAGCATGACGCAGGTGAGGAGGATCGCGGAAAAATATCTCAGCATCTGCCCTCCTGGGCGCGGCGCCCGCGCACCTGCAATCGGCGCCGCTGCGGATCACAGGGGCAAATAGTATTGGTGTCAATGAGATTGTCCAACGGATCATCGATGACCTGGATGCCGCATTGGCGCGGCATGGCGATCAGATCCTGGCGTGCGTTCGGCTGCCACTGATCGAGGCCGGGCCAGTCGATTCCATGCAACCCCAGGGCGTGGTGAAAAGAACACCGCTCCCGACACGAGATACCGATATTCACGCCAGGTATTCCGCGCCGGCAGAATGATGTCGGTCGCGGAGGAAAAAATCCTGGACATTTGTCTGGAAGAGGCCAATGCTCCTGCCTGTCGCCTCGCCTCAGCAGAAGGTTGGTGGCGCTCTAAAAAGGGGTAGAATGCTGGATGCGGTTGTCGATCGTTTCACCAGCCCTTGCTGCAGCTTTCGTTCTGACGCCTGTGGGCGCCGGCTACGCACCCGCTGTGTGCCAGGACTTCAGCATCACGAACCAGGTGGAGCCGGGAAACGCGGGGCGCCGCGACGTGATGAGGCAATTGCAGGCATGGTGGGATGCGCACGCCTACTATCCCAGACACGCGTCGAACAACGATGAGGGAGGCACTGTCAAAGTCCACCTGGTGATCCTCCCGGACGGCAGGATCTGGACAGCCAATGTGGTGGAAAGCTCGGGATCGCGCTCGCTCGACACGGCGGCGTCTTCGGTGTTCAGCAAAGGATCCGTGCGGCCATTTCCGGCGGGCGATCCGCAGGCCGATATCGACGTTTCGCTGCACTACGTCCTGGCGTACCGCCATGATCAGCCGGTGGCCGCCGGTTACACACCCGTGGTGTCCAAGAGCCCCTTCACCATAACGAACGAACCGGTCAAGTCGCCTGTCCTCGAAACCATGCTGCAAAAGGTTTGCACCGGAACGATCGTACTGGGGGGGATACAAAATCACTCTTGGTACGGATCACGCTTTGCGGCCGAGGCAATCTTCTTTCGCAAGCCTGACGGCACGCCTTGGGTCAAGTTTACTGAGAGAGGCTTTCCCAGCCTCTCTCCGGTGCAACAAGTAGGCAAGATGGTGTCGTGGACCGGCCGACAGGAATGGCGTCGCGACGGCCTGTATCAATGGTTTCAGTACACCGCATGGGCTGATGGCGATAACCATCTGAGGGGGGCCATAGCCCTTTTGCTTAGTAAAAGTAGCGTCGGGTATAAAGCCACCGGGGGAGGAGACACCGTCGATCTTACTTGCGCAACGGAACCCCTGCCTACGGTTACATGGAACGATTCGCTTGCATTGAGCAAGGTTTCGTCACCTGTTGATGCACCTGTTGATCCGCCCTGACGGCAACATCGGGGACTATACCGCGCACGGCCGAGAAGACGCGCTCCCGCCTGCCTGTCGCCTCGTTTCAGCAGAAGGCCGGTGTTGATCTAAAAGAAGGGGGATACTCGATGCGGTCCTCGGTCGCTTCATCTGCCCTTGCCGCATCGTTGCCGGCGGTATCGAGCAAGCCCCAGGCGCGATCGCCGGAATTGCCGATGACCAGCGCCACTCGCCTATGCAGTTCCACGGGTTCGCGCCGTCGCGCCCTATCAAGCTCCTCGTTTGTGGCGCGAAGCAGCGCAACCGTGGCAGCATGATCCTTGGCATACGCTTCGCTGAGCAAGGGGTTGGCAGCGATCTGTGCCAACTCCTGGGTGATCGGTGTTGAGCCTGATCGCGCCGGGCCGCTGTCCCGCTGCCCGGTGGTCAGAATCTCCAGCCGTTGCAGCAGACTCCGTAGACCATCCGGATCATCGCGGGCAACATCATCGATCAAAGGATTCTGCTGCGTGACGTCCTTGACCACCACGGTCGGCTTCGACTGGGCTATTGCGCCGCCGAAAGGACTGCTGAGCATGACGCAGGTGAGAAGGATGACGGGAAGGTATCTCTGCATCTGCCCTCCTCGGCGCGGTGGCCCCGCATCCGTAAATCGGCGCCGCTGCGGTCACAAGGGCAAAAAGTATAAGTGTCAATGAGCTTGTCCAACGGATCATCGATGACCAGCATGTCCGCATTGGTCCGGGACAGCGACGCGCTGCTTGATCCGGCAATCGCCAAACCAGCGCCGCCCTCCGATGCGAATGCCCTGGCATCGTTCCACTCTGTCGGTGGCAGGCTGCTGCGGGCCGCGGCACGTCATGGCCGTCGCGAGGCCGCCGCGGCGGCGGCCGAGGTGTTCCGCGAACCCATCGAGGCAGTCCCCGGCGATCCGTCCCTGCACAATGGTCTGGGTGCAGCACTCCTCGCCTTGGCGCGATTCGAATCGCACGCGGCTGCCTTACGGGTGCTGGACGATGCCGCGCAGGCGTTCCAGATCGCGTTGCAGCGAGCCGAGGAACAGGCAGCGCCGCGTGCGGTGCGCCTGCGCTATGCGATCAACCAGGCGACCGTCCAATGGATGCAAGGCGAACGCATCCGCGATAAGGTGTTGATCAAGCGGGCGGCGGACTCGCTCCATGCAATCGCCGTCGGGCTGCCGCCGTCATCGCCATACTGGGCGCATGTTCAGGACAACCTGGGCAATGCGCTCGCGGCGCTTGGGTCAACCGCCGAGGCGATCGTTGCCTACAATGCCGCGCTTGGTGGTCGCCTGACCGCGTCGGACCGTGCGCGTTCACTCAACAACCTCGGAACCGCGCATGCCGATCGTCGGCGCTACGACAGCGCGTGCAGGTGCTATCGAGAGGCGTTGCCGCTGCTCTCCCGGGACCAGTCTCCCTTCGCCTGGGCGATGCTCCAGAACAACCTCGCCACTGCCCTGCTGCAGGCAACCCTGTCCGGCAAACCGCCCGAGCGGCAGGTTGGGAAACTTCGGGCGTCGGTGGCAGCGTTTCGGTCCGCGCTGGAGGTACGTCAGCGTGACCGCACGCCGTTCGACTGGGCGATCACCGCAGTGAACATGGCGGGCGCCCTGCTCAGCCTGGGCACCCATCTCAGTACCTCGGCGAAAAATTCCCAGCGCCAGCCTGGGCTTGGCCATGTGCATGAGGCGATCGGCCTCTATCGGCAGGCGCTGGATCAACTCGCCGAAGCCGACCTCGAGAAGACCGCGAACAACCTGCTCGTCGCCTTGCAGGTTCTCGCCAGGCTTTCGCCCGATGATGTCACGCAGGAGGAAATCCGCCAGCGCCATGGCGAGCTGTTGTCGTTCGCCACGCGCCACGGTCTGAGCGCCATTGCCAACGAAATCCGCCGCATCACCCCCCCTTCGACAGCGGCATCGCGGTTGTTGCCGGCGGAATTGCAATGGCCCCGCGAGTCCTACGCGCAGGCCCGCAAGGAGCGAGGGGAGAACATCGTCCAGTTCCTGACCCGTGTTTGGCTGCCGCTGATCCAGGCCGGGGCCGTCGACCTGCGGACCTTGCGGACACGGGATCCGTCAGCGGCAAAGGCCGTCGACAACTACCAGCAGCGCCGCGATCCGGCGACGGGATTACGGTGCAGGCTGCCGCCGGAGCTGGATATCCCAACCAAGCGGGAAGTGAACGACAGGCTCGCGGCTGGTATAGTGCGTGCCGGTGATCGACCAGCCCGGCTCGATTGGGCGCTGCGATCACGCGCGCGCCGGAATCGATTGAAAAGAATGATCGATACGTCATCGACTGGTTTTAATGGCGGCGAGTTGTCGGGCAATGAGTAAGAGCTCCTCCTAAACGGGCGACCCGATGCAAACCGGCCCGCGCCGCTGACGACGCCCTTGCCGTGGCGTTCCGCGCGAGTGTGGCCCAACAGCCACAGGTGTTCCACAATTGCACAGGTGTGGGACCCTGGCGGCCGCTCGCATATTGCGGCCTCGGAAAACTCCTGACCATAATCCGCCACACGTCAGGTATATCCCTACGAATGTAGGCGATTGGCCCTGGCAATCTGCAGCCGGCTCGTCCGGATAATGAGGAGGATAGAATGCGGAAATTGCTACTGGCCAGCGCCGCAACGGTCGGCTTGGTAGGGACGGCTATGGCGCAGACCCCGCCGGCTCCTACGGAGATGTTGGGCATTCCATCGCAGCCGAGCACTTACCTGGGCGGCAACAACTCCCTGAACTCGGACGGTAGCGCGCTGCCTGCGTCGCCAAACACGCCGACCCCGGGCACCATGACCATCCACTTGAATGGCCGCGTATGGGGTTACGTCGGCGTGCAGGGTGGCTCGTCCAGCAACTTCGCTGGCAACAAGGTAAACCCGGAGCAGATGATCGGCTACTTCCGTCTGTATCCAGGCGTTGATGCCCTGGCGACCAATGGCCTGCGCTACGGTGCCATCGTCGAAATCCGGCAGAACTTCATCGGCCAGAGCTACGGCCTGAACATCACTGCCCCGTCGGGCACGTCCAATCCGGGCGCCGGCGCCGCCAACTCGAGCAGCCCATCGGGCAACAGCTCGGCCAGCACGCTGTATGTCCGCCGCGAGGCCGTCTATCTCGGCTCCGATCAGGTGGGCATCCTGCGTATCGGCCAGGATGACGGCCCGTTCAGCCAGTTTGACAACGGTGTGACGACCTTCCAGTTCGGCACCGGCGCGTGGAACGGTGACGCCCCTGACAACTTCATCGGCAGTGGCATCGTCGTGTTCCCGTTCTGGTCGGGCGTCGGCGCTGAATACGTCAACTCGAAGGTCGCGTACTTCTCGCCGCGCTTCGCCGGCTTCGACATCGGTGCGAGCTTCGCGCCGGCCAACACGGCCAACAACGCGTCGGCCTGCGGCGTGGCGGGCGCAGGGTGCGTTGCGGTCTCGACGGCGACCAGCCCAGCGTTCGGCGGCGAGAACCGTCCGACCAATTGGTATGAAGTCATGGGCCGCTACCAGGGCAACTTCGGCGGCCTGGGCGTTTACGGCATCCTGGGTTACTCCGGCTCGGGCCACGTGCATGTCTGGGGCTCGATCCCGGGCGGCATCAACGGCACGCACCCGACAGCTTACAATGGCTTCAGCGTCGGCGACGGCGGCTTGGCACTGACCTATGCCGGCTTCACGGTCGGCGGCAACGTGCTGTGGGGCGCCTTCAATGGCCAGGTCAGCCTGAAGCCGCAGGGCGGCGCCAATGCCGTCGCCTGGGTCGGCGGTGCGCAATACGCCGTCGGGCCGCTGACCATCGCTGCGTCCTACATCAACTACCAGCAGCAGGGCGCGGCTGTGATGATCAACAAGTCGCAGAGCTATAACGACGAACTCGCTGCTGGCATCACCTACAGTATAGCGCCGGGCCTGAATGCCTATGCCGAGTATCTGTATGGCCAGACCCATCAGGGCGGCGTCAACCAGATTACCGGTTCGACCGGGACGTCGACCAATAATGACTGGCACGGCCAGTCGTTGGTCATCGGCACTCGCGTTCAGTGGTAAGCTTTCTCCACTGACGGATCTGCGGAGCGGCGGGGTTCTTCCCCGCCGTTTCTGTTTCTACGATCTTCGACCAACAGAATGGTTCAGCTTGAAGCCCCCTTTTGTCGTTATCGGCAGAGTTGTTCACGGGCCGTTGCGATGCATGGCCGAATTGCTCAGCTTAGAGATACTCACTTGCAAGCGTTTTTGCCGCCCTCGGGACACCCGGTCCGCGGAGTTCGCTGATGCAGCATGATTCTGGTGAACTGTCCCGCCAACGCGGAACAACATTTCCTGTCCGGATCGTCGATAGCGCGCGGCGCATCGACAGAGAGTTGCTAGAAACTCTCGGTCAGATGATCCACGACCGAGAGGCAATTACGGCCGCCGCAGTTGTGCGCAGAATGTCATCCATAACGCAAATTTCGACGCTCACACGCGATCCGTGGCGGGCGGCACAGCTAACTGAAAGCAAAGCAGAGCAGGCTCGCCTCGAAGAGCGACCGGCGGAACAACTCGCTCGCAGATCATCTGCACCTGTCGGTCAAAGCTCGGAATTTCGTGGGCTGACCTACTTCATGTGTATCGCACGCGTTGGCAGCTTCGGCCGTGCCGCTAGAGAGCTCAGCGTCGAGCAAGCCACCCTAAGCCACCACATCCGTAATCTGGAGTCCGGCCTCGGCGTGGAACTATTCGTGCGCCACAGCCGTGGCGTTACGTTAACGCAGGCAGGCCTACGTCTGTTGTCACACTTAGCCGTTGCGGCAAGCGCGTCCGCGCAAAGCGCGCCGTCAAAACGAGAACCCATGCAGCTCTCGGTCGGGATTCCCTCAGGACTTGGGTCGCTGATCATTCCCCAGACCATCGATGACCTCCGACGAGAGAACCCAGATGCAAGGGTGACCATAGCCGAAGAAAGCAGCTCTTCGTTGGAGGAGCTAATCGTTAGCAATCGGGTCGATGTTGCGGTGCTGCATGACCCAGGCAGGTTCGATACGGTCAAGCTCGATCCTGTCTTCGTGGAGCCTCTCGGGCTCGTTAGCTCATCGTCTGTACAGCAATCTCGCGAGGGTCAAAGGGCAGGCCTTTCCGAGTTGGCGAAAGCTCGCCTGCTATTGCCTAGCCGACGATACAATGTGCGCCGCAAACTCGATGATATTGCATTTCGGCACGGGCTTCAGCTTCAGATCATTATGGAGGTCGATAGCATCACATTGATAAAAACCCTCGTTCAGCGAGGCGTAGGCTCAACGGTCCTGCCATTGCTCGCAGTCAGAGAAGAGATCGGCCTCAGCCTCCTTGATTTCCGACCGCTCGATCACCCGTTTCTACGGACAGCTTATGTAATAGCTGTGGCGCACGCGGCAGAGGGCGGGCTGGCCGGCACATTCGCACACGCCTTGCGGATTATGATCGCACAGCAAGTGACTGCCGGGCGCTGGCCGGGAACCCGATTGATACGACCTGCGTGATGGCATCGACCGGGCGCGCTACCTCGATGCAGGTGGCGCATCGCGCGCAGTTGCCATGAAACAGAAACGGCGGGGAAGAACCCCGCCGCTCCGCAGATCCCTCAGTGGAGAGAGCTTACCACTGAACGCGGGTGCCGATGATGAACGACTGACCGTGCCAATCGTTGTTAGCCGACGTGCCGGTCGAGCCTGTTATCTGGCTGACGCCGCCCTGATGGGTCTGGCCATACAGATACTCGGCATAGGCATTCAAGCCCGGTGCAATACTGTAGGTGATGCCGGCGGCGATGTCGCTGTTGTAGCTCTGCGACTTGTTGATCATCACGGCCGCGCCCTGCGACTGGTAGTTGATGTAGGACGCAGCCATGGTCAGCGGCCCGATGGCGTATTGGGCACCGCCGACCCAGGCGACGGCATTGACGCCGCCCTGCGGCTTCAAGCCGACCTGGCCATTGAAGGCGCCCCACAGCACGTTGCCGCCGATGGTGAAGCCGGCATAGGTCAGTGCCAAGCCGCCGTCGCCAACGCTGAAGCCATTGTAGGCTGTCGTCGTGCCGCCGATGCCGCCGGGGGTCGCGCCCCAGACATGCACGTGGCCGGATCCGGAGTAACCCAGGATGCCGTAAACGCCGAGGCCCCCGAAGTTGCCCTGGTAGCGGCCCATGACTTCATACCAATTGGTCGGACGGTTCTCGCCGCCGAACGCAGTGCTGGTCGCTGTCGAGACCGCAACGCACCCTGCGCCCGCCACGCCGCAGGCCGACGCGTTGTTGGCCGTGTTGGCCGGCGCGAAGCTCGCACCGATGTCGAAACCGGCGAAGCGCGGCGAGAAGTAGGCGACCTTCGAGTTGACGTATTCAGCGCCGACGCCCGACCAGAACGGGAACACGACGATGCCGCTGCCGATCAAGTTGTCAGGGCCATCACCGTTCCACGCGCCGGTGCCGAACTGGAAGGTCGTCACACCGTTGTCAAACTGGCTGAACGGACCGTCATCCTGCCCGATGCGCAGGATGCCCACCTGGTCGGAGCCGAGATACACAGCCTCACGCCGGACATACAGCGTGCTGGCCGAGCTGTTCCCCGACGGGCTGCTGGAGTTGGCGGCGCCAGCGCCCGGGTTGGATGTGCCCGATGGGGCAGTGATGTTCAGGCCGTAGCTCTGGCCGATGAAGTTCTGCCGGATTTCGACGATGGCACCGTAGCGGAGGCCATTGGTCGCCAAAGCATCAACGCCGGGATACAGCCGGAAGTAGCCGATCATCTGCTCCGGGTTCACCTTGTTGCCGGCGACGTCACTGGACGAACCGCCCTGCACGCCCACGTAGCCCCATACGCGGCCATTCAAGTGAATGGTCATCGTGCCCGGGGTCGGCGTGTTCGGCCCCGCCGGCAGCGCGCTGCCGTCCGAGTTCAGCGAGTTGTTGCCGCCCAGGTAAGTGCTCGGTTGCGATGGGATGCCCAACATCTCAGTCGGAGCCGGTGGGGTCTGCGCCACAGCCGTCCCTACCAAGCCGACCGTTGCGGCGCTGGCCAGTAGCAATTTCCGCATTCTATCCTCCTCTGTGCGCCGGTTCCCCGGGGCGAATCCTTCAGTTCCTGTCCTGATGTTTGCCCGCGAGCTCCCAACGAACGCGGCAGCGGCTTCGCAAAGCCAGGCGGCAACCAGGTCAGCGAAACCATATCCGACCCTGAGGGGTCCGCAAATATCGTTTCCACCAATTTAGCGGCATTACTGAGACACCGTGGCATAACTGCAACATGTGTCTAGTAGAGGCACAAAGATATCATGGAACTGGTCAATAAAAATCCAATGAGTATTTCCAGGGCCGGAAATACCGTCGCACGCATCGATCGAGCAGGATTTATCGTTCCGTGCTGCTAGATGACGGCGCTCCTCGCTGACGGGTCAGGCAATTCCATGCCGGTCGGACCTCGGTCCAACGGCGCAATCGACTTCCGATTCGGTCCGATGACGCGCCCGGACGACCAATGCCCGTCCATGACCGGCGCGCCCATCACATCCCTCACGGTGGCGGCGAGCGACCCGCTGCGCGCATCGCTCTGCAGCAACACAGCCGGCACGCGCACACGGGAATTGCAGCCAAACACCGAAACGCAGTCCCTCATATCAGCCCGTGATGCAGGCCGGGACGCGCGCAGCGGAACGCCCGCACGACCGGTCAATCTCGCTGGACAGGGAGCGTCAGTTCGCGAGTGTCAGAAAGCGGGAAAAGCCCGCTAGGGTGCGTCAGAAAACGCCCGTCAATACGACAAGAAATTACCTACAATGAGGGGTAATTGCCCGACATTGGCCGAGTCATTGGTTATACAACCAGCCCTTTTCCGCGGCGTAGCGAACCACCTCAACGCGGCTGCGGTAGCCCAGCTTCTCCATCGCGCGCGCCTTATAGGTCTCGACCGTCTTCACGCTGATGCTGAGGCGCGCCGAGATTTCCTTGTTGCTGTGCCCGCAGGCGACGAGACGCAGCACGTCGGTCTCGCGTCCGCTGAGATCCGCCGTCTGGCCTGCCTGCTGGCTGGCGGCATCACGCGCCGGGCGTCCAACCACCTTGCCCGCGATCGCGGGATCCAGGTACATGCCGCCGGCGATAATGGCGTGCAGCGCCCGGATCAGCTCGTCGGAGGCCGAGCGCTTCAGCAGATAGCCGCTGACACCCATTTCAAGGAGCTGGCTGAGGTAGGCGCGGTCCTCGTGCACGGTCAGCACGAGCACCCGGCATTGCGGCTGTTCGGTCAGCAAAGCGGCGGCCACCTCGATGCCGTTCATCTCCGGCATGGAAATGTCGAGCACCACCACATCGGGCAGCAACTGTTGCGCCAGTTGCAACGCGGTGCGGCCGTCGCGGGCCTCGCCAACGACGTGGAAATCCGTATCGGCCTCGACCAGCGCCTTCAGCCCGGCGAGAACCACCGGGTGATCGTCCACCATGAGAACGCGCGACGGGGGGCGTGTCATTCGTCCATACCTTCCGCAACCGGTACACAAGCATAGACAGTCGTACCTGAACCTGGGGTCGATTCCACTTCAAGTCTACCATTGACCAGTGCAAGACGCTCGCGAACCCCCAATAGGCCGAGGTGGCTCTTGCCCAATGCCACAACGGCGCCTTGGTCGGTCTGAAATCCGTGGCCGTTGTCCTCGATGATCAGCCTGATCTCGCCATTGATCGATTCGAGGATGACGCCGACACTCTCAGCGCCGGCGTGCTTGACGACATTGGTGATCGCCTCTTGCAGGACGCGGAACAGGGCCGTTTCGACATCAGGTGGCAGGCGGCGGTCGCCGAGCCTGATCTCAAGGTCGATGTGCAGGCCCGACAGTTCGGCCCATTCCTCGAGATACTGCGTGATGGCGTTCCGCAGGCCCAGTTCATCCAGCGCCATCGGTCGGAGTTCCCACGCCATTCGGCTGAAATCCCGACCCAGTTCGGTGGTCAGCTTCTTGAGTTCCGTAAGGCGCTGTCGCGCGGCAGGACTGCTGGCGCAGCCCGGTGCGATGGCGTCCAGACCGAGCAGCAGCGCGGCCAGGTATTGTCCCAGCCTGTCGTGCAGTTCGCGGGCGATGCGGGTGCGTTCGTTCTCTTGCGTCGCAACGACCTGGTGCAGCAGGTGAGTACGCTCCTCGTTGGCGGCGGTAAGGGCCTCGGCGAGTTCGCGGTATTTCTGTTCGCTCTCGCGCAATTCCCGAGCGGCCTGGTCGCGCGCTTCCGCGCTGCGATGCAGTTGCTCCGCCGCCTGATCCAGCGAGCATGCGACCGCGTCGATTTCCTTGATGCTGGGGGGATGCGGCGGCAGGCGCTCGCCACGCCCCACCGCGTCGGCGTAACTGACCAGGCCGCCGATTGAAATCGAGACGCGGCGAGCAATGAAGCTCGCCATGATGAGCGCAACACAGACCGTGACTCCGCCCACCAAGGCAAGGACAAGTGTCGAATGCAGCACCGGCGCAAACAGCACGTTGTCCGGAATGCCGATGTCGACGGCCCATCCGGCAAGCCGGGTATGGGTGAAGGCGTTGTAGATCGGCACGCCTTCGCGCGAGATGCTGGGGAACCAACCATCGTCCGCTGCGAAGAAGTGCCGGTTGATCTCGTCGCGGCCTTTGCGTCCAACGATGTGATCGACGTCGCGATTGCGCGCGAGGACGTAGCCGCGGTCGTCGGTTACTGCGAGGACCCAGCCAGGCGGTAGGTTGAGCTGTGCGAGTAGCGCCGGGACGCGTGGGGCGACGTCGTAACTCAGCACATAGACCGGCTTGCCGTTGCGCATGACCGGAACGTTGAGGGCGACCGACAGTTCGTAGCCGGTCGGGCCGACGGAGCCCTCGGACACATTGGGCCGGCCCGTCGCCGCGACCCGCCTGATGGCATCGACGTCCGCCACCGCGGGCAACGGGTGCCCGTACGGGATGGCGGTATTCACGAGTGCCCGGCCGGTCACGTCGTACAGACTGACGTACAAGCCGTCGTCACGGGCGAAGTTGCTCGCGTCCGCATGGAAGCCGGCGAGATCGTCCGTCTGGAGGGATCGCGCCCCCGCGAGCATGAACAGATGCGCGCGCAACAGGCTGAGGTCGTAGTCGATGGTGGCGGCGGCCGCCTGCGCGCGCTCGCGGGCGGCCTCGCCCATGAGCGCCTGTTCGTGTTGGGCGGAACGGAGCACGAGGAAGCCGCCAAAAGCCAGCAGCGGCAGAACAACGGCGAGGATCAGTCCCACCATCAGACTGGGGATGGACCAGGACGAAAGCAGCCAGCCGCTCAACCACCGCGGGCGCGGCAGTCGCACGGCGGAGCCAGTTCCGACCCCTTCTGCGCCCCCCATGAGCCGGGTCTTATCAGCAAGGCTGCCGGATGGAAATTGTCGCGCCCAGGGGTAGGCTGCTGTCCAACCAGTCACCGGGAAGGAACGCCGTCATGAGTGATCAACTGCCAACCGCGACCCGCGTCTCGGATCCGGGTATCCGCGCCTTGTATCGGCTGGAGAATTGTTGGCAGGCGTGGCTCGACGTCGAGGTCGCGCTGGCACGGGCGCAGGCGGAGCTGGGGATTATACCAGCGGGCGCCGCCGAGGCGATCGCTCGCGCGGCGCGGCTGGAACTGCTGGACCGGGTGCGGATCGACGAGGGGTTTGCCCGCACCGGGCACACGATCGTGCCGCTGGTGTGGGAGCTGTCACGCGTCGTGGGCGAGCCGCATGGTGGCTGGGTGCATTGGGGGGCGACGACACAGAACATCACCCAGACCGGCGACCTGCTGGTGCTGCGCGCGGCGCACGGGGTGTTCCTCCGGCTGATCGGCGAGGCGCTGGTGGCGATGGCCGACCTCGCGGAACGCGGGGCGGAAATGCCTTTGCCCGGACGGACGCATGGCCAGCACGCGGTGCCGGCGACGTTCGGCTACAAGGTCGCGGTGTGGATCGACGAGCTGCTGCGGCATGTCGAGCGGCTGCGGCAGGCGGCGCCGCGGATCTTCGTCGCGATGCTGGGCGGTGGCGCCGGGACGTTCGCCTCGCTGGGCAAGCAGGGGCCGCCGGTGCAGGCGGCGATTGGCCGGCAGTTGGGGTTCGGCTCGATGACCGTGCCGTCGCGGGCGCTGGGGGACCATCTGGCGGAGAACATCTGCCTGCTAGGATTGCTGGCGGCGACCTGCGGCAAGATCGGGCGCGAGGTCTACACGCTGATGAAGACCGAGTTCGGCGAGGTCGAGGAGCCGGTGCCGCCGGGCACTGTTGGCAGTTCCACGATGCCGCAGAAGCGCAATCCGAAGCTGTGCCAGGACATCATTGCCGCAGCGGCGGAGGTGCGGGCGACAGTGCCGCTGGCGCTGGAGGCAATGCAGACCGAGCACGAGGCGGACCGGACGACCAGCCTGATGATGGATTCGGCAGAGGCCCGGGCGTGTGTCGAGACGGGCGACATGCTGGCTCGGCTGGGCGAGGTGATGCGGGGGCTGCGGCTGGATCCGGCGCGGATGCGGCGGAACCTTGATCTCGGCGGTGGGTTGATCATGGCCGAGGCGGTGATGCTGGAGCTGGGGGCGACGATCGGGCGGCAGCACGCGCATGACGTGGTGTACGACGCGGCGCAGGCGGCAGCGGTGGAGGGGCGGTCGTTTGGCGACCTGCTGATGGCGGACGAGCGGCTGACCCGGCATCTGGATGCCGCGGCGGTCCGGCGGTTGCTGGATCCGACCGCGTATACCGGCCTGTGCGCCGAGATGGCGCGGGAGGCGGCGGCGCGGGCGCGGGATGTGGCGCGGGGCCTGTCGTAGGCGGGCGGTAGTGGGGGCCGACGCCAGTTCTCCCCCTCCCCTTGCGGGAGGGGGTAGGGGGAGGGGGCGCGGGAGCGGCAGGGGGCGCAACGGATCCGCCCGCAGCCTTCCGCGACGGACGCCACAATTGGGGCGGGAATTAACCACCCGGTCGGCGCGTCTATTGGAACTGGATGCAACGCCAGCCTCTGCCCTTCGATCCGCGCGCGCTCGATGCGTTTGTCGCCATGGTTGGCGCCGGCGCCTGGACGGCGCGCCTGGCAGAGATCGGGCGGCTTGCCTCGGCGGGGCCTCGAACCGGTGCTGCCGTTCTGCAGCGGCATGGCCTGGAGCTGGCGATCGAGCGGCTGCGCGGGCCGCTGACGCGACCACCGGCCATCGCTGAACTCCATGCCGCCGGGCTCGCGATGGACGCGGTGGCGCTGCATCGGCGCCTCGGCGCGCCGGGCAAGCACCGTCTGCGGGAAACACTGGCGGCGGCTGTCAGCGGCGACAGAACCCTGGTGGCGCTGTTCCATTTGCTGTGGACCGCTGGTTTGCAGCGATCGCGGGGGTTCCAGGTCGAGTTCGCCGGGCTGCAGACGGGCGCGCCTTGGGATCTGGTCATCTCCAGGGAGTCGCTGTCGGCGGAGGTGGCCTGCGAAGTCGTCTCGGCGGAAGAGGGACGGCTGGTGAGGCGCGGGACGTGGGTCCGGCTGACGGATCGCGTCGACCGCGAGCTCCGCACGTGGCTGGCGGCCAATCCCGGGCGCCATATGCTGAAAATGACCCTGCCGCAGGGGCTGTGCGACGCGACCCTGGTCCGGCTGCACGAGCGGATACGCGGGCTGCTGCGGAACGGAGGGCGGCGGGCGCATGACGAGGCAGCGGTGCTGCGGCTGGATCCCTTGGCCTGGCCGGGAGACGACGTGTCGCCCTGGCTGCGGCGGGAGTTCGGGCCGGAGGCACATCTCGCGGTGGCCTCGGACAAGGCGGGGCTGCTGGTGATGGTCGCGCGGGCCGGGCGCACGGACGAAATCGGCGTGGCGGTGCGGCGGCGGCTGGCCGCGATCGCGCCGGAGCGGCTGAGCGGGACGCGGCCGGGCATCCTCGCGATGTTCATCGAGGACACGGATCGGACGGAATGGCGTGGGCTGCGCGAGCGGCTGGAGCTGGAGGGGGAGGCCCGGCAGTTCCTGGCGCACAAGGCTGCCCGCCCGGTAATCGCGGTCACATGTTCGTCCCGATTCGAGCTGTTCGGGGTGGCGGCGCCGGATGGCGTGGAGGATGGCGACTTGCGCTTCCGCAACGCGGCGCACCCCTCAGCGAAGGCGGCGGCCCTGGCACCGGCGGTGCTATCGTCGGTGTGATCGTCCGGCCGGCGGTAACGATCTGCAAACTACTTATATTCATAAAGCAGCCCCAACAGCGCCACGTTGTTGGGGTGCCATTGCATGATCGACCCGACTGGAGAGGCCCGGATGACGGAAGCCGACTACGAGCGCAAACTCGACGAACTCGATCGGCTGCTTAACGATCCGGATGTGCCGATGGAGCCCTCGCGCGTGTGGTCACTGCTGGCGGAGATCGCGCAACGCGACATGATGGCGCCGCGCGGGGCCGACTAATTGTGGCAGGACGAGCTGGACGAGAAGGTGCCGGCGTTCGCGCCACTGGATGACGAGCTGCTGCCGGTGCAACTCATGTGGCTGAGGTCGGGCCCGCTGTTCATGCCGGTTGCGTTCATCTGATCCTGCTGATGCTGCTGATACGCAGCCCGCTGAGCGTCGTCAGACGCGCTGTGCGGGTTCGGGTCGGCATAATTCTTGTTGTTGAAGGCACCGCTGTCGCTGAACCCGGGGCCGCCGCTCATGTCGGGCATGCCGAGGTTGCCATGCGGCAGCGACGACATGTCGCAGCCGACGAGCAGGAGGGGGATGACGGCGAACGCCAGCCGCGCGCTCATGGTGACAGCGTCCCAGCGCTTTCCGATTTGTCCATCTCGTTTTGGATCTGGTTGCGGACGTTGTCGACCGGGTTCGAGGAGGACGACGAGGTCGGATATTGCGGCGGCGAGTAGGCGGGCACGTTGGGCGAGGAATTCGAGTAAATGCCCTGGCCGGTCTTGCGGTCCCAGGCGTCGCGGTCGGCGGCGTCTTTCTGGGCCTTGATGGCGGCGTTCTGGCGGTCGGTGGCGGCCTGCTGGGCGGCGGCCATACGGCGGTCGGCGGCCTGCTGGGCCTCACGCTGGGCGGCGGTGTTCATCATGCATTGGGCGAAGGCGTTGGTGCCAGGCTGGAAGCCGTAACTGACGCATTTGTTCTGGTCGTCGGCGTGCTGGGCGGCAGCCATGGCGGCCTGCTGCTCAGGTGTGGGACCGCAGCCGGCAAGCAGCCAATAGGACTGTTGAAAGGCATACAAACGATACGGCGCGCATGACGCTACTCCCGGCTGCGTTCAGCCCTATCCGGCGATGGCGCCAGCGACGTCAATAAGCCGAATCCCGGTTCAACATGTCAATGTTCTTGGGGTGTGGGTTCTTGGGGGGGGGCTTGGGCGCATCAGGACCGGGTGGCGGCGAGCAGGAACTCGCGGTTGCCCTCGGGGCCGGTGATGGGGCTTTCAGTGATGCCGAGGACGCGCCAGCCGGGGAGTGATGCCCACCAGATCTGGATGCGCTCACAGACCGCGCGGTGAATTTCCGGGTCGCGCACGACGCCCTTGCTGCCGACGTGGGCGGGGCCAGCCTCGAATTGGGGCTTGATGAGCGCGACGGCCCAGGCGCCCGGCATGCAGAGGGCGAGGGGCGCGGGCAGCAAGGTTGCCAGACCGATGAAGCTGGCGTCGCAGACCAGGGCCTCGATGGGGTCCGGGATGATGGCGCGCGTCAGGTAGCGGGCGTTGGTTTTCTCGTGGACCACGACGCGTGGGTCGGTGCGGAGCTTCCAGGCAAGCTGGCCGTGGCCGACATCGACCGCATGGACCTTGGCGGCGCCGTGGGCGAGCAGGACATCGGTGAAGCCTCCGGTGGAGGCGCCGACGTCCAGGGAGATGCGATTTTCCGGTGACAGGGCGAAGTGGACAAGGGCGTGCTGGAGCTTGAGGCCGCCACGGGAGACCCATGGGTGGTCCTGGCCGCGGACTTCGAGCGGGGAGTCGAGCGGGAGGAGGTCGCCGGCCTTCGCAATGCGGCGGTCGCCGGCGAAGACCTTTCCGGCGAGGATGAGGGCCTGGGCGCGGGTGCGGCTCTCGGCGAGGCCTCGGTCGGCGAGGAGCTGATCGGCTCGGTGGCGTCTCATGGGTGGTTGCGGTGCGGTGCGGTGCGGGCGGGGGAGGATGCGCTCGATTGGCGGGGGATGCGACTCGGGGCGATGGTGTCTCGGGGGTGTCTCACGCACGCCGTGGGTGAGACGGGATGGCCTGGGGTGGGACGGTGGCGGCGGTCGTTGAGGCTGCGGACAGTCTCAAGTCTTTTCGCCGCAGATGACGCAGATAGACGCTGATGGGACCGGTGATGCGCGGCTGCGCCATTATTTGCGTCCATCTGCGTCATCTGCGGCGAATACTATTCTTATGCGTCGTGCCCATGGGGCCAGCTGGATACCGAGGGGGCTCGTGCTGGCGACGATCTGGTGGGCAGGTCGGGGGCGGGCAGGTCGAAGTCGCAGCTGGGGCCGCGGTGGGCGCGTATCTCGGCGGCACGGTAGGGTTAGGCGAGGGCGTATTCCTCGGCCTTGCTCATGCGGAGGTTGGGGTCGACTGGTTCCTCGTCGGTGGGGGGCGGCGGGGCGGCCATGGGGGCTGGCTGAGTGCGGTCGAGGGCGTCGGCCATGAGGCGGATCGCGGCGTGCTCGGTCTAGGCAGCCTTGGCGGCGGCGATGGGGTCTGCGTCGCGCTTCTCGCGGGCAATCTGGATGCGGTCGAGCAGGCGGCGGGTGGCGATGGCCTGGCGCATCAAGCTGTCGCCGCGGGCGCAGGCTTTCATCACGAGGTCGAAGTCGCCGGCGTGCTTGTCGGCCAGCGCGAAGCAGCGGTCGGCGGCGGCGGTTGCGGTGATGTACTGGGCCGCGAGGGTGATCTCGTCGGCGGTGGCGGGTTGCGAGGGAGGCGAGCTGCGCCATGATGCTGTGGTCGCGGATCTCGATCGCCTCTTGGGTCTCGGCGATGGCGGCGATGAGGTTCTGGAGGGCGTGGAACTGTCGGAAGATGGCAGAGGGGAGGATGAGGGGCTGGCCTGGTTCGATGTGGCTGTCCATGGGGTGGGTGCAGTGACTGTTAGTTATCTAAGATGTCAAGGTTGTTTTTCCTATGGGCGGCAGAGGGCCGATCTTCGGTCCGAACCGCGTGGGCGCGCGGCCTCTCAGGACTGGTGGAGGCATGGCATCGTCAGCCCGCCAATCCTCGGCCAAGCCCAAGGAAGCCTTCTCGTGCAGCTCGGCCTGCTGCGCCTCGTCCGCCGCAGCGCCCTCGGACGCTCCGTCTTCCCTCGGCGGGTGAACAGCGAGCCAACTCCCTCGATCAGCGCATTTCCACGCGTGGATCTGGTTTGGGATGTCATCAAGCCTTCAGCGCTTTGGCATCGGCAAATGGCTAGCCTTTACAACGATGTGCGCTATACCAGGCCGCCGCTTATCGAATGCCGCGCGAAATGTTCGAGGCCGCACAGGCATCACAAACAGCAACGAGGTGATTCAATCGACAATCAAAACGTGCTAGGTAGCTTCACTGCCCCGATTGCACGGGAAGGGGGATTTGCAACCGGAGGGAGGCTCCATTTAGTTCACCCCGTTTCCTGCCTGGGAGATAGGTCTCGGCAAGGTTTGAGATAAAGTGAGAGGACATCATGGTTCAGTCCTACTTCTCGGTCATAATGGCCACCAGGAACAGACCCGCTGATTTCAGGAAAGCGGTAAACTCGGTGCTCGCCCAGTCGTTCCGAGATATAGAAATCATCGTCGTGAACGACGGATCGGACGACGGGTGTCAAGCGCAGTATTCAGAGATCTTGAATACGATCAACGGCGTTCCCGTTCAGGTTGTCTCCCTTGTCCACCGGCCGAACGGCCACGGCCAGAGCTTCGCGATAAACTCGGGAGTGGGAAAAGCCAAGGCGCCTTACGTCTGCTTTCTGGATGATGACGACTACTGGACTGATCCGTGCCACCTGCGGCGGGCGGCGGACGTCATCTCATCATCGCCTGTCGATCTCTATATGGCCAACCAATCAGCATACAGGGGCGCAGATCTTGCGTTGGGGCCGATTTGGCTTGAGGATCTGGGGCCCATACTTGAGCGCTTGGGCAGCCGTCCGGAACGGAACGGATCATATACGGTTAGCGTTGAGGACTTGCTGAAAAGTCGTAGCTTCTGCCATCTCAACACGCTTATCGTCCGGCGCACGCTGTACGAGGAAATCGGCGGAATGGAGGAAACTATCCGCTGGGAGTGCGACCACGACCTCTATTTGCGCCTGATCGACCGTGCCGCCGTGATGAAGTTCATGCCGATCGTAGTCTCTCGTCACAATATACCGGATCCGGCCAGAAAATCCAGCATGACTACAGGTCTGACTGAGGCAGAGCGGCGCCTGTTTCAGCTCGCGGTGTACCGCCGTGCGCAAAATCTTGCCCGACATCCGATGATTCGCGCGTATGCACAGAAGCATACTGCATATACGCTGAAGCGAATTGCCGAGTCTCTCGCCGGAGCCGGGCGCTATGTCGATGCATCCTCTTATGCGCGTGAGGCGCTGCGTGCCGGTCCCACGCTCAAATGGATCGGCTATACGGCATGGCTCTCACTTCGGGCGCTTTTGGGAGAATCACGATGATGAGCAGCATAACGTGGAGAACGCAGAAGTTATGGCGTGATATTTCATTGTTCGGACTTGGTACGGCGATCCGCAATTCCGGCAGAGTGCTCAATCGGAGGACAGTCACAGTTAAGATACCAGGATTTGGATCTATATTGGTACGAAAGGGCGATAGCGATTACGATGCAGTGGTACAGACACTTGGTCGCCACGAGTACCTGGTTGGAAAGTCAGTGCAGGACAGGATCAATCGGCGTTATCAACAAATATTAGACACCGGTAAAACGCCAGTTATTATTGACGCCGGCGCCAACATTGGTGTTTCCTCTATATGGTTTCGATCTATCTATACCGAAGCTTACATCGTTGCTATAGAGCCAGATCCGGGAAATGTTGAAGTTTTGAAAAGGAACGTTGGCGTCGACCCATTGATAATGATTGTGGAAGCAGCTGTTGGATCCAAGGCTGGTTTTGTTAAGTTGGTGCCGAACGAGAAATCGTGGGCAGTGCAGACTGAACTCGCGGATAAAGGGTGTCCGATCGTGACGATAGATCAGGTCGTTGATATGATCCCGAATGGGGTTCCACTGCTAGCTAAAATTGATATAGAGGGTTTTGAGAAGGACCTGTTCGCCGAAAATCTGGGCTGGATTAGCCGAATGTTCGCGATCTTTGTGGAGCCTCATGACTGGTTATTTCCGGGAAAGCAAAGCAGTCGTAATTTTCAGAGGGCTTTGGGGACAGGGGATTTTGAGATATTTCTAAAGGGAGAAAATATCATTTACGTAAGAACCGAGTGAGGCGGACGAATATGTGACTTCGCCGTCTCGACGCGCCGCTCGAGGTAGTCGAACTGCTGCCTAGCTAGACTTTCGCACCTGAACTTATACCAACACTCACTGAGCGCAACTCATCTTCCGACTTGTATGGTCAGGGCGTGGTCCGGCGATGACATTCGGCACAACGCATTGGTCACTATTAAGATTTGGCAGCAACGCGGCCAACTTGTGTTGGACCGCGCATTGGCAGTCGGACTGCGCAGCAAGTAAGGACTTTCAACCACAGAGGCACGGAGTCCACAGAGTAGTCGCAGAGTCGATTTTTTAAAATACTCTGTTACTACTCTGTGAATACTCTGTGAGACTCTGTGTCTCTGTGGTTGAATATTATTTTACTGCTTTCTCTGTTGCCGGCAAGGCCGAGTTCAGGCTCGCTGATTTTCCTATGGCTCATCATCAATGAGCACTGGTATTATGCATCGAAAAAGCGTCACCCGATCAATGGCCCGCGCGCGCCGGAAGCGCGGCATCGCATTTGGGGCGAGACTGACCAAAACGGTCTCTGGTGGACGAACGCTGGTTGACTTGAACAAGAGGTTTTCCCAACACTCGGGTCAACGGCGCGACGTCGGGCGCGAACTTGTCTAGACGTCTGGATGGAGTCACGCTAACGGGCACCGGACTTTCATGTCGCGCCGATACCCGGTCTGGCGGCAATTCACCGGTCGTATGCTGGTGCGTTTGGCATGGTGCTGCACCTCGGCATGCTTCGCGAGGTACGCGTATTCTTGTTCCAGTACCGTTGCCGACTCTAGTGCTGCTTGTCACCGAATCTGGCAGTCAGAGCGACCGAGGCTGGTAATGTCCTCAACTGGCCGCCTTTATCGGCGGCAGGTATTTGTCCAGCGTCACGGGATCCTGGGCAACTTCTGCGGGCAGGTAGATGCGGTAGTTGATACGGAACAGTCCGTTCGGCGGAGATGGCAGCCAATTGCCCTCGTGGCCCGCGGGGGCGGCATGCTGGATGTAGATGTCGAGCGAGCCGTCGGCATTGTAAATCAGGCCCTTTGTACGGTCGCCGATCGAGAAGCGATCGATCGGGTTCTTGACCAACTGGAAGTCGGCGCCATACATGGTGAAGGACCAGAAGCCATTCGGCAGTGTCGGCGCGATCTGCTCCTTGTTGAAGTGCAGGACATAGTTGGTGGCGCCGTCGAGCAGATGGGCGTTACCGTCCTCGTAGGTGCTGAAATATTCCGCCTCGGCGCGATCGTGCACGAACAGGCCCTCGAGGGCACCGGCGGCGCGATCAAAATAATCATCGCCGTAGTTGCCGGGGCGCAGATTGTTCCAGCGTGTGGGATACGGCGTGCCGCGGTACTTCACCTTCCACTTCATGATCTGCGGGGCGGTCGCGGTGGCACGGGCGAGGCCGTCATGGGCGGCTTCGTCGAGCGCGGCGGTATCCATCGGCTGGCCGAGCTTGATGCCGCCGCGGCTGAGCAGGATGACAGCGGCTTGCTGATCGGGCGGGGGCGGGTTTTCGGCGAGCAGATCCGCCGCAGTCTGGAACCAGGCGAGATCGCCGGTGTGGTTCGGGCGCGTGGCGAGTTCCGGGACTGCGGCCTGGCCAAATTTCTCTGGGTTGCCCCAGTTGTCGAGCGACGTCAGGTGGAATTTTCCCTGTAGCTGGTTGACCATTTGCAGGTCCGAAGGGTTCTGCGGAAGGACACCGATGCGGATGGCGAACATGCCGGTATTGGTCGGGAAACGATGGACGATGACGCCCGCCGGCAGCGTGCCGTGCCAATCGGGCCCGACGAAGGCGTGGTTGCCGCCTCTGCCGCTGGTGGCGCGGGTGCCGATGTAGAACAGGTTGTTGGTGTAGGCGTCGGCGACCTCGACGGACCAGTAGCGGTCGGCGATGTCGGGCGCTGTGAGGATGATCGGACCGCCCGCCAGCTCGAGAAAGGCACCGCTGTAAACCGTGTCGTTATTCGGTGTGTAAGGCATGATGTCGTTGGCGGTGGCTAGCGTGTGCATGTGGCCGATCTGATTGATCGGCGCGGCGGGAGCGACCTTCTTGGCCTGATCGAGAGCAGCGGGGTCAAGGCGGATTTTTCGCTCGCGCTCCATGATCGCAAGCGGCAAGGCGAAGACATAGTTCTGAATGCCTACGGAATAATACCATTCTGCTTCGGAGCGCGCGTCCTGCTGGTGAACCTGCTCGGCTGAAGGCGTGGTCTGCGCCACGGCGGCGGGAGCAAGAGCGGCCAGCGAGATCAGGAACGTGGTGAATTGGAGCGAGCGCTGCATATCGTTTTGTCCTGCATGGGTTGTTGGATCGTGGGTAGACGACCGCCGCGGGCGGGTCGCCTCATTCCGAGACCGGCTGGATACCAGGCGGCCCCTGGAATGTGGCGCGGTGCTTCAGTTGCTCCGGCAGGTCCGGGCCCGGAGCGTAATTGCGGAGGATGAGATAGAACGGGCCGGGGGGCGCGGGGAGCCAGTTCGATGCCAGGTCTGGTCCGGGACTGGCCGTTTGCAGATAAAGCGTGATCGAGCCGTCGGCGTTCTTCTTGAGGTCGTTAGTGTCCGAAAGGTGGTAGCGATTGATCGGGTTGGGCGCCGTGTAGTTGGTCACGCGGTCATACATCGTCACCGACCAGAAGCCAGGCGGTACTGGGCTCGCGTATTTCATCGGCGGCTTGAGCGTGAGCGTGTAACGCCTGGCACCGGTCATCGGCTCGTTGTTGGCGTCGAGAATGGCGGAGTAATAGATCGCTTCCCTTGTGGTGTTCGCGGCGAGACCGAAGACTGCGACGTCGAGGCGCGCAAGATAGTCGGTGCCCGAGTTGCCGGTGTTGTAGGGCGGCATCACCCAGCCATTGGCCAGGGTACCGGCGAGAGGCATGGTGCCGAGGGCGAGGTCGCTGATGTTGGCGGCTGCTTTTTTCATCTGGGCGAGAACCACCGGCGGGACCTTGTCGGGCTGCCACTGCTCGCCGAATTTGAGGCCGAGATACTCTAAGCTCGGCAGCACCGCTTCGATCTCACTGGCGGGGGGAGGGTTCTCGTTCAGGGCGTTGGAGAAGATCGACCAGAATTGCAGCGGATCATCGAACTTCATGTGGCTGCTGGCGACGCCGGCGGTCATGGTCGGTGCATCGTAGTGGTAGGCGGGGTGCGGCGGCCCTGGCTGGCCGGTGTATTCTGCGAGGCCTTGCAGGGTGATGGCGCGCAGGACTTGGCGCGCGGAGGGGAGATCTGCTTCGCTCTTGACGCTGACCCGAGGCTGAAACTCGACCCATCTCGTGGGCGAGTCGATGCGCTCGACGCCGGGCGGCAACGTGCCCTTCCAGCCGGGGCCGACGAAGGCGAACCTGCCACCGCCGTAGCCAGCGGCGGCGCCGGCTGGGTAGGCGAAGGCGTTGGTCCACATGTCGACGACTTCGATCATGTAGTAGCGGCCGCGGGAGTTGGGGGCGGTGAGGATGACTGGTTCGGCGGAGAGGTCCACGAAGCCGAAGCCGTAGAGGACGTCTACGTTTGGCGAGACATAGCCGGATTCAGCGGCGAGTTTCGGTGTGGCGACGTCCTCGAGGCGCCAGATCTGGCCGGGCAACGCCTTGGGGTTGTCACCGAAGGCGACGGTGTTGCGAAGGTTGTACATCGCGACGAGCGGGGCGGCATAGGTCGCGGCCTGCACGGCGAGACTCGCGGTCCATGCCTCGATTGCCTTGGCTTGTTCGGGCGATGCCTGTGACACCTTCTCCTGAGCCAACGCCGCGGGGAGCGTCGAATGCACCGTCAGTAGAGCGAAGGCCCCGAGAGACAACCGCAGCAGGGCGCGGCCAGCGGATTTCAATGTCATGGTCCTTCTTGTCGAGACGTCAGCGTTGTTCGACGCTTGCAATGCCATCGACTTGCTTACGCAGCTTAGCTCGGCAGCTGTAATAACCCTGCGGGGGTGGCGTCATTGATCCAGATCAAGCCGGGCAGTGTGATTGAAACTCCGAAGCGCCGCTTTCAGGGCTTCCCATCATCCCAACGACGCCCGTCCGATGGGCGCCGGGTGTTTCCGAAGAACTGCTCGGGCTTCCGCCACGTCGGTCATGAACCGGTTCTGGTGCCGTTGATCGCGCCTTTGGGGCGTTGAAGGGCCACTGGGCGAGCCCTGCCGCATCACGCCCCCTCTGGCCACGTCGGACGCAGACCTCCCCGTGCGAACGCGAAAGGGGCGCCCTGGAAGTTGTTGCTTGCATGATGATAGGGTCTGGCCTATGTAGGCTTCCATCATGCAAGTCACTTCGGGATCCTGACCATGCAGCGCAAGAGCTTCGGTTCCATGTCCTGTCCCATCGCACGTAGCCTCGAGCGGGTGGGCGAGTGGTGGAGCATCCTGATCCTGCGGGACGCGTTCCGCGGGGTAACGCGCTTCGATCAGTTCCAGAAGAGCCTGGACATCGCGCCGAACATGCTGACGCGGCGGCTGAACGCGCTGGTTGAGAGCGGGCTGCTGGAGCGGCGGGCGTATAGCGAGCACCCGCCTCGGTCCGAGTACGTGCTGACCGAGCGCGGGCGGGATTTCCGGCCGGTGCTGTGGGCGCTCCTGGCCTGGGGCAACAAGCATTTCGCGCCGGAGGGGCCGAGCGTCGTTGTCATCGATACCGAGACGGGCGAGCAGGCGGACCCGGTGCTGGTGGACCGGCACACCGGCAAGCTGATGGTGGAGCCGGCATTCCGCTCGGTGCCTGGCCCCGCAGCGCTTCCGACGCCCAACGCCAGGAGCGAGGCATGAGCGCCGGGGTGATGGAGCGGGTGACGCCCGATGTGATCGCCCGGCCGCCGGTGCGGCGCGCTCGGGTGTCGTGGAAGCAGCTAGGGATGGCGGGTGGGGCGCTGGCGGTGGGGATTGGTGCTGCCTGGTTCGGCCATGACTGGTGGACCGTCGGGCGGTTCATCGAGAGCACCGACGACGCGTATGTGGGCGGCGACGTTACGGTGATCGCACCGCAGGTGGCAGGGTTCATTGCCAATGTGGCGGTGACCGACAACCAGGCAGTGCGGGCCGGCGACCTGCTGGTGAAGCTGGACGATCGCGACTACCGCGCGGCGCTGGCGAAGGCCGTGGCGGCGGTGGCGGGACAGCAGGCGACGCTGGCGAACCTGGAGGCGAACCGGCGGCTGCAGCAGGCGGTGATCGGCGAGGCGGAAGCGGAGCTGACGGCGACCGCGGCGGAGATCGTTCGCAGCAGGAGCGATGTCGATCGGTATCGCAGCCTCGCGCAGAGCCAGGCTGCGTCGGTGCAGCGGTGGCAGCAGGCGGATGCGGATTATCAGAAGGCGCTGGCGGCCGATGCGCACGCCCATGCGGCACTGACGGCGGCGCAGCGGCAGCTGGATGTGATCGATACGCAGAAGCAGCAGGCAATGGCGGCACTGGCCGCGGCCGCGGCGGATCGGGACACGGCGCAGCTCAATCTTGGCTATACGGAGTTGCGGGCGCCTGTTGATGGGACCGTCGGCAATCGCAGTGCGCGGAATGGGGCTTATGCGAGTGTTGGCGCGCAATTGATCTCGCTGGTGCCGGCGCATGGTCTGTGGGTCGACGCCAACTTCAAGGAGGGGCAGCTCGCTCACATGCGGCCAGGCATGCCGGTGCGGATCGATGCGGACGTGCTGCCGGGCGAGGTGTTCCATGGGCACGTGGCGAGCCTGGCGCCGGCAACTGGTGCCGTGTTCAGCGTGCTGCCGGCGGAGAATGCGACCGGCAATTTCACCAAGATCGTGCAGCGGGTGCCAGTGCGGGTGCTGCTCGATGGCGATGCGGCGACGCTGGGCGTGCTGCGGCCGGGGCTTTCGGTGACTGCTCGGGTTGACGAGCGATGAGTGCCACCACCGCCGATGTCCGGATGGCGCCGGCGGTGGCGCCGATGGATCTGCCGACGGCGACGAAGGTGTTTGCGTTCGCGTCGATGAGCATCGGGTTCTTCATTGCGCTGCTGGATATCCAGATCGTTTCGGCATCGTTGGCTGATATCGGCGGTGGGTTGTCCGCCGGCGTGGATGAGGTGGCGTGGGTGCAGACCAGCTATCTCATTGCGGAGATCGTGGTGATACCGCTGTCGGGTTGGCTGTCGCGGGTGATGTCGACGCGGTGGCTGTTCTGCGCCTCGTCGGTGGGGTTCACGGTGACCAGCCTGCTGTGCGGGTGGGCGTGGAACATCGAGAGCATGATCGTGTTCCGGGCACTGCAGGGGTTCATGGGTGGCTCGATGATCCCGACGGTGTTCACCACTGCTTTCATTTACTTCAACAACCAGCAGCGGGTGATTGCGGCGGCGACGATCGGGTGCATTTCGTCGCTGGCCCCCACGCTGGGGCCGACTGTCGGAGGGTGGATTACCGACAATTACTCATGGCACTGGTTGTTTTTCATCAATCTGGTGCCAGGGGTGTTCGTCTCTATTGTCGTGCCGCTGCTGGTGCGGGTTGATCGGCCGAATTTGTCATTGCTGCGCGGTGCGGATTACTTGGGCATGGCGCTGATGGCGGTGTTCCTGGGGTGTCTGGAATATACGTTGGAGGAGGGGCCTCGGTGGGACTGGTTTGGCGATGAGACGATCAGGCTGACGGCGTGGGCTTCGGGGCTGGCGGGGGTGGCGTTTCTTTGGCGTAGCCTGACGTTCAGTCAGCCGATCGTGGATCTGCGGGCGTTGAAGGATCGGAATTTCTCGCTGGGGTGTTTCTTTTCGTTCGTGACTGGCATTGGGATTTTCGCGACGATCTATTTGACGCCGCTGTTCCTGGCGCGGGTGCGGGGGTTCAGTGCGCTGGAGATCGGCGAGGCGGTGTTCTCGACCGGCGTGTTCCAGGTGTGCGCGATCCCTTTCTATACGGTGCTGGCCCGGCGGATCGATCTTCGTTGGCTGATGATGTTCGGGCTTGGGTGTTTTGCACTCAGCATGTGGAACTTCACCTGGATAACGCATGATTGGGGCGGTGGAGAGTTGATGCTGCCTCAGGCGTTTCGTGGGTTCTCGCAGCAATTCGCGGTGGCGCCGACGGTGACACTAACGTTGGGTGGATTGGCGCCGGAGCGGCTGAAGCTGGCGTCGGGGTTGTTCAATCTGATGCGCAACCTGGGCGGCGCGATCGGGATCGCCGCGTGCGGGACGATCCTGAATGATCGGACCAACCTGCATTTCCTGCGGCTGGCGGAGCACCTGAATGCCGGGAGTTCGGGCGTGGTGCAGTTCATGCACAATGCTGTGGCGCGTGAAGGTGCGGCATTGGGCGATGTCGGACATGCACATGCTGCGTCGCTGCGGCTGCTTTGGGCGGCGACGATGCGGGAGGCGCAGACGCAGGCGTTTGCCGATGCGTTCGTGGTGATTGCCGCGTGCTTCGCGGTGGCGGTCGTGCTGGTGCCGCTGATGCGGAAGATGGGTGCGCCGGCGAAGCCTACGGCGGACGCGCATTGAACGAACGGTAGGCAACTCGTAAGGAGAGAGCTCATGCGTGGCACGGTGGCGGTGATTGGCGCTGGCGATTTCATCGGCAGTGCGATTGCGCGCAAGTTCGCGCGGGAGGGGTTCACCGTATTCGCGGGGCGGCGCAATGGCGAGAAGCTGGCGCCATTGGTGCAGGAATTGGAGGCGCAAGGCGGCCGGATCATTGCGCGCTCAATGGATGCGCGGCAGGAGGACGCGATCACGGAGTTCCTGCGGGAGGCTGACAGCGACGCACCGCTGGAGGTTTGCATCTTCAATGCCGGCGCCAACGTGCATTTTCCGCTGCTGGATACGACGGAACGGGTGTTCCGCAAGGTTTGGGAGATGGCGTGTTATGCCGGTTTCCTCACCGGGCGCGAGGCGGCGCGACTGATGCTGCCGCATGGGCGCGGGGCGATCTTCTTCACCGGCGCGACTGCGAGTTTGCGCGGTGGCGTGGGGTACTCGGCGTTCGCGGCGGCGAAGGCGGGGCTGCGTGCGGTGGCGCAGAGCGCGGCCCGCGAGTTGGGGCCAAAGAACATCCACGTGGCGCATCTGATCATCGATGCCGGTGTAGATACCGCGTGGGTACGCGAGCGGATCAAGGCACGGGAAGGCGAGGATGCGCTGCGCAACCTGGATCCGGGTCGGCTGATGAACCCGGCATCGGTGGCGGAGGCGTATTGGCAGTTGTATCAACAGCCTAGGGATGCGTGGACGTTCGAGATGGATATCCGGCCGTCTGGCGAGAGGTGGTGACGATGGCTCGCGCGGAATTCCACTTCGATTTTGGCAGTCCGAACGCCTATCTAAGCCATCTGGTGATACCGGAGATCGAGCAGCGTACCGGAGTGGCGTTTGAATATGTGCCTATACTGCTGGGAGGCGTGTTCAAGCTGACCGGCAATCGGTCGCCTGCGGAAAGTCTTGCGGGGATCAGGAACAAGCCTGAATACCAGCGGTTGGAGACGGAGCGGTTCGTGGCTCTTCACGGCATCACACGGTATGCGCGCAATCCGTTCTTCCCGGTCAATACGCTGGTGTTGATGCGGGGCGCTGTTGCGGCCCAGCGGCTCGGCGTTTTCGAGCAATACGTTGTCGAGGTGTTCCGCCATATGTGGGCGGAGCCAAAGAAGATGGACGATGCGGATGTGGCTCAGGCGGCGCTGACGGAGTCGGGGCTCGATGCGGATCGGATCCTGACGATGGCGCAGGAGCAGGATGTGAAGGACGAGTTGCTGGCGAATACGCAGCATTCGGTGGAACGGGGGACGTTCGGGTCACCCACGTTCTTCGTCGATGACGAGATCTATTTCGGCAAGGACCGGTTGCGCGAGGTGGAGGAAGCGCTCGGTCGGTAACCGCAGAATACCCCTCTCCCGCGAAGCGGGGGAGGTAGGGAGGGGGTCCATCACATGGAGGCACGCCCTCCCCAACCCTCCGCCGCTTCGCGGGAGAGGGAGTTTGTGTATCAGTGCGATCTTGCCCTGCGGTAGCGGGTCTGAACGAAGGGGACTTTCATGCGCATTCTGGTTGTCGGCGCCGGTGCGATCGGTGGCTATTTTGGCGGGCGGCTGCTCGAGGCGGGGCGCGATGTGACGTTCCTGGTGCGGCCTCGGCGAGCAGAGCAACTGGCGCGGGATGGGCTGGTGATACGTAGCCGGCTTGGCGATGTTGCGCGGCCAGCGCCGACGGTTGTGGCGGAAGCGTTGCGCGCGCCGTTCGACCTGATCCTGCTGAGTTGCAAGGCGTATGACCTGGACGGCGCGATCGCATCGTTTGCGCCGGCGGTTGGACAAGAGACGGCGATCCTGCCGTTGCTGAACGGCATGCGGCATCTCGATGCGTTGGAGCAGCGGTTTGGCGCGCGTGCAGTGCTGGGCGGGCAGTGTGCGATCTCCACCACGCTGGATGCAGAGGGGCGGGTGCTGCATTTGAACGATGCGCATTTCCTGTCGTTCGGCGAGCGTGATGGGGCGATGTCGGCGCGGCTGGAGGCAATTGCCGCGGACTTTGCCGGGGCGAAGTTCGATGCGCGGGCCAGCGCCGCGATCCTGCAGGAGATGTGGGAAAAGTGGGTGCTGATCTGCACCGTCGCCGGCATCACCTGTTTGATGCGGGCGCCGATCGGGGATGTGGTTGCGGCGGGCGCGGGCGATGTCGCGACGCGGCTGCTGGATGAATGCGCGGCGATCGCTCGGGCGCAGGGGTTTCCGCCGAGTGAGGCGATGCTGCAGCGGGCGCGGACGATGGTGACGACGGCGGGATCGCCGTTCGCCGCGTCGATGTTGCGCGATATCGAGCGTGGTGCGCGGACCGAAGTGGAACACGTGCTGGGCGATCTGATGCGGCGAGGCGGCGATGCGCTCGGGGCGCCGTCGGTGTTGCGGATCGCGCATGGGCACGTCGCGACGTATGAGGCGCAGCGGGCGCGGTTGGCGGGGGGATAAGTTGGATCTGTAGCACCCCCTCCCCAACCCTCCCCCGCTTCGCAGGAGAGGGGGTTTGTCCGGCGGTCAGGTCTTCTTCAGGTTCCAGTGCAGAATGCCCGGCGCCTTTACGATATCGACGATGTTGTTGCGGAACGCCGTCGGATAGAACCACTGGCCGATGGGGATGAACGGAACCTGCTCGAACGCGTAGCTCTGGATGTCTTCACAGATCTTCTTCTGTGCGCCGAGGTCGGGCGCGTCGAACCATGAATCACGCAACGCTTCAATCTTCGGATCGGTGGGCCAACCGAACCATCCGGCGTTGCCGTTGCCGCGCAGCGGGAAATGGCCGCCGGGATCGGCGACAGACAAGCCGGCCCAGGATGTGCAGAAAATGTTCCAACCGCCTTTGTCCGGTGGCTCGCGTGAGGCGCGGCGGGCGACCAGCGTGGACCAATCCATCGCGGCGAATTTGACGTTGATGCCGACTTTTTCGAATACGGATCGAGTTACTTGTGCGACCTGCGCCAGGGCAGGCTGGTCGGTCGGTGACATCAGCAGGACCGGTTCGCCCTTGTAGCCGCTCTCGCTGACCAGGCGCTTGGCCTTTTCCACATCGCGCGGCCCGGTGAGCGCTTCCATGCCGGCCATGTTCGCCATGGCGCTGCCTGCGGTGAAGAAGCCAGCTGGGAGTTTGCCGAGTTCGGATTGCTCGCCGATGACCGCGGCGAGGAACTCGCTCTGGTCGATCGCCGGCAGGATCGCACGCAGCAGCTTGCGATTATCGAAGGGTGGGAAAAGGAAATTCGGCCGGATGATGCCAAGCCAGCCGAGTGGATCGTAGACCGCGGCGGTGACGCCCGGGCTCTTTTTCAGCATCGGCACCAGGTCGATCTGCGGGACGTGTACCCAATCGATTTCACCGGTCTGGAGCGCGGCTGCCGCGGTGGCGCCGTCGGGCATGACGATGTGCTCGACTCGATCGACGTATACGCGCTTGCCGCCGGCGTAGAAGTCCGCCGGTTCGTCTCGTGGCACGTACTTGTCGTTCCTCACCCAGGCGGCCTTGGCGCCGGCGACCCAGTCTTCCTTGACGAACTTGAACGGACCGGAGCCTGTTGCGTCGCTGATCTGCTTGAACGGATCGGTCTTGGCGACGCGTTCCGGCATGATGAAGCATCCGGCCACGCCGAGCGCATACAGGATACCGGTGAACGGCTTCTTCAGATGGATGACGAAGCGTTTGTCATCGAGCGCTTTCATCTCATCGGTATAAGCAGCCAGTGCCTGGCCCCATGCGGCTCGCTTGGACCAGCGGTCGATCGACTGGATGCAATCGGCCGAACGCACTGGCTCGCCGTCGTGGAAAGCCAGCCCGTCGCGCAGGGTGAAGGTCCAGGTGCGGTTGTCGTCCGACACGGTGTGTCCGGCGACCATCTGCGGGCGCGGCGTGAGCGACAGGTCTGTGCCGTACAGCGTGTCGTAGACCATATAGCCGTGGTTGATCGCGACGGTGGCCGTGGTCCAGATCGGATCGATGCTGGCCAGGTTCGCTTCCGGTGCACAGCGCAGCACCTTGCTGTTGCTCTGCGCGATCGCGGGAGCAGCGAGGGTGCTGCTGGCCAGTGTGGCGCCAGCGGCTTTGAGCAACGTCCTTCGATGCATACAGATCTCCCAGTGGTGTTGGTGACCGCCTCCCGGTTGCTGTCATTACGCGAGTGCCGCCGGCAGCACAAACGGTATCGGATCACACGGCGAGCGCGTTTGGTGTCGCGATGGGAGGCGACCTACCCGGCCACCGCCCTGACAAGCCGTTCCACTTCGTTTTCGTCGTTGTAGTAGTGCACGCTGGAGCGGACGAGCGCGTCCAATCCTCGCATGGGCAGATCGAGCGCAGGCGCGCGCGGCGAGCGGGAGACGTGGACGTTGATGTTCATAGCGCGCAGCCGTTCGCGCGTCCTGGCTGGTGTTTCGCCGGCTTTGATGAACGTTACTATGCCGCACTGCTCTGCGCCGAGATCGTGCACGGTGACGCCGGGTTGCTTGGTCAACTCCTGGCGCAGCAGCGTGGCGAGTGCTTTGACCCGTGCCTCGATCGCGTCGATGCCCAGGCTAGTGGCGTAGCGAGCGGCGACGGCGAGGCCGATCTGGTTGGCGATGGATCGTTCCCAGTTTTCGAACCGGCGTGCATCGTCGCGCAGCTCGTAGGTGCCGGCATCGGTCAAGGTGGCGGCCTCGAGATCGATGAAGGGTGGCTCGAGTGTTCTAACGATATCGCGGCGAACGTAGAGGAAGCCGGTGCCGCGGGGGCCTCGCAGGTACTTGCGGCCTGGCGCCGAGAGCATGTGGCAGCCGATATGCTGCACATCGACGGCGAGCTGGCCGACGGACTGGCAGGCGTCGAGCAGATAGAGGATGCCGTGGCGCGCCGCGATGCGGCCTATGTCGGCGGCAGGATTGACCAATCCACCTTGCGTGGGAACGTGCGTGATCGCGATCAGTTTGGTGCGCGGCCGGATTGTGCGTTCGAGCGCGGCGAGATCGAGCTGTCCCGTGTTGTCGTTGTCTACCACGTCGATCTCGATCCCCACGCGCGCTTTCATTTGCAACAATGCAAGATAGTTCGAGACGTATTCGGCGCGCGCGGTAATGACGCGGTCGCCTGCGCGGAAGGGGATCGCGTAGAACGCCATATCCCAGGCGCGCGTAGCGCTTTCCATGAAGGCTATCTCATCAGGGTTGGCGCCGATCAGCGTGGCGATGGCGGGGTAGAAATCGGCGGTGCGATCGGTTGCCTCGACCATGGCCTCCATGGCGCCGATGGCGGCCTCGCGGGCGAGGTGGTTGGTCACCGCATCGAGGACCGGGCGCGGTGGTAAGGCGGCGCCAGCGTTGTTGAAGTGTAGAACGTTGGCGACACCGGGCGTGTCCGATCTGAGCAACGGCACGTCCAGCGTCAGGGGTGCGATGCGATCGGGTCGCGTGTTCATGCGCCCACCGCTGCTGCCGGTATCCGGAAGAAGCGCTCGGCATTCTTGTGGCTGAAGAGGGCGCGCTGGTGATCGGTCAATGGCGCGGCGTTGAGAAAGTCCACCGCATGTTTGCTGCTCTCATATGGGTAGTCGATGGCGAACATGACGTTCTCTTCGCCGAGTTTGTTGATGCAGAACGTGAGGACATCGGGATCCTCCATGCCGCTGGTGCTGACGCCGAAGTTGCGCTTCAGGTACTCGCTGGGTGTCAGGTCGAGTTTGCGCATTCCTGGTTTCTGGCCGCCGACGGCCCAGGTTTTCCTGGCCATGTTGTCGAGACGGTAGACCCAGTAGGGGAGTGCCTCGCCGGCGTGTCCGAGGACGATGCGGAGGCGGGGGAAGCGGTCGAAGGCGCCGCTCATGATCAGGCGCAACGCGTGAGTGCCGGCCTCGGCGGCGAAGCCCCACAAGGCGGCGAGCATTCCGTATCTCTTGTAGGGGTCAAGCATTGCGGGACTTGGAACACGCGGGTGGAGGTAGATGGTCGCGCCGGACGCCTCGGCCGAGGCGAGGATCGGTTCGCATTCGGGTTCGTCGAGATAGCGCCCATAAGTGTGGGAATTGATGACGAGGCCGCTGAGCCTGAGCGGCCCCATGATGCGTTCGATTTCCTGGGCGGCGCGATCAGGGGACTGTGGCGCTATGGAGCCGAGGCCGGCGAAGCGGTCGGGATGGCGCTCGATGATCCCGACGAGTTCGTCGTTCAATTGGGCGGCAAGCTCGGTGGCGCGATGCGGTTCGTGCATCTGGACGCCCCGGGCAGTGAAGCTGAGGAGATGCACGTCGACGCCTGTCGCGTCCATGACCTGGAGGCGCAGATCGATGTCGGTCAATGCGCGACGCATGGCCGGGATGTCGGTGACCAGGTTCATGAAGTCCTGCTCGGGTTGCTCACCCGGGGGTGGCGTCAGCGCCGCCAGCTCGCTGATCCAGGACTTGCTCGCGAAGGCTTCCTCAACGGCGATGATGCGTTGCCGCGTCGGCTGTGACTCGGACATGGCGCGCTCTTGTGTTGGCTGGGCGGCTGGCAATAGTCGTGTCATGGACTGCCATTTCGGCACAAGAGGTCACTGCATGACAGTCTGACCAGCGAAGCCGAGGAACGCGCGCGGCTCGACTATTCGACGGGGCGTGTCGACAGCGTTCCGTCCGCGTGTTCGACGATGGCGGCGACGCGGGCCTCGGCTTCCGCGAGCTTGGCTTCGCAGTGGCGGCGCAGGGCGGCGCCGCGTTCGTAGGCGGTGATGGCGTCCTCCAGCTTCTGCTGGCCGCTTTCGAGGGCACGGACGATCTGTTCGAGCTCAGAAAGGGCGTCCTCGAAGGAGAGGGCGCTGACGTCGGTCTTGCCGGACATGCGGTCTCCTAGGCCTGCATCAGTGTGCGCACGTGGGCCGCGGCCGAGGCCGCGAGCGCGTGCAGGTCGTAGCCGCCCTCCAGACAGGATACCAGGCGGCCGTTGCAATGGACGGCGGCGATGCCCAGCAGTTCCTGGGTGATCCAGGCAAAGTCGGCGGTCTCCAGGCGAAGTTGCGCGAGCGGATCGGCTTTGTGCGCATCGAAGCCGGCGGAGACGATCAGCAGGCCGGGCGCGAAACGGTCGAGCTCGGGCAGGATGATGTTGGACCAGGCGGCACGGAAGGCGGTGCCGTCGGACCCGGGACGCAGCGGGGCGTTGACGATGTTGTTGGCGGCACCTCGTTCCGAGGCTGCACCGGTGCCGGGATAACACGGATGCTGGTGGGAGGAGGCGTAGAACAGGTCGGGGTCGGCGGCGAACATCGCCTGGGTGCCGTTGCCGTGATGCACGTCGAAGTCCACAACGGCGACGCGCTGGATGCCCCAACGGGCGCGGGCGTGGAGTGCCGCGACGGCGGCATTGTTGAACATGCAGAAGCCCATCGGGTGGGTGGGTTCGGCATGGTGGCCGGGCGGACGGGTGGCGGCGAAGGCGGCTCGGGCCCAGCCCTCCATCACCGCATCGACGGCGGCGACCGCGGCGCCGGCAGCGCGCAGGGCGGCCTCGGCGCTGCCGTGGCTCATGGCGGTATCGGCGTCGAGCTGGACCGTTTCATGCTCGGCGGGGCGGATCGAGAGGATCGCGTCGACGTAGTTCTCCGGGTGGACGCGGATCAGCTGCTCCTTGGTGGCTTGCGGGGCGGACTCGCGCAGCAGGTCGGCGAATTCTTCCGCTTCGAGCGCGGCGAGAACGGCGCGCAGGCGGTCAGGACACTCTGGGTGATGCTCGCCCATGTCGTGGTCGAGACAGGCCGGGTGGGTGATCAGGGCGGTGGGCATGTCAGTCCTTCTGCTCCGGGTCTGCGGCACGGCGGCGGATGACGAAGCTGAATACGCCGTTTTCCTCGGACCAGGCGAGAAGGGCGTGGCCGGTCTCGCGGCAGTAGGCCTGGAAGTCGGCGACCGAGGCGCGGTCCGTGGCGAGCACGCGGAGGCGCTCGCCCGGGGCCATGGAGCGGAGCGCGCGATTGGCGCGGAGCACCGGGATGGGGCAGGTAGTGCCTTTCATGTCGAGGAGGGATTCGCTCATCGGGGCATCTTGCGGCTGGGGGCACGGGCGGGGCAAGCGATTGACCCATATGATGCTTATCTGATGGCTGGTGTTGGTGCGGAGTGATGCGCGTGGGGGCCTGACGATGCAGCAGCGTGTCGTGGTGATCGGGGCTGGGTTTGGCGGCCTGACGGCGGCGCAACGGTTGGCTCGGCTGCCGGTTGCGCTGACGATCATTGACCAGCGCAATCATCATCTGTTCCAGCCGCTGCTGTATCAGGTGGCGACTGCCGGGTTGTCACCTGCGGACATCGCGACACCGATCCGCAGCATGTTCCGTGCACGGAAGAACGTGCGAGTGCTGCTGGGGTGTGTCACGAGCATTGATACTGACGCGCGCCAGGTCATGCTCGGCGCGGATCGGGTGTCATACGATACGCTCGTAGTTGCGACCGGCGCGCGTCATGCCTATTTCGGCCATGATGCGTGGGAGGCATTCGCACCGGGGCTGAAGCAGATCGAAGATGCAACGACGATCCGCCGGCGGATCCTCATTTCATTTGAGCTTGCGGAGGCGACCGATGACGCGGACGCGCGGCGCCGGCTGTTGACGTTCGTGGTGATAGGCGCCGGTCCGACAGGTGTTGAACTGGTAGGTGCGATCGCCGAGTTGGCACGCTTTGCGCTGGCTGAGGATTTCCGGAACATCAATCCGCGTGATGCACGCATCGTGCTGGTTGAGGCGGGTGATCGCGTGTTGGCGAGCTTTCCTCCCGCGCTGTCGGCCAGCGCGCAGCGCGCGTTGGAGGCCCTTGGTGTTGAATTGCACCGTGGCACCGCGGTGTCCGATTGCACTGCGGAAGGCGTTGTGGTCGGCGATGAGCTCATTGCTGCTCATACCGTGCTGTGGGCGGCCGGCGTGACGGCATCGGCGGCCGCGGATTGGCTCGGCGCGGCGCATGATCGTTCAGGGCGCGTCATCGTCGGGTCAGACCTGACATTGCCCGGCCATTCCGAGGTTTTTGTCCTCGGCGATACAGCGGCGGTGACCGGCGAAGACGGTAGGCCGTTGCCCGGCGTTGCACCTGCTGCCAAGCAGCAGGGAGCTTACGTGGCCGCCGTAATCGGTGCGCGTCTGGCCGGGAAGCCTGCGGCGGCGTTTCGCTACCGTGACATGGGCAATCTGGCCACCATTGGCCGCGGATACGCCGTGGCGGATTTTGGCTGGCTGCGTTTATCCGGACGCTTCGCCTGGCTGCTCTGGGGCATCGTGCACATTGCGTTCCTGATCGGATTTCGCAACCGCATCGCCGTTTTGCTGGATTGGCTGTGGGCCTATGTGACGTTCAAGCGCGGTGCGCGCCTGATCACCATGGGGCCGACGCGATAGCGATCATCCGAATGGCGAGTGCCGGACGGCGTTCAACTCTGCCGCGGCCGCGTTCTGAAGGTTCAGGTGATGACTTGCGCCAGCAGCATTGTCGTTGGCTGTGCATTGTAGGTGATACCGTTGTTGCGGGTGTTGCGGACAACCGCATCAAACGGCGTGCCTGGGTTGAACCAGGAGGCATTGTACGGCGGCCAGACGCCCTGACTTCCGGTGTCGAACTCATGCAGCTGGTAAGTCCGGCCGCTGTTGACGCTGACGGCGATACCAATCTTGTAGCCATCCACGGCGTCGGGAAAGATGTAGAGCGGGATGCCAGCCGCCAGATTGGTTGTTGCCATCGTCGTAACCTAATGCTCATCGGAGATTTGCCATTGGCGCACAACTTGCCTGCCGATGCCCGGGCGCCTGTTGACCGTGGGCTCGGGCGCGGCCCGGACAGCCTTGGACGGTTGTGCGAGCACGTTGGCGACCGCATCAGGATTGGTTCGGCAGCCGACGGGATCGAGCGCCTCGAAGCACATCTGCACGGCCAGGCTTATTCACCGCACCGGCATGACACATACGCCATCGGCACGACGCTGCATGGCCAGCAGGCGTTTCGGTTCCGTGGCGAGCAGTGGCGTTGCATGCCTGGTCAATGCCACATCCTGCACCCTGACGAGACGCACGATGGCAGGGCTGCGAACGACGGGGGCTTCGGCTATCGGATCATCTATGTCGACCCCGCGCTGGTGCAGGCAGCACTTGGCGGTCGGCCGCTGCCGTTCGTCGCGGATCCCGTGGTCGATCGGTCTGGTCTGCCGGAAGGATGCACTGCCGACGTCTGGGATATCGATGCCGAGCTCGACGATGTCGCGCGCACCGACATCGTCGTTGCGGTCGCGCGGTTGCTGCTGGTTGCTGCGTCGAATGGCACAACGAAATCGGCGCCGCTTGCATTGGACAGATTATCCCGCGTTCGGGATGCGATTGCGGCGCGTCCAATGGAACGCCACACCGCGGAGGCGCTCGAACATCTGTGTGGTCTGGACCGTTGGACGCTGGCGCGGCAGTTCAGGGCGGCGTTCGGCACCAGTCCCAGCCGGTTCCGCACCATGCGGCAACTGGATCGCGTTCGCCGGCTGCTGAAGGGCGGCGCATCACTCGCCGAGGCTTCGATCGACGCGGGTTTCGCCGACCAGAGCCACATGTCGCGTCACTTCAAGAAGGCGTATGGCCTGACGCCCGGAAGCTGGGTTTCCGCGGTGGCGTGACGATGGGTGTTACGGCCGCTTGAAGAAGGCGTCCGCCGCGCTGCGATGGCCTTGCTTGCGGTCGATGTCGGCCTCCACCCGGACGATCTCCGCCTTGAGTTCGTCGATGTACTCGCGGAGTTCCTCGATCCCGAGCGTGTCGAGCAGCAACTTCTCCAGCCGGCGCCGCTTGCGTACCGGGCCCTCGTCCTCTTCCAGCATGTTCCGTCTCCCGTCCGACATTCAGTGACGCGCTCGGGGGACAGATAGACGGGACTGGCGCTGTCGTCATCCAGTGGCTGGATCGTTCGGGCTCTCTGCCGCGGCATCCATCGCCTTCTGCTCGGCGATGAGGACCTCCTCTTCCTCGGTGGCGAGGTCCCAGGCTGCCTTGTCGAAGGGGTCGCCGTAGGTGGCGCGTCTCTGCAAGCGGGTCATGTCGCGGAAGCGATACAGCGGAATGGGGTTGCCGTGGCGGTCGCGGGGCTGGAACTGGGGGAGGTGGGGGATCGGATCCGGGTCGATGGCCTCAGGTTCGGCCTCGGGCTTCTGCGGCCGCGACGCCCGCTGCCGTGCGGGTGGTTCGGCAGGGGCGTGGCGCTTGTCCAGGTCTCGCACGCCGGCGTTGAAGGCGCGGTGCTCGGCCATCGCGACGCGGCTCAGGTTGGTGGCTTCGCGCTCGGTCGCGCCGATGCTGGTGGCGCGGGCATGCAGGCTGACGGAGGCGAAGAAAGCAATGGTTGCGGCGATGGCGATGGCGGCCTCGACGGCGTCGACCGGGTGCATCCCGATGACCATCGTGCGCGCGGCGTTGTGGCGATGGGCGGCACGCGCGGGGGTATCAGTCGGGCGGACCGGGATCGCGTCGGCCATGTCCTCGAGCATGTAGGCGAGCAGGTCGGAGGCGGCGAAGTCCGCCTGCGGGGCGGTGGCTGAGGGTGGTGATTCGATGTTCATGTGCTGGATTCCGGAGTGGAGCCGAGAAGGAGCGGGATATTAGGATAATATTCTTAGAGAAGGCAAGAATAAAATGGTGCGCGGGGCGATTGCGCCGTGAATCGCGCGGCGCTGTGCGTCTGGGGATTTGCTGACCGGGTCAAGCCGGTCACATGTCGCTGGGTCAAGCTCAGCCACGGTGCAACATCGGCGCCATTACGATCATTGCCGTCCTGGGCAGTGTGCCACGCGCGGGTGGTCGCGGCACGGTATGTCAACGCCACTTCGTCGTCGCGGCCGAGCACGGGACAATCGCGGTGTGAGATCGGAACCGGTTCACCCTTGGCCTTGCGGCGCGGCGACCGCGGCGGCGGGACGTCCGCAAGGTTTTTTAACACGGAGTTAGAAGGGAGGACGGCGGAGGGCACGGAGAGGTTTCGCAGCGCTTCGCGCGAAGCGCAATTTGCATTCTGCTCCATGGTCGTCCGTGTTTCTCCCTGCTTCCTTAGTGCTGAAATTCTTCCTGGATTGCGGCGGCACATTTTTGCCGGCTGTCGGAACAATGTTGCGGCGGATTGAAGCAATTGCCCTGCCGCCCGAGCGTGAGTGGTAATGTGCGGCACGAGAATTTCCCTAATGATGGGCATGAGAATTTCTCGCGTTGCCCGTCCAAAATGAAATGCTAGGTGAGCGGCCGCGCAACGAAGCCCAGGATGCTCATAAATGCCGCCCGTCCCCACAAGTATAGCCGCGCTGTTATCGCTGCTCGCACTGATCGCTGGCGCAAGGCCAGCGCAGGCTACCTCCACCGTGGTCACATTGCATGACGTCGTGTTCTCCGATGGCGGCACGGCAAGCGGCACGTTCTCCTTGAACGTTCTCGGGTTTCTCGATCCCCAGCGGCATATTGCGACAACGGCGGGTTCGATTCTGGGCGCGACGACCTATACGTCGTCTGGCAGCGAGAATAATTCCGCGCCGCCGGCTGACTTCGTTGTATTCTTCAGTCCCGGTTTCAAGGACGGTGTGCAGTTCCAGTTCCTGGATCCGCTGGGAACGGACGCGATGGATCCCATCGTCCTGGGTGGCGTGTCGTGCGAGTTCGCCAGCTTCAGTTGCCAGTTCTCGCCGCATCGCGACGTGATCAGCGGCTTCGCGGAGTTGGAGGTGGTGATCAATCTTCCACCGATCCCAGAGCCCGGGACACTGTTCGTGTTGCTCACGGGGCTGTTGGGACTGGCGATGGCGCAGCGGCTACGTCCCTGGTGAACCATGGTGCGCGAGCAGCAATCGGGTGAACTGGCAGCAAAGCAAGGCAGGCTCCGCACGGAGGTCACCGAGAAGGCAAAGCCACCGAGAGCCACCGAAACGGTCGATAGCGCTTCACGAGAAGTGGTGCATTTTATTTCTCCGTGTCCCTTGATGGCTTCAATCTCCGAGACCTCCGTGCGGAACCTGAGCTTCCTGCTTGTTCACCCGATTGCCCTGCCGATGTTAACGGTTCCCTTGACCTGTCCCGGACCAACCGTCATATCCAATGACTGGTTGCCCAGGCGGCGCTCCCTATGCTTGGTCGATGCGCCAGCCACGGCGATTTCCGGAAAGTGACATGCAATGACCCTGCCTTTGATGCCCAAGGCCACCGCCGTGTGGCTGATCGAGAAGACCGCGCTCACATTCACGCAGATCGCCGATTTCTGCGGCATGCACCCGCTTGAGGTCCAGGCGATCGCGGACGGCGAGGTGGCACAGGGCATCGTCGGCTATGACCCGGTTGCCAACAGCCAGGTCACCGCCGAGGAGATCCGCCGCGCCGAGGCGGACCCCGACCTGCGCCTGCGGCTGATGCCGACGGCATTGCCACAACCCAAGAGGCTGCGCGGCTCGCGCTACACGCCGGTGGCAAAGCGCAATGACCGCCCGGACGCCATCGCCTTCCTGTTGCGCAGCTACCCGCAGCTGTCCGAGGCGCAGGTGAGCAAGCTGCTCGGCACCACCAAGGATACCATCCAAAAGGTGCGCGAGCGGTCGCATTGGAACAGCGCGAACATCAAGCCGCGTGATCCGGTGATCCTGGGGTTGTGCAGCCAGACCGACCTGAACGCCGCGGTTGCGCAGGCGAACGAGCGCCTGGAACGCGAGGGCCGTGCAGTGCCACCTCCGCCGATGCCGGAACCGGACGAGGCGGCCTGACCGTCGGACGCCGCTGCTTCAGTCCACCTGGGCGCGGAGGCGTTCCATTTCCTCCTTGATCCGCAGTTTCTCGATCTTCAGGCGATGCAGCTCCTCGCTGTCTGGCATCGGTCGCTGGTCCTCGTCGGAAATGCGCAGCTCGAGCGCGGCATGGCGCTCCTTCAGGGCATCGAGATGGGCCTGCAGACTCATGGACCTCCTCCGCATAAAGCTCGCCGCAAGCGGCATGGTAACCCGATTGACATGGGAACCGCCATTGGCAAATCCAATCCGGAATGGGGACTCGGTGGCGACTGCCCGCCTGTGCTAGTTGTTCTGCATGCTGACCGACCGGGACTCGCTGCTGCGCAAGCTGCATGAACTCCGCAGCGAGCATCGTGACCTCGATACGGTGATTGCGCGCCTGGCCGACCAGGGCGTCGCGGACCAATTGCACCTGCAGCGGCTGAAGAAGCGCAAGCTGATGCTGAAGGACGAGATCGCCTGGCTGGAGAGCCGGCTGATCCCGGACAATATCGCCTGATGCCGCCTGTCGTCGGGATCATCATGGGCAGCCAGTCCGACTGGGAGACGCTGCGCCACGCGGCCGAGATGCTGGAGCGGCTGGCGGTGCCGCAAGAAACGCGGATCGTGTCTGCGCATCGCACCCCAGAACGGCTGCGCGAGTATGCAACGGGCGCGCGGGGGCGGGGGCTGAAGGTGATCATTGCCGGGGCAGGGGGGGCGGCCCATCTGCCGGGGATGTGCGCCGCCTGGACGCCGCTGCCGGTGCTGGGTGTGCCGGTGGAGTCGCACAGCTTGAAGGGCATGGATAGCCTGCTGTCGATCGTGCAGATGCCTGCGGGGGTGCCGGTGGGGACGCTGGCGATCGGGCGGGCCGGTGCGGTGAACGCCGCGCTGCTGGCCGCCTCCATCCTGGCGATTGGCGATGCGGGGTTGGCGTCGCGGCTGGATGCTCTGCGGGACGAGCAGACGCGGGGGGTGGCGGTTGAGCCTTCGGCTGGGTGACGCTCTCCACGACCCCCTCCCCAACCCTCCCCCGCTTCGCGGGAGAGGGGGTGTCGGCGCCCATACTCCCTCTCCCGCGAAGCGGGGGAGGGTTGGGGAGGGGGTCGTGGTTTGACCTTTCCCCTCCCGCCCAACGCCACCATCGGCCTGGTCGGTGGTGGCCAGTTGGGACGGATGTCAGCCCTTGCGGCTGCCCGGCTCGGCTACCGCTGCCATATCCTGACGCGCGAGCGCGACAGCCCGGCCAGCCAGGTCTCGGCCGGGGCGACGATAAGCGACTATTCCGAGCCGACCGGACTGCGTGCATTCGCCGCTGCGGTTGATGTCATCAGCTTCGAGTTCGAGAACGTCGATGCCGAGGGGTTGGATCTCCTGGCATCCCTTAAGCCGGTCCGGCCATCGCCGGCGATCCTGCGGACCAGTCAGGACCGGGTGCTGGAGAAGAGCTTCCTGAACGGCGCCGGCGTGCCCACTGCACCATGGGCACCGGTGGAGGACTACGACGGCCTGGTCTCGGCGGTCGAGCGTATCGGACTGCCCGCGGTCCTGAAGACGACGCGGTTCGGCTATGACGGCAAAGGCCAGGCGATGCTGCGCCAGGCCAGCGATCTCGCCGGCGCGTTTGCGGCGCTGTCGCCGAAGCCTCTGATCCTGGAGGGGTTCATCGACTTCGCGATGGAAATCAGCGTGGTGGTGGCGCGTGGCGCGGACGGCGGGTATTCGGCGTTCGATACGGTGGAGAACCGCCACCGCAACCACATCCTCGACCTCACGCTGGCGCCGGCGCGGATACCGGAAGCGGTGCACAGCCGGGCGCAGGCGATCGCGCGCCGGGTCGCCGATGCGCTGGACCTGGTCGGGTTGCTGGCGGTGGAGATGTTCGTCGATCGCGACGGCAAGGTGCTGGTCAACGAGATCGCGCCGCGGCCGCATAATTCCGGCCATTGGACTATCGATGCGTGTCCAGCCAGCCAGTTCGAGCTGCATATCCGGGCTATTGCCGGCTTGCCGTTGCCACCGGCGGTGCGGCACTCGGATGCGGTGATGAAGAACCTGGTGGGGCCCGAAGAGACCGCCCTGTGGCCGACGATACTGGCAACGCCGGGGTTGATCCCGCACCTTTACGGCAAGATGGAGGCCCGGCCCGGGCGCAAGATGGGGCACGTCACGCGACTGTTCCCCAAGGGGTCGCTGCCGGGCGAGTTCGGGATTGCCGCGGCGTTGGGCGAGCAACTGGTGGCCCCGCGTCCGCAACGTTGACGCGGCACATTGCGGTGGGTGGGACGAACGTCAGGCGTGGGCGCAAGGCGGCGGGCGCCAGGGGCAGAGAAGGCCGCAGGGCGGGTGACCGCCGTTACCCGTCTCTCTTGGTGCGCCGTGACCGCACGGCAACCCTTACGACGGGGTGTTGGCCTGTGCGGGTGGTGGCAACCATCGCGTCAAGGTGAGTTGCCAGCGCCAGCAAGGCTTCCGGGCCGCTGGCGGATTTGAATGGCTCCTGCTCTGCCAACTTGCGGGCCAATACTGCGATATCTTCGACGATTCCGACAAAAGGCGCTGCTTCGCTGGTTTCGGTCAAAGTCCTTCTCCGTGGCATTGTGAGCCTTCCTGACCCTACCCCATGCGCGCTCTTCAGCATCGGGCATAAATCCGTGTTGCTCTGGACGCGCAGGCGCCCCCCGCTTCCCCCACGCGGCGCGAAGCGTACCTGAGGGCGGCCTCGCCCAACGTCATCATTCGCAAAGCCGGGCAGCCCCCGACCCCTCGCAAACAAATAGTGCAACCCGACTTCTCGGTGACCCGTGCGGAACCTTACCTTGCTTTGCTGCCAGTCACGCGATTGCCTGGACACAGGTGCGGATTGCCTGGCGAATCGCTATCTGAGGCGACGGTAGCGCCACAACCCAGGTGTCATGCGACTCCGCGCGCGAAGCCGCTACACTGGCGGCCGATGCGCATTCTCCGACTGATCTGGCCGCTTCTTTTGCTGGTCGCCGCCATCGCGGCCGCATGGGCGAGCGGTCTCGCGCAGCAGCTCAATTGGGGTGCGTTGGCGCGCCACCAGTCGGCGCTCACGGGATGGGTCAACGCGCACGCGATCGGCGCACCTGCCCTGTACGTCGCGGTCTACATCGCGGTTGTCGCGCTCTCGCTGCCGGAATCCGCCGTCGTCACGGTGGCGGGCGGCCTGCTGTTCGGCACGTGGTTTGGCGGCGCACTGGCGGTCGCTGGCTCCTCGCTCGGCGCCGTCGCACTGTTCCTGGCGGTTCGTCATCACCTTGCCGATGCGGTTGCCGCGCGCGGCGGTGGGCTGATCGTTCGGCTGCGTGCCACAATTCAGCAGGACGGCTTCAGCTATTTGCTCGCGATCAGACTGATCCCGGCGTTCCCCTTCTGGCTGGTGAACCTCGCAGCGGCATTGAGCGGTATGCGGCTGCTGCCCTATGCAGGCGCCACCGTGATCGGAGTGATGCCCGCCACGTTTGTCTACGCCTCCATCGGGGCGGGTGTCGGCAGGGTGCTGGCCGAAGGCGGGGCGCCCGATGTCCGCGTCATTTTCTCGCCCGTGATCCTGGGGCCGCTCATCGGCCTCGCGGTGCTGTCGCTGCTGCCGATCGCATGGAAGAGGTGGCGGCGTTCGAATGCCTGACGTCGATCTGGCAGTGATTGGTGCCGGCGCCGCCGGCCTGTCGATCACCGCAGTGGCCGCCCAGCTTGGACTCCGCGTGACGCTGATCGAGCGCGATCGCATGGGTGGTGACTGCCTGAATTTCGGCTGCGTCCCCAGCAAGGCACTGCTCGTCGCGTCTCACGCCGCCACCGCTGCTCGCGGCGCGGCGCGCTTCGGCATACGTCTGGCGGAACCCGACATCGACTGGACCGCCGTGCAGCAGCACGTGCATGGCGTGATCGCTGCCATCGCCCCGAATGATTCGGAGGCACGCTATCGCGCGCTGGGCGCGACCGTGCTGCGCGGCGAGGCTCGATTCGCTGGCCCGGACGCCCTCATCGTGGGTGACCGCAGGATCACCGCGCGCCGCATCGTCATCGCTGCCGGCAGCACCGCGATCGTCCCACCGATTCCAGGGCTGGATCGCGTGCCCCACTTCACCAACGCCACGATCTTCGACCTGTCGGAACGGCCCGAGCACCTGCTGATCCTCGGCGGCGGCCCCATCGGCCTGGAACTGGCGGATGCCTTCAGCGGCCTCGGCAGCCGTGTCACAGTCGTGGAGGCGGCGACCATCGCCAGCAAGGAGGACCCCGAACTGGTGGCCGGGCTGCGCGACGCGCTGCTGGCGCGGGCGGTCACGCTGGTGGAAGGCGCCAAGGTGACCGAGGTGGAGCCCGGCCCGACGCTGACGCTGGCCGATGGCCGCCGGATCGCCGGCAGTCACTTGCTGGTTGCCGTCGGCAGGTCACCAAACCTCGCAGCGCTCGATCTGCCGACCGGCAATGTCCGAGCCACGCATGCCGGCATCGCCACCGACCGCGGCCTGCGCAGCCTGACCAACCGCCTTGTGTTCGCCGCCGGGGATATCGCGGACCCGCAGGGCATCGGCCCGCGCGCCTTCACCCATGTCGGTTCCTATCACGCCGGCATCGTCATCCGGCGTGCGCTCTTCCGCCTGCCGGCTCGGCTGGATTACGCCGCCCTCCCGCGTGTCACCTACACCAACCCCGAACTCGCCCAGGTCGGCCTCACCGAAGCCGAGGCCCGGGCTGCCGGCCGCGCCGTGTCCATCCTGCGCTGGCCGCTCGCGGACAACGACCGCGCCGTGGCAGAGCGCGACACCGCGGGTCTGGTCAAACTGGTGGTCACCGGCAACCGCGTGATCGGTGCCGGCATCCTGGCGCCCAATGCCAGCGAACAGATCAGCCTGTGGGCGTTGGCGATCGCACAGCGCGTCAAGCTCGCAGCCCTGGCGGGTTTGATCGTTCCTTACCCAACACGTTCGGAAGCCGGGAAGCGGGCTGCCGCCAACTTCTTCGTCCCGCGCCTGTTCGCCCTACGTACCAAGTCCTTGGCCCGCTTGCTCGCCCGGTTGCCCTGAGCGGCAAAACCACCCACCTTGCCACCATGTCGGAAGCGAGCGCCGAACCGGTGCAAGTCAGGCCCCGCGAGAGCCTGTCGGCACGCCTGTGGCTTCTTACCACCCTCGCCGTGCTGCTCAGCGAGGTCGTGGTGTTCTTCCCCTACATCGCGCACGAACGCCGTAACTGGCTGGACAACCACATCGAGGATGCGTCCATCGCCACGCTCGCGATCCATGGCGACGCGATCGACGCACGCCGGATCGCCGAACTCCTGCGGCTCTCCGACACTGTGGCGATTCGCATGGCCGGACCGGACGCAGCAGCAGTCACGCTTGGCGATCCGACGCAACCGGTGGTGGATATCGATCCCCGCAACGAGAATTTGTTCACCGCCGTGCGTCGCGCCTTGCATGCGCTGATTTTCGACGAGAGGCGTCTGCTGCGGGTGACCACCAGCAATCCGTTCGACCCGAACGTCGAGGCGGTCCTCTTCCTGAAGGAGCGATCGCTGACCACGGCGTTGCGTGCATTCGCCCGCGATTTCGCTGTTCCGGCGGTGCTGATCGCCGGTGTCACCGGCGGGCTGGTCTACTTCGCTGTGCTGATCCTGCTGGTGCGCCCGGTCCGCCGGCTTACCGGCAGCATCGCTGCGTTCCGTGCCGATCCGGAGCGGACCACGCCGCTAGATCCGGGGAACGTCAGTGTCCTGTCGAACGACGAGGTCACCGTCGCCGGCCGCGAGCTTGCCGCGATGCAGCACGAGCTGCGCGCTGCGCTGTGGCGCAACGCCAGGCTGGCGGGTATCGGCACCGTGGTCGCCAAGGTCAGCCACGATCTGCGCGGTATCCTGACCCCGGCGCTGCTGACCGCCGAACGCCTGCAGCTCAACCCAGATCCGAAGGTGCAGCGCGCCGGCGAGACGCTCGCCCAGGCGGTCGACCGCGCGACCGACCTGGTCCGTCGCACGCTGGACTACGCGCGCGAGGGTCCGCCGCCGCTGCTGTTCGCCCCTGTCGGATTGGCCCCCCTGGTTGATGAGGCTGGTGAGACTGCCCGCCCCTTGCGCGCCTCACTCCGCCTGGTCAACACGGTCGACGTCACGATCCTGGTCCACGCTGATCGCACCCAGCTGTTCCGCGTGTTCGCCAACCTGCTCCGCAATGCCGCCGAGGCCGGTGCGCGCACGGTTCGCATCACGGCCCAGCACAACAGCCCCACGCTGTCGTTGGACATCGCCGATGATGGTCCCGGCCTGCCCGATGCCGTCCAGGCCGAACTGTTCCGTCCGTTTGCTGGCAGCATGCGTCGTGGTGGCACCGGCCTTGGGCTTGCGATTGTGCGCGACCTGATGGTGGCGCATGGCGGCACTATTGAGCTGGTCGAGACCGGAAGCGGCGGCACCACCTTCCGCCTGACCTTGCGTCTGGCTACGCCGCCCGCCGCGTCCGATGCCGCGGAACAGCGCGCCGGGCAATTTCCGGAACCAGGCAGGATCAGGGCGCTGCCCTGAACCTGCCAAGGGGCTTCGCCCCCTGGACCCCCACCAAAGGCGGAGCCTTTGGAATCCATGCCGTTTGGCTCTGGAGGGGGTGGCACTGACCTCGACAAGGTAAGTGCCCACCCCCTCCAGAGCCAAACAAACGGGTTCTAAGGGCTATGCCCTTAGCGGAGATCCAAGAGGCAGGGCCTCTTGGTCGGGGTCCGGGGCGAAGCCTCGGTCTTACCTGTTCAGGCGATTGCCCCCGCCGCGTGTGCCGACGTATAGGACGGCGGCGCAACGGCACTCGATCCGGAGGTAAACGTGTCAGTACAGCAATGGTTCGTTTTCTTGCTGACCTGTCTGGTCGCCATATTTGGCCTGTTTCTCGCGTCCGGCGCCGAGCAGGGAACGATGTACGCGTTCGGCCTGCTGCTGTTCGCCGTGGCCGTCATCTACGCGTTTCGGCAGGTGAAGCTGTATTTCGATCGCGTCGACCAAATGCGGCACTAACGTGGCACGCGCCGCCGCCATCTGGGACCCAGCCCAATACCTGCGATTTGCCGGCGAGCGCCTGCGCCCGGCGCTGGACCTGCTTGCCCAGGTGCCGCTTGATGCGCCCGCCCGCGTGGTGGACCTCGGCTGCGGTGCGGGCAACGTCACGGCCATTCTGCGCCAGCGGTTCCCCGACGCTGATGTGGTCGGCGTCGATGGCTCTGCCGCGATGCTGGAGAAGGCGCGCACCACGGTTCCGGACTGCCGCTTCGAGCAGGGTGACTTCTTCCAGTGGCAACCGCCGGAGCCGCTCGACCTGATCTACACGAACGCCGCGCTGCAATGGGTCGATCGCCACGAAACGCTGTTTCCGCGCCTGCTGTCGCTGCTTGCGCCCGGTGGCGTGCTGGCCGTGCAGATGCCGGCGATGCACGCGACGCCGTTGCGCCAGATCCCCTACGACCTTGCGCAGATGCCACCGTGGAGCGAGCACCTGCGCGGTGTTACCTCGGCCCCCGTCATCCTGTCGGAACTGGAATACTGGGACCTGCTGCGACCGCGCGTCGCCGCGCTCGACATGTGGCAGACCACCTACATGCACGCGCTGTCCGGCGAGCACGCGGTGATGGAATGGGCCTCCGGCAGCAGCCTGCGCGCGTTCCTCGGTCGGCTGCCCGAAGCATTGAAGGAGCCGTTCGGCCTGGCCTATTCCGAGGCTGCGCGACCCCACTATCCGCGCCGCGCCGACGGCTCGACGTTGCTGCCGTTCCAGCGCCTGTTCATGGTGGCACGGGTATAGTCTCGTTGGCGTGATGGCCCGATCTGTTCGCATCGAGATCGGCGATTGGATGAGGCGAGCGAGATTCGTGATCGCGGCCGCAGCGTTCTGCATGTCCACCGCGATGGGCCAGGCCGCTGGCCTTCAGTTGTTCGAAGTGCCGGCCGACGCGGGAGAGCCGGCGCTTGCCACCGCGGTCTGGTATCCCTGCGCGGCCCCGGTCGCGGATGTCAGGATCGGGACTGTCCCGGTGCGGGCTGCACAGGATTGTCCGGTCACTGGTTCTGGGCTGCCTCTCGTCGTGATCTCGCATGGCTACAGCGGAAAACTGACCAGCCATCATGACACCGCCGAGATACTCGCCAACGCGGGCTTCGTCGTGGCTGCGATCAACCATCCGATCAATTCCGGACCCGACATGAGTCGTGCCGACACTGTAGCCATGCTTGTGGAACGGCCGCGCGACATCAAACGGCTGATTGATTTCATGCTCGATCGGTGGCCGGACCGCGCAAGGCTCGACCGGGATAACATCGGGTTCTTCGGTTTCTCGCGGGGTGGTTATACCGGGCTGGTACTGGCGGGCGCCAATCCCGATCTCCAGGCCGGGCTTGTGCTCTGTGGGCCAGTACCGGCAGCGCCTGCCTGTCAGCAGATCCGTGCGAATACCGACCTGCCGACGTCATTCACCCACGATCCGCGCATCAAGGCGGCCGTCATTGCTGATCCAGGCTTCGGCCCGATGTTCACGCGAGCGAGCCTGCGGAATGTGTCGGTGCCGATCCAGCTCTGGGCCTCGCAATGGAGCGGCGAGGATCCGGCCATCGGCGTAAAGCCCGAATACGTCGAGGCGATCCGCGACAATCTGCCGAGCAAGCCAGATTTCCACTTGGTCGAGAACGCGGGGCACTACGCGTTCCTGGTGCCTTGCCCGCCGACACTCACTGCGATGCTTCCTCAACTGTGCAACGATCATGCGGGCTTCGATCGCGTGGTGTTCCATCAGAAACTGGATGCGGCGGTGCTGGCATTCTTCCAACAGCACCTGATGAGCCATCCGTGAGTCCCGTGCGCAAACTCCCTCTCCCGCGCAGCGGGGGAGGGTTGGGGAAGGGGCGCCGCTCGAATCACCCCCTCCCTGCCTCCCCCGCGCTGCGCGGGAGAGGAGATTTGGACGGTAATCACACCATGCGCGTTTGCTTCATCGGCGATAGCTTCGTTCACGGCACCGGCGACGATGCCTGCCTCGGCTGGGTCGGCCGCGTGTGCGCCGTGATGCGGCAACAGGGGCACGACCTGACCAGCTACAACCTTGGCATCCGGCGCGACACCAGTGCCGACATCCGGCAGCGCTGGCAGCGCGAGGCGTCGCTCAGACTTCCGCCGGAGCATGATGGCCGGCTGGTCTTTTCCTTTGGTGCCAATGACTGCTGTCTGGACGAAGCCGGACGCCGCGTTCGCGTGCCGCACGGCGAGTCGATCACGAACGCACAGGATATCCTTACGGCAGCGAAGGCGTGGCTTCCCACCTTGATGGTCGGGCCGCTTCCTGTTGGCGACAGGGATGTAGACACACGGGTAGGTGCGCTGTCGGCAGCCTTTGCGCCAGTGTGCGCCTCTGTTGGCGTGCCATATCTGGAGGTATTCCATGTCGCCGCTGCGTCCGCGGCGTGGAGAAGCGAGGCGGCGGCTGGTGACGGGTCTCACCCCAACGCCAGTGGCTACGCCATCGTCGGCGATGCAGTTCAGCGATGGTCGGCCTGGCAGGCATGGCACGGAGCGTGACCCACCGCAGCCAGTGACCTCGTGCGTTCGCCGGTTTGACAAGCGGCACCGGTTCGCCGGTTAGTAGCTGCCAGGATAATCGGAGCGGAGTGTGATGGCGAAACCTGAAGCAGTCGGGCTGTCGGCGTCGCGGTTGGCACGCCTGGATGATGTGATGAAGCACCGTTACGTGGACAGCGGGCGCCTGCCGGGCGTGCTGACGATGGTGTATCGGCGCGGCAATCTCGCCCATGTCGGCATGTCGGGCAGCATGGACCTCGAACGCGACAAGCCGATGCGCGGGGATGCGATCTTTCGCATCTACTCCATGAGCAAGCCGATCACGGCGGTAGCGCTGATGATGCTGGCCGAGGAAGGCCTGATCGGCCTGGGCGATGACGTGGCGACGCACATTCCTTCGTGGAAGGATCTGGGGGTTTACGCGACCGGCCTGCCGAGCCTTGTGGCCACTGGGGAGGCGGCGTTCCTGACCACCCCGCCGGTGCGGCCGATGAAGGTGCTGGACCTGGTGACGCACACCTCGGGCCTGACCTACGGGTTCATGAACCGCACCATGGTGGATCGCGCTTATCGGCATGGGCGTATTGCAGATCCGGGTGCCGAGGGCGGCCTCGACGCGATGATCGAGCGGTTGGCGAAGCTGCCGTTGGAATTCTCCCCCGGCACGGCATGGAACTACTCTGTCTCGATCGATGTGATGGGCTATCTGGTGCAGAAGCTCAGCGGCATGAGCTTCGGCGAGTTCCTGCGCACACGATTGTTCGAACCACTGGGCATGACGGACACGGCATTCTGGTGCCCGCCCGAGAAGATCGATCGTTTCGCATCCTGCTATCAGCCGAAGGAAGGCGGCGGGATCAAGCTGCAGGACGATGCGGGCAAGAGCACCTATGCCGCACCACCCAATTTGGAGTCCGGCGGTGGCGGGCTGGTCTCGACCGCGCACGACTACATGAGGTTCTGCCAGATGATGGTGCATGGCGGGGCGCTGGATGGGGTGCGGATCTTAAGCCCGAAGACCGTCGCGCTGTTCAGTCTGAACTACCTGCCGGACAACAAGCAGATCGCAGACATGGCGCCGCCGGGACTGTTCAGCGAGGCGGGCTATGCGGGGGTTGGCTTCTCAATCGGCTGTGGCGTGACGATCGATGTCGCGAAGACACGGCTTCCTGGCACAGAGGGGGAGTTCATGTGGGGTGGTGCGGCGTCCACCGCGTTCTGGGTCGATCCGAAGGAAGAACTGGCGGTGGTGTTCATGACGCAGGTCATCGGCAGTGAGGCGCGGCTGACGCTGCGACGTGATCTGCGCATGCTGGTTTACTCGGCGATGACGGAGTTGTTCGCATAGTGCGGGGAGGCGACAATGGGACCGCGGCTTGTCGAGCATCTGCTCTATGAACCGGAAGAGAGCGGCATCCTTTGGATCAGGTTCAACCGTCCGGATCGAATGAACGCACTGGTTGGCACCGCTGAGGAACACAGCACGGTTGCCAAGGTTGGCGAATACATGCGGGCCGGTGACGACGATCCCAGTGTTCGTGTGATCGTGCTGACGGGGGTGGGGCGCGGGTTCTGTTCGGGTGCGAACCTGGCGTCTCGGGCGGGGACGGACGTCACTGGCGAGAACTTCGTCGGCAATCGCGCACCGCACGAGGGACCTGATGGCGCGCGGCAACACTTCTTTCATGGCTTCACCGCGCTGCATCGGGATATCGCGCTGATCCGCAAGCCGACGATTGCGATGATCAACGGGCCGGCGGTCGGTTCGGGCATGGACATGGCGTTGCATTGCGACATCCGCATCGGCTGCGAGAAGACGCGCTTCATCGCGTATCACAATGCAGGGCAGATCATTGAGAACGGCGGGTCGTACTATCTGCCCAAGATGGTGGGCCTCGGGCGGGCGCTGGAGTTTGCCTATACCGGCGAACTGACTGCCGAGCGTGCGTACGAGTGGGGCATGCTGAACCATCTGGTAGCGTCGGAGAAGCTGGAAGCAACGACGCGCGAGCTGTGTGAGAAGATCATCGCGCGGCCGCCGCTGGTGCAGTGGGTCAGTAAGCGCGTGATGCGGGCGGCGCTGGACAGCACGCTGGAGACCACGATGGTGTTGACCTCCAACGCCGGCGGGATCCTGCAGAACTCCGAGGATGCGAAAGAGGCCCGGCGCGCTTTTGTCGAGAAGCGTAAAGGCAACTTCAAGGGCGTATGACAATGCACGCCACACATCTGGTCATCGGCGGCGGCTCCGCGGGTTGCGTGATGGCGGCTCGGCTGTCGGAGGCGCCGGGCAACAAGGTGATCCTGCTGGAAGCGGGCCGCGACTATGCGCCGGACCAGACACCCGAGGACATTCGCGACACCTACTCGGGCAGCGCGTTGATGAATCCGACGTATTTCTGGAAGGGGCTGAAGGTCCGACGGCGGGCGGATGCGGCACCGGTGTTCTATGAGCAAGGCCGTGTGCTTGGTGGTGGTTCGTCGGTGAACGGGCAGGTGGCGCTGCGTGGGGCACCGGAAGACTACGATCATTGGAGTGCGATCGGAGCGAAGGGCTGGGACTGGAATTCGGTGCTGCCGTACTTCCGGCGGCTTGAGACGGACCTTGACTACACGGATCAGCTGCATGGCGCGCAAGGGCCTATCACTGTCCGTCGCATGCCGATGGAGCAATGGGACGACTTCACGCTGTCCATCACCAAAGTATGGAACCAGCTTGGCTATAAGCTGCGCCCCGACATGAACGGCGCATTCGGCGAAGGCTATTCGCCACTGCCGCTGTCCAATGACGGTTCGGCGCGACGTTCCGCTGCCGTTGGCTATCTGGATGCGTCTGCGCGCCGTCGCGACAATCTGCAGATCCTGGGCGAAACACAGGTGCGGCGGATCCTGTTCGCGGATGGTCGCGCCAGCGGGGCGGAGGTGCGACGCAATGGCGGTGTCGAAACGATCACCGCCGATAACGTGGTCGTCTCCGCGGGGGCGCTGCATACGCCGTGGCTGCTGATGCTGTCGGGCATTGGGCCTGGGGAGCATCTGCGGCAGCACGGCATCGCCGTTCAGTTGGATCGGCCGGGCGTGGGCAGCAATTTGATGGATCATCCGGCGATCCATATCTCCGGCTATCTGCAGCCGGTGGCGCGGCACAAGATGGTGCTGCGGCGGAATTATACCTATTTGCGTTGGTCGTCTGGGCTGACCGAGGTGCCAGAGGCAGACATGGTGATGATGGCGGTCTGCCGTTCGGCGTGGCATGCGATTGGCGTGCGGATCGGCACGCTGTCTTCGTATATTGGCCGATCATACTCGAGGGGTGAAGTGCGGCTGGCATCGCCTGATCCCGACGATGAGCCGTACGTCGACTTCAACTGGTTGAGCGATCAGCGCGACCTCGACAGGATGGTGGATGCGTTCCGACGCATGGCGCGCATCCTGACCAGCGAACCGGTACCGCAGTACTTGTCCAATCTGTTCGCTTCAAAGTTCTCCCAGCGCGTGCGCAATGTCAGTCAGAAGAGTTTCCGCAACATGGTGCTGACCAATGTGGCGGCGCTGATGATGGATTCGTCGGCGGGATTGCGGAAGTTGCTGTTCGACAAGGTCATCAGTGACTCGCGTCCTTTGGCGGAGCTGCTGGCTGATCCGACGGCACTGGAACGGCACGTGCGCGACAACGTGCAATCGGCCTGGCATGCGTCGTGCACCTGTCGGATGGGCGATCCGGCGGACCCGCAAACGGTGGTGGATCCACACGGTCAGGTGGTCGGTGCCGACAACCTGTTCATCGCAGATGCGTCCGTAATGCCGGAGGTTTCGCGCACCAATACCAATATCCCCACCATCATGATCGCCGAGCGCATCGCGGAGATGGTGCGCCAGCGCTGAGGGTTTATTGCAGATCGACCCAGCGTGACCCCTCGGCCGATGAGCGAATGCTTGCGGCGATGAAACGCACACCGAGGGCACCATCGACGACGGTGGGGAATACGACATCTGCTGCGGGTTCCGCGCCGTCACGCGCTGCTCGCAGTGCTTTGGCGACTTCGGCGTAGATGGTCGCGAAGCCTTCGAGATAACCCTCGGGATGTCCGGCGGGGAGGCGCGTGACCCGTGCAGCTTCAGGGCACAGCCCCACGCTGCCACGCGTCAGCATCTGCCGTGGGCCGTCGGATGACGTGAACCAGAGTCGATCCGGTTCCTCCTGCGCCCATTCGAGTCCACCTTGTTCGCCATAGACGCGCAGGCGCAGTGCGTTTTCGTGGCCGTGTGCCACCTGACTGGCCCACAGCATGCCGCGGGCGCCGTTCGGAAAGCGCATCAGCACGTGCGCATTGTCGTCAACTCTTCGATCCGGGACGGACGTCGAAAGGTCCGCGAGAATCTGTGTGGGTACGCAGCGTGTGACGAAACAGGCCAGGTGGAATGCGTGACTGCCGATGTCGCCGATCGCGCCGCCCGGCCCGGATTTCGATGGATCGGTACGCCACGTTGCTTGCTTCTGTCCGGTGGCCTCCAACGGTGCCGCGAGCCAAGCCTGCGGGTATTCAACCTGCAGCACGCGCAATGCGCCGATGTCACCGTGTTCCACCATGGCACGCGCCTGGCGCACCATTGGGTATCCGGAATAGTTATAGGTGACGGCGAAGGTGCGTTGGGTTTGTGCGGCGAGCTGCACGAGTTCGTCGGCCTCCGCGACTGACGTTGCCAGCGGCTTGTCGCAGATGACGTGGAAACCAGCCTGAAGTGCTGCCCGCGCGATGGGATGATGCAGATGATTTGGCGTCACGATTGCCACCGCTTCCATTCCGTCGGATCGGGAGCGTTCGCGGACGAACATTTCGTTGAAGCTGCTATAGCTGCGATCCGGATCGAGGCCGATTTCGGCGGCGGATTCATGAGCGCGCGCTGCATTGGATGACAGCGCGCCGCAGACCAGCTGCCAGGCATCGTCAAGCCTCGCAGCCATGCGGTGTACTGCTCCTATGAAGGCGCCTTTTCCGCCGCCAACCATGCCGAGCCGCACTCGATCGTTCGCGGGCATTGCGTCAGTCTTGCCTCGGGGTCAGTAGTGGGTGACCCACTTGCTGTTCAGGGCTTCCTCGATGCGACGGTGACGTGCCTTGATGACCTCGGCGGGCACTGCGCTGACGAAGGCGTAGAAGGTCTTGGTGCGGATCGCGTCCACGACGCGGTCGCCTACCTTCTTTGGATCGAGACCCGTGGTGGCGAGGCGTTCGGCCAGCATTGCTTCGTCGTTGGCACGGATCTGAGGGCCGCCCATGTGGTCGGGGCGGTTGCGGGCACCGCGTGCGATGTTGGTCGCGATCGGACCGGGGCACAGCACGGAGACGCCGACGTTGGTGCCTTCCAGCTCGTGCTCCAGCGCCTCGGACAATGAAAGCGCGGCGTACTTGCTCATCGAGTAAGGGCCCTGGTCGGTGCCTCGGCGATTCTGGAAGCCGGCGACCGAGGCGGTGTTGACGACGTGCCCTTCCTCGCCGTGCTTGAGGATGGCGGGAACGAAGTGGCGGATACCGTGGATGATGCCCCAGATGTTGACGCCGATGACGAACTCCCAGTCGGCTTGCGGCACGTCGACCAGGTGGGTGCCATGCATCGGCACGCCGGCGTTGTTGCAGGCGATGTGGAGGTTGCCGAAGTTGCGTTCTGCCTCGGCCAGGGCATCGAGAACGGACTGCTCCTGCGTCACGTCGATGCGCACCGGCATGACACGCTTGTTGGTACCGGAGAGGCCGTGGGCTGCCTGCTCGACCGCGTCTTTCTGGATGTCGGCCATGACGACGTTGGCGCCTGACTCTGCGAGCGCAGTCGCGATGCCGAGGCCAATGCCGGAAGCGGCGCCGGTGACAATGGCGGTCTTGCCTGAAATGTCCATGGTGGTTCGGGGCCTTTCTTACTCGGCGGGCAACTCTTGTTTTGCGGGAGGGTTGTGAGGGGTGCCCGATCGACCCCCTCCCCAACCCTCCCCCGCTATGCGGGAGAGGGAGTGCTCAGGTGGTCAGCCGATAGACCTTTGCGGCGGTGCCGCTGTAGAGCGCGGTCTTTTCAGCGGTCGATGCGTTGGCGGAGATCCGCTTGAATGCGTTCCACAGTTCGGTGTAGCCGCCCGACTGCTTGTCCGGCGGGAAGTTGCTCTCGAACATGCAGCGGTTGGGACCGAACGCCTCGATGCAGTGCTCGATATAGGGGCGCCAGGCCGCGGCGAGATCCTCGGATGAGGGCGGCGTATCCTTTTCGTGGAAGTCGAAGCCGACAGATACCATGCCGAGACCGCCGAGCTTGCAATAGACGTTGGGGCATTTGGCGAGCTCGCTGATGTCCTTGCGCCAGCCGGCGAGGACTTCCTGACGACGGTTATTGTACGGCCCGACGCCGAGGATGCCGCCGACATGATTGAGGATGATCGTGGTGCCAGGGAACGCGCGCGCGAGGTCGATGGCATCCGGTAGTTGCGGATGATACTGCCATGACTTCGAAGCTCAGGCCCAACGGCGCCAGTTGGGCGAAGCCTTCGCGGAATTTCGGGTCGAGGACCTGGTGCAGCGGCACTTCGCGGGATGCGTACTTGTAGACCGCTTCGTGCGTGTCCCAGGCCACACCGTGGCGCAGGCCGCGCAGACGACCTCCGGCGGCGGCGATCTCGGCTTCCAGCAGTTCGCGGACGCGCGCGCCGACGGTAAGGTCGCCGCCACTGACAATGCCCTCGGCGACGCGGCATGGACCGTAGCCGCCCGAGGCGCTCATCGCGGCGATGCCAGTGACGAACTCGACTTCTCCCAATGCGGCCATCTCGCGCGGGCCGTCCTTGCGATACATCGCGCGGCATTCCAGGAAGACGGTCGAGACGATGTTGTGCCCGCCGCCAATGTCGGACAGGAGTTCCGGCAACAGGTAACGGCCGCGATGCGGCGTGTCCCAGAAATGGTGGTGCGGATCGATGATCGGCAGATCGGGCTCCAGCGCTGCCTCGGTGGGGCGCTTCGCCAGCCACGCCTTCAGCGGAGCGTCTTCGCGATAGACGCCGCCGCGGTATTCGCCTTTCGACTCTCCGAACTGGGGCATGGTGGTCTCCTCCGTTGGTTCATTGCGAGCAGATTAAGCCCTGGCACGGCGATCTCAAGCTCCGCCCGGGGTGGATCGGAGCCGCCAGCAAGGGTCGCTCGTTCTTGACCAGCAACAGGGACGATGGCGTCATGCGGGATCGACGCGACGCGGCGCAGTTATGACATATTTGCTCCTGAAGTACTTGCACGTCATCGGGGCTGCAGTGATCCTCGGTACAGGAAGCGGGATCGCGTTCTTCATGCTGATGGCGCATGTGAGTCGGGATGCATCGTTCATCGCGCGCACTGCCACCGTTGTGGTGCTCGCCGATCTGGTTTTCACCGCGACGGCAGTTGTTGCGCAGCCGGTGACAGGATATCTGCTCGCGCGCCAGACAGGAGTGCCCCTATCTGAGGAATGGCTGGTCGCATCCTTTATCCTCTATGGTGTTGCGGGTGCGTTTTGGCTCCCCGTCGTCTGGATGCAGATGCGGATGCGTGACCTGGCGGCCGCTGCGGCGTCGGACCAGAGACCGCTGCCAGCGTCCTATGATCGGCTGTTCCGGGTGTGGCTCGTCTTCGGTTGTCCCGGCTTTGGCTCGGTCCTGCTGATCATCTGGCTGATGATCGCGAAGCCTTCGCTGTAGGCGCCCATGACAAAACCTTTGCCAACGATCGCCGTGTTGGGAGCCTCGGGTCTGATCGGAGAAGCCACGGCTCGCTTGCTTTTGCACGAAGGCTTTCCGGTCTTGGCGATTGCTCGCCGGTTCAGCTCTGCGCAAACATCCATCTTCGGCAAGACTGGGATCGAATGCTCTTTGGTCGATACCAATGTGCTGGACAGAATCTTTGCAGAGAATGAAATCGATATTGTCCTCAATTGTATCGGTGTGCTGCAGGACGGATACCGCGGCAGTACCGAGACGGTGCACCGCGTTTTCGTGGAACGGCTCGTCGCTGTCCTTGGATCGCGCGACAGGCACGCGCTGCTGGTGCATATTTCGATACCGGGTAACGGCGCGGATGACCGGACACCGTTCAGCCGCAGCAAACGCGAGGCAGAGCGGGCGATAGTTGCAGGGGCCGTGCCATATGTGATCCTGCGGCCAGGCTTCGTCATCGCGCGCTCCGCCTACGGCGGCAGTGCCTTGATGCGCGCTCTCGCCTTACTGCCGATGGAACTGCCGCGCCGCGAGGCCGATCAAGCCTTCATGACGACTGACGTGGCAGACATCGCGCGCACCGTCGATTTTGCCGGCCGCCGGTGGCGCGATGGGGAGCGCCGCTGGAATGAAGTCTGGGAGGTAATGGCACGCCAGTCCTCTACGGTTGGCCAGGTGATCGAGGCATTTCGGCAACATCTCGGAGGGCCCAAGCTGCGCCTGCGCCTGCCGTCCTGGCTGATGGATATTGCGGCAGCCGCGGGCGATCTCGTGGCCCATTTCGGTTGGAGTCCGCCGCTCCGAACGACTGCGTTGCAGGAGATGCGGCGCGGAGTGACCGGCGACCCCGAGCCCTGGATCGCAGCGACGGGCATAGAGCCTGCGTCGCTGCATGAGACGATGCAGCGCCTGCCCTCGACGGTGCAAGAAAGATGGTTTGCGCGTTTATATCTCGTCAAGCCACTGGTCCTGGTAGTGCTGGCCGTGTTCTGGATTGCCTCGGGTCTGATTGCGCTGGCTGTCGCCTTTGATGGCGCGACGGCGATTCTGAGGTCGCATGGCTTTCCGCCAGTGCTTGCCCAAAGTGTCACAGTCGTCAGCAGTCTTCTCGACCTCGCGGTTGGTGCGGCGATCGGCTTCAGGACGACATGCGCCACGGGACTGCGTGCAGGGATCGGCATATCGCTGTTCTATATGATCGGCGCTGCCGTGCTGACGCCAGACGTGTGGATCGAGCCGCTTGGTGCTCTCGTCAAGACGGGACCTGCGATCGTCCTGATGGTTGTTGCACTGGCCATGCTGGAGGATCGGTGATGGCAAGCGTCCGGTGCAGCCCGACGCCGTTCTGTTGCGGTCAGGTAGTGCTGTTGCGGTAACGGCGAGGATCGCGCGCTCTCCCTTGTATGCGAAGGCAAGAACCGGAGTTCTGCCGTCCTCTGGCGCGGTTTAGTTGTTGGTCAGGCCCGAACACAGTGAGTGGAAGCGGGCCGCTTGCGACCATCACAGACAAGGAAATCATCATGTCCAAAGAGAGTGAGAACAAGGCTATTGTCGGCCGCTGGTTCACTGACTTCTGGGGCGCGACATGCAACCTGGGCATCGTCGATGAACTGGCAGCCCCCAACATGCTGTTGCAGTATTCGTTGCACGAACCGCGCCGTGGCAGGGCAGACATCAAGGCGTTCATGATCGACTTCCGCGCAGCATTCCCGGACCTGAATTTCTGGGGAGCTGCCGACCTGATCGCTGAAGGCGATTATGTCGTTGGCCGCTGGGAAGGCGGTGGAACGCACTCCGGCCCTGCCTTCAGCGATTTTCTGATGGGATCGCTTCCCGCAGCGACGGGCCGCAAGATGCGGTTCACGGGGACGACCGTCCTCAAGCTTGAGGACGGCAGGATCGTTTCGGAAGTCGGCCTTGACGATGGAGTAACGGCACTGACACAGCTCGGCCTGATCCGCGCGGCGTAGTGGCGTAACCGGCGTGGTGGTCAGGAAGAAAAATACCTGACCCACTGCCGGCCGCGTCAGCCAGTCCGGCAACGCGCATGCGTCAGGGTGCATCGCGCCATAGTTTTGGGCGCGACCGCACAGGGTCGAGCAGCGACCAATCTCCTTGCTCGAGCGTGTGCCCCTTTGGGAACGGCGGCCGCGCCTCCAACCCCAGGGAAAGCACCACCCGATCGTCGCGATAGTAGCATTGCAGGATCGCGCGGGAGAGCGCTGCGACCTCCGGCCCACCGCGCTCGCGAAACGACTCTGCGGCGGCGTAGCGTCGCGATGCGTCCTGGTCGGCGAACGCGCCACCGGCCAGCGCCGACAGCGAGCCGATGGCTGCCTGCACATCGCGTTGGTCGCGGCCAAGGGACTTCACGATGTCGGCGAAGATGATCGGATCGTCGGCGCCAGGCACGCCAAATTCCGTGCTCGCTGGAATGATCATGCCGGCGATGCATTGAAGGTCCCGCAGTTCCGCTGCGGACAGGCTGGTTTCGATGTCGTTTTGCATGTGTGCCTCAATCGAACAGAGTGGACAGGCGTTGCTTCATGGCGTCGGCGATGTAGAGCGCGAGTGCCTGGATGGTGCAGGTCGGGTTCACGCCGCCGGAGGTGACGAAGATGCTGCCGTCGACGATGAACAGGTTCTTCACGTCGTGGCTGCGGCCCCATCCGTTCACCACCGACCGTTCCGGATCCGTCCCCATGCGCGCCGTGCCGAGCAGGTGCCAGCCGCCATTTACGATCGGACTCTGCACACCGATATTGGTGGCGCCAGCCGCTGCGAGTACTTCCTTCGCACGCGCGGTGCCGTGGTCCATCATGCGTCGGGAGTTGTCGCTGATCGTGTAGTCGATTTTGGGCGCGGGAATGCCGTGGCCGTCCTTCAGGACGGGATCGAGCGTCACTTGGTTATGTTCTTCCGGCAGGTCTTCGCAGATCGCGGACAGGCTGATGCGGCGACCGACCAGCTTGCGAAAGATGCGATGATGGTCCTCGCCCCAGGGCAGGCGGCCGTCGGAGTCGCTGATGATCGCCTCGGTGACCGGTCCGATGCCGCGGCTGAACTGATAGGAGTAGCCGCGGACGAAATCGCGGCTGGGGTCCGTTTCGTAGAATTCCATGCTCCACAGGCAAAGCGGCGGCGCGCGATTGCCGTCCAGCGGTTCCTCCACATAGCCGAAGACCTGGGAGTACGGATGGAACATCAGGTTCTTGCCGACCAGGCCGCTGGAATTGGCGAGACCGTTGGGAAAACGTCCTGATACCGAATTGAGCAACATGCGCGGCGTGCCGACACCGTTGCAGGCCAGGATGACGACCTCGGCGGGCTGGAATTGCTCCTTTCCGTCGGCGTCATAGTAGATCGCGCCCGAGGCCATGCCGCGCTCATTGACCGTGATCTCGCGCACCCGGCAGCGCGTGCGCAGTTCGACGCCGGCCCGAATGGCGGCGGGCCAGTAGGTGATGTCGGTGCTTGCCTTCGCCCCTTGCGCGCAGGCGGGCGAGCAGTGACCGAGGTTGATGCAGGGCGCTCGGCCTTCGTACTCAACGGTGGCGACCGCGGTGTCGGATGGCCACCAATGCCAGCCGAGCTGGTTCATCGCCTTGGCGAAGTGCGCGCCGCTTTTGCCGAGTGCCAGCGGCGGCATCGGCGGCTCGTGTGCGGGATAGGCCGGATCGCCGGTCAGGCCGGACACGCCGGTCATGCGGTCGTTCTCTGCGAAGAACGGCTCCAGCGTCGCGTAGTCGATCGGCCAGTCATCGGCGACGCCGTCGAGCGATCGCACGCGGAAGTCCGACGGGTGCAGGCGCGGATAGTGAGCGGCGTAGACGATGGTGCTGCCGCCGACACCGTTGAAGTTCAGCACCTTGATCGGTGAGTTATCGTCGTTGACCGGATAGTCGGTCGGCCGAGCGCGCCGGTTCGGGCTGGTGGCGAAATCACTGTGCATCCGAGCTTCCCAATCCCGTCCGGTGCTTGGGTAGTCGGCTTGCTTCATCCAGTCGCCCTGCTCCAGGCAGAGGATCTTCATCCGGGTATCGGCGAGGCTCCAGGCCACCGCGGCGCCCGATGCGCCGGCGCCGATGATCAGCACGTCCACGATCTCGTTCATCGCTAACTCCTTGGCCTGGTGCTGGCCTATCACATCGCGCGGGATCGCGGCAGTATGGCCGTTCTTGGCACAGGGAGAACGTGCATGATCGACCTCTACTTCTGGCCCACCGGCAACGGCAAGAAAGTTGTCATCCTGCTGGAGGAACTCGGCCTGCCCTACACCTTCAAGCCGATCAACATCGGCCGTGGCGATCAGTTGACCCCGGCGTTCCTGAAGATCTCGCCCAATGGCCGCATGCCGGCGATCGTGGACGACGAACCGATGGGCGGCGGCGAATCGATCTCGATCTTCGAGTCGGGCGCGATCATGACGTATCTGGCGGAGAAGACCGGGAAGTTCTGCCCGACCGACCCGCGCGGGAAATATGAAGTCGCACAGTGGGTATTCTGGCAGATGGCCAATCAGGGTCCGAAGCTGGGCGAGCAAGGCCATTTCCGGCGTGCGCTCGCCAGTGGGAAGAACGGCGATCTTACGTATGCCCTGCAGCGCTTCGACAATGAGGCGCATCGCATCTTTGGCGTACTCAACCTCGGGCTTTTCAATAAGCAGTATCTCGCCGCGGGCGAATACACGATCGCCGACATGATCTGCTATCCGTGGGCGTCGAGTTGGGCCACACGCGATATCGACATTGAGGAATTCCCCAACGCGAAGCGGTGGCTGGAAGAGATCGGCGAGCGGCCGGCGGTCAAGAAGGCGATGGCGCTGGGACCGGAGTTCCGCGAGGATCCGGCCTCAATCAGTGCGGAGGAACAGGCTCGCCGCCAGAAGCTGGTCGGGGACCAGCGGGCGCAGAAGGTTCCGGCGGAATGGGTCAGCGCCGCGGCTGGTTGACGAGGTATGGCCCGGCGTTGGCTCTCCACCGCCGGGTTTCTGGCGATTGCCTGACTGAGCGGGGGTCGTTCATGACGGTCGCAACATGCCGAAGATTCGACCGGTCGGCACGGGGACGCGTGGGACGAGATGGCTATGACCTGCCGGGGAAATCGAAGCTGCGCTTGCCGCCGGCATTGCTCATTGGGCCCTTATAGCGGCCGGGCGCGAGTTTAGTCGAAAGTGCCGATAATCAATCGCTCGGTGGTGAAGCATCTGTCCAGGTTGTGGCTGGTCGGCGGCGTGGCGCTGGCGGTTGCGACGTGGATCTGTTTCGTGCTCGGATTCAACCCGGCCGCGGCAGGCTTTGTCTATCTAACTGTTGTCGTCATCCTGTCGCTGTGGGACAGCTTCGTGTCGTCCGCGATATTCTCGTTCAGCGCCGTTGCGGCACTCAATTACTTCTTTATCCCGCCGATATTCTCGTTCGAGGTGCAATACGACAGCGACATCCCGTTGCTGGGGATTTTCGTCCTGACGTCGTTCGTGATCACCAGCCTGGTGCGGCGCTTGCAGCAGTCGACGGCGACGGCGAAACGGCAAGCTCAGCTTCTCGACCTGACGCATGACACCGTGATTGCCCGCGACAGCAACGACGCGATCACGTTCTGGAACCGCGGCGCGGAGCTGCTCTATGGCTGGAGTCAGGGCGAAGCCGTCGGGACTATCTCGCATGGCCTGCTGAAGACCGTATTCCCGGAGGACCGCAAGGCCATCAACGAAATGCTGCATCGTTCGGGCCATTGGGAGGGCGAACTCGTCAATAGCAGCAAGGCCGGCGCGAAGATCGTCGTTGCCAGCCGGTGGTCGCTGCAACGCGATGCCGGCGGGCATCCGATCGGAACGCTGGAAACCAACAACGACATCACGGAACGCAAGCGGGTCGAGGAAGCACTGCGTCAGAGCCAGGCGGCATATCTGGCGGAGGCGCAGAAGCTCAGCCTGACGGGAAGTTTTGGCTGGAACGCGGACAGTGGGGATGTGTTCTGGTCGGAGCAGAGCTTTGTCATCCTCGGGTACGCCACGGACGTTGCACCGTCGATGGAGGCGATGCTGGCACGGGTGCATCCTGACGACGCCGCATTGGTACGGCAGACAATCGATCGTGCCTCGGCCGATCGGAGCGGATTCGATATTGAATTCCGGCTGTCGATGACGGATGGCGCGGTCAAGCAGGTCCATGCGGTCGCGCGAGCGTTGGAGGGCGAACTGAACAAGGCACAGTACGTCGGTGCGCTGATGGATGTGACGGCTGCGAGGCAGGCTGAAAGCCGGCTCCATCAGGCGCAGGCACAGGTTGCCCATGTCGCGCGTGTCACCAGCCTGGGTGCGATTACCGCGTCCATCGCGCACGAGGTCAACCAGCCGCTTGCGGCGATCGTGTCGCATGGCGAGGCCAGTCTGCGCTGGTTGAATCGCGACGTCCCGCGGCTTGACGAAGTGGAGGCGTCGATCCGGCACGTGATCAGCGACGGCAAGCGCGCGAGCGAAGTCGTTCAGCGGATCCGTGCGCTGATCCGCAAGACCGGGCCCGAGCAGAGCCTGCTCAACCTCAATGACCTCGTTGAGGAAGTGGTGCCGCTGGTCCGGCACGAGGCGGCGCGTCATCGGGCATCGCTGCGGCTGGATCTCGCCACAGACCTGCCGGCCAATCACGGCGATCCAATCCAGCTTCAGCAGGTCATCATCAACCTGATCATCAATGCTGTTCAGGCCATGTCGACCGTTGAGGGGCGCGTGCGTGCCGTGACGGTCAGCACCCGCACGGACGGACGCGATCACGTGGTGCTGGAGGTCGCGGATTCCGGGCCAGGCCTCGATGAGGCACACGCCGCCCAGATATTCGAGGCATTCTTTACCACCAAGCCGGACGGCATGGGCATGGGGCTGTCGATCTGCCGATCGATCATCGAGGCGCATGGCGGGCAGATGAGCGCTCGGTCGCGGACGCCCGAACCCGGGGCGGCCTTCCAATGCGTTCTGCCCATCGGCGGATTACCCGCTTGACGGAATTCGGTCAGGCGCCGAGTTTTTCGCCCGGGCGACCATCCATCCGGATATCACGTCAACAGTTGCGGGGATCACGTCGTGGCGGACCGGTCGATGCCGGCGCAGCCTGAGCCGAACAGTGAAGAACCAGTCGTCCTGGTGGTGGACGACGACGAGTCCATGCGGGAGGCTCTGCGCAGCCTGCTGGAATCTGTGGATCTGCGGGTTGAGATGTTCCGCTCGGCGGCGGCGTTCCTTCAGGCGGACCTGCCTGACGCGCCGGGTTGCATCGTGCTCGACGTCAGGTTGCCTGGGCAAAGCGGTCTTGAGCTGCAGGCCGAACTCATCAGGGAAGACATCCGCATCCCTATCATATTCATAACCGGCCATGGCGACGTGCCAATGTCGGTGAAGGCGCTGAAGGCAGGCGCGATCGACTTCCTGGTGAAACCGTTTCGTGATCAGGATTTGCTGGATGCGATCAGCGCGGCGATCGACCTGGATCGCAAGCGGCGCGGCGAGGATGCGAAACGGCTGGACGTTCGCGCAAAATACGATGGCCTGACCGGACGAGAGCAGGAGATCCTGAAACATGTGACGGATGGCATGCTGAACAAGCAGGTCGCCCATGCGCTTGGCGTGTCGGAGATCACAGTCAAGATCCACCGCGGCAACGTCATGCGGAAAATGGGCGCGAAGTCACTGCCAGAACTGGTCAGAATGGCCGAAGCCCTGACCTTGAGTCCGGTAAAGCCCTCACGCTGAGAGTGACCGCCCCTCAGATTGTGATTGCTGACCACCGCCATCAGAGGTCGGATAAACTCTTGTATAGCTTCCATCTTCAGTGTTGAGGCCTCACTATCGGGGCGTGGCGGGTTGTTCCTGACCAGGCGCCCGGCGGGCATGCAGCAAACGATTGGACTCAGCGTGACGGCTCCCCTTATCGCTATTGTCGACGACGACGAGTCAGTGTGTGTTGGCATGACCAGTCTGGTGCGATCACTCGGCTACGACGTGCGAGCCTACGGTTCGGCAGAGGATTTTCTGGGATCCGAGGCGCGCGGGGATACCTCCTGTCTGATATCCGATGTGCAAATGCCGGGCATTGGCGGCCTCGAGTTGCAGAAAATTCTCGTGTCCGAAGGTAGCCAGACCCCGATTATCTTCATCACGGCCTTCCCGGATGCCCACGTGCGGGACGTCGCGTTGCAGAACGGGGCCTTGTGTTTTCTCAGCAAGCCATTCGACGGCGCGGCACTGATCAAGTGCCTGGAGAATGCTCTCGCCACTGGCGGCGCACCCTAGCGTCGCACATCTGACGTTCGCCGCGGTGGGTGAACCTCGGATTCGGCACACTGGTCATCCGTTTCACTGTCTGGACGTCGCCGGCTGGGAAGTCTGCGCGGCGGGCTCGGTTGGCGCTAAAGGCAGGCCCCTCAAAATCCGGTAACGATTGCGATAGCTCGGCTGCGGAACGCGGCCATCCACTGGAACGCCAAGGCTGCAAATGGCGATAGATCGTCATCTCGGTGGCGTTTGGGCAAACCTTCGTATAGTGGCGCCCAACGATGGTGGGAGACGCGTCGCACTCAAGTGCGATAGAGCCACATCACGAACGGTTCCATCCTTTCAGGGCGAATTGTCGGCCATCAGAACGGCAAGGCCCCCCCATGGAGACTTCAAGCACCGGCCCGATGCTCGGGCGTCGCTTCAATTTCGATCGGTTCAGTGTGCTGCCCGACCAGCGCCTGTTGCTGCGGGACGGCATGCCGATACGGATCGGTGCGCGGGCGTTCGACATCCTGGCAACGTTGGCCGCACGGCCCGGTGAGCTGATTACCAAGGACGAGCTGATTGCCGAGGTCTGGCGCGGCATCTTCGTCGACGCGGCCAATCTCCGGGTTCACATGACGGCGGTGCGCAAGGCCCTCGACGACACCGAGGGTCGGCTGATCCGCAACGATCCCGGCCGCGGTTATCGGCTCATCGCCGAGGTCTCACAGGAAGCGGCAGCAGCGTCTGCTGGCGTGGCCAAGTTGATACACGAAACTCCGGCTGCCCCGTTGCAGTTGCCGACCAAGGTGACGAGGATCATTGGCCGCAGCGACTTCATCGGTGTACTGGTCGCTCAGTTGTCGCACCGGCGCCTGATCACGGTCGTTGGTCCTGGCGGCATTGGAAAAACCACTGTCGCCATCGCGTGCGCCGAAGCACTGGCCGGATCATATCGGGATGGTGTCAGTTTCATCGATCTGACGAAGGTGACCGAGGGCGAGGCGGTGGCCGCCTCGCTGGCTCGGGAACTCGACGTCGCGATCAACAGCGCTGATCTGCTGCGTGACGTGATCGACTATCTCAAAGATCGTGAGATGCTGTTGGTGATCGACAATTGCGAGCATGTCATCCAGGCGGCGGCCGAGCTGGTGGAGACGATCATCGTCAGGGCTCCAGGGGTGCATATACTTGCGACCAGTCGTGAATCATTGCGGGTGCTGGGTGAATCGGTACGACGCCTGCCGCCTCTGCCTTGTCCTCCCGACGTGAAGGATCTGTCCGCGTCCGAGGCACTGAGTTATCCGGCTGTCGAGCTCTTCGTTGAGCGGGCGTCTGCGGCGCGACTGGAATATCAGCTGGGTGACTCCGAAGCGTCCATTGTGAGCGAGATCTGCCGGCGTTTGGACGGCGTGGCTTTGGCGATCGAGCTTGCCGCTGCGCAAGTCGATGTGCTCGGGGTAGCGTGGCTGGCGGCGCACCTGGATCAGCGGCTGTGGATTCTCAAGAGCGGCCGCCGCACTGCCGTCCCGCGGCATCAGACGCTCACTGCGATGCTCGATTGGAGCTACGAGCTGCTCTCCGAGCAGGAGCGTGCGACATTGAAAAGCGTGGCTGCGTTTCCGGGTGAATTCACCTTGGCCGAAGCAATTGGCTTGGGAACCGGCGATGGCATCCGCGAGATCGAAGTCGTTGGTGCGGTCGACGGGCTTGTCTCGAAGTCGCTGGCAACGTTGGATGCCAGCGGATCGGTCACGCGTTACTGCCTGCCCGAGACAACCCGGGCGTACGCGTGCGCGAAGGTCCAGTGACTACGTCGACTTCGGCCAGCTGGATCGGCGTCGCGGTGGGGTAGGGCTCTTGAGTCGCTCAGAGCGCTGTTGACGCGGCTTCCAACCGCTGCGAACACTCCCAAGCCAACTGGCATTTGGGGACGGCATCATGCGAATGATCGGATATCTGACGTTGGGGGCGCTGTTCAGCGCTTTGCAACTTGGCACAGCGCTGGCTGACAGCCTGGTGGTGTGCACCGAAGCCAGCCCTGATGCGCTGAATGCCCAGCTCAGCACCGCCAACACGAGCTTCGACGTGTCGGAGCAGATTGCCGATCGCCTGGTGGAAATGAAGATTGGCGGTTCCGATCTGGTGCCGGGTCTTGCCGAGTCGTGGACTATTTCCCCCGATGGACTGACCTACACATTCAAGCTGCGGCATGGCGTGAAGTTCCAGTCGAATGCCAATTTCAAGCCGACGCGCGACTTCAATGCCGACGACGTGGTGTTCAGTTTCCAGCGGATGTCCGACAAGTCGAATCCGTTTTATCAAAGCGCAAACGGCAACTTCCCCGAGTTCGTTGATCTGGTGGCGCCCAACCTGGCCTCGGTGGACAAGATCGATGACTACACTGTGGCGCTCAAGTTGAAGGCGCCGCTGGCGCCATTGCTGCCGTCGCTGTCAATGCAGCCGTTCTCGATCCTGTCGGCGGAATATGCGACGACGCTGCAGAAGTCAGGCAAGTTGGGGGCGCTCGACCAGGAGCCGATCGGGACGGGGCCGTTCAGCTTCGCGCAGTATGACAAGGATGCGGTGATCCGATTCCGCGCTTTCCACCAGTTCTGGGGTGAAGGCGGTGCGCAGCCTGATCGCGTTGCCAAGGTGGACAACCTGGTGTTCGCGATCACGCCGGACGCGTCGGTGCGCTATGCCAAGCTGCGCACCAACGAATGCCAGATCGCGCGCTATCCGAATCCCGCGGACCTTGCGGCCATGCGCGCCAATCCGGATATCAAGGTGCAGGAAGCGGCGATTGCCGGCACCAATTACATCCGGTTCCGCGTCGATCGGAAGCCGCTGGACGACAAGCGTGTCCGCCAGGCGCTGGCCGAGGCGATCGACATGGACAATTTGGTGAAGGCGGTGTTCCAGGGTGGCGGTACGCCGGCAGCATCGCTGGTACCACCATCGCTTTGGGGCTACGACGCTTCGTTGAAGCCGTACAAATATGACCCCGATGGGGCGAAGAAGCTGCTGGCCGAGGCGGGCTATCCTAGCGGTTTCACGATCGATCTGTGGGCCATTCCGGTGGTGCGTGCCTATATGCCGAACGGACGGCGCACCGCGGAAATGATCCAGGCCGACTGGGCCAAGATCGGTGTCACTGCGAACATCACCACCTATGAGTGGGGCGAGTACCTGAAGCGCTCGCGTGCCGGCGAGCCCAGTGTCGGGATGCTGGGCGGCACGTGGGACTATCCCGATCCCAGCGAAATCCTGCTTGGTTTCATCTGCAACAACCCCGGCAATGCCTCGCACTGGTGCAACCAGACCTACACGGACGCGGTGCTGAAGGCGAACGTGGTGACCAACCAGGACGAGCGGGCACAGCTCTACATCACCGCTGACAAGGCCGTGTATGACGATATCCCGCTGGTACGGCTTGCGGACGTGAAGGCGTACGTGCCGGTGCGCAAGAATGTTGAGGGATTCAAGCTGCATTTCCTGGGTGGCCAGCCGTTCGGCGGCGTCTCGCTTGGGAAGTAACGGGGACCTCGCGTTGGTTCATACAGGTCGCAGCGTCCGGCTGAGCTGATCGCGCGTGGTCGTGTTCCTCGCGCGCCGGCTTGGCCTGGTGCTGGTGACATTCTTCGGCATCACTGTCTTCGCCTTCGCGCTGATCCATCTGATCCCCGGCGATCCGGTGATGCTGATGTTCGGCGAGCGCAACGTCGATCCCGCGCAGCTTGACCAACTGCGTGCGCAGCTAGGTTTGGATCGTCCATTGATCGTGCAATACGGGCTGTATGTCTGGCATGCCGTGCATGGCGATCTGGGCACGTCGCTGGCGACGCATGACAGCGTGATGGACGAGTTCCTGACCCACTTCCCGGCCACTGTGGAACTTGCGGTCAGTGCCATGCTGATCGCGGTTATTGTCGGCGTGCCTGCTGGCATTGTCGCGGCATTGCGCCGAGGCAGCACCACGGATTATTCGGTGATGGGGCTTGCGCTTGCCGGCTACTCGATGCCGATATTCTGGTGGGCGATACTGCTGATTCTGCTGTTCTCCGTCACCTTGGGGTTGACGCCGGTCAGCGGGCGTATCGGCATCACCTACGACGTGGCTCCGGTCACTGGGTTCATGCTGATCGACAGCCTGATGTCCGACGACGCCGGTGCATTCCGTTCCGCGCTGTCGCATCTGATCCTGCCAGCCATCGCGCTCGGCACGATCCCACTGGCGGTGATCGCACGCATGACGCGTTCGGCCATGTTGGAAGTGCTGAACGAGGATTATGTCCGCACCGCGCGCGCGAAGGGGCTGTCGCCGCTGCGCGTGGTGGGGTTGCATGCGCTGCGCAATGCGTTGATCCCGGTGATCACCGTGGTCGGATTGCAGGTTGGTAGTCTGTTCGGCGGTGCGGTGCTCACCGAGACCATCTTTGCGTGGCCTGGGGTTGGAAGCTGGCTGATCCACGGGATTGCGCGGCGTGATTATCCGGTGTTGCAGGGCGGCATCCTGATGGTGGCGAGCATCGTCATCCTGGTGAACCTGACGGTCGATGTGCTTACGGGCATCGTAAACCCACGCGTGCGGCAACGTCGATGAGCGCTCACGTTGCGGCGGCGCCTGCCACTCGCTTCGCCGACCTGCGGCGACATTTCCTGGCCAGTCGAGGCGGGACAATCGGACTTGCGCTCGTAATGATACTGATACTGGCTGCGGCGTTCGCGCCGTTGTTGGCACCCTATGCGCCGAATGAGCAGATGCGGCAGGCGATTTTGCATGCTCCCAATGGAGTCTATCCGCTTGGTACCGACGATGTCGGTCGGGATGTGCTCTCGCGCCTGTTGTTCGGGGCGCGATTGTCGCTTTCGATCGGCGCGATCGTCGTGGCGCTGTCGTGCTTTGTCGGAACGTTGCTGGGCCTGACTGCGGGCTTCGCGGGCGGTATCGTCGATGCGCTGGTGATGCGCCTGATGGACATCATGCTCGCGTTGCCGACGTTGTTGCTGGCGATCGCTGTCGTTGCCGTGTTGGGACCCGGATTGTCCAATGCGATGCTGGCCGTCGCGATCGTGCAGCTTCCCGGTTTCGTCCGACTGACACGGGCTGCGGTGCTGGTCGAACTCCACAAGGATTATGTCGCTGCTTCGCGTATGGCCGGCGCCGGGCGTGCGCGATTGATGTTCCTGACCGTGCTGCCGAACTGTCTGGCACCGCTGATCGTGCAGGCCAGTCTTGGGTTCTCCAGCGCCATTCTTGATACGGCCGCGCTCGGGTTCCTCGGTCTTGGCGCGCAACCGCCGACGCCGGAATGGGGCACCATGCTGGCCGATGCGCTGCAATTCGTGCAGAGCGCGTGGTGGGTGGTCACGTTTCCAGGTCTGGCGATCCTGCTGACAGTGCTTGGGTTCAATCTCGTCGGCGATGGCCTGCGCGATGCGCTCGATCCGCGGCTGAAACTTGGATGAGCCTGCTGGAGATCCGCAACCTGACCGTGACGTTTCCGACCGCACGCGGCCCGTTGCTCGCGGTGGAGGCGCTCGACCTCGACGTTGGCGAAGGCGAGGTGATGGGCATTGTCGGCGAGTTCGGGATCCGGCAAGTCGGTTGCGATGCTGGCGGTGATGGGACTGATCCGGCCGCCCGGCCGCACCACTGCGGACTTGCTGCGCTTCGACGGTATCGATCTGCTTCGCCTGTCGCCGCGCGCTCGCCGCGGCCTGGTCGGCAAGGACGTGGCGATGATCTTCCAGGAGCCGATGACGAGCCTGAATCCGTGCTTCACCATCGGCTGGCAGATTGCCGAGGCGCTGCGCGTTCATCTCGATCTGTCCCGGTCGGCTGCGCGCGCGCGCACCATCGATCTGTTGCGCCAGGTCGGCATTCCGGCACCGGAACAACGGATTGCCGCGTTCCCGCATCTGCTGTCGGGGGGCATGAACCAGCGGGCGATGATCGCGATGGCGATCGCCTGCAATCCGCGGCTGCTGATTGCCGACGAACCCACGACCGCGCTGGATGTCACAATCCAGAAGCAGATCCTTGAGCTGCTGGCGACGTTGCAGCACGAGCGCGGCATGGCGCTGGTGCTGATCTCGCATGACATGGGCGTGATTGCGCAAAGTGCGCAACGTGTTCAGGTGATGTATGCCGGTCAGGCGATGGAGAGTCGCCCGGCGCCGTCGTTGTTGAGTGCACCGTCGCATCCATATACCGCGGCGCTGCTGGCTGCATTGCCGGAACATGCGGACTCGCATCGCCGGCTGGCGACAATTCCCGGCGTGGTGCCTGGTGTTGCGGATCGACCGGACGGCTGCCTGTTCGCGCCTCGCTGCCGGTTCGTGTTCGATCGTTGCGCCGAGCGTCCCGCGCTCGTTGCGCATGGTGATGGCACGGTTCGCTGCCACGCGCCATTATGACGTTGCTCTCGGTACAGAGCCTGACGCGGGTCTATCCGGTTCGCATCGGACTGCGGCGCGCGGTCCCGCTGTTCGCTGTCAGCGATGTGTCGTTCATGCTTGCGGCAGGGCGTACGCTCGCCATCGTTGGTGAGAGCGGCTGCGGGAAGTCGACGTTGGCTCGCATGGTCACGCTGCTCGAACGCCCGACCAGCGGCACGATCGAGATCGATGGCCGCATCGCGGACGCGTCCGATGCTACCACGCGGCGTGCCGTGCAGATGGTATTTCAGGATCCGTACGGGTCGCTCAATCCGCGGCGTACGGTTGCGCAGATATTGGAAGAGCCGCTGGCGATCGCTGGCGTGTCTGGCGCCGAACGCCATGAGGCGGCGCTGGCGATGATGGGGCGGGTGGGCCTGCGTCCGGACCAGGCCACGCGCTATCCACATATGTTCTCTGGGGGCCAGCGGCAGCGCATTGCGATCGCCCGCGCGCTGATGTTGCGCCCGCGCGTTGTTGTTGCCGACGAGCCGGTTTCCGCGCTGGATGTATCGGTTCGCGCGCAGGTACTGAACCTGCTGCTGGATCTGCAGGACGAGTTCGGACAGGCTTATCTCTTCATCAGTCACGATCTGTCGGTGGTGCGTCATCTCGCTGACGAGGTCCTGGTGATGTATCTGGGCCGTGTTGTGGAACAGGCGCCACGTGCCGCGTTGTTTGAGCAGCCTCGGCATCCCTATACGCGCGCACTGCTCGCCGCGACGCCGGGGCTGCGGACTGCGGCGGTCGGTGAAACGGTGAGAGGCGAACCGCCATCACCGCTGTCGCCGCCGCCAGGCTGCGCCTATCACACGCGCTGCCCGCATGCGACGCAACTGTGCAGTCAGCAACGGCCTCTGCTGCGCGACGTCGAGGGCACCGCTGTCGCATGTCATCATGCAGAGGCGCTGAGTCCCATATGAAACTTATACCAGCGGTGATGGCACTGGTCGTGTGCCGTCGGTGAAGCGGCTGTAGCGAAATGGAGTTGGATCGACTACCGGTGTTTCGCCGGCGACGATCTCTGCCATCAGGCGTCCGGCGCCGGGGCCGATGCCGAAACCGTGGCCGGTGAAGCCGGTGGCGATGAAGAAGCCCGGCAGCGTATCCACGCCGGAGATCACCGGCACGCCATCCGGCGTCACGTCGATGACGCCGCCCCAGGTCTCGGCCACCTTCATGTCACGGAACGCGGGAAACGCCGCGGTCAGGTTGGTGCGTGCCTGGTCGAGTATCGGCTGATACGGTTCCGGATCCAATGTGCGCACGCGCTCGAACGGTGATGCGGCGTCGAGTGCCCAGCGGCGCGGGACCTGCCAGTCCTGGATGAACTTGCCGCCGACACGCAGGCGGAGGTTGTTCCACTGCATTTTCAACGATGGCATGAAGTCGCTGATGAAGCGGAATGTGTCGGGCACGATGTCGTGCACGTTGCCGCTCCAGCTTGCGACGTTGTAGCCGCCGTCGAGCCGTTTGCGAACGCCGAAGCCAAAGCCGCTGGCAGACGTTTCCAGGCCGGCGTCGAATTTCTCCGTGCGCATTACCGACGACATCACCTTGAGCTGCGGCAGGCGCAGATCGAGGCTGCCGCAGAACAGCCGCGACCAGACGCCACCCGCGAGCACGACACTGTCGCAGGCGATGCGGCCCTTTTCGGTGACGACACCGGAGACGCGGCCGCCCTTGGTCTCGATGCCACGCACCGCGCATTGCTGCATGACGATGGCGCCGTGGCGGCGGGCTGCGTTGGCAATCGCAGGCGCGGCCTTCTGCGGTTCGCCGCGTCCATCGCTTTGTGTATACAGGCCACCGCGCCATTCGCCGCTTAGGCCGGGCAGCACCGCGGTCAGCTCGTCGCGCGTCAGCATGCGGGTGTCGAGCTGGTAGGGGCGCGCGACCTCGAGCCAGGCCTCGCGCTTTGCCATGTCCGCCTCGGTCTTGCAGAGATAGACGATGCCGCATTGACGGAAGCCGGTTTCGGCCTCGGTCATCTCGTTCAACTGCGGCCATAGCTTCAGTGCTTCGATGGCGAGCGGGATCTCGCGGGGGTCGCGCCCCATCTTGCGGGCCCAGCCCCAGTTGCGGCTGGACTGTTCGCCGGCGATATGGCCCTTCTCGCACAGCACGACGGGGATGCCCTTGCGGGCGAGGAAGAACGCCGTGCTGGTGCCAATGATGCCGCCGCCGACGACAACGACGCCGGTGCGCGCGGGGAGTTCAGTATCGGACGTAACGGGATCGACGCGCGGCGCCATTCGGGAGCTCCATGATCGGTTACCCGATCAGAGCGCTCCGCGAACGGATAGGCAAGCGCCAGGCGGTTTACCTCGATTGGGGACGCAGGCTCAGCTTTCCACGACCCGCTGTGTCTGCACGCCCAGACCTTCGACTGACAGCCGCATCGTGTCACCTATCTTCAGGAAGATGGGTTCCGGTTTCACGCCTTGGCCAACACCCGGCGGCGTGCCGGTGGCGATGACGTCGCCGGCGTGCAGCGTGATGAAATGGCTGACGTAGCTGACCAGTTTCACGACGCCGAAGATCATGGTCTTCGTTGTGCCGTTCTGCATGCGTTTGCCGTTCACTTCAGTCCAGAGCGGCAGATTTTGCGGATCGGCGACTTCGTCCTTGGTGACCACCCACGGTCCGGTCGGACCGAACGTGTCGCAGCCTTTGCCCTTGTCCCACGTGCCAGCGCGCTCGATCTGGAACTCGCGCTCCGAGACATCGTTGCAGACGCAATATCCGGCGACGTAGTTCAGTGATTCGTTCTCCGGCACATAGCGCGCGGTCTTGCCGATGACGATGCCGAGCTCGACTTCCCAGTCCAGCTTCTTTGATCCGCGGGGCAGCTTGACGTCGTCGTTCGGACCGCACATCGCTCCTAGCGACTTCAGGAAGATGATCGGTTCCTTCGGCACCGGCATGCCCGCCTCGGCCGCGTGATCGGCGTAGTTGAGGCCGATGCACACGTAATTCATTGGCCGCGCCACGCATGGACCTAGCCGCACATTCGAGTCCACCTTTGGCAACGAGTTGGGGTCGACGCCGCCGATCATTTTCAATGCGGCATCGGACAGAACGAAACCGTCGATGTCGCGAACCAGGGATGCCAGGCAGCGGATTGTGCCGTCCTTCGCAAGCAGGGCAGGCTTCTCGGCACCGGGTGGGCCATAGCGCAACAGCTTCATGACGTGTCTCCCTATAAGGTTAGGCCACCGTCGATCACGACGGCCTGGCCGGTGACGAATTGCGCGGCATCGGACGCAAGATAAACGGCGAGTTCGGCGATCTCCTCAGGTGTGCCGAGGCGTCCCATCGGCTGTCGCGCGATGAAGGCGCCGCGTGCCGCCTCGATCGAGCCTGCCTGTGCGGCATTGGTGGCGATGCGCTCCTCCAGGCTTGGCGTCAACACCGTGCCGGGGCAGATGCAGTTGCAGCGAATGCCCTGCTTCACGTAGTCCATCGCGACAGACTTCGTCATGCCGATCACCGCGGCTTTGGTGGCGCTATAGATGAAGCGGCTGGGCACGCCTTTCACGCTGCTCGCCACGGAGGCCATGTTCAGGATCACGCCATGGCCGCGTTGCAACATGCCGGGCAGGAATGCCTGCATCGTGCGGAACATCGAGCGGGCGTTCAGGTTGAATGCCAGTTCCCATTCATCATCGGTCGCTTCCAATATCGTGCCCTGATGTACGAGGCCGGCGCAGTTGAACAGGATGTCGGTCGCGCCCGCATCCGTCGCTGCCTGCGCGATGTCGGCTGCATGCAGCGCATTGAGCCGCGCCGTGTGGATCGTGTCGGAGGCGATCTGGTGCACCTTCGCTTCATCGATGTCAGTTGCGATGACTCGTGCGCCGGCGGCGGCGAACGCGAGCGCCGTGGCGCGGCCGATGCCCTGGCCGGCGGCGGTGACGAAGGCGGTCTTGCCGTCGAGGCGTCCAGACATGCGAACTTGCTCCTTAGCCGAAGGCGCGGCGGATGCGACCCCAGTCCTCGATAGCGTGCTCCTGCCCGGGTGGGATGGAGAAGACCGCCTGGGTGAAGCCGGCATCCGCAAGCGCGGCGATGCGCTGTTTCAGGTCGTGTTCGGTGCCGATGAAGCTGGTGCGACTGATCATTTCTGCGGTGATGAATGGCCGTTCGTCGGGGCGAACGAACATCAGATGACCGCGGTGGTTGGACAGGTAATATGCGTCGTGCGGCTGGAACTGTCGCGCATGTTCGACGTACGCTTCCGCCGCCGCGGAGAATTCGGGCCGCATCGCAAGCGGTGCCGGATGACCTGCCAGCGCAGTGTCGGCCGCGCGATGTAGCAGCATAGAGGCACGCGGCGCGGCGAGTGCCATGCCGCGTGGGCCGTCCACCGGTTCGCCCTCATCCAGGACCGCGCCGCCGATCCAGGCGACTGCTTGCAAATCGTCGCGCGCATGGCCGGCTTGCTGCCAGGCCGCTCGCATCTGCTCTAATGTCGCAGCGCCGCGTTCGGGATCCGCGACGTTGTCGATCCAGCCGGCGCCGAGTTTCGCAGTGAGCGCGCGCGCTCGCGGACCGGATGCGGCGATGAACAGGGGCATCGGATCGTGCATGTTGGTCAGGCCGAGCTCTGGATTGAGCATGCGGATCGGGCGGCGCTTGCCTTCCAGTTCCATCTCGACCGTTTCGCCACGCCACAACGCCTGGACGATCCGGATGTATTCCTCCATGTCGGCGAGCTTCACCGCGCCGAGGCCCATGGTGCGTCGGCCGGTAAAGCCGGTGCTGATGCCGAACACGATGCGTCCCGGCGCCAATTTGTTCAGCGACGCGAAGGCGTTGGCGGCGACCGGCGCAATCCGGTTCGACGGGATCAGCACTCCGGTGCCGAGTTTGATTTTGGTCGTCTTCATTGCCGCTGCCGCCATGGCAACGAACGGATCAGCGCTCAGCATCTGCGTGTCGAAGAACCAGGCGTTGCTGAAGCCGAGTTCTTCCGCGCGACGCACGAGGCGCCAGGAGTTGGCGGCGGTGGGGATGGCGATACCGAATTCCATGGTCAGTGATTGTTGCGCGATTCGCCGCGCGATTCGATGACGTTGAGATACAGGGTTGCGGGTTCCAGGCACGCACCGGCGCCGAGTTGTCCGACCATCGAACGATAGATCTCCTCCCATGGGGTCAGATTGGCCAGCTTTGGCGGGGACCACGTGGCGCGGCGTGCGTCCAGTTCACCCGGCGGCAACAGCACATCCACCTTGCGCGTGTTGAGATCGATGCGGATGCGATCGCCGGTCCTCAGCAACGCCAATCCACCACCCACCGCGGCTTCCGGCGAGACATTCAAGATCGACGGCGAACCCGACGTACCAGACTGCCGCCCATCGCCCATGGTCGGCAACGTGCTGATACCGCGTTTCAACATTGCTGCTGGTGGCTGCATGTTCACGACTTCGGCGCTGCCCGGATAACCCACGGGACCGCAATTTCGGATGATCAACACGGACTGGTCTTCGACGCCGAGATCAGGATCATCGATGCGGTGATGGTAATCTTCGGGTCCTTCGAACACGATGGCCTTGCCCTCGAAGACATTCGGCCGATCGGGATGCGACAGGAAGCGCTTGCGGAAGTCCGGATCGATGACGCTGATCTTCATCACCGCATTGTCGAAGAGATTGCCCGACATCACTACGTAGCCGGCGGCCTCCATCAATGGATCGCCATAGGAACGGATCACCTCGCGATCGCCGTCCGGCACGTCGCGCAGGTTGTCTGCCAGAGTGCGCCCCGTGACCGTCATCGCATCGCCGTGCAATTTGCCGGCGGCGAGCAACTCCTTCAGCACTGCCGGCACACCACCCGCACGGTGGAACTTTTCGCCCAGGAACCGTCCCGCCGGCTGCAAATCGACCAGCAGTGGAATGTTGGGCCCAAGTCGTTGCCAATCGTCCAGGGAGTGCTCCACGCCCATGTGGCGGGCGATCGCCACCATGTGGATCGGGCAGTTCGACGACGCGCCCAATGCTGCCGCCGCGACCACGGCATTTTCGAACGCCTGCTTTGTCATGATATCGGACGGACGCAGATTCTCCTGCACCAGCCCGACGATACGCTTGCCGGTCTCGTACGCCATCCAACCGCGCTCGCGGTACGGCGCCGGTATCGCCGCGCAGCCAGGCAACGACATGCCAAGTGTCTCGGCCAGCGAGTTCATCGAGGTTGCGGTGCCCATGGTGTTGCAGTGCCCGACCGACGGCGCGGACGACGACACCATCTGCATGAATTCGTCATAGTTGATCTTGCCCTCGGCGAAGAGCTTGCGGCCTTCCCAAACTATCGTGCCGGAACCGGAAAGGCGGCCTTGCCACCAACCGTCCAGCATGGGGCCGACGGAGAGGACGATGGCCGGGATGTTCACCGTCGCCGCGCCCATCAGGCAGGCCGGCGTCGTCTTGTCGCAACCGGTGGTCAACACCACGCCATCGATCGGGTAGCCGTGCAGCACCTCCACCAGCCCAAGATAGGCGAGGTTGCGATCCAGCGCGGCTGTCGGACGCTTGCCGGTTTCCTGGATCGGATGGACGGGGAATTCCAGCGGCACGCCGCCGGCCGCGCGAATGCCGTCGCGCACGCGGCTTGCCAGTTCGATATGATGCCGGTTGCACGGCGACAGGTCGGAGCCGGTCTGGGCAATGCCGATGATCGGCTTACCGCCGCGGAGTTCCTCGGGCGTGATGCCGTAGTTCATATAGCGCTCGAGATACAGCGCGGTCATCGCTGGATCGGACGGTTCATCGAACCAGCGGCGGGAGCGCAGCCGTCGTCCGTTGCCGTCATCCGCTGGCATCAACCCGCCCTCCCTGCTGCGGCGGAGACTGTGCGGCGGCATGGCGGGTGTCAACGTTCGTGGCAAGCAAATCGTGATCGACATGTCCCTTTCTTGTTACCTTTTGCAGCCTAGAGATGTGGCAAACCGGTTGATCAATAGACAAGCCATGCGACGATGCATTCGAGGTCACATCAAACGATGAACCACATGCTCGCCGAGCGTCGAAAAGACGCCTCGGGTGAGGCGACGCAGGCCTCGCAGCAAGGCGATGCGTGGCTTTCCGAGACTGACCTGTTGCGTACGGAGATCGAAGCCCTGCGGCGGCAGAACCTGGCGTTGCGCGAGACGCTGGATGCCATCGACGGCACCATCGTGGTATATGATCAGGAGCGTCGATACCTATTCGGCAACCAGCAGTATCACGCCGTATATCCGCATCTACCGGCCGAAGGTGAACTGATCGGCCTCAAGTATGAGGACGTCCTGGCGCTGTCGATCGCAGCGGGCACGGTCGATGATCCGGCTGCCTATACCGATACTGCCAGTTTCATCGCGCGGCGGGTTGACGACATGGAGCGGCGGTCGCTGTCGCCTGTAGCCCAGATTGCCCCGCCTGGCCGAGAGAGCCTGCATCCGCAGACCGGACGCTGGTCGCTGGTACGCTCCCGGCGGACTCCCAGTGGCAACGACGTATCGCTGCGGGTCGATATCAGCGCGCAGAAGGAATTGCAGCACGCGCTGCAGCAGGCGCGTGAGGCGGCCGAAACGGCCAGCCAGATGAAGTCACAGTTCCTCGGCAACGTGTCGCACGAATTGCGCACTCCGTTGAATGCCGTGATCAACTTCGCCCGACTGATTGCCGATCAGATTCATGGCCCGCTCGGCGCGCCGCAGTACCGCGAATACGCGCGAGATATCGCGGAGAGCGGCACCCATCTGCTGACCTTGATCGACGACCTGCTGGATCTTGCTCGCGCCGAGGCGGGTCGGCTGGCGGTCGTCGAGAGCAACGTTGATACGAGCAGATTGATCGCCACTGCTTGCCGGGTGCTTGAGCCTGAGGCGATAGCCAACGGCATCGCGCTGACGCACGCCATCGGGGGCGATGTGAGTTATATGCGTGGCGATGCAACCCGGCTGCGACAGGTGCTGTTCAACCTGATCGCCAACGCCATCAAATTCACTCGCGCGGGGGGCACTGTTCATGTTGAAGCGACCTGTGATGCGACCGGCGGATTGCAGGTTCGGGTTTCTGACACCGGGATCGGGATCGCCGCGCCGGATTTGGCCTATGTGATGGAGCCATTCGCGCAGGTCGGGCGGCCTTCAGGCACATCGCGTCCTGGCGTCGGGCTGGGCCTGCCGCTGTCTCGTCGTCTGATTGAGTTGCATGGTGGGAGCCTTGCGTTGGAAAGCACGCCGGGCATTGGCACCACCGCGGTGATCCGCATTCCCTCGGCGCGGAGGATCAGTCCAGCCTGAGCGCGGCCGCTGCGCTGCGGCCGCGCTCAGGCAGATCAGGACTGCGAGCCCTGGATAACTTCGCCGAACAATTCCCAGGACTTGCCGTTCCACTTCTCCAACTGCATCGCGGTGATCGGATGATAGTTGGTCGGGCTGGTGCTGATCTTGATACCTGGCAGGAGCACCGGGTTCTCGACGTTATTCAGGCTGGTGACCTGCTTCATGATGTTTTCGCGGGAGAAATCACCATTGGCCTGCTGCAGCACCTGCAACATCGTCTTGCACAGGCCATAGGCCGCGATGTAGCCGCCATCGGACTGGTCCGCGCCCGGCATGTTCTTGTTCATGAAGGCGCGCCACTCGTTCATTCCGGGGTCGTTTTTCCAGGTCGGGTCCGATGAGTCCTTCAGGTAGGCCGCGCTGATGATGCCGACGCCGTTCTCCGGTCCCGCCGGGTTCATCACGGCACCCACCGAAATCGACACGTTGGACATGAAGAACATCGGCTTCCAGTTCAGGTCGTGCACTTTCTTGATCGACTGCGCCGCAAACTTGGGAATTGCCGCCACAATCAGCACGTCCGCGCCGGATGCCTGCAGCGTGGTGATCTGGCTGTCGATGGTGGGGTCCGTCGTTTCATAGGTCGCGGTGGTAACCATCTTGTCGAACTTGTCGCCGAGCACATCCTTCACGCCGTTCGGGTAGTCCTTACCGAAGTCGTCGTTCTGATACAGGATCGCGATCTTGGCGTTCGGCTTGTTCTGCAGGATGTACTTCGTGTAGATCTGCGCCTCGGTGCGATAACTGGGCTGCCAGCCGATGGTCCAGGGCGTGTGCTTGTAGTCGCCCCACTTGTCCGCGCCGGTCGAGACGAAGAGCTGCGGCACCTTCTTCTGGTTCATGTAGTGCACGATGGCACTATTGGTCGGTGTACCGAGCGTGGCGAAGGTGAAGGCTACCTTGTCTTCCTCGACCAGGCGTCGGATCTGTTCGACCGTCTTGGGCGGGCTGTAGTTGTCGTCGAGCGAGATGTAGTTGATCTTGTGCCCGGCAACGCCGCCTTGTTCGTTCACCATGTTGAAGAACGCGCTCTCCAGCTTGCCGAGCACGCTGTAGGAGGATGCTGGGCCACTGTATGGCACAGTGTTGCCAATCTTGATCTCGGTGGCGGTGACGCCGGGCGTGTCCGCCACGGCCGATCCGGCAGCTATTGCAACAGCCAGGGCAGCCGCGGCTGCGTAGGCAAATCTCGCTAACATGGAATTTCTATCCTCCCGTTTGGACCGCTGGTTCAGCGGCACATTTTGGCCACGGCGTGGTTTCGGATGCAACAGCAACTAACCTGGAGGTGCGGGCGGCGCCTCCTCGGCGAAGGCGACGAGAAGCTGGCCTTCAACGACGCTGTCCCCGGCCTGGCAGGCAACGGTGGCGACGATGCCGTCGGCGGGCGCCGTAAGTCGGAACACGGTCTTCATCGCTTCCAGGACGACCATGACCTGGCCTCGCGTGACCGACATGCCCGGTTCGGCAAGGACCTGGGTCACCTGGCCGGGGATTGGCGCGATCAGGCGTCCACCCGCGTCGTCTTCGTCACCGGCTGCGGCAATCGGGTCCGGCAGGCGGAAGCTGTACGTTTCGCCGCCATGACGGACGATGATCGTTTCGGCATAGCGCGCAGCGAATAGCCGCATGCGCGTCCCATCGAGGGTCACATCCAACCGGCCATCAGCCGCACGCTGTATCGACGCGTTGCTGGATCGATCGTCGATGGTGAGGCGCCACGCGGTGCCCGTGTGCTGAACCCCGACCGGGCACGGGTTTGCATCGAATTGCAGGCGCAACTCGCGCGTGGACGGCATGTTCAGCCACCAATGGTCGCGGGCGTACCATGGTGAATGCGGATCGCCACTGGTTGCGGCTTCCGCTGTGGCGACCTCCGCCTCATCGTTCAGCACGCACAAGGCAGCGACCGCCCGGACTTCGTATGGGGGGACCTGCGGTGCCGCCAGCAACTCATCCGAGTGGCGCGCGATGAAGCCGGTATCGACGGCACCGGCCATGAACTCGGGATGCGAAACGATGCGCCCCAGCAAATCGATGTTGCTGGCCACGCCGACCAGGTCGGTCTGAGCCAGGGCGCGCTGCAGCAGGTGCAGTGCCTCTTCACGCGTGGCACCGTGGCAGATCAGCTTCGCCAGCATCGCATCGTAGTGGATCGAAACGCGATCACCGCTGGCGTATCCGGTATCGATGCGGACATGGGTGCTCGGTTCGGGAGGCCGGAACAAGGCCAATCGCCCGATCGATGGCGCGAAGTCGCGGGCGGGATCCTCGGCGTAGATACGTGCCTCGACGGCGTGACCGGTGATGCGAATGGCGTTCTGGGTAGCAGGCAGAGTTTCCCCCGCGGCGACCCGCAACTGCCATTCGACGAGATCGAAGCCGGTGATCATCTCGGTCACGGGATGTTCCACCTGCAGGCGGGTATTCATCTCCAGGAAGAAGAAGCTGGTTTCGTCCGCAACGAATTCGACCGTCCCCGCTCCTTGGTAGCCGACGGCTTTTGCCGCTGCGACGGCTGCTGCCCCCATGGCGGCGCGACGATCACCGTCGAGCCCGAATGCGGGGGCTTCCTCGATCACCTTCTGGTGGCGCCGCTGCACGGAGCAGTCACGTTCGAACAGGTGCACGACGTTCCCGTGGGTGTCGGCGAAGACCTGCACTTCGATGTGGCGCGGATGGTCCAGATAGCGCTCGACCAGCACGCGGTCGTCGCCGAATGCCGATGCGGCTTCCTGCTGCGCCGCGGCGAGGGCGCCGGCAAATTCGCTGGCCGAAGCGACCACGCGCATGCCGCGGCCGCCACCGCCGGAGACCGCCTTGATCATCACGGGAAAGCCGATGCGCGTAGCCTGGTCGGCGAGGAACGCGTGGTCCTGCCGCTCACCGTGGTAGCCCGGCAGCAGTGGGACGCCAGCACGATCCATCAGCGTCTTGGCGGTTGCCTTGGAACCCATGGCGCGCATCGCCGATGGCGGGGGCCCGACGAATACGATGCCCGCCTCGGCGCTGGCTTCCGCGAATGCGGGATTTTCCGAGAGGAAGCCGTAGCCCGGATGGATCGCCTCGGCGCCGCACGCACGCGCGGCTGCGATGATGCGCGGGATGTTGAGATAGCTTTCGCGCGCTGGCGCGGCACCGATCAGGACAGCCGTGTCGGCGGTGCGCACATGCAGCGAGTCCGTGTCGGCTTCCGAATAGACGGCGACGGTCGCAATGCCCATGCGCCGCGCGGTGCGGGCGATACGGCAGGCGATCTCGCCGCGATTGGCGATCAACAGCGTGCGGAACATGCGATCATCACATGCGGAACACGCCGAAGCGCGTTGGTTCGATCGGGGCATTCAGGGCGGCGGACAGCGCGAGGCCCAGCACGCGGCGCGTATCGATCGGATCGATGATGCCGTCATCCCAAAGTCGCGCGGTGGCGTAGTAGGGATTGCCTTGGCGTTCGTACTGCGCGCGGATCGGGGCCTTGAACGCCTCGTCTTCTTCCGCGCTTCTCGCGGGTCCGCGGCGCACCTGGGTCAAGACCATCGCGGCCTGCTCGCCACCCATCACCGAAATGCGGGCGTTCGGCCACATGAACAGGAACCGAGGCTCATAGGCGCGGCCGCACATCCCGTAATTCCCGGCGCCATAGCTGCCGCCGACGATCACAGTGAGCTTGGGCACTGACGTTGTGGAGACGGCCGTCACCAGTTTGGCGCCGTCCTTGGCGATGCCGCCGGCTTCATACTTCTGGCCGACCATGAAGCCGGTGATGTTCTGCAGGAACACCAATGGGATGCCGCGCTGACTGCACAACTCGATGAAGTGTGCGCCCTTCAGGGCTGATTCTGGAAAACAGGATGCCGTTGTTGGCGAGGATGCCCACAGGGTAGCCGTGGATATGGGCGAAACCGCAGATCAAGGTGGTGCCGTACAGGCGCTTGAACTCATCGAACTCACTGGCATCGACGATACGTGCAATCAGATCCCTGGCGTCATAGGGCGCTCGCAGATCGATTGGCACCACACCATACAGTTCCGTGGGATCATAGTGCGGCTCGCGCGGTGACCGCGTCACAACCGGTGGGTGCTTCGCGTGGTTCAGGCCCGCGACGATGCGGCGGCACAGCGCGAGTGCGTGACCGTCATCGCGCGCATAGTGATCGACAACGCCGGAGGTGCGCGCGTGCACGTCGGCGCCGCCAAGATCCTCCGCGCTGACGATTTCGCCTGTTGCGGCTTGCACCAGCGGGGGGCCGCCGAGGAAGATCGTACCTTGCTTGCGAACGATGATCGTTTCGTCGCTCATGGCGGGGACGTAGGCGCCGCCCGCGGTGCACGAGCCCATCACCGCGGCGATCTGCGGGATGCCCTGCGCTGACAGGTTGGCCTGATTGAAGAAGATGCGACCGAAATGATCCCGATCGGGGAAGATCTCGTCCTGCATCGGCAGGAAGGCGCCACCGGAATCGACGAGGTAGATACATGGCAGCCGGTTCTGGCGGGCGATCTCCTGTGCGCGCAGGTGCTTCTTCACGGTGAGCGGAAAATAGGTGCCGCCCTTCACTGTCGCATCGTTGGCAATGATGATGCACTCGCGTCCGGAAACGCGGCCAACACCGGTGACGATGCCCGCGGCCGGAACTTCGTTGTCGTAGAGGCCGTAGGCCGCCAGCTGCGACAGTTCCAGGAACGGCGAGCCGGGGTCGATCAGTGCCGCCACTCGCTCGCGGGGCAGCAGCTTGTTGCGGGCAAGGTGACGCTCTCGTGCGGTCTTGCCACCGCCCTGTCCGACTTCCGCGACGCGTTCGCGCAGGTCGTCAACCAGTGTGCGCATCGCGGCGGCGTTGGCGGCGAATTCGGCGGAACGGGGGTCGATGTCGGAATGGAGCACGGTCATGCGGCCGCACCATTTCCGGTACCGTCATGGTCGGCGCCGCTAACCCAGTGATGGCCGGGCTTGACCCGGCCATCGCTCTCAATTGGCACCGTTTCTGAGTCGGATGGAGATGGCCGGGTCAAGCCCGGCCATGGCGGGGTTAGTGGGGCCGACCATGTCGATGGCTGCCGCATCATGCTGTTTCGCGAAACAGCTCGCGGCCGATCAGCATGCGGCGGATTTCGCTGGTGCCGGCGCCAATTTCGTAGAGCTTGGCGTCGCGCAGCAAGCGTCCGGTGGGGTAGTCGTTGATATAGCCATTGCCGCCGAGGCATTGGATCGCCTCCAGCGCCATCCAGGTCGCTTTTTCCGCGGCATACAGGATGGCGCCGGCGGCGTCCTTGCGCGTGGTCTCGCCACGATCGCAGGATTTTGCTACCGTATATACATATGCCTTGGCGGCGTTCATCGTGGTGTACATGTCGGCGATCTTGCCTTGCATGAGCTGGAATTCGCCGATTGCCTGGCCGAACTGCTTGCGCTCGTGCACATATGGCAGCACGGCGTCCATGCAGGCCTGCATGATGCCAAGCGGCCCCGCGGCGAGAACCGCTCGTTCGTAGTCCAGTCCACTCATCAGCACGCCGACGCCGTCATTGATGCGGCCTAGCATGTTGTCCTCGGGGACTTCGCAATCGTTGAAGACCAGCTCGCAGGTGTTGGATCCGCGCATGCCGAGTTTGTCGAGCTTCTGTGCGGTGGAGAAACCCGGAAAGTCCCTTTCGATGATGAAGGCAGAGATGCCTCGTGGTCCCGCATCCGGATCGGTCTTGGCATAGATCACCAGCACGTCGGCGTCTGGTCCGTTGGTGATCCACATTTTTGAGCCGTTCAGGACGAACCGGTCACCGCGTTGCTCGGCGCGTGTGCGCATGCCGACGACGTCGGAGCCTGCACCTGGCTCGCTCATCGCCAGTGCGCCGACGTGCTCGCCGCTGATCAGCTTGGGAAGATAGCGGCGCTTCTGTGCTTCGTTACCGTTGCGGCGGATCTGGTTGACGCAGAGATTGGAGTGAGCGCCGTAGGACAGGCCGACCGAGGCTGATGCGCGCGAGATTTCTTCCATCGCGACGACGTGTTGGAGATAGCCCATGCCGGCGCCGCCGTAGTCTTCTTCAACGGTGATCCCGAGCACGCCGAGGTCACCGAATTTGCGCCACAGGTCGGCCGGAAATGCGTTGTCCTTGTCGATCGCGGCGGCGCGCGGCGCGATCTCGTTGGCAGCGAAAGACTCGACGGAGGCACGCAGCATGTCGGCGGTTTCGCCGAGATCGAAGTTGAGGCCGGGCAGGCGGTTTGCCAATAACGGCATCAGGTCAGCCTTTGCCAGGCTCGATGGTCTGGATCACCTCGAAGCCTTCGAATTGCGGATGCCCGAGATAGAGGCCGCGGTTCTGTCCTGCACCGCTGTGCGCGCGGCGGAATGCCTCTGATCGCGTCCATGCCTCGAAGTCGTCCTTGTCGCGCCAGACCGTGTGCGATGAGTAGAGCACGTGGTCGTCGCTTTCGGGTCCGCGCAGCAAGTGGAAGGCCACGAAGCCTGGGACATCCGAGAGATGAGTGTCACGCGTGGTCCAGACTTCTTCGAAAGCCGCTTCTGATCCGGGTGCGACCTGAAAACGGTTCATCGCGATGAACATTGAGACACCTTTAAGGAGGGACAGTTCTAGGTGTTGGGCAGCTTGAACGGCTCGCGTTCAGAACGCAAATGCGTGCCAGTTTCTTGTGTCATCTGCTTGACATTAACTGTGTGTCGAGCGCATGATAATGGCTGTTCACGGTGAAGGAGGGTGCGCAAACAGCATGACTCCACCTGGCAAGTCGAGAGTTGCCGATTGACGTGGCGCCGGCGACTGATATCACAGTCCACGTATAGTCCCGACCATCAGCGTCGGGCCGCGAAGCACATACACTTCGCATTATGACCCCCGCTTTACGCCTAGGCGTGCGGGGGTCTTTGCGCTTCAAACCTTGACTTCGTAATCTCGCCGCATGGGCGATTTGTCCGGACGCGTTGTGATCGTAGGCGCCGGCCATGCTGGAGGCTCCGCCGCAGCATTGCTGCGACAATACGGCTGGAAGGGACCGATCACGTTGATCGGCGCGGAACCGGTCGCACCTTATCAACGTCCGCCACTCTCCAAAGCCTGGCTCCAAGATGCGAGCGATCTGCCAAGTCTGCTGTTGCGGCCAGCAGACTTTTACCGGTCGCAGGACGTGGCGTTGCTGCTGTCAACCCATGTGATCAGCATCGACCGTCGTGCCGGGACAGTCGCTTTGGCAAGCGGCGAAACCATCGCCTACGACCACCCCATCCTGGCGCTCGGTGCGTCCGCGCGCCCGCTGCCTGTGCCTGGCCACGATCTGGCGGGCGTCTTCCGATTACGCACGGTTTCCGATGCCAACGCTTTGAAGGCAGCTCTCCATCCCGGAGCGCGCATCGCCATCATCGGCGCCGGCTACATCGGGCTCGAGGTCGCAGCTTCGGCGCGCTTGCTCGGTGCAGACGTCGTGGTGATCGAGCGGGAGGCACGCGTACTCCCACGCGTCGCGTCCACGGCTCTGTCGGAATACTTCCACGGGCGCCACGCCTCGGCAGGGGTGCACGTCATGCTGAACGCCGCGGTGGAGGCGTTTGATGGTCAAGCCGGCCGCGTGTCATCGGTACGGCTGACGGATGGATCCGTCGTACCGTGCAATGCGGTTCTGGTGGGCGTTGGGGCTGCACCGAACGATGCGCTTGCACGCGCCGCGGAATTGGATTGTGATGATGGCATCATCGTTGATGCGAACGCGCGAACGTCGGATCTCTCGATCCACGCGATAGGCGATTGCACGCGCCGGCCGCTACCGCTGTATCGGCGAACTGGCCGATTGGAGAGCGTGCCGAACGCGCTGGAGCAGGCGAAGCAGGCGGCGGCCGACCTGTGCGGCCGTGCCCCTGCGTCGCCGGAAGTGCCGTGGTTCTGGTCCGATCAGTACAACACGCGGCTGCAGATTGCCGGGTTGCCATTCGACGTAGAGGAAACCGCCATCCGTGGCGATCCGGCCACCGGCTCCTTCGCGATTTTCCATTTGACGCGGGATTCCACGATACAGGCGGTCGAGGCCGTCAACGCGCCAAGCGAATTCATGGCGGGGCGACTGTTGATCGCCCGCCGCAAACCCGTATCGGCAGCATCGCTATCCGACGCGTCGTGCTCGCTGCACCAACTCGTCGGATAGCCGTAAGGATCAATCCGCGGCGAGGTCGAACCGCTCGGCCTCTGCTTCCGGCGCAACACAGGCGAACACCTGCTCGCCATCCCAGATACCGAGGCATAGGCGTTCGTCACGGGTCTCGATCAGCAGGTATGGGTCGAGCACCGCCTTGTCCAGCTTCAGTTCGCCGAGGATCAGTCGCGATCCCGGCAGCTCGCGTGCAAGTTGGCGGGCGGGTGCGGCGATCGCTTCAGGCACCGCGAGTTCGCGCAGGAGATCGGCCGTGACCCGGCGTTCTTCCCAATGCGCCCCGGCGCGCAGCTTGATGAGCCCGGTTCCGGTGATCAATGCGATCAGGCACATCCAGACGAAGCTGCTGGCAACAGTGAGCGCGCTTGAGTCAGTGCTGAAGCCTTGCGATGCCCCGACGGCCGCTCCGATCACCGGGCTTGCGACCACCAGTGCGACCGAAATCGCGGCCTGATGCCGATACCAGAAGCTGGGTCCGAATTTTCGCTGCTGCGCAAGTTTGTGTTCCGCCAGGTACTCCCAGGGAACCGCGGTCAGTTGATGCGCATCGAGAGCGTCGCTGATGGTGCTTGGCCGCGGGGCGGCGACCAGGGCATCGAAGGGCATGGGGAACTCCTTCGTCGATCGAGGGCTGACACTAGGGCAATATGGACAAGGTGGTTACCGAGACATTAACTGCGGGGCATAACATTCGTGCGATTGCCGCACGGCACGACGGGGAGTGAGGGAATGGCCGATATGCCCAGTCAGCTGGCGGACCGATCGGGTGCGCCGATCGAGCGGCCCTTGCCGCTGCCGTCCGGCAACGCCCTGTTCGGCAGCGATGTGGTGGCGGAGACGTTGCGCGCGTTGGAAATCCCGTTCATCGCGCTCAATCCCGGCGCCAGTTATCGCGGCTTCCACGATAGTCTGGTGAACCATCTGGGGAATGTGCAGCCGCAGATGCTGCTGTGCCTGCATGAAGAACACGCGGTGGCGATTGCCCACGGCTATGCCAAGGTGACAGGCAAGCCGATGGCGGCGGCGCTTCATTCCAATGTCGGGCTGATGCACGGCACGATGGCGATCTTCAACGCCTGGTGCGATCGGATGCCGGTGCTGGTGCTGGGTGCGACCGGGCCGGTGGATGCGCCGAAGCGCCGCCCGTGGATCGACTGGATCCACACCGCCCGGGATCAGGGCGCGCTGATCCGTCCGTATACGAAATGGGACGATCAGCCTGCTTCGCCGGAAGCGGCGCGCGAGGCATTGCTGAGGGCCTGCTGGCTGACACAGACAGCGCCGATGGGGCCGGTTTATGTGAACCTGGATGCGGGCATGCAGGAAGTACCGCTGACGGATCCGTTGCCGCCGCTCGATGTTGCGCGGTTCCTGCCTGCTGTGCCGTCGGCTGCTTCGGCGGAGCAGATCGCGCAGGCGGTGGAGATGCTGCGGCGCGCGGAGCGGCCAGTGATCCTGATGGGGCGTGGTTCTCGCGATGAGCAGGCCTGGGCGAATCGAGTTGCGCTGGCGGAGGTGCTGCGAGCACGCGTGGTGACCGATCTGAAATGCGCCGCGGTGTTTCCCACCGACCATCCGTTGCACGCTGGAGCGCCCGCGACGTTCCCGGTGGAGGAGGCGGCCGCGGCGATCAAGGCGGCGGACGTTGTGCTGAGCCTCGACTGGGTTGATCTGGCCGGTTCGTTGAAGGCGGCGTGCGGCACGGTCGCACCCGCGGCGAGGGTGATCAATGTCACGATGGATCATCAGCTTCATAACGGCTGGAGCATGGACCATCAGGCGTTGCCTCCCGCCGATGTATTTATTGCCGCGGGCTCGGACACGGTGGTCGCGTTGCTGCTGGCGCAACTGCCGCGCAGCGATGGTGATTATACGCAGCGCTCGCAGCCAGTGGCGCCACCGGTCGAGCAGGGTCCTATCAGGGTTCCGCGGATGATACACGAACTGCGCGCGGCGATCGGCAAGCGCCCCGCGTCGTTGCTGCACGTGTCGCTGTCCTGGAACGCGGCGTTGTGGCCGTTCCAACATCCGCTCGACTATATCGGCGGCGATGGCGGTGGTGGCATTGGCGGTGGGCCTGGCATCGCCGTTGGTGCCGCGTTGGCGTTGCGCGGCAGCGGACGGCTGCCGGTTGCGGTCTGTGGTGACGGGGATTTCCTGATGGGCGCCACGTCACTGTGGACTGCGGTGCACTACAATATTCCGCTGCTCATTGTCGTCGCCAACAACCGTTCGTTCTTCAACGACGAATTGCATCAGGAACGCGTGGCACGGATGCGCAACCGGCCGGTGGAAAATCGCTGGATCGGGCAGCGGATTGCTGATCCCGAGATCGATCTCGCACAGTTGGCACGAGCGCAGGGCGCGCAGGGATTTGGACCTGTTGTCGAGGATGCTGAGCTGGCCTCGACATTCCGGTCTGCCGTCGAAGCGGTGGAGGGCGGTGCGGTCGCGGTGGTGGACGTGCGCGTGGCGCCTGGCTACGCACCGGCTGCGGTCGCGGGGCTGTTCCGCGGATGACCGTTTGCTGGTTCGCGTTGTTTCGGCACCCGGTTGCCCGCTTGAGTAACGATGAGCTGGCGTGGCTGCGGCGTTTCGTGGCTGGCACACCGGGGTTGCGACAGGGGCTGATATTCACGCCTTCCACCACGATTGATCCTTATCTGCACGATGGCGCACCGCCGTTGCTTGGTCTGCAGCTCTACTTCGACGACATCGCGGTGCTGGAGGCGCAGTTGGCGCCGGACGGCTATCTGCAAGGCCTCGTCGCGCGCGATGCATTGCCGTCGCTGGCGGAGGCAACTGCCACGCAGCAGGCGATGCTGGTGCGGCGGTTTGAGGTGCCCGATCCCATTTTCTGTACGCTGCCGGGCGAATGTCCGTGCACATACCTGGTGGCCTATGAAGGCGAGGCGGAGGACCTGAATGCCTGGCATTCCCACTACATAGGCGACCATCCGCCGATCATGGCGCGCTTCCCTGGCATCAGGCAGGTGGAGATCTACACACGCATCGACTGGTGCGGATCACTGCCTTGGCCTCGCGTTGAGCACATGCAGCGCAACAAGGTGGTGTTCGACAGTCCGGCGGCGCTGACCGCGGCGCTCAATTCGCCGGTGCGTCACGAGATGCGTGCTGCCTTCGCACGGTTTCCCGCGTTCACCGGGCCAGTCACGCACTTTCCCATGGCGACGATGATTGTGGAGTAGCAGGCATGCCGGTTGACCCGCAAATTCAGGCATTGCTCGACATGGGTACCGGCGTGCCGGCAACCAACACGCTGTCGGTAGTCGCGGCGCGGACGCAGTACGAGGCGCGTATCGCTCTGATGGCGCCGGCAGCGGATATCGCAACGGTTACCGAGCGTACGGTGCAAGGTCCGGGTGGCGACCTGAAGCTGCGCATCTATCGGCCAGTGGGGCAGGGGCCATTCCCGCTGTTGGTGTTCTTCCACGGCAGCGGCTTTGTTCTATGCAGCCTGGATACGCATGACGGCATGTGCCGCAATCTGTGCGCCGGTGCTGAGTGTGTTGTGGTGTCGGTGGATTATCGCCTGGCGCCCGAGCACAAGTTTCCCGCCGGGCTGGATGACTGCGTGTTTGCGACAGTTTGGGTCAGCGAACACGTTGCGGAACTCGAAGGCGATGCCGGACGCATCGTGGTTGGTGGCGACAGCGCCGGTGGCAACCTCGCTGCCGCGACGGCGCTTCGGATCAGGGACGAAGGTGGTCCTCCGCTGCTCGGTCAATTGCTGATTTATCCGGTCACCGACTATTACACGCCAGGGACCCCGTCGTATCGCGAGAATGCCGATGGTTATGGACTGACGCGAGACACCATGGTCTGGTTCTGGGACCACTATCTCAGCGATCCGGCCGAGGCCGCGGAACCCTATGCTTCACCGATGCGTGCGCGCGACCTGAGCGGTTTGCCGGCGGCACTTGTCGTCACCGCGGAATACGATCCGTTGCGCGACGAGGGCGAATATTACGCCGCAAAGCTTCGCGCTGCCGGCACGGTCGCAACAATTTCCCGCTGGGACGGCATGAACCACGGCTTCTTCTTCTGGGTCGGCCGCGTCGACAAGGCCGGCGACGCGATGGCGGTAACCTGCGCCTGGCTGCGCGAGGTGTGCAGTCCGGCGTGAACAGGGCCGCTTCGGCCGTTGCACCGGGCCATCACGTTCGATGGCTGCCCCCTTGTGAACAGGTGGAATGTTACCCAGAATTTGCGCGGTATCCTGGCAATGGAGCGGGTGGATGCAATTTGGACTTTTTGGTGCGGCCCAGGCGCAGCGTGGCGGGCCCGACGTGGACAGCGCCGCCGGCTTCAAGGACTACATCGAATATGTCATCGAGGCTGAAGCGCTGGGCTACCAAAGTGCCTTCATCGTCGAACATCACTTCACCGGTTTTGGCCAGGTGTCCGCAACACTCAACCTGCTGACCTGGATTGGCGCGCGCACACGGACGTTGCGGCTCGGCACCGCGGTGATCGTGCTGCCGTGGCACAATCCGGTGCTGCTGGCCGAGCAGGCAGCGACCGTGGATTTGCTGTCGGGCGGACGGCTGGATTTCGGTATCGGCAAAGGCTACCGGCACAATGAATTCGTCGGCTTCCGTATCCCAATGGAGGAGGCGGAACCTCGCTTCGAGGAATTGATCGACATCATCACCAAGTCGTGGACATCGAACGAGCGATTCTCCTACCAGGGCAAATACTGGCAATTCGACGACATCGTCGTTGAACCGCCGACAATTCAGAAACCGCACCCGCCGTTCTGGCAGGCCGCCGGGCATCCCGAGTCCATCCGGCGGGTGGCCCGACGCGGGCACAATCTGCTGCTTGACCAATTCGCATCACTGGAAGAGACGGGCAAGCGGTTCGCGGTCTACCGCGAGGCGATGCAGGCGAACGGCTTTACTTTCCAAGCGTCGCAGGTGGGCGTCGCCCGCGCCTTCTATGTGGCGCGCGACAATGCCGAGAAAGAGGCGGCACTGGATCGACGTATCGCCGGGCAGCGCAGGCTGCACGCGATCTCGCAGCGACCTGATGGCAACAATACAGCCAGCATCATGGCATTCTCCGACACGCGCGCGGCGAGCGAGGAAAGCGCGCTGTACGGCAATCCTGACGAGATCGCGCGCAAGCTGGAGAAACTGCGCGACATGGGGGTCGAATACGTGCTGCTGAACGGCGGCGGCACGTCCCGGGATAACCTCCGGCGCTTCGCCAAGGAGGTGATGCCGGCGTTCCGCACCGAACCCGAAATGCGCGCGGCCGGCTGACAAGGCAAATGAGGCCTTCGCTCGTGGGAGCCTCCTATGCCAAACTGACGAACGTAGAAGGATCAGCGTCGGGCCGTGCTGACTGAGCTCCCGACTGGGGCTCGATGACACCACCGCCCTGCAGCATGGTTATCAGCTCGCCCGGCAGCTCGACGCGCGGCGCGTCGTTGTCAGTCTTGGATGTCCCGACGGAGTCCGAGACCTTCACCGCGAGGGCATGGCCGTTCCGTTGGCCAAGCTACGAATCTCTGCTCAGCCTCGGCTAACCTGGCAATGCCGTACACGCCAAGATTGCGCGGCGTCAGCCCATTTTGCCCTAGTCACTCGCGTCGCTCATATTACGGAGCTCGCTCCGGACGGACGGTTTGCGGCGGAAACCGGCGACGCTCGCGAACCGGCTGTGCTGGCGCGGACCTATTCATGTCCGATGACGCCGTCTGGTCTGTTCTGTTGCAAGCATTCAACACGGAGACCACGAAGAACCACGGAGCAGCACGGAGCGGTTTTGGACGACAAATCGCCGTAGGCCGTCCTTCAACAGTCGCGCATGGAAATTGAACAGCAGACCGAGGCGCAGCCCGCTCATGCGGAGGTAGGTCAGGACTTGGGCATCGTGCGCCGGCAGGAGATTCGCAACAGCCTTGATTTCAATGATCACTTGTCGGTTCACGAGGATGTCCGCACGAAAACCTTCGTCGAACTGGACGCCTTTGTAGGTAACCGGAATTCCGGCTTGCCGTTGGAAGGCGATTTCCGCTTGCCGCAACTCGTGGCAGAGGCAGCCTTCATAAACCGACTCCAGCATGCCTGGTCCCGTCAACCTATGCACCTCGATGGCAAGCCCGATGATTTGTTCGGTCAATTCGCGCGCAAGCAGCATCTTGACTTGTCTCCGTGCTGCTCCGTGGTTCTTCGTGCGCTCCGTGTTAAATGCTTGATCTTAAGAAACGGTGCGCCTCGGGGAGCCAACCACAAGTCCGGCCTCTACCGAACTTCAGTGTGCGGGCGGACTTTAGTGCCGGCGCCCCGATGGTGTCTTCTATCCAGAGGACAGCCTGCAGAATCAACGACACAGAGCACTAGGGCCTGCGCGGCTTGGAACATCGCGAGCGCCTGCTTCCAAGCCCACATCAGCGGCCTGTCATCGGCACACCGTCGCTCGTTCCATATGTGGTCGACCGGATTACTGGATGGATCAGTCGCAGCTTTGCTGCGGCGTCACCGCGTCGGCCAACCTGGAGACGCTCCAGCAGATCGTGCACGTGATTCTTCACGGTTGACGTGCCGAGCGACAGGCGCACGGCAATCTGCTTGTTGGACATGCCTTGGCGGATCAGCTGGAGGATCTCCATCTGCCGGCCAGTCAGCACGGCCTTGACCTTCTCCTCCTGTGTATCCACGGATGCGCTGCGAAAATGGCTGAACAGCTTGTCCGCGATGGCGGCGGGACACACCAATTCGCCAGCCGTCACCCGCCGGACTGCATCCGCCAATTCGCGGATCGAGGCCTGGCATGGCACATAGCCCATCAAGCCGGCCTCGGCGCAGGCGATCACGTCGACCGCCACATTGTCGACACCGAAGGCGAGGATGCGCGCCTTGCTGCGCGCCTGCACCAGGTGCCTCGCCATCGCGAGGCCGCCACTCATTCCGCCATCAAGGAGAACGACATCAGGCAACGTTGCGTCGTAGTCGGTCAGCAGACCATCTTCGATGGTGCTGGCCCAGAACGCGCTAATGCCGCTTTGCTTGCCGAGCAGCCGAACGATCGCGTCACGATAGAGCCGGATCCTGCAGGCAACGAGAACCACGAGCGGACGTGCAACAACTCGATCTTGCGACGCATGTGCACCGATCGCAGCCATGGCCACCTCCTCGGCAATTGCGACAGTATTGACTCTATCGCATCTCAGTTGGCGAGCAATCGTTACTCATCATGCTAGTTTATTGTGATATCGCCGCGATATAGCCCGAAACCAATTCGTGCCGCATGTGGTCTTTGCTTGGCTCGATGAGCAGCAACTCGTTCTCGGGTTGTCGACATTTTCTGTCGTTCCCGACGAGCGAACGGAACCACAACCTCATCGAAATGCATCCTAACTTATCGGGCGCGCCGTTTCAATATCTTCGTGACTATTGTCTTGCTCTTATCGGCATCGGCCGTTTTCCTTGATTCGATACTTAAGAAATAAAGATAATATTATCGCTAACTGAGACGTGCCCCGGTGAGCGGCCGGAGGTCCAGACCGTATGGTCCGGGTCCAAGTGGTCCAACGGTCCAGTCCCATCCGGTCCATCTTGATCCAGGTGCTCACTGGACCTTCACGGCTCATTTTGCCGCCACGCCGACCTCGTCACGATCAGCATCCTGTTGACCAGGAGCGCACGACGGCGTGTCGGGAATCAGAGTCCTAATGGTCGGAATCCGAGGCATGTTGCGCGATATCGTTTGCAACGTCGTTGCCGGCGAACCGGATATTGCCATCGTCGAGGCTCCGACGGACGCCGCCCTGGACCTCGGCCACTTCACCCGACGGCATCGCATCGACGTACTTATCTGTCTCGCTGCCGACGACAAGTTCACCAACGACCGGATCGACCGCCTGCTGTGCAGCAATCCGCGCCTGAGCCTGGTGGCGATCGACGGCGCCGACGACAGTGGCGTGCTGCACCACCTCGTGCCGGCGCATGACCGGTTCAGCGGGCTCATGCAATCCAGCCTGCTCGACGCCATTCGCGCCGGCGCGACGATGCGGGTGGCGTGAATGTTCACCCATATCCGCGCCGCCAGCCTGACCCTTCGGCACGTCCTGGAGCGGAGTTTCAAGGCCGACCAGGACCTGAAGCATTTGTTCGATCCAAGTCTCGGCAAGGCGATCGTCTCGCTTGCCACGCCGGAGGGCATGGAAGTGGCCGGCGAAATTGGTCTGTCGATGTGGCTGTACCGGCTGATCCGCGATGAGCAGACGCTGAACCGGCCGCCTCGCCAGATTCCCCCGAACCTGATCCGCCGCCAGCCGCTGCCACTTCGCGCGCATTACCTCATGACACCGATCATTTCCGGCAACGCCGGCATGCCGGCTCCGGAAGCAGAGCAGTTGATCATCGGCCGCGTCCTGCAGACTTTTTACGACGAGCCGTTGATCAGCGCCCCGGACCTTCACGGCTCCTACCACGGCACCGGCGTCGAACTGGCGGTGCGACTGGAAACCCTCGGTCTCGATGAAACCAGTCGCATCTGGGAGGGGTTGGAGCGGTCGTATCAGCTGTCGATCTCGTATGAGGTCGCCATCATCCGGATCGATTCAGCGATCGACCCGATGCCGGTCGGCAATGTTCAGGTCGCCCAGGTTCAGGTCGCCATTGGCGCGCCGGGAGGTGGCGCATGACGACTTATCCCGTCATTGATCCCGTGTCGGGATGGAGCCTGGCCCCGGATGGGCCGCGACCGGGCGCATTCTACGAACAGGCCGTCCTCACGCTCACACTGCAGGACGAGATCACCGGACTGCCGCCTGGCGTCCCCATCCAGGCCACCAGCGCCACCATCGGCCTGACGGCTCGCGCCAGCACCGGCGGACTCGCGGGCCTGGTCGGGTCGCCGATCGGGTTGTACTCGGTGGGGTTCACTGCCGGCGCACCGTTGCAGATCAGCTTTGCCTGCGGCGGCTTCCTTCCCCTTTCGCTGACTGCAAGTCTCGGCGCCGAGGCAGGCTTTCCGGGGAGTTTTCAACCAACCGGCCTTGGTACCGTGGCGCTGCACCGGCAACCGCTCCAGATCACCGGTCGCACCCTCTCGAACACCCACGCGGTTCTGGGTGGTGCGACCGTAACGCTGGACGGCATCTGGATGACGCTGGCCGAGGTCGCCGCCCATATGCCGCCGACCGCGCCAAATCTGATCAGCCTGGGTTCGCCGCTGTACGCAGATCGCGACACCACCGCGACGGTGGCGCAGCAGAACCTGACGCAGGCACCCCCGGCAGAGGCAAAGACCCTGGTGGTGCCAGGCAATGTCGGCGACACCGCGGTGATCGTCTCGGACGCCGTCGGACTTGGTGTCGGCACTGTGGTCGGCTTCGAGCCGGACGACGCGCAGCGCGGCGAATTCGTTGCCATCGCGTCGGTGACGCAACTGGGTAGCGGAACAGGCACCGCCGCCTCCCTCGCGCTGCCGCTGGCATTGGTGCGGCCACATGCACTGGGTGCCAAGGCGATCCGCATGATCGCGTCGCCGGTGGGCGGTGCCAACACGTTGTCGGTCGCCGCACGCGCGGGCGATTCGGCTCTGTTCCCAGCCACGATGACAGGCCTCGACACCACGATGTCCCATGCCGTGATCAGCAGCGCCGCGGCACCAGCCGAGTACCATGCCGCCGCCATCATCGGGGCGACCAGCGATCCGACGCTGGGCTTCATCAGCCTGCCACCGGTTCACCGGGTCGCGCAATTGCGCCTGCTCGTCCAGCACCCTTCCGAATCCACCCCTCTGCAGCACGACGTCATGCCGCCCCTTGGGGTCAGCACACTCTTCCTCGATCTCGTCTTCCCATGAGCGCCCGTCCCAGCCGTCAGCCGGAGTGCCACGATGTCTGATACCAATTACCTGTCGCCAGGCGTCTACACCCTCGAACTCGACGGTCCCGCCCCGATCACCGGCGTCAGCACCTCGATCGCAGCGTTCATCGGCATGACGGAGCGGGGGCCGGCCGGCGTGCCGATCGCGCTCGGTGGCCCGGGTGATTACACGCGCTGGTTTGGCGGGCTGATGTCGCCCGAGGACTTCACCAACCCGAACGACACCACCCACCCGCACTGTTATCTGCCGTATGCGGTTGCCGGATTCTTCAACAACGGTGGCCAGCTCGCCTACGTGATCCGCACCACCGCGCAGGGCGCGACCTACGCCTCGGAATATCTGTTCGATCGCACCGGCACACCCAACCCGGTCAGCACGCTGGTGCGCGCCGCAAATATCGGCGACGGGCTGGGCAACTCGGCAGCCACCGGTGCGCTGATCGCCCTGTCACCGGTGCCGGGATCCGGGTCGATCCGGCTCGATAACGGCAGTGCCAGTGAGTATCCGACGATCGCGTCAACGTTGTCCCCGGTCGGCGATGCTCTCTCACTCGATATTCCGTTGCAGGTCGGTCACAACCCGGGTGCTGCGGTCTCGGTCTATACCGTTTCGCCGATCGCCGGCGTGGCCTATGCGCTGTACGCCGACGCCATCGCCGGCGAGCCCATCATCTACGTCCTGACGACCGACAATCCGGTGACCAGAACGCCCGGAAGCTGGCTGCTGCAACTCACCGGCCCGACCCAGGCGCCGGTGGTCATCCCGCAATCCGCAGCGCCGATGGGCACCAGCGGGGCCGATACAATCTATGCGATCACCCTGACCCAGCCGATGCCGGTGACCGTCCGCCAGGCGGGTGGCACGATCACCGCTCTCAACCCCACCCCGCCAGCGGCCGGAGAACAGCTCGACGCGTCGGCAGGGGGCGGCGACCAACTCGTCTTTGCGACATGCCCGACGACCGATGGCGACCTGATCGACATCGATGTCGCCAACCTGGCCAGCCGCGAGGTGCGGACGATCGGCACGCTGTGCGCCATGACCTTCATTGCCGCCTCGACCGAGGACTGGCCGGCCCAAACCGAGGTCGTGCCGGTTACCCTCACGGCTGCGCCGTCGCCGGCCATCGCTACCGCGCTGACCGCCGGGGCCTCGGCCACCCAGAGCCTCTCGCTCGCCAGTCGCGCTGGCATTACCGCCGGGACGATCCTCAGCCTCGGTCCTGCCGCCAGTCCGGTCGAGTACGTCGTGGTTGCCGCGGTCCCCACTCCCCGCGCGGCGGCTGGTCTGGATCCCGGGGCGGTGACGCTAAATGCACCAACCGCGGGCACTTATATCACTGGCGCGACCGTCACGCCGCTGGTTGTTGGCGCGCCGCCGGCCGGACGCCGCGCCACCTACCTGCTGCTTGATGCACCGGTTGGCAACAACAACGCGGTGGTTCCCTGGAAGGATGGCTGGGCGGCGAATGACATCGTTCAGCTCACCCTTTCCGACGGCACGTTGCTGTACAACGCACTGTCCGCCGTGCCCACCAACCAGACGCTGGCGGCGATCACTATAAACGCGCCGCCATTGCAGCAAAGCCATCCGGCTGGCTCCCCCATCGTCTCACGCAGCCAGCTGATCAACGTTCAGGCGCTCGACACCGGTGCCTGGGGGCAACGCCTGTCGATTGCGGTGCAAGACGAAGCGCCTGGCCTGGTGCCGCGTGTGCAGGTCACCGGGCTGGTGAGCGGGAAGCAGTTGAAGCTGGGTTCACTGACCGGCATTCAGCCTGGTACGTATCTGGAGCTGCTCAACAACGACGGCTCGGTGTACTCCGACGACACGCCGTTGAAGGTGGCGTCGTACACGCTTTCCAATGGCACCATCACGCTTGATACCGCGCTGACCATTGCGCAGTCCGGCGCGATCGGCGCTTCGCTGCTGCCGCTTGCGCCACCGATGTTCCTGCGATCGCGAGAGTTCCGCATCGCGGTCTACCTCTACCCGCATCTGAATCCGGCGGTGCCCGCGCGCAACGCGCAGCCGATCCAGACCGAGGTGTTTCGCAACCTGTCGATGGATTCGCGTCACAACCGGTATTTCCAGACGGTCATCGGCGCGACCAATGGGCCGCCCCGGTTGTCCGACAATCGCCCCGAGGGCTCGTCCTGGCTGATCCGCGTACAGGACAAAGCAACCACCACCCACGACCAGCAGGCAGCGCGGCTGGGTCCCGAACCGCTGGTCGATACCTTGGCGAACGGCCTGCAGCGCCCGGCCCAGACCAAGCTGAGCACAGGCGGTGACGATATGCTGGTGAACGCCAACGAAGCCATGTACATCGGCAACGCCTCCGACATCCCATCGCAACGCACCGGTATCCAGGCGCTGCAAAACGTACCGCAGGTCAGCATTGTCGCTATCCCAGGCCAGGGTACGTCGGGGGTGCAGGCGTCGGTGGTCGATTACTGCGAGACCGCCGGCTCGCTGTTCGCCGTGCTCGACCCCGAGTTCCCGACATCGCAGGTCGCCGACATCCAGGCACAGCGCCAGTTGTTCGACACCAAATACGCGGCGTTCTACTACCCGTGGCTGATCATCCCCGATCCGCTGCCGACCAACCTCGCGCTGGTACCGGACTTTCCGATCCCGCCGTCAGGCCATGTCGTCGGTATCTACGCGCGTGTTGACGACAACCGCGGCGTCTTCAAAGCCCCGGCAAACGAGGTGGTGCAAGGCATCACCGGCCTGGCGCAGACGCTGTACCAGTCGGATCAGGATCAGCTCAATCCGGCACCCAACAACATCAACGTCATCCGTGATTTCACCCGTCAGGGCCGCGGCATCCGCGTCTGGGGCGCACGGGTCATCACATCGGACGACAACTACAAATACGTGCCCGTCCGCCGCCTGCTGATCTTCATTGAGCAGTCGCTGAACCAGGGCCTGCAGGACGTCGTGTTCGAACCGAACGCACCGAAGCTGTGGGCGACGGTGGAACGGCTGATCGGCAACTTCCTAAATGACGTCTGGGTATCCGGCGCATTCCAGGGCGCGACGCCAGCGCAGTCCTACTTCGTCCGTTGCGATACGACGACAATGACGCAGGACGATATCGACGCAGGCCGCCTGATCGCTCTCGTCGGCATCGCGCCGGTGATGCCCGCCGAGTTCGTGATCATCCAGATCTCACTGATGACCTCCGCGACCAGCCAGTAATGGAGCACGCCGCATGCCACCGCCCGCCACACGAATAGATCCGTACCGCGGCTTTAATTTCCGGGTAGAAATCGATGGTACATCGGTTGCCGCCTTCAGCGAGGTTACCGGGCTGATGGCCGATGGCGATACAACTGACTATCGCAACGGCAACGATCCCAACAATTGGGTGCGCAAGCTGACCGGCCTGCGCAAGTTCCACACGCCGGTTACGCTGAAGCACGGCCAGCTCAAGGATTCCACCTTCTGGGACTGGTATTCCGCCGTCGCCACCGGCGCATCCAACGCACGGCGCAACTTCACCATCGTGCTGTGCGACGAGACCCAGACCGACGTGGTGTTCTTCCAGTGCAGTAACGGCATTCTCAACAAGGTCGAAGGTCCGCACCTGTCGGCCGCCGGCAATGAGGTCGCCATCGAAAGTGTCGAAATCGTCGTCGAGAGCATCAGCATCAAACTCGCCGCATGAGCCTGTCGATCCAACATCCTGCCGCGCCGGGCGCCTATCTGCAGCGCTACGACCAGCCAGCGCCGGTGGTCGCGCTGCGCACCGACATCCCCGGCTTCGTCGGCATCGCCCAGCGCGGTCCACTCGGCGTTCCCGTCGCGGTGCAGAGCATGCGCCAATTCCAGGCGGTGTTCGGCAGCTATATCGGCGGCGGCTTCCTCGCCTATTCGGTGCGCGCCTTCTTCGAGAACGGCGGCAACCGAGCGCGTGTGGTGCGCGTTGCCTCGCCCGACGCGCAAATTGGCGCAATAGCAGCGTCGTACGCCGTGGCGGTGCTGAGCGGTGGCGCGCCGTGGACGATTACCGCATCCAGTCCGGGTTCCTGGGGCAACGCCCTGACGGTCGCACTGGTGGAACGTACTGCCGGCCAGGTGCTGGTCAATCTTCCGCAGTCCACGCCTGCCTTCGCTGTTGTGCCGTCCACATCAGGTTTCGCGCAGAATTCGCTGGTGCGCCTGACTCAGGCTGGTGCGCCGGTTCAGGTTCGCGTGCTGGCCGGCATCGACGCAGCGCAACACCGGCTCAACTGGCTGAACCCGGATCCGACGCAGCGCGGACCGCGGGAATATCCGGTGACCGGCTTCGCACCCGGCGTAGCGCTGCTGGCGGAAAGCCTGACCTACGACCTGCTGGTGTTCAACGACGGCAATCTTGCCAGTTTGCATCAGGGCCTGTCGCTGGTGCCCGAGGCGCAGCCCTACGCCGGCGTCCTGCTGCAACCGATCGACTTCAGCGCCTTTTTCACGCCCCCTGGTGCACTTCCGCTGGTCAGCATGCTGCCGCCGCCGATAGCGCCCACCGACATTCCGGCGCCGCTCACCATCGTCTCCGGCGCGCAGGTGCCGCTGACGGGAGGGCAGGACGGCCTGGCGATGCTCACTGCGCAGGATTTCATCGATGTCGGCCTGGCACCGCTGGCCAACCAGGACGATGTGTCAATGCTGGCGGTGCCGGACATCCTCATTCGTCCCGAAATGCCGCCGCCTTTCCTGCCGCCGGCGCCGCCGGAATTGTGCCCGGTGTGCCCGCCAGAGGTCTTGGCGATTCCGGTCTCGCCAATCATCGTGCAGGAACTGCCGCCGATATTCAGCGATGCCGATATCCTGTCGGTGCAGGCGGCAATGGTGGACCAGTGTGAGACGCTGGGCGACCGCGTCGCACTGATCGACCCGCCATGGGACACCGCGTCCGATGCCAGCCTCGGCATCGCGCCGGTGCAGGCCTGGCGCGACAACTTCGACACCGAGTTCGGTGGGCTGTACTTCCCCTGGCTGTTCGCGCCTGATCCGCTGCAGATCACGCCGACACGCGCGATACCGCCGTCTGGACATATCGCCGGACTGATTGCCGCGACCGATCTCTCGGTGGGTGTGCACAAGGCGCCGGCCAACGTCGACGTGTCCTGGGCGCAGGACGTTACCATTCCAATCGAGCGGAACATCCACGGCGTGCTCAACGCAGTCGGAATCAACGTGATCCGCGGCGATTTCGGGCGGCCGATCCGGGTGATGGGTGCGCGCACTATCTCCTCCGATCCGAACTGGCGTTTCATCAATGTCCGCCGTCTGGTCTGCATGATCAGAGCAGCGCTGGAGCTATCGTCGCGCTGGGTGGTGTTCGAGCCGAACAATCAGTTCACCCGCGCCACCCTGACTGCCGGCATCGTTCGGCTGCTGAACCAGTTGTGGATCCAGGGTGCGCTGGTCGGTGCCACCGCGGATGCCGCCTATCAGGTCGTGTGCAACGACAGCAACAATCCGCCCAGCACGCAGGCGATGGGCCAGTTGCTTGCCGATATCGCCATCGCTCCATCGGTCCCGTTCGAATTCGTGTTGCTGCGCCTGGGCCGTAGCGATGACTCGCTGGACATCCAGGTTCGCGGCGTTTTGGCCGCGGGGGGTGGTTGATGGCGATCGTCGCACAGCGCCAAGATCCGTTACTCGGATTCAATTTCCTGGTGTCGTTCATGAACAGCCAGCCGTCCTCCGGCGCGGCGCTGGGCGGTATCGTGCTCAGCCTCACCGGTGGGCAGGCAAGCGCGGGCTTCCAGGAAATCTCCGGCCTCGACGTCACCATGGAGGTGGAGAATTACGAGGCCGGCGGCGTCAACACCGGCGCGCTGCGTTTTCCTGGCCGGATGAAGTGGGCCAATCTGGTGTTCAAGCGCGGTGTGATCGCCAGCAGCACATTCCTTGATCCGTCCGACTCCTGGACCTGGCTCACCACCTGGCTGAACGGGCAAGGCATCCGCAAGGACGGCACCATTACGCTGCTGGATGAATCCGGTTCGGCGCAGATGGTGTGGAGCTGGCGGCGCGGCCTGCCCGCGCGCTGGACCGGCCCGACGCTGAACGCGCAACAAAACCAGGTCGCCATCGAAACGCTGGAGATCGCGCACGAGGGGCTGACGATCACCACGGGCGGTCCGATTGGTATCTTGGCCGTCGGCATCGCCGGCGCCATCGGTTCGGTCTTCTAGGGAGGCAGCCATGGCGGTCACCGACGTTGTCATAGACGAAATCGTCGCCACCGTTCGCACGGTGGACAGCCACGCGCTGCTGGATCCCAAGCTGGTGCGCCGGCTGGTGCACGCGGTCCTCGCCGGCACCGATGAACGCCGCGAGCGCGAGCGCCGCCGCAAAGAGGACACGCGCATTGGCGGCGATGAAGACGCCGACAAGCAGGAGACCTGAGATGTTCAGTCCAGGCCAGGCCTCCCTGATGGTCGAGTGGAGCCAGTTCGAGACCGAGATAATCGATCTGCAATACAATCCGACCGAGATTGTTCTCGAAAAGAATGTCCACATCGCCGAGATCGCGATCCCCGGCCTGACGGCGCCGTTGCAGCAGTTCATTCGTGGCGATGCCGAAACCCTGAAGCTGGAGTTGTTCTTCGACACCTCCGATAAGGGCATGGGAATGAATGCGGTCAGCGTCACTACGCTGACCGATCCGATCTACGCGCTGTCTCGCATCATCCCGGATCAGCATACGCCTCCGGTTGTCACCTTCTGCTGGGGAGCGGATTTCCCCGGCAACGAACTGCCGCCGGAATTGGGCAACCAGCGGCGCAATGGCTTTCGCGGTATTGTCACCAACGTTCGTCAGACATTTACGCTGTGGAGCAGCGGCGGCATCCCGGTGCGCGGCAAGCTGTCGCTCAGCCTGCGCGAATACAGTCCACTCAGCCAACAGCTCGACGCGCTTAATCTCGCCTCACCGAACAAGACCCACAGCTACGTGCTGTCGCGCGGAGATACGTTATCGGGCGTCGCCGGTCAGTTCTATTTCGATGCGACAAACTGGCGTCCCATCGCGCTCGCCAACGGCATCGACGACCCGCGCCGTCTCAATCCCGGTGCGCGCCTTACCGTCCCAGCCCTGCCGACGAACTGACAAATGACTGCATTCACGACCTTGTACCAAGAAAGCCTGAATCCCGCCAACCGGGACTTCTACGCGCCGTGCTTCGAGCTGCGCATCGATGGTACGCCGCCGCCAAAGAGTGTCGTACGAGACGTGATGGAGGTGGTCTACCACGACGACATCACATCAATCGACGGGTTCGAAATCACCGTCAACAACTGGGACGATTCGGCCTTCCGCTGCAAATACATAGGATCGGAAACTGCTGCGCAGCTTGGACAGGGCTCGAACCTGTTCACGTTGTTCAACCCTGGCCAAACCCAGGTGGAGTTGGCGCTGGGTTATGTCGGCAACCTGCAGACGATGGTGCACGCGACATTCCAGAGCCTGGATCCGACCTTTCCGGATTCCGGGCCGCCACTCCTGTCGGTGCGCGGCCTCAACATTCTGCAACAGTTCCGCAAGAAGAAATATTCCAACGCCTGGACCAACCTGACGCCCAGCAACATTGCGCTGGCGTTCAACAGCCTGCGCGACAAGGGCACGCCGCGCATCCCGTCTCCCTGGCAGGTTGCGGTCAATCCACAGAATGAAGTTCCGATCGACTTCGTAGCCCAGAAGGACCAATACGATGTCGACTTCCTGCTGCAGCTGGCCAACGGCCAAGGCTACGTGCTGGAAGTCCATGACGACACCAAGCAGCTCTATTTCGGCCCCAGCACACAGACCCAGCCAACCAACTACCAGTTGGAATGGGGCAAGGGACTGATCTCGTTCAAGCCATCGCTGAGCTGTGCCAATCAATGGCAGTCGGTAACCGTCAAGGGCTGGGATCGCCAGGCGCAGAAGCCGATCAGCGTCACTGTCGATCTGAACGATCCGCAGGTGAAGAAGATCAATCCCAATCTGCACAGCCTGATCCAGAACCGGCAGCAGCAAACAGTAGACCTCCCCGTGTTCACCACGGCCGAGGCACAGCAGATGGCACGCGCCATGTTGCTGGACCGCACCAAGATGATGGTGACCGCGAAGGCCAAGACGATCGGCCTGCCGTCGCTGCGTGCTGGCACCCGCGTCAACATCCAGGGCATCGGCGCGCGGCTGTCGGGAGCTTATTTCGTGACCAAGACGACCCATACGTTGGGCGAGAGCGGTTACACCACAGAGTTCGACTGCCGGCGGGAAGACCCGAGTACTACCGGGGGAGGCTCCTGATGCTGGTGCAGAAACGCCTTCCCGGCATCGTCATCGGCCAGGTGGTCAATGTGCAGGATCCACAGAATCAGGGACGCATCCAGGTGACGTTCCCGTGGCTGGACGGCGGCAGCATGCAGAGCACCTGGGCATCGATCATCGCGCCATTCGCCGGTGACGATCGTGGCATGTATTTCATGCCGGAGGTCGGCGACGAGGTCGCGGTCACTTTCGAGCATGGCGACTTCAACCATGCCTACGTAATTGGTGCCATGTGGAACGGTGTGTCGGCCCCGCCGTCGCCCGACCCACGTCAGCGAATGATAAAGTCCAAGAACGGCCACACCATCCGTTTCGTCGATTCGACGCCGAGTGGCGGCAATATGGGGGCGCTGATCATCGAGGACGCGCATGGCAATCGCGTCATCATGACCAACGGTGTCATGCGGCTGACAGCACAGACCACGCTGATGATCGAAGCCGACAATCTCGTGCTCACTGGCCGCCCGGTGAACGGTCAGGCGCCGTGGAGCCGCGTCGTCACACCGAACAATAACCCAATCTGAGCAAGAGCTGTCATGGCCACCATCGACATATCGCTTCCTGCTGAACTGACCGCGGCGCTCACTCCGCCGGCCTGCATCGACCTCAGTCTGCCCAAGCCGTCGATGCCGCCCCCGAGTTTTACGCTGCCGATCGGTGGTGAACTGGCGGGCCTTGCCGATTTCACCCGTGGCATTCCCACCGATTGCTCGATGAATTTCAGTCTGGTGCTGCAACTGGCGCCGATGATGGCGAGCATGGAATGCTTGCTGAAGATCCTGCAATTTTTCGGCGACCTCATTAACGCGCCAAGTAATCCACCGCAATTCGTCCTCGCGTTTATTGACGGCCTAAAGGCTCTCACCACCTGTACGGGGATGGTGCTGCCGACGGGGATGTTTTGCTTCGTCAAGGATCTGCTGGCGCTGATCGCCGCCATGCTTCATTGCACCATCCAGGCGCTGCAAAGCGTGGTCAACATCCTGAGCGGCCTGAACATCCAGATCGGCATCGCCCAGGGCGCCGGCAATACCGACATGCTCGCCGCGCTGAAATGCGCGCAGGATAACGCCACGACCGCCGCGCAAGGCACCATGCAGTCGATGCAGCCGATCACCACGCTGCTGCAGCTTGCGGCACCGTTCCTGAAGATCGCCAACGTCAACCTCAGTGTATCCATTCCTGCCGCGGTGCCCGCGGACGATCTGGAGGCGATGCAGTCGCTGCTGCAAACGCTGGCCGAGGTTGCCACCGTGCTGCAGGAAATCTCGGATGCGCTGCCATGCTGAACGCAACCGCTCCTGATGCGCGTGCATTCCGCGGCGCCGGCCTTGCCTTCCCGCTGGCAGTCAGTCCGACCGGCAAGCTCGCCACCGCGACGGACGACACGAAAGTGGAACAATGCGTCTGGCTGATTCTGTCGACCGCGTTGAAGGAACGGCTGATGCATCCGGACTACGGCTCCGGCATGCACGACCTGGTATTTTCGCCAAGCTCACCGCAGAGCGTCGGCCAGATTGTCGACCAGTTGCGCAAGGCATTGGTGGCGCAGGAGCCACGTATCGACGTGCTGGACGTCAGCGGTGAAATCCCCGCCGGCGAAGCGAACCTGCTGCTGCTGCGAGTGGACTATCGCATCAGGGCAAACAATTCGCTGGCCAATCTGGTGTATCCGTTCTTCGTGACGGAAGGGGGCTGAGCGATGCCGCTCTCCGCCGAATTGCCGGTCATCGACAACCGCGCCTTTACCGACCTGATGGCCGAGGCGCAGACCCGGATACCCCGTTACACAACCGAATGGACCGACTTCAACCCCGGCGATGCCGGCTACGCATTGGTGGAACTGTTCGCGTGGATGACGGACCTCCTGACTTACCGCCTGGGCCAGGTGCCGTTACTGAACTACATCAAGTTCCTCCAGTTGATGGGCATCGAGTTGACGCCTGCGCAGCCTGCGCAGACCTCGCTGGTGTTTCCGGTGCAGGCGGGCTTCGCCTCGAACACCGTGCCGGTCGCATCACGCACCCAGGTCAGCGCCGTCGCCTCCGATGGTGGCGATCCGATCGTGTTCGAGACGCAGCGTGCCATCATCGCCATCCAGGCGCCGATGGACGCCGTTCTGGCATATGACGGCACGTTCTATACCGACGTCACTACACTGAACGTTCCGCCGCCGAGCAATCCCAACGCCGCTGCCAGCGCTGCGCAAACCGGCTTTGCGCCGTTCGGTCCGCTCGCCAACCAGGGCGCCGCGCTGTTGCTGGGCTTCAACGCCGGCGGCAATTTCCCGGCTGGTGTCGAACTCGCCCTTGGCATCTGGCCCGCCCTGGCGCGCGCCATGCCACCGCCGATGCCCTGCGGTGGCGGTGCGTCGCCCGTCTACGCTCCAGCCAGCATCGTCTGGGAGTACTGGGCCGGCAGCGCGTGGCAACCGCTGAAGGTGCTGTCGGACGACACGCTCGCATTCACCATCCCTGGCTTCGTCCGTCTGCTGCTGCCGCCGAACGGCCAACTCGTCTCGGCCACCATGGGCCCGAAAACCGACGTAAGTCGCGCCTGGCTGCGCGCCCGGATCGCCGCAACGTTCTACGAAACGCCGCCCGTGCTGGCGTTGGTCGCTCCCAACGCGGTGGCCGCGCTGGCGGTGCAGACCGTGCTGAATGAAGTCGTCGGCGGCAGCAACGGCACGCCAAGCCAGCAATTCACCCTGTCCAGCACGCCGGTGATCGACCAGAGCCTGACGCTGCAGATCGATGAAGGCAGCGGTCCCGCCCCCTGGACCGAGGTCGATGATTTTGCGGTCAGCGGGCCTAACGACCTGGTCTACATGCTCGACCCTACTCCCGGCACCATCACGCTGGGCGACGGCATCCACGGTCACATCCCTGTCGTCGATCTGAGCAACCCGACCGGCAGCATGGTCGCCTTGCAGTATCAGTTCGGCGGCGGCGCGCGTAGCAATGTCGCAGCCGGCACCGCGCTTACGCTGATGACCAGCATTCCTGGCATCGACACCGCCAATATTTCCACGCCGTTCGCAGCCTATGGCGGCACCGACGAGGAAGCCTTGCAGGACGCCATCGACCGCGCACCGCAAGCATTACAAACGCAAAACAGGGCGGTAACCGCGGCCGATTATGAACTGCTGGCGACGCAGGCGGGACCGATCGCGCGCGCCAAGGCACTGCCGCTATACCATCCGGACTTTCCCGGCATGAGCGTGCCTGGCGTCGTCACCGTCATCGTCGTGCCGAACGTTTCGTCACCGGCGCCAATGCCCAGTCCGGGTCTACTGCGTACCGTCTGCGCCTATCTCGACGCGCGCCGCCTGATCGCCACCGAACTCTACGTCATCGCACCGACCTACATCCCGGTGACGATTTCGCTGCAGGTGCTGGCCCAACCTGACGCCGATACCGGCACCGTGGAGCTGGCGGTGGAAGCCGCGCTGACCAGCTTCCTCGACCCGATCCAGGGCGGCCCCGACGGCACCGGCTGGCCGTTCGGCGGAACCATCTACTTCGTCGACATCCTGCGCACCGCGCTGGTCACCGACGTCATCCGCGTCGCCGAGGTCGAAATCAATCTGAACGGCACGTCGGCTGCAGCCTGCACCGACGTGCCAATACCGACCGGCGCGTTGCTGACGGTGTCCTCCGTTACCGCGACCGTCACCACCGATCCGACTGCGATGGGGTCGATGGCATGATCAACACGGCCCCGTTCCGCAATCCGCCGCCCGGCCTGCCGCACGATCCACTGTGGATGGTGGTGGACGGGCGTGACGGCTGGCCGATTGCGGGCAGCTCCAGCAACATCGCCGTCTCGCCGCTCGACTGCGCCCTGACGTTGCAGTTTGTGCCCGGCGGTTCGGGCGCGCTGGCTGATCCGTCCTGCCGCTTCGGTGGTCTCGTCCCGCCACCCAACGTCGCACTCAGCCGCGATGGCACCGTCTGGCTACTGAACAAGAAGACCGGAAAGCTGCGGCGCTTCGACGACTGCGCCTGCGCGTTCGTCGACGTTCCCTGCACAGCCGGTATCGGCAAGGGCCCGCGCCAGCTGGTCACGCCCACCGCGATCGCGGCGCGCGCCAACGATCTGCTGGTGCTCGACGCTGGGCCGCCCGGCCGCGTACTGGTGTTCGCCGCGCATGGCTTTGCACTGCGCGCCATCTGGGCACCGCCCAAATCCGCCGTGCCGAACCCGTGGCAGCCGTCGGCGATCACCGTTGCACCCGACGGCCGCACCTACGTCGCCGACATCGAGAACGGCGCGATTCACGTATTCGACCGCGGCGGCACCTGGCGCGCGGCCTGGACCGGTTTCGGCGCCGTTGCGGCCATCGCGGCCGACCGGTTCAACCGGATCTATACCTGGGTGCCGGGTCAGGCGACGGTGCAGATCACCAGTCCGGACGGCAAGCCGGTCGGCACGCCGACCGACGTCGACGCGGTGCGCGATTGTTTTCCGGAATTGCCCGACTTCGCCAGCGACGCCACAGGCCGCGTCAATCTCGCCGGACGCTGCGCCACTGCCGGCTGGTTCGACCCGTTCGGCCAGCCCAGTACCGCTTCGCTGCCTATGCCCCCCACCTTCGCCGCCGGCGGCACCTGGATCAGCACAGCGCTCGACTCGCGCATCGGCCGTTGCCAATGGCACCGCATCCTGCTTGCCGCCGAGTTGCCGGCGGGCGCTGACCTCACCATTCAGACCTGGACCTCTGAAGCGGCGCAGCCTGACGACCTCGTTTCTACCCTGCCGGACAACGCGTGGACCACGGTGCCGCTGGCCGCGCCGCCGTCCGAGGCGCTGATCCTCAGTGCTCCCGGCCGCTATCTGTGGCTCCGCGCCAGCCTGACCGGCAGCGGACAGAACACGCCGCGCCTGCACAAGATGCGCATCGAGTATCCGCGCATCAGCCTGCGCCGGTATCTGCCGGCCGCCTTCGCCCCCGATCCGGTGTCGGCCGATTTTGCCGACCGGCTGCTGGCGATCTTCGACACCGGCTTTCGGTCGGTGGAGACCGAGATCGACAATCAGGCCGCGCTATTCGATCCGCGGTCTGCGCCAGCGACCTCGGCGGCCAAGGGCGCGCCGGACATGCTCACCTGGCTCGCCGGTTGGATCGGGGTCACCTTCGACAGAGCGTGGCCAGTTGAGCGGCGGCGCTTGTATTTGTTGCGTATCGCGAAGCTGTTTCCCTGCCGAGGCACCCTGCCGGGGCTGCGCCGGCTGCTGCTGCTGTTTCTCGGCTTGGGCCCGCGTCCAACCGGTCCGGCGCCTTCCTGCGGCGCCAACTGTGCGCCCCGACCGCCGGCCTGGCACCCGCCGCCGCTGATCCTGGAGCACTGGAAGATCCGCCGCTGGCTGTTCCTTGGCGCCGGCCGCCTGGGCGATGACGCCGTGCTCTGGGGCGACACCATCACCGGCCGCTCCCAACTCGGCAACACCGCCCAGCTCGGCGTCACGCAGCTGAACACGTCGGAACAGGCGATCGCCGACCCGTTCAACGTCGATGCCTACGCCTTTACCGTCTTCGTGCCCGGCGGCCTGGCACGCACACAGCAGGCCAAGGGCGCATTGCAGCGCCTGCTGAGCGCCGAAGCGCCGGCCTGGAGCGCGGCAAAACTGCGCTTTGTGCTGCCGCGGATGCGCATTGGCATCCAGGCCTGCATCGGCTTCGACAGCGTCGTTGGCTGCTGGCCGGAGGGCGTCATCCTCGACAGCGCCGCGCTCGGGCGGGCCACGGTTTTGAGCGCCGCCCCCAACATCGATCCAGGACCGCGCCTGGGCCGCAATCGCATCGGCAACGGAGCGCGCATCGCATGAGCGGGAGAACATCATGTCCATGAGCCACCAGCACGGCCCCGCGTGCAGTTGCGACGACTGCTGTGCGCGGCCGCTCACGCGCAATCATTACTTCACCGGCAAGCTGCTGGTGGAGCGCGATTTCACGGACGAGCAGTGGTATTTCCGCGAGAAGATCCGGCTGCATCACCAGCGCCTGCATGGCACGGGCGTCGTCTGTGGGCTGGACATCCGCCAATACCCCAACGCGGCCTGCCAGAACCAACTGGTGATCCTCGAGCCCGGCTCTGCGATCGACTGCTGCGGGCACGACATTCTGGTCGCCGAGAAGGACACATACGACTTCACCAAAGCATCCGAAGTCGCCGCATTGATCAAGAACGGCGACACACTGACCCATTCGCTGGACTTCATGCTGTCCTGGCGTGAGTGCCCAACCGAGGAAATTCCCGTCCTCTACGATGAATGCGGATGCGACGACACACAGTGTGCACCGAACCGCATTCTCGAATCCTTCGCTCTGGAGGTGCTGGTCGATCGCCCGGCACCGAAACCGCCGGTGGTGACGCCGAAGTTCACGTGGAACAACAGCATAAGCATCGCCCATGCCAGCGCGGTCGCGCTGGATGAAAACAACAAGCGTATCTTCGTCGGCGCCGGCAATGCGAGCGCCGCCACGCTGTATCAGGTCACCACCGACCACATGGTGATCGAAGCGAGCTACGTATTGGGGCAGGGCGGGCTCGCCCTGGCGATCTCCCCCGATGGCGAAACGGTGTATGTCGGCGCCGCGCCTGCGAGTGCCGGCAACCCGCCGGAACTCTGGGTGTTCACCCCGGACGCGGGCGGCGGCATTTCGGCCGGTCCGGCGCGCAAGTCACCGCTGACCGGCGCAGGGTCCGCCGACCTGCTGGCGATGACGGTCGCCGCCGATGGCCGCCTGCTCGTCGTCGATACCACCAGCGGCGAGAGCTTCCTGTTCTCCGCCGGCGTGCCCGATCCGGCTACGCCGACAGCCACTTTCAGCCTCGGTGGCGCCAGCACGGCCGGGGTGTTCTCTTCGGACGGCAAGACCGTCTGGTTCGGTCAGCCGGGCAGCACGACACTTAATTCCGTCGACCTGACCGCCGCCACACTCACGCCGACGGCAACGACCGTTACCGGCATTCACGCTGATGGATTGGCTCTGGTCAGCAGCGGCAGCGGGGCGGATCTGCTGGCGGTGATCGACCAGTCAGCAACGTCGCTCCATCTCGTCGACCCGACTACCAGCTCAGTCACGGTGCAAGCGACACTCGCGAACCAACCGCAGAGCGTCACGGTCGCTTACGGCGGCGGCCTTGCTATCGTGACCGAGGCGCCGTCCGGGGCGCCGAGCAACCCCGGCAACTTCCAGGGCGTCAATTTGTTGGCGCTGCAGAATGGCACAGCCGGCGCGGTCACCGCGGCGTTCCCGGTCGGTGAGAACCTCCAGGCGCCAGTACTGACCCGCTCGGCGCTCACGCTCTACGCGCCGTTCAGCGGTGACCCCACGCAGGCCGCTTCCGGCGCCGTCGCCATCATCGATCTTACACCGATCGATTGCCGCGACGCCCTCCTGGGGGGTGATTGCCCCGCCTGCGTACCGCCCGATGGGCTGCTGCTCGCCCGTGTTGAGAACTGGCAGGTCGGCAACAAGCTGGAGGACAGCACCGCCTCGGCAGGGGCCGGCGTTTCAATCATCGACAACAGCGTCCGCACCATTCTTGCCTCGACCCAGGCGATCACCCAGGCGCTGCTGTGCCTGATGAACCAGGCCAACGCCGGGATCCAGGCGCCGCAACCATCAACCGGGCCATCGACGTCGCCAACTGATCTCACCGGCATCCAGTCGGTCAGTTGGATCAAGAATGGCGGCACGGTCACCGCGGTCGCGAGCGGACAACTCAACAGTTTCATTGTGGCGTTCAGCGCGCCGGTGGAATCCATCAACGTGAACGATCAGACGGTGGCGTTGCTGATCCCCAATAATAACACACCGGGCTCGACCGCGCAGACGAGCTGGTCGCAGTATGGCACGGCGGAGCCGTGGGAAGTCCCGACCTTGGGCGTCGCAAGCGGTGGCTCCATTGCCACCGGGGGCACCTGTAATGCCGCCTGCGTCAGTGCCATGACCCCGCAGGGTGGCATGAACCAGGGCGGTTCCGCCATCGTGCGCTTCCAGGTGCATGGCGACCTGATCCCGGACACCAACGGCAACAGCGTCGATGGCAATCACCTCGCGCCGTACCTCCCGCAGCGAACCACCGGCGACGGCATCGCGGGCGGCCTATTCGAGAGCTGGTTCACCGTTGTCACGTGATCACCTATCCGGCGCGCCCAGGAGAGTTTTATGCAGCAGGTCGTAACGAAGCAGCCGGTCTATAAACCCGGCACTGTCTGGAACAAGACAAACCCAACCACGTCGACGCCGGCGAGCGGTCTGTTGCCACCCAGCCCGGCCTGCCAACCATGCCCGCAATGCGGCGGTCTGGAGTGCCTGTGCCGGCCGCGTTTTTTCGCCGGTCAGTTGCTGTCGGAGCAGGACCTGAACCGGCTCGACAATTACATTCTCGCCAAGAACCGTTTGCACAATCGTTATCTGGTCGGCCATGGGGTCGTGTGCGGCCTGCAGGTGAGCTGCGATCCATGTGGCAATGCTGTTTCCGTCTCGCCCGGTTACGCGATTGATCCATGCGGCAATGACATCATCGTGTGTTCGCCTGATACGGTCGATGTTTGCTCGCTGATCAACGCCTGCACGCCGAGCAATCAGGTCGACTGCGGTCCCTACAAGGACAACACGACGTGCGAGGACGCCACCGAGACGTGGATCCTCGCGATCAGCTACCAGGAGTCACCGTCCCGCGGCATCACGCCACTGACCGGCTCCAGCCAGTGCAGTTGCGCCAGCGGTAGCGCCTGCAGCTGTGGTGCCGGCAAGATGTCCAGCTCCGGTTGTACCTGCGGCGGCGCCGTCACCAGCTATGGATGCTCGTGCGGCGGCCAGACCGCCTCGACAGCGGCCAGCCAGCCGATCGGCACAAAGCGCCCGCGGCGCGGCGCACCGCCGACCTGCGAGCCCAGCGTCACCTGCGAGACCTATCGCTACGAGGTATTCCGCGCCCCGCCGGATATCACACGTAATCCGGTGTCGTATGTTGGCGGACTGACCGGCTTCGCCGCCGAAGCTCACGGCGCGCTGTTCGCCAATATGGCATGCTGCATGGAGAACCTCTTCGCCGCCCTCCCGGCCATGCCGACAGGTTCGCAGAACCCCACCGATTGGATTAACTATCTTTGCAATCTGCGCCTCGCGCTGATCCGTTACGCCATCACCCAGGGCGGCAACGACTGCGAGGTGGTGACGAAATTGCGCGCAGTCGACGTGCCGGGGGCCAATTCGCCGAATTTTGTCGCACTCTGGGGCTTCGCCTTCGGCGAACTGATCATCATCTCCTTCGAGTTCCTGCTGCAATGCTTCTGCAACGCCGTGTTGCCGCCGTGCGCACCACCCGGCGACCCGCGCGTGCCGCTTGCCGCGATCACCGTCAGGGTCGGCGACTGCTCTGTCGTCTCCGTCTGCAACTGGACAACACTCCGAAAGCACGTTGTTACCAACGTCACCCTCGGCTATTGGCTCGGCTGGCTGCCATTCGTGCCGAACATCCGCAAGTTCATGCAAAGTGCCTGCTGCGCTGTGTTCAACCTGCCGGGCAGTTTCGCTCCCACCGGAGACGACAACTCAAACATTGTCGGAGCCAGGCGGGAGGAAAAAACCGAAACGGACACCAAGGCGCCGGAGGGTGCCGAGGCATTCGTGCTCTCGCAGCCACTCAGCTTTGGCGCCACGCAATACAACGCTGGCAACCCGATCTCCGAGGCGGTGCTTACCAACCTGACCGGGACGGCCAACGCGCTGAGTTTTCAGGACCTTGCCAACGCGTTGTTCACCCCGGCTACTCCAGCGCAGAACGGCAGCCTTGCCGCTTCACCGCATGCCAAGGTTCTGGCCGAGATCATCCGTCCACTGGCCAACGGCTTCGCCCCGCTGCTCGGTGCCACCTCCGGGAACACGGCGAGCACCGACGATATGGCTGCAATGCGCGCCGAGATCGACGACCTGAAGAAGACGGTCGCGACACAGCAGTCGACGCTCGACACGCTGCAGCAGCAGCCGAGACAGGGTTGAAGGGACAATACTCATGTCCGGAACGATCGCCGATACCCCACCACCGCGCCCCAGTTTCACGAACGGCCAATATATCGGCGCCGACGACCTCAATGCTGCGGTCGTCTATTCCCGGGACGAAACACGCCGGCTATCGCTGTCCGGGCGCACCTGGGGCATCGGCGGCGGTCTCGCCCTGGTCGAAATCCCCGACGCGACCGGCGCCATTCAGATGTGGATCGAGCCAGGCATGGCCTGGGACGGCTACGGCCGTCCGATCGTCCTTGCGTCGCCGGTGCCGGTAACCGCCGATCTGCTCGCCGACTTGCAGAGCGGCAACCAGATCATCTGGCTATATTACCAGTCCGTTGGCACCGAGCAGGTGCAGCCCGGATTCCAGGTGTGCGGCGCCGGCGACCCGGCCACCCGCATGACAGAGACGTTCGGCGTTTCCGCCGGCGATCCCACAGTGCAGCAGCGCAGCGGCGGCGTCATCGTCAACGGCGTCACCATCGCCGACCCGCGTGAGATGCTGATTGCGGTCGACCAGAATGCCGATGTCGTGCTGGACGGTACTGTGCCTTATCAGGCGTTTCCCGCCGACAACGTGCCCTGGCTGGTGCCTGTCGGCATCGTCAGTTACGTCGCCGGCACGCCAGGTTCCTTCAACGCCCGCAGCAATGTTCAGCTCGCGCTCAATCGCTGCGTCCGCCGCTATATCAACACTGTGGCCGAGAGCGTACTGGCCGCCGATGGCGTGTTGCGCCTGCGCGATCGCCAGAGCGACCGCATCGCCGCAAACTCCACAGCGATCGACAAGGCCGAGAGCGCCGCCGCCATTCAGACCACCGACATCGAGGTCGATCCACACAACGCGATCCGCATGATCGGCGAAGAGCTGGTATGGGTCGAAGGCGACATGCGTGTGCTCGGTGACGCGCGCCTGTGGGGCACCAAGCTGGAACTGCGCGACACCACCGGTGCGCCGGCAGGCGGCGCGCCCGAGTATATCCAGCGCAATGGGACGCTGAATGCGAAAGGCGGCCAGGACCTGGATTTCGTGTTCGGCGCCAAGAGCGGCACGCCCGGGCAGGACCGCATGGTGTTTGGCACCGTCGATGGGTTGGGCACCGTGTACCCCGACGTCGTGTTCCGCACCGACTCCAGGGTTTCAATCGGCACAGACGCGATCGACAACTATAGTACTCTCGCAAACAACCTGGTGATCGCCAGCACCGCCGACACCGGCATCTCCATCGTCAGCAACGCTGCCAATACCGGCAACATCTTCTTCGCCACCGGCACCATCGCGCCCAACAAGAACGCCGGGTTCATAACTTACGATCAGCAGCTGCAGGAGATGAACTTCGGCGTCGCATCGACCGAAGTCATGTCGCTCACCGCCGATGGCCAGATGGCGATCGGCCCGGTCGACGGCACCCTGTTGGCCAACAACTTCGCGCAGCTGGCGATTGCCAATCCCGCCGGCGGCGGCACTCGCCTATTGCTCGAATCACAGAACGCCTGGGACGAGATCGCCTTCGCCAACGGCACCGCTGCCCCTCGCGCCGGCGCCATCCATTACGACATGCCGAGCGACACGCTCTCGTTCTTCACCAATGGCTCGCCCAACGTCTACATCGATAAAAGCGGCAATATCGGCATTGGCACCAGTTCGCCTGCGGCGCCGCTCGACATCTGCGATGTCGGCTCGAACCAGGATCTGCATTTGCGTTCCGACTCCATTCAGGCCAGGACAGGCGGCAATCCCAGTAGATTGCTGCTGCAAAACGCCGGCGGGGCGATTGGCGTTGGCGTCGATCCTCCGAGTGCAACCATGCATGTCCGCACTGGCGGCGGCGCCAGCCTCCTGGTCGAGCAGGTGTCAGGCGGCAACACCAACACCTCGTTGTTCGCGACCGGCTCCTTCGTCAGCGTCGGCCATCGCGACAATCCACGCACCGTGCTCGATGTGCAGGGCAACGTTACGCAGACGAACGCGCCGAACCCGTCCGATCACGTCGCAGTCATTGAGAACACGCAGGCGGCGCCGGCCAATGTGCTGGCGTTGCGGTGCGCGATCCCGAGTGGCTTCACTCCCCCCTCTGTGCTTACCAACTACATAACGTTCCTCGACGAGAGCAACACAGTCATCGGCTCGATCGAAGGTTTCAACAGCACGGTGTGGGGTGGTAACGTAACGATCTTCACCGGCTACTCCCAGGACTATGCTGAGGCGGTGCAGCGGGCGCCGGGTACGCCGCAAATCGGGCCAGGCCGTATTGTCGGTGTCACCCATGGTTTGGTCTCGCTCGATACCGACAGCGCCGACGCCGTGTTCGTGACGAGTTTGCGCCCCGCGATGGTCGGGGGTGCGCCGCCACGGGGGCAACGCGACAATCACGAGTTCCTCGCCTTCCTCGGCCAGGTCAGCGTTACGATCGAGGGTCCCTGCAACCCTGGCGACCTGATCGTGCCCTCCGGCAGGGCAGACGGTTACGGTCGGGCCATCGCGCCGAGCCAGATCCAGCCGAGCGACATCCCGCGTGTCATCGGCCAGGCCTGGGCCTCCTCCGGCAGCGGGCCGCAGAGCCAGGTCAACGTCCTGGTCGGTCCCGGTGTCGCAACGCCCATCGCCGCCACGCCCCTGCTCAGCCAGCAGGCAAATTCGGTGCAAGCGCTGACTGACCGGCTCGCGCAGCAGGCCGGCCAACTGCAAACGCTGACCGACGCCGGCAAAGATCAGAGCAGCAGGCTCCAGGCACTCGCCGACACTGCCGCGGCCCAGGCTGCCGAAATCAGGACCCTGACCGACAGGACGGAATCGCAGGCCGCGGAACTCAGCCGCCTGGCAGAGGCCGCCATCCGCCAGGCCGAGGAAATCCACAGCCTGACCGAGTTGGTTCTCAGCGCCCCATCGCGGGATTAGCAGGTGCCGCGCGTCGCCATCCGGCGCCTGCAACTACGGGGTCTGGCGCCCCGCGATCACCCGTCGCCGGCCGATCTGCAAGCGCGCCTGCTCGAGGCTGCTCAGCGGCATCTGCCAGACGCGCTCGCCGAAGCCGTCGCGCCGCGCCCCGACGGCACAGTGCTGCGCATCCGTCGTCTCGAGGTCGAAATCAGCCTCGGTGTCGAAGTCGAGGCCAAAGCGTTCGCCGCCGCGCTGGCGCGTGCCATTGCGGCCGCCATCGGCCACGCAGCCGACGCAGCGGCCGAGCACGGTGACGGGGTCATCGGCTTTCCGTCGCGCGCACACCATCTTGCGGCGCTTCTCGAAGCGTTGGCCGACGGATTGGCCGGGCATCGCTGGTGGCTTCGCGATGCCGACGGTCTTGCCTTCCTGTCCCGTCCGGTCGCGCTGCGCACGGCTATCCTGGCCGATCCGGTGATTGGGACGCGTGCGCTGCGCCTGCTGTCATCAGGCCGCCGTTCCGAGCTTATCCGCCTTCTCGGTGGGCGCGAGATCGACCGCGTGATGGATGGGCTGGCCGAAGCTGCCGAAACCGAGGCAACCGCCAGTTTCGATGCCTGCGCCTCAGCCATCGCCGCAATCGCAGCACAAATCCGCACCGCCGCTGGAGGTGCTCGACCTCTATCTGAGCGCCGCCGCGCACCATCCCGGCCTCGCGGGCCGCATGCTGCTGGAGACAGTCCGCGCCTTCCTCCGCATCGAGCAGGCCAGAGCCGACGCCATGCTGAGCGACGGTTCGGCGGTGGCAATCGTCCGCGACGGCCGCACCGACCAGGCATTGCGTGCCGCGGCTGCCCGGCTGCCCGAGTCCGCCCGCCGCATTCTCCTGCGCGAGTCCATCCACCGCGCCAACGATCCGGCGACGCGCCCACGCGCCGAGGCCGTATTCACCCAGTTCGGGGGCCTGCTGCTGCTTTTGCCGACTCTCGGCTATGGCGACATCGTCGATGCCGTGGCGGACCATGAGGTTGCCGCCCTCGTTGCCTATGCGGCACTGGGCTTGTGCGCGGGGCGAGCCCGCTTCGGCAGCTATCTCGGCGACCCGCTCTGGCGCGAGCTGTTCGGCCTCGACGTGCGGGCCGCCAGCCAGACGATGCGCGACCGGCTTATTGCCATCCCCACCGAGACCTGGCTCGCGCTCGCCCCGCTTGGGCAGGCGATAGACCGCCAGCGTGACGCTCGCTTCCTGCTGGCGGAGGCGAGCCCCAAAGTCGCCAGGCGAACATTGGCGACGCTGGCGCGCGCGATCATTGCCCGGTTCACCCGCCGGCTCTGGGGTTTCCGCGACGGCTCCGCGCCGTTCCTGTGGGCCAGGCTGCTCGACGTCAACGCCGTGCTGGAGCGGCGCCCCGATGGTTGGTCTGCGCGCCTGGCCCGCCCGCCACTCGATATCGTGCTGTCCCTCGGCCGGATCGCGGAAGACACCGTCACTGCCCCGACCGGCGCACGCATCCAGCTCATGCGCGTCACCGCATGATCCGGCACCGCTTCCCACTCGCGCGTCTGGATGCCGCTCTCGGTCGCGAGGTGTTACGCCTGCGCGCCCGCTACCAGCTTTCGCTGGACGAGTTCCGTGGCCTGTTCATCAGCGATGAACAGGTGGACGCGGTGCTGGGAAGGGAGCCGCCGCTGCCGCCCCACGAGGCGACGATGCCAGTGCGCGAACCGCACCCGGCGCTCGATGCAATCCGGACCATGTTCGGCCTGAGCGACCTGGAAACCGATATCCTGGTCCTGGCCCTGGCGCCCGATCTCGACCCGGCCTATGCGACCTTGATCGCCTACCTCAACGACGATGTGCGCCGCCGCTGGCCCACCGCCGACCTGACACGCCGCCTGTTCGGCGACGCCGCAGCGCTTGACCCTGGCGGGGTGCTGTTCACCTCTCGCCTGCTGCTGCCGATCGAGACGACGGAACGCCTTGCCGCGCCGCTGGCGGAATTTGCTCCTAATCCCATCCTGACCGGGCACCTCAGCGGCATCGGCCTTGCGGACAATCGCGGCGTGGTGCTGGAGCCGGCCATCGCCGCCGATCCGGGTCCACTGGCTCCGGTGTTGCCGCTGCTCGCGGCCGGCGAGACGCCACTGGTGCTGCTCACTGGCGCCCGAACCGAGAACCCCACCACCGCGGTCGGAGCGCTCAACCAACCCGTGGTGCGCGTGTCGCTGACAACCGATGCGCAGGCGAGGCTGCGCGACGGTATCCTGGCAGCGCGGCTGAACGGTGCGCTGCTGCTCGCGGAGCCGGAGGTTGCCACACTTCCAGCGATTGCCCCGTTGCTGCGCGCAGCGCGGGTGCCGGTGTTCCTGCGACTCCCCGATGACCCGGGCTGGCGCCCGGCGCTCTCCGGTCTCCCCGCCATGGAAATCGCATTGACCACACCGGACGCCACCGCCCGCCGCCGGCTCTGGACGGACGCACTGCGCCAGGCAGGCGTGCTTGCCGACGCCGCGGTGCTGGCCGAGACGGCCGATCGATTTCGCCTGTCCCAGGGTCAGATCGAGGCGGCCGTCGAATGCCTGCGGATCGGGTCTACGAACCCGGCGCAGGGCAGGGTGGCGGACCGCAGCGCGCTGCTGAATGCTGCCCGCCACCAGGCCGGCGCCGAATTCGGCGGCCTGGCGCGGCGCCTGGACACTTCGCACAACTGGCCCGACCTGGTCTTGCCGACCGCCACCATGCGCCTGCTCCGGCACTTCGCCGGCGCGATCCGCCATCGCGAACGCGTTTACCGCGACTGGGGCTTCGGCGGTGGGCCCGGCGTAACGGCTCTGTTCTCCGGCGGACCCGGGACCGGCAAGTCGATGAGCGCCGGCGTGCTGGCGCGCGAGGCCGGCCTCGATATCTGGCGCATCGACCTGTCCTCGGTTGTCAGCAAATACATCGGCGAGACCGAGAAGCACCTCGACCGCATCTTCGCCCTCGCCCGCGACGGCAACGCGATCCTGTTCTTCGATGAAGCCGACGCGCTGTTCGGCAAGCGCAGCGAGGTAAAGGACGCCCATGATCGCTATGCCAACATCGAGGTCGCCTTCCTGCTCCAGCGCCTGGAAGCCTTCGACGGCGTCGTCATTCTTGCCTCCAACCTGGCCCGCAACGTCGATCCGGCGTTCAGTCGCCGGATGCATTTCGTCATCGAGTTCGCCCTGCCCGACGCCGCGCTGCGCGAACGCCTGTGGCGCGCCAGCATTCCCGGCGGGGCGCCGTTGGCCGCCGATGTCGATCTCGCGTTCCTGGCACGGCAGTTCGCGTTCGCCGGCGGCGACATCCGCGTGGCTGCGCTGGACGCGGCGTTTGCCGCGGCGGCGGACGATGCGCCAATCGACATGGCGCGGCTGTGCCAGGCCGTGTCGCGGCAATTGCTGAAGCAGGGCAAGGTGCCGACCGCCAGCGAATTTCGGGCAGTACCGGGGGGGCCTGGCCGAGACGCGGATGGCGGCGGAATGAGCACCCGGACAATAGCAAAAGCCGCAGCAGAGCCGGCCGCAAAGCTGGCGGTGCAGACCCGCCGGCCGCCGCAGGCCGCTTCCATCGGCAACCAAGCAACGCAGTGGGACCCGGGCGCGCAGATGGCGCCACCGGCCGGACCCTTGCTCTTCGGCAATCTTCGCTACGGCTCCGCCAATCGGCGCGCGCAAGCGCATTGGCTCGCTGGCAATTTGCGCGCCAAGTTGGAAGTCGGCGCCATCACGGATCCCGTGGAGGCCCAGGCCGACCGAATGGCTGATGCCGCCCTACTCGGCCACGCCCCCTGCGCGTGCGGCGGCACCTGCAATTCCTGCCAGGGCAAGGCGAAACTCCGGCGCCAAGCGGACAGCCCGTCCGCCCCCGCCGCTCCGAACGCATCCGCCGTGTTTGCCGGCGCCGGACGCGCGCTTGACCCGGCCACCAGAACCTTTTTTGGCCGCCGGTTCGGTGCCGACTTCTCCGGCGTGCGTATCCACGATGACCCTGAAACCGCATCGAACGCCACCGCGATCCGCGCCCGTGCCTTCACCGCCGGCAACGACATCGGCTTTTCGGCCGGCGAGTACAAACCGCACTCTGAACCCGGCCGGCGACTGCTGGCGCATGAGCTTGCGCACGTGCTGATGGACGACCCGGTCGTCCGCCGCCAGCCGCAACCGGCCGGTGGGGGGCAGGGGGGACAGCCGCAGCCGGGCCAGACCGTCCCGCGTCCACCCGGCTTGCCGGTCGATGGTGGGTTCAGCCTGATGCCGGTCCCTGCCGATCAAGCGAAGCTGTTGCAGAACGTGCCCGAGGGCCAGCTGGTCGACGCCCAGACCGCGTTTGGCTTCGGCGCAGCGGGCCAGGCGCCCGTTTATGGGCCGCCGCCACCCCCCACTGCCGGAACTGCCGGTACCAATCCCTTCCTGCCCGCGGCCGAGAACCTTGGCGGGGCGGCGGGGGGCGTGCTCCTGGCCACCGGTCAACAACTCGGCACCTTCGGCTTCAGCTTTGCGTCCGCCGGTCCGAACGGTATCGGCCTGGTGATGTTCCCGCAGGCGCCGCTGCTCCCGTGGTTGACGACCGTGCCATCGCGGATGAAGTGGGGGCACACCGCGATGTACGTGCGCATGGGCGGCCGGATCGTCTCGATCCGTAGCTATGGCCCATCGAGCCTCGCGGAGGCCGCGCTTACCAGCGGCGTCAAGACAGGCGAAGCCGGAGTCCCGGCGTCGATCTACAGCCAGGCCTCCGCCCCCGGCGAAGGCATCCCGATGTTCAGCAACACCAGTGCCCGTTCGATCGAGTGGCCAGTTGATGCCGCCACAGCGGAAGCGGCGGCGAAGGGGATGCCCGTCCTTGGCAAGGTGACCGGTGGCAAATACACCGGTGTCCCAGCGACTGAGGGAGGCGGCGAGGGCATCAACTGCGTCGAATGGGCGGCCCAGCAGTCCGAAGCCGCGCTCGGGGGCAAATACGGGCCGGTGGGACCGGGCGGCGCGCCGACCTCCATCGCGGATCTTGGCGCGGGCGGCCAGCCGGGTGGCGGTCCAATGCAGGCCAGCCAGGGTCGCGCCTACCGCTGGGTCGGCGAACTCGGAGAGTCGCGCCCGGGATCGGGTATCATCGGCTTCGATCCCGAAACCGGTATGCGGGTGCTCACCACCTTCGGCGAGGACGGCAAGCCAATCTTCACCGCGCTCCCCGAGGCCGCCACCGCCGCCCCTGTCGTGGGCCAGATGTCGCGCGGCATGCAGGTGCTGCGCTGGGGTGGGCGGGTGTTCTTCGTCATCGGTGTCGCCGCGACAGCGTATGAAATCTACAGCGCCAAGCCCGAGGAGCGCGAACGCACCGCCGTGGGCGCCCTGGCCGGATTCGCCGGCGGCTTTGCGGCCGGAGCCGCTGCTGGCCTGGTTTGCGGTCCGGGCGCGCCGGTCTGCTCCATCGTCCTCGGCCTCACCTTTGGCTTCCTAGGCGGCGCGGCCACCCGCGGCTTCGCCGAATTGGCCTACGACGAGAAACATCCGCACGGCACGCCGATCACCGACCCGGTCGAGATCGCCAAGATGACCGCGATCCTGAGCCGGCCCGGTACCGAGTGCCCGAACTGCCACAAACCGGCGGGCGGAACGAGCATGCTCACGGGCGGGTTCGGCGGCCTGAGCCATATCGACCCGTCCTGGTTCGCCGGGCAAGGCGACACGTGCGGGGTGTCCCCTGCCACCGGCCAGCCGCACACCGGCGACCTGACTCCCGACGAGATGAAGCGACTTCTGGACTTCGTTGGCGCCCAGCCCGCGCCGGGCGCCGCCGCTGGCAGGGGGCAGTGACCCCCATGGCCGGCGAACGCACACACGCCAGCGTGAAGCGAGCAACCGCGAGATCCAGCGCGCCGGCCTAGGCGCCACCAGCGTCGCCTCGGCCGGCGACCAACAGATGCAGCGATCGCTGCGCCAGTTCGGCGCCGATGTCCCCCTGGCTGCGTAGCGAAAGTAATTCTTGACCTCCTGGTTGACAGGCCCCGCGACGTCGCTGGCTACGTCCGAGCGCCGTGCCGGACCGGCCGGAAGGCCGAATTCCGCCTCGCTCTGACCGCCGCCCGGACAAAGCGCTCGCCAACCTGGTGGGCGTATCCCCTTTGTCATTGTCACCGATCGCCTGTCGTAACGTCGCGTGGCCCTGCGCAGTTCCCGCGGGTGGCACGCGATCACCGGCGTATGGTATAGGGCAAACATGGTGCTTCAGCCGGCGCGGGAGACGCGCATGCAACTCCGCCTGCTCCGCCTACCAACGGAGAAGAGGTACTCCTCAACTCCCCCATCGCGCCGAGCCGAACCCAGCGCGGGCAACCAGGCACTGCAGCGTCATCTGCGCCCATCGCCGTCGCTGCCAGTCGCCTACGCCAACGACGCGCTGGAACGCGAGGCGGACCGCACCGCCGACCACGTAATGCACGCTGCGCCGGCCAATATCGCGCCACGGCGTGTGGCCCGACCGACCGCCGATGCAGGAGGCCAACCGCTCAACTCCGCCACCCGCGCCTGGTTCGAAGTTCGGTTCGGCCGCGATTTCAGGGGCGTGCGCGTCCAAACCGGTGCGGCCGCCGACCGCGCTGCGCGGGATATCGCTGCGCAGGCGTTCACTGTCGGTGAGAGTATCGCCTTCGCCGACGGAGCGTACGATCCGCACTCGCCGCACGGTCGCCGCGTGCTGGCGCACGAACTGTCACATGTTGCGCAAAACCAGGCGATGCGCGACGGCGGCGGACGTGGGACGGGAGGCGGGCCGCGTGTCAGCCCCGCGGCTCCGGCGGTGCGGCGTTTGCTCAACCCGGGCCCCATGCAGTTCCCGATGGGCACCCTGACCATCACCGGCGACGCGGACCCGTTGAACAGGGGCCAGCTTGGCAGCCATGAGCAGGTGGAAATCACATTCGCGCCGAAACCGTTTCCCGCCAGCCCAGTCACCAGCAAGATCGACTTCACCCAGATCGCGCGTTCGCCGGAGGGAGAGCTGGGCCAGCCGTCCCTCAACCGCGATGATGCGATCAAGGACCGTGCGCGGACGACCGCCGGTGCGGCCGCGCATCTCACGGTTGCAGGCGACACCACGCAGTCCGTGTCCATCGCGCATTTCGGTGACGCGACCCATGCCAATGCGATCCTGCAGGCCAACACGGGTCAGTTGACCTGGTGGCTGGCGCAATCGCAGCCGGGCGGCGACAACACCACGCGCCCATTGCCGGTTGGGGTTACGCTCAGCGTTCCTAATGCGGTGGCTGGCGGCTATGTCCAGGACATCGACCCGGTCGCAGACTACTCGCCAAAGAAGCTGGTGCAGCCACGCACGGCGCCGACCGATCCCGCAATCCCCGGCGCATACCCGCACATGAAAAGGGTGATGCTGCCGGGCGGCTACATGGGCCCGGTATACGGCTACAACCGCGCCGACGGCTCCAGCCTCGCCGCTACCATGATCGACACACCGGGCGGTGGCCCGTTCTCCGGCACCTTCGCGTTCGAGACCTACGCCCATTCGGAGGACCTTGGCATTACCTATGGTGGCGTGAGATGGGGTTTCCAGTACGGATACCGAGGCATCACTGGGGAGTACGCCGCACCGCTGGCCGTGGTTTCGGACACTGCAAAGGCAGCGATGGTCGCCTTCAACCGCACCTACCGCAACGACCACGTTGCCCAGGCCGGCGACACGCTGAACAGCCTGGCACTGATGTATTACGGCGACGCCAGCCACGCTGGCATGATCTATCAGATGAACCGCACCGTGCTGAGCACCGCCGACCCGAGCGCCCCGATCCCTCCGGGGACGCGGGTGAAGGTCGGAACCGGACCGACAATTTGGGATCGCGCGGCGACGGGTTCGCTGACCGGACCGCCAGCGCGCTGACACCAGATTGGGCGTCAACCCAACAATTTGGCGCGTGGGGTGGCCGCGGCGAAAGGAGGACCAGCCCACGTGACAACCCACACTCAGCGAACACGCTGTAATACCAGGGGCCGGAAGTTCCGACTCTCGACCCCTGTTATGGCCGGGCCCCGACCGGCCATCGGCTACCGCACCAGTTTGAGAACGATGCAGTCGCAATCAGCAACCACTCGATGGAGATGATTGGGTCAAGATGCTATGGGGGTGGACGGTCGCAGCAGCATGTATCCTAGCGGTTGTCCAAACCCCATAAGGAACGATGCGATGCCAAAGCAATCGACTGCGACCGCCTTCGATCACGATAGCACGCTGGTGCTGGCACTGGAATTGAGTGGCAAGGGATGGGAGGTCGGGGCTGTGTTGCCGGGCGTAGCTCGCCGGCCGCGCCGCAGCCTGCCGGCCCGCGACATGGCGGCGTTGCTGCAACAGATCGAACGCTGGAAGGCAGAAGTGCTGCGGGCCGGGCGAACCGTGCGCCGGACCGTGCTGGCCTACGAGGCAGGTCGCGACGGGTTCTGGATTGCGCGGTATCTGCTGGCGTGCGGCATCGAGGTGCAGATCATGCATCCTGCGAGCATCCCGGTGGAGCGACGGGGGCGGCGAGCCAAAACCGATCGGATCGATCTCGACATGCTGCTGCGGACGCTGCTGGCCTGGCTGCGAGGTGAGCCACGCGTGTGCTCGATGGTGCGCATTCCGAGCGAGGCCGAGGAGGACATGAGGCGGCCGGAACGGGAGCGCGAGCGGCTGGTGAGTGAGCGGATCGCACTGGAGAACCGCATCGAGAACCTGCTGTGCCTGCATGGCATCACTGGCTTCAGGCCGCGTCTGAAGAAGGCCGCGGTTCGGCTCGACGAATTGCGCAGTGCCGCCGGCACGCCTCTGCGGCCACAGCTGCTGGCGGAGGTGAAGCGGCTGATGGTGCGTCATCGCCTGCTCAGTGAGCAGATCGGGGAGGTAGAGGCGGCTCGCGAACAGACGGCGGCGGCGGCGGAACCGGACCACGCGGTGCAACAGATCCAGATGCTGACCCGCCTGGTCGGGCTCGGACTTGCGACCGCGACCGGGTTGACGCGGGAGGTGTTCTGCCGCTCGTTTGCCGATCGCCGCGCGATTGCCGGATTTGTCGGGCTCACCGGCACACCGTTCAACAGCGGTGGCAGCGAACGCGAACAGGGCATCAGCAAGAACGGCAATCCACGGGTGCGCCGTATCCTGTTGCAGTTGGCTTGGCGCTGGCTGCGCTTTCAGCCGGACAGCGCATTGAGTTGCTGGTTCCTCGAGCGCACCGGCGGTGCCAAGGGACGCATCCGCAAGATCATGGTGGTGGCGCTCGCCCGCAAGCTGCTGGTGGCGCTGTGGCGCTACCTCGAGACCGGTGAGCTGCCAGCCGGCGCATGCCTCGCCGCAGCCGCCTGAACGCCGATGGCAACGAATATAGGTGCGGACATGCAGATTGAACGCAAACTGAGAAACAGGCAGACGGTGATCACCACCTGACGCCTGACAACCATCTGGGTGGGCGGTGCACCGTACCGGGCTATGGCTGAGATATGCCGCCGTCAAGATTGGTCCCGCCCCTCCAGACCCCTCCGGCCCCGCGAATGGGGCAACATGGTACGGAACAAATGGTTCCACCGGATACGAGCTTGCAGACCGACAGGTCTGACCAAAGGGGTCGCCCAGCATGCTGAACGCAATGACCAACGTGACCAACACTCACACCGGAAAAGGAACTGCCATCGCTCACAATCCGCTTGACAAGAAAACCCCCATACGAGCCCGGTCATGACGGGGTTGGATCGTTGCGTGCGGTACGTCAACAGCAAGGAGCCTCTTTAGGCTGACGGCGGGCCGGCCCGCCGAGCGCGACCGGAGTAACATAAGAGGCACCACGGTCGAGGTGTGCGGCGAAGCCCCGATCTTCCCTGTCCAGCCGATTGCGCAATGCACTGCGGCGAAGCAAGCTTCTTCGGAATGCGCCGGCACGAGGGGGCAACGATGTCTGCATCAGGGGAAGCGATCGACGCCGACTACGTGATTGTCGGTGCCGGTTCGGCCGGCTGTGTGATGGCGGCGCGCCTGTCGGAAAACCCGGCAACACGCGTCGTGCTGCTGGAAGCCGGCGGGCACGATCGGCATTTCTGGATCCACGTGCCGCTCGGTTACGGCAAGACCATCACCGACAAGCGGGTGAACTGGTGCTATGAGACCGAGCCGGAACCGAACCTCAATGGTCGTCGCGTCTACTGGCCGCGTGGCAAGGTGCTGGGTGGTTCGTCCTCGATCAATGGGCTCGTCTACATTCGTGGCCAGAGGGAAGATTTCAACCAGTGGCGCCAGCTGGGCAATACCGGCTGGTCGTTCGATGATGTCCTGCCCTATTTCCGCCGGGCCGAACACCAGACGCGTGGCGAGAGCGATCTGCACGGCACCGGCGGGCCGCTCTGCGTGTCCGACATGGACGGTTACGATCCGATCAGCAAGGCGTTCATCAAGGGAGCACAAAGCCTCGGGTTTCCGCGCAACGATGACTTCAACGGCTCGGTGCAGGAAGGCGTCGGCTATTATCAGCTGACCACCCGCAACGGTCGCCGTTGCTCGACCGCCGTTGGCTATCTGCGTCCGGCAATGAAGCGACCCAACCTGCGCGTCATCACCAACGCGCTCAGCGAGCGGATCACGCTGGACGGACGCCGTGCTACCGGGGTCACGTTCCGCCGCGATGGCGCGTTGCAAACCGTGCGTGCCGCGCGCGAGGTGATCCTGTGCGGCGGAGCGATCAACTCGCCGCAGCTCATGCTGTTGTCCGGCATCGGTCCGGCGCAGCATCTGACCGATCTCGGCATCACCGTCGAGCATGACCTTGCGGGCGTCGGTCAGAGTCTGCAGGACCACTACCAGGCGCGCATCGTCTGCAAATGCCGTTTTCCGATCACAGTGAACGACATAATGATGAGCAAGACGCGCATGGTGAAGACCGGCTTGCAATATCTACTGTTCCGCAAGGGTGCGCTTAGCATTGCGGCCGCGCAGGCTGGACTGTTCGCACGCACGCGGCCGGAGCTGCTGACGCCGGACATCCAGTACGCAACTGTGATTTTTAGTGCTGACAGGCCGGCCGAGGGACTACACAAGTTCTCCGGGTTTTCGCTCGTCGGCTACCAACTTCGCCCGGAAAGTCGCGGTGAGCTGAAGCTGAAGTCAGCCAATCCTGCCGATCCACCCGCGATGCACGCGAACTATCTGGCTACCGAAACAGATCGCCGCAACATCGTCGATGGATTGAAGCTCGGACGCCGCCTGCTCGCGACGCCGGAGATGCAGCATTTCATCGCGGCCGAGCATATTCCCGGACCACACGTGCAGACCGACGACGAGCTGCTGGGATACGCGAAGCAGTATGGCGGCACAGTGTTCCACCCCACCAGCACTTGCAAGATGGGCACCGATTCCATGGCAGTTGTCGATCCGGAATTGCGCGTGCACGGCATTGGTCAATTGCGTGTGGTCGATGCGTCGATCATGCCGGCGGTGGTGTCCGGCAATACCAATGCCGCGACCATCATGATTGCGGAGAAAGCGGCGGACCTGATTCGCCAAGGTCAAAGGGCAACGGATAGGCTCGCCGCATGAGCAGGGGAAGCGACAATGGCAAACGAACAATCCGACCTGGAAGCTGACTTCGTCATCGTTGGCGCCGGCTCAGCCGGCTGCGTGATGGCAACGCGGCTCTCCGAGGATCCGTCCACCCGCGTCGTGCTGTTGGAAGCCGGTGGCGAGGATCGCAATCGCTGGATTCATATCCCGCTCGGCTATGGCAAGACCTTTGCCGATAGTTCGGTGAACTGGTGCTATGAAGCGGAGCCCGACGCAGGTGCCAATGGCCGTCGGATATTCTGGCCTCGCGGCAAAGTGCTCGGCGGTTCGTCCTCGATCAATGGCATGGTCTACATCCGTGGCCAGCACGAGGACTTCGACCTGTGGCGCCAGTTCGGCAATACCGGTTGGTCATCGACCGATGTGCTGCCCTACTTTAAGCGCGCGCAGCATCAGGTCCGTGGCGCCAGTGAATTTCACAGCACTGGCGGGCCACTTTGCGTGTCCGACACCTCGGAACACCATCCGATCTGCGAAGCCTTTATCGCGGGTGCGATGGAGCTGGGCTACGAGCGCAACGACGACTTCAATGGCGCGAAGCAGGACGGTGTCGGCTATCACCAAACCACGACGCGCAACGGCAAGCGCTGTTCCACGGCCGTCGGCTATCTGCATCCCGTGCGCAATCGTCCCAATCTGCGTGTTGTTACCGGGGCCTTGGCGGAGAAGATCCTGTTCGAGGGCAAGCGCGCCGTTGGTGTCGCGTTCCGCGAGTATGGCCAACCACGCACCGTGCGTGCCGCGCGCGAGGTGATCCTGTGCGGCGGTGCGGTCAATTCGCCGCAGCTTATGCTGCTGTCCGGCGTCGGGCCGGCGGACCAGCTTGCGCAGTTCGGCATTCCGGTCGTGCACGAGCTTCGCGGCGTCGGCCAAAGCCTGCAGGATCACTATTCCGCGCCGATCAAGCTGAAGTGCCGGTTGCCGATCACGGTGAACGACGTGATGCAGAGCAACGTGAAAAAGCTGAAGGTGGGGCTGCAATATTACCTGTTCCGTACCGGCCCGCTGACCATGGCGGCTGGTCCGGCGGCGCTGTTCGTGCGCACGCGTCAGGAACTTGCGACGCCGGACGTGAAGATCTCGGTGGCCCCGTTCAGCTCCGACAAGCTGCAGGACGGACTGCATCCATGGTCGGGCTTCGGGCTGACGGTTTATCAGCTGCGCCCGGAAAGCCGTGGTGAGATCAGGCTGAAATCCGCGAATCCCGCGGATCCGCCTGCGATGCTGCCGAATTACCTCGGGACCGAGACCGATCGCCGCGCCATCGTCGATGGCCTGAAGATCGGCCGGCGCATCCTCGCCACATCTCCCATGCGGCACTACGTGTCCGAGGAATATCAGCCTGGTCCGTCGGTCACCACCGATGAACAGCTGCTGCTGCACGCGAGGAACACTGGCAACACGGTGTTCCACCCGACCAGCACCTGCAAAATGGGCGTTGATGCAATGGCGGTGGTGGACCCGGAACTGCGCGTGTACGGCATCGAAGGCCTGCGTGTCGTCGACGCATCGATCATGCCCACGGTAATCTCCGGCAACACCAACGCCGCCACCATCATGATCGGCGAAAAGGCGGCGGATATGGTGCGCCAACCCATGCGTTTGGCGGCATGAGCATCTACCAGAATTTCGGCGTTCCGACCGTCATCAACGCCTGCGGCACCGTCACGCGGCTGTCCGGCGGACGCATGCATCCGGAAGTTGCGGCCGCGATGGTTGGCGCCTCCATCGAGTGTGTGGACATGGTCGATTTGCAGGCCGGTGCCTGCCGGGTGATCGCGCGCGTTACCGGGGCCGAGGCTGGCATCGTCACGTCAGGCGCATCAGCCGGTATATTGCTGGCGGCGTCTGCGTGTCTTGCCGGGCTCGATCCCGCGCGCATGAACCGTCTGCCGCACGTCGCGGATGGCCGCAACGAGTTCATCGTCGTGCGCAGCCAACGCAACATGTACGACCGTGCCTTGTGCGTGGCCGGCGGCAAACTCGTCGAGGTTGGCATCCCTGACCGATACAGCGGCCCTGGCGTGCGCGATGCGTCGGCGTGGGAGGTCGCCGAGGCGATCACGGAAAACACAGCTGGCATCTACTATCTCGCGCATGCGCAATCGCAGCCGGTGTTGCAAGATGTCGCCGCGATCGCGCGGGAGCACCGTGTCCCATTGGTGGTCGATGCTGCCGCACAGTTGCCGCCGGCGGCGAATCTCCGGCGCTTCCTGGAGCAGGGCGCCGACCTTGTCGCATTCAGCGGCGGCAAGGCGATTGGAGGACCACAGTCGTCGGGCATCCTGTGCGGACGCGCTGACCTGATCAGTTCGGCACTGCTGCAAATGCTAGACCTGGACGTATTCCCGGAACTGTGGCGTGCGCCTGCGGAGTTCGCTGCGTTGCGACAGCTCCCCGGTCTGCCGCATCACGGCATAGGACGTTCGTGCAAGGTCGGGAAGGAGGAGATCGTTGGCCTGCTCGTCGCGCTCGAGCGCTTCGCCGCAGATACCGACGAAGCGCGCCGCCAGCGATGGCGCGCCGTGCTCGACCAGATCATCGCCTCGGCTGGTGACGCGTCCGGCTTGGCGTTGAGCCTTCTGGATGGCGCCGTGCCACTACTTGCGGTTGCGGCGGCTGACGCGAGCGCAGTTGCGGCGCAACTCGCGGCGGGTACGCCATCGATCCATTGTTCACTCGCGCGCCGGCATGAAGGCGTGTTGCTGTTCTCACCTGTATCGCTCACGCCTGACGATGCGCGCATCATTGGCGAGCGTCTGCGCGCCATCTGAGCCGAGGAAAACCCACGATGCGCCTGTTCAGTGCGACGATCGCGACGGAGACCAATACGTTTTCACCGTTGCCGACCAGCCTGGAAGCCTACAAGGAAAGCGTGTTCCTGCGTCCCGGCGAGCATCCGACCGACGCACCCCGCATGTGCACTGCGCCGCTGTTCGTCGCGCGCCGCCGCGCTGTTGCCGATGGCTTCACCCTGATAGAGGGAAGCTGCTTTGCCGCCAGTCCCGCCGGCACGACCAACCGCGCCGACTACGAGTTCATGCGAGACGAGATCCTGGCGCAGATCAAAGCCGCGTTACCGCTCGACGGTGTATTGTTCGGCCTGCACGGCGCGATGGTCGCGCACGGCTACGACGATGTCGAAGGCGACGTTCTGGAACGAGCCCGCGCCATCGTTGGACCGGGCTGCGTCATTGGCGTGGAGCTTGATCCGCACTGCCATCTTACGGTGAAGCGCGTGCAGCTTGCCGACATAACGATCCTCTACAAGGAGTTTCCGCACACTGATGTGGTGGAGCGTGCCGAGGACCTGCTGACATTGGTGTTACGCACGATCCGCAAGCAGATCACGCCGACGACATCGCTTTATGATTGCCGCCAGATCGGCAGCTATCCGACGACGCTGCCATTGATGCGCGCATTTGTGGACAAGACAGCGGCGATGGAGGACAAGGACGGCGTGCTGTCGGTCTCTATCGGGCATTGTTTTCCGTACGCCGACGTACCGGAACTCGGCGGCCGGATCCTGGTGATCACCGACAACGACAAGGCGGGAGCGGATCGCCTGGCGACCGCGATCGGCCAGGAATTCATTGCCATGCGAGGCCGCACCGCGCCGGAATACCAGACGACGGAAGACGGCATCACCACGGCACTGGCGTTCAACGGCAGTCCCGTCGTGATGGCCGATCCGGCCGACAACGCGGGCGGCGGCGCGCCCACCGACAACACCACGATCCTGCGGCGGCTGATCGCCCGTAATGTGGACGGCGCAGCGCTGGGCCCGATCTGGGATCCGATCGCGGTGCGGCTTTGCTTCGACGCAGGGCTCGGGGCGGGATTTCCCTTGCGGTTCGGCGGCAAGACCGGTCCGGCGTCGGGTCAGCCGATCGATTCCATGGTGACTGTGGCCGCTTTGCAACGCGACTGCTGGCAGAGTTTTGGCCCAACCCAGGTCCCGCTTGGCGATTGCGCCGCGATCCGTATCGGCGGTGTGGAGGTGGTGCTGATCTCCAACCGCACGCAGGCGCTGGGGCTTGAATTATTCCAAAACCTGGGCATCGAACCGGCCGAGCGAAAGTTGGTGGTAGTGAAGTCCACCAACCACTTCATGGCGGCTTTTGGACCGATTGCGCAGAAGGTGATCTATGTTGATTCTGACGGCCCGCTCAGCCGCGATTATCGCAACATCCCCTATACCAGGATCGAGCGGCCGATCTGGCCTTTGGATGCGCAGACAGAGCCCGGCCTGATCGCATGAACGCGGCTTATTCCGCTACGAAATCGCTGGATTTGGTGTACCAACAGAGCCTTCCTTAACTCGGGACGGGACGCTGCATAGAACTTCGGTTCTCCGATCCGGCCACGTCACACAGCCGTCGGAACATACCGCACTGAACGATCGAACAGGACACATGGCCAACACCGCCTCAGCGCGTAAGCGCAATCGTCAGACCAAGCGCCGCACGGAGCGCAATCAGTCGCGCAAGTCGCGCATGAGGACCTTCGTCAAGAAGGTCGAAGCGGCGATCGCCGGCGGCGACAAAGAGGCGGCTGGGCAGGCGCTGCGGGCGGCACAGCCTGAGATGCAGCGGGCAGCCGGGAAGGGTGTCACGCACCCCAATACGATCGCGCGCAAGCTGTCGCGGCTATCGGCGCGGATCAAGGCATTGGCGACCGGCTGAACCAGACGTCACCCGGGTGACGCCGCGGAGCGTTGACCGGGGACTGATTTGGCTTTGGCAATGTAATCATGAGGATGCAATGCATCCCATGGTTGCCCAAGCGAGCCTGCAATAATCCTTCGGAAATGTTCTTGCGTTTTACTAGGGGCCTACTCCGCCTGGGCAGATTCCATTTGCCATTGCTCACAAAACTGACATAATCATTACTGGCTGGTCATCCAACGGACGGCGGGCCAATCTCTCGATCTGCTAGCCTGTCGCGCCTGCGGCGGGATATATTATGCCTAGTGCGGCGGCCAAAAGACCGTAACGGGGGGCTGGGTTCATGGCGTCGAGGAGCGGCTTCATGGCGGGTGAATTGTCCACAGTGATCGAGCCAAATTTGATGGACATGCCGCAATTACAGACACAATGGGCTCGCATTCGGGGTCGCTTGCAAAGCGAGGTCGGCGACGTCGAATACCGCAACTGGCTTCGCCAGATGACGCTGGCCAGCATCGATGGCGATGAGATTACGGTGTTGCTGCCGACGCGGTTCCTCGCGGATTGGGTGCGCAGCCGTTACGGCGACCGATTGAACGCGCTATGGCAATCGGAGAACCCCGCCGTTCGCCGGATCGAGATCCGCGTGGGCGGCTCCGCAGTCCCCATGTCGGGGCTGGCCGAAAGTCTGGCCGCGCCATCGGACCAGGCTCCCGTCGTCACGAACAGGTCTGAGGAACGGATGGATCAGCGCCCGGAACTGCAGATCGATCCGCGCTTCACTTTCGATGCCTTCGTGGTGGGCAAGCCCAATGAATTCGCCTATGCCTGCGCGCGACGCGTCGCCGAGCAACCGTCCAGTCCAGGATTCAATCCGTTGTTCCTGTATGGCGGCGTCGGTCTCGGCAAGACGCATCTGATGCACGCCATCGCCTGGGAGATGGTTGCGCGCAATGGCAATGGTGCGTGCCGCAAACCCGTCTCGGTGGCGTACATGTCAGCCGAGAAATTCATGTACCGCTTCATCGCCGCCATTCGCAGCCAGTCTACCATGCAGTTCAAGGAGCAGCTGCGCAGCGTGGACGTGCTGATGATCGACGATCTGCAGTTTCTCATCGGCAAGGACAACACGCAGGAAGAGTTCTTCCACACGTTCAATGCGCTGGTGGATGTCGGCAAGCAGATCGTGGTATCGGCCGACAAATCGCCGTCCGATCTTTCCGGGCTGGATGATCGGCTGCGCACGCGGCTCGGCTACGGCATGGTGGCGGACCTGCATGCCACGACGTTCGAATTGCGCATTTCTATCCTGGAGGCGAAGGCGGCGCGCGCCGGCGTCGTCGTGCCGGCAAAGGTGATGGATTTCTTGGCCCAGCGCATCACCGGAAACGTGCGAGAACTGGAAGGCGCGCTGAACCGGCTGGTGGCGCATGCCAACCTGTTTGGCCGTCCCGTGACGCTGGAGACAACACAGGAAGTGCTGCACGACATCATCAAGGCACATGACCGGCGGATCACCATCGAGGAGATCCAGAAAAGGGTCGCGGAACACTTCTCCATACGTATCACCGACATGTCCTCGGCGCGGCGGGCGCGGAACGTTGCGCGGCCGCGGCAGGTGGCGATGTACCTGGCCAAGCAGCTCACCCAGCGCAGCCTGCCGGACATCGGCCGGCGGTTCGGTGGCCGCGACCACACCACGGTGATGCACGCGGTCTCTCGTGTCGGCGAACTGATGAGCCGCGACGCCGGTTTCGCCGAGGATGTCGAACTGCTGCGGAAAATGCTGGAATCCTGACCCCACCGCGGCGATCAAGCTGGAATACCGCTGGCCTTTCCCCGCGCGCCGCGCCATTGCTACAGTGCCGCAGCCTGGATTCGCCTGGGCGCCGCTGTAACCCGGCCGTTTGAGGAATCGAAGCCATGAAACTGAAGGCCGACCGGGCCACCCTGCTGAAGGCGCTGGCCCACGTCCAGAGCGTGGTGGAACGTCGCAACACCATTCCGATCCTCGCCAACGTGATGATCGCGGTGCGCGACGGCAAGCTGACGCTGACCGCCACGGATATGGAAATTGCCATCGTGGAGGACGTGCCGGCGAGTACGACACGGAACGGCTCCTGCACCGCACCGGCCGCGACGCTGTACGAGATCGTCCGCAAATTGCCCGAGGGCGCTGAGGTCGAGCTGGACCACCCGGGCGGCGATGCACAGCTCGCCCTGCGGGCCGGGCGGTACTCGACCAGCCTTGTGGTGCTGCCGACGGAAGATTTCCCGTCGATGACGGCGGGCGCGCTGCCGCATCGCTTCGATCTGTCGGCCCAGGTACTGCGCGGGCTCATCGACCGGACGCGCTTCGCGATCAGCACCGAGGAAACCCGGTACTATCTGAACGGCATCTATCTGCACGTTGCCGAGAGCGAGGGCACTCGCGTGCTGCGGGCAGTCGCCACCGATGGCCACCGTTTGGCGCGCGTGGAGGAGCCGCTGCCGGAGGGGGCGGGTTCGATGCCCGGCGTCATCATCCCGCGCAAGACTGTGAATGAACTGCGCAAGCTGCTGGACGAGGTCACCGGCAATGTCGAGGTGGCGCTGTCCGATACACGTATCCAGTTCCGCGCCGATGCGGTGCTGCTGACCAGCAAGTTGATCGACGGCACGTTCCCCGAGTACGAGCGGGTGATCCCGCGCGGCAACGACAAGGTGCTGCGGGTTGGGAAGAAGGATTTCGCCGATGCGGTCGGCCGCGTCGCCGCGATTTCCGCGGAACGGTCACGGCCGGTGAAGTTGTCGCTCAATCGGGATCTGCTGGTGCTGTCGGCTGCCAGTCCGGAACAGGGGACCGCGACGGAGGAGTTGGACTCCGACCACGTGACCTACGAGGCTGGACCATTGGAGATCGGGTTCCAGGCCCGGTATCTGAACGACATCACCGACCAGATCGAAGGCGACGTCGAATTCCGGTTTGCCGATGGGTCAGCGCCGACGGTGGTGCGCGATGCCGCGGACGCCAGCGCACTCTATGTGCTGATGCCGATGCGGGTGTGAGCTTAGCACCGCTGAGGTTCCACACGGAGCGCACCGAGATTGGCACGGAGGGCCACTGAGGAAGTGTGATTGCGCACCGTGCCTTGGTGGCCCTCCGTGCAAATCTCAGTGGGCTCCGTGTGGCCCCTTCACTTTGAACTTCGGGATAACTTCCTCACACAGCAGTTGCAGCGAGGTCAGCACCTGCTGATGCGGAATGCGGTTGCCGCAGTTCATCTCAGCAAGAATGCCACTCAGGCCTAACTTCTCCCGCAGTTCGCTGAGCCTATCGACCACCTGCTGCGGCGTGCCGACAATGATCTTGCTGCTCAGCACTTCGTCATAACTGATGTTCTGCAGCCGCTGCCCGCGTTCGGCACGGTTCTCGATCGCGCGCGCACCTTCCAGGCGAGCGGATTCCTCGATGCGTTCGCCGAGATAACGGTAGAAGTGCATGACACTTTCTTCGGGTTCTGACCGCGCGCGCTCCTCGGTCGCCGCGACGTAAACCGGTACGCGCAGGAATACCTTGCCGTCGCCCGCATGTCCGCCGGCGGACCATCCTTCGCGATACGCCGCAAGGTTGGGACCAAGCTCGGTCAGGTCGCCGAGGCGTGTCGCACAGAAGATCGGGTTCCCCAACGCGCCGTTTGCTGGATACGTATCGGGGCTGGTCGCCGCAACGCGGATCTCTGGATACGGCTTCTGGTATGGCTTCGGAACCTGATGCACATCGTGAAAGTGGTAATACTTTCCATCGAAACTGAACCGATCCTGCGTCCATGCGCGCTTCAGAATTTCCAGCACCTCGACGAAGCGCTCGCGGCTTTCAGCATAGGACACACCATACGCCTGATAAACGCGCGGAAATCCGCTGCGCCCGACACCAAAGATCAGCCGGCCGTGGCTGATCTGATCGACGGTCGCCGCTTCCTCCGCAAGCTGCAGCGGGTGGCACAGCGGCAGCACCTGCACGGCGGTGCCGATCTTCATGCGCTTGGTGCGTGCGGCGATGGCAGTGGCGATCATCAGCGGCGCGGCCAACACTGAACGCTCCGGCGCGTTGTGTAGTTCGGCGAGCCACATGACGTCGAGGCCGTAGCGCTCTGCCGCATCCACCTGCTCGAATGACTCGGTGAACGCGTCTTCCTCGGTTTGTCCCGGGACGCGTTGAAATTCGTGGAACATCCCGAATTCCATGTTGGTCGTTCTCCCTCAATCAGTTTTGCTGACGATCTTGCCCAGATGCCATTGGTTTTGCCGCTGTCTATATGCCGCTATTACTTCATCGGAGGCAAATACCCGCATCGCCATGACCCTCAGTAGCCGCGCGCCGGATCGAACAGATTGGGCAACGGCTTGCCTTCACGCCAGGCGCGCAGGTTGGCAAAGAACAAGTCCAGGCTGTGCGGATTGTACGTTGCGGGATCGTCCACCGAGGTGTGCGGACTGATGACGACATTCCGCGTGGTCCACAGCCGATGCCCCTGCGGTATCGGCTCCGGCGTAAATACGTCGAGCACCGCACCCGACAGGTAGCCGTCCTCGAGCAGATCGCACAGCGCATCCTGATCGATCAGCGCACCGCGGCCAATGTTCACCACGGCCGCATCGCGCGGCAGCAGCATGAGCCGCCGGCGATCGATCAACCCGCGCGTGGCCTCCGTCAGCGGACAGGCGAGCACCAGGAACTCGGTCTGCGGCAGCACCCGATCGATATCGGCGGTGGCGACCACCTCGGCGCAATGCGGATGCGGCTTGGCGGTGGTGCGGACACCGGTCACGTGCAGACCAAACCGCGAGGCCTGCATCGCAGCACCGCCGCCGAGCGATCCGAGCCCGACCACGGTCACTCGGCGTCCGTCCACCAACGTGCCCCACAGCTTCTGCCATCGGCCGGCGCGTTGGTGCGTCACCATTTCCGGCACGCGATTGGCCAGCATCAGGATCGACATGATGGCGAACTGCCCGGCCTTTACCGAGTGCGTGCCGGCATTGTTCATCAGCTTTGTGCCCGGCGGCAGCCAATCGAACGGTGCGAGCCGATCGAGGCCGGCGCTGGTCAGGAACAGCAGCTTCAACTGCGGTGCGGCGCAGGGAAACTTTTCGGCCACCGTGCCGACGTCGGTGATCAGCGCCTCGGCTTCGGGCATGGCGGCAGCAAAGTCTGCGTCACTGTCGCCGATGGTCAGTTGGTGCCCGACCTCATTGGCACGCGCGGCCGCGGCGTCCCACATGGCACGGTTGAACAGGAAGAGAGGATCGTCGACGGGATTCTGGATATGGATGCGCATGGGTCAACAGCCTGCCACGGCTTTGCCGCGGCGCACAAATGCCGGTTGACGCTTCGCGTTCGGGCCTTACGGTGCCGCATCGACGCCGCCGGACCGCTCCGGCCGTAACCGGACGCTGGAGCACGGCAGGATGCCTCTGTGGATTCCCATCACCGTGTCTGCGGCACTGTTTCAGTGCTGGCGGACCGCCATGCAGCAGAAGCTGCGCCATCTATTGTCGGTCAACGGCGCGGGTTTCGTGCGTTTCCTGTATGGCGCGCCCACCGCGCTGGTGCTGTTCATCGCTGCTTTGCTGATCACGGGTCTGCCAGTGCCGGCGCCCAACGTTGCGTTCCTGCTGTACTGCGCGGCGGGCGGACTGACGCAGATCCTCGCCACCAACCTGCTCATCATGGCCTTCGGCTTTCGCAACTTCGCCGTCGGCACCGCCTACTCCAAGACCGAGACAGCGCAGAGCGCGATCGTCGCGTTGATTGTCCTGGGCGAGGTCTTACGGACCTTGGCGTGGATCGGCATTTGCATCGGTCTGGCCGGCGTCATGACCCTGTCGCTGGGCGGCCGAGGCATGAAACCGCGGCAGGTGCTGGCGGCAACCGTGCAGCCTGCGGCACTTGCGGGCCTCAGCGCGGGCTTTCTGTTCGCGCTGACAACGGTGTTCATCAAGCTCGCGAACATGTCGCTCAGCGGGCCCAGCCTGTTCGTGCGCGCGCTGTTCGTTCTGGTGGTGACCAATACGCTGCAAACGCTGATGCAGGGCGGTTATCTGGCCTGGCGCGAACCGCATGAATTGCGCAAGGCGTTCACGACATGGCGCAGCTCGTCCTGGGTGGGGACATTGTCTGCGCTTGGTTCCGCGTGCTGGTTCACCGCATTCGCCATGACCGACGTCGCGCTGGTACGCTCGGTTGGCCAGGTCGAGATCGTGTTCACCCTGCTGTTCAGCCGGTTCTATCTAAAAGAGCATTTGAAAAAGGAGGACATCGCCGGGCTCGTGCTGGTCGTATGCGGCGTGCTGCTGATCGTGCTCGCAAGTTCATAAATCGGAGACGTCGCTCAATACCCTCGCTCCCAGTCGATGACGTTCCTCAGCGGTGAGCCATCGACGTAGGCACGCAGGTTTTCGCAGAACAGATCGACGCCGGCGTGTCGGTTCTCATCGCTGGCACCGGATATATGCGGCGTGATCAGCACGCGAGGGTCGCGCCACAACTTCTCCGGCGGTCGCCGATCGAACTCGCCGACATAGACATCCAGCACCACGCCACGCAGATGATCCCGCGCCAGCGCATCGGCCAGAGCTTCCTCGTCGATGATTTCGCCGCGCGCGACGTTGACCAGCACCACGCCACGCTTCATCGCAGCCAACCGCGCCGCATTGATCAGGTTGGTGGTCTCCACCGTCCACTGACAGCACACTGCAACGAAGTCGCTCTCGGCGAGCAACCGCTCCAGATCGTCAGTGCCTCCAAGCACGCTGAAGCCGGGCGGCAGCTTCTCACGCGGGTCCGGGCTGCGCCGCGTGCCGACGACGCGCATGCCCAGCGCAGCGCCTAGCCGCCCGACCTCACGCCCGATGCCGCCGGCGCCGACGACGCACAGCGTCTTGCCCTCCAGCAGAAGAGGCCGGTACGCGCGATGGTCGAAGGTATCCGTTGCGCGATCGATCACCGCGCGATCCAGCGCCTTGGCGAAGTGCAGGATGCCGGCGATCGCGTATTCCGCCATCGCCAGGATGCTGCCCACGCCGCGCGAGGTCGTTACGGTGACATCGCTGCCCCACAGATCGCCGATACGCAGATTGCTCGCGCCGGCCGGGCGTTGATGGAACCACTTCAATCGCGTCGCTCGGGCGCGCAGATCGAGCGGGAACGGCCAGCCGCCCAGGATCACCTCCGCCCGTGCGAGTATCTCGTCGCGTTCCTCGCGGGTGCCCTGGCCGACAGCGCCCGGTACCAGGAAGCGGTTGGCAGAGAACGCAGGCCAAGTGTCGCGATACTCGCCGTCGAACCAGCCGCCGGCGTCGGTCAGGCGGATCGCTGGATCGATCGCCTCGATGCGCGCGCGATCCGCGGCACTAATGCGCTGGATCGTGAGGACGTCGAGTGTCGACATGGGGACCTCGCGGGACAATGGCAGCGTATGGCACGATCAACGTCAGTCGGCGGACGATCGAGCCGACAGTCGTTTCGATGCAGGTGCAACTTGGACAGGACAGCCCGGATTGTCCTTCTCAACGGGGTCGGCAGCGCGGGCAAGAGCTCGATCGCGAAGGCGCTCCAGGCAATCACACGCGATGTGTTCCTGCATGTCCAGATGGATGCATTCTTCGACATGCTTCCCAAAGCCAGTATCGGCCATCCCGACGGCGTGACGTTCGAAACGATCGAGGATGGTGACCATCCTTCAGTCATCATCCGATCGGGCCCGCTTGCTCGACGCGCGTTTCGCGGCATGCGACACGCCGTTGCCGCGATGGCTGCACAAGGCAACGATCTGATCGTCGATGAGGTCCTCCTGGGTGAGACGTGGACGGAATACGCCAGATTGCTGGCGCCGTTCCAGGTCTTCCTGGTTGGGGTGCACGCCCGGCTGGACACGCTCGAGGCGCGCGAGAAAGCCCGGGGTGATCGGCTGATCGGACTGGCGCGATGGCAATTCGATCGCGTCCACAGCGGCGTGGTCTATGATCTGGAAGTCGATACGGACCACGCGTCGCCGATGGAATGCGCCAGTTTGATCAAACAGACGTTCAACTTGTAGCAGGTGGATGCACCGCACGGTGCAGTGCCGCGCGCGCCAGTAGACGGGCGGAATCGAGCGTCGGCAGTGGTGAATTCGCGTCATTCATGATCAGTGGGATTTCGGTGCAGCCGAGCACGACCGCGTCGCATCCCGCGTCCCTCATGCGGGCCATGACGCGTTGGTGGAACCGGATCGCCTCGAGCTTGAATACGCCGCAGACCAGTTCATCCATGATGATGCGATTGAGTTCGCTGCGTTCATCCGGATCCGGCCGGACATACTCAAGGCCACGGGTTGCAAGCTTCTCCGGGTAGACCTCGCTGGTGACGAGCCATCGCGTACCCAGCAGGCCCAGGCGGCGAAAGCCACGATCGGCGGCGTGGTTGGCGACGGCATCTGCGATGTGCAGCCAGGGCAGGGGTGATCGCGAGGTGATCAGCGGCAGCGCTTGATGGATGGTATTGTCAGGGCAGATCAGGAAGTCAGCCCCTAAGCGGGCCAGCTTGCGCGCCGATGCGAGCATCAATTCTCCGACACAATGCCAGTCCTCGCGATCGAGGCAGCGCACGTATTCCACGAGCGAGGGCGTGTGCATCGATACCTCAGGATGCGCGTGCGGACCCAGCAGGTCCGCGCCTTCGACGCAAATGGTGCGATAGCAGAGTGCCGCGCCCTCGGCGGAGCAGGCAGCGATACCGATGTGTTGGGGCATGGTGGTCTCGCAACATGTTGCCGCCTACGATCATACAGGCTCGGTGGCAAGGCGCGACAACCCGATACCATGAGACGTTTGCGCAGTTGTCAAAAAACGCTGGCTCGACAGGCAGGCGACGGAACCTGTATCTGCAGGTTCTTCCCTGGGCTTGAGTGATGTCGGCCCGTCCTTACCGAACCGAGTGACCTATGACCGGACGTACCATTGCTCAAACTTACACCACGGGTATCAGCCTTACCGATCCCGGCGACAATCCAGTCACTGTGCTGTCGAGCGCCACCATTGACACCGGAAGCGGTGTGGCGCTGCAGGGTTCGTCCGGCACTTACTGGACCATTGGGAACGCCGGCCTGCTCCAGGCGACCGGCACCATCGCGGGCGATATCGGCGTTGCGCTGGCAGGCGGTGGCGCTGTCACGAACCTGACTGGCGGAACGATCGGGGGTTACGATTTCGGTGTCTCCATCACGGGCACCGGCAGCGTGATCAATGATGGGAATATTGGTGCCAGCAAGACGATCGCGCCTGGGTTTACTTACGATGGCGCGACGGGAGTCTTCACCGCACTGAATGCTGGCGTGGCGCTCGGCGGCGGCGGAGTCAGCAACGCTGCGTCGGCTGTCATCAGCGGGTATTTCCAAGGCGTCGCGTTGGGCGGCAATGGAAGCGTGGTGAACGCCGGCACCGTGCAGGGCGCTTACGGGATTGTCCTGACCGATGGCGGCACTGTCAGCAACGCCTCAGGTGGAACCGTTACCTCGGCCGGCTACGGCGTGTTGGCTCTTGGTACCAACACCGCAGCACTCGACAACCAGGGGCTGATTAACAGCAAGGTCGGCATCGGCGTGGACCTGTTCCACGGCGGTAGCCTCAACAATGCCGGTGCGGCACTGATCACCGGCGCGGTGTCCGGCGTCGTGCTGGGTGCCAGTACCCTTGGCACCGTGACCAATGCCGGCAGCATCTTTGGCGATCAAAGGGCCGGTGTTGCGCTCTACGGTGGCGGTTCCGCCACCAACGGTGCCACAGGCACGATAAGCGGCGGCTATTTCGGTCTCCGTGCAGCCAAAACCGCCAGCAGCGTAAGCGTGGTCAATTTCGGCAGTATCTTCAGTGTGCAGTCCTATACCGGCAGCCAGCCGTTCGATGCGGCGGGCGTGAATCTGGTTGGCGGTGGCACTGTGTCGAACGGCCTGACCGGGCGCATCCAATCGACGTGGAAGGGCGTCGAGATCGGCAACACGAGCGCGAGCGCGCCCGGCACGGTGCTGAACCAAGGCGTCATCTACGCCAGCAACAGCAACGGCAGTACCGGAGCCGGCGTCTGGATCAACGGTCCGGCTATGATCAGTAATGCAGCCAGCGGAACGATCGCGGGCGGTCCGTTCGCCATCGTGGTTTATAATGCGACCACGCTGGTGAACTATGGTCGCATCGCTGCGGTCCAGTACGGCACACATACGCCGTTCGCGCTTGATGTGGTCAATCCCGGCTTTGCGGAAAGCGTGGTGGTCGCCCCTGGTGCGACGTTTGTTGGCGTGGTTTCTGGCGGCAATTCCATTGGAAGCTCTGTCGTCAGCAGGCTTGAATTCCGGAGTGGCAGCCAAGTCGGATCGCTGTCCGGCATAGGTTCCCACTATGTCGAATTCGGATACATATCGATCGATAGCGGCGCGTCGTGGCAATTGACCGACAGCAACACGTTGGGTGCCGGCGGGACACTGGCGAACAGCGGCACCCTGACGCTCAGCAACGCCATCCTTGGCGATGCCGGCGTGCTGGAGAACGATGGCGTGATCGCGATCGATCCCAGCCTGCTGCAGGTCACCAATCTGATCGGCAATGGCTCGCTGACGCTCGGGGCCAGCAGCACAATCGACTCGCAAGGAACCATCGCGGCGGGCGAGACGATAACCTTCGCGAGCACCGCTGCCCCGCTGTTGCAGCTCGAGGCGCCAGGCAGTATGGCGGGCTCGGTCGTTGACTTCGCGCAGGGCGATACGATCGACCTGGCCGGTGTCGATCCATTATCAGTGCACTATGCCGGAGGGATGCTAAGCTTCTTCGTCGGCGGCAGTGAGGCGTCGTTTTCCCTCGGGCTTGCCGCCAAGGCATCGTTGCTGCCGCCGAGCAGCGACGGGAAGGGCGGCACGCAAATCACTGCCACTGCGCTGTGTTTCTGCACAGGCACACGCATCGCCACACGGGATGGCGACGTGGCAGTTGAGCACCTGGAGGTTGGCGATCTGGTGCGTGTCGTGCATCCACGCAACGAATTGGCGGCCGTGGTATGGATGGGACACCGCACGGTCAACTGCGCACGGCATCCGGATCGGCGGAGGGTCTGGCCGGTCAAGATTGCGGCGGGCGCGTTCGGTGCTGGCCGACCGTACCGCGATGTCCAACTATCGCCCGATCATGCAGTGTTCGTCGATGACGTCCTGATACCGGTGAAGTACCTCATCAACGGCACGACGATCGTGCAAACGCCGGTCGATGAGGTCAGCTATCACCATGTCGAACTGCCGCGGCATAGTGTGCTGCTGGCCGAGGGCATGTTCGCAGAGTCGTATCTTGACACCGGCGGCAGAGGCAATTTTGCCAATGGCGGTAAACCCGTCGCGCTGCACCCCGACTTCACGTTCCGCACCTGGGATGCTGAAGGCTGCGCGCCACTCGTTGTGACGGGACCTCTGCTGCAGTCGGCACGCGAGCGGGTCAATGCGTTCGCCAACGCGATGAAACAGCGTCGTCGCCGGCAGTCTCGCCAGCGGAATGTCGTATTCGCAACGAAACGCCGGTAGCGGTCATGCGGATGTTCACCCGTCTGCCTCTGCACGACTGGCGCGCGACCGCGCAGGCGGCGCGCGATGCCGAGGCTGCTGGCTTCGATGCGGTGATGTCCGTGGAGCTGGGCCACGATGTGTTCGCGGCGCTCGCGATCGCCACGATGGCTACCGAGCGTGTCGAGCTGACGCCATCCGTCGCTGTCGCGTTCCCGCGCAGTCCGACAGTGCTCGCGTCGCAGGCGTGGGATCTGCAGGCGAATTCGCGCGGACGTTTCGTGCTCGGGCTCGGCAGCCAGGTGAAGGGACACAACGAGCGGCGCTTTGGCATTGCGTGGACTGCGCCGGCGCCCCGGTTGCGCGACTACGTGCGGGCGCTGCGTGCGATATGGCAATGCTGGGAGACGCGCGGGAAGCTGGACTTCCACAGCGAGCACTACACGCTGACGCTGATGACGCCGGATTTTTCACCGGAACCGACCGGGCTTCCGATGGTGCCGGTGACGATTGCGGCGGTCGGCGAGGCGATGTTGCGCGTGGCGGGGCAGGTGGCGGATGGGGTGCGGCTGCATCCGCTGTGCTCGCGGCGCTACATGGAGGATGTATGCCTGCCGCAGATCGATGTCGGCATGCAGCGCAGCGGTCGGCAGCGCGAGAACTTCGATGTGCATGGCGGTGGGTTTGTCGTTACCGGTCCGGACGACGCGACGGTTGCGGCGAGCATGGAAGCGGCGCGGCGGCGGATCGGGTTCTATGGGTCCACGCGGACGTATATGCCGATACTGGCACTGCATGGGTTGCAGGATCTCGGGCTGAAGCTGCATCGCATGTCGGTGGAGGGGCGCTGGAACGATTTGGGCGCGCAGGTGTCGGACGACGTGGTGCGCATCTTCGCCGCGTGCGGAACGTATGCCGAGATCGCGGGGGCGATCGAGCAGCGGTATGGCGGCGTGGCGGATTCGATCGATATGGAGTTTCCGACCGACGCGCCGGCTGGTCTGCGACGGGAGGTGCTGGCGGATGTCCAGCGCATTCCGCACCGGTTCACGGGGTTTGTCGGCGGCGGGTAATGGCACCTCTGGGGCTGGCGACGCCCCCTCCCCCTGCCCCCTCCCGCAAGGGGAGGGGGAGTATCCTCCAACCTCCAACCTCCAACCTCCAACCTCCAACCTCCAACCTCCCTCCCTCCTCCATCCTCCACATGCCGCCATGCCTCCAATCCATCCATCCATCGCGGCGGCGCTTGAACAGCTTACCGTCACCGCTCACTATCGGGACGATCGCATAGGAGACGCGCCATGCCGGCTCGCACGGGACGCCAGTACCTGAACGGGCTCCGCGAACAGGAGCGCGAAGTCTGGATCGGTGGTGAACGCGTCAAGGACGTGACCACGCATCCAGGCTTGGCGGGTGGCGCGCGGGCCATCGCCGCGCTCTACGACATGCAGTGTGATCCGAAACTGCGCGACGAGATGACCTACACGTCGCCGACCACGGGCGATCCGGTTGGACTGTCATTCATCCAACCACGCACCCATGAGGAACTGGTAGCGCGCCGCGTCATGATGCTGAACTGGGCGCGCTCCACCTGCGGGATGATGGGACGCTCGCCGGACTTCATGAACGTAACGTTCGCCGCTTGGGGCGCGGCCGCCGACTACTGGGGACGCGGACGGCCGGAGTTCGGCACCAATATGCGGCGCTACTATGAGTTCATCCGCGAGAACGACCTGGTGCTGACCCACTCGCTGATCAACCTGCAACGCAGTCGCAACGTCACCGCACAGTACAAATTGGAAGAAGGCACCGCGCTGAGGGCCGTGCGGGAGACCAGCCGCGGACTGGTGGTGCACGGCGCGCGGGTGCTGGCGACGCTCGGGCCGATCTCTGATGAGATCGCGGTGTATTCCCCGCGGCTCGGACAGTATTCCGAGGATCACAGTCCGTTCGCGCTCGCGTTTTCCATTCCGTCCGGCACACCGGGGCTGCGCTTTTTGTGTCGCGACAGCTTCGACCAGGGGCGCTCGCATTTCGACCATCCACTCGGGTCACGCTTCGAGGAGATGGACTGCGTCGTGTTCTTCGACAATGTGGAGGTGCCGTGGGATCGGGTGTTCCTCTACGGCGACGTCAACCTGCTCAATGGCGCGGCGGGCGGGACGCATTATTCAGCGCATTCGTCGCATCAGGGCGCCGCGAAGAACCTCGCCAAGTGTGAGTTCGTGCTGGGCATCGCACTGCTGATGACCGAGGCGCTCGGCAGCACGCACCTGCCGCATACCGAGGAGCGCATCGGTGAACTGATGCTGACCACCACGCTGACCCGTGCGTTGATGCGGGCCGCGGAGGCGGATGCGAAGCTCGACGAGTGGGGCGTGATGTGTCCAGATCCGGTGACGATCGAGAGCACGCGCAACCTGTTCATGACAGCTTATCCGCGGATGATCGAGATCCTGCAGCTGCTCGGTTCGTCGAGCTTCATGATCACGCCGAGCGAGGTGGATTTCAAAGGCCCGCTGGCCGGCGACATCGAGCAGTACCTCGCGACCGACACCATCGGCGCCCGCGACCGCGTCCAGTTGTTCCGTTTGGCGTGGGATGTCGCGGGCAGTTCGTTCGGCAGCCGGCAGGTGCTGTACGAACGGTTCTTCGCCTCGGACCCGTTGACACGCGCCCGCGCATTGGCTGCCATCTATCCCAAGAACGAGGCGATGGAGCGCGTGTTGGATTTTCTCAAGCGCGATGACACGCCGTAGCCATGGAGGACATGCGATGACCTATCGTCCGAAGCATCTGGGCCACGTCAATCTGTACGTTCGCAATGCCGAGCGGTCGCGGCAGTGGTACGAGGATGTGCTGGGCCTGCACACTTATCATTTCCGTCCCGGCCGTGCCGCATTCATGTCGGCCGACAAGGACAAGTCGCACGAGGTCGCGTTGATGGAAGTTGGCGACGATGCGCCGCTACAGGCGAAGCGGCAGGTCGGGCTGAACCATCTAGCGTTCATGATGGAAACGCTGGACGACCTGAAGGACGCCTACTACCGGCTGAAGGAAAAGGGCGTGAAGTTCGACCACATCTCCGATCATGGTCTGTCGCTCGGCATCTACTTCCGCGATCCGGACGGAAACGGGGTTGAAGTGTCGTACGAACTGCCGCGCGAGAAGTGGCCGCGGCAGGACAGCGTGTTCGCGCCAGACGTGGTGAACCTCGGTCTGTTCCCCGGACCGTGGGAAGAGGAGATGGCGAAGCAGCGGGCTGCTGCCCCGGCGGCGTAAAGCGGCGACATCGCGACACTCCCTCTCCCGCGCGAGCGGGGGAGGGTAGGGAGGGGACGCCGCGAGCTAGCTCAACGCCGCCACCAGCCGCGTTTCTTCTCCGCGATGACATCCTCGCCGCCACCGACGATGATCGGCTTGATTGCCGGTTCGGCGACGGCGTCATTGGCGGCTACGAGGGGTTCCGGCTCGGGCTCAGCCACGGGCTCCGCCTGAGGCTCTGCTGGCACTTCCGCGCTGGACTCCTCTGCGTGCGCGCGTGCGGGTTCAGGCGCAACATTGGTGACAGGCTCCGGCGCTGCTTCGGCACCGCTAGCCTCCGCCTCGTGCACAGGCTGCTCCGGTGCTGGTTCTGCACGATGTGCCTCCAACCGCACGGGTTCCGCCTCTGGCTCCGCGACCTCGGTCGGCGGCATCGCCGCTGCCTGCGGCTCCATGGGCAGCTGTTCGGCGGGGGCAATCGCCTGCACCGGCGGCCGTTCCTCCACCTGCTCAAGCACATCGAAGATATCGAACGCGTGGCCGCCGAACGGATTGGCGGGAGTTGGACCGGAATAAACCGGCGGCAGCTCCGGCTGGTCCGCGCCGGGGGCTGCATGGGGCGGGATCACACCATCCTCCGGACGACGGCGGCGGCCACCGCGACGACCGCGGCGCCTGTTGCGCTGGTCGTCCGTGCCGGCTTCGGCGTGCTCGGGCACACCCTCGATATGCTCCTCGACGGCTGCCGGCGGCGCTTCGTCCACCGCAGCGACCGCGGCTTCGACCGGGGGGGCTGCTTCAGGCGTCTGCGCCGCCCCCTCATCGCGACGCCCACCACGACGACGACGGCGACGGCGGCGGCGGCGATGCTCGGCCTCTTCCGCGGTCTCGCCGGGGACAGCCTCGGCGGCCTCGGCGGCGGTCTCCTCGTCCTCCTCGTCTTCCACGACGACGACGTCCTCCTCGGCCTCGGCCTCGGGTTCGGCCTCCGCCAGTGGATGCATCGAGCCTTCCTGGGTGATCGCCGCCGGCGCCTCGCCGGGCACCTGTGCGCGCACGCGGTCGATGCGGAACTGCGAGGTCAGCTGTGTCTCGTCGCCAAAGCACAGCACCCGCATGGCATAGCGCTGCTCGATCTCGTTCAACCGGTCGCGCTTGTGATTCAGCAGATACAGCGCCACGGCCGGTGCCGCGTGGACGACGATCTCGGCGGCACGACGCTTGGCGCCTTCGTCCTCGATGCCGCGCAGGACGTGGATCGCGGCGCTCTCAGTGGAGCGTACGTGGCCGATGCCGCCGCAATGCGGGCAGGGGATGAAACTGGTTTCGGCCAGCGAGGGACGCAGCCGCTGGCGACTCATTTCCATCAGGCCGAAATGGCTGATGTGGCCCACCTGGATGCGCGCGCGGTCGTTCTTCAACGCCTCCGTCAGGCGGCGCTCGACCATGCCGTTGTGCTTCTTCGACTCCATGTCGATGAAGTCGATGACGATGAGGCCGGCCAGGTCGCGCAGGCGCAACTGCCGCGCCACCTCGTCGGCGGCTTCCATGTTGGTGCGCAGCGCGGTCTCCTCGATGCCACGCTCGCGCGTGGAGCGGCCGGAGTTGACGTCGATCGCCACCAGCGCCTCGGCCTGGTTGATCACCAGGTAACCACCGGAGCGCAACTGGGCCGTCGGCATCAGCATGGCGTCGAGCTGTGCTTCCACCTGGTACTTGCTGAACAGCGGCTGGCCGCCGTTGCGCCAGAGCTGCACCTTCTTGGCGTGGCTCGGCATCAGCATCCGCATGAACTCGTGCGCGGCACGCCAGCCCTGTTCGCCGTCGACCTGGATCTCGTCGATGTCGCGCGAATAGACGTCGCGGATGGCGCGCTTGATCAGGCTGGCTTCCTCGTAGATCAGCGCCGGCGCGACCGACTTCAGGGTGTGCTCGCGGATCTCGTCCCACAGGCGCAGCAGGTATTCGCAGTCGCGCTTGATCTCCGGCTTCGGTCGGTTGGCGCCGGCGGTACGGACGATGATGCCCATCCCCTGCGGGATTTCCAGCTCCGCCATGACCTCCTTGAGCCGGCGCCGATCTGCCGGCGAGGTGATCTTGCGCGAGATGCCGCCGCCACGCGGCGAATTGGGCATCAACACGCCGAACCGGCCGGCAAGCGAGAGGTAGGTGGTCAGTGCGGCGCCCTTCGTGCCGCGTTCCTCTTTCACCACCTGGACCAGCAGGATCTGCCGGCGCTTGATCACCTCCTGGATCTTGTAGTTGCGCAGGAAGCGGGGCGGGATGCGGCGCTCCTGTGCATCGTCACCATTGTCGCCATCGCCCCCCACGGTTTCCGGCGGCGGCTGCTCGGACATCGGTTCGGCGGAGCCGGCGTACTCGCCCGTCTCGGCGTTGGTGTCCTCGGCAGCCTCAACTGATGCCGCACCAGCCTCGCCTGCGTGGTCATGCGCTTCGCCCGCATGAGCATCATCCGCGCCGTCATGCGCCGCGCCGGCGTCGTGGCCGAACAGGTCCGCGTCCAGGACGCCTGCCGATACCTCAACTGCCACCGGCTCAGGTTCCGTGTGGAACGTTGCTGGCTCGATCGGTTCGGAGGCCGGTTCGTAGACTTCCGCAACCTCAACGGTCGTGGGACCCACGATGGTTTCGCTCGCGATCTCCATCGGCTGCGCCCGCGGCTGGTCGTCGTCCTGCCGGTCGTGGGCATGCTGGTCGTGGGCATCCTGGTCGTGCGCGTGCTGGTCGTCGGCAGGTCGGCCGTCGTCGGCCTGCTCGTCGCCGGTGGGGGCCGCAGTTTCTGCTGCTTCAACGGTCGCCACTGGTTCGGCCGCGTAGGAAACTTCGCCGACCGGCCCGTCCGCCATCGGCTCATGTGACTTGCCGTTGGATTCGTCCGCATTGGCGGCCGCGGCGGCGCGATCCTCCTCCTCCTCCTCGAGCCGGGCGTCCTCCGCCTGCATCTCGATCAGGCGCTGACGATCTGCGACCGGTATCTGGTAATAGTCGGGGTGGATTTCGCCGAAGGCGAGAAAGCCGTGCCGATTGCCGCCATACTCGACGAAGGCGGCCTGCAGGCTTGGCTCTACGCGGACAACCTTGGCGAGGTAGATGTTGCCCTTGAGCTGTCGCTTGGTCGAGGTCTCGACGTCGAAGTCTTCTAGCCGGCTACCATCCAGCACCACCACGCGGGTTTCTTCCGCGTGTGTGGCATCGATCAACATGCGCTTGGTCATTAACTCCTGAACTCCGGTAAGCCACCCGGCGTTGCGGCGCGAACCCCTTCGGGGCGCGCATTGGCGGGCGGAGGAATAGGCGTGTGGGAAGGGGCTGGCCCGTCCGCGCAAGGATCGGAGCATTGTCCGGCCGAACGCTGGGGCAGCCTGTCATTGCATGATGCAAGATGGGGATTGCCGCCGATTTCGTTAGGGTTGGCCTGACGAGGTTCATGATTCCGACGATCGAAAGTCCTTGGCGTTCGGGCCACAGCTCCCTGACAGAGCTGCCCCGGTGAAAAGAACTGCCGCCAGCCCGATCGCGACAGCCGTCCCCGGCGCGCCAATGGCGCGGCGCGGGAGATGACGCGGCAGCAGCGGAGACCGACCCTCCCCGGACCCTGACCTGCCGGACCTCTGAGCCCCGTTAGACCCCTGAGGCCCGTTGGAGCCTTGTCCAGCCGGATCGTGTGTCGTCGCTTCCGCCGGATTCCGTGCCTGGCATAGCGGGTAGTCCGCTTGTTCCAGGTGCGTCACCTGAGCGGGAAGGACCATGAAGCAAACCGGCCGCCGCCGCAAGCACTTGCCGTTAAGCACTGTTAATCAATGGGGAACGTGCAATTCTGCATCCGATGTGTTAAAACACCCGCAATGTCGCTCGGTTCACCGATTTCGCGCCGTCTGCTGCTCGGCCGCCTCCGGTCAGGCTCGGGTGTGGTCGGCACTTTTCTGTTGCCCGGCTGGATGGGGCCGGCGTTGGCCGCCTCACCGATACCGGCAAAGGGATCGCGTCAGCCGGCTCCTGAACCCCCTGGACGTCCGGGCCCCAAAGCGCCGCTGGTGATGCTGGATCCCGGGCATGGCGGCAAGGATCCGGGGGCCATCGGCATCTCCGGCACCTACGAGAAGCAGGTCGCCCTGGCCACCGCATTCGAACTGCGACGGCAACTGGAGGCCACAGGCCGCTACCGGGTCGCCCTGACCCGGCTGCACGATGCGTTCGTGCCGCTGGAGGAGCGGGTGGCCAAGGCGCAGGAGCATGGCGCCTCCCTGTTCGTCTCCATGCATGCCGACGCGCTGTCGGACCACGGGGTGCGCGGCGCCAGTGTCTATACTCTGGCCAATCACGCCTCGGACGCACAGACCGCGGCGCTGGCGCAACGCGAAAACAGCGCAGATCGCTTCGGCCCAACGGATTGGCACGCGCCGCCGGACGTGGCACGCATCCTGGCCAGCCTCGTGCGCGAGGAAACCCGGGTCGGCTCGGGCAAGTTGGCGCGGACCATGGTAGGCAATCTCGACCAGGACCTGCCGATGTTGCCCAATCCAGAGCGGCATGCCGGCTTCGTCGTGCTCAAGGCTGCTGACATTCCGAGCGTGCTTGTGGAGATGGGGTTCATGTCCAACCCGGCTGACGAGGCTGAACTGCGTCGCCCGCAGCACCGCATGCTGGTCGCCTCGGCGATGAAGCGTGCCGTCGACGCGTATTTCGCCGCCACCGCGCGCATTGCATCGGGCTGATCGCGCGGAAGGGATGACCTTATAGCGTCTCTTCGCTGGTCGTATCGATTGAAAAGGCCCATCTTAGCGGCATGAACGAACCTCTGACAGCCGGAGAGCCTCTGGCGCCCCCTCCCAAGGACAGCAAGCCTCGGCGGCAGCCGAAACCCGCTCGGACGGCGCGGCCGCGACGCGGTCTGTTACGTCGCTTCGCGCGCGGTGTCTTGGGCGGTCTGCTCGCCGTCGTGGTGCTGGTGGTGCTTGTGGGCGGTGGCGTTGGCTATGTCGCCTACGAGCGGTTCAGTGCCAATCTGCCTGACGTCGATGGCTTGCGGAATTATCAGCCGCGCGTGATGAGCCGGGTCTATGCCGGCGACGCGCGACTGATGGCGGAGCTTGCCACCGAGCGACGCATCTTCGTGCCGTACTCGGCGATCCCGGACATGGTGAAGCAGGCGTTCGTCTCGGCCGAGGACCAGAATTTCTGGACGCATCCCGGGATCGATCCCCTGGCAATCGCACGGGCGGGTTTGTTCGACCTGACCCATATGCACCAGGGGCGGCGGCCCATCGGGGCTTCGACGATCACCCAGCAGGTCGCCAAGAACATGCTGCTGGACGGCGAGGTGACGCTGGCCCGCAAGGCGCGCGAGGCGATCCTTGCCATGCGCATCGAGAAGGCGCTGACCAAGCAGCGGATCCTCGAACTGTACCTGAACGAAATCTATCTCGGGATGGGTTCCTATGGCGTCGCCGCGGCGGCACAGGGGTATTTCAACAAGCCGCTGGAGAAGCTGACGCTGTCGGAATGCGCGTTCCTCGCGGCGCTGCCGAAGGCGCCGAACAACTATAATCCGTTCAAGTTCCCCGATGCCGCGAAGTCGCGTCGCGATTGGGTCGTCGATCGGATGGCAGAGGATCACGCGATCACTGCCGAGCAGGCCGCGGCCGCCAAGGCCGAACCGATCATCCCCGCGGAATTCCGCCGGCCGCCGCCGATACCCGGCGCCAACTGGTTCGTCGAGGAAGTCCGTCGCGAACTGATTTCCCGCTTTGGTGCCGATGTGACGACACAGGGCGGGCTGATGGTGCGCACCAGCCTGGATCCGGTGCTTCAGGTTGCGGCGGAGAAGTCGGTGCGCGACGGGCTGATGGCGTACGATCGCAAGCTCGGCGGCTGGCGCGGGCCGGTCACGCATCTCGATGGCGGTTCGGCGCTGGCGAAGGACTGGGCGACGCCGCTCGGACAGGTGGCACGGCCGGGCGGCATGCTGCCCGACTGGCAGCTTGCCGTGGTGCTGAGTGCGACCGATACCGAGGCACGCGTAGGGTGGCTGGAGCCGCCGAAGCAGGCGAACCAGCCACCCGTGCAGCGCACCGGCGTGTTGCTGCTTTCGGATCTGCAATGGGCGCGGCCGGTGAAGGATGGCAAGCCCGGTGCGACGCCGCGGCGGATCGCCGACGTGATGCAGCCCGGCGACGTGGTGATGGTGGAGCCGGGCGGGATGACCGCTCCGCCGGTGCAGCAGGCGAAAGGGGCGAAGACGCCGGCGCCACCGGTGGCCGCCCTGAGCCGGATGGCGCTGCGGCAGATCCCGGCAGTGCAGGGTGCGCTGGTGTCGCTCGATCCCAGGACGGGGCGCGTGCTGGCGCTGGTCGGTGGCTGGAGTTTCGACGATAGCCAGTTCAATCGCGCCACCCAGGCGCAGCGCCAGCCGGGTTCCAGCTTCAAGCCGTTCGTGTATCTGACCGCGCTCGAGAAGGGGATTTCGCCAAGCCAGCGGTTTCTCGATGCCCCTATTGTGGAGAACATGGGGGCCGCCGGCGTCTGGCGGCCGAACAACTATGAGATGGACTTTGGCGGACCGACGCCGCTGCGCGTGGCGTTGGAAAAATCGCTGAACCTCGTCACGCTGCGCGTTGCGAAAGAGATCGGCATGGAAGCGGTCGCGGATACGGCCATCGCGTTCCACGAGGTCGACAACATGCCGCGCGTGCTGCCGGCTGCGATCGGTGCGGTGCAGACGACAGTAATGCGCGAGGCTGGCGCTTACGCCTCGATCGATGAGGGCGGGCGCCTGGTGGAGCCGACGCTGATCGACAGCGTGCAGGATCCGGATGGCCACGTGGTCTGGCGACCAACCTCGGTGCAGTGCACCGATTGCGGCGATGCTGGTCAGCCGCCGCAGTTGATGGACGCACGCAAGCAGATCGCTGATCCGGCCAGCGTGTTCCAGCTCATCACCATGATGCAGGGCGTCACGACCCGCGGCACAGGCGTCTCGGTCGTCGCCGGGCTCGGGCACCCGATCGCCGGGAAGACCGGCACGACGCAGGACTTCAACGACGCGTGGTTCTCGGGCTTTACGCCTGACATCGTCACCACGGTGTGGGTGGGCTTCGACAACCCCGCGTCGCTGGGCAACAACGAGACCGGCGCCGCGGTCGCGGGTCCGATCTGGCACAACTTCATGGCGGTGGCGCTGAAGGACCGGCCGGTGCTCAATTTTGTCGCGCCGCCGGGCGTGACGATGGCGCAGTGGGACAGCGGCTCGGGCATGGTGACCGACGCGTTCAAGCCCGATCAGACGCCGGGATCGTCGCGGCCGATGGGAGCCGCACTGTCGTCGACCGGCGCCCCCTCGGATGGTTCGTCTGGTGGCACCACCCCCGCGGCGGCGGATCAATCGGCGCAGGGTGGTGTCGACAGCCGTCTGGGCGGCCTATATTAGCGGCGTCGCCTTCTGGAACGTGAGCCTGACATGTCAGCCGAATCGGATGCCCTGAACCAACAGATCAAGCAGTCGGTGGCCCTGCTGAGGAGGCATCTTTGACTGGGATGTCGCCGAGGGCCGCCTCGCCGAACTGAACGCGCGCGCCGAGGACCCCAATCTCTGGAATGACTCCGCCGCCGCGCAGACAGCTGATGCGCGAGCGCAACCAGCTCGCCTCCCAGATGGAGGGCGTCACCAAGCTGGAGCGCGAGGTCGCCGACACGCTGGAGCTGCTCGAGCTGGCCGAGGCCGACGGCGATGCCGGGATGGTCGCCGACGGCATGGCCGCATTGCGCGCGTTGGCCGATGAGGCGAAGCGGCGCGAGATCGAAAGCCTGCTCGCCGGCGAGGCCGATGCCAACGACGCCTATATCGAGATCAACGCCGGCAGCGGCGGCACCGAGGCGCAGGACTGGGCCGAGATGTTGCTACGGATGTATATGCGCTGGGCCGAGCAGCACGCCTACAAGGTCCAGCTGCTGGAGGCGAGCGAGGGCGAGCAGGCCGGCATCAAGTCGGCGACGTTGCAGGTGACCGGACCGAATGCGTATGGCTGGCTGAAGACCGAGGCCGGCGTGCATCGCCTGGTGCGCATCAGCCCGTACGATTCGGCGGCGCGGCGGCATACCAGTTTCGCCAGCGTGTGGGTGTATCCGGTGGTCGACGACAACATCGAGATCGAGATCGATCCGAGCGACCTGAAGGTGGACACCTACCGCGCGTCCGGTGCCGGCGGACAGCACGTCAACAAGACGGAAAGCGCGATCCGTATCACCCACGTGCCGAGCGGGATCATCGTCGCCTGCCAGACGGATCGCAGCCAGCACCGCAATCGGGCGACGGCGATGGCGATGCTGAAGGCGCGGCTGTACGAGGCGGAGTTGCAGAAGCGCGAAGCCGCGTCGGCGGCGGTGGAGGACGCCAAGACCGACATCGGCTGGGGGCACCAGATCCGCAACTACGTGCTGGCGCCGTATCAGTTGGTCAAGGACCTGCGGACCGGCGTGGAGAAGGGCAATCCCGACGCCGTGCTGGACGGCGACCTCGACGGCTTCATGTCCGCGGCGCTGGCAGCTCGGTCTGGTGCGACGCGCAGTGACGCGAGCGCGCAGGCTCGGTAGGCCACCGCCGTTGTCGCGATCCGAACCCGTGCCGGAGTTTCGTGCTGGCTGATCTCGCCGGTCAGGCTGCCCGCACGTCGGTCGCGAAGCCGTGCATCTCGCGTGACAGTTCCTCCGCCTGCTTCGACAACGCAGCCGAGGCGCTCAGCACCTCCGACGCCGCGGCGCCTGTCTCGGTGGCGGCCTGGCTGACGCCGCCGATGGTCGTGGTGACCTCCCGGGTTCCGCTGGCCGCTTCCTGCACATTGCGGGAGATCTCGTGTGTGGCCGAACCTTGCTCCTCGACCGCCGCCGCGATCGTGGTGGTGATCGCGCTGACCTCCTCGATGATACTGACGATGCCCTGGATGGCAGACACCGCCTCGGCGGTCGCCGAGCGGATCTGATGGATCTGGCCGTCGATCTCCTCGGTCGCCTTCGCGGTCTGGGTCGCCAGGCTCTTCACCTCGGAGGCGACGACGGCAAAGCCCTTGCCGGCATCGCCCGCACGCGCTGCCTCGATGGTGGCGTTCAGCGCCAGCAGGTTGGTCTGCGCGGCGATTGTGTTGATCAGCCCGACAACGTCACCGATCTTCTGCGCGCCTTCCGCCAGCGCGCGCACCACGGTATCGGTCTTGCGGGCATCGTCGACCGCCTTGCTGGTGATCTTCGCCGACTGCGCCACCTGGCGGGAGATTTCGCCGATCGAGGAGGTGAGTTCCTCCGCGGCACTGGCGACCGTCTGCACGTTCACGCTCGCCTGCTCTGCCGCCGCGGCAACACCGGCGGCCTGCTGGTTTGCGTGGCCGGCGATTGTGGTCATCGTGTTGGCAGTCGCCTCCAGCTCAGTTGCAGCGGATGAAAACAGTCCGGTGAGTTCGCCCACCCGTCCCTCGAATTTCTGCACCAGCGTCGTCAGCCGTGTCGCCCGCTGCTCCTTCTGCGCCTGCTCGCTCGCCAGTTCGGTTGCTCGGGTGTCGGCCTCGATCATGCCGTCCTTGAACATCTGAACGGTCTCGGCCATCTGGCCGACCTCGTCGGTCCGCCCGCGCGCCGGGATCGCGACCGTCATGTCGCGTGCCGCCAGCCCACGCATGGCCTGCGTCATCGCCTTGATCGGTGTGGCGATCAAGCCGACCAGCGTCCAGCTGGCAAGACCGGCCATGACGAACGCGACGATCATGAATGCGATGATATAGGTCCGGCCTGTCTGGTAGCTATCCCCGATGTCGGCCGACGCTTGCTTTGCGGCGGTCACGTTGTAGGCCATGCTGGCCCGCAGTGCTGCATCGATCCGCTCGCCGAGCGGAGCCATTTCGGTGAACAGATATGTCTTGGCGTCACTCAGCTTGTTTGCGGCCATCAATTCCAGCAGGTGCTTCGGTCGCTCATTGAAGGCGGTCTTCACTGTCTTCAGCTCGCCATAGAGCTTTGTCTCGGTGCCGGGATCGACGGTGGGAGCGTAGGCGGCATCGTTCTTTTGGTAGCTGGCTTCGAGTTCGGCCAGCCTGGCTTCGGCGCCGGCACGTGCTGCCGCGTCGTCGGCCTGCAGCAGCGCGCGCGCAACGGTGGCGCGATACGTGGCGAAGCTGGTCCGCATCTCGTCCAGATCGATCACGGCGAGCAGATAATTGCCCGTCATCTGTTCGACTGCGGCGTTGGTTGCAGCGGAGCGCTGCATCGCGGTGCCGCCCAATGCCGCCAGCAGCGCCAGAATGAATGCGAAGGACAGCAGGATCTTGGTGCGGATCGCCACGTTTGCGGCGCTACGGGTGAGCCACATGATGCGGGTTCCTCGGTTACGAAGCTGGCACGGACGCTGGTGCCGTGCGTAGTGCCAAATGCTTAAACCGGCGTGAACAGCGGAGATTCTCCTGCCGTCACCGGCTCACCCGCGAAGGCACGAATCACTGCCTCGTGGCAGGGAATTCAAACAGCCGATCGTGCCTTTGCGTCGCGCTGGTAGACGGCGAGGAATGCCTTGCCCATCAGTGATGTCTCCTGCTTCATGCACTGCTCCAGCACCCTTGCCCGTGTCGCCTGGATTGCCTTGTCGTCCGGCGCCGCACCCGCCGCGAACTCGGCCAGATGTGCCGCGAGCCCCGTCCGGCCGTCCTCGGCAAGGGCAATAGCCCGCTCGGCCAACCGCTGCGCGCCACCCGCCAAGGCTGCCAGCTCCGCTGCGAGCTGCGCCGCTGGCGCCGGTTTGAGATGCGCTGGATCACCATCGAACCACCCGCCATACAGATGCCAGATGGCGCGCACGACGAACTCCGGATCATCGTATTTCGGCTGTAGATACGGCTTCGCCAGCAACCCGGCCGGTGCCGACACGCCGCGCAGCACCTCGTCCAGCGTGCATCCCTGGTTCATCAGCGCCAGCGTCTGTCCTACCAGGCTCTCCAGCAGCGTCGCGCCATCGCCCAGCACCTGCCTGGTGCGAGCCGTGCCGAAGATCACGGGCCCATGGCCGGGGATCAGGACCTCGGGCTGAAGTGCCTGCATCCGCCGCAAAGTTGCCGCCCATTCCGCCGCGTAGCGCTGCACCTTCCGCGGATTGCCTGCGTTCGGGAACATCCAGATGACGAAATCCCCGCTTGCCAGCACGCGACGCTCCGGCAACCAGACGAACGTTGCGTCGTCGGTTTCCCCCCGTCCGTGGAACAGTTCCAATCGCTCGCCACCGATGATCAGCGACAAGGTGTCTTCATACACCTCGTCCGGTTGCCGCTGGCCGACGGGGTAGATGTAGTCCGGGTAATTGAACTGCTGGCCCTGCACGATGCTGTTGAAACCCTGCGTCGTCTTGTAGCGCTCCATTCGCCGCCGCACGTCACGGTGGGCGACGATGCGCGGCGGCGGCACGCCTCGCGCGTTGGCTTCCTCGTCGATGGCCGCAATACCGCCGGTGTGGTCGATATGGCCGTGCGTGTAGATCACTGTATGCACAGAACTATCGTCCCAGCGGCGGATGGCGGCGAAGGTCTGGGCCGCCAGCGCGGCATTGGCCGTGTCGATCAGCACCAGCCCGGCCGAGGTGCGGACGGCGGTGACGCTGCCGCAGAAATAGGTCGAATGGATGGTGATGACGTTGTCGGCGACCGTTGTGATGGCGCCATTCGATACGGCCTGCGTCCACTCTTCCATTGGCGCGGTGCCGTTCCAAAGCCGCTCGAAAAGCTGGTCCTGTTCCACGCGGTGTCTCCTGCACGCCGACGTCTACGCTTCTACAACCGTGGCCCATCCAGGCGAACCGCCGTCCGTGCGGCCATGACGGAAACGTCGCGCCCTTCATCTGGCGTTTACGCCGAACCGCGATGGTGCGCGGATGTCCGCCGTCGCCGACACCATGCTGCTGGCTGCCATCGAGCATCAACGCGCCGGCCGCCTCGCCGAGGCCGAAGCGCTGTATCGATCCGTCCTGGCGGCGGAGTCTGGGCACGGGCAGGCGCTCTACCTCTACGGGCTCCTGCTGCTCAAGTCCGGCCGCTCGCATGACGCAGCGGCGATCCTTGGGTTGGCGGCGGTCGCCAGGCCGGCACACACCGGCACATCGGTGTACTTCGCCCGCGCCCTGCTTGCCGATGATCGGGCAGCGGAGGCCTTACCCGTAACGGTCCGGCTGCTGGTCGCCCGGCCCGACCATCCGGAGGCTGCGTTCCTGCGTGGCACGGCACTGAACGCTCTCGGCAAACCGGCACTGGCCATCGCGTCCTTCAAGCGCGCCCTGCTCCACGATCCCGGTCATGCTGCCGCGTGCCTGAACCTCGGCAATGCCAATGTAGACATCGATCGGTGGGATGACGCGGAGCGATACTGCCGTGAGGCGATCCGCCTGGCGCCTGATCTGGCGGAGGCTCACGCGAGCCTCGGCTTCATCCTGACCTCGCGCGGCCGGCTCGATGAAGCGATCTCAGCCTGCCAGGCGGCGATCGCACTGCGGCCAGACCTATCCCAGGCGCATTGGAACCAGGCTGTCGCGGCGTTGCTCGCCGGAGATTTCGATCTAGGCCTCCGCAAATATGAATGGCGCAAGCGGCACGACCGATTCCGCCGCGACTTTGTCGATCTGCCCGGACCGCAATGGGATGGCGGTGATCCGCAGGGCCGTACAATCCTGGTGCACGCCGAGCAAGGCTTTGGCGACACCATCCAGTTTGCCCGCTATCTGCCGCTGATGGTCGCCCGCGGCGCGCGCGTGGTGCTGGCGTGCGAGCGGCCGTTGATCCCGTTGCTGGCACAACTGCCCGGCGTCAGCGTGGTGCCGAAGGACACACCGCTGCCTCACTTCGATTGCTGGATCGACCAGATGAGTCTGCCGCTCGCGTCCGGCACGCGTCTGGAAACGATCCCGTCCGCCGGCGGCTACCTGCGCGCCGACCCCGCGCGTACTGCGGCATGGCGAGCGACGCTGCCGGCGGGAGCCAAGGTCGGCCTGGCCTGGGCGGGCAATCCGGCGCATTCGAATGACCGGCGGCGCTCCATGCCGCCCGAGGCATTACAGCGCATTGTGGACGTGCCGGGCGTGCATGTCGTCAATCTCCAGGTCGGCGCGCGCGCCAATGAGATCGGGTTGCCGGATCTGTCGCCGCGTCTGACCGACTACGCCGAAACGGCGGCGCTGATCGAGGCACTGGACCTAATCGTCGCCGTCGACACCTCGGTCGTGCACGTCGCCGGCGCGTTGGGTAAACCGGTGTGGGTGATGCTGCCCCATGCGCCCGATTGGCGCTGGCTGTTGGGGCGCGACGACTCGCCTTGGTACTCGTCGCTGCGGTTGTTCCGGCAGCCGGCGCCGGGCGACTGGAATGCGGTCATCTCGGACGTCGTCGCCGCGCTTGCACGGTTCAGTTGAACGCGATTACCCATGCTCCAATGATCGCATGGGGGACAGCATGTTCGAGACCACAATCGCCGGCAGTCTGCCGAAGCCGTCCTGGCTCGCCGAACCGAGCATGCTGTGGGCACCATGGAAACTCTCCGGCGATGACCTGGCAACGGCCAAGCGTGACGCGACGCTGCTGGCGATCAAGCAGCAGGAGGACGCCGGCATCGATATCGTCACCGAAGGCGAGCAGTCGCGACAGCACTTCGTTCACGGCTTCCTGGAGAACGTCGAAGGCATCGACTTCGGCAAACGCGTCGAGATGGGCATCCGCAACAACCGCTACAAGGCGATGGTGCCGACGGTGACCGGGCCGTTGCGCCTGCGCGGTCGCGTGCATGCGACAGAGGCGCGGATCGCGCGGGGGCATACCGGACGAAAGCTGAAGTTCACGCTGCCGGGGCCAATGACGATCGTGGATACGATTGCAGATACTCACTATGGCGATCGCATGGCACTCGCTATGGCGTTTGCGGCGTTGCTGAATGAGGAGGCGAGGGGTCTGCAGTCTGACGGTGTCGACGTGATCCAGTTCGATGAGCCGGCATTCAATGTGTATATGGACGCCGTCGCGGAATGGGGCGTGGCGGCGTTGGAGCGTGCCGCCGAGGGCCTGACCTGCACGACGGCGGTGCACATCTGTTACGGCTACGGCATCCAGGCGAACATCGACTGGAAGAGCACGCTCGGTTCCGAGTGGCGCCAGTATGAGCAAACCTTTCCCGCGCTGGCGAAGAGCCGCATCGACCAGGTATCGCTCGAGTGCCGGAATGCCCGCGCGCCAATGGCGCTGATGCGGCTGCTTGCCGGCAAGGACGTGCTGGCGGGCGTCATCGACGTGGCAACCGATCGCGTTGAGACGCCGGAAGAAGTCGCCGACACAATCGCCGAGGCGCTGGCCTTCGTGCCCCCGGAGCGGCTGTTTCCGTGCACCAACTGCGGCATGGCGCCAATGCGGCGTGACATCGCCGAGGCCAAGCTGGCGGCGCTTGGTGCCGGCGCGGCATTGGCGCGTCGTCGGCTGGCCGCCTGACCTCGCCGCTTAACCTGGTGGTCAAAACCCGACGGAAGACCCGGTTAACGCCAAAACAAGGAAGCAAGTGATCTCAACCGCTAATCACGCGAATCTTCCGCTTCCTGGACGTCGCTTGCTGCCATTCGCGTGGTTTGCGTGATTTGCGGTTGAAAATGCTTGCTTTGTGATACGCGTTTCTCGCCCTCACTCGAGGGGGCCGGGCACCAGGAGTTAGATTCTATCCGCTAGCCGCGTCAGCGCCTTCGCAACGCCTGCGCCATAGGCGGGGTCGGCTCTCGTGCAGTTCTCGATATGGCGAGCCTGGATATGACTGGCCGCCCCGCCGATGCCGCGCGCGGTATTATCGAACAGCAGTTGCTGTCGCTCCGGCGTCGCCAGGCTGCTCCAATGATCGTCGTCCACGCGATGATCCCAGTGCGCCGCGTCGCCTTCTATCGGCATTGGCGGCTCAGCGAAGTCCGGCTGGAACGCCAGACAGCACGGGTTGGCGTGCCGGCACGCAGCGGCGTAGGCTGTGCGCAACCTGGAGGGACCCCATGATCCTCACCGCGAACAGCGAGGTCGCACGGCAGACGCGGCGCAAGACCGGCAACGGCTGGCACACCACATTCATCGGCGAGAACCGAAACACCCTCAAGGAAGGGCAGACACCGCCCGAGGCCGGTACGCTGTATCCGATGGCGTTCCTGGTCGAAAAGGATCCGCATGCGGTGGTGAAGCCGCACTTCCACCAAGCCGACCAGTATCAGGTGGTGGTGCAGGGCAGTGGTCGTCTGGGCACGCACGATGTCGGGACCGTGGCGGTGCACTACACCGACGCGTGGTCCGCCTATGGGCCGATCGTGGCGGCGGACGATGGGATCGCGTGGTTCACCTTGCGAAATGCCTGGGATCCGGGCGCGCGCTATATGCCAGCCGCGCGTGAGCAGTTGCGGGCAGCGCGTGTGCAGAACTTCCAGCATCGGGAGGCAGCAACGCCGCCAATGCCTGCGGCCTCCGCCGGTGAACTCGCGCTAGCCGATCGGCTGTCATCCATGACGCTCCTGGAACAGCGGCCCGATGGCCTTGCGACGTGGCGCTACCGGCTGCCGCTCGGCGCCAGCGTCACTGGACCGGACCCCAGCGAGGGCGGCGGTCAGTTCTGGATCGTGTTGTCTGGATCAGCCTCGGGCGCAGGGTCCGCGCTGCTGCCGCCGAACTCCTGCCTGTTCGTCGCGCCCGATGATGGCTGCCTGACCATGACGGCGGGCGCAGCCGGTGCCGAGGCGCTCTGCCTGCAGTTTCCGCGGCTGGCGCGCCACTGAGCGCATAGAAAAAGGGGCCGGCGGACCGGCCCCTTCCTTCTCTCGTGTTACGCGGCGTCAGGCGGCCTTCACGGCTTCCTGGCTGTCATTCGCGACTGCCTTCGGCGAGGTGCCGGCAATCTCGATCCGGCGCGGTTTCAGTGCCTCAGGCACCACGCGCTTCAGACCGACATGCAGCAGCCCATTCTGCACATCCGCGCCGTCGACCACGATATGGTCGGCCAGCACGAATTTGCGCTCGAATGCGCGGCCGGCGATGCCGCGATACAGCATCTCGCCCTTCTGGCCTTCACTGGTCACCTTGCCGGACACGAACAGCGTGTTGTCCTTCACGACCAGGTCCAGCTCTTCCGGACGGAAGCCAGCCACCGCCATGGTCAGGCGGTAGGTGTCATCGCCGGTCTTCTCGATGTTGTAGGGCGGGTAGCTCGATGTATCGGCGACGGACGACGCAGTGTCCATCAGACGGGCAAGCCGATCAAAGCCGATAGCGGTACGGAAAAGGGGTGCGAAGTCGAACGTTGTCATGGCAAAACCTCCTGTATGAGCAAGGTCAGTAGCTTGAGCCTCCCACATGGGCCGGCCCGGTTCAGTGCTTCAGAACCCCCGAGGGGCGTCCCGAACACACCAGACATAGCAAGCGCCGCCCCTGGTTCAAGAGGGGCGGCGCTACGAAAAAAAGCTGCTGCCGACTGACTATTTCTTCAGGCCGAGACCGGCGAACTTCTTGTTGAACTTCGCCACCTGGCCGCCGCTGTCGATGATGCGGTGCTGGCCGGTCCAGGCCGGGTGCGACTTCGGGTCGATGTCCAGGCGGAGGGTGTCGCCTTCCTTGCCGTAGCAGGAACGGACCTTGAACTGGGTGCCGTCGGTCATGACGACATTGATCTCGTGGTACTGGGGATGGATGCCCGGCTTCATGGTATTTGCTCCTGCTGGCGCTGCCGATGTCCGACCGGCGGCGCGAGCGGCGGCATATAGCGTCGGCGGGCGGGGAAGGCCAGAGGGTCTCGGCAGAAAGGGCAACACGGAGGTCACAGAGTCCACACAGAGCGCCACCGAGCAGATGTTTCGGTGCACTCCATGTGGACCCCTTGGGTAGCAGTTATCCCTGATGGGCGGCGGCAGACGGCTTGTGGGCCTCAGCCTTCGCCGCCTGATACCGGAACAGCGCATCAGCCTGCTGCTTCTGCTGGTCCGACAGCGAGGTGTACAGCGTCTGGAAAGCCGGAACCAGCTTCTGCATGCCGTCCGCACGGGCCTGCTCGATCGCCTCGAACGACTGCATGTTGTCGACCGCAGACATGCCGGACAGCTTTTGCGCCCGGTCAGCATACATCTGATCCATCGACTTCGCGTTGTCGCGCATCACCTGGGTGAACTGATCCCATTGCGAGCTCTGAGCCGGTGTAATGTGCAACTGGGTATGCAGTTGGGTGATGCGGTGGTCGACCATGCTCTCCAGCGACTCGCCGGAACGGCGGCCCATAGTGGAGCTGGCGTGCGCCGCCGGTACTCGGGGTCATCACGGAAGGGCTCGACCCGGTCATGCCGCCACTGGGCGCCGTTGCGCTTGGCGCCGTCCCGCTCGGAGCCGTACCCGCGGACGGGGGGGTCGACTGAGCCCAGGCAGGGACTGCGACCAGCATTGTGGTTACGAGCAGCGGTGCGGCGCTCTTGAGCAGTGTGAATGTCATCGGAGGCTTCTCCTGGAGTTTGGCGTTGGGCACAACTCGGGTGTCCACAACGGCAAAGATCCCCCCAGAATGTGGCCGCAGTGCGCGGTTCGCGTGGAATTGTCGCAGCACGATCAGGTGAGTGTGGCACGCCAATACTGCGGGGGCAGCTCCGGCTTCACCCCAAGCGCCACGGCCGCCCGCAGCGGCCAGCCCGGATCAGCCAGCAAAATGCGCGCTAGGAACACCAGGTCGGCTCGCTCGTTTGCCACAATTTCGGCTGCGTGAGTCGGCTCGGTGATCAGTCCGACCGCGCCGGTGGCGATGCCGGCCCCCCGCTTGACCGCCTCGGCGAACGGCACCTGGTAGCCGGGATGGGTCGGGATACGTACATCGGGCGACACGCCCCCGGACGAGCAGTCGATCAGGTCCACATCGCCACGTGCCGCCAGCCTGCGGCAGAGCGCCACGGTGTCCTCGATGGTCAAACCGCCCGGCAGGTAGTCCACGCACGACAGCCGCACGAACAGCGGCAGCTCCGCGGGCCATTCCGCGCGCACCGCGTCCAGCGTCTCCATCAGGAAACGGCTCCGCCCAGCAAGATCGCCGCCGTATCCGTCATTGCGATGGTTGGATATCGGCGACAGGAACGAGTGCAGCAGGTAGCCGTGCGCGGCGTGGATCTCCACCACCTTGAACCCCGCCTCGCGTGCCATCCGCGCGCTGGCCGCGAACTGGCCGGCGATGCCGGTGATCTCCGTTGTGGTCAGCGGATGCGGATCCACCGCGCCGGGGTGGAATGACATGGGGCTGGGCGCGAGCGGCACCCATCCACCATCCGCCGGAGCGATGGGCTTGCTGCCCTCCCAGGTGCGTGTCGTGCTGGCCTTGCGCCCGGCATGGGCGAGCTGGATGCCCGGCACCGCGCCGCCACGGCTGATGATCGCCGCCAGCCGGGTCAGCAGTGCCTGGTGCCCGGTGTCCCATAAGCCCAGGCACCACGGCGTAATGCGGCCGACGTCCGAGACATGCGTTGCCTCGGTGAACACGATGCCCGCGCCCCCCATCGCCCGAGCGCCTAGGTGCTGCACGTGCCAGTCGTCACCCAGCCCGTCGTTCGCGCTGTACTGACACATCGGTGCCACCACGAGACGGTTGCGCGCAGTGACCGAGCGAAAGCTGATCGGCTGGAACAGGAGCGGAGCGGGCATGGTGCGGCAGATCCTTGCGATGGTGCTGCGGTGCAGTATCGCAGGGACGCGGAGGAGTGTCAGGAGACGGAGACGGCGGCCGGGTGGCGAATTTAGTGCGACGGCAGTGAAACGGTTCACTGCCTCAACGTTGCGGAGGCTGCCAGAAGGAGGCACACCAACCCGGCTGGAGAGCCACAATGCAGGTCACCGCTGCGCATGATCCGATCGCCGCCATCCGCCACCAATACCGCCGTCGGCGCGAGGATTTCTGGCCAATACGGGTAGGCCGTGTTCTGGCCGATGTTTGGCAGCGACATCAGGAGCGTCGGATCGAACATGCACTTCACCGCTTGGACCATGACGGTGTTTGGCAGGACTTCAGGCAGTCGGCCGACCGCTGAGCGCTGCTGAGAGGTCGGCTGACGACGGGATAGGGTCGCTGCACGGCCCAATACTCACCAGGCACCTGGGGACGCTCTCAGCCCGCCTTTGAAGATTCCTGCCGGGCAGTCCGCACGCCTCCTGCGGAACACTCGTACGAATGTGCCGGGGCCCACCAGTCGTCCGCGCGCGCAACGTGAGCCGAGGCCCTTCGGCACACCCAGGCGACCGCCACCCGCCTGGAGGGTGGAGGCCAGCCTGTGGCCGGACTGGCCCCCGACCTTACCGCCGACGTATAATGATCTTGAGCGTGCTGATGGCGACAGTGGCGATGCGCCCCGCACCCACTGTGTGAAATCGTGTTACATCCAGGAGGGAGAGATGGAGCTGAAATCGGCGTTGATTGTTGGCGTCGGCGGCGGACTGAGTGCCTCGCTGGCGCGGCTGTTCGCGCGCAACGGGATGCAGGTCGCACTGGCGTCACGCAATCCGGAGCGGCTTGCGTCGCTGGCGCGGGAGACCGCCGCCGCCACGTTCGCCTGCGAGGCCGCCGAACCCGAGGAGGTGGGCGGCCTGTTCGACGCGGTGATTGCCACCCAAGGCGTGCCCGACGTGGTGGTGTACAACGCCAGCGCGCGGGCGCGCGGTCCCGTCGCGGAACTCGACCCGGAAGCCGTCGCACGCGCCATCGCTGTCAGTGCATACGGCGGCTTCCTGGTCGGTCAGCACGCCGCGCGTAACATGCTGCCGCGCGGCTCTGGCGCGATCCTGTTCACCGGCGCGTCGGCCAGCGTGAAGGGCTATCCGCTGTCGGCACCGTTCGCGATGGGCAAGTTCGCACTGCGCGGCCTGGCGCAAAGCATGGCACGCGAACTTGCGCCGAAGGGCATTCACGTCGCGCATTTCGTCATCGACGGCGGCATCCGCAGTACGACGCGCCAGGAGCCCGCGGACAAGCCCGACAGCATGCTGGACCCAGACGCGATCGCCGCGAGCTACTGGCATGTGGTGCAGCAGCCGCGCAGCGCCTGGACCTGGGAGATGGAACTGCGCCCGTGGGTCGAGACGTTCTGAATGGATCGGCGGACCATCGCGTCGATCTGGTGCGGCGGTGTCGTGCTGATGGTGGTGCTTTACATAGGCGGGCCACAGCACGTCATCGAACTTTGCCAGATCTACCTCGCCCAATTCTGGTCGTTCATCGGCGGCCTGATCGAGGCGTTGACGCAGCGCGCATTCGACGCCGTGCGCGCCGCCGCTATCGCGCTCTATGTGGTGTTTGTCGTGCTGGCGCTGCTGGCGGGTCATCGTGGCCTGCGCAGCGGCGCCGCGTTGTTCGTTATCACTCTGGTCTTCCTGATGCTCGTCGGGACCCACTGGTACGAGCCAGGCACCAAATGGTTCAGCGCCGCGGTGCTCGCAGGTGTGGGTGCGGGCCTGATGACCTCCCGGCTGATGCGTCCCCTGCCACCGGGGCGGCGCGACCCGCGCGATCCATGGGGGGTGAACCACACCAACGCGCCACCGCCTTGACGCGACTTGCCCGTCGCGATGAGGCGCCGCAGACTGCTCCGCGACCACTCGAAGGGAGGGACCCGCGATGCTGTATGAACTGCGTATTTATGAATGCGTGCCCGGCCGTCTGCCGGATCTGATGAAGCGCTTCGACACGATCACGCTGAAGCTGTGGGAGAAGCACGGCATCAAGCAGGCCGGCTTTTGGACCACGGTGATCGGCGAGTCGAACCAGACGCTGTATTACTTCGTGGTCTGGGACTCGCTGGCCGATCGCGAGAAGAAGTGGAATGCGTTTGGTGCAGATCCCGAATGGCATAAGGCACGCGCCGAGACTGAGAAGAACGGCGCCATCGTCGCCAACGTGAAGAACTTCATCCTGGCGCCCACCGCGTTCTCTGCGGTGAAGTAATCCCGGTGCCGAAATGATTGGCTCTCCGACCGCGTACTGAGGGTGCTTGAGCGGGCCATCTCTGCCCGCGCAGGTGCTCTGCGAAAGATGCCCTGCCAGTCAGCAAACATCCGATGGAGATGGTCGGGTCGCGCCATGACGGTCCGGACGAATTGGCGGATGGCGATTGGGCGCCGGTCTGTTGCTCGCTTATCGTTTGCCATGGAAGATCGGATGCTCCCATGATGCGACGGCGAGACGGTGCATGCTCTTAAATTTGCCGTCGACGAACTCGCGCAATGACTTCCGCTTCGGCGGTCCCTGATCGAACGTGTGGATGCGTGCCTGCGGATCACGATCGAGGTTGCGCAGCATCTGCATCTTGTCGAGCCTGGGGTTGAACCAGCACAGATAGCCGCCCTTCGGCACCCGGCGTGGCGCGGTGATGCCGCCGTTGAAGCTGTAGCGCACACCATCCCTCGCATGCGGCTCGAAGTAGTGCGGCGTGTAGAAATCCGACACCACCACGTCGTCGATCTTGTAGGCGTGATCCGCGCTCTCGCAGGGGTCGCAGATCTCCATCAGGTAGCGGAACTCGCCCTCGGTATTTTCCACCTGCCCGTTGACCAGATGGATCGCGGGCGCTGTGCGGAGGTGGCTGCCGGTGGGATCGAACACCATCTCGATGATCTCGTGGCTCACCGACATCGTCCAATGCGGCCCGATGCAGACTTTGGCGAACGGCGCGCCCTCCTGGTCGGAATGAAAACCGCCGCCGCCATGCAGGTCCGGCACGATGTGCACCGGCCAGGTCTTGTTGGGAAGCTCCTCTCCGTGCCGTTGCGCGGTGATGCGCGCCTCAACGTCATAGAACTTGCCCAGATCATGCTTCACCTGATGCTCGATCGCGGCCGCGACCTTCTTCATGCGGCTCAATCGGATCGTCCCGGTGGTGTCGATCAGGACGATATGCACGGGGACGGCCATGTTCACCTCCAATCGCGAAGGTCAGCAATTAAATTACACATATGATATTATGCTGATGGACGAAATACTGCAACCTGTATTGGCACCCGCGTCATCAACAGGCCGGAACCTTCTCGCGCCAATTCGTGCGCGAACGGCCGGCGCTCTTCTTTTGCGTCGCCGTCTTCTTCACGAGTTTGCCAGACATCGCTTCGATAGCTGCGTGGCTCCGCGTGGCGAACGGACCAAGGTCGTGGGCTTCGGCGATCTGCAGCGCGGCGCGAAAGCGCGCCCTCGCCGCAATCTTCCGCCCCTCCTGGCGTAGGCATTCTCCAATCACCAGCAGTGCGATGACCGTGGCGGTATGATCCCCGATGGGGATGCCAACGCTGCGCGACCGCTCGGCCAGCTTTTTCGCCTCGGCGAAGTCACCCGCCGCCAGTGTGGCCTCTGCAAGTGCCGCCAGGCAGTACGGCAACTCCTGGCGGAATCCCATCCGTTCCAGATCCGCCACAACGCGCCGCAGCCGCGTCACGCCCGCGGTCACCTTGCCCAGTCGCGCTTCCACGCGCCCCAGACAACTCGCGGCAATTGCCGGCAGTAGCAGCGTATTGGCTGATCGGCTCCAGGACAGCGCACGTTCGAACCATGTTGCGGCCTCTTCCAGTCGGTCGGCCGCCTCGTTCACTTCGCCGGCGGCAATGCAGGCGAAGATCCAGTCGAATGGCGAGGCATGGCGCTCAGCGATCGCAAGTACATCGACAAGGTCCTGCTCGGCCTGAACCAGGTCGCCGATCGCCGCGCGTCCGCGTGCCGCATACGCGAGCGCCCCGACGTCGACACCACGGCTCAGTCCATACCGGGTCTCGGTGGGATGCGCCGCCAGGAACTCGTGGGCCGCCCGCAAGGGCGCATCGGCAGGGACGAACTCATCCGCACACCAGTGCGCGACGCCAAGCTGAAACTGAACGCGTGCTTCCAGCGCACGATCGCCATGTGCGCGCGCAATGCGCAGCGCTTCGTTGCAGGCAATCAGCGCCGCCGTGTACTCCCCGCGCAGCACAAGTGCATTGGCATCCAGTACATGCAGCAGCCCGAGGTGGAGACTGTCGCCCAGCGGCCGCAGCAGTGGTTCGGCACGCCGCAGATGCTCGTCGATGTCGCTGATGCGGCCGAGCCGGAACAGCGGATCGCGGATCGCCAGATGCAGGTCGATCGCCATGTCGCGCTTGGCAGCGTCGTCTTCCCAGTCTTCCAGATATTCCAGGGCCCGATCGAAAAACCGCACGGACTCGACGTTCGCATCGCGCGCCGCGGTCTTCAAACCAGCACGCCGCGAGTATTCGACCGCTTTCTGCCAGTGGCGCGCCCGTGCCGCATGGCCCGCCAGCGTCTCGACATGCTCCGCAATCCGGTCGCCGTACAGTTCCTCGATCGCGTCAACCACGCGCGCATGCATAGTCTCGCGACGTTGGTGCAGCAGCCCCGCATATGCCGCGTCGCTCATCAAGGCATGATGGAACACAAACGTCGGTTCCGGCGCATCGACCGGCTCGAGGAACCCCGCCTCCTGCAGGCGCGCGCAGATCGCCGCGGTATCCGGCGTCCGGGCGACGCTTTCCAGCAACCGCAATGTGGTCGACTGGCCGATCACCGAGGCGGCTTGCAGGACGTCCTTCTCCGGCCCCGCCAATCGATCGATCCGCTCCGACAACAGACTACGTACCGACTCCGGCAGGTTGAGCGGCTCCATCGCGCGCGACAGCCGAAGGTGCTTTCCCGCGCGCCGCAGTACGCCTTCCTCGGCGAGGCTCGACAGGATTTCTTCCAGGAACAGCGGATTGCCCCCGGTGCGTGCCACCAGCACCTGTTCCAGGGCATCGACGCCGCTGCCGCGCGCCAGCCGCTGCGCCAGCAACAGCAGTGATTCTGCTTCACTTAGTGGATCGAGCCGGATCGATACATGGTGTTCCGACTGGGGTGAGGGCGGTTGATATTCCGGCCGGAAGGTCATGATCAGCAGGATGCGTGTGCCGGCGCTTTGGGTGATCAGCCGGGCGAGGATCTCCTGGCTTTCCGGATCGACCCAGTGCATGTCTTCGGCGACCAGCGCCAGCGGCCGCGCCACGCTGATCGTCTCGAACAACTGGCAGACGGCATTCTGCATCCGCCGTCCGCGCTCGATTGGGCTCAGTCCATCCCAGTTGCTGTCGCCGGTCGCCAGGTCGTGCATCGCCGCGAGCGGGCCCAGCAGCGCTTCCTGATCGTGCAGCCGGAGGCCCGTGCGGATCTTCTCGATCGCCTCCGACATGTCGTCGCCGAGCTCAAGTGAAAAGCAGCCGCCCAGCATGTCGAGGATGACGCGATAGCCCTTGTTCCCGTACGGCAGCGCCTGCCCGTCGAGCACCAGCCAATCACTCGGATCGCGCTTCAGCGCTTCATGCAGCAGCCGCGACTTGCCGCAGCCTGCATCGCCCGAGATGCTGATGACGCGGCCTTGCCCTTCCAGCACCTGCTGCCGTGCATTGGCGATGATCGCCAGTTCGCGGTCTCGTCCGACCATGGTCGTGGGCGGCCGATCATGTACGGCGTGCCGATCCTGCCGGCGCGGCAGTTGGGTGACGAGCTCGTAGAGCTCCATCTGCCAATCCAGCCCCTTGATGTCGGTCGGCCCGAGCGCGCGGAGCTTGAAGTCGCGATTGACCAGGCGTGCGGTCTGCGACGTCAGCAGGATCGTATTGGCCGGCGCGATCTGTTCCATCCGGGCGGCCAGATGCACCACCTCGCCGTCCGCGTCGTATCCGGCGAAGTTGTGCGCGACCAGCGGCTTCACCACGACCTCACCGGAGCCGAGCCCAACCCGCAGGCTGACCGGATCGCCCGATGGCGTGCCGCGCTTGCCGATCGGCTGTGTCGCCGTCTCGCGGATCCGCAACGCGCTGAGGCAGGCGCGCAGCGCGTGGTGCTCGGCGGCGCGTGGTGCACCAAACATCGCCATGATGCCGTCGCCCATCACGCGGCTGACAGTGCCGTCGAATGTCTGCACTGCCTGGATCATCAGATCGACGCGCGATTCCAGGATGGCGGTGACCTGCTCAGGGTCGTGTCCACGGATCAGTTCCAATGAGCCGCGGATGTCGGCAAACAGAATGGTCACCAGCTTGCGCTCGCTGCGTACCACCTCGCGCGTGCTGCCACGCTGATCGTGCGCGGCGCCGCACTGCCGGCAACGCAGGAACGGCGTCGGGTTGCGCTGGCCGCAATCGTTGCAGCGCCAGCTCAAACGGCCGCCGCACGCCTGACAGAAATCAGCGTCTTCCAAAACAGTTGCGGGGCAGAAAATACAGTTCATGCTTGTATCAACTCGTGCAACAATCTAGAGTTGATCTTATCCTACGGGTATACCGTGGGGAAGCATGCGCGTGCGCAGCACTCGTCCGCGGATGTCATCTCGTAGTGTTTACAATTGGGGAGGCCCACCAATGGCCCGCAAGGCAGCCGCGAAGAAGTCGGCTACGAAGCCTTATGTCATCACCACCCTGTTCGATCGACCGCATGTGAAGATCACCCACACCGTCATGCAGCCGAAGGCTATCATCCCGAAGCATGTCCACGAGCAGGACTACACGATCTACCCGCTTACCAATCTCGATGTTAAGCGTGTCTACCACAAGGGGGACAAGGTCACCAAGACGGTGCACATCCAGATGAAGAAGGGTCAGCACTACGTGGCGAAGAAGACCCCGGCCGGTACCCACATCTCGATCCACAACGAGACCAACCGTCGCATGGAGTTCGAGAAGACGTTCAACCCATCGTCCGGGAAGAAGTGAGGCCTGCTGCCGCGCCATCAACCTTGCTGACTGGGACTACATCTTTCGCAAGCTCGGTGCGCGTGGGGATGGCCGGGTCAAGCCCAGCCATGACGGTTGTCAAGGTCGGCAGGGTGGGTTGTTGCGAGGTTGGTGGCGTGGCCGTAACGAGGTTGTCAAGGTTCGGCCATGTGGAGGTTTGTCAAGGCTGGCAGGATGCGGTTGTTAGATCCGGCCATGCTGAGGTTGGTGGCGCGGCCATGACAGGGTTGGCAGCCGCGCCACGGGGCGTCATCACCGTGGACGGGGTCGTGATCCCATCCTTGTCGCAGGCACCCTAGGCCGCGGCGCGCGCGAGTTCTCCAATGTCGGCCAGCAACTCTGCGGCCCAGGCACGCTCCACCAGCACCGCGCCCCGTTGCGCGCCGACCACTGGCTCCGCGAGGTCAGCGAACTTCCGCGCCAACTGTTCGTCCGTCATCGGATTGCTCGCGCTGCCGATGCAGTGATCGATACGGCAGACGTGGCGGCGGCCGTCCTTCAGTGTGATGGTTACCTCGGTCGCATCCGCGCGCAGGGTGTCGTCGCGTTCTGTCGTCACCTTGTCCTGGAATGCGATCACCGACGGATCGTGCACGGTCGGGTCCTGCAATTCCTCGATCCGAGCGGTGCCGCGGATCAGCACCGCCGCAGTCCAGTGATACAGGCTGACATGTGCCTGTAGCTCGTTGCTCGGGTTACGCCGATCGCACAGTGCCATCGCGCCGGGTGACGCCTTGATCTGGACGCTGTCGATGCTCGCCGGATCGATCGCGTGCTCGCGCCGCAATTGCAGGCACGCGTCGATGATCGGATGGATCACTATGCCACAGGGATACGGCTTGTAGGTGTTGCGCAGGATCTCGAAGCGCTCTCCCAGCCCGTCGGCCAGCGACGCTACGTCCGGTTGATCCGCGAATACCTCCAGGAATCCGTAGGTTCCTTCCAAGGCCACCGGCGAGGCAGTGAACCCGCGTTCCGCCAGCAGCGCGGCGCGCAATCCGGTCTGTGCGCCCTGGGCCGGCATCAGCGATGACACCATGGTCGCGTGCATCACGCGGAACCCGGCCGCCTGCGACAATGCGATCCCGATGGCGTTCTGCAACCGCGGCGCATCCAGGTTGAGCAGCTTGGCGGCCGCGACCGCGGCACCGATGCCGGCGGTGATGCCGGTCTGCGACCACGCCACGGTGCCCTTCGCCGGCGCCACCGAGATCGCCTTGGACAGCCGGCAAGTGAACTCGATGCCGAGCATGCAGGCCAATAAGAAATCCGCGCCGTTCACCGGCCGGCGTTCAGCCAGCGCCAGCGCCGCTGTCGCGACCGGACCCGACGGATGCACCACCGCCTCGGCGTGGGTGTCATCATACGAGTATATACTGGAGCTGAGGCAGTTGATCAGGCAGGCATGCAGCGCATCAGCCTTATGTCCTCGCCCGATCACCGTGGCATGTGGGGCCCCGGCGATACTCCGTCAGGGTGCTGTCGGCCAGCTCCACCACCTCATGCCGCGCGCCGCCGATGGTGCAGCCCAGAATGTTGACGAACGATCGCAGTGTTTCGCGGCGCACGTTGTCCGGCAGGTCTGCCCACCGCGCCGCCAGGATGTAGTCGGTGATGCGTGACGTGACGGCGCCGGGCGCGCTGGCGAATGCAAGAGCCATGTCAGGCCTCCTTCACAGTGACCGGGTTGTACCGCCGTCGATGTCGATGATACATCCCTGGATGTAGTCGGCCTTCTCGGAGGCCAGATAGGCCGTGAGCCAGCCAACTTCCTCTGGCCGGCCGACGCGGGTGACGCCGCCGTGCGAGGACAGCAGGTGGGCGACGGCCTGTTCGCGGGTGGCGAAGCCGTGCAGCTTTGTCACTCGCTCGATGTTGCGGCCGAAGCGTTCCGTCTCGATCAGCCCGGGGTTGATGGCGTTGACCCGCACGCCGTCCTTCATGCCGATATCCGCCATCGCCTTGGTGAAGTTCAGCAGCGCGACATTGACCGAGCCGCCGATGGTGAACTCGGCCGAACCCGCGCGAGAACCGACGCCGACGATGTTGACGATGCAGCCACGGGTTTCGCGGAGATGCGGCCACGCCGCACGCGTCGTTCGCACATAGCCGTGGAACTTCAGCGCGAATCCGTCCTGCCAGTCTTCCTCGGTCAGCGTGAAGAAGTCGGCGCGTTTGGTGGCGCCCGCGTTGTTAACCACGATGTCGAGCCGGCCAAACGCCGCGACCGCGGCATCCACCGCCGTCTGTGCCGCGTCGGGCTGCCGCAGGTCACCGGCAACCACCGCGGTGCGGTTGCTGCCCGAGATCGTCGCGATACTGTGCGCGACCTCGTCGAGCTTTGCTGTGTCGCGCGCGGCGAGGCAGACGCGCACGCCTTCCCGCGCCAGTTCCTGCGCAATCGATGCACCGATGCCGCGACTGGCGCCGGTGATCAGCGCGGTCTTGCCGGCCAGGTTCAAATCCACCGCGTCCTCCCATTTTGTTCGCCGACACCACCGTCATTCCCGCAGACGCTGTACGAAAGCGCGATGGCATTGGCGAGAATGATGCAGGCAATCACCCCCGCGATCAAACCGCGAGATTGCCCCAGCTCGTGGCGCGCTCGATGCGCAGCGCGATCACCGGCAGCTCCTTGAGCCGCATCGCTCGGTACTGCGGATACCGTTCGCGCAGAAGTACCTGCGCCCTGTCGTGCTCCGTGCCATCGCTCAGGATCTCGGTCGGGCCGCGCAACATCACCCAACCGAGCCGGGTCCAGTCCTCATCGTAGCGATCGACCACGAACGCCGCCGACGGGTTCTCCAGCAGGTTGCGCAACCGCTTCAGCGGCCGGGCACTCGTGCGCTTCGGCTTCTCGTCGATCGTGACGTAGAGCGCACCGTCGGACACCGCGAAGCATACCGGCACCACGTGCGGATTGCCCTGGGCATCCGCCGTGGCCAGCCGACCAACACGCTGCGCCGCAACGAATGACGCCTGCGTCGCTGTCAGCGTCACAACAGGCTCGCCGCGATGTTCACCGTCAACGCCAGGATGATCGTGTTGAACAGAAAGCTCAGCAGCCCGTGCGCGATCGCCATCCGGCGGAACTTGCGGGCCGTGATCTGTACGTCCGACACCTGGAACGTCATGCCCAGCACGAGCGAGAAATACAGGAAATCGAGATAGTCCGGCTGCTTCTCGCCGGGGAATTCCAGGCCGCCGCTGATGCCCGCCGTGCTGTCGTCGTCAACCTCGTAAAACTCATGCGCATAGCGGAAGGCGAACGTGGTGTGCGTCATCAGCCACGATACGAACAGCGTCACTGCCACCAATACTACATGTTGGCTCCGCTGATGCGGTGGCATGTCCTTCGAGATGTTGGCGAACTCACTGATGATCGCAACGAAGCTGAAGGTAACCACAGCGACTGTCAGCCAGAAGATCGTCCATTCGCCCTCTTCCTGTGCCGCGGCATCTTCTGCCATGCGGTCCAGCCGCTCTGTGGTGAACAGGAAGCCGGACAGCACGAGATACACGACAACGCCAATATCCCACGCGACGACGGCTTGGGTGGTGCCGCGGATATCGTGCGGCAGCAAGGGTATCGCTGCCAGCCCGCACAGCAACCCGACGAACAGCCGCGGCCGCGCGCTGATGACGCGCCACCACAGCGTCAATGTGTTCAAGTCAGCGCTGCCAGCAGGCCGGCCATCAGCTTCCCGCGATAGGCGAGGCTTTCGACCATGATGTGCTCGTCGAGCGTATGCGCGCCGGCGCCTTGCACACCGAGACCGTCCAGCGTCGCGATGCCCATTGCGCCGGTGAAGTTGCCATCCGAACCACCACCGGAACTCTGCGACGTGATGTCGTAGCCCAACCCCTTCGCTATGCCGCGTGCCGTGTCGTACAGCGCCATCACCTTGCCGTCGGATTCCCACACTGGACGCGTCACGCCGCGCGTCACCTTGAACTGGACGTCGTTCGACGACGCAGACAGCGCCAGCATCGTGGCGACACCGCGGTCCAGGTCCTCCTGCCGCTTGGCCATCGACAGCGCCTGGCCGGTGCAGGTCGTGGTGACGCAGTTCACCCATTGGCCGCCGTGGATCACGCCAACCGAGAACGTGCAGTCCTCGGTCGTCATGTCCTCGATCTCGATCAGTTTGCGCGCCATCTCGCGAATAGCCGAACGGCCCTCGGCCAATCGCGCGCCGGCGTGGCTCGGCCGTCCCGTGGCTTCCAGGTTGAACCGTGCGATCGCATAACGGCCGGTGACCACGCCGCCATCCGGTCGCGCCGGTTCCGGCACCAGAACGTATTTGTGGCGCGACGCCTCTGCCTCGATCAGGTCGCGGGTCGAGGGGCTGCCGACCTCCTCATCGCTGGTCAGCAGTACGGTGATCGGCAGGTTTGGCGCAACGTTGGCGCGGGCAAGCTGCCGGATCGCCTCCAGTGCCATGTAGTTGCCGCCCTTCATGTCCTGGATGCCGGGGCCCCAGGCACGGGCGCCCTCACGTCGGAACGGAAGTTTCGCCAGCGTGCCGATGGGATGCACGGTATCCAGGTGTCCCATCACAAGAATGCCCGGCACGTTCGGCGTGGCGTGCGGAAACGTCGCGCGAACGCAATCGCCAAAACCCATCCGCCCCGCAACACGCCCCACGCGCGCCCCGGCGATCACCAGTTCGCGTGACGCAACGTCCATCATGCGGTTCACCGACGCCGCGTCGTAGGTCGGGCTTTCGCACTCGATCCAAACGCGGAGGCCGTCGAGAATGGTGTCGGTATCGAATGGCAGTTCGGCAGCGTTCACGTCGCGGACTCCTTGGCTCAGAATGCGAAGATCTTGCCCACTGCAAGCGGCACCACGGTTGCTTCACCGAACGTGCGCGCCAGTTGGTTCAGGGCGCGCCAGCCAGTGCAGTGACCGGGCGCGATCACACTCAGGTTGAACGTGGTCAGGTCGCGCACCGTGTCCGGAATGCAGCGCTCGGTTTCGCCCGACAGATGGAAGCCCCCCATCACCGCGAACAGCTTTTGCTCCGGAAAGCAGGAGCGCGCATGGGTCAGCACATTCACCACGCCGGCATGCGAGCAAGCGGTGAACACCACAACGCCCTTGCCCTTCACCGCGACCGCGAGGAAGCGTTCGTCCATCAGCAACGGATCGTCTTCCCACTCCCCACGCGCATTCCGCCGGACATGATTGCGCAGGCCGGTTTCATACGCTGTCACGCGGGGGATTTCACCGCTCAGATAGAACATGCCATCGAGCAGGCTCCGTGCCTCGTCGGTGACCTCGGGCGCCGCACCCGCCGTCGCCAATTCATCGGGCGTCGGCAGCAGAGCCATCGGCAGCACACCGCCATCCGGCTGCCGCCCGCCACGCTCCGCGAACATGCCGGGATGCAGATAGATTGGCGTCGTCCGCCCCGGTGATGCCGCGTGGATCAGCTCGAACGCCTTCAGCAGGCCGCCGCCATGATCCCAGTGGCCGTGCGACAGTACGACAGCCTCGATCGCGCCGAAATCGATGCCGAGGCGCTTGCCGTTATGTTCCACCGCATAATCGACCGGCCCGGCGTCGAACAGCACCACACGCTCGCGCTCGCCGGCGAAGGCGCAGATCACCAGCGACAGCCCGTGATTGGCGCAGCACAGCTCGCCTCCGGCGACACGGCGCATGCCCTTGCGAACCAGTGCCGGCCATTCGCGCGTGACGAACGGCGGCGTGCTCGACAGCGAGTCCGTGACGTTATCGACCAGCACCTGCACCTCGATTCGTTCGGCCTCGATCAGCGTCGGCATGGTCCCCCCATCGCGGCCCGGTCATGCTGCCATGCGGGCGCAGCGGATGACACCCCGCCGGTATCGCCGTAGATCAGGCAGCCACCAGAAACGATGTCGTGGCTTGCACTGTTGGCACTGTGGGGATCAGGGAAATGCTCGACCGATTGTATCAGTCCGATCTGTTGGTGCTGTACCCCTTAACCTTGGTCCTCATTGCGGGCGCGGCCGAGTTCGGCGCATGGATGGGCCAGCGGTCCCGCGGGGGCGCAACCGACGGGGCCGATATCAGCACCCTGACGGGCGCGGCTCTCGGTTTGCTGGCGCTGCTGCTGGCGTTCAGCTTCTCCCTTTCGCTGTCGCGCTACGATGCGCGTCGCAGCCAGATCCTGGAGGAGGCCAACGCGATTGGCAGCACGGCGAATTTCGCGTTGATGCTGCCGGAGCCGGCAAGGAAGCCGATCCTCAGCCTGTTGCGCGACTATACCGACGTGCGTATCGGTCTTGACGTTCCCTTCGATCCGGCGAAATTCCAGCGCGATATTACGCGATCATTGGAACTCCAGACCCAGTTGTGGCAGCAGGCCGTGGCGGTGACCGCCGAGGCACCGCAATCGCTGCCGGTGTACCGTTTCGTCGGCTCATTGAACGAGATGAACAACATCCATGAAAGGCGGCTCACGTCACTGCGTTACCACGTTCCAGGCGCGGTGATGGTCATGCTAATCGGTGTCTCGATGGTCGCAATGGGGTTCACCGGCTACAACGCCGGTGTGACAGGAGCCCGCCGTCGCATTGCCATGCTGATCATGTCCCTGACGGTCGCCGGCGTAATCATGCTGGTCGTCGATCTCGACCAGCCGGCGCGCGGACTGATCCAGGTGCCCGTGGATCCGCTCGTCGACGCGGCGCAGGGCATCCCGCCCTAGGCAAACCCGCCAATATCGATGTCGCATGGCAGTGCGGCGAGCCGCTTTCAAGACACTGGATGCAATGCAAACCCGAGCTACGGCAACCGCGCCAGGCGCTCCTGCAGCAATGCGAAGAACCCGTCGGCGTCTACTGTTTCCAGCAGCGTGACGTTGGCGGGCGACCCGGTGCGCCGCCACCGATCGATCACCGTGCGTCCCCGGCTTGGCCCCGGCCCGAGATCGACGCAGGCCGCGCAGTCGCGCGAAGTGAACAGGTCCGGCCGGATCAGCCATGCCACCGCGCACGGATCATGCAGCGCCGCACCCGTGCCACCGAACCGAGGCCCCAGCGGCACCGTTGCCTGGATGTCGCACAGCGCGCGCACGCAGTTCCCCGACCCCGCGGCGCGCAACGCCGCGAGCCGCGCCGGCGTGCACAATGCCTGGGCCGTCAGTTCCAGTGTCGCCAGAATCACAGGCCGGCCGCACGCGAGTATCACGGCCAACGCTTCTGGGTCATTCAGCGCGTTGAACTCCGCGGCGGGCGTTGCGTTGCCTTCGCCCCAGGCGCCGGTCATCAGCACGATGCGCTCGACCTTCGCGGCCAGCGCCGGCTCGGTCATCAGCGCCAGCGCGATGTTGGTCGCGGGCGCGATGCCGACCAGCGTCACCGGTTGGGCATTGGTGCGCAGGATGCGGCGGATGGCATCGGCCGCCACACCGATCGCGGGCTCACCACCATCCGGCAACGCAATGCCACCGAGCCCATCCACCCCGTGCACGCGCGTCTCGCTGAAGAACGCACCGAGCAGCGGGCGATCTGCGCCGCCGTAGACGGGAACCTGCGAGCCTGCCAACGCCACCAGCGACAGCGCGTTCGGCAGAGTTCGATCCAGCCCGACATTGCCGCCCGCTGCGGTGACCGCCAGCACCGATAGTTCCGGTGCAGCCAGCGCAAGCAGCAGCGCGAACGCATCGTCGGTTCCGGGGTCACAATCCAGGATGATTGGGATCGCCACTGCAAAATCCTTGTTTCTCGCGCGGCAGGATGCCACCCTCCGCCGCCATGTCCATGCAGTACTTCACGGTCCCGGACGGCGACGCGGAACCTGGCGGCGACCAGGCCGTGATGGTGCCGTACAATGGCAAGTCCCTCGCGCCGAACGCGCCGGAGCGCACATGGCGCCTGCGCAAGCATCTGGTGCAGTCGCTGCGGGCCTTGCGCACGATGAAGGATCCTGTGGGCAACGCCGCCGCCCTGCATCCGGCCCCGGAGGGCTTCGCGGGCAAGGTCACGCGCACCGCGTGCACCATGTGCCGTGGCTATTGCTGCAAGGGCGGTGGCGAGCACGCCTATCTCGATGAACGCGTCATGGCCCGCGTGCGCCAGGCTCGCCCCGAACTGGATGCGCGCGCCGTGATGCGGCTTTACCTCGAGCGCATACCCGCAACAGGCTATGACGGCTCCTGTATTTTCCACGGCGAGCACGGCTGCACGTTGGACCGGTCGCTCCGATCCGGTGTCTGCAACGTCTATTACTGCGACATGCTGGGCAAGTTTGTGGAGAACGCCGACAAGGCGACCAGCGCCATCGTCATGTCCGGCGAAGGCGACGTCAGCCGGATGTCACCCGTCCTGAAGCCCTGAGCGACGCCGCACTGTCCCGCGTTGTGCGGGCGACGGCAGGGATGTCGTTTCGTTGCTCCCGATAACATCCGTCGCTTGTAAAGTGGAACACCGATCCCCTATCGTCGCCGCTGGGCAAGGTGGAGCGATTCGATAGTCGCAGAAAATGACAAGCCTGCCCGGGGAACCAACGTCACGGGAAGGTAAGTTTGACATGGCAATGCAGCCGCAATTCCCGCCGCAGTCGGAGCATGCTGTCCGCCCGATGTCGGCAGGCGAGAAGAAGGTCATCATCGCCTCGTCGCTCGGCACCGTCTTCGAGTGGTACGACTTCTACCTCTATGGTTCGCTCGCCGTCATCGTCGGCGCAAAGTTCTTCAGCCAGTATGACGAAACGACGCGCAACATCTTCGCGCTGCTGGCCTTCGCTGCCGGCTTCCTCGTCCGCCCGTTCGGCGCCATCGTGTTCGGCCGCCTTGGCGATCTGGTCGGCCGCAAATACACCTTCCTGATCACCATCCTGATCATGGGTTCGTCCACGTTCCTCGTCGGTGTCCTGCCGACATCCGACCAGATCGGCTTCTCCGCTGCCGCGATCCTCATCGCATTGCGCCTGCTGCAAGGTCTCGCCCTCGGCGGCGAGTATGGCGGCGCCGCCACTTATGTTGCCGAGCACGCTCCGCAGGGCCGCCGCGGATTCTACACAAGCTGGATCCAGACCACCGCCACGATGGGTCTGTTCTTGTCGCTGCTGGTCATCGTGTTCACCCAATCGTCCATGAGTGCTGACGACTTCCGCTCCTGGGGCTGGCGAATCCCGTTCCTGGTCTCGATCATTCTGCTGGCCGTTTCGGTGTGGATCCGGATGCAACTCGCCGAAAGCCCCGCATTCCTCAAGATGAAAGCGGAAGGCACCCATTCGCGCGCGCCACTCACCGAGGCATTCGGCCAATGGCACAACGCCAAGTGGGCGCTGGCTGCCTTGCTCGGCCTGGTCGCCGGGCAGGCCGTGGTTTGGTACTCCGGGCAGTTCTATGCACTGTTCTTCCTCACCGCGGTCCTGAAGGTCGACGCCTTCAGCGGCAATCTGCTGATTGCCTGGGCGCTCGCGCTCGGCACCGGGGGCTTCGTGCTGTTTGGCTGGCTGTCCGACAAGATCGGCCGCAAGCCCATCATCCTTGGTGGCTGCCTGATCGCTGCTGTCACTTACTTCCCGGTGTTCCAGTTGCTTGCGGAGACCGCCAACCCCGCGCTCTCCAAAGCGCACGACACCGTCAAGGTCGTGGTCGTCGCTGATCCTCAGGATTGTTCGTTCCAGTTCAATCCCGTGGGCACCGCGAGCTTCACCAACAGTTGCGATGTTGCGAAGGGAGCGTTGGCCCGCGCATCCGTCGTCTACTCGCAGGAGGATGCACCGGCCGGCACCATCGCCTCCGTCCGTATCGGCGACAAGACTATTCCGTCCGTCGACACGAAGAAGGCGGGCGGACAGGCCGCCGCCCAGTTGGCTGCGTTCAACAAGGCGCTCGCCGATACACTGACCGCCGTCGGTTATCCCGCCGCTGCCAATTCCTCGGTCGTCCGGCTGGCGCATTGGTGGGACATCTTCCGCCCGCAGCCGATCGTCATTGTCGTCATCCTGACGTTCCTGATGATCCTGGTGACGATGGTCTACGGGCCGATCGCGGCGGCGCTGGTGGAGCTGTTCCCGACACGCATCCGGTATACTTCGATGTCGCTGCCCTATCACATTGGCAATGGCTGGGTTGGGGGCCTGCTGCCGGCCACGATATTCGCAATGAACGCGCAGAACGGCAGCATCTATTTCGGCTTGTGGTACCCCATCGTGTTCGCCTCTGCGACGTTCATCATCGGCCTGATCTTTGTGCCGGAGACTTTCCGTCGCGACATCTTTACGCACGGCGAGTCCACGGAACCACGTCCGGGCGATCCGATCGTGGAGTTCGAGCCAATGGCGCCGGACGTTTAGGAACTGGCACGCCGCTACTCGTGGCGGAGTTGATGCTCGGGTCGGCCTGAGGACGGCTATGACAGTGGGTTCGGCTGTTGTCTGGCGGCAGCTAATTCCGGCAGTCTCACCCCCTCCCTGCCTCCCCCGCTTCCGCGGGAGAGGGGTGTATGTTAGGGCGGTGGGCGCGAGTCGGGAGGGCGGGTTGACGATTCCTTGAACCAGATTCAGGTCATTCTGTGATGGGTCAGGGCGGGCTTGTGGCCAGCGCCTCGGGAGGGGCGAATGGGTCGACGGGTGGTTCGCCGATGAAGAAGCCGAGGACCTGGCGGATTTTGCCTGGTTTCAGTTGCAACCAGTCCCAGTTGCTGTCCTGCTCCTGAATGAACGTTTGTTCGCGGCGGGTCTCCGCTCGCATCAGAGGCGGAGCAAGGTTTATTTTCGGCACGTTGAAAAATGGTCAGTTACACATGGTGCCGTCGAGGGAGTGGGTGCGTTGCATATCGTAGTTATTGGCGGGGGCGCGCTCGGCTTGTCGACTGCACTCCATCTGGTTGAGCGCAACGTTGGCGTGACCGTGATCGAAGCCGGCGCGCTGGCCAGCGGTTCGACTGGGCGGTCCATCGGCGTCGTAGGGACGCAACACGTGACGGCACTCGACGTCGCAATCCGCGCCTATGGCCTCCGGCGCATCCGCGCCTGGGCGCAATGCGGGCTCGAGTTTCATCCGATTGGTTATCTGCGGCTCGGCAGGTCCGATGGAGACCTTCAGCTATTCGAGCGGAGCCTCGATTATCAGCGCACGTCCGGGATCGATAGCGCCCGCATTCTCGAACCGGCCGAAATGCGCGCGCTGGTGCCCGATATGAGCACCGATGGAATAACCTGCGGCTTGTTCGGGCCGGACAATGGTTTCCTGGATCCCCACGAGCTGTCGAGCGTGCTTGCGAAAATGGTGCGCGAGATGGGTGGCGCCGTGCGGCAGCGTTGTCGAGTTATCGGTGCCGAACGAAGGGGGACGGGTTACCGCCTGAAGACCTCGGCTGAGACGATCGACTGCGACGGCGTCGTGATTGCATCCGGCGCCTGGGCAGGGCGCACGGCAGAGCTTTTCGGCCAGCACCTCCCGATCCTGCCCGAACGTCATGAAGCGGTGACAATCCGCCTTCCCGAACCGCTCGCTTATGTCATGCCGATGGTGATGGATTTGGTTTATGGCGGCGGAGGAACCGGCCTCAACTTCCGCCACGATCGGCCTGGCCAACTGGTGACCGAGATCCACAAGTCCAGCGGCACCGGGGTCGCGGATCCGGACGACTACAATGAGCTGATTGAAGATGCCGGCAAGGAATACTTGGCGGAGCTGCTGCTCGAGAGACTCCCCGGGCTTAGCGGCGCGGGGTTCGGTCACGGCTGGGGAGGGCTGTATCCGGAAAGCATCGATGGTCGTCCCCTTGTCGGGCCATTCGACGGCGAGCCGCATCTCATCGCCGCGGCCGGCGCCGGCGGCTATGGCATCCAGCTCAGTCCGATCATTGGGGCACTCGCCGCGGACTGGCTCACAGAGGGCGCGCCGATCACGTTGCCCGAGGCTGCGGCATTTCGACCAGACGACATGCGAGTTGGCGCCTCCAAGTGACACCACGCAAGCACGTCACCGATGCTGCTGCTCGACGTTGTACCGACTAACCATCCAGCTCTGGATAGCGGCGGAAGATCCCGGTCTCCTTGAATGGTACGCGGCGTTCGCTCGCCAGGTAGGCCTTCAGTCGGGGCCGTTGCGCCACTGCTCCGTGCAACGCTGTCACGCGCGGCAGCTTTGCCAACTCTCGCTCGGACGCGAGAGGAAATGCGAAACGCAATCCCTCGATCAACTGGAACAGGGACAGATCCGCATAGCTGACAGAGCCGCCAACCAAGTGAGCCGCGCCCGCCGGGTTCACCGCTAGAATCCGCTCGAACCAACTGAGGAACTTCGGCATCCGGTCGCTGCGGAAGACCGCGGTACGCGCGAGGGCCTCATGCTTCTGCTCGTGGAACCACTTGTCCTCGTCGATCGGATGGTGGGAGTTGTACACCTCTTTGACGATGTCGGTGATCGTGAGCTGGATCTGATGAGTCCATAGCCGACCGTCTTCGTCAGCTGGGGCGAGTCCGATCCGCCCGCCCAGATACAGCAGAATCACCGCGGTGTGGCTGACAACCACGTCGCCGTCGCGCAGGAACGGAGGGGCAAACGGGATGTGAGATGTGCCATCGCCAGCCATCAGGGCCAGCATCGCCGGAACGCCGCGTCCTGCGCTCTCCGATCCACGTGCCACGTCGATATAATCGGCGCCGGCATCTTCCAGTGCCAGGCGAACGAACTCGCCGCGTCCCTGAATCTCCGGCCAATAGAAGAACTCGTAAGCCATGGCGCGCCTCTTCTGCGATGATGGTTATACTAATGGCCTTATACCAACGCTCATTGAGAGCGACCCATCGTTTCCGCTTGTGCCGGGTCTTGTCCCGGCAATAATAGTCTGCGCGACGCATGGGTCATCATCAATCAAACTTTGGGATAGCATTCGGGCAACGTGTGTTCGTCCACCTGTTGGCGGTAGGACTGCCAAGCAAGTAAGGAATTCAGCCGCAGATTACGCAGATGGACGCGGATACTCCGCGACGGAATGTCCAAAAGTGGGCAAGCTTATGCTTCACCAGACCATGATTATCTGCGTGCATCTGCGTGATCTGCGGCTGGAGGTTCTTACTGTGTCCGCTGTCAGGCTTGGCCACATGGGCCCAGCTGGCTCGGCCATTCGGTGCGGGCCGAGATGCTCGGGTCAAGCCCGGCCACATGTGGCCAGGGCCTTCGCCCGGCCATGATGGGGTATGACGGTCGGGACGGCTGCGGCCGCGCGTCACCGCCCGCCATCCACCTGCAGGATCTGCCCGTTGACGAAGCCTGCCAGGTCGGACGCGAAGAACACCACGGCGTTTGCTATGTCCTGCGCCGTGCCCAGCCGCCGCATCGCAATGCGTTGCACCAGCGCCACCTGTCCATCCGGGCCGTAGCTCTCCCACTGCTTCTCGGTCGCCGCGTTGGTGCGGATGAAGCCAGGCGCGACCGAATTGACCGTGATGTTGTGGGGCCCGAACTCGTGTGCGAGCTGCCGCGTCAGCCCGACCACAGCATGCTTCGCCGAGCAATACGCCTGGATACCGGTCAGCGACGGCTGCAGTCCCGCGCCCGAGCTTGTGTTGACGATGCGCCCGCCCCCGGCGTGCTTCATCGCGGGCGCTGCTGCGCGGCACAGCGCGAACGCGGCATTGACGTTGATGTCGAACAACAGGTTCCAATCCTCGTCCGAAACGTCCTCCAGCGGCTTCGGTCCCTGGCCGCCGACACCACCGGCATTGTTGACCAGAACATGGATTGGTCCGTTGGTCTGCGCCTCGATCTGGTGGATCCATGCTGCGCCCGCGGCACGATCACGCAGGTCTACCACCTTTGTGGCAACGCCGCCGTCCGCCGCAGTGTCCGCCAATTCGTCAGCCGAGATGTCGGTCGCGAACACCTGCGCGCCGAGGTGGGCGAAGGTCTGCGCGATGCAGCGTCCGAAGCCGTGTCCGGCCCCTGTGACGGCGACGGTCTTGCCGTCGAAACGGATGTTCATGGCAGCAGCACCTCATGCAATGGATCGCCGCTACGCTAGCGAACTCCATGCAGTATTGCCAAAGCCGGGCCTTCGGTCTGCCGTCAGATTGTGCCGTATTCGCAACGCCTTGCACAGAGTGGCTCCGGGGCTCTGCCGATGGCAGGTCAGTCGCCTCATTGCGCCGCCAGGCGAAACAGTGCCGAGTCGATCCGCAGCAGCAGACGGACAGCGCGCTGCGGTGCTGCCTCCTGCTCCGATGGAGCGATTTCCACCGGTGGCCCGCCGGTTTCTGGCGGACGATCGGTCTGGTTGGCGAGCTTGTCGATCAGGCCGGACACCGATGCATCGATATGCGCGACGGCCTGTCGCGCCGCGGCTTTCAGCGATTCATTATCCAGTGCCACCGACTGCAGGCAATACTGGCCGAGTTCGCGTGACCATTGCTCGCATGCCTCCAGCAACACCGCGCGCCGGTAAAGCACGTTGCTGCGCGTCAGCGGATGGCTCTCCTGTTCCGATTGCGTCACCGCATTCAGGTCGCGGTATCGCTGTTCGGCAGTCAGGATGTGGCCGGCCAGAGCTGGATCGCGTTGCCCATCCAGCAGCACCTTGGCGGCGCTGTCCACTGACTGCTGCAGCGCGCGCAGGAACGCAATCGTTGCGTCATGTGTCGCAGCGAACTCCCGCCGCACCAGCACGAAGCTGGCGACCAGCACGCCGCAGATCGCGCCTGCCGCGGTCTCCTTCAGGCGTAGCAGCAGGAATTCCGGGGCGAAATAGCCGATCATGCCGAACAGGAGACCGAGGATGATGGTGATCCAGAACACCATCACGCCATACGCCACGCCATTCGCCTGGAACGCGAGGAACACTGCCGCAATGATCGCCATCAGCGTCAGCGCGTCGTGGCCTGAGAGCGCCGTTGCGGCGAGCGCTCCGATGACCACGCCGGCCACTGTGCCGATCATGAACTGCACGCCCTTGGCGATCAATTCACCGCGCGAACGGGTGCCCTGGAACATCACATAGGCCGCGAACGCGGCCCAATACCAGCGGGCAGACGACACCAACTCCCCGCTCATCACGGCGAGCGCCGCCGCGATGGCGGTCTGGATCGACGGCCGGATGCCCGGTGCCGACATGTTCGGCGGTGGCGCGGCTGCTGGTTCCGGAGCCTGCTGCGGCGCCTCGTGCAGCACGCGGCCTAGCAGCCCCAGTGCGGTTGCGAGTGCGCCGGCCGATTGCTGCGGCTGCGGGTCGGTATCGTCGCGCAATGCCTGCAGGCTAGCCAACAGCGCACCGCGCTCGGCCGGTGTGCCAAGGTCCTGCACCGCGGCACGCGCTACGCGTTCCGTGGCCAGCTCCATCGCCAACAAATGCAGCCATCGGCCGCCTTGATTGGGCAGCACGCGCCCCAGGGCCGCCACGCGCGTCTGCGCCAGCATGACAATCTCGCCCAGCCGATACACGTCGCGATGCAGCTCGCGGTGCGTCGCATCGGTCCACGCGCCGGCCTGGACCGCGGCGGCGATGCGCGCGAGTACGCGCTCGATACCATCGCGGATCGCGTGGCGCAGCCGCTCGAGTTCGGCCTGCGGCCGTTCCGGCAGCACGACGAAATAGATCAGTGCGGCGGACGCGCCGGCGATAATCACCACGGCCAGGCGTGCCGGCAGCGCGTCGATCGGTTCGCGGGTGACCAATGCAATGAAGTAGCCGATCAATCCGACGATGCCGACGGTGGCATAGCGCGGACCGCGCGCGGCACCATAGGAGATGGCGAACATGATTGGTGGCACGATCGCGGCGGCGGCGATCGGCTGGTCCAGTAATAGCGTCGCCAGCAGCACCGCGGCGAAGGCGACCAGCGGCGCCACGGCGATGGTGATCAGCCGTTGCCGCGGCGTGCTGTCGTGTACGTTGGCGACGATGAACAGCGCCATGGCAAAGCCGAGGATGCGGTCGCCCATCGGCACCGCCACGACGAGGCTCAGCAGTATGACGGCAACGAACGCCAGCACCCCGGCCAACGTCGCCCGCGCCGCCGCGAGCAGGCGCAGCGCTCCTGGGTCGGGCGGAAACAGCAGATCGTAGAGGTACCGCCAGGGCTTCGTAAGCAGCGTCTATCTCTCCGGTGGCGGCTCGATCACCGTACCGGTGTACGCCTCGACGAACACCAGATGGTCGATCACCTTGGTCACGCCCGGCGCGTTCTCGGCCATCACGCAGATCGCCCGCCGCTCCTGGTCGTTGCTGATGGTGCCCCACAGATCGACCACGCCATTCACCACAGTAACGTTCAGCGTGGTCCTCGGTGCCCAGGTCTCGTGCGCCAGCGTATCGAGGATGTGCTCGCGGATCGCGCGGTCATCGCCGACCGTCTCGTGGCGCTCACGCGCGGCGACTGACAGCGCGCGCAGCAAATCGGCCCGGCTGACCACGCCCACTACGCGATTGCCATCCAGCACCGGCACGCGCTTGACGCGATGCTCTTCCATCAGCGCCACAATGTCGGTCAGTGGCGCTTCGGCGGCAACGCTGAGCACGTCGTGCGTCATCACGTCGGCGACCTTGCGGCCATGCGCGCGGGTGAAGTCCGCGGCCTGGCGTCCGGGCGAGGCGATCAGCCGCAGCCACCACGAGCGCCGGCGTTGGGTACCGAGTTCGTCGCGCCGGAGCAGGTCGCCCTCGGTCACAATGCCTGCGAGCATGCCGGACGTATCCACCACCAGCAGTCCGGAGATGCCACGTCCCAGCATCAGTTCCACCGCGTCGGCGACGGTTGCGTCCGGCGGCACGGAGATCACGTTGCGGGTCATGACATCGGCGGCGATCATGCGCGTTGCCTTTCTGTCTTCGCGGTCAGCCGATCGATCCGCAGTCGCTGGCGTTCATCGGTCAACCGCATGGCGGCAAGATAGACCACAGCCACCGCCGCAAGGCCACTGCCGCCGGACAGAAGGAACATCAGCAGGATCTGGTATTTCGCTGCCTCCAGCGGATCCAGCCCTGCCAGGATCTGGCCGGTCATGATCCCTGGCAGCGTGACGATGCCGGCCGCCGACATCTGGTTGATGATCGGCACCAGCGCGCGCCGCACGGACTCGCGGATCAGCCCGCGCATCGCCTGGTAGAAGCTGGCGCCGAGCGCAAGCTGCGCCTCGATCGCGCCACGTTCGCGCACCACGCCGCCGAGCATTGAGTCGAGTGCCAGAGAGGCGCCGTTCAGCACGTTGCCCAGCACGATGCCGACCAGCGGGATGGCGTAGTGCGGATCGTACCACGGCCGCGGCCGGATCGCGGTGGTCAGCGCGAGGATGGCGGTCAGGAACGTGGCGATGGCGACCGCCGTGGCGCCGACGGCGTAGTTGCCGAAGTGACCCAGCCGCTGTTCGGGCCGCGCCGCCACCTCGCGGCCGGCAATCGCCACCATCGTTACCACCACCGCCAGCGTCACCCAGGGCGAGGCAATGGCGAACACGATGCGCAGCACGTAGCCGATAAGCACAAGCTGCACGACCATGCGCGTTGCCGCCCAGGCAAGCTGGCGGTGCAAGCCGAGACGCAGTATTACCGACAGAACGCCATCCACCACGATCAGCACCGCGGCAATGGCGATGTCGAACGGGGTCAGCAGGATCGGGTTCATGCCGCCACCAGATGGCGTTTTTCCATCCGCATGTGCCGTCGGCCGAGTCGCGCCGCCTGTTCCGCGCTATGTGTCACCATGGCGATGGTGACCCCGGCCGCAAGGCGTTCGTGCAGCACCGCTTCCACGCACTGCGTGCTGTCCTGGTCGAGTGCGCCCGTCGGCTCATCGAGCAGCAGCACGGGCGAGGCCAGCGCCAAGGCACGGATCAGTGCCATCCGTTGGCGCTCGCCGGTGGACAGCTGCACGACCTGCGCGGTCAGCAATCCCGGTGCGAGCGCGAGGCGCGGCGCCATCGCAAGCGCGAACTCCATCAGGGGACCGGGGAAATGCTCGGCAACGGCCTCGCGCCACCAGCCTGCCTCGGCGGCATTGTAAACCACCTGGCGTCGCCATGCCGGCGCTGTCATACGGCGGCGTTCGACACCATCCAGGAACACCTCGCCCTGGCACGCGTCCAGGTCGGCGACCATGCGCAGGAACAGGCTTTTCCCCGCCCCCGACGGTCCGGTGATGGCGAGGCATTCACCCGCGTTGAGCTCCAGGTCGAATGGGCCGGCGAGGGCGCTGTGCAGTCCGGTGATGCGGAGGCGCGGAGCGGTCGTCATGCTTGAAATCCGCTGTCGTAGGGGGAGGGGGACGGGGAAGGGGAGGGAGCCTCGCCCGAAGTGGCGCTCCTTATCTCTCTCATAGAGGGGAAGGGAATTTGCGCGCTCATCCGGACCATTCCGCGTTCGTCCAATCCCGCTACCGGGTACCGACGCAGCAGGGCTCACGACGTGGAACAACGACAGGCGCCTGGCTGCGATGGTTCAATAGCTGTGGACGCGTCAGTCCTCATAAGCGCGCTTCGGCGGAGCCCGCTCCCCCTTCCCCCCTCCCGCAAGGGGAGGGGGAGTTTGTGTGGGTAGTAAGGCCGGGTCACTTGCTAACACATGAGCGCAAGGTCACCGTAGAACGGTATGACTGTAATCATGCCCAGCATACCGCGCGTGGCTCTCGTCACCGGGGCCGCGCAGCGCATTGGCCGCGCCATCGCGCTGGCGCTCGCGTATGAGGGTTTCGACATCGCCCTGCATCACCACTCCAGTGTTGCCGCCGCGGAGGCCACGTGCGCCGAGATCCGCCAGATCGACCGCCGGGCCATGTTGCTGCGCGCCGACCTCGGCGATGAGGCACAGACAACGACACTGCTGCCACGTGCCGCCGCGGCGCTTGGTCCGGTTGGCGTGCTGGTGAACAACGCCTCGCCGTTCGAGCGCGACGAATGGCACGATGCCGACCGTGCCTCTTGGGATGCGCACATCGAGCCAGGGCTGCGCGCACCGTTCGTGCTGATGCAGCAATTCGCGGGCATGCTGCCGGAGGCGGCCGAGGGCGTGGTCATCAACATGCTGGACCAACGGGTCTGGTCGATCACGCCGCACTTCGTGTCCTACACGGTGGCGAAGGCCGGTCTCTGGACGTTGACGCAGTCTATGGCGCTGGCGCTCGCACCACGGATCCGGGTGAACGGTATCGGTCCGGGACCGGCGCTGCCCAATACAAGGCAGACCGCGGAGCAGTTCGAGCGGCAGGCCGCCTCCACCCCGCTGCATCGTGGCACCAGTCCCAATGAGATCGCGCGTGCGGTGCTTGCGATCCTGGCACTGCCGTCGATGACCGGACAGATGCTGGCGCTCGACGGCGGCCAGCACCTGCAGTGGCAGTCCGGACGCCACGGGCCGCCGCCTCAGGAGTGACGATCATGGCAACCCAGCCAAGCGCCAGCCCCAGCGATGCCCTGCCGTTCCGGCACATGTTCGTCCGCGATCTCGTGCTGGCCGCGAGCATCGGCGTGCATCCGTTTGAGCATGACGCGCCGCAACGGGTGCGGATCAATCTGGATCTCTTCGTGGTGGACGACGGCGCGCGGCTGCCAGCCGGCAACTCGGTGGGGCGCGACGTGCTATCGCGTGTGGTGGATTACGAGAAAGTGGCGGACACGGTGCGCCGTATTGTGCTGGCTGGCCACGTGCGGTTGGTGGAGACCCTGGCGGAGCGGATCGCCGAGGCCTGCCTCGCCGATGCCAGGGTGGCCGTCGCGCGGGTGCGTGTGGAAAAGCTCGATATCCTGCCGGATGCGACATCGGTTGGGGTGGAGATCGAACGTCGCCGCGCTAACTTGTCCACTCCGTAGGGCGCCCGCGGCGAGCCAGCGGTGCGATGGTAACGCAGTCGCATACCGGTTTGGAGAGCTCCATTAAATCAACGACTTAGCCGATGACTAAAAAAACGGCAATGTGTGCGAAACCCAGGAATCTCGCCACTCTCACGCGATTGAGAGCGAACCGCCCACAAACTTACCCACAGGGCGGTGCATAAATTTGGTGTTGAGCTTCCGCAGGCTGCGTATGGTCGTGGACCCCAGCTCAGATTAAATACCCGCGCATGAGCGATAGTCCGGCAGCGCCGCCGATACGCGGTGTGACAGTGATAGAGCAGGCGCTGGCCACCATGCCGTCGAGCCCCGGCGTCTATCGCATGCTCGATGGCGGCGGCGATGCCCTTTATGTCGGCAAGGCGCGCGACCTGAAGAAGCGGGTTACCGCCTACACCCTGATCGGGCGCCTCGACGAACGGCTGCGGCGGATGGTGAACGAGACCGTCGCCATGGAGGTGATCACCACCCACACCGAGGCCGAGGCACTGCTGCTCGAGGCTAACCTGATCAAGCGGCTGAAGCCGCGCTTCAACATCGTGCTGCGCGACGACAAGTCGTACCCGTGGCTGATGGTGGCCGAGGACCACGCCTTCCCCCAGGTCACCAAGCATCGCGGCGCGCATGTCCGGAAAGGCACCTATTGGGGGCCCTTCGCATCGGCCTGGGCGGTGAACCAGACGGTGACAGCGATGCAGCGGGTGTTTCTGCTGCGCTCCTGCGCCGACACGGTGTTCGCCAACCGGACGCGGCCGTGCCTGCTGTATCAGATCCGCCGCTGCTCCGCCCCCTGCGTCGGCCGCATCAGCGATGGCGACTACGCCAGGCTGGTCGGCCAGGCCAAGGCGTTTCTCGCCGGCAAGTCGGCCGCGGTACAGCGCGAACTCGCCACCGAGATGGAACAGGCCGCGGAGTTGCTGGAATTCGAGCACGCGGCGGCGGTGCGCGACCGCATCCGTGCGCTGACCTTCGTGCAGGGCAACGACGTGGTGAACCCCGCCAGCCTGCAGGACGCCGACGTGATCGCCGCGTGGCAGACCGCCGGCCAGACATGCGTGCAAGTGTTCTTCGTGCGCGGCGGGCGCAACAATGGCAACCGCGCGTTCTTCCCCAGCCATTCGAAGGCCGAAGCGGCGCCCGAGGTCCTCGGGGCATTCATCGCGCAGTTCTACGACGACAAGCCGCCGCCGGCCTGCGTGCTGGTGAACCACGCACTGCCGGAGCAGGACCTGGTCGCCGAGGCACTGACTCTGAAGGCGCCACGCAAGGTCACCATCCTGGCGCCGCAACGCGGTGAGAAGCATGCCGTCGTGCAACACGCCGAGGTCAACGCGCGCGAGGCTCTGGAGCGGAAGCTGGCCGAAAGCGCCGGGCAGGCGAAGCTGCTCGAAGGCGTGGCACAGGTGTTCAAACTGCCCGCGCCACCCGAGCGCATCGAGGTCTACGACAACTCGCACATCATGGGGACCAAGCCGTACGGCGTGATGGTCGTCTCCGATGCGGAAGGCTTCCGCAAGGCGGCGTATCGCAAGTTCAGCATTCGCGGCCCGATTTCGCCGGGCGACGATTTCGGCATGATGCGCGAGGTCCTGCAACGCCGTTTCACCCGCGCACTGAAGGAACAGGAGGAAGGCGCACCGCCGACGGACTGGCCCGATGTGGTCCTGATCGATGGCGGCGCCGGCCAGCTATCGGCGGCGCAGCAGGTGATGGCTGATCTCGGGCTGCAGGATGTGAAGCTGGTGGCGATCGCGAAGGGGCCGGATCGTGACGCCGGCCGCGAGTGGTTCTACACCGACGGCGTAGAGCCGTTCCAACTGCCACCACGTGATCCGGTGCTGTATTTCCTGCAACGGCTGCGCGACGAGGCGCATCGGTTCGCGATCACCACGCATCGTGCTGGGCGCTCGAAGTCGATACGGGTGAGTGAGCTGGACGAAATTGCCGGCATCGGTGCTGCGCGGAAGCGCGCGCTGCTCAATCACTTCGGTTCGGCGCGCGGGGTTAAGATGGCGGGGCTGGCCGACCTGGAGGCGGTGCCTGGCATCAGCCACGAAACCGCGCGGCGGGTGTACGCGCATTTCCATCCGGGCGTGCGCGTCGCAACCGGCGGCTGATCTCTCGCAGCATTTATACTGGGGCGCGAGACCTGCGACAGGCCCCCTAAGGGTTTGTTCATGCGTTACGGCGCATATACCGCATGGTCCTTTTTCGGAGCAGCCAGCGATGCGTCTTCTTGTCAGTTCTGCGGTTGTCGCGGTGGGTATTGCCCTTGCGCCGTCGCTCGCGTCGGCTGAGACACTGACGGTACTGGCGGGCCCAATCGAGCCTTATGCGATCGAGAAAGGGGACCGTCCTGGGGTCGCTGTCGAGGTTCTGAGCGAGATGGCAAAGCGCGCTGGCATTCAGCTGACCGTCAAATTCGAGCCCTGGACACGCGCGCAGACCGACGCGCAGGCGGGCAAGGAAGTGGCAATATTGCCACTGACCCGCACGCCGGAGCGCGAGGCGAAATATGTCTGGATCGTTCCGTTGCTTTCCGACCCGCTCTATTTGACTGCAACCCGCAAGGATCTGGATATCGCCACATTGGACAAGGCCCAGGGGCTGAGCGTTGCGGTCTTGCGCAGCACGCCGGAGGAGGACGTCCTTCGGAAGGCTGGCCTCTCCAAGCTCGAGCTGACGTCGGATGGGGATTTGGGTGCGAAGTTGCTCAAGGCCGGTCGGGTCGATGCATGGTACACTCGCGGCATGGTCGCGTCGTTCGCCTACACCAAGAGCGGTGGCGATGCGACGGCGCTGCTGCGTGGTGCCAACACGGAAACGCCGCCGATGTATCTCGGCGGTTCACCGGATTTTCCCAAGGAACTCGGCGCGAAACTGGCCAAGGCGCTCGACTCGATGAAGGCTGACGGTCGCTACGATCAGATCGTGAAATCGTACCAATAGCAGTTGTGGGTGGCGTCCCAGTCGAGCACAGCATTCGGGTCGAGCCATGCGCGTCTTCGGTTTTCTGACCACCAGTTTGATGCGCCGCGCCCTGTTGCCGATCGCCGCCCTTATGGTGGCGATCGTGGCAACGATCGCGTTCGGCATCAGCCAGCTCGTGGTGTCCCAGGCGAAGGAGGCACTCGAAGAAAAGGCGCGGCAGACCACCAACCTGGCGACACTTGCCCTGGTCGAGCCGCTGTGGACGCTGAACACCGAGGGGCTGCAACTGGTATTGCGGCGGTTGGCAACCGATCGGGACTTTGTTCTCGCGATCGTGCGTGACGACACGGGCAAAGAGGTCATGCGTGAGGGAAACGCCGGAGACCCTGCTGCCGCCACAGGCTATGTCAGGGTCGAGCAGGATCTTGAGCGCGAAGGTCGGAAGCTCGGCGCGTTGAGCCTCACGTTGTCCGGCGAGCGATCACTTGCTGCTGCGAGGCGCGGGACGTGGGCGACGGCCGGAGCTGGGGCCGGCATCCTGTTGATAGTTTGCGGCATCCTGTTCGTGCTGTTGCGGAGCGTGATCGCACCGATCACCCGCATCACCAAGGCGACGGATCGGCTGAGTTCCGGTGATTTGACCATTGCGGTGCCGGCGTTGGAGCGGCGCGATGAGGTCGGTGCGATGGCCCGGGCCGTACAGGTGTTCAAAGAACATATGACGCGGGAACGCCAGGCGGTCGCCGAGCGTGAAGTCGAACGTCAGCAGGCCGAAACCGAAAAACATGCTGCCCTGGTGGGCATGGCCGAAACGATCGAGACGGAAACCGGGACGGCCCTGGAACGAATTCGCCAACGCACGACCGCGATGACCGGCACGGCCGACGAGATGACGGCGTCAGCGGTCCGGACCAGGGCGTCTGCCCAGACCGCGGCGGCGGCCGCCGGGGAGGCCCTGGCGAATGCACAGACCGTCGCCAGTGCGGCAGAACAGCTCACCGCCTCGATCCACGAAATCGGCGAACAGGTTAGTCGGTCCACTGCGGTGGTCGGTCGTGCAGTCATCGCAGGTACCGAGACACGCGCGACGATCGAGCAATTGAACCAGGAGGTGGAGCGCATCGGGGCGGTCGCCGATATGATCGGCGAAATCGCCGCCAAGACCAACCTGTTGGCGCTGAACGCAACGATTGAAGCGGCACGAGCCGGCGAGGCCGGCAGGGGCTTCGCGGTGGTCGCGGGCGAGGTGAAGGCGCTGGCCGCACAGACGGCGCAATCGACCCGGGAGATCGCCCAGCATATCGGCCAGGTGCGTTCGGCCACCGGCGCCTCGGTGGCGGCGGTGGTGCAGATCGAGCAGACCATCACCGAAATCAGCGTGATTTCCAATTCGATCGCGACGGCGGTGAAACAGCAGGATGAGGCAACGACAGAGATCGCGCGCAGCGTGAGCGCGACCGCGAGTTCGGCCAATGCGATGACCGACCGTACCGCTGAGGTCACGGTCGAAGCGGGCGAGACGGGCCGCCATGCCGGCGAGGTTCGCGAGAACGCCGCTGGGCTGAACGATGCGATGGAGGAATTGCGTCATACCATGATACGGGCCGTACGCACGTCAACCACCGAGGTGGATCGACGCCGTGATCGCCGTTATCCGACCGACCGGCGCTGCAGTCTTGCAGTCGCTGGCGGCACGTTCGAGGCCCATGTGGCCGACCTTTCGGAACATGGCGCGTATATCCGCAATGCGCCAACCGCACCGATCGGTGCGCGCGGTACGCTCACGGTTGATGGCATTGATGTCGCATTGCCTGTCAGCGTGCGTGGTGTCGAGGACGACGGCTTACATTTGGAATTTGAATTGGATGCAACAACCGCTGCGGCATTCCGCCCGATGCCAGAGCGGCTTGCAACGCGACAAGCGGCCTGATTGCGGGGTCTGGCAAGGACTGTGGTTACTCACTGTCACCGGCCGAACACAAGGCCAATCCTAAAGCATTCAATGCATCAAGTCAGCCGATGACGTTCTGGCCGCCATTGCGCGGTTCTGCCTGTACAGCCAGCCAGAGCCTCATACCTCGACCAACTCCTGAACCAGCACATTTGACAACAACGATACCTTGGCGCTGAGCGTGGTGTTCAACGCTCAGAGCATGATCGTTTCAGATAGAATTGCTTGCGGCCAGAGTTGATGTCTTGATACGCGGAGGCGCCTCCTCAACGTCATGGAAAACCCGGGCTAAACCCCATTTTGCTAACAAAAGCGCCTTCGGCACTGAGGCTCGTCATGGCCAAATTCGTGGCGCGGCCGCCCCAGTTGCTACCCTGTGGGGTGTGACACGTGACCCCGGTGAAGCAAGAAAGACTCAACGCAAAGCGCCGCAAATAACGCCGATGGTGCGGGGACCAGCCGGCAACGCCTCTACCGAAGTCCGACTCGACGAGCAGGGCCACTGTGCTGCCGGCGCATTCGCGTTATTTGCGCCCTTTGCGTTTTTCGCGTTAAATCCTTGCTTCTGTCGCCCACCGTGGCGTGCTCTTGGGGCAGCTGGGCTCATGTTAGCGTTAACCTCGATAACTCAACCTAAAGCGATCGCGCTCTGAGCACCGCAGTTACGTCAACTGCCGCAGCAGGAAGTACAGCGATCCCGACAGCAGCATCGCCGCCGGCAACGTCAGCACCCAGGCGAGCGCGATGCTACGCACCGTGCTCCATTGCAGCCCGGAACCGTTGGCCAGCATGGTCCCGGCGATGCCGCTCGACAGCACATGCGTGGTGGAAACCGGCAAGCCATACATGTCGGCGCCGGCGATGGTTACTGCCGCAACCAATTCGGCCGCGGCACCTTGACCGTAGGTCAGGTGGGTCTTGCCAATCTTCTCACCCACCGTCACCACAATGCGCTTCCAGCCAACCATGGTGCCAAGACCGAGCGCAATCGCCACCGCGACCTTCACCCATGTCGGGATGAACTTCGTCGCGTTATCCACCTCGGCGCGATAGGCCGTCAGTGCCGAGGTCTCAGCCGCGCTCAGGCCGGACTTGAGCGCCAGCCGGATCGCCTCGCTGACCAGGTACATGTCGTTGCGCACGTTCGGCACGGCAGCCGCGGGGATCCCGCTCATCTCGCCATGCTCGCGCACCTGCGTGGCAATATCGCCGGTCAGGGTGCCGAGCGCGGCCCAGGTCTGCGGGCCGACAATCTGGCGGTCCTGCACCGCCTGGGTCACCGCTGCGCGGGCAGCCTGCGCGGACGGGACGGTCGCACCGGTGGCATGTGCGGCGAACACCGCCTGCGCACGTTCCGTCGCCTGGTAGAACCCGGGCATCGCGCTGCTGGGCATCGCGTGGTTCAGTGCGAAGGCCGTTGGCACCGAGCCGATCAGGATCAGCATGATCAGGCCCATGCCCTTCTGGCCGTCGTTCGAGCCGTGCGCGAACGACACGCTGGTGCAGGTCAGGATCAGCAAACTCCGGATCCACAGCGGCGGCGGCTTGTCGGTGCTTGGCGCCGAATAAAGCGTCTTGTTTCGGATCACGATTTTCATCACGAGCAGCAGCACGGCGGACAGCACAAAGCCCACCACCGGGCTGAACAGCAGCGCGCGGAACACGCCCATCGCCTGCGACCAGTCCACGCCCGAGGTCGCGGATCCGGCCGGCGCCATCAGCTGATTGGCCAGGCCGACACCGATGATCGAGCCGATCATCGTATGGGATGAGCTGGCCGGCAGCCCGAGCCACCAAGTTCCGACGTTCCAGATGATCGCCGCGATCAACAGGGCGAAGATCATCGCGAAACCGGCGCTGCCACCGACCTGCAGGATCAGCTCGACCGGCAGCAGGCTCAACACGGCGAACGCGACCGCACCCGAGGACGCCATCACACCGAAGAAATTGAAGGCACCCGACCAGATCACCGCGACATGCGGTGGCAGGCTGCGGGTATAGATCACGGTCGCGACGGCGTTCGCCGTGTCATGGAACCCGTTGACGAACTCGAACCCGAGCGCAATCAGCAAGGCGATGCCCAACAGCGCGAACGCGCCCACGGCAACCGGCGGGGTGTGCGCCGCGTCGATATCGCCGATCAGACCGTTCAGCACGAAGCCCAGCCCGACGGCGAGCAGGATAACGAAGATCACCAGCCCGCTCATGTGCGGCCTGGAGTCGAGATTGGGTCTTGGCGCGGTACCGACTGCTAGAGCTTCAGACACTGGATTCCCCTGGACATACCCTGATCACGCCCAGGTTACCCAGCCGTGACGATGCGACTATCGCAATTTGGTTACAATTGCCTTGGTCGACACTTCTGAAGGGGAGATATCGCCAACACCCCTCCCGCGCGCCGATTCTAAGCGCTACGTTGCTCGGGATGCTCACTGACCTGCCGAACCTGCTGACGCTATCGCGGATCGCCGCAATCCCGCTGCTGGTGGTGCTGGTCGCCCTGCACATGCCGCCTGCCGATTTGGCTGCCTGCGTGCTGTTCAGCACCGCGGCGATCACCGATTACTTCGACGGCCACCTCGCGCGCACGCGCCGCCAGCAATCCGACCTCGGTCGTATGCTGGACCCGATCGCCGACAAACTCCTGGTCGGCGCCGCCCTGATGATGTTGGTGGGGTTGGGACGGGTGTCCAATTGGGGACTGTACCCCGCCATCGTCATCATGCTGCGGGAGATCCTGGTGAGCGGACTGCGCGAATATCTCGCCGGGATCCGTATCGGCCTGCCGGTGACGCGGCTGGCGAAATGGAAGACTGGTTTCCAGATGGGCGCGCTCGGCACGCTTCTGGCCGGCGATTCGTCAGCGCAGTGGCTGCACCTGTCGTTCATTCCTGTCGGCGCCATCGGCGAGGTCATGCTGTGGGCTGCCGCCGCGCTGACCCTCTGGACCGGCTGGGACTACCTGACCGCCGGCGTCCGCCATGCCTCCGGCGTGCGGGCACCCGGTGGCAGTCTGTCGAACCGGCAAATACCCTGAACGCGATAAGACGCGTGACGACCACGGTCATCGGCATCATTGGCTGGTCCGGCAGCGGCAAGACCACCCTGCTGACGCTGCTGATCCCGCTGTTGCGCCAGCGTGGCCTGACCGTGTCCACCGTAAAGCACACTCACCACGGCTTCGACATGGATCGGCCGGGCAAGGACACCTTCCGGCATCGTGAAGCCGGTGCCTTCGAGGTCCTGGTGGCCTCCGGTCCGCGCTGGGCGCTGCTGCATGAGGTGGTGGGGCCGGAACCCACCCTGCCGGAACTGCTGGGCCGGATGCAGCCGGTCGATCTGGTGTTGGTGGAAGGCTACAAGTCGCATTCTTTCCCAAAGCTGGAAGTACACCGACCCGTGCTGGGTAAGCCGCCGATATGGCCGGAGCAGCCTGACGTGCTGGCAGTGGCTTCGGACGCGCCGTTAGCAACCGACCGCAAGCTACTGCCCCTCAACGATCCAGGGATAATTGCCGATTGGGTCCTGGAACTGCGTCGTGGCGCTTGAGCCGCGCGCACGGTCGGGGCACATTCCGCCGAGGCTGGCTCCGTCCGGCCCGTCGATCTGACGAACCGTTCCGGTGGGGGCCTCTCCTGATGCGCCGCGTCGCGCTTTATTCGCTATGCTTGGCCTTGTCCGGCTGCGGCTACAACGCATGGTGGAATGCGCCGTTCTCCTCCGGCAACAACCCCAACATGCCGGTGGGCAACAGCGAGAACATGCAGCGGGTGACAGGCGCGCAGGTTGAAATCCAGCCGCTGACGCCGGAACCTGGCGACATCTGGCCGGGTCCGCCGCCTCCGGAACCGACGCTACAGGAACTGGAACAAGCCGGGGGCCAGCCGGCATCGACCGAGAAGCCGGTTCCCGGATCGCCGCTGTTTCAGGGGACCCAACAGCCCCCGTATCAGCCGCCACCGCCCCCGACGCGAGGCAGTTCCACGCCGCCGACATCGTCGAACCAGCCGGGACCACCGAAGCTGTCCAACCCGCCGCCGCCGTCCGCCGGCATCCCGGCGCCGCCGGGACCCAATCCGGGCGGGCAGGTCTACCAGACCCAGAAGGGACCAGGGGTCACCAGCGGGGGCACCAGTGGCTATCAGACCCTCACGACCCCGGGCGGTGGTTCGGCAATCGTGATCCCCAATGGCAATGGGACCAGCACGATCATACATTCGGATGGCGCGATCGAGACCGTCCCGACCCCACGTTGAGTTGCCATGGCTGATGCCGAAGCGCCTGTCACTGTCCTTTACTTCGCCTGGCTGCGCGAGCGGACCGGCGCGTCGGAGGAACAGGTGACCCTGCCGCCGGATGTCCGCACGGTGGCGGACCTGATCACATGGCTGGCCGGGCGAGGGGTGGGTTATGCCAGTGCCTTCGCGAATCGCCGCACCGTGCGATGCGCGGTGAACCAGGATTTTGCCGAACCATCTACGTTGGTGCATCCCGGCGACGAGGTGGCATTCTTTCCTCCGGTCACCGGCGGCTGACGCGATGGCGAGGATCAAGGTGCAGACGGCCGACTTCGACATTGGTGCCGAATTTGCCGCGCTGACCGCAGGGCGGACGGATATTGGCGGCATCGGTTGCTTTGTCGGCACGGTCCGCAGCAACGCCGGTGATCGCGTGGCGGCGATGACCCTGGAGCACTATCCGGCGATGACCGAACGGGCGATCGCGCGCATTACCGCCGAGGCGGAGCGCCGCTGGTCGCTGCTCGGCTGCACGGTGATCCATCGCGTCGGGCGGCTGCCGGCCGGGGAGAACATCGTTCTGGTGCTGGCTGCCGCGTCACACCGTCAGCCGGCGTTGGATGCGACGGCGTTCCTGATCGACTGGCTAAAGACCAAGGCACCATTCTGGAAGCAGGAGGAAGGCGAGGACGGTGGCGCCACCTGGGTCGAGGCACGCGACGCCGACGATGCGGCGGCGGCTCGGTGGCAGGGGACGTAGCCGGGCGGGTCGCCATCGTCACGGTCAAATCCCGCCCGCCAGCCAGTCGACCTATCGTCGACGGCAGTACCCGACGCGATTCTGAGTGCCTCTTTCCGCGGCGCACGCCCAGCAGGCCAACTGTTCGTCAGCGCGATGCGCCACGATCAGGGCGGCAGCCAATTTTTCGCCGCGCGTCCACTATCCCATGGCGGCATCCGACGTGGTTCACATGATCGTCAGAGCCGATAGGTCAAGCGGCCAGCGCGAAGCCGTCCATCTTCCAGCCAGCCGCGATCATGGCGCGCCGCAAGCCTGACATGAACTTGCGCGTGGCCTCCATGCCACCCGTCCGCGGCCAAAGCTGGCCGGTGTAGTGCCGTCCGAGCAGGTCGAGCAGGAGCTCGCGCTCAACCTTGTCGAGACCACCGTCGGGCGTCGCGTCGCCATAGAATTCGTTGAGGGTTTCCACCAAATCGGCATCCCGCTCAATGACCTGCCTGAGCGCGTCATTCGAGGGTGGTACCATCTGGCGATGTTCTAGCTCCCACCGGCAACAGGCCAGAGGGGCGGCGAGCAAGATACTCACAGGTGTTCTCCGGGGGTCGGGTGTTTGCAAAGTCCCGACACATCTTCCGCATATGAGGGTTAAGATATCGCTAAGCCAAGAAGTATTTTGCTGCGATGGGGTCCAAGAACCAATACCAGCCATGCGCGGGACGCTCCGTGCGGGAAACGATTCCCCTGGGCGATGAGCAGTGTCCGGGATTGCGCTGCCAATCGTCCAGACATGCTGGACGCGTCCCGTGCGGCGAGAAACGTGCACCACGCTGCAACTGCCATCAATCCGCGCAAATCCTCCTTTGGTCGAGCTGTCGTGAGCAAGCGCGCGGCGGTCCGAACCGGTCAATCGACCGCGAGTGATCTTGAGCTGTCTCGCTGCCAGACACAGTTTCTGGGATCGGGGACACCGGAGTTGTCGCTATGCCTCAGGCCAGGTCACGTGGACTCTCGCGGCGCGACCTGTTGGCCGGGACCGCTGCCATCGGCCTTGCTGCGATCGGTGCCCACGCATCCGCCATGTCAATCCGCGGTATCCCCGCCTGGAACCCGGGGACAGCTTCGCCACCGCAACCAGTGCAGCCTGGGCCATGGAAGTTCTTCACCCCCGAGGAAGCCACCACAGTCGAAGCGTTGGTCGATCGGCTGATCCCGCCCGACCCGCAATGGCCCGGCGGCAAGGACGCCGGCTGCGCGGTGTTCATCGATCGTCAGCTCGCCGGTGCATACGGCGAATCGCGCGGTCTGTACATGCGCCCGCCATTCCTCGACGGTGACCCGCAACAAGGGCCGCAATCGCCACTCACACCGGCGATGCGCTACCGGCAATCGCTTGCCGCGCTCGATCGTTACTGCCGCGACCGGTTCGCCGGCAAGGGCCTCGCCGAGGTGCCGGCGGATCAGCAGGACGTGGTTATCACTGGGCTGGAGAAGGGTTCGGTACAGCTCCACAACGTATCCGCACGCGGCTTTTTCGAACTGTTGTTACAGAATACACAGGAAGGTTTCTTCGCCGATCCGGTTTATGGTGGGAACAAGGGGCTTGCGGCGTGGCAGATGATCGGGTTTCCGGGGGCTCGATACGATTATCGCGATTGGGTCGAGCGGCACAACGAACGTTATCCGTTGCCGCCCGTCGGCATTGGCGGTCGCCCCGAGTGGACCACGCATCGCAGCTGACAAGAACACGAGGTCGCCATGGTCGCGCGCAAACTTCCTGCCACCGATGTGGTCATCGTCGGATTGGGGTGGACCGGATCCATCCTGGCGCAGGAACTTACCGATGCCGGCCTGAATGTGGTGGCGATCGAACGTGGACCCTGGCGCGACACGGCGAGCGATTTTCCGACGACGTACGCGCAGGATGAACTGCGTTATCACATCCGCCACGACCTATTCCTGCGGCCCGCGCAGCAGACGCTGACATTTCGCCACAACGTCAGGCAGACGGCGCTGCCGATACGCACCTGGGGCTCGTTCATGCCGCCGGACGGCGTCGGCGGTGGTGGTGTGCACTGGAACGCCGAGACCTGGCGTTTTCTGCCGAGCGACTTTGAACTCCGTAGCCATCTGACGCAGCGGTATGGCGCGAACTTCCTGCCGGAGGATATGACGATACAGGATTGGGGCGTCAGGTTCGGTGACCTCGAGCCGTATTACGATCGGTTCGAGTACCTGTGCGGCACTTCGGGAACTGCCGGCAACATCAAGGGCGAGAAGCAGCCAGGCGGCAATCCGTTCGAGGGGCCACGTTCGCGGAACTATCCTACGCCGGCGCAGAAGCAGCCATTCGGACCTACGCTATGGGCGAAGGCGGCCGCGGAGATGGGGTATCATCCGTTCCCGCAGCCGTCGGGCAACCTATCGCAGGCGTACACCAATCCGCTCGGCGTGACCTTGGGGCCGTGCAGCTATTGTGGGTTCTGCGAATGGTTCGGCTGCGGCAACTACTCAAAGGCGAGTCCGCAGACCACGTTGCTGCCGGTCCTGATGCGCAAGCCCAATTTCGAGGCGCGCACACTCAGCAATGTGACGCGCATCAATCTCGACAGTACCGAGGAAGCGGGCGACCGGCGTCACCTATGTCGACAGTGAAGGCAGTGAGTGGGAACAGTCGGCGGATCTGGTGCTGCTGTGCGCGTTCCAGTTGTTCAACGTGCATCTGCTGTTGGTCTCCGGAATCGGTACGCCATACGACCCGAGTTCGGGAAATGGTGTGATCGGCCGCAACTTCTCCTATCAGGTCACTTCCAGCGTCGATGCATTCTTCGACAAGAGCTTCAACTTCAATCCGTTCGTTGCCTCGGGCGCCATCGGCATGTGCATCGATGAGTTCAATGGTGACAATTTCGACCACGCCAACCTGGGGTTTGTCGGCGGCGGCTATATCGGTGCGGTGCAGACCAATGGACGACCGATCCTGGGAACACGTGTACCGCAGGGCACGCCGGGATGGGGTGCGGCGTGGAAGCAGGCCGTCGCCGAGAACTACCTGTCAAACTATGAAACGGTGACCCACGGGAGTTGCTACAGCTACCGCGACTGCTTCCTGGACCTCGATCCGACCTACACGGACGCGTACGGCAGCCCGCTGCTGCGGATGACATTCGATTTCCATGACAACGAGATCAAGATGTCGCAATACCTGACCGACCGGCTTGCCGAGATTACGCAGCGGATGGGACCAAGGACGCTGGAGAAGCATCCGCGCAAGGGACCGTACGACGTCACCAAGTACCAGACGACGCATACCTGCGGCGGCGCGATCATGGGCACGGATCCGAAAACCAGCGTGGTGAACCGTTATCTGCAGAGCTGGGACGTGCCAAACCTGTTCGTCACCGGCGCGACGGTGTTTCCCCAGAATGCCGGCTACAATCCTACCGACACCATCGGCGCTCTGACCTATTGGGCGGCGGATGCGATACGCAACCAGTATCTCAAGGCCCCGGGTCCTTTGGTGCACGCATGACCAGAGGCTGTTACAGCCCTTGGCTGGGTTATTGGCTGTTGCCGATGCTTGTCATCAGCATCGCCGGCGCACATGCGCAAGCGAACGACGCGCAGGACTTCTCGGTGATTGCACGTGGCCACTATCTGGCCATCGTCGGCGATTGCACCGCGTGCCACACCGCGGCGGGTGGCAAGTTCCTGGCTGGCGGCCGCCCGTTGGAAACGCCGTTCGGCTCGCTGGTCGCGCCGAACATCACGCCGGACGTCGCAACCGGTATTGGCGGATGGAGCGACGACACGTTCTACAGTGCCATGCACAAGGGCGTCAGTGACGTTCACCTGTACCCGGCAATGCCATATCCGTACTACACCAAGGCATCGCGAGAAGACGTGATGGCGATCCGCGCCTGGCTGAATACGGTACCGCCGGTGGTCAATGAGGTTCACTCCAACACGCTCCCGTTTCCGTTCAATGTGCGCGCCACGATGATCGGTTGGAACGAGTTGTTCTTCACCCCGGGTGACTGGCACGATCGCACCGACAAGTCAGCGGAATGGAACCGTGGCGGCTACCTGGTGGAGGGTCTTGGTCACTGCGGCGCCTGCCATACCCCGAAGAACGCGCTCGGTGGCGATGAGGACAGCCGGCAGCTGCAAGGCTACGCGTTGCAGAACTGGTTCGCGCCGGACATTACTGGCGACAAACGAGTAGGTCTTGGTGCCTGGTCGTCAGGCGATATCGTCGATTACCTGAAGACCGGCACCAACCGCTTTACCAGTGCGTCAGGCCCGATGGCGGACGAGATCAGCGATTCGACCTCGCATTGGACAATGGATGATCTGCGCGCGGCGGCAACGTATTTGCTGGATCAGCCAGGGGGAGGACCGTCACCGCAGCAGCCTGTGGGGGCGAGTGATCCGGTGATGCAGGCTGGTGGTGCGATCTACGTCGACGAGTGTTCCGCCTGCCACACAGCGAACGGCAACGGCGTTTCGCGGCTGCTGCCGGCCCTGAAGGGCAGTGCCGCCGTCCAGCAGGCGAAACCGGATTCGCTGCTGCATGTGGTGCTGGGTGGTACGCGTGCGGTGGCCAGTGAGGGCGCACCGACCGGTGCCGCGATGCCGGCGTTCGGCTGGAAGCTGACCGACGAGCAGGTGGCGGCGGTGACGACCTATATCCGCAACGCCTGGGGCAACGCGGCGCCCGCTGTGACTGCCGACGACGCCCGCGCCATGCGCCAGGCATTGGCGGCCAATCCGTAGCCCCTTGCGGGAGAGGGGAAGAGGAGGGGGCGTTTCGCCTATCGCACCCGGACGGCTTCCGGCAGTGCATCCCAGATCACGCATTCATAGCCGAGACCGAGCGCCATCTGCTCCACCCAGACCTTCACCTCCTGCGGGCTGGTGCCGACATGCCTGTCGGGGATTTCACGGGCGTCCGGGTTCTCCGGATTGATTTCACCGCTGTACTCAGCGAGGTACAGCCCCTCCTCGACCTCGCGAAGGTTGGCATGGAATTCGCCAAGCGGGCGCTTCTTCTCAAGCACTGTGATACTCCATTGCGATCTTTTGCACACGCACCGGTATCGATTTGGCCGCCGGTGTCTTGCTGCCCTCGGCGTAATGCCAGAGCGGGATCAGCGCATTGCACTCCGGGTAATAACCGCCGATGTTGCCCTCAGGAATGTCGTACGGCAGCACGGTGAACCCCGTCATGGTGCGCAACCTGCCATCGTCGATCGCAGTCGTGAGCGACACGATGTCGCGGTCCTCCAATTCGAAGCGCGCCATGTCGTTACGATGCATCAGCACGACCATGCGCGTGCCATGCACGCCACGGAACCGATCGTCGTAGCCATAGATCGTGGTGTTGAACTGATCGTTGCTGCGCAGCGTGATGAGTTGCACGATATCACGTTGCTCCGTCGGCATATCGATGTCGGTCGCAAGCGTGGACGGCGTGATGAAGTTGGCTTTGCCGGTTTTCGTCTTCCACTCGCGGTGCCGCGCACCAAGCTCGCGATGGAATCCGCCCGGCTGCCACATCCGGCGGCTCATGTCGGCGAATGTTTCTGGATAGGTCGCTGCAATCGCCTCGCGGATCAGATCGTAGTTCCCGACCCAATTGTCCCAGGGCACCAACGGATTGGCGTCGAGCACAGCCTTAGCGATGCCGGCAACGATCGCCGGTTCCGATTTCAGATATTCGCTCGCCGGCGAGCGGCGTCCTTGCGAACCATGGAAGCAGCCGGTGCTGTCCTCCAACGACACCGCCTGGGGTCCGCTTGCCTGTTCATCCACTTCCGTGCGTCCAAGGCATGGCAGGATGTATGCCGCCTCGCCGTGAATGACATGTGTGCGATTCAGCTTTGTCGAGATCTGCACGGTCAGCGGAATCCTGCGCCATGCCGCCTCGTTTGGTTCTCGATCCGGCACCGCGCGGATGAAGTTGCCACCGAGGCCGATGAACGCGCTGACCTTGCTGCGTTGCATCGCCTCGCAGACCTCGACCGTGTTCATGCCGAGATCGCGTGGCGGGGAAAAACCGTATTGCTCCGCCAGTCGATCGAGCGGGGCGAGTTCGGGCTTCTCAGTGATGCCGACAGTGCGCTGGCCCTGCACGTTGGAGTGGCCGCGTACTGGACAGATGCCGGCACCCGGCTTGCCGATGTTGCCACGCAGGAGCAGCAGATTGGTCAGCATCTGCACGGTGGCTACGCCTTTGACATGCTGTGTCAGGCCCATGCCATAGATGCCGATCACCGCATTGGCTCGGGCGTAGACCAGCGCGGCCGCCTCGATCGCGTTGCGCGTCAGGCCGGAGCGGCGCTCCAGGGCGGCCCAGTCCGCGGCGCGCGCGGCGTCGGCGAATTCCTCGAAGCCATGTCCGTGCTGGTGGATGAAGTCCCAGTCCAGGACTGGCATGTTGCCATGGTGCCTGGCGTCGTCCCAGCCGATCAGCGCCTTGCACATGCCCATGATGGCGGCCATATCGCCACCCGTCTTCACCTGATGGAACTGCGTGCTGATGTGGGTGTGCTCGCCCGTCAGCATCTCCTTGGGGCTCTGCGGGTTGGTGAACTCCTCCAGGCCGCGCTCATGCAGCGGGTTGAAGGTGACGATGGGGACGCCACGCCGGCGCGCTTCCTGCAGATCATGGAGCATGCGCGGGCTGTTGCTGCCGACGTTCTGGCCGAAGAAGAAGATCGCATCGGCCCGCTGGAAGTCCTCGAGAATGACCGTTCCGACGGGCACGCCGATACTTTCCGGCAGCGCCACGGATGTCGTCTCGTGGCACATGTTGGAACAGTCCGGCAGATTGTTGGTGCCGTATAGGCGCGCCAGCAGCTGATACATGTACGCGGTTTCCAGCGACGCGCGTCCCGACGCGTAGAACACCGCCGAGTTCGCATCATGGCGTCGCAGTCGTTCGCCAATGTCGGCGAACGCTGACTCCCACGACACTGGGACATAGTGGTCGGTGGCGGCGTCATAACGCATCGGCTGCGTCAGGCGGCCAGTGGATTCCAGTGCGTTGTCGGACCATGATTCAAGTTCGCGTACGGTATGCTGGGCGAAGAACGCCGGCGTCGCGCGATGCTGGGTCAGCTCCCACGCCGTCGCCTTTGCGCCATTTTCGCAGAACTCGAATACGTGCGGCGCGGCGGGCTTCGCCCATGCGCAGCTCGGGCAGGAGAAACCGCGCGGCTTGTTCTGGTTCATCAGCGTGAGGCCGGCACTCACGGGATTGCCATTGCGGGCGAAGTTCCTGGCCAGGCTTCTGACCGAGCCCCAACCTCCGGCCGGAGCGTTGTAGGGATGAAACTTGACCTGCATGCGATTGGCTCCTGGCTCCAACAGCCCGCGCAAGCAACGCGGGTGCGGCCGTGAAGGTTGCCCCGACGGCATCACACGAGCATTTGCTGAACAGCAGCGGAACGACCATCGCAGGGCAGCGGTTATCGACCCGCACGCCGCCTGCTGGCGGTGAGCTGCGAGCAACGACCTACTGACCAAACGGGGATATCCATGGCGACGAAGACGATGAACGATCTGCTTATGGCCACCATGCAGGACGTCTATTACGCTGAACGGCAAATTCTGAAGGCGCTGCCGAAACTGGCGAAGGCCAGCGAGAACGAGGAACTGAAGAAGGCCCTCATGCATCATCGTGAGGAGACCGATGGACAGGTCGAGCGGCTGCAGAAGGCGTTCGAAGCCTTGGGCAAGCGCGCCCGAGGCAAGACCTGCGAGGCGATCAACGGGCTGGTCGAAGAAGGCGACGAAATCGTCGAGGAGTTCGAGCAGGGGCCGGTTCGTGATGCCGGGATCGTCGCCTGCGCCCAGGCCGTCGAGCATTACGAAATGGCGCGTTACGGCACCATCGTCGCTTGGGCGAAGGCGGTCGGCGCCGATGACGTCGCGCGCCTGATGCAGGAGACCCTTGACGAGGAGAAGAAGGCGGACAGCACGCTGAACCAACTGGCGCAGCGCGTAGTCAATCAGCAGGCGGTCAAGCAAGCCGCCTGACGCGGGCGTTGCCGGGCTGCCCTTCCCTGGCGGCGCCCCTCCCCCTTCCCCCTCCCGCAAGGGGAGGGGGAGGCTGCCGCAGTATTTCCACCGCCTCATTGCCGCCATATCCAGCTTTGCCCCACCCCCTCGCGCGTGGAGTGCAGGGCGCGCTAAACTCGCAACCCCATGATCCGGCTCTCCATCCAGGCCCGTCAGGCACTGGCAAAGCTCACGCTTCCGGTGCTGATCGCGGCGTCGTTCGGGCTTATGCTGCTCGGCAAGGCCGACGCGCTGCTGGCGGAGCATGCCCGCATGGCGCTGGCCGACGCGCTGGCGCCGATATACGCGGCGATTTCAGGACCGCTTGCCCACATGCGCGATACCGTGGCCGGCGCCACCGACCTGTGGGACATTCAGGCGGAGAATGTCCATCTGCGTGACGAAAATGTCGAACTGCGGCGCTGGCAGTCGATCGCGCTGGCGCTCGATGCGGAGAACCGCCGCCTCAAGGCCGAGCTGCATTGGATCCCGGATCCGGCGCCATCCTACGTCACGGCGCGGGTGGTGGCGGATGCCGGCGGCATCTATGCCAAAGCTGTACTGCTGGCGGTGGGGCCGAACCACGGCATTCGCAAGGGCGAGATAGCACTCGACGAACGCGGACTGGTCGGACGGATCACCGAGGTCGGCGCCCGCTCCGCGCGGGTGTTGCTGATCACCGATCTGAACAGCAGGATTCCGGTGATCCTGGAGAATTCGCGCGCCCATGCCATCCTGGTGGGCACCAACGGGCCACAGCCGAAGCTGCTGTACTGGCCGGAGGGTAGCGCGCCACAGGAGGGTGAGCGGGTGGTGACCAGCGCCGAGGCCGGTGCATTCCCGGCCAACCTGCCCGTCGGCATCGTGCACTTCACCAGCGGGAATGTCCCCGAAGTTAACCCGGCTGCCATGCTCAACGGGCTGGAGATGGTACGCATCTTCAACTACGACGTGTCGGGCGTGGGCGCGCCGGAGGCTGCTCGCCGCACGCCGCGGGAGCGGTGGGATCACTGATGGCGCGCGCCGACCAGGTTCCTGGAATTCGGCCACGCGCCACCTTGGCTCGGCGCCTGGATATCGCGGCGCGCCATGCCTTCCCGGTGAGCTGCACCCTGATCCTGATGCTGCTGACCGAGACGCCGCTCGGCATCGTCGACCAGCCCGAGCTGTTGCCGGCAGTGACGCTGGCGTGCGTGTATTTCTGGTCGCTGTTCCGCCCGGCCGCGATGCCGCCGCCGGTGGTGTTCCTGATCGGTGTCGTGCTCGACCTGCTGGGTTACCTGCCGTTGGGTGTCGGGGCACTTACGCTGCTGGCGGTGCATGGGTTCGCCGTGCGCTGGCGCCTGCCACTGACGCGGCAGAGCTTCCTGGTGGTCTGGCTGATGTTCGGCGGATTCGCTGCCGGCGCCGCGGCGCTGACCTGGGCATTGACTGCGGTTCTATACTTCCGACTGCTGCCGCTGGGACCGGCACTGTTCCAGGCGGTGCTGACCACCGCGCTGTATCCTGCGCTCGCCGTACTGTTCGTCCGCGCGCATCGGTCGATCGCCGACCCGGAGGGCGCATGATGGCCGGCCTCAGCCCGACAATGCCAATCATGGGGAGACCATGAAGCGCGATACCCGCCGCACCGGGGTATTCACCCGCCGCGCGCTCCTGATGATGGGCGGGCAGGTCGCGGTGCTTGGCGGGTTGGCGGCACGACTCTACCAGGTCCAGGTGGTGGAGGGCGGCCGCTACGCCACACTGGCACAGGAGAACCGGGTCAGCGCCCGGCTCATCGCGCCGCCGCGGGGACGCATGCTGGACCGCTTCGGCACCGTGCTCGCCGGCAACAAGTTGAACTGGCGCGCGCTGCTGATCGCTGAGCAGACCGGCGACCTGGCGGCGACGCTCGATCGGTTCGCGCGCATCGTGCAGCTCGGAGACAGCGAGCGAGGCCGCATCGAGCGCGAGGTCCATCGCCACCGCAGCTTCATCCCGGTGATGGTACGCGAGTTCCTGACCTGGAGCGAGATGGCCGCGATCGAGGTCAACGCCCCCGACATGCCCGGCATTATGGTCGATGTCGGCACCACCCGCATGTATCCGTTCGCCGAGCAGTTCGCCCATGTGGTGGGATACGTGGCACCGCCATCCGACACCGACGTCGCGGATGATCCCGGGTTGGCATTGCCCGGGATCCGGGTCGGGCGCGCCGGGTTGGAGAAACAGTACGACCTCGACCTGCGCGGTCGCGCCGGCGCGGTGCGACTGGAGGTGAACGCCTACGGCCGGGTGATCCGCGAGCTGGACCGCCAGGAGGGCGTGGCCGGCGACGAGCTCGGCCTCACCATCGATGCGACGCTGCAGCAGGCGGTCATCAAGCGGCTTGGCGACGAGTTCGCCAGTGCCGTGGTGCTGGACTGCAACAACGGCGAGGTGCTGGCGATGGCCAGCAATCCGTCGTTCGATCCATCGCTGTTCGATGCCGGGGTGACCCAGGCACAGTGGGCCGAGTGGGCATCCGACAAGCGCACGCCGCTGATGAGCCGGGCGATCGCGGGGCTGTACGCGCCGGGCTCGACCTTCAAGATGAATGTCGCGTTGGCAGCATTGGAATCGCGCAGCATCACGCCGGGCGAGACATTCTCTTGCCCGGGGTATTTCGATCTGGGCACTGCGCGGTTCCATTGCTGGCGCAAGGATGGGCACGGGTCGCTCGACCTCCGCGGCGGCCTGAAGAACAGTTGCGACGTGTACTTCTACCAGGTGGCGAAGAAGACCGGCATCGATCGGATCGCCGCGATGGGGAACCGGCTGGGGCTGGGGACGGAGCTCGACATCGATCTGCCGGGTGCTCGGCCGGGCCTGATTCCGACGCGCGAGTGGCGCATATCGCACGGCCATCCCTGGAATCTCGGCGACACGGTGGTTGCGGGGATCGGCCAGGGCTTCATCCAGGTCTCGCCGCTGGAGCTCGCGACCTACGCGGCGCGCGTCGCCACCGGCCGGAAGGTGGAGCCTCACCTCACGCGCAAGATCAGTGGTGAGCTCCAGCCGGGATCGCAGGCGAGCGACTGGCCTTCGCTCGGCCTGTCCGATCGCTACCTGCACGTGGTGCGCGAAGGGATGTGGGCGGTGGTGAACGAGCAGGGCGGCACCGCGCCGCTGGCGAAGCTGCCCGACCAGCGCTGGCAGATGGCCGGCAAGACCGGCTCCTCGCAGGTGCGGCGGGTGTCGCGAGAGCAGCGCGAGCAGACCAACTTCGACAGCTCCAAGCTGCCGTGGGAGCAGCGGCCGCACGCCCTGTTCGTAGCGTTCGCGCCGTACGACTCGCCTCGGTATGCCGTGTCCGTGGTGGTGGAACATGGCAATGCCGGCGCCGCGGCGGCCGGGCCGGTGGCACGCGACATCATGCTGGATACGCTGCAACGGGATCCGGCCGGACGGGACGAACTGCCAGGAGCAGCGAAGGTGGCCATGGGACCGATCGGCTCGCGATGAGGGAGGGCCGGCTCTGGCTACAGACCTCGTTCGACCTTGGCAGCAAGGTCTGGCAGATCAACTGGCTCTACGTGCTGTTGCTGTGCGCGCTGGCCGGTGTTGGCTACGCGACACTCTACAGCGTCGCCGGCGGTTCGTCGGAGCCCTATGCATCCCGCCACGTGCTGCGGTTCACCGCTGGACTGGTGCTGATGGTCGGGCTCGCGCTGATCGATATCCGGTTCATCGCCAAGCTGGCGTGGCCGACGTACTTCGTGGCGCTGGCGTTGCTGGTGTTGGTGATGCGGATCGGGCACGTCGGCAAGGGCGCGCAGCGCTGGATCGAATTGGGCGGCCTGCAATTGCAGCCGTCCGAACTGATGAAGATCGCCCTGGTGCTGGCGCTGGCCTCCTGGTTCCACCGCGCGTCGTGGGAGCGTATCGGCAATCCGCTGTTCCTGATCCCTCCGGTGCTGGCGGTGCTGGTGCCGGTAGGCCTGATCGTGAAGGAGCCCAATCTTGGCACCGCGGTGATCACAGCGTTGCTCGGGGCGGCGATGTTCTTTGCCGCCGGGGTGCGGTGGTGGAAATTCCTGCTGGTATCGCTGCCGGTGCCGTTCGCGGCGAAGCTCGCCTACAGCCATCTGCATGACTATCAGCGGGCACGGATTGACACCTTCCTGAAGCCGGAGAACGACCCGCTCGGCGCCGGCTACAACATCATCCAGTCGAAGATCGCGCTCGGGTCAGGCGGAATGTGGGGGCAGGGCTATTTGCAGGGCACCCAGGGCCACCTCGATTTTCTGCCGGAGAAGCAGACCGACTTCATCTTCACCATGATCGGCGAGGAATTCGGCTTCGTCGGCGGTGTCGTGGTGATGGGGCTGCTTTGCCTGATCGTGCTCGGCGGCATGCTGATCGCGCTGCGCTGCCGGCACCAGTTCGGACGCCTCGTGGCGCTGGGGATCGCGACCAATTTCTTCCTCTATGTGTTCGTCAATATTGCCATGGTGATGGGCGTCATCCCGGTTGGCGGCGTGCCGTTGCCGCTGGTGTCGCATGGCGGTTCCGCGATGTTCACCGTGATGATCGGCTTCGGCCTGCTGATGTCGGTGCACGTGCACCGCGACGTCGAGTTCCGCGAGGTGCGTGATACGCTGTGAGGTGATGCGTCCCCGTTTGCTACGGGCGTACAGGCAGACGCGCTATTCGGCTGCTGGCGTGGTGGTACGGGTTGGCCGCGGGGTGCCGGATGTGCTGTTTGCGCAGCTCGGCGCGCGCGAGGCAGTGTTTGTAACCGCCTGGAACCCGCAATCCCGGCGCATGCCCTCGGGCTGGAATGCGCGCATGCAACAGCGCCTGGCGGAACGGCTGCGGCGGTTCGTGTTGGTTCCGGCGGACGGTACGCTGGGGCGCTGGCACGAGGCACATCTGCTCGTGGTGGCGGATCTGCGGCCGGTGCTGCGAGTGGCGCGGATCGTCCGCCAGCTTGGCGTGGTTGCGATACGTCGCGGACAGTCGGCTCGCTTGGTGCTGTTGCGATAGACCAAGACGTTCCGCGCCCGCGCGACTTGCGCACATTGCGCTGCGGCGCCACCCTAAGTGGTAAATATCAGGAGGTTCGACGATGTCCGATGCATCCGAATACGTGCCGCCAAAGGTTTGGGTCGCCAAGCCAGCCCTCGGGCGCTTCGCCAACATCAACCGTCCGGTCTCGGGAGCAACCCACGAGAAGGAACTGCCGGTTGGCCGCCATCCTCTCCAGCTCTATTCGCTGGGCACGCCGAACGGTGTGAAGGTCACGGTGATGCTGGAGGAACTGCTGGCGCTCGGCCACACCGGCGCGGAGTACGATGCCTGGCTGATCAAGATCGGCGAGGGCGATCAGTTCGGCAGCGGCTTCGTCGCGATCAATCCGAACTCCAAGATCCCGGCTCTGGTTGATCGCAGCGGACCAAAGCCGATACGGGTGTTCGAGTCCGGCGCGATCCTGCTGTATTTGGCCGAGAAGTTCGGGGCGTTCCTGCCCACCGAACCCAGTGCGCGCGCGGAATGCCTGTCTTGGCTGTTCTTCCAGATGGGCAGCGCGCCTTACCTCGGCGGCGGCTTTGGTCACTTCTACGCCTACGCACCCATCAAGATCGAATATGCCATCGACCGCTTCACCATGGAGGCCAAGCGGCTGCTCGATGTTCTCGACAAGCGGCTGGCGGACAACCAGTACCTGGCGGGCGACATGTATACGATTGCCGATATGGCAAACTGGCCGTGGTACGCCGGCCTGGTGAAGTTCGATCAGTACGGGGCGACCGAGTTCCTCGCGGTGCATGAATACAAGAACGTGGTGCGCTGGGCGGATGCGATCCATGCGCGTCCGGCGGTGAAGCGGGGCCGGATGGTCAACCGCATGCAAGGCGAGCCCTCAGGCCAGTTGCATGAGCGGCATGACGCCAGCGACTTCGCGACCAAGACGCAGGACAAGCTGGCGAAAGCGGCAGAGTAGCACTGCCCTTTGTCAGGCTACGGTCTGGCCCACCCGCGGTGTCTTGTGACATTACAAGACGTCGTCGGTGTGGTCAGCCCGCGGTGCTTGCTGCTTCGGTGGCTCATTCAGGTTTTGCTTGGTTTCCTCTTCCTTGGTGGTGGCGGAGCGCCAGAGCGCCAATTCTCCGCGGATGATCGTTCGGATGTTCTGCATAAACTTGCTGAGGCGCGTGCTGCCGGGATCGTCGTCGCGGTCGTATCGTGTTGCGCGGCACAGGAATAGCGCCAGCTCACCCTGCAGGGCGTCGTGGGTCAGCCCGTACCTGACATGTTCGGACTTGAAATTGTGCACGCCCAAGATTGTCGTAGCCACGGTTGCGAGGGCAGCGGGGACGCCCCGGACCCAACCCGCATAAGCTGATATCGCATCAGCACCAGACACCGCTCGAACAAATTCGAATGCCGAATCAGGCATCGTACCGATGATTGTCGCAAGCGATCCCAGGGCAATCGCGCTGTATTGCCAGAATTTCCACCTTCGCCTGTTGGCGACCCCGGCATCCTCGTAGAAGAGTATTTCCGAGATGCAGTACTTGATGGCAATTTCCTCGGAGAGGATGGGCGCCGCATCTGATCGCATCCCGGGCCATTGGGGGATGCCTATCTTCTTGGACACTGGACCGTGCCTCCGGATGCCAGATACCTATCGCCTATCCCGGCATATTTGTTCCGCTACGGCAAGCTGGGCCGATCTCGGCAGGCAGTGGAGTCTGGTGGACCGGTGTCTACACAAAGAACTCCACAAACCGCTCGTAAAGCGTGTCCGGGATTTCTTCGGCGATGTAATGGCCGCAGTTGAATCCTTCAGCGTGTTCGATCCGGCTGGCAAACTGCCGCCAGATGTCCACGAACTCCCGCGCGCGTTCCGGCGGATGACCGCGCGCACCCCACACCACCATGGCCGGAATGTCGATCTTGCGATCCCGATCCGCGGTGTCGATCGCAAAATCGCTGGTGGCGGTCGCCCTATAGTCGCGACACGATCCCGAGATCGTCTTCAGCGTGTAGCAGCGGATGTACTCGTCCATCGCATCCGGATCAAAGAAGCCAATCCCGGTCCCGCCACGAATTGTCATGCGCGACTTCAGGAAGAACTCCGCGGGCACGGCGCTGATCATGCGCTCGGGAAACGGTTCCGGCTGTGCCATGAAAGCCCAATGCCAGGTGCCGATGACCCAGTTCTTCGTCGGATGCGTCCAGACGTAGTAATTCGGAATCACATCCATCAGACAAACTTTGATGACACGATCCGGATGATCGAGGCACAGGCGATGCGCCACCCTGCCGCCGCGATCGACCCCGGCGAGGTAAAAAGTCCGATGGCCGAGTTGATCCATGATCTCGACCGCATCCTGCGCCATGGCGCGGAAGCTGTAGTTGACGTTGTCGGGCCCCGCCTCCGGCAACGAACTGTCGCCATAGCCGCGCAGATCCGGCAGGATGACATGGTGACGCTGCGCCAGCCGCGCCGCGACGCGATGCCACGCGACGTGATTTTGCGGATTGCCATGGAGCAGCAGCAGCGGCGGCCCTGAACCGCCATGGCGAAGCCGGATGATCGCGCCGCTGGTGGCCATGTTCAGGTGGTGGAAGCCAGGGAAATACGACGCGATCTTCGCGGAACCCCATACGTTCGGGGCTCGCTCGTAATCCGGCAGATTGGCGACGGAAGCAACGGTCTCGGCTTTGGCGTCCATGATTGGGGCGATCTCCGTCCGGTCTACGTATCGAAGTGATGGACTTTGGTGAACTCGCGCCCATCCTCTGTCCAGAGGCGTCCCTATGATGACCTGTCGCAGCCGATTGCCTATCATGGCCAGGTTCGTCGTGGCCGTCATGCGGCCTGCATCCGGGAGCTGCCATCATGCCATTCTATCAAAAGGGCGACGTTCGCATCCGCTATGAAGAGGCCGGAAGCGGCTTCCCTCTGCTGGTGACGCCGGGCGGCGGGTTGAATTCCCGTGTGAGCAACTGGCCCACCGCCGTCTTCAACGCGATGGAGGTGTTCAAGAGCGACTTCCGCTGCATCACGATGGATCAGCGCAACGCCAATGGCGGCGAGTCCACCGGCCCGATTGCCGTCGATGATCCGTGGGGGGCGTTCGCCGACGATCAGCTCGGGTTGATGGACCATCTGGGCATCCGGCAGTTCTTCTTCATGGGCTACTGCATCGGCGGTTGCTTCGCGCTGAAGCTGATGGAGCGGGCTCCCGATCGCGTGGCGGCTGGCGTGGTATGCCAGACGGTCGGGCATCGGCCGGAGGACCCGGACGTAATGTACAACTCGGGCCGGGATGTGTGGGCACCGGAACTGATGAAGCACCGGCCCGACGTAACGATGCCGATGATCGAGGCGTATCTGCACAATCTCTACCGCGCGCGGGCGGATTTCGTTTACAGCGTGTCGCGTGAGTTCGTTCGGTCGTGCCAGACACCGATGCTGGTGTTGCCGGACGATACGCCATCGCATCCGCTGCAGTCGTCGGTGGATGTTGCCGAGCTGGCGCCCCGCGCGGAGTCGACCGTGTTTCCGTGGCGGGAGCCTCCGGAGCTGAAGGCCAGGACGATCGAGCAGGTGCGGCAGTTTCTGAGGGCGCATCAGGCGGATTCGGCGGCCGCGTAATATGAGGCGGCGGTCGAAATCATTGCAGGTCGCCTTTGTAATGATTATCCTGGTTCCATGTCAGTGCCCGACTATCAGGTTCTTATGCTTCGGGTTCTCTCAGCTCCCGCCGCAGGGAAGTACGCATCGGAGAGGTCGTCGACAGGCTTGCGGACCAGCTAGGACTAACAGCTGATGGACGAGCCGAACTGCGGCCGTCCGGCAAACAGACGGTGTTCTCGAACCGCGTGCAAATACTCCGCCGCTATTCATCCTCGGACTGCGTCGTGCCTAGGAACACTACGGCACAATCTGCCATTCCCCGTGTTCCCTGATCGCGGCGTGCATGGCATCAGGCGCGAGATCCAGCTCGCCCGGCCAAACGACGGCACCCATTTCAATCCGAACCTGCGCGAACAACCCACTGTCCCGCAGTCGTGCGAAAACCCCTGCTTGCGGCGACGCAATCAGCGCTGAGAGATCGACAATCCCTGTAAGCCCATCGACGAACCGCACGAACAGGCGGTCGCCTGGCAACGCCGTCACCTCTCGCACCCGCCACGGCGCGCTCGGGCGTATCGCTGGCGTCACCGAAGTGGCTCGATCGTCCTGGGCGGTTGCCTCTGCCGGAATAGGTTCCAGTCCTCCATCAGTTCCGCACGATGTGCCTGCGCCCACTCGAGCACAAGAGAAAGCGCACGACGCGGCAGGCTGCCCTCGATCACACTCAGTGTCCGGATATCGATCAGTGCTTCATGCTCGGCATACAGAGCGTCAAAATGTGGCGGCGGATGGTCCTGCCAGAACATCTGTATAACGATCCCATAGAAAGTACATAACGTTGGCATTGGTGGCGGTTCCGTTGGGGTATGTCGCCCCAACGGACACGCACTTTTGCTGCCACTTCGTTAATCGAGCCCGGTACAACTTGGCCGGCAGGCACTTGCGTCCGCCCGCCGCTTCCCGCACACCAGCGCCGACCAACCACAACCCCGTCCGATAACCGTGCCCGCCACCCCCGACGAACTCTTCGCCCTGCTGGACAAGCTGGGCATCGAGCACAGCACCATAACGCATCCGCCCTTCTTCACCGTCGAGGAGGGGCGGCAGTGGCACGATAAAATCGCAGGCCTGCACTGCAAGAACCTGTTCATCAAGGACCGCAAGGGCGGCTTCTGGCTCGTCGTCATGCCGGCCGACAAGCGGGCCGATCTCGCGTGGCTGGAAAAGACCCTGGGCGCGCCTCGCTTCTCCTTTGCGCGGCCGGAAGCGTTGCAGGAGGTGCTGGAGCTGACGCCCGGCTCGGTGACGCCCTTCGGCCTGATCAACGACCGTCAGCGGCGCACCACCGTCATTCTGGACCAGGACATGTTGGACGCCGAGTGGATGAACGTGCATCCCCTGCACAACGCTGCATCCACGACGCTTCGCTCCGCCGACCTGCTGCGGTTCGTGCGCTCGCTCGGCTATGAGCCAATCATCATCCGGCTGGTGGAACCGGCAGCCCCGGAGCGCTGAGCCGTCCCCCGATGCCGGTGGCCCCTCACGCCCCCAGCATCGCCGCCATTTGCTCCAGCCCCCGGATGCGCGCGTACATCTTCATCGCCTTATCGAGGCTGTAACTGTGCGCCGCCACGTCGCTCCCCCAGCAGCACTCCCGCACGACAACCGAGGCGATATCGAGATTGAACGCCTCGCGCACGCTGGTCTCGACGCCGCGATTGGTGGCCCCGCCACCGATGATGATGATGTCCCGCCGCAGCATATGCAGCAATTCCGCGACGCCCGTGCCATAGAAGGCACTCGGCCGGCGCTTGAGGAACACGTAATCCTCCGGCCTCGGTGAAATCTCATCGGGGAAGCCGGCGCCTTCCGTCCCCTCGACGCCGTTGGTCAGAGGAGGCACACCGGTCTCCACCGAAAGGTCTGTCGGCAGCATCACGACATCGGCGCCATCCGCGCGGCTGACCGGTGTCGTGTAGATCACCGGCACCCCTGCCGCCCGAGCAATCGCGATCATCCGCACCCAGGCATCGAGCACCGGCCGCATCGCGGCTCTCCGACCCGGCTCCGGCGGCGTCAGCGCGCGGCGGCACACGTCATAGGCGATCAGTGCCGCACGGCGCCGATCGAGGCGTTCAACTTCAGCCATGGCAACCTCCTAAGGTGCAGATGCACGCAGACAGAATATTGAACACTCCGACGCGTCAGCGCCAATAAACGACTTACGTGACCATTGCTGCTCGCACCAACTTTGCAAAAGATGCAATCCTATTCAGCAAACTTCCGATAGATGACAGTGCATGCCATGCCGGAATTGGCAGCGAGTGCATGGTATGCTTCGCCCGCCAGCTCAGGCAAATCGCACTGCACCGGCCAATCAGCGTGCATCCGCGCTTATTTGTGCTGATCTGCGCTATATACTTCCTAAGTCTCCGACTCACGTTACCGCCCCACCCCGTGCCGCTCCATGATCGGCCCCAGCAAGCCCCCACCGCCGTTCATCGCCAAATTCCCGCCATCCATCGGAATCGCCGCCCCGGTGATCCACTCTGCCGCATCTGACGCCAGCAGCACCGAAAGACCCCTGATATCGTCCGGTTGACCAAACCGCCCCGCCGGAATACCGCGCAGGAACGTATCGCGCAGCCACGGATCAGCCTCCATGCGCGGCCCCAGCCCGTTGGCGCCCAGCACCTGCGCCGGCAGGATGCAGTTCACCCGCACGCCCCGTCCGGCCCATTCCGTGCTTAGCTCCCGCGTCATCTGGATCACCGCCGCCATCGCCATACCGTAGACCGACTGCGCCCGCCCGAGCGACGACACGCCCGCGATCGAGCCGATGCTGATGATGCTTCCCTTGCCCCGTGCCAGCATCCGCCGCCCCGCGAGCTGGCATGTGTAGTAGCGGCTGATCACCAGGTTATGGAACGTGGCACGGATATCCGCGAGCGCCATGTCCTCGGCCGCTCCGGCCTTTGCCTCGCCCGCCACGTTGCCCAGGATGTCCACCCGCCCGAACGCGCTATCCACGGTGGCGAACACGCGATCCAGATGATCTGTGTCGGTCACATCGCCGGCGATCGGCAACGCCCTGCGGCCAAGCGCCTCGATGCTGTGTGCGGTCGCCTCGATGCCCGTTGCGTTGCGGTCCAGCAGCACGGTATCGGCGCCCGCCTCGGCGAGCGCGATCGCCATGGCGCGCCCCATGCCTTGGGCGCTTCCGGTCACCATCGCGGTGCGGCCGGTGAGATCGAACAAGTTCGTCATGAATGCCTCGAGGTTGCTAAAGTTGGCATGTCAGCTTGTTGCCGTTCGCTTTCTGAGAATCTCCAGCATCGCATCGAGCCCGAGGATATAGGAGTGCATGCCAAAACCGGTGATCATGCCCTCTGCCGCGTCGGACAGAACACAATTGATATTGCGCTTGGCAATGCTGCTGATATGCACCTCCACGTACGGGAGTGCCGCGCCCTTGATGCAGTCCTTCAAGGCATAGCCGGCATAGGTGAAGCCAGCCGGATTCATGACCAGCCCATCGAAGCCCTCATCGACGGCCTGATAGATGCGATTGATCGCCTCGCCTTCGATGTTGGTGTAGAAGATCTCCAGCCGATAGCCGTGGTCGTGGGCATGGCGTTGCAGCATGGCGTCCAGGTCCGCGGGCGTCGTTGAGCCGTAGATCTCCGGTTCGCGGCGCCCGAGAAACGTGAGATTGGCGCCTTGCAACAGCAGAATTTTCGGCATTCCGGCCTCCCAGATTTCCTTGCGGCGGCCGGATGCTGCAGGACGCGCGTTACTCCGGCAACTGCCGCGGTGCGCCCAACCTGTTGGAGCACACCGAAATGATCGCAGCGACGACGACAATGAGCGCCAGCACCGCGATCCCGACCCGCAGGCTCCAGCCGGTCGCGATCGCGCCAATGATCGGCGGCCCCGCGAGCATCCCGGTATAGCCGGCCGTCGCTGTTGCCGCGATGCCAGCAGCGGGAGACGAACCCCGCCGAGCGCCGGCACTGAACAGCGCCGGCACCACATTCGACAGTCCCAGGCCGACCAGCGCGAAACCAGCGGCGATCACTGGCACCAATGGGACTGCGGCAGCCAGCGTCAGTCCCACTCCGGCCATCAGCGCGCCGGCGGCGATCACATCCTGCCCACCGAATGCCCTCACAACCTGGTCGCCGAGCAGTCGTCCGATCACCATCATCGCTGAGAACGCCACAAAGCCGGTCGATGCGCTCGCCGCGGATGCACCGACCGTGGTGAGGTAAAGCGCGCTCCAGTCGGTCATGGAGGCCTCAACGAACAGGCAGAGCAGTGCCACGGCTGCCAGGCCGACAAGGGTCCGCTCAGGGATGCGTAACGCCACACCGGATGACCCGCCGCGATCACCCGGCCCCAGCCGCGGCATCGCGAAGATAACCAACGCGAGCGCCACACCCGACGCCGGCGCGAGCAGCCAGTGTCTCGGTGTGAGCATCGACAGCAGGGCTGCCCCCAGGCTCGCGCCGGCGATGCCGCCCAGGCTGAACGCGGCGTGGAACGACGACATGATCGCCGCGCCGCGCTGGCGTTCCACCACGGTGGCGTGCGCGTTCATCGCCACGTCGAGCAGGCCGTTGCTGGTGCCCACCAGGAAGGCCGCGGCGATCAGTGTCGGCAGACCGGCGGCCAGCATCGGCAGCGGCAGCAACAGTGCGAAGCCCAGGCCAGCCAGGCGCGTGACGCGCCCGGTGCCGCCAAGGCGTGGCGTCAGGACGCCGGTCAGAGGCATGAAGACCAATGCGCCCGCGGCAAACGCCAGCAGCGCGAGGCTGAGCTCCGCGTCCGACAGCGCGAGTGCGTTCTTCAATGTCGGGATCGCAGCCGCCCATGAGCCGATGCCGATACCGTTGGCGGCGAATACCGCGAGCGTTGCCCGCCGCATCCGAGAGACGTCGCCGCGTTGGTCAGGCACGGGATGCCTTATTCCGTGTCCGATTGGCATCACGCTCTACAATGCGATGGGCCGTGATCACCCGCTCACCGGCACCGAGCGATCAAGAATGACCCCGCTGGCGTTCCTTGGGTAGAGCAGGAGGGTAACGGCGTGCATTGCCCAGACCATGCATTGATCGCGGACGAACATCCACAGCCCTGCATGCCCCGCAACAGGCAAGCACCACGATCACTCACGCGGAGCCACGCGTTACGATATTGGCGCCCGCATCATTGACGGCCAGGGCGTGCGGCCATCCGTGAGCTGACGCGCCGAAGCGTAGGCGCTCAGCCCGTCACCACCCTCGCCTTCACGCCCAGTGGCCGGGTATCCAGATCGTCCCCTGCCAGTGTGGCGGTATCCATACCTGCTGCTGTTGCTGCGGGTAGTAGGCCGCCGGCGGCGCATAATAAGCGGGCGGCGGTGGGTAGTAGGCCGGCGGTGGCGGTGGCGCGTACACCGGTGGCGCGACAACAATAGGTGGCAGGACGAAGCCGACGCCGAACCCGCAACACCATCCCCCGCGCCACCACGCCTCGGCAGGTGTCGGCGCCGCCGCCACACCGATAGCGGCAAGTCCCGCAACAGCCAACCCGGCACACAGTCGCTTGCTCAACATTGCCTGGCCCTCCTGAGCTGAAATCGTGTCGAGAATCTAGGCCGCTTTTGTGGCAGACAGGTAACCCGATTGTTTCAAATCGTCCGCAGGCGGAGTGGTGGATCAAATCTGACGGCTGGTGCCCCGCGGGTGAGTTGTATCAGTCAGTCACTTCATCACGACCTTCAATTGCCATCATGGTGGCGGTCAGGAGTGCAATGAGCTTCTCGCGTCCACCAATGATGGCGAACACCTCAGTCTGAGCGAGTGTGAGCGTCCGGCCCGATTTCACCACCTTGCCGCGAGCAAGGATGAGATCGCCAGCAGCGGGTGCAACGAGGTTGATCTTGAATTCGGTGGTCAGCACACCTCTGTCGGGCGGCATCAGGCTGAGAGCGGCGTAACCCGCTGCCGTGTCAGCTATGGCGCTGACCGCGCCTGCGTGGACGAAACCGTGTTGCTGGGAAATCGCCGGAACGGGACGGGTCGATATCTCGACGAGGCCTGGAGCGACGTTGACGAGCGACGCCCCCAATGTGGCCATGAGCCCTTGTTTTGCGAAGCTTGCCTGAATGCGGTCGCGGACCAGCGCACCATTGAGATCACGTGTCAAAGCCACCGCTCCAATCCAAAGGTAACCCTGATACGAGCGATCCGTCATGCGGTCGAGAACGGCTCAGGTTGAACGGTGCCAGGTAGCAGATTCTATCCGCTAAACCAGCTCCCGCTCCGGCACGTCCCCCCACGCCGCCACGCCCTCACAGACCGCCAGCGAGTTCCAACTCAGCGGAAGGCCTGCTTGCGAGCCGGGCTGTCCGGTTATCGTCGAGCCGCATCATGGTCACCCACTGGCCATGCTCTCGTGCGGGCTCCCGCTCACGAAACGAAAGCGCGTCGCCGGCATCCAATACCGCGCCCGAACCGAAGACCATCACCAGAACAGACTCGATGCGTAATGGCTCCAGTGCATGCCAGGGACGGTTGGGCTCCGTTCACTGCCCCGGCCCAGCGCGCCACCCGCTACGAGCAGGACCGCGAATGAGGCGACCAGTCCGACACTGCACAGCAGCGGGGCCAGCGCGGTCAGGATCGCGCGTCCACGACGACAGCCGAGGGCCGATGATGCGAGCCATGCCTTCACCGCCTCTGCGCGCCGTTGGCGGGCAATCTCCAGCACATGAACAGCATCGGTGCCGGCTGACCGGGCGGCCATGCGGCGCTCGGCGAGCATGTGGTTGATGCTGTCGTACTGACCCGTGGAAATGTTGCCAGACATCGAACGATCCTTGCTGTGAAGCTGCAGGTGCCTGACGTGCGAGCCGGACACTATGAAGTGGTTCACAACACGCCGCAGCAGGAGGAACGAACGCTGGGACACGCCCTATATCCATGCCTGGCGAGGCACTGTGACGGGGTTCCATTTGTGCTCGCCAGCCGCTTGGTAGGTCCAACGGACCGGATCATGTCGTCCAGCGGTGCGGGCGTGGCGCCGATGCCGCTCGAGCATGTATTCGCCGATCGTCGCGTGCGTACCGATCAGCTCGAAAAGCTTGCTGGTGGCCGACACCGACGCCTCCGCCGTCAGCGCCTTGGCCTTTGTGGCGGCCATCGAACTCGCCGTTACCGTCGTGCTGGTTTCACGCCCGGCACTCTCGTCGAGCACTTGGGCCGCGCGACACAGCATGGCATCGGCCGCCTGCACCTTCGCCGCCACGTCACCCACTTCGGTGATGCTGCAAGGATCCTCGCTGGCTCGTTCCGCGCCACTGTCGATCCATGGCCGGGAGCGCTCGCGAATGAACGCAATCGTTTCACGTAGCGCCTCGCGGGCGATGCCGGCGTCGATCGCGGCGTGGATCAACTGCGCGGTCGGGCCACACAGGGTCGGTCGATCAAACAGGGCCTCGGTGTCGAACACCTGCGTGCCGCCAAGCCGAACATCGTGCAGTACGATCGTTCCATCTGCAGCCCCATCGTCGCTCGTGCTGTCGACGTTCATCGCCAGCCCGGATGCGGTATTCGGGATCAACGCGCGGACGCTGTGCCGTTCCTCGTTCAGCGCATGCAGCGTCACGTAGTGCGCGAATCGCACTGCGTTCGAGCATCCCGTGCGTCCGGACATGACGTAGCCATTGCCGTGCCGACGGATGCGCACTGCTCCGCCTGGCACAGACCCGCTGTGCGTCTCCAACAGGGTGCTGCCGAAGCGCAGCCCGGCCAGCGCTCGCGCAAAGACCCAGTTCTTGACACGCATGTCGGGCAGGTAGCCGAGCATGCGATAGAACACCAGCTGGTTCTGTGACATTTGCCCCAACGACGCATCGGCCGCGGAAATGATCGCGATCACCTCCGCGAGGGTCACGTTGGTGACGTCCGGCCCGCCATACGCGTGAGGCACCGTGATGGCGCCGAGACCGCTTGCCGAGAACGCATTGATATCGGCCACCGGCAGACGCCGGATCCGATCACGCGCGCCCGCGCGCAACACCTCGGCAAGGCGATGCGCGGCATCCAACGCCTCGGCGTCACAACTGATGCAATGCGCCGGCACCGTGGGCCACGGCTGGGGGAAGACATTGTGCATGGCAGAATCCTGTCAGACGGCGGGGGAGGGGGTTCATCGGTGTGGTGGCGCACCGATGCGGAGCAACGCTACGCGGCGTCAGTCCGGCGCGAACTCGCCGGAGCCACCGAAGACCGTCGGGAAGTCCTTCAGTTTCGGCAGGCCATCGCGCATGCGCAGCACGCTCTCGGCATAGTTCACGTGAACGCCGGGGATGAAATTCAACGTCCGGAGCGTTGCGGCGAATACGGCCACCAGCCCGAATGTCGGATGATTGGTCATCAGATGGCCGCCGCACCTTGCGCAATACCGACGCTGGCTGAGCTGCGTCTTCTCGAACGTTGCGACATGCTCGGCGCCTGCTGTGACGCACACGGACTCAGGCTTCCACAGGCTGAACGCGTTGACCGGGCCGGCGGACCAGGAACGGCAGGAATGGCAATGGCAATAGCCCATGGCCTTCGGTATTCCGGTGACCTCCAGGGTAACCGCGCCGCAGAAGCATCGTCCGATGTGAGGCAAGGCTTTCTCTTTCCAGTATGTGCAATCACTGTCGTGGCGCTGTAGGTACGCTTTGTGACAGCTCGAATGCATCGGGAAGGCCTCCCTATTTTTCGACGATGTCCTCCCTATTTTGCGGCAGCAGGTTCTGCTGGCGCGCGATATCGGCTGCCTCACCACGCGTCGCGGCGCCAAGCTTGGACAACACCGAAGACACGTGGTGATCGACGGTCTTCGGCGACACGTGCAGCCGCGCACCGATTCGCCCGTTGCTCAGCCCGATCGCAACGCACGCGAGGATCTCCAACTCGCGTACCGTCAGGCCGAATGGATTGCGGCGTGTGGTGGCGCGTGGCCCACGAGGAATCCGCCGCATGCCCTCGCCGCGCATCCGTTGCCGCAATGCGCTCGCGGCAGGCACCGCGCCGAGTCGGTCGAAGATCTCCAGTGCGGCCAATTGCGCCGCGCCATCACCGTCGGCCAGCGCGCGCGCCTGTTCATAAGGACACCCCAGCCGCTGCCACAGATGAGCCGCGTGGCGCCAGTCGCCGCGCACCTGGCGCAGGAATGGTGTCGCACTCCAGGCCGGCGCCGCGATGGCATCGCCTGCCAGCAAACGCCAATACGCAAGCTCACCGGTATGCCAACGGTGACGACACCGTGTGGCAAGTTCATAGACGGAAGTCGCCTCCGTCACGACCCGTGCATGATCTCCCGCGAGCCACGCTGCCTCCGCACGCGCGGCGCGCACCGGCGCCAGGCGCTGCAGCGTGTCGGTCCGTATCGCCAGCTCCAACGCTTCATTCAGGACGGTTGCTGCGTCAGGTTTGCCGCGCCTGGTGTGCAGCCGCCCCAACGCCACCAACGCCATGATCCGGCTGATCGCCGATGCATTCGGTCGTCCGGTGACCGACACAGCAAGTTCTTCGGCCTCATCCCATCGTCCCTGATACATCCGCACCAACGCCAGCCATGCGGTCATGTAGTGGGTCGCGTTGTTCAGATCGCGGTCGCGCGTATAGCCAATGCCCTCGAGCAGATATCGTTCGGCATCGGCGAACTGATATTGCTCGCCGTAGCACGAACCGAGGTTCAGGTACGCGAGCCCCACCAGCGCATCCAGCCCAGCCTCGCGCGCAAGAGCGAGACTTCGGTTCATGTGCGGCAGGCCCTGCTCATCGCCATCAACCAGCATCGCCGAACCAACGACGATCTCCGCGGCGGCGATCGTGGCGTCGTCTTCGAATTGCGTTGCCAGTTCGATCGCCTTCTGCCCCCATTGCACGGCAATCGGCATGTCCCAGTTCAGCATTCGCAGATGCGCGTGCATCCGGTACGCCTCGGCCAATTGGCGTGTTGGCGGCATCGCTTCCAACACCTCGATCGCGCGGCGGCTTGCCTCTTCGGCGGCGGTGTTCTGGCCACTGCGCACCAGCGGCCATGCCAACGCCGCGAGGTTCTCGCCCTCTTTCAACTGGTCGCCCGTCTGCTGCCACAACGCGACCGCTGCGCGACGCGCACGGATCGCTTCCTGCTGCTGGTCGACAATGGCGCACTCGACTGCGTACGCCTCCAGCAGTTGTGCATGTTCGGTTGGCGCCCAATGGCCGTCGAATTCGAGGACGCGGAGGTATTGTGCCGCTGCTGCGCGGTGCGCGCCAATGGCTGCGGCAGCACGGGCCGCTGCGACCCCGTATTGGCGCACGCCCGCGGCGTCTCCGGCACCAGCCGCCAGATCCGCCAGTTGCGCGAAATCGCCTCGTCCGACACCGGTGGCCTGTAAACCTCCCAATGCCAATCTGCTGAGTTCCCGACGACGCATGAGATCGAGGTCGTTCAGTATCGTCTCGCGCACCAGTTCGTGCCGGAATGCTATCGTTTCGCCTGGCGCCTCGAGCACGCCGAGCTTCATGCAGTCCGCGAGGCCTTCGATGTTGCCGCCGAAGATGCGTTCAAGCACCGTGAGTTCCATGCGGCTGCCAATCACCGCAGCGGCGTCCAGCACGTTCCGGGCATTGGGCTGCAATACCGCCACGCGCGCCATCACCGCGTCCCGCACGGTGCGTGGAATTCCCATTGCCTCGTTCGCCAGGATTTCCGTGATGAAGAATGGATTGCCCGAGGTCTGGCCATGCACGGTCGCCGGATCGAATGGCCGCCCGGCGATCAGGATGCGCACCGCGTCGATCGTCAGGCGTGGCAGCTCAATGCGGATGGTCGTTCGCGATGTCGCAAGATCACCGAGCAGCATGCGCAAAGGCTGCACGATCTCATCGTCGCGATGCGTCAGGATCACCAGGACCCGTGTCTGCGCAATGCGGCGGCCGAGGAACTTGATGAGATCCAGCGTCGCCTCGTCGGCCCAATGGATGTCCTCGATCACCATGACCGTGGGCTGCGCCGTGCCGTGCAACTCGCCGAACATGGTGGAGAACAGCACGGCGCGTGGTGTCTCGACCTCGAGTTGCGCGAGCAGCCGGCCGCCTGTCTGGTAGGCTACGTCGTAGAGCGGACCGAGCGGTGAGGGGTGGAACAGCGCGTCGCAATTCCCCTTGAGGATGCGGATCGCCGTGCAACGCGCCGCGAGGAACCGGTCGACGAAGGATGTCTTGCCGATGCCCGCTTCACCGCTGACGACGGCGATACGCCCCTCGCCGGCGATCGCTGCCTGGAGGGCAGTCGACAGCGCGTGCAGGTGGGAGGCGCGTTCCAGCAGTTCCATGGCACGGCGGGTCTCAAGACCTGGCGAGGAACAGATGCAACGACATGGCGCGCAGGTGGACCATCGGCAGGCTGCTGGCTGTGATGCAGCTCACAGCGCGATCCATTCTTTGGCGGCGGACATTCGGGCTCTCCCACGCCAATCGGACGAACGGCTGCATTTGTGGATTTCCTGGTTCGACGTGCTGAGCAGGAGCGCTTGCTATGCGCAATCGGGGAGCCGCTGGCAAGACATCCAATCTGCGGGAGAAGATTAGACCCAAATCTCCCCCTCCCCTTGCGGGAGGGGGTTGGGGGAGGGGGCAGTTCCAGGTACCCGCTGCCCCCTCCCCTTAACCCCCTCCCGCAAGGGGAGGGGGAGTGTTGTGCGATACACCTTGAGCGCTCGCGCAACGTCTCGCCGGCTGCTAAGTCGCTGGCGCAATGCGCATTCTGTTCATCACTTCCAACCGCCTCGGCGATGCGGTGCTGTCGACAGGTCTGCTTGACCACCTGATCCGCACGTATCCCGGCGCGCGCATCACCGTTGCCTGTGGACCGGTCGCCGAGGGCGTGTTCGCCCGCATGCCCAACCGGGACCGCACCATCGTGGTGGACAAGCTGCCGTTCCGCCTCCACTGGCTGCCGCTATGGGCCAGCGCGGTTACCACGCTGTGGGACCTGGTGGTGGATATCCGTGGCTCGACGATCGCCTGGATGGTGCCGACACGCCGGCGCGCCGTGATGCGCCGGCGGCCGGGCCACAAGATCATCCAGCTCGCGGCGGTCCTCGGCCTCGAGCCGCCGCCGTTGCCGGTTGCCTGGACCTCATCCGAGGACCGCGACCGCGCCGCCGTGCTGTTGCCGGCGGGGCAGCCGATCATAGGGCTTGGTCCGACCGCGAACTGGGCGCCAAAGGTCTGGCCTGCCGAACGTTTCGCCGCGTTGTTCCGCGCCCTGCGGAGCGGGCCGTTGCCCGGCGCGATACCGGCGATTTTTGCGGGGCCCGGTGACACGGAGCGCGCGATGGCGGCTCCGCTGTTGGCGGCTTTGCCGGATGCGCTGGATCTGGTCGGCCGGGTGAGCCTGCCGGAGGTTGCCGCGTGTCTGGCCAGGTGCGCCGTGTTCATTGGCAACGACTCGGGGCTTATGCATCTGGCTGCCGCGGCGAAGGCGCCGACAGTGGGCCTGTTTGGCCCGACCCCTGCGGCGGAATACGCACCCGCCGGACCCCGCGCGGTGGCTGTGCTGTCAACCAGCGATCGCATGCAGGATCTGTCGGTCGAGACCGCACTCTCTGCGGTGATCGGCATGCAGTTGGAGGCTCGCAGGAAAAGCCCGGCAAGTCATCCGAGTTTGGACCCCGAACGGATCATGTGAGTTTCCGTCACGGTGCTCTTGCCACGCCGCTTCCAATGTCACATGCCGGACAGGGCAAAGCCGGAAAGGTGCCATGATTCTGCTGTTGTCTCGGTTCTTGGTTTGAGAAGAGGCATGCAGGCCATGCGCGTCCTTCGCTTCGTCCTTCCGGTCATGTTGGCTGCCGCGCCGCTGGCGCCGTCACCGGCCTTCGCACAGATCGGCATCGGCGTGTCGGTGACGCTCGCGCCGCCAGTGTTGCCGGTCTACGACCAGCCTGAAATCCCCGGTCCTGGTTATATCTGGACGCCTGGTTATTGGGCGTGGGGCGATGACGGCTATTACTGGGTGCCCGGTACGTGGGTGCAGCCGCCCTCGATCGGATTGCTGTGGACCCCTGGATACTGGGGCAGTTCCGACGGCGGCTATGTCTGGAACGCCGGATACTGGGGCGCGCAGATCGGCTTCTACGGCGGCATCAATTACGGTTGCGGCTACTTCGGCCATGGCTATGACGGTGGTTACTGGAATCACGGCGCATTCTATTACAACCGCTCTGTGAACAACATTCGCAACGTCAATATCACCAACGTCTATAACCGCACGGTCATCAACAACAACACGACGATCAACCGGGTCAGCTTCAACGGTGGCAACGGCGGCATCACTGCCCGGCCGAGCGTCCAGGAACTTGCTGCCGCGCATGAGCAGCACGTTCCGCCGACGGCGCTGCAAGAGCAGCACATCACCGCTGCACGCGCCAATCCGGAGCTTCGCCTGGCACAGAACCACGGCGCCCCGCCGGTGGCGGCGACCCGAGCGCCAGGCCAATTCAGCGGCGCCGGCGTCGTGCCCGCCCGCTCGGAACCTGCGGCGACCGCTGCCCGAGCCGGCGGCGCTCCCGGTGCTGGCACGGTCGACACGGGCCGGGAGCAAGGCTCTGTGCCCGCCTCACACGCGCCGGGCGCTGACCGAGCGGCCGAGCTACACGGTGGCGCCCCTGGGCCCGCGATCGGCCAGCGTCAGGCGCCAGGTTCGCTGCCCGCGTTGCGCAACCCGGGCAGTTCCGCGCCGAGCGTGGCACGGGAAGGCACACCCGGCGAGGCCATCGGCCAGCACCAGGGGCCAGGCTCCTCGCCAACCTTGCGGGCCCCGGGAAGCAATCCTGCGACGGAAGCACATACGGGGGCTGTTGGCCCCGCCGAGCACACCTTGCATCCGCCGGAGGGCAACCTGGCAGCGGCGGCGCATGCGGGTCCGCCCGGTTCCGAGCACACCTTGCACGTGCCGGCAGGCAATCCAGCAATCGAGGGGCACGCGGGCAGCCCTGGCGCGAACTTCGGCCAGAACCACGCACCGGGCCCAATCACCCCAGCGCATACCGCGGCTGCAATGCCGGTCCGCCCAGCCCCGCTTCCCCAGGTGCAGCACGCGCCGGCTGTGGCAGCGAGGCCTGCATTCCATCCGCCGCCGCAGCAAGCCTACCACGCGCCGGCGCCACCGCGGCAGGTGACGGCCGCGGCCCGCGCTCCGCACCCCGCACCCGCCCCGGCGCGCCCGGCGCCGGCGCATCAAGCCGCGCGCGCCCAGGATACGCGGCACTTGTGACACCCGAAGTCGCGTGATCGCGGTGTCCTCCGGGGGCACCGCGATCGCGTGGTGCTAGCCGACCTCGTCGAGTTCGGCGCCCCACATCCGTTCCAGCGCGTACATCGTCCGCGCCTCCGGCTTGAACAGGTGCACCACGATGTCGCCCGCGTCGATCAGCACCCAGTCGGCGCCGCCGGCGCCTTCCACCTGGACGCGCTTCAGGCCGGCCTGATGCAGTTTCTCCGATAGATGTTCGGCCATTGCGGCGATCTGCCGGTCGGCCAGGCCCGTTGCGATCACCATCCGGTCGCAAAACGATGCCTTCCCGGCGAGGTCGAGGGTGATGATATTCTCCGCCTTGTCGTCCTCCAGGCTGCCGACGATGACCGCCTGGAGCTTCTCCAGCGCCGACGGCTCCGCCTTGCGCGCACGTCGCTCCGTCAGCGGCTTCGGCCCCGCCGCGATGGTCTTCTTGCGCGGCGTGCCCGGCGTCTTGCCGGCCTCGGGCAACGTCGGCTTGGCGACCTTCTTCCTGGGGGCGGCACGATGCCGGGCGGGGGAGAACGGTTTCGGCGGCTTGGCTATGGCTCCACTCCTTCACTGGCCCTGATCGCGCTGGCCGAAGCGGCGTGCTGCGGCACACTGAGAAACACCCACGCAGGCGGCGCACCGTCTGTCAGCACCGGCGCCGTGCGCTCCGGACGCCGCGCATGCCCGAGTTGGTGGGCGGCATGCCCAGACAAAGCCCGATGATTGTAGCTGGGACGGGGCACGACAGCGAAGGGAATCCGGCGGGTGACCTCCAGCCAGCGGCGCCAGCGCGGCAACTGCTCCAGGATGTCGGCGCCCATGATCCAGACGAAGTGGGCGCATGGATAGCGCATCAGCAGGCGGCGCAACGTGTCTACGGTATAGCGGGTGCCCAGCACTGCCTCGATCGCGGTCGCGATGACATGGCGATCATCGGCGAGCGTGCGCGCCGACGCCAGGCGCTGGGCGAGCGGCGCCATCCCACGCTGCGGCTTCAGCGGATTCCCGGGGGAGACCAGCAGCCAGACCTGGTCGAGGCCAAGACGCCGCCGCGCCTGCTCTATGATGTGGCGATGCCCGGCGTGCGCTGGATTGAACGAGCCGCCGAGCAGGCCGATACGCATGCGCCGTCGGTCGCCGAAACGCGGGAGTGGCTCGTGCCGCGGCGGCGTGTTCAGGGGCGCACCTGCCCCGTGCCGATGACCAGATAGCGATAGCTGGTGAGTTGCTCCGGGCCGACCGGGCCACGGGCATGGATGCGGCCGGTGGCGATACCGATCTCGGCGCCGAAGCCGAATTCTCCGCCGTCGCAGAACTGGGTGGAGGCGTTCCACAGCGCTACCGCGCTATCCACGCCATTCAGGAAGTGCTGGGCGGCAGCAGCGTCATCCGTGACGATGGCGTCGGTGTGATCCGAGCCGTGGCGGGCGATGTGCGCCAGCGCCGCATCGACGCCGTCGACCACCGCGACCGACAGGATCGCATCCAGCCATTCGGTGTCGAAGTCTGCCTCGTTCGCGGGCGCAAGATCGGGGACGATGTCGCGCGCCGTCGCGTCGGCACGGAAGTCGCACCCGAGCGCGCGGAGGTCGGCGACGATGTGTGGTAACAGGGCAGGGGCGATGGCACGATCGATCAGGAGGGTCTCGGTGGCACCGCAGATGCCGGTGCGGCGCATCTTCCCGTTGGCCACGATGCGGCGTGCCATGTCGGGGTCGGCCGACGCATGGACGTAGGTGTGGCAGAGCCCCTCGGCATGAGCGAGCACCGGTACGCGCGCCTCGCGCTGGACGCGCTCGACCAGCGACTTGCCGCCGCGTGGCACGATAAGATCGAGCAGGCCAGCTGCCGCCAGCATGGCCGCGACATAGGCTCGGTCGGCGTTCGGCACGATTTGCACGCAGGCCTCCGGCAGTCCCGCCGCGCGCAATCCCGCCACCAGCGCCGCATTGATCGCCGCGGCGCTGCGCACGCTCTCCGATCCGCCGCGCAGGATCACGGCATTGCCCGACTTCAGGCAGATGCCGGCGGCGTCGGCGCCGACGTTCGGGCGGCTTTCGTAGATCATGCCGATGACGCCGATGGGCGAGGCGATGCGCTGGATGCGTAACCCGTTGGGGCGCGTCCAGTCGCCGAGCGTGCGCCCGAGCGGGTCGGGCAGCAGTGCAACGTCTTCCAGTCCCTTGGCCATCGCCTCGACGCGGGCTTCATTTAGCGCGAGGCGATCGCGAAATGCGGCGGTGCCGGTGCAGGCGGTGAGGTCAGCGGCGTTGGCGGACAGGACGTTCGAGGTCTGCGCCCGCAAGGCCGATGCCATCGCTCGCAGCGCTGCATTGCGGGCCGTGTCGGGCAGCCGCGCCAGAACATGCGAGGCATCGCGCGCGACTGTGGCGGCGCGTTGCAGGTATTGGGTGGCCTCGGTCTCGATGTGCATCGTGGACGAACCTCTGTGCCAGTCTGCCGTTGCCATGTCGTTCAAAGCAACACCAGGTCGTCGCGGTGGATGATTTCGTCGCGGCCTCGCCAGCCCAGGATGGCCTCGATTTCGTCGGAGCGATGGCCGGCGATGCGTGTTGCCTCGGTGCTGGCATAGGCGCACAGGCCACGCGCCAAGGCCTTGCCATCGCCGTTGCGCACTACGACTGGATCACCGCGCTCGAAGGCGCCCTCGACGCCGCGCACGCCGGCCGGCAGCAGTGAACGCCCCGCGGATAGTGCGCGCTCCGCTCCGGCGTCGACCACCAGGGCACCGAGCGGCGCCAGAGCACCGGCGATCCAACGCTTGCGGGCGGAACGGCCTTCCGGCGTTGCCAGGAACCAGGTGCAGCGCCCGCCCTTCTCCAGCGCGGTGAGCGGGCGGTCCGTGCGGCCATAGGCGATCGCCATGGCGCAGCCGGCCTGCGTGGCGATCCGTGCCGCCGCCAGCTTGGTGCGCATGCCGCCCGAGGAATAGCCCGGCGGCGGTTCGCCACCCATGGCCTCGATCTCTGCGGTGATGGTCTGGACGACGGGCATGTGCTCGGCGGCGTGATCCCGGCGTGGGTCCGCGGTGTAGAGCCCGTCGATGTCGGACAGCAGGATCAACTGGTCGGCCTGCATCATCTCGGCGACGCGGGCGGCGAGGCGGTCGTTGTCGCCGAAACGGATCTCCGCGGTCGCCACTGTGTCGTTCTCGTTGATCACTGGGATGCAGCCGAGGCCGAGCAGGGTGTTCAGCGTGGCGCGGGCGTTGAGGTAGCGGCGCCGGTCCTCCGTGTCGTCCAGCGTCAGCAGGAGTTGGGCCGCGGTGAGACCCTTGGCGGAAAGTGCCTCGCTCCAGGCCTGCGCCAAGCGGATCTGGCCGACGGCTGCAGCGGCCTGCTGTTCTTCCAGGCGGAGGCGGTGCTGGTGCAGGCCGAGGGTTCGGCGTGCCAGTGCGATGGCGCCGGAGGAGACCACGATTACGTCGGCACCACGCGCCCGCAGGGAGGCGATGTCGGCAGCCATGCCCTCCAGCCAGATGGTGCGGGGTGCCGCTTCGTCCTGGTCCACCACCAGGGCGCTCCCGATCTTCACCACCACGCGCTGGGCCGAGGCAATGGAGGGGATCATAGCGGTCCTCCCCCTCCCCTTGCGGGAGGGGGTTGGGGGGAGGGGGCCAGGGTCGATGGCCGCGGCCCCCTCCCCCCAACCCCCTCCCGCAAGGGGAGGGGGAGAGCTTTCACCTCTTCCTGCCCCGCCTCCTCCTGCCCCGCTTTCTCCTGCCTGCTGGCGTTTATCATCCCCTGCAGCGCACGCAGCACCTCGGGCACGCCCTGGCCGGTGACGCCGGAGAGCAGCATCACCGGACGCCCTGATGCCTTCGCCAACGCGGCCTTGCGCGCTGACGCCTCACGTGGGGTCATCGCATCGGCCTTGTTCAGGCCGATCAGCTCCGGCTTGTCCGCCAGACCACCGCCATAGGCCGCCAGCTCCTCGCGTACCGTGCGCCACGCCCGCACCACGTCGCCGGCCGCGCCATCCACCAAATGCAGCAGCACCGCACACCGCTCGACATGCCCGAGGAAACGCGTGCCGAGCCCGGCTCCCTCATGCGCACCCTCGATCAGGCCAGGGATATCCGCCAGCACGAACTCCTCCGCCGCCGACAGCCGCACCACGCCGAGCTGCGGATGCAGCGTGGTGAACGGATAGTCCGCGATCTTCGGCCGCGCTGCTGAAACCGCCGCCAGGAACGTGGATTTGCCGGCATTCGGCAGTCCGACCAGCCCGGCATCGGCGATCAGCTTCAGGCGCAGCCAGACCGAGCGTTCCTCGCCTGGCCAGCCCTTGTCGGCCCGCCGCGGCGCCCGGTTGGTCGAGGACTTGTAGTGCGTATTGCCGAACCCGCCGTCGCCGCCGCGCAGCAGCAACACACGCTGACCACGCGCAGCTAGATCGGCGAGCAGTGTCTCGTGGTCCTCGGCGATCACTTGCGTGCCGACCGGCACCTTGATCACCACGGCCGGCGCGCCAGCTCCGGTCTTGTCGGACCCGGACCCATTGCCGCCCTTCTTCGCGCGGAAGTGCTGCGAGTAGCGGAAATCGATCAGCGTGTTCAGGTTCTCCACCGCCTCGAACACGATGTCGCCACCCTTGCCGCCGTTGCCGCCGTCCGGGCCGCCGAACGCGATGTACTTCTCGCGGCGGAACGCGATCACGCCGTCGCCGCCGTCACCGGAGCGCAGATGGATTTTTGCCTCGTCGAGAAACTTCATCGGTCCTGGTCCCAGAGATGGCCGGATCAAATCCGGCCATGAGGATTGAAGAGCGGGGCGTGCGCACGGCACCAAACAAAACGGGGGCCGGCTGGCGCCGACCCCCGTTCGATACGCAATAGGGTCCCGGCGCCTTACTCGGCGGCAACCGGGAGCGGTGCCACGGAGACATGCACCCGGTCGTCCGAGCGGCGCTTGAACTCCACCTTCCCGTCGATCAGGGCGAAGATCGTGTGGTCCTTGCCGAGGCCGACATTGCGGCCCGGCTTCCACTTGGTGCCGCGCTGGCGGACCAGGATGTTGCCGGCGACCACCGTCTCGCCGCCGAACTTCTTGATGCCCAGCCGCCGGCCAGCCGTGTCGCGGCCGTTGCGCGAGGAGCCGCCTGCCTTCTTGTGTGCCATGCTTGCTTACTCCTTCCGCTCGGCGTCGGGTGCGGCCAGGTTCTCGGGCGTGTCGCCTTCGACGACGCCCTCGCCTTCGGCTGCCTCCAGGCCTGCCGCATTGTCGGGCTCGGTGACGTGCATCGGCGGATGATGCGGGTGGTGCTGGGCCGGCGGCGGCGTCTCGGCGGCCGGCGCCGCGTGATGGTGCTCCGGGAGGACAGTCGGCGTCTCGCCGTAGACCACGCCATCGCCTTCCGCTGCCTCGAGCGCCGAACCCGACGTTTCGTGCTCGGCGGCGACCAGGGCCTGGCCGTCCTGCGCGAACCCGGCGATGCGCAGCACCGTGACGTGCTGGCGATGGCCGTTGCGGCGGCGGCTGTTCTGGCGGCGGCGCTTCTTGAAGATGATGACCTTGTCCAGCCGATCCTGCGCGATCACCGTCGCGCTGACCGAGGCGCCGGCGACGACAGGCGCGCCCAGCGTCAGGCCCGCGTCGCTGCCGAGTGCCAGCACGTCGGTGAAGGTGATGGTGCTGCCAGGCTCTGCCTCCAGCTTCTCCACCTTCAGCACCGCATTCGGCGTCACCCGGTATTGCTTCCCGCCGGTGCGGATCACTGCGAACATCGCACGAATTCCCAAACGATCACGGGCCGCCAGGAAACCCGGCCGCCGGAGAGCGGGGGTTATAGCGGCGGCGGCGCAAGTGTCAACGAGCGGTGTCGACGGCCGGTCGGTGCCGGACCAACAGCGTGGTTTTCGACGGCCATCTTGGTCACCAGCCCAATGTCGACAGGATGCAGTGGCGGGCGCGGGAGATTGCTGTGCCGATTCATGACGAGGCAGCGACGATAGGGGTCCGCATTGCCTGGCTATGACATGGAAAGGCCAGCCTGGATTGGAGATGGCCGGACCGACCGACGCGCGGTACACCTTTTGATTAGAGCCACTGACGGATGCGCCGTTACGCGACGGTGTGTGGGTGCAGGCCAAGGCGCTTAAGTGGCTCGAGAAAGTCTTCCCAGTCGCTCGCGCAATCTCGTGCCCGTCAGTGATACAAGCCGCCGTCGCGTGGCGTGCCAGGAATTCCAATCCGCCACCAGTTGGTCACGTTGCGTGACCATCATATCTTCTTCTGGTGCAACGGTATCTGCTTCTGGCGCAATGGTATCTGCTGCCTCCTGGTCGGCCGCGGGCATGTCGGGTTGCGGGAGAACCATCGTCACCTTCGACTGGCGTGCACTCGGCGACAAGGAGAGCCTGCCTTCGAAATTCGTGACAAGGAGGTCGGTGACCAGGCCGTCATGGACCATGTTGGTGTGCAAGAAGTTCCTGGCCCCGTCCGCCGACAGGCGCTGCAGGTAATTCTCGCCTGCATTGTGGCGGATGGCGTAGACGTTGGAGAATTGTCCGAGCGTCCAGTTGATGAAGTCCTTTGGACTGACCTCTGACATCCAGGTCTGGCACCAGGAATTGAATTCGAACAAGACAATCGACTGATGATGATTGAGCAGTTCGATCGAGTTTCGGAGTATTGGGAATTCATAACCCTCGACGTCAATCTTGACGAAGTCGAGTCGCTCCAGGTTTTGCGCGGCAACAAGAGACGAGAGTCGCTGAACGGGGACTTCGACACCGCTCGATGATATATGTCCGTACGCCGACTGGTCGGCGAACCGGGTCATGCCGTCCGTGTCTCCGACCGCCGTCTCGACGATGGTGATGTTCTTCATGCCGCCGCGGTCGATGTTCAGGTTGAGGAGGCTGGCCACGGTTGGCGCGGCTTCAATTGCGATAACGCGGCCGTTCGGGACGTATTGTGCCAGCAATAAAGTCTTGATGCCGATGTTCGCGCCTATGTCGACGCAGACGTAATCGTCACAGACGAAGTCATTGCATATTCGCGTGAACTCCGGTTCGAACGTGTCCGTGATTGCGGAGAAATAGGGATCATCCTCGCCGACACCTGAAATATCGAATCGTCGGTTGCCAATCAGGATCGACTTGGTTGCGGTCAACACGGCCGCAATCCCCGCCTGGGCAGGATCGCGGGATTGCTTGCGCCGCCATCCTCGAATTGGCGGGTCGATGCGGAACGATAGACTTCAAGCAAAACGCGCGTGGCCATTTTACCTCGGTTTTCCTGTTCACGTCTTTAGTTCTCTTGATCTGGTATCAACGTGTCTTTTCGATTGGCAATTGCGTATCAATCAGGTTATTCTGGCGTTCCGTTGGCGGCTTGACTGAAATCATGAATCCCAATTGCCTCAGGTGTCAATGTGCCGGAAGTCGCCGCGAGCGCGCCGATGGGTCTCCTGGACTTGACGGTACCGCCGTCTTCGCCGGCACACTCCGCTGCGGCTCACAACCCCGAGGCACCCAGCGATGCGGCAACACCCGTTCGGCAAGCTTCCTCGCGTTTCCACACTGACCCTGGGCGGCGGTGGTCTGGGCATGCTGTGGGGGCAGACCACGTTCGCTGAGTGCATCGCGACGGTCCACGCGGCGGTTGCGGCTGGGATCGACCTGCTCGACATGGCGCCGCGCTATGGCGACGGCAAGGCCGAGGAGGTGGTGGGCGCGGCGTTCGATGGGACACTGCCGCCCGGCGTCCGGGTCACCAGCAAATGCAACCTGGGCAATCCGGCGCCGGGCGAGATCGAGGCGATCCTGCGCCGCTCGATCGAAGCGAGTCTGCGACGGCTGCGCCTGTCGCGCCTCGACCTGTTCTTCCTGCATTCGAACGTGGTGCCGGATGAGGCGTTCATGGCTGACTGGCGCGACGCCTCCAGCCGGATGACGCCCTACGCGGTGTTCGTCGCCCACGTCCGCCCAGTATTCGAGCGGCTGGTGGCGGAGGGCGTGATCGGCGCGTGGGGGCTGACCGGAATCGGCCATCCCGATACGATCATCCGGCTGCTGGGCGAGCGGCCCGCGCCGGCCGCCGTGCAGTGCATCGCCAATCTGCTGGACTCGCCGGGCGGGCTGAAGTTCTTCCGCGGCGCCGCGAAACCGCGCGCCATCATGGCGGCGGCGCATGCGAACGGCGTTGGCGTGATGGGCATTCGCGCGGTGCAGGCCGGTGCGCTGACCGCGGCGATCGATCGGCCGCTGCCCGACGATCATCCGGAAGTGCTGGACTACGGACGGGCCGCGGGGTTTCGCGCGCTGTGCACGCAGCTGGGTGAGAACCCGGCAGTGATCGCGCATCGCTACGCGTTGGCGCTCGATGTCGACACGTTGGTGCTGGGCGTGAAGAATCGCCAGGAGTTGGCGGACTGTGTCGCCGCGGCGGACGCTGGGCCCCTGACGGCCGAACTGATGGCACGGGTCGATGCGTCGGTGAGCGGTGCCGGCGCGGCCTGGTAACGATTCAGGTTCGGCTCGGCCGGTAGCGTATCGCGACTGCTGCCCAGGGCGCTATCCGTCGCTGAGCGCGCGCTGCAACGCGCGGCCGCAATTCCGCCCACCTGTGCTGCCGACTGCGCCGTGCCGCAGAGGGGATGAACTAAGCTTTTCGCGGCGACCAACGGTAGGCCTTGGCGCAGGCACCGCCCATCAGCATGGCCCGCTCGGTGTCGCTCAGGCGGTCAGTGTTCAGAAACGGCTCGACGGCTTGCTCGTAGTTGACGACGGCGAACGCGCGCGTCCAATCGGTGCCCCACAGGCAGCGCTCGAGACCCCAGGCGTCGAACACGCGCGCCAGCGGATCCCAGATGTCGGGGAACGGAAACGGCTGGTGCGACAGCGTGCAGGCGCCGCTGACCTTGATCACTGCGTTCGGACGCTTTGCGAGTTCCAGCACCTTCGGCAGATCGGCCCAGGGCTGCGGCGGCGCGGGCGGCACGCGCGGCTGCATGATGCCCAGATGGTCGATGATGAAGCGCGTATCGGGATGCCTGTCGATCAGCGCGGTGCCAACGTCGAGGTTGCCCCAGAACAGGATGTTGACCGGCAGATCGTAGCGGACGGCCGCGCGCAGGATCCGGTCGAGGCCGGGATCGTCCGCCGCGCGATTTGCTTCCTTCGGCAGCATGATGCGGATGCCGACGGCGCCGGGCGTCTGCTTCCAGTCGGCGATGACATCGGCCACGGCCGTATCGTCAGGATTGACCGGCTTGACGATGGCGAACCGGTCGGGATGCGCCCGCTGCACCTCCACCGCGTAGCTGGCGTCGAACTGGTACAGGCCGAACGCGGAGATGAAGATCGCGCCGTCGACGCCGACCTTGTCCATCGCCGCGACCATTTCGTCGCCTGTGACGTGGTCTGGCCAGTTCGGCACACTGTGCCACGGGCGCTTCGGCGTGTTCGCCTCATAGGCGTGGACCTGGCAATCGATGATTGTCATCGGGGCGCTCCTCCTGTGTGGCGTGAGCTTGGCGAGGACGGCGGGTGCATGTCCAGGGGGCTGGGTGCGCAGGTGGTGCGCGATTGTGTCACGAGGTGGGGCCGCGCTGCCAGGTGGCGGCGACGGCTGTCTGGGCCGGTGAATGCTTTTGGATACAGAGTGGCGGTTGCTGGCCGAATTGTCGGCTGGCGATGCGTGCGCAGGCACGCTTATACCAACGCTCACTGAACGCGACTCGTCTTCCCACTTGTCATTTGTTCGGGGCGTGGTCCGGCGATGACATTCGGCACAACGCATTGGTCACTATTAAGATTTGGCAGCAACGCGGCCAACTTGTGTTGGACCGCGCATTGGCAGTCGGACTGCGTAGCAAGTAAGGACTTTCAACCACAGAGGCACAGAATCCACAGAGTAGTCGCAGAGTGATTTTTAATAATACTCTGTGACTACTCTGTGTATTCTGTGTCTCTGTGGTTGAATATTATTTTACTGTTTTCTCTGTTGCCGGCAACGCCGAGTTCAGGCTCGCGGATTTTGCTATGGGTCATCATCGATGAGCACTGGTAGAAGTCGTGCTCGAGGAGCGTTGGTATTACCTTGCTCAAGCGGGGGCTGCCGGCACATCACCGCAGTCAAGCAAGTGCCAAAGCGGCGAGGGGAGGCAAGACCTTATGGGCCGAACCGGACGATTGCGGCTTCTCCATCACGATTGAGCGGCTGTTCCCTGGACCCGATGTTCGCTGACGAAGCGGTGGACGAGGGCGATCGCCTCTGCGCGCTGTTGGAGGGCTGCGCGCAAGGCGTTTCGGTCGCCTCGAACCTTAGCCAGCAACAGACCATCCGGCGGCAATACGACGGCACCGGGAGGCAGTGGGTCTTCATTGCCTGGTTGTTGGCCAACGCGTCGCCAATCGGGTCCGGTGTAGGTGGATGAAACGATGAACGGCCGCTGCCTGGTGACCACATGGGTCACCCGTTCAATGATGCGGTTCAGACTAATCGGCTTGACCAGATAGTCCGTTGCTCCAGCCATGCGCGCCGTTATCACATGCTCTGAATCCCCCTTGGCGGTAAGCAGGATCACCGGCAGCAACGGGTCTGGGAGATCCGGGAATTCGCGGATGGCACGGATCAGGTCCAAACCGCTTTGGCCGGGCATCTGCCAGTCCGTGAACACCACGTCCGGGGGATTTGCCTTGATTTGCGCGATGGCGGCCTTTGCACTGTCGACGAATTCGGCATGCGACCAGTTGGTATTGCGCAGCATCTCGCGCAGCAGCAGCCTGGTATGCGGTGCATCATCAATGAACAGCAACTTCAGCCGGCCGTAATTCTCGCTCGGCATGTCTAGGCCTCTGCGGGTGAGTGGCAGGTCGCGAGCAGAGCGGTGGTGGTGCGCTGGAGAACCGTTTGCAACTCGGCGGCCAGGCGCTGCGCTTCGCCGGGTGGAGCGGTCTCAAGCTGCTTTGCCAGGTTTCCGAGGTGGAGTGCTCCGGTATTCCACGCCACGCCTTTGAGCGTGTGCGCTGGGCGCGCCGGGCTGACGCCCGATTGTATTGCATCGTTGATGCGTTCGATTTCCGCACCGGCCGAGTCTGCGAAGGACGCAATGATCCTATGCCAGGCGTTCGGGCTCAGTGATGTCGTGAGTTCATCGATCTGTCCGATGTCCAGCAGCGTCTCGGTCGCCACTTTCTCGGCCGCGCGCAGGACCAGGGCGATTTCGTCCAGCAACGGCCGCAGGCGCACCGGCTTGCTGACGAACCCATTCATCCCGGCGCCGAGACACTCGCCCCGTGAACTGTTCGAGGCATGCGCCGTCAGCGCTATGACGGGCACAAGGTTCTGCGGCGGCGGCAAGGCGCGTATGCGGCCGGTGGCGGTCAGACCGTCCATTCCGGGCATCTGCACGTCCATCAGAACGGTGTCGAAGCGATCGGTTGTTGCACCGTTGATCTCGGTGATCGCCGCAGGGCCGCTGTCAACCGTGACGACGCGATGGCCAGCGCGGGTAAGCAAACCGCTGACCACCTGCAGATTTACCGCATTGTCGTCGACCACGAGGATGCGCATCGGCGGTATCCGGGGCGCGACGGCCACCTCGACCGCCGATGAGTTCGATTTGGAGCGCAGCCGCATCGCCGGACTGCACCGGAATTTCGAAGCGGAACAAGCTGCCTTTCGCGGGGGTGCTGGTGACCGAGATGCTGCCGCCGAGCAGTTCGCAAAGCCGCTTGCTGATCGCGAGCCCAAGCCCAGTGCCGCCATAGGTTCGGGTGATCGAGCTGTCCGCCTGGGTAAAGTGATGGAACAGCGTCGGGATTATCTCGGGCGCGATGCCGATGCCGGTGTCTTCGACTTCGAAACCCAGCATGAAACGTTGGTCGGGAAGAGACGCGCCGCGCTGGGCTCGTACCTCGACCTGGCCGGATGCGGTGAACTTGATCGCGTTGCCGACCAGGTTGAACAGAATCTGGCGCAGGCGTGCCGGATCGGTCACCACTGCTTCCGGCACCGACGGTCCCATGTGGGTTGAAAGGACCAGCCCCTTCGCCGCGGCCTTCGGTCGCAGCAATTCGACCACTGCATTGGCAATCTGCGCCGGATCGCAGTTCGCCATGTCCACGACACTCTTGCCGGATTCCAGCTTCGAGAAGTCCAGGATGTCATCGAGCAGGACCAGCAGTCCTTCCGCTGATCGCCGGGCCGTTTCGACCTGCTGGTGATGGAGAGGGGTCATTTCGTCGCCCGCCAACAGCGCCAGCATGCCCAGCACGCCGTTCATCGGCGTCCGCAGCTCATGGCTGATGGTGGCGAGGAACTCACTCTTCATCCGGCTGGCGTGCTCCGCGATCTCACGCGCCCGCTCTTGTATGTGTGCCTGCCAGGTCACCAGGAGCGCCATGCTCAACAGCATTGCCGTGGCTGCACTGGCGCCGCCGATGTAAAGGTTACGCAATACCAAACTGCCGGCCATGAATTCGGCCTCGTCGAAGCCGGCGACGACGACCAGCGGATAGCCCGACACGTTGCGGAAGCTCAACAGCCGGCGGACGCCGTCGACCGGGCTGATGCTGTGGACAAATCCCTGCGGCGTGGTCATGGCGGCGCGAAATGGCGCGGTGTCGGACATGTCGCGGCCGATGGTCTTTTCGCTCAGTGCGGTCCTCGCCCGCAGGATGCCATCGCGGCCATATATGGCGATAAGCCCATTCTGGCCGACGTCGAGGGCGTCGAAGGTGTGACTGAAGTAGAACGGGTCGATGGAGGCAACCATGATGCCAGCGAAGCTGCCGGCCGGCGTGCTGATGCGCCGCGAGAGCTGGATCGACCATTTACCGGAGGCACGACCGAATACCGGCCGACTGATGAACAGGCCAGTGACCCGGCCTTGCTGATGCACCAGGAAGTGCTCCCGATCCGCCAGGTTGACCTTGGTTGTCGGGCCGTCGACGCTGGTTTCGATCAGCTCGCCGCTGGCATCGGTGTATGACAGCTGCAGCAGGAGATCGGATCCGCTGGTGGCATTCTTCAGCACGTCCACCAGCCGAGGCTGGCTGAGGCCCAGACGCCCGAGATCATAGGCCAGGAAATTGAGGATGCGATCGGTGTCCGCAATTGCCCGCGTGGCCTGTTCGGCGATAATATGAGCAAGGTTGCCTGAGTCGCGCTGTGCGCGGGCGAGGGCCTCCTGCCGGTCGTGGGCGGACAGCTCGATGACGGCGAACCAGGCTGCGCCGGTCAGCAGCAACGCACCCACCCAGACTAAGGCCAGCAGCAGTTTGAAGCGCCTGGCTCGAGGCATCATGATGCTTGATCCCAAATAGCGGACGGCCCCCCTTTCGATGGCGAATCGGCCATAACCCTTGCGTGCAGGCTAGGCCGCATTGGTTTCCAGGCGATGAAAGGAGCAGTGGTGGCAGCGTGGCTGCTATTGGCCAACCCCGGACAATCCGTCACATCGGGATGCGGAGTGGCCGCTACTGCACGCGGCGATGCCGCCATGGTGCGCAAGCTGCAATGCCAACCGTGCAAGATCATTCGCTCGATCGGCATCTGGCTATGCGTTCGTAGACACAAAAGGCGCCGGGCGAGGGTTGTCTTCGGCTGCCTGGCGCCCTTGGGGGTTTGCGGTTGGCGCGGGTCCGGTCAGGCGGGGATGGTGAGGGGCGGGCCGGTGCTGGCGGTCTCGAGTGGGTCGGTGGGGTTGGCTTTGCGCCGGGCCATGACGTGAGCCATCGGGAAGGCCTGGTTGAGCCTGTCCGCGACCATGCGGATAAAATTGCCGCCGTATGCGTTGATGGCGCTGCGCAGTTCGTTCCACAATGGATGGTTCGGCGCGATGCCGAGATCGCGGCAGATATCTGCGAGAACGGCACCGATCGGCTGACAGCGGAGCTTCGCTGCGATCTGCTCCGCGGTGGGCAGGTTGGCGAGACGGGGATCCACGTCGGCGGCTTGCTGCGTCTGGGCGCGCCGAGGCGACGGCGCTTGGGCCTCGCTCGCGAGGGTGCGGGGCGCGCTGGGGGATGGCGTGGGCCTTGGCTGTGGTTCGGCGTCGAGGCGTTCGGCGGTATGGGCGATCTTTTCCTCGAGCAGGCCGGCGCGCAGCAGACCTTGGGCAATGCGGGCGAGGATCAGCGCGACGTCATGGGTGCCGAAGGCGCGCGAGAGGTTCGGCGTGTCGCTGGGGATGGCGCCCTGGCGGAGTGTTGCGGCGAGTTGCTTGCCATAGACGATGAGTTTGCGGACGAGCGAGAGCAGGCGGCCGGAGCGGCTTGGTGGCGGAAGGTCGGGAGTGTGGGCGGCGGCGGACATGGCGGAAGGAGAACACGAAGCGGCGGCTGGTGTCAAGCATAATTTCCTAGTTGGGCTTATGATCCTATGGAGTGGAGCCAGCGCAAGCATTACCTGGGTTGGAGGAGCTGGACTTGTACCGGGCGTGGTGCTGACGGTCTCGGCCACCAGTTGAGGCGCACTGCCGCCTCGGGTGCCCGCGAGCTTCGCTCGGCCATGACGAATAAAGGCATCCAGCCACCATTTTTGCGCCGATGGGCCAAGCGAGGTTGTAAGGACGGTGGAATGCAAAGGCGAGGCAAGTTAGTAAACCCAACACGGAGTTTCACGGAATAAGGGACGGAGTTTCACGGAGTATAAGTTATTGGCCCTTCGCGCAGAACGAATGCCAGCCGCCCTTGCTGTTGACGTACCGCACGCGCCGCCACTCCCGTCTTGGCTGGGCTTGACCCGGCCATCTCGATCGGGATGGTTGCTGACTGGGATTGCACCTTTCGCAAGCTCAGTGCGGGTGGCGATGGCCGGGTCAAGCCCGGCCATGACGGGATGGAGCGTCGATCCCAACGGCCCTTGGTATAATACCAGGGGCCGGAAGTTCCGACTCTTGATCCCCGTCATGGCCGGATTTGACCAAGGGCGGCGCGGCGGAATGATGCAGAATTCCACCGGCGCTGTGATCTCGGGTGACGAGCACGGCCGTAGCCAACAGCGGCAGGCATCATCGCAGGAACATCGAGTACGGGATTGGGCATTGGTTTGAAAGCAGGCGGCTCGCGGCGATGAACTCCGCGTCTGCCGCAGGCGTGCAGCACGGCGTTTACAGGCGCCGGCAGAAAAATATGAACTGATAGCTCTTGAGGTTGGCATCCAGGTCATACCCGGCAGGGGTGCTTCTGCGGACTGCGTCCACTATGGCCTCTGGCGGTTCGCCGTCGATGCGCGTCGAGGTGACGCGGAGCACCTGCAAGCCGGTCTCCTGCAGCAGCGCGTGCAGGCTGCGCAGGGTGAAGAACCGCAGATGGGTACGATCGAGGATTCCCTGATCGGCATAGTCCCAGCGCCCTTGCAGCAAGCCTTGGAGTACCGACCAATGCGCAACATTGGGGACTGACAGTAGCAGCGTGCCGTCTCGCGTCAGCTTACCTGCCGCGCGGCGCAGCAATTCGGCGGTGTCCTGGACATGCTCCATGACATCGAGCAGGAGGACACAATCGTAGGCCTGATCGGGCAGCGCCGGCAGGACCTGCATGGCATCGCCGCAGATCGCCAGATCGAGCACCCGGTTGGCATGCATGGCGGCATCGGCGAAGAGTTCGATGCCGGTCACGTGGCATACCTGGCGTTGCTTGAGCGCGGCGCCGACCAGTCCTGCGCCGCAGCCGATATCGAGCACGCGTCGCGCATCCTGTGGCACCAGCAGGAGCATGTCGGGGCGCGCCTGCGCGTAATATGAATCGTCGACCTGCATCGTTTCGGCAGAGCGAAGACCGGCCAGCGAGTTCGGGGCCCATCGCGGATATCGTGTCGCGCAATATGGTTGTCATGTCGATGCGGCGAATGGCGACATAGCCGGCCTCGGCCACCTGCTCCCTGACCGCAGGTGTGGAGCGCGCATAGCGTGTGCATATCTCGGCGAGATCTTCATAGGCGCCGAAGGCGACCCCGTCGCCATAAGGATTGTGGTCTGCCTGTTCGGATACGACGCAGACCCGGTTGGCGAGCAGGAAGGAAAGCCGGACAGTTTCCAGGGGTGGCAGCTCGTCCCAGGCATGGATGTTAAGAACGACTTTCGCGCGCGCGATGTGACGTTGCAGGACTTCGCCGAACGCAGCCTGCAAGTCGACGGCGACCAACCCCTGCGCCTTCAGCGCTGCGATGAGACTTTGGCGGCGCGGATGCAGCGTGCCGTAAAACAGCACGTCGATATCGGGTGACGGAACGGAACGGAACAGATCCAGGCTGCGATGGAAGCCGGGTGGGACGTAATGCAGGTTGCGCAGTCCGCGGCTGCGGAGATAGGCGGTGCTGGACGGACCATAGTCCCAGATCGCCGCTGCGCCGTTCAGAAGCTCCCAGTATTCCGGCCATTCTGACAACAGGCCTCGGGTATCGTCGAGCGGTTCCAACTGATAGACGATGTAGGGGCGTCCGCGCAGCCGGTTTGCCAATGCATGGTAGCGGGCGGCGAAGATTGTCGAACCCACCAGGATATTGATGGCCTCAGGCGCGAACGCATTCTGCTGCACGGTGCAGGAATGATTGAGGTCCATGAGCGCACCCGCCAGTGCGCGGATCAGGTTCTCGTAGACCCTGTGGAATTCGTTTATTTTGACGTGGTATATGTTGAAATGTGCCATTGGAATTGCCCTTCAACCGGATGAAGCGATGCTGTCACGTTCAGCACCGCTTAGTCCGGTGCACTTCGTGGATGCTTTGATTGTGCGATCCGTATGGGAACCGAGGATGGCCCCGCGTTGTCAATGATGGGCGCTCGGTCGCCACCGCCTAACCACACCATGTCCAACCCGTCGCAGTGGGTCCCCGTCGGCCTGTCACGCGGAGCGTGCAGCCAATCCCGACAGGAATCGGCTTGACATTGCATCATTCGCAAGGCTGGTGGGGGTCGAGATGGCCGGGTCAAGCTTGGCCATGACAGGGTGGCATCGGGTTAGCCAGGTTGGCATCTGGCCATGACGGGGTTGGCACCCGGCGATGGCAAGCAGAAATGTGGCATAGACTCCTGGTGATCGCTGGAATGTGAATGTGCCGGTGTCGCATAGTTGCGACACGGAATGAACCATTCGCCTATCGTGGTGTGCAATGGGCCACGCAAACACTCTACGACCTTCCTCCACGTTCCGCGAGAAGGGGACCAAAGCGACGCTGCTGATGGGCACGGCGCTGCAAGCAACGGTCATGCTGGTGCTGTCGCAGCCGGCCGGCGCACAGCCTGCGCCGAACGCCCGTCCGCTCGGCGGCAGCGTGGTCGGCGGTTCGGCAACGATCAGCCGGACTCCGAACAATACCGCGATCAACCAGTCGACCCAGCGCGCCGCTATCGACTGGAAGAGCTTCGATGTCGGCAGCCAGCAGCGGGTGACGTTCAACCAACCATCGAGCAGTGCTGCCACGCTGAACCGGGTCACCGGCCCGGACCCGTCGCAGATCGCCGGACGTATTGACGCCAACGGCCAGGTCGTACTGCTCAACCAGTCGGGCGTGGTGTTCTACAAGGGCGCACAGGTCAACACGAACGGTCTGGTGGTCTCGGCCATCGGCATGAGCAACCAGGGCGTCAAGGGCTTCCTCGACACGGGCAAGCTGGCGCTCGACCAGGCGGGCAATCCGAACGCGCGCGTCGAGAACCAGGGCACCATCACGATCAAGCAGGCCGGGCTTGCTGCGCTGGTGGCACCGGAGGTGGCGAACTCGGGCGTCATCAACGCGAAGCTTGGCCATGTCGTGCTGGCCGGGGCGAAGACCGCGACGCTCGATCTGTATGGCGATGGCCTGTTGTCACTGGATGTCACCAACCAGGTGACGCAGGCGCCGGTCAACAAGGACGGCACCACCGCCACGGCGCTGGTGACCAACACCGGCGTCATCATTGCCGATGGCGGTACGGTGCAGCTCACCGCGCGCGCGGCCGATGGCATCGTGCAGAACCTGGTGCGGGCCGGCGGCAAGATCCGCGCCGCAACGATGGGCGATCAGACCGGTTCGGTGGCGCTGAATGGCGTCGGCGGTTCGGTCATTGTCGAGGGGCAGTTGTCGGCGCCGGGCAACGCACCGGGCACGACGGGCGGCAACATCGAGGTCGTCTCGAACCGGAATGTCACGATCGCGTCCGGCGCCCAGATCAATGCGTCAGGCAAGGCGGGCGGCGGGGTCGTTGCGATCGGCACGACATTGGCGCGGGCGAAGGGCGGGCCAAGCGTCACGCCGACGATGACCGCGGCAAACACGTTCATCCAATCGGATGCCAGGATCCGTGCTGACGCGGGCACTGCTGGCAACGGCGGAATTGTCACGGTCCTGGCGACCTCGGCGACGACCATGGCCGGTGCGATCACTGCGAGGGGCGGACCGCAGGGTGGCAATGGTGGTCTCGTCGAGATATCAGGCGACCAGCTGGGGTTGTCCGGGCAGGTCGATGTATCGGCGCCGAAAGGGACGATCGGCACTATTCTGCTCGATCCTTCCACGCTCGAGATCATCAACGGCGCAAAGGGCGCCGGCGACCAGGATGGCAATCTCAACCCGACCGGCACGATCCTGGCCAACGGCGCCGACACACCCCGCAATCAGGTTTCGAACGGCGAGATCGACTCGTTGACCGGCAGCATCGTACTGCAGGCCCAGAACGACCTGTCAATCGACAACAATACGCCAATCACGCTGTTGCCCAACGCCAGCCTGGCACTTGAGGGGGTGAAGGGCGACATTGTCATAGGGACGGGGTCGCCGATTACCGCCAGCGGCACTGGCTCCATACAGGTGCTGGCCGGCGGCGCGCTGACCTTGGACAGCAACCTGGCGACCGCCAGTACGGGCAGCATCACGCTGAAGGCCAGTTCCGGTATCGCACTGAACGGAGTGTCCATCACCACCGGCGTCCTCGATCTGAGTAATTCGTTGATAGGAGGCGTGACACAGAGCGCCGCCGGCGGCATCACGGCTTCGACGATCCAAAGCAGTGGCGGGGTGTTCGGAAGTGTAAGCCTGCTCGGCGCCAACAACGCCATCACGAACGTCGGCGATTTCAAGGTTGTCCTCACCCCGTTCGCATTAACCCCTGGCGACTTCGCGCTGAGCGGCGACAGCAGCACGGATATCGTCGGGCGGCTCTCGATCCGAAATGCCACCATCAACGAGTCCGGTGGCGCTGGAGTTTCTGTCACCGGTATAATCGCTGCTGCCGGGACCGTGTCGATAAGCGCCGGCCCGATCGCGCTCGAGACGACGGCGGTCGTGCAAGGAACGACGATCACGCTGTCGGGCAACAACGCCGCCCTCAACGGCAACGCGGTGTTAGGTAACGCCAACCAGACAGCACTGCTGGACGTCACGACCTCGGCAGGCGATTTCACGGAAGCCAGCAGCGCAACAATCAACGCGACGACGCTGAACTCCACGGGCGGCGTGGCCGGCAATGTCAGCTTGCTCGGTATTAATGCCGTGTCCGATCTGGGCAACATTTCGGTCACCGGCAACCTCGCGATGCGGGACACGTTGGCGCTGACCGTGAATGGCACCGTGTCTGCTCCTTCCGGCAGTACTTTCCTGGAGAGCTCTGCAACGACCGGCGGCATTACGATCGCGGCGGGTGGCGCCGTCAGGGCATCTGCTTCCGGACGCGCATCGTTCCAGGCGGGCGTGCTGGACATCTTGCCCGCCAACACATTCGCCGTTGCCGGGACGGTTTCCGCCGGAACGTTCGAGCTCGCTGTCGATATCCCCGGCGACACACTGACGCTTGGTCCCGGCGGCGCACTGGCATCGTTGGCGGGGATCACTGCCAGCCAGTTGCGGTTCGGCGCGGTGACACAGCCAGGCAGCGCAGTGGCAACGACAGCCGGCGGCATTGCCCTGAGCGGAATATTCGACATCCAGAACCTGCCGCTCGAACTTGACGCGACCGGCCTTGTCACTGACACGGCCGCACCGCTGATCAACGTCGGGACGCTGACCGGCAATGCCGGGACTGTGGCTCTGACCAACGGCAACAACACCATCACCAACCTAGGCAATTTCACGACTGGCGGCGACTTTGCGTTGACCGACGCCGGGGCGCTGACGGTGATCGGTGCGGTGGCGGCGGGTGCGCCCGCGGCGCCGAACGCGGGCAACACCGCGGCACTGGCGTTGGTGACCGGTGGAGCGCTGCAGATCGGCGTCGGTGGCGGCGCGGCAGGCAGCCTGAATGCGGGCAACGTCGCACTGACGGCCGGTGGTGCGATCAGCGAGCCGAACGGGTCGATCGCAACCAACAGTCTTGCCGCCAGCACCACGGGCAACGGCGGCGATGTGTCGCTGATCAGCACCGGCAATCAGATCAACGCCAGCACCGGCATCAGCGCGACCAATGGCAGCGTGATCCTGGTCGACGATCCGACGCTGGTGCTGACCGGCAACTACAGCGGCGCCAATCTGTTCTTCGAGGTCGCTGCGGCGGGTGACGGCATCGCCTTGGGCACCGCCGTTACCCCCGCGACACTGACGGTGCCGCTCGGTGGCCGCATCTCGCTGGTCGCCGACAACATAACGGCGACGGCGGCCAGCCTGATCACCGCGCCAGCCGGTACGCTGGAGCTGGCGCCGTTCTCCGCAATCCCGGTCAGCGTGGCTGGCAATTCTGGTGCCGGTCAGTTGCTGCTCGATACGACGCTGCTCAACGTTATCAGCACTGGAACGAGCGCGCTGGACACTCTGCTGATCGGCGCGTTCACCAATATCCCGGCCGGTGCGACCACAGCTGCGACATCGGCCAACAAGATCACCATCGACGGAGCGGTGGACCTGACCAACAGCACGACCAATCTCGGGCTGTTTGCCAATGGCCCGATCACCGAGCCGGGTGGGCCGCTTGCCGTGACCAACGTATTCGGCACCACCTCGGCTGCGGGCGGCGACTTCGCGCTGAGCAATGCTGGCAACGCCATCGCCGATTCCACCGGGATCACCGCGACGAACGGGCAATGTCGTGGTGGTCGATGGCACCGACCTGACGTTGTTTGGCGCGCATACCGGGAACAACCTGTTCTATGAGATCGCGGCTGCGGGCGGTACGCTGACGCTCGGCAACGGACAATTCCTTACGACGTTGACGGCCGCATCGGGTGGCCGCGCCTCACTGGTGGCGGACAACATCGTTGATAGGAAGGGCGCCAAGGTCATCGCGCCGGCCGGCACCGTCGAATTGGCGCCGTTCTCGGCGATCAATACCAGCCTGTTCGGTGCGTCGGGCCTTGTCATCTCGCCGGGCCTGGTGTCGATCATCACGACATCGACATTGGTGGCCGGCGGCTTCACCAACGTTCCAGGTGGTGCGACGACGTCCGCTCCATCCGCCAGCACGGTCACGGTTGATGGGGCAGTGGACCTGACGGGCATCGCCGCGACACTGGAGGTGGAGGCGACGGGTGCGATCACCGAGCCGGGCGGCCCGTTGACCGTCACCAACCTGGCGGGCGGCGGCGGCAGCGTTCAGCTGTTGAACGCCGCGAACAAGATATCGACGTTGGAAACATTGAAGGCCACGACTGGCGATTTATCGCTGGCGGATGCGTCGCCGGTCACGATCGATGGCGCGGTCACTGCGTTTGGCAACGTTTACCTGACGACCCCCAGCATCGCGATCGCAGCCACCGGCAGCATCGGAGCCAGCCCGACCGGGCGTGTCAGCCTGCAAACGGATGCTGCCAGCATTGCCGGACCGATCACCGGCGGGACGTTCGAGTTTGCTCCGTTCACCGGTGGCGGCACCGTGCGGTTGGGCACCAGCGGCGACCTGGTATCTCTGCTGGATGTCACCGTCGGCAGTGCGCGGATAGGAGCGGTGACGCTGCCTGGCGGCGGTGCGCCGACAACGACGGCGGGCGCGATCACCACAGTGGGCACATTCGACGCCAACAACCTGCCGGTTGAGCTCGACTCGACCGGTGCCGTCGCCGGCGCGGCGTTCCCGATCATTAACGTCGCAACGCTGTCGGGCAGTGCGGGTGCGGTGACGCTCGATGACCCGAACAACACGGTTGCCAACCTTGGGAATTTCACCGCCACCAGTTTTGGTCTCGCCGACGCGATCGACCTGTCGGTCATCGGCGCAGTGTCTGGCGGCACGAATGCTTCGATCACTGATACCGGCACGCTGACGATTGCTGTCGACGGCGCGGTCAGAGCGAATGCCGTCGGTCTGACGGCGGGCAATATCACAATTGCGGGCCTGGTCAGTGATGGTGGTGCCGGCACGACCAGTCTGGTGACGACCGTCGGCACGATCAGTGAAACGGGCACGCTCGTTGCGGGCACGCTGACCGGCAGTTCCGTGGGCACAGTTGCGCTGAGCGGCGACAACACCGTCGCAGCGCTGGGAGCGAGCGCGGCGTCGCCGTTCAGTGCGGTGGGTCAGAGCTTCACTCTGGTGGACAACGGTGCGGCCTCGCTGGCGGTGAATGGGCTGAGCGCAGCAACGGTTAGCGTGACGGCGCTGGCAATCAGCATCCCCGGCGCGCTGAGCGGCACGACCAGTGTCGCCCTGGCGGCGACCGAGGGCGGCATCAGCGAGACCGGTACGGTGACGACACCGTTGCTGACCGGCAGTTCCGCCGGCACGGTCGGGCTGACCGGCACGAACACCATCGCCGCGGTGGGAGCCAGTGCGGCGTCGCCATTCGATGCGGTGGGCCAGAGCTTTGCGCTGGTGGACGGCGGCGCGGCCTCGCTGGCGGTCAATGGGCTCAGTGCCGCAGCGATAAGTCTGACCGCGCCGGTGGTCAGCATCCCCGGCGCGCTGATCGGCACGACCGGTGTCGCCCTGGCGGCCACCGGCGGCGGGATCAGCGAGACCGGCACGGTAACGACCCCGCTGCTGACTGGCAGCGCTGCGGGCACGGTAGACCTGGCCGGGAGCAACACCATCGCTGGGCTTGGTGCCAGCGCGGCGTCGCCGTTCAATGCGGTCGGTCAGAGCTTCACGCTGGTGGACGGTGGGGCGGCCTCGCTGGCAGTGAACGGGCTGAGCGCCGCAACGGTGAGCCTGACCGCGCCGGTGATCACCGTTCCGGGCGCGCTCGCCGGAACGACCAGCGTCACCCTGGTCGCGACCGGCGGCGGCATCAGCGAGACGGGCACAGTGACGACGCCACTGCTGAGCGGCATCGCCACGGGCGCGGTCGGGCTGTCCGGCAACAACCAGGTGACCGACCTGGGCAATTTCACGACGGGCGGCGACTTTGCGTTGACCGACGCTGGAGCGCTGACCGTCATCGGCGCGGTGGCGGCGGGCACACCCGCGGCGCCGAACGCGGGCAACACCGCGACACTGACGCTCTCGACCGGCGGGGCGCTGCAAATTGGCGTCGGTGGCGGCGCGGCGGGCAGCCTGAATGCGGGCAACGTCGCGCTCACGGCCGGTGGCGCAATCACCGAGCCCAACGGATCAATCGCCACCAACAGTTTTGCCGCCAGCACCACGGGCGCGGGCGGCGATGTGTCGTTGACCAGCACCAGCAATCAGATCAGCGCCAGCACGGGCATCAGCGCAACGAACGGCAGCGTGATCCTGGTCGACGATCCGACGCTGGTGCTGACCGGCGCCTATAGCGGAGCCAATCTGTTCTTCGAGGTCGTCGCGCCAGGCGACGGCATCGCCTTGGGCACCGAGGTTACCCCCGCGACACTGACGGTGCTGTTCGGCGGCCGCATCTCGCTGGTCGCCGACAACATAACGGCGACGGCGGCCAGCCAGATCACCGCGCCAGGCGGCACGCTGGAGTTGGCGCCGTTCTCCCCGATTCCCGTCAGCGTTGCTGGCAGCTCCAGTGCCGGTCAGTTGCTGGTCGATACGACTCTGCTCAGCATTATCAACACCGGAACGAGCAAACTGGACACGCTGCTGATCGGGGCGTTCACCAATATTCCGGCCGGTGCGACCGTGGCGGCGACATCGGCGAGCAAGATCACCGTGGACGGCGCGGTGGACCTGACCAACAGCGCGACCAATCTCGGGCTGTTTGCCAGTGGTCCGATCACCGAGCCAGGGGGCCCGCTCGCCGTATTCAACGTGTTCGGCACCACGTCGGCGGTGGGCGGGGACTTCGCGCTGAGCAACGCCGGGAACGCCATCACCGAGTCCACCGGCATCACGGCGACGAACGGCAATGTCGCGGTGGTCGATGGCACCGACCTGACGTTGCTTGGCGCGCATACCGGGAACAACCTGTTCTATGAGATCGCGGCTGCGGACGGCACGCTGACACTTGGCAACGGACAACTGCCCACGACGTTGAAGGCCGCATCAGGTGGCCGCGTCTCGTTGGTGGCGGACAACATCGTCGGCAATGAGGGCGCCAGTGTTATCGCGCCGGCCGGCACCGTCGAATTGGCGCCGTTCTCGGCGATCAATACCAGCCTGTTCGGCGCGTCGGGCCTCGTCATCTCGCCTGGCCTGCTGTCGATCATCGCGACGTCCACATTGGTGGCCGGCGGCTTCACGAACGTTCCGGCTGGTGCGACGACGTCCGCTCCATCCGCCAGCACGGTCACGGTTGATGGGGCGGTGGATCTGACAGGCATCGCCTCGACACTTGAGGTGGAGGCGACGGGTGCGATCACCGAGCCGGGTGGCCCGTTGACCGTGACCAATCTGGCGGGCAGCGGCGGCAGCGTTCAGCTGTTGAATGCCGCGAACAAGATAGCGACGTTGGAAACGTTGAAGGCCACGGCTGGCGATTTGTCGCTGGCGGATGCGTCACCGCTGACGATTGACGGCGCGGTCACTGCGTTTGGCAACGTCTATCTGACGGCTCCCGGCAGTATCGCGATCGCAGCCACCGGCAGTATCGGAGCCAGCCCGATCGGGCGTGTCAGCCTGCAAACCGACGCTGCCAGCATTGCCGGACCGATCACCGGCGGGACGTTCGAGTTTGCTCCGTTCACCGGTGGCGGCACGGTTACGTTGGGTATTGGTGGCGACCTGGCATCTCTGCTGGATGTCACCGTCGGCAGCGCGCGGATAGGCGCAGTGACGCTGCCGGGCGGCGGTGCGCCGACAACGACGGCGAGCGCGATCACCACAGTGGGCACGTTCGATGCCAATAACCTGCCGGTTGAACTCGACGCGACGGGTGCCATCGCAGGCGCGGCGTTCCCGATCATTAATGTCGCGACGCTGTCGGGCAGTGCGGGTGCCGTGGCGCTCGATAACGCGGCCAACACGGTGGGCAATCTGGGGAATTTCACCGCCACCAGTTTTGATCTGGGCGATGCGATCGACCTGTCGGTCATCGGTACCGTTGCGGGCGGTTCCAGCGCAACGATCACCGATGCCGGGAGCTTGACGATTGTCCCGGGCGGTGCAGTCACGGCGAATGCCGTGGGTCTTACGGCGGGCAACATCACGATCGCGGGCCTGGTGAGTGACGGCGGTGCCGGCACGACGAGTTTGGTGGCGACTGCCGGCACGATCAGTGCCACGGGCACACTTATTGCGGGCACGCTGACTGGTAGTTCCGCCGGCACCGTTTTTCTGACAGGCTTCAGCGCGGTCGCAGCACTGGGCGCCAGTCCGGCGTCGCCATTCAATGCGGTGGGTCAGAGCTTCACGCTGCTGCAAGGCGGCGGGAATTCACTGGTGGTGAACGGACTGAACGCCGCAACGGTAGACCTGGAAGCAGCGGCTATCAGCATTCCCGGCGCGCTGAACGGGGCATTCAACGTCAACCTGGTAGCAACCGGTGGCGGCATCAGTGAGACCGGCTCGCTGACGACAGGGGCATTGACCGGCAGCGCAAAGGGGCCGGTCGACCTGACCGGCACGAATGCCATCGCTGCGGTGGGATCCGGGTTCCCATCGTCGTTCAACGCTGTCGGGCAGAGCTTCACGCTGGTGGACGCTGGTGCGCCCGAGCTGGCAGTGAATGGGCTGAGTGCCGCAACGGTAAGCCTGACTGCGCCAGTGATCAACGTGGGCACGCTGATCGGCACCACCAGCGTTGCGTTGACGGCCACCGACGGCGGGATCAGCGAGGGGCGCGGTAAGCCGACCATTGGCAGCCTGATCGCCGGCACATTATCGGGCAGCGCCACTGGCACCGCAAACCTGGACGGCATCAATCAGATTGGCACGCTGGGCAACTTCACGGCCTCCGGCCTGGGCCTTGGCGCTGGCTCGGACCTCATTGTCACCGGCGCCGTCAATGGCGGCCCGTTCGTGTCGCTGCTCGCAGGCGCATTGACGATTGCATCGGGCGGCACGGTGTCGGCGAGCCAAATCTTTCTGGAGGGCAGCAGCATCGCCATTCCTGGCGTGGTGACCGACGGCGGCAACGGCACCGTGACCTTGCTCGCTTTTGCCGGTACGATCAGTGAGACCGGCAATTTGACTGCTGGCACGCTGTCCGGCAGTGCGACCGGCGCGACGAGCCTGACCGGCACCAACCGGGTAGGCGCACTCGGCAACTTCACGGCCAGCAATTTCGTGTTGACAGATACTACAGACCTGCTGATCGGCGGCACGCTGAGCGCTGGGAACATCGCGATCAGGGCCCCGGCCAATCAAGTTTCGCTTGGCGACGGTGCCACGATCGTGGTCGGCGGAACTGTTCGTCCCTCCGGCCCGATTCAGGCCGCACTCGAGCCAGCCAACGGCGGGCCGGGCGCTGACATTCAGGCTGCCGGCTTCACGCAGATCAACAGCAGCACCGTGACCGGCCGGGGCGGCGGCCCCGCAACCTTGCAGATCTCGGTCACCGGCAACATGCAGTTCGATCCGCCACTCGGCCTGCAGGCGACAGGAACCTGGCTGATACTCGACCTGACCAACGGAACCGCTGCCGGCAACGTGTTCGTTAACGCGCTCGACGTGTCGTACACCGTGCCGGGTGGCACGAACCTTTTCGGCACCATCAACGGTGTCTCCGGCGGACCGGCGGCAGGGATTGCCTCGATCCAGCCAGCCATCAATGCCAACTATCTGTTCAACCGGTGCATTATCGCCACTGCGACGTGCCAGCCCGCCACGCAAGCGGTCTTTAGGTTGCCGAACGAGGCGATCACTTCGGCACTTGGCGGGTTGTACCCGTTCCTCCCTGGATCACCTCCGCCGCTTGTCGGGTTGCCTAACCTTGTGTTGGTTGTGGCGCCGATGCTGCCTGCGCCACCACGGCAACTGACCGATCCTGACGTGGTACCGCCCAACATCTCTTACCTGGACTACTGATCCTGGGATCGTGGTGGCGATTGCTGGTGGCGCGCTTGAGAAACGACGCGCGTTGGCGTGGCGCGACTGGGGGATCAGGTGCGGGTCGGTGAGTAATTACCAGGGAGCGAAACGATTGACTCTCCAATGCCGTCATGGCTTGGCTTGACCCGGCGGGCGCACCAACGATGCAGTCGCGGTCAGCAACCATCGCGCGAGGATGGCCGGGTCAAGCCCGGCCATGACGGGGGTGGAGCGTTGCGTGCGTGACGGGGTGGACCGTTGCGTGGGTACGTCAACAATCCTCATATCCGCGATTTATAACGAATGGCGCTGGCGGATTTTCCCGCAACACTAGGAACGCGCGCTCGGTTGCGGAACAATTGTCGCCATGTCCGACTCTGCTTCGCCTGAAGGTCCGGCCTTCCCGTTGTTCGGCGATCTCGCGGCAGCCGATCTGGCCGCGATGAGACCGCTGCTGCACCGGCGCCAGTTCAAGGCGGGCGCCGTGGTGTTCCAGCGCGGCGATCCGGCCGATGACGTCTACCTTGCAGTCTCCGGTCAGTTGCGCATTTCGGTCGGCTCCGCGGACGGGCGGGAGCTTGCGTTCCGTATCGTCGGGCCGGGCGAAATGGTGGGTGAGCTGGGCGTCCTCGACGGCAGCCGCCGCAGTGCAGACCTCACTGCTTTGCGCGATAGCGTTTTGCTCGGCCTGGGCCGTAGCGCGCTGCAGAACCTGCTCGCGACTCGGCCGGCGATGGCGGCCGGTGTCATCCGATTTCTCTGCAGTCGCCTGCGCGATACGTCCGAACAGTTGGAAGCACTCGCGCTGCAGCGGATCGAGGTCCGGCTGGCGCGGCTGCTGTTGCGACTGGCACACGCCACCACACCGGTGCGAGGCGAGACCGAACTGTCGCTCGATATGTCGCAAAGCGAGATCGCTGCGCTGATCGGCGCCAGTCGACCGAAGGTGAACCTCGCCTTTGGCGAGTTGGAGGCGCGCGGTGCCATCCGGCGAGCTGGCCGCAAGCTGCACTGCCGTATCGGCGCGCTGGAGGAGTTCGCCGAGGTGTACGCGCTCTGATGGTCCTGTTGCCGCGCGGGATTTCGCCAGGCTTCGCGGGATTGGCGGTGTTGCTGGTGCTGCTGACGGCGTGGGACCTGTCGCGGGACGTCGTGCGCGGCACGCTGCGTGAGCGAGCGTTCGATCTGGTGCTGCCGCTGCTGCCGAGACTAGCCTACAGCGGTCCCGGCGTGGTCATCGTCGATATCGACCGAGATACATTGGCACGGTTCGGCACGTGGCCGTGGCCGCGGGGACGGCTCGCCGACGTGGTGGCGGCCGTGGCGGCTGGCAAACCGGCGGCGATCGGGCTGGACATGTTGCTGGCAGGGCCGGACCGGTTTTCGGCGGACGGTGATGCGGCCCTGGCTCGGGCACTGTCGGATGCGCCATCGGTACTGGGCTTCGTGCTGGAGACTGCCAATTCGGGCGAGAACCTGCCGTCCACGCCCATCCTGTCGCGCGCGCCTGTGCCGCTGCCGGGCGTGTGGCGCGCCAATGGGATCGTCGCACCACTGCCGGTGCTCGCCGATGCCGCACGCGGGTTTGGCGCTCTGGTGGCTGCTGCCGACCCCGATGGCCCGATCCGGCGCGTGCCGCTGCTGGTGTTGGCGGGCGGCGTCGTGCGGCCAGGCCTGGCCGTCGAGCTGGTACGGCTTGCCCAAGGTGCCGCGGCGCTGCTGATCGAACCGGGAGGCATGTTGCGTGTGGGCGACATCGCGCTGCCACTCGGCGACGATGCGACGCTTCGGCTGTCTGGATCTCCGGTGATCCGCTCGATCCCGGCTACGACGCTGGTCGACCAACCGGCGACGCGGGCCATGCTGGCCGGCCAGGTCGTGCTCATCGGCAGCAGTGCTCCGGAACTCGGCGGGCTGCGCGTCACCCCTGGTTCACCGGCCACTCCGTCTGTGTTGATCCAGGCCGGGGCAGTTGACGCGATGCTGCGCGGCGACGTGGCAGTGCGCCCCTCGTGGGCGAACTTCGCGGAACCAATCGGCGCCTTGGTGCTTGGCCTGGTCTGCCTGCTGCTGGCGGTCCGGCTACGTCCGGCATTGGCAGTGTCACTGGCGGTACTGTGCTGTGTCGCATGGGCTGGGGCCGCAGTGGCGGCGGTGCCAGCGGTTCTGCTGCTGGTGGATCCCGTCGGCCCTCCGCTGGTTGCCGTCACCGCATTCGCGGCCACCCTGCTGGTGCGGTTCGTGCGTGACGAGTGGCGCGCGCGGTTGCTGCGGCTGAGCTTCGAGCAGCATCTGGCGCCCGAGGTGGTGCGCCGGATCGCGGCCGATCCCGCCGCGCTGCGCCTGCGCGGCGAGATGCGCGAGATCACCGCGCTGTTCACCGACATCGAGAGCTTCACCAGCATGACCGAGCGCGCCGAACCGACCGATCTGGTGGCGCTGCTCGACGCCTACTTTGAGGCCACCACGCGTATCGTCACCGACCACGGCGGCATGATCGACAAGATCGTCGGTGATGCGATCCATGCGATCTACAATGCACCGTTCGAACTGGAGGATCACGCGGGACGTGCCGTCGCCAGTGCGTTGGCACTGTTGGAGGCCTCCGAGGAGGTGCGGAAATCGCCGCTCGGCCAGCGGCTGCGGCTTGGACGCACGCGGGTGGGGATCGAGACGGGGCCGGCCATCGTCGGCGATGTCGGTGGCAGCCGGAAGCTTGACTACACCGCGCACGGCAACGCGATGAATGCCGCGGCGCGGCTGGAGGCGGCGAACAAGGAGCTGGGCTCCAGCATCTGTATTGGGCCTGGCACTGCGGCGCGGCTCGATCCCAGCACTATCCGCCAGTTGGGCACGCTGACGCTGCGGGGCCAGAGCGGCGAGATCAAGGTATATACGCCTGTATCACTGGCCGATTGACGATTTGTGATGGCGGGGGTGACAAACAACACGGTCACCCAACCTGCGATATTGCAGGACGCAAGGAATGCGGTTATTCCTCGTCTGACGTTTCGGATTTAGATCGGAAACAAAGCGCGTCAGATAAAAATATGAGGGGCGACAAAATGCCAGGCGGAATTACTCCAAACTCAAATCATGCGGCTCTCGCTTTATTGAGGGCGGATCCTGAGTCAGCCACGGAAAAATTTGGTTTCATGATTGACCCCTATTCGTGGAATCGTGGATCGATGGTGGTCGGGCGATGGGGTGGGCCCGCCTCGGTGTCATGCCTGGAGCGGGGTGGCGGAATTTTTGTGTTAACGCCCAAAAATGAGAGCGGGGGCGACTACTATTATCCACACCTTACTACGGGTGTGACAAAAGTTGTAGTTCCCTTTGGGTGCTCTGACGGCGCTATTGCATTGACTCCCGCGATGAATGGATGCGCGTTGCAGGTCAATCGCGACGAGCATGGCCTAACCTTTATGCATGACGGAGATGGCACGTCGATGAAGGCGACAGGGGACGATGCGCCGCCTGCTAATTCCCAAATGGTGTGCAGGGTTGACTATGCGGGTTATGGCGGGGCGTGGGCTATGAGCGCGGGTGAAAATATGGCTTCTGCCGGCAACTTTAGATCCAAAAGAAAAAATGTGACGGTTAATCCACTATCACAATCTTTTTGCATATGTGTAAAAAAAGAAGGCAGATGGAAGGTATTCTATAGCACAATTATTACACTCAAGACAGATACACGGGTGCAAACCATCGGTGGTATGATAACAGACGATCGCTTTAAGACAAGAAATACGGTAGATACAAAATTCCTTAAGTACCGTTCAACATTGGGTTCTTTAATAACGTCGTTTGAAGGATAATTTTATTCATATAAGGTAAATTATGGAGATCTCCTGCGGAATGGGGCCGCCGGCTCTACCACCGTAGCCCCTCCGCTGCTCCCACTTGGACGCTACGAAATTCTTAAGTTTCGGTCGTTCCCAGCGCAGCGAACGGCCGTGTCTGGTCAATGAGTGGGCTGCGCCGAATGACTTGATTGGGCGCAATTCAGCTGTTGGCCGGCTCGTCGTCGTAGGTCTAGTTTCCACCCAAAACCGTCCATCCGACGGGACGCGAACCCACCAGCATTACAGCTGGAGAGGCCAGGCCGCGCGCAACCTGTCAAAATCACTGTGCCCAGGAAACTAGTTCACCGACGCCATCGCACTGGCGATGCGCGCCGCGCCCCATGCGACAGGCGTCGTCGGTTCGGCGCCAGGACGCTCGATATTGGTGCCCTGGCCGCTGATCAGCACCACCGCGGTGTTCACGCCAACAACCGTTACTTCGCCGCGCTCGACGAACACGCCGAACACTCTATTCTTCGTCCTCCAGCTTGAGCCGGAGCGAGCGATAGAAGTGCTTCCATTCCTTATTCCGGATGCGGACGCTCGGAGGACATTGCTGGAGCAGGTGCGCACGATCGCTAGTGCCGGCGATCCTTGCGACTCGGCCGAGGACGGCCGCCTGGCCCGGCTCTCACAGTTGCTGGCCGTGCCGCCTGAGAAGCGAGCGGTGTCCGCGACATCCGGCCGACCTGCCGGCTCCAGGACACCCGCAAAAACGGACGCTGTGTTGCACTGAGACTGTGTTGGCTTGCGGCGGATGGTTTCGATGATTACCAAGACCCATCAAGCGAGCGCATTCGGCGGACCCCGTCACAATCAAGGGGTAAATCTCATGGCAATGCTGAGCGGCAAGAAAGGCCTTATTATCGGCATTGCCAACGAGCACAGCCTTGCTTATGGCTGCGCCCAACGTTTCCGTGCCGCGGGCGCCGATCTGGCGATCACTTATCTCAACGTCAACGCAGAATATTACCTATGTGCGTCCGCTGGCGGGAGGCGCTGAAACAGCGAAATCTTTATGCCCTGCGATGTGACCGTGCCCGGTCAGCTCGATGCCGTTTACGAGCGCATCTCCACGGATTGGGGCCGCCTCGATTTTGTCCAGCACTCCATCGCCTACGCCCGCAAGGAGGACCTGCACGGGCGGATCACGGATTGTTCGGCCGAGGGATTGGGGGAGCCGTCCCTTTAGTGTCCGTACAGTCCTTCCTGCAGATGGCAAAGCGCAGCGAGCCGCTGATGCCGCGAGGGTCTTGCTTGCCATGAGTTATTACGGCACCCGGAAGGCGATAGCGCATTACAACGTCATGGGCCCGGTGAAAGCAGCGCTGGAGGCCGCGGTTCGCTATATGGCCGTCAATTCGGCCAGGGGGATCCGTGTTAACGCGCTTCGCCCGGTCCGAGAAACTCGCGCGGCTTCCGGAATCGACCATTTCGACGAGTTGCTGGAGCGCGCTGTTCGCGAGGCGCCCGAGCATGGGCTAGTGACGCTCGACGATGTCGGTGCCTACGCCGCCTTCCTGGTCAGCGGCGCCGCCAAGGCGATTACCGGAAACATCGCCTACGTCGATGCCGGCTATCACGTCGTCGCCTGAGGCGGCCAACGATCATTCCTCTGAAGGTGCCGCCATGCAGACCGTCGTGAACAAGACATTCGATGAGATCGCCCCCGGCGACGCCGCATCAGTCGAGCGCACCCTGCAGGCCGGCGACTTGCGAGCCTGGGCGGCTGCTTTTGGCGAAGGGGACGTGTTTGCAGGACCCGGCGAGAGCCAAGCCGCCGCGGGCATCGTCACGTCGATGCTGACCGCACTGGCCGGTTCAGCCCTTCCGGGCCCTGGCAGATTCGATCCGCACGGCCTCGGTGCAGATTATTGGCGCGCTACCAATCTCGGTCGCGATAACGGCACGGCTCGTGGTGCGGGAGAAGCGGGCCGATCAAGGGATCGTCGTGCTGGATGGCCAATGCGCGGCCCCATCTGGTCAGATCGTGGCAACCGCGA
>CAVSBG010000020.1:0-346530 GCA_963726125.1 uncultured Alphaproteobacteria bacterium | reverse complement strand
CCGCATTGAACAATCTCATCCACGACGAATACCGCGCCAGATCATGAATCTCGTTCGGAATCACGATCTCGTCGTGCTCGATATTGTGCGACCTCAAGCCCTCGATGAGCTCCGTAGCCTGCTGGGAGGGCACGTTCCGGTCGTCATCCGCCTGCACGACCAGTACGGGCGACCGCCATTTTTCGATTGTCGCGATCGGGGACGAATCCACCGCCCGCTGGTTCGCCTCGGCGCCCTCGATCGGCTCGCCCACAGACGACATGAACGTAGACCAGTTATAGAGGCCCGCGTAGTCCACACCCGCCGCGAGCGCATCCGAGGCGCGCGCCAGACCGAGGGCGGTCATCAGTTCACCATAACTCACCCCCCAGATGCCCAGTCGGTGCGAGTCGACGTCCTTGCGACCCTGCAGATAGCTGATAGCACCCAGCAAGTCATTCAGCTCGCTACCGCCGCCGGGCCCGAAATTCTCGGCCTCACGATAGTCGCGACCATAACCGATGCCACCGCGGTAGTTGACCGACAGCACGATGTACCCCTCGGCAGCGAAGTACTCATTCAACGCATACATCCAGCTGTGCCCATGGACGGTCTGAACCCCAGCAACATCTGCCTGCGCGGGCCGCCGTGGAAGAACAGGATCGCCGGATGGGGTTTGGATGAGCTCTCACGCGGCAAGAAAATCTGCCCGTGCGTCTCCTGTCCGTCCTTTGCCGTAAAGGTCACGGCCTGTGGCATGACGAGCCTCGAAGACGGAAAGGAAGACGGGATGACTTCGGGAGCAAGCCGCTGCCATTGCCCCTTCGCACTCAACACGACAGGATGCAGCTGCTGGTTTCCGTCGCTTTGCAAAGCAAACACTGTTCCGTCTGCGCCCACCTGCGGATCATCTTCGATAGCGTGACTCCGGGCGGCGCGCACGGGCCGAACCTGTTCGGCCTCCACCGTCCAGATATGCATCCTGTCGGTGTCATCCTGACTCGAGGAGTACACCAGGCGCTTGCGGTCATGGCTGAAAGCGACGTGAGTGACCTCGAACTTGCCCGCAGTAAGCGCCCGGGCCGCACCGCCCTGCGCAGGGACAGCATAGAGATGCAGCCAGCCGGTCTTCTCCCACGGAACACGAGCTCGTCGTGGCTCGTCCAAAACAAGTTCCTCGCCGAGGGGGTCGGCTGAAACACACTGCCCGAGCCTGCGTCTGCGATCCAGACACGTCGCCCCTGTCCGGTTTTCACATCCGCGGTCCATATGGACCACGGCCGTCCACTGCGACGAGAAAATAAATCCCGGGAGAGTCTTCTCCGCCAGCACATGAACAAAAGCAATCCGCGCACTGTCAGGCGAGAACACCGGAGAGCTGTCATAGTCGAGACTCGGCTCATCCAGACGATCGTCCGGTCGCGAGCTCGTAGACCCCGATGAGCGAGTGGCTGCCCCGATGACTCATGAATGCCAACCTCTTGCCGTCCGGCGACCAGGTCAACGAGCAACACTTCCCGGATCGACAAGCAATGGCCGCGCCTCACCCTCACCGCTGGCGGCTGCTGCCAAAACCCTTTTCTTGTCGACAAACACCACTTGGCTGCCATCGGGCGAAAAGCTCGCCGAATGCCCCGCGCCCACCTTGTGAGGCGCGCCGCCGGCCGTAGAGACCACCCACACTTCCCGGGGCTTTGGGCCTTCCGGGGACCCGTGACGTTGGTCGGAGCCTCGTCCTCCAGCTTCGCGGCCCTGGTAAACGCGATCGACTTCGTATCCGGCGACCACGCGAGTTCGCCAATATCGAAACCGTCGTCCTCGGTATACGCGGTGATCGGGTGCGCTTTCGCGACCTGAGGAGTCGGCGACCCAGATATTGCGACAACCCTTCGCATCGAATACCCAGGCCACGGCCCCGCCCGCTGGCGCCGCCCCCATGTCGTACGGATATGGCACCTGCATCACATCGTTGAGCGTAAAGGCCGCTGGATGCGCTCCCGCAGCCTGCGTCACTAATAGGCCCGCGCAGGCTGCTGCCGCGCTCCAGAGCCGCAACTTTCCCAAACCGAAGTCAATCATGGCGTCCTTCCTCGTGGTGGTATCCAATGGAAAAACAACGCGGTCATTTTTTTGGCCTGAACCCCGCGCTGTTGACGCATCCAGTTCGCAAAAGCGGGCGACTCCGTAAATGCTCTCCTCATAACCCGGCCTCTTCCAGGTACTTCGCGGGCAGCGTCACCCCTGGTCGCTCATGATCAAAAAAGCGAGGTTAGCGATCCAGAAGCATCCGTGAGCGTGCACAATCGTAAACGAATCGATGCCTCGCGAGGCTGGCTCGGCGTCGTCCTTCGCATCCCGGATTTCGGACGTGCTCCACATTCTCACCAGCATCGGCGAACTCCTCGACGCGGTTCGCGATGCTCGCGCTCGACGAAACCGTGCGTCTTGAAGTAGGAATCGCCGGCGACTTCCTGGCCGAGCGCCTGCGCGTCCAGCTCCGCACGGAGGGTGCCCGCCACGACGTCCTGGCAGCCGTGTTCGCCGCCGGCGCGGATGACGACATCACCCGGCTGCTGGCGCGCACCGAGGCGGTCACGGCCCTGTTACTGTCGGACGACGGAGCCAATCTGCTCACCGCCTATCGGCGCGCCGCCAACATCCTGCGCATCGAGGAGCGCAAGGATGGCCCTCACGATGGCGACCCGGATCGCAATCTGCTGCATCTAGACGAGGAGAAGCAGCTGGCTCACGCCCTGCACGCGGCGGCCGAGGCGATCCAGCCGCTGCTGGAGCGGGAGGATTTCGCGGCGGCCATGGCCGCGATGGCGAGATTGCGTCCCCCGCTGGACGCATTCTTTGATAAGGTAACCGTGAACGCCCAAGAGCCAGACTTGCGCCGCAATCGTTTGCGTCTTGTTCATACTGTTCGGTCCACCATGGATCGGATCGCTGATTTCTCGAAAATCGAGGGCTGAATGCAATGAGCAAGTGGGTGTACAGCTTCGGTGCCGGCCACAACGAGGGCGGCACGGACATGCGCAATCTGCTGGGCGGCAAGGGCGCCAACCTGGCGGAGATGGCCGGCATCGGCCTGCCGGTCCCGCCCGGCTTTACCCTCACCACCGAGGTCTGCACCGCGTTCTATCAGAACAACCGGAACTACCCGAACGACCTGGCAGCCCAGGTCAGCGAAGCCCTGACCCATATCGAGAAGGCGCAGGGCCTGAAGTTCGGCGACAAGCGCAAGCCGCTGCTGGTTTCGGTGCGCTCCGGCGCGCGCGTCTCCATGCCCGGCATGATGGACACCGTGCTCAACCTCGGTCTCAACGACGTGACGGTCGAGGGCCTCGGCGCCGAGGCGAACGATCCCCGCTTTGCCTGGGACTCCTACCGCCGCTTCATCCAGATGTACGGCTCCGTTGTGCTCGGCGTGGACCACCATAAGTTCGAGGAGATCATCGAACACACCAAGCTCGAAACCGCTGTCACTGAGGACACCCAGCTGACCTCCCAGGACTGGCATCGTGTGGCCCAGGCCTACAAGGACCTGATCGAGAGCGAGACCGGCAAGCCCTTCCCGCAGGACCCGGAGGAACAGCTCTGGGGCGCCATCGGTGCGGTGTTCGGTTCCTGGATGAACCACCGCGCAATCACGTATCGCAGGCTGCACGACATCCCTGCCGAGTGGGGCACTGCCGTGAACGTGCAGGCCATGGTGTTCGGCAACATGGGTGAGGACTGCGCCACCGGCGTGTGCTTCACCCGCGATCCCTCCACCGGCGAGAACGTGTTCTACGGCGAGTATCTGGTGAACGCGCAGGGCGAGGACGTGGTCGCCGGCATTCGCACGCCGCAGCCGGTGTCCAACGTCGGCGCGAAGCATGGGGAAGTGCCGCTCGAAGTGTCGATGCCAGGCCCCTATCAGGAGCTGCTGAAGGTTCGCGAGCGGCTGGAGCAGCACTACAAGGACATGCAGGACCTGGAGTTCACCATCCAGCAGAAAAAGCTGTACATGCTGCAGACGCGCAACGGCAAACGCACCGCCGCGGCCAGCCTGCGCATCGCGGTGGACATGGCGCGTGAGGGCCTGATCGACCAGCACGAGGCGGTGCGCCGCGTCAATCCATCAGCGCTGGATCAACTTCTGCACCCCACGCTGGACCCGAAGGCGCACCGCACGCTGCTGGGAAAGGGGCTTCCCGCCAGCCCCGGCGCCGCAACGGGCGCGGTGGTGTTCAGCGCGGACGAAGCTGAAAGTCGGGCGCAGAAAGGCGAGGCGATCATCCTGGTCCGCATCGAGACCAGCCCCGAGGACATCCACGGCATGCACGCCGCCCAGGGCATCCTGACCACGCGCGGCGGCATGACCAGCCACGCAGCGGTCGTGGCGCGCGGCATGGGCCGCCCGTGCGTCGCCGGCGCCGGCGGGATCTCGGTCGATTACAACGCCCAGACGCTGTCCGCCGGTGGCAAGACGGTGCGCGCCGGTGAGACCATCACGCTGGATGGCGCCGCGGGCGAAGTGTTCATCGGCACCGTCGCAATGATAGAGCCGGCGATGTCCGACGACTTCGCCACGCTGATGGGCTGGGCGGACGAGGCCCGCACCATGGGCGTTCGCGCCAACGCCGAAACGCCGCTGGACGCCGAGACCGCGAAAAAATTCGGCGCCGACGGTATCGGCCTCTGCCGCACCGAGCACATGTTCTTCGACCCCGAGCGTATCGGCGCAGTTCGCCAGATGATCATGGCAAGCGACGAGGCCGGCCGTCGCGTCGCCCTGGCTCGGCTGCTGCCGTTCCAGCGCGACGACTTCCACAAACTGTTCCGCATCATGGGCGACATGCCGATCACCATCCGCCTGCTCGATCCACCGCTGCACGAGTTCCTGCCGCACGGCGACACGGAATTGGCGGAGGTTGCGCACCATCTCGGCACCAACGTCGATGCGATGCGCCGCCGCGCGGCAGAGTTGGAGGAGGCCAATCCGATGCTCGGCCATCGCGGCTGCCGTCTGGGTGTCTCCTACCCGGAAATCTACGAAATGCAGGCGCGCGCGATCTTCGAGGGCGCGCTGGAGGTGGCGAAAGAGACCGGCAAGGCGCCAGTGCCGGAGATCATGATCCCGCTTGTCGGCGTCAGGAAGGAGTTGGAGATCACCCGCGCCGAGGTCGACAAGGTTGCCGAGGAGGTGTTCGCCGCCGCAGGCCAGCGGATCGAATACACCGTAGGCACGATGATAGAGTTGCCGCGCGCCGCCATCGTCGCCGACAAGATCGCCGAGATCGCCGATTTCTTCAGCTTCGGCACCAACGACCTGACGCAGACCGTGTTCGGCCTGTCGCGCGACGACGCAGGCAAGTTCCTGCCGGACTACATCGAGCAAGGCATCCTGCCGAAGGATCCGTTCGTGTCGATCGACGTCGAGGGTGTCGGAGAGATGATCCGCCTGGCATGCGAGCGCGGCCGCAAGACCAAGTCGAAGCTGAAGCTCGGCATCTGCGGCGAGCACGGCGGTGACCCCGCCTCGATCACGTTCTGTCAGTCGCTGGGCCTGGACTACGTCTCCTGCAGCCCGTACCGCGTGCCGGTGGCGCGGCTGGCCGCGGCGCAGGCAGCGTTGGGGGTGGAGAGCGACCGCACGGCATGACGCTCGCATGGGGACAGCCAGACCGTGTTGTGCTAAATATGTGTCATGAGCGTCGCTCTTCACGAACCCATCACGTTGGAGAAGTTCCTCGCGTGGGAGGAATGCCAGCCGGCGCGCTTTGAGTTCGACGGCTTCCATCCGATCGCCATGACCGGTGGAACCGTCGCGCACAACCGGATTATGCGCCGACTGCACCGGCTCCTCGAGCAGCACCTCGAGGGCACGCCGTGCGAGCCGTTCGGCCCCGATGTGAAGATCATCGCCGATGGGCGGGCGCGCTACCCGGATGCCGTGGTGAGTTGCACGCCGCAGCCGGATCGGTCCCAGGTCATCGAGAATCCCGTCGTCGTGTTCGAGGTATTGAGCGAGAGTACGTCGCGCACGGACCGCATCGAAAAGGTGCGGGAGTACCAGGCGACACCGTCCATCTTGCGCTACGTGATCCTGGAACAGGACCGTATCGGTGCAACCGTATTTGTCCGGAATGGCGGGCAGTGGTCGGCATCTACGATCAGCGACAAGGATCTTCTGCGCATGCCAGAGATCGGTGCGGAATTTCGCTTGCAGGAGCTATACCCCGAGCGGCGCACATGAGAACCGAGCACGACACTGCGCAGAACAGGTAGACGACTGGCCACATCCCTCGCCGCTCAAGTTGCATTGCCAAGGCTGCTCGGATTTGCCCATGCAGCCTGGCGTGTCATGCTGATGTGGCCCGCGGAGCATTCCGGGACAGATCCGAATTGTCAAAGCGGGACGCAATAGAAGAATTTTGGAACCACTGATGCACACAGACGCACACGGATGTGCCTCGGCCAGTCACGGCGCCGCCCCAAAGTCACGTTCCCCATCTGTGTGCATCGGTGTGCATCAGTGGTTGAACCCCACTTACACGTTCCGTGCCCCATGAAGTTCGCCATCGCCGTCACGATGAGCCGCATCGACCCGTCGGAGGACATGCGCGAGGCGCTCCGCCACGGCCTGGAACTGGTTCGTATCGCGGAACAGGGTGGCTTCGAGATCGCGTGGGCCCCCGAGCATCACACGATCGAGCTGACGATCGCTCCCAACCCGTTCCCCATCCTCGCCCAGTGGGCCGCTCACACCACCAGGATCCGCCTCGGCACCGCTGTCGTCGTGGCGCCCTATTGGCACCCGATCAAGCTCGCCGGCGAGGCCGCGCTGTTCGATGTGATGAGCGATGGTCGCCTGGAATTCGGCATCGGGCGAGGCGCATTCCAGTACGAATTCGACCGTATGGCGAACGGCATCGACCAACGCGTAGGCATGAAATACATGCAGGAGGCGCTGCCTGCCGTGCTTGCCCTCTGGGACGGCGACTACCAGCATCAGGGCGAGTTCTTCGCATTCCCTCGTTCGACCAGCGTGCCCAAGCCGTTGCAAAAGCCGCACCCGCCGCTCTGGGTGCCGTGCCGCGATCCCGGCACGTTCGATTGGGCGCTCAAAGCTGGCGCCAACATCATGGCCACGCCGCTGTCGCGGCCTGCTGGCGAAGTCCTCGCGCTCGGCCAGAAGTTCGCCAGGATGCTCGCCGACAATCCCGGCGTGCCACGGCCCCGCTTCATGATGCTGCGTCGTGCCCACGTGTACGAAGACGCAGCCGATTGGCGGACACCGGTGCACGCGTCGATTGCCTATGCACGCTATTTTGCCAACCTGTTTCAGAACGTCGGTGGCGTGAACAACGGATTTGCCGAGCTTGCGGACGCCGACAGGCTGGCCAATCCCGAGGACTATCGCGAGGACAACGTCCGCGAGAACATGCTGTACGGAACGCCCGACGAGGTCATCGAGAAACTGCGCCTCTACCAGGACAGCGGCGTCGACCTGTTCTGCTACGGCGCAAGCTTCGACCTGGGTCGCAAAGCAACCGTCCGCTCGCTCGAGCTCTTCATCGAACGTGTGATGCCTGCATTCGCATCGGCATGATTCGTAGCCCTGCCGACGTTGCCGTGTCCTATTGCACGAGTTCGATCTAGCTCGGCCGCCACGCCTTGGAGAAGAACGGTGCGAGCGGGCTGTACAGGCGCAGGATCGTGTTCCACCCTTTGCCTGGCACAGTCTGGATCCGGTTGCCGCGCTGCACACCGGCCGGAAGCTCCGGGCCGAAGTAGATCGTCGTCGATCCATCCGCATTGGCCGCAGCCGCGGGTGGTGGACAGGACTGACTGCCGGCCCGTGGATAGGCCTGTGGCGTTTGCAGCATGGAGCGTGTCTGGTTGTCATAGACGGTGAATGACGGCACCGATGCTGAGGAGACCTTCGCGTATTGCGTATGTAGATACACCGGCGAATGCATTGAGGTACACCTGGACCGCATGCATGAAATCCATATTGTCATAGGCTGTTTGAACTGTAGCGGATGCAGGAACACCGCCATTGTACTCCAGCGTGCCCAGGCGCGATTCAACCTTGTCGGGTATGCCAATAGCAGGAGGGCTGCCACTGGTCGTCTGCGCCATCGTGACGGCGGACAGCGGCACGGTCGCGCACGCCAAAATCGAGGCGAGAAGCCTGACGTGGTGATTTATCGTGTCGTTCGTCTTGGTCAACCGGCCAGTGCGAGCGGCGACCATTTCTGCACTGTTGCCGCCGATCGCACCATGTCCGTCGGCGAAGGTTTGCGGCCTCTTGTCGTTTCCAATGGTGACCTGGATCACAGCGCGTCAACGCTCCTTGATCCACAGTCGCCATCTTCATCGGCGAGGGGAGACGATGCCATGTCGATCAAGCCGCTAACACGCGAAGAAGTCGCCCGCCACCATCCGCCACGGCCGCCGCTGCGCGAGACCGACCTGCCGGTTACCTTCCGCCCGCTCCTGATACCACCGAAGCCAGGCATCCGCGTCTTCCCTCCACCGGTACAGGGTAGACTGCTGGAGCGTCCCGACCGCGCGGCGGTCAGCGACGCGCTTCGTGCCGCCGCCAAGCGATTCGATGCCCGGTTGGAGGATCTGTCCGTCGAACAGCTCACCGAACTGAGCCGCGATATCGCGGCGCGCCTGGCGGACGTCAGCCGTATTGTTGCCAAAGGCACGGAAGGCTTCCTCCCCGACCACCTGCCATTCAAACCTGTGCTGCCGGAGCTTGAGGAATTCCGTCGAGTGCGCCCCTTTATAAGCTCGCACGTCGGGCTCCACCTCGGTCACCTCCAGCCTGGCGAGTTCCAGGCCACCACCATCTTCGCGCCCGACCAGCGCTACCTGTTCGACGATACGTCGTTCCCCTGGTGCACCACGGGCCGCGTCGACGTGACCGGTGGCTGGGGCAGTGGCGCCCTGGTTGGCCCTCGCCACTTGTTGTGCGCCTCGCACATGATGACGTGGAACCCCAACAACACCGTCAATCAGGTAACGTTCACGCCGTCCTACTTCGACGGCAACGCGCCGTTCGGCAACGCCGGCATCATCCACTGGTACGCCTACCGCAAGGTGGTTGGCCCAACGCTCAGCGCGGCGGATACCGAGGAGGACTACGTCTGCCTGGTGCTCGACCAGCGCCTCGGTGACTTGTGCGGCTGGATGGGCACGCGCGGCTACGATTTGAGTTGGAACGGCCTGACGGATTGGGACCACATCGGTTACCCAGGCGACCTGGGCGGCGGCTCCCGCCCGAGCTTCCAGGGCAGTATCTCCATCGACAACACATTTGGCAGTTCGTCCGACGAGTACCTGTCGCAAAAGGCCGACGTCTGGCCCGGCCAGTCGGGCGGTCCGTTCTTCGACTGGTTCGGCAGCGATCCGTGGCCGAGTGTCGTCGGTGTCCAGAGCGGGCAGAACAGTTCCAACAATTCTGCCGGCGGCGGCAACTACATCCCCGACATGGTCAACCAGGCCCGCAGCGATTTCCCCTAGCCCGCGGCGCATGTTCCTGCGTGGCGAGCATTCCGCAGCCTGATCTATGCCAGCCGAAGCACCATGGCTCCAGCCGCGATCACCACCGCGCCACCCCAACCCCAGCGCCCCGGTCGTTCGCCCAACAGCAACCGCGCCAACACCATCCCGAACAGGATCGCGATCTCCCGCATTGCCGCCACGGGCGCGACGGGAGCAAGGGTCATTGCCCACAGCACCAGTGCATAAGACCCGACCGCACATCCCGCACCGCCGAGCCCGCGCCGCATCTCTCGCCATGTCGGCAACGGTGGGTGTGCCCGCCAGTGCAGGCATATCAATGTTGGCACCGCAGTCATCGGGAACAGCCATAGCACGTAGGCCAGCGGCGAACCGGAGACGCGCGCCCCCACCGCGTCGTTCAACGTGTAGGCGGCGATTACCACGGCGTTGGCCAGCGCCAGGCAAACCGCCGCACCCTCGCCCGCCACGCCGCGCCGTCGCGCCAGCATTCCAACCCCGCCGCAGATCGTCGCGATACCCACCCACGCGAGCAGTGGCAGAGCCTCGCCGATCAACGCCCACGCGGCGATCGCCGCCAGCATGGGGGCCGCGCCACGCATCAGGGGGTAAGCCAGTGCGACGCCGCCGCGTGTATACGCCTCGGCAATCAGCACGAAATACACCGCGTTCAGAACGGCGGAGGTGAACAGGTAGCGCCATGCCTCGGCGCGCGGCAGTGGCAGCATCGGCAGGACCACGCAGGCAATGACCGCCCCGCCAGCCACGACCAGCGCCGTCTCGCGACGTCGATCCGATCCAGCCCGTACCGCGACGTTCCAACTGGCGTGCAGCAGCGCGGCAAACAGGACGACAGCAATGACCGACGGCGGCAGCACCAGCATGCACCGACATTCGCCGCTGGATCGTCATCTGCCCAGACGGATGATGTTGCGCGCTTGTGCCCAGGCGATCGGGATGCAGTGCTGCACAAATCCCGAGATCATCCGCCTGGAACGCTTGCTGCGGCGCAGCGCAGTGGAACGGGACACACCGGCCAGTCTTCACTTGCCCCGCCAAGTCGTGGAAGCTTGTGCCAAGCGTCCGCAACGCACCACCAAGAGGGCACCCATGCGCACCCTGAAGATCGGCGACGTCACCATCACCAGCATCATCGAGCGCGACGGCCCCTGGCGTCAGCCGCAGGACATGTTCCCGTTGTACGATCCCGAGCTCGGCCGCCGCTACCTCGCCGACATGGACCCCGAGGTCTTCGACGCCGCCTCCAACCGCATGGTGATCACCTACCAGACCTTCGTCGTGCGCACGCCGCACCACACGATCCTGGTCGATACCTGCACAGGCGAGGACAAGGGCTACCCGGCCCCGATGGATTTCCCCAAGCAGCCGTGGCTCGACGGGTTCCGCGCCGAGGGCCTGAAGTTCGAAGACATCGACTACGTCTTCTGCACCCATCTGCACATCGACCACTGCGGTTGGAACACCGTGCTGCGCGACGGACGCTGGGTGCCGACGTTCCCGCGCGCGAAATATGTCTTCCACAAGCGCGAGTACGCGGCGTGGGAGGAAGCCACCAAACGCGGCGACCAGCCACCCGGCAACGTCTGGCGCTTCAACTGCGAGCCGATCGTCGCGGCTGGACAGGCGCTGCTGGTCGATGACGACTACGCGCTGGACGACACGGTGACGCTGACGCCGACACCGGGGCATTCGCCATGCCATTGCTGCGTGAACATTCAATCCGGCGGCCAGCTCGCCTCGGTCACCGGCGACATGATGCATCACGCGCTGCAATGCCGCGAGCCGGGCTGGTTCACCATCTTCGACTGGGATGCGCAGGAAGCGGTCGCCTCGCGCCGCAGGTTCCTGGCTGAAGTGGCGGATACCAGCACGCTGATCCTGCCGATACATTTCCCGTCGCCGACTGTCGGCCGCGTGACCTCGGACGGCGAGCGGTTCCGCTACACATTCGTGCGGTAAAGGAGGGCGCAATGCGCGCGTATCGCTATGACCACGTCCATCTGCGAAGCCCCAATCCCGACGCAACGGCGCGGTTCTTCGAGACGATGTTCGATGCGCAGGTTACGCGCAGCGTCTATCCGCCGGGCACGCTGTATCCGGGGCAGATGCGCGTTACGATGACGGTCGGTGGACAGAAACTGCTGATCGCGCCAACGCATCCGCATGACCCGACGGCGGGGGCGCCGCAATTTCCGTATTACGGGCTCGAACACATCGGCCTGACCGTCGACGACGTGGACGCTGCATGCGACGAGCTGCGCGCCAAGGGCGCCGATGTCGTGATCGGTCCGCTCACTCGCGATGCCGGCACGCGGCTCGCGTTTATCCGTGGGCCAGAGGGAATCATGGTGGAGCTGGTCCAGGCCCGCTAGGCAAGCCGCACTGGCGAGCGGGGCCCCCCTCCCCCCAACCCCCTCCCGCGAGGGGAGGAGTTGGCTTGATCACCGCACGAAATTTTCGATCATTCAGGCCATTAACGCTTTGGCAACCCGCACGTCCGCGAATATCGCTGGATGCACGCCAGCCATTGATCCAGATCAAGGCCACTCCTGGCTGATGTTGCTATCGACCACGGCTAAGTCGCTCCCGTACCGACCGCCGACATGACGAGGCAATCGCATCCACTGCTAGGAGACACCGCGATGATCCGGCGCCGCTCACTGCTCACCAGCACCGCCGTCCTGCTAGCCGCCCCCGCGCTGATCCGTCACGCCGGCGCCCAATCCAGCTTCGATTGGAAGCGTTTCAGCGGCAAGACAATCACCGTCAGCCTCACCAAGAATCCTCGCGCCGACAACCTGCAGGCGCATCAGAAGGAGTTCGAGGCGCTCACCGGCATCAAGGTGCTCTCGGAGCAGATGCCTGAACAGCAGCAACGCCCGAAGATGGTGATGGAGCTTGCGTCCGGCAGGCCTAGCTTCGACGTTACGCACTACTCGCTGCATGTCTCCAAGCGTGTCATCGGCAGTGGCCAATGGCTGGTGGATATGCGCACCTACCTCGCCGACAAGACGCTCACTGCACCCGATTATGACTGGGCCGACATGAGTCCCGGTGCCCTGCGTGCCGCCACACAGCCTGATGGCCGTATCGACAGCCTGCCGCTCGAGACCGACATCTGGCTGCTCTACTACAATCGCCAGCTCCTGGGCGATCGTGGCCTGACGCTGCCGAAGACGTTCGACGAAATGCTTGCCACGGCCCGCAAGGCAACCGACGCCTCCAAGGGTATCTACGGCTTCGTTGCCCGCGGCGTGAAGAATGCCAACGTGCCGGTATGGACCTCCATCCTGCTCGGCCAGGATCAGGAGACCGTGTCTCCCGACGGCAAGACGCTGCTCACCGACACGCCGGCGGCGATCTGGGCCGGCCAGATGTACAAGGACCTCCAGCGTGAAACCGCCCCACCGGGCGTCGTTGGTTTCAATTGGAACGAATGCCAGACCAGCTTCATGCAGGGCAAGGTCGCGATGTGGCTGGACGGCGTCGGCTTTGCGCCGCCCCTGTTGGATCCCAAGGTCTCTAAGATCGTCGATCAGGTCGGATTCGGCCTGATGCCAGCCGGCCCAAAGGGGCATTTCTGCCCGGTCTTCACCGATGGGCTAGGGATTCCGGTGAAAAGCCAGGCGAAGGAAGCCGCCTATCTCTACTGCCAGTGGGCCACCTCCAAGCAGATGCTGATCAACCTGGTGAACATGGGCGGTGGTGCCTCGCCGCGGCTTTCCACCTATCAGGATCCCGCGTTGGTCGCGAACAGTCCGTTCGGTAAGGAGTGGCTCGCCACTCTGATGGAGAGCATGAAGATCGCCCGTCCTGGCCTGCCGGAGATCATTCCAGTTACCGAATTCCGTGACGTCATTGGCATTGCACTGGCCAACATGATTGGTGGTGCGGACCCTGCGACGGAACTGAAGAAAGCGACCGAGACGTTCAAGCCGGTGCTCGAACAGTCGTTGAAAACCTGAGGTAACGGCCGAGAGGTCTGCCGCGATGAGTACCTACCGTCGCAGCCACAGTGGTCCGGCCGCACAGCGAGCCGGGCCGCCGAAACTACGCGCGTAGCTACTGGATGTTCGCCGTGCCGGCGGCGCTCATCGTGGCGACCGTCATCCTGTTCCCCTGGCTGTTCACCCTGTACATGTCGGTGCACGACTGGAAGGTGTCCGGCAACGTCTATTTCGTCGGCTTCGCCAACTATGTGCACCTGATGTTCGACGAGCGCTTCCTCTGGTCGGTCGCGCGGACGCTGTACTTCACCACCGCCGCGGTCGTGCTTCCCGTACTCATCGGCATCTGGGCGGCCGTCTGCTTTGCCCGCAAGTTCAAGCTGCGTGGGGCCGCTCGCACGCTGTTCATCCTGCCGATGATGGCGACGCCGGTGGCCATCGCGCTGGTCTGGACGATGATGTTCCACCCCCAGCTCGGCGTACTCAACTACCTGCTGACATCCGTCGGATTGCCACCATCGAGCTGGGTGTACAGTTCAAATACCGTGATTCCCACTCTGGTGATGGTGGAGACCTGGCAATGGACTCCGCTCGTGATGCTGATCGTGCTTGGCGGCATCACCAGCCTGCCGATCGACCCGTATGAGGCCGCCGCGATCGATGGCGCGTCAGGCTGGCAGATGTTCCGCTACATCACCCTGCCGCTGATCCAGCCCTTCATCATCGTGGCGGCCGTCATGCGGATCATCGATGCGCTGAAGGCATTCGACACGATCTTCGTCATCACCAACGGCGGGCCAGGCACGGCGAGCGAAACCATCAACATGCTGCTCTATCAAACCGCGTTCGGTTACTACAACCTCGGCTACGCGTCGGCCATGGTGGTGGTGTTCTTCGTGCTGATCATGCTGCTCAGCCTGGTGCTGCTGCGGACCCGCCAACAGGAACTGACGCTGTGAGGTCGCCATGACAATCAGAGGCGATAGCGCCACCAAGAAAGCCATAACGCGCGAGGCCGGGCATCCCCGTCATGTCGGCGCTCACCGGATGCGTTACTGGATCGACGAGTTCGGTGTTTATCTTTCAGTCGTGGTGCTGGTATCGCCCGCGATCCTGTTCTTCCTATGGATGATCTCGCTGTCGTTGAAGAACGAGGCGGACAACACGGCGTATCCACCCGTATTCATTCCCTGGCCGCCGACACTCGCGAACTTCATCGACGTGTTCGAGAAGAACGACTTCCTCAGCTACACGATCAACTCGGTCATCGTGTCGTTCTCCGCCACCGGCCTGGCATTGCTGTTCGGGGTTCCGGCTGGCTATGGCATCGCCAAGACGAAGGCCGTGAAGGCAGCCGGTACTGATCCTGGTCGCCCGCGTCACGCCGGGCCTGTCGTATCTCATCCCGCTGTTCCTGCTGTTCCAGTGGCTCGGCATGATCGGCACGTTGGCGCCGCTGATCATCACCCACCTGGTGATCACCGTTCCCATCGTGGTCTGGATCATGATCGGCTATTTCGAGGGACTGCCGGTTGCACTTGAAGAATCCGCGCTGGTGGATGGTGCCACCATCTGGCAGGCGTTCCGCTATGTGGCGGTGCCTCTGGCGCGGCCGGGCATCATGGTGGCGACCATCCTCGCCTTCATCTTCAGCTGGAACAATTTCATCTTTGGTGTGGTGCTCGCCGGCCGTACCACACGCACGCTGCCGGTGGCGGTGTACAACGTGCTGACGTTCGAGCAGATCTCATGGGGACCGCTGGCGGCGGCTGCGCTGGTCGTGACTGCGCCGGTGCTGATCATCACGCTCGCCATGCAGAAGCAAATCGTTGCCGGCCTGACCGCCGGCGGGGTCAAGGCGTGACATGAGCAGTGGTGTGTTCCTCGGCGTGGATGTCGGTTCCGGCAGCGTGCGCGCCGCGATTTTCGACAGCAGCGGCGAGCGGCTCGCCGACGTTGTGCGGTCGATCAAACAATTCAATCCACGTGGCGATGTGTTTGAGCAATCGTCGCGCGACATCTGGCAGCAACTCTGTGATGCGGTGCGCCAGGCCGTCGCGGACAGCAGGCTTCGCCCCGTCGCGATCAGCGGTATCGGCTTCGACGCCACCTGTTCCCTGGTCGCCGTGGGTGCCGATGGGCGCGGTGTTTCGGTCGCCGAGGACGCAGACCCCGAGCGCGACATCATCATGTGGATGGACCACCGCGCTGTCGCGGAAGCCGCCGACATCAACAGGTCGCACGACAAGGCACTCGCCTATGTCGGTGGCGAGGTCAGCGTCGAGATGGAATTGCCGAAGGTACTTTGGCTGCGGCGGCATTTCCCGGAACGCCACGCGTCGGTGCAGCGCTACTTCGATCTCGCGGATTATCTGGTGTGGCGCGCGACCGGCGCCGACGTCGCGAGTATCTGCACGCTCACCTGCAAGTGGAATTACCTTGCGCACGAACAGCGGTTCAGCGAGTCGTTGCTGGCCTCGGTGGACCTGCTCGACCTGCTGTCCAGAGTTCCGGTGGAGGTGCGGCCCTTGGGTTCGACTGCGGGCGCCCTGACCGAGGCTGCCGCGGCGGACCTCGGCTTGGCACCCGGCATCGCGGTGGCGACTGGAATCATCGACGCCCATGCCGGCGGCGTGGCGTTGCTCGGTGCCGCACCGCAAGGGGGTCTCGCGATCATCAGCGGAACCTCGTGCTGTCATCTGGTTGTCAGCCGCAAGCCGGTGATGGTGCCTGGAGTCTGGGGGCCTTACTTCGGCGCCATGCTGCCGGATTGGTGGCTCAACGAGGGTGGCCAGAGCGCCGCCGGTTCGCTGATCGACTGGACGCTGCGCGAGTCGGATGGCTGGTCATCGTTGGTGATCGCCGCGCGCCAGGCGAACCAGGACATCTACGCAGTGGCGAACGAATGGGTCGCCACACTGCAAGCCCGCGAGCATGAACCAACACGGGACCTGCACGTATTGCCGGACCATCACGGCAACCGTTCGCCGCGCGCCGAACCGGATTCCCGGGGCGTGATCGCAGGCCTGACGCTGGAGCATGGGCAGGACGCACTGGCGCGGCGCTATCTCGCAACCGTGCAGGCGCTTGCGTACGGCACACGCGAGATCATCGAGGCGCTGAACGAAGCCGGCCACCGCATCGAACACGTGGTGATGTGCGGGGGCGGTGCGAAGAACCCGCTGTCACTGCGCGAACATGCCGATGCTACGGGCTGCGATCTGCACCTCGCCACCGAGAACGAAGCGGTGGCGCTCGGCGCGGCAATTCTCGCCGCCACTGCGTCCGGCGCGTTTCCCGACATTCAGGCGGCCGCCGTCGCGATGGCACGACCCGGCGCGCTCGTCCGCGCCAATCCCGCCAGACGCGTGTTCCACGATGCGAAATACGCGGTGTTCCGCGCACTCTGCCAGGACTGGCAGCGCTACCGCGACATGATGCGCGACAAGGAAGGATGCTGAGCATGTTGAATCTGCACCTGCCTCATGAAGCACCGTTGCTGCACGCGGCACACAACGAGGTCCTGCTGGTCTCCAACGCGGACCTGCGGGAATCAGCCAACGTCCAATGCTGGCCGGTCGAGGAGAAATTCGAGCGCAAATTGCAACAGGCGCTGTCGGAGCATTTCGGTGTCGCCATCCGCCGCGCGCATCCGATCAAGCCCGAGCGCGGCCATGGCTTCATCAGCAGCCAGCGTGAAGGCAGCGACCTGTTCGCGACGATCGATCCCGATGCACCGGTGATCGTGCTGCTGACCGCGTGGCAGTACTCGCACCATCTTGCTGCCAGCCTGGTGCATCATCGCGGCCCGATCCTGTTGCTCGCCAACTTCGATGGAACCTGGCCAGGGCTTGTCGGCATGCTTTGCATGGCGGGAACGCTGACCAGCCTCAGCCGCTATTGCGCGCGGCTTTGGTCGGAGAACTTCGACGATCCGTTCTTCCTGAACGGCTTGCGCGAATGGCTCGAAACCGGCCGGATCGAGCACGATACGAGCTACCTGCATCGGATCGACCACGGGCATTCCGTGATGGCAACGCCCGCCGCTCAGATCGGTCGTCAGGTTGGCAAATATGTGCTGCATCACAAGGAGATCATCGGCCTATTCGACACGTTCTGCATGGGCATGATCAACGGCGTGTTCCCGCAAAAGGCGCTGTGCGATATCGGCATGCCCCTGGAGGGGCTGTCGCAGTCCGCCTTGCTGGTGGAAATGGCCAAGGTGCCGGTGGCACTCCGTCAGGAATGCCTCGACTGGTACCAGGCACGCGGGATGTCGTTCATGTTTGGCAGCGATCCTGCGACCGCGCTCGTCGAGGCACAGGTACTGGAACAATGTGCGATGCTGATCGCGCTGGCGCGCTTTGCCCAACGCTTCGGTTTGTCCGCGATTGGTGTGCAGTATCAGCAGGGCCTGGCCGGATCCTGCGCCGCTTCCGACTTCGCCGAAGGTGCGCTTGGCTCTGCCGAACGGTTTCCGATCCCGGATGAGACCGGTGCGATCATCCGGCCCGGCAAGCCGATACCCTGCATCAACGAAGTGGATATGGGCAGCGCGATTCCGCAGACCATGCTGTGGCGATTGCTGGATGCTCTTGGACTGCCGTCTGCCACGACTCTGCATGACGTGCGATGGGGCAGTGAGTTCGAGGGGCGCTTCTATTGGGACCTGGAGATCTCCGGGTCGGTACCGTTCGAGCACCTTCGTGGAGGCATCGCTGGCGCCGTTGGCTATCGGCAGCCGGCGATGTACTTCCCGAAAGGTGGCGCGACGATCACAGGCCAATGCAAGGCGGGCCGTTTCATCTGGGCGCGCGCAAACTACGTGGGGACCGATGTGCATATGCATATCGGCACCGGCCATGCGGTTGAATTGCCGCCGACCGAATTCGAGCGTCGCCGCCGCGCCACTACGTATGAGTGGCCGCTGATGAACGTTGTGTTGGACGGTGTGGGTCGTGACGACCTGATGGCCGGACACCAGAGCAACCACGTCACGGTGGCTTATGTGGATGAGGCCGACCTGCTCGATGTGGCGCGGGCCTTCGTGGCACAGGCGCTGACGCAGAACATCACGGTGTTTGCCGCGGGTGATTTGGCGGGCCGGCTGTAGGCTGCGAGGAGGATATCCCCCGTTGCGTCGGTCACAGCGCCCCCTCCCCCCAACCCCCTCCCGCAAGGGGAGGGGGAGAAGTTGCCGGCTGGCTGCTATCATCAACCCGTCGCAACAACAGCGCGCCGCTGGATAGAACCTCCGCCTGCCAGCCACGCGCGACGAGCGTCGTCGCATCGAGTTGCGTCACGATGACAGGACCGGCCAAGCGATCGCCAGCGCCCAACGCCGCACGGTCATACACCGACGCCTCCACCGAACCGGTGGCTTCATGGATGATCTGCTGACCAATCGGCTCAGCGCCGTTGCCCTTCGCCAAACTGTGCCGTGCCGGCGCCGGTATGATGCCCTCCGCTTCCACGCGCAGCGTCACCAGTTCCACCTTGGCCTCCAGCGTGAAGCCATTCAGTGCCTGGTGCGCACGGGCGAACGCTGATTGCGCGGCCTGCGCGTCGCCGGGCCAAGTGATCGACAACTCGGATCCCTGTCCCTCATAACGCAACAACGCGACACGCGTGATCGTGCGGTCTGGCGGCGGCACATGCTCGGCGTCGAGCCACGCCATCGCCTCGGAGTCCAATGCGGCATACAGGGCATCTGCCGTGTCCCATTCATCAGGTCGCGGCAGCGTGCGGGAGAACTCGGCCTTCAGCGATGCCGCCAGCAAGCCTTCTGCGCACAGCACACCCGGGGCCGGAGGCACCAGCACGCGCTCGATATGGAGTAGCTCCGCGAGCGCACAGCCATGCAGCGGGCCGGCACCACCGAACGCCACCAGCGTGAAATCGCGCGGGTCATGCCCGCGCTCCACCGACACCACGCGGATCGCGCCGACCATGTTGGAATCAACAATTGCCAGAATGCCACGCGCCGCCTCATGCAACGACAGCCCGAGCGGTTCGGCGACACGAGTGCGAATGGCCTGCTCGGCCAGCGCGGGATCGAGCCTCATCCTTCCGCCCAGTAACGACGCCGGCAGATGGCCCAACACCAGATGCGCATCTGTCACCGTCGGTTCGTCACCGCCGGCGCCGTAGCAGGCGGGACCGGGCACGGCGCCCGCACTCGCCGGACCGACGGTCAGCGCGCCGTTCGACAGCCGCGCGATCGAGCCACCACCGGCGCCGATCGTCACCATATCCACCATTGGCAGCGACAATGGCCACTCACCGATACGCCCGCGCTGCGTCAGTTCGATCCTGCCGTTGCGCAGCAAGCAAATGTCGGCGCTGGTGCCGCCGATATCCACAGTGACGATGTCGCCGATGCCGGCCGCGGCAGCCATCTCACGCGCACCGACGACACCGGCGGCGGGACCCGACAGAACGGTCAGGGCCGGCGCGCGCCCGATCGTGGCCGCACCCGCGACACCGCCGTTCGACTGCATCAGCAACAACGGTGCGGCAAAATCAGCATCGGTCAAACGGCGTTGTAGCCTGCGTACATACGTCGTGACGGCCGGCATCACGCCCGCATTCATGATCGTCGCCACGCTGCGTTCGTACTCGCGAATGACCGGCAGCACATCCACCGACGCGGTCACCGCGATATCGGGCAGTGCGTCGCGCAGCAGTTCCGCGACGCGGCGTTCATGCCCGGGATAGGCGAACGAGTGCAGCAGGCACACGGCGACTGCCTGCACATCGAGGCGACGCAGCGCTGCAACGACCGCGTCTACGCTCGCTTCATCGAGCGGAACAACCACGTCGCCGCCCGACGCGATCCGTTCGTTCACTTCCAAAATCCGTTCCGCAGGAACCGGGCGGCGCGGCTTTACCCAGGTGAACAGGTTGGCGTGGCGAGGGATATCCTGGCGACCAATCTCCAGCACGTGGCGAAAGCCCGCGGTCGTGACCAGGGCCGTGCGCGCGGTGTTGCCTTCCAGGATCAGGTTTGTCGCAACCGTCGTGCCGTGCAGCACGCGGCCGACGTCCGAGGGGTGAGCGTCGGCCTCTGCCAAAGCCAGCATCACGCCGGTGAGAAACGCATCCGACGGATCCTCTGGCGTGCTCGGCGTCTTCGCTCGCCAAAGCCGTCCGGTGGCGCGGTCCGACACCGCAATGTCGGTAAAGGTGCCTCCGATATCGACGGCGACAGCAAGATCAGCCGATGGCATCGACGTAGCCCTTGCGATGAAACGCCTTCGCCACCGGCCGCGAGGCGCGTTGTGCACGCGTTGCCGCCTCGTCCACTGTGTTGCCAGCGATCATTACGCCGTAATCGCGGCGTGCCGCCTCCACCGAAACGAAACCATCGCGCACATCCTGCAACACGCGTTCGGCAGGGCGGTCGAACGGATGGCCGTGGCCACCGCCGCCGCCGGTCTCCAGCAACAGGGTGTCGCCTCGGCGTAGTACGGTGCCGTCGGACAGCGGTGCCAGGACCTTCTCGTGCGGTGTGGCAGGATTGACCACCGCGCGGCCAATGCCGCCCTGCAAGCCGCCGGCGACACCCCAGGGCGGGTTCACCACGCTGTCGATGCGAACCGACAGCACGCCGTGATCGGCCATCACTTCGTATTCGCGCACAACCCCCGCGCCACCGCGGAAATTTCCCGGCCCGCCGCTGTCGCGGTTGATGCCGTATCGCCGCAGCCGCACCGGGTAGCCGAGTTCCAGGAACTCGACCGGGTAGTTCTCCTGCGCGACGAAGTAGACGGCATCGAGTCCGTCCGCCGTCGGACGCGCGCCGTAGCCGACACCAACACCGTCCGACATCAGGAACGATTTGCCGTCGGCTACACCGCGCAGCATGATGATCACGTACGCAGAATGAGCGGCCGGTGCGCTGCCACCCGCGACATTCACCAAGCCGTTCAGCACCGCGAGGAAGCGCATCATCGTCATGCCGCGCAGTCCGAGCGGCGCAGGAAAGCGTGGCCACAACAACGAGCCCTCGCGCAACAGCACTTCATCCAGTGCGCGCGGCCCTCCTGCGTTGCACACCTGCGCCGAATCACCGCCGAGGAAGAACAGACCGAGCGCCATCCCAGGCACGTCCGGATTCATCAGGAAATTCACCGGCCCCGGCGCCTGATCATCTGTATCCGTTGCATCCAGCACAAACCGATCGTCCGGCGTGCGCATCAGTGCCAACCGAATGAAGAACGGTCCGTTGCCATGCCCGTCGGAATCGATCGCATCGCCAAACCGATGCGTGCCGACACTGAAGGTTTCGCGCAGTCGTGTCCGCACCAGCTCGCGCGTGCGGGTGAAGAGTTGCGCGAACGCCTCCGCCATCACGTCGGGTCCGAAGCGTTGCAAGAGTTCGGTCACGCGTCGCACCCCGAGATCGACCGATGCCATCAGTGCGCGTGTGTCGCCGCGGCTCTGCGCGGGATAGCGCGAGTTGCGGTGGAAGATCTCCAGCGCGGCTTCATTCACCACGCCCGCGTCGATCAGCTTCGTCGGCGGGATGATGATGCCTTCCTGAAAGATGTCAGTTGCATCGGAACTGATGGAACCAGGACGCAATCCGCCGATATCGGCGAAATGCGCCCAGCCCATCACGAATGCTGCGCGACGGCCCTCATGGAATACTGGCGCGAGGAACACCTGATCGTTCGAATGGGATACCGCGCCACGTGAGGCATAGCAGTCGCTATACCAAAATAGATCACCCTGCCGCATCGTCTCCGGCGAGAAGCGCGCGAACACCGGACCGGTGATGTCGCCGAATATCGGCACCATCGAGCCGACGACCATGGTGCCGTCGGCATCGAACAGGGCGGTGTAGAAGTCCTTCTTCTCGCGGATGAACGCGCTGATCGCGGTGCGTTCCAGCAGCGCGTCCATCTCGGCCTGCGCCGCACGGATCGCGCCGCGGATGATTTCCAGCCTGATCGGGTCCATGCGGTCATCAGACCGCAGACCGGGTCGGACGGCTAGAGGGTCTTGCTCGTCCCTATCCTCGCGATCCTAGCCTGGGTCGTGCGCCGTCCCCGCGGGACAGGGCGGCCAGGTGGCGACCACCGTCCATGTGCCATCCGGCTGTTTGGCGGAGTTGACCTTGGTGGGTGGCGGAGCATTGGCTTTATACAGGTCGATGACCCCTTGCTGTTTTCCATCTGGGATGTTGCTTGTGGTAAACGTGCCGCAAACCATGATGAACCTCCTATGGTATCTTTAGGTCACTTATTGCCTTTTGCCTGTCTGTCTCCCAGTTCAGCCCAGGTGGATCCGTCAGGAATTGAGCGAATGGGACGCCGCTGGGCAATGTCGGGTCAATCCTCTGTGTATTGATCCAGTTCTGAAGTGCATCGCGGTGCGCCGTATCGACCGCCCCATTGGGTTCCAACCAGGCGCGAAGGCGATCGCTGCTTGAAGTCGTGCTGTAGGTTCCCGAACGTGCCGCATTCATGGCTGCTTCAGCGTTTATTTTGGCGATCGTCGCCTGCTCCGTAATGTTCTGAATCGCATCAGCGATGCCGGACTCCCGTTGCAGCGCTTGCAAATCAATCTCGGCACGCGCGAGCGGATACGTCGTATCGTCCTGCTTGCTCAAAGCGTCGTAAATTCCAGCTTTGGTCGTGTCGCGATTCGCCGAAATCTGCGCGAGCAAGGCCGGAAGGGTACGCTGATAATAAAGATCTTTGCTGATCGCAGCCTGAGCGCCGACTACCCCGGCTGACGCGGCGGCAAGAGCACTCTTGGTTGCCGTGCTGCCGGTCGTCGCCCCGAGGCCGGCCAGCGCGAGAACGATGAGATCCCCGCCGGCAGAAACAACATTGGTGTCGCCCCATAGCCGTTGATTGAAACGCGAATAGTATATCTCGTAGATCTGCATCTCGTTATACACAACGCTGTCCCGCAACCGTCGCCTTGTGGCAAGGTCAGTGGTCTGAGGACTGTAGTACAGTGCCTTCTGGGCAGCTATGGTAGTTTCAAGGTTACTCACCGTACTCTGTTGGTCGCCAAAGTTGTCGGGATAACCGAGAACCGGCGCGCATGCCGGGAAGGCCAGGAGCCCGAGCATTGCAGCAATAGGAATACCACGCATCATCCCCTCCCATATGGAACGATATGGGAATGTACCCGCTTGTCAATAGTTATCCTTCGGCAAGGTGGAATGTCACCACTTATTTTTCAGCGTGGCACAATGCTCCTACAGAATGCACAATGTAGAGACTGACGCAATCAATCTGCCATGAAGGCCTTATACACCTCGATCATGTCCGCGACCGACGCCTTGTAGAGCTGTTCGCCGTGCTCCGGCGTGGACAGCGACGGATCGGAGCCGATACGACCATCCGGAAAGCGGCGGCGATAGTCGGCGCAATCGAAGAATCCTGTGCTCTTTGGCGCGACCTTGGGCGACATCTGCGCGTGCTTGATCGCCTGCGGGTGGTAGTACTGTGACAATGACACCTCCGCCGCAGTCGCATGGCCGCCATTGGAGTCGCCGTACAATTCGTCGGCGAGCTTGCTGGCTCGCGGCCCCTGCGACCAGAACAGCATCTTGCAGCGCACCGGCGACGATGCGTCCGGCCCGCGCATCGAGGTTGCGGTATAGATCTCGTCGAATGCCGCGGTCACGGTGGCGACGTTGCCGCCATGGCCGTTGATGAACAGGAACCGCTCGAAGCCGTGCTTCACCAGCGACGTCACAACGTCGCCCACCAGCGCGATCAACGTCGATGGCCGCAACGTGATGGAACCGGCGAAGCCCAGATGATGCTGCGACATGCCGATGGTCAGCGTCGGCGCTATCAGGCATCCGATCTCGTCACCGACGCCCTTGGCGACGAACTCCGCGTCCAGATGATCGGTGCCGATAAGGCCATTCGGCCCGTGCTGCTCGGTGGAGCCGATGGGGATGATGATGCCGCGTGACGTACGCAGATAGTCCTCGACCTCGTGCCATGTCGACAGCGCAAGCTGCATGTTCGTTCTCCTGAAACTTCGCCGATATTAGGCCGGTGCGGCGTCGGCGATAAAGAACCCCGGATTGACCGACCCGTTCCATTCCTCGGCGCGCAGATGCCCGGCGATATGCAGCGGCATTCCGTCACGGCAGAGCAATGTCTCCGCCAGTGCACCGTCGCGCGCGCGGAACAACAGCGCCTTCAGCCGTGGCCCACCGCCTTCGCCCTCGACGAACGCGCGGATCGCATTGCCTTCCTTGCCAACGCGATCGGCACGTACCACGCGGGCGCGTTGCAGCACCAGCATTGGTTCTTCGTTACCTGCACCAAACGGTGCCAGCCGCCCCAGATGCTGTGCCAACTCCGTCGTTGCACCGAGCACCGCCAGCGTGCCTTCCACCGACAGATCGGCCGCCGTCGGCAACGTCGCGGCGGCAGCCAGGCGTTCGTCGAGGAACGCATGAAACTCTGGCAGTTGCGCCGGCAGCAGCGAAAAACCCGCCGCCATCGGATGCCCACCGCCGGTCTTCAGAATGCCCATCTGCCGCGCCGCGATCACCACCGCACCAAGGTCGTGTCCCGCAACCGAACGGCCGGATCCTTTTGCCAGATCATCGGCGATGCCCGCGACGCAGGCCGGCCGATTGAACCGTTCCTTGATCCGTCCGGCGACGATGCCGACAACGCCCGGATGCCACGCCGCGCCGCTGATCATCATTGCCGCATGACCCTGGCCGGCCTGCTCCTCGGCCATACGCATGGCTGCGTCCATGATCGACGCCTCCACCTCCTGCCGCTGGCGGTTCAGCGCATCGAGCGTTCCGGCCAGCGCCGCTGCCTCCACCGGATCATCACACAGCAGCAGACGCAGCCCGAGATCAGCCTCCGAGATGCGTCCAGCCGCATTGATCCGTGGACCGAGCGCATAGCCGCAGGTGCCCGCCGTCGGCCGCTCCCGTGATTGCGCCACGTCGAGCAACGCGGCGACGCCTGGGCGCGCGCGCCGTGCCATCACCTTCAATCCCTGGCAGACCAGTGCGCGATTGACGCCTCGCAGCGGCATAACGTCGCAAACAGTTGCAAGTGCAACCAGATCGAGCAGGCCAATCAGGTCCGGTTCCTTGCGCGCATTGAAGAAGCCCTGCCGTCGCAGCGTGCGCACCGTCGCCACGGCAGTCAGGAATGCCACCGCGGCGGCGCACAGCATCGACAGTCCCGACGTGCAGTCCAGCCGATTGGGATTGACCGTTGCGACGATGGCGGGCGGCGGGCCTTCGGACTTGTGGTGGTCCAGCACCACGATATCAGCGTCGCCGGCGATGAAGCCCAACGCCTCGGCCGCTGCGGTACCGCAATCGACGCACACGATCAGGCGGGCGCCGCGCAGTACCAGCGAGTGCAGCGCCGGACCATTGGGGCCGTAGCCCTCCATCATGCGGTCCGGCACGTGGAACAGCACCTCGCAGCCGAGCTGCCGCAGCAGTGTGACCATCAGCGCGGAACTGCACGCGCCGTCCACATCGTAGTCGCCGAAGACACCGACGGTTTCGCTGTGCTGCACGGCGTAGGCGAGGCGTTCGGCTGCGACGTCCATGTCGATCATCACGGACGGATCGGGCAGCAGTGCACGCAGCGTGGGATCGAGGAAGTGGCATGCGTTGTCGATGTCGATGCCGCGTGCGGCGAGCAGGCGGCCGACGATCTCGGGCAGGCCCATGCGCTGTGCTATGCCGAGGCCGACGCGGTCCTCGCCGCTGCGCCACACCCAACGTCGCCCACTCAGGCTGCGCGCGATGCCGAGGACGCAGTCACTCATAGGAATGGAACCACAGATGGACACAGATGCACACAGATGTTCAGCGCGCGACTCCATCTGTATTTATCTGTGTGTATCTGTGGTTCCAATTTACCGGCTCCTCACCAGGTCTTCATCTTGAAGTTATGGTGTGCCTCGACATAACGCACCGTCCCGGACTTGCTGCGCATCACCATCGAATGCGTTGTCGCACCATGGCCGAAGCGCTTCACCCCGCGCAGCATCGAGCCCGACGTGACGCCGGTGCAGGCGAACATCACATGGCCCTTCGCCATCTCCTCCAGCGAGAACTTCCGGCGCGGGTCGGGATGACCCATCTGTTTGACGCGTTCGATCTGTTCGTCGTTCTCGAACATCAGCCGCCCTTGCATCTGCCCGCCAATGCAGCGCAGTGCCGCGGCGGCCAGCACACCCTCCGGCGCGCCGCCCGATCCGAGGTAGATGTCGATCTCCGAGTCGGGCGTCGCGGTGGCGACAACGCCGGCGACGTCGCCATCGCTGATCAGGTTGATGCGCGCGCCGGCCTCCCGCACCTTGGCGATCAGCTCCTTGTGGCGGTCGCGATCGAGGATGCAGGCGACCAGGTCGGCGACCTCACAACCGCTTGGCCCGCGCGAGTTCGCGCAGGTTCTTGCCAACTGGTGCGTCGAGATCGACCACGCCGTCCGGCAGGCCACCGCCGACGGCGATCTTGTCCATGTAGATGTCGGGTGCGTGCAGGAAGTTGCCGCGTTCGGCCAATGCGACAACGGCAAGCGCGCTGGGTCCGCCCTTGGAGGTGAGCGTGGTGCCTTCCAGCGGATCGACCGCGATATCCATCTGCGGTCCACCGGCGCCGACTTTTTCGCCGATATAGAGCATCGGTGCTTCATCCATCTCGCCCTCGCCGATGACGACGGTGCCGGAGATGTCGACCTGGTCGAACGCCTTCCGCATCGCCTCGACCGCGGCGCCGTCGGCTTCGTTCTTCTTGCCGAGGCCGATCCAGGCGGAGGCGGCAATGGCTGCGGCCTCGGTGACGCGCACCAGTTCGAGCGCGAGGTTGCGGTCGGTGATTGCGCCAGGTTGCGGCGTGGGGGCGTCCATGGGCGTTCCTCCAGGCGGGTGGTGTTGGGAGGGAGCGTAGCAGGTTGGGGAGAGGGTGCCCAACGTTCGTGTTAGCTCTTGGCGGACCAATCCTGCCAGGCTAGGCCGCGCACCCGCGCGAATTCAGACACGTTCGCTGTGACCAGCGTGCTGTCGGTGCGCAGCGCCTGTGCAGCGATCAGGAGGTCATAAGGCCCGATCGGAGTTCCCGTTCGTTCAAGCGTCTCGCGCAGTTCGCCGGCTATCGCGGAGTCCGCCTCATCGAATGGGAGGACGGTGACGCTGCCGGACAGGAACACCCGCAGCCGTTCGGTGTTTTCGCGGCGGCGTTCACTGCGGGCCACGCCATACCAAAGCTCGTAGAGTACGATGGATGATACGGCGATCTCCGCGCCGCGGACAGCAGCGCGCCGAAGCCGCATTCGGACGATAGGCGGCTGGTTCTTGAGCAGTGCGATAACGGCGTTGGTGTCGAGCAGATAGTTCACTCGAACTGGGACGTGGCAGGCGGCATCGCCGGTTGGTGGCGGCCTTCTTCCATGAACGGCACATCGGCGAAGTGATCCAGTTCGGAGAACCACGCGTTGATGTCGGTCGCCATCGGTTCGAGTAGAAGACCGCCCTTGACGCGGCGCACGCGCACGGTTTCGCCGGGTAGCCGGAAGGCGAGGGGTAGCCGGACGGCCTGGCTGCGGCCGTGTTTGAAGATTTTGGCGATGCCGGAGACGGGCACGGTATTGGCCCTTCATAGTGTACACTGTCGATATATATCGAACCAGCACTTATGGCAAGCAATTGCCGCAACTACTCAGCCCGATCCGCCTATGACGCCACGATGCCAGCGACCGCCGTCGCGCGACGGCAAAGAAGCTGCCCGCACCGGGAGATCCGTCGTCGCTCTGGCCGATACGGTCGCAGCGGGCGCGCAGTCAGCAATCATCTCAACACCGTATTGCCCCCCGTCCCTTCCACTTGATCGATCACCACCAGCTTCACCGCATCAGCGCCGATATTGGCTGCCTTGTGCCACTGATCGATCGCCTCCACGATGAACTCGCCCTGCTTGTAAGTCTCGCTCTTCCCCGTCTCGGTATTGGTCACGCGCAGCGTTCCCGCCACCACATAGGCGTAGCGAGCAAACGGATGTTTATGCTCGGGCAGGTTCGCTCCCACCGGGATGTCGAAAGTTGAGACAACGACGTGGACAGCTTTCTGCGGCAGCGTGATCGGCTGACCGCTGGCGGTGACCGCGGTCGATGCCACCTGCTTCACCACCACCGCGGCGTCAGGCTGATCGCTTTGCGCCGCGTGCAGCCGCCCTACCAACAGCAACGCGGTCCCGACCACCCAAAGCAGTTTCATCGAATGACTCCCTCAACGGAGCATCGGCTTACGACCAGCCCCGATTACTCCAGCGCAGCACCCCGCCGTTCCGGGATCAGCCACCAGAGCGCGGCCATATCCACCACGTACAGCACCGCAAGCAGCGCAATCGCGACGTGGAACCCGGAGCGCACCGCCAACACTCCGATCACCACCGGTCCGAAGCCGCCGATGCCTCGTCCGATATTGAACAGCACGTTCTGCGCCGTCGCGCGCACCGTGGTGGGATACAGTTCGCTCATCAATGCGCCGTAGCCGCCGAGCATGCCGTTGACGAAGAACCCCATCACCGCGCCGCCGAACAATAGCGCCGTCGCGTCGGTCAGGCGGGCGTAGACCACCACCATGATCGCGGCCCCCAGCATGTAGCCCAGGAACGCCGGCCGCCGCCCAACCCGATCGGCGATCTGGCCGAACGCGTAGATACCAATGGCCATACCGGCGATGGTGACCGCAGTCCAAATGCTCGATCGCGTCAGACTATAGCCGAACTGGGTCTCCAGATAGCTCGGCAGCCAGATCATCACGCCGTAATAACCAAAATTCTGCACGCCGCAGAGCACGATCATGCCGAGGCTGATCCGTGTGGTGCGCGCGTCGGCCACCAACTGCCGCAACACCGATGATCTGCTACGCGCGCGCATCACCTTGGTGACGAACAGCTCCGGCTCTTGCAGGCCGCGCCGGATGAAGAACGCGGCAACGGCCGGGAACAGACCGACCGCGAACATGCCGCGCCAGCCGATCACCGGCAGCAGCAGCGGTGTGACCAGCGCCGCCGCCAGCACGCCTAATTGCCAGCCGAGCCCGACATAGGCCGAGGCGCGCGCGCGTTTCGCTGCGGGCCACGCTTCAGCGACCAGCGCCATGCCGATGCCGAACTCGCCGCCAAGTCCAAGCCCTGCGATGGTACGATAGGCCAGTAGGTCCCAATAGCCTCGGGCCAGCGCGCACAGCCCGGTGAATATCGCGAACAGCAGGATGGTCCAGGTGAGCACCCGGACGCGGCCCAACCGATCTGCCAGTGCACCGAACAGAAATCCGCCGCAGACGGCTCCGATCAAGGTCGCGGTGACCAGCGAGGCCGCCTGCGCCGGCGACAATGCCAGCTCCGCCGATATGGCGCGCAGCATGAAGCCGAGGATCAGCAGATCGAAGCCATCCATCGCGTAGCCGACGGTGCTGCCGAGCAATGCCTTGCGCGCAGCCGGGGAGACCTGCTCGTCCACCGTCATGTCCCCAGGCGAATGTTCCCGAACGCATCGAGGCTGGCGTTCCAGTCGCGCGGCACCAGGCAGGTCGCGTCGTATTCCTGCACGATCAGCGGACCTTGGTGCGGCCCCCCGGCAAGTCCCGCACGATCCACCACCCGCGTTTCGGTCCACCCCGCGTCGGGAAACCACGTGCGCCGAGTTGCGGGGGCAGCACTCGTCGCGGGCGGAATGGCGTCGGGCAGACGCGGCCGCGCCGAAACGCCTCGCGCGATGACGGACAGGCCCATGAGTTCCACCGGCTCCTCAGGTGGCGCGCGGAAACCGTAGTTGCGCTCGTGTTCCGCCCCGAACAACTCGGCGAAATCGGCCAGGAATTCGCCATCGCCGTTCGGTAGCCGCACCTCGATTTCGCTCGACTGGCCAACGTAGCGTGCCAGCGCAGCGCGCCGGAATACGCGCCGCTCCGGCGGAAAGCCGTCGCGCTCCAGCCGGTGTGCGCCCGCTGCGGTCAACTCCGTCAGCACCGCGGCAACGCGATCTGCGTCGGCGGCGTCGAGCCGCATGCGCAGGCTCTGGCTCGCGTGGTGTTCGGCGTCCGCGACCAACAGGCCGAATGCGCTGAACACGCCCGGCAACGGCGGTACGATAACGCGCGTGATGCCCAGTTCCGTGGCGATTGCGGTGGCGAACAGCGGACCGTTGCCACCGAACGCCAGCAGAGCGAACTGCCGAGGATCGCGACCGCGCTCCACCGATACCGCGCGGATCGCACGCATCATCGACGCCGAGGCCAGTCGCAACATGCCGAATGCGGCTTCCTCCACGCTACCGCTGCAGCGGCTCAGCGAGTTCCCGCGCGACCGCCGCATGCGCAGCTTCCGCATCGAGCTTCAGCGCGCCACCCACCAACCCGCCGGGATCCAGATAGCCCAGCACCAGATTGCAGTCGGTGATGGTCGGCTGCGTCCCGCCGCGTCCGTAACACACCGGCCCCGGTTCGGCGCCGGCGCTGTCCGGTCCCACCTTCGGCGCACCGCCCGCATCAAGCCGGCAGATCGAGCCGCCACCCGCGCCGACCTCCGCCAGATCGATCGCCGGCAGCTTCAGCAAATACCCCGCACCGACCAGCAGGCGCGAACCGGCCATCACGCCGGCGCCCACTTCCAGGGCCTCGGAGCGCAAGACTTCCCCATTCTCGACCAGGCCGGCCTTCGCCGTGGTACCACCCATGTCGAAGGTAATGACGCGCGGCTCGTCCAGCTTCGCCGCCAACGCCGCACCGCCCACCACGCCGGCCGCCGGTCCGCTTTCGATGATGTGCGCCGGTGCGGCGGCAGCGAACTCCACCGACGCCAACCCACCGTTGGATTGCATCAACTGCAACGGCGCTTCGATGCCAAGCGCGCGCAACCGCGCTGCCAGGGCGGTGACATAGGCGCGCACCACCGGTTGTACATACGCATTGATCACCGTCGTGCTGGTGCGCGGATACTCCTTGATCTCCGGCAGGATCTCGTGGCTGACCGAAACGGCAACGTTCGGCAATGCCGCCCGCACCGCCTCCGCAACCGCGCGTTCATGCGCAGCATTGGCGTAAGAATGCAGCAGGCAGATCGCCACGCTTTGCACCTCCTCGCGGCGCAGCATCTCGATCGCCGCATCGACGCTCGCCATATCCAGCGGAACGGCCACCGAACCATCGGGCCGCAGCTTCTCCACCACCTCCAGCCGCAGCCGTCGTTCCACCAATGCGCGCGGCTTCGTCCAGTGCAGGTCGTACAGCACCGGCATGCGCAGGTCGCGGATTTCCAGGATGTCGCGAAACCCTTTGGTGGTGATCAAGCCGGTGCGCGCGCCCTTGCCCTCCAGGACGGTATTGGAGCCGATGGTCGTGGCGTGCAGCACTTCGCCCACGGTATCGCCGTGCGAGGCCAGCAGCGCACGCAATCCGTCGATGATGCCGTCGCCATAGTCATGCGGCGTCGAGGCGATCTTGTGCGTGATCACGCGTCCGTCCGAGGTGATCGCCACCAGGTCGGTGAACGTGCCACCGATATCGATACCAATGCGCTGAACCATGACGCGCAGTTGACTATGCCGGGGCGCGCGCGCCAAGGGCCGTTGTCAGACGCGGTCGAGTGCCATCCGAATGCAGTGCGCCAGGTCGCTGCGTCGATATGGTTTCAGCAGTAACGGCACGTCGGGCCGATCGGCGCCAGGGCGGTGGATATTGGCGTAGCCGGAGGTCACCAGCGCCCGGAGGCCATCGCGAATGCCGCGCGCTTCGCTGATGAGCTGGAAGCCGTTCATCCCACCAGGCATCACGACGTCGCTGAACAGCAGATCGATCGGCTCCGTGCCACGCACAACCTCCATCGCGGACGGACCATCCGCGGCCGTCAGCACGCGGTACCCAAGATCGCTGATCGTGGTGACCGCAAGCTCCAGCACCTCGGCATTGTCTTCCACCACCAGGACCGTTTCATGACCGGTGGGCGGTGGCCTCGGCGCCCTGGTATCCGTATCCAGGGCATGCTGCACGTCATGGCACCGCGGCAGGTAAAGGCGGAAGGTCGTTCCAACACCTGGTTCGGTATCGATCGTGACGTGACCACCCGACTGCTTGATGAACCCATAGACCTGGCTCAGGCCGAGACCCGTCCCCTTGCCCACCTCCTTCGTGGTGAAGAACGGTTCGAAGGCATGCGCGGCGACGTCCGGATCCATGCCGATGCCGGTATCGGTGACTTTCACCATGACGTAGTCGCCGGCAGCCAGATCCGTCGCCCGTCGCGCCGTCGCGGCATCGATCACGGCGTTGCCGGTGGTGATCTCCAGCCGCCCACCCGCCGGCATGGCGTCGCGCGCGTTCACCACCAGGTTCAGGATAGCGGCCTCGAACTGAGGCGCATCGATGCGGCAGGTCCACAGGTCGGCCTCAAACGACAGCGTGAGCGTGTTGGCATCACCCAACGCGCGGCGCAGGAACGGCTCGCAAGCGACGATGACTTCATCGAGCGTGACCACATCGAACTTCAGCTCGCTGCGCCGCGCGAACGCGAGCAACTGCTGCGTGAGCTTCGTCGCGCGGCCAGTCGCGGTCTCCGTCGCATTCAACAGGCGCATGATCTTCGCGCGAGGCAGTTCGCCGCCATTGTCGAACGCCGCACGGATCATCTCCATGCTGCCGACAATGACCGCGAGCAGGTTGTTGAAGTCGTGCGCAATGCCGCCCGTGAGCTGACCCACCACCTCCAGCCGCTGCGTGTGCCAGAGCACCTCCTCGGTCTTGCGCCGCTCAGCCACTTCGACTTCCAGCCGACGATTGGCGTCGGTCAGTTCGCGCGTGCGTTCGGCAACCAGCAGCTCCAGGCTTTCGTTCATCCGGCGCAACGCCTGTTCAGCGCCACGCAGTCGCAACAGGCCGCGCGCAGTCGCCCGCAATACCTCCGGTTCGATTGGTTCCAACAGGAAGCCGTCGGCGCCACCGTCCAGCGCACGGGCGCGATCCTGCGGACTGGTGATGGCGGCGGAGGTTTGCAGGATCGCGATGCTCGGATGCGAGGCCTTGATCCGCCGGCACACCTCAACGCCGTGGATGTCGGGCAGGCGCATGTCCAGCAGCACGAGGTCAGGCACGCCGGCACAACACTGCTCGATCGCGTCCATGCCGGTCGAAGCCTCAGTGACGCGATAGCCGCTCTTGCGCAGGATGTGCGCCTTCAGATAGCGGCCAGCCGCATCGTCATCCACGACCAGGACGTTGGCCGTGGCGTCGCTCATGCCGCGCCGATGGGCTCGGGCGCGCTTTGCACGCGGGTAATCGCTTCGATCAAGGCACTCGTTGAAAGATCCGACTTGGACATGACAAGCGACGCCCTGCCCAATCGCACATGATCGGCAGCACTCAGCACCGTCGAGGTCATCACGATGGCAGGCACATTCGGCCAATGTTGGGGTGGCGCTCATACGATCAAGAAATGTGTATCCATCCATGCCAGGCATTCTAAGATCGAGCAGAACGACGTCCGGTTTCAATTCAAGCAGCCGTTCAAACCCGTCGCGTCCGTTGTGTGCAATGGATAGGCTAAACCGACCCCGTGGCAAAAGCTGGCGAACCAAGTAATGGGTCACCTCTTCGTCATCCACCAGCAACACCTTCGTGAGTGAGCGGCGGCCGGTCAGCCGATCCAGTGCATCGATCAGGACTTCGCCGTTCACCGGCTTCGGGAGGTACTCATCGGCACCAAGGTGAACCGCCTTTTTATCGTCACCTGTCGACGAGCTCACGATCAACGGAATGTTGGCGCTGGCATCCTGCTGGCGGAGTTGCAGGATCAACCGCCAGCTCTCGTCGCCCATCAGGACCACGTCGAGAATGATCGCCACCGGCGTTACCGCCTGCATGACCCGCAGCGCTTCGCGTACGGAATTGGCGAACAACGGCTGATATACCGAAGTCACCAGGACACGCTCGATGGTATGGGCGTCCGCGGGGTCGTCCTCCACCACCACGACCGGGACCTTGCCCGGCTCCAGGACCCAGTCGTGCAGCAGTTCTGCGGGCTCCGAGACAACGTGAACCCGAGGCAGGATCACCGAGAACGTCGAACCCCGACCAGGCACGCTGTCCACCGTGATGCTGCCGCCCAGCAATTCGGCCAACTTCCGGGACAGTGGCAGACCAAGCCCGGTGCCCTTCACGCGGCCCTGCAGTCGATGGGCGACCTGACCGAACTCCTGGAAGATGAGTTCGACGTCGGCGGGCGCAATCCCGATCCCTGTGTCGCGCACGTGGAAGCTGACGGTGTCGGCCGCCGGGTCCGCGGTCGCCCATATCCGCACCTCGCCGCGTTCAGTGAACTTGATCGCGTTGGAAATGAAATTGCGCAGGATCTGCGAAACCTTCGCCTCGTCGGTGTCGAGCGGCGGTACATCCTCCGGTTCGTCGAACAGCAGCGCGACGGCATCGCCGACCAGCAGCGGGCGCAGCATGCCGCGCAATGCACCGAACAAGGATGCAGCGGTGAACGGCGATGGTGCGACCACGGTCTTGCCGGCCTCCACCTTCGCGAGGTCCAGCAGGTCGTCCACCAGTTCGGTCAGGTTCTCCGCAGCCTTGCGGATGAAGCGCACCTGGGTCTCCTGCTCCCCCGTCAGGTCGCCATCCGCGCGCGCCAGCAGCAGGTTCGAGAGCGCCAGGATCGAATTCAACGGCGTGCGGAATTCGTGGCTCATGTGCGAGAGGAACTTTGACTTTAGTTCGTCCGCGCGGCGCAGATGGTCGGCGCGTTCGTCCAATTCCGCATAGAGGGCAACGACGCCGCGGTTGGTGTCCTGCAATTCCTGGTTGAGCCGCTCAAGATCTTCCTGCCGCGACCGGAGCTCATCCATTTGCAGCAGGATTTGCTGGTTCTGCTTGCCGATTTCCTCAACCGCGTCGGCAGGTCCGTCCGCTGCCAACTCGTCCATGATGCGTCGAAGTCGCGACGGAGTGATCAACTCTGCCTGGCGCGGCAGGTGTTTGCCCAACCGTACCGTCGTCCCGCCGGGTTTCGAGGTCACCTCGAATGCATCCATCAGGCGTTGCGCGCCCAGCAGGCCGACGCCCATTCCTGTCGCAGACTTGTGAGAACCAGCCAGTACGGCAGGCAGATCCGCAATGCCGGGTCCGCGATCGCGCACCGTGATCACAAAGGAATCGTCTGCCAGCCGGAATTCGATTTGACCCCCGCCGGCATATTCGAACGCGTTGCGCACGATCTCCGACACCGCGGTTGTGACCCGCGTCTGGTCTTGCCGATCGTAGCCGATGAGCTCCGCCAGCCGCCGCGTCCGCTTGCGCGCCACCACGATGTCCGTCTCGGTGGCGATCACGATCTGCAGCAGCCGCGTGTTCATCCCGCCAGCCTAGGACGCTGCCCGCATCGCGACAACGGAGGCGTCGTCGCGACCGCGCCGGTGGTCGCGCAACAGCACGCCAGCGACCAGCGACGGATGCTGCACGGTGAGGCCCGGATACGCGGCGATATCCCAGCGTGTGGCCAATCCGTCCGAGTGCAGGATCACCAACGGACTGCCATCGAACTCATAGGTGAATTCGCGAATGCGCGGCGCGACGTGCCCGGCCGTGCCGTTGTGCGACACCATGTGGCGAGCACCGCTCGAATGGACGAGGATGGCGCTGATGTTGCCGACACCGACGAAGCGGACTGCCCGCGCCGCCATGTCAACCCGGGCGACCGCCACCGCGGCGCCGCGTGTGGGCGCCAAGGTGCGGTGCAGCGCGGCGACGATTTCCTCACAGGAAAGGTGGATATGGGCCGCGAAGGTCTGGATGGCGGCTTCGGCGGCACGTGCGGCGTCGACGCCGTGGCCCGCGCCATCAGCCAGGAGCAACGTCGGTCCGGCCTGGGGGTGGCTGAACGCCCAGTTGTCGCCGCAGACCTGCTCGCCCGGATAGGGCGCCAGCACCGCACCCGCCAACATGCCGCGTCCGGTGCCGGGGCGGTGCAGGATACGCACCATGATCGCGGTGCCCAAACCCGGCCGCGAATACGCACGCATTTCGTCCGTCAGCCGCTTGATCGCGCCGAGACCGGTCCCTGGGCTGCCGGCAGTCGAGTAGCCGTCTTCCATGCAGCGCCCGAAATCGGCCATGCCCCGGCCGCGGTCCAGTGCCAGCACTTCCAGTCCCGAACCGCCAGCATCGTCGTACAATCGCGCATGGATGAAGCCGCCGCCACCATGCTTGAGAAGGTTGGTGGCAAGCTCGGTGACCACGATGTCGGTCTGGTCGATGCGGTCTCGCGGCAAACCGATTTTCGCCGCCTGGTCGCTGACAAGCCGGCGGGCCTGGGCAACCTGACTGCGATCGGAGACGGCGGTGAACACCTATTTCCAACGCGCCAGGATCACCGTGGTGCCTTGCCCTGGCGTCGATTTGACCTCGAATTCATTCGACAGGCGTTTGGCGCCGCTCATCCCGAGCCCTAGACCGTGGCCGGTGGTGTAGCCATCGGTCATGGCGCGCGCCAGGTCAGGAATGCCGGGCCCTTGATCGGTGAAGGTCAGCCGCACGCCGCGACGCTCCCGGTCGCGCAGCACCTCGATACGCAGCGACCCGCCGCCGCCATAGTCAACGGTGTTGCGGCCGATCTCGCTCGCAGCAGTGACGATCTTGGTCTGGTCCACGAGGCTGAACCCGGCAGCAATAGCGCGCGCCCGCACAGCCTGCCGCACCCGCACCACGTCATCTGACGAGCGCAGCGGCATGGTTTCATCAGTCTCGATCTGCATCCAGGCTGTCGCTATCGATGATGCGCCGAATGAGCGCGAGCCCCTTGTCCACGTTCAATGCGGTGCGCACGCCAGTCAGCCCCAGGCCCAGCTCCACCAGCGTGATCGCCACCGCCGGCCGCATGCCGACGACGACAGTCACCGCATCCAGCACACGCGACATGGCAGCAATATTGTTGAGCATGCGCCCGATAAAAGAATCGACGATTTCCAGCGCCGATATGTCGATCATCACGCCGCGCGCATGGTCGGCCACAATTCGCTCGGTCAGGTCGTCTTGCAGCGCCAGCGCGAGCCGATCGTGCATGTCAACCTGAATGGAGACCAGCAGGCAGTCGCCAATCTTCAGGATGGGGATCTCAGCCATACGTCTATTCCGGAGGTGTGGCGGCGGATTTCGCCCGATCGACGACAACCTTGCCTGTGCGGCGCAGCGCGAGCGCCAGGGCGCTGGCCATCGTCGCCTTGGAGATAACGTTCAGCTCCAGCCCGAGATGGACGATCGTCTGCGCAATCTGCGGACGGATGCCGCTGAGGATGCAATCGGCTCCCATCAGGCGCGCGGCCGAGATCGTCTTGATCAAATGCTGAGCAACCAGCGTGTCCACGGTCGGCACGCCGGTGATGTCAATGATGGCGATCTCCGCGCCGGAGGTGACGATACGCTCCAGCAGGCTCTCCATGACGATCTGCGTGCGCGCGCTGTCGAGCGTACCAATCAGCGGAAGGGCCAGTACACCGTCCCACAGCTCGACGACCGGGGTGGACAGCTCCAGCAGTTCCTGCTGCTGACGCCTGATCACTTCCTCTCGCGTCCGCACATAGGACTCGGTCGTGTAGAGGCCGAGCCTGTCCAGCAGTCCGGTGGCGGTCCAGATCTCGCGCGCCAGACTCTCGGTGTTGTCGCCGATTTCGCGGCGCAGCATTTCGAACAGCGGCTCCTTCAGCGAGAAAACGAAGGTGGCAGTCTCGCTGGGACTAAAGCCCTGCACCAGACGCGCACGGGACAATTCGTCCAGCAAATCGCGCATTGGCGCGCATTCCGGTGCCTCGAGGTTGTCGAACTGCGCGATTGAGGCGCAGCGGCGAAGCTCCTCCAGAAAGCGCCGGGCGAACTCCTTCGCTTCAGACTCGCGTTGCCCGTCGCCAAGTCTCGCGTCGCGTTTCTGGCAGGAAAGCCAATCGGTCAGCAACCGCTGGTAGTGCCGGTCGATCAGTGAAACGACGACGCTCCGGTTATCACTCATGCGGTCTCTCTGCTGGCCCGTTTTGCGGCGGACCGTGCGGTGTTGCGGTCGAAAAGTAAATGGCCGGCCATGCCAAACGAGACACTTCTTTGCTTGCGGCAGAGTCGAGGCCGCCCTAAGAGAGTCACGACGGTTTGCTAGAAATCAGGCGTCTGTACATGGATGGAACGGTTGCACGGGTGCCGCCGGAAAAGCTTCACATTCTGGTGGTCGAGGACGACCCTGCCTGCCGCGAGGCTCTAGGTCGAGTTCTGCAGCGCGAAGGCTACGACGTCTCGTTGACCGCGGATTTCCGCGGTGCTCTGGACATCCTGGAATCGGATCAGCCCATTGCGCTGATGCTGTCCGACATCGTGATGCCCGACCGCGTGAACGGCATCGCTCTCTCACGTATGGCCCGGTTACGCCGACGGGACATCAAGGTCGTTTACATGACTGGCTACAATATCCCCGGTATCGATCGCGAGGCCTTGGGCCCGATCCTGCGCAAGCCGATCGATGACCGGGTGCTTATCGAGGAAGTAGGGCGAGTACTCGCCGAGTGACCTGATAGCACCAGGTCTCGTTGACAGTAGCCAATCCGGGCTCTTCCTCATTACAGCCGGTCAACTCGTCGTGGGCGGACCGAAGTCCCGGCATCAATCGGAAGCCCGTCACGGCAGATCGCCCGCCCAGTTGCTGAACCCGCCCAACCCCGTCATGGCCGTCCACACCAACACGTCTCGCGCCGCCGGGTCCTTCCCAGCGGAACCCATCCGCCACACGCGGAAAATATACCTTGATGTTGATAACATCAGTTATTATAGTTACCTATCATCCGCCAGGTCCTCGACTTCTTCAGCGGCGAACCACCGGTCGATCTATTCCCGGCGGTTGCCCACGGGTCCGGACATGTCGTCCCAATTCGCAGCCCGATCGCCATTACCCCCTCTCCCGCGAAGCGGGGGAGGGCAGGGAGGGGGTGCCCCCACCCTCACGTTGCCCTTGCGGGCGCCAACAGCGAGATTAGTGAAGCGCCAGCCGCTCTCCAGCCAGTGTCCGCGAGTACGCGCCGCCGCCGGCACCACAGCCTGAGCCTTCGCCGCCGATCTCACGCAGCACGACGCTGTCTCGTAAATCGGCGCCATGAGACAAGCGTGCGACACCTCAAAGTGTCCCGACGGCCACCACGTCTGTCCAACAGCGCACGCGCTTATCGGCCGCCCGCGACACCCGCTGTGCCGACGCCCGCACCAATCCGCGACCTCCAATCGCCGCCAGGGCATCGGCCCCGCCGACCCCGACGGTCCAGCTCAGTCTGGGCCCACCACCGGCTCCCCGAGCGTCTGCATCAGCCGGTTGGCATTGGCGAACATCGCCACCGTGTGGATCAGATCGTGGATCTGCAGGTCATCCATCCCCACCGCCCGCAACGGCCGCAAATCCGCGGCCCCAATCGCCCAAGGCTCCCGCGTCAGCTTCGCGGCGAAATCCACAATCGCCCGCTGCCGAGGCTCAAGTGCAGTCCCCAGCCCCTCGTCATACAGCAGCTGGATCACCTCCGGTCGCTTAGTCAGCTCCGCAAACCGCCGCGCATGCACCGAGGAGCAGTAAACGCACCCGTTGATGATCGACACGACCACCGTCGCCAGTTCCCGATCCGCCCGAGGCAACCCTCGCGGCACATACATCACCGCGTGGAACAGTGGTGAACGCTGCTCCAGCAAATCCACATCGTGCGCGAGTGTCTGGAAATATGGCGAATCCCGTTGCGGGCTCGCCGCCAACGCCGCCGCCTGCCGAGGCGTTGCGGCACCCGCGCTCACCACCGGCATCCAGGCTGCCCACTCCACCGGCTCCAGCGTGAACCGCTTGCCCGTCACCGGCCGATATCCGCGCCCAGTGCGCGCAGCCCCGCCACCACCCGCGCCTGATAGCTCACAAACGCGACAATCTGCGTCACCGCCACGATATCGCGCGGCGACAGCCCGACCCCCGCCAGGCGCTTCAGTCCGGTCGGCGTCGCCGAACCCGGACTTCCCGCCACCACCGTCACGTGCTCCAGGATCGCCCCAAGCCGGACAGGCCGCTCTCCCCCGAGTTCGTCCAGCCGCGCCTGGTAATGCGCCACCAACGCCGCGTCCCGCTCGATCGAGGCCACATGGAGCGCCACCGCAGCCCGCTCCACCAAGCTGACCCCACCGGGATCCGCCGGCGCCATCAGCACATCGTGGCTGCCCTGGCTGTACCGCACGAAATCCGGCCGTTGCCGCCGCAACGCCACGACTGCTGAAGTCCGCGGTCAGCCCAACCGCCATGTCCACCACATCCATCATTTCGCGTTCGCCTGAAGACCGAACAACGCATACACCCGCCCACTCGGTGGCCACGCCACCGCGATATCCGTCCGCCACGCAAATGCCGCCCAGACCGCCAGCACCAACACCAGAACGCTGACCACCCAGGCCAAACGAAGCGGCAGCCGCGACGGCGTCCGAACAGGATTCGCCGCCAGCCTGTCCATCGCCGACTGCCGCGCCACCGACCAGGCCGCCGCCTCCTCTGCTCCCGCGGACGCTTGCTCATCCGCTTGCGCGTCCGTGCCCGCCGCCACGGCAGTGATGGCAACCGGGGTCCACTCGCCACCGCACCTGGCACATCGGACGATACGTCCGCTCGGCATCAGGGAGTTCCGGCACTTCGTAGCCGGCGGAGCAGGATGGGCAGGTGATGCGCATGGGTTCGCCAATGTTGCGGGACAGTTCGGTCCGAGGCAATGCCGCACGTCGCTTCCGGCGCGCCGCGCACAGTGGCAAGAATGACGGACGGCCAAGTGGGCATTCGCATGGTGCGATTCGACGGTGTCGGACTGAGATACGGCCGAACCAGCCAGGGCTCACCTGCCCAGGCCGGGCCGGAAGTCCTGCACGATCTCAGCTTCACGCTGCCGGACGGCGCGTTCCGCTGGCTGCTCGGCCCATCCGGCGCCGGCAAGACCAGCCTGATGCGCCTGATGTACCTCGCCATCCGCCCCACCCGAGGCCGCCTGTCCATCTTCGGCACGGACATAGAGACCGCCGAACGCCGCCTGCTTCCCCGCCTGCGCCGCCGTATCGGCGTCGTCTTCCAGGATTTCCGCCTCCTCCCCCACCTCTCATCCTTCGACAACGTCGCATTGCCTCTCCGCATCGCCGGACGCCCCGAAGGCCAGATCCGTGCCGACGTCGGCGAAATGCTCCGCTGGGTCGGTCTCGCCAGGCAGGCCAACTCACGGCCGGCCGAGCTGTCCGGCGGCGAGCAACAGCGTGTCGCCATTGCCCGAGCGGTCATCAACCGTCCCAGCCTGCTCCTCGCCGACGAACCCACCGGCAACCTCGATGACGCCCAGGCCGAGCGCCTGATGCAGCTGTTCAAGGAGATGAACCGTCTCGGCACCACCGTCGTTGTTGCCACCCACAACGACTCGCTCGTTGCCCGCCACGCGGCGCCGGCTCTCCGACTCGCGCATGGCCGATTGTCGCAGGCGCCGTGATGGCCATGCTCCGGCCGCGCCGCCTCCTCCGTCCCGCGGGTTTCGACGAACTCGGGCTCCGTCGTGCCATCTCCGATCGCATACTGCCCTTCCTGGTCGCCGCCATGGCGTTTCTCGCGGCACTCGCCATGGCGGGTTGGGTTGGAGCCGCGTCGCTCGCGCTGCACTGGCAGCACGGGGCTGGTTCGGCGCTGACCGTGCAGGTGCCAAAGCCCAACGAGCCAGCGGCCCAAGGCACCGGTTCCCGGCTCCAACGGGTGGTGGCGCTGCTTCAGGGAACCCCGGGCGTTGCCGACACCCACGCGCTGAGCGATGACGAACTCGGTGAGCTCCTGCGACCCTGGCTTGGCAGCAGCGCCGAACGCCTTGCTCTCCCTCTGCCCGCCGTCATCGCGGTCCGCCTGACCAGCGCGGATGTCGAGCTGGACGGCCTTGCACGTCGCCTGACCGAAGCTGTCCCAGGCACGTTGGTCGAGAGTCACGGCGTCTGGATCCGCCGCCTCGCTGCGTTGGCACGCAGCCTCCAGGCCTGCGCCGGTCTGGCGCTTCTCCTGGTTGCGGCAGTCGCCGCGGCCGTCATCGCCGTCGCCACGCGCGCCGGCATGGCGGCACGGCGCGAGGCGATCGAGATCGTGCACGGCCTCGGTGCCACCGACAGCTACATCGCCGCCCGCTTTGCCGGGCGTGCAACGCTCCTGGCGGCCACGGGCGGTATCGCCGGTGCGATCCTCGCCTTGCCGATACTGCTGGTGCTGGCGCATCTCGCTGCCCCATTCGCCAGCGGTGCCGGCGAGTCCGCCTCCACGACCGACATGCTGACCACATTGCCGATGGCTCTATGGCTGACGCTCCCGGGCCTCCCCGCTGCCGCCGCCACCATCGGTTTCGTGACCGCGCAAGGCACCGTGCGCCGCTGGCTGCGCCGGCTGCCATGACGACATCACTGCCATGATGACGATGACCTTCCGCGGCACCGCGTTGCGATGGCGAGCCCTCGCCGCACTCAGTGGTGGCGCTGTCGCTGCTGCGTTCGTGCTGAGCTTCGCCTGGTTCATCTATCTCGCCGGGGCATCCGCCGAACCTCCACCACACGCCGACGGCATCGTCGCGTTCACCGGCGGCCAGGAGCGCGTCGAGACAGCGCTGCGCCTGCTCACCCAAGGTCGTGGCGATCGACTGCTGCTGTCCGGCATCGGCGGCGGCGCGGAACTGCCCGAGCTCGCCCGGCTTGCCGGCGTCAATGCGTTGCCAATCGCGACGCGGGTGTCGATAGGGCGCACGGCCACCACGACGCGAGGGAACGCCCTGGAAACCGCCGCCTGGGCGCGGACCAATGCGATCCGCTCATTGCTGGTCGTCACAGCCTTCTATCATATGCCGAGGGCGTTGCTCGAACTGCGCCGCTTGTTGCCGGACACGAACCTGTATCCGGTCCCAGTCTGGCCGCCGGCCGCGCAGCGTTGGTCCGCGCCGACTTTGCGATTGATCGCCGAGGAATACGTCAAATACCTCGCCTCCGCCGTCGGATTGACAACTGTGCTTCCCCTGCGTGAGCCGATGGCGGTACATGGCGGCCACGGCGGATGACCATCGTGCGCTCCACCTTGTTCAACCTGTTCTTCTTCACCGCGACCTTCATCATCGCGCTGGTGCCCGGCTTGTTTGTCCGCCTGGTCGCACCTGGCCGTGTGCTCGATGTGGCGCAGATGTGGGCGCGCATCATTGTGGGTGCAGCAAGAATTATCTGTGGCATCCGACTCCAGGTGCACGGCCTCGAAGCCCTGGAAGGTCCAGGCGCCAGATTGATCGCCTCGAATCACCAATCGGCGTTCGATACCATCGTCTGGCTGACGTTGCTGCCGCGCTGCTGCTACGTGGTGAAGCAGGAACTGCTGCGCATCCCATTGTTCGGCCCCCTGCTGTCGCTCAGTGGCATGATCGCGGTCGACCGAGGTGGTGGCGCGGCTGCGCTTCGCCAGTTGCTGCGCGAGGCTGATCGCGCCCTCCACGAGAGACGGCAGATCGTGATCTTCCCGGAAGGCACGCGCGCCACGCCAGGGGTCAGGTTGCCGCTACAGTCGGGCGTGGCGGCGCTCGCGGCCAGAACGCATCTGCCGGTCGTTCCGGTCGTGACGGATTCGGGGCATTGTTGGGGGCGCCGGGCATTCCAGAAACGCTCTGGCACCATACACATACACGTGCTGCAACCGATCCCCGCAGCAACCACTCGCGCACATCTGATGCAATGCCTGGAGATCACGCTTCGCACCGATCCAGGCGCATCGGAGGGGGCTGTGGAGAACTCTGTGGGCTGACTTGCGCACGGCCTGCCAATTCACTCCAGTGTGCGACCTTAATGCATTGGTACAATTGAGTTTCTTGCTCGATAGTGGGTTGTGAGAAGCCGTCGCCCAGCCTGGGGACGAATCCAGCCTATGCACGCGGTGGTTGTGCAAATTAACCAGGATTGTCGCTCACGCCGCGAGGCTCCTCGCGTTTGCCTCGTAGCCCTGATTGCCTATAAGCGGCGACCCTTTTCCAAGGCCGAGAGATATGTGGCGCAGCAGGAAACTGTGGATCGCCGTGCTGGCTGTGCCGTTGCTGCTGGTCGCCGCCGATTCGCTCTACTGGTTTATCGCCAGGCAACGTCTGGAAGACGGGTTCGCCGTCTGGGTTGCACAGGCACGCGCGGACGGTTGGACGATGACGACTGGAACCCCTGAGGCCGGGGGTTGGCCGGCGTTCGCCACCCTCACCGTGCCGACGGTGAAGCTTCAGGGCGGCGACCGGGACATTTTGGGCGGGTTGACATGGACCGCCGAACGGCTGGCCCTGCGGGTGTCCTTGTTGCGACCTGGCATATTATTGGTCGTACCTCAGGGCGAACAGCAGCTTCGCCTGTCCGGCAATCCCGAGGTCGCCTTTACGGCCAGCCATATGCAGGCGGCTCTGCCGTTGGCAGCCGAACCGTGGCCGCGCTTCGCCGACATCGGCGTGACTGATCTGCGTATGGCTGGCGACCTGGCGACCGCTGGACAGCCTTCAGGTGCATCTGAGACTTCGTGCCCGAGGCAAAAGCCAGCCAGACGGCCATTGGCATCACACTGGGGGCCGAGCGCGTCGGATTACCGCCGGGCCCGGGGCGGGCACTCGGCCCCTACATCGCGAGCCTGGCGATCGATGGGAACCTCAGCGGGCCGCTGCCGCCCGGTAGTACCATCACAGATCAGGCAAAGGCGTGGCGTGGCGTTGGTGGGTCGCTGCAAATCCGCCATATGGCGCTGCTGTGGGGATCGCTCGATCTCACAGCCCAAGCGACGCTGACGCTGGATGATCAGTTGCAGTTGGCGGGGGACGGAAGTGCAAAGGCGACCGGATACGCTGAGACGCTTGATGCGCTGGCGGCGCACGGCGTGGTCAGCAGGTCCGCCGCAACCGCGGCCAAGGCGGTGCTGTCACTCCTCGCCAACAACCCGGAGAATGGCGGCCCGCCCGATGTCGATGTGCCGCTGAAGCTGAAGTATCGCACGCTGTCGATGCGTCAGGTTCCGCTGGTCAGACTACCTGAACTGGATTGGCCCTGAGGTCTTGCAATTCGTGTTCGGCGACCTACTATCGAACCATGTTCCAGACGACGACCACGCGAATTAGCGGCCCGGCTGCCTGAGCAGCCGGGGATTCAACGCCCTCACCTTCGCGTCGTTCGTCTGGAGTTTCCCATTATGTCCGCCGATCAAACTGCTGAACAGCAGTCAACCACCGCGGTTCGTTTCATGCTGGACGCCGAAGTCGCTCCCGGCCTGCTGCAGCGTCTCTTGCAGCCGTTCGCCAAGCGCGACCTGATCCCCGACCGCATGTGGTCCCATCGCGCCGGCGCCGTCATGCACATCGAGATCGCCATGCAGGCGATGCCCTGCGACGTCGTGCATCTGGTCGAGGGCAACCTGCGTCAGATCGTCGGCGTCCACCGCATCGCGCAGCTTCGGTCCGATGCCGTACAGATCGCCGCCTGACGCCTAACCCGGCTTCGCTGGTTTCACCGCAGGCGCCAAGGTCTTGTCCGGGTACTTGCACCACCCCGCGGCAACGCAACGCCAGCATTCCGGCGAGCGCGCCTTGCACACATAGCGTCCGTGCAGGATCAACCAGTGATGCGCGTCGCGCAGCAGTTCCGCCGGGATGCGCCGCACCAGGGCATCCTCCACGGCGCGCGGCGTGGCGCCCGGCGCGATGCCGGTGCGATTGCCGAGGCGGAAGATATGCGTATCCACCGCCATAGTGCTCTCGCCGAAGGCGACATTCAGCACGACATTCGCGGTCTTCCGCCCCACGCCCGGCAGCGTCTCCAACGCCTCGCGATCGCGCGGTACCTTGCCGCCATGGTGCCCGATCAATTGGCGGGATAGCTCGATGACGTTGCGGGCCTTGCCTTGCCAGAGTCCGATGGAGCGGATGTGCCTCGCCACGCCATCGGCACCGAGACGCACCATCGCCTCAGGTGTTGCCGCTTCGGCGAACAGTGTCTGCGTCGCGCGGTTGACCGACACGTCGGTGGCCTGAGCTGACAGCACGACGGCGACCAGCAGCGTGTAGGGATCGATGTAGTTCAGTTCGCTGCGTGGATCCGGGTTGACCTTGGCCAGTGCCTCAAGAAAGCCGCGCACCTCATCGCGCGTCATTGCGCGCGGTTTGCGGGGCCTCTTGGGAGGGGTCGATTTTGTCGGCACGGCAATGCTTGTCGCGCCGCCCGTTTCCTGCGGCAAGGGCGTCGCCCCTCTTAGCGCCCCTCGGAGTACGCTACATATCGTGGATGGACCAGCCGGCCGCAACGTCAGCGATCTTGTTCGAGGCGGTGATCGTGCCGCACCGCAGCCTGTCCCCGCGTGGGTTACGAACTCTGATCGCCGTGATCTGCTTGCTGTCGGGTCTGATGATGCTGCGCTTTTGGCTGATCGGCGCCTGGCCGGTGGTCGGCTTCAGCGTGATCGAGGTTGGCCTCGCGGTGTTCCTGCTGCGGCTGAATGCGCAACGCGCCAGGGCCAGCGAGATGCTTTTGCTCACCGAAGATGCGCTGCGCATTGTGCGCACCGATCAGCACGGCCGGCGGCAGGAGCGCCGTCTCCCGGTTGGTTGGTTGAATGCGGTGCTGGAGGAACCGCCGGGCAAGGTGCCGAAGTTGCTGCTCGTTGCCCACGGCCTCTGCGAAGAGGTCGCGGCCACGCTCGGCGAAGAGGAGAAGCGCGACCTCTGGTCAGCGCTTCGCCACTCCCTTTATCAGCTACGCAACCCCAGTTTCGACAACCCGCAGTTGCGGATGCGGGACGAAGGGTCGTCAGGCTAGTTCAGGCCTCGTTTGGCCCCATCGATTTGATCAGGTCGAACACGCGCTTCCGCACAGCCGGATCAGTGATCCGATAATATGCCCGCACGAGTTCCAGTGTTTCACGGCGGTTCAGCGCATCGTCGGTAAAGCCGTCCTGCATATCCGAGAACCCGGTGGGGCGTCGGCTGACCTGGCCGCCATAGGTTGCCGCCAAGCTATCCGGCATGTCGTCGAAGAAGAAGCTGATGGGGACATCCAGCACGCGCGAGAGGTCGAACAACCGAGACGCGCCCACGCGGTTCACGCCCCGCTCATACTTCTGCACCTGCTGGAACGTCAGCCCGAGAGCCTCGCCAAGCCGCTCTTGAGACATGCCGAGCAACGTCCGCCGAAGACGAATCCGCGACCCAACATGCACGTCGATCGGACTCGGACGTGATTCTTTGTCGGCACCAACGACGTGTTCGCCGCGCGCCATGACCTCATTCCCTTTCGTCTCATCCAACATATCACCCGCTCCCTCGTGCAAGCTGGCATACCCCGCTGCCGAGCCATCATTAACCTAAACTTAACCGCACAACCCTCAATTGTCAACGGTCTGCGTCAAAATGAACTATATGTATAAATTTACGACTTCTCTCTCGTGGTTTTGTTGCCGCCTGGCGAATCCCATCAACCCTGCGCTGTATTCCGTCTGACCATAAGCCCTACGCCGAGTGCAACCGAACTTGTAATTAACGGTAACCAAAGGCCAAGCCGCGCGAACTCTGTGGCCGGCAGCGCCGGGGGAAGCGCCACGACCAGCGTGCCTGTGGTCTGCATGTCGACCCTGCCAAGCTCATGGCCGCGGGCATCGAAGGCGGCGGTGATGCCGGTATTGGCCGCGCGCATCAGCGGCAACCCTTCTTCCACCGCACGCATGCGCGCCGCGGCGAGGTGTTGGCGCGGTCCGCTGGAATTGCCGAACCAGGCGTCGTTTGTGACATTCACCAGCCAGGCAGGGCGGTCATTCGGCGCGACAACCTGGCCGGGAAAGATCGCCTCATAACAGATCAACACGCCGACCGGCGGCAATCCTGGAACGTGCAATGTCCGCGGCCCGGGACCTGGGGCGAACCCATCTCCGGGCAGCACCATGATCGGCAGCGGCAGCCAGTCGGGTACGTACTCGCCGAACGGCACGAGGTGCCACTTGTCGTAGATGGCTGCGATGACGCCGCCATTGGTCAGCGCGAACAGGCTGTTGCGTGGGCGGCGTTTCTCATCGAAGCGCATGCTGCCGATGAGCGCCGGGTCGCCCTCGGTCGCCTGCTCGATCAACCGTCTCGCCGGTTCGTCGAGATCCAGGAAAAGCGGAAATGCCGTTTCCGGCCAGACCACGACTGCGGGACCGTCACCGGCCTTGGCGCGTCCTTGCGCCGTCAGGTCCAGGTAATGACGGAACTCCTGAACGACGAAGGCCTGGTCGAACTTTTGGCCCTGCGCAATGTTGCCCTGTACCAGCACCACGGTCAGCGGCGGCGGCTGTGGCATCGGTTCGTGTAGGCGCGTGATGCCGAAGGCGGCCCAGGCGATGAGCAAAACGCTGCCGCCGACACACCAACGCCAGCCGAGTGCAGGCACCGCGGCCAGCAGGATCGTCGCAAAGGTCAACCCGTGCACGCCACCGAGGGCGGCCGCCTGAATGAACACGTCGCCGGCGGTCCCGGGAATCGCCCAGACGCTTCCCAAGGGATTCCATGGAAAGCCAGTGAGCACGAACTGCCGTGCGAGATCCGCCAGCACCCAGGCGCCGGCGAGGGCGACCACACGCGGCCAGCCAGCACGCGCGTAGCGTGCCAGCGCGCAGGCTGCGGCAATGAACAGCGCCAGCCCGGCAGCAACCGCGGGAACGGCCAGTGGCACGAGCCACCAGAAACGGTCCACCTCGAACAGGATTGCCTCGGTGATCCAATAGAGCCCGATGACGTGCAAGCCGAGCCCGAACCACCAGCCCCGCCGGGCCGCGACGGCGGGACCGCGGGCAGCATCCAGCAGCGTCAGAAGGCCTGGAACCGAAATCAGCAACACTGGAATTACATGCACCGGCGGCAGCGCCGTGGCGGTCAGCGCACCGAGCAGCAGCGCGGCGATGTCGGCGCGGAGGCCATGCATCGCCGCGAGACGTGAGAGAAAGCGGAGAACCATGCATGCCGGCTACACGGCCGCCTTGTCGCGGGCAAGCGAGTTGACTTGCCGGACAATCGCCTGCCCACTTCCGGCACGGAACGGGAGGACTACATGGCCGATTGGCACAAGCGACGCGTAGGGAAAACGGCGTTGCACGTGACTTCGTTGGGCCTGGGGACGGCGACGCTTGGGGGCAGCCGCATTCCGATGACGAGCGCGCAACGGGTGGACGTGGTGAGCGCCGCCTGGCACGGCGGTGTGCGCTATTTCGATACGGCACCGTTCTACGGTGTGGGGGCCGCCGAGCGAGCTGTCGGCGACGCGCTGCGCGACAAACCACGTGATGAATGGGTGTTGTCGACCAAGGTGGGACGCCTGCTCCGGCCGCATGACAGCGGTGGCCAAACCAGTGACGGCAGATTTGCGCCGCTGCCCTTCGAAGTGGAGTACGACTATTCCTACGATGGCATCATGCGCTCGATGGAGGACAGCTTTCAGCGCCTCGGAATTGCCAAGATCGACATTCTGTTCGTGCATGACATTGGCGTCTATCAACATGGCGAACAGACCAATGCCGCGCATATGAAGGTCCTGCGCGAGAGCGGTTATCGCGCGCTTGAGGAGCTACGCCGCACCGGTGCGGTCAGCGCCATCGGCCTCGGGGTCAACGAAAAGGAGGTTCTGATCGAGGTGCTGAAATTCGGCGACTGGGACGTGTTCCTGCTGGCCGGACGCTACACACTGCTGGAGCAGGCGCCGCTCGATGACCTGCTGCCGATGTGCAGCGAGCGAGGCACGTCCATCGTGGTTGGGGGGCCTTTGAACTCGGGCATCCTGGCCGGCCGGGACACCTGGAACTATGCCGCGGCACCGCCTGAGATCGTGACGCGCGTCCGGGCGATCCGCGCGGTGTGCGACGCTCACGACGTGCCATTGCCGGCCGCGGCATTGCAGTTCCCGCTGGCGCATCCCGCGGTCGCAGCAATCATTCCCGGACCGCGTGCCGTGGAAGAGTTCGAGGAGAATCAGGAACTCCTGCGGCACGCCGATTCCGGCCACGCTGTGGAGCGACCTGCGCGACCAGAAATTGCTGCATCCGCAGGCGCCGGTACCGGGGTAGCAGCCGAGGTCAGCCCTTGACCGCGCCGAATGCCAAGCCGCGCACCAGGTGCCGCTGCAGCGCCATCATGAAGATGACGATCGGCAGCATGATGCCGACGGCCGCGGCGGCGGAGAGCGACCAGTAGTTGATGTCCTCGCGCGCCATATTCGGCGATCGCGACGGGCAGCGTCTTGGTGTCGGGCCCGGTCAGCACCAGAGCGAACAGGAACTCGTTGTAGGCAAGCAGCAGGCTGAACAACGCGGTCACCCATAGGCCTGGTCGCACCACCGGCAACGCCACGCGCGCGAACACCTGCCAGGCGTTGCAGCCATCGATCGCCGCGGCCTCGTAAAGCTCGTGCGGCACGTCGACGAAGAAGCTGCGCATCAGCCAGATCGTGAAGGGCTGGTTGATCGCCACCAACGCCAGGATCATCGCCGGATAGGTGTTGATCAGGCCGAGCGACTTCGCCAGCACGAAGAACGGGATCGCCAGCAGGATATGCGGAAACATGCGCATTGCCAGCAGTCCGAACAGCAGACCGCGCGACGTGCGATTGGCCAGCCGCGACAGGCCATAGGCGGCCATTGTGCCGACGGACACCGACAGGATGACAGTGCCAGCTGAAATGATCGCGCTGTTGATCAGGAAGTGCCAGAAGCCCTTTTCGACCCAGACCTGCTCATGGAATTCGAACGTCGGTGTGAAGATCAGCTTAGGCGGCACGGAGAATGCGTCGACCGGCTGCTTGATCGAGATCAGTACGCCCCAGATGATCGGCGTCAAGTTCATCGCGGTGAATCCCGCGAGCAGCAGGAACAGCGGGAGTTGCCAGCGAAGCCGCCGATGCATCAGAAGGCACCTCGCTCGCGTCGATAAACCAGGCGGATCATCAACGCCACCATTCCGGCCACGAACAGCAGCGTCAGCACGCCGAGCGCAGAGGCCTTGCCCAATTGCAGCAGACGGAACGCCAGCGCGTAAGTGTAAAGCGTGATCGTCTCGGTGGCGGTTCCTGGACCGCCGGAAGTCAGCACGTAGATCGTGTCGAAGAAGCGGAACGCGTCCATCAGGCGGATCGCCAGCACGAACACAATCAGCGGCCGGATTGCCGGCAGCATGATGCGGAACAGCAGGGTCCAGACGCCGGCGCCGTCGATCTGCGCCGCCTCCATCTGGCTTTGGTCGACTGTGTTCAGGCCGGCGTAAAGCACGAGGATCATGAATGGCGTGAACTGCCAGGAATCCGCAAACACGACGGTGGCGCGCGCCCAGGCGGGATTGCCGAGGAAATCCGGCGGGAAGATGCCGAGAGCGATCAGCGCGCCGCTCAACAATCCCCAGCGGCTGACGAAGATCCAGCGGATGAACAGCGCGGCGACAACGGGCGTGACGATGTTGGGCAGGAACAGCAGCAGGTTCAGCGTGCGGACTCCGAAGGTCAGGCGATACAGTCCGTAGGCGACCAACAGTCCGAGGCAGAATTCCAGTCCGACGGCAGACAGAACGATCACGACGGTGCGGTCGAGCGATTCCCAGAACCTCTCATCCGCAAGCAGGGCAAAGTAGTTGCCGAGACCGATGAAATCGTACGCACCGCTGCCGAGGTCATAGTTGAAGAGGCTCAGCCAGATCGCATAGCCCGAGCGGAAACAACATGACCGTGGTGAGCACCAGTCCGCTCGGCGCCAGGAACAGCCACCAGCTGCCCTGGGTTCCAGCCAAAGGTCCGCGCCGCCCGCGACGGCGGCGCGCCGGTTCACTTGTAATAGCCGTGACCCTTCAGGAATTCCGTGGTCTCGGTCGCCGCGGCATCAAGCGCCGCTTTCACTGGCATCTCGCCATTCATGGCTCTGCAGGATCCGGCGGGTGATGAACTCGCCGACCGCGTAGAATTCCGGCAACGCCGGGGCAGGCGTGCCCGACATCGTTGGACGCCAGAGCCGCGGGATAGAAGCGATTGGCCTGCTTCAGTTCGGCATCGTCCAGCAGCGACTGTGCGCGGCGGGATCAACAGCGACGCGGCGCCGCGCATGTTCGCCTGATCGGCCGAGGTGGCGATGATGCGGAACAGCGTGTCCGGATCCTGCTTGCTGAACGCCGAGATCGCGTAGCCGTCGCCCGAGATGCGCTGCGTGACCGTGTGGCGGCGCCGCCCAATCGATCTTGCCGACCACCCGCGACTTGGCCGGATCGTCCATCGCCTTTGCCCGCGTCGCCCATTGCAGGCCCATCACGCCGGTGTCCTGCTGATAGGCGATCATGCATTCGTCGTTGGCAGCCGTGGTGAAGCCTTGCTGGGCGTAGTGCGTGATCTCTTTCATCGTCTCGATCGCCTGCAACGCCCTTCGCGTCGTTGAAGATCGGGCGCCAGTCTTTCGTCGAACCAGCCGTCGCCGAGGGCGTTGAAGTACCAGTGGGCCTCGTTGATGGCGGCGTCGACCGGCTTCAGGCAACTGACATTGCCTGACCGAAGCGGGGAATTGAACGACTTCGCCAGCGCGCGTATTCGACGAACGTCTTCGGTGCCGTCTTGCCGGCCGCATCAAACAGGTCCTTTCTGTAGAAGAACATCATGGTATTGAGCGTGTGCGGCATTACATAGATATGGCCATCACGAGTATAGGTCTTTCGAACCGATTCTGGGATGTCGTCCAGCTTGAATTCGTCCCTGTACTTCGCCCAGAGATCATCCAGCGGACGGAACCAGCCGTTCTTGACGAATGTCTGGAAGCTCGTGTCGCTGGCATAGACAATATCCGGCGTATCGGACTTCGACGACATGGCGATGGTGGCGAGTTCCAGCGCCTTGTCTATTGGCATGAGCTGGGTGTTGACGGTGACGCCCGGGATGGCGGTACGCATCTTCTCGGCGTAGTACTCCAGCGCGGGATAGCGGTGGCTGATCATCTGGATCGTGCCCGCGGCACGCGCGCGACTGCCTAGGATGGCGGGCGCCGCCAGCGCTGTCGCGACCAGACCGCGGCGACTCAGCACTAATCTGTTCATGGATAGTTTCCCCTCCGGACTCTTGCGGCGATCCTTCGCAGCCTCGCTGTCGTGTTGTCAACCGTATGGGCTATGCTGGGCCTGCAACACAGCGGAGGACGCAACCATGCCAGAAGTCTACGTTCACGCCATCGAGGGGCGTTCGAAGGAGCAGAAGCGCGCGCTGGTCAAAGACATAACGGACGCGGTCGTAAAGAATTTCGGTGTCACGGCGGACGCGGTGCTGGCGGAGATCGTCGAAGGCTCGCGCGACAACAAGGCGAAGGGCGGCGTGCTGTTCAGCGACCGCTGATCCGGTTCGGTGACGTCTCCAGCAAGCTAAGCAAACCACGGAGAAGCTGCGTGGGTGTCGGCGGGCAGCCTCTGATCACGAGGTCAACCGGCACGACCTTGTCTACGCCACCGATACAGGCCGGGCTGTTGGCGAACACGCCGCAGCCCGCCGCGCAATCACCGATGGCGACGACCCATTTCGGATCGGGCGTGGCACGCCACGTACGTTCCAGGGCCTCACGCATGTTGCGTGTCACCGGACCCGTGACCATCAGAACGTCAGCGTGGCGCGGCGAGGCAACGAAGCGCAGGCCGAAGCGTTCGAGATCGTAGAATGCGTTGTTGAGCGCATGGATTTCCAGTTCGCAGGCGTTGCACGAGCCGGCATCGACTTCGCGGATCGACAGACTGCGACCGAGACGGCGTTGGGCGACACGATCAAGCTTCGCTGCCAACGCGGCGAGGTCCGGGTCGTCCAGCGCGGGCGACGGTTCAGTGACAGGTCGGCGAAGGCCCTGGAGCAACGTCTTCAGCATTATAGATCGTGCCCGGAATAAGAGCAGTTGAACGATTTGTTGCAGAGCGGGAAGTCAGCGACGATGTTGCCCTCAATTGCAACTTCCAGCAGCGGCCACTGAAACCAGGATGCGTCACGCAGATGGCAACGATCGATAACACCTGCCTGATCGATCCGGAGCCATACCAGCACATCGCCGCGAAAGGCTTCGACCAGCGCCATCCCGCTGCTCGGGGCCGTGCGCTCGACCGCGGCCAGTACTTCTCCTTCGGGCAGGCGATCAAGCATCTGCTCTATCAGCGACAGGCTTTGCTCGACTTCCTGAATGCGGATCCAAACGCGGGCATTGACGTCGCCCTCCTGCCGTATGGGCACATCGAAGTGTAGCTGATCGTAGGGGGCATACCCGATCGACCTGCGGGCGTCGAAATTGCGCCCCGACGCGCGGCCGACGTAGCCACCGGCGCCAAACTGCTGGACCAATGCATGGGAGACAATGCCAGTCCCCACCGTGCGGTCTTGCAGCGATGCGGTCTTGTCATAAAGGTCGACCAACATCGGAAAGCGGGCGCGAATTTCGTCAATCAGCGCACGGATGTCCGCGGCACCATTGGGAGGCAGATCCTTCGCAGCTCCGCCGGGCACAATGCAGTCCATCATCAGCCTGTGGCCGAAGCAGGCGGCGGCGCAGCGCAGCACCCGTTCTCGCAGTATGCCGCAATGCGCGAGCATGATGCTGAACGAGGCATCATTGCAGATCGCACCGAAGTCGCCGAGGTGATTGGCGATACGCTCAAGTTCCGCCATCACGCCGCGCAGCCACATGGCGCGCGATGGCGGGTTGATACCGAGGGCGTCTTCTACGGCGCGCGCGAAGGCGAAGGCATAGGCAACGGTGCTGTCGCCCGACGTGCGGCCGGCGATCCGTGCGGCGCCCGGCAACGACATGCCGCGCATCAGGTGGTCGATACCCTTGTGGACGTAGCCCAGGCGTTGTTCCAGCCGAACCACCGTCTCGCCATCCGCGGTGAACCGGAAATGGCCAGGCTCTATGATCCCTGCGTGCACCGGGCCTACCGGGATCTGGTGCAGGCTCTCACCCTCGACCGGCAGGAAAGGGTAGGCAGTCGGATGCGGGCCATGGTCAAGCCAAGGGCGCGGGTCGGGCAACCCGATCGGCTCGAGTCCGAATAGATCACGTAGCGTGCGTTCCAAACGGATCGCGGGAGCATGCAGTGCGCCGACAGACGGATATCGGTTGTCCGGGCATTCCAGGGTCAGAATGGCAGGTGGCGGCGCGTTGTCATGCAGCACGGCCATATGAACCTTGCCCGGTTCGCCCCAGATGCTGAGGAGCGTCGCTTCGCCGGCGGAAAAGGCTGCTGCGGCCTCCTGCCAGTAGGTCGTGTCGATGATCATCCCAACAACGCCGCCACATGTTGGAACCAGGTCACCAGCGGCGCGGGGAGCCAGATGCCGGCGATCAGTACCAGCGCAAGATGCGCGAACATCGGCACATAGGACGCAGTGACCGGCCCTGTCGGGCCGCGTACTTCGCCGAACGCAACGGAGTTCAGGCGCAGGAACAGGGCACCGATCGAGACCAGCAGGCCGAACACGAACAGGATTGCCAGCAGTGGTTCGCGCGCGAAGGTGGAACTGGTCACCAGGAACTCGCTGGTGAACACGCCGAATGGTGGCAGGCCCGCGATTGCAGCGACAGCAGCAACCAGACCCCAACCGAGCAACGGGTGTGTCGTCGTCAGCCCGCCGATGTCGGCAATGCGCTGCGTGCCCTTCACCTGCGTGATGTGGCCGACGGAAAAGAAGATCGCCGATTTGGTCAGGCTATGCATGGTCATTTGCAGCAGGCCGGCAAAGTTGCCCAGCGGACCGGCCATGCCGAACGCAAACACGGTAATGCCCATATGCTCGATCGAGGAGTAGGCGAACATGCGTTTGATGTCGCGGCGGCGATATAGCATGAAGGACGCGAAGATCAGCGAGATCAGTCCGAGCGCGATCATGAGCGGGCCGGAGGCGATGGCGCCGGGGTTGGCGGCGAGCAACACCTTGAACCGCAGCAGTGCATAGAGCGCGACATTCAGCAGCAGGCCGGACAGTACGGCGGAGATCGGTGTGGGACCCTCGGCGTGGGCGTCTGGTAGCCAGGCATGCATTGGCGCCAAGCCGACCTTGGTGCCGTAACCGAGCAACAGGAAGATGAAGGCGACGTTGAGCAGTGCCGGGTCAAAGTCGCGTGCGCGGGTCAGCAGCCGGGTCCAGACCATCGCATCGAGGCCCTCGCCAATCACGGGACGGGCAGCGAGATAGACCAGGATGGTGCCGAACAAGGCGAGTGCGATGCCAACACTGCCGAGAATGAAGTACTTCCAGGCGGCCTCGATCGCTTCGTGGGTCCGGTATATGCCGACCATCACCACGGTGGTGAGTGTCGCGAGTTCCACTGCCACCCACATCAGGCCGATGTTGTTGGCAATCAACGCCAGGCTCATGCCGAACAGCATGAGTTGGTACATGACGTGATAGAAACGGATATGGCTGGGGGTGAGGCGTCCGATCTCCAATTCGTGGCTGATGTAGCTTGCACTGAACAAGCTGGTGGTGAAGCCGACGAAGGCATTGAGCAGGATGAACACTATGTTGAGGTCGTCGACAAGCAAGTACTGACCGGTCGCGGGGCGGTCGATTAGCAATCCTACGGCGGCAAGCAGCGAGAGGAAACTCGCGGCGACGTTGACTCGCGCCGAGAACCGATAGCCTCTGATTGTCGATAGGATCGCCGCGGCGATCAGAGGGATGAGCAAGAATGCCAGCTCGGTCATAGACGCTGGTCCGGCACGCCGGGGCTGCTGACGTCACTTGGTTGGTGGGAGAGGCGATGCGTGCGGCTCAACGCCGTTCTCCCCTGAACCGGTCGAGAGCTTCCAGATCGACGGTGTCGAAGCGCTCGCGGATGCGGAACAGGAAGATGCCGACCACGATGAATGCGATCAGGATGGAGAACGCCACGCTGATCTCCACCACCAGCGGCATTCCCTGGGCGCCGGTGGCAGCCAGGTTGACGCCGTTCTCCAACGACAGGAAGCCAACGACCTGGCTCACTGCGTTGCGCCGCGTGACCATGATCAACAATCCGATCAGCACCACCGACAGCGCCAGTGCGATGTCCTCGCGCGCGACTGGATCTGCGTGCGCGGTAACTGGCAGCATCACCATTAGCGACAATGCAACGAGCGCGATGCCAGCAAGCATAGTAAGGCCAATGCTCACCACCGTTTCGATCTCGCGGTGGATGCCAAGACGGTGCACCATTCGTCGCAGCGCCATGGGGATGATGATAACCTTGAAGCCGAGGGCGATGGCCGCGGTGACGTAGAGATGTGGCGCCTGCTGTACATGGGCCTGCCACGCGACCGACAGGGTCAGGATAAGCGCGTGCAGTGCGAGGACGTTGATCAACGCATAAAGCCGATCCTGGTACAGCATGCCGAAGCTTGCCAAAACCAGACCGCCGGCCAACATATGCGCGACGTCGAAGTCGAAGCCGTGCGTCACATGCCCCCCGACACGAACAACAGGAGCACGCCCAGCAGGCTCAGCATCAAGGCGGCGCCAAGGAAATTGGGCACACGGAATACCCGCATCTTGGCTATCGACATCTCGAACACGCCGAGCAGCACGCCGGCGGCACCAAGTTTCAGCAGGTAGCATAGCAACCCGATGGCGTAGCCGCCGGCGAAGCCAAACGGGAAGAAGATGCAGGCAATGACCGATACGTAGAGCAGCAGCTTCAGCGACGCGGCGAGATCGATCATCGCCAGGTGCCGTCCGGAATACTCCAGCACCATCGCCTCGTGCACCATGGTCAGTTCCAGATGGGTTGCTGGATTGTCGACCGGGATGCGTGCGTTCTCGGCCAGCGCCACCACGATGAATGCGATCAGCGCCAAGCCCAGGGACACGCGCAGGCCGACGGCGGAGAAGGCCATGTAATCCGCGATGGTGGAGAGTTGTGTGGATCCTGCAATCAGCGCCACGGACAACACGATCATCAGCATGGCTGGTTCAGCAAGCGACGCAATCATCACTTCGCGCGATGAACCAATGCCGCCGAAACTGGTACCGATGTCCATTGCGGCCAGCGCCTGAACGAACCGCGCGCTGCCCAGCAGTGCGGTGATCGCGATCAGGTCGCCGGACCAACTGAACAGCAGGCCTGTGGCAAATGTGGGTACCAACGCCGCCGCGACCCAAGTGACGGCAAAGATCACATATGGTGCGGCACGAAACAGCCAGGAGGCGTTTTCCGAGAGCACCACTTCCTTGCCGAGCAACCGTTTCAGGTCTCGGTACGGCTGGATCAGCGATGGCCCGCGGCGACGCTGCAGCCTCGCCTTCACCTTTCGCGCCAACCCCGTGAGCAATGGCGCCAGCAGGAGCACCACAGCCATTTGTGTGCCCTGTACGAGCAGGTCCTGGATCACTGCCACAGTGCAAGCACCAGCAGGAGAATCACCAGTGCGGCGAACACGAAGCCTAGATAGCGGCGGATGGTCAAGAACTGCAGCGCATTCAGGGTAAGCGACAGGCGCCATACGACGTTCGCGATGGGCGCGTAGATCCCATCCCAAATCAGGTCGCTGAGGTGCTTTTCGATTCGAGCCGGTCCAATGTCGCCTGGCGGCGGCATTGTAACTACCTCATGGGCACGGAAGACGACGGTGCCAAATACGCGGCGGATCGGCTGAGCGAAACTGGCACCGGTATACTGCGTGATCGGTCGTGGGTCGGGAAAGCCGCAATCCCATGGTGGTGCACGCCGAACCGAGCGCGAGGCGTAGCGGTGGATCACCAGGGCCGTGATCGAAGCGGACCCTGCGATGAACACGAAGAGGAGCATGCCGTTGTACGAGCTACGTGCGCTCGCGATTGGCACAATGGATAGCCATGCCACGCCGAGCTGCGTCGGCAGATGGGCGCCGGTCAACATCTGTGTCACAGGTCCGAGCAGGTCGATCATCACGCCTGGGAAGATGCCGGCGAGCAGGCAGAGCGCCGCGAAGCTGAACATCGCGTAGAGCGAAAAGCGATCGACCTCGCGGGCTTGTGCTGCCACTCGGGTGCGAGGTCGCCCGAGAAAGCTAATGCCGAATGCTTTTACGAAGCAGGCCGCGGCGAGGGCGGCCGACAATGCAAGCAGCGCACCGTCGGCAGGGATCATGATCTTCAAGCCCCATTGCGGTAGGTCCGGATGGAGCAGGATCGCCTGAAAGGTCAGCCACTCGGAGACGAAGCCATTGAGCGGCGGCAGCGCAGATATTGCCATGCAGCCAATCAGGAAGGTGAACGCGGTTTTCGGCATGCGATGGATCAGGCCGCCGAGATGATCCATTTCGCGCTCGCCGGTTGTTGCCAGCACCGCGCCGGAGCCAAAGAACAAGAGGCTCTTGAAGGCCGAGTGGTTGAAGACGTGGAACAGTGCGGCGGTCAGCGCGAGAGCGGCGGCGGCGGGCAGCTGATTTGCGGCAAACGCCAGTGCGAGACCGAGCCCGATGAAGATGATGCCGATGTTCTCGACCGTGGAATAGGCGAGCAGCCGCTTCAGGTCGTGCTCCATCAGCGCGTACAGCACGCCTAGCACTGCTGTGACGCCGCCGACAGCGAGGACGATGACAGCCGACCACCAGGTTGGCGCACCGACCAGATCGAAGGCGATGCGTATGAAACCGTAGACGGCGACCTTGGTCATCACACCGCTCATGAGGGCCGAGACATGGCTCGGTGCGGCGGGATGAGCGAGCGGCAGCCAGACGTGCAGTGGCACGACGCCGGCTTTCGAACCAGCACCGATCAGGGCCAGGAGGAGTGCCAGGGCGGCGATGCCGGATGATGGGTGGCTGGCGCGTATGGTTGAGAACGCATAGCTGCCGGTCGTGCCGGCCAGTAATCCGAAGCACAGGAGCAGGACGAGGCCGGAAAAGCTTGCCATTACGATATAAACATAGCCGGCGCGCGTGTTGTCGCTTTCGCGATGGTGCGACATCACCAATGCCCAGGAGGCCAGCGACATCAACTCCCACGCGAACAGGAAGCTGAACGCGTCGGCCGCAAGCACCACGAGGTTCAGGCCGGCGAGGAATAATGGGTAGAACGGCAGGACTCGCTGCGGTTCGTGCTCGTGGCGGCCGTAGCCCAGCGCGTAGAGGCTGGCACCGGCGCTGCCCAATCCGACCACGGCGAGGAAGAAGGCGGCAAGCGGGTCGAGGTGGAAATGTGCGCCCGTCCAGGGCAGGCCGATTGGCAAGATGACCGTCGCGGGTGCGGCGCCGATTGAAAGCAACGCTATGAGCAGCGAGGCTATCGAAATCACCAGACTGCCGCCGTAGATAATGGTGCGGCCAGCTGGCGTCGTCGCGAGGAGCGCACCGGCGACGCTGAGGCATAGCAGGGCTGCGATGCAAGAGAGCGCCGGGACGATCATGTGCGTGATGGCTGAGTGCGGCGGGTGGTCGGCGCGTTCAGGCGTACACCGCGTCCGCCGTGGCTGCTGGTCGTGCCTTCGGCGATCAACTCGATGCCGGCGTCCTGCAAGGCTTCGACCAGCTTCACCAGCGAGTTGACATTGCCGCGCACGACGCCGTCGCTCGCCTCCATGCGCTGGATGGTTGGCAGGGAGAGGCCGGACAATCCGGCCAATTCCCGCTGGTCAATCCCCAGCATCGCGCGTGCGGCCCGCATTTGCCTCGAGGTTATCATTTACCGCGTATGCCGATTGATGGCTCACCCATTAACATATATCGTGCAGCACTTATTGTTCAGGTGCAAGAGCGGCAAAGCGATGGTATTCCATGCAGGCGCTCCACCGACGGCGTCAACGCTTAGCTAAAGGTTTGCTGCCTACAATCGCGAAGCCGAAAGAGGCTCGCAAATGGAACTATCCCAACTGTCATCGCGGGTAATGCGCTGGCGCGCGGCGTCGGCTGGAATGATCAATGGCGCAGCGTGGATGGTCGTTCTCGCGGCAGGTTTGTTGGCGATCGGCGCGGCGGCATGGCTGGCGCATCAGTCGCAGGAGGTTCAAGCCGACAGCACAGCCTCCCGCCTGGCCGAATCAGTGGCTCGCGACGTGGCGGGCACGATGGAACAGTTCGATCTCACGTTGCGCACCGTGATGGAGGGAGATGACACTCCCGCAAGCCGAACGTTGACCCCGGAGCGGCGCAGCGCGCTGCTGTTCGAGCGCACCCCGCGCGCTCGCGATATTGCTTTCATCGATGTACTGGGGGCAGACGGGAGTGTGCTGGCCACTCTCACCCCTGGCGATTCGACCAGCAATTGGGCCAAGCAGGACTATTTTGTCGCCCAGCGCGACAACCCCGCGACGGGTCTCTATGTGGGTCTGCCCTACTCAATCGAGCATGAAAGCAGAATTGGTCTTACGCTAAGTCGTCGCATCACTGCGCGCGATGGTTCGTTCGCTGGTGTTGTCGTCATGGGCGTGAGTCTGGCGAATTTCCGGGATCTGTTCGACCGCCACGAGTTTGGCGAGCGCGATTTGGCGATGCTTTTGCGCGATGACGGAGCGGTCATGATGCAATGGCCGTTCGACGTGAAGGAGATCGGCCACCCGATTGAGCCAACGTCGCCATTTTACGCCTTTATGCGTGGCCAACGGCCGCCATTTTCAGGGTACCAATCCATCGATCAGTCCGAACGCCTTCTCATATTTCGCCGGGTCGGCACTTTTCCGCTGACCGTGAGCGTCGCGACGCCGCTGGCAGTGAGCTATCCAGCGCCAGTGCTATGGTTAGTAGTGCTGGGAACGGGCCTGATTGGTACGGCTTTCATCTTGCTGATGCGTCGGGTGTGGTGCGAGAGGCTGCGCAGCGAGGCATCAGAACGTCAAAACCAGGAGAAGTCTCGCTACCTCACGATGTTAAGCCATGAGCTGCGCACGCCGCTACAAGGTGTGCTGGGCTACGCGGATCAGCTGCTGCGGGATGGTAAGCTGAATTTCGCTCAGGTACATCAGGTAGGCGAAATTGTACGTTCCGCGAAGCATATGCGTGACGTGGTCAATGTCGTGCTGGATTATGCTCGTGTGGAGGCATTGGGGCCTGCACTCCACATCCAGCAGGTTGATGTGCTGAGAGTGGTGGAGGAATGCCTGGCATTCGTCGAACCGAGTGCCAGGGCACGGGGTCTCGAGACCGGAATCTCCGTGACACCAGGCGCTCCAGCGCAATTCGTGACCAGCGAGCTGCAGCTCCGCCAGATACTGATCAACCTTCTTAGCAATGCTGTGAAATATACGCCGAGAGGCTCTGTCCAGCTGCGTTTGATGGGCGGGAAGGAGCATTTGACGATCGAGGTGGTGGATACGGGCATTGGGATACCCGAGGACCAGCGCCATCATCTGTTCAACGAATACGAACGATTTGGCGCGGAGCGTACCAGCATCGAGGGAACCGGTCTCGGTTTGGCGATTGCCCACCGGCTCGCCCGACGGATGGGTGGCCAAATGGGTCATCGCGACAACCCTGGTGGCGGAAGCATTTTCTGGTTGAAATTGCCTTCCGCCAAACTCAGTGAGCCTGAATCAGTACCTGCACCGGCAGAAGCGGCTCCCGCCAGTGACTTACGAATACTGGTGGTGGACGATTTGGATGTGAATCGCGAGGTTGCGCAGGAATTCCTACGGGCCGCCGGTCATGATGCGATCGGAACGTGCGACGGCCGTGAAGCCGTGCGCCTCGCAGCCAGTCGGGATTTTGATCTCATTCTGATGGACATGCGTATGCCCGGACTTAACGGGCTGGACGCGACCAGGCAGATCCGGATGCTTGACGGCGCTCGCGGCAGGGTTCCGATCGTGGCCGTGACGGCGAATGCACTCGACGAGCACGCCGAGGCGTGTCGCCTTGCCGGAATGTCCGGACACCTGGCGAAGCCCTTTACGCAGACTGAATTGCTGGCTGTCGTCGGGCGGGCTGTTGCACGATCCCAGAATACGCCTCGTGGAGGTAAAACGACCGTCGATGTTGATTGCCTGACACAGCTTGTAGCCTGCATGGGCTCGGACGCGGCGGCGCGGCTCCTCGACTGCCTGGCCTCGCGACTTGAGACGCTGCTTGGGCATTTGGAGGATCGCGATTGTTCTGCATCACTCGACGTGATTGGCGAACTCGCGCATGAGTTGAAGGGGAGCGCCGGCACTCTCGGGTTCACTGGACTCTCGGTGGCCGTCGACCGGTTAGGGCAAGCGATCGTGCGTGGGGCCGCTGATGTTGATGACATGGTGATTGATGTGCGGCGACATGCAACGGACGTGCTGAAGGAACTGCGGTGCCAACGCTTGCTGGAGGCGGTGCCGCAGGGTTAACAACGATCGAACCGAGGACTTCACAAGCAGCCCGGCACGGCCTGGTCCCGGTTGCCCACTGGCATGGTGACCGCGACAGGCGAAATCTGTGCACAACGAACCGCGGGGGTCGCGCGGCGCATGCTTCCCTTACACTCACGACGAAGCACTGCCTCGGGTGTCAGCGTGAACAGCGCTGGGGCCTGCCTTGCACCCTTATCTGCGGCAGATATTCAGTACTCTACGACCTTCCGACAATTCTACAGGGTCGCCGTAGAGCGGTGATGGCTCCCGCCGGCGCGGCCACACCAACATCGCGGAGGGCGCGGGAACGGTCAACGGTGCCGTCAACATCTCGGCGATCGCACGCAAAACTTCGATCGGCGTGAACGGCTTGGAAAGAAAGGTCGTCGCGCCGGCGTTCTTTGCTGCTTCGCGCGTCTCGGTGCCGGGGAATGCACTCAGGATCGCGATCGGCACATTGGGGTAGCCGGGCAGCTGGCGAATTTGGCTGCATGCGGCAAATCCATCGAGTTTCGGCATCCTAAGATCCAGGATTACAAACCGCGCTATGGTGCGCGTGGCGTAGTCCACTGCCTCAAGACCGTCGATAGCCGATAGCACGGTGAAGCCCTTGCCCTCCAAGAGGGAGCGCAGGATGCTGCGAATGATGTAGTCGTTGTCCGCGACGATCACATCGTTTGTGCCGGTCTCGATGGACATGTATGGCACCTTCTGTCTGTTTTGGTGCTGCCATCCTGAGCGGATCACATTGCGACGCAGTTAATCTGGAAGAAGTCCCCAGAAACGCGCGGCACGATCAACGGCGCCGGCTGGCCAAGCATGTGGAAGGTCTGACAGCATCCACAGCTCGACCGCAGGATCGTCGGACGCAGTCCAGGTCGATCGGCGCGCGCCATCGTCCTCTGTGGTATTCATAGTGTTCGTGATCCCGTGGACCGCCGCCCACTGTTCGGCAAGCAAGCGGGCATTGGCGGGGTCGACGACGTCATCCGCAAGGCCGTGCCAAATCGAGACACGCGGCCACGGCCCGGCGAATCCCTCAGAAGCTGCCTCGCGTACGCGCTGGGCCAATGCCTCACCCGTGCGCCCATGCTCGGCATTGGCCATTCGCGCCAGGGCCTCCGTCGCGGAACTCGCTGCACCAACGGGCAATCCGGCAACGATGGCGCCGCCAGCGAATACGTCCGGATAGGCCGCCAACAATGCAGCTGCCATTGCGCCACCTGCTGACAATCCGGCAACGAACACCCGCCGTGGATTGGAACCAAAGCGCTCGACGGCGGTGTCGACCATCTGTCGGATCGACAGCACCTCGCCAAACCCGCGCCGGACGTGAAGAGGGCGGAACCAATTGAAGCATCGGCCTTGGTTGTTCTCGCCGGACTGCTCGGGCAGCATGAGAGGAATGCCCAACCGGTCCGCCAGTGCGATCCAGCCCGTTTCGGCGGCGAACCGGGCTGCGGTCTGGCCGCAGCCGTGCAACAGGACGATCAGGGGGGCGCCCGGCTTTGGCGCAACAGGCGGCACATGCAGGAACATCGCCAAGCGACCGGGATTGCTCCCGAAGCCTGCCACTTCAGCGAGGTCGCTGGCCGAAAGCTGCGGGGATGGCGGCCACGGCACCGACCTCATTGGCCCAGGGAGACGTACCGTCGCACTCGCCATCGAGGAGGCGGCTTTGATGGCGGTCCTCAGACTGCGGCGAGCCATGCGTAATTCGCGCGACCATTTCATCTTAGATCAAATTCCAATGTTTCATGCTTGCACTATTTGTATGATTGCTGCGGTGCAGCAAAGCACTTGACATTGTGGTCGGGATACCAGCGGCGTTCACCAGAGCGTGACGAAGTGGAATTGCTCAAAGGCGGCTGTTCCGGCGCCCGCCGTCGACGCGGAACCTTATGGACGGCCTGGGCGCAGCTATCGAACTGCGCCCAGCACCCATGCCAGGACGCCCTTCTGGGCGTGCAATCGGTTCTCGGCCTCGTCGAACACCACCGATTGCGGTCCGTCGATCACTTCCGCGGTGACCTCCTCGTCACGATGCGCCGGAAGGCAGTGCATGAAGATCGCATCCGCGGCTGCCTTGGCCATCAGCGCGCCGGTGACGCGGTAGGGAGCCAGCAGGTTGTGGCGATTGGTGTTGGGATCGTCGGCCATCGACACCCAGGTGTCGGTCACCACGCATCGGGCGCCTGCGACTGCCTTCTCCACATCGCCGGTCAGCTCGATCCGGCCGCCCTGCGCCCGGGCCCATTTGATCAGCTCCGGCGGTGGTTGCAGCCCGTCCGGTGTTGCCAGACGCAGCGTGAACCCGAAGCGCACCGCCGCTTCGATCCAGCTTCGCGCGACATTGTTGCCGTCACCACACCACGCGACCACCTGTCCGGCGATCGGCCCGCGATGCTCCTCGAATGTCAAGACATCGGCCATCAGCTGGCATGGATGAGATGTATCGGTCAGCCCGTTGATCACCGGCACGGTGGCGTATTCCGCCAGCTCATGCAGCTTCGCTACGTCGTCGGTGCGCAACATGATCGCATCCACATAGCGGGACAACACGCGCGCCGTATCGGCGGGTGTTTCACCGCGCCCGCTCTGCATGTCGCGCGCCGACAGCACGACCACGTCGCCGCCGAGTTGGCGCATGCCGACCTCGAACGAGACACGCGTTCGGGTGCTGGGCTTCTCGAAGATCAGCGCCAGCGTTTTGCCAGCAAGCGGCCGGGACGACACGCCGGCTCGCTTGTAGTTGGCGGCGACGTCGAGCATCTGGCGCAATGTTGCGCCATCGAAGTCCTGCAGATCGAGGAAATGGCGGAGGCCTTCGGTTTTCCCAACGGACGATCCCTCGGAGCGCTCGCTACGCCTGAGCGAAGCACTCATTTCGCCGCTGCCTTGGCGGTGGAGGGCAGCACCCGCCGGGTGGCGCGGCGCAACATCACAATCGCCTCGTCCAGATCGGCGTCAGTCACCACCAGCGGGGGCGCGAGGCGCAGGACGTTATCGCCGGCGGTGATCGCCATGAGTCCCTCGGCGACGCACGCGGCCTGTACTTCACCCTGAGGCAGCACGCATTTCAGCCCTTGCAGCAACCCCATGCCGCGCGCGTCCTCATAGACCTGTGGGTATTCACGAGCGATCTCGTCCAGTTCCGCGCGCAACCGCTGTCCCTTGCGCGCCACGTCGTCCAGGAAACCCGGTGCGAGAACGATGTCCAGCACCGCATTGCCAGCGGCGCATGCCAACGGATTGCCGCCGAACGTGGTGCCATGCGTGCCGGGCTTCAGTGCCTTGGCGAACTGCTCCTTCGCCAGCACCGCGCCGAGTGGGAAGCCGCCGCCGATACCCTTGGCCACCGACATGACATCTGGGGTGATGCCTGCCCATTCGTGGGCAAATAGTTTGCCGGTGCGGCCTACGCCGGATTGCACCTCATCCATGCCGAGTATGATGCCGTACTCGTCGCATACGGCGCGCAGGTCGCGCAGGAACTGCATGTCGGCCGGGCGCACACCGCCCTCGCCCTGGATCGGCTCCACGATGATGCCGGCAGTGGCGCCGCTAATCGCGTTGCGCACGGCGTTCATGTTGTTGAACGGCACTTGGTCGAAGCCGTCGACGACTGGCCCAAAACCTTCGAGGTACTTGGCATTGCCGGTGGCGGCGAGAGTGGCCAGCGTCCTGCCGTGGAACGCACCCTCGAACACAATGAAGCGGAAGCGCTCACCCTTGCCTGCGTCGTACATCGCGCGCCGCATCATCTTGATCATGCCCTCGTTCGCCTCGGCGCCCGAGTTGCAGAAGAAGACGCTGTCGGCGAACGTTGCGTCGACGAGCCGCTGGGCCAGCCGTTCGGCGCCCGGAATACGATACAGGTTGGACACATGCATCACCTTGGCGGCCTGCTCGGCGATCGCCTTGGCGAGATGCGGGTGGCCGTGGCCCAGCGATGCCGTGGCAATGCCTGAGCCGAAATCGAGCATTCGTCGCCCATCGACCGTCCACAACCAAGCGCCCTCGCCCCGCTCGAACGCGAGGTCGGAACGGGCATAGTTCGGCAACAGGGCGGAGATCATGGGTATGCAACCCTTCCTACGGTTTCCCCAATGGTTCCCTGGCCCGCGACCCTTCGGTGCGGACCAAGGAAAGCGCGGATCATTGGCGGTTGTGCGGATCGGTGTCAAACGGACCGTGACACTGTCGGGTCGATGACTTGTGCTGGTCCCAAACCGTGTCAACGTACGGCTATGGCAGCATCGCGTGCTTCCCGTATCGCCGGACCGCCGCCGGACATGGCGATGTTGTACGATGCGGCGCTGTCGTATCTCGCGCGGTATGCTGCGACCGAGCTGTCACTCCGGCGGGTCCTGGAACGGCGTGTCGAGCGCTGGGCGCGGCTCGCGGCTGGTTCGGGCGATCGTGAGAGCATTGCCGAGAGCGCGGCTGCGGCACGGCAAGCTGCGCGCGCCGTCGTCGCGAAGCTTGCCGCCGCCGGGGCGGTGAACGACACCACGTACGCAGAAAGCCGGGCGCTGAGTCTGAGACGTGCCGGTCGTTCACGGCGAGCGGTGACAGCTCATCTTGCCGCGAAGGGGGTCGATGCCGAAATTGCGCGTGCGGCTGCGCCTAACGACGATGCGAGTGAGCTCGCGGCCGCGCTTGTCCTCGCGCGCCGCCGTCGTCTGGGCCCGTTCCGGATTGATGCGAAGCCGGATGCCGCAGGGTATCGCCGGGAGCTGGCCGTGCTGGCGAGGGCCGGCTTCTCGCAAGCGGTGGCCAGTCGTGCCCTCTCGATTGATGCGCATCAGGCGGAGGCTCTGGTGAGCCAGTTGCGTCGCTGATCGGGCGAGTTACGGTCGTGGGGGGCACCGTGATCACGGTCGCACCGTGAGCGCTGCGGCGATAGGCTGCCCTGATGGCACGAAGGAAGCACTGTGATGACGAATACGGAGTGGAATGAAGGCCTCACACTATTCGGCAGCTTTACCTCGAGTTCCAGCTACAAACCGATGCTGTATCTGGCGTTGGCTCGACTGCCGTTCAGCTTCCGCACTGTCAATCTGAAATACGGCGCGCAGAAGGACGCCGACTATCTGGCGGTGAACCGGTACGGGCAGGTTCCGGCGTTGCGCCATCGTGGCCTGACCATCGTGCAGTCCAACGTCATCCTCGATTATCTCGCGCGCACCACCGGTCATTTTGCTGGCGAGACAGAACAAGATCAGTGGAGGGCCCGGGAGTGGTTGTCGTGGGAGGCTGACAACATCACCAACGTTGCGAAGGTGCGGCACTACAGCCGGTTTCGTGAGGTTGATCCAGCAGTGATGGGATACTTCCGCCCGTTGGCTGAGGCGGCCGTCGGTACTGTGGATGCGGCTTTGGCCGGACGCGACTGGTTGGTCGGCGACCATCTCACGATCGCCGACATCGGCTGCTGGGGCAGAATGGTGTTCATGGCGGAGGGAGGATTGGACATTGGGCGCTGGCCGAATGTGGAGGCGTGGTCACAGCGGCTGGCGGCCTTGCCGGGATTTGCCCTGCCCTATGATCTGATACCGAAGAAGGACCGGGAGATCGTCTCTATGCCTTTGCCAGCATGAGCTCGTGTGCCGTCATCCTTCGGTGCAGCAAATACATTGGCAGTGCCAGTGCCGACACCGCGGCGGCAGCGAGGAGCGCGCCGTCAGGGCTCCCATACAGGTCAGCTGCTCGACCGCAAAGTGCGGGCACCACAGCGCCGCCGGCATAGTACATGGAATAGAACAGGCCCATCCCGACAGCTCGGTTCTCGGGTCGCACTGACAGAGTGCCAATTGCGATGATTACGCCCGGATGAAAGGAACCGACGATCCCGATGACGAGCGCGAATGTCACGGGGAGGTCCAGTAGGGCGGCCCCGAGCATGCCGATGACCAGAGCGCCGGTGCTCAGGAGGAAAATGCGGAATGCGCCGAAGCGGACGATCAAGCCGGCGCCCAGCATGGTGGCGGGAACATTCCCCCAGGTGGCGATGGTCAGGTACAAGTCCGGTCAAGACCAAGCTCTCGCCACGGACCGCCATCACCGATGGAACGTATCCGGTGTATGCCGAATAGCCAGCGGTATAGGCGGTCCAGATGAGGCCGGCGACCAGCAGCAAGAGGCACTCGTGTGCGCTCGGCAGCCGGAACACGCGCGCCTGGGGCGTGAGTGGCGTCGCACTGAATGAGCCGAGGAACATCACCAGAGCGACTACGATTGGTATCGCACCGGAGAGGAAGCACACCTGCCAGCCATAGGCGAGAGCCAAAGGTGGGAGGACGAGCTGGGCGAGGCCGACGCCGATGGGATAGGCCGCCACCGAGACGCTGATCGCCCACATGAACCAGCGGTCGGTGAACCAGTCGGCTATGATCTTGTTTTGCAGCACGATCATCGCGACTCCACCGACGCCGGCGACACTGCGGCCGATGCCAATACCGGTTGGTCCCTCGATGATCACGTTCAGCAGGGGGCCTAGCACCATCAAGGCAAGGCCGCCTGCCAGCACCAGACGGTCACCCAAGCGACGGCTGAGGAGACCCAGTGGGATGGCCAGGAAGCCGCCGAGCAGCATGTAGGCGCCGATCAGCGTTCCCAAGGTCGCGTAGTCGAGATCGAACTGTCGGACCAGCTGCGGACCAAGGGTCGCGACGGTCTGGTACTGGTAGCCAAAGCCGATGCGGGCCAGCACCATGGCCGCGAGGATGAGCCAAGGCCTGACGCGCACGTTTGCCTCCTATTGCCGGCTATTCTGCCAAGCGTTTCTCCATGTTGACGAAAGTCGGTTCTGCATAGCCGGGATGCGCGTCGCGCGCTGTCTCGACGAATCCACATGCGGCGAAGAGGCGCCGATTGTCGAGCAGGACGAGGCGGGTGCTCAAAAACAGGCGCGGTAGGCAAGCCTTGCGCGCTGCCATTTCCGCTGCCACGACCAGGGCTCTGGCGATGCCGCGACGGCGCCATGCAGGCGCCACTGCAAGCCGGCCAAGATAGAGGCCGTCTTTGTTTTCATTCCAAAGTGCCGAACCGACCAGGTCACCGCCGGCCTCCGCCACCGCTCCGGCACCCTGATAGAGGTGGGATGTGACATCGGCTTCTGTGACGCGCAATGCCGACGGGGGCGGATCGGTGGCGACGGCTTGCGCGGCGAACGCGGTGCGGATCAGGCTGGCAATCGCAGCAACATCCCGGGCATCGATTGGGCGCAGGGAGAAGTCTTCCGTTGTTGTCGGCATCGTGGGACGGTAGCCCACGCGCCCACCTATGCCTATGTTAACGGGATGTCCGAAACGCCCGCCTTCCTGGACGGCGACCGTCCGCCGGTGCCCGATCTTGTCGTGCCTCGAGGGGTCTTGCCGTTCTTTCTGCCTCGCCGACCGGTGCGTGGCCGCCTGGTGCGACTGGGTCCGCTGGCGCAAGCGCTACTTACGCGGCATCCCAACCATCCCGTGGTCACCCGGCTCGCGGGTCAGGCGCTCGCTCTGGCGGCTGCGCTGTCGACTGCGCTCAAGTTCCGCGGCTCGTTCAGTGTGCAGGCAAAGGGCGACGGTCCCGTATCGATGCTGCTGGCGGATTGCACGGATACAGGTGCGCTGCGGGGTTACGCCCGCGCCGGGGAGACGAAGCTGGCGGCGCTGCTGGATGAGGAGCCATCTCCGTCGGCTGCCCAGTTACTGGGTAAGGGCTACCTAGCGTTTACAGTCGACCAAGGGCCGGAGCAAAACCGTCAACAGGGCATTGTCACCATCGAGGGGGCAAGTCTGGCGGAGATGGCCCTGCACTACTTCCTTACCAGCGAACAGCTTCGTTGCTGCGTACACCTTGCCTGCGCAGAGACCGAAGATGGCTGGCGCGCGGGCGCATTGATTCTGGAAAAGATTGCCGGCGCTGGGGGTGTGGACCCTTCACTGGATGCCGAAGGCCAGGAGGAGAGCTGGCGAACGGCGACAACCCTCGCCGCGACGCTCACGGATGACGAACTGTTGGATGATGCGCTGCCACCAGAGCGGCTGCTCTATCGGTTGTTTTATAGTGAAGGCGTTGCGGTCGACCGCGCCCGTGCCCTGTCGTACGGTTGCCGATGCTCGCGTGCGCGGCTAATCGGCATTCTGGAAGGCTTCCCTCCGGACGATTTGGACCACATGTCGGTGGATGGCGACATCGTGATGACGTGCGAGTTCTGCAATTTTGATTTTCGCTTCCCGCGCGAGGGCGTGCGCGGTCGTAGCGCTGCATCGTAAGTCTGGAGGCTCGCATGCTGACCCGCCGGTCGTCGTTGTTGTTGCCGTGGCTCGTTGCTGCCTGCGGTGGCGGCGAGGCGAGGGATTTTCCGCCGCTCCACTACAACTATCTTACGCCGCTGCGGCTGAATGTGGCGACGATCGAGATTGAACAGCGATTCGTGCCGTCCGGTGCACCGCCCGACGTTAGTCAGCTCGACCCAATGCCTCCGGTTCAGGCGTTGCGCAACATGGCTGCTGACAGGCTGCAGGCACTTGGGGCGGCAGGTCAGGCCGTGTTCGTTGTTCTGCAAGCGTCTTTGATCCGGACAAACAACACAATCACGGGCAATTTCGCGGTTGAGCTCAACATTTATACATCACCCCAAGTCCGTGCCGGCTTTGCCAATGCCAGTGTCACGGGGAGCTATACCGGTGATATCGATGACGTGTCTGGCAAGCTGTATGACATGACCAAGAGCCTGATGGACCGGATGAACGTCGAGTTCGAGTACCAGGTTCGCCGTTCCCTGGGTGGATGGCTGCTGCCGGCGGGCGCGCCACCGGCAGCGGTTCAGCAACAGCCATTGACGGCCGTGCCGCTCGGGGTGCCGCGGCCTTGACGTAAGAGTCCGACGCCGCCATACCCGAGGCATCCCGCGCAAATACGGAGGAACGGCCATGTCGCAGGGGATTTCGCGGCGCTCACTCGCGCGCGCATCGGTTTTGACTTTGGGCAGTTTTGCCATTCTGCGTCACGCGCGGGGTGAAGCGCCAATTGAACTGCGTTGTTCTCTCGATACCGCCCCATCGCACCCGCGCAACGTTGCGTTTCACGACTTTCTCGGCAAGGTTGAAGCTGCGTCCGGCGGCCAGGTGAAGACCAAGCTGTTCGAGAGCGGTTCGCTGTTCCCTGATCTGCAAGTGCTGAAGGCGCTGGTGCAAGGACAGGTTGACATGGCCTGCCCTGGCACCTGGACGATCACCGGGTTCGTTGCCGATGCGGACTTTTCGCAGTTGCCGGCTTTTTACGGCAGGCCGCCCGACATGGTGCACAAGGCTGCCGACGGTGCCGGCGGCAAGTTCGTCAACGAAGAGATCCACAACAAGCTGCATGTGGAGATACTGGGGCCATGGTTCGACCTTGGCTTCAACGAATGGTACACGACACGGAAGCCGCTCAATTCGCTGGCGGACTTGAAGGACATGAAGCTACGCAGCCCGGGTGGTGTGCTGAACTCCTTCCGCATCCGCTATTTCGGCGGTATCCCGAACGTCACAGCCTGGCCGGACGTGCCGCTGGCTATGTCGCAGGGCACATTCGATGGATTGATCAGCAGCAATGAAAGCGTCAATAGCGCCAAGCTGTTCGATTCTGGCATGCGCCACTCGCTGCAGGACAATCAGGGCATGGGGCTTTACGTGCCGATGGCCAATCCCGACTTCTGGCAGAAGCTTGGACCCAAGCTGCAGGAGACAGTGAAACAGCTGTGGGCGGAGAACATTCCCATCTATCGTGCCAATACGGCAAAGTCGCAGGCAGCTGCTCGCGGGGTGTTGGAAAAACAGGGCGTCGTCTTCGTGGATGTGCCCCAGGCTGAACTGGACCGGGTACACGCGGACATGCTGAAGGTGCAAGACAAGGCGGTGGCCGACGCTCACATCACGCCGAAGCTTGTCGAGTTGGTCATGGCGGATGTCGGCGCCTGAACCGCCGGGCGCGCGAAGTTCCATCAGGCGCGTAATCGCGGCCTGGGATTGGGTCGAGCAGATCGTTGTCGGTCTGCTTGGCGCCTTCGCACTGGTGATCGCCGTGCTGCAGGTCTTCGGCCGCTACATCGATCCGGCGAACTCGATCACCTGGGCGGAGGAAGTTATCGTCTATGTCGCCGTGTGGGCGGTGATGATTGTCGCGAGCAATCTTGTCGGCACTGACGGTCATGTACGTCCGGATCTCGTGTTGCGTTTGCTGCCGGCCGCGGCGCAGCGGTGGGTCGAAACCTTCAATTGCCTGGTCGCGATCGTCTTCTGCTTCGGCATGGTGTGGTACGGCTGGGAAGTCGTGGGCACTGCGCTACTGCTCGATCAGACCAGCTCCTCGGATCTGCGGTTCCCGATGTGGATCTACTATCTGGCGCTGCCGGTTGGCGGTGGTCTGATGTTGATCCGCTATATCGGGCGGCTGGTTCGCTATGTATTTTTGTTCGATCCCAAGACCATGACGGTCGGTCATGCAATCTCGCATGAAGTGCCGCCCGATCTCGCATTGCCGGTCACCGAGTAGCGCCCGGACCAGATCCTTATGTGGACCATTGGTTTCGTGGTGATGTTCTTCGGGCTGCTGGCTGCGGGCATGCCGATATTCCTGGTCCTTGGTGCGTGTGCCGCGATTCTGTTCTTCGTATCTGGCCAACCGATGGTCGGGGTGGCGCAGAACATGATCGACCAACTCAATTCGACGACGCTGATGGCGTTGCCGCTGTTTGTCATGGCGGCGGCATTCATGCGGCGGGGCGGTGTGGCTCAAGCGCTGGTTGATCTGTCGACCGCATGGCTCGGCGGAATTAAAGGGTCGCTCGGACTCGTGGCTGTCGTGTCGTGCGCGCTGTTCGCGGCGATCTCCGGCTCATCGGTGGCGACCGCACTGGCCATGGGCACGATCCTGTTGCCGGCGATGATCGAGCGTGGCTACCCGCGTGGCTTTGCACTTGGTGTTCTGGGTGCATCCGGAACGATCGGCGTGGTCATTCCACCATCCCTAGCTCTGATCCTGTACGGCATCGTTACCGAGCAATCCGTGCCGAGGCTCTTTCTCGCGGGAATCCTGCCCGGTCTGCTGCAAGCGGGCGCATTCTTTCTCTGGGTGCTCTATTACGCACGCCGCAAGAACTTTCCAGCCGAGCCGCCCATGTCGTTGCGACATCGTCTGCGCGTCACCTGGCGTGCGCTGCCAGCGATGGCGGTGCCATTCGTGGTGCTGGTGGGCATTTACGGCGGTTTCATGACTATTACCGAATCAGCCGCACTCGCCGCAGTCACTGCGCTCATTGTCAGCGTGGGTGTCTATCGCGGCTTCCCGTTCAGCCGCACGCTCGGGGTGATCGCGGAAGCGCTGCGCAGCGCCGGCGTCATCATGCTGATCATCGCGACGGCGTTGGTGTTCGGCCACTGGATGACGGGTTCTGGTATTCCTGGGCGATTGGTTGATTTTGCCGCGCACCGGGGCTTCGCCACCTGGGAATTCCTGCTGACCATCAATGTATTATTGCTGATCATCGGCTGCTTTCTGGAAGTGGTGAGCACGCTGCTTCTCGTGATGCCGATACTTGCGCCGGTGCTACTGCCGCTCGGTGTCGATCCGGTGCACTTTGGGATCATCTTCACCCACAACATGGAGGTAGGACTTGTTCATCCCCCTGTTGGGCTGAATCTCTACGTACTTTCGACGATATCGGATGCGCCGATCGGCGAGGTGATCCGCGGGATCCTGCCGTTCCTGATCATATTGCTGATCGTGCTTGGGATCATAACCTACGTGCCCTCACTGACCTTGTGGTTACCACAGATGGTGTACGGGTCGTGACGCGATCAGACCCTAGCCGCGGGATGGTGTTCGTGGCAGATTGGACGGAGAGACAGGGGATCGCCTATGTCCGATACGACAACCATTCCGGCGCGACGCGGCAAGGCCGCTCTGGTCGCGGCTGGCCAGGTCATCCGGGTGATCAATACCCACGGCGAGCAAGTCGTAGATACGTGGGCGTTCAATCGCTCCGACATGACTGAGTTCATGTCGATGGAACATAGCCGTGCTGGAATGCAGCGACTGATTCCACGCATCGGAGATGCACTGCTGACCAATCATCGGCGGCCTATACTGACCGTGTTGGAAGACACTTCTGGTGGTGTCCACGATACGCTGATGGCGGCGTGCGATCGCTATCGCTACGAGGGTCTGGGTTGCAAGGAATACCACGACAATTGTACAGACAACCTGGCGCAGGGCATGGCCGCACTGGGCCTTTCACCGCCAGAGACGCCCAGCCCGCTCAATCTGTTCATGAACATACCGTGGACTATGGAGGGAGCGCTTTCATTTGATCCGCCGGTATCGACGCCAGGTTGTTATATTCGGCTGCGCGCGGAGATGGACCTCATTGTAGCTTTCTCGGCCTGTCCTCAGGATATTTTGCCGATTAATGGGAGGGCTGGCAAGCCGACCGAGGCGCATTTCCAGATTGAATAGGCGGGACGAATCGGCACGGAGAATGAGCTAAACTTCGCGCAACCCGGCACGGCGCAGGCCGTCGGCATAGAGGTCCAAATCCTGTTGACGCTGCATTGGCGAACGTTCGATTGCATCGCGGATTGAAAAGGCAGGTTCGAGCTCGAGTAATCGAGAAAGTATGCGGCTGGCCTCCTGGCGGTATGCGAGGTGACCGAGAATTGCCAAGTAACCCTTGTAGGTCGAAGTGAAGCCAGGATTAAGTTCGACTGCGCGGCGGCCAATAATCAGGGCATTTTTGAAGTCGTGGCGCAGGAAGTGTGGCATCGCCAGCGCCATGTCAAAAAAGAAGGCGTGAGGATCATAGGGTGAGAGATGATGCGCTCGAGTGATGTGCTCGATGGCGTTATCGTGATGGCCGAGATAACTGAGCGCCAGTCCGGAGCAGCACCATGCCAGCGGCAGGTTCGGGTTGAGCGCGAGCGCCCTCTCATGCAAGGCGCACGCCTGCTCCGGCTGTTTGTGGAGGAAAGCCCTTACGTGGCCGATCAACGTAAGAGCGCGGGCATCTCCCGGATCCAGGGTCACAGCCCGCTCCGCCAGTTCACCGGCGCGTGATATTGCTGCTGGCGGATCCTTCGCCCATGCCTGTCCGACCAGCAACAGGTACCAGTATGCCGACCAAGCATGAGCAGACGCGTTCGTGGGTTCCTTGGCGATCGCGGCTTCGAGCATTTCGCCAGCGGCATGAAAGCTGATGGGCTCCAGTCGGTATATGGCGGGTATTGCACCCAGGGTGAGATCATAACCACTTGATGCCTGGGCCCCACTGGCCAGGCGGCGTTCACCTTCGCGAAGGAGCAGTTCCGGATCAATTTGCGCGGCAGTCTCGGCCGCGATGTCTCCTTGCAAAATCAACGTATCGACAACGGCGCGATCGATACGGCGGGCCCATACGACATTCCCCCCCGACCTGACGTCGACCAGCCGGACGAGGATCCGCACCTGATCTCGCGATCGTTGAAGCGTGCTGTCGAGAAGATAGTCGGCATCGACTTCGTGCGGTGTGCGGTCTAGGGATTGGGTTGATAGCCCATTAGCAAATGATCTCATTGCAATACATGTGATCCAGCGGAAGCACGATATGGCAGTAATTAGCTCCTCGGTGAGGCCAGGCAGCAAGCAATCCAAGTTGCTGCGATCCAATGTGCGTGTTGGCAGCACGACCAAGCGGATCTCTTTGGACGCTTTGTGCCCAGACACTGTGATGTTCGTTGCGGGCCGCAGATCGTGATAGTTTTCAAGTAGAGCTTCGGTCTTGCGTGATGGAACCAGACTGGCGTACGAGAGGGACATCGTGCACCGCTCAAATGTAGTACGCGCGGTAACGCGGTCACCGCTATCAAGGTGGGCGCTGATCAGAGCCTGCCAAGCGCCTTCGTGCGCGCGATCAATCGTCAGCAGTCGTTCGGCCGCCTCTATCCGGGCAGGTGCGCTGGAGGCCAGGGCCAGGACGCCTTCCGCGACTGATCGGGCACTCTGCGTGGCACGCTGTTGTTGATTGGCAAGCCACTCGTCGAATGCTGAATCGAGGCCGCCCAGCCCGTCGAGCAGCGTGGACTGGAAGAGCGTGAGGTCGTCTGCACGCTTGACTGTTGCTCTGAGGAGAGCACTCACGTCGACCCATAGGCCGTCGTCGAGAAGGGTCAGGTGAGCACGGTCCGCATGGAGCAATGCTCCTGCCGGCAATCCCAGGCAACGCTGCAGCTCGTGAACCGATTGTCGCAGAGAAGCATGCGCCTGTTCCTTGGCTCGCTGGCTCCATAGAAGTGCGGTGAGACGGGTGCGCAGGACCGGCCTGGGTGCCGCCAGCGCCAGAATTGCCAACACGCCTCTGGTCTTGCGTGAGCGCGGCAGTACGCTTCGCCCTGCCTCGTCTATCGCTTCCATCTGGCCAAATAGTGTGAGGCGCAAGAGGGGCGATGCAGTACGCCCGTAGTGTTGGTGGTTCGACCGGGTGTTCCGCGGATCGGCGATGGCTGCACCTCGCGACAATGTGTGATGCCCAGGTTACAACCATAAGGGGAAACGGTTGTGAAGCGCCAGCCTCCAATTTTGCTGGTCGCCCAGATCTTGCGGGCGTACGCCGCTCAAGGCGAGCTACAGGAGACTGGCTACGTCTGTGGCTGCGTCCAAGGTGCCCCCGCGTCGGGTCATTCGTATCTTAAGAAAATTTTCCTTGACATGTGCGCCAGCCCGCGGGCATAAGCAGAGCGTCAACGGGCGTACTTTGTCTGCCTTCTAGCATTCCATTGCATCGGCCAATCAGTCATGACCCGGGGTTGTGGTCCTGTCTGCAGGATGAAGGCGTGTCGCCGCCCGGGATGGCACTGTACTCAGCAACGGGGTTTCAGCATGAACGCGTCTATGGCGACGATTGGGTCTACCACGAAGGACGTTGGGCGAATTCGCTTCGGTGGCGGTTGGCGGCTTCTGCCCGCCAAGCCGAGCCGCTGAGTTCGAATAGTTCCCCGACGCAAGCGAATCCGGCGCCCGCGGCTTGGTCATACAGGCCGCGGTGCGGCTGGTCATCGCGTAACTGAAATCAGTTGAGGTACACACCGTGATGGGTCGATCTGGCACTCCGATCGTGCGTTTCTACCGCTTGATCGAAGCAGCGCGACTGCCTCAACGCGCCGACCGCTCGGCTGCTGGTACGTTGCCGGTGCGCGCTTACCGATACTGCGAGGCGGTCACGACCGCCACGAGCTTTGGTTGGTGGGTGTTCCCGGCAGCGGACCTGCAGTTCCTATGGGACGGATACGATATTTTTTGGCATGAGAGCGGATGCGAAGATTGGCTGCCACTGGCTGACGCAGCGCAGTATCCGAAGTTCGCCGAGCGCTTTGACGAAGCTGCGCCCGCTGCTCTTACATCGTGCGCTCCGCCGTTCCTGACTGTGCTACCTGAGCCGGGCACCATGCAAATATGGACTGGCTTGATGGCTCGCACGGCGAAGGATTGGAGCCTTCTCATTCGGGCGCCAGCCAATCTGCCTTTGGGCGGCGGCTACAGTATGTACGAAGGGATCATCGAGGCCGATCGTTGGTTTGGCCCACTCTTTATCAACATCCGCTTCACGCGCACTCATCAACCGGTGCGGCTGAGAGCCGATTTCCCGCTCGCGCAGGTGCAACCGTTGCCACGCATTGCCTATGCCGATGCGACCCTTGGCGCGATTGAACTGGTCGCGGGTATTGGCGGCTTGGAGCCAAACGACTGGAACGACTATTACACTACAATCGCCGTGCCCAACGCGGACTCTGACCGCAGCTTCGGCGCCTATGCTGCGACCGCGCGCAAGCGAAGCAAGAATGATTGTCCCTTCAAAGGGCCTCAGACTGACATGAGGCGCATACAGCCGGCCTTGCGTCCCGCCTGAAACAGGAAATCGACTATTGAGCCAATACCAAGCAGTCGTTGCCATTTAGTTACCGAAGCAAGCTGCCAGATCTCCTCCACAGCGTCGACGGCGCCAATCAATGCGGGATCTTCACCGGTGAGCAATAGCACCGGAAGCTCGCTATCGTGTTGCGCAATAGCCATAAGCACATGGCATCCGTCCTGACCTGTGGCATCCATCTCAGCGACCACAGCCATCGGACAGTAGGTCTTTAGTGCAGCACCCAAGTCATCACGGCTCGGCATGCGTTGCACTGAAACGCCGAAACATTCGCAGATGTTGTGAAACGCCTCGAACAGAAGCTCTCCATCGTCGATAATCAACACCGAAGCCAATCGTGCACCACCGTGCTCTCGGTTCATGACGCTATCAATGTTGGCGAACCTGGGATCGATTTCGCTCACGCGGTTCATTTCGTTCTCCGAGACAATACGCAATGATTCAGTAGATACTCGCCCTGCGGCGAAGGCTTTCATTGTGAGTGTCGTCCGACACGAAATTTATCGAAAGGCCACGAAGCGTTAGTTAATCGTAAATGTGCGGGATCGGGCGTTAATACGCTATCCGCGGCGCAGTGCGACGGCCCAATGGCATCTTCCCGAAATCAGTTCCCCTGTTATCGCCTCTCTGTCTACCGCCGCTGCATTGAAGGAAATCGAGATTGGATGATGTTGAGTATCCTGACGGATGAAGGTGCCACCGAGTTGCCCATCCCGACCCACGGTGCCTTGGATTATGGTGGTGCTTTGGAAGGGATCGAAGCCGAAGTCACCTCCTCCAATTGTCAATACACCGTGGGTGGAAGGACCACATGACGCGTCGCCTGGCGTGACCGATCCGACCCACCGGCCCTGTAGACCATATAAGGCCAACACCTTGCCAGACTGCAGCCTTTCGGCGACATCCGTGTCGCATCCGCTGCTTGGTAGAACCAGAAGTGCACACGCTGCAAACTGACCGATCTGTCGGCATAGGAATTTTATCAGATTTCTCTTGCCCATGTGCCCCATTTTCTGGTATCTACTTTGATACAATGGCGATGTGAGCAACGCGAAGCGCTCCCGACCCAACGTGTGGACGACCCGGATGACGGGGTGAGAAATATATAGAGTTGAGCCAATTGGTCATGCCGATCGAATGCGGGGCCGACGGTTCCATTGGGCCCCGCAGGTTGCGCCAGCGTTCGAGTACCCTCACTGACGCCAAGGTCGCTTGTAACCTGGTCTCCAGCAATTCGCTGTGACGGACCTTTTGGACTGGGCATCTTGGTTCGTTGGACAAAGCGGCCAGGCTCCGGCATTGCATCATCGCCTTTTACTGCGGCACCTCGACGCCGTCAGCAGCGGCGTGATCGATCGACTGATGGTTCTGATGCCACCCGGTTCCGCGAAAACTACCTATGCAAGCTTGCTATTCCCGATTTGGTGGTTTGGACAGCATCCGAACAGCTCAATAATTGCGACCTCTCATACAGCCAGCCTGGCGGAGGACTTTGGCCGGCAAGCCCGCGACATTGTCAGCGAATACGGGAATAAGTTTGGGAGTCAAGTGCGTCTCACAAAACAGGCCGCCCATCATTGGCAAGTGGCAGGCAGGGGGCAATATTTTGCCGCGGGTACCCGTGGGCCGTTGACCGGTCGCCGCGCGGATCTCGTCATTATTGACGATCCAATCAAATCGCAGGCGGAAGCGGATAGTCCGCGGCTTCGGGAAAGGCTTTGGAACTGGTATCGTTACGACCTAACGACGCGCCTGAAACCCGGGGGCCGCATTATACTTATCATGACACGGTGGCACGAAGACGATCTTGCGGGACGATTATTAGCGCAGGGTCTGGGAGAGTGGGAAATAATCCAACTGCCTGCTGTTGCTGAGCAAGATGATCCACTTGGGCGCGCGGTGGGGGCGGCGTTATGGCCCGAGTGGGAGGATGAGACTGCGCTCAGCCGCAGACGGCGGACCGTAGGCGAGCCGGCGTGGTTCTCACTGTTTCAACAGGCACCTCGGCCGATCTGGGTAAACCTATTTAAGGTGGCGCACATCGATATTTTGGATAAGGCTCCGATACAGACCGCGGTGCCGGCAGTCCGCGCCTGGGATCTTGCGGCCTCAGTTGTGACGGGGAGTAACGATCCCGATTGGACCGTCGGCGTCAAGTTAGTGCGTGATGAGAGGGGCCGAATAATAGTGCTCGATGTGGTGCGATTGAGAGGCAGTCCTCACGATGTCGAGGCACTGGTTGTGGAGACCGCGCACCTCGACGGACTGTCTGTCACGATAGGTCTACCGAAGGATCCTGGTCAAGCGGGGATACATCAGGTGTCTTCCTTTGCACGGCAACTCGTCGGATATTGCATCGACTCCTCACGAGAAACTGGTTCAAAGTTCACCCGCGCCTGGCCAGTAGCGTCGCAAATAGAAGCACGTAACTTTGCGTTAGTTCGCGGCGACTGGAATCACGCCTTTATGGGCGAACTGGCCAGCTTCCCGTCCGGCGACAAGGATGATCAAGTTGACGCATTATCCCGAGCCTTCACAATGCTGTTCGAAACTCATGTCCCGGCACGTCGGCTGTCGGTTTCCCTCCTGGCGCGCTAGCTGATCGAGGAAGAGTCACGTCCAGATGTTTGAGACGATATGCAATCTAGTCCCGCACGATCCGCAGTATCCGCCGCGCGTCAGGAAGTTAAACATACTAAATAGTGTCATAAATGGGAACTTTTACGACGTGTTGCCGTACCAATTTCACGAGGAACGCGGGGCCGGCGGCGAATACATCCCGTTGCGGAGCCGTCGCCCCAGTGTTCGTTACGCACTGTGCCGTATTGTAGTTGAGGACAGCGTATCGTTGCTTTTCAGCGAAGGGCATTTTCCGACGATAAATAGTCCAGACCGAATGGTCCGCACCCTCCTTTCAGACGTGGTCAAGGAAACTCATCTGAACCTGACGATGACCGAAGCGGCGATGCGCGGTGCCGTCGGCTCGGTGGCAATTCTGTTGCGAGTGCTTCGGGGGCGCACTTTTTTCAACATTATGGATACGACCTATCTGACACCTGAGTGGGATCCGCAGGAGCCTGATATGCTCGTGCGCGTCACCGAGCAATACAAGGTAACGGGCGCTGTATTAACGTCGCTTGGTTACGACATCGCTGGGCCAGCGTCCGATTGGTGGTTCACGCGAGCATGGACCACTGAAGATGAGACTTGGTTTGTGCCGGCCCAAGTAATTGGCGATTGTGAATTGATGGTAGACGCGGCACGCAGTGTCAAACATGGGTTGGGATTTGTTCCAATAGTTTGGATCCGAAATCTCCCTGGCGCGTCGTCCACTGGCGACGATGCGGAAGGAGCCTGTACCTTCCAGGGTGCCATTGAGACGCAGATCGAAATCGATTATCAGCTAAGTCAAGCTGGCAGAGGTTTAAAGTACAGCAGCGACCCTACGTTGCTGATAAAGGAGCCGGCGACCGCCGACAGCGAAATTGTAAAGGGAGCGGGAAACGCTCTCGTGGTCAGTGAGAAAGGTGATGCGAAGCTCCTGGAGATTGGTGGCACAGCAGCCGCAGCTGTTATCGAATACGTCCGGACGTTACGAGAGCTGGCGCTAGAAAGCGTACATGGAAACCGGGCCAATGCCGACCGACTGACGGCCGCTCAGTCGGGCCGCGCGCTCGAGTTGATGAACCAGGGATTGGTGTGGCTTGCCGACAATTTGCGCATAAGTTATGGCGAAGGCGCTCTGCTGTCACTCGCCCGCATGGTGCTGCGAGCGTCCGTGATTTATCGTCTCAAGGTTATGGGTCGTGAGGTTCTGCCCATGGATGCCAACGCCCGACTTTCGCTCAACTGGCCGCGCTGGTACCCGCTGACAGCCGACGATCGGCAGCGGGACGCCCAAACACTGCGGACCCTAGTAGATGCTGGCCTTATCAGCCACGAAAGTGCTGTCAAGGCGATTGCCGACACGTACGACATAGAGGACGTGTCGGCCGAGTTGGAACGCGTTCATGCCGACCTAACTGCGGACAGGACCGATTGAATGTCAGAAAATATTGTCCCACCAGAGCCAAGTGCCAACGACTCCATTTTACTCTTGGCACAAGTAGAACAACTCCAACTGGAGTTGGTGCGGACAGAACAACTAGCTAAGGAGCGCGTTAAGCACGCTGAGCTGAAAACTGAGGCGGTTCGCGCGGGTATTGTGGATTTGGATGGGCTGAAACTGCTGGATGCAACGCAAGCAGAGTTTACACCCGAGGGCCAGTTGGTAAATGCAGGGAGGCTAATAGCACAGCTCAAACACGACAAGCCATGGCTGTTCGGTATGACGTCCTCCTCCAGCGCAGTCAGTCTACCACCAGCACAATTGCCCATGGAACGAAAACTGGTAATCGATATGACCGAGCAAGAATACAAAGAGGCACGTGCCAAGATAATAAAGCAAAAACTCTAAATACTGTAGACGACGACCGCGACATGCATTCTCGGCAGTGCCTCTGACGAACTTCACCTAAGGGGATCTAAGATGGGTATTCAAAACTTCCCATTGGCCTTGCAGCCAATCATTCAGCAAGGCTTTTTGGAGCGTGAATTTGAACAGGCGCTGAAATCGCGCCTGGGCTATAGGGCGTGCGCCGATCGTGTGCAGATCGCTGTAGGCATTGGTGAGACGGTAACGAAGACCCGTGTGGGACTGAGGCCCAGCGTCACAACACCGCTGCAGCCCAGCATCAACACAAACTTTGACAACGGTCTTACACCGATGGGTTGGGGAGTAGAACAGTACACCCTTACGATTAACCACTATGCGGCAACGACCGATCTAAATATGGTGACCTCCCGTGTTGGGATTGCTTCCCAATTTCTCCAGAATGCCTATGCCAACGGCGAACAGGCTGCACGGAGTCTCGATGAGCTGGCTCGCAATGCATTGTTCAGCAGCTACTTTGGTGGGAACACGCGTGTGCGAACCACGTTGGGTAATGCAGGCACTGCGGTGGCGATAGACGACATTCGTGGATTTCAGAATGCTTTCGTTTATGGTGTACAACAAGCAGTGAGTGTTACAAATCCCCTTACTGTAGCTATTGGCATCAACACATATACACTTATCGGAGCCACAGCCGACGTAACAAATGTGTCGACGGCACCCAACGGCGCGTCGGGGGTCGTCACTTTGTCAGGGAACGTGTCTGTCTCAGACGGCACAGCGGGGAACGCTGTGATAGCGGCTAATGCATCGGTGATCGTGCGACCATCGCAGAGAGCGACGACGACAGCACTGACTGCAACTGATACTCTCACGATGTCCAACCTTCTGGATGCAGTGACAAAACTACGCATGAATGCGGTTCCAGAAATAGATGGGGCTTACAACTGCTATCTCGATCCCGTGTCTGCCCGCCAATTATTCTCGGACCCAGATTTCAAGCAATTATTCCAGGGAGCAACCTCCGCAAACCAAGTATTCCGGCAGGGTATGACGAACGATTTCCTTGGCCTGCGATTCATTCCGACAACAGAAGCCTTCGTACAACCGCACCCCATATTGCCCGGACTAATGGTGCGTCGGCCGATTGTCTGTGGTCAAGGCGCGCTGATCGAGGGCGACTTCGCTGGGATGGCGGCTGACGATATCGCTCCAAAGGATTCAATCGTCGCAGTCGTGGATGATGTCGCCATGGTAACTCGCGAACCAATTGATCGCTTACAGCAGATCATTGCTCAATCGTGGTATTGGATAGGCGGATATTGCGCACCGTCCGATACTACCACGAATCCGACTACCATCCCGACCTCTACGAATGCCGCATTCAAGCGAGCGGCGATGGTCGAGCACATTGGTTGACTGGCCGGAGGCGATTAAACATGGCTGTTGGCGCTATTACACCGTTCCGACCGACCGGGACAGTCTCCGTTAATGCAGGCACATCCTCTGCCGTCACAATGCTGTCCGGAGGAGGCGACGCTGTGGTCGTAACGAATACGAGTTCGTCACTCGCATACGTACGATTTGGAGCCGATCCTTCCGTGTCGGCGTCAACGGTGGATATGCCTGTGATTGCTAATCAGAAGGTAATGCTGTCAATCAGTTCACTGGTGAGCTACGCGGCTGTGGTATTAATGACCGGAAGCGGCGCTGTTCTTTTTTCACGCGGTGATGGGGCATTCGTGTAGTGGGGTTCACAGACGCCGAAAAAACCGATATCCGACGCTTCTGCGGGTATCCGGCCTATGGCACCTCGGACGCCTCAATGCAAAACTGGCGCTTTTTCCAGGCATATGGCCTCTTAGAATTTCGTATGAATAACCTTTCGGCATCCGAGTTGGCGGTCGTACGCCGTTACCTTGATACTCTTGTTAGCCTCGAGAACGCCGTGCCACTCTCGAGTGAGAACCTTGACACGGACCAGGCGGCTATATGGACTCGGAATCGTGAAGAAGTGCGTGACCGGGTCGGGCTACTTGATGGTTGGCGCCGCCGCCTATGTGGCTTCTTTGGTGTCCCAAGCGGTCCTTCCATTAGGAACGCTAGCATATCATTGGTAGTGTAACGTGTATTCCACGAAATTACAGGATCGACTATACCGGGGCCTTAACACCGCGGCGCGAGTTGTTGGCGTTGACACCAGCGCTTATCGGCCTTCTACACTATCCGATCCATTAACGCCTATGAACCGATTCCTCAGCTTGCAGGCGGCATTTACCGCGCGAGATGGGCGCTTCGATCACGCCAACGGCTATGGACAGGCCATGTGGGACGGTATTTTTGACGCGGCCTATACGCAACCCGGTGACTATCTAGCGCAAGAACGAGGAACCTGGTTTATTGCCGCCCAGCAGCTTTTGGCTCCCATCCTTTGTGTTAAAACCAATCGATGTATCTCGATCGCACGACAGGCTGTTCCATCTGACACCGGTCTGAACAGTTACGGAGGCTCCAATATACTCCCAAACACGCTAGTGCTCGAGAACTGGCCCGCCAGTGTGATGGGTTCAACCGGCAGGAGTCATCCCGATGCCCGTTTGCCCAGCGACATGCCGGTCCCGTATTGGACGATATTGCTGCCGGCGTTCGCGCAGGTTATCTTACGCACTGGAGATTTGGTTAGCGATGACCTCGGTAGAAATGCTGTGGTAGCAGGTGCCGAACTAACCGATCTTGGGTGGCGAATTGCCGCGCGGCAGGCGGCAACTTAATGGCGGACGAGTCGGATGTCGAAACTGCGTTGGCCAATGCTGCTTCAGTTGCGCTTTATCCAAATGGCCCGAAGGCAGGCAGCGTACCGGGTCCCGACTGCCGCGTCTATCGTGGATGGCCAATTTCGGTAGCATTAGATGCGGACCTGGCAATCGGAACTATCAATGTCACAGTCTTTCCGAGCGCTCGGGGCGGACGTTCCACTACACGCTATGCAACACGCTGGTCCGGGACTCAAGTGGCGTCAGTCCTATATGCGACGGTAGTTGGGACGGCCGTAACGATTACAGGTGTGGCTACCACGGGCCAGGTCGCCGGGATTCTGGCGGACGGTCTAAGCTATGCTTACCGCATTCGGTCGGGTGATACCCCAGAGCTTGTTGCTGCCAACCTTGCATCTCTCATGCGGGCCGCTTGGGTCGTAAATCAATCGGGTGCGACGGTTGTTGTCGCGGGCGCAGCTAAAATACAGGCACGCGTGGTTGCTGACGCATGGATGCAGCAGGAAGTTCGTCGGCAGGAGCGAGACTTTCATGTCACCTGCTGGTGCGCAACACCAGCTATGCGTGATGCAACTTCGATAGCTATTGACGAATTCCTAAGCACCACAAGCTTTATCTCGCTTGGAGATGGCACAACAGGCAGATTGACATATGCGGGGACAACCCTGTTCGACCAGTCTGAAAACGCCAGGCTATACCGTCGGGACCTAATATATTGCGTGGAATATGCGACCGTATCAACCGTCTTTAAGCCAACGATGATATTCGGCATGCTCGTGCTTAATACAGCATCTACGTACGTTTGACTGAGGACAAACAGAACATGCAATTGGTCGTGATAAAGCAATTCGGGGCTTTTGCTCGTGGTGACATCGTGAAAGATGCGGTCCGCATAACACAAATCTTGAACGGCGAACACGCCCGTTTCGTCGTGCGCGTAGTTGCCTTGGCGAACAAGGAAGGTTGAATTAGGATGCCAATTGTTCAGCAGGGCAGCGTCAATACGACTGCCCTGGTGGTCCCAGATCTGTACGTTCAGATCGTTCCCCCACAAAACCTCGTTCTCAATGGTGTTCCTACCAATATTGTTGGGGTTGTTGGAACGGCATCGTGGGGCCCGGTTGGTCATCCGGTGATAATAGCAACGATGGCCGACTATGCGGGGTCCTTCGGGCCTGTAATTGCACGCAAGTACGACATGGGGACACAAGTCGCCACTGCGGTGCAGCAGGGAGCGCAAGACTTCCGTTGTGTCCGAGTGGCCGACAATACGGATACAGCGGCGCAGATCGTCGTCCCAGGGACCACTGTGATGTTTACAGCCCTGTATACGGGTTCGCTGGGCAACCTTGTTATGTTGAACCTGGGAGCCGGCGCCCGGGCAAACTCTTGGCGACTCACTGTATCGCTACCCGGTCTCCAACCGGAGGTATTCGACAATATTGCCGGTGCGGGCGCTACGTTTTGGGTATCTCTGGCGAATGCAGTGAACCTCGGTCAAGGACCACAACGCGGACCCTCACAATTCGTCGTAGCGACTGCGGGCGGCGCTACCATAGCCCCGGTCCCATTCGCGCTCGCTCTAGGATCGACTACAGCAGGTTCGGACGGGGCAGACGGCGTTGCCGTTGCCGGGCTCATTGGTTCGGATATTCAACCCAGGACGGGGATGTACGCGCTGCGCGGTCAAAGTTGTGGTATTGCCTTGTTGTCGGATGCCGACGATGCGGACTTTTGGACCCCGCAAGCGGGCTTCGGTCTTGAAGAAGGTACGTATATGATTCTCACCGGGCCTTCGGGTGACACCATACAAAATGCCGTCGCTGTCAAACAAGAGGCAGGCCTAGATAGTTACGCCGCGAAGCTGATGTTTGGTGACTGGCTCTGGTGGTCGGATCAAGTCAATGACACAGTTCGTTTGGTATCTCCACAAGGACTTGCTGCCGGTCGATTGGCTAATCTGTCTCCCGAGCAGTCGAGCCTAAATAAGCAGCTGTACAATATTATTGGCAGCCAAAGCTCTGGCGCGCCGGGGTCGGGACAGAGAGCAACCTATTCCTCCGCAGATCTATCGACGCTGCTGAGTTCTGGGATAGATGTCATCACCAATCCACAGCCAGGTGGAAACTTCTGGGGTGTGCGGGGTGGACACAATTCATCGTCCAACGGTGCAATAAATGGGGACAACTATACCAGACTTACCAACTATATTGCAGCAACGCTTGCTGCGGGGATGGGACAATATGTAGGGCAGGTCATAACGTCCGACTTGTTCTTACATATAAGGGCAACCCAGCTGGCGTTCCTGCAAAACATGCTGGGGCAGGGCTTGTTGGGTAGTACCGATGGGAGCCTTCCGTTCAGCGTCATTTGCGATACGTCCAACAACCCGTTCTCCCGCACCGATTTGGGGTACGTGCAGTCTGATGCCCAGGTACAATACCAAGCTATAAACGAAAAGTTTATTGTCAACATTGAGGGCGGCCAAACTGTGCAGGTATCGCGACAGACCCTGCCTGGCGGTCAGTCGGCATAAGGAGTAATATAAATGTCATTGACCACTTTCTCCGTAGGTCGAGATACGCAATTGGTTGTGATCGGACCCAACGGGCGCGTTGACCTGACGCACGTCACATCCTTTGAGAGCCAGCAAATTACACACTCCGTCCGCGTTGATCGATTGGACGGCACCCAAATTGGAACTGAGTTACCTAAGGGTTGGGAGGGCAGCTTCGAACTTGAACGTGGCAGTTCGATTGTGGACGATTTCATTGCGCTAGCCGAGCAGCAGTATTTCGGCGGCGGAGTTGTAAGTCCTGGCGCCATGTATCAGTATATTACAGAAACAGACGGGTCAACCTCCACATACCAGTATGACAACGTAACCTTCAAGTTAAGCAACGCAGGTACCTGGAAGGGGGACAGCAGTGTGAGACAAAAGCTTGAGTACTATGCGACCAGGCGTCGGCGGATCTGATGACACCTTCAGCTGTGATCCTGGCGTCGGCAATGGCAACCCAGACTATCGTTGATGACCAAGGGAGGAGGTTGACGATTCGTCGGTTGCATGCGCTCGATCGCCTTCGACTTTTCAAGGCGGCTGGTCCGTTGCTCGCGCAGAACCAGCCCTGGCTAGGCATGGCGTTAGTTGCATGTTCTGTAGCCGCCATTGATGACGTACCGTTTCCTTCTCCGGTCAACGAGCCGCAGATCGAGGCGATGATAGGTCGTTTGGGGGATGCAGGGATAGCTGCCGTCGCCAGTTCACTGCACCAGCCCTCAGAACAGTCGCTAGCCAAATCGGTTGACAACGCGGGAAACTTAGTCGGCACCCCGACCTGATTGACTGTCTTTATCTGGTTCGCAACGGGGTGCCGTTCGATGTAGCGTTCAGTATGGCCGCGGACGAGCGATTGGCGTTTGTGGTTGCGCTCGGTTCGTTGGATGGCCGGACATTCGATTGGCAGAGATTGGCCTGGAGGACTTAGATTTGATGTGGGATGACTATGGCGCTACTGAAAAGGCCATGGCAGCCGCTAACGGAGCATTGGAGGAAGTTGCATTGATTGGAAGCGCATCGGCTGTGCTTGCAGAAGTAATTGATGCAGAGTCCTCAATGACAGCGCTTATGAGAGACCTTGGCGCTGGCCTGCAGGGGTTCAGCCCCGGCATCGCGCCCGCAGGTTCTATCGGCGCCGGACAGACCTCCGTGGATGTGTCAGGGCTATGGGATGCGGATACTGCTCATCAAGAAGCTTGCGTTCACATAGGCGAGACGGCGACGCGGTGCGACAGTCAGTCAATAGTCAGACCTCCCGCCGCGGGCTCTGCTTATAATAGGATACCAAATGAGCTCGCGCCGTTTCTGCCGGAATCCGTATCGCCCGCTAAGGTGGAGTGGGGGGCACTGCCAGCGGTGGCAACGGTGCCGTCCGGACCGCGCAATGATTCTCCAACGGTCTCGATCCCGAGGGCTGTTGCGAACTCGCCAATTGCACCTGCCAAATTAATTTGGGCAGCGAGCGGGGAAGAAAGTCAACCTACGGATGCTTCTCTGGAGAAGCCGACATTACTGATTTCGGATATAACAAGCACAGCGCCCAGTCTCATATCGCTGCTTTCCAGAAACCTCAACGTCACTAGGACGGAGCCAGGGGCTGAAGTGCGACCCGTTAGAAGCGACGCGATCGAACTGGCGCAACAGTCTGTTAGCTCGATCTCCGCGGTGATAGAGGCAGCATCACCAACTCCTGGAGCACCATTACACAAGGATACTCTTGCTATAAGAGCATGGCAAGAAAGTCGCGGTAAAAAGATTGCTTGGCCCGATGGCCGATTGGATGGACCGCAACAAGAACCCATATCGGGGCCTTCGTCGGAGCCAAAGAACGGCGTCGTAGTAGTGGATGGTGGATATCTTGGGCGCTGGATCTTTGATTGTCTCAGTCGGCAGGCATCCCGTCCTTGTGGAGGAACGACTGGCATCGATCCTCGTGTCAGCGCCACCTATCCTGGCGCCGCTGTCGGCGTCTAAGTGAGCGAGCAATCTATGATCCGTCCGTACCGTATGGCCGTTGCATGTTAGACAACCGGCATTTCACAGTGGGGAGGCGGGGGTAACAGATGGAGATCGGCCGCATGACCAAATTTACACACCCATTCGTCAACTGTAAGCCACGCGCGAGAGTCTTCGAAGTGACCGCAGAACGGGGCCCAGATGTCTGACGTCGCTTTGGTTCTCGGCCCGGTCCTATTTCGGGACTTTGAGATTCCCTCTCGCATCAATTTTGGTGGCAGACAACGTGTTGCTGTGCACGCCTTGCCGGGCGGGGAACGCGTCATCGATGTTTTAGGCCGTGATGACGCACAGATCAACTTTGCTGGTATCTTTTCCGGCGTTGATGCGACGTTGCGTGCCCGGGCCCTGGATGAACTGCGTTCTGAGGGATTGGCTATGGCGCTTACGTGGGACGTTTTCTTTTACACGGTTCTGATAACGGAATTACAGGCTGACTATCATAATGGATGGTGGGTTCCGTACCACATCGTGTGCACCGTGTTGCAGGATGAGGCCTCAATAGTACCAATTATACCTGTATCTATCACGAGCATCATTGGTGCAGACATGGACACAGCAGCCAGCTATGCATCAAACGCGGGTTTGGATGTGTCGGTATTGCAAAGTCTGCCCATTGGGTCGGGCACATCGGGTATTGGCACGCAGGAATTCGCAGCGGCGCAGACGGCACTAGCTGCAACCCAAGCTACTATTTATACAGCCATGGGAACGGAAAATGATGTAATTAAATGCGCAAATCTTGGTCCAGCAAAATCCGCCCAAGACGGGGCGACGAAATTACTGAGTGCTACAGACGCCATGGGGCAACTGAGTTCACTGGTCGTAGCTAGCTCATATTTTAGCCGCTTGGCCATCAACCTTGCGAACGCGAGTACGTAGCATGCGGAGCGTCCTAGTGACAGGCGAGAATCTGTTTCGTATTGCTGCTGTGCAACTGTCTGACGCGACCCAATGGATACGAATCGCGAAGTTGAATAACTTAACTGACCCGATGCTTGTGGGATTAACGAATCTGCTCATTCCCGACGCGGACCGCAATGCGGGGGGCGGCATTGCCGATCAGTGACAGCAATGCCGTCTGGCGGTCCCCGCGATTGAGAGTCTTGGCCAACGGAAATCCGATGCCGGGCGCTATCGAGGCAGAGGTCCTTTCCAACAACTATTACGGAGCAGACCGGTTCATTGTCTCGCTGGCACTCGGCAGCGACTCGAATTATGGAGCTGCCCAGTTCTGGGCGAGCACAGTGGATATTCTGGTCGAAGTCCAATTCAGCCTGGATAGTGGTGCTTCATTTACGAGCCTCGTGATGGGCGCAGTCGACAATGTCTCAATAGACCCAGTGCATGGTTTTGTACATCTTGCCGGTAGAGATTTGGCCGCCTCGCTCATTGAGGCGCGCACGCAGGAGTCCTTCACTAACCAGACGTCAAGCGAGATAGCTATATTACTTGCAGAACGTCATGACCTGGAACCACAAGTCTTCAAAACTACCAATCCCGTGGGGCGTTACTATCAAAACGAACACGATCGAGTGACATTTGATCAATTTAGCCATAGTACCACCGAGTGGGATTTGTTGGTCTTTCTGGCCCGCCAGGAGGGGTTCGATGTCTTTGTGGAAGGTCAAGCCCTTTATTTTCAACCGTCCACGAACGTCACTGATATCGCACTAACGCTTCGACCGACGGACGTTGTTGGCATCAGACTGGGACGGGAACTGACCTTGGCCCGCAGTATGCAGGTCATCGTTAAGAGCTGGAATTCGCGTGAGAATACGGTCTTTGTTCAGAAAGCGGTGGCGTCTGCAAGTGACGCGTCGACTCGCCGCGGGCCTCAATCGTACGTTTTTATCAAACCAAATCTCGCCCCGAATGATGCTCTGGACTTCGCTCAAAAAAGATTGGCGGAGCTGGTGCGCCATGAGCGAACGGTCGAAATAGAGATGCCTGGCGAGCTAGCCCTTACATCCCGCAGCATGATCGCTCTCGATGGAACGGGAACCGACTTCGATCAGGTTTATCGGGTCGATGCGATCGAACGGAGGTTGGACCCTCACAGGGGAATGACTCAATGTGTGCGCGCCACGAATAGTTCTCCCCGGGCGATAACGGCGACAGCCACGTCGTTACCTCAGTAGCGGTGATTCAAGACATGGAACGGTTTATCAACGCAATCAAACAGCACGCCGGGGCCATGGACCAAGGTCTCAGCCAGCCACGCTTCGGAACCGTAACATCCGTTAACGCTCAAGCTGCGACAGTGAGGGTAACTTTGCAGCCCGAAGGTGTACTTACCGGTTGGCTTCCTGTTTTGTCTCAATGGGTGGGGACCGGTTGGGGTCTGTGGTGTCCACCGTCCCCAGGTGATCAGGTCTTTATACTGGCGCAGGAAGGCGATGCTGAGCATGGTGTAATCATCGGTCGCGCGTATTCAAGTACGCAAATCCCTCCTGCGGTCCCGGTCGGGGAGCTTTGGCTCGTGCACAATTCCGGGAGTGCAATCCGTCTCCAAAATGACGGCACCGTTCAGATCCAGGGAGATTTGCACGTGGCTGGTGACGTCTTTGATAGCCGTGGCTCGTTGTCGCGGCTGCGCGGACACTACGATGCGCATGCTCATATCAACTCGCGCGGCGGCATGACGTCTACCAGCAATCAGCAAGACTGATCGCTATGGTGGATGCCCTTCATGAGTGGGGATCAGATTTGGTGATTGGCTCCTCCGGTGACATCGGCGTGGTGTCCGGACCGTTGCTGGGCCAACAACGCGTATTGAGGCGCTTGCTAACCAATCCTGGCGGTTACATTTGGCAGTTAGATTATGGGGCTGGGCTCGCTCGTTTCATTGGTCAACCCGTCAATGCGTTGCAGATACGGGCTGTCGTGCGCAGTCAAATCTTCAAGGAAGCCGCTGTGGCGCGCCAGCCAGAGCCCATTATCGATGTCGAAGTAGCACCGGGGGGGGCGGCAGGAACAGTGTATGTAAGCATACGTTACGTCGACGCGGATACGAGCGAGACGCAGACTTTATCATTTTCTATCGTTGATTAGACCATGCAAATCCCGCTTCGAACTTTCTCCGTTTTGGTAGAAAATATGGCGGCGTCGGTTCAAGCCTCGGCGTCGCAGCTACTCGATTTGGCTGTCGGTTCAACGCTACGTGCGTTACTTGAAGCCAATGCATCGATCGGCCTTTGGATGCAATGGCTTGTCCTCTTGGTGCTGCGTACCACGCGCGCCTCTACCAGCAACGGACCGGACCTTGATAGCTGGATGGCGGACATGACGCTGACGAGGTTACCTGCGTCTTTCGCTGTTGGTATGGTCACGTTTTCCCGCTTTACACCAATGACCGCTGCTGTGATCCCGGCGGGAGCACTGGTGCGGAGCACCGATGGAACTCAGATATTCGTGGTGAGTGTGGATATACAGAATGCTGGATGGTCGGCCATTAGCAATGGATATGTCATTCCCGCCGGGACCGCGTCTCTCGATGTGTCCGTTGTGGCCCAGGCTCCAGGCACTGCAGGAAATATCCAGGCAGGTACGATTTCACTTTTAGCATCCACCATGCCTGGTATTGACTCCGTGAACAACGCGATTGCTACCCAGAAGGGCATTGACGCCGAGTCAGATGCTGCTTTCAGGATCCGTTTTGTCGACTTTATTGCTAGCCGCTCTCGTGCGACACTGTCGTCGATCGGCTATGCCGTGAGCAGCATACAGCAGGGCCTTTCGTACGCTATTCAGGAGAATGTTGATCCGACGGGACAAACATTGTTAGGAAACTTTGTAGTTACGGTCGACGATGGAACGGGGACGCCGTCTACAGTATTGTTGTCAACGGTTCAGTCAGCAATAGATGCTGTTCGGCCGATTGGGTCAGTTTTCAGCGTTCAGGCGCCGACGGTAGTGAGCGCTGGGCTTTCCATGAACATTGCAGTTGCGACAGGTACCGCCAAGGCGCCGGTACAAGCTTTGGTCGGCGATGCTCTTATTTCTTACGTTAATAATCTGCCGATAGGCAACTCCCTCCCAGCGACGAAACTTGCCCAGATTGCCTACGAGGCCAGTTCGACGATTGTCAATGTAAGTCAAGTTCTAATTAACGGCAGCGGCAATGACCTGGTGCCGGGAATTGCCGGCGTCATCAAAACAGGTACAGTGGCAGTAAACTGATATGATCGGCGACCAACAGGATATGTGCAGCCGGTTGCGTGCCGTGCTGCCCACGCAATGGTTCCCAGACTCGACACCTGTCCTCGACGCGGTCTTGAGCGGATTCGCCTCCGGCTGGAGTTGGATTTACGGAGTTTTGCAATATGTGCAGGCACAGGCGCGCATTGCTACGGCGTCTGATGTGTGGCTGGACATGATAGCAATGGACTTTTTTGGCGGACGACTGGTCAGGTGGCCTAATCAAGACGATAACGTCCTTAGAACCCGAAATCACGCGCGAATTGTTCCGAGAGCGCGGGACGCGCACCGCCGTGCTCGATATTTTGCAGGACCTAACGGGGCGCGCGCCAATCATATTTGAGCCTGCTCGCCCGCCCGACACCGGTGGTTATATGCTGAAGGCAGGTGCCGTTTGTGGGTTGGCCTATGGGATCGTGGGCGGTTGGGGTAGCCTAATTCTACCCTTCCAGTGCTTCATTACGGCGTTTCGTCCCTCAAGCGCCGGAATTTCTGTTGTGTCAGGTTGGAATGCGCTTGGCGCAGGCTATGGCGATGGGCCGATCGAATACGGCAATTTGACAATGATCGAGGGACAAGTGACGGATGACACCATTTATGCAGCTGTCGCAAGTGTATTGCCGGTAGCCACCATCGGGTGGACGGCGATTATCGATTAAAGGCTGGTTCACCTGGTAACGAGGGTCTTATGGATAGGAATCTGGTTTATCCCGGCAGTATCCCGCTTGATACGGACATCTTGAACATTAATCGCAATAGCATGGTCGCACTTGGTTTCCTTGCGCAAGCTGTGCTCGGTACCAACACAGTAGCGGATGGTCTTGTTTGCCTTCCAACAGTCCCAGCTTCGCTGAACATAATGGTCGGTCCTGGAAGCATCACTCAACTATCCATCGTTGATGCGCTCGCCTATGGATCGCTACCTGCCGACAGTGGGGATTGTTTGGTCAAGATGGGCATCAATCTCGCTGCGACGTCTTTCACGTTGGCCGCTCCCGTAACTTCAGGCCAGTCGGTCAACTATCTTATTCAGGCGACACTGCAAGAGAGCGACATAAGTCCAGTGGTGCTGCCTTATTATAACGCGTCAAATCCAACTCAGCCATACAGTGGTCCTACCAACTCCGGAGTCGCCCAAAACACCTTTCGCGTTCAACGTGTTCAGCTTCAGCTAAAGTCCGCTGCTGCGGCTAATTCTGGATCACAACTGACACCGCCGGTCGACAATGGGTGGGTCGGTCTTTATGTTGTTACACTATCATACGGTCAGACTACCATTGGCGCCGTAAATATCGTTCAACTTCCAACGGCGCCGCTGCTCAATTGGAAGCTTCCTGCTCTTCGTCCTGGTTTCGCAACCGGGGTTCAAACCTATTCGAACTCTGGGAGCTTTACCGTACAGGCGGGAGTGACCCAGATGGAAGTAGAATTGTGGGGGGGAGGCTCCGGAAGTTATGCTTCAATCGCTACTACTCCGAGTGGTGGTGGCTCGGGGGGCGGCTACGCACGCAGACGGATCACAGGCCTTACACCTGGGCAAATCGTGGCGGTGACTGTGGGGTCGGGCGGCGCAGGAGGCACCACCGGCGGTGCAAATCCTTCTGGGGGTGGCACGTCCAGTTTCGGCGCTTTTGTAAGCGCGACTGGAGGAAGCCTAAATCCTCTGGCCAGCGCCTCAAGCCCGCAGAATGGCGCGACACCGAGCGGTGTCGGCGTGGGTGGCGATGTCAATATCGCAGGATCTGCCGGACAGGCGGGAGTGGTGAACCAAGGTGGATTGGGTGGGGCCGCCCCGATGGGTGGCTGCCAAAATAGCGGCACGTGGGGTATTATGGGTGTTTCGCCTGGTGGCGGCGCATCAGGTGCTGGTACAGGAGGCAACAGCTCCACACCTTATAATGGAGCGCCAGGAGCACCCGGTTTGGTCGTTGTAAGGTGGTAAGTAGAACCATGCGATCCTATGCACGAATCCAAGACGGGGTGGTTGCAGAAATACTGGAAACCGGTTTCGATATTACGCAATTGTTTGTGCCGACCTTGGTTTGGGTGGACATTTCGTCGCAGCCCGGCGTAAGGGATGGTTGGCGCTACGATGGCAAGGGATTCAGTCCTCCATGCGACGTGTCTCCGGCGCCACGTATACCGACCGTTCTCGAACTGCAAGCGCAGCTCGCCACCCTTAGCGCGCAGCTCGTCGCTCTGTCCGGCAATAAGTAACCGGCGAGTTACGACGGTTCTCACGCCCGATCAGGAAGCTTTTATGCCCACTACAGCAACGCACATTTGGAAGCCCAGCACCGCACGCACCATAGTGCTTGACTTGTTTATTCCGATACCACGTGGATCGGCATCAGCCGCGCCTCCGACGCTGAGTTGGCCGATGAAGGATCCGACAGACGTCCTCGACTACCGGTTCGATATCGGGCCGGCCCTAGTTGGGAATGACGGTGATGCAATTGCTACCATCGATGTAACTATTGCCCCAGCCGATCCGGGAGATTTGACCGTGAACAGTGTCAAGGCCGATGGAAATATTGCCGTGTTGTGGCTATCGGCTGGTCAAACTGGTGTCGTATACACGATTGTCATGACGATTACGACTTTGAACGGTCGTACAATAAACCGCGGGGTTATACTGCCTGTTCTTTATCTTTCAGTTGGTCCAAGCTCGCCGAGTGTTTTGACTACCGATGGCGGACTAATCATCACGGACGAAAATGGCAATCCGATTGCAGTCTGATAGTCCCGCCGCTCGTGACCATTGGTCGAATTTAGCAGACAATGACGTTATTCGGGCGTAGCGGAGCCCGATGGTTTACCTAGGAGTCCAAGTTGACCATGCCGACAATCGATGAGCTCGAGCCGGCAACGGCGGTGTCAGACATTGACGAACTGCTGGTCAGTCAAAATGGCGTGGCTCGTAGGACGACCCGCGCGCAGATGCTGGCAGGTATCCAGCCACAAATAGCCCTCGGATCCGAGATGCTTCTTGGCCGCCTCAGTAGCGGAACTGGCGGCCCTGAGCAGATTGTCATCGGAGCGAATTTGAACGTGGCAAATGGCGCCCTTTCGGCCGATGCCACTCCTTTTGTGATTACATCACTGCGCGCGGGAACTGTGCCGGCCGACAGTGATCTTGTGCCGTTAGGGCAAGGAAATAACAATACCGCGGTCACTTACAGCCAGTTTATGAGCGGTCTTGCCGGGATCGACAATGTCGACATTAGCAACCTCCTTGTAACACCGACCGGCAATACGGCCTCGTATGCGTTGAGCGACTTTGCCGCAAATGTGCTGCCTCTTGCTGGGGGCACGCTGACAGGTGGACTGGTCCTGGCATCGGATCCTACTACAACGCAGCAGGCAGCGACGAAGCGTTATGTGGATACGCAGCTTTCAACAGCGCTATCGACGTCTGGTGGAACCCTTACGGGCCCGATTACCTTATCCGCTGACCCCTCTGCCTCTTTACAGGCGGCGACCAAACAGTATGTTGATTTTCAGGTCACAACGGTCGTTCCAAAAGCCGGAGCGTCTCTCACCGGTGCATTGATCCTGGCATCGGACCCAACTGTACCACTTCAGGCAGCGACCAAAGAGTACGTTGATGCGCGCGTATCACGGGGCGGCGATACACTGACTGGCCCGCTGGTGCTTTCCGCCGATCCAACTGTGGCGTTACAGGCTGCAACAAAGCAGTACGTCGACAATATAACATCAACAAGCCTGCCCAAGACGGGTGGCGCACTTACCGGTAGCTTGACACTAGCGGCCGACCCAACAACGCCCTTGCTTGCGGCAACCAAGCACTACGTGGATGCTCAAGTGACCACAGCTTTGCCGGTCAGCGGCGGCAGCATGACAGGCGCCCTGGTACTAGCGGCGAATCCCATCGCTCCCATGCACGCGACGACAAAGCAATACGTTGATGGTCAGGTTGGCTCAGCATTGCCGCTCCAAGGCGGAAATCTGACGGGCCCACTGACATTGGCCGCGGATCCGACATCATCCCTGCATGCAGCGACGAAGCACTACGTGGATACCACAGGCAGTACGTTGACAGGAGTGATCAACGTAAAAGCTGCCCCTTACGGCGCACAACTTAATGGCACAGCCGATGATACGGCCGCATTCAAGGCGGCATACCAAGCGGCTTCAGTCGGTTCCGCGATCTATGTGCCGAACGGTGTCACCGTGCTGCAGAATCCCAATAACTGGGGCGTTCCACTGACCAAGCGTGTCAAATGGATCGTTGACGGAACCTCCCTTCCTGATGGAACTTCCCTTTCGGATGGCATACCTGGAGGCAATGGCCCCGCAAATGGCTTTCTGCCTGGAATTGTGGTAGGCAACAGCAATACCAGTGCTGAGTTTTCCCAGACTGGATCAGCGCCGTCCGATTTTGCTGTCCTTCACTCATCGTATGTTGTCAATCATAACGGCGGCCCGGTGGGAGGGGGGGTCATTTCCAACGCCCACCATGACACGATCATATATGGTAGCCCAAACAACTATGTCTGGGGCGGGATCGATAGGTTGTTGTGGTGTGGCACTCAGACGCCCTCCGCCGGCAGCCCAGCCGAGCATGTCGGACGCTACATTCAGACAATCCGGCAGAACATTGGGACCGACTCAAATGGCAAGCCGCTCCCCCAACCGCAGCTTTGGGCGGCTTGCCTCGAATATCGTGATACAACGGGCCAGCCATCGAGTTGGGCTGGAGCCTCGTTGACTGTTGAAATGGATTGGGTTGGCAACGGCCCCGATGACGGAAATTCGCGGCAGATCCAGTCATTGGTTGTCGCACAGAATAGCCCTTCGGGTGCTCCTGTCGAAATCTCTTCTGTCGTTGGGATATATCTCGGAGGTGGATCCACGGGACATGCGTATCGAGTATTTAATATCGGTATTCCTTTTTCGATAGCTGTCCTGGACACTACTCAGTCGCAACAGATGGCTGGTGCTGCTGCCATAAGGCTTGCCGCTGGTCATGCGATAGCTTTCGAAGCGTCGAATTCAAATCGACTTTCCTATGACGCCAACTGCAGCGTTCTCAGATGGTACCAGGGCACGTCATCGTACCCGGTTGGAAAGGGGATTTCAGTCGGCCCGCTGAGCGTGATTTCAGCTAATGCCACGCTGGTTGCTTCGCAGGCTGGCGATATGATCATACTGGCTGGCAATGGATCACAATACGCAATCACACTGCCCGCCGCGAGCACGGTGGCGGGGGGCACGGGGTTCACGTTTACAGTGACAGGTTCTGCGATCGTGACGATCGTCCTAAGCGGCATCGATACTATCGATGGCGGTCCTGTCACACTCCGTCCAAACGACCGCTTCCAGGTCGTGTCGGACTTAATCTCGAACTGGCGAGAGGTATTTCGAACCAATGCAGTCAATCCACATTTCTCGGGTCCGCCCTCGCTTCCTTCTTTCACCGTATCATCGTTGCCGATGTCGCCCGGCGCGGGTGCGATGGCCTTTGCGAGCAACGGTCGCAAGCCTAGCGAAACCGCTGGTGTAGGTTCCGGTGTCGGCGTCTTCTATGACGGTGCCCGTTGGATCTCCGTTTGCAGTGGCTCTCCGGTTGTCGCCTGAAAACGTCGACCTTCGCACTCTTCGAATTTAGCCTGCACGGTGCAATAATGCCTACAATTATACAACTACCCGCCGTTTCGCAAGTCACCCCTGCAGATGAGCTTCCACTTAGCCAAGCTGGAGTAACTTCCTCTGTTTCAGTGGGCACACTCCTGGCAGGTACGCAATCTACCATAACTGCCAGTTCTGGCTCCTTGCTGGGACGGATAAGTTTTGGTTCTGGCGGCCCCGAATTAGTTCCCGTTGGTCTGGGATTGGTGCTAAGCGGCGGTGCGCTTGCCGCTTCTGGTGCCGATCACGCGACATTTTCTCAGCAAACGACGCTAGCCGCTACTGATCAGGTTGTGCTTAACAGCGTCGGCCGACCGATGCTGTTGTCGCTGTCGCTGCTTCGAGGACTGTTCTCTGCCGGCACAAATATCAATATTGATGCCTCGGGCACGATATCCGCGAACTCGACCAGTGTGTCCGGCGAGACGGGTTCCTTTGATATCGGAAGCCTGACGAGTGTTGCTACAATCGCAGCTACGGACTTGGTTGCCATCAGCCAGGCTGGCACCGATCACTCCATCAGCTACGCGGACCTGCTTGATGGTCTGACCATAGATCTGGCACAACCGGCAACCCCGGCAGCCGATAGTGATGCATTCTGGGTTGCGCAGGGCAGCAGCACAATGTCGCGGCAGACGTTTGCGGCGCTCTGGGCGTGGCTGACGCCCAAGCTGCCGTCATACAAACTGCCGGTGATCGAAATCACCACGAACACTACACTCGATGGAACGGTTCACAACGGACGGATACTGGTTTGCAGCCAACCGATCACTCTGAGTCCAGCATTGGTGAATATGGGCAGTGGCTTCAATTGCGACATCCTGAATCTTAGCTCTGGTGTAGTAACATTCGCCGCCGGCATCACTACATCATCCGGATTGGCTACACTACCGAGTGGGCAATACGCCTCGCTACTCGTTGCCACCTACTCGGGCGGCACGGTGGTCTTTGCCGCCCTGTCCGGCAGTGGCAGCAGTGGAATACCGATTACGCCACCAGGACAGGTCATGAGCCTTGTGGCCAGTGGCCCCACGTCGACCAGTGTAGCCCTGAGTTGGTCAGCTCCGACCTCGGGCGGAACGGTTGGTGGCTATACGATTCAGTACCGCATCACGGGAACCACGACATGGTCGACGTTCACGACCGGTCTCACCACTACCAGCGCATCAGTGACCGGACTGACCGCGGCAACCGCATACGGCTTTCAGGTATATGCAGCGAACGGCGGCGGCGCGGGCCAGGCATCCAGTGTCACAAGCGCAAGCACGACAGCAGCCGCGACTGGTGCCGTCACCGCCATCACCTGGGAAATGGTGCCGTCGGGCAGCTATGCTCATGGCGCTGGGTTCATCGGTGTGAACGCTCAAATTACACCCAGCTCCGTCGTAGTTCAGTTCGGCTTCTCGACCTCCTCAACCGTTCCGCCCACATCTTGGGTCTTGGCCGGGTTCGTCAATTCCAATATATGGGGCGCATACGTTCCGACTCCAGCAGTTGCCGGCACCTGGTTTGCATGGGTGGAGGGAACGGATGGTAGCCTCCCCACTGTCTATGCAACGCCGTTCACGGTGACCTAAAGTGGGAGTTGCATTCGTTGCGCCCGGGCGACCGATGAACATCGGTGCCGGGCGGATAGCACTTTGGCAAGCACTTCGGTACTTCGACTTCGGGGGGCAGCGGCTCCGATGGAGGCGTTTTGCCAAGTGAGATTTCGGGGTTGTCTGGATGGTGGGATGCTTCTGATCCGTTGACCTCTCTCGACTTAGGGGGCCAGCCGATATTGGGCTGGAATAGCCTTGTCACCAGCCTATCCGATAAGTCTGCGCACGGAACTCCACTAACTTCATACACATTCGCAAATGCGGCGGGTTTACCCACGGCGGCTCCTCGGTTGTCAGGTTTGTTAGGGGGGCTGGGACGATTAGCGGGTGGCGCGGGCACTCTTGCTCCAGCGCTGGATCCAGATCTCGGCTTTCAGGTCCCCAACGTTTCACTTGGGGCCAGCTTGAGCTGGACTCGCTACCTAGTCTGGTCACGCCCAAACTGGCGGCAAAATTCTGGCCGTGACAGCAGTCCCATTACCCTCATCAGCAATGGCGGTATTCCTGTACTCCAGGCAGATAGTGCTGCGGGCCAGAATCGACTACTGCTGTTTCCTGGCGGCGTCAGTCAGACAATATTGACCACTGCCATGACTCGTCGTCATACGCACTCCATTATTCTGCGCAATACGCCGGGAGTCGGGGTCGATGTCTGGTTGGATAACACGCGGGTCGCGGGGAATGTCGCGAATCCGATATCGACTACAAATGCGGTGCCGATGGTGCTCTTACACGACACCACGTCATTGGGTGGTGCGCAGTGCTGGTTCCACGAGGCGGCGACCTGGGAAAGGACCCTGTCGGACGGAGAAATCAGCACACTGCTGCAATCGGCGACGCGTTGGGTACGGGGCTCACGCCGAGGGATCTATCTGCTGCCTAACGGTCAATCCAATGCCATCAATTACGTGCTCAACGATGGTGCGGCGCAACTCTTGGCGCAGGGGATTGCCTGGTATCTGGGAGCCCTTGCCTACAACGTGCTTGCTAGCTCAGGGAGTCCATCCAGCTATACGATGCAGAGTGGGCATGGCCTCTACCCGGCGGTCAATGGAGCCTATCCCGGTAGCTTCCTGACCAATCCGAATGATGGATCAGACCCATCGACTTGGCAGCTTGGAGCCGACGGCCTTGCTACGCAGGCGGCTGTCGCCGCGCTTGCCCAGGCCGATGAACAAGACATATGTGCGCTTGTATGGCCGTGGAACGAGACGGACAGCCTGCGTGATTACAGTGAAAAGACCACATTCCTGGCTGCGGCTGAACGCTTTCTCTCACTTGAGCGTGGGATGCTAACTGACACTGCCAGCGACCTGCCGCTAATATGGTGGAATGCCATTCCATATGGCACTGCGGGCGGCATGCAGATGCATCGTGAAGTTGTTGCGGCAATGGCGGGAACCCCTGCACAAAACGTCGTCATTGGTAACCCGCAGACCAGCGACAGCAATCCGAGAGGCTCATCATGGGATCCAACCACCGGAACTGCCACTGGGGGTGATTCGGCGCACCGTGACGCAACGGATAATCAAAGATTCGCTCGACTGGCGGCATCGGTTGCGGCGCGTGCCATTCTGGCAAGCAGCGGAGGCGACTCGCTAACCGTGATTCCGGCAGGTTTGCCTGTCGTCGGCGGACCGAAGATCATTCATGTCTTTCGCCAATCAGGCACGATGCTGGTCCTGACCATTCAGCATGATGCTGGCAGCGACCTGATCGTCCCATTACAAGCAGCGAGCGGGGTAGGATTCTGCATTATGGACGGTGGTTCGAATGCGAGCCCCGGCACGCTCGTCTTGGCTAACACCTGCACACGCGTTGATGCGACGCATCTTGCACTTACTCTGGTACAACCTCTCCAAAACAGCAGCGCGCAGTGCAATCTTTATTATCCGTACGGCGACGGCACGATTGGACGTGGCAATGCCGTTACCGATAACTTTTCTTCCGTGACACCGCCAAGCGGCTGGGATATCGCTGGTGCGCTTGGTTCTGCCTGGTCATTGAATTTTCCTCTCGCGGCGACCAGCACGCCCATTCAGCTTAGCGATAGTCCCACCTGAAGAATCGGGTAATCTGACTTGGTGATGGCGATTGGCTCGTTGCCGTCACCCACGCCATAGCGTCGCATCGTCAGCTCCCAATCGGCTGACCCCGCGATGAACCGAACTCTCCGCCGCGCCGGAAGCCTTTGATTGAGGACGCACCCTAATTCGGCTGCCATCCCTTCGCCGCGAGACAAGCCTTCGCCTTCGGCTCATCCACCGTGACCACCAGCTTGTCCTCGTAACCCGGGATCACCTGCTTCGTGGAGTTCTGGTCGCGGCACTGTACGTTGTCCCGGTTGAAATCTGCCGTGCTGTAGTTGGGATGGTCCACGTTATGATACTGGACCATAGGCGCTGTTGGAGCACAGCCTGCAACCGTCGCGCAAAGTGCTGCCATGGCCACCGAGGCACGCAGCCGGCCCACAACGCTCATCACACTCTCCTCCTGCTTGGCAGCATCCTTATCGTCTCCCGGGGCTTCTTGTCGACAACGAAAGATCTATCTCGACCATCCCCGTCCCGCTGTAAGGTGGCATGGAAACCAAACCCGCTTGAAAGTCCCTGAGATGGCCTGACTGTTGGGGACGAAACCACCACCGCCAGTCACCCACGACGGTCTTTGCTGGCCGCGTCGGTCAGAAAGGTTTTCCCTGTCAGTGAAAGTCCCTGGAGCGGGGAAACACCCGTTCCTGACGAGGATGACCCGGACTTCGCAGCGGTGCCATAGCTCGATCAGGCGGTGCCTCGGTGATTCGAGCCAACAAGGCGCTGCGGTCGTCCAGCCGATCGGCGACGACGTGGATGATGCCTTCCGGGCTGCGCTGTAGATGGCCCGTCACCAGCAGAAGGCTGCTGCCAAGAACTGCGCGACGGAACCGGTTCAGCAGACTGGACCAGACCACGATATTGGCGATGCCAGTCTCGTCCTCGATGGTGCAGAACACCACATTGCCGTTGCCTGGCCGCTGACGCACCAGCACCACGCCGGCCACCACCAGACGCGTGCCATGTGCGTGCGCGGTAGCCTGAGCGCAGCTCAACACGCCTTCGCCGGTGAACAGCGCCCTCAGGAACCGCATCGGATGTGATTTCAGCGACAGGCCGGCAGTCTGATAGTCGGCGATGACGTGTTCGCCCTTCGTCATTACGGGCAATGGAACATGGTGAATCGCGACCGGCTGGTGGGCAAACAGGGGCAACTCTGCCATGTCCGACAAGCCACGCACCTGCCATAACGCGGCTCGCCGATCAAGCTTCAGGCTGCGCAGCGCGTCTGCCTCGGCGAGCAGGACGAGAGCAGCACGGGGAAGGCCCGTACCGACCAGCTCCGCAAAGTTGGTGCTTCGTGCTTTGACCAGCCGCTCTGCCCACTCCTGCGAAAACCCGCTGATCAGGCGGAAGCCAAGGCGCAGCGCGTCGGCTTCCAATGTGCAGTCCCATGCGCTGGCAGCCACATCGATCTCATGCACCTCCACGCCGTGCTCGCGAGCGTCGCGCACAATCTGCGCCGGGCGCATAGAACCCCATCGGCTGTGAATTCAGCAACGCACAGGCAAACGCCGCCGGGTGGTGGCATTTCAACCAAGCCGAGACATAGACCAGCAATGCAAAGCTGGCAGCATGGCTTTCCGGAAAACCGTAGGTGCCGAAGCCTTCAATCTGGTGGAAGCAGCGTTCAGCAAACTCCTGTGTATAGCCGCGAGCCACCATTCCGGTGACCATCTTCTCGAAGAAGCGATGGATGGTGCCGGCATTGCGGAACGTTGCCATGGAACGGCGGAGTTGATTGGCTTCCTCTGGTGTGAATTTCGCTGCGTCGATGGCGATCCGCATCGCCTGTTCCTGAAACAGCGGCACGCCCAGTGTCCTGCCCAGTACCTGTTTCAGTTCGTCGGCCGGGCCGTGTTCAGGCGAGGGGGACGGCAGGTCCGGCTTCTCCAATCCCTGCCGTCGGCGCAGGTAGGGATGCACCATGTCGCCTTGGATTGGTCCAGGCCGTACGATCGCCACCTCAATCACCAGATCGTAAAACTCCCGAGGCCGCAGCCGCGGCAGCATGTTGATCTGCGCACGCGATTCCACCTGGAACACGCCGATCGAATCCCCCCGACATAGCATGTCGTAAACCGCCGGGTCCTCCGTCGGTACCTCAGCCAGATTTTTGATTCCCAGCATCTCGAATGCTTTCCTGATACAGGTCAGCATCCCGAGCGCCAGCACATCGACCTTCATGATTCCCAGCCGGTCGATATCGTCCTTGTCCCATTCGATGAAAGTGCGCTTGTCCATGGCGGCCCGGCCGATCGGCACGGTCTCATCCAGCCGTCCGCGCGTCAGCACGAAGCCTCCCACATGCTGAGACAGATGCCGCGGCAGCCCGACAAGCTGGCGCGCCAATTCGATCGAACGACGCACGACGAAGCTGTGCGGGTCGAGACCGGTCTCTTTCAGACAATCATCCGACCAGAGTTCTTCTCCCGCATGCCATGACTGTGCGGACAACGCGGCCGTGGCATCCTCCGACAACCCCATCACCTTGCCCACCTCGCGGATTGCCCGCTTCGGCCGATAGTGAATAACCGTGGCCGCAATGCCCGCACGTTCGCGACCATAGCGCTTATAGATGTACTGGATGACCTCCTCGCGTCGTTCGTGTTCGAAGTCCACATCGATATCCGGTGGTTCACGCCGCTCGGCGGAAATAAATCGCTCAAACAGCAAACTGGTCTGCGCCGGATCGACCGCCGTGATGTACAGGCAGTAGCACACGGCTGAATTGGCCGCCGAACCACGGCCCTGGCAAAGAATCTCCTCATCCGTGGCGTAGCGAACGATGTCGTGAACCGTCAGGAAATATGGTGCATAGTTGAGCTTCGCGATGATGCTCAGCTCCTTCTTGATGGTGTCGCGGACGTCCTGCGGAATGCCGTCGGGATAGCGCGCCGCCGCGCCTTGCCAGGTCAGGTTGGCAAGATGTTCGTCCGCCGTCAGGCCGGGCGGTATCGGTTCGTCTGGATATTCATAGGCCAGTTGCTCGAGCGAGAACTTGCAGCGCCCGACGATGTCGTCGCTACGTTGCACGGCTTCCGGATAACTGCTGAACAGCCGCTCCATCTCCTTCGGAGATTTCAAATAACGTTCGGCATTAGGCTGCAGCGCAAGACCGGCCTGATCGATACGGCAACCGAGGCGAATGCAGGTCATCACATCCTGCAACGGTCGTCGATCGGGAAGATGGTAGAGCACGTCGTTGGTCGCCACCATTGGTAACGGTAACCCTACCATCGCGCACAGGCGGCTGGCATCATCACCACGATAGCGACGATTGGCGGCGAGATAGGCCCGACCGCGAAAATCGGTTTTCAGGCGCTGGATATTCGCGCGAAACCCTTCATCCAGCCGATCCGGTGCAACAGCAAGCAGCAGTTGTCCTTCACCATACTCCAGCAGATCGGCATAGTACAGAAAGCAACGGTTGGTGGCTTTCGCGACTTCGCCGGTATCACCGTGCGGCACACGATCCTTGCCGACAGTTAGCAGACGCGTCAGCCGTCCCCACGCCGCACGATCCCGCGGATAGCAGAGCAGATCCGGCGTATTGTCGCGGAACGACAGCCGCGCCCCGACCACCAGGCGGATGCCGACCTCTTTCGCCGCATCCCACATCCGCACCACGCCGGCCACGCTGTTGAGGTCGGTGATCCCGATGGCGGAAAGCCCCACCACCGATGCAGTGGCAGCAAGTTCCTCCGGTGAGGAAGCGCCACGCAGGAAGGAAAACGCGCTCGCCACCTGAAGCTCGGCATAAGCCATGGCGAATCAGCCAAACAGGCCATGCAGATACCACCGAGGCATCCGATCCTCTGCATGCAGACCAGCACGGAAGATCCAGAACCGCGCACCGTCCGAATCCTCCACCCGATAGTAATCGCGGATCAGATCGGTCTCCGGCCGTTTGCCGGATCGTTTGCCACGCCACCATTCGGCGGCAATCCGCTCCGGACCAGCAGACGCACGCACGCGATGTGCCACGCCCCGCCAACTGAACCGCATCGGCGGCTCGTCCGGCACTGGCGCGATTACCTCGATCTCTTCCGGCCGACGCAACAGGCGGATCGGCCGAGGCGCGGCCGGATCATTCACCCATGATGGTTGTCTGACCGGCAGCGGCGGGACACGCCGTATCGCGCGTTCCGGTACGTGGCTCGCATATGGTTCAACACGCGACACGCGCTCCGTTCCCAGCCGATTGGTAAGGGTATCGACCACCCCCGCCAAGCGATCAGAGGCATTCTCCCCAGCAACATCAGCGAACATCGTCTGTGGCACCTTCAGCGGCGCCACGGTTTCGGCTTCCAGTGTGATCACCTCGATCCCGAATCCCGGATCAACCGTGTCCAGCTTTTCACGCAGCAACTTGGCCAAATAGCCGGCATCGCGCACCGGCAGTGCGGTAGTCACCGCGATCCGTGGCACCACGTCATCCACGCGGAAGAACCGCGCGACGAAGCGTTGGCCGCCTTTGTCCTGCTCGGCCAGACGCAGGCACAGCCGCTCGACAAGCTGCGACAATGCGCGCGCCAGGTCCTCTGGCGTGCCGATGGCTTCGGCGAAGGCCAGACGCTCATGCCATTCGATCGGCGGGCGCGGCCAATCGATCGCTTCTTCCATCCCACCGAGCGCCTGATCCAGTCGCAACACCGGCAACGCACCGAAGCGGGAGGTGATCTGCGAACGCGGAATCCGCAGCAGTTCCTTCACCATGCGCAGGCCAAGCCGGCGCAACCCACTGACCGTGCCGGCATCGAGCCGGAGGCTGCTAAGAGGCAGATCGGCCAGAGCCGGCTTTTCCTCCCCGGACGGTAGGATCGTCCGATCTTCTCCCACATGCGCCAACGCCCACGCGGCGCCTGTCGTGCCGGCAACGCCCATGCGACAAGGAATGCCATTCAGTTCCAGCCGGGCAGCAAGGTCCCGCACCAGCTCTGCTTCTGTCCCGAACACACCCGTGCAGCCGGTGATATCCAGCCACAGCCCGTCCGGCGGATCGGGTGCCACCATGGGCGTGTAGCGCTCGCACCACGCGGCGAGCCTCGCCAGCGCCGTTTCATCGGCCACCGGATCTGCGTCGATCGGGACCAACGCAGGACAGACCGCGCGGGCAGCCGTCAGTGTCTGGCCGGGAGAAAGGCCCTGCGCCTCGCCGTCCTCGCCCACCGCAGCCAGATGCCGGACGCCACGGATGGTCTCGATCGTGACCAGCGGCCTATCCGGTGAGGGAGAAGCGCTGCGGCTCAGGCGCGTGATCGGCCAGTGTGGCAACCACACGGAGAGGATGCGTCGCGTCATCCGAAGCCTCCATGATCCATTCTCCCGGTCTACCGCCGCGGACATGCGTCAATGCCACGTGCCAGCGAGGCAGACCTGGTTCCTTGGCATCCATCACACTGGGCATCGGGGTGAGGTGCCAGCGGGTAACGGCAACGCTGGCCTCCCGGTCCGCGGTTCGGTGCCCATGCGGCCAACGGCGCACCACAAAACCGGTGGAGCCGTGGCGCAGGCAGGCAAGCTGCAACCGGCGCGAGGCAGTACGATCGAGTTGTCCCACTTCGCCCACCACCGCGGCAGCGACACCTTCCCGCAAAGCCACCTCCATGGCGGCGAGCGTGTCGTTGTCCTTTGTCGGACGCACCAGCACCAATCGATTGGGATCGAGCCCATAGGGCAGCAGCCCGGGCGGGTGCAGATCGTTTACCGGGGCAATCCAGAATACCGGCTTGGCCGGCGCGATGCGACCCAGCAAGCTGGCGATGAAGCCGGCGGGAAGTGCAGCGGTCTCCGCATCAAGCCCTGACGCGCCGATCTCGTGCAACTGACCCAAGGGTAAGCCACCACCCAGACAGGCATCCACGCGGGCATCGTCGAACGACAGGAAACTGCCGAGCGGCTTGGCTGGCCGTAATTTGTCCCGCAGGGCAGCCAGATGGGCCGGCAACGGAGGTGGTCGTCTGAATTGGCGCAGACGGGCGGGTTTGACCGCCAGGGAAAAGGCTGGAGGTTCTTCTGCAGGACGTTCAGCGATGTAAAATACTGGGCGCATGGCTTGTTCTTTATTTGTTCTCACCTGGCGCCAAGAGTCAACGACTCGAATCGAGAACTCCGATTCGCCAGACCGGCACGGATGAGGAACTCCCGGGCCGGTGGCACCAGTTCCTCCCCTACACTCGCCAGAAAGGCCGCCACCCGGGCCTCCGACACGACCAGTACCTCCTGGTATTCCGTGTTCCCGCTGGCCCGGTGAGCCGCCAACACCGCCTCGGCGCTCAACTTCGTGACCAGCGCCAGGCCGAGGTCCGAAACGTGGCTGCCTGGATGCTCGACGATGCAGAGCGGCCGCGGGTCGTCCACGACATCCGGAGAAAGACCCAGCTCCTCCTGCAACTCGCTCAGCAACTGGCGGCGCAGATGGACCACGCCATCCTCCCCCACCGCGCCAGCGTCCACGCTGCCAGCCGGTGGCAGTTGCCACATCCCCGCCTGATAGATCGCCGCGGGATGCCGCCGCCCCACCACCACCCCGTTCGCACAGCGTAATACCCCACACACCGCAAGCGGCCGTACGCCGAGCTCTCCAAACAGCTCGGGCCGCTCCATCTGGGCGACGATGCGGCGGAATTCAGTCAGATGGCCGGTGATCAGGTCAGGCGTGATTGCGTCGGCGCTGAACACTCGACCATTGAACAGCCGTCCCGCCCCGCCGGCAGCCACGCGCTGGCGGGCCGTCTGCCACAGGCGTTCCACCTCCAGGTCCACGGCCGAAGGCAATGCCGGCATGGCCCGCTCAACGCGTGCCACAACGTCCGCCGCCACCTCGTGCACGACAAATCCGGCCGCCACTGCCTTTCCTTCCTGCCTGCGCATGCCGATAGTAAGGCCAGATCAGCCAAAGGAGGCAGGGCGATGAGCCACGATCATCATCACGAACCGCCAGCACCAGGCTCAGTCGATTGGCGACACAACGGCGTTCGCGTGATCAAGGGCAACCAGCTCGATCCCAATACCGCGCAAACCCCCGGCATGAACCGTGCCGCCGCGATCAACGCCGCCCGCGTCGGGGCGCAGAAGATCTGGGCTGGCACGGTCAGTATCCACGCCAACGCCAAAACCGGTGCCCACCATCACGGCGCGCTGGAAAGCGTGATCTACGTGGTCCGGGGGAAGGCCCGCATGCGGTGGGGCGAAAACCTGGAGTTCGTCGCCGAAGCCGAGTCGGGAGACTTCATCTTCGTCCCCCCATACGTCCCGCATCAAGAGATCAACGCCAGTTCAGACGAGACACTGGAATGTGTCCTGGTGCGCAGCGACAACGAAGCGGTGGTGGTGAACCTGGATATTGAACCAGTGGAAAAGCCCGAGGCCGTCTACTGGGTGGACCCCATCCACAAGCACCCCTGATCCGGACTAGGCTTGGCACCCGATCGCAGAGCACGTGACTTGTGAAGGCGACCACGTCTCACCGTGTGAATCGGCTACTCAGGCTGAAGGCGTTGAGTATCGTCCTTCACTGATGGGCGATGCTCGGTACCACCGTCGCGGTTCAACGCGTCGACGATCAGCTCGATCCCCTGGGCATGCCAGCGCTGGATCGCCTTGTGATCCGCGCCAAGCGCCGTCGCGAGGCGTCGCCAGGGGTAAAGGTGCCGTTCGGTGATAGGGTGCACCAGGCTGCGGGCCCCGACGATCCGCCGTAGCACGTAGCGATCCAATGGGATGAGCATGATCCATGACATTGCCTCGTCCATGCGGCTGATACTTCCCGCCGATGGGATCGGTGGACGGATGCGGCTCGTCGTCCAGCCATAGCTCTCAACGGCACTTTTCACGATGTCGAGCGACGAACTGCGCAGTTTGGTGGACCAGCCCGACCCGGGAAGGGCCAGCAAGCTCGCACCGGCCTCTTCCAGACGATGGATCACCGTCTCGGTGTCGAAATTCCGCGCGTCCGCGGCAGCGGTCTGGCTCATGTCACGATGCCTCCGATGTAGTCAGTGAGGGAAGACGGGCAGGGGGTAGGGGGTATTTTCCAGGACCGTTCCGACGGTCAGCGCGCTCCAGGTCCGCGGATGTCCCGCCGGCAGCGGATCGCGCGCCGGGTCCTCCGGTGGTGGCACGAACTCCGGAGGTGGAGGTCGTGCTCCAATGTGGCGACCACGCTCAATGGTGGTCCAGCGTGCCAACCCCAGGATGGCCGCGATCATGTCCCATGACGCACCTTCCATCCGGAGCCGCCTGATTTGTGTGTCCTGTGCATCTGTCCAGATAAGTTTCTTGGGCATCGCGGCGCTCCAACAACACGCGGCATGTTAGTTATTTCTGTTATGAATGTCAATATAAATAACGATAGCGGTTTGCATATAGGGGCTGGTCTCGTTAGGGCCGCTGACCTAAACTTCAGCGATGACCCATCCACGAGACATTGGCGCCCGCATCAAGGACGCTCGCGAAGACCAGGGCTGGACCCAGGACCAACTGGCCGAGGCGGTCGGCGTATCACGCAGCGCCGTCGCGCAGTGGGAGACCGGTCGCGCCGGCCAAGTCACGACGAACCTGACGCGCGTTGCCGCGGCACTGGGCGTCGGCGTCGAGCACCTGATGTACGGACGCGACAAGTTCGCCCCTGGTCAGGCTTCGGGCGGTGAGGAAATGGCCCTGCTGCGGTTGTTTCGCGAGTGTGCGCCCGAGGACCGCCAGCTTCTGCTGCGAACCGCCCGGCGCCTCGCCAAGTCCTAGTCGCCTGCTACTGGCGACGCGCTGCCGCCACCATTGACGCGATCGCACAGGACGCTAGCCGCGCCATGAGCGTATCTGCTCGGCTGGTCAGTATGATGGGCACCCGCGCCCCAAGGACGATGCCCGCGGAAACCGCCCCGCCCAGGAACGAAAGGCTCTTGGCCAGCATGTTTCCCGCTTCCAGGTTGGGAACTACCAGCAGGTTCGCCCGGCCTGCCACCGGCGAGACAATGTGCTTGACGGCCGCGGCCTCGGGCGAGATCGCGTTGTCCAATGCCAACGGACCGTCCAGCACCGCGCCCGTGATCTGACCGCGATCAGCCATTTTGCAGAGCGCTGCCGCCTCCACCGTCGAGGGCACTTTCGGGTTAACGATTTCCATGGCCGAAAGGATCGCCACCCTGACTTCCGGGAAGCCGACGGCGTGGGCCAGATCGATGGCGTTCTGCACGATATGGACCTTGTCCTCCAAGGTCGGTGCGATGTTGACCGCGGCGTCCGTAATGATGAGCGGATCCGCATGACCTGGCACGTCCATGACGAAGCAATGGCTGATCCGCCGGTCGGTCCGGATGCCGGTTTCGCGGGCTACCACCGCGCCCATCACTTCGTCCGTGTGCAGGCTGCCCTTCATCAGCGCTTCCACCTTGCCCTCCCGCACGAGGGCCACCGCCTTCGCCGCTGAGTCGTGGCTATGCGCCGACTCCACAATCGTCAGATCGGCGATGTCGATGTGATGCTGCGCGGCGAGGTCGCGAATTCGCCACGGTGGCCCAACCAGAATCGGATCGATCAGGCGGAGCCTGTGTGCTTCTACCGCGCCTTCAAGCGAGGCTTCATCACATGGGTGGGCAACCGCGGTGATGACCGGCGGCAGCTTCTGTGCCGCCTCTATCAGCCGCAGATACTTGTCGTGCGGCCGTGGGCGGACGTGCGGAAGGTGAGGATTCATGTTGTCCATGCGTTTTCCAGACTGCGGTATCGTTGACTGCGGCGCATTGACCTGGATCAACTACGATGATCATCGCCTTTTGTTCATAACCGACCGCGGTCCTTATCCCTGCCGCCGTCACGTCAGTCGTGGAACGGCAGCAGCACGCGCCTCGGATCGCCGGGTCGATGTGCAGTGGGCCCATCGTCGATGGGCTGGCGGCCGACCGGGGATATACCCCGATCCCGCGACATACGTCACGTCAACAGATCCAAGGCCATCATATGCTGGGCATCGGCAGCGAGGACGGACCCCGAACCACCGATCGTCAACGAGAACGACTGCCAATCCCCCAGCAGACCCCATAGTATGCTCGAACCTCTCCACGTGTCAGTTGTCGCCCTGCCTGTCTTGACAGGCCAATCACGGTGCTCTGCGCCGGCAACAATGCTCCCTCCTCGGAGGCGATCGTACTCGCCAGGTCCAACAACCGTTGCCGTTCCACGCCTTCACAATGAAGCTATCGGCGGTTGCTGCGATCGAACTCAGAGTCGACCGACTGGGCACGGCGGCTGAGTAGTTCGGACGCGTCACAATAGTCGCACTGCCGAGGTAGCCCGGGTGCATCGCTTTCAGTATTAAATAAGACTCTGCACTGTCCTGCTCGGAGGCTCGGATCGCTTGTGCCAAAGACGACAGAGTTGTGACATCACCCATACTGGGGGATGACGCGTAGTTCAACGTATCAAGATAGCCGGACGTGCTGCTGAATTAGCGGGCTCCTGATAGGCGAAGAAGTCCCAGCACCGACCGCCAACGCTCGTCACCGTCGAGGTGTTGCTGTGACCCGATAGCCTTCCGGTCGTCCCACTGGCCCCTGCCGTGTACTCATTCGATAGCCATTGGAGCCCTCGATTTCCCTGGCCCCAGGGGTACATACATCGTGGCAAGGATGGCCGACGGAACGACCGTCAGTTCTGGCCGACAAGTGCCATCAGGGCTGCTACCTTGCACGATGGTTGGAAGAATGTCTTACCGTATCGTTACTAAGATGGAGTTGCTCCGGGGCATCACGCATGACGCACAGCGTAACAGCCTCGGTTTGCGCGCGCATGCACACCACGGCATGATGCCGGAGCCAAGATGTGGGTGCCCCATGTCCAGACGATCATTCCAGCACGTCACTGCCTGGTTGGGCATTTTCCTCCTCGCGCCGACGCTGTTCACCGTCGCGCTCTCGAAGACCGAGGCTACGCCGCAGCCCACGTCGCTCGTCGGGCAGCTTCTGGTGGCAACCGCTGAAATGGGCGACCCGAACTTCCGCCACGCTGTCATCCTGATGATCCGCCATGACAAGAACGGCGCGCTTGGTATCATCATCAACCGTCCCGTTGAGGAAGTCCCGCTTGCCAGGCTAATGGACCTGGTCGGGAAACGCAGCGCGGGCGTCACGGGACAGGCACAGGTGTTCGCCGGCGGCCCTGTCGAGCCACAAATCGGCTTCGTTGTGCACAGCGCCGAATATCATCTCCCCGGAACGATCGATATTGACGGCCGCGTCGCAATGACCTCAAACCCGGAGGCGCTCAGTGACATCTGCAACCACAAGGGGCCACGGCAGAGCCTGATCGCATTCGGTTACGCTGGCTGGGGTCCGGGGCAGCTTGAAAGCGAGCTGATGCTCGGCGGTTGGTTCACTGTGCCAGAAGATCCGAAATTCGTGTTCGATATGGACCGGGACAAACTATGGGACGAAATGACAAAACGCCGTACATATCCACTATGATCGTGCGATGACCGTTACGCACACCGTCACCCTCTACACCGATTACAAGAGTCCCTATGCGTATCTCGCGAAGGACCTTGCGTACGAACTCGAGCACGACTTTTCAGTGCACCTCGAGTGGCTGCCGTACATCCTGGACATCCCCGGCTACCTGGGCTCCGCGCGAGTTGATGCTGACGGCAATGTCGTGGAAGAAACCCGTAACGCGCACCAGTGGCGCCGCGTCCGCTACAGCTACATGGATTGCCGACGTCAGGCGAACAAACGTGGCCTGGTCATCCGCGGCACGCAGAAGATCTGGGACTCATCGCTCGCTGCCGCCGGAATGCTGTACGCAAAGCGCGGTGGTGATGAGGTGTTTCGTAGCTACAATGACCACGTGTTCGAGCGATTCTGGAAGCGCGAACTCGACATCGAGGACGTCGCCATCATCGCAGACATGCTCACTCAGGCCGGCGCCAATGGCGCTGCATTCCCATCGCATGCGCAGGCCTGCCGCGAAGAGGTGGCCGCAATCAGTCGTGCGGCGGAGGCAGCCGGCGTGTTCGGCGTCCCCACCTTCGTCGTGGATGGCGAGCTGTTTTGGGGACGTGAGCACCTTCCGCAGATTCGTGAGATGCTCGCCACCTGACGAGCAAACCGCCGACAATCAACATTGGGGGAAACATCATGCGCGCCGCCATCTTTCGTAGCGGAGACATAGTCGTCGACACGATCGCTGATCCTCGGCCAGTCGAAGGTCAGGTGCTGGTGAAAACCCTGTGCTGCGGAATTTGCGGAACCGATCTGCACGCCGCCAAACATACGCAGCAGTTCGTCGAGCGCTCACGTCGCACCGGTGGTCGCTTTGTGCTCGACCCAACCCGCGACGTGGTGTTTGGCCATGAATTCTGCTGTGAGGTCATGGAGCATGGCCCCAACACCGACAAGCGCCTGAAGCCCGGGACGCTGGTTTGCTCGATGCCGCTGACGGTCGCTGGCACCACGGTGCAGGGCATCGGCTATTCTAACGACATCGCCGGCGGATTCGCCCAGTACATGCCGCTCGCCGAACGCATGCTGCTGCCAGTGCCGAACGGACTGCCTGCCACGCAGGCAGCACTCACCGAACCGATCGCGGTGGGACTTCACGCCGTGCGCAATGCGCGGTTGACCAAGGACGACGTTCCGCTGGTGATCGGCTGCGGCCCGGTCGGACTGTCGGTGATCGCAAGCCTGAAGTTGGAGAACGTGCATCCGATCATCGCCGCGGATTACTCCCCGGCACGCCGTGCGCTGGCACAGCAAGTAGGCGCGGATATCGTCGTGGACCCCGCCGAAACCTCGCCGTTCCAAAGCTGGACCGACGCGGCCACACCACCAGGCTACGACGCCAGCCGTTACGCACAGCTGTTCAGCACGGGTCCGAAGCAGCGTCCCGCAGTGATCTTCGAATGCGTTGGCGTCCCTGGCGTGATCGAGCAAGTCATCGAGGGCGCACCAGCGGGGGCACGCATCGTCGTGGTCGGCGTGTGCATGGAGACCGACCGCATCGAACCGTTCTTCGGTATCATAAAGCAGCTCAGCCTGCAGTTCGTGCTCGCGTACACGCCGCAGGAGTTCGCCGAAAGCCTGCATCACATCGCCGAAGGCCGCATCGATGTCACGCCGCTGATCACCGGTCGCGTCGGGCTCGACGGCGTAAAGGGCGCGTTTGCCGATCTGGCGAATCCCGGACAGCACGCGAAGATCATCGTCGAGCCGGTTGCATAGGAAACGAACATGCCAGACAGGGTATCGCTCTATGCGAGCGTCGGCGCCGAACTGACGCACTATGACATGGACATCGACGCCGCCACGCTCACGCGTCGCGATTCCATCGGCTTGCCGGCCAATGTGCAATACGCCTGGCCGCATCAATCGCGCGGCTTCCTTTACGTGGCCACGAGCGACAGCCAGTCCGGCATGGGCCGGGCCGGCAATACGCATCATGTGACCGCGCTGCGCATCGGTTCCGACGGCGCACTGGCTCCCCACGGTGCGCCAATTGCACTGCCGACACGTCCGATCCACATGGCGACTGATATCCCGTCGCAGCACATCCTGGTGGCGTTCAACAATCCCGGTGCGCTCCGCGTGTACCGCATCAATCCGGACGCAACACCCGGCGACGAGGTCATCCAGCGTGCCCCCATCGATCCCGGCATCTTCGCCCACCAGGTGCGTGCAACGCTCGACAACCGCCAGGTGATACTGGTCGCCCGCGGCCACGACGCCGAAGCCAGTAAGCCCGAGCAACCCGGATCGTTGAAGCTGTTCGATTTCAACGATGGCGCATTGAGCAACGAAGTCTCGATCGAGCCCGGTGGTGGCTATGGTTTCGGCCCACGGCATCTGGATTTTCATCCATCGCGCCCCTGGGTCTATGTCTCGCTGGAACGGCAGAACGCACTGGACATGTTCGAGCTGAACAATGGTGTCCTGTCGCCGACGCCGCGATTCCGCAACACGACGCTGACGACCACACCCGCCGGTTATCGCCAGGCCGTCGGCACGGTGCACGTGCATCCCAACGGCCGCACTGTCTATGTCGCCAATCGCGCGAGCGACACTGTGGATTCCGCCGGCCAGCGCGTGCTCGCCGGCGGCGAGAACTCGCTGGCCGTCTATGCAATCGATCAGGCGACCGGCGAGCCAAACCTGATCCAATCCATCGACACGCACGGCATCCACCCGCGCACGTTCCACATCGATCCGAGTGGTCGCTTACTCGTTGTCGCCCACATCATGGGATTGAAGGTACGTGACGGCGATGCGGTGCGCGACGTGCCGGCGCGTCTGACCTTGTTTCGCATTACCACCGATGGAACACTGGCATTCGCCCGTGCTTACGACATTGACGTCGCCGCACGCACCATGTGGTGGATGGGCATGGTATAGCGAACCGTCATCATCACCGCGCACCCCGCGCCTTCAGGAGTGATCAATGAAATTCGGCGCCTCGATGTTCTTCACCGACTATTCGATGACCCCCGTAGAACTCGCCGTCGCCCTGGAGCAACGTGGCTTCGACATCGTCTGGGCGCCAGAGCATTCGCATATCCCGCTGTCCCGGAAGACGCCCTTCGTGCTCGGTGGCGACCTGCCCAAGCGCTACTACGACGCCATGGATCCGTTCGTCACCCTCGCAATGGCCGCCGCTGCGACAAAGACCCTCAAGATCGGCACCGGCGTCTGTCTGATCGCGCAACGCGATCCGATCCAGAGTGCCAAGTTGGTCGCTTCGATCGATCGGGTTTCCAACGGGCGCTTCGTGTTCGGCGTCGGCAATGGCTGGAACCAGGACGAGATGGAGAACCACGGCACCAACTTTGCCACGCGTCACAAGCTGGCACGCGAGCGCATCGAGGCAATGAAGGCGATCTGGACGCAGGACACCGCCGAATACCATGGCGAGTTCGTCGACTTCGGACCGATGCAGGCCTGGCCGAAGCCGGTGCAGAAGCCGCATCCGCCAATCCTGGTAGGCGGCGCATTTCCCTATAGTGCTCGCCGCGCGGTGCGTTATGGCAACGGCTGGATGCCCCAGATCACCGCCGGTTCGCCGACCCCCCTGACCGAGCTGATCCCGCGCTTCCGACAAATGGCAGCCGAGGCCGGGCGTGATCCAAGCGCATTCAACATTTCGATCGGCGGCCAGGCCGAGGATATCGACCTAATCAAACGCTACCAGGATCTCGACGTAAATCGCGTCTCAGTCAGCCTGCCCTCCGAAAGCTCAGACACCATCCTGCCCGTGCTCGACCGCTGGGCCGCGATCATCCGCGCGCTCAACGGTTAGCCGAGGTTCGCAGATTTTATTCTCCCCCTCCCCTTGCGGGAGGGGGCAGGGGGAGGGGGGCCGCACCACCAACCCTGGCTTCCCGCATCACCTCCCACACCCGACAAGGTGTCGCTGGCCCATCGAACCGCGCAACCCCCAACGGTGCCAGCGCATCCACGATTGCATTGCCAATTGCCGGCAGCATCGCAACCGCGCCCGCCTCGCCACATCCCTTCACGCCCAACGGATTTGTGGTGCACCGCGTATTATTGAAATCCAGATGGAACGAGGGCAGATCGTCAGCCCGCGGCATCGCGTAGTCCATGAATGAGCCAGCCACCAACTGCCCCGACCCAGCATCATAGACCGCGTGCTCCAGCAACGCCTGTCCCACTCCTTGCGCGATCGCCCCATGCGCCTGCCCGGCAACAATCATCGGATTGACCAGCACGCCATAATCGTCCACCGCGGTCAGCCGAGACAGCGTCACCGCCCCAGTCTCGCGATCGATCTCCACCTCCACCACATGCGTACCATTCGGGAATGTCATGTGCTCCCGCGTCCACGCATGATAGGTGTCCAGCGGCATACCGACCTTGCGCGCCTGTGTCGCCACGTCCAGCAGCGATATCGAGCGGTTCGTGCCAACCACGGCGAAGTGCCCATCAGCAAACGCAATGTCGTCCTCCGCCGCCTCCAACATCTCTGAGGCGATCGCGCGGCCTTTCGCAACGATGGTCTCCGCGGCCCGCCAGATCGCGGTGCCCCCCATATACGTCGCGCGTGAACTGCCATGTCCGCCGCCCATCGGGATCAGGTCGGTGTCGCCTTGTCGCAGCCGAATCGGCGCGTTCGGAATGCCAAGCCGGTCAGCAAGGATTTGCGGAAATGTCGTCTCATGGCCTTGGCCGATGGTCTGCGTACCGGTGATCAACGATACGGTGCCGTCGTCTTCAAACCGGATGTCGACGTTTTCATGCGGCGATCCACCGGTCCCCTTGATGTGATAGACGAAGCCGAGGCCGCGCAGCAGTCCACGTGCCTCACTGGCGGCGCGGCGTTCCGCAAACCCGGCAACGTCAGCCGCCATCATCGCGCGATCGAACGTGCGTACGAAATCGCCGCTGTCCACCGAAAATCCTAGTGCGTTGCTCATCGGCGCGGCAGCCATATTACGGCGGCGCAGTTCGACACGATCAAAGCCGCACTGTCGCGCCGCAACATCGATCAATCGCTCGATGATGTTCACTGCCTCGGCAAAACCGGGCCCGCGCGTTACCCCTATCGGAGTCGTATTGCTCAGCACCGTCACGACGCGCAATGCGATTGCAGGAATCACGTAGATGCTGCCCTGAAGGTTCACATACTGATTGGTCTGCACCGCGCCCGCGCCGCCGGCCATGTAAGCACCGACATTGGCCGTGCTGCTGACACGCAAGGCCAGGAACCCGCCGTCCGCGTCCAGTGCGAGCGCCGCGTCGGCCTGATGGTCGCGTGCCTGATGGTCGGACACGAACCCCTCGCTGCGTGTCGCGATCCACTTTACCGGCCGTCCGACGCACTTCGCCGCCCATAGGATCAGCGCGTGTTCCGCATACGTGAAGTTCTTCGCACCAAAACCTCCACCAACATCAGGCGCGACGAACCGCACCGCTGCAGGTGCGACGCCCAGCGCGCGTCCCGTCGCATCACGATTGCCGTGGATGTTCTGGCTGGAGACGTGCAGCGTGTAGCGCTGCTCCTCCGCGTCGTACAGGCCGACGGCGCCACGTGGCTCCATCGGATTGGTGACGATACGATGATTGTCGAGCCGGACCGATACGACATGCGCCGCCGCCGCGAACGCGGCATCGACCGCAACTGCATCACCCCACTGCCAGTCCATGCAAACATTGCCCGGCACCTCGTCAGAGATCTGCGGCGCACCCTGCCGGCGCGCAGCGTCCGCGGTGGTGACGACAGCCAATGTGTCGTAGTCCACGACAACGCTCTCCGACGCGTCGAGTGCCTGCGCGCGTGTGGCGGCGACAATCAGCGCCACCGGCTCGCCGACATGGCGCACCTTGCCGGTCGCCAGCAACGGCTGCGGTGCGAAGGCGAAGCGCTCGCCGGTCTGCACATTGGCTTCCAGCGTTGGCCGCATCGCCTGCAGACCATCCTTCCGGGCGTCCTCGGCGGTCAATACCGCCAGCACGCCCGGCATGGCGCGAGCGGCGTCCGTATCGATGCGTTCGATCCTCGCATGCGCGTGCGGCGACCGCAGCACCACGGCATGCACCAGAGCCTCGAACCGCAGATCGTCGAGGTATCCGCCCTGACCCGTGGTGAAGCGGGCATCCTCCCGCCGCCTGGGCGTGTCGCCGATGACCGCACGAATTGTCATTGGGCACCCTCGCAATCCATTGAAACACCCCTGTTCGTCCCGCAAATAGTGAGCCTAGCGCATCTGCGGGACAAATGCCCCGAGCGGCAAATATCCTGCGCCAGCGGAAGGACGACCTCATGACCGCCAAACGTCAGCTTCATCTAGGTGCCTTCATGCGGCCGACCACAATTCACACCGCTGCCTGGCGTTATCCCGGCGCTTACCCGGACGCCAACTTCAACCTCGCCCACATCAAACGCTTCATCCAGACGCTGGAGCGTGGCCGCTTCGACGCGTTCTTCATGGCCGACCACCTCGCCGTGTTGAACATGCCGATGAACGCGCTCAAACGCAGCCACACCGTCACGTCGTTCGAGCCGTTCACCCTGCTGTCCGCGCTCGCCATGGTCACCGAGAATATCGGCCTTATCGCCACCGGCTCCACCTCGTTCGATGCACCGTTCCATGTCGCCCGCCGCTTCGCCTCGCTCGACCACATCAGCGGCGGTCGCGCGGCATGGAACATCGTGACCACGTCCAACCCGGACGCCGCGCTGAATTTTGGCATGGACGATCAGATGGACCACGATGAGCGCTATCGCCGGGCGCGCGAGTTCTACGATGTCGTTACTGGTCTATGGGATAGCTGGGCAGAAGATGCTTTCATCCGTAACGTTGAAACGGGAGAATTCTTCGATCCCACCCGCATGCATACGCTGAACCACAAGGGTGAGTACTACTCGGTGCGTGGCCCGCTCCACATCGCGCGCCCGATACAAGGCTGGCCGGTGATCGTCCAGGCCGGTGCTTCCGATGCCGGCCGCCAGCTCGCTGCCGAAACGGCCGAGGCAGTGTTCGCCGGCGCCGGCGACATCGATGGCGGTCGTGCGCTCTATGCCGACATCAAGGGCCGCATGGCGAAGCTTGGCCGCAACCCCGACCATCTCAAGATCCTGCCCGGCGCCTTCGTCATCGTCGGTGATTCGTTGGATGAAGCGCGCGAGAAACGCGCGAAGCTGGACAGCCTCGTGCACTACGACAGCGCCATCGCCTCGCTATCAATCGCACTGGGCACCGATGCGTCCCGTTTCGACCCCGACGCCCCGCTGCCGGACATTCCCGAAACCAACGCCAGCAAAAGCGGTCGCGATCGTGCCATCAAACTGGCAAAGCGCGATAACTTGACGGTGCGCCAGCTCGCCCAACGCCTCGGCGGCTATGGCGGTCCTGCCCTGCTCGGCACACCGGCAATGATCGCCGATCAGATGGAGGAGTGGCTCACGACCAACGCATGCGACGGGTTCAACATCATGTTCCCGTTCCTGCCCGCCGGTCTTGACGACTTCGTCGATCGCGTCGTCCCCGAGCTCCAGCGCCGTGGCATCTTCCGCCGCGAATATGAGGGCAAGACCCTGCGCGAGAACCTCGGCCTGCCGCGTCCGGAGAATCGCTTCTTCGCTTGACTTTCGCCCCGGCGAGACCACTGGCTGGGCTTCAGGCAAACGTCCGGCAGGACACCTTTTGGCTCGACAAGACCTAGCCCTATAGCCAACCGAATACGTCGTGCTCGACGCCGGGGCCGCCAACCGCGTTTGACAGCAATTGCAGCTCTTCGCGGTTGACCACCAGATCGGCGCTGCGGCCGCAGTCCGTGGCGCCGTCGCTGGTCCGTCCGCCGGCCCAGTGCACATGATAGACACGCGAGTCGTTGAATCGCTGCTCTACCACGAGGCTGCCGCCGTCCGCCGCCATCACCGCTGGCGTTAGCACGCAGGCGACGGCCTGCGACGTGGTGACTGTGAAGTCCCAGTCGGACGGCATCCGCGCGCCATGCTTGAACACCAGGATGTCACCCATCTTGGGCGCAATATCCAGCGTCCGCGCCGCTGACACCATGGCAACGGAGCTGGCCAGCAGCATGCCGACTAGCCCTCCAAGGATGGCAGCTCTGGCAACTCCGCCCGCAGCACGTCGTGCGCCCCAGCGATTCCAGTTCCTCATTGGTCGCCCCCCCGAGCATCGCGCCCTTGGCTAAAGTGCATTTCCTGCACCTGATCGGGCGTCAGCCCAAACGAGTTGGGCAGAAAGACCGGATCGTGGGGCGGAGCCACGTTCTCTGGCGGCAGGGCAAACGCTCGTCCCAACCTGGCCAGGACCAGGCTCAACGGCGCTCGATACGATAAAGCAGTCACGGTAAAATCCCTTCCGGCTAGAGACGGCGGCGTTGCAGCCCTGGAGCGTGTCTCCCAACAATGCAGCAGAGATATTGCCATTCTCTTCGCAGGTGCAGCATCACGATCTCGTGAGCTTGACCTGCAGGACGAGATGCCCGATCTGCACCACGCTGCTATCAGTTCGGACAGGAATGAACGTTATGCCGGGACCGTTGCACGGCTATCGAGTGGTTGACCTGACCTCCATGGTATCCGGCCCGCAGGCGACGATGTTGCTTGCCGACCAGGGCGCGGATGTCATCAAGGTCGAAAACCCGCAGGGCGGCGACCACACCCGCGCCGCGGCCAATCGCCGAGGCGGCTACTCCGCATCGTTCCTCAACAACAACCGCAACAAGCGATCGATCGTCCTCGACCTGAAGACCGAGGTCGGTGCAGACGTGCTGAAGCGCTTGATCTCAACCGCCGACGTATTTGTGCAGAACTTCCGCACCGGCGTAATCGATCGCATGGGCTTTGGCGAGGACGCGGTCCGGGCAATCGCCCCCGACATTGTCTATGTCTCAATCAGCGGCTTTGGCGATCAAGGCCCGTTTGCGACCAAGCCGGTCTACGATCCGTTGATCCAGTCTGTTTCGGGCCTGGCGAGCATCCAAGGCGGCTCCGACCAGGAACGCCCCCGCCTCGTCCGCACCATCGTGCCCGACAAGCTGTCCGGCGTGGTGGCCGCCCAGGCCATCACCGCGGCACTTCTCGCGCGCGAACGGACCGGGAAGGGCCAGCACGTTCGTCTCTCCATGCTGGACGCCATCGTCGCGTTCCTCTGGGGCTCCGACATGGGCAGTCAGACCTTCGTCGGCGACGAATTGCCCCAGCAGGAGGCCGCCAGCTTCATCGACCTGATCTACCAGACCGCCGATGACTACATCAGCGCCGCGGTGCAGACCGACCGTGAATGGACCGCACTCACACGCGCGCTCGATCGTCCGGAATGGCTGGACGATCCTCGCTTCAAGACGCCAGCCCTCAGGCAGAAGCACATCAACGAACGTCTGGCGATGACGCAGGAAGCCCTGCTGACCCGTCCCGCCGCAGAGTGGCTGCAACGCCTGACCGCCGAGGGCGTGCCCTGCGCTCCAGTGCTGACCCGCACCCGTATGATTCAGCATCCGCAGGTCGTCGCGAACGGCATCGTGGTGGAGACCGACCACCCCGGCGCGGGACGCTTGCGTCAGGCGAGACCCGCGGCGCGCTTCTCCGGCACCCCGACAGCCATCCGCCGCGGCGGTCCGGCCTTGGGCGAGCACACCGACGAAATCCTCGCCGAGCTAGGCTATTCCGAAACCGACATCACCGCCCTTCGCACGGAAGGCGTCGAGGCATGATCGACTTCTATTACTGGCCGACGCCGAACGGCTGGAAAGTCTCGATCATGCTGGAGGAATGCGGTCTGCCCTACCGCGTGGTTCCGGTGAACATCAGCAAAGGCGACCAGTTCAAGCCCGAGTTCCTCGCGATCAGTCCGAACAACCGCATGCCCGCCATAGTCGATCATGATTGGGACGGCGAAACGGTATCGATCTTTGAATCCGGCGCCATCCTGCTGCACCTCGCCGAAAAGTCCGGCCGCTTCATGCCCACCTCCCGCCGCGGCCGCACCGAGACGATGGAATGGCTCTTCTGGCAGGTCGGCAACCTCGGCCCCATGGCCGGCCAGCTCAGCCACTTCGTCAACTACGCGCAAGGCGAGCATACCTACTCGCACCAACGCTACGCCAATGAATACAACCGTTGTCTCGGTGTCCTCGAACGCCGCCTGGAAGGACGCGAGTATATCCTCGACGAATACTCAATCGCCGACATGGCTGCATTTCCTTGGGTTCTAATTTCGAAGCCGTTGGGCCAAGCTCTGGACGAATTCCCCAACGTCGCCCGTTGGCGCGAGGCAATCAAACAACGCCCGGCGGTTCAACGTGGCGTCGACCTCGGCAAGGATCTCCGCCGTTCCGCTCCGCCAACCGACGAGGAACGGCAGATCCTCTTCAACCAGACCGCCCGCCACCTCAACGGGTAATTCAGGAGCGACAACCGTCAGCGCTGCCGTGCCAGGAAGGCGAGGCCAGCGGGCGTAATGCGCACCATGGCGCAGCGCTCCATCCGCACCTGCTCGATAAAGCCACGGTCGGTCGCATCCTCCCATACCGGCAGCCGAGGGCAGGACGTGCGCCACGCATCCATCACGTCGCCATAGGGTTGAGCACCCTGCGCCAGCCAGCGGAGCAGGTCGCACAGCAGCGCATCGACCGTTTCGGACATGCGAATCTCCCCGACGGAACGGCCCCCACCGTATGCTGGGCACGTGCGCCGGTCCACCCGGTTTGACTGAGCCGTTACGCCGGTGCCAGCCTGCACTCATGGCTTACGACCTGATTGTCATCGGAGGCGGCCTGGTAGGCGGCGCCATCGCCTGGGGCGCCGCGGCGAAGGGCGCGTCGGTTGCCTTGCTCGACCAGGGCGACGTCGCATTCCGTGCCGCGCGTGGCAACTTTGGCCTCGTATGGGTGCAGAGCAAGGGTGCCGGCATGCCAGCCTACGCGCATTGGACGCGCACCTCGGCCGAGCTTTGGCCGGAGCTGGCCAGTGCGATGGCGACTTCAACCGGCACCGATGTAGCGCTCCAGCAACGCGGCGGCCTCGCGTTCTGCCTCAGCGACGCCGAATTCGAGGAGCGGTCCGCGCTCCTGCATCGCATGCACAACGAGAGCGGCGACATCGGAACGCGCATGTTGGACCGCACCGAGGTCCACGCGATGGTGCCAGGCCTCGGCGATCGCGTGGTCGGCGCATCGTTCTGTCCGATCGATGGCGAAGCGCATCCGCTCTATTTGTTGCGTTCGCTGCACGCAGCGTTGTTGCAGCTTGGTGGCGCATATCTGCCGGGACGCACAGTCGACGCCATCGAGGCCGCGCCGAACAACTTCACGGTCCGCGTGGGCGCCGAACGCTTCACCGCCGCGAAGCTGGTGATCGCCGCCGGCCTCGGTAGCCGCGATCTGGCGCCGATGGTGGGACTGAACATGCCGGTGACGCCGTTACGCGGCCAGATCATCGTCACCGAGCGGCTGCGACCGTTCCTTGACTACACCTGCCACACGTTGCGCCAGACAGTGGAAGGCTCCGTGATGATGGGTGACTCGCAGGAGGATGCCGGCTTCGACATCTCGATCGGTGTGCCGGTCCTGCAAGACATCGCCACCCGCAATGTCGCGGTATTTCCAACGCTGAAGGAGGCGTCGATCGTGCGTGTGTGGGCGGCTTTACGGGTCATGTCGCCCGACGGATTTCCAATCTATGAGCAATCGACGCGTTTCCCCGGAGCGTTCGCGGCCACCTGCCACAGCGGCGTCACGCTCGCTGGTGCACATGCGCTGGCGCTTGCGCCGGCGATCCTGAATGGCGACTTGCCTGAGCGCTTCGCGTCCTTCAACAGCGACCGGTTCAATGTTCCGGCGGCTTGACACGACAACCTCTGTTGTCCGCTTCAGTTATGAAGGCCGCGATTTAGAGGGACGGTCTGGCGACTCTGTCGCCGCGGCACTGCTCTCCGCTGGCGTAACAGATCTGCGCGCGACGCCTGTTTCCGGCGCACCGCGTGCGCCTTACTGCATGATGGGCGTCTGCTTCGATTGTCTCATAGAGATCGATGGGATCGGTAATCGCCAAGCGTGCCTCACCCCGATTGCCGAAGGCATGCGGGTGCGCCGCCAGCGTGGCGCGCGAGGCGTGTCGTGAACGACGCATGGGATGTCGTGGTGATCGGTGCGGGGCCGGCCGGCCTTGCTGCCGCAACCCTGTTGGCGCAGCAGCAGACACGCGTGGTGCTGTTGGATGAGCAGCCGGCGCCAGGCGGTCAGATCTATCGCGGCATCGAGCGTGCATCGACGCAACCGGTGCTGCTTACCGCGCTGGGCGAGGAGTACCGTCATGGTGCCACGCTCGTGGATCGTTTCCGAGCCAGCGGAGCAGCGTTTCACCCAGGCAGCATGGTCTGGCAGGTGACACCGCAGCGCAACGTCTGGTTCAGCGAAAATGCCCGCTCGCACCAAATTCGCGCCGAGGCCGTGATCGTTGCAACCGGCGCGATGGAACGCCCCGTGCCTGTACCTGGCTGGACGCTTCCCGGTGTGATGACCGCGGGCGCAGTTCAGATCATGCTGAAGTCCTCCGCCGCAGTGCCTGACCAATCGTTCGTGGTGGCAGGCTCAGGTCCTTTGTTGTACCTGCTTGTGCAGCAATGTCTCGCCGCTGGCGCTCGCCCCACCGCCGTGCTCGACACGACATCCCGCTCGAACCAATGGCGCGCGATGCAGCACCTCCCAAGCACGGCGTCAACGCAAGACGGCAGGGACTATCTTCACAAGGGATTGGCGATGATCGCGGCGTTGCGCCGAAGCGGCGTGCCGCGCTATCGCCGTGTCAGCGGGATCCGCATCGAAGGTACCGATGCGGTAACCGGCATTGCATTCCGCAGTGGCGGTACCGAACATCGTCTCGCCACATCGCTCGTCGCACTGCATGAGGGCGTTATTCCCGCGCAGCAGATGGCGCGCTCGATCGGCTGCGCGTTCACCTGGAATGCTGCGCAGCGCTGTTTCACGCCGACGCTCGACACCTGGGGCAACTCGTCGGTGGATGGTGTGCTGATCGCTGGCGACTCCGGCGCCATCGGCGGTGCGCGCGCAGCCGAGAACGCCGGACGTCTTGCCGCGCTCGAGGTGCTGCGCCGGCTCGGGCGCCTCGATCCCGCGCGACGCGACGCACTGGCAATCGACGACCGGCGCCAATGGCAGGCGCACATCGCTGCCCGGCAGTTTCTGGATGTGCTCTACGCACCGCCCGACGAGATCCTGCGTCCGGCGGACGATGTCACCGTGTGCCGCTGTGAGGAAATCGCGGCCGGCGCGGTACGCAATGTGGTGCGGCAGGGATGTCTCGGCCCGAATCAGGCGAAGGCGTTCCTCCGTGCAGGAATGGGCCCGTGCCAAGGTCGGCTCTGCGGTCCGGTGGTCACCGAATTGATCGCCGAGGCACGCAACGTCGATCCCGCTGAGGTTGGATACTATCGCATCCGTCCACCGCTGAAGCCGATCACCGTCGGCGAACTGCTTTCAGCGGAAACCAACTGACCTCAACGCGCCCCGCAACTCCGCTTCGAAGCCAAGGAACGCCAAGCCGGCAATAGCCGTCAGCCGTTCACCTGTTGGATCAGCTTCGCCCAGCGGTCCAGTATCGGCAGCGTGGCGTCCGCCTTGTCCGCCGCCAGGCTGACACTGACGCGCACCGCCCCAAGATCGCGATACCGCTTCAGCAGGTCCGCGTCCTCCTGCACGTTGAACAACGTGATCGGGCATGAATCCTCGGTGCGCCCAGCCTCCTTCAGCATCGCGCGAAACTTCGGGACATAGTCGAACACGTCGCCGTACTGATTGGGGCGGCCGGCCAGCGGAATCCAGCCCTCTCCATACCGCACCGCTCGGCGCGCCGCCTGCGGATACGCGCCGCCAACGATCACCGGCGGGTGTGGCTTCTGCACGGGCTTCGGCCACGTCATCATCTCGGGGAAATTGACCAGTTCGCCATGATATTCCGCCTTCGATTTGGTCCAGATCAGCTTCATCGCCTCAACCCGCTCGCGCACCAGCTTGGCGCGAGAGGTGAAGTCGGTGCCATGATCCTCCATCTCCTCGGCATTCCACCCAACGCCGATACCGAACAGGAACCGCCCGCCGGAAACCTGATCGATCGAGGCCACCAGCTTAGCGGTCTGGATCGTGTCGCGCTGGTTCACCAGGCAGACGCCGGTGCCGACCTTCAAGGTCTTGGTCGCCATCGCCGCCGCGGTCAGAGTGACGAACGGATCCATCACGTCGTAGTACGCCTTGGGCAGATCGCCGCCGCCGGGATACGGCGTGCGGCGTGAGGTCGGGATGTGGGAATGCTCAGGCGCCCAGACTGATTCGAAGCCGCGTGCCTCCAGGGCCTGGGCAAGCTCTCCGGATGTCATGGAGTAGTCGGTGAAGAACATTGAAGCGCCGAAATGCATGGTCACTCTCCTGTGTCACTGCCGGCGAAGTCGGGCGACATCCTGCGCATGCTGGTCCGTTAGAAACAAGACCGCCGGAGAAACCCGGCCGCCCATAGCGTTCCCCCTCACCAGGCTGTTCTGGTCCACATTCAGCACTTGTTCACTGTCAGAGGCCAGTTTGTCGCCGTCGTCATTTTTGAGGTCCAGCAATGTCCGATAAGACCATTGCATCCGCGCTTCGTATTCCGAGTATATTCTACGGCCTGCAGCAGATGCCGGACACTGTCGCGGCGCTTCAGACACTGGTGGCCAATGCGATCGGTGTCGGGGAGCCGGAGAGTCCCTGGTTCATTGCCGATAATCTCATCACATTCGGCCACACGCACGGTTTCCTCACCGAGCCACGCTTCATCGCAGCCGTCAATTCAGAGCACCCGGCACATGACGAGTTGTCGATCATCTGGCGGACGCACACACTGTGCTGGGCTGCGGAAAGCTGCCTTGGGGTGGCGGGTGATTACGTCGAATGCGGCTGCTACCGAGGTTATTCGATGGCAGTCGTATTGCGCTATCTCGCCGGGCTGCCAGGACGGCACTGCTATCTGTATGACCTGTTTGACCCGACCGGGGGTGACGGCGAAGGCAAGCGACTGGCAGCCCACGCACCCGACCTCTTCGAGCGTGTCCAGCTTCGGTTCAGCGCATTGGACAATGTGTCGGTCATCCGCGGGAAGGTGCCGCAAGCATTGTCCGATACGACGCCGCGGCGAATCGCGTTCCTGCATGTGGACATGAACAATGCAGAGGCGGAACTGGGCGCGTTGCAGATGTTGTTCGACCGGATCAGTCCCGGCGGCATGATCGTGTTCGATGACTACGGTTGGACAGGGTACCGCGCACAGAAGGACGCGGCGGACACCTTCCTGCGACAACGTTCGCTCGCCGTTTTGGAATTGCCGACGGGACAGGGGCTGGTGGTGAAGCGGTAAGCCCGATCCGGTCGGGGGGTGCATCAAACCGCGTAAATCGTTGACGCACTTCACAGATTTTGCGTTGGCCCCAGCGGTAGTCTAGGCTGATAAGGAAAGCCGAGGAGCCCGTGGAGCAGGCAATGCAGGCAGAGCGCGAAGTTGTTCGGTTCCTGTCCGCGTATCAGACGATCTGGCATGCCCATTTCCCCTCCCTGTTTCGGCGGGCGCAATGGCATATTGTCACGCATCTCTGCACCGCAGGGCGTGAAGGCGCGGCGGTCGGCGAACTCTACGGTCTGGTCAAGCAGATCTTCCTGCTCGACAATTCGACCGTCAAGGAACGGATACTGGAGATCCGCGACCAGGGGTTGTGTGTGGTCGATCCACCGGACGGGGCGCTATCGGCCCGCTCCGTCATCGTGCCCGCACCAACGCTGCTGGAGCTGTTCGATCGCCATCTGTTGGCATTCGGCAAGGAGCTTGCCGCCACCGCCGTCGCGCTGGACCCCGCAACCAGGATCCAACCCCCGCGCAAACTCGATCCGCAGCTACGCAGCATCATCTTGCAGGCGCTCAACAAATGCCGCGAACCGTGGCGCGCGGCTCTGGACCGCATCTTCGATACCAATAACCTCTCGCGAGCGCGCCGGGTCGAAGCGATCCGGCACCTAAGTTCGCTGTCGCACTGGACGCTGCTGCACATGGCGGTGGAGCTCCGCTATGACCTGTCGACCTTCGCCGGCAACGAGCAGGGGGTCCTGGCCGATCAGATGGCCGCCAGCCTGCTCAACCTGACCGGGCAGAACTTCCAGACGACGCGCGACCACATCGCATACCTGATCTCGCTTGGCCTGTTGGAGCGTCAGCCAGGCAAATCGCTCCGCGTCGCACTCTCCGATTCCGTGGCCGCGGAATTCCATCGGGCGCTTGGTGCCGCCGCGGCGGCGCTGCCGGAGATCGCTCGCAGCATTGCCGCACTGCAGCCGGCCGGCTCGACCGACGCCGATGCGGATCACGACGTCCAGGCGACGCTTAACCTGCGGTCGGCCAATGCGCTGCGCCAGGCGAGATCGCAACCCCAGCATCATCTGGTGATCCTCCAGCCGGAATCCTCGGTGCGCCGCGTCGCCCTCCCGGCCGGTTCGCTGACCATCGGCCGAGCGCCACCCAGCACCCTGCTACTGGAAGGCGCGGAAGTCTCCCGCACCCATTGTCGCATCGATGTCGCTGACGGCGAGGCGAGCGTCACAGACCTGAACTCGACCAACGGCACGTTCCTGGACAACAAGCGGCTGACGGCGACCGCCGCGCTGTCGCACGGAGCCTTGCTGCGCATCGGCAACTATGTACTGACCTGTGAATACCAGAGAGATCTGGCATTCGAGGAGGCTGACAGCACCCAGCGGAAGCCGAGTGGCTTGGCCGACGTGGCGATCTTGCGGCCTCGACGCAGCAAGGCGTCTTGACGAACAAAACAGAAAACCCCGGGTAAAGCGTCCGCCATTTTCCCCGACAAATTCGGTGGAGAAATCGCGGGCTTCCCCGCGGTTTTTCCCCGGGAAGTGGCGGACCGTCCTTCCTGTGGCAGGAGCTTCGGACTCGCTCTACATCCCGAGTGCGGCGAGACAGTGATCGCCGCCTTGGCCACAACAACTGGTGGCATAACAACTGCCGGCGCCACTTTGTCGATCAGTCCGATATACGTCCTCCCCGAATTCGTATCATCGGTCCCCACTGATCGACATGGCGTTTGCGGGAGCAGGCATGCGGGTTACCCCGACCAGCGCATGCCTGCTCTTTTTTTGCTACCGCACCTCCGCTGATCGGGTCGCCGTCAACCCTCGATCAAGCAACGGAACCAGCACAAAGATGAGCGCGGTGAACGCCGCCGAGACAATAATCAGCGGCGCAAGTCCGCGATTGAACCAGTGCTCGAACATATAAGCCCCAATGGGATCGGCGAGCGCGGTCGCCAAGTTGATCACCGACATCAGTGCTGCGAACGCGAAGCCCTCGGACCGCGGTGGGCAATGTTCGGCAGCGAGAGCCAACGTGGCGATGTTGGCAACCATGCCCGCGACGCCGTTGAGGAAATACACCGTGATCGCGCTCGGTTCATCGACCATGCCGAGATACGCCAACGTCGCCAGTACGCCTGCCAGGATGCTGAGCTTGAGCAACGCGCGCGTCGGCATGCGTCGCAGCACGAAGCGGTAGAGCAGCCCGCCGACGATCCATCCTCCGGCACTGACGGATGCCAGAACGCCGATGAAACCCTGCGGGAAATGCAGTTCATCGGTCATGTGGAAGTAGAGGGGCGTGCCAAAGCCCGGGCTGAAATAGTAGCAGAACAGAAAGGCCCCGATCAGCCAGAGAGTGCGCGAGCGGAACGCGTCGAGGAAGCCGCGCAGGGCACGACTGAATTCTGCGCCATCCATGCCGGCGCGCCGTTCATGCAGCAGCGCGATGCTGCTTGCCAATACCACGATCGGCGCCACGGCGGCGCACGCCGCAGCCGCATGTAATGCGCCAGCAGCTGAGAAATATTCGATCAGCAGACCGCCGAGCAGCGATCCCGCCATCGCCGCAACATTGAACCAGAGCCACTGCTGATTGATGAATGCCGCACTCACGCCATACAGCTGTCCGTTTTCCACCAGCAGCGCGCCACACACCGTGCTGGAGATCGCCATCGCGATACAGGTCAGCACCAGCGCGAAAATGATCGGCGCTGGTGCGAGCGCCTGCGCCGCCCATACGAACGCGGCAACCGCACCGGCGTTCGCGAGCAGCAGGTAAGAGCGGCGGCGATAGCCGAACAGCGGCAGGAAGTCGGAGACCATACCGTAGAGCGGCTTCACCACCCATGGCACATCGAGTACCGCCAGAGACGCGGCGATCTGCACCGGGTCCCACCCTTGGCTCTCCTTCAGGTAGTGCGTAAGTGGCTGCCAAATGACCCCCACCTTCGCCTGGCAGAAACCCTCCACCGTATATACGATGGCAAAGAACAGCATCAGCCGTGACATGGCGTCGGGGCGAGGATCAGGCATGATGCTGGCTGTTGTAGCTGCCACGGATTGCCAGACCAAAGGGAGGCGGTGCGGGACGCAATGCTAGGGCGCCGACCATTGCTGGGTGGCATCGCGTCGGGGGCCGTCGGGATTGCGGCGTCTCCGCCGGCAAACGGCCTGGCAGTGCGGCGTGACGCGGCGTCACTCGCTCAGTCCCCGCACGTGCTTGCTGGCCTGGAGGCCGCCATCGGCGAGATGCAGCAGCGCTCCGAACGTGATCCGCATGATCCGAAAGGCTGGCGCGCAAACATCGATGCGCACTATGCCGTGTGCGCTGCTGTCGCCAACGACGGTGATACGCAGGTCCACGGCTGCTGGTGGTTCCTTCCGTGGCATCGCGCCTTCCTGGCAGTCACCGAGTGGAAGCTTCGGGCAATCTCCGGCGACCAGTCCCTGGCCCTGCCGTACTGGAACTGGAGCAGCGATCGCACAATCCCCGCGGCCTTTGCTCTCCCATCCAGTCCACTGGCGCGCGCGGCCCGCCACACGCCCGATCGCCCGCTGACTTCGGTCGAGGTGGATCATCTGCTCCACGACAGCAATCTGGCGCGCCTCGGTGTCGCGGCTCTCGGTGTGCGAGCGTTTCAGGCATGGGCGCCCGAGCAGATCCCCCGCACGTTCGGTGGCATTGCCAAGCCGAACCCCGGGCAATGGCATGGTCGCAACCGGCTTGAGGGCATTCCCCACACGGCGGTCCACAACTACGTCGGCGGCGAGGCCACCAACGGATCGCTCGGCGATATGACCCAATTGTCAACCGCCGCCAATGATCCGCTATTCTACGCGCACCACGCGAACCTCGACCGGTTGTGGGAAAATTGGCGCAGCGATCCATTGCGGCGCGCCAGCGAACCATCGGTCGGCGCTTTCCTGCAACAGCGGTTTCCATTCCCCTGGCTCGATGGGACGGTCATCACGGTATCCGTTGCCGACACGCTGGATACTCGGCGCCTCGGCTATACGTATGACAAACTCGACGTGTTTCGCGACGGCCCGCCACCCATCGTCACGGCCGCGGGCATGGCTTCACGGACGCCGCTCACCGTCGAAACAGTGTCATTGCCCCGACATGCGCGTCCAGCGGACCGCTTGCTCCGCATCTCCGGCGTGCAGCCAGGTGACCGGCCATTCAATGTCGAGATCGCCCTCGCCAGACCTGGCGATCGCGCGTCGGCGATCAGCATCGGCGCTCATGCAGCCGGCCGGCGGCAAGGCCAGCCTGCGTTCCCCGACACCGAGCCGCATTTTGACGTTACTGCGGCCCTGCGTGGTTTGGGCACCTCGGACGTCGATGTGATCGTCCTGCCGCTCAGCCTGGACCCCGGGGATTACGCGCCGCCGCCATTCGTCTACACCAGCATGGCGATCGTTGGCTGACCTGCCCCGTCACACCTTCACCAGCAAATCGGCGCCTTCGACCTTCACCTCGAACACCTGGAGATTGGTCTCCGCGGGCGCACACAGTGCCTTGCCCGTCTTCACATCGAACCGCGCCGCGTGCAGCGGACACTCGATGCAGCCATCTTCCAGCCAGCCATCGGACAGCAGCGCATATTCATGGCTGCAGATGTTGTCGGTGGCGCGGAAATCGTCGCCAGGAAGGTGATACAGTGCGATCTCCCGATCGCCGACACGCACCGCATGCACCTGACCTTCCGCCACATCGGACGTGCTTGCCACTCGAACCCAACCTGCCTCAGCCATCTTGTGCTCCCGTGTTCCGTCTAACAGACAGCATGCCAGTCGTTGTCGGGCCGGCCAAGCCACTGTTGCCGGCCGCGGGTGCCGCCCGGTAGAATGGGCGGCTTGCTGCGTAGGAAATGCCATGTCGGCACCATGGATTCGCGGGTTCGTCGTCTGCCTCGTGACCGCGGGCTGTCTCGTCTCGCCGGTCCTGGCACAGCGCGTGACGCTGGATGCCCCAGGGCTGCTGATCAAGAAGAAGGACCCCCCACCCCCACCACCGCCAGCGCCACCCTCCGTGTGGCCAAGGCTCGATGCCGGCGCGGTCTTTTGCCGCACGGCAGACGACCTCGATCGTCACGCTGCGAATATGATCGCGCGCGTCAAAGGCACTGAGTCGCAAGCGGCCGATTGCCGCATCATCCCCCAGCCCATTGGCATTCAGATCGTCAGCCGCGAAAGCCCCGGCCATACCCAGGTCAAGCTCAACGGGATCGGGGATACCGGCTGGACGGATGTCTGGCTGCCGGACAAAGCCCCAGTCAAACGGTAGCGCGGCACCGCGCATGGCCACACACGTCATTGTCGGAGCCGGCCAGGCTGGCGGTTGGGCCGCCATCGCGATGCGTCAGGCGGGCTTCGACGGCCGTATCCTGCTGATTGGCGATGAAACGTGGCGCCCCTACGAGCGCCCGCCACTCTCGAAGGCGGTGCTGACCGACGAAACCGAACCGCAGATCCAGTATTTCCACACCGCGGAGCGCTATACCGACCAACGGATCGAACTGCTGCTCGGTACACGTGTCAGCTGCATCGACCCGAACGGCCACAGTGTCCAACTGCACGACGGCACGCGCATCGAATATGACCGGCTGCTACTGACGATGGGCGGACGAGCGCGACACCTGCCTATCCACGGCGGCAACAAGGCGCTCTACTTGCGCACCATCGAGGATGCACACCAAATCCGCCAACGGCTCGCCACCGCCCGGCAAGTGGTGTGTATCGGCGCCGGCGTGATTGGCCTGGAGATCGCATCATCCGCGCGCGCACGTGGTTGCGACGTTACGGTGCTGGAGGCATTGCCGCGCGCCATGGGCCGCAGCGTTTCACCGGAAGGCGCCGCATTCATCGAATCGCTGCACCGCGCCGCTGGCGTCGCGCTGCATTTCCACGTCATCGTCGATGCGATCGAGGACGCCGCCTCGGGCATCTTGCGCGTCAAGTGTCGCGGTGGCGGTGAGTTCTCGGCCGATCTCGTCATCGCGGGCGTCGGCATGCAACGCGATCTCGCGCTCGCCGAGGCCGCCGGACTCAGTCTCGAAGGCGGCATCGTTGTGGACGAGTTCGGTCGCACCAGCGCACCCGACATCTATGCCGCAGGTGATGTCACTGCCTTCCATCATCCGCTGTTCCATCGCCGATTGCGGCTGGAGTCGTGGCGTCACGCGCAGAACCACGGGATTGCCGTCGGCAAGGCGATGTGCGGTGACGCGACAGCCTATGATGACATCCCGTGGTTCTGGACCGACCAGCATGCGGTCAATCTCCAAGTGGCTGGACTGCCGGCGGATGCGGTGCGTACGGTGGTGCGGGCCAATGCACCGCCGAATGTCTTCACCGCGATACATCTGGCCGAGGATGGCAGTGTCGTGGGTGTCACTGCCGCCAACAATCCGCGCGAAATCCGTGCCGGTCAGGCGTTGATCAAGTCACGGCGACCGGTAAACGAGGCCGCCTTGGCCGATCAGTCGGTACCATTGCAGACACTGATCCCGCGCTGACGCGCGTCACGGCTGTTCAACGATCCGGCGTCACGCCGCCACAAACCGGAATCGCCCGCCCGCACCATCAACGTGGCCCAACCCCGGCCAGGGATGGTGATAGCCGATGATCCGCAGCTTCTCGTGTGCCATCCGCTGCAACAGTTGTCGCCGTGTCACGACACCAAGCTGCGGGTCGACATCGAACGCACTGTTCGCCTCCGGGAACGCGTATGACAGCGGATCATGGAACGCCACGTCGCCGGTCAGGCACCAACCGCCGCCGAACAGGAATGCCATGTGTCCCGGCGTATGCCCCGGGGTGAGCCAAGCCTGCACACCAGGCAGGAATTCCTCGCCATCACGTATGAAGCGCATCCGATCGCGCAGCGGCAAAAGGTGCTTGCGCACACCGGCGATGCTCCGTTCACGACGCTCGCCAAGCGGATTGCTCTGCCAGTAATCCATCTCTTCCTGCGAAATATACAGCGTGGCATTGGGGAAATTCGGCGTGCCGTCATCACGCATGGTGCCCCAGCAGTGATCCGAATGCGCATGCGTCAGCACCAGCGCGTCGATCGACGACGGATCAATTCCCGCCTCCCCCAGACTGCCCAGCAACTGGCCGCTGTCAGGCCCATAGAGCTTCTCGGTTCCCAGCCCATTGTCGAACAGCACGCGCTTCCCGCCGGTTTCCAGCAGTAGGCAGTTCTGCTCGACACACACGGCATCGGTGCGCTGCCCAACCGCAGTCACGGCGGCGTCCAGCGCCTCCTGGCCTGGGCCACGGAAGATCTTTGCCGCAGCGGGCAGCACCAGCGGCCCATCGGAAACGATCGTCGCGGCCATCTCTCCTACTTCGAAACGGTGGAACATTGTCAGCTCCCGTTGCCGAGCGGTGCACAGGCCTGTTCCAGCCACTGACGCGTCGCGTCATCCAACGTGGGCCCGATCTCTCGCCACACTCGTTGATGATACGCATCGAGCCACGCCCGTTCCGCGGCATCAAGCAAGGCTGCGTCGATCAGACGCAGATCGAATGGCGCGAGCGTCAACGTCTCGAAGCACAGGAACGGCTTGCTCGCTGCCGGCAGCTTCGCCTCCTGCACGAGCAGCAGGTTCTCCAGCCGGATGCCGTGGGCGCCCGGCAGATAGTAGCCGGGCTCATTCGACAGGATCATTCCCAACTCGATCGGCACTGGCCGCGCCAGGCGCGACAGGCTGACCGGACCCTCATGCACCGACAGATAGCTGCCGACGCCATGCCCGGTGCCGTGATCGTAATCCAACCCGACCTGCCAAAGGGCACGACGCGCGAACGCATCCAGATGCGCACCGCCCACGCCATGCGGAAACACCAGCGTCGCGATGGCGATGTGCCCCTTCATCACGCGTGTCACCTGCTCCCGCAGCGCGGCTGGAGGCTCAGCAGGACCGGTCCACACCGTGCGCGTGATGTCGGTCGTGCCGTCGGGAAACTGCGCGCCGGAGTCAACCAGATAGATCTCGTTGGGCCGGATCGACCGGTTGGTCTCCTCGGTGACCCTGTAATGGATGATCGCGCCATGTTCGCCGGCACCGGAAATCGCCGGGAACAACTCGCCGCGGAAGCCCTCGACCTGCTGGCGCAGATCAAGCAGCTTCGCCGCTGCGGACATCTCGGTCTCGCTGCCCTGCGGTCCGGTCTCGGCGAGGAAGTGCAGGAACCGGCACACCGCGACCGCATCCCGTGCATGGGCATTGCGCGCGCCCTGCTGTTCAACGTCGTTCTTGCGCGCCTTCGGCAGCAGGCACGGATCGGGCCCAGCCACCACTTTCGCGTCAACAGAACGCAGAGTCTGGACGAACCACACCGGCGACCCAGCGGAATCTACCCGCACGGTCTTGCCCCGGAGCCGGGCAAGTGCCGGCGCGAGTGAGTCCCGTCCCGCCACCGACACTGTATTGCCGAGCCAGGCGCGCGTTGCTTCCGGCAGCTTCGCCGGGTTCATGAAAAGTTCGGTGCCTGCGTCCGCATGGACGATGGCGAAGCCGAGCGCGAACGGGGTGAACGGCACGTCGCCACCGCGGATGTTCAGCAGCCAGGCGATCGATGCCGGATCGCTGATCACAGCCGCATCCTGCCGCGCATCGCGCAGCAGGGCAGCGATCTGGTCGCGTTTCTCCTCGGCACTACGGCCGGCATAGGCAAGTTGGTGCGGTTCGGCGGCCGCAAGTGGCGGCGGCGGCCGATCGGTCCAGACAGCATCGATGGGATTCCGCGCCACCGGCTGCATGGTGAGACCCGCATCCGTATAGCGCGCCAAACCCTCCTCGGCGAACAGCCAGGGGTCGTAGCCAATCCTTGCCCCGGCCGGCGCGTTGGCCGCCAGCCACTTGGACGGCGGCTCCTCGGTGACGTGACAACGCTCCCACAGGTCCGGGTCCGTCTGGGCGGCAAGCTGGAGGACATATCGGCCGTCGGTGAAGGCCGCCGCCTTGTCCGCCAGCACGACCGCAATGCCGGCACTTCCAGTGAAGCCGGTCAGCCAAGCCAGCCGTTCGGCTCCCGCGGGCACATATTCACCCAGATGTTCGTCCGCGCGAGGCACAACGAAGCCGTCCAAACCTTGGCGGGTGAGCTCATCCCGCAACATTCTAAGGCGATCACGTGACATGGCGGTCATCTTATGACTCCCAGCATCTGTCCCTGCTTATTTTCATGACTGATTAACCACGTATGCGCACCGGCACATGGCTGGCGGGGTGAATCGGCAATTATCCACAGGGGCAATAAGGTCTATGTTGCACTGCGGCATGGGCCGGAGGTGTCGCGCCAGTGGGACGCGACGCTCGACCCGGTAGATTGGATCGGAATGACAGTTATGAATGCACCAACCGCCAAGGACCAATTCAGCTTCTCGCTGGGCAATGTGTCGTACATCGGCCCCGCATACGAGGATGCACAGACGCCTGCCGTCAAGCCGCGTCCGAGCGGCGTTGGCCAATGGTTCACCGCTTTTGTGGCGGCAATCAGTGCGTGGCGTCAGCGCCAGGCCGTGTTGCAAGAGATGCAGTTGATGACCGATCGCGAGCTGTCCGATATCGGGCTGTCGCGGGCTGATCTTGGCCGCGTGTTCGAGCCGGCTTTCGCTGCAGATCACGGGCGTGGTCGGGACTACATCGCTTACTAAGGTCTTGGCTTTGTCTCCGCCGCCCGCAATGGGCGGCGGACGACAAGCGTAGTCCACACACCTTCCTGAATGCTGGTTTCCAACCGCAGTCCGCAGCGGCGATGCGCCGCCAACACGTCGCGCGCCTGCGTCGCCAGTAGACCGGACAGGATCGCCGTACCACCCGGCGCCAGATGATGCGCGAGGTGCCGCGCCATCAGACACAGTGGTCGGGCGAGAATGTTGGCGAACACCAGATCATAGGGCGAGGCGGCGCGCAGGCTGCGATGCCGCCAGCCATCCGCCAGCCTGAACGACGTCAATCCCCTCAGCCGATTGAGCGAGGCGTTCTGCCGCGCGACGCGGATCGACCATGGCTCGATATCGGTGCCGAGAACGCGTCGGTGCAGGAGTTTGGCAGCCGCCATCGCGAGAATGCCCGACCCGGTGCCCAGATCCAGGATACGCCGTGGTCGGCGCTGCGCAACGCGTTCCAACGCGCGCAGGCAGCCGCGGGTGGACCCGTGCTCGCCAGACCCAAAAGCCAGGCTCGCGTCCAGCGTCAACGTGATCCGGCCCGACGGTGACCCCCCCTTCAGGTGCGTGCCACGGATCGCGAATCGGCGGCCAATGCGCTGCTCGGGAAATGCGGCGCGGGTGCGTGCCAGCCAACCCTCTGCCGGGGTCTCGGTGCGGCGGAGTTGAACCGTCACGCCGGTTACCACGGCGGCCAGCGCCAAAGCCGCCGCAAGCGCGCCTTCATCGCCGTCGACCGGCCGCACGCCCTCCACGCGCCAATTGCCGGACCTGCTGTCGCGGAAGAAACCTACAGTCGCACAGGTCGCCGAGAAGGCAGCTTCGTATGCCTCGAGCGCTGCTTCCGGAATGTCGACGGAGACGGTCTCCAGCGCCACCGGATGCCGTCTCATGGCGAGTTGGGTTCCGGAGCCCCTCATACCTTCTCGACAAACCGGTCCAGCACACGCTTATCCCCGGCCTTGTCGAACGCCACGTCCAGCCTGTCGTCCTCGGTCGACGTCACCGTCCCATAGCCGAACTTCTGATGGAACACCCGCGCGCCCACCGGAATGGCATCGCTCCGCGCCGGACGCGACGGTTGCTCCCACGCCTCGATGGTCCGCGTCCGTCGAGCCACCAGCGGAAACTGTCCGCTGAACGTCGTTGCCGCCAGCACGCGCGAATCACGAGCCAGCGCCGCAGAACCGGTCCTTTCGACCTCGGCGTCCGGCAGTTCGTCGACAAAACGGCTGGGGATGCTGGTCTGCCAGTTCGCATAGATGCGCCGGTTGGCCGCATGCGACACGATCGCCCGTCGCCGCGCCCGCGTGAGGCCGACATACGCCAGCCGCCGCTCCTCCTCCAGCGACTTCAGCCCCCCTTCGTCGAGCGCTCGCTGGTTCGGGAACAGGCCCTCCTCCCAGCCCGGCAGGAACACCGTGTCGAATTCCAGTCCCTTCGCGCCATGCAGCGTCATCAGGCTGACGCGATCGCCGGCGGCGGCCTCCTCGTTCTCCATCACCAGCGACACGTGGTCGAGGAACCCTGCCAGCGTTTCGAAATCCGCCAGCGCGCGGACCAGTTCCTTGAGGTTCTCCAACCGCCCCGGCGCCTCCGGCGACTTGTCCTGCTGCCACATCTCGGTATAGCCGCTCTCTTCAAGCACCGTGGCCACGGTCACGACGTGGCCCTCATGATCGAGCATCCCACGCCACCGCACGAACCCGCGCAACAGTGCGTCGAGCTGCTCCTTCACGCGTCCCTTCAGCCTGCCGCCGGCGATCAGCCGCGCCGTCGCTTCCATCAATGGGACGCCGTCCGCCCGAGCCGCCTCGTGCAACGAGCGTAGCGCCACCTCTCCCACCCCGCGCCGAGGCACGTTGACGATCCGTTCGAACGCCAGGTCATCGGCGGGCTGTACGACCAACCGCATATAGGCGATGGCGTCGCGGATCTCGGCCCGCTCGTAGAACCGCAGCCCGCCGACGACGCGATAAGGCAGTCCAATGGCGATCAGCCGTTCCTCGAACGCCCGGGTCTGGAAGCCGGCCCGGACCAGGATCGCCATCTCCGCCAGCGACTCGCCGTCGCGGCGCAATCCCTCGATCCGGTCGGCGACCATGCGCGCCTCCTCGTCGGAGTCCCACAGGCTGACCACGGTGACCCGCTCGCCGCTCGCATCCTGCCGGCCAGGGCGCAGTGTCTTGCCCAGCCGTCCCTCGTTATGCGCAATCAGGCCCGAGGCTGCCGCCAGTATTGGCGCCGTGGAACGATAATTCGCCTCCAGACGAACGATCTTCGCGCCCGGAAAGTCGTGCTCGAAACGCAGAATATTCTCCACCTCCGCTCCGCGCCACGAATAGATCGACTGATCGTCGTCGCCGACGCAGCAGATGTTGTGGTGCGCCTGAGCCAGCAGCCGCAGCCACAAATACTGCACCAGGTTGGTGTCCTGGTACTCATCCACCAGGATGTAGCGGAACATGCGATGGTACTGCGCCAGCACCTCCGGCTGGTCCCTCAGCAACTCAGTCATGTGCAGCAGCAGATCGCCGAAATCCGCCGCATTCACCGAGCGCAGACGTTCTTGGTAAGCGGCATAGAGTGCCCGCGCGCGGCCGGCGGCAAAATCGGTGTCCTCCGCCGCGGTCACCCGCGCCGGAGGCAGGCCACGGTCCTTCCACCGCTGGATCACCGCCATCAGGGTAGGCGGGACCCACCGTTTGGTGTCGATCCGCTCGGCTTCCATCACCTGCTTCAGCAGCCGCAGTTGGTCGTCAGAATCGACAATCGTGAAATTCGGCGCCAACCCAACCAGAGCCGCGTGCCGCCGCAGCATGCGGGCGCAGAGCGCATGGAACGTGCCGAGCCACAGCCCCTCGACTGGCCGGCCCAGGATTGCGCCGACACGCTCCCGCATTTCGCGGGCCGCCTTGTTGGTGAAGGTAACAGCCAGCACCTGCCCCGGCGACGCACGGCCGGTCAGCAGGATATGCGCGAACCGCGTCGTCAGGACGCGGGTCTTCCCGGTTCCCGCACCAGCGAGCACCAGCAGCGGCCCGTCCAGGGTCTCGACTGCTTCGCGCTGTTCGGAGTTCAGGCGGGACAGATAATCGGCCATGGGACGCGATGCTGTGCGGAGGGCTGGAGCATACCGGCAGGTGGCCACGCGAAGCCAGTCCAGGTGGCAGCACCCAGCAGCACCGCAGCACCGTCGTCGGCGCGAGCCGCTTCAACTAGCGGACCAGCTCCGCAGAGCGGCCGCGCCAGAGGCGGACCATGGAGTTGCCAATCGGTCGCCACCGCAACAGCGCCGCGGTTTCTATCCGGATGCAGCCGGCCGATGCTTTGTGGCGGACGACCAAGCTAGAAATTAAGCAACTGTAAAATTGGCCGACAAATTGATCCGGGCAGCCACTCGGGGCGCGTCCCGTCGCAAAATGTGTGCAGAGCTGCCAGTCCCGGGAACGTGGCCGTTGTCATTGTCCCGCCGCGCACTTGCTCACGGCATGCGAACGTGGAATTGCCGATGATGGCGGCGTGCGGCGACAGCAGTTGTCCTGACAGGTTCCCCAGCAGCGGGGCCGTGGGCATATCGCGAGAGAAGTGAGTCGGAAAACTTTACAGTGGTGCTGCAAGCTGGCTCACTAAAATCTTTAAGTACCTGAAAAAGCGCATACTTCTCCCCTGGCATGCGGCTTGCTTCTAATCGGCCACGCGGATCGGGCAGTCGCTCGGATCAACACCAGGAGTATCGAAATGCTGATGAAGCCAATTGCCAAGCTGATTGCCGGGACGGCAGCTGCCTTGATCCTCGCGACCGGCGGAGCTTCCGCGACCCCGACCGTGCTCTCGTTTGGGTTCAACGGAATCGGCACCTACACTGTCAATACGGGCAATATCACCGCGGCCACGGCGACGAAGACCATTCCGTCGTCCGAGTCGGTCAACACGATATCGACCCCAGTCAGCGCGGCGCTGGCCGGTATCGTGCTCACCCCTACTCCCACCCCCCTAACGTTCAGCTCATTGACCCTGTCCACCGTTAATGGCCCCACCAGCCTTACCGTTACGGTTGGCAATCTGACGTTTACCTTCACCAGCGTCTCCGGCGCGGCGATAATTCCGACCACGCTAACGACGGAAGGTACCCTCTCTGAGCAATTCAACGGAAGCGTGACAGGCGCCACGGGCACGGGCTCGGTATTCTTGGGTCAATCGGCTTCGCTCTCCGAGAGTTGCACCCAGACCGCCTTGCAGACGCAAAGCACGATCAATTGCTCGGATACTCTGAACACTCCTGGTCTGCCCCCGCAAATCCCGGAGCCCGCGTCGCTGGCGCTGTTCGGCGCCGGGTTGGCCGGCCTTGGACTGATCCGCCGCCGCGCCCGCTCCTGAACATTTCAGCAGGGGCGTCTGAAGCGCCCCCGCCTGAGGTGATCGACCTGACAAGCCCGGGATGCCAGTTGGTGTTCCGGGCTTGGTTTGTACCCCGAACGCCAGCCAAAGACGATCGTCCCGCTCCTGTCGGCGCCAAACCCCAGGTTTATCGCCCCCTGGTCAGCCGCCCAAACCACCCTGGGAAACACGACGGGCATCGGTCCGACCGCCCCGCATAGTCACCGTCTGGAGCGACTGCGTGCCGGGCCAAAAACGAGCCCCTGATCCGCCATCGCCAGCGGCATCGCAGAGCGCGCTGTGCCCGGAAGGTCCTTTCCCCGCGCGTGCGGAATTGTCCGGACCCACATGATCCTGCATCCCGCCACCGCAACCAATGCTCCTGCCCGCGGCATCACCCACGCAGATCCTGCCCGGTCGCGGCGGTCTTCCGTCCTACTCAGCCGCTGGCTTGGACCGCATGTAACCCGGAGTCGGAACGAAAAATTGGCTGGGCGCCGTCGCGTAATGCACGTTCTGAGCCAGCAACTGCGGTGGGGCTTTCGGGTCCGGCGAGGTCAACCGCAACAGCACACCGTCATCTGTCACGCAAGCGACGGCCCCGTTCACTTTGGGATTCGATGATGTGACAGCCCAGTCCGTACAGGGTTGTCCCGCCACCGCCGTCAATTGCTGCTTCTTGAAGCCCATATCCGACGAAAGGAAACCTCCTGGCGTCGGGCCGGACGGATAGGGTTGCGTTTCATATTGCCGGCTTTCCGGCATCTCCATGATCAGGCGTTCGGCAGCCCGGTCGTAAATCCAGGAGGAGAACGGGTACTTCGCTTCCGTGAAACGAAAGAAGTCGTACCAAATCTTGTTGCCGTGGTCAGCGAATGTCGCTTGCAATTTTTGTGCGGAGTTGCCCGTGTCGTCGCCAGGCAGGCGATATATGACCGCCACATCGCGGGTCGGCAGCAGTACCGGATGGTCCTGCGCCCTCGCCATGGCCGCGAATGAGGCGGTGAGAGACACGGCCAATATGCTGAGCCGACCGATCATGTGCGGACCCCCCATTCGGTAGATTACAATGCAGACCGGGTTGCTTGCTGGTCGCGAAGTCCGCAATGCCCTCCCAGCCCTGCGCCACCTTTCGCGGAAGCCCTGGTGATGGCAGTCACGCCGCGGCCTACCACACGAAATGCGGGATCGTGGCTATCGGCGCGACGTCCGCCTCGCGTGCGGTGGCTTCCGCCTTGGCATGATCATAGCCGCCGGCACCATTGGCCAGACCTTCGCCGTGGATGCCGCTTAGCACCCAACACGACGCAATGTCCACGCCCGCGGCGCCGGCAATGTCGGTGTGTAGCGCATCACCCACCGCCAGCACCTGCCCGACTGGAAGCCCGAGACTTTGCAGCACCGGCTGGTAGATCGCGGGATCCGGTTTGCCGATGGAGCGCACGTCGCCGCCGAGTTCCTGATAGCGCACGGCCAACGAGCCTGCGCACAGCACCCGCACGCCGCCGCGGATCACCATCAGGTCGGGATTTGCGCAGATCATCGGCAGGTGGTGCTGGGCGCACTGCCGCAGCACCTCCTCGAATTCGCCGAGGTCGGTGGGATTGCGATGATCGTCCGGACCCGTGTTCAGTACCGAAGTTCGCCTCGGACGGGTCAGCCACTTGGGTCAGCGACAGCCCTTCGATGACCCCATGATCGCGTACCGGGCCGAGGTGGAACACGCGCTGGCCAAGTTCCGCCCACCACAGGTCGGGCGGGTCCATCAGCGCGCGACGGACGGCCTCGCCGCTGGTCAGGATGTCCGTGTACAGGTCGTCCGGAATGCCCATGCGCTGCATCAGCGCCTGGGCCGCGTCGTTCGGGCGAGGCACGTTGGACAGCAGCAGCGTGCGCTTTCCGGCCGCGCGCAGCCGGGTAAGGCAATCGACCGCATGAGGGAATGCATTAACGCCGTCATGGATCACCCCCCATAGATCGAGGATGAAGCCGTCGAACCGTTCGGCGAGGGGGGCGAAGCCGGGCAGATGTTCCATCAGCGGCATTCTGCCAGACGTTCGGCATCGCTGCCCACCGCATCCTGCACGCGTGTGAAGCCGGCGGCGCGCAGCGCTGCGGCCAGTTCTCGCGCCAGTCGTGGGATCAGCGCGGGGCCGGCGAAAACCAGTGCGGTGTACAGTTGCACCAGCGAGGCACCGGCGCGGATTTTGGTCAGCGCCTCGGCTCCGGTGGATATCCCGCCAACCCCGATAAACACCAGCCGGCCACGCGCCAACAGAAATGCGCGCGCCAACACCGAAGTGGAAAGCCTGAACAGCGGCGCGCCCGACAGCCCGCCCGTCTCGCCGGCATACGAGGAGCGCAGGCCCGGAGGCCGCGCCAGAGTGGTGTTTGCGACGATCAGGCCCTGGACGCTCTCCTCGGCGCAGGTCTCCACCAGGCCGGCGAGATTTGCATCGCTGATATCGGGCGCAATTTTCACCAGCACCGGCGGTCGATGCGGCACGTGAGCAGCAACTGCCCGCAATATGGCACGCAGTCGCACCTCGCCCTGCAGATCGCGCAGGCCCGGTGTGTTGGGCGAGGAGACATTGATCACCACGTAGTCGACCAGCGGCGCGACGGCGGCGATCAATACCGGGTAGTCGCGCTCTGGATCCGCAGCGTCCTTGTTGATGCCGACATTGGCGCCCAGCGGAATCCGTCGGTTCACCAGTGTACCGAGCTGAGCAACATAGGCATCGAGCCCAGCATTGTTGAACCCCAGCCGGTTGATCGCCGCTCGGTCGGCGTCCAGGCGAAACAATCGCGGTCGCGGATTGCCAACCTGCGGCCGCGGCGTCACGGTCCCGGTCTCCACGAACCCGAAACCCAGATCCATCAACGCCGGTACGGCGACGGCATTCTTGTCGAACCCAGCAGCCAGCCCGATCGGATTGGTGAACCGCCTGCCCAGCACCTCCACCGCCAGCGCAGGGTCGTCGGCGATCGCCGCTCGTCCAGCCAGGCCGAGGCGCAATCCGCGCAACGCAAGGTCATGCGCCCGCTCCGGGTCGAGCCGACGCAGCAGAGGCAGCAGAGCGGAGGCGATGGCATGCGTCATTGGCGGCCAGCGTTATGCCCGCAAACTCAAGATGATCCTAGCCGACCGAGGGCGTCCCAGCCGTGGGTTTCCCCGGATCAGTTCTGACCAAAGTGGAGCCCCGAGAGCCACCAGCTGACGAAGATGTTGATCAGCAGGAAGATGGTGCCAAGCGCCCACAGCCGGCCATCCCAGGTCGCCAGCTTTCCTTCCACCAGCTTCAACCTGACGTCGATCCGGTCGAACGCGTCGATCGAATCGTCGCGGCCCGCCTTTTCGCCCCCCGCGATCTCCAGCCGCCTGACATCCGCCTGCAGGCTCCCGATCAGTGTTGTGACCTCGCTGCGGGATATCAGAGTCGCAGCCTGATCCTTCAGCTGCAGTCGGAATTCGTTCATCGCGTCAAGCCGTTTGTCGAGCTGGGCGCGCTCCACCGCCGAGGCCCGGTCGGCCTGCTCGACCCGCACCACGCTCGTCGACAGTTCGATGCGCATGGCCTCTGTGTTGCGCACAACGGCCGCATGCGCCGTCACATACTCGTCGCGGGTCACGAACAGGGCCGACTGATCGCGCAGCGAATTCCGAATTTCGTTCATGCCCTCGAGGCGTACATCCATCGTCGCCAGCGCCACGGTCAGCGCACGGTCGCGGGCGTCGAATTTCTCCGCGAACAACCGTTCCAGGAACGCCATATTCGCGTTCACCTGCGCCAACCCGCTCTCGCTTACGGTATCAACCGGCGGTCGAGTTTTGATCATCGGGGCCTCATCGGGAAACCGCGCCCATGGGGCGACGGAGGATTTTGGGCCCGACCCACATTGATCCGCCGCCGCCGAAGGCCGAAAAGATGACCCTGTGCCTGATGTTCAGGCCGATCGGGCTCATCATTCCGTCTCCACCGTCGTCTCCGGGTACAGCACATCGGTTGCATTGAGCACGAGGCCGCGCATCAGTGCATTGCTGCCTGGCAGGCTGCTCATTTGAATGACCCCGTCAGGCTTCTCCCAAACCGCCATGATGACAGACGGTTGGTCGGCAATGATCCGCGCCATCAGGTCACGCAGCGCCTCTTCCATGGTGCATGTGGTATCACCACCAGAATCATCGGTCGGTTTGACGATGCGCAGGCTGCGCTTCATGGCGTGGCCTCCGTTGCGTTCACCAGATCATCTGACACGAGCGGCGGAGTGGCCGGCTCAGCGGTGGTAGCCGCCCGCACAGACACGTAACCCGGCAACGTCGGGTCGAGGATCGAGATCGTCGCGCGGTGCTCTGTCATCGTACTCCTTTCCTGTGGACGAACGCTATCGTGGTCCGGTTCGTTGCCGCTTGCTGCGTCAGGCCCTGATACGCCAGTGCTCATCGATGATGACCCATAGCAAAATCAGCGAGCCTGAACTCGGCGTTGCCGGCAACAGAGAAAATAGTAAAAGAATATTCAACCACAGAGGCACAGAGACTCACAGAGTAGTCACAGAGTATTATTAAAAAGTTGACTCTGTGACTACTCTGTGGACTCTGTGCCTCTGTGGTTGAAAGTCCTTACTTGCTACGCAGTCCGACTGCCAATGCGCGATCCAACACAAGTTGGCCGCGTTGCTGCCAAATCTTAATAGTGACCAATGCGTTGTGCCGAATGTCATCGCCGGACCACGCCCCGAACATGACAAGTGGGAAGACGAGTCGCGCTCAGTGAGCGTTGGTATGAGGCCTCCCAACCGGTGCCCTACGCAACGGCCCGTGCACAACGTCCGCTCTTGTCATGTCATCGTCGGATCACGACCATCGCGGCGTGTGGAACGAGCCCTACCTGGAAACCTGCTGCCGCTCGGCGTTGCACCGACTCACGCTGTGCGGCCCGGTTGGCCGCCCAGCCGTGGCGAAGGACGCGCCATGCCTGGCACGGCTGACCGGCATGGGGCTGGCTTGCAAGCGGGGAGACGGGCGCTACGAGATCACGTCCACCGGTTCGGTCCGGCATGTGCGAGAAGTGTTGCGGCGTCCGTCGCCAACGCAGTGATCGCCCGCTATGCCAGCGCGGCCGTGGCCACTTCCCCACCGGTGCCGGACGCGATCGAGATGATCCGGCCGCCGTCGCTCGCGGTGACCATCATCATGTCGCCTTCCGCCAGCATGTCGGCAGCGTCAGCGAAGAAATCGGGTTTCTCCACAAGGTCGAGCCGATCGCGCCCCGCCTTGTAGTGCCAGAGGGTGAAACCGTTGGCGTAGGCGAGCACGGACAGATTGCGGATGGCGAATGCCATGTCTGATTGTCCTTTCGGGCAAAAAGAAAAGGGCTGCCGCGGGATGCGGCAGCCCTTGAAGTTTGAGGAGGAGAAAGGTCAGCGGGCGGAGTCCACCCGTTGACCAGATCACATTAGGGAACTAAGAACACCAATGTCAAGGTTAATTTTCCTAATAATGGGTGAAAAATCGGCAACTAGCGGACAATCCCTTTGAGCCTCAAGGGCCAGTCCAGGCACTCCATCGCTTCCCGCCACAACCGATAGTCACTGCGCTCGAACTGTGAACCAGGGTTGGGAGACACTTGGCGTTCACCCCATATGCGCAGGATCCGCGCATGCAGCAGGTCGATGCGACGGCGTCGATACAGCGCGTCCAGGCATTTGATCACATCGTCGGGCTCGCAAGGGCGGATCACGCGACCCTGGTTGGCCGAGTAGCGCGCACCATCGCGTCGGGCCTTTAGCGCCCCCATCGTCCAGAACCAGGCTTCCTCGGCGTCCCGGAACGGCTCGCTGTGACGTTCGGCGAAGCGGGACGGCTGACGCCGATTGGACAGCACGCGGCCGGCCTTTGCTTGCATGACGACTATCTCCTTTTTGAGATAAAGGTTAACGAACGGAACGCGAACATATGTAACCATAGGTTGCGTACGAATGGCAAGAGGGAATTCGGCAATATTTCCTATTTTTTCCGCAAGGAATCCTATAACAATACGAGCCCACCGATTCGCCCCTTCCCTGGGACGAACACACGAGGATCGCGTGCAATGAAGCATGAGGACATTTGGCGTGCGCTCGACACGCTTGCCGCCGAGAATGGTCTGTCCGCCTCGGGCCTGGCCCGGCGCTCCGGGCTGGACCCGACCACGTTCAATCCGTCAAAGCGGCGGATGCCCGACGGCCGCAACCGCTGGCCCAGCACCGAAAGCGTCGCCAAGGTGTTGGATGCAACCGGCGCGAGCCTGGACGCCTTCGCCACGCTGGTTTCCGGCGCCCGCGCGCTTGCCAGCAACGCCAGCACACGCGCTACGGCCCGCCGCGTCCCGCTCATCGGCTTCGCCCAGGCCGGCAGCGACGGCTACTTCGACGATGGCGGCTACCCCGTCGGTGGCGGCTGGGATGAGGTCTCGCTGCCGGAAATCGGCGATCCGAACGCCTATGCGCTGGAAATCAGCGGCGATTCGATGGAACCGGTGTTCCGCGACGGCGATATGGTGATCGTGTCTCCCTCAGCGCCGATACGCCGCGGCGACCGTGTGGTGGTGCGCACCGATCACGGTGAGGTCATGGCCAAGCAGCTCGCCCGACGCTCTGCCCGCCGCATCGAACTGCGCAGCCTCAATCCCGCGCACCCCAACTACAGCTTCGACCTGAGCGAGGTGACCTGGATGCATCGTATCGTCTGGGCCAGCCAATAGCGGCGCGTCGCCTGGCGTGCGACGGTGACTGGAATTCCTTTGGCGTTTCCCCCAGGCTGCGACGCATCATGCCGCAGACCGCGTGTAAGCGTCACGTGCAACAGGGGGAGCCCAGGTCATGCATTCAGTTGTCTGGCTTCTTGCCGCAGGTCTCGCGCTCGCTCCGGCCGCCCATGCCGCCCAGGGCGTTGACCTCACGCTCGTGCTGGTGAGCGACGTGTCACGCAGCATCGATGATTCGGAATTCAAGCTCGAAAAAGACGGCTATGCGGCGGCGTTCACGTCGAAACAGGTGGTTGAGGCTATACATGGCGGTGCCGTCGGTGCGATCGCGGTTTCCTATGTCGAATTCGCGTCCAGCTTCGAGGTGCGCACAGTCCTCGACTGGCAGGTGATCCGCGACCAGGAATCGGCGCAGGCGTTCGCCGACAAACTGGCCGCGGCGCCGCGTTCCTTTTGGGGGCGAACCGCGATCAGTGCAGGCGTCGACCACGCCGTGCAGATGCTGGCGGAAAGCGGTTTCGACGCGCCACGGCATATGATCGATGTCTGCGGCGACGGCACCAACAATGCCGGTCGCGACGTGACCGATGCCCGCGACGATGCGGTGAAGGCCGGAATCACCATCAACGGCCTCGCCATCATCAATGATCATCCGGTGTCGTGGACCTATGCCCATGTCCAGCCGCCGGGCGGACTGACGAAATACTATCGAGAGAATGTCACTGGCGGCCCCGCCAGCTTCGTGTTGGAGGTACACGACTTCAACACTTTCGGCGAGGCAATGACACGCAAGCTCATTACCGAGATTGCCTTGCGGAACCCTCCGACGCACTTAGCGGCGAAGGGCGGCTCGGAGTAGTATGTCGCGTCTTGGGGAAGACGGGGGATCATTATGGGCGTGCTGATCGATGGCGTATGGCAGGAACAGGAACCTGCCCCGCCGAAGAGCGACGGTTCGAAGGGGGATGCCTCCAAGGGTGATGCTCCGCGCACCACCGGCCGTTTCGAACGCGCAGAGACGGCGTTTCGCAACTGGGTCACGCCCGACGGCAAGCCAGGGCCCACCGGCAGCGACGGTTTCTACGCCGCCGCGGGGCGCTATCATCTTTACGTCTCGCTCGCCTGTCCCTGGGCCCATCGAACGCTGATCATGCGTGCGCTGAAGGGACTGGAGCAGACCATCCCGGTCTCGGTGACCCACTGGCTGATGGCCGAGCAAGGTTGGACATTCTCCCCAGGCGAGGGCGTCATCCCCGATCCGCTGTTCAACAGCCGTTACCTGCACGAAATCTATACCCGCGCCGACGCACACTATTCCGGGCATGCCACCGTTCCGGTGCTGTGGGACCAGCACACCCAGACGATTGTCAACAACGAGTTGTCCGAAATCATCCGCATGTTCAACAGCGCATTCGATACCGTCGGAGCCCGCGCCGGAGACTACTATCCACGCGATCGGCGCGATGAGATCGACGACTTGAACGCGCGTATCTACGCAACCGTCAACAACGGTGTATACAAGGCCGGGTTCGCCACGACGCAAGCCGCATATGAAGAAGCGGTCGCGCCGCTTTTCGAGACGTTGGATTGGCTGGAAGAGCACCTCTCGCAATCACGATTCCTGTGCGACGACACGCTCACCGAGGCGGACATCCGGCTTTTCACCACGCTGGTACGCTTCGACGCCGTGTATAATGGCCACTTCAAGTGCAACATCCGGCGGCTGATCGACTACAAGAATCTCTGGGCCTATACACGGGACATATATCAAATCCCTGGTGTCGCGCCGACAGTGAACTTCGTGCATATCAAGCGGCACTACTATCAGAGCCACAAGCGGATCAACCCAACAGGTATCGTCCCTGTCGGGCCCGTGCTCGACTTTGACGAGCCGGCCGAACGTGGCAAGGATGTCGCCCGGCTGCTGACGTTCTGAACAAGGAAGCCTGACCTTGGAAATCCGTAACCTGGGCACATCGGGTCTGCGCGTGTCCGCCATCGGCCTCGGCTGCAACAACTTCGGCGGCCGCATCGATCTCGAAGCCACCCGCAAGGTGGTGCACAAGGCACTCGATCTTGGCATCACACTGTTCGACACCGCGGATACCTATGGCGAACGTGGCGGGTCGGAAACCTGCATGGGCCAGATCCTCGGCGACGACCGGAAGCGTATCGTGCTGGCAACCAAGTTCGGCATGCCGATGGACGATGTCGGGGTAAAGCTTGGCGGATCACGTCGCTACATCATGAGCGCGGTGGAGGACAGCCTGCGCCGCCTGCGTACCGACTGGATTGACCTGTATCAGATCCATCAACCCGACCCGAACACGCCCATCGAGGAGACGCTGCGCGCGCTCGATGACCTGATCCATCAAGGCAAGCTGCGTTACGTCGGCTGTTCCAATTTCCCCGCCTGGCAGGTGATGGAAGCGCACTGGACCGCAAAGAGCGACGGTTTGAATGGCTTTGTCTCGTGTCAGGACGAATACTCCTTGGTGTTCCGCAAGCCCGAGGCCGAACTGATGCCCGCAATGCGGAAACTGGGCCTGGGACTGCTGCCGTTCTTCCCGTTGGCGAGTGGGCTGCTGACCGGCAAGTACCGTCGCAACAGCGTGCTGCCTGAGGGCACGCGACTGGCAAACGCGCAACGCCTGGCGGATCGTTACCTCACCGATCGCAACTGGGGGATCGCCGAACGCCTGGATGATTTCGCCGTGAGCCGCGGGCACACGATGCTTGAGCTGGCGTTCAGTTGGTTGCTGTCACGCCATCCCGTTGTCAGCGTGATCGCAGGGGCGACGAAGCCCCAGCAATTGGAACAGAACGTCCAGGCGGGAAGTTGGCAACTTTCGGCCGAAGACATTGCAGCAATCGACGCGATCGCAGGCGGACAGGACGCACCGGCAGTATAAGTGATCCGTGACCGGACAGCCGTACCTTTCGGACCGCGCAAGGCTCGCATCCCCGCCAATCTCATGTCATTGCGCCTGCCCCATGCGCCGGTTAAAGAACCGGCCGCTGTTTTGATGCGGGGCCACCACGTGGTCCTCGCGACGCGGCGTCTTGGTGACGGAGCAATCGGCGGACCCGCATGAGCACAACCACGATGACCACGACCAGTCCCGCCGACAAGGCAACCGAGGCGGTCGATCAGGCGCTCACGCGCGCCCAGGCCGCCGCTCAGGCCAAGCGCTTCGGTGAGGCGGCCGGCATCTGCAACGACGTGCTGGCGACCGCGCCCGACAATGCGCCGGCGCTTGCCCTGCTCGGAATGATCGCCGCGCATACCAACGACCCCGAGCGCGGCATCACCATGCTGGAACGCGCCGTGACTTTGCGGCCCGGCGTGTCCAGCTGGTACGCCAATCTCTGCGCGCTATACCGCATCGCGTATCGCATGCAGGACGCACTGAGGGTGGGGCAGGAGGCGATCCGGCTCGATCCGCAGAACGCAGACCACCTGGTCAATCTCTCGCTGGTGTTCACCGATGTGGACGACCGGGATCACGCCGTCGCCTGCCTGTTGCGAGCGCTCGGACTGCGGCCGGATCATGCTGACGGTCATTTGGCCCTCGGACAGAACCTGCTGGCGATGGGCGAGTTCGAGCCAGGCTGGGTCGAATACGAGTGGCGCAACCAGACGGAGGCCGGCAAAGGCACGTTGCCCAAGATGACGTCGGCGATGTGGAACGGCATGCGCATTCCAAACGGGCGTTTGTTGATGGTGGGTGACCAGGGTTACGGCGATACCATCCAGTTCGCTCGTTACATTCCGCTGATCGCCGATCGCTGCCAGGAGCTGATCCTGGGTTGCAGTGCGGAGATGGGGCCGCTCCTGGCAAGCATTCCGGGCGTCAAGCGGTACCTGCCATCGCTGGACGGACGTGCCAGGTCATGCCGCGCATTGCCGGCTGTCCAGCGTTCCGGGGCTGGTGCACACGACGCTCGAGACGATCCCCGCGAAGGTGCCGTACCTGTTCGCCGACGCCGCGCGTGTGGCGGCGTGGCGGGATAAGCTCGATGCCAGTCTGCCCGCCGGTGTTCCCCGCATCGGGCTCGCCTGGACCGGCCGCCCGACCCATCCCAACGATCGGCGACGTTCGATACCGCTGGCACGCATGGCGCCATTCCGCGGCGCCGGCCGTGCCAGCTTCGTGTCGCTGCAAAAGCCGATGCCGGCAGCGGACAGGGCAACCCTCGATCAATTCGGCGGCATGACCGATATCTCCGCGGATTTGACCGACTTCGGTGAGACCGCCGCGGTGATCGAAAACCTGGACCTGGTGATCACCGTCGATACCGCGATGGGGCACCTGGCCGGAGCTCTCGGCAAGCCCGTCTGGATCATGCTGCCCAAGGCGTCCGACTGGCGCTGGATGCTCAACCGCGCCGACAGTCCGTGGTATCCGTCCGCCCGCCTGTTCAGGCAGCAGACGCCGGGAGCGTGGGACACGGTCATCGCCGAGGTCACCACCGCGCTCGCCGAGCGATTGCGTGCGCCCGCCGATACGCCAACCCAGCCACGTCGCCGGCAAATCACCAAGTGAGCGTACGCGACGACACCGCGGAACTGGAGGCATTGAACCAGTCGGGCGTCTTCGACGGCGGTTGGTACCTGGAGCGAAACGGCGACGTGCGAGGTACCGGACTGCCGCCGTTGCTGCATTTCCATCGCTACGGCTGGCTGGAGGGTCGCCATCCGAACCGGTATTTCGATGTATTATGGTACCTGGAACAGAACCCCGATGTGGCCGCCTCCGCTGCCGAACCGCTGCTCCACTACCTGCATGACGGAGAACGCGAGGGGCGCAAGCCGATATGGTGCTTCGATTGCGCCTGGTATCGCTCGGCATATGGCCTGCCGCCAGACGCGGTGGCACTTGCACATTTCCTGACGATGCGTGGCACCGGTCGCGTCGCACCGATGGCGCAACTATGGTCGGTGTTGCATCTGCCCCCGTATTGCAATGACCCCGATCAGGGTGACGATCCGTTCTCGCACTATCTCGACGATATGCTGCATGCCAGGCGCGACGCATTTCCCGACCTTGGGTTCGTGAGCGAGTCGGGGCTCATCGATCCCAACTACTATCTGATCAATGGCAGCGACGTACACGAGGCCGAGCTGGATCCAGCCGACCACTTCTGCCGTCATGGCTGGCGCGAAGGACGCAAGCCGAATATCTATTTCGATACACAATGGTATCTACAGACCAATCCCGGCGTAGCGCGGTTGGGGATCAATCCGCTGGTGCACTACGTGGTCGCTGGTGAGGCGGAGGGACGGCGGCCGGTACCGTATTTCGATCCGCTCTGGTACCGCGAGACCTACGACATTCCGGCAGGCCAGTTCGCGCTGGCGCATTTCCTGACGCATCGGCGTAGCCAGAAATACAGTCCGACGCCGATGTTCGACGTCGCTTGGTACGTCCAGCAGCACGCTGAGGAATTGGGAACCAATCGCGATCCGTTCGCGCACTTCCTCCAGGCGGGCACCTATCGCGACATCGATCCGTCAGCGACGTTCAACGCGGCGGATTACCGCAGGCGGCACATCGGCCGGCCCAGCCGTCATTTCCGCCACTTGATGCATCCCGATCGTGACAATCCGCTGGTGCATCTTCTGCGGACCCGCTATCGCTGATCGCGGCGTACCAAAGCACGTTCCGGAGTTTTCCTCTCGGCGTGCGGGGCCTACGATCGTCCGATGTTCGATTGGAAACGCGCATCAGGCGATCTTGCCACCCACGGCTTTGTCACGTCGCAGGTTCTGGATGCCGCGACATGTCGCTCCTTGGCGGCACTGTACGACGATGACACAAGATTTCGCAGCCGCGTGGTCATGCAGCGGCACAACTACGGCCGCGGCGAATACAAATACCTGGCGTATCCGTTGCCACAGCCGGTCGCCGAGTTGCGTGCCGCGCTGTATCCGCCGCTCGCCGAGATCGCCAACGAATGGCGGGCGACGCTCGGGGAAACGGGGCGGTTTCCGCTGACGCTGGAGGCGTTTCTCGATGAGTGTCACGCCGCCGGTCAGACGCGGCCAACCCCGTTGCTGCTGCGCTACGGGCCAGACGACTATAACTGCTTGCACCAGGATCTCTACGGACCGCTGGTTTTCCCCTTGCAGTTGACCGTGCTGTTGAGTGCGCCCGGCAAGGATTTTTCCGGCGGCGAGTTCGTGCTTGTAGAGCAGCGTCCGCGCGCTCAGTCACGACCGCAGGTGGTTCCGCTGTCACAAGGCGAGGCAGTGATCTTCCCGGTGCATCATCGGCCAGCACACGGAACCCGCGGCCCGTACCGTGTCAACATGCGGCACGGCGTCAGCCGCGTGATCAGCGGTCGGCGGCAAACCTTGGGCATCATCTTCCACGATGCGGCATGACGAACCGCATCGCCCGCTTTCAGCTTAGTCGCACCTTCACGTAGCTTCCCGGCGCATCCTCGATCGCCTTCAGCTTGCCCTTGCCAGGAATCCGCGCCGGTACCTGCTCCTTCCCGAGCGCGGTGACCCAGCGATGCCAGTCCGGCCACCAGGAGCCCGCCATCTCGGTGGCACCCTTGAACCATTCCTCGGCCTCGCCCGGCAGGTCCTTGTTGACCCAGTGGCTGTACTTCCCGCTGTCCGGTGGGTTCACCACGCCAGCGATATGCCCCGACGCCGCCAGCACGAAACGCTTCGGCCCACTCAGCAACTGCGTGCCACGATAGGTCGATTTCCACGGCGCGATATGATCCTCGCGTGTCGACAGAAAATACGCCGGCGTCTTGATCTTCCGCAGGTCGATCGGTACGCTCGACAGAGTGATGCCGCCGGGCTTCGACAGCAAGTTCTCCTGATACATCTTGCGCAGGTAGAAACTGTGCATCTTCGCTGGCATGCGCGTGGAATCCGCGTTCCAGTACAGCAGATCGAACGGGAAGGGATCGTTCCCCAGCAGGTAGTTGTTCACCACGAACGACCAGATCAGGTCATTCGCCCGCAGCATATTGAACGTCGTCGCCATCTCGGAGCCTTCCAGATAGCCCCGCTTGTTCATCTTGTCTTCGAGCGCCTTCAACTGCTCCTCGTCAATGAACACGCCGAGTTCACCGGCATCCTCGAAGTCAGTCAGCGTGACGAAGAACGTGGCCGATTTGATCCTGTCATCCTTCTTCGCTGCCATATACGCCAGCGTGCTCGACAGCAGTGTACCCCCGAGGCAGTAGCCGATGGCGTTCACCTCGCGCTCGCCGGTGGCTCGCTCGATCGCGTCCAGCGCGGCAAGATAGCCCTCCTGCATGTAATCCTCGAAGTTCTTCTCGGCGAGCTTCGCATCCGGGTTCACCCACGAGATCATGAACACGGTATGACCCTGCGACACCGCCCAGCGGACGAAGCTGTTCCGCGGCCGCAGATCGAGGATGTAGAACTTGTTGATCCACGGCGGTGCGATCAGCAGCGGACGCTTCAGCACGGTCTCCGTGCTGGGCGTGTACTGGATCAACTGCATCAGGTCATTCTGGTAGACCACCTTCCCGGGCGAGACGCCGATATTCTCGCCCAGCTGGAAAGCCTCCGTATCGGTCATCTTGATGCGCAGCTTGCCTTTGCCCTGCTCGAGATCGCTCAACAGGTTGTTCAGGCCCTTCAACAGATTCTCGCCGCCGGTCTCGGCGGTCTTCCGCAGCACCTCGGGATTCGTCAGCAGGAAATTCGACGGACTCATCGCATCGACGAACTGCCGCGCATAGAAATCCACCTTCTGAGCGGTTTTCGCGTCCAGCCCATCGACCTGCTTCACCACGTCCTGCACGTAGCGCGCGGACAGCAGATAAGATTGCTTGATGAAGTCGAAGACCTCGTTCTCCTTCCACGCGTCGTCCTTGAAGCGACGATCGGTGGAGGGGGCGTCGATCACCGGCTGGGTCTCCATGCCCATGATGCGTCGTGTGGTGTTCTGCCAGAGCGACATGTAGTCGCGCCAAAACCCCAGCTGCGCCTCAACCAGATGCCCGGGATTGGCGATCAGACGCGCCGTCATCTCCATGAACGCGCTGGCGATGTTCAGCGGATCAGGCGAATGGTTCTCATCGGCCTGGCGCTTCAGCCACTCGCTGACGATACGCTGGGAGCGTTCGGCGATGTCCGCCATCGAGCGGCCGATCTCCGCCGGGTCGGGCAGCTTGAACCCGGTCGTTTCGGTCTTCTCGGTCTCGGCCATTCGCGTCCTTTCCGTAGGCTCCACCACAAGCTACATCAGGGCGATTCGGCTTGGAGCGGAATCGACGATGCTGATTGGCGTGAGTGGCGGCCAAACTAGGGATGTGGGAAGGTGGGTTCAAGCGCGTGCGACGGGTCGGTTCCTCGCACGTCTGGGCTGCGCCCACACCTCGCCCAGGTTGCATTGGTGCTGCTGCTGGCAGGTTGTTCCTCAGTCCCGTCGTCGATGAACCCGGTGAGCTGGTGGCATGACCTGCAAGGCGGTGAGATCGCCAAGCAGCGACCGCCTCCGCCCGGCACGGATCAACCTTACCCGAACCTGGCGACAGTTCCCCCGAAACCGGCAGAGCCGGACCGTGCCGCTCTTGCCAAAATCGCCAGCGCGCTGGTCGCCGATCGGACCAACGCGCAGCATCTGGCGGCGGCTAATCCCATCGCAGATCCGTCCTCGCCGAGCGCTTCGCCGGGACTGTTCGGCAAGGGCACCTTGCCACCACCGCCATCGCCGCCGCCGCCGGGCACACCAACCGCCAGCGCATCCTTGCCCGCCGCCGAGGCGCCCCCGGCGCCGCCAGCGGCCAAGGCACCGGCCCAACCGGAGACCGCGTCTGTGCCGTCCAAGGCGCCGGTTGCGTCGGTGCAGAGCACTCCGCTGACGCCGCCGGGCGCTGCCACGGAAAGTGCTCCGGGGGCTGCGGCGCAAAACGTACCACTGGCGCCGCCCGGCGCCGCGGCGCTGCCCACCGCCCAGGCAGCACCACCGCCCCCCATCCCCACAACGCCGCCCGCCCCGCCGAACCTGCCGGGAATGCCGGCCCCACGGATCCCGGTTGCGACCACACCCCCCGCATCGGCGGTCGCCGCTCCTCCCAAGCCGCTGACACCAGCGCCGGTAACGGCAGCGTCGCCACCAGCTCCTCCGACCCCGGCCCCGCCGCCGACAGTTGCGCCGCCGCCCACAGTCGCCGCCGCCGCCCCGCCGCCGCCCTCGGCACCTCCGTCTCTCTCCGCGGCACCATCCGGGACGATCCCCGCCCCGCCGCCATCCGTCGCGCCCGCGCCCACGACAATGGCTGCGGCCACGCCGCCGCCGCCGCCTTCGCCTGCACCAAACGCACCCAGTACCCTCAGTGTGACCTTCGGTAACGGGTCGGCAGACCTGCCATCCTCGGCAGCCGAGGGCCTGAAGCAGCTGGCGGCACGGCGGGGTAACGGTGTGATCGCGGTCACCGGCTACGGCGACGCCACGTCCAACGATCCGGACGCACAGGCGACGGCACTGACCCTTGGCCTGTCGCGTGCCCATGCCATGGCGGCTGCACTGACCGCCGCCGGTGTCCCGGCTTCAGCGGTCCAGGTCGACGCCCAGGCTCTCGGTCGCGGCGGCACGGTGCGTCTGGTACAATAGCAATCCAAGCCACGAGACCCCGCATGAGCTCCGATCTATCCGGTGAATTCCACCGCATCCGCCGCCTGCCGCCCTACGTCTTTGCCGAGGTGAACACCGCCAAGGCGAAGGCGCGAGGCGCCGGCGAGGACATCATCGACCTCGGCATGGGCAATCCGGACAGCCCGACGCCGCCGCACATCGTCGCCAAACTGATCGAGGCGGTGCAGGACCCGCGCACCCATCGCTACTCGGTCAGCAAGGGAATTCCCGGGCTGCGGCGCGCGCTGGCGGCCTACTACCAACGACGCTTCGATGTCGCCCTCGATCCCGAAACCGAGGTCGTCGCCACGCTCGGATCCAAGGAGGGGCTGGCCAACCTCGCCTCGGCGATCACCTCGCCGGGCGACACGATCCTGGTGCCCAACCCCTCCTATCCCATCCACCAGTTCGGCTTCATCATCGCCGGCGCCGCAGTGCGCTCCGTTCCGGCGATGCCGGACGAGGAGATGCTGCGCGCATTGGACCGCGCGGTGCGCCACTCGGTGCCCAAACCGACAGCGCTGATCGTCAACTTCCCCTCCAACCCGACGGCTTACCTGGCCGATCTCGACTTCTACCGCGAGATCGTCGCATTCGCGCGGCGGCACGAGATCTGGATCCTGTCCGACCTCGCCTACGCCGAGATCTATTTCGGCGACAACGTGCCGCCGTCGCTGTTGCAGGTACCAGGCGCCAAGGACATCGCCGTCGAGTTCACCAGCCTGTCGAAGACCTATTCGATGCCGGGCTGGCGCATGGGCTTCGCCGCCGGCAATCCACGGCTGATCAATGCTCTGACGCGGATGAAGTCCTATCTCGACTATGGCGCCTTCACCCCGATCCAGGTTGCGGCGGTAGCGGCGCTGAACGGCCCGCAGGATTGCGTCGACCAGATCCGCACTCTGTATCGCGAGCGCCGCGACGTGCTGATCCGCGGCCTGGCCTCCGCCGGTTGGGACGTGCCCAGCCCCGATGGCTCGATGTTCGCCTGGGCGCCGATACCGGCACGCTTCGCCGGCCTGGGCAGCGTCGAGTTCTCCAAGCTGCTGCTGGCGCGCGCCAAGGTGGCGGTGTCGCCCGGCCTCGGCTTCGGCGAGCACGGCGAGGGCTACGTGCGCATCGCCCTGGTGGAGAACACCCACCGCCTGCGCCAGGCGGTGCGCAACATCCGCGCTTTCTTGCAGGCCGGCTCCAATCAGGCGCGAGCCGGAACTGGAGGCCACCCAGGTGACCCATCCGCTCTCCGTCGCAATTGCCGGCCTGGGCACCGTCGGCGGTGGCGTGCTCAAGCTGCTGCGCGACAACGCCGACATCGTGACCGCGCGCGCCGGACGGCCGATCGCGGTCACCGCCGTCTCGGCCCGCGACCGCACGCGCGACCGAGGCGTGTCGCTCTCCGGCCTGCGCTGGTACGAAGATCCGGTGGCGCTCGCCGCCGACTCCGCGGTCGACGTGGTGGTGGAGCTGATCGGCGGCTCCGATGGTCCGGCCCGCGCGCTGGTCCAGGCTGCGATCGCCGCCGGCAAGCCCGTCGTCACCGCCAACAAGGCGCTGCTGGCCGTGCACGGCGCCTCGCTCGCCGCCGCCGCGGAAGAACGCGGCGTGCCGCTGGCATTCGAGGCCGCGGTCGCCGGCGGCATCCCGGTCATCAAGGCGCTGCGCGAGGGCCTCGCCGGCAACCGCATCCTGCGCATCGCCGGCATCCTGAACGGCACCTGCAACTACATCCTGACGCAGATGCGCGAGCGCGGCCGCGAGTTCGCCGAAGTGCTGGCCGACGCGCAGAAGCTCGGCTACGCCGAGGCCGACCCGTCGTTCGACATCGACGGCATCGATGCGGCGCACAAGCTGGCGATCCTCGCCGCCCTGGCGTTCGGCCGGCCGGTCGCGTTCGACGCCGTGCATGTCGAGGGCATCCGCAAGATCTCCGCGCTCGACATCGCGTTCGCCAACGAGCTTGGCTATCGCATCAAGCTGCTCGGCATCGCGCGTCGCAGCGACGGCGGCATCGAGGCGCGTGTGCATCCCTGCATGGTGCCGCAGTCGGCTCCGATCGCGCGGGTGGACGGCGTGTTCAACGCAGTCGTGGCCGAAGGCGACTTCGTCGGCCGCGTCATGCTGGAAGGCCGCGGGGCCGGAGCGGGGCCAACCGCCTCCGCCGTCGTCGCCGATCTGATCGACATCGCGCGCAATCGCGTCACCCCGGTCTGGGGCGCCGCATCAGCAGAACTATCAAATGCACCCTCGGTGCCGATGAGCGCCCATGTTGGCGCCTATTACCTCCGCCTGATGGTGGTCGATCGTCCCGGCGTGATCGCCGACGTCACCGCCGTGCTGCGCGATCTCGGCGTTTCGCTGGAGTCGATGCTGCAGCGTGGTCGTTCCCCGGGAGAAGCCGTGCCGGTGGTACTGGTAACGCACGAAACGCAGGAGAGCGCGATGCGCGACGCGCTGGCCCGCATCGCAGATCTCAATGCAGTTCTGGAATCGCCCACGCTGATCCGGATAGAGCCAGGCTGAAATTCCTCCCCCTCCCCTTGCGGGAGGGGGTTAGGGGGAGGGGGCACTTCCCGATTTTCCTCCGATCATCCGCTACGCCGAAGACCCTCTGCATGCCCCGCCATCCGTGCGCACCCACCTTCTAACTTACCCCGTGTCCACCCTGGTAATCTCCCGGCGATGACTGCGATCCGCCACCCCGCTGTCGCCGGCACATTCTACCCAGCCAAGCGCGACGCGCTGGCCCGCATCGCAGATCCCAATGCAGTTCTGGAATCGCCCACGCTGATCCGGACAGAGCCAGGCTGAAATTCCTCCCCCTCCCCTTGCGGGAGGGGGTTTGGGGGAGGGGGCGCTTCCCGATTTTCATCCGATCGGCCGCTACGCCGAAGACCCTCTGCATGCCCCCGCCATCCGTGCGCACCCGCCTTCTAACCCCGTGTCCACCCTGGTAATCTCCCGGCGATGACTGCGATCCGCCACCCCGCTGTCGCCGGCACATTCTACCCAGCCGAGCCCGACGCGCTGGAGCGCCAACTCGCTCTGTTCCTGTCGGAGGCCGCCAACGACGCGCCGTCTCAGACGCTGCCCAAGGCGATCATCGGGCCGCATGCCGGCTACGTTTACTCCGGCGCGGTCGCCGCCCGTGCCTACGCCCGGCTCGCCACCGCACGCGGCCGGATCCAGCGCGTGGTGCTGATCGGCCCGTCTCACCACGTCGCATTCCGCGGCCTCGCCGTCGATACCTCGGACGCCTGGCTAACGCCGTGCGGCACCGTGCCGCTGGACACCGAGGCCATCGCGCACTTGCGTGCACTGCCAATGGTCGGCGAACTCGATGCCGCCCATCAGCGCGAACACGCACTGGAGGTGCACGTCCCCTTCCTTCAGCGCGTGCTCGGTGATTTCCGGCTGGTGCCCATCGTCACCGGCAACGCGCCGCCCGACGCCGTCGCCGCGGTGTTCGACGCCCTATGGGGCGGACCGGAAACCCTGATCGTGGTGTCGACCGATCTGTCGCACTACCTCGACTACGCCGCGTGCCAGCGCCTCGACCAGACCACCGCCGACGCGATCGAGCGGTTCGACGCCGACATGCTGACCCCCTCCCACGCTTGCGGCTCTATCGCAACGCGCGGCCTGCTGCTCGCCGCCAAACGCCGCGGCATGGCGATCGAGCGGCTCGACCTGCGCAATTCCGGCGACACCGCTGGCCCGCGCGATCGCGTCGTCGGCTACGGTGCCTGGGCGCTGTATGAATTGGTGACCGCCGCACCTCCCGACGACAGCGAACGTGCCGCGGTAGAAGCGATCGGCTCGATGCTGATCGAACTGGTCCGCCAGTCCATCGCATTCGGCCTCGACACCGGCAACGCGCCAAATGTGACGACCAACGAAACCGTGCCGCCATTGCTGACCGCCCCCGGCGCCGCATTCGTCACGTTGCGCCGCCGCGACGGCGCGCTGCGTGGCTGCATCGGCTCCGCCATCGCGACACGCCCCCTGATCGTCGATGTCGTGCAGCACGCATTCAATTCCGCCTTCCGCGACTGGCGCTTCCCGCGACTGGACTGGCTCGATCTGGCAGGGCTGTCACTGTCCGTCTCGGTGCTGACGCCGCCCGTCCCAATGCACTTCGACAGCGAGGCAGATCTACTGCGACAGCTTCGGCCGGGCGTGGACGGCCTGATCATCGAGGACCAGGGCCAGCGCTCTCTGTTCCTGCCCAGCGTCTGGGAAGAGCTCGCCGCCCCACAACATTTCCTGATGTCGTTGAAGCTCAAGGCCGGCCTACGGGCCGACCATTTTTCGCCGACATTCCGCGCCCATCGGTTCCGTTCGATCGAGGTAAAGGGGGCAATGCCTGTCGGCGGCCGAGCGGCAGACGAACCGCTGGGGTGGACGGTGATGCGGGCGGGCTAGTCCTGGCGGAACCCCTTATCGACGGAGGCTCCTATGCCTGTTGCGAAGAAAACTCGCCGCAATACCCCGATCAAATCACACGCGAAGTCGCAGGCCGCCTCGCCATTGCCGGACCGGCGGGCCATGGAAAGCTTCCTGGCTGCAATCACAGGATCCCGCAGTGACGACGCGTCCGCCAAGGCGCAGGACCTCGTGTACGCCGCCTGGGAGGAAGTCAGCCCGCGCAAACGCATTGCCCTTGCTAGGAAGGCGCTGAGCATTTCGCCGCTTTGTGCTGACGCGTTGAACATATTGGCCGAAGCGGCTGGCTCTGCCGCGGAAGCCCGGGACCTTTACGCCAGCGCGGTCGATGCGGCGACCCTGGCCCTCGGTCCGGAAGCGTTTCAGGAGTACGCGGGGCACTTCTGGGGTTTCCTCGAAACGCGCCCCTACATGCGAGCCAGGGCCGGACTCGCAGGCGCTCTCCAGCAGCTTGGTGAGGAAGACGCTGCCATCGGCCTCTATCGTGACATGCTCAAACTCAATCCGAACGACAACCAGGGGATTCGCTACGTCCTTGCCGCGTGCCTCCTGCAGCTTGAAGACGAATTCGCGCTGAAAGCGCTCCTCGGCCAATACCCCGATGAGGCAAGCATTGTATGGCTCTACACGAAAGCGCTCATGGCCTTCCGCGAAGGACATGCCGACAGCGCGCAAGCCATCGCACTGGTGAATAGCGCCTGGGCGGAGAACGAGCATGTGCCCGCTATACTGGCCAGCACGAAGCCCCCCGTCGTCCCGCGCGACCGCTATGTCATGGTTGGCGGCCCGGACGAGGCGACCTTGTACGTCGCAGACTTCGGATCGGCCTGGCACCGCACACCGGGCGCGGTGGCGTGGCTCACCAAAATCACCGCCACCTTGCCGCGAGCCAGATCGGCGCTAAATTGATCCGCGCCCGATCGAGCGGAGGTGCCGGATGGATACGCCCGAACGCGTCGCCGTCAAGGCCGATGAATTGCGCATGGCATTCGAGTTCGTGAGCAGTGACGGCCAGGGCTGCGCGTATATTTCTCTCGACACCGGAAGGATATATTGGCAGTCGGACGACCTCGACCTGGACAACACCGAAGAATTGCCGGACGACCTCGACACCTCAGACCGCTACATCGCCGTGCCGCACAAGAACGATCTCAACCTAGGTCGCCGCCTCGTGTTGGCCTTCGCCGATCAGGAATTGCCTGATGACGCCGATACTATCGGAAACTACTTCCGGCGTCGCGGAGCATACGCACGTTTCAAGGACCTGCTGCACGCCCGCGATGCGCTGCAGCGGTGGTATGACTTCGAAGAGTGCGCAACAGAAGCAGCCCTCCTCGCATGGTGCGAGGCGAATGACATCCAGTTGGTGAGCGGCTGAGACCGAACGAAACTCAGGGACCGCCGAGTGACTTCAAGGTGTTGGAATACTTCGGCTTGCTCCAACCGAACGTAGCCGTTCCCGACTCCAGCGAGCGGCATGCGCTCCAGTAGATTTCCGCGAACGGAGACTTGGCAACGATCCGCTCGACAATCTCGCTCAGATGGATGCCGTTGTCCTTGTCGGTTGTCGTGATGTAGCGCGCATCCGCACCAGACGACATCGCCAGATTCAGGTAGCCGCCCGCCTTGGCTGAGAACAACCGGTAGTTCCAGCACGGCGACCCGCCCGTTATCGTTTCGGTTGGCGTCGGACCCACGCCACCGGCCAGCACTTGATCTATCTTTTGGCCAATGCTGTTGGGCAGTGACGTGCCGTCAGGAACGAAGAAATAAATGGTTATGCCATTGGGGACTGTGAACGTCGTGTCCGCGGGCCATCGCGCGCCGTGCCCGCCGCACACATATTTCGTAACACCGAACAATTTAGCCTTGAGTGCACTGACGCTGCCAGACATCCCCATCTCCTATATACACCATAGAACGGCCATTGCTTGACCGCAGCAGTTAGGACCGGTGCAATGTCGGGTCAAGTGAAAGCTGAGATCGTGCCAAGCGAAACACCGCCAATAAATGTCCAAGAAAAACTATGCGAGACTGACAGGCTAGTGGATAGAATCTAACGCTTGGCGCCCGGATACGCTCCCCGAGCGAGGGCTTGAAAGGCCTATCCCAAGGCAAGCATTTCCAACCGCAAATCACGCGGATGGCACCCTGCGATGTCCAGGGGAGGCAGAAAATTTGCGTGATTTGCGTGATTTGCGGTTGAGATCACTTGCTTCCTTGCCTTGGCGCCAACGGACTCTTCCGTCGGGTTTTGACCACTAGGGTACCGCACCCCTAGATCGGACTCAGTCGCAGCGTGGTGCCTGATATTTCGGGCGTGACCATCGTCTGCGCGTAGCGACTCTCGGCGTACTTGCCCAGGAACTGGCTGACGGCTGCGATCGTCGCCGGATCATCCACCGATTTGACCCGCACTGGAACCAGTCGCCCCTCGATCTCCAATGAGGCTTGGCCGTCGGCCATCGCCGCGCCATACGAGATTACCTTTCGGCCACGAAACTAACGCACGAACACCATTTCGCCCGCTACGACAATCCATATGATAATGCCCCGATCGGGCCGCCCGCTGGTGCGTGCGGATGCGCACCTCCTGGGCGTTGCAGAGCGTCGAACACCGCCGCGTCGAATGCCAGTGCCATGACGCCTGCCTACCCACCCGGCACGCCCTGCGCTTCAACATACACCGCGTAGACCGACTGGCTCGCCGCCATGAACAACCGGTTCCGCTTCGCCCCGCCAAAGCAGACATTGGCGCAACGTTCCGGCAGCAGGATCCGCCCGATCAGCGTGCCGTCCGGCGCAAAGATCGCAACGCCATCCTCGCCCTCCCCACCGGTGAAGCCGCACCAGACATTGCCCTCGGTGTCGCAGCGGATGCCATCCGCCCAGCCCTTCGTCGCGAAGAACACACGCCCGTTCACTGCCTTCGTGCCGTCGTCCGTCATGTCGTAGACATGCGTCGTCTTGGGTTCGGCAGGCGTATCGACCACGTAGAGCCGCCGTTCATCTGGCGAGAACGCAAGCCCATTCGGCCGTCCCATGTCGTCGATCGCGACAGTCAGCGCGGCGGTCTGTCCATCGATCCGATAGACCCGAAACGGCAACTCCGCCGCGCCCTTGTTGCCAAGATAATTGCCGCGGATACCGGCGCCGTTGTCGCTGAACCAGATCGAGCCGTCCGACTTCACCACCACGTCGTTCGGTCCGGTCAGCCTCTTGCCGTCAAAGGTATCGGCCAGCACGGTGATCGAGCCGTCATATTCCGTCCGCGTCAGTCGCTGGCTGCCCATCTCACATGTTATCAATCGCCCCTGGCGATCGCGTGTATTGCCATTGGCGTAGTGCGACGGGCGGCGAAACACGCTCACCGCACCGGTCTCCTCATCCACGCGCATGATGCGGTCGTTCGGTATGTCGCTGAACAGCAATTGCCGCGTATCCCCGAACCACACCGGCCCTTCGGTGAACCGACAGCCACCGGCGATCCGCTCGATTGCGGCGTGGCCCAGCATGATCGATGCGAACCGCCGATCCAGCGCGACGATGTTCGGATCAGGATAGCGTATCGGCACCGCACCGTCCCACCGTGAGCCGAACGTCATGTCGGTTTCCTCCCCGCAAGCGCCAATCAGTCTACGACAGCGCGCCCATCTCCGTCGGGCGATGCAGTGGTTCCATGCGGCCTTGTTGCGGCAGGTTGGCCAGGCGGCTGTACAACGCGTGCGTCAGTTCTTCCCGCCGCGTCCACAGTGAGCGGTACCACGCGATGCGCGGCGCCACCTGATAGGCCAGCATGCGTTCGCCAGCGACGTAGTTGCGTGCTGCGTTGCCCACGCCCTCCGCCAAATGCGGCATCGCCACCAGCCGCAGCAGCCTGTCGCGCAACTGATCGGCATCGCGGAACAGCAGTCCTGTGCGGCCGTCGTCGATGCTCTCGGCATAGACGATGTGGCTCGCCAGCGCCGCCACGCGGCAGGCTCCCGCCTCGATGAACTTCAGGTCCGACTTCGCGCGATTGAACTGCGTGTCAGCCAGCGGCATGAACGAAATTTCGCATTGGCCAAGCAGCGCCAGGTAGGTGTCGTGATCGCAGGTTGGCGTGAACTGCTTGTGCGGTGTTCGCAGGGCGTCGAAGAACCCCTGGTCGTGCACCACACAGAACCGCAGCCGCTCGCCCACCTTCTCCGCCACCGCGTTCAGCGCCGGCATCAGTGGCGCCCAATCCTGTTCACGATTCAAAGCGCCGAAGAACATCGTCACGACATTGGGATCGTTGAAGTTCCTCACATCCGGCAGCGAGCGAATCATGTTCGAGAACACCGCAACCTCGGGATTGAGCCTGCGCAATACCGACGCAAGTGCCAGCGTGCTCGTCTGTACCGCATGCACGCCGCTGAATGCGTATTGATCATCGGAGTTCAGCATGCCGAAATGATCAGGATGGTCGTCGAACTCCGTTACGATCACCCAGCCTTCTGACAATAACCTTCGGAGCCGGCCGGCGCCTGCCTCCCCTGCCAGCGAAGGCCGATGCATCATGAAGATGCGCGGCGTGTCGCCGCCCAGGTTCGTGGTCTCTCCCTTGACGCTGAAATGCGTCGAGATCATCGCGTCGGTGCGCAGGGCCTGCAGCGGATAGGCGATGCGTACGTGCGACACGCCACCCACTGGTTCCAACATGCTCGATACGATGTTGAGCCGCGGCTGCAGTCGCTTGCGCACCCGCCAGACATATTGCAGTGGCGCCGCGCGCTGCGCATAGATCGACGGATCGACGCCGAGCGCTGTCAGCGCGGGCGCGATCTTGCTGGCAAAGTCCACCGCCGCCTGACCGTCGAATATGCGCGGCTTCACGTCGCACGGCGACAACCCAAGTGCCTCCAGGCCCTCTCGCATCGTCTCAAGGCTGAACCAGCGAAGATGCGTGTCGTCCAACAGACCTGACGATTCATAGTTCCACGTGCCGCGCAGCAGCCGGTCCGCGAAGCTCCAGTGCTCCAGGTTCGGCACGCAGATCACCATCGTGCCATCGTCGCTCAACGCTTCGGCATGTCGACGCAGCACAGCCCACGGATCGCGCATGTGCTCCAGCACGTCGCCATAGATGATGCAGTCGATCGGGCGGTCGAGCACGAATGGCAGCGGCTGTTCATCCACGTCCACCACCGCGACCTCGTCCAGCCGCTGCCTGGCAATCGCCGCCGCCGCTTTGTTGCTGTCGATCCCGAGCAACCGCGCCCGGGGATTGAAGCGGCGATAGGCGGCGCCGAGGGCGCCTGTGCTGCAACCAACGTCCAGCACCACTTGGGCGTTGAGCGGAATGCGCTCCAGCAGGTCGGTATTCGGATTGTCGTGCGGCTGCGCGGTCATGAACGGCATGGGCTCCGTGGCTGGAGGCGATGGCGAAGACATGCCGCCGCCAGGCGCGGCAAGCAGCCGGCCGGAACCGGTGGTAGGCGGATTTGTGCCAGTGATGCAAGGCAAGAGCGGCAGCCACGAGCAGTCAGGCGGATATCCATCCGCCGGTTATCGTCCCGTCGCCGCCCGCAATGGATCGCGTCGCAGGACCTCCAACCGCTCCAGCATGCGCGCCTGGCTGCGATCCAGCGCCGTCGACGAAGACAGTTGCGGCGGTGCGGCGGCAGCGTCACTCAATGCACGCGCGGCCGCCGCCACAAATCTCTGGCGTGCGACACCCGTCAACCACGGCTCCGCCAGTTGCATAAAGCGACGCCCGCGATGCCGCCCCGACAGCCACGACGCATGCAGCCACTCCGGCAGCGAGGAGGCGCACCCCGGCTGAAACTCAATCTGGAGATCCAGAACCTCCGCCCAGTCCTGCCACTTCGGCCGATGGATAGGCGCCAGGGGCAGCCGTGCGACCCACGGTACGCGCAATGCGTCGGCGACAATGATGCCGTGCATTGCCTCGCTCACCAGCATCCGGCAGTTGGCGATGGCGGCAATGATGGCGATCGGATCGATGCGCGGATCGATCAGCTCGACCCCGGCCAAGCTGGCGGCTACAGCCCACGCGCCGTGTGTCAGGCTCTCGAAATGCGGCATGAAGCCGACCGACCGCCCACCACTGGACTGCCCATCAGTGGGCCGCCCGAGGCCCGCCAACGGCAGCAGCATCGCCGGATCGCCGAGACCGCACGCCGGCGACAGTCGAAGCCGGCGCGCAGTGAGCGGCCCGCGGACCCAGTGGATGACCCAGCTTTCATCCAGCGTCGCGGGCTCCGCATAACCACCGTAGCCCGCGCCGGCGACCACTTTCGTCACCGCTTTGGCATGCCGTGCATCCAGCACCGACCCAATGCCCAGCAACAGCGCGTCGGGATCGTCGTCCAGCAGGTCCGGCAGCAGCCTTGGCCACAGCAGCGTGTTCAATTCGTCGCCGAAATTTCGCGCCTCGCCCTGCCACCGATACAGCAGCAATGCCGCTACCCCGTGGTCGCCACTCGTGGCCCAAGCGCTCCGCGGATGAAGCCTACGGCATACGCCAGTCGCCACCGGCACCCGAGCAGACGCGTGCTGCGCCGCGGCAGCAGCCCAAACGGTGCCATGAGCGTGGCAACCGCGAGACGTCGAGGCAGCTCACGCCAGACCGCGCCCGATCGCCCGAGCAGCCGCCGCGTCAGCACGGTCGAGACGCCCTGCCAGTACAGCCGCGAGAGCAGCCAGCGCGGCGTCAACCGCTCCGCCTGAATCTGATGACGCACGGTGATCTGCGAGTCATATCGCACCGAATGCCCAGCCGACTGCAGGCGCCAGGCAAGCTGCACTTCCTCATCTGACAGCAATGCCTTGCCGAACCGGCCGCTGCGCTGCCCGAAGCCACCTATGGCAAGCATCGGCATTACCTGCACGACCATGTTGGCACCGTAAGGTTCCAGACCCGCCGGCAACGCGGGCGTGCGGAATTCGCCCTCTCCATCGTGCTCGATGATCGACAACGTGCCTCGCAGTTGCCGCGGCCACCAGGCGGGCAGCGGCGCTTCCCAATGCGGCAGGATGCGGCCGCCGATCATCGCGGGCTCGCGGCTCGTGCTCGGCCAATCGCCGCTGGATGCTGGCGACCCAATCCGGAGCAGGTATCGCATCATCGTCAATGTAGGCGATGTAGGCGCCTTTCGCCGCACAGGCGCCGGCATTGCGCGCGCAACTGACGCCCGCCTGCTCGACCCGCAGCAGCCGCGCATTGGGAATTTCGGCAACCAATCGCACCAACTCGGCCGGAACGTCGCCCGTCGACGCGCTATCGACCACCAGTATGTCGAACTGCATCGGACGCGACGGTCTGCTGCCGCAGCCCCTCCAGACAGTCGCGAACGTAGTTGGCACGGTTGTGGGTGCAGATGCAGGCTGTGACGTCCATGCGCGCAACTTTACCGAGCGCGCATTGACGAATGCTTACCACCCCCACCAAGCGAAGTTCGGCGATGGCTCAGCAGGCAGTCACCGGCCTGCCCACGCAATGGTAATCGAAACCCGCCTGCCGCATCGCCACCGGGTCATAGACGTTGCGCAAATCCACCAGCACCTTGCCCCGCATCGTCTCGCGCAGCCGCGCCGGACTGATCGCCCGGAATTCGTTCCATTCGGTGATCAATACCAGCGCATCCGCGCCTTCCGCCGCATCGAAGGCGTCGCGGCAATAGGTCACGCCGGCAGGCAGCACCATCCGTGCCTGTTGCATGCCCTCCGGATCGAAGGCGCGGATCTCAGCGCCATCGCCAGCCAGCCGCGCCACGATGGAGATCGCCGGCGCGTCCCGCATGTCGTCGGTCTCCGGCTTGAAGGTCAGCCCCAGCACCGCGATCGTCTTGCCGCGCACCGACCCGCCGCACGCGGCGATCACCCGCATCGCCATCGCCGATTTGCGCGCGTCGTTCACCGCGACCGTGGTCTCCACCAACCGCGACGGAGAGCCGTAATCCTGCGCGGTCCGCATCAGCGCCAGCGTGTCCTTCGGGAAGCAGGAGCCGCCATAGCCAGGCCCCGGATGCAGGAACTTGCGGCCAATCCGCCCGTCCAGCCCTATCCCGCGCGCCACGTCGTGCACGTCCGCGCCGACCCGCTCGCAGAGGTCCGCCATCTCGTTGATGAACGTGACCTTCATCGCCAGGAACGCATTGGCGGCATACTTGGTCAGCTCCGCCGTCTCGATGCCGGTGAAGACGATGGGTGCCTCGATCAGATACAGCGGCCGATACAGCTGACGCAGCACGTCGCGCGCACGGTCGCTCTCGGCACCAATAACGACACGGTCCGGCCGCATGAAATCGCCGATGGCGTTGCCCTCGCGGAGGAATTCCGGATTGGATGCGACATCGAACTCCAGGTCGGAGCGGACCGCGCGCACGATCTCCGCAATCCGCCGGCTGGTGCCGACGGGAACTGTCGATTTGGTGACGATGACGGTGTAGCCCGTGAGCGCGTGTGCCACCTGCTCGGCCGCGGCGTACACGTAGGACAGGTCGGCGTGGCCGTCGCCGCGGCGCGTCGGTGTACCCACGGCAATGAACACCGCTTCCGCCCCATGCACCGCCTCAGCGAGATCCCCGGTGAACGCCAGCCGTCCGGCCGCGACGTTCTCCGCCACCAGCTTCTCCAGCCCGGGTTCGTAGATCGGCAGACGCCCGTCGCGCAGCGCAGCCAGCTTCTCGGCATCCACTTCCATTACGGTCACGTCAGTGCCGAACTCGGCGAAGCAGGTAGCCGACACCAGGCCGACATAGCCACCACCGATCATTGCAATACGCATGTATGTGGACCCTCACGCTGAGTGGCCTGATAAAGCACGGAGCAGCCGACCGATGCCAGTCTGGGTTGCGATTTGGCTTGCGACCCAACGAACATAAGCCGTTGGTTCGTGCAATCGATCTCACGCCAGCGAGCCAGCACGGTTTGAATCATCCCAGAAATTGCAACCACAGATGGACACGGATGCACACCGATGAATCCAGCGACAACCAACCGTCTGGGTGATCGCGATCGCAGGCAATGAATGCCGTTGAGGCCACGCAGCCAATCTGTGTGTATTGGCATTGCCAACCACGAAAATGCCCGCGAATCGTATGAATTCGGGTCATGCTGCCAATCTGGTCAGCTGCAAGCAGACCCGCCGCCTGGCGCGCGGCCCGTGCAACACCCCCGGCGGGCAACTCCGAATCACATTCAGTTCCGCGTCGTGCTACACCAGATCAAAGGCCACAGCGCATGCCCGCGATTCGCATCCTCCCGCAGCACACCGTCAACCGCATCGCCGCCGGCGAGGTGATCGAGCGCCCCGCCGCCGCAGTGAAGGAGCTGGTGGAGAACGCGCTCGACGCCGGCGCCACGCGCATCACCGTGGCGCTCGACGGCGGCGGCATCGACCGCATCGAGGTCACCGACGACGGCACCGGCATGGACGCTGCCGGCCTGGCCCTCGCGGTGCTGCGCCACGCCACATCGAAGCTCGCCGACGACGACCTGGTGCGCATCGCAACACTTGGCTTCCGCGGTGAGGCGCTGCCCTCCATCGGCGCCGCCGCCCGCCTGCACATCATCTCGCGCCCCCGCGAAGCCGCCCACGCCTCGGAAATCCGTGTCGAGGGCGGCCAGCTCTCCGACGTCGCCCCCGCCGCCGGCGCCCCCGGAACCTGTGTGGTCGTCCGCGACCTGTTCTTCGCCACGCCGGCCCGGCGCAAGTTCCTCAAGCATCCCCGCACCGAGGCCGAACACACCGAGGCAGCGGTCCGCCGCCTCGCGTTCGCCGCCCCGTCGGTGGCGTTCCGTCTGGAAAGCGACGGCCGCGTCGCCTTCGACCTCCCCGCGCAGGATCGCTCCGACCGCGTTGCAGCGCTGTTCGGTGCCGACGCCGCCCAGGCGATGGTAAACGTCGAGGGCGAACGCAACACCTACCGCATCGCCGGTTTCGCCTGCTCGCCAGCGATCACCCGTGCCTCCGCCGCAACCCAGGCGCTGACGGTGAACGGCAGGCCGGTCGCCGACCCCGTGCTGCGAACAGCCGTGCGTGTCGCCTATCGCGACGTGATCGCCTCCGGCCGTCATCCCGTGGTCGCGCTATGGCTCGACCTGCCGCCCGGCGAGCTTGACGTGAACGTCCACCCGGCCAAAACCGAGCTGCGCTACCGCGACGCCGCCGCGGTTCGCTCGCTGGTCATCGGCAGCATCGGCCGTGCCCTGGCCGGCGGCGCCGGCACCGCGCTTCCCGCCCCCCGCCCCTCGCTGCACCTCGTGCATTCGCGTCCCTCACCGGTGCCGTACCGCTCGGTCCCCCTGCCCGGCATGGCCGAAAGCCAGCTCGCCTTCGGCGCCGCCCCGGCCGCCCGCATGCTGCCAACCGCGGAACCCCGCGCCGACCACCCGCTAGGTGCCCCAGTGGCGCAGGTGCTCGACACCTACGTTATCGCGGTCGCGTCCGACGGTTCGCTGGTGCTGGTCGACCAGCACGCCGCGCACGAGCGCCTCACCCACGAGGCCCTGCGCCAACAGATGCTGGATGGCGGCGTCCGCACCCAGCCCCTGCTGCTCCCCGCGGTGGTGGATCTACCCCACGCCGACGTTGCCCGCCTGCTCGCCCGCAGCGACGACCTGGCGCAACTCGGCCTGGAGATCGAGCCGTTCGGCCCCGGCGCGATCATGGTCCGTGCGCTGCCCGCAGCCCTCGGCTCGCCCGACCCAGGCCCGCTGCTGCGCGACCTCGCCGACGAACTGGCGGAACTCGATGAGTCGATGGCGCTGGCCGCGCGGCTCGACGCGGTAATCGCCCGGCTGGCCTGCCACGGCTCGATCCGTGCCGGCCGCCGCCTCGGCGCCGCCGAGATGGATGCGCTGCTACGCCAGATGGAGGCCACCCCGCGCGCCGCCACCTGCAGCCATGGCCGCCCGACCTTCCTGAAACTCACCAGGGCCGAGATCGAAAAGCTGTTCGGCCGCCGCTGATCAACCGGTCAGCAGAGGTCCACAAGGCGGCCACCGAGCACTGTCACGCAGCGCCACCGGGCAGCCACTGTCAGCACGTCGCGAGAAGCACATGAACCCTTCCCCGTGGCCCTCCGTGAAAGTTCCTCGGTGCCCTCCGTGTGAAACCTTTTCTTTTGGCGATTATGCACGTGCCACATACAAGGACCGGACGGACGAAAGTCCCAAGAAGGTGAGACGCGCAGCCTATCAGCTCGAAAGGCCGTTCCTAGACGAATGATCGCGATAATCTAGCGGACCTGTAAATTCGGCTCATGCCGTCAACAAAGGCGGAACGCTGGCTTGGCGCCGTCGTTAGGCGATATGTTGGCATGGCGCAAAAATTCCTGCCGGTTCGGTTGCAACGGGCTGATGCGATGTCTACCCTTGGTTGTCGCTGGCACAATGCCCGCGCTCAAGGGAGGATAACGCAATGAAAGCTTTACGGCTGGCCGCTCTGTGCGGTCTTGCGATTGCTGGGATGAGCGGTTCGAGCTTTGCCCAGTTGGGCGGCGGCCCCGGGTACTATCAAGGCTTAACAGCGAACGCCAAGGGTTGTCCGACCATCCGTTACGTGTTTCGTGGCATGTCTGCGACGCCTGTTGGATATGTCTGGTTCAGCGATGCGAGTGGCATCAGCAAGGCAACCGGCACGGCAGATGTGCAGACGGGAAAGTTCAACCTGACGCTGAAATCGCTGGACGGTAACGGCCCAACTGGCACGGTGGTGGGCGTCAAGGACCCGCACACGGGCATCATAACCGCCACGCTCACAGGCCCCGGGTGTTCCAATCTCAAGCTTGAGCCGATGTCACCGACGATGGAAACACCCAACGGCTAACGGAGTAGGTTACGTGGGCGAGGGGTTGGTCCGTCGCCCACGACTTCCCTGTGTCTGCCTGCCCTTTGTCGGTTCGTCCTTCGGCTTCTGCCGGGCGATCACCCGCAGCTTGGCGTCGAACGCCTCCATATTTCACCCCAACTTCCCAGCATACCGCTCCAACAAAGCCCAAGGTTCATCCCCCAGCTTATCGTGCCAGTACCTATAGAAACCGCCCTCCTTCAGCCCATCCCGGAAGCTCTGCGTCTCCGCCACGTTGAACACCAACCCAGCCTTCTCCAGATCCGCCTGCACCACCTTGTCATTCCTGCGCGATATCCTCCCGCTCCAGCACCGCCGCCGCATTCAAATTCCGCGCCACGATCGTCTTCAGCTCGTCCGGCAGCCCCTTCCAAGCCGCCGCATTGCAGCACAGCCAGTGGCCATCCCAGACATGATTGGTGATCGAGCAATACTTCTGCACCTCATAGAACTTCGCCACCTTGATCAGCGTCAGCGGGTTTTCCTGCCCATCCGCGATATGCGTCTGCAACGCCGAGTAAAGCTCCGGGAACTGCAACGCGAGCGGTGCCGCCTTCAGCGTCTGGAACAGCGTCACCAGGCTCGGCGCCACCGGCGTGCGGATCTTGAACCCCACCAGATCGGCTGCATTCCGTATCGGTTTGGTGCTGCTGGTGATCTGCCGAAACCCGAGGTCCCACATGCGATCCATCGCCACCAGTCCCGACTTCGCCGCGATCTGCGTGCGTATATACGCCCCAAGCTCGCCATCCATCGCCGGCCACACCTTGGCATAGTCCGACCAGGCAAACCCCAGCGCGCTGATCGCAGTCACCGGCAGGATCGAGGAGAAGATCTGTCCGGTCGGCTGGCAGAACTCGATCGCCCCCTGCCGCGCCTGCGACAGCAGGTCGTTGTCGCCGCCCAACTGCCCGTCGGGAAACACCAACAGCTCCATCCGCCCATTCGAGTCCTTGCCGATCTGCGCGGCGGCCTCGGCCAATCGGATATGGAACGGAAATGTCTGCGGCGCAGTGTGCGCGAACTTCCATGAATATTCCGCCGCCTTCGCATGGCGAGCCAGCAAAGGCGTGGCGAGCGCTGCGACGGCACCGCCAAGCACGTGGCGTCTGGTGGACTGCATGTACGTTTCCTTCGTCGTGTGTCTGCTGGCTTGCGCCGCACTTATAATGGATGACGAGACGCCGCCATTACCCCCGGCCGAGGGCAACGTTCCAACCCCTCGCCACCGACCGTGGCGAGACTCGTCAGCTGGTTTTCCAACCGTTCTTCGTCTTGCACCAGGTGAGGCTCACCTTACGGTCAGGTTCCGAGCCAGGGCCATTGATGACATAGTCCGTCATGCGGCAGGCCAACCCGTTTTTCTTCACCGGATTGCCCGCGGTGACAGTGCCCGCCACCCCAGTCTTCGCAGTGCTCCATGTCTCATTGTCCCCAACCGCAAGCTGCGGTCGCTCAAGCAGGTGATTGGTAGCCGCATTGAGTGCGGTGAGGTCCTCCGCCTTCAGCGGCGTGCCCTTGCTGCCACGAAACGGATTGATCTGCGCCGACGCCGATAACGGCAACCCAAGCGCAACGGCAAACAGCACCAGAGAGCGATAACGCACCATTCAAGCCTCCAAAGAGTGGCGCAGGCACCAATGCCCCGCTCGCCTCAGGCATGCAATCCACCGCCTCCGCCTGCGCAGCGGATGGCTTGGGCGACTTTGTATTGGATGCTCGGCCGAGCGCAAATATCACAGGTCGGCGCATCCTGGGTGTCGGGGCACGATGGCCCGCGGTGGGGATGGAGTGTTCTCCGTCCAACCTACGTGAGCAGCGGTCGCGCCCCGCCTGCGCTACACGCGGCCATGCCAATGCCCCGCCTCGATTATTCAGTTCTGTTCCTACATGTGTGCGGCCGGTTGACGCCACGGCCAGGGCGGAGAACCGTCTGCTCCGGGAGGCAGCCGCAATGGCAGGTCATGATGACGTCGATCCGACACGGCTGGAGCGCATGGAACGGCGGCTCCAGGCTCTGGAGGACGCCGAGGCGATCCGCAATCTCAAGTCACGCTACGCGGCCCTGTGCGACGACAACTACGACGCGGACGGGATCGCCGCGCTCTTCGCGGAGGATGCCACCTGGGACAGCCCGGGACTGGGTCGGTTCGAGGGTCGGGAGGCGATCCGAGGGTTTTTCCAGCGCGCGGCGGGGATCTTCTCGTTCGCCATTCATTACAGCCTGAACGGCCAGATCTACGTGGAGGGCGACGCCGCGCGGGCGCAGTGGTACCTGTTCATGCCGTGTACGGTGGCCGACGGGAATCGAGCCATGTGGCGTGCCAGCATCGACCATGAGCGATACCGGCGAGTGGACGGGATCTGGCTCTTTTCCGAGAAGCGCTCGCAGCCGCTGATGAATGTTCCGTTCGAGGCAGGGTGGGCGCAGCGGCGGTTCGTCTGAACGCGCACGACCAGAACTCTACGACCGGCGGAAAGAACGGATCGCGCAGGCGCAGGCGCAGGTGGAGCGGATCAGGCTATAATAGCCGATACGGCTGAAGTTGAGTGAACCAGCCGCGACCGCGAGGCGCCTGTGAATTTCTTCCTCAAGCACTTCACGAGCTACGAACACCGGACAAACCACAAGCTAGCCACACCCCAGACCGAGACTTGCATGAACGGACAATGTCGGCCACGCCTGCCAGTCGGCCGATCGACATTGAGCCGAGGAGCAACTTGGGAGAATGTCAATGTTGGCCGGCCAAGATCCGTCCGCCTCCATGCAACATCATGGGGTCAGGCTGTTCTGATCGCTCTCCTGCTTGGAATTGCGTACGCCGCCAACGCCGCCGACAGTTTTCCGCTGCGTCCCGCCGACACGTCAAGTCCGCAGGCGACACTGCAGGGCTTCATCGAGACAATGGACGATATCCTTCGCCGCGCAAGGGATGTAATTGCATCGTACAGGTGAGTCGGACAGGCTCTACCCAAGCACCGAGGAGCGGCGGAAACTGTTGGATGCTCTCGGCGAAGTACAAAAGGCCGCTCAATTTCTTGACGTATCCGGTATTCCGCCGGTGCTGCGGGACACAGTCATTGTTGATCGTCTCTTGCAGCTCACAGAAATCCTCAATCGAATAGAAATGCCTCCCATTGGTGACATACCGGACCAGGAGGCGATGGCGCGGCTGTCGCCGAAGCGATGGCGGCTGCCGAACACGGAAATCGACATTGTTCTCATTGAGAATGGGCCGCGTGCTCGCGATTATCTAGTGTCTGCCGCAACGATCGATCGCCTTCCGGAGTTTTATAATCGCGTCAAGGATCTACCTTACAAGCCGGGCCCCGCGCAGCAACTGGCCGAGGTCTATCGCTCGATAGGTCATGGCGGGTCAGCCACAATCTATGAGGCCTTCCTGAATTCCCCCGTCGGGTTGAGCTACATCGTCCCACCTCGCTGGATGCTGAATCTGCCGAGTGGGCCAAGGCGCGCCTCGCCAGTGTGGCCGCATGGCAATGGCTGGGTCTCGGCCTCGGGTTCCTCATCGGCGGGCTATCATCTTTGGCGGCAACCGCTTGGCATGTCGCGGCGCCGATAACCGCCAGGACGCATCGCGCACCGGCTGGCACGCGCTTCCGGTCCCCCTGGCGATCATCCTTGTGACCGGTCTGCTCGTGCCATTACTAGAGGCGGTCCTCGCATTGGCGGTGACCCACGCGTTGTCATTACCTACGCCACGACTGGCGCCTGTTTCTTACGGGGGCATGGCTGGCCGTCGTTGCCTCGATCGTCCTCGGCGAGGCGATCGTAGCGTCGGAACGCCTGACAATCCAAAGTCTTGACAACCAGCTCATCAGGCTAGGCACGCGCCTGTTCGGCCTTGTGGCGGCCATCGCCATCCTGGTCAAAGGCGGCGACGAATTGGGATTTCCGGCTTACTCCATTATCGCAGGGCTGGCTGTTGGCGGTCTCGCTGTTGCGCTGGCGGCGCAAAGCACAATCGCAAATCTGATCGGCTCATTGCTCATTGCTGTCGAGAAGCCGTTTCGCATCGGCCACATCGTCAGGCTCGGCGGGAGCGAAGGGACGGTCGAGGACGTCGGCTTCCGCAGCACCCGCATCCGAACGCCGGGCAACTCGCTCGTGACGATACCTCGTAGCGCGGTGGTGAACGCGACAGTGGAAAACCTCAGCGTGCGGACCAAGCGTCGTCAGCGTTTCTTCGTGCAGGTCACCTACGATACCCCGCGCAATAAGGTGGAAGAACTGGTCGCCCGTATCAGGCAGCTCATCGTCGGTCATCCGCTGGTCGAGGAGAGCACCTGCCAGGTGCGCTTCAACAACTTTGGCGAGAGCAGTCTGGACATCCTGGTGCAGTTTCATCTCCTGGTCGAAGATTACGCTGCCGAGCTAAGGGAGCGAGAGGCCTTGCTCCTGCAAATCATGGACCTCGTCAATGACGCGGGCGTGGATCTCGCTTTCCCGACACGGACGCTGCAGATCGCGAATGCTACCGAACAGGTTGTGCTGCGCCAGCGGCCTCGCCTTGCGTAAGCCTCCGCCGGGCGGCGTTGGACGCGAAGAAACCAACTCCCGCGTCCGCGTGCTTGTGACCCGAGTGGATTTCGGAAGTGGCAAACTGAACGGCGTCGCGCTTCCGAGCAGTGCGCATCCTCGAGCCCTACCTTTCTGGTCGACGCGGCGCGGTATCCAAGAATTCTGCAACAAAGGAAGTTGCAGGCGCCGACCTCAATCTCCCCAAATCCAGCCACGTTGGGGCCCGGTGCGGCGTCAATGCCACACCAGGCCAAAGGAGCTTTTCGGCTGCGGTAGCCTATTGCCCAGCTTTCTGCGTCACTGGTGGTGGATTCCACTTCCCGGTCAGAGCATCGCTCTTCGGCGCGTAGAGTCGCATCGTGAGGTTGAATGCGCCCTTCGGTGCAGGCAGCCAGTTCACCTCCTTGTCAGCGCCGGGGCTGGTGTTCTGGAAGTAGAGGTCGAGCGAACCGTCCGGGTTGTGTTTGAACGGCATCCAACTGCTGACCGCAAACCGGTTGAGGCTGTTCGGAACCTGGAAGCCTTCATTGTCATAAAGCGTGACCGACCAGAAGGCATTCACTGGCGGCGTGGCGTCCTTCTCGAAATGCAGAACATAGGCATTCGCACCGTCCAGTGGCTTCCCAGTATCATCTGCGAGGTTGATAGGATAGATCGCGTCCTCTGTCAGGTTCGCGCCGAGACCCAGCTGGGTGAATATCGCGCGCTTCAGGTAGTAGTTACCGTAGACACCCACCGTGTCGGTGTTCATCGACCAGCCGTTCGCGATGCGGGCAATGCTGGCAACCTTCCACGCCATCAGCTTCAAGGCGTCCTCGGGTGCAGTCTCCAGCCCCGCCTTGATCGCCGGATCAACCTTGTCGATATCGAAGCTCTTGCCCCTCTCGATCCCGATCCGTTGCATCAAGGCGAGGATCGGTTGATCGGTGACGTGGGGCGGCTGAAGCTTCAGAATCTCCGCAGCATAGGCGAAGAACTTGCCCGCCGGCATGGTATCGACCGCGATCTTCGGCGGCGTCTTCATATCGATAGAGGGATCGACAGAGCCGACAACTGGCTGCGTGGCCTTACCCCAGCCCGACAGCGGGGTGACCTTGAAGCCGGCCTGTATTTTGTTCACCGCCTCATAGTCAGCGGGTCCGTCAGTCTTGGTGCGGCCGATAATCCAGACATACGGTGTGGGCGCGTCGATGCGAACCACGCTTGCCGGTAGGGAGCCGGTCCACCCCGGCGGGATCACGGCGTAATTGGCAGCTTGGGTTCCGGTGGTGCGCCAGCCCGGCGAGGCAAACACGTCGGTCCACATGTCGAGCATTGGCAGGAGATAATAGCGTCCTTGCGTATCGGGCACCGAGACGATCATTGGCTCCTTCGTCAGATCGAGCCACGCGCTGGAATACAGCGTGTCGAAGTTCGGACGGACCACGACCTTCAGGTCCGCCGGTGGGAACGCGGCAAGGCTGGCGAAGGTGTTCACCGGACCACTTACACCCTCGACCTTGGCAACATTGGTGAGCTGCCTCCGCGTAACGTCCATTGTGACGAGCGAATAAAGATACGTGTAGGCCGTCACGCCGATCGCATGGGCATCCTGTTCGCTGATCGTCTCAGCCGCGCGCGCCACGGGAGGCAGGCTGCCGACGAGTGCGGCGCTGAGCAGGGCGGGAAGAGCAACGTGAGCGATAAGGGTCGGTAGGCCCGTCATGCGCCTGTTCCTCCTGTAGGCATCGACGGCGGCGGTCTGTACGTCGGCGGCGCTCGGTTGAGCCCGCACCGTGCCGCTGGTGCTCATACCAAGGGGTAGGTACGCCTGCGAGAAGGCCATTGATTGATCGACGGGTGTTCATCTCGACAACTCCATGTTGCTATAGTCCGAGGCCATCGGTTGGACCCGTCCGACCGTGATGATCCCGATCACGAAGTGTCTCGACTATGCAGAAACGGCAGTGGGAAAATTCGCGTAGCTCTGCAGCGTTCGCCGCTGCTGGGTTAGTTGGCTGCTCTGCGCAGGCTGGCCGAAGGCGACTCGCCGCACCACGCGCGGTATGCGACCGCGAACCTGCCGAGCTCCCAGAAACCGAAGCGCGTCGCGACTTCCGTGACCGTTGTCGTGGATGGATCAGCGGCACGCAGAGCCTGACGCGCCAGGTTCAGGCGACGCAGCAGCAAATACTGCTTGGGGCTCATTCCCAGGTGATCGTGACAGTGCCCGCGCAGCGTTCGTTCCGCGACGCCGATGCTCTGGCAGATCTCCAGAATGTACACTGGCTGGTCCGCCTTCGCCTCCAGTGCCGCGCGGAACCGCCTCAGGATGACCGATTGCTTGCCCCATGCTTGCGAGGCCATTTGCGCAGACGGCCCTGCTATGCAGCCGAATAAGGCTTCTATCAGAGCCTGCTCGAGCCCTCGCGCGGCTTCAGGGTGGCAAAGGATATCACCCGCATGTTCCGCCAGATGTCCTGCCGCGGCGTGCAGCCGCAACAGCTTCGCATGGCAGGTGGCCGTGGCTGTCATCGTCAGGCCGTCGCGCGGTAGCGAGAGGTCGCGCCCGATCATCGCGACACTGATGCTCGCCAGATCTTCCACGGGCAGCGACATGCTACCCCATTGAGCCGGTCCCACCATGGTGTACCAATAAGGCTGATCATGGCCGACGAGCCCGATATCCGTGGCCGCCAGCTCGGCGCCTTTCCAGGTCACTCCGCTCGTGCTGAATAGAATTCCTGCCCGCTCGGGTGACTGTTGACCATGCCCGATACTGGCGTGACTGACCTCAATTCGTTGCATTCCAAGCCGATGGAAATCGATGCGGATTGCCTTGGCCGCGAAGTCACCGCGCCCGATGATCGTATGCTCGGTAGCTGGACGGACCGACAGGGCAAACTGGTCAGCGTCGTTAGCGACAAGGATAGCGCTCGATGACAAGGCGCTCCTCCCTCAATCCGCCTGGATCTCCATGCTAGCATCGGACCGCCACTGCATCAATCGAGCGCGCTGGATCTGGGTCGTGCAAATGATGAAGGTACCGTGTCATTCAAAGCACTGCGATACTCGCTGCAATGTCGCGGACGGGAGCTCACCGAACAACTGGCGATATCTTGCGGCGAACCGGCCCAGTTCGGTGAAGCCGTAACGTTTGGCGAGCTCCGCGACACTCGAGTTGGCAGGGCTGGCCGAGCGTAGGGCGCGGCGGACCGCTTTCAGACTGCGCAGGCGGAGATAGCTCATCGGTCCCATGCCGAGATGCTGCGTGCAGGATGTTCGCAGGTAGCGCTCCGAAACGCCAAGTGTCGCGCAAAGCTCAATAAGGGTGGGCGCCCGGTGTTCGTAGGTCGCACACGCATCCTCGAAGCGGGCCATCAGGTTGCCGTGTCGTTTCGCTATTCCTCTCTTGTGTGCTCCCGGGACGCCGTCCGACAGGCATTCGACCAACGCGTGAATCAACTGCTGTTCCAGACCGTGGACAGCACTCGCAGCGAGGACCTCAACCGGCCGGCGTTCGAACATCGTTATGGCCGCCGCATGCAGCTTGCGCAGAGTCTGCAATGCCGCACCATCTGGTCGCCAGGAGCTCGCCCTGTTCAACGCTCTGACCGGCGCTCCGGTGAGCGTTTGCGAATAGCGGTCGAAATCGGTGGCGGATATCCATAGCGCGGCCGAGCGACTGGCGCCCTGGGTGTGTGCATGTGCCCGATCACCAGGACCAAGCATCATCACCTCGTCTGCCAATGCTGGTGCGCCACACCAAATTTGCGATCCAGGCCGTCCTATTGCCCACCACACCAGGACAATGTCAGGCCGCATGGATACGAACGCGACGCGCGGGACTGTCTCGTCAGCGACCGCCATGTGCAGCAAGTGCAGACCTACCTGAGTGATCCGGCCACGAAAGTCCCCTCGTTCGGTTACGAGCAGATCAACATCCGTCTGCCTGCGCAGCGCGGCCTCGAACTCGTCTGGCTCGCTGAATGTGGACGTGCTGAAGCTCGGCATCCGAGATCGCTGTGGTGGTTCGGCAACATCAAACTGAGACGGTATCGCCCAACCGGCGCGACCTGGCTATGCAGTTCCGGCGAATGCCAGCGCCATGTATGACCCCGACCGCTTGATATCGCTACCCGTTGCCCCGCGCTCATAGGTCCTATCTATTTAATGTCTTTTATCATGCGCGCGAATAGCGTCGGCAGTTGGGGGCGACCAATACCGCCCACTGCTTCTTGATGGAGGAATTATTTCCTTGACACGGCCCCCTTCTCATGCCCTACTTCCGCCCATGCCCGGAGCCGCTCAACCCCCCACCGCAACCACACCCCCCGATCCACTGCGGCCCGCCGCAGCCATGCCCGCCGCCATCGGCCGGGTCCTCATCGTCGTCCGCAAGCTGATCGACTATGGCAAGCAACTCGCCGACACGCTTCAGCAGCGCGCCACCGCCCCAGGCTTCGCCCAGTTCGCCAGGCGCTTCGGCACCGCCGATGTCGCTGCCATCCTCGCCCGCATCACCAATGGCCTGCTCCGCGCCGCGGCACTCGAAGCCAGGCTTTGCCGGCGCGCCGAACGCGGCCAGGACCTCACATCAACACCCATGCGCTTCCCCGACACTGGTGGGCCACGCCCCGCACGGCAGAACGCCCCGTCATCCACCCGGCCCGAACCCCAGAGCACCGACGACACCCAGGACCCGCGCCTCGCGCGCCTGCCCACAGCCGACGAGATCGCCGCCGAGGTGCGCACCCGCCCGGTCGGCGTCGTCATTGCTGATATCTGCCGTGATCTCGGCGTCGCGCCGGGCGAGCTCGACAGGGCCTTCTGGGAAGAGCTCAACCTGGCGATTATTTCCTACGGTGGCACCTACGCCGGCGTCCTCCATGACCTGATCCACCGGTCCTTCGCCTTCATGTTCGGCGAACACGCCAACACGGCGGCCCCCGGACCACCCGCTTCATCCCCACGACTGCCGGCGCTCGCCACCGGTCCGCCCTCCTGAAGCCGCCCCCCGAGCCTGCCACCGGGCTTGCCCCGGTGGTCATGGCGGCGAAGGCCCGCCATCCACGTCTTTCTCCCGGGCAAGGAAGACGCGAGCGCAACCGCGTCGATCGCGTCGCCGCAACTCGCACCTCTCACCCACCCGCCAAACCCAACCCCAGCGAATCAATAACGCCAGACGCGCGACCGCCCCCGGCGCGACCGCGCAACGCGCCCCCTCACAAGAACCCAACAGAAATCCAAGGCACCGCCGCAACCAGCACCAGCCCGATGATCAGCGCGGCGAGGTAGCGCCAGATGTGCCGCATCCCCTCATCCGGATTGCACCGCCCGATCGCGCACGCGACGTAGTAACCAACCCCGAACGGCGGCGCGAACAGCCCGACGCCCATCGCGAGTATCGCCACCATCGCGTAGTGCACCTCGTGGATGCCGACCTGGCGCGCCAGCGGAAACAGCAGCGGCCCGAACAGCACGATCACCGGAATCCCCTCCAGCACGCTGCCCAGCACCACGAACAGCACGATCGAGATCGCCATGAACGACACCGCGCCCCCCGGCATCACCGCGATCCAGCCGGCGACCACCCGAGAAAAGCCAGAACTGGTAATCGCCCACGCCATCGAAGTCGCAGCCCCGACAATCAGCAGGATCGCCCCCGACAGCGAGGCCGTCTGCACCAGCATCGGCAGCAGCCGAGACACGTCGAACCGCCGATAAACCAGCAGCCCTGCCAACACCGAATAGACGATGCCGATGGTGGAAACCTCGGTCGCAGTGGCGACGCCGCCCACCACCGCGCCCCGGATCAGGAACGGCAGCGCCAGCGCCGGGATCGCAATCAAAAAGCTGCGCCCAATCTCGCGTGACGAAGCCCGTGCCGGTAGGACGCGATCCTCGCGCCGCGCGCGCCAGCCCACCAGCACGCACAGGATCAGCCCAACCACCAGCCCCGGCAACAGCCCGCCGGTAAACAGCGCGGCGATCGAGATCGAGGTGACCGACCCGATGGTAATCAGAATCAGGCTGGGCGGTATCGTCTCAGTCTGTGCGCCGGTCGCCGCCAGCAGTGCCACCAGGTCGCCGCGTGTCGCACCGCGCTTCTCCATCTCCGGGAACAGCACCGGCGCCACCGCCGCCATGTCGGCCGCCTTCGAGCCGGATATACCCGACACCAGATACATCGCCCCAATCAGCACGAACGACAGCCCACCCCGCACGTGGCCCAGCAGGTTGGCGAGGAACCGCACCATGACCTGCGCCATGCCGGTCATCTCGATCAGCAGCCCGAGGAACACGAACAGCGGCACCGACAGCAGCACCGGATGCGACATCCCCGTATCCATCCGCGCCACCAGCACGGTGATCGGCACATGCGTGGCAAACGCCAGATACCCCAGCGTCGCAAGCCCGAACGACACGGCGATCGGAATACCGGCAAACACGCAGCCCGTAACCACGCCGAGAAAGAAGATCAGCAGATTGCCCCGCCCCAGCGTCAGCAGCGCCGGATGCAGCAGCGCAAACACCGCGATGGTCGCCGCGGCGACCGCAAGCGCAAGCACTGTCGGCAACTTCGGCTGGCCCAACACGCGCAGCAGCACCGTCACCCCAAGCAGCGCGATCCCGACAGGCATGGCCGCAGCCCGCCAGCTCATCGAAATGCCGAGCGACAGCAAAGCAACGATCGCCTCCCCCGCCGCATAGTCGAACGCCGGCAACAGTATGGCCCCAAGGAAGACCAGAGCCGCAGCCAGTGCCAGAAGCTCAAAGAAATGCCGCACGCGCAACGAAAAACGATTGACCAGCGCCGTCATCCGCATGTGCTCGCCGCGCCGCAGCGCCAGCACCGTGCCGAGCATCGCGAGCCACAGGAACAGCAGCGAGGCAAGTTCGTCCGACCAGATCAGCGGGCGATTGAACGCGTAGCGGGCAACGATGCCGATGAACAGGATGACGATCTCGGCAACCACGAGCAGCGCCGTGGCGATTTCCAGCGCCAGCCCGAACGCCCGATCGACACGCGAGGCCACGCCGACGGGCAACGCAGCCCCAGCCGCCATCCGGTCAGTCGCTGACATTGCCGCGCGTCTCTCCCCTTCCGCCATGCATGATATGACAACGCAGGACGGTCCGCTAATGCGACGCGGCGCCACAGGAGCAAAGCCACATGCCGGACATCGGATTGTTCGACGCGATCCACACCGCGCGTTCATTGCGCCGCCTGAAGCCCGACCCAATCCCCGAGGCCCTGATCACCCAGGTGCTCGATGCGGCGATCCGCGCGCCGTCGGCAGGCAACGCGCAGAACTGGGCGTTCATCATAGTCCGCGATGCCGAACTCCGGCGCGGGCTGGGCGCAATCTATCGCAAGGCCTCCGACATCGCCGCCGCAATGTATGCCGCGCGCGGACGGCCGCCGCATCTCACCGAGGCGCAGTTCCAGCGGATGATGTCGACCGGCGGCCATCTCTGGAACCACATGGGCGAGGCGCCCGTCATCCTGCTTCCGTGCCAGCGCCAACCCGTCGTGCCACCCGCCGAAGCACTGTCACCGGAGATGCGCGCGCACCATCAGGACGAGCTTGCCTACGCCGCACGGATCCGTGGTTCCAGCATCTATCCGGCGGTGCAGAACATCATCCTCGCCTGCCGCGCGCTGGGTCTTGGAACCACCATCACCACCAACCACCTGCGCTGCGAGGACGAAGTGCGCGCGTTGCTCGGCCTGCCGCAAGACGTAGATACATTCGCCATGATGCCGATCGGCTGGCCGTTGGACGCGTTCGGACCATTGTCGCGCAAGCCGCTGGCCGAGGTGGTACATGCGGACCGCTGGGGCAACGCATGGCGCGACACGCCACGTTGACATCAGGCCGCGCCGGGTCGCACAACCGCGTCGTTCAGGGAGGCACAAAGCAATGAAGCAATGGCTTATGCTCGCCGCCGGTTCCGCGGCCGTGGCGTGTGTATCGATGGCAGCGATGGCGGCCAACCCCGGCGTCACCGATACCGAGCTCAAGATCGGCAACACCATGCCGTACAGCGGCCCCGTCTCCTCCTACAGCCCGATCGGCAAGTTGGACACGGCGTTCTTCAAGATGGTCAACGAACAGGGCGGCGTTGCCGGGCACAAGATCGACTTCATCTCGCTCGACGACGGCTACAGTCCGCCCAAGACGGTCGAGGACATCCGCCAGTTGGTCGAAGAGGATCAGGTCGCGTTCCTGTTCAACACGCTGGGCACACCGACGAATTCGGCGATCGTGCGCTATGTGAACCAGAAGAAGGTGCCGCATCTGTTCGTCGCGACCGGCGCCGCAAAGTGGGGCGACTACAAGCTGTATCCCTGGACCATGGGTTTCCAGCCCGACTACCGCACCGAGGCAGCGATCTACGCCAAGTACATCCTGAAAGAGAAGCCCAACGCCAAAGTTGCGGTGCTGTATCAGAACGATGACTTCGGCAAGGACTACTTGGCCGGCCTGCACGCGGTGTTCGGTGACAAGTATGCCAAGATGGTGACCGAGGCCACTTACGAACCGACCGACCCGACGGTCGATAGCCAGCTCACCACGCTACAGGGATCCGGTGCCGATGTGCTGGTCGTGGCCGCCGCGCCGAAGTTCGCCGCGCAGTCGATCCGCAAGGTGCACGATCTCAACTGGAAGCCGATGTTCTTCATGACCAACGTGTCGATCTCCGTGGGCTCGGTGATCACGCCGGCGGGCGCGGACAATGCGGTTGGCCTGATCAGCACCGGCTATCTGAAGGACCCGACCGATCATCAGTGGGACAACGATGCCGGCATGAAGGAGTGGCGCGCGTTCATGGCGAAGAACATGCCGGGCGCCGATTTGTCGGATAACAACTACGTCTATGCCTACGCCGCGTCGAAGCTGATGCTGCAGGTGCTGCAGCAGTGCAACGGCGACTTCTCGCGCGACAACGTCATGAAGCAGGCCGAGAACGTCCACGATCTGGTGCTGCCGACGATACTGCCAGGCATCAAGGCGAGCACCAGCCCCACCGATCACCGGCCGATCAAGGCGATGCAGTTGGAGCGGTTCGATGGCAAGACCTGGGTGCTGTTCGGCGACATCATCGAGGCAGGTTCCTGAACCCGGAACGACCACCGCTTAGCCCGAGCTTCCTGAGGGTGAATCGTGCAAGGTCTTGAATTAACGACAGAATGCTTCGCGGACGCTCTGTGCTACTGGCTACAGCGTGATCCCGAGGAGGTCAAATGCCTTGTGCTGGATCGGTGTCGGTCTGGTCAGTACAGTGAGTGGATAATTCGGTGTGATCGCGGTTATCACAGTGTTTCGCACCAAGGTCGCAAGATCGCCCAGTAGCGAGTGAAAGCTGTGCACTGGAAGGCCGTCCTTGGTGAGGCGTGTAGTCTGCTTGGCGACAGCGGCCGGTGAGCGCTGCGCCGTTGCCACCACGCTCGATCGCATTGCTTCGGCGGCTGCCTTGTCGGTGTCGTCGAACAGCATCGGCGCCAGGCGCTGACGCATGTGCCATTCGAGGTAGTAGGCCAGCATGCAGAGAAAGACATGCGCGCGGACCCGATCGGCCAATCGGTGATATACGGGGCGGACGTGCAGATCGACGGTCTTGATGCAGCGAAAGGCCCGTTCCACCAGGGCGAGAGACTTGTAGCTGCGCACTGTTTCTGCGTCGTCGAAGGTCTCCGCTGTCAGGCTGGTGCGGATGACATAGACACCGTCGGTTGCCGCCTCGGCGGCAATTTCAGCGGTCTTGCGTGCAAAGCTGAAGCTGGCATCGGTGATGTCGAGATCGAGATGCTTGGCCACCCTCGGGTCAAGCGCCCGACGGCAAGCCTTATGTTTGTTGATCACCTTGCCGACCGCAAGCGCGATTGCGGCGGTGCCGCGCAGCGGATCGCGCTTGCGTGCCACGGCGGCCTGGATGCGGGTGAGGTCGCGCTCAGTGGCGGCAAGGAGTTCTTCGCGCTTGCGGGTACGCTCGGCGGCGAGATCGGGGTTGCGGCAGACCACGAGGCGCTCATCGGGGAATTCGGGCGCGGTGATGGAGGCCATGTCGCGCTGATCGAACAGCGAGAGCTGCAAGGCACCGCTTTCCACCAACGTTTTGATCGCCGGCGCGCGCAGCGAGGAGATCCAGTCCAGGCCTGCCGATTTGATATCCTCGGTGATGCGCGCCTGGGTGATCATGCCACGGTCGCCGACCAGCACGACATGGTCCAGATGGAAGCGCTGCTTAAGTTTCTCGACCTGTGTTGCCAGCGTCATCGGATCGGCGGTGTTGCCGTCGAACACCTCGATGGCAACGGGACAACCGTCGGGGGCGCAGAGCAGGCCATAGACAATCTGCAGCGTGCCCTTCTTGCCGTCGCGGCTGTAGCCACGCTTGGCGAGCGGGCAGCAGCGTCCCTCCATGTAGCTCGACGACACGTCGTACAGCACCAGTGTGCCGTTGGTGAGATGGCGCCTGGCCAGCGTGGCCTCGATCGCAGGCTGACGCTCCAGCAGCCAGTCCAGCGCGGCGTACAGCTCGTCTTCATCGACCTCGCCGAGGCCGAGCAGTTCGCCAAGGCTCGATGCGGCGGTGGCGGGCGACAGCGCACGGGCGGCGACGAGCTTGGATGCGGGGTCGACGATACGCCCGACCAGAAGGGCAAGGACCAGGTCGCGACGGCGATCGTCACCAGGGCCGAGGATGCGGTCGAGGCCGATGTTGCGCGCGATGCCGAGCGCAGCGGCGACATGGCCGTGCGGCAGGCTGCGGATGATGGTGAAGGCCTCACGCTCGGCGGGGATGACCGTGCCGCCCCTGAGGACGCCGCGGAGACCCTCGATGTGGGCAGTGGGCCAGTCGGAAAGATTGCACAGTGTGCGCTTACGCACCTTGCCGCCTTCGCGGTAGCTCTCGCGCAGCAGGATCGCGGGGGGCGAGTTCCGATTCGGAACGGCTTCGATGTACATGGCGAAGCATGCGCACATCCGGCCGGAGCGTACAAGTCTCAAATATGAAATTACATGGCTACGATTTGGACCGCCTCAGCCGACTTTGCGAGTCTTTCCAACAACTTCACCGCAAAAGCGGCGGGAAGCTCGGGCTAGCGGCGCAGTCCCGCGATCGTGTGTTTCAGGTGGATAGTGTTCGATCCAGCGCATGATCATTCAATCATTGGCGGCACGATGGCGCCGACTATCGCGCCGTATACTTGACCAGGGCAATGCGTCTTGTCGGATGGCTCCATGCCCTCTTCTCACCATAGCGATGCCGCTACCTCCGCGGCTTCGTCCGGCGTAAAACTTTGGAGAACGATGATGCACGCGACTCAATCAGTAGCTGGACTGACGGTGGTGTTTGCGCTCGGACTGGCGATCCACGCGTCACCGGCAGTCGGCCAGACACCCTCTTCGCAGTCCCAGCCTGGGAGCGTGGCGGACTCCGCGTCGTCCAATACGAAGCAGCATGTCGGCGACAGCGGTGGTGATGGCGGTGATGCGCTCCGAAGGTTCAGCCAGCATCAGCAGGTCGATGGTCAGGGCGGTGACGGCGGCGATGCGCTCAGAAAGTTCAGCAAGCAGCAGGTGGGCGGTGAGGGGGGCAGCGCTGCTCTCGATCGGTTTACGCACACAGGCAAGGCGTCTGAGTAAGGGCCCGCATTGGGCCTGAACGGCGCGCCGGGGAGCCTGACCGGGGATATCATTGCCGCCGAGCGGCCATGTCTCGTCACGCCGGTGTTGCCACCAGCCCGTCCAGGGCGCGGCGCACCGCTGCCGCCAGATCATGCCTGTTGTAGGGCTTTTGCAGCATGTGCCCCGCGTCCTGTTCCGACAGGTCGGATGCGTAGCCGGTGGTGAACAGGAGCTTCAGACGAGGCCGCAGAAGCCGCGCCGCCGCGCCCAGCTTATAGCCATTCATGCCTTCGGGCATGACGACGTCTGTGAACAGCAGGTCAACCGTTTCGGTGGTGCTGAGGATACCGAGCGCTGCGGGGCCGCTTGGCGCCGACAGCACCTTGTACCCCAAGGCAGTCAGATGCCGACGGGTGATTTCAAGCAAATTCAGATTGTCGTCGACGATCAGGATGGCCTCGGTGCCCCTGGAGCGTTGCGCTGACTCGTAACGGGTGACGGGCGTCGCGATCGTGTCGTCGCTGGCGCGCGGCAGATAGAGCCTGACCGTGGTCCCAATGCCTACGCTGCTTTCGATCGCAAGATGCCCGCCCGATTGCTTGGCAAGACCATACGTCATGCTGAGACCGAGGCCGGAACCGGAAGTCGGTGGCTTCGTCGTGAAGAAGGGCTCGATCGCCCGTTCGAGCACGGTTTGGGACATCCCGATGCCGGTATCCGCGACCGAAAGCATGACGTAGTCTCCTTCGGTCATCTCGGGGTAGTCGGATGCGCTCCGTGCATCGAGATGCATGTTGGCGGCTTTGAGTACGAGCTTGCCACCTTGCAACATTGCGTCCCGCGCGTTGAGTGACAGGTTGAGCAAAGCATCCTCGATCTGCGACGGATCGGCGATGATGAACCAGAGGTTCTCTGTCCGCGTCACGGTGATGTCGATCTCCGATCCGAGGACGCGGCGCAGCATGTCCACGTGGCCCTCCAGCAGCGCGTTCAGGTCTACGCGCTCCGGCTGCAAGAGTTGTTTGCGTCCCACGGCCAGAAGGCGGCGTGTCAGATGCGATCCACGCAGCGCACTGTCGAGGATCTCGCGGGCCAGATCGGCATGCTCGGGCATCCCCTGCACCGCATCCTGCAGAAGCTCCACGCTGCCGATGATCACGCCCAACAGGTTATTGAAGTCGTGCGCTATACCGCCGGTCAATTGCCCCAGCGCCTTCAACCTGGCTGACTGGCGCAACATTTCCTCCGTGCGTTGCCGCTCCGCAATCTCGCACTCCAGCTCATGGACAGTGGCCGCCAAGCGGTCCAGGGCTTCCCGTGATTCCGCCTCGGCGCGCTCTTTCTCACCGATTGCATGCGTCAGGTGCAGGTTCAACTGGGCGAGTTCTCCTACCCGTATCTCCAGGTTGGCAGCCATGTCGTTGAAGGCACTGGCGACCTGTCCAATTTCGTCATGCGACAACACCTTGGCGCGAGCACTCAATTCTCCAGCCGCAACAGATCTGGCGGCGCGAATGATGTTTGTCAGGCCCTTCTGGATGCCTCGGCTCACTGACAAGGCGAGTAGCAAACCGGTGGTTTCAACGGTGAGTGCTGTTGCGAGCAGTAGCTTGAGCACCACGTGTTCGAGCCAGCGCGATCCTTCGCCGAGCGTGAACGAAAACTCATCTTCGAATGCCGTGAGCTTTTCATTGATCGCGTAAATCGCGGCGAGTGATTTGTCTATGTTGGCCTGAAAAGGGGCCGGGGAATTGATCTCTTGGTGCAGCCGATCCGCGATAGGCAGCAGCTGCATGGCCATGCCCTGCGCGTCGCCCCAAATATCTATCGCCTTCTTTATGTAGTAGACGTTGTTGAAGTGGGCAAACAGGCTGGTCATCCCCGCGACATCGTCAGGATGGTTCCTTCCCTCCAGAAAACCTGCGCGGACCGCTTCAGGATGCAGATCGCCAGCCAATAGTTCCTGTCGCGCCTTGGCATCGCCAATCGGCACCTGCATGAATTGCTTGAAGAGATCGTAGTCTCTTTCGGTGCGAGAAACGCCGTATCGGTACAAATGAAAAACGGCATCCTTCTCCGCCTTGGACCACAGGCCTTCGCCGCCGACATAGGCTCGCAGGGACGACAGGTACACTCAAGCAAAAAAACAAGACAAAGAGTTCGATCCCTATCAACAAGGCCATGGTGCCAACTGTGAAGTACAGTTTGCGGGCGATGGAAACGTTCTTGAACCACCGATACAGGACGAATCCATTCCCCATTGGTGCCTACCTAATGCCAGGGACAGTAATGCCGTTCGCCGCCATATCTGCGCCTGCCACCGAAGCCGCCGGGGCAGGCCGTGTCACTGTGCCATGAGTGACGTGTTGGCGTTGGGCGTTGGGCATGCCGGCGTAGAACAAGGCACGAGTACACACGCACGACGATACGCCGTGCGCATCGTTTTTGTTTCAGGAAGGCACGACGCGATGGCACCACGGTGCCCTCCACGCAGTCCGCTTGTTCCCCGGAGGGGTTGTCTGGCAAGACCAACGCGTCCGCAAGGCTAATTATGCATCGCAACCAGCGTGGCCGCGACGGGCGACGCAGTTCTCGCCGCAGTAACACTAATGTGTTGGCCAATCCTGAGTTGACGGAGCACCCTTTGGGTGTCTGTCACGCAATGATGCCCGCTGAGGAGGCTTGGTTCCTTCGCAGTATCAGCTTTTGGTGTGGATTTCCTGCCAACATGCTCCGTCGGCGCGGCGTGGTGAGCCGATGCGACCGGCCGACGTTTGCATGGGTGCCTCGTCGTGTCCGGTACCGCAGTCAGGTCGATTATCCTGGTGGCCGGGAGGCTTCGGTCAGCACTGTGGCATGCCGGCTACTTCGCGGCCGCGAACCCCATCGCCTCATTGTACGCGCTCCGCACCTCGTCCGGCTGGCCGTATAGATAGGGGAACCCCTGGCGCGGAATGTCGCCGCCACCGGATCCCTTGGTTGCTTCCAGCTCTGCGCGCGTGACACCCTCGGTGAGATGTCGGCGGCCGATGATCGGTAGCGTGACACAGCGGTTCGCCTCGGGATCGCGGATGATGGCCTTCGGTTCGCCGCCGGCCTCCAACGCCTCCAGATCGCGAAAAAAGCGCTGGCGCATCATGATGACGCCGCGGTCGCTGCGTCCCAGATGTTCACGGCCGCGGTCGGTGATCGCGCCCTGGCCGACCCAGCCGACGAAATCCTGGTTCATGATGTGGCTGGTGATCCAGCGCCCTGTCTTCTCGTCGACGATGGGCGAGGTCCAGTACGGGATGCGGTTCTGCACGAACGGCTCGCGATCCTGCGGCACGCGCGTGTAGAACCAGCCGACGCTCAGCGTGCTGGTGTCGTCGATCGGCACACGCCATTCGAAGTGGTTGCCGGTGAACAACGCGTTCGGCCAGAGGCAGACACGGCCGACAGTCCATAGCGGACTGGCTTCGTCGGAGTCCTCGCGCACACGGCGATAGACGATGCCGTAATCGAACTCATCGAACGCGAGCTTGGTGTGCCGCGGCGCATAGGCGGCGTGGTTGCCTGCCAGGCGCTGCTTCCAATTGTCGTGCAGCCACTCGAAGTGCACCGGGTCTATCGAGTTCTCCTGGCACTGGAACCAGTTGCACGGCACGGTGGAGAATACGACCTGGACGAAGCCGTTGTCCCAGGTGAACGGCTCCCAATTGGTTAGCAGCGGCGCAGGTTCAGGGCCGAGATATGCCCAGAGCAGGCCGGCCTTTGGCTCTACGCGATGGGCGCGGATGCGGATCTGGTCGCGGAAGCGGATTTCCGGGGCGTCGATGTCCTCGAATGGCTGTTCGCGGCAGGCGCCCGTCTGATCGAACATCCAGCCGTGGTAGCTGCAGCGAAGGCCGCACTGCTCGACGATGCCGTAGCTGAGATCAGCGCTGCGATGCGGGCAGCGGCGTTCCAGCAGGCCGTAGTGGCCGGACAGGTCCTTGTAGAGCACCAGGTCCTCACCGAGGAGCCGAACCGGCTTGGTGGGGGTATCATCCAGTTCGGCGATGGCCGCGATCGGGTGCCAGTAGCGGCGCAGCAACGCGCCCATCCTGGTGCCAGGGCCGACCTCGGTGAGCAGACGATTACGTGCCTCGCTCAACATGCGGCGGAGTGTAACAGTTTTGGTGCGGACGTCACGTGGTCGGGTTGGGTGGGAGCGATGGGACCGGAGGGACGCCGTCACCCCCTCCCCCGACCCTCCCCCGCTTCGCGGGAGAGGGGGTAAGAACAACCGTTAGAACTGCTTCAGCAGGCGGTCGATGTAGTCCAGTTCGGGCTGCGGACGGGTGCGTTCGGCGTCGCGGCGACGGAGCTCTTCCTCGATGGCGCGGGTGTGCTGGCGTTCGCGCTCTTCGGGGACCGTCACGTCGCCGCTCTCGTCGGCGCCGGAACTGCCCTGGCCGAGCCGGCGGCCGAACGGATCTCGGCCTGAGTCGGCACGGCCGGGGGGTGGGCCGGGTCGCCAGCCTCGTCCCTGGTCGTTGCCTTGGCCATCGTGCAGCGACAGGCCCATCGGGCCATCCGAATTGCCTTCCTGGTCGCCGCTGTCGGCGCCACCTTGAGGGCCGAATTGCCGCGCCATGGCCTGCCCCATGTCGCGACCGCCCTTCTGCAATGCCTCGATCGCCTTCTGCTCCGACACACCGGCACCCGCGTCGTCGCCCTGGCCCAACTGACGCCCGGCCTCGCGCATGGCGGTGTCGGCCTCGCCCAGGCTCGGCGGTACTTTGCCGGTCAAGTCGCCAAACTGCTGCATCAGTTCACCGAGGGCACGGCGCAGTGCCTGTTGCACGCGCTGGTCGGCCTCACGCTGTGCGCCTTGATCCGACGGCTGTGGTGCGCCTGGTGTGGCGCCGAACGGCACCCGGCTGGAATCGTCGGCGCGACCCTGGGTGTGATCCAGCACGCTGCCCTGGCGGCCTATGATGTCCTGCACCGCACCCATCTGCTGGCGGCCGCGCTGACGTTGCGCCGATTCCGGGTTCTCGCCCTCCCGCCCACGCTGGGTCTGGGCGTTGCGGAGCCGATCGAGCATACGCTCCAGCTCCGCCATGCGCTGCTGGGCGTCCTGCATGCGGCCCTCGCGTGCCGCCTCGCGGGCCTGCTCGGCCATCTTGTCGAGATCACGGTTGGACAGATGCTGCGCGTCAGGGTCGAACGGCATGTCGGTATTGTTGCGCTTCGCTTCTTCCGCCAGCGCCTGAAGGTGCTGTTCTATCGCCTGCTCCAACTCGTGCAGGCGCTTGTCGAGGTCCTGCAGATTCTGCTGGTTTGGCTCGTGGATGGCCTTGTCGAGTGCGTCTCGCGCGGCCTGGCGCGCTTCATCGAGGGCGCGCGCAGTCTGCTCGGTGCGGCCTTCCTCGAGGTGCAGGGCGAGTTCCCACATCTGCTGCTGCGCCTGGTCAATCGCGGACGGCGACTTATCGAATTCGAGCAGGTAGTAGATGGCACTGAGGTTGGTGTAGGCGCCGAGGTCGCCACCGAACGCATCCGGCGCCATGAGCAGCGGATCCAGCCCGTCCACCGCGCTATTGCGATCGTCTGGATGCAGGCTGAGGCCGCGGCGTATCGCGATCAGCGCGCGTGCGATCGGATTCTCGAAATGCCGCTCGGGCAGCACGAACTCAGCGGTCTTGCTCTCGCCAGTTTGGTTGGAGGCGTCGTGCCCGACAAGCTTTGCGGCGACGGGTAGGCCGGCCCACGGGTGGGCGGTAAGATCCTGCTGGTGCACACCCTGTGCGGATTTCGGCGCGCCGCCGGGCAACGGTATGCTCACCACCAAAGGTGACGCGTCGGGCCGATCGCGCAGGCGGAGTTCGGCCTGGAGCGATGTGACGCCATAGTCGTCGGACACGCGCCACGGAAGCCTGGCCTGCTGGCTGCCCTGCGCGCGACCAGGAGGCTCGCTCCAGTCCACGACGGGCGGCTGGTCGGCCACCACCGCGACGTCCCAACTGGCCAGTTCGCTGGCACTCCGCGTTATCGTCAGGTGGCCGCCCTCGGTCAGGGTGCGATCGGCCTGGAAGCTGGTCTTGTCGAGCGTGCGGAACTTCTCGGATTTGCCATTGAGGGCCAGCGTCGGTGTGCTTTCGCCGCCGGTGACGCTGACGGTCAGGCGGGATCCTTCGGGTACCGAGAGTGCGGCGTTGTCCTGCTTCAGGAATATCGGTGCCAGCCTCGTATAGGCGGGCGGAGTGATCCAGGCTTGCAGTTCGGTCGCGAGCGGTGCTTGCGGTCGCGGCAGTGTCGGCTCCATCGCCTGAGCCAGCCGTGAAGGCGCGTCCTCGCCGGCGATGCCGAAGGCGGCGACCAGAGCGACCAGCAGGGCGGCGCGGAGGGCGCGAGGATCTCGGCGTGCCAGACCGGGATGCGGCGCACCGATTCGAAGGCGGTGCACCTGACGGGCGGCGCGGATGAGATGCGCCTGCCATAGGGCGACTGCGGCGGTGTCGGGACCGGCGTTGCCACGAGATGGCCGATCGGTCAGCACGGACAGAGGACGATGGGTCAGCCCGGAGGCGATCTCCAACCGACGATCTGCCGCCTTGTCATCCGGCGCCCGGATGTTGCGCAGGTTACGGAACAGGAGAACGGCGATCAGCAGAAACGTGACGGCGAGCAGGGTGATATGCGCCCAGGGCGGCAGCATGCGCGGCAGATCGAGCAGTGCCACGCAGACGAACAACCCAGCCACGCCAACCGCCGGCCATAGCGCGGGCCAGATGCGCTCGAAAAGCAGGATGGCGCGGGCCAGTACGCGGCGACCCGCGAGGCGGCGCAACAGGCGATCCAGGTCTCCGCCCTGCGGGCTCATTTCAGCCAATGTGGCATCAGTTCGTCACGCCACAAGTCGGCGTGGCTCGGCCGCGGGCGGATCACGGACCACTCGGCGCCATCCACCATGACCTCGGCCGCGACGGGGCGCGCGTTGTAGCTGGAGCTCATCACCGAACCATAGGCGCCGGCATCGAGTATCGCTACACGGGCGTTGGGTGCCAGCGTTGGCAGCATGCGATCGCGCGCGAACGTGTCGCTGGATTTGCAGATCGGGCCGACCACATCGGCCGGCTCAACCGGGGCGGCGGCATCGACCGCGGATAGTGGAACGATACCGTGCCATGCCTCGTACATCGCTGGTCGGATCAGGTCGTTCATCGCTGCGTCCAACACCACGAAGCGGCCGCCCGGTGCGTGCTTGACCAGCACAACGGAGGCCAGGAGCACGCCGGCGGGGCCGACCAGCCAGCGGCCGGGTTCCACCGCGATGCGGACGTCAAGGTTATGGAATGCGCCGCGGATCGCGCCGGCGAACGCGGCGGGTAGCGGAGCCGGTTCGTCGCGGTAGGGAATGCCGATGCCACCGCCGCAGTCGACGCTTTGTATAGGCAGCGATTCCGCGCGCAACGCGACGACCAGTTCGGCGATGCGTGCGAATGCCGCACGATAGGGCGCCGGCGACAGGATCTGGCTACCGATATGGGTTGCCAATCCGACCGGCGCGATGCCGGGAAGTGACACCGCGCGGCGATACAATGCGACGGTGTCGCCGTACGGAATGCCGAACTTGTTATGTGCACGGCCGGTGGTGATCTTGGCGTGGGTCTCGGCGTCCACATCCGGGTTTACGCGTAGCGCCACGCGCGCGGTGCAGCCCATCCCGGCGGCCAGCGCCGACAGCATGTCGAGCTCCTCGGCGCTTTCGACGTTGACCTGCGCGATCTCCTCCGTGAGGGCGAGGCGCAGTTCACGTTCGCCCTTGCCGACGCCGGAGAATACGATGCGCTTCGCGGGGATGCCGGCGGCACGGGCGCGAAGGAGTTCGCCTTCGCTCACTACGTCGGCACCGGCACCTTGGCGGGCGAACAGCCGCAGTACCGCGAGCCGATCGTTGGCCTTCATGGCATAGTGGATGTGCGCGTCGAGATTCGCGTCGGCCAGTGCCGTGGCCATCATGCGGTAACGCCGACGCATGGCGGTGGCGGAGTACACCCACACGGGCGTTCCGGTGTCGTCCGCGATGGCGTTCAGCGGCACGTCGTCCATCACCAGCCCATCCGTGGCGTGCATGGACAGGTGGGGACGTGCGGCGATCAGCTCGGCGGCGGTTGGCTCGGGGGTACTGATTGGTGGGGTGACAGCGGCTGCCATGCTGACACGCTAGCAGACGGCTCTGCCTGGCCGCCAGTGCCGGCACGCCGTTGGGCGAGTTCCGCGAACCGACTTGCGAGTCGGTGCAAAGCGTCGCGTGTGTCAGCCGTGGTTGCTGTGCCCGCCATGCGGGACAGCTCGGTCGCTCGATTAAGCAGTTCGGTGGCGGTGAGGTTGCTGAGCGGCACTTGGACGTCCCGTGTTATTGCGGTTGCGATCGTTAAGTCGGCGCCATGATCTGGGTAATTAATTCCTTGACGCCGCGAAGCGGCATTTGCGTCGCCGCGAGTTAGGGCGCCGCGTCTTGTTGCTGGTGGGTTTTGTGGCGTTCGGCCGAACTGCTCGTCGGGTCGGTAGGCTCACTTGCTTTCGTGGAACTCGTGCCAGCCGCGGTCACCGGCAACCGGAGGAATACCGTAGGACCTTGCGCCTTCCGAACATCCACCTCCATTGTGGCGCCGTGCAGCGCCGCGAGACGCTCCGCGGACCGCAGCTTGCTCAACCGCATTTCCCGATTGGGATTCTCGCCGTCATCGGACACGGTGACATGCACGCGTCCGCCAGTTCGCGCCGCACCGAGCAGAACGTGCCCACAAGGTGCCTGCTCAATCGCGGTTGTCACCATGTCGGACAGGATCTCCCGGAATGCACGCCGATCGGCGCGCACCGCGAGTTCCGGCTGGACGGCGTATTCAAGGTCGACCAGCAGGCGTGCTGCCAGGCTGTTGAGTTGGCGCATCACCTCGCGCGCTTCAGCCGCAACATCCAGATCGCCGGATGAAAATGGTGTTTGACCAAGCTCAAAACGGTTGCCGACGAGTGGCTGTCCCTGTCGGGCGAGCCATTCACGGCGCCTGTTCCAGCCAGTGACGATAATGAGCCCCGACGCTGTCAGAGCTACGATTGCCGCCGGGCGGGCTACACCCGCAGCGCCGTCCAGCGTCGAAAGGAGCAAGTTCCAAAACATGACACGAGGGTTTATGCGACCTATAGTTGTAGTTTCGGTTAAGATTTCACGTCTTGGACGAAACGGCCTAGCCTGGGCTCGGGCTGTCACGACGGGCTTGGCCGTCAACGTGAGTCCGCATGGCGGATTGATGAAGGCACATGTTTGCGACGTGCTTTACACGATTTCGTGATTCACAGGGAGACCGGGGCATCGGGATTGCCTAGGAACGGGAAGGGCCCGGGGTAGTCCTCGACATAAATCGTGTGGCTGGCAATTCCGTCCGCTGGCGTCCAACGATGAAGCTGGAACGCCGGCGGCTCCAGGATGAGCGAGCCGTGATCGTCCGGATCATGCGGCGGGAGCGACATCGCGACCTGATGCACCACAGAGGGCGATATCAGTGCGATGGCATGCGCCACCCGGGCGACGACAACCCGGTGGTGGTGGCCGCAGATGATCCGGTCGACCTGGGGATGGCGGGCGATCACCGCCGCGAACGCGCCGGCATTGTGCAGGTTGATGGAGTCCTGGATCATGCCGCAGGCGAACGGCGGGTGGTGCATCCCGACGATGGTCGGCTTGTCCGGTACGGCGGCAAGTGTGCGATCGAGGAATTCCAACTGCTCGGTTTGCAGTTCGCCGTGGGCGGCGCCCGGCACCAGGGTGTCCAGCATGACCAGGCGGACCGGGTAGTCGTCGACGGCGTATTGCACATAGCGCGGGTCGACGGTGACGCCGGGCAGATGCTTCAGCGCACCGCGCAAGTTGCCGCGCTCGTCGTGATTGCCGGGGATGACGAACACCGGCAATGGGGCGAGCGTGCGCAGCATGCGCGTCAGGTTGGCGTATTCGGTGTCGAGACCGCAGTCGGTGAGGTCGCCGGTGATCACCACCACGTCCGGTCGCGGGTTCAACCGGGCGACGGCGCGGAAAGCCCGTTCCGTCAGCATGTTGGTCTCGCAGACGCGGTTGGCGGCTCTTCCCACCGGCCGGACGTGCAGGTCGGTGAGCTGGCAGATCAGCATGTGGCGCTCCCTTCGGATGGTTGGGGGCATTCTGCCAGGAGTGCGGGGTTTTGTTCCACCTACGATTTCATGGCATGGAGCGTTGGTGCATCGTTGCTGTCGCCGATCGCGGCGATTTCGCCGCGGCGAACCTGAAAGGGTCTACTCCGGGAGCTTCAGCGCCGTCTGCTCGACGTATGGCCTCATCAACTCATCGGCCTGTTTCTGAGCCGCGGCCATCGCCGCTTCGGGCGTCGCCTTGCCGGACAGGACTGCCTGCACGCCATCCTCCAGCGCCTTGCGCACACCCACAGTATTGTAGGTGGCGAACCAGCCGCGTGCGTAGTCGAGCTGGTCCAGTGCCACCTTCGCGTCGGGATACTTCGCCAGGTAGTCCTTCATGTCAGGCAGGTCATAGGCGGCGATACGCGGTGCGAAGTAACCGGTGAAACGGCTCCAACCGCCGGCGATCTCCGGGCTGACCAACCAGTTGATCAGTGTCCAGGCCGCCGCCTGCCGTTCGGGGGTATTGCCGCGAGGGATGATCAGGCTGGCACCGCCGATGGGTGCGGCGTTCACCAGGGCACGTGGCAGGAACGCGGTGCGGTACGGCGTCTTCATGTTGTCGCGCACGAACGACAGCGAGCCGGTGGACAGGATCATCATGGCGGTGCGGCCCTGGAAGAACGCCGTAGTCACCGCGTTGGCGTCGGTGACGCCCTCGGGCATCACGTGCCATTTGTGCACGAACGCATCGATCAAGCGGACGGCTCCGACCGTACTCGGCTGCGTGTAGTAGACCTCGCCGCCGTAGCCGGGATTGTAGTACTCGCCGCCGTTGGACATCGCAAAGCCGCTGGTGATCCAGCCGAGGTAATCGTAGGTGCCAGGGAACATCAGCCCCCAGCGCGTCGTGGTATTGCCGTCGTGCTTCGCCAGTTTGCGCAGGTCATCGACCCAGTCCTGCCAGGTGATCGGCGGCTTGTCGGGGTCGAGACCCGCATCCTTGAACGCATCGACACTATAATAGAGCAACGGCGTGGAGTTCTGGAACGGCACCCCGTAGACATGCCCCTGCTCGGTGGCGTTCAGCTTCAGCGCCGGCCAGAACCCGGCCATGAACTGCGCCGGCGTCTGGTTGTCCTTGGCGATCAGGTCGTCCAGCGGGATCGCATCATTGTTGATGGCGTATTCGCGGATGAAGTTGGCACTCATGATCACCGCGCCGGGCGGATGGCCGGCCTGGATCGCCGCACGCGTCTTCAGGTTGGTATCGTCGTAGCTGCCGGTATAGACGGCGGTGACGTGGATGTCCGGATGCTGCTGGTCGAACTGCTCGATCAGCCGCTGCATCTCGAGCGCCAGCTTGCCCTGAACCGGGACGGGGAAGAACAGGTCGATGTCGGTGGCTGCGTAGGCGGTGGTGCATGAGAGCGCCAGCGCCACGGCCGCGCATGATATCAGACGCATGAGAAACTCCCGTCGGTTATTTGATTCCGGAGAACGTGAAGCTGGAGATGAACTGCCGCTGGAAGAGCACGAAGATCACCAGCAGGGGTGCAGCGACGAAGAAGGTGCCGGCGGCGATGACACCCCACTCGGAGCCTGCCTCGGCGCCGGAGGTGAATGACGCGAGCCCCACGGTCAGCACCTGGGTTGATGGCGATGAGGTCGCCATCAGTGGCCACAGGAACTCGTTCCAATGTGCAGTCACCGAGACGATGGCGAAGGCGATCAGGCCTGGACGCGCCAGCGGCAGCAGCACGCGGAATATGATGGCGAGGCGTGAGGCGCCATCCACCAGCGCCGCCTCCTCGTATTCGCGGGGAATGGCGCGGAAGGTCTGGCGCATCAGGAACACGCCGAAGGCGGAGGCGAAGTAGGGCGCCATCACGCCGAACAGCGTGTCGTAGAGATGCAGCGTAATGAGTGTGGTCATATTGGGCACGATCAGTATCGGCGGCACCAACATGAGCTGGAGCAGGAACAGGTAGAACAGCGTCTCGCGATAACGGAAGCGCAGGCGGGCGAACGCATAGCCGGCGAGACTTATCGTGACGCACTGCACCGCGAGGATGCCGCCGCAGAGCAGGGCGGTGTTGAGATACCAGAGCGGGAAGTGGCCCGATGCCCAGGCGTCGGTGAAGTTGCCAAGGCTGAAGGGACCGGTGGGCGTGAGGGACGCGATATCGAGGGCGCCGGCGTCGCTGGGTCGCAGACTGGCTACCACCATCCAGGCGAACGGGATCGCCCATAGTGCCGCAGCGGCGCACAACAACAACAGCAGCAGCGGGTTGATCTGCATCAATGCGGAACGGTTGCGCACGGATATTCTGCCGATCATCGGAATGACCAAGGAGCTGGAGGTTTGCGATGGACGGCGTAATGATGGACAAAAGGTTCGTACTGGCGTTCAGGCTGATGATGGGCTGGACGTTTCTCTACGCAGGCGCATGGCAGGTGATGTCGCCCGACTTCTCGGTCGCGGTGTTCCTGGCGCACACCAAGACGTTTCATGACATCTATGCGCCGCTCACCTCGCCGGCGATCGCGCCGATACTGACCTTCCTGGTGAGCTGGGGCCATCTGCTGATCGGATTGTCGCTGGTATCCGGACTGCTGGTACGGGTCAGCGGCTGGTTCGGGGTGGCGTTGCTGCTCACTTATTGGACCGCGCACATGGACTTTCCCTATATCGAAAGCCACGTGAACTTCATCCTGGACTACCACATCGTCTTTGCGACACTGACCGCATGGCTGGCGATGGTGAACGCCGGCCGGGTGTGGGGTTTGGATGGGTGGCTGGCTGGGCGGATGCCGGCACGTCGCGCCGAGGCATATTGATTTGGGAGGGAGCGCGGGATCACGTTTCATAGTGGATCCCGCGCTCCAGCGTACGCAGCGATACGATGGAGAGCGCAAACAGGAAGCCTACACTGACCACGGTCGCCGCGGATGCCAGGCCGATGTCGTAGTTCTGATGCGCCTGCTGGTAGATATAATAGAGCAACAGTGACGTTGTGTCGGATGGTCCGCCCTGTGTCATGACGATCACGTGGTCCACCTGGGTCAGTACGTTGAGCAGGGCGATGACCAGCACGAACGCCAGAGTGGGACCGAGCAGCGGCAGGGTGATGCGGAGGAACCGTTGCACGGCGTGGGCGCCATCGATCTTCGCGGCGTCCAACAGGTCCTGGGGGACACCGGCCAGACCGGCCAGAAAGAACAGCATGTAATAGCCAGTGTTCTTCCATATCGTGATCGCGATGATCGAGCCCAGGGCCAGTGACGGATTGCCCAGCCAGTTGGTCTCGGCAGCGCCGAACCTGGCGAGGTAGTAGTCGAGCAGTCCGGCTCCCGGCAGGAAAATGAAGATCAACAGCGACGCTGCGGCGACCAGTGGGATCAGCAGCGGTAGCACGATCAGGGTGCGCAGGATGCCGGAGAGGCGCGTGCTCTCGCGCAGGGCCAGGGCGAACAGCAGTGCGAGGGTCAGGCTCGGGAAAATGGTGCCGACGGCGTAGACGAGATTGTTGCGCACCGCGGTGGCGAAATGGGTGTCGGCGAACAATCGGGCGTAGTTGCCGAGGCCCCAATGCGCCGTGCCTCCGAATGCGCGCTCGGTGAGCGAATCGAGCACCACTCGGAGTATCGGCCAATAGGTGAAGGCGAGGAGGAACATGCCGGACGGGAGCAGCAATGCGTATGCTGCCAATGCGGACCGCCGGACGCGGGGACGCGCCATGGCAGCCGGCGTCGTGACGACGCCAAGTGTGGTTGTGCTCACGCGGTCAGATAGGCGGTCAATCATGAAGCTCGCGTGGCGGAACGGTTACGGTTCCGTGACAGAGGCGACCCGGAGCGTCGTGTGGGTTCTGTGGGGGACGACAAGGGTGGATGACTTGAGGTTGGCAGCGCCCCTCCCCCTTCCCCCCTCCCGCAAGGGGAGGGGGAGTGCTTTCATAGCGTTCATAGTGCCTTTTGATTGACCGGCCTGTGTCTCGATCAGAATCCGTACAGCTTCGCCGGATTGTCGACCAGCACGCGCTGGCGCAGTGCTGCATCGGGCACCCACTCTACGAATTGGTCGAACAGCAGCCCGGCCTCCGGCACCGGGTCCATCTGCGGGTGCGGCCAATCGGTTCCCCACACGCAGCGCTCGGGCGCGGCGGCTACCAGCGCCTGCACGTTCGGCGCCACGTCGTCCCATGGCTGCCCGACCGAGGATGCGCGGTAGTGGCACACCTTGATCCATGCTCGGCCGCTGTCCAGCAAGCGCAACAGCGACTGGAACTGTGGATGCGCAGTGCCGAGTGCGGCCTTTACGCCACCGGCATGATCGATCACCACGTCGACCGGCAGCTTTGCCAGGCGAGGCGCCACCTCGGCCAGTTTGTCCCCTTCCACGTAGAACTGGATGTGCCAGCCGAGTGGGGCGAGGCGGCGCGCGAGCGTATCGAGCTGATCCTCCGGCGTGCCGTTGCCGGAGACCATGTTGAATCGCACACCGCGCACACCGCGGTCGTGCATCCGCCGCAGCGCGGCATCGTCGAAACTGTCGTCGATCACGGCGATTGCCCGAGCGCGATGCAGGCCGAACTTGCGCACCGCGTCCAGTGTCACCTCGTTCTGCGCGCCGTAGACACTGGCCTGCACGACGACCATGCGGCCAATGCCGACGGTGTCCGCCATCGCCAGGTACTCCGGCACCAGTGCGGCCGGCGGCGTGTAGGTACGGCCGGCGCTGAGCGGGAACTGGTTGTAGGGGCCGAAGATGTGGAAGTGGCAGTCACAGGTGAGCGGCGGTGCCTTCTGCTTCGGCGGTCGCGTCGTACTCATTGGTTCTCCCCTCGGTAGGCGCCGCGCCAGATTGTACCGTCGCCGTGCTCGCTGACCAGCAGGGCGCCGTCGTTGGTCATCGCGAACCGATCGATCAGAACCCGACGGCGCGTGCGGCTGCGGCGTAGCCGATGCGCCGGTGCGGCGGCACTGGATGGCGGCCCGCAACGCGTTCCAGCAGTAGTCGCGCATCGTCATGCAGGTCGGCGCGGATGGCGGCGTCGAGATACAGTTGCTCCAGCACGTCCTGCTGTGCGTGGCTGCCGCCGAGGCGATACATGCCACCAAGCACGGGCCGCATCACTGCGACTGCCTGAGCGAATTCGCCGCGCGCGTGGGCCAGCACCGCCTGGCATATCGGTTCGGCGTAGCTGCCAACGAGCATTGCGATCGTCTCTGGCTCGCGAGCGAAGGCGCGCATCGTGTCCAGCATGCGCTGTGCAGCGGCGTATCGGCCGGTGACGGCAAGCGCCATCATCCAGTGCGGCAGGGTGAACGCTGAGAGGCAGTCGCCGATACGTGCCTCCGCCTTGTCCGCCAGCTCTTCCCAGCGGCTGCCGACGTCGACGCCATGTCGTTGCAGGCGGAACAACATGGAAGCCGCATTCTGCACGTCGATATAGAGGTCGGGCACCGCCTGGGTCAGCCTGGATGACGGGTTGCGGAATTGTTCGTCATACAGTGCGAGCACGCTGTCCATCGCGCCGCATTCCAGACTGGAACATGGCGGCGTGCCACCACAGATGGTGGCGGAGGTTGTTCGCAGCTTCCCAGTTCGGCTGCAGGCCATCGATCCAGGCGATGCCCTCGCCGCGCCTGCCCTGCATTTCCATGACGTGCGCGACGCCGTGGGCTGCCCAAAGATCGCCGGGGTCGCGGTCGATCGCTGCGCGTCCCGCCGCCTCGGCTTCGGTGTAGTAGCCGTTTTCCTCGTGTGCGAAGCAGCGGCAGCCGAGGATTGCGCCGTAACCGGGCAGATCCTCGCTCCAATGGCGTTCGACGCCGAGCACGGAGGCCAGCATCAGGTCGGGGCGTCCAAGCCAGAAATTGACGAAATGCGCCAGGCGGAAAGCCAGCACGTCACGCGGGTGATCGACGAGGATCTGTTCCCACACCGCGGCAGCGTGATCCGGGTCGCCATCGATCCAGTGCAGCAGCGCCGTGACATGCGCACGCTCGCGCGGCGTCGCGTTCGCGGTGAGGCGTTGGGCATCCGCCGCCGCCACTTCCGCCATCGGCAGCACCGCACGCTTGTACGACGAGCATGGCGAGGTAGCCCTTCAGGCAATGAGCGAGGCCGAAGTCGGGGTCAGCCTGAAACAACGCCTCCATGCGTTGCGGTAGATCCGCGCGATAGCCGATGTAGCCGATCAGCGCATGGTCGAAAGCCTGCACCGCGGTTGTGGATGCCGTCGTGACCTCCATCCCATGGGCATCCCGATGCATCGGTTTGGCGCCTCTCACATGTTGATTTTGCCAACATGCCATATTTTCTCGTCATTGGCGCCTGGACAGGTGGCTCGCCCGCGTCGAGGCTGTGGCAGTAATGATCGAGACCCTGCCGGTCGCCATTTTCGGCGTGTTTGTTGCCTCTGTGCTGCGCGGTTTTACTGGCTTCGGATTCGGTCTTGCCGCCGTGCCGTTGCTGAGCCTGGCCCTGCCGCCAGCCAAGGTCGTGCCGCTGGTCGTGGTCCTGCAGGTCATCGTTGGTGTGGCCGGGGTGCGCCAAGCGGCGGCGCTGTGCGATTGGCGTGCTGTCCGCGGTCTGAGCCCTGGCCTTATACTGGGTATCCCTGTCGGCGTCGCAATACTTACCGCATTCAGACCCAATCCCGTCCGGCTGGTTATTGGCTGCGTGATCCTGGCATCCGTGTTGCTGTTGTGGCGAGGGCTCCGTCTGCCGCCGAGTCCTTCGCGTGTGCTCACGATGGGGGTTGGTCTGGTTGCCGGTGTCATGAGCGGCCTCGCTTCAATGGGTGGACCGCCGATCGTGGTGTATCTGCTGGCGCTGTCCCACCGGGCCGCGGTCGTGCGCGCCACCTCCATCATCTACTTTATGCTGGCGTCGATGGTGGCGGTGCTGTTGATGGGGCTGAAGGGGCTGATCGACGGTGAGGTCTTGCTGTGGTCGATCGCCTCGATGCCGGTGCTATGGGCGGGAAATCATGTCGGCGCCTGGGGATTCCAGCGTTCGCAGCCGCACCATCACCGGCTTGCCGCGTTGCTGACGCTGTCTGTTCTGGCGGTCCTGCTGATCGCACGCGCCATCGGCGATTGGTAGCGGCCGGGCATCATTGGTCATCCGGCAGCGCGGAACGGGTGTGCTTGACGCGTGCGCGGTGAGCCTTGGTCTGGAGGCGCCGTCGCTTCGAGGCGAGTGTCGGCCGCGTCGCGACGCGCGGCACCGGGGGTAGCGCGGCGCGCTGGATCAGGGCGATCAGCGTGTCGAGCGCCGCCTGCCGGTTGCGTTCCTGGGTGCGGTAGCGCTGCGCGGTGATCAGCATATCGCCCTGTTGGGTGAACCGCTTGCCAGCGAGCACATGTAGACGCGCGGACACATCTGGCGGCAAGCCGGACAAGGCTGGATCGAAGCGCAACTGCACCGCGGTCGCGACCTTGTTGACGTTTTGTCCGCCAGGTCCCGACGCGCGAATGAAGCTCTCGCTGATGGCCCGATCGTCGATCGCGATGGTTGGCGTGATCCGGATCATGCCATCGCGGTGAGCGACGTCAGTCTCAGCCGCGCTTGCGACGACCGACGGCGCGCTTTGCCGGACGGCCACCCTTGCGACCGAGTCCGATCTTCTTGGCCAGCGCAGAACGTGTTTGCGCGTAGTTCGGTGCCACCATCGGGTAGTCGCGCGGCAGGTCCCACTTTTCGCGATACTGCTGCGGCGTCAACTTATGGTCGGTCATCAGGTGACGTTTCAGCATCGAGAAGCTCTTGCCGTCTTCCAAACAAATAATGCGATCCTGACGGACCGATTGCTTGATCGGAACGGCGGGCGTCGGCTTTTCCGCCTGTGCGGGCTGCTTTCCGATGTTGACCAGTGTCCTATACACTTCCTGTATCAGGCTTGGCAGTGCGTCCGGCGCGACGGTATTGTGGCTCACATGCGCTGATACGATCTGGCTGGTAAGGCCAAGCACATCCTCGTTCGAATCGTCCATTCTTATGTCCTTTAAACCCGGACCGACACTAAACGTTATTTTGCCGGGTTTCGCTAGCCCTTTGGTATCCCAAAATCAGAAATCTCACGGTAGCGTGAGTCTCAATAAGTTCAACTCAGAATAGCAGAACTTGCGATAGCAGTGTCAGGAAATTCTGTCCGAAGTCGCGGATAGACCTCACGTGCGAAAGTTCTAATGCCCAGCACGGTATCGTTGTGCTCCAGAAAGCCTGCCTGGCCCATGATCAGCAAGTGCCCGAAGCCGCCTACATGATCGTATAGGCGTTTCATCTGGCAGTAGACCTGATCGGGTGTGCCGGCGAACATGATGCCGGCCTCAATCGCGCCGTCCACTGTCGCTGCCTTGCGGAACGCGCTGAGCGGATGTTCGGCGCCGCGCAGCATCGCAACATTGGCAGACACCGGCACATAGCCGGGCGGGTTGGCGAAGTGCGGTGGCACCTTGTTGGAGGTAATGTACCACAGCAGTTTTTCCGCGCCGGCACGGGCATCAGCCTCGTTCGGCGCGGTGTAGACGAGCGCGGCGTAAGCCAAGCGATGCGCAGGCACCTCTGAACCGTGTCCGGCCTCACGCCAGCCGCGTCGATACGCATCGAAGATCACGCGCGTGCCATCGAAGCCGGTGAGGAACGTGGCCTGCACGTAGCCACGCGCGCCGACCCGCGCGGCGCCGGAAGGGCTGGTGGTGCTGATCCAGATGGGCGGATGCGGTTGTTGATACGGGCGAGGCCAGATATTGACGGCGCGGTAGTGGAAGAAACGACCCTCGTGGCTGAACGGCCCGTCGTGGCTGGTCCAGGCCTTGACGATGAGGTCGAGCGCTTCCCACTGCCGCTCGTTCATTCGCACGGGATTACTGTTGGCGGGGAGAACCTCGTAAGGGACCCCGCGAACGAATCCCGCTTCGAGACGACCGCGGGAGAGAATATCGACCATTGCCATTTCTTCCGCGACACGCACCGGCTGGCGGCGATTGGCGATCGGGTTGCCAAGTATCAGCAGGCGTGCCTTGCGCGTGAGCCGAGCCAGGGCCGCAAGTACCAGAGGCGCGGCGGGATCGACGCAGGTCGCGGTCTGGTGGTGCTCGTTCAGCATGATCTCCAAACCCTCGTCCTCGGCGATCAGCCATTCGTCGAGGAAACGGTCGTAGAGCGCGGCACCTTTTTCCGGATCGTAGTTGCGGTTGGGCAGGCTGACACGGATCGATTTCGTATTCGTCGGCCGGGGGCAGGTCAGGGTAGGCGTTCTCGCTGAAATGCCAGGCTTTCATTGCGCGGCCTCCGATCCCAGGAATGCCAGTATCGTGCGCGCGAACGCATCCGGCTGTTCGGCGTGCGGGGCGTGTCCGGCGGCATCGATCGTGATGGTGCGCGCGTCCGGCAAGAGGCGTGCGTACGAGTCCATATACGCCTCCGAGACGAGCCCGTCGGACGCGCCGCGGACGAACAAGACAGGCGCGGTGATGCGATGCAGCCGGTGCGGGAGTTTGGGATTGTGCATATACGGTTCCCAGGTCAGCAGCGCGAGCGTCTCCCTGTTGCGCATCTGGATCGCGAGCTGTTCATCGGTCAGGCGCGACGGATCCATGCGCATCCGGTCCGGATCGTGGAACAGCAGCGTCTCCAACTTGCCTTGGGGCAGGGCGAAGATGTCGGGAATATCGAGGCGGTCGACCGGGCCGGTCTTCACGCCCACCGGGCCGACCAGCACGAGCCGGCGCACGAGCTTCGGCGACTTGGTGGCGAGTTCGCAGGCGATCCATCCACCGAGTGAACAGCCGATCACATCGACCTGGTCGAGATTGAGGCGATCCAGCAACTCCAGGTGGATGTAGGCGATGTCGTCCGCTGCCTCGATCCAGTCGGGCAGGGTCGATTGACCGAAACCGGGATGCGACGGGGCAATCAGCCGGTGTCGAGCGGACAGCAATGGTACGTAAGGATGGGTTGGCGCAAAACCCTGCGCCCCGTGAAGGAACAGTATTGGTGGTCCGTCGCCAGCTTCGAACACTTCAAGCTCGACGCCGGCAATGGTCATGACGTGTCGCTGCAAAGGACGTTCTCCAGAAGTGTTTTGTCATCACTTTAGCGGCTCTTGCGTGGTTGGTCACGCCAGCGGCAGAGTGCGCGTCATGAGCAAGCTTCAGGTCTCCATCGCGGTTGGTGATTACGATCGGGTGCGCCCGCTGGTTGATGGCAGCGTGCAGATCGACGGCATCGATCCAATTTTTATGCTGCTGGAGCCAGAGGAAATCTTTTTCCGTGCGTTTCGCCACGCTGATTTCGACATCTGCGAGCTGTCGATGAGCAGCTTCACGGTGAAGACTGCGAACGGCGACTGCCCTTATGTCGGTGTGCCGGTGTTCCCGTCACGCTCGTTTCGGCATAACTCGATCTATATACGGACCGATCGTGGGATCGCGCGGCCGGAGGACCTGACGGGACGGCGGATTGGTGTGCCGGAATACCAGGTCACGGCAAATGTATGGACGCGCGCGGTGCTGGAGGATGAACACGGTGTGAGGCCGTCGGACATCACCTGGGTGCGTGGTGGCTACGAGCAGCCGGGCCGCATCGAGAAGATCGCACTGAACCTGCCGCGCGATGTTCGCGTGGAGGATGCACCGGAGGGCGCCACAATCTCCGGCATGTTGGCGAACGGCGAGATCGATGCAGTGATCGGGCCGCGTGCGCCGTCGTGCTTTGGGCGTGACCCGAATGTGGGGTGGCTGTATCCGGATCCTGCCGCGGCTGCTGCTGCGTGGTTCCGTAAGTCGCGGATCTTTCCGATCATGCACATCCTTGGCATTCGCCGGACGCTGGCAGAGCAGCACCCGTGGTTGCCGATGGCAGCGATGAAGGCGTTCGAGCAGGCGAAGGCGCTCGCACTGGCGAAGCTGGCCGATGTGGCGGCATCGAAGGTGACGCTGCCGTTCCTGGATGAACAGTTGCACGCGGCGCGACGGCTGATGGGCGAGGATTTCTGGTCGTATGGGCTGGATGCGAACCGGCACGTGCTGGAGGTGTTCCTGCGGCGGCATCATGCCGAGGGGTTATCGTCGCGCGTGTTGACGCCGGAGGACCTGTTCCATGCGTCCACGCACGAGACGCATCGGGTGTAACGGCTGTCGTCAGGTAGGTTCGCGGCGAAGTCCTATGCGCGCGAGGCGTGGCAGCACTTCGTCGCGGAACAGCGGCAGTTCATCCAGGTAGTTCACGAACGACAGTGCGATCCCCTTGGCGCCTGCCGCGGCAAGCCGCGCCAGTTCGCGCGCTACGGCGTCGGGGGCGCCGACGATCGGTACGCCGCCCATGCCGTTTGCCTGGTGGTAGCGGCGTTCCTCGAAGTCGTCAGGGAACGTTTCTCGCGTGACGCCGCGCATCGCCATGATGCGGTCGACGGCTGCCCAGTCTGCGTTGTCGATCACGCTGTGCCGGTAATAGTCCTCAGCCTCGCGCTGCGTTTTCCGGCAGGTGACCACGCCAACTGTATAGACATCGATCTGCCGCCCGCCGCCTCGCGCCAGCCGGTGCACGTTCGCGACGTGCGCCGCGAATTCAGCCAGCTTGCCCTTCGGCGTCATCGAGAATAGCGCATCGCAGTTACGGATGGCGAAGGCTTGGCCAGTGGGTGACGCGCCGGCATTCATCACGATGGGCCGGCTGCCGCCGAATGGCTTCGGCTTGGCGCGTGCCTGTCGCAGGCGGATGAACTGGCCGTCGAAGGCGAAGTCCTCGGCGTCCGACCAAGCCAGCTTGATGGTATCGAACCATTCCTGCGCGTAGTCGTAGCGTGCGCCATGTTCGCGCATCGTCGCGCCGAACATATCGAATTCACCCTCGTTCCAGCCGCAGACGATGTTCAGGCCGAAGCGGCCTTCGCCGATATGATCCGCGGTGACGAACTGTTTCGCCGCGATCAGTGGATGGATCAGCGGCGCGTGCACCGTCCCGAACACAGTCAACCGTTTGGTGGCGCCGAGCAGGCCGGCGGCCCAGGTCACCGTCTCCAGCGTCTCACCCTGATAATCGGTGTCGCCGCCATAGCCTTTCCATCGTCCGACCGGCAGCATGAACTCGATGCCGGCGTCGTCCGCCATCCGCGCGAGTTGCAGGCAATCGGACCAGCTGCCACTCCATCGCTCGGGAACCTTGGTCACCGCGCGGCCCGACGAACAATTGGCACCGAAGAGGCCGAGCTTCAGCCTGTTGCGGCTGTAGAGTTCCAGACGGTCAGACATGCTCATGGAAATGACGGTGCCACCTGCTCCATGAACCGCGCCATTTCGTCCTTGACCTGGCCGTGTGGTTTCAGTCCGACGTTGAAGTACAGGATCACTTCATCGACGCCGGCGGATTCGACCATCTTCAGGACGTCGATGATGTGCGCGGGTGATCCCAGCAATACGGAATTCTCCGTCAGGTCCTGTGGGCGGACATTGCGCAGGCGTTCGACCATGGCGATGAAGTAGCGGTAGCTTGGCGGCGCGGTCGCGGGATCGCCGGGGAACGATGGGATCACGCATTCCCTGTAGTAGCGGATCTGCCGCGCCCGCGCTGCCTGCTGTTGTGCCTCGTTGTCGGCGAAGTGGGTGAAGTAGCTGCACATCAGCCGGCCTGGTTTGGTGCCGTGCTTCGCGCATGTGTCGTGATAGAGTTGCCGAACTTCCTGCAAGCCGCCGAAGGTCATCGCTGCGGCGAATGGTGCGACGATAAGCCCGCAGCCCAGGCGCGCGGCGAGTTCGATCGATGGCCGGGAAAACGAGGCCACGTAGGTCGGAATTGGCCGCTGCACCGGCTGCGGCGTGATCGCTATGTCGTCGAACGCGTAGTGTTTGCCGCGGTGTGAGATCGGACCATCGGCTGACCATAGGCGGCGTACGATCTCCATGCCTTCCTCGAAGATCGACTGGTTGTCGTCGAACGAGACGCCGAGTGGCACGTATTCGCGGCGGTCGTAGCCACGGCCAGCGGCGAAATCGACGCGGCCACCGCTGAGCAGATCGAGACTTGCCCATTGCTCGGCCACGCGGATCGGATGATGCAGCGGCAACACCGTCACCGCAGGCGCCAACCGGATGTGCTGCGTGCGTGCTGCGATATAGGCGAGCGCCAGGTCCGGACACGAGAGGACGCCGAGGGTACTGAAATGGTGCTCGCCGATCCATGCCGAGTGCATGCCGAGCGTTTCAGCGTAAAGCGCTTCGTCGATGATGTCCGCCACGAATTGGTTCGGTGCGCGCGGGTTGTCGTCGTAGTGGTTGTCGCTGAGTGTGAAATACCCGAATTGCATGACTGTTCGCCTGGGTGGTTGCATCGACGGCCGGGCAACGATACGGCGTTCGGCATGTTCAATGGAAGGAGTTCCGCCATGGCAGGCGACCGTGTGGGTGCGATCGTGCGTGCTCGGAAGGTGTTCGATGAGGGCAGCTTCGTCGCACGCCTGGCGGAACTGGTGGCCTATCCCACCGAAAGCCAGGTGGCGAGCCGACGTGATGAGCTGTATCGGTATAGCACGGATGGGTTCGGCCCATTGCTGCGGAGGCGGGGTTCGAGACTCGGGTTCACGACAACCCGCGCGCGGAGTTCGGGCCGATCCTGATCGGAACACGCGTCGAGGATCCGGCGCTGCCGACGATGCTCGTCTATGGCCATGGCGACGTGGTGCGCGCGATGCCGGAACGTTGGCGGCAGGGCCTCGACCCGTGGCGGCTGTCCATCGAGGGTGACCGTATCTACGGCCGTGGCGTAGTGGACAACAAGGGCCAGCATCTGCTGGCGCTGGAGGCGCTGTCCGCGGTTATCGCTGAACGCGGACGGCTTGGCTTCAACGTCAAATTCATGGTGGAGACCGGCGAGGAGACCGGCTCGCCGGGGCTTCTGCGAATTCATCCAGCAGCATCGCGAGATGTTGGCGGCTGATGCATTCATCGCGCTCGACGGTCCGCGGCAGAGCATGTCGGTGCCTGACATCACGCTGGGCACGCGTGGCGGCGTCGCGCTGGACCTGGTGATCGACTTGCGCGAGGGCAGCCATCATTCGGGACATTGGGGCGGCATTCTCGCCGATCCGGGGTTCCTGATGGCGCATGCGCTGGCCAGCATCGTGTCGCAGGATGGACGCATCCTGGTGCCCGGTTGGACGCCCGCGCAGATACCGAACTCGGTGCGCGAGGCGTGCGCGCGCGTTGTGGTGGAGGACCTGCCTGGCACGCCGGTGCCCGATCGATGGTGGGGCGAGCCGGGTCTGTCGCGGCCGGAGCGTATCTACATGTGGACCAGCGTGATCGTGCTGGCCAGCATCACCGGCCAACCCGAGGCGCCGGTGAACGCGGTGTCGGGTTCGGCGCGGGCGCGCATCCAGGTCCGGCATACGGTCGATGTGCCGGCGGAGACGCTGGTGCCGAACCTGCGCGCGCATTTGGATGCGCATGGACTGCAGATGGTGGAGATCGTGCCGGTGTTGGAGCGCGACATGTTCCTGGCGTCGCGGACCGATCCGGACAATCCGTGGGTGCAGCGTGTGGTGCGGTCGATGGCGATCACAGCGGGGCGGCAGCCGAATGTGATCCCGACCAATTCGGCGTCGGGTCCGTCGGAGTTCTTCAAGGCGGAACTGGGGATTCCGGTGATGTGGATTCCGCATTCGTATGGTGGATGCGGCCAGCATGGGCCGGACGAGCACGGCCTCGGGACGTTGTTTCGTGATGGGCTCGGACTGATGGCCGGTGTGTTCTGGGATCTCGGCGAAGCGTAGCGCCGCTTGCGCACATCCCTAAAGAGCCGAATATGCCCATGGGAGGAGGGCGGCTAATCCGTCCTCAGTGCGCGCCATGAAAGTTTCGTATTTCGAAACCGGTCGCTATGTCGCTCCACCGGACCTGCCGCGCGAATGGCCGGTGCCGCCTGGTTGCTATGATCCGGACATTGGAACCGAAGCGCTGCGTGGCATGGTCGAGCGCGTGAAATTCGTCGAGCAACTTGGCTTCGACTGGATCAGCTTGTCGGAACATCACTATTCGCCGCGCATCCTGACGCCGTCGCCGGTGGTATCCGCCACCTGGCTCGCTGCCCGGACTGACACGATCAAGATCGCGATGCTCGGACCGATCGTGCCGGTCAGCAATCCGATCCGTATTGCCGAGGAAATGGCGATGCTCGACACGCTCGCGCCGGGACGCATCATTGTTGGCCTGCTGCGTGGCACGACCAACGAGTATCTCAGCTACGACCTGAACCCGAAAGAGGCACGCGACCGCACCGACGAGGGGATGGAACTGATCCTGAAGGCGTGGACCGAACCGCAGCCATTCGGCTGGCAGGGACGGCACTTCCAATATCGTACCGTGTCGATCTGGCCTCGCCCGCAGCGTCAGCCGCATCCGCCGACCTATGCACTGGGCACCAGCGCGGAGGCGGGCGAGTTTGCGGCGCGGCATAGGCTTGGTCTTGGCGTTTCGTATGGCACGTTTGAACTGATGGCGGCGGCGACCCGGCACTATCGCGAGGCATGTACGCGTTATGGGTGGGAGCCTGGACCGGACGACATTATCTACCGCGCCAACATGATCCTCGGCGAGACCGATGAGGCGGCGGAGGACACATTGAGTCGGCGTGACAGGCAGGCCGCGTTCCCCGTGCGTGCCGCGTTGCGCGATGCGCTGCTGGCGGCCGATGCACGGAATGTCGCAGGTCAGCGACGACCGGCGAATGTCGGCGGCGTATTGCCGATCAGCTTCTGCGGCGGTCCCGACCGCGTGGTGGAACAGATCCGCCGCTGTCGCGAGGAGATTGGCGCCGGCGTCATCGACCTGTCGTTGCAGGACCCCGGTGTCGGCGATACCGAAGCGATGATGCGGGCACTGGAATTGTTTGGGCGCAAGGTCCTGCCTCGGATACGGGAGATCTGATCGTGGCGTTCCATGAAGGCTTCGTCGAGGCAGACGGATTTCGTATCCGCTTCATGTCGGCGGGTGAGGGAATGCCGTTGGTTCACCTGCATGGCGCCGGCGGCATCCGCGTGACGCGCGCGCACGAACTGTTGAGCCGGCATCATCGTGTCATCGTCTTCGAAATGCCTGGCTTTGGTCAGTCGCCGGAGAACACGCGGACTGGCACGTCGGACGAGCTTGGCGCGACCATGCTATCGGCGACGGCTGCGCTGGGCATCGAGCGGTTCAATTTGATGGCAACGTCATTCGGTGCCCGCGTAGCGTTATTGATGATGTTGCGGCGACCGGACCGCGTTGAAGCGTTGGTAATGGAATTGCCGGGTGCAATCCGCCCGCCCGGACACCAGCCGCCCGCGGGTTCTCCCGAAGAGGTTGCGCGCCTGATCTATGGGCATCCCGAGCGGCACGGGCCGTACCCGCCAGCGAACCCCGTCGTGCAGGCGCAGCATCGCGCACTGGTCGGGCGATTGCGTGGTCCCGATCGCGACGCGGTTCTGGAAGCGCGCATGCGCGATCTGGCCACACCGACCCTCGTGTTGTTCGGCACGCTCGATCGTCTGACGCCGCCGGAGATGGGGCGGCACTACAAGACGATCCTGCCGAACTGTCACCTCGTCTTCGTCTATGACGCGGGGCACGAGATCAGCACTGATCGGCCGGAAGCGTTCGCGGACGTGACGAACGATTTCCTGCAACGTCATGAAGCGTTCGTCATCAGTCGGGCGGAGACGCTGATTTACCCTTGAGGGTGTCGACACTTTCACCCTTGAGGGTGGGGACACTCAGCCGACGAACGCGCCGCCGTTCACATCCAAGATCGCGCCCGAGAAATAGCTTGCCGCCGGCGTGCAGAGGAAAGCGATCGGCCACGCCAGCTCTTCCGGGCGCCCCAGGCGGCCGAGCGGCAACTGCCCGCCCGCCGTAAAGCCGGTGGTCATCGGCGTCTGCACCGGCCCCGGCGCCACGCCGTTCACCAGCACGCCGCGCCCAATCGCCTGCCGCGACAGCCATTTCACCAGCGCGTGCACTGCTCCCTTCGAGGCAGAGTAATCCGGTGGTGTGTTGACAGAGGTGCCGCCAGTGCGGCCCGCGACTGACCCCACCAGCACGACCGATCCACCGCCGTGCTCCGCCATGTGATCGATCGCGGCGGTGGCCAGGGTCAGCGGCACGCGGACATTAATGTCCATAACGCGGTGGAAGCGGTCGGGCCAATTGCGATCCTCACGCCAGTTGCGACCTTCCAGGATCGCTGCGCAATGCGCCACCGCGCGCAGGGGTTGCTTGGCGAACAAGGACGCGATGAACGCATCGGATGTCAGGTCGCCCTGCTCGGCGGTGCAGGTCGCGCCGAGCCGTTCCAGCTCAGCGCGGACGTCGTCGAGCGGTGCACGATCGGTGACCAGCAGGTCGGCGCCGAGTTGCGCAAGTGACAATCGCAGTCGCGCGGCCGATACCGCTGGCCGCGCCTGTGACCAGGACACTGGTGCCGCGCAGGTTCAATGCGGCTGGCAACGATGTGGCTGTCTGGCTCATGGGTAGTGATCTCCTCCGGGCTTTTTTGCTACGGCGTTGATGTGGATCAAGGCGCGCGCGGACCGAACGCGTCAACATGCATTGGGGAAAGTGGCCCCGAGGTGCAAGAAATGCACGACGTGATTGGAAGCGCCGGAATGTTGCGCGGCTGGATCGCGCTGTTGACCTACGGACTGACTTTATTCACCGCCACGATGACCCTGACGGTCGGCGCGGTTGCGATCGCCGAACTGCTGATCACCTCCCGCTCCAACCGAGCGTTGGCAAGGATAACGGCAGCGACGGATCGTCCGCCCGCGTAACCGAAGCGGGTCGGAGGCTTGCCATGCGACCCCGAAAATTCACGCGTTCCTTTCTCGTCGCGGCTGGCGCCGCAATTTTGGTTGGGACGTTCGCGGCGGCCGCGGCGGCGGACTATCGCGATAATGGTTACCATCGTGGCAATGGGTACCAGAATGAAAATGCCTTTCCGAAGGCTACCTACCCCCGAGGCTATCACGTGTCTCGCGGTGGGTACGGCGGAGGGCATCGAAATCACGGGTATGCAGGATCGGTCGTTGCGGTTCCGATCATAGTGGCGCCGCCCGTGATCTATGCGCCTCAGTATCCTTACTATGTGCAGCAACCATATCCGATATACCGAGTTGTGCCGCCGCCAGTGCCCACCTATTACGGCCGTTGAGGCAAGCGTTCGTATTTCAGCCGGCTTGTGACGAATCCACCACCACGACCAGGTTCCCGGCCAACGGTGTGGGTTGACGCGCTGGCAGTAATACGGCGCGAATCTCGGCGTCGTCGGGCGCCGCCCGTTCATAGTCCGCATCCAGCACGCCATGCAGATCCAGGAATCGGTTCATTGTTGCCGGGATCCGCACACAGCCCTCGGACGCTGGGCGTCCCAGTCGCTGCTCCAGATAGTCCGGGTCGGTTGCATGCATCTCCAGGCGTATTTCGGCGGTTTCTCCGTCGTGGCGCCAGCCGCGCTCCGCTGTCTGCCAACCGAGATCCCACACACGCATACCTTTCAGGCCGAGCCCGCGAATGTGGTTCTCATTGAACGTTCCAAGCGCGCGGTAGTCGAGGATCCCGGTCGTGTGGAGGAATACGCCGATTGGCGTGATGAAGTAGCCTCGCCTGCCGGCTTGGCCGGTGGAGACTTTGCTGCCGCCGATGACCAGCCACGGTGCATTCGGCTGAGCCAGAACGATGCGCAGTTGCTGTTGTATTCCTGGATTGCGGTCGACGACCACCAGCAGTTGCGGTCGGTCGATCATGAAGTGCTGAGCATTGACGACCGCCTTGGCGCGATCGATCCATAGTAGGTCCTGCGCGCCGCTGTCGACGATGTGCTGAGGGACCTCGCGCAAAAGGGAAGCTCGCAGACGTGCGACCTCCTGCCCGACATCGGCCTGCGACATCCGCTGCTCAGCCGTTGGCACTATAGATCGCTGCGGCAGCTCCGCAGGCCGAACCGGCGGTTGCGCCGTGCAACCGGCGACCGCGAGCGCCAAGGCGAGAGTGCTCCATATTCCAAAGCGCATGCCTGTTTGAATGACACAAGCTTGCGCGTGTCGCCTTGATCCGGATCAATCAGCCTATGCTCAGACAGCAACTCAGGTGTTGGGTTCGGGCTGGCACCTCGGACAGTGGTAACTCGTGCGGCCGCCGCGCTTGTCGATCGCCAACGACGTACCGCAGCGCGGGCAATGTCCGCCGGGATGGCGCTCGGGCAGCAGGAAATCCTTCGGCAGCCGATCGGTGAAGTTTTCCGCGCCGGCGCCATGGTCGATCGCAGTGCGCAGCACGTGCTTCACTGCATTGAACAGGCGACGGCGCGTTGGCGCATCGAGCGCGCCCGAGGTGATGCCGGGATGCAGCCGCGCCTGGAACAGGATTTCGTCCACGTAAGTGTTGCCGATTCCGGCGATCCGCGCCTGATCCATCAAGGCGGCCTTGATAGGCTGCTTGCCCTGACCGAGAGCCTTGCTGAACGTCGATTGGGTGAGCGATGGATCGAGCGCATCGGGCCCCAACTGCTCATCGGCGATGAACGCATCAACGTTGTCGGTCATGACCACATGACCAATGCGGCGGGGATTGACGTAGGCAAGGCGGCTTCCGTCGGTGAATTCGAACAGCAGCCGGGTTGACGCCGGTTCCTCACCATCGCGTGGCACAACCTGGAGCGAGCCGTTGGGTCCAAAATGCACGGCGAGGGTGGCGGCGTCCTCGAACACGGCGAAGAGCACCTTGCCGCGTCGACTGGACGATGACAGACGCCTGCCTTTCAGTCTGCGCTGGAGCGTCGCCGCGGTAGCGTGCTCCAGGCTTTTGGGATCAGACACGACGACGCGCGATACGACATGTCCGCGTGCGTGCTCATCGAGGAGCCGTTTGAAGATCTCGACATCAGGCAGTTCGGGCATGTCGGTGGCTCCTATTTGAGCAGTCCGAGCGGGAAACGGGTGGGCGTGGTGCACAGCCTCGTAGCGGTTTGTACCGACGACGCAATCTTCTTCATGGGCCTGACCTATGTCCACAATACGTTCAGCAAGTTACCAGATCGGAGCAATTACCTACGAGCGTGAATTTCCGGACGCTGTGCTTGCGCGTCATGAAAGGAACGCTTCTGTTGACGAGACGCGATATCAGCACGACAAGCGCCGTCCGCAGTTGGCCATGGGGGGATAGAGCGCTGCCCACCCCTGGTTGCCAAGCGGGCGTGGCTGACTACCATGCCCGCAAGCACCAGGAGGACAACGGCATGATCACGAAATTCGACAGCCTGTACGCGGGCCATGTCGATCTCGACAACATTGGTTACGCGGGCACGCCGATCAACGATCGGTTGTATTCCAACGAGCATCTCGCCACCGCGCTGGAGAAGGCGCAGTCGATGGCGGTGCTGATGGACCGCCACGGCTACAACGCGTTCTGGATGGCGGAACATCATTTCCAGCGCGAAGGCACCGAGTGCATTCCCAACGTGCTGATGATGGCGTTGCATCTCACGCACGTGACCAACAACCTGAAGATTGGCTGCGGGTTCAACATCGCGCCGATGTGGCATCCGCTGCGGCTGGCCGAGGACTACGCAATGGCGGATATCCTCTCCAACGGTCGCGTGATCTTCGGGCTCGGGCGTGGCTATCACACACGCGAGGTCGAGACGTTCGGCGCGCCACTGCTCGACCAGGCGGCCAATCGGGAGCTCTACGAAGAGCAGACCGACATCATCTTCAAGGCGTTCAACAGTGAGTCGTTCAGCCACAAGGGCAAGCATTACACGTTGCCGCCGGAGGTGCCTTATCGCGGCTACACGCTGAAGGAGCTGACACTGGTGCCGCGCCCGCTGCGCCTTCCGGTGGAGTGCTGGCAGCCGATCCAGGGCGGTTCGGCACGCGCATTGGAGTTTATGGCGAAGCACGGCATCCAGGGCATGGTCGGTGGCGGTTCGGCTGAGGGCGGCGCGATGCACAAGGTCGTGCTCGGTTGGCAGGAAGCGCACGCGAAGATGGGCAAGCATATCGAACTCGGCGAGCGCCTGTGCTTCGGTTTCCACTTCTACATGGCTGGCAGCAAGGCCGACGGCATCAAGCGCGCGGCGAAATACTACGAAGAGAACATGAAGATGTTCGGAGAGCTCCGTCTGGTGCGTGCTATGACCGACGAGCAGATCGAGATTATGCGCGATCCAAAACGCGCGCCGACGGCCAAGCTGCCGCGTATCGAGGACGCGGTGGATGCCGGCGGCTTCTTGACCGGCAATGCACAGGAGGTGATCGATCATCTGAAGGCGCTGGAAGAGAAGTACCCGGCGCTCGATCGCATCTCGGTGTCGCTATCGGTTGGTGTGCCGAAGTCGGAGGCGCTGGAACAGCTGCAGCGGTTTGCCGAGGAGGTGATGCCAGCGTTCAAGAGGGCGAAGGTGTCGGAACCTGCACTGGTGAAGTAGCCGCGAAAGGCTCGAACAGGGTGGCCGCCTTGCCGGCGGCTACTCGTGTTGCTCGAGCTGCGCGTTCACTTCGGCGCCGAGCAGCACGGCGTACGCTGAAACGTAGAACCACAGCATGATTGCGACGACGGCGCCGAGTGGGCCATAGGTCGCGCCGAAACTTGCGATGTGCGAGACGTAGAACGACAGTCCAACCGATGCGATCAGCCACAGCGCGGTGGCGACCGTGGCGCCAGGGAAAATGCGCCGGTTTGTCAGTTTGCCACGTGCGGGCGCGAACCGGTACATCAGCGCGATCGAGCCGCCGACCAGGACAACGAGCAGCGCCGTGCTGATAGCATTGATCAAGAAGGCGCTGTAGGCGGACAGGCCGACGAACGCGATCACCGCGGGCACGAACACCAGCACCGCGATTGCCAGCGCTGCGGCCATAACGGCACACAGCGTCATCAGCAGGCCAATGAGCTGAAAGGCGAGAAAGCCGCGCGGTTCCTTCGCGTCGTATGCGACGTTGATCGCGGAGATGACCGACTTGGTCCCAGTCGCGGCACTCCAGAACGTGACAGCGAGGCTGATCAACAGGCTGATGCTGAGCGCGCCATTGGGCTGGGTGACGAGCTCATGGACCCGATCAGTGATCAGTGTGTAGGCCGGCGCAGGCAGCAGTTCGCGCAGGACCAGCAACTGCTGCTCCACGGCCACGACATTGAACGCCAGTCCGTAGACCGAGATAAGGACGCTGATTGCCGGGAACAATGCCATGGTTGCGTAGAATGCGCAGCCGGCGGCGGCGAGCGACACCTGGTCGGTGGTAGCCGCCCGAAGGGCGCGGACGATCACGCGGCCGGGCCGGCGCCACCAGATGGTTTCGCCTTGGCTCTGGGTGGTTCCTGGGGGAGGCGCCGCGTCCACCTGTTTGTCCGTGCTGCTCCATACCGTCTGGCCGTCCGCCGTCCTGGGCATAACGCCACGGTCGTCGCCCTGGATGCCAGCCCTGGCGATTTGTTGCGAGAAGATTCTTTCCGATTGATCGAGATTTCCGCTTGCGTCAGGGGGATATGGGTCTTATGTGGCCCCCTACGCAGCAACGCACGTGCCTCTGGCCCTCGTGGTTACGCAACGACGTCAAGCGTTCTGGCAATCGTTTTGGTCGCTGGTTCGTTCGACCGTTTCGTCAACTCACGTCCCGCCGCCTTACTCAGGCGGGCGTATAGCCAAAGGAGGCCCGGAGCGATGACCCCGAAAATCGCCCGCTTTCTTGCGCAGCAACAGCCGGCAACGCCGTGCCTGGTGCTGGATGTGGACCGCGTGGAAGAGAATTTCCGCGCTTTGCAGCGCGTGCTGCCGCTGGCGCGGATTTATTACGCCGTGAAGGCCAATCCGGCGCGCCCGGTGCTGGAGCGGCTGGTACGGCCTGGCTCCAGCTTCGACGCGGCAAGCTGGGAGGAAGTCTCCGGCTGCCTGGAGGCTGGCGCGCTGCCGGAGGCGATCAGCTTCGGCAACACGATCAAGAAGGTATCGGCGATCCGTTCCGCCTTCGCGCAGCGGCGTGACGCTGTTCGCGTTCGATTCCGCCGAGGAATTGGAGAAGCTCGCAGAGCACGCACCTGGCGCGCGGGTCTATTGCCGCATCCTGGTGGAGAACGAGGGCGCCGAATGGCCGCTGTCGCGCAAGTTCGGCACCACCATCGAGAGTGCGCGCGCTCTGATGCTGCGAGCCGGCGAGATGGGGCTGGACCCGTATGGACTTGTCGTTCCATGTCGGCAGCCAGCAGACCACGACGCGTGCCTATGAGGTGGCGATCGCCAAGGTCGCTATGCTGTTCACCGACCTGACCGAGGCCGGCGTGAACCTGCGCATGATGAACCTGGGCGGCGGCTTCCCGACGCGCTACCGCGATCCGGTGCCGGAGATCGATCAGTTCGGCGATGCGATCATGACCTCGATGACCGAGCATTTCGGCAATGCGCTGCCGGAGATGCTGATCGAGCCGGGCCGCTTCATTGTCGGCGATGCGGGAGTGGTCAGTGCCGAAGTGGTGCTGGTCAGCCGGCGCGATCCGAATGATCCGGTGCGTTGGGTGTATCTCGACATCGGCCGTTTCGGTGGGCTGGCGGAAACCGAGGGCGAGGCGATCAAGTATCGCATCGTCACGCCGCACGACGGTTCGGCCATGGGTCCGGTCGCGATCGCGGGCCCGACCTGCGACGGCGCGGACATCCTGTATGAGAAGTCGAACTACCGGCTGCCGCTGGCACTGAGGTCAGGTGAACGCGTGGAGCTGCTATCGACCGGCGCGTACGTGACGGCCTACGCCAGCCAGAAGTTCAACGGCTTCGCGCCGCCGGCGGAGCACTACCTGTAAGAATTCACTGCGCCGTTCCAGTCTGCGTTGTCGAGGCTGGAACGGGGTTGTTGCGCTTCGTTCGGCGATGTCAATCACGACATTGCCAGCTACTTGGCGTTGATCGATCGCGAGATAGGCATCCATTGCCGAATCGAGATTGCGGCGATGCGAATCGGGGATCCCATGCTGCCGGCGTCCACCGGTTTCGCCATCCGACACTTTGCGTTCGATAGCGCACGCCATCGCTCATTTCCCTCCGACAGTTGAGTTTGTGCCGTGGCGCCAATGGGTGTTCCTGGATAATCCGACTTCCGGTTGTTTGTATGTACGGCAGGCGGCGTCGGCTAGACTGGTCACCTCGGACGCGACAACAGCGAGGAGAGCGCCATGGCGAGCATCACCGTTCAGGCCAGTGACGGGACAGGGAGTTTTTCGGCCTATCTGTTGGAGCCGAAGAGCAAGCCGGCTGGCGTCGTCGTGCTGATCCAGGAGATCTTCGGCGTGAACCAGGCAATGCGGGACACCGCGGCGTGGGTCGCCGACCTGGGCTTCATCGCTGTTTGCCCGGACTTGTTCTGGCGGATCGAGCCTGGCATCGACATCACCGACAAATCCGAAGCCGAGTGGAAGCAGGCGTTCGAGCTGTTCGGCAAGTTCGATCAGGTCACGGGCATCGACGATTTGAAAGCGACCGTTGCTGCCGCACGCAAATTGCCCGGAGCGAACGGCAAGGTTGCGACGATGGGCTACTGTCTCGGCGGTCGTCTGGCCTTCATGATGGCCGAGCAGTCCGACGCCGACGCGAACATCTCCTATTACGGCGTTGGGCTGGACAACCTGCTCGGTGACCTCGGCAAGGTGACCAAGCCGCTGATCGTGCACATCGCCGACAATGATGAGTTCTTCCCGCCGGAGGGCCGTGCCAAGGTGGTCGAAGCTGTGAAGAGCCATCGGCAGATCGGCTGCTACGTCTATCCTAACGCCGACCACGCCTTCGCCCGTGTCGGAGGCGTGCATTGGGACGGGCGTTCCGCTGCCATCGCGAACGGTCGCAGTGCGGAGGCGCTGGTAGCGGCGCTCGGTTGAGGCTCGCGTTCCGGCTGCTGTTGTTCGCTGCACTGATCGGTGCGGCCGCGCCGGCGCACGCGTGGGACCAGTTCCAGATCATTGAGTGGCAGTCACGCAATGAGGCACAGCTTGTCACGCTGAAGCGACTTGGCATCACGGCGGCTACGGTGATCGCAAAGCGCGACGACTCGGGAACGCCTGCGGAGCAACAGTATGCTCCGATGCTTGCTGCTGGGCTGCGCTGGTACATCGAAAATATCGCGACCGACTATTACTCCGCCTATCATCGTTGGTTTCCCGGACGGCCAGTGAACTGGCGCTTCGTCGAGGCGCAGCATCGCTATCAGCAGAATCCGGATGATGAGTCGTTGCTGTGGCGCGATCCAAGCCTCGTCGATCCGGTGTGGCAGCAGCGGATCCGCGATCGGTTGATGACGATAGTTGCGGAAGAGCGGCGTTTCGATCCGCTGTACTATAACTTGGGTGATGAGACGGGCATCGCCGATCTTTCCGCGTTCTGGGACTTCGATCTGTCACCGGGCTCGCTGGCTGCGATGCGTGTCTGGCTGCGCCAGAACTATGGAACGCTCGCCGCATTGAATGGCGAGTGGGGCACCCACTTCACCCGCTGGGACGAGGTGCGGCCCGAGACGACGCGACAGGCAATGCGGCGTACCGACGACAACTTCGCGGCATGGGCGGATTTCAAGGCATGGATGGATGTGTCATTCGCCCGGGCGCTGCGCATGGGCACCGAAGCAGTGCACCGTGCCGATCCGGCGGCGCTGTCGGGCATCGAGGGCGTGCAGGTGCCAGGCTGGGGCGGCTATGACTATTCGTTGCTGGTGCAGTCGGTCGATGCGATGGAGGGCTACGACCTGCCGCTGGCACATTCGCTCAATCCGCGGCTCACGCTGCTGAGCACGTCGTTCAGTGCGAAGCCAGGGGATCTGCACAATATCTGGCAGGGTTTGCTGGAGGGTGGCCGAGGATTGATCCTGTGGGACGAGGACTATTCCATTGTGCGGCAGGACGCGACGTTGGGGGACCGCGGCAAGGACTACGCTGCGACGTTCGCGGAAATCCGCGGGCCGATCGGGTCGTTGCTGTTGGCGAGCGAGCCGCATGTCGATCCCGTCGCGATCCTGTATTCGCCGGCGAGCTTCCGCACGCAGTGGATGCTGGAGCAGAAGCCGAAGGGTGACGCGTGGATGACGCGCGATTCTGAGGCGGAGGTCGGGCCCAATGCGGCGCGCGACGCGATGTGGGCTTACGAGCGGGCGGTCACGCATCTCGGCCTGCAACCGGCTTACCTGTCGCCCGCGATGGTTGAAGAGGGTGCGTTGCGGAAGCGAGGCATCCGGACGCTGATCCTTCCCCATGTGATTGCACTGTCCGCGACCGAAGCTCGGGCCATTGGCGACTTCGCCGCGCTCGGCGGCAGGGTGATCGCTGATGTGCAGCCTGGCTCGTTCGACGGACACAGCCGGCGGCTGGTGCAGCCGTTCTTGCAAGCCAACCTGATCCGAATTCTGCCGCCCGAGGCGCTCCGTGCTGAACTGGTGGGTGTCGTGCCGCCGGTCCGTGTCGAGGCCCCGAACCACGATGTCACCACACACATCTTCCGACATGGCGCCACGATGGTCGTCGCGATTCAGCGCGACTTCGCGCAGACACCGACGAACGAGGCGGTCGTTGTGACGCTGCCGAAGCCTGGGACCGTGTCCGATCTTCGGAGCGGCCACTCGCTGGGGCGAGACGAACGGGTGACCGTGACGCTCGATACAGTTTCGCCTGCGGTGCTGTCGATCTCGCCGTAAATCCGGCTGGAACTGGTTGTCCTTGCTGGGATTCCCGCAGCCCGGCACGGGCCTCGGCGGCTCCATGTTTTATCCACCCAAAACGCCATGCCGGTCGCTGCCGGGTTCTTGGCCTTGTTCTTGCTGCTTACGCTGTCGAAAGGGGTCGCCGCTGCCCAAGCGCCCGGCGTTTTGCCGCCACCTGGGACACGCTTTGCCCTTTGGAAAGGCGTCTTGCCCAGGAAGCGAGCATGTATCGAGTTGAGGCCCAACCATACAACTTCCCGTTTGACCCGAAGTCCGCCGCACTGGTGATCATCGACATGCAGCGTGACTTCCTGGAACCAGGTGGTTTCGGGGCCGCACTTGGCAACGATGTGGGCATGTTACGGTCGGCCATCGCGCCCACCGGACGCGTGCTCCGCGCTTGTCGCGATGCCGGCATCATGGTCGTGCACACCCGCGAGGGCCATCGCCCCGATCTCTCCGATCTCGCGCCAGCGAAACGAGCACGCGGCAATTTTGCTACCGGCATCGGCGACGCGGGGCCGATGGGCCGCATCCTGGTGCGCGGCGAACCGGGCCACGACATCATTCCGGAGCTCGCCCCAGCGCCAGGCGAACCTGTGGTGGACAAGCCGGGCAAGGGCGCGTTCTACGCCACCGACCTGGAGGCCATGTTGCGCGGCCGCGGCATTGCGCAGCTCCTCGTTTGCGGCGTCACCACCGAAGTCTGCGTCAACACGACGGTGCGCGAGGCAAACGATCGTGGCTTTGACTGCCTGGTGCTGGAGGACTGCACAGGCTCCTACTTCCCGGAATTCCAGCAAGCCGGGATCGCGATGATCAAGGCGCAGGGCGGCATCTTCGGATGGGTCGCGCCCTCTAACGCACTGCTTGCCGCCCTAGGATGAACAGGAGGATGCGATGAGCATGGCACGAACCGCGGCGCCGTCCTGGTGGGTGCCGGGCGATTGGAACGGCTTCTTCGGCTTATTCACCAATGTTGCGCTGAACGTCATCGTGCTGACCGGACTGTGCCTCGGCGTGGTGAAACTGCCGGAGGGCATCGTGTTCGGCCGCGTTCTGCCGGCGCTCGGCATTGCGTTGCCGATCGGCAACCTGTTCTACGCGTGGCTCGCCTGGCAACTCGCAAAGCGCGAGGGCCGCGCGGATGTCACCGCGCTGCCTTATGGGCCAAGCGTGCCGCACATGTTCATCGTCGTCTTCCTGGTGATGCTGCCGACGTATCTGAAGACGAAAGATCCCATCCTCGCCTGGCAGGCCGGGCTGGCCTGGGCATTCATCATCGGCATCATCATCCTGCTGGGCGCGTTCGTCGGACCGACAATACGCAAGTATACCCCGCGCGCTGCAATGCTGGGTGCACTGGCGGGAATTTCGATCGCGTTCATCTCGATGCGGCCGGCAGCGCTGAGCTGGCAGGCGCCGTGGCTGGCATTCATTTCGTTGGGCATTATATTGGTTTCCTGGTGCGCGCGGGTGCGGCTGCCGTGGGGACTGCCCGGTGGATTGGCTGCTGTCGCCATTGGTTCCGTGCTGGCGTGGTTTGTGACACTCACTGGCATCAGCCAGGTCATGGACCCGCATGCTGTTGGTCTCGCGTTGGGCAAGTTCGGCCTGCACGTGCCGATACCATCAGGCGACTTCCTCGCCGGACTTTCCGATATCGGCCCGCTGCTGGTCGTCGCGGTGCCGCTTGGCGTCTACAATTTCACTGAGGGCATGAACAACGTCGAAAGCGCCTCGGCCGCCGGTGATAATTTCGACCTGCGCAAGGTGCTGCTGGCCGACGGCATTGGTGCTCTGGCCGGGGCGGTGCTTGGGTCACCGTTCCCGCCTGCCGTGTATATCGGCCATCCTGGCTGGAAATCGGTTGGCGGTCGCGTCGGCTACTCCCTGGCGACAGGAGTGGTGATTGCGCTGGTTTGCTTCCTGGGTCTGACGGCGTTGCTGCTCGCTGTAGTGCCGCTGGTGTCCATCCTGCCTATACTTCTGTATATCGGTCTGGTGATCGGCGCGCAGGCGTTCGAGACCACACCGGCGCGCCATGCGCCAGCGGTGATCCTCGCAATGCTGCCGAACATCGCATCCTGGGCACAAAGCCAGATCGACGGCGCGCTGAATGCCGCGGGTACATCGGCAGCGAGCGTCGGCTACGACAAGCTGGCCGGCAACGGCGTGATTTATCACGGGCTGCAACTGTTCGGTGGAGGTGGCACGTTGGCGGGGTTGATTTTGGGCGCGATCGCCGCGTTCATCATCGACCGAAAATTCGATCGAGCCGCGCTTTATTCTGTAGCAGGCGCCGTGCTGGCGTTCTTCGGCTTTATCCACGGCACATCGCTGGAGGTTGGCAATTCCGCGCCGGTGGCGCTGGGCTATCTGTTCCTCGCGTTGATGTGCGCCGGGCTAAGCCGCTATCCCGCCGCTGCCGAAGTCTCCCCCATGGGTGCCGACGCGATGCCAGAGGAGAGCCCGGCGGAATGACAGGAGAACAGAGGGAATTACGCCGCATGGGTATCACCCGTCGCAACTTGATTGCTGCTTCTTTGGCCGCTCCCGCCGTGATGCGCGCGCGAACCGCCGCGGCCGATACCGTGGTCATTCGGATGGGCGCGTTGAAGCTGATCCATTCGATCACGCCGTATTTCTACGAGCGTTTCCTGCCGGACGGATACCGTTTGGAGATCATTCCGTTCGAAAGTCCCACTGACGGAAAGTCGGCGGTGGTCACCAAGTCGGTTGACTTCGGCACGTTCGGCATAGCGGCGGCGATCCTTGGTGCGGCCGCGCACGAACCGGTCGTGGTGTTCGGATCCGAGTGCAACAAAGGCATGGCGGTGGTGGCGCGCAAGGACAGCCCGATCGCATCACTGAAGGACCTGAAGGGAAAGCGTGTCGCGATTTGGCCCGGATCCACGCAGGAAGTGTTCATTCTGGAGCGCCTGCACATGGAGGGGATGACGATCAAGGACGTTGAGTCCGTGCGGGTGTCGTTCAGCGAGATGCCGGCAGCGCTGGCGCGCGGTGATGTTGATGCCTATGTCGGCGCCGAACCTGGCCCTGGCCTGTCATTGGCAACCGGCGTCGGCAAGGTCGTTGAATATCCGTACTCCACCCCGATGGGCAGCCTGAACATGATCATGGCGACGCATCGTGACACCACGGCGCAAAAGCCGGACCTCGTAAAGCTCATGCTGAATCTGCAGAAGCAGGCAAGCGAATACGCGATGGCACATTCAGCGGAGATGGCGGCGATGACAGTTGCCAAGCTTGGAATGAAGAAAGAGGCGGTGGAGCTTTCCGTCAGCAACGTGGAGTTGAACTGGCGAATGACGCCGGAGATGCAGAGCGAGGTCAAATCCTATGCCGACCACATGCTGGAGCTGAAGCAGATCCGAGCGGTACCTGATTTTGCGCTGCTGATGGATACACGGTTCTCGGATGAGTTATCGCACGCCGCATGACCACCGAAGCCGTCATCGCGAGCGAGGAAAAGCAATCCGCTGTTGGCGGATTGCTGCGCTGCCGGCTTGCCATGGTTTCTGCCATGCGTTCCCGCAAATTGCTCGCTTTCATAGTCCCGCTGTTGCTTCTCGCGCTGTGGTGGCTGGCGACGGCGCCGCGTCCGGATAGCCTTATCCCCTCGCCGCCCGTCGTCGCCGTCCAGCTATGGGATCTTGCGTTCGGCGACATCTACGATGATGCCTTCAGCGGCATGTTGCTGCCCGACCTGATCGCAACGGTCGGCCGCGTATATGGTGCCTTCCTGCTCGCTACAGTCATTGCATTGCCGCTGGGCATGTTGATCGGCCGGCTGTCCATCGTGCGCGGACTGCTTGAGCCAACGTTGCAAATGCTGCGTCCGATCCCGGTCACCGCATGGTTGCCGCTCTCGATGATCATGTTCGGTCTGGGTGCCCGCTCGGCGTTTTTCCTGGTGGCGCTTGGCGCGTTCTATCCGATTCTGGTCAATACGGTGTTCGCCGTCCGCAGCGTGGAGCCACGTCTGTTCGAGGCGGCACAGATGCTGGGCGTATCGCCGGCACAATTGTTCCCAAAGGTTGTGTTGCCTGCATCGTTGCCGGGCATGTTCACCGGCCTGCGTCTGGGCCTCGGCTTCGCGTGGGTCGTTATCGTTGTCGGCGAGATGACCGGCGTGCAGACCGGACTGGGTGCGATGATCATGGATGCGCGCCAATTGTCACGCACCGAGATCGTGATTTCCGGCATGGCGGTGATCGGCTTGGCCGGATTCCTGTCCGACCTTGCCGTTCAGGCGCTCGGACGCAGACTGTTGGCGTGGAGCCCGTTGCATGGCTGAACCGTTGTTGCGCGTGCACGGCGCCTCGAAACGCTACCCGGGCGGCATAGAAGCCCTGCGCAAGGCCGAACTGATCGTGGAGCGCGGCGAATTCATCTGTCTTATCGGCGCCTCCGGGTGCGGCAAATCCACGCTGCTGCGCATGGTAGCGGGTTTCGAGACGCCGACGGAAGGCGAAGTGATCATGCGCGGCAAACCGGTCACCGGACCCGGACCGGATCGCGGCATGGTATTCCAGGACTACGGTCTGTTCCCCTGGCTCACCGTGCGCGGCAACATCGGCTTCGGTCCTGCCGCTCGGGGCAAGCCGAAGGCGGAGGTTGCGCGTATTGCGGAACGGTTCGTCACGATGATGGGACTGGAGCGTTTCGCCGACGTCTATCCGCATCAGTTATCCGGCGGCATGAAGCAGCGCGTCGCAATTGGTCGCGTGTTGGCGAACGATGCGCACCTGGCGCTGATGGACGAACCGTTCGGCGCGTTGGATGCGATGACGCGCGAGCGCCTGCAGGAGGAACTGCTGGCGATCTGGCGAGCCACCGAACTATCCGTGGTGTTCGTCACGCATTCCCTGGAGGAGGCGATCTTTCTGGCGGATCGGGTCGTGGTAATGTCGCCAGGTCCAGGTCGCATCGTCGCCGAGGAACGGATCACACTGGAACGTCCGCGCGACGTGTCGTCTCCCGCGTTCAACGATATAAGACGGCGGCTTGGCGCGTTGCTGCATGCTGATCATCTGCGCGAGGTCGCGTGACGCCACTTGAAGCCGCCGAAGCCGCGCTGACCGCCGATCGAGCGCATGACGATCCAGCGATCTGGATCACGCGCCTGCCGGATGCTGAGGTTCTCGCCCACGCACGTGCGCTGGAGGCGGAAGGTCCGCAACGCCGAGCCCTTTGGGGCGTGCCGTTCGCGGTGAAGGACAACATCGATGTTGCGGGCTTACCCACCACGGCGGCGTGCCCCGGCTACGCCTATACATCTGCCACGACGGCCCCGGCTGTGCAGCGCCTGCTGGACGCGGGTGCGCTGCTTATTGGCAAGACGAACCTGGATCAGTTCGCGACCGGGCTGGTGGGGACGCGCACCCCGTATGGTGTTCCTCGCAACGTGTTCGACGCGTCCTACATCCCAGGCGGTTCATCGTCCGGTTCCGCTTGCGCTGTCGCCGCGGGAATTGTGCCGTTCGCGCTGGGCACGGACACGGCCGGGTCCGGCCGGGTTCCTGCCGCATTCGGCAATATCGTTGGGCTGAAGCCCACGCTTGGCAGCGTGTCTGCACGGGGCGTGGTACCGGCATGCCGTTCGCTCGACACGATCTCGGTGTTCGCACGGTCGGTGGATGAGGCGCTGGTCGTGCAGCGGGTGATTGCGGGTTATGATGCCGCGGACCCTTACTCGCGCGCTGCACCATTCGATCATCTTCGTCGTGGCGGGGCGGCACCGGAGCCACGGATTGCAACTGCCGATACCGCGGACATCTTGTTGTTCCTGGAAATTGCCCGGCTGCTCTATGACGGTCCATGGGTCGCCGAACGCACTGCTGCATTGCGAGAGGTGGTGGAGGGCCGGCCGGACATCCTGCATCCGGTCACGCGCACCATTCTGGAAGGCGGTCTGACACGGCGCACGGTCGATGCCTTCGATGCGTTCCACCGCCTTGCCGAAGCGCGCCGAGCGGCGGCTGAACTCTTCACCCACTATGAAGCGCTGGCGCTGCCGACAGCACCGTTCTGCCCGACGCTTGCAGAGGTCGCGGATGATCCGATTGGCGTGAACAGCCGGCTCGGCACGTTCACCAATTTCGTCAACCTCTGCGATCTGGCCGCGATTGCGGTTCCGTCGGGCTTCGACAGCAAGGGAATGCCGAGTGGCGTAATGCTCATCGGGCCGGCCTGGTCCGAGGGTCGGCTTGCGGCGATCGCGGATGGCGTGCATCGCGCGGCGACTGATCGCGTGGGCGCAACCCGGGTGTCTCTGCCGCCTGCTGCCCAGCCGGATGCACTTGCCGCCGGGGAGACCGCTCTGTTCTGTATCGGCGCGCACATGTCCGGTCTGCCGCTGAATCATCAGTTGACCGCGCTGGGAGGTCGTTTCTTGCAGCTTACGAAGACGATAGCCACGTATCGCCTGTACGCACTGGGTTCCCGACCCGGCATGCTGCGTGCGGCCGATGGCACCGTGATCGAGGGTGAAGTCTGGGCCCTGCCGACATCCGCTGTCGGCGCATTGCTTGCGCAGGTGCCGACGCCGCTTGGCTTTGGCACGGTTGAGTTGGCCGAAGGATCCTGCCTGGGCTTCCTGGCGGAGGCGGCGGGTGTCGCAGGTGCGCGCGATATCACATGCTACGGCGGCTGGCGCGCCTGGCTTGCGGCGAAGGACGCGGCATGAGCGACCATGACGATTTTGACGCATGGCTCGACGCAAACGCCGCGTTGTTGGGAATACCGGTCGCTCCGGAATGGCGCGATAGCGTGCGGCTGCATCTGCGCATAACGCGTGATCACGCGCAGCGCGTCATGGAGTTCACGTTGCCGGATGACGCCGATCCCGCGCCGGTGTTTAGGGCATGACGGAACTCGCATGGGCATCGGCCAGCGCGATTGCGGCGGCGGTTACGAGCGGTGAGATCAGCGCGACCGACGTCATCGATCAGGCGCTCGCACGTATTGCCCAGCGCAATGAAGTGTTGAATGCGTTCACTGCGGTCACCGCCGAGCGTGCACGCGCGCGAGCGACCGCCATCGATGCGGTGCGCGCTGCCGGAAAACCTGTGGGTCCGCTCGCCGGCGTGCCGTTCGCAGTGAAGAATCTGATCGATATCGCGGGGCTTCCCACGGTAGCAGGCTCGAAGATCAACCGGGCGCATCCGCCATCCGCCGCGGACGGAACACTGGTCCGCCGCTTGGAGGAAGCCGGTGCGGTGTTGATCGGCGCGCTGAATATGGGCGAATACGCGTACGACTTCACCGGCGAGAACTGCCACGACGGTGCATCGCGTAATCCACATGACACAGCACGGATGACAGGCGGTTCGTCCGGTGGGTCCGGCGGCGCGGTCGCGGGTGGCCTGGTGCCGATAGCGCTCGGCTCCGATACCAACGGCTCGATCCGCGTGCCGTCGTCGTTCTGCGGCATCTTCGGTCTGAAGCCGACGTTTGGCCGGCTCTCACGCGCGGGCAGTTTTCCGTTCGTGTCGAGCCTCGACCATCTTGGCCCGTTCGCGCGCTGCGTGAGCGACCTGGCGGCGGCGTATGACGCAATGACCGGTCCCGATGTGCACGATCCAGCGTGCACCGATCGTGTGGACGAACCAGTCCGTTCATCGCTCGCCGGCGGAATATCCGGACTGCGAATTGCCAGTGCCGCTGGATATTTTCGTGCCGGTGCTGGTCCAGAGGCGCTCGCCGCATTGGACACAGTTGCAGCTGCACTCGGTGCATCGGAGCAGATCGAATTGCCCGAGGCCGCGCGCGCGCGTTCCGCAGCCTATGTCATCACCACATCCGAAGGTGCTGCCTTGCATCTCCATCGTCTGCGCACGCAAGCGCGCGACTTTGATCCTGACGTACGCGATCGGCTGATCGCCGGCGCCATGGTGCCCGCCGCCTGGGTGACACACGCACAGAAATTCCGCCGTTGGTTTCGCGACGCAGTGCTGCGCCTGTTCGGCGATGTGGACGCGATCATTGCACCTGCCACACCATGCGTCGCGCCGCTCATCGGCCAGAAGACATTCATGCTGAATGGTCAGGAAGTGCCGCTGCGGCCGAACATCGGCATTTACACACAGCCGATTTCGTTCATCGGCCTACCCGTCGTCGCCGTGCCAGTGCCGCAACCAGACTGCCTGCCGATCGCAGTCCAGATCATCGCGGCGCCTTGGCGGGAGGACGTGGCTCTGCGGATCGCGTATGATCTGGAGGCTCGCGGCGTTGTGCGGGCGCCGCGGCCGCCGGAGTAACAGCATGGATATCAACCTGCCCGATGTGCATGCCGAGGTGGCAGCGGCGTTCGCTCGCTATGAGACCGCGTTGGTGACCAACGACGTCGCGACATTGCAGGAGCTGTTCTGGCGAAGCGAACATACGATCCGCTATGGCATTGCCGAGAACCTCTACGGCAGCTCAGAAATCTCGTCGTTTCGCGCTGCGCGTCTACCGGTTGATCTCGCGCGTCGCATTTCGCGCACCGTGATCACCACGTATGGCCACGACTTCGCTACCGCATCGACGTTGTTCGAGCGCGATACAGTGCCGGGCAAGATCGGTCGTCAGATGCAGACCTGGGCGAGGATGCCGGAGGGTTGGCGCGTGGTCGCCGCGCATGTGAGTCTGATCGACGCCTGAGCGACCTGCGTTCAGCCGCCGAAGATGGCCCGCAGTCGTCGCCAGATCGCGCGCAGGATCAACGAGCCGACGGACAAGCGATTCCGATCCGGCACATGTCCACCGGCGAGATGTGCTTGCAAGTTGCTCGCCAATGTTGTTGCGAGGGCGGAGGCAAATTCCTGCACGATTGCACCACGGGCGATCTGAGCTAGCGGCCCTCGCAGTGTATAGTCAATCGTCAAGATCGCGTCGGTGGTCGCATTGGTTGCTTCTTCTAAGTGCACCGTGGCGCGCGCGCTGAGCCGCGTGCCGGTGCGGTTGTCACGCCCTTCACCGTTGATGTCCGCGCGGTGTTTGGCGTCATCGTAGGTGACGTGCCCCTCGCCTGCGAAAGTGGCATCGATTGGTCCCAGTGTTGCGCGCACCTCGCCGCGCAGTTGATCGCCTGCCACTTCGATCAGCCGCGCACCAGGCAGGCAAGCCGCGATCAAATAAGGGTCCTGAAGTGCGGCCCACACCGATGCGAGCGGCAGGTCTAGGCGCACCGTCTGGCCAAGTTCAACGCCCCGTGGTGGAATTTGTGCCGCAACGGCCGGGCGTGGGCGCTCCGTTGCGAACGTCGGCAAAGCGGGCAGCGGTGCCGCAGTCGGCGCTGATATCGGAACACCTTCAGCCAGCACGCGCCGGATCGCCCGAACGATGCCAGCGTAGCCGGTGCAGCGGCAGAGATTGCCCGCCAGTTCCAGGCGGACGCGCGCTTCGTCCGCCTGTGGCAGGCGGTGCACGATGTCGCGCGCCGTCACCAGCATACCGGGCGTACAGTAGCCGCACTGCAAGCCGTGCTCCGCGGTGAATGCGTCGCGCAGCCGCACGATCGTTGCGTCGTTCTCCAGGCCTTCGATGGTGCGGATGTCGGCGCCTTCGCAGGCAACAGCGAACGTGATGCAGGAACGCGCCGGTGCGTTGTTGATCAGCAGCGTGCATGCGCCGCACACGCCGTGCTCGCAACCGAGATGGGTGCCGGTCAGCAGGCGGTCCTCGCGCAGGAAGTCGGCCAGATGCGTGCGCGGCTCGACCTCGGCCGTCACGCTTTCGCCGTTCACTGTCAGCGTGACGCTGCTCATGCCTGAACCTTGGCCAGCGCTCGGCAGAACACGGTGATCTGCATGTGGCGGTGGACCTGATCCAATGCGCTGACGCTCTGCAATGCGCGCATTGCGCCATCGGTCGTTACTGCATCGTCTTCCAACAGAAGCGGTTTGCCGCCGAGCGCGCCGATCATTGCGCGACGGCGAGCGCCGTCGAAAAGCACTGCCGCCATCGCGTGAGCGAAATCACCCGGCTTGCGACAGGCCTTCTCATAGGCCCAGCGTGCATCGCCGGAAAGACGAGGAACGCGCACCGCAACGAGCATTTCTCCGGGGAGCAACGCCGTGTGGAACGCTCCCCGAATGAAGTCGTGCACCGGGATAGTGCGCGATCCCGCTGTACCTTGCAGCAACACAGCCGCATCTAATGCGCTCAACACCGTGACCCAATCCGCCGCGGGATCGGCGTGGCACAAGCTGCCGCCAATCGTGCCGCGGTTGCGAACAGCACGATAGGCGATGTTTTCGGCCACGCGCGACAATACGCCGCCGCCAATGTCCGGCACGAGCCCATCCGCAATGGAGGCGTGTGTGACACTGGCGCCGATTGTCACGGTATTTGCATCCGCTGCGGCGCCACCGAGCTCAGCCAAATGATTGATCTGCACCAGCAGTGACGGCTGTGCGAGGCGCAGGTTCAACATCGGCCCGAGGGACTGCCCGCCCGCCAACACGCGTGCTCCAGCCTGGGCGTGCAATAATGCAATGGCGTCGGCCAGATTTGCCGGACGTGCGTGATCGAATGGGGCAGGTTTCATGCGCTCGATCGTGCCAGCAGTGCCGCGACGATCCGCTGTGGCGTGATCGGCAATTCGGTGATCTCCGCGCCGAGCGGCGCCAGTGCATCGTTTACCGCGTTGGCGAGCGCCGCCGGCGGACCGATCGCCCCGCCTTCACCAAGGCCTTTCTGGCCGAACATCGATAATGGCGATGGCGTCTGCATATGGTCGATGAGAGCGTCGGGCACTTCCGTCGCGCCAGGCAGCAGATAGTCGGCGAGAGTGGACCCGAGCGGCTGCCCCGACGCGTCATATGGCATCTCTTCGTATAGCGCAGTACCGATACCTTGCGCGGTGCCTCCAATCACCTGACCGTCGACGATGGCCGGATTGATGAGCGTGCCGCCGTCCTCGCAGATGACGTAGTCGAGGATGCGGACATCGCCGAGCTCGGTATCGACTGAAACGACCGCAGCATGCGCCGCGTAACTGAACGTGCCGCTGTCACGCAATGGCTTGTAGCCGGCGGTGACTTCTAGCCCGCTGGCGGCGACGTCAGATGGCAGATCCTGCGGGCGCAGATACCAAGTGCGCGCGACCTCCGCGATCGGCACGCTGCCGGCGGGACCGCTCACCACGTTATCCCCAACACGGACCGCGTCAATCGGGGCTTGCAACAAATGCGCGCCGATATGGGCAATGCGCCCGGCGAGTTCGCGACACGCGGTACCGACAGCGCCGCCCGCCATGACCATGCAACGCGAACCCCACGTGCCTGTCGAATACGGCGTGAATGCGGTATCGCCATGTACGACGCGAATCGATGCGACAGGTATGCCGAGCACCTCATGCGCGACCTGCGCCAGTGTCGTCTCCAGGCCCTGGCCATGACTTTGGATGCCGACGCGGAGTTCAAGGCCGCCATCCGGTGTCATGCGCGCGACGGCCTGCTCGAAGCCTGGCACCATTGGAATGCCCCAACCGGCATAGACCGTTGTGCCATGTGCGCCCTGCTCGCAGAAGATGCAGCAGCCGAAGCCGATACGTAGCGGGCCGATCGCCTCGGCTTGGCGACGGCGCACGGCAGGGAGATCGATCGCGGCAATGACGCGTCGCAGGCATTCCGGATAGTCACCACTGTCAAAGTATTTCCGCGTAATGTTCTCGAACGGCATGGCCGATGCGGGAACCAGGTTACGCAGGCGAACCACGTGCGGTTCCAGGCCGGCCTGGCGTGCCACGGCGTCCAGCGTAACTTCCAATGCGAAGCATACGCCGGATCGCGCGACGCCGCGATAGGGCAGGATGGGCGGCTTGTTCGTCGCGGCGGAGAAGGTGCGGCAGCGATAAGCTTGCATCGTGTAAGGGCCGGGCAGGATCGATGCGACCTGCGCCGCTTCAAGGCAGGCGGAGAATGGGTAGGCGGAATATGCACCGGCATCGACTACCGCTTCGGCGTCGATGCCAATCAAGGTGCCGTCGGCTTCGGCGTGCAGCGTGATGTCGTAGTCGTGCTCACGACAATTGGCATTGCCGGTGAGCTGTTCGCGCCGATCTTCGATCCAGCGCATCGGATGGCCGAGCAGGCGTGTGAGGAAGCTCGCGCACACTTCCTCGGGCAACAGGATGCCCTTGTAGCCGAAGCCGCCGCCGACATCGGGGGCCACGACGCGAACGCGCGCCTGATCCAACCCAAGACACCCAGCGAGGCCCGTGCGGACGATGTGTGGGAGCTGCGTTGAGGTATAGATCAGCAGTTGCTCGAGGCGACGATCCCAGGTGGCGACGACACCGCGGCCTTCCAGCGGTGACATGCATTGCCGTGCCGTGCGTAGGCGGCGCCGCACCGTGATCGGTGATGGCTGGGCGAAACGTTCCGGTGCGACTTCGACGAATGTCTCCAGAAAGTTGTTGTCGCTCCAGTGCTCATGCACTTTCGTTTCGCTGGTGAGTGCCGCACGCATGTTCACCAGTGCCGGCAATTCGTCGAAGTCGATCTCGACGGCGGCGGCGAGGTCTTCGGCCTGGGCGCGAGTTGCGGCCACGCAGACGGCGATTGCCTCGCCGACATGCCGCACCTTGTCGGTTGCGAGCACCGGCTGTGCAGACGATTTGAATCCCGGCAATCCCGACACCGCAACGATTGGCTGGACGCCCACGAGGTCGGATGCGACGAAGACTGACGCCTCGGCGCCGGCGGGCTTACGGATTGATCGAATGCGGGCATGCGCGACAGGGCTGCGCACGAACGCCAGATCGCGCATGCCGGACAAGCGGATGTCTGCGATGAATTCGCCCTTGCCGCGCAGATAGCGGTCGTCCTCCAGTCGTGGCACGGATTGACCAATGCCCTGGCGGCCGTCGGCACGCGCAGTCCCGTCCATCAATTTCCCTTCCGGCTTGCACTGGCCGCCAAGCCGTCAGCATACTGACGATACAGGCGCTCCGACAACGTGCGAGGTGACACCGATGGACAGCCAATTCGATCTGCTGTTGCGCGGCGGACGAGTAATCGATCCCGCCTCGGGGCGCGACGCCATCGCCGATGTCGCCGTCCGCGACGGGCGGATTGCCGCGGTTGAAGCGACGCTTCCCGCCGACATGGCGCGCCAGGTGGTCGATGTCAGCGGAAAGATCGTCACCGCCGGCCTGATCGATACGCACGCGCATGTTTATCAGCATGTCACCGGCCGCTTCGGCCTGCACGCGGACACGGTCGGCATACGGTCCGGTGTCACCACGGTGGTGGACCAGGGCGGCCCGAGTTGCATGACCATTCCCGGCTTCCGTCATTTCGTGGTGGAGAAATCCGAAACCCGCGTGCTGTGCTTCATCTCTGCCTATCTGGTTGGAGGCTTGGAAGGCCATCTGTACCCCTCGCTCTATGGCCCGGAGCAGGTCGATGTGAAAGCAACGATCCGCGCGGCGCGCGCCAACGCCGACATTGTTCGCGGCGTCAAGGCGCACGCGGAAATCGGCGGTGCGTCGCGTTGGGGCCTGGAGGTCATCAAGCTCGGCAAACGCATTTCCAGCGAGCTTGGCGTGCCGCTTTACATCCATCTCGGCCAGCTCTGGCCAGTGAAGGATGGCGCCACGATCGACCCCGATGAGGTCGTGGCAGCGCTGATGCCCTTGATGGAGCCGGGTGATGTGCTCGCACATCCGTTCACCCGCCATCCCGGCGGCTTCGTGTCGGCAGCAACCGGCGAAGTGCATCCCGTGGTCTGGGCCGCACTCGAACGCGGCGTGACAGTTGATGTCGGACACGGCTCGCACTTCAGCTTCGAAATGGCGCGCCGGACCCTCGCTGCCGGCATCCGTCCGCACACGCTCGGCGCCGATATGCATGGCTACAACGTGCGCGTGCCGGGCGACAGTGACGCGGCTTCGCGCTTGGAGAACCCGTTCGCCGGCGTCGCGCCGTTCAACCTGACGCATGCAATGACCGAACTGCTGACGCTGGGCATTCCGATGGCAGAGGTGATCGCAACCGTCACCACCAACCCCGCACGCATGGTGCAGATGCAGGATAGCATCGGGGCATTGCTGCCCGGGCGTGAGGCGGATATCTCGGTGCTCGATCTGTTGCGCGGCCGCTTTACGCTGTCGGACAACAGCGGTGAGAAGGTCATTGCGCAAGAGATGTTCACACCCGCCTTCGCGGTCCGCGCCGGCAAGGTGATGCAGGCCGATAGCGCGCTGATCCCACCGCCAGCACTGCTGGCTGCCTGATGGGCGAGATCGCTCGCCATGTTGTCGAAGCCGGCGGGCGTTTCTCGGCATGGTTGGAGGCCGGCGATCTGTTGCGTATCGTCGACACTCACGGCCAGCAGGCGGTGGACTTTCTCTGTTACGCCGCGACGTTGCCAGCCGATCGATACAACGCACCGAACACGATGAAGATCAACGGCAACATCTATCTGGGCAAAGGTTCGAAGCTCTACTCGGATCGTGCGCAGGTCCTGATGCGCATCGTGGAAGACACATGCGGCCGACATGACACCATCGGCGGCTGTTGCAGCGCATGGAGCAACTTCGCTCGGTATGGCGTGAAGGATACCCCAGGCTGTCACGCCAACTTCGTGGCGGAGCTGGCCACGTGGTCTCTGTCGCCATCCGATGTCGTGGCGAATGTCAACTTCTTCATGAACGTGCCCGTGCGCCAGGACGGTGCGATGGCAATCGAAGCTGGGTTGTCGAAGGCCGGCGATTTTGTCGAACTGGTCGCCGAAGTGCCGGTGATCGCCGTGCTGTCAAATTGCCCGCAACAGAACAATCCCGCCGCCGGCTTCGGGCCGACACCTATCGAGGTGATCATTCGGCGCGCGTAGATACGTGACGAGGTGAACCGTGAATCAGGACACGCCTGAGCCGCGACGGCCGCTGATCATTCGTGGCGGTCTCGTGCTGGATGCTACGGGCTTCCTTGGTGCCAGCGATATCCTGGTGCGGGATGGCGTCATTGTCTCGGTCGGTGCGGCGGGCACGACGGCGCCTGAAGATGCAGCGACCATAGACGCGTCACGCCGCTTGCTGCATCCCGGGCTGGTGAACGCGCACACCCACGGTCACGGCAACCTGTCGCGGTCGATGGGCGATCGCATCACGCTGGAGCTGTTGCTCGCCTCGGCGCCACACACGTCGCCGTATCAAAGCGTGGAGGAGAAGCGGGTATCGGCGACCATCGGCGCGGCCGAGATGCTGCTGAAGGGCTGCACTGCCTGCTACGACCTGTTCGTCGAATTTCCGCTGCCAACCGAAGAAGGCATCGCGGCAGTCGCAGATGCCTATGCGCAGGCCGGCATGCGCGCGGTGATCGCGCCGATGATGGCCGACATGACGCTGTACGAAGCGATCCCTGGCCTGATGGACGCCCTGCCGCCGAACCTGCAGCAGGCGGTGACGCCGCTCGGACTGCCGCCATGGCAACAGACGCTCGAACGAATGCGAGCGATCCTGCGCAACTGGCAAGCGGATCGTGCGCTGGTGCGTCCTGCAGTCGCGCCGACCATTCCGCTGCATTGCCGCGATGAATTCATGATCGGCTGCCGCGACCTCGCGGCGGAATTTGATGTCGGCATCCATACGCATCTGGCGGAATCCAAGGTGCAGGCCGTGGTCGGCGCGCGGCGCTATGGCCGTTCATTGACCGCGCATATCGAACACCTGGGCCTGCTGGGGCCGAATTTCGTGGCCGCGCACGGCGTGTGGCTCGATGAGGACGACATGCGTCGCATCGGTGCGCACGGCGGATCGGTGGCGCACAACCCGGCGAGCAACATGCGGCTCGGCAGCGGTGTCGCCGACGCTTTGGGCATGATCGAGGCAGGCATCAATCTCGCCATCGGCACCGACGCCGCGACATGCAACGACAATCTCAACATGTATCAGTCGCTGCATTTCGCCGCAGCGGCATCGCATTCGCGTGGACCGGATACGTCGCGTTGGCTCAGCGCGCCGCAGGTGTTCGCAGCCGCAACCATCGGCAGCGCGCGTGCACTCGGGTTCGATCGCATCGGCCGCATCGCGCCTGGCTATGCGGCGGACATCGTGTTCCTGGATCTGGATGCGCCGACGCTGATCCCGCTGAACGAGCCGACAACCCAGCTGGTGATGGGCGAGGATGGAACCAGCGTTGCGGACGTCATGGTCGCCGGACGGTTCGTCGTGCGCGGACGGCGGCTGCTGAACGTCGATCTGCCGGCGCTGGCGGACCGCGCCGCGTCGCTGCGTGCCGACATGAATGCTCGCGGTGCCGCTAGCCGGCAGCGGTACGATGCGGTCGCGCCGATCCTGAACGACTTCTGCCCGGCGCTTGCGCGTACCGAGTGGCATATCAACCGCTGGTGCGGCTGCCATTGAACGTTCCGTGGCACGCTTTGTGCTGATCCTCCCGTGATCCAGGTTTTCGGGAGGCACACCATGTTGCCACTTCTAGTTATCGGCGGCGTCGTCGGCGCCGTTGCTTCTATCGCCAAGGGAGGTTCGTGGCTGTCCAGTCAGGTCAGTGACGCCAACGGGTCTGCATCCGCTGGCGGCAAGGGCGGGCTAACTCCGCTGACAGAGGCTCAGAAGTCGTCGTTCTCGGCAACGCTTGCGGCACAAGCTGCCGGGCAAGGGATGCCGACCAGCACGTTGGCCACCGCCTCTCCGGCACCCTCGTCGAGCATGATCCCGCAATTGCATGCTACCGACTACGACTTGTTGGCGCGGCTTCAGGCCGGCACCTTCGCCTACAGCCAGATCGGCGAGCAGCACAAGCACCACACCGGGCAAACACAAGATACCGGCGGCAGCACGTCAGTGGCGGGAAGCTAGAGCTTTTTGCGCTGACTGGAATCATGAGCGGGACGCAGCGCAAAACGTGGCTGGCGGGCCAGGCACCGGCATGACGGGGGGACGGGTGGCTCCAGGTGGACTGTCCGACGGTCCAGCAGCCTGGCCCCGTAGCGTCGAGTTTGCTGCAGAACTCATTGGCGTTGCCGACAAGGAAAGCCACCGGTGCGCAGTTGCTGGACGTGCGATCGCTCGCCATCACCCGCGGCGCGCCCTCGCGCCGAAGCGCTTCTGCTTGGCGCGATTACCGCACACCTCCATTTCGCACCAGCGCCGGCTCCTGTTCTTTGTCGTGTCGAAGAACAACCAGCCGCACTCATAGCCGTGGCATTGCTTTACGCGCGTGAGATCGGCTTGTTGCAATAGCGTCAGCGCTGATAGCGAGATGGGGCCCAGTATGGCCTCGATCGGGGCCTCGCGCGTGGACCAGACCCAGGCGAAGTTGCCTTCGATCGGCGTCAGCCGGCCGCGGGCCAGGGCGCGCGTGTGCGATTTCGTCAGGCTTTCGATACGTTCGGGGGCGGTGGGGCCTCCGGCGGCGAGTGCCGCGCCGAGTTCGTAGACGTCCGTGCGCAGAGCGAGCGCCTTGCGGAGCAGCCGCGCGCCGAGGGCCGCGTCGTTCTCCACCGCCGCGGCAAGCCAGTTCGCGTCGTCACGACTCAGGACACGGGCATGGGCCGCCCATAGCGCGACGTGCGAGGCACGCTGAAGGTGGTTCTTGGGATTGGAGGATCCGCGGCCCGAACTGGTGTTGGCGAAATCGAGCGCAAGCTCGCCCCCTATCAAAGCCAGAGTGCACGCGCGAGAGGTGGCAGGGACTATAACCATTCAAATTAAATTTAGTGGTTAGGCATCGCGACTGCAAGGGAACTCTAACCTGTGTCGAGCGTTTTGCCGGTTAAGCCGCAGCCAAATCGCTCAACGGCGCGTGCGGCGCGAGGCGGAAAGCGAGGGTCAGATCCCTTTTCGCGAAGAGAGAGGAACCAGCCATGCAGCACGACCAGCCTGCTATGCACACGCCGCCGATTGTGTCGCCCGAAGAATGGAACGCCTCGCGCCAACAAATGCTCGTGAAGGAAAAGGCCCATATGCGAGCCGGCGACGCCATTGCCGCCGAACGGCGGCGGATGCCGTGGATGGCCGTCGAAAAAGCGTACAAATTTGAAGGGCCCAACGGCAAGGCAAGTCTGCTCGATCTATTCGAGGGCCGTCGCCAACTGATCGTCTACCGCGCATTCTTCGAACCGGGGGTGTTCGGATGGCCAGACCACGCCTGCCGCGGCTGCTCCCTGGACGCCGATCAGGTCTCCCACCTGGCCCATCTGCACGCTCGCAACACCACACTGGTTTATGCCTCCCGCGGGTCGCAGACGGACATCGCGCGGCTGAAGACGCGCATGGGTTGGGAGATGCCCTGGTACACTATCACTGACAGTTTCGACGCTGACTTTGGGGTGGATGAATACCACGGCCACAACGCCTTCATTCGCGACGGCGAGCGGGTGTTCCGCACGTACTTCATCAACTGGCGCGGCGACGAGGCGATGGGGACCGTCTGGAGCTACCTCGATATGACGGCGCTCGGCCGTCAGGAGACGTGGGAGGATTCGCCGCGTGGCTATCCCCAGAGCCCGGCCTACAAGTGGTGGAACTGGCACGAGAACTACAGCGCCGAGGCATCGCCTGACCCGACGTGGGTTGAGGTGTCCGACGCTGGAGAGGCCACGTTCCAAAGAAACCGAGGCGCGGTGGTGAAAACATGATGCCGGCCAATTCGGTTGGCGGCGCGATTCATAATGATGAGGGCGCCCCGGTGGCCAGCCGCGTCGCCGAACTGCTGTGCCTGGCCGCCGCGCCGAGCTTCGCGATCATGGCTTTATTGGCGACCCTCACTGGGGGCCCGATGGGCAGGCTCTGTTCCTCACCGCCGTTGGGGTCGTTGAGCGGAATGACGGTCATGTATCTGCTCATGAGCCTGTTCCATTCGCCGCCATGGTTGAAGCTGGTCCCTGGCGTGGGAGAAGCCGCCGCGGTCCGGCTCACCCGCCACCCGACGATCCCACAGAAGAGGAGCACCTGATGAACGACGCTTTGAGCGATGATCTGGCGGCTCCCGAAGTCGTCGATCGGGTCACCTTCCAGGCTGAGCTAGATGCGCTGCGGGTCCGAGAGAAGGCTCACACCCGTGCAGGTGACGCCATTGCGGCGGCTCGCAGGCGCCTACCCATGGTCAAGGTCAATGGTGCGACGCCCCTCGTCGGCAAGGATGGTCCGGTGAGGCTGCTGGATGCTTTCGAAGGGCGGCGGATGCTGATCGCCTACTACTTCATGTGGCACGCCGGAAAGCCTGCGCCGCAGCAATGCGAGGGCTGCACCTGGGTGACGTCGCAGGTACGGGAGGCGTCCTATATTCATGCACGGGACATCACCTTCGCCGTAATGTGCCAGGGGCCTTTTGATGAGAGCGCCCGGTACCGCGACTTCATGGGCTGGGAGATGCCTTGGTATTCGGCCCAGGCCTCGCTCGAACTCGCTGCTCGTCGGGCGCCGCGTGGGAATGATGCACCTCGTTTACTACCTCCGCCGCGGATCGGATGTCTTCGAGACTTATTGGACGTGGATGCGAGGCGTCGAAGCCATGGACAACAGCTATCGGCTGATCGACCTGTCCGTCTACGGCCGCCAGGAGCAGTGGGAGGATTCGCCGTCCGGTTGGCCGCGGAGGATGACAGGCAAGGGTGTCATCCGCAACTGATGGGCGTCCGACCGCCCAGTGGGCTCGCCTCAAGGCCGGGTTCTCGGACGACCTAGGGGCCAACGGCCGGCCAGAAACCACCGGCGCGTGACAACTGGCGCTACTGGAAGTCGTCGCGCTGCTCGGCGAGCGCGCCCTCGGACCGATATGAGGACGAGCGGCCTCTGAGCCGTCGGCCTGAGCCTCCTGGAAGGATGCGAACGATGGGTGGCGTGGCTGCAACTCATTTCATCGCTCAGCTGGTCGGGCTGTTCCAGCTGTCGTTAGGCGTATCGCTGCTGCTTCAGAAGGCGGTCTTCATCAAGGTACTCACCGACCTGACGACCGATCGTTCGGCGCAATTCATGGTGGGGGTGCTGATGTTGCTGGCCGGCCTGGCGATTGTGCTGACACACAATGTCTGGACCGGCGGCATCCTGACGGTCGCCATCACTCTGATCGGGTGGGTCCTGATCCTTCGCGGGCTTGCCTCGATGTTCGTTCCCGGCGACGGCGTGTTGCGCATGATCCGGTGGTGCAAGGTCGAAGAATTGTCCTGGCTTTACGCCGCCCTGATCCTGGCGATCGGTGTATGCCTGACCTGGGCCGGCTTTGCCACATGACCTGCGTCCGGTGCCGGTTACGCGATGCGATGGTCGACGCATTGGCCACCGAACAACCAGCGGACTCCCGTTTCGGGATCGATCGACTATCGATCAATAGCAGTGCTGACCTCAGATTTATGCATTTGCGTCACCGGACCTAGGCATCGTGGGCCTGCCACGAGCAAGGCAGGACGGCGCGCTCAAACGATCGGCAGCGAAAAGCTATCGTATCGTATGATCAACGACATTGCGTCTTTCGCAACAGCATACTGGGAGGTGACATGATTCCAACCATCACTACCTTCGGCTGGGTTCCCGAGTTCGCCCGCGGTTTGGTCCGCGATATGCGCCCTCGCTGGGCCTTCGAGGAAGTCGGCCAGCCCTACAAGGTCAACCTGATCACCGATTCGAAGTGTTCGGACCATCGCCGATTCCAACCGTTCGGCCAGGTGCCGACCTACCGCGACGACGAGGTTGAGATCTTCGAATCAGGCGCGATCGTGCAGCGCATCGACGAACGCGCCCGGCAAGCTGATCCCGTTGGATCCCGCTCAGCGCATGTGCGCGCTGGAATGGCTGGTGGCGGCGCTCAACTCTGTTGAGCCGTTTGTCATGGCACTCGCGGTCAACGACATATTTGAGGCAGATCGCGAATGGTCCACGGCGCGCCACGTCAAGGTGGTCGCCGACCAGGAGACAAGTCTCGCCGATCTCGACGCCGCGCTGGGTGACAATGCCTGGCTGGATGGGAACGCGTTCACCATTGGTGACCTGATGATGGTCTCCGTGCTGCGTGGGCTGCGCGGCAGCGGTGAGCTCGACGACTTCCCGCGGCTCGCCGCCTACATTGACCGTGGGGAAAGCCGTCCGGCGTTCAGGAAGGCGCTGGCAGATCACATGGCAGTCTTCGACGCACCAGCAACCCGGTGACGGCGCGTGGGTCCTGCTCAGGCGAGCTTGCTTATTCCTCGAGGGCTGTCGCGCGAAGCGAGCCCACGCGCCATGCCGTTAGACAGGCAAGGCCTGCAATTGGCAGCGTGCTGAGGAACACCCACACGCCGGCCGCTCGCGCTGCGGGCTCGGAGAAGCCGTGGGCGAACCCAACGAGGTTGGCGACCGCCGCTACCATAGCGGCTCCGGCGGCGGCGCCGGTCAGCCGCACCGTTGCGATGCCGGCACCGCCAAGCGCGCGCTCGCTATCGGTGAGGTCGCGCAGGATCCCCTGGCTGATGAAGGCCCAGGAAACGCCGAACCCGCAACCTACGATGCCGCCCGCGATCACCACCCAGACAAGATGAGCGTCGTCGAATACCAGCGCACACAGCGCGAGCCCGGCAAATACCAGCGCGACGCCCAACCGGATCAGCCGCGCCGGCCAGACCCCGGTCAGTCCTGCCACGGGAAGTGAGGAGAGGGTCCAGAACAAAGCCTCGGCGCCCACCACATAGCCAGCGGCGAGCGCGGACAGGCCCCGCAAGGTCTGCAACACCGCGGGACCATAGACCGGCAGGCCCATCGACGCGGCGTTGAGCAGGAACATCGTGGCGTAGCCGGCGCCGTGCGCGGTGCGCAGGTCAGCCGAACCGCGTGGCAGCAAGCGGACCGAGGCGCGGGAGTCCAGCCAAAGAGCAAACAGGAAGGCTACCACGCCCGCAGCGGTCAGGCCGACAGCACCTGCGAAGCCGTCCGTGAGGTCTGCCAAGGCGATCAGCGTCACCCCAAGCGCCACCAGCGCCAACTGTCGCCATGCGACGGCGTGCCCGTCACTCCCCGCATCTGCGGCGGGCAGCATGAACCATGCGGCGACGGCCACTGCGGCGCCCTGGATCGCAAAGGCCCAGAACACCGCGCGCCAGGAGCCGGCGTCGGCGAACGCGCCCCCCAGCAGCGGGCCAATCAGGACCGCGATCCCCCAGACTGAACTCACCGCGCTGTAGACACGCGGCAACAGGCGATTGGCGAACAGCAGACCGATGGCGGTCGAGCACAGCCCGACGACCCAACCGCCGCCAAATCCTTGCAGAATACGCCCGGCGAGGAAGGTGAAGATCTCGGGGGCGAGCGCACTCAGTGCACAGCCAATGGCGTAGAGCAGTGCTGCCGCGGCGGTCGCGGAGCGCAGGCCGAAGCGCAATGCCAGCACGCCGGAACTCGCACCGGCCAGCACTGACGCGAGCAGATATCCGGCCGTCGCCCAGCCGAAATACACGTAACCGCCGAGCGACCGCCCGACGCTTGGCATGATCGTCGCGGTGATCAGGCTGTCGGCGGCATTCAGCCAGACACCGAGGCAGATGAGCGTGAAACGCGGCAGACGTCCCTCGCCCAGGACATCGGCCCAGCTTCCGCTCGCCGGTGCTGCCGCGCTCATTTGACAATTCCCTGCTTTACAAATCGGGCGGACGGGGTAGACGGAGCGCGCGAATTTTGCAATCGATTCCTTGTCAAATGAGGGCGACCGTGCAATCGACCGCCGAGCATATGCTGCTTGAGCTGAAAACCCGCGGCCCGGCGAAAACCGGGGACCTTGCGGCTCGCATCGGCATCAGCCGTCAGGCGACGCGGGATCATCTGGACAAGTTGTCGGCCGAGGGGCTGGTGGCGCATGTGACGTCGCCCGCGGGTGTCGGTAGGCCGCGACTGACGTGGTCGCTGACCGCGAAAGGCCACGGCCGCTTCCCGGATACCCACGCGCAGATGACGGTAGAGCTGATCGAGGCGGTTCGCAGCGAGTTCGGCGAGGCAGGGCTTGCTCGCCTGATCGACCGTCGCGAACGGGCGATGGCGGTGCAGTATCAGCAGCAACTCCGCGGTGCGGGATCGCTGGCAGAGCGTATCGAGCGGTTGGCGGCGCTGCGTTCGGCTGAGGGCTACATGGCGGACGTCGCCCGCCTCGACGATGGACGCTTCATCCTCGCCGAGAACCATTGCCCGATCTGTGCGGCAGCAGCGGCGTGCCAAGGGTTTTGCCGCTCGGAGCTGGCGTTGTTCGCGGAGCTGCTGGCACCGGCGCGGGTCGAGCGGGTCGAACATGCGCTCGCGGGTTCGCGACGCTGCTGCTATCTGGTGACACCGGATTGATCGTTGATGGGGGCAGGGGCAATGGATGACGTTTCACAGGTGGTGGATCAGCGCTTCTGGGCGCGGGCGCGCCGCCACATGCTGGGTTACGGCGGCGATTTCGTGCCGTTCGTGCCGACGCGCGCCGAGGGTTCGTTCCTGTATGACGCGGCGGGGCGTCGCGTGCTCGACTTCACCTCCGGCCAGATGAGCGCGATCCTCGGCCATTCGCATCCCGAGATCGTCGCCACTGTGCGCGAGGCGGTGGGTACATTGGATCACCTGTTCTCATCGATGCTGAGCGAACCGGTGGTCGCTCTGGCCGAAGCGCTGGCCGCGCTGGTGCCGGACCTGCCGCGCGCGATGCTGCTCTCCACCGGCGGAGAAGCGAACGAGGCGGCGATCCGGCTGGCCAAGCTGGTGACCGGCCGCTGGGAGGTCGTGAGCTTCGCGCAGTCCTGGCACGGCATGACCAGCGGCGCCGCGGCGGCGACGTACAAGACCGGGCGACGCGGCATTGGTCCATTGATGCCCGGCAACTTCGCCATCCCGGCGCCAAATGCCTACCGTCCTCGGTTCGCCGGCGTAGGCTGGCGGGAGGAACTCGACGATGCGTTTGAGTGGCTCGACAGGCAGTGCACTGGCAACCTGGCGGCGTTCATCGCGGAGCCGGTGCTTTCCAGCGGCGGCATCCTCGACCTGCCCGTTGGCTACCTGAACGCGCTGGCGGACCATTGCCGGGCGCGTGGGATGATGCTGATCCTGGACGAGGCGCAGACGGGCGTCGGTCGCACCGGGCTGATGTTCGCGTTCGAGCGCGACGGCGTGGTGCCCGATATCCTGACCCTGTCGAAGACGCTCGGCGCGGGCCTGCCGTTGTCGGCTGTACTGACGAGCGATGCCGTGGCCGCTGAGGCGGATGCGAAGGAGTTCCTGTTCTATACGACGCACGTGAACGATCCGCTGCCGGCAAGCGTGGGGCTGAAGGTGCTGGAGATCGTGCAGCGTGACGGCCTCGCCGAGCGGGCGAAGGTGATGGGTGCGCGACTGGCTGCCGGACTGCGCGGCTTGCAGCAGCGGTTCGACTGCATCGGCGACGTGCGTGGCCGCGGCTTGCTGATGGGGCTGGAGTTCCGTTCGAGCGGTGGGCAGGAAGCTGCGGCGATTTCAGATGCGGTGACGGATCTGGCGCTGGACCTGGGGCTGTCGGCGAACATCGTGCGCGCGGGGGCATCGGGGGGCGTGATGCGGATTGCACCGCCGCTGACGGTGAGTGACGCGGAGGTTGATCTTGGGGTGGAACTGCTGGGGGACGCGATCGGGAGGGTGATGGCGGCGTAAATGGGCTGCCGGAAAAGCGATGGCATGAAACGGTTTGGCGCATGGCGTAGGTCCTGGTGAGGAATCTGGGCGATCGGGTGGTCATGGGGCTGCGCCGCAAGGAGGAGTTGCACGGACATTCGCTGGAACAGGAGGTCCGCCTGACGCTGACGGCAGCAGCGCGACTCCGCCCCGAGGAGCGGGTTGCGCTTGCGCGCCGTTGTCAATGCGACCGCTGCCTGTAAATGGTTCGTCGCTGAAATCAATACCGATGCGGTCGAGGCACTGATTGCAAATGGTCAGATGCCGCGTCTCACGTTGAAGCGCCGCCGGCTGCCCGAGGGCTAATACTCCCCCTCCCCTTGCGGGAGGGGGCAGGGGGAGGGGGCGATGCCAATGGGGCCAGTGGTTCTTTATTGCCCCCTCCTCCCATCCCTCTGTCGCAAAGAGGGGAGGAGGATCGTGATTTCTGCCCCCGCAACTTCAACCCACCGCCCCACACTTGCCGCAATCGCACTAGATACAAATCGGCACTGGACTCACTTTCGCACGCCGCGATAGTGAACGCACTGGGTTGAAACGCCGGAGGTCGATGTGAGCAAGTTCGTCGCATTCTCTTCCTTCAACGCATCGTAGGCGCCCATGACCACGCCACGACGCACGCTCAAGGCTCTTGCCGCACTGCTGCCACTCGGCGCGTTCGGCATTTCGGTCGCACTCGCGGCAGCGCCCGCCAAGCCGATCGCTCCTGAAACTGATGACACCTCAGCGAAGCCCGACGTTGCCACGCGCCTCGCAGCCGTCCGCACCGGCGTGTCGCAGGTCATCGCGGGGCAGGAAGGTCTGCCGCCCGGGGATCCCAATATCGTGAACGCCTGGTGGGGCAATTGGCGCCCGGGGTGGGGCAATGGCGGCTGGCGCAATGGCGGCTGGCGCAACTGGGGCAATGGCTGGCGCAATGGCGGCTGGCATAACTGGTCGAATTTCTGGCGCAACTGGTAACGTCGCGGAGGCAGTGGGCATGTCCACTCGCCCTGTGATCGAAACCATCGTCATCCAGCCAACACCGTTCTGCAACATAGAGTGCACCTACTGCTACCTACCGAACCGAAGCGACCGTTCGAAGATGTCGCCGGATACGCTGAGAACGCTGTTCGAGCGCGTGTTCGAGTGCGGATGGGTGGCACCTGCGATCACTGTGATCTGGCACGCCGGGGAACCGCTAGTGTTGCCGAGCGCGTATTATCGCGATGCGTTCGCGCTGATCGAAAGCATGCGGCCGAAGGACGTCGCGCTGCGTCACGCGTTCCAGACCAACGGTATGCTGATCACCGACGAGTGGTGCGAACTGTTCCGTGACCACCAGGTCGGTGTGGGCGTCAGCCTCGACGGGCCGCGTCATCTGCATGATGCGCATCGCGTGACCCGTGGCGGGCGCGGCACGTTCGATCGGACGATGGCAGGGATCCGCGTGCTGCAGCGTCGAGGCGTAGAGTTCCACGTCATCACCGTGCTGTCGAGCGGCAGTCTCGACGATCCGGAATCGTTAGTGAATTTTTACCTGCACGAGGGTATCGATCAGGTCTGCTTCAACGTCGAGGAATCCGAGGGTGACCATCGATCCGAACTGTTCGAGATGGCGGACCTGCGGGCGCGTTTCAGCGGGTTTCTCGGCCGGTTCTGGCGCCTGGCACGCCAGAGCGGTCGGTTCAGCTTCATCCGCGAGATCGATGGCATGCTGCCGCGCATCCTGCGTCCCCAGGAAGCCGTGATGGGCAACGAGCAGGTCGCCGGGTTCGGTATGTTGAATGTCGCATGCAACGGCGACGTATCGAGTTTCTCGCCCGAACTGCTGGGGCTGAAGGACGAACGCTACGGCGATTTCATTATCGGCAACGTGCGCCAGCACTCGCTGGACGACATGCGGGCGAGCGCGGTGATGCAACGCATGACGCACGACATCGCGCTCGGCGTGGCGGCGTGTCGGAATTCGTGCGATTACTTCTCGGTCTGTGGCGGCGGCGCGCCGATCAACAAGCTGACGGAGAACGGCAGCTTCGCGAGCGATCGGACGCGGTTCTGCGAACTGACCCAGATGGTGCCGACGGATTTGATCCTCGATGCGTTGGACCGGATGGAACTGGATGGCGCGCCCACGCTGGCGGCCGCAAGCTGATCTGTTGGGGAGAGAGTGCAATGGCGCAATTGGGCTGCATGCTTCGGACCGGTCTCATGGCGTTGGGCGCCGTGATCGTTGCCGGCGGTCTCGCCGTGGCGCAAACGGCACCGGCTCCTGCCGCGCCCAAGGCGCAAGCGCCTGCGCTCTCGCCCAAAGCGCAAGCCCCTGCGCCCAAAGGGCAATCCGCCGCATCGGATCAGAACCCGGGGCCGGACCAGACTGCATCGACCGGCGGGCAAGACGAGTCTGCCGAGAGCCTCCCCATCCTGGCGGTCACCAGCGTGGAGATCCTGCACAGCGCGCACAACCCCGATTGGGCGGTGATCGCCGCGCGCGGGCTGACTACGACTGATGGCTGGCAAAATGGCACGCTGGTCCCGCTGACCAGCGGGACGCCGGCCGATGGTGTGCTCGACCTCGTGTTCGTTGCACAGGCCCCAGACGATGCGTCGGCGCCGGGAAGCTATGGGCCGATCCAGGCGGTGCTGCCGATCCCCGACATGCCGTTCAAGGCGGTTCGGATACGTTCGGCGACCAACACGCTGACGCTCACGGACCCCAACGGCTACGTTGAGGCCAAGGGGCCGACCGAGACATGCGGTCCCTGTGTCGGAAAGCAATTCGTTGCGAAGGGCGCCACGGCTCCGGCTGGTGTTGCCGCCGACGACACCGTGCACGAAGAAGACCTGCCCGCGAATACGCGGATCCTGAAGCCAACCGACGGGATCACCGACATGCGGGCGAATCCAAACCGGCTCACCATCGTCATTGGCGAGGATGGCCGCATCGTCGATGCGATCTGGGACTAGCGCCGGGTGCATCTGCGGCGCGGCCCTGGTGGTCATCGCCATCGGCTGCGCTGCGCCGGCGCATGCTGAAACCCCTGCGGCATTCTGCAAGCGCGTCGCCACTGACGATACGACGCAGCCGATACCAGAGGCACTGGTGCCCACCGTCAACGCCACGTTCGGCATGAAGATGCCCGCGCGCGTGGCGGTGGACACCACGGTGTTCCGTTGCGACCATGGGCACGTCATGGTCTGCACCATCGGCGCCAACCTCCCCTGCGGGAAGGCGAACACCAGCCGCGAGCCGGGGGAGGGCACGGTGCAGTGGTGCCACGACAATCCCGCTGCTGAGTTCGTGCCCGCGGCGGCAACGGGCCATGACACGATCTACGCGTGGGGCTGCCAGGGCGGCGAGCCTCGCATTCTTCGGCAGCCGCTGCATGTCGATGCACGTGGCTTCGTTGCCGAATTTTGGAAGGCGCTGCGGTAGGGTCGATCGCGGCGGCGTTGCCGGGCCATCCCGGCAGCGATAGGCTTCCCCCTAACGGCCCCAACAGGACGGACAAGGAGGATAGCCATGCTGTCTCGCGAGGAGAACGAACTCGTAACCCGTGTCGGCCAGGGTACGCCGATGGGCAATGCGCTCCGCCGATACTGGATACCCGCCGCCCTGTCGCGCGAGGTCGCCGAACCCGACGGTCCACCCATCCGTGTCCGCCTGCTCGGCGAGGACCTCGTTGCTTTCCGTGACACAGAGGGCCGCATTGGCTTGATCGACGAACTCTGCCCGCACCGCCGCGCCTCGCTCTACTTTGGTCGCAACGAAGAGTGCGGTCTGCGCTGCGTTTATCACGGTTGGAAGTTCGACGTCGCCGGCACCTGCACCGACATGATGAACGAACCGCCGGAGAATGACTTCAAGCACAAGGTCCGGCTCACAGCGTATCCGACGTGCGAACTCGGCGGCATCATCTGGGCGTATCTTGGTCCGGTCGAGCACATGCCGGCGGTGCCGAAATTCGCCTGGACGCAGGCGCCGGAAGCCAATCGCCACGTGACGAAAGTCATTCAGGAGTGCAACTGGCTGCAGGGTCTGGAGGGCGGCATCGACACCTCGCACGCGCCGATCATGCACCGGTTGCTGAGTGAAACGTCAACGCGCGGTGGATTCAAGCCGTCCAATCCGTTCGTACGCGGCAAGGCGCCGAACCTGGTGGTGGACATCACCGACTACGGTTACCAGTACGCCGGCATCCGTCCGCTCGGCGAGGACGAGATGCACATCCGTTCCTATCAATTCGTCCTGCCGTTCCATCAAATCCGGCCGTCAAAGGCGGAAAGCGGATTGCCGCTCGATGCCGGCCATATCTGGGTGCCGGTGGATGACGAGACGACAGCTGTCTACAACTGGGGCTACTGCCCGGACGGTCCCCTGCATGACGAGGATCGGCTCGAGCGCGGCCTCGGCAACGGGCCGATGCATGTCGATCCAGTGACCTTCCGCTCCAAGGCGAACCGCGAGAACAACTACCTGCTCGATCGCCTGGTGCAGAAGACCGAGAGCTACACGGGTATAGACGGCATCAACGTGCAGGACCGTGCGATCCAGGAGAGCATGGGCCGCATCGTCGACCGCTCAAAAGAGCATCTCGGTCCCGCCGACAAGGCGATCATCCAGGCGCGCAAGCTGCTACGTCAGGTGGTGAAGACGGTGGAGGCCGGCGGCACGCCGGATGGCACCGGCACCAGCTACTACACCCTGCGCGCCCACGAGGCGGTGCTGCCTCGCGGCGCTGACTGGCGCGCCGAAATGACGCCCGAGATGAAGCGCGAGGCAATACTGCAGACGGTGTAGACCCAGCCGCGGCGGCGTTTCAGGCAGCGAGCCGATCCGCCAAGCGGCGCAGCAGGGGCGCAAGCGCCTCTGCTGCTTCGTTGGCGGGCTGAAACGTCAGGTGCATCGAACCACCATCGTCGTTGCCGCGTGCAACGAAGCGCAGCGATCGACTTACACCATCGATCGCGAGCGTGCCGGTCGCCGCCGCCGCCAAAGTCGGCCCGCCTACGATACTTGCGCCACCCGCCGATAGATCAACCAGCCGCGCGTCGGACATTCCCGCGCCGGATACGGCGACCCGGCACGCCAGGTCCGTTGCGTAACGTCGCGCCTTGCGCCGATCCACGTCGGTCGTGGATGTGCGGACTGCACGCACCACCGCATGTTGCAGACGGACTACCGCGTCGCGGAGTTCTGTGATGTTGGTCAGCACGGTGCCGGCCTGCGTGCCGGTCTGCTCCGCCTCGTGCGATACCTCATGAGTTCGCTGCGTCATTTCGTTCGCCGCGTTGGCGGTCTCGGTGATGTTGCGCGCTATCTCGGCAGTGGCCGCACCTTGCTCCTCCACCGCCGCCGCGATCGACCCCGCGATAGAGTTGATCTCGGTGATCGTCTGCTCGATCCGCACCACCGAGGTCACTGACTCGCCGGTTGCCGCCTTCACTTCGGCAATGTGGCGCGTGATCTCCTCGGTCGATTTCGCGGTCTGGGTGGCAAGCTGCTTCACCTCGCTGGCGACCACGGCGAATCCCTTGCCGGCGTCGCCTGCCCGCGCCGCCTCGATTGTCGCGTTGAGCGCCAGCAGGTTCGTGCGGGCGGCGATCTCGCCGATGATGTCGGCCACGGCCCCGATGCGCCCGACCTTCTCGTTCAACGCCTCAATCGTGGAGCGTGTCTCCCTGCCGGCATCGACCGCCCGGGCAACCACCGCCGATGACTGACCGACCTGGCCGCCAATCTCGCGGATCGACGCGGAAAGCTGCTCTGCCGCGCTGGCCACCGTCTGTGCGTTCGCCAGCGCCTGGCTAGCCGCGGTGGCTGCATTCTGCGCTGATGCGCCGGTGCGTCCAGCCGAGTCGCTCATCTCATTCGCTGTCGTGGTCATCATGGTCGTCGTGGCCGAGATTTGTTGCAGGGCATGGCTGGTCTCCTGCTCGATGGTCTCCGCCATGTCGATCATTGCGGTTCGCTTCTCCTGCGCAGCCTGCTCGCGTTCCGCCGCCTGCTCGACGGCGAGCCCGCTCTCCTTGGCCATGTGCTGCTGGAACACGACCACCGCACGGGCCATGTCACCCGTTTCATCACGTCTCTCGCTGCCGGCAATGACGCCGGTCAGGTTGCCATCCGCCAGCGCGGTCATGCTCTGCCGCAATCGGCCAAGCGGCAGCGTGATGCCACGTGAAACCAGCCACGCGACCGTGACGGTAATGCCCAGCAGCACCGCGATGACCCCGATCAGTTGCTCTGCACCGGTAAGAGCGGCAGCGCGCAGGTCATCGACGTAAGCGCCCGTACCGACGTAGAGATTCCACGGTGTGAACGGCGCGACGTAGGACAGCTTTGGCTGCGCGACTTTTTGACCGGGTTTGGGATAGTGATAGACGACGGTCCCGCCGCCGCGCTGTGCCGCCGTGATCTGCTCCTGGACCCACAGATTTCCGAGAGCGTCGGTGACATTTATCCGATTGGTACCTTCAACGTCCGGCGTCGGTCCAAGCACCAGCGTTCGCCCGTCCATGGCATAGACGAAGTAATACCCACTGCCACTGTCGAACCTGATAGGCCGGATGGTGTTACGAAACTGTTCGATCGCCTGATCGCGCGTCAGTGCGCCAGCCTGCACCCTTCGCTCAAGTTCGGCTGCGATCGACACGGCTGCATCGTCGATCGACCGCAATTTCTCGGCGCGTGTGCCCCACATCAGGTTGTAGCGATCAGCGATCGAAATGCCGCCGAGCACGAGCAGGCAGAGCAAGGCGGTGACGACGATGAATTGCAGCCGGATTGCAAGACACGGCTGACGAATGGCTTGCAGCATGCGGGACATCAGGAAAACCTCAAGCGAACCGACGGCCCTCCATACGATCTTTGCGTGAGGAATTTCCTAACGTTCCCTCGGCATCGCCACTCCGACAGCGTCCACCCGCGCTCGTTCGTCGCCTCGATCAGGCAGCCTTCACCTCGGCGATGAATTGCCCGACATTGCCGCTGAGTTGTTCGGACTGCTTCGACAACTCACCCGCGGCTGCGAGCACCTGCGTCGCGGCGACGCCAGTCTCCTGTGCACCACGATTGACGCTGACGATGCTAACGCTGACCTGCTGTGTGCCTGCGGCAGCTTCCTGGATGTTGCGCGCGATCTCCTGCGTTGCAGCACCCTGCTCTTCGACTGCCTCAGCGATTGTCGAGGCAATGCGCCTGACCTCCCCAATCGTTTGCGCGATAGCTTCGATCGCGGTCACCGCCTCCTTGGTGGCCACCTGGATGGTCGCGATCTGCTGGCTGATATCCTCGGTGGCCTTTGCGGTCTGATTCGCCAGGTTCTTGACCTCCGAGGCCACCACCGCAAAGCCCTTGCCGGCATCGCCGGCGCGCGCGGCTTCGATGGTGGCGTTGAGTGCCAGCAGGTTGGTCTGCGCGGCGATCGTGCTGATCAAATTCACCACGTCGCCGATCTTCTGCGCGCCATCCGCCAGCGTCTTCACGATCGCATCTGTACGGTTGGCATCCTGCACCGCGCGTTCAGCGATCTCGGACGACTGCGCCACCTGACGCGAGATTTCTGAGATCGACGCCGAGAGTTCCTCTGCTGCTGAGGCGACGGTCTGAACATTGACGCTCGCAGCCTCGACCGCCCCCGTGACATTGCTGGCTTGCGCCGATGTCTCGCCCGTCGTGGCCGCCATTGCGCGTGACGTCGCTTCCAGCTCGGTCGCAGCTGAGGCCACAATGCCCGCAAGCACGGCGGTCTTGCTCTCGAAGTCGCGCAGCAGGACATCGAGTCGCTTCCCGCGCTGCTCCTTCTCGGCAACCAGCGCGTCCTGGTACACCGAGATCGCGATGTCCATGTCCAGCATCACGCCGGCGTTCACTGCCTCGATCAGCTTCACAAGTTTGCCCGGCGACCAGCGATGCGTGCGCACCGCCAGCGCCACCAGACGATTGAGGACATACGCATAGCCACCGATGTACCAGCGCGGCTCGAGACCGATCTTGTGGTGTATCATGCCAATCGTGTGCACACCCTGGAAGTAGGCATCGTCGAATTGCCCGGAGAACAACCGCTTCCAGTGCGCCGTCTGGGCCTGCTTGAGGCGGGGGATCCGTTCGCCCAGCAACAGCTTGAGAGCCGGGATTCCGGTGACATGCTGGTAGAACCCTTCGAGCAGTTCCGGCAGCCGCGGCTCCAGGAGCGGCCAAAACCCCCTGAGTAATCCGCATGCCTCCGTAGTCAGGCCAAGGAAGGCCGTTCTGGCACGAAGGTCGCCATCTGCTGATCCGGACATTGACGCGATCCTCCGCTGGGGAACTGCGGCAATGTCGGCCTGGATTACGAATTTCTGGTAAACGCCAACTCATCCCCCGCCATTGATCGTCAGCACCGTTCCCGTGGTGTAGGCGGACAACGGGCTGGCCAGGAACGCCACGGCATTGGCGATCTCCTTCGGCGACGCGGCGCGCCCGAACGGCATGCCAGCGGTCAGTTCGCGCCATCGCTCCGGGTCGCCGAACTTCGCCTGTGCCTCGGCACGTCGCAGCATCACCAGCCGATCGGTCTCCACCGGCCCGGGATTGATCGCGACCACGCGCAGCCCGTCTGCCGGCGCGCCCTTGCCCAGCGCGCGAGTGAACGCCATCAGCGACGCATTGCCCGCCGCACCCGCGATGTAGCCGGTCGGGAAACTTTCGCCTGCCGCACCGATCACGTTGATGATGACTCCAGCGCGGCGTGCCTGCATTTGTGCATACACGATGCGGCAGAACGAAATGTAGCCGAACACCTTCAGGTCCCACGCCGTGCGCCACTTTGCATCGTCGATGGAGAGCAGGTCACCCGGCGGAATGGCACCGGCATTGTTCACCAGGATATCGAGCTCGCCTGCCTCCAGGGCGACGCGTCGCACCGCCGCGTCCGACGACAGATCGGCGGAGATCGTCCGCACGTTCACCTGCCGCCGTGCACGGATCGCCGCGGCGGCCGCGTCCAGCGCTCTCTGCTCGCGCGCCACCAGCGTCACGTCGCAGCCCTCATCAGCCAGCAGTTCTGCGGTTGCGCGCCCGATGCCCTTGGAGCCGCCAGTGATCAGCGCCTTCTTGCCGGCGAGTTGCAGGTCCATGTTGAACTCTCTCCCGATTGACCTCCTCCCCAACCCTCCTCCGCTTTGCGGGAGAGGGAGTGTTTCCGCCCCTTCTCCCGTCGTTGGGCAGGGAGGGTGGGGAGGGGGTGTTGCCCGCTTTATGCAGCCTTGCTCAATCTCGTCTGATACGCCCGGCACGCATCCCCGAACGCGCGGAACAGTGCCACGCTGGCGCTATCGTCGGCGTAGCCCCATTCCGGATGCCACTGCACGCCGAACGCGAAGGCCCGCGCCGAGGCCACCCGCACTGCCTCGATCGTCTCGTCTTCCGCCACAGCCTCCACGACCAATCCGGGCGCCGGCACGTCGATCGCCTGGCCGTGCAGCGAATTCACCAGGATCTTCGGGCTGCCAATGATCCGGGCAAGCTGCCCCGACAGCGTCACCAGATGCCGCGGCGCATACTTCTCCTCGATCGATCCGAGCCCCGGTCGGTGGTCGCGCCGTCCTGTCACTGCATGCACTTCCTGGTGCAGCGTGCCGCCGAGCGCCACGTTCAACTCCTGGATGCCGCGGCAGATCGCCAGTACCGGCATGCCGCGCCGGATCGCCTCGGGGATCAGCCGAAGTGTCGTCGCGTCGCGCTCCAGATCGTGCCGATCGGGCGTGGCGCTGTCACCGCCGTCGTAATGGCTGGGATGCACGTTGCTGGGGCTGCCCGGCAGCAACAGACCGTCGATCCGATCCAGCACCGCAAGCGACGCCTCGCCCATCGGCGGGATCAGTATCGGGACCGCCCCCGCGCCACCCAGCACCGCCGTTGGATAGCGTGCCGGCGTGTCGTGGCGAAGCTGCTCCTTCACCATCAGGATGGCGCAGGCCGGAATGCCAACGATCGGGTGCATGAGGCGAAGCGCTCCTCGCGATTGCGCGCCGCTCTTTCAGCCCGATCTTGACCCGAAGTGCAAGGGGCGTGGCGCGCAGCGGAGCCTTGCGGCAGCATCACACATCGCTCGTCTTCAGCAGGAAAGCCCCACACATGAGGTTCAGTCGCATGGTCACCGTCGTCGGCGCGCACGCTGCCGGCGAGCTCAACGAGGTCATTACCGGCGGCGTCCGCGACGTTCCCGGCCGCACCATGTTCGAGAAGATGCAATACCTGGAAACCAAGGCCGACGACCTGCGCCAGTTCCTGCTGAACGAACCCCGCGGCCGAGTAAATCAGTGCGTCAACCTGGTGCTTCCCCCGACGCACCCGGACGCCGATGCCGGCTTCGTCATCATGGAGTCCGACTATTATGTGCCGATGTCAGGCACCAATACGATCTGTACCGTCACCGCATTGCTGGAAACCGGCATGATCCCGATGCAGGAGCCGGTCACCGAACTGACGCTGGAAGCGCCTGCCGGCCTGATCAGGGTGCGGGCCGCCTGTCGCAACGGCAAATGCGAGAGCGTCACGTTCGACAATGTCGCCGCCTTCGTCTTCGCGCTGGATCATGCTGTCGACGTGCCGGGCCTTGGCCGCATCACGCTCGACGTCGCTTATGGCGGCATGATCTATGCAATCGTCGACGCGGCGAGTGTCGGCTTCAAACTCGACAATTCAGAAGCCGCGCAGATGGTCGAAGTCGGCGAGCGCATCAAGAAGGCGGCAGCCGTCCAAATCCCGTGTGTCCATCCGGAGAATCCCGACATCCACACCATCAATCAGACCCTGTTTGCCGGTCCGCTTCGAGATACGCCTGACGGCAAGCGTGCCCGCAACACGGTGATCGTGTCGCCAGGTCGGCATGACCGCTCACCTTGCGGCACCGGAACCTGTGCCCGACTCGCCGTCCTGCATGCCCGTGGACAGATCGCGGAAGGCGAGAGCTTGGTGCACGAAAGCCTGATCGGCACCGAGTTCATCGGCCGCGTGCGCGGCACCACGACCGTCGGCAGCAAACCCGCGATACTCCCATCGCTCACCGGAAGCGCCTGGATCACCGCATTCCACCAATATGTGCTCGACCCAAGCGATCCGTTCCCGACTGGCTTTCGCCTCGGTGATGCCTGGCCGGTGTCGTAGAGCCATCGGACGAGCCAATTCGGTCGTTTCGTACGAAAGCATTGCCGGAGACGCCTTCCTTTCGGCTGGCACACAGCTTGCTTGCCGCTTCCCCGAAAACCGGGAGATAGCGATGCGGATAGCTCGTCTGATTGTCGGCTCATTGGCGCTGGCTCTCGCCGCGAACACGGCATCAGCTACCGATCTGCGGATCGCGTTGCGCGACGACCCCGATGCGCTCGACCCGACGCTCGCGACCACGTACACCGGGCGGGTGGTTTTTGCCGGCCTATGCGACAAGCTGTTCGACATCGACCAGCATCTCAACATCGTTCCGCAGCTCGCCACCGGTTACGAGTGGAACGATACTCACACATTGCTCATCCATCTGCGTCAGGGCGTGAAGTTCCAGGACGGCACCACGATGGATGCCGACGCGGTCAAGACCAGCCTGGAGCGCCATCTCACGCTGGAGGGCAGCTTTCGCCGCTCCGAGATCAGCCAGATCGACCACATCGAGGTCGTCGATCCGCTGACGATCCGCATTGTGCTGAAATCGCCGTCCGCGCCATTAATCGCGCAGCTCACGGATCGCGCCGGCATGATCCTGGCGCCCACCGCGGCCATGAAGGAGGGCAAGGACTTCGCCACCCATCCAGTGTGCAGCGGTCCGTTCAGTTTCGTCGAACGTGTTGCGCAGGACCACATTACGCTGGCGCGCTTTCCTGACTACTGGAACGCCGCGTCGATCCACTTCGACCGCGTCATCTATCTCACCATGCCGGATTCCTCGGTGCGGCTTGCCAACCTGAAGTCCGGCACCATCGACATCTCGGAATACATCGTGCCGACGGACGCAAAGGCGGTGCAGTCGGATCCCAAGCTGAAACTCGTTGTGTCGGATGCACTTGGCTACCACGGCATCACCAACAATCTTGCCAACGGTCCTCAGGCCAACACGCCATATGGTAAGGACCCGAGAGTGCGCAAGGCGTTCGAGCTTTCGATCGATCGCACCGCACTCATCAACGTGGTGTTCAACGGGCTGTATCCGGCCTCCGCGCAGGCGATCCCGCCCACATCGCCATACCACGATGCCGCCCTGCTGCCACCGGGCCGCGACATCGCCAAGGCGAAAGCATTGCTGCACGAGGCCGGCGTCACTACCCCGCTGACCGTCAATCTCTCCGTGGTGAATAGTCCTGACAGCGTCCAGACGGCGGAGGTGATCCAATCAATGGCGGCCGAGGCGGGCTTTGACGTGAAAATCAAGGCGATGGAGGCGCGTGCGCTGTTGAACGCCGCACTGCAAGGAGATTTTGAGGCTTCGATCGGCTACTGGTCCGGACGCATCGACCCGGACGGCAACATGTATGCCTTCCTGCACAGTGGCGCACCGCTGAACGAGGGTCATTACAGCAACGCGGCATTCAACTCGCTATTGGATCAGGCGCGACAAGTGACGGACGTCGACACCAGGCGGGACATTTACCAGAAGGCCTGGACAATCGCGGCGCAGGATCTGCCGATTACCTATCTGTGGACATGGAAAAACATAGTTGGGATGTCAGCGAAGATACAGGGCTTCGTGCCGATTCCCGACGGTTTGATCCGCGTGCAAGAACTGCAACTCGCGCATTGACGGCGACGCACCGATCTGCCGGTCCCATGCGTCAGGGGCACCACCGTTGGTAGCCACCCCGTGCGCGCCGTCCTATCCTCCGCGGCTCTTAGGGCGCTGGAGGACACATGCGGCTGCTGTTGGCGACACTCTCGCACGAGACCAACACCTTCTCGCCGGTCCCGACCAAGCTGGAGCGGTTCTGCCGCAATGGCACCACGCTGCTCACCGGCCAGACGGCGGTCGACTTCTACCGAGGCACCGGCACCTGCATGGGTGGCTACCTTGCCGTAGCCGACGAACTCCAGGCCGAGGTCGTCGTGCCGCTCTGCGCGAGCGCGCCTCCCAGCGGCCCAGTGAACAGCGAGGCCTACGAAACCTTCTGCCGCATGGTCACCGACGCCGTCGCCCAGGGCGGCTTCGACGCGATATGGCTGGACCTGCACGGTGCCATGGTCACCGAGCGCTACGATGATGGCGAGGGCGAACTCCTGCGCCGCATCCGCGCCATCGATGCCCGCACCCCGCTCTGCGTCGCCTACGACATGCACGCCAACGTGTTTGATGCGATGGTCGCCAACGCGCAGGTCGTCGCCGGCTACCAGACCTATCCGCATATCGACCAGAGGCAGACCGCCGAACGTGCCGCGCGCGCCCTGCTGCGGGTGATGCGTGGCGAAGTGCGGCCCACCACCGCCTGGGGCCACGCACCGATGTTGCCGCACGTGATGGCGCAAGGGACGCACCGCGCGCCCAACAAGGACCTGCAGGCGATGTGTGCGGCGTGGGAGGCAAGCGGCCGTGCGCTCGCCGCCAGCCTGTTCGTTGGCTTTCCGCATGCCGACGTGCCGATGGCCGGTTTGTCGGCGGTGGTTGTGACCGACAACGATCCGGACGCTGCCCAGGCGATGGTGGACGAACTGCTCGGCGCCGCATGGCAGGCGCGGCGCGAATTCATGTTCGACATCGAGCCGTTGGAAGCCTCTGTGCGCCGCGCCAAGACGTTGGTCGCGCCGGGCCAGTTGCCTGTCGTGCTGCTCGATCACTACGACAATTGCGCCAGCGGCGGCACGATGGATACCACCGACACGTTGCGCGAGATCATCCGCCAGGACCTCGATGATGTCGTGTTCTTCGGTATCTACGATCCCGATGCGGTGGCGCAGGCGGTCGAGGCCGGCGTCGGTGCGACGATCACGCTGACCATCGGCGCGAAGCTGCCGATGCCGCAACTGCCGGTCGCAAGCGCGCCGCTGACCGTGACCGGTGTGGTGCAGACGATCTCGTCAGGTGCGTTCCGTTTGAAGGGCGGCCTGACGCCGGGATTGCAGATCTACATGGGCCGCACCGTCGTGCTCGATACTGGCAAGGTGCAGATCGTGTTGCTCAGCCGCCATATCGAGCCGACCGCACAGGAGATGCTGCAGGTTCTCGGCATCGACCCGTCGCGCAAGAAGTACGTCGCGATCAAAAGTCGCGTGCACTGGCGCGCCGACCTCGGCAAGATCGCGCGGGAAATCGTAGAGTGTGCCGGTGTCGGTGTATGCACGTCGGACTATGACCAACTGACGTTCCGCAAGGTTCGCAGGCCGGTGTTTCCTTTGGACCTGGACCTGCAATGGAACCGGCCGGCCTGACCGGTCGATTAGGAGGCAAACAATGAAAGCACTGACCCAGGAACAGGTGGACTCGTATCGCTACAACGGCTTCTTCTTCCCCATTCCCGCGCTCAGTCCCGACGAGATTGCGACCTGCCTGGCCGGCCTTGCGCGGTTGGAATCCGACCTGGGCTGTCCTGTGGCGGAAGCGGACGTGAAGTGGCGTTCGCACGGCTATGCGCACTCGCCGTGGTTCAACGACCTAGTCCGCCATCCCCGCATCCTCGACGCGATCGAGGATGTCATCGGTCCCAACATTCTTGTCTGGACCAGCACCTTTTTCATCAAGGAGCCCAACTCGCCAACCTACGCCGCCTGGCATCAGGATGGCGGATACTTCGGCTTGGAGCCACGCGAGCAGGTCTGCGCCTGGGTAGCGCTGACCGACGCCAGCGAGGAAGCCGGCTGCATGGAGCAACTCTCCTTCCGGGGCAAGCCACGTCTCCACCACCACGCGGCGCTTGGCCTGGCAAACAGCATCAACCGCGCGGGCCAAACCATCACGGATGATTTCGACGACCGTGACCCCGTGGCAATGGCGCTGCCCGCAGGTTCCTTCTCGCTGCACCACGAGCTTGCCGTGCATCGCTCGGCTCCCAACCGCGCGTCACATCGCCGCGTTGGCATCGGTCTGAACTACATCCCCACTCATGTCCGAGTGAACGGCCCGGTCCGTGTGAAGGCGATGCTGGTGCGGGGCCGGGACACCTACGGTCATTTCGACCTCGTCGACCCTCCAACTGTCGAACGTGACGCCGCGGCGCTGGCCGTGCACCAGGGCGTCAGCGACAGCTACCGCTCCAACTACAACGAACAGGTGAAGCGTCACGCACAGCAGTTCGCCGCATGACTTGCTGCGCCATGAGGGTGCGTGGAGCGATCACGCCGTCACCAGCACTGGCCCGACCGTTCCCGCCGGCAGCGCTGGCGCACCCTCATGCAGGAAACACGCAACCGCTCGGTTAGGTGCTGTCTGAAACAGCGGCGGCGTTTCCTTCAGACACTGCGCCATGGCCATCGGACACCGGTCGGCGAAATTGCAGCCGCTCGCCGTGATGTTCCGTGCCTCCTGCGGGATTTCCGCCGCCCAATCACGCACCGTGCTGACCTGCGGGATCGACCCGATCAACAACTGTGTATACGGATGCTGCGGCGACTTCACCACCAGCTCCACGTCGCCTGCCTCCGCCACCGCGGCGTGGTAGAGCACCAGGATGGTATCCGCCACCTGATATGCCGTGGCCAGATCGTGCGTGATGTAGAGCAGCGAGATGCCCAGCTCCTCATGCAGCTTGCGCAAACTGCCAAGGATCGTGGCGCGCAACGACGCATCGACCATCGACACCGGCTCATCCGCCACGATCAACGACGGCCGCAGCAGCAGCGCGCGCGCCACCATGATCCGCTGCCGCTGACCACCGGAGAGCTGGTGCGGATACCGCCCCAATATTTCGCTCGGCTGGAGACCCACGGCACGCAATGCATCCTCGATCCGTTCCCGCGCTTCGGCCGCCGATGAGGCCAGACGGAACTTCCGCACCGGCGTCGTCAGCACGTGGTCTACCCGATAGAACGGGTTGTACACCTCGTACGGATCCTGGAAGATCGCCTGGACATGATGGCGGAAATCGCGCCGTTCCGCGTGCGATAGCGCGGCCAGGTCGTGCCCCTTGTAGAGCACCTTGCCCTCCGTCGGCTGGATCAAGCCCAGCAGCAAACGAGCCAGTGTCGTCTTCCCGCTGCCGCTCTCCCCGACCACTGCGGTAATGCGCGGACGCTCGGGATCGATGGCGAACGAGAAGCGCTCCAACGCCACCTTCCGCTCGCGCCCCAACACGCCGCCGGTGAACGCCTTCGTCACATCGCGGAGTTCGATCAACGGTGTCATGCGAAGTGGCACGCGACCGTTGCGTCCATCCCGACCGAACGCACCACGGGTTTCTCACTATGGCAGCGCGCTTCCGCTCGTGGGCACCGAGGATGGAACGCACATCCCGGTGGCAGGTCCCGCAGCAACGGTGCCAGCCCCGGAATCCCGCGCAGTCCGCCTCTCCGATCAAGCGACGGCAAACTGTCGATCAGCAGTCGTGTATACGGATGTCGTGGCGCCGTGATGATCTCTGCGATTGGTGCGACCTCGACCAGCCGTCCTGCGTACATGATCCCTAGCCGATCGACGAACTGTGCCATCAGGCCGATGTCATGACCCACGAGGATCACGGCGGCGCCCAACTCCGTCTGCACGCGCCCGAGGGTTCCCATCACCTGCCGCTGCACCACCACATCCAGTGCACTGGTTGGTTCATCGGCAATGATTACTTTCGGCTTCAGGCAGATCGCGATCGCGATGCACGCGCGTTGCTTCATGCCCCCCGACAATTCATGCGGATACTTATCGGCGGTCTCTGGCGGCAACCCAACATGGCCCAGCAAATCACGCACCCGCTCGTGCAACGCGCGCCGCGACAGCTGCGTGCCGTGGTCGGCGATCGCATCGCCGATCTGATCACGAATCCGCACCACGGGGTTGAGCGAATTCATCGATCCTTGCGGTACCATCGCGATACCTGCCAGTCGCAGCCGCCGCACGGCATCGGGCGAAAGCTGGGTCACCGACGTATCCTCCAGCCACACCTCACCGCCATCGATGCGGCCCGGCGGTTTGATCATGCGCAGGATCGCGAGTGCCATGGTGGACTTGCCCGATCCCGACTCGCCGGCCAACCCGAACCGTTCATGCGGGCGCAGCGAGAAGCTGACATCGTCCACCGCACGCACCACGCCGAGCGGGTGGTCGTAGGCGACGCGCAATCTGTCGACGCGCAATACTTCGCTGTTCGACCTGATCATGCGGTACGCCGCAGTCGCGGGTTGGCAACTTCGTCCAGCCCTACGGTCAGGAAGAACAGTCCGAGGAACACGATCACAATCACCACCAGTGGCGCCGTCCACCACCACCACCAGCCATTGATGATCGCCGCATTGAAGAACACCCAGTAGAGCGTCATTCCCAGCGTCGGCGCCTCGACAGGTCCCAGCCCCAGCACCTCCAGGCCAACCGAGGCAAGGATTGCAGCTGACACGCTGCTGACCAGCGTAGCCGCGAGATAGGGCAACAGGTTTGGCATCAGCTCCCGCACGATGATCTCAGGCCCGCTCATGCCATTGAGCCGCGCGATCTCGACGTATCCGCGCTCACGCAGCGTCAGCACCTGCGAGCGGATGGTGCGCGTCGGATTGAGCCACGCCAGCGCGGCAACCACGATCGCCATCTGGTTCACTGTCAGGCTGCCGCGCAGCGAAACCGCGATGATGATCAGCACCAGCAGCCCCGGTATCGTCAGCCCGATATCGGCAATGCTGCGGATCACGGTGTCCACCATGCCGCCGTAATAGGCCGCGGTGAACGCGAGGATAGCGCCTAGACCCACGCCGATGAAGCCCGCCACAAATCCGATCCAAAGTGTCAACGGCGTGCCGGCCACCATCACCGCAAGCAGATCGCGTCCCTGGCGATCGGTGCCGAACGGGTACTCCCAGGAGGGCGGCTGCAACGCAGGAACGGATAACGCCTGGGCATTGTCCGTATCGACGGTGAACGCGCCGATCACCATGAACAGCACAAGGAGGCTCAGCAGCAAGATGCCAACCACGAGCGATCTGTTGCGGCCGAAATAGCGCAGCATTGCGGCTAGTGTGTCCGCGGCCGGGACAGTGGGGTGAAATCTGTTGCGGCAACCATCAACTGCGCCGATACGAAATCCGTGGATCGAGCCACGGGTAGATCACATCCAGCACGAACGTCGCAAATCCCAGCGCAACAATCACCGTGAACACGATCCCCTGTATCAGGAAAAAATCGTTCTCCTTGATCGCCTGAAACAGTAACGCCCCGATACCTGGATAACCGAAAATGACTTCCACCAGCACGGCGCCAGACAGGATCTGCCCCAAGGCCAGCGCCAGGCCCGTCGTCTGTGGCAGGATCGCATTGCGGATGCAGTATCGCGTGAAGATCGTCGCGCTCCGCAGCCCCTTCGCCTCGGCGAACGTGACGTAGTCCTCACCCATCGTGGTCACCATCATTCCGCGCATCGCCAGCGCCCAGCCACCGACCGACACCAGTACGATGGACAGCGCCGGCAACACGGCGTGCCGCAGTACGTCCAGCGCGAACGTCCAGCTCAGCGATGCATTCGCGCCGGCACTGTAACCGCCGAATATCGGCAGCCATTGGAACTGGAACGCGAACAGGTACATCAGCACCAGTCCGAGCAGAAAGAACGGAATGGCGTGCAGCGCCCACAGCGGCGGCATGATCCATTGCATCCAACGTGGCGCGCCTGGCCACGCCAGCAGCGCCCCCAGCAGCGTCCCAGCCGCGAAGGAGAACACCGTCGTCACGCCAAGCAGTCCAACGGTCCATGGCAGCGCATCACGGATCATGCTCGCGACGGTATTTGGATAGTTGGATATGGAGTAGTTCAGGTTACCGTGCGCGACATCATCGATGTAGTTCAGGTATTGTTGCCACAGTGGCTTATCCAGACCGAACTTCTGCTGGTAGACCTTCACCATGTCCTCGATGCCGGCGTGCACGTAACCGCCGAGGGACGCCTCCTCCAGCAACTTGGTGCGCACCGGATCCTGCCCCGACAATTTCGGCAAAAAGAAATTGAGCGTCGCCGCCAGCCAGATGATCAGCAGGAAGACCCCGAAGCGCCTGAACGATGTAGATCGCTTGCATCGATCGCTATGCCGGTTGCAGGTTCCACAGCACCATCGGAAACGTCAGGTGCCACGACGCCCCGTTGATATAGTGGTTCTCCGCCGTCGGCCAGTTCTTCCAGTAGGTCGTGTTCATCGGAATCCGGTGATGGTTCTGCACAAGCTGAATGTCCGGCAGGTCGGGTAGCCAGATCTCCATCGCCGCCCGAAACAGCTCCTTCAGCCGAGACACATTTTGCGGATCGGTGACGTAGACCTCATCGACGATCTTGTCGAACTCTGGGTTCTTCCAATGACTGAAGTTCACCAGATGTGCGCCCGGCACAGCGATGCTCTTGCCCTGGTAGAGCCGTAGCGTGTCGTAGGGCTCGCGAATGCTGCCACCATGTCCATAGATAGAGCCGACAAAGTCGCCGGTCTGGAACCGATTGTTGAAGTCGGGCGGCAGCGCCAGGCTCGCCTGCACGCCGCGGCGCCGCAGCATCTCGGAAATCACCGGTCCCAATGCGGCGCCGAAACTTCCCGCGCTGATCATTGGCACCGCGAGCGGCTTGCCGTCCGGTCCGATCCAGAACCCATCCTGCTTCTTGAAGCCCTTGGCCGTCAGCAGGTCATCGCCTTTCTTCGGGTCGAACTTCAGCGTGTCATATTTCGCCAGCAGGTCCTTGACCGCATCGAAATACGGCAGCAGCGGCGCATAGGGCGGCAGCGGCAGCGCGGACACCTGCGAGGCCCCAAGGAACGCCACATTCACCACCTGGTCGCGGTCAATATAGTGGCTGAGCGCCCAACGCACGTCCCGATCATCGAACGGCTTCACGTCGTTATTGACGTACAACGACAGCGGCCACCAATCGACATAGCCGTAAGGCGGCTTCTGCTCCGTATGCGTGGTGATCTTCGGATTGCCGCGGAACAGCGTCGGAAAGGTCGCCGGAAGCATGTCATACGCCGTATCGGCTTCGTTGGTGATCACCGCCTGGGCGGTCTGCTGTTCGCCGGTGTTCGGCAACCATATGCTGCGCAGCATCTGCGGCATCGGCGCCAGCTTCTGATCCGCTGCCCACCAGCTATCGCGGCGCGCAAACACCTTCTGCGCCTGCGAGGCCTCCACTACCTTCCACGGCCCCGTCGTTACCGGCCAGTCTTTCGCCAGGTCGAAATGCTTGAAGCTGGTCCAGTCCTGTCCCTGGAAGATGTGCTTCGGCACCATGTAGATGCCGATGTCGTACTTATACGTCGCGAAGAAGAAGAACCGGGGGGAGGGGATCTTGAATTTCAGCACCACGGTGTTCGGATCGGTGACCACGGCTTCATCGAGCGCCTGATTGACGTCGACGCCCCACTTCACCTTCGGCCCGAGATCGCGCAGCGTGTTGAAGGTATACGCAACGTCATCGGCGCTGAACGGCACGCCATCGCTCCACTTGACGCCCTGCCGCGTCTTGATCGTGAGCTGCTTGAAGTCAGGCGTGTATTCGTAACTCTCCGCCAGCCACATATACATCTTGTCGGCGAAGGCGCTGTAGTACGCCAGCGGCTCGCAGATGATGTTTGCGCCGTTCTGGTGGTTGGACCCGATGCTGTATGGGTTCCACAGCTCGAAATCGACCCAGCGTCCGTCACGGCCGCCGTTCTTGATCAGCACCAGCGTACGGTCGCGCGGCACCGGCGTGGGTTGCGCGCTGGCGACGCCAGCAGGCAGCATCGCCGCCACGCCGCTCGCCAGCCCCGCCGCGAGTATGTCACGACGGGGCAGGGCCAGGTTTGTCACCACCGCCTCAGCCCGCAGCCGGTTTCGCGTTCCACAGCACCATGTTCCAGGTCAGATGCCAGGACGCGCCGTTGACGTAGGCGTTGTCCTCCGTTGGCCAGTTCGTCCAGCGCGTCGTGTTCATGGGGATGCGGTGGTAATTCTGCACCAGTTGAATATCGGGCAGGTCAGGCAGCCAGATCTCCATCGCCGCGCGGAACAGGTCTTTCAGCTTCGCGACATTGGTCGGATCGGTGATGTAGACCTCATCAACGATCTTGTCGTAGTCGGCATTCTTCCAACGGCTGAAGTTCGCCGCATGCGCGCCAGGCACCGCGATGCTCTGGCCTTGATACAGGCGCAACGTGTCATAGGGCTCGCGGATGCTGCCACCATGGCCGTAGATCGACCCGACAAACTGACCCTTCTGGAAGCGGTTATCGAAGTCCGGTGGCAGCGCCAGGTTCGCTGCAATCCCGTGCCGCTTCAACTGCTGCGACAGCACGGGCCCGATCGCCGGACCCGACGCACCAAAGCCAATGATGTCGAGCGTCAGTGGCTTGCCGTCCGGCCCTTCCCACATGCCGTCATGCTTCTTGAAGCCCTTGCCCTCCAGCAAGGCATCACCCTTCTTCGGGTTTACCTCGATGGTGTTGTACTTCACGAGCAGGTCCTTCACCGCATCGAAATACGGCAGCAGCGGCTTGTAGGGTGGCATCGGCAGGGTCGAAACGGTTTCCGCTCCCAGATACCCGACATCGATGATCTGCTGCCGATCGATATAATTGCTGACCGCCCAGCGCACATCCTTGTCGTCGTACGGCTTCACCTCGTTGTTGACGTAAAGCGATATCGGCCACCAGTCGACATAGCCCCACGGTGGCTTCTGCCCGGAATACGACGTGACCTTGGCGTTCTGTTTGATCACTGTCGGGAATGTGGCGGGTTGGATGGCGCCGCCGAAGTCCACCTGGTTGGTGATCAGCGCCTGCGCCGACTGCTGTTCGGCCACCACAGGCAGCCAGATGTTGCGCAGGACCTGGGGCATCGGCGCAAGCTTCGCATCGGCTGCCCACCAACTGTCGCGGCGATCGAACACCTTCTGCTGCAATGATGACTCGACGACTTTCCACGGCCCCGTCGTCACCGGCCAGCCCTTCTCCAGATCGAAATGCTTGAAGGTCGTCCAATCCTGTCCCTGGTAAATGTGCTTCGGCACGATATAAATGCCGATGTCGTATTTATAGGTGGCAAAGAAGAAGAACCGCGGCGACGGGATCTTGAACTTCAGCACCACGGTGTTCGGATCGGTCGCGGTCGCTTCCTCCAGCGCCTGGCTGACGTCGACGCCCCATTTCACCTTTGAGCCAAGATCGCGCAGGCTGTTCATCGTGAAGGCGACATCCTCGGCGCTGAACGGCGTGCCGTCGCTCCATTTGATGCCCGAGCGCGTCTTGATGGTGAGCTGCTTGAAATCCGGCGTGAACTCGAAGCTCTCCGCCAGCCACATGTACCACTTGTCAGCGAACGCGCTGTAATACGCCAGCGGCTCGTAGATCATGTTGGGCCCATTCTGGTGATTCGAACCGAGTGCGTATGGATTCCACAGTTCGTAATCGACCCAGCGGCCGTCGCGCGAGTTGATGCCGATCAGCACCATGGTCTTTTCGCGCGGAATGTTTGCCAGCTCTGCCCTGGCGACGCCGGCCGGGAGCATCGCCGCCGCGGCCACCGCCATCCCGCCTTTCATCACGTCACGCCGGCCGGCGTGCGAGCGCACTGTCTTGCTTGTCATGTTGGTTCCCCGCCTAACTGTCCCGCGGGTTCGTTACACAGCCCGCGCCACGTCGCCGTAGTCTCAGCGCTTTACGCCGGTCGCTGTCAAGCGGATCGCAGGGGAGAACGTGGATAACAGATCATTCGCGCTTCGGCGAGAACCGCGAGGGCAATCAAACCCCCAGATATCGCCGCTTCACCTCATCGGTCGCGTGCAGGTCCGCCGACGTTCCGTTCCACACCACGCGCCCCTTCTCCATCACGTAGTGGCGATCCGCAATCTGCGACAACGCCGCGATATTCTTGTCGATCAGCAAGATTGATTGTCCTTGCGCCTTCAACCGGACGAGTGCCCGCCAGATTTCGCGGCGCAGCAGCGGCGCCAGTCCCTCGGTTGCCTCGTCCAGGATCAACAACCGAGGGTTGGTCAGCAACGCCCGCCCGATCGCCAGCATTTGCTGCTCGCCGCCTGACAACAACGAGCCGGCCCGAGACAGCCGCTCGCGCAATTGTGGGAACAGTGCCAGCACAGCGTCCAGCGTCCATGCACCGCGGTTCACCGCCGTCGCGATCAGATTCTCCCGCACCGTCAGGTTGGGAAAGATCTGCCGTCCTTCCGGCACCAATCCGAGTCCGAGCCGCGCTACCCGGTAGGGCGGCAATCCATGTATCGGCGCTCCATCCCAGACGATGGCGCCGCGTCGAGGCGGCACGATGCCCATGATCGTGCGGATCGTCGTGGTCTTCCCCATGCCATTGCGGCCGAGCAGCGTAACGACTTCGCCAGCCGCCACAGCAAAGCTGACGCCGAACAGCACCTGACTGTCGCCATAGCACGCCTCTATATCGGTGAGGCGCAGCACTACGCATCCTCGCCGAGATAGGCTTCCAGCACCGCGGCATCGCGCCTGATCGCATCGGGCGTACCTGTGGCGATGACGGCACCTCGCACCAGCACCGTAATGCGATCGGCCAGCGCGAACACCGCGTCCATGTCGTGCTCGACCAGCAGGATCGTCTGCCGCCCTTTCAACTCCGCCAGCAACTCGACCATGCGCGCCGCATCATCTGGCCCGGTCCCTGCCATTGGTTCATCCAGCAGCAGCAGGCGTGGCTCGATCGCCAATGCCATCGCCAACTCCAGCGCACGCTTCTCGCCGTGCGACAGCGACGCCGCCTCCACGTTAGCGCGCGCTGCCAGTCCCGCCTGCGCAAGCCAGCGCTGCGCCGGTTCGCGCAACGTTGCGTCGCGCCGCGCCGCTCGCCAGAACCGGAAGCTGTGCCCGCTGCGGGCCTGTACAGCGAGTGCCACATTGTCGAGTGTCGAGAACTCCGGGAAGATCGTGGTGATCTGAAACGACCGTGCGAGCCCCAGTGCGGCCCGCTCCGCCGGCGTCTGCCGCGTGATGTCAACGCCACCGAATTCGACTGTGCCCGCATCCGGCGTCAACTCGCCCGCAAGTTGCGCAACCAGCGTTGTCTTGCCCGCGCCATTCGGACCGATCAACGCATGGATTTCGCCACGAACCACCTCCAACGTGACATCGTTCGTCGCTACCAGGCCGCCGAAGCGCTTCAGCAGACCGTGCGTTGCCAGCAGCACATCAGGCATGCCGGCTTCGGCCCAGAAGCCCACCCTTCCGGAACAGCACAATCACCACCAACACCGGCCCGAGTATTGCCTGCCAATGACTGGTCCATCCTGACAGCACGTTCTCCAGTAGCAGATAGGCGGCCGCACCTGCGACCGGTCCACAAAGCGTTCCCATGCCGCCAAGAATCACCATCATCATGATCTCGCCTGATCGCGTCCAATGCATGATGGAGGGTGACAGGAACAGCGTCTGGTTCGCCAGCAATACACCAGCCAGCCCGCCCATCGCCCCTGCCAGCACGAATGCGGTCAGCCGATAGCGGAACGTCGAAAAGCCCAGTGCTGCCATCCGCCGATCATTCGATTTCGCGCCTCGCACCACCATGCCGAAGCGCGATTCCACCAACCGGCTGCCAAACCACAGGCACATCAGCAGGCAGCCGAACGCGAGATAGTAGAGCGTCACCGCATTATCCAGATCGATCAGGCCGCCAAAGCTGCTGTGGTCCGGAATGTTCAATCCGTTATCGCCGCCGAACTGGTTCAGGCTCTCGCACAGGAAGTAGATCATCTGGCTGAAGGCCAGCGTGATCATGATGAAATGCACGCCACTGGTGCGGAGTGACACGAAGCCGATCACCAGCGCGATGGCTGCCGAGGCGCCAATGGCGACGCCGAAATGCACAAAGCCATTGGTGATGCCATAGGTGCTCAGGATCCCCATGGTGTACGAACCGATCCCGAGATATGCGGCGTGCCCGAAACTGACCATCCCGCCGTAGCCGAGGATCAGATCAAGGCTGACGGCTGCGATGGCGAAGATCACGATCCGGGTGAACAGCACCACATAGAATGATGCATCCAGCCATGCGGCCAACGGCGGCACCAGCGCCAGTGCCAGCAACCCCGCGCCAATAGCGACACGTCGCCACGGAATCATCGTCCGGGTTGCGGAAACAAACCGGTCGGACGGAAGAACAGCACCGCCGCCATCAGCACATAGATCAGCATCGATGCCACCGCGGGCCCAGCGCTGTCGGCGGCAGTGCGTGTCATCACCAGTGCGAACAGTGGCCGCAGGAACGCGCGGCCGACCGTATCCACCACTCCCACCAGCAACGCGGCGACGAACGCGCCACGGATCGAGCCGAGGCCGCCGATCACGATGACCACGAACGCGAGGATCAGGAAGTCGTCGCCCATACCGGATTCAACCGTGAAGATCGGTCCCGCCATCGCGCCGGACAGTGCCGCCAGTCCGGCCCCCAGCCCGAACACCAGAGTGTAGAGCAGCGTCACGTTGACCCCGAGCGCTCCCAGCATCGTGCGGTTCGAGGACCCCGCGCGGATCAGCATGCCGATCCGGGTGTGCGACACCAGCAGCCACAGCAGCAGCGCAACCAGCAGCCCCACCGCGATGATGGCCAAGCGGTAGGCCGGGTAAGGCACGCCCGGCAGCAGCATCACCTGGCCTGACAGCAGTGGGGGCACCTGCATATACAGCGCGGTCGCGCCCCAGATGATCCGCACCATTTCGTTGAAGAACAGGATCAGTCCAAAGGTCGCCAGCACCTGGTCGAGGTGATTGCGCTGATAGAGGGCTCGGAACACGACCAGCTCGATCACGATACCCACGACGATCGCGCCCGCGACTGCGGCTGCGAGTGCCAGAAGGAATGAGTGTGTCGCGCCAAACGCCGTTGCCGCCACATACGCCCCCACCATGTACAGCGAACCGTGCGCCAGGTTGATCAGGTTCATGATCCCAAAGATCAGAGTCAGCCCGGCCGCCATCAGGAACAGCATGACGCCGAACTGCGCTCCGTTCAGGAGCTGTTCGATGAGGAGGATCATCGAGGCAAAGAGATGCCGCAGCGACCAACAATACTCCCCCTCCCCTTGCGGGAGGGGGTTGGGGGGAGGGGGCTCAGAGCACCGGGCACCGCCCCCTCCCCCAACCCCCTCCCGCAAGGGGAGGGGGAGTGGCTTTGCCTGTGCTTGCCCCAGTCGTGATCACTGCAGCGGCTGCATATGGCACTCGGTGTAGTAGGCGTCCTTGTGGTCGGTGAAGATCGTCGACTGGATCTTGCGCACGAATTGTCCGTCCGCGTCCGGCTCTATCTTCAGGAGGTAGAAGTTCTCGATCGGAAAATGGTTGCTGTTGTAACTGAACTTGCCACGCACCGATGGGAACGCAGCCTGTTCCATCCGCGCTACCATCGCCTTCTTATCCGCCAGGTTGCCGTGCACTGACGCGACCGCGTCGTCTATCATGTTGATCGCATCGAATTGCTGCGCAGCGTAATAGCTCGGCATGTATCCAAATTTCTTGCGGAACGCCGCGACGAAGGCCTTGTTCCGCGCATTGTCCAGATCAGGCGACCAGAAGCTCACCTCGAAGTTCCCCGCAGCGGCATCGCCGATGGCCGGCAGCGTCGTCTCGTCCACCGTGAACGCGGAGTACAGCGGGATCTGTCCGCGCAACCCGGACTGAGCGTATTGCTTGACGAACTGGATCCCCATGCCGCCTGGCAGGAAGATGAACAGCGCCTTCGGGTTAGCCGCCCGGATCTGGCTGATCTCCACCTGGTAATCTGCCTGCCCCGGCTTGGTATAAACTTCCGCCGCGACCTTGCCTTTGAAGAACCGCTTGAAGCCCGCGACCATGTCCTTGCCCGCGGCATAGTCCGGCGCGATCAGATACACGTCCTGCATGTCCTTGCTGGTCATGAACTGGCCCATCGCCTCGGGGGTTTCGTCATTCTGCCACGACGCCGAGAAGTAGTTCGGCGCGCACATCGCCCCCGCCATCTCATGCGGTCCCGCGTTGGCGCCGACAAAGATGACGCCCGATTTGATCACCGGCTGGTACGACGCCAGCAGCACATTCGACCAGATGAAGCCGGTCATGAAATCGACCTTGTCGCGCTTCAGCATCTCCTCCGCGACCTGCCGCCCGACGTCCGGCTTGAACTGGTCGTCGCCATACACGATGACCGCGGGCTTACCGCCGATCTTGCCGCCCAGCATCTCCAGCGCCAGGTCGGCCGCGTCCTTCATGTGCTTGCCGATCACGCCGGCTGGTCCGCTCAGCGTGGTGACGAGGCCGATCTTCACGGGCTCGTCCGCCACTGCTGGCATGGCCAGCAGACCCAGGATGGCGGCGACCGCCAGCAGCTGTGTTCTCACGCCAAACCCCCCTCACCGATTGTTCGCATCCCTACACGAACCCGCCGCCCCGGAACAGGCGGATGGCAGCGGAAGCGGCTCGCCTGTATGGTCCGCGCCCCTCGCTCAGGAGCCTGCCTCATGCGCCCATCCGGCCGCACCCAAACTGAACTGCGTCCCGTCTCGCTCACAACCGGCTTCGCCCGCCATGCCGAAGGCTCGTGCCTGATCCGCATGGGCAACACGGAGGTGCTCTGCGCCGCCAGTGTCGAAGGCCGCGTGCCGCCTTTCCTGCGCAATTCCGGCCTGGGGTGGGTCACCGCCGAGTACGGCATGCTGCCACGGGCCACTCATACGCGCGGCGACCGTGAGGCGGCTCGCGGCAAGCAATCCGGCCGTACCCAGGAAATCCAGCGCCTGATTGGCCGCGCCCTTCGCGCCGTGGTGGATCGCACCCTGATGGGCGAGGTCAGCATCACGCTCGACTGCGACGTGCTGAACGCCGACGGCGGCACCCGCTGCGCCGCCATCACCGGCGCCTGGGTCGCACTGAGTTCTGGCCTTCCGCCACATGCAGAAGATGAACGTGATCAAGACTGTCCCGCTGATCGGTCAGGTTGCCGCGGTGTCGTGTGGCATCTCCAGCGGCGAGCCGGTGCTGGATCTGGATTACGCCGAGGACTCGGGAGCCGACGCCGACGCCAACTTCGTGCTGACTGACAGCGGCGGCATCGTGGAGATCCAGGGCACCGCTGAGAAGAGCGCGTTCAGCGAGGCGCAGTTCCTCGGCATGCTGGGCTTTGCCCGTCAGGGCGTCGCGGCGCTGTTCGAGGCACAGCGCCAGGCCATCGCTGCCGCGTAATGGCGCGCAAACTCCAGCCGGGCGCGAAGCTGGTCCTGGCCAGTCACAATCCCGGCAAGCTGGCCGAACTCGCCGATCTGCTGCAGCCGCACGAAGTCACGGTGATCTCGGCAGGTGCGCTCGGATTGCCGGAACCCGAGGAGACCGCGACCGACTTCGTCGGTAATGCGCGGATCAAGGCACTGGCCGCGGCACGGGCTAGCGGGCTGCCGGCGCTCGCCGACGATTCCGGCTTTTGCGTCGCCGCGCTGGGTGGCACACCGGGGGTCTATTCGGCGCGCTGGGCTGGCTCGGGGAAGGATTTCGCCGCCGCAATGGCGCGCGTGAATCGCGAGATGGCCAACGCCGCGGATCGCCGCGCGTGGTTCGTTGCAGCCCTGTGCGTAGCGTGGCCAGACGATCACACCGAGACCTTCGTCGGGCGCATCGACGGTGTGGCCACCTGGCCGCCGCGCGGCGACAAGGGCTTCGGCTATGATCCGATGTTCGTTCCGGCTGGCAGTGTCGCAACGTTCGGCGAACTGGATGCGGCCGACAAGCACACAGTCAGCCACCGCGCGAGGGCATTCGCACAGTTGTTGAAGGCGTGCTTGCGGTTCGACGCGGATCCCTGATGCGCCGGGACAACGACCCGCATTCATGGATTGGCCCTCTGCCACGCTGAACGATCACCGTTGTCTCGCGCTCGCGGGTCTGCGACAGTCCAGCAAAATCGAAATGGGAGGATCAGTCATGTCCGACAGCACATCGGCCGGTTCGCCTGCCGTCCACGGCTATCATGTCCACGTCTATTACGATGCGGAGACACTGCCAGCCGCCACCCGGCTGCGCGAGGAACTTGCCGCGAGATTTCCCATCCAAATAGGCCGCTTGCATGACGAACCGATCGGTCCGCATCCGGTTTCACAGTACCAGGTCATCTTCAAGAACTCCTGAGTTCGCGACTGTGGTCCCTTGGTTGATGCTCAATCGGCAGGGGCTGGATATCCTGGTGCATCCGTTGACGGACGACATGGTCGATGACCACTCGGTCTATGCGCTTTGGCTGGGGACGCCGATCGAGTTGCGGCTGAACACGATGCAGCGGCGCGGCTACTCGGCGGCATTGCTGCCCAGCGCCTGACGGTGGGGAAATCAGACGACGAGTAGGGCGGATGATAGCGGAGTGGCGAGCTTAACCCGGCTCCACCGGCATCCGCGCGATCCCCAGCCAGGCAATCGGCACACCTGCCTTCTCCGCCGCTTGCGTGGCCGGCAATGACGCATCCCAATCCATCGCAACGAAGCGCCGCGCCGTCACGCCCGCCGCCGCGTCGGAGATCAGCCACAGCAGCGGCGGCACCATGATCTCGGGCTGCAGCATATTGGCGGGATCACCGGCGCCCTCACCGACCAGCGGCGTGTTGGTGACACCGCCAGGAACCAGCACGTTGCAACTGACGCCGGTGCCCTCCAGGTCGGCCGCCAGCACGGCCATCGCTGCCTCGGCCGCGGCCTTGCTGGCGCCGTACAGCAGGTAGCCGCCGCGCACCATCGTGCCGAGGCTGGTGGTGACGGTGATCACGCGCCCCTTGCCGGCTTGCAGCATGTGCGGGACGACGGCGCGCGACATCTGGATCGGGGCAGTGGCATTGACGCTGAGGAAGCGCTGCCACTGCTCCGGCGTGGTCTCCCAGAAGCGCAGCGGATTGCGCCGCTGGTCCGCCTTGATCGATGCCTGCCCGATGCCCGCGTTGTTCACCAGGATGTCGATGCGGCCGCTTCGGCTCAGCACGGCGGACACGATCGCATCGAAGGATTCCGGGCGCGCCAGATCGGCCGGGATGGTCTGCAGCGCGGCCGGCTTGTCGTGCACGGTAGCGGCGAGCGCGGCAAGCGCGGTCTCATTGCGATCCACCGCCGCCACATCGACACCGGCGCCGAGCAGGCCAAGGGTCATTGCGCGGCCGATGCCGCTGGCCGCGCCTGTCACGATCGCGATCTGCTTGTCGCCTGCCATGATTGGGTCCCTCCTGTTGGAGGGCGACTGTCGCGCGCGGTCAGCCGTTGCGCAACGCCAGGCGCGGGAACAGCCGCCCATCGATCGCCGCGAGGCCTAACCCGATGACGGCCATGCCGCACAGCGCCTGTGGCGTGACGGCTTCGCTGAGCAGCGTGGCGCCGAGCAGCAAAGAGGTGATCGGCAACAGGAATGTCACCAGAAGGAGGTTGGTGGCACCTGCCAGCGCGAGCAGGCGAAAGTAGATCGGATAGCCGGCGGCGGTGCACAGCACGGCGGTCGCCAGCAACGAGAGCCAGACGGTGTTGGGGGGCGCCGGCAGCAGCCATGGCTGATCTACGATCAGCACCAGCGGCAGCATCAGCAGTGCGGCGGCGGTAAGCTGGCCGGTTGCGGCGGTGAGCGCGGACAAGCCGCCGAAGCGTCGGCCATAGACGCCGGCAAATGCGTAGGAGATCGAGGCCAGGAGACACGCCGTCTCGGCGAGAAGGTTGGCGCTGAGACCATCTGACAGGATGTCGGGTCCGACCAGGATCACGACACCGAGGAAGCCAACGCCCATGCCAAACACGCGGGGCGGCGTCAGCTTCTCGTCCTCGGTGAGTGCGTGCGCGACCAGCACGGTGAACAGCGGTGTTGTCGCATTCAGGATCGATGCAAGGCCGCTGGCGATTGCGGTTTCGCCGTAGGCAATCAGCGCGAACGGGACCGCGTTATTGAGCGCTGCCATGATGCTGAAGCGGCGCCATGCGGCGCGGGTGAATGGCAGAGCCTCGCCCCGCAGCAGCAACACGGCGTTCAGCACCAGGGCGGCGATGGCGACACGACCGAACACGACGGTGAACGGCGGAAGGTGTGCGACGAGCACCTTCCAGAAGAAGAAGGTGGCCCCCCACAGGACGGACAACATGAGCAGCAACGCCCAGGCGAGGCCGTTCATGCTTGGTGGTCGTGGCGGCATTGGGGTGTGCTCCTGATCATCCGGGATCGGGCACAACAAGCATGCATTGTTTGATGACTGCCATCCGGCGATTGCGGCAGGTCAAGCCAGGTGGTTCAAATATCGACCTGCGCCGGATCTCCTTGTCGGATACGGTTCCCGACCCATGACGGATTCGGACAGGCAAGCGTGGGCACTCGCCGGATCTTTGTTAAAGCCCATAGGCGCAAAAAGTAAGGTGCCAGAAGTTTGTTTTGCCGTCATCGCGGGGCGGATGCTCTTCTGTGTCATGAGCGGCATTCAACTCCACCTCGCAATCCCTGTCCTCGGCTCAGGATTCGGGACGGGTTGGGTGATTGCCGATCAGGGCACTGGCGCACTCGGACACGTGCGCCCTTCAGGTAGTACCAGTTGCGGCTCGCTTGCGAAGACTGTACCGGAAGATATACTCGTAGGGCTTCCGATGCGCAGTAGCCGTGCCCACTGTTCCCAACCTCAAGGCAATCAGTCAGTCATGCAGCGCCCAAGGCTCATAATTGGGATCAGCGGCGCGACCGGCGTCGTTTATGGCATCAGATTGTTGCAAGTGGCGCGTGCACTGCAGATTGAGACCCATCTGGTTGTCACCAAGGCAGGCGAACGTACTCTGAGTTACGAGACCGATATGACCATGCGCGAACTCCGGAGCATGGCGGATCACACATATCCTGACGCCGACATCGGCGCTGCCATCGCGTCTGGAAGCTTCACCACTATCGGGATGGTGGTCGCACCCTGCTCGGTGCACAGCCTGGCTGAAATCGCTCATTCCACGACGGACGGCCTCCTGACGCGAGCCGCGGATGTCTGTCTGAAGGAGCGACGCCGGCTTGTGTTGGTGTTCCGCGAAACACCGCTCCATGCGGGGCACATCCGTAGCATGTTGGCTGCCACAGAAAATGGTGCGATCGTATTCCCGCCCGTACCCGCATTCTATACGCAGCCGACATCCGTGGCCGACATCGTGGACCACACGGTGGGCCGGGTGCTGGATCTGTTTGGTTTGGATGCTGGCCTGGTCGAACGATGGACCGGTCAGCAGAAGCGACAATGTTAGCAGTCGGCTGCCATCTGCAGGCGGCCAGGAGACATCGCCCCTATGCCATACCAGGATTTCCGCGAATTCCTCGACGCCCTCCGCAGCGCTGGCGAGCTCCTCGAGCTTGATAGGGTCGTCTCTCCGGAACTGGAGGTTGCGAAGGCGATGCGGAAAAGCGCGTCGGTGTCTGGTCCGGCACTCATATTCAAGAATACCGGGACTGAATTCCCGTTGGTGGGCGGTGTCTACAATACCCGCGCCAAAGGACTGATAGCGCTGCAGACAACTGAAAGCGACATCTTCGATAGAGTCCTACGTGGGATGTCGACGCGAATTCCGCCGGTTGTCGTGGCAGACGCTCCCGTCCATGAAAATGTCATCACGAGCGATGCGGTCGATCTTTCCAAGATACCAGTGGCCAAATATAGCCCAGATGATGGTGGACCATACATCACCGCGGGAATCGTCGTCAGCAAAGACCCGGAAACGGGCATTCCGGACATAGGGCATTATCGCTTCGAAGTCATCGACAGGCAGACCATGTCCTTTCTCGCTCTGCCAAACCACCGTTTCGGTCGGCATATCGCCAAAGCGCGTCGTCTTGGGCACACAACTTACCACGCCGCGCTGGTGATCGGCGTGGACCCGGTCATGGCTTATACTTGCCCGATCCAGGTGCCCGACGGAACCAACGACTTTGAAGTCGTGGGTGGCATGCGCGGTAAGGCTGTGGAGCTCGTTCGCTGCAAGACGATCGATGTCGAGGTGCCGGCGCGTGCCGAACTGGTATTCGAGCTGGAGGTCGACTTTGCCCATGAAGCCTTCGAAGGGCCGCTTGGAGAGTTCACCGGCTATTACACTCCCGGGTCAAAAAAGCCGATCGCACGAGTCAAGGCGATAACTCATCGCAACAATGCGTATTTCCAGGCGCTCCTCACAGGGGTGCCGCCGACTGAAAATCACTTCCTTAAGCAGTTGCCTTACGAGGCCTCATACTTCGCCATGCTGAAGGCACAACATCCAACGCTCACCAGTGTTGCGATCCCCGCATCTGGCGGGGTCGCATTCTACATCGTCATAGCGATGAAGCAGCGTTATGCCGGCGAGGCACGCCACGCTATCCTGACTGCCATAGCAAGCTCGCAGCGTCCCAAGCTGGTCGTCGTGGTCGATCCCGATATCGATGTTCGCAATCCTGACCAGGTTGAATGGGCGATCGCATTCCGTAGCCAACCAGCCCGCGATGTCATTATCATAAACGATGTGCCAGGAGGCACGCTCGATCCATCCCTCGATGAGTCAATCCCGCTCAACAGGCGATTGGGATCCGCGATGGGTATTGATGCGACCTTTCCCTTCGGAGCCGACGAGCAGAAGGCCGCCGATGTGCCGGCTGGCGAAGCATGTGGACCGGCAGTCGCCGAGCACGGCCACGAATTCTTCAAGGTTGCGGATATACCCGGCTGGCAGGACTACGATTTTCCCGAATTGCAGAAGCGGAGCAGGTCATGAGCGATGCCGTCCACTCCTATACCCAGCCTGATATCGCCAGCACGACGGTGCTGCCCTCACAGGTAGCGCAATATCTCGATGGTACGAATCTGCTTGCCAAAACTCAGGCCTTGCGTCTCTCGACCGTCGATCCCCAAGGCTGGCCACACGCATCGCTCCTCAGCGTCGGCGACATGTTGGCAATGCCGTCGGGACGAGTGCGCTTTGGCGTCTTCGCCCAGTCCACGACGACCGCGAATCTTATGCGCGATGGTCGAGTTACCGTGACGCTGTCCCTGGATGGAGGTATCTGCGAACTGCGTATGAAGTGTCGCCCCCTCATTCCCGCACAGTCTGATGCTCTGCTTGCGTTTTTCGAAGCGGAGCTGGTCGAGGTGCGCGCGCATCAGGCACCTTATGCCGCGGTCACCGGAGGGGTTACTTTTGCGCTTCATGAACCGCAGTCAGTGCTGAAACGGTGGCAAGCGCAGATCGACACGATGCGACAGGCGGTATGATGGAAGAACCACCTCCGACTGAAGGTGGCGCAAAGGCCGTATCGCAACATCATGCAGGTTTAGGACGGATCGATGCGAAGCTATCAGGATTTGCGTGAGTTTCTCTCAGTTCTCGAGCAGCAAGGTCAGCTATTGCACATCAAGGATGAGGTGAAGTTCGAACCTGACCTCGCCGCCGCAGCCTGCGCTCTCGCGCAAATCGGTGACGGCGTCCCGGCCATTCTGTTCGATAAAATTGCCGGCTGCACCGATGCCCGGGTCGTGATGAATGTGCATGGCTCGTGGCCCAACCATGCCTTGGTCCTTGGCATGGACAAGGAAACGTCACTGCGAGACCAGTTCTTCGAGTTCGTGAGGCGTTTCAAACTGTTTCCTGGTGAGCTGGAGCGCGTTGCCTCGGCCCCCTGGCAGGAGGTCACGGTCGACAAGGACATAAATCTGTACGAGCTGCTGCCGCTCTTTCGTTTGAATCGCGGCGATGGTGGCTATTATATCGACAAGGCGTGCATCATCTCACGAGACCCAGACGACTGGGACAATGACGACGTTGAGAACGTCGGCTGTTATCGGTTGATGGTGAAGGGGCCGAACCGGATCGGGATTCAACCCGTGCCGCAGCACGACATCGCCATTCATCTGTCGCATGCTGAGGCGCGCGGTGAAGACCTGCCGATTGTGATCTCGATCAGCAATGAGCCCCTCATTCTGCTGATGGCAGCGACACCCCTGCTGTACACGCAGTTGGAATACAAGATGGCGGCAGTGATGCAGGGCGCTCCGTACAAGGTCGTCAAGACTGCCAAAGGCCTGGATGTACCATGGGGTTCGGAGTACGTGCTGGAGGGCCGCATTTTGGCGCGGCAGCGCGAGATAGAGGGCCCCTTCGGCGAGTTTCCCGGCTACTATTCCGGGGGCCATCGATATCCTGTCATTGAAATCGATCGGGTCTCCCATCGCAAAAACCCGATCTTCGAATCCGTTTATGTTGGCAAGCCATGGACGGAGCTCGACTTCCTGCAAGCCATGACCACCAGCGCCCCGATCTTCATCCAGTTGAACAAGATGTTTCCCGAGGTCGTCGCCGTCAATGCGCTGTACACGCACGGCCTGGTCATCATCGTATCGACGCGGGTGCGCTATGGTGGCTTTGCCAAATCCGTTGGCATGGGAGTGCTGACCACGCCGCACGGGCTCGGCTATGCCAAGTTCGTCATCGTCGTCGACGAAGACGTTGATCCCTTCAATCTCAACCAGGTGATGTGGGCGATTTCCGTGCGGGCCAATCCAGCGGGCGATACTGTGATCATCCCCAATCTTGCGGAAAACCTGCTGGATCCTGCCTGCAGTCCCAGCGGCATGTCCCACAAGATGATCATCGACGCCACCACGCCGAAGGCACCGGACCTGCGCGGCGACTACGGTGAAGTCCTCGACATGCCTGAAGGGACCGATGCTTGGCATACAAAGTTGCTGCCGCTGATCAAGGCTCTTAGGACGTGAGTGCCATGACCTCTCAATCCATTCCAATCTGCCCTCGATGCAGATCGACCACGACGCGGGTTCGTAGTACGTCGCAGATCGCAGGCGTTTGGACCGTGTTCGGCTGTGACACGTGCTTCTATACTTGGCGCTCGACAGAACCGGTCGAGAACACCAACCCGGACAGCTACCCTGAGGTATTCCGGATGAAGCCGGAGGATCTCGGGAAGCTCCCGGAAGTGCCGGCGGTTCCACCCCTGCGGCAGAAGACCAGTTGATCGGGTTATGCTCTAGGCCGAACTTCCTGAACGCTGTTACTTTAAGTTGTTGAGATGTCGCGGCTTTGTGTCAAAAACCCACGAAAACGTAGCCAGTTACTGGCTACAATCCGGAAGTTAAGGCTCGTCTTGATCGCGCCGGTTGACGGCAAGCCCAAAACTGTTAACGTCAAAAAGCCAAGTATCTCAACGAGATACTCCGTACCCAGTAGCGAGGCCGCCGTTTTTTCAAAAAGCGAGTCGGATCAATAGGTTGCTTTACTTGGTGGCAGGAAGCTCGGTCTAGGGGTTGAATCCCAAGCGCGCGCGCAGGACGGAGGGGGTCGATAACGCTATGCCGGAATGTCGGATGCGACCGGTCGCTGCGCTACCGTCTGTGGCAGCCATACTCTGACCGTGGTGCCGACACCTTCCTCGCTCTCGATCGACAACTGACCACGATGGCGATTGACGATGTGCTTGACGATGGCGAGGCCCAGACCCGTGCCGCCGGCCGCACGCGAACGACCGGTATCGACGCGATAGAAGCGCTCGGTCAGACGCGGCAGATGCTCGCGTGGGATGCCGGCGCCCTGATCGGTGACAGTGATCACCGCGCCCGTACGACCTGCCGCAGCCGCAATCTCGAAGCGCACTGTCCCGCCTTCGCGTCCATACTTCACGGCGTTATCAAGCAGGTTCTGCAACACCTGCACCAACTGATCCGCATCACCGATCACCGCAGGAATGTCGACTTGCATACGAACATCGAGTTGTACAGAACGCTCCTTCAAGCGCGGCTCCATGCCCGCGATGAGGCGTGTCGCAAGTTCGCGAAGTTCCACGCTACCGGACGGCGGCTGGTGTTCGACCAGCTCGATGCGCGACAGACTGAGCAGGTCGTCGATCAGCCGGTTCATCCGCGCCGCCTGCTCCCCCATGATCGCCAGGAATTGCTGTTGCGCGGGCGGATCATCGGCGGCGGGGCCGCGCAGCGTGTCGATGAAGCCGATGAGCGATGCGAGCGGGGTGCGCAGCTCGTGGCTGACGTTGGCGACGAAGTCGGCACGCATGCGTTCCACGGCGCGTTCGCGTGTGCGATCCGATAGAACAACGACCGCGCGGCCGCCATCGGCTATCGGCGGATCCATCGGCACCACCGCGGCATGCACCTCGCGTGGCACGGGCACGGGCAACGTCATGTCCGCGGTCGCAGTCGCTCCGGAGGCGAACGCACGATCGATCGCGGCGCGAAGCTCGGGATGTCGCAGCACTGCCGGCATGTCCGCACCGAACGCGGCCCGAGCAGCAGAATTTGCGCGCCCGACGCTACGATCGGCAGCGAGAACGATCAATGGATCCGGCAGCCGCTCGACGACGGTGCCGTCAGCGCGGCGAAGCTGCTCGATAAGCGCGGATCGTGCGGCGCTTCGGCGCGCCAGGCGCTCGAGATCGCCGGCGAGAATTTGCATGCCCGGAAGTACCGGCGACTGACCGGGCTGTGATGCCGGTTCATCTGCGCCGACACGTCGTATGGTGCCCGACAATATTTCGACGTCGCGCGACCAGCGCAGTGCGAACAGCATCGCGGCGAGCAGCGTCATGCCGATGGCGAACAAGGTCGGAGCCACTGGTGCCCAGCGCATCGCCAGCAGGAACAGCAATGCGGCTACCGGCACTCCGGCGACGGCCGCTCCTGCTCCCAGCATTCGCATGGTGAGGCTTAGTGGCCGGAATAACCGGAGGACGTAACGACGGCTGCCTGACGACGCAACGCATGCAGGGGTCGCCGCTTGCGCGGCAGTGACATTGGAGGTGGCGTCGCGGCGTTCCAGGGCATGCGCGCGACTCCTATGTATCGGCGCGCTGGTGGCGCGCGCGCACGCCCCGCTCGATCGCCGTTGCGACCAGTGGATCGAGGTGGAGTTCAGTGCGAACGAACTCCAGCATGTCCAGCGTCCGTTGCTTGACGACCTGACTTGCTGCGACGACTTCGCACGCCAGTGCATAGGCGGTCTCGCGCAGGCGTGGTTCCAATGCCCCGCGGATCAGCCGGGCGGCGTGTTGCAGGCCGTCATCTTCATTCAGCAACTTCACCGCGGCGTCAGTGACGGTGCGGAGCTGTTCGGTGGTGACATCATGGAACACCGGCAAGGTTTGCACCTGGCCGGCCATGACGCCGATCTCACGATCCGTCATACCGCCGTCGGCAGCGGCGACGAGGACCATGGTGAGGACAAGAGCCTCGGGCGCGTCCAACGACTCGCGCGCTCGCATTATCAACTCCATGTTTGATTGCGCCGGACCCTGATTGAACAGTGTGGCCAGATCAAGCATCCGGCGGCTCCATAAGGAATGCGCGCGTTTGTTTGACCGCCTCGGCGAGTCCCAGGCGCCGGATTGTGACACCGGCAGGGAATGCCGAGAGCAATCGTGATGGTGTCTGGCGATCGAGCAGCACAAAAACGCCTCGATCGGTGGCACGGCGGATCAGGCGTCCGAACGCCTGGCGCAATCGCAGCCGCGCAATTCGATCGTCGTAGGCTTTCGGGTCGCCATCGGACAGGTGGATGCGTCGTTCCCGGTGCAATATGTCGGGGCGGGGCCAGGGTACTTTCTCGAACACGACAAGACGCAGTGCGCGGCCGGGCACATCGACGCCGTCGCGCATGGCATCAGTGCCGAGCAGGCAGCTTTCTTCCTCGGTGCGGAAGATGTCGACCAGCGTGGCATTGCCCATGGCATCGACGTGCTGGGCGTAGAGCGGGATGCCGGCTGCCTCCAGTTCGGGAGCGATCTTGGCGTGGACCGCCTGCAGGCGACGGATTGCGGTGAACAGGCCGAGCCCGCCGCCGCCAGACGCCAGGAACAAGGCGCGATAGGCGGCGGCGAGTTGCGCGACATCCCCGGTGACGACGTCCGTGACGACAAACGCGCGGGTCTGTGCCGCGTAGTCGAACGGGCTGGCGACGGCGGCTCGGATCGCCGGCGACGGCAAATGCAGCGCGCCCACGCGAGCCTCGGCGGCTTCCCACGCGACTTCCGGATCTGTGCCGCCGGCGTCGCGGAGGGTCGCTGATGTCACCAACAGGCCCTGCGCCGGCGCGGCGAGGCTGGCGGCAAACGGGATGGTCGGATCGAGCCAATGTCGGTGCAGGCCGACATCGATCTCGCGGCGGCCTTCCGCGCGCATCAAGCGAAGGAACAGGACCTGGCTCGGACGAGTGCCTGGCGCGGGCTGCTGGTCAGCCAGGGCGTGCAGCATGTTCTGCCAGGCGGAGAGCGGGTTCAGCGCACGGCGGTTCAGCGAGCGGCCGACAGCCTCGATGCGGTTGCGCGTGGCGGCATCCATATCGTCCGCTTCCTCGTCCAGCCGCGCCAGCAGCCGTTCACGCAACGTGGCGATCGGCCCGGCGATGCGTGCCAGGGCGCGGGCAAGGCGATCCGCAGCCTCGGCAACACCAGGACCGAGCGGATAGACGTCGCACTCCACCGAACCCCGGGAATATTCATCGTCCGCGATGCGCGCGAGGACCTGGTGGCGGATCAACCGCAGGAAGTCCTCGGTCGCATTAGGCCGCCCGGTGTCCCCCTCTCCCGCTACGCGGGGGAGGGTTGGGGAGGGGGTATCGCGAGGGAAGGCCTGGGAGGAAGTGTCGCCCAATCGGCCATGCCACCCCGGCGCCGGCAGCGCGCGCGCCGCCTGGAGCGCGGCGTCCAACGGAGTTTCCAGCATCGGCCGCCCGGCGACCAGCTCCTCGATCCGCCGCTTCAGCCCACGTGCACGCGAACGCCCGCCCTCAGCGCCGAGCAGCCAACGGCGCAATTCTGCAGTCTCCAGGCCAGACAATTCGGCGGAGAACGCACTATCGGCCGCATCGAACACATGATGGCCTTCGTCGAACACGTAGCGCGTGGGGACGACGCTGTCGTCGAGCCCACCCCAGGCCGCCTGCGTCATCACCAGGGCGTGGTTCGCGACGACAAGCTGAGCGGTGCGGGCGCGACGGATGGTGTGTTCAACAAAGCAGCGGCGCCAATGCGGGCAAGCGGCGTGGATGCACTCGCCGCGTCGATCGGCCAGGGAGAGAATGACAGGCATGCCAAACAGCTCGGACAGCCAGCCGGGCAGGTCGCCGCCCTGAATGTCGCCGTCGTTGGTGACCAGGGCCCACCGCGTGACGAGGCCAAGCGGGATGAGTGACGCCGGCGCCATGCCCGCGGTCGACGAACTGAGTGCATCCTCGAGATTGAGCAGGCACAGGTAGTTCTCGCGGCCTTTTCGGACCACGACGCGCTTGTGACGCTCGGACGGGTCGGGGAACAAATGGGCCAGTTCGGCGTCGATCTGGCGCTGCAGGTGACGGGTGAACGTGCTGATCCAGACGCTGCCGTGGTTCTTCTCCGACCACAGGCTGGCCGGTGCCAGGTAGCCGAGGGTCTTGCCGGTGCCGGTGCCAGCCTCGGCCAGCACCAGATGCGGATCGCCACGGGTCTCGCGCGGCGCGAATGCCGCAGCCGCGGCGCCGGCATAGTCTGCCTGGCCGGGTCGCTGTTCGGCGTGGGGACCAAGCATGGCGGCAAGGCGCGAGCGAGCTTCAGCATCGGAGACCGGGTGGGACGATGGCGGCGGCAGCGGGGCGGCGTCCTCCCATTCCGGCAGGCGCTTCCAGACGCGCAGCGCCTCGCTGGATGGCGCGGCGTCCGGGCGGCCGAGTGCAGCGGTGACGAACGGCGCCCAGCTCCAGCCGGTTTGGCCCATCCGGGCCGCGAGGCCGGCCGCGTCGCGGTTCAGCGCAATGTCCGCGCCCTGGACGAGACGGTGCAGCATGGCGGCGACCAGTTCGGGCAGCATCGCCGCCTCGGCTTCGAGGCCGCCATGCGGGGGGTCGAAGTCGAGCGCCAGGGCGAGCCCGCGCGGTGTCGGTGCCACAGTGCGCGCGGGAAGGACGAAAGCGAACAGCTCCAGCAGGTCGAACGCCGGCATGATGCGCGGGCCGAGGCGGCGGAAGGTCGCAGGCGCGTGGATCAGCAGGGGCGGCGGCAGAGCACGCAGGCGGGCAGCGGCTTCCGCGGCCGGCAGCAGCAACAGCTCACCGTCGGCGGTGAAAATTGCGGCGCGGCCGTGGCCGGCTACGACGGCGGGCGCGTCGGGCAGCGCGATGCGCGCCATGGATTCCAGGTGGTTGAGGTCACCGGACGATCCCTAAACGCAATCGGCAGGCGCCGCCATCATTCGTGGAGGGTTCCGGGACGCGGCGGGCTCTGTTTCGCGTTGATGTGCAGTTCCGGGGTGGCTGGCGGCGGGGTTCTTTCACGCAGAAGTCGCTGAGGTCCGCTGAGCTCGCAGAGAAGGATTTCAGGCGCTTCGCGCTGCGGTTGGCGCTAGCGGCGCGTGCTCTAAGCTCGGGCGCCCAGCCGATGGCAATGACGCGTCTCAGCGTGCCCGTGGTCTCAGTGTCAGATAAGCCAGCCGTAATCTGCACCGGACGTTCGCGCGCCATCACCAATGACAAATCGGCCAATAGTCAACCAGCCTGGGGAATACGGCACGCTGGCCATGCGTCGTTCTTCCAGATGGATCACCGGAGGAGGGACCACCGCCATGGTCGTCACCGCAGGAGCGTTGCTGATTGTCGCCTGCTGCGTATTTGCTGTCGCGGGCTGCACCAATCCCACTGCCGATGCCTCGAACACGCCGTCGAACCGCGCTGCCACCAGCCTGTTCAACACCAGCAATGGCGGCGGTGGCGGCTGGCGGTGGTGGCTACTGAGCGTTGGCGCGCCTCCTGAGGGCAGTGCTGACTGCTCTGGCGCTGGCATGCTGCGCCTGTTCGGCGCACAACTGGGCACCGGCACAGACGCCGGCGACGCTCGATGGTCGGCCGGAGGGCTCGGGCGGCAATAACGGCGGTGGCGGCGGCGGAATGATGTAAACCAATCCACGAACGCTGCTGCCGTGGACAAAATGCGCCGCCGCGATTGACCCCGCACCCGCCGCTTCCTAGCTTCCGGCGGATGTCCGAAACACTTCGCAACAACGCAGCAAACGTTCCAAGAAGCTGGCCGTTCGAGGAAGCAGCCAAAGTCGCCAAACGGCTTGCCGCTTCCGGCAAGGGCCAAGCGCTGTTTCGAGACCGGCTACGGTCCGTCGGGCCTGCCGCATATCGGCACGTTTGGCGAGGTGGCACGCACGTCCTGGGTGCGGCACGCATTCACCACTCTGACCGGCCTCCCATCACGGCTGATCGCGTTCAGCGACGACATGGACGGTTTGCGCAAGGTGCCGGACAACGTGCCGAACCGCGACCTGCTGACGCAGCATCTCGGCAAGCCGCTGACGCAGATCCCCGATCCGTTCGGCTCCCACGATAGCTTTGGCGCGCACAACAACGCGCGGTTGCGGGCATTCCTGGACTCGTTCGGGTTCGAGTATGAGTTCGCATCGTCAACCGAGTACTATGCCGCCGGGCGCTTCGATGCGGCGCTGATCCGGGTGCTGGAATGCTACGACGAAGTGATGGCGGTGATCCTGCCCACGCTGGGACCCGAGCGCCGCGCGACGTATTCGCCGATCCTGCCGATACACCCGAAGGCCGGCCGCGTGATGCAGGTGCCGATGGAGCAGCGCGATGCTGCCGCGGGCACGGTCGTCTGGCGCGATCCGGACAGTGGCGAGACATTTGAAACGTCGGTGAAGGGTGGCGCCGCCAAGCTGCAATGGAAGGCGGATTGGGCGATGCGCTGGTACGCGCTCGACGTCGATTATGAGATGTCGGGCAAGGACCTGATCGAACTCGGTGCGTCTTTCCGGCCGCATCTGCCGTATTTTAGGCACAGCGCCGCCTGAAGGCTTCACCTATGAACTGTTTCTTGACGAACAGGCGCAGAAGATCAGCAAGTCGAAGGGCAATGGCCTCTCGGTCGAGGAGTGGCTGCGCTATGCCCCGCCTGAGAGCCTGTCGCAGTTCATGTTCAACGCACCGCATCGTGCCAAGCGCCTGTATTTCGATGCGATCCCACGCGCCGTTGATGAGTATCTGGCCAACGCGGCGCGGCTGTCCGAGCAGCCGGTCGAGGAGCAGCGGCTCAATCCGGCGTGGCACATCCATGCGGGGCGGCTGCCAAATCACGGCGGCAGTCCGGTGTCGTTCGGTATGCTGCTGAATCTTGCGTCAGTGGTTAATGCCGAAACCCCCGCCATCCTGTGGGGGTTCATCCAGCGCTACAATCCGGCCGCGACGCCAGAGAGCATGCCGTTTCTCGATAAGCTGGTCGACCACGCTATCGCCTATTACCGCGACTTCGTGCGGCCATTGAAACGCTACCGGCACCCGACGGACGTCGAGCGCGCGGCACTGGCCGATCTGGCGGAAACGCTGAAGGGCCTGGATGGCGCGGCCGACGCGGACGCCATCCAGAACATCCTGTACGAAATCGGCAAGCGGCATCCGTTCAGTGAACTGCGCGCGTGGTTCGGCTGTCTGTATCAGGTGCTGCTGGGGCAGCAGGAAGGTCCGCGCTTCGGCGGCTTCATCGCGTTGTACGGCGTGCAGGAGACGATTCAACTGATCGAGGCCGCACTGTCGCGTCCCGCGGACGCCGCCTGACCGCGATGCTGGCACAGCGTGCACTCGGCTTCGCGAAAGGGTGCTTGCGGCAGTTACCGGCAATCCTTGGTGTCCTGCTGCTGATTGGCGCGATCTATGTCGTGCAAAAGGAATTCCGCCACCTGCGGCTGCGCGACATTGATGCCGCGCTGAGCGAAATCCCGCTGCATACGCTGGCGATGGCGTTCGTGTGGACCGTGCTTTCGTACGGGGTGCTGACGCTGTACGATCGGTTGGGCACGATCTATGCGGGGCACAAGGTCTCGTATGGGCGTGTCGCGTTCGCCTCGTTCTGCGCCTACGCTCTGTCGCACAATCTGGGATTTGCCGCGGTCTCGGGTGCGGCGGTGCGCTACCGGCTGTATGCGCATTGGGGACTGACGCCGCTGCAGATCGCCAAGACTGTGGCGTTCTGCAGCCTGACCTTCACGCTCGGCGGCATGGTGCTGGGTGGCGCGGTGCTGTTCCTGGAACCCACGTCGATCCCATTCTTCGGCCAGCACACGCCGTTTGTGGTGCTGTACGGCGTCGGCGTCCTGCTGTGGGCGGTGGTGATTGCCTACGTGACCTTCTCGCGGGTGTTCCGCACGGTTCGCATGTTCGGGCATGAGTTCGACCTGCCAGGCTGGCGGATGGCCGTCATGCAGGTGCTGCTGGCGACCGTGGATGTCGCAATCACGGCGTCGATCTTCTATCAACTCCTGCCGAACGAGAAGCATCTTACCTGGCCGATATTCCTCGGCGTTTATGTCGCGTCCTATACCGCCGGCCTGCTTGCAAATCTGCCCGGCGGCATTGGCGTGTTCGACACGGCGATCCTGCTGGGATTGGAGCCATATATCAGCGCGCCCCGCATCGTCGGCGCGATCGTGGTGTTCCGGCTGTATTACTACGTGATCCCGCTGTTCATCGCCGGCTTCCTGTTCACCGGCAACGAGATCCTGTTGCGCGGTGGCTCGTTGATGCGGCGGGTGGAGCGGTTCGGCGCGGTGCAGGCGCTGGCACGCTGGAGCGAACCGGACTTCGCCGTCGCAAGCGCCACCGGGCTGGTGGCCCTCAGCGGTGTATTGCTTTTGTGCGTCGGGATCCTGGCACCGCAGCCTGACTTCTCCTGGATGGACCCCGATATCGCCGAAGTGGCCTACCAGGCGGGGCAGTTCATTCCGTCGCTGATCGGGGCGGGGCTGATCGTGCTGGCGATCGGATTGTCGCAGCGCGTGACGCTCGCCTGGGGCGCGACGATATTCCTGCTGGTCGCGGGCGCGGCTTTCACCGCGTCGCAGGGGCAACGGCTGTGGATCGCCGGCGTGCTGGTGGTGGTCGCGGTGCTGGTGGCGCCACTCCGGCGCAGCTTCTACCGGCATGCCAGCCTGCTGAACGGGCCGCTGGAACCGGCCACCGCCGTGTCTCTGTTCGCACTGGTTATCGGTCTCTTCGGCTTGGTGGCGACACGACCGCGCGTCCACCTGATGGCGAACAATGCATGGTGGGCCGTCGTGATGTCACGCGATCTGCCGCACTCGGTGAGGGTGACCGTGGCGGCGGCGGTCTTGCTGGCGCTGATCGCGATCTGGCGGCTGTTGCGGCCAGGCAAGGTGCGGTGGCTGCCATGGGATGTGACGACACGGCAGCGGTTGGCGCTGCTTGGGGGCACGATCCCGCCGGCGAGGGCCGACGGCCTTGTGCTCGGCGAACTGGAGCGGGCCGGGATCCCGTTCCGGCGTTGCGGACGGGTGCTGCTGGGCATCGGCGACCCGATGGGCGCGGAAGCGGATCGCGTCTCGGCGATCTGGCGGCTGCGTGATCTGGCGCAGCAGGAAGGGCTGCATCCCGCATTCTGGCGCGCCGGCCTGGGGCTGCTGAAGGTGTATGGCGATCTGGGGCTGACGGCACTGCCGCTCGGCGTGGACGGTCTGCCGCTGCCGGAGGCGCAGAATGGGGAGGCGCCTGAGGCGCGGCAGTACCTGGTGTGTGTGGCGGAGCGCGACCTGGCAACGCTGCTGCCGCTGCTGCCGCAATTGGCGACCAATCAGGACATCGTGCCGGTGGCGGCCTGAGGCGAATTGCGCGCCGCGGCGCATAATGGTGCCAATGCACTCTAGGTAAACCACATGCTGTTCGAGACTCTGGCCGCTGTCGTGGCGGTGGTTGCCGCCATCGCCGCATTGCTCGTGATGTTGCGGCAGGCAAGCGCGCTGCAACGCCTGCGCCTGCTGGCCGAGCAAAGCCTCGCTGGCACGCGCAGCGAGGCCGAGACCACGCGGGCCGCCCTGTCACGTGAGCAGGGCCAGCAACGCCAGGAGATCGGCGCGCATTTCGAGGGCGTCCGAGCCATGCTGGAAAGCAAACTTCGGGAAATGCGCGACGGTAACGAGGCCAAGCTCGCGGAAATCCAGAAGACGGTGAACGAACAGCTCCACGCCGCGGTGGAGAAGCAGATGAACGAGAGCTTCAACCGCGTGATCGACCAGTTCACCGCGGTGCAGAAGGCCATGGGCGACGTGCAGGCGGTCACTGCGCAGATCGGCGACATCAAGCGGCTGTTCTCCAACGTGAAGACGCGCGGCGGCTGGGGCGAGACGCAGGTGCGCGCGATGCTGGACGACATCCTGCCGCCTGGCGAATACGAGACCAACTGCAAGGTGCGGGCCGACAGCAACGACGTGGTGGAGTTCGCCGTGCGCATGCCGATGAAGGGCGTGGACCGGGCGTTGCTGCCGATCGACGCGAAGTTCCCGGTGGAGGATTACGAGCGGCTACTGGCGGCGTCGGATGCCGGCGATGCGGATGCGGAACGTGCGGCGACCCGCATGCTGGAACGGCGCATGCGCGATGAGGCGAAGAAGATCGCGAGCAAATACATCAATCCGCCGGTGACTGTGGAATTCGCGGTGCTGTACTTGCCGACGGATGCGCTGTACGCGGAAGTGGCGCGGATCCCCGGGCTGATCGATGACATCGGACGGGAGTGCCGCGTGCTGGTGATGGGGCCGTCGTTGTTCCCGGCGCTGCTGCGCACGATCCATTTGGGGTTCATCACGCTGGCGCTGGAACAGAAGGCGGATCAGATCCGCGATCTGCTCGGTGCAACGCGGACCGAGATGCTGAGGATGGACGAGGTGCTGGAGCGGCTGGGCAAGCAGGCGGGCACGTTCAGCAATACCATCGAGGCCGCTCGGCGACGCACGCGTGCGGTGGGACGCAAGCTGCGCGGCGTCGAGGAAATCGAGGCGGCACGAGCCGAGACGCTGTTGGAATTGGAACCGGTGAACCTGGCTGAATCAGTGGACGATTGAACGTCGCGTCATTCATTGATTCATGTGAGCGAGCGCGGTTGCGATTGGGGTCGGCGAAATCCTGACGAGCCCGTCTAGCGGCGTATCGAGATCGACTATGAGAAAGATCGCCGCGGCAATCGACGCAGCGCTGAGCAGCAACGTCCCCACGACGATTCGGTTGCGCGGAGCATTGTAGCCGAAGCTCGCGAAGCACAGGGTGAGCCAGAACACCAGTATGAATAGGAACGGGCCGGATAGCTGACTATACGACTGGTCGATAATCGTCCAATGCTGCGCGAACAGGGCTCTCAATTGGGCACCCGCCTCGTTGGCGACACGGCGCAGGCGCGCATCATTTGGCTGCAGGCTCTGGAGCGCGCCGTCGAGCTGGTTCAGCAGCGCTGCGGAAGTATCATCGCCGAGCACGGCCGGCGCACCATTCGAAGGCCAGGCCGTCTGCAACAGGTGTTGGGCATAGTTCCGCAGCAGCGCTCGGGCGTCCCCGGCGTCCGGGCCGTAAGCCAACAGCGTGCGGTTCAACACGAGCATTTGCGTGCCGAGGCGATGGATCTCTGTATTGGACTCATCGAAGGTCTTCTTCAATGACGCAGTCATCAAGCCGAGCACGAGCGATGACATGACAACGATCATGCCGATGCTCAGTTTGACGACCTCGTGGGTTTCCTTCGCCCGGCTCCCTGGCGAGAGCTTCGGATGCAGCAAGAGAGTCAGCATCGCCGCGCCGAACAGACAACAGAATACAATGAGGCCAACAGTCACTTCGAACATGACGGTGGAACCTCGTTCGTTGTCATGGTGTCAAGGGTTCAGTTTCCCTGCTGCGATCCGATTCGCGTAAGGTCCCAGTGTGACTGGTCTTGGTGTTCTGTCCAGGCACGGTTACGATTTCGATCATCTCTCCAGCCGGATTCGCCGCACGTGAACCTCCGCATCGCCACCTGGAACATCAACTCGCTGCGCCTGCGCCTGCCGCTACTGAAGCAGCTGATCGCGGCACTGGAGCCTGATGTCATCTGCCTGCAGGAGACCAAGGTTCCGGATGAGCTGTTTCCGGCCGAGGGACCTGCCCAGCTCGGGTTTCCCCATGTGCTGTTTCGCGGCATGAAGGGCTATAACGGCGTGGCTATCCTGTCGCGTTTGCCGATCATTTTGCACGACATTGCGCCTGACTGGTGCAGCAAGAGCGATTGCCGGCATATCGGCGTGCTGCTGGACGCCGAGGGTGGTCCGGTAGAGCTGCACAATTTCTATGTTCCCGCTGGCGGTGACATTCCTGACCGGGCCCAGAACGTGAAATACGGACACAAGCTCGATTTCATTGCCGAAACGCGCAACTGGTTCGCGGGACGCACTGGGCTGGCGCGCGGTGTCATTGTGGGCGACCTGAACATCGCACCGCTGGAGCACGATGTCTGGAGCCACAAGCAGCTGCTTGGTGTGGTCAGCCACACGCCGGCTGAAACCGAGGGTCTGGATGCATGGCGAAATACCGGCTTCGTCGATGCGGTACGGCACTTCGTTCCGGCGGATGAGAAGCTCTACACGTGGTGGTCGTATCGCAATCGCGACTGGCGCGCCTCGGATCGCGGACGGCGACTGGACCATGTCTGGGTGACGCCGGACCTGGCGGGCAAGCTGCAGCGGCAGATCGTGCTGAAGGACGCGCGCGACTGGCCGCAAGGGTCCGACCACGTGCCGGTGTGCGTGGAGATGCGACTTTGATAGCGCCGGGCGCTCGGACTTTGGCGTCGCTACCAGGAATGCAATGCCCGCAGGCGGGATGTCTTCTTGGATTGGTGTTCCATCATCCTCCGCAACAGATCGCGCAACGCACTGATCGCTCCGCCCACGTTCGGACCTTTGTTCAGCATCACGCATTCGGCGCGCGCCGCCATTGCGGCGTCGGTCATCTCGCCGCGCGTTGGCACTCCGGATTTCACCATTTCTTCCAGTACCTGCGTGGCCCAGATCACCGGGACGTGGGCTGCCTCGCACAGCCATAGGATCTCTTCCTGCATCTCGGCCAGCCGCTCGAAGCCGATGGCCACGGCGAGATCGCCGCGCGCGATCATCACGCCGAACGGTTGGCGACCGGCGGCACGAACGATGATGTCGGGCAGGTTCTTCACCGCCTGTGTGGTCTCGATCTTGGCGATGATGCCGAGACGACGCCAATCCGGCCGACGCTTCGCGAGTTCGTCCTGCAGGTGGGTGATGTCGTCGGCGGACTGCACGAAAGAGTAGCCGATCATGTCGGCATGCCTGGCGACGAAGTCCAGGTCCGTCAGATCGGCCGGCGTCAGCGGATCGAGGTGGAGATCGGCCCTGGGGAACAGCATGCCGCGCTCGGGCTTCATCTTGAAGCCTTTCGGCGGCGCGCGCTGCACGCAGATCAGCAGCGAGCCGGGTTCGCATGCCTCGACGACGCCGGTGAGCTTGCCGTCGTCGAACGAGACGTCGGTGCCGACGGTCAGGCGGTCCAACACATCGGGTGGGTCGCAGACCGCCGCGATCATCGCATCGGGGCCGAACATCGCCTCGTCGCGCACCAGTCGGAAGCGATCACCGGTGACCAGCCGCTCGCCGGGCTGACGCTTGACGTTGCCGACGCGGAACTTGGGGCCACCGAGATCCATCAGCACCGCGATGCGGCGATCGACGGCCAAGCCGGCCTTCTGGGTGTTCTCGATCATCGCAGCCCAGTCGTCGGCGTTGTCGTGCGCGCAGTTGATCCGGACCGCGTCGGCGCCGCGGCGCGCGATCTCCAGCAGGTAGCCTGGGTCGTGCGCGGCCTCGGTTGACAGCGTCACCAGGATGCGACCGGCTTCGCCTGTCGATTCACCGAACAGCACGCTTGTGTTGGCCTGGAGGCATGCCTCGCCACGGAAGAAGGCTTCGTGGGTCGGGGGCCAATCGGCGCGTGGCGCAGTGCCGTCCACCAGCGCGGCTAGCGCGGCTTCGACCGTGTTCAGCGTAACGAGCATCCGGCTTTCGAAGCGACCGAGTGACGACAGGCCATGACGCATGAGTTCGCGTTGGAGATGGCGCAGGTCGTGGTGCCGGACCGCCAGGTACTGCGCCAGGTTGGCGGCACTGGCGGCGTAGGAGGGTTGCTCGATGTCGGGACGCCAGCGTTCTATGCGCGCGGCCGCCTCGGTCGTGGCGGTGTGTCGGAGGTCCCGCAGGGCGGCGAGCAACTCCTTGCTTTCGCGTGACATGGTCATTCCCTGAGGTGTGCGATGGGCCTCACGGTGGCAGGGTGTGCGGTGTTGGCGCATTGATCCACCGCAAGACTGTGAAGATTGCACCTTCGGCGGGCGGCGAGGCGACCGGTCTTGATGCGGCGGCAGGCTCGGGATGGGGCGGATCGGGACGGCGGGGCCAGCGGTTGTTGTCCGGTCCCGGGCGGTCAGGTTCACGTCAACCGGCGATGGGTCAGGGTGGGCCAGTGGCCGCGCCGCGGTGGGGTCGCAGAATGGATCGACCGGTTGCGGCGCGCGCGAGCAGGAAGCGCTCCAGCGCGGCGGCACGCATGATGCCGCGGTTGAGGTATGGTTGAGGTGGGCCATGATGGTGGAGAGGTTGGCAGTGCCGAACGCCGCCGCGATGGTGGGAATGTGGGGGCGGTGGCGCGGCGGTGGACGGTAGCGAGGAGATGGCGGCCGTAGCTGAGCAGGACGTCGAGGGCATGGAGCAGGAAGGCAATGTGCTCGGGCATGGTGCTGCCGGGGCGATCCTGTGGCGGATCGCGAGGCGAGGCTGGCCCGGATGTGTCAGGTTGTCAGTTATGATAACTTACATGTTAGGATATTGCAAGGTCCATATTCGGCGCGTGCGGGTTAGGTTGTTGCCGACGAGACTTGGAATAGAGATCCGTCGCAGGAAACCGAGAAGGTTTCAACCAACAGCAATCTGCCAGGAAGCGCCCCCCTGTATCTACCCATCGGGCGCTGTGTGATCATGATCAACACCCTCCGCACCTACTTAATGTGGGCGGAACTGCTGAGCCGGATCGTCCGAGAATATATGGGCGCCGGTGGATCGACGGCGGGTGTCAGGCAGCCCGGGGACTTCTGGCGGGTGCGTTGATGGGAGGTCTGAGCCGATGTGTCTTGCCGATGGGCCGTTGTGATGCAGCAGCGAACGCCGCGTTCCTTGCAGATAAGCACTGAGTCCGAATTGCGGACCCAGGAACACAGTCAGACCGTGGTCGCCGACATCCGTCTCACTGCGCTGACCTCGGTCGCTGACACCTTTAGTGGCCGTGCTGTCTCCCGCACGCCACGACCTTGAGCCACTGCGCGGCTTCGCACGCGTTTGACAACGGCCGCTCTCCTATGATCCGATCCCGAATTTAAATGTGAGAGAGATCGATTTCATGGTACAAGTCCCACCGCACCATGTGTCCCGCGCGTATTCTGAGGCACAGAACAGAATCCAGGAGGTCAGGACCGAGGCCATTAGAGTCCATGGTGGCGCGGGAAGCGTGGAACTACAGGCAACGGCCTATGGGTGCCTGCGTCAGGCTATTGACACGGTAGCCAACCACTCGGGTGTGATGCCGCACGAGGCCGCGCACGTCGTCCAACAGGGGTCGCGGGGTGGCGGGCACAGCAACAACAATCAGCCGTTTGATGTTCGCAATAATAACAATCATCCGTTGGGTGTTCGTAACGATAACAATCAGGAGATGATGAGTCCCCCGGCAGCGCGGACGCGCGCCGACGCGAACCTGTTGCTGCAAGGTGGCTTCCCGGCACAGGTTCCGGTGGTTAATTATCGCGAGCAGTCCGGCGGAGATGACCGGCTCGGCGGCCTCGAACGATATGGGTCGGCATATTCGGCACCCGGCGGTACGGCATATTCAGAGCCATAGTCACGAGGGCCTGCGACCGAGCGGCGTCAACCGATTTAGGACGGGGGCGGCCCCTGCGCCGGTTCGCCGGCTTCGGTGGGGACTGCGCTATGTCAGGGATCGGATGGTCCAGCGCTGGTATCGATGGCGCGACGTGTGCTGCGCTGGCATGGCCAGCGGGGGTCACACGGCACTAGTGCTGATCTCGCACGATGGAAAGCAGGTGTCACCCGTCGCTGCGCCGGGACAACCGAGAAGCCGAGCAGGGCCGGCATGTGGTCTGGCATGCCAGACCGTAGGGTGCGAACGTATAGAGAAACACCGTCGGACTGGTGTAGTCATCTGCCACTTCGATGCGCTACATACCCATGCTTGCCCGACTGGCGCGATGGAGTGGGCAAGAGGTGACACCTATGGAATGACTGCGAAACCCGGATAGCCAAGGACCTAGAGAAACCATCGATTTGCGGGTGTAGCTCAATGGTAGAGCTCCAGCCTTCCAAGCTGGCTATGAGGGTTCGATTCCCTCCACCCGCTCCAGCAGTGCTAGAGTTTGATGATCGCGGCGAGGGCCGCAATCGCGACGGCGATCATACCGCCAATTCGCACCGTGAGCCGGAGCGACAGCCGGTCCAGCGCCGATTCGAGGTCCGTCTTCGTGACGAGTTCGGCCATGACGAAATCCCGTGCAGCTTCCGCGTGTGCTTCGGCATGCTCAGTCGTTACACCGGCTTCGCGCAAGGTCTTGGCGTACCCGAGCGTATCGAAGGCACATGCCATTGGCCCTCACTCACGTAATGTCGACCCCGCCAACCTACAACGGAGAGAGGTCAAGCTGCCATGTGGCGCCTAACGCCGCGTTAAGCGCCGCGCGCACCCCTTGACACCGCCTCGCCCACGCCCTTTCTACGCCGCCTGCGCGAGCGGTTACCGGTCCGGCATGGTTTGCCGGCCGCCTGCCGTGCAGGGGTGTAGCTCAATTGGCTAGAGCGCCGGTCTCCAAAACCGGAGGCTGGGGGTTCGAGACCCTCCACCCCTGCCAGCGGCGCCCGCGTGCGCTATAGTCCCCTCAATTGGGTTCTGGAGAGCAACGGCGTGGCGGTCGATCCGGCGAAATTCGTGCGTGAGGTGCGGGCTGAAATGGCGCGCGTTACCTGGCCGTCCCGCAAGGAGACGCTGGTGACGACCGGCCTGGTGTTCGCCATGGTGGCGTTGGCGGCCATGTTCTTCTTCCTGGTCGACCAGTTCATAGGTATGGGCGTGCGTGCCCTGTTCGGCATGAGCGTCTAAGGAAAGCAATAGAGATGGCCAAGCGTTGGTACGTGGTGCACGTCTATTCGGGCTTCGAGAAGAAGATCGCCCAGCAGCTCAAGGAGCAGGCGGCGCAGAAGGGTCTGGCGGACCAGTTCGACGAGGTGCTGGTGCCCTCGGAGCAGGTGGTGGAGATGCGCCGCGGGCAGAAGGTGAACGCCGAGCACAAATTCTTCCCCGGCTACGTGCTGGTGAAGATGGAGCTGAGCGACGAGGCCTGGCACCTGGTGAAGGACACCCCCAAGGTCACCGGCTTCCTGGGCAGCAAGACGAAGCCGAGCCCGATCAGCGAGGCGGAAGCCGAACGGATCATGAAGCAGACGCAGGAGGGTGTGGAGCGGCCTCGTCCGGCGGTGCTGTTCGAGGTGGGCGAGCAGGTGCGGGTCGCCGATGGGCCGTTCACCAGCTTCAACGGGACGGTGGAAGAGGTGGACGAGGAGAAGGCTCGCTTGAAGGTCAGTGTGTCGATCTTCGGCCGTTCCACGCCGGTGGAGCTGGAGTATGGGCAGGTGGAGAAGGTCTGAGGCTGGAACGGAGCGGCGCGACCAATATCAGCGCGAAGACCATCTCGCCTCAGCGTCCCACCTTGCAAACTCGCGCCGCTCCAGCTATTTGTGCTGCTCAAATCAATCTTCCGCTGAGTTACGGAGGGTGGCCCTAACCGGCCGCCTTTTTTGTTTTGGATAGACCTGAACCGAACCATACCAGCCTCGAGGCCCGGCTGACCGCCATCGTTTCCCCCACGCTGGAAGGCATGGGCTACGAGCTCGTCCGCGTCACCGTGCTCGGGCGTGATCGGCCGACCGTACAGGTGATGGCCGATCGTGCCGACGGTAGCCAGATCACGGTGTCCGACTGCGAGGCGATCAGCCACGCGCTTGGTGCGGTGCTGGACGTGGAAGACCCGATTCCCGGCAATTGGTCGCTCGAAATAAGTTCCGCCGGCATCGATCGGCCACTGACGCGCACCAAGGACTGGAACCGATTCGCCGGGCACCTCGCGCGTGCCGAGACCGTGGCGCCGATCCATGGACGGCGGCGGTTCAATGGCGTCGTGCTTGGCGCCGACGACAGTGCGGCGCGGCTGCGGCTGGATGACGGCACTGAAGTTTTACTGCCATTGAGCGCGATCAGGCGTGCGAAGCTGGTGCTGACCGATGCATTGATCGAAGCTACTGCGACTCCACCTCGTCCCAACTAGAAACAAGAGGTCCAAATGGACACCGCCATTGCCCGCCCGGAATTGCTGCTCGTCGCTGATGCAGCCGCGCGCGAGAAGGGAATCGACCGAGAAGAAGTGCTGGATACACTGGAGAAGGCAATCCAGAAGGCTGGCCGTGCCAAGTACGGCCACGAGAAGGACATCCGCGCGACGATCGACCGGAAGACCGGGGAGGTGCGGCTGTCGCGCTGGACCGAGGCGGTCGAGACCGTGGAGAACGAGGAGACGCAGATCCCGGTCAACATCGCGCGGAAATTCAAGCCGGGGATCAATATCGGCGAGTTCATCGTCGATCCTCTGCCGCCGATCGATTTCGGGCGCATCTCGGCGCAGACGGCGAAGCAGGTGATCGTGCAGGGCGTGCGCGAGTTGGAGCGCAAGCGGCAATTCGAGGAATTCAAGGATCGCGTCGGCGAGATCATCAACGGCGTGGTGAAGCGCACCGAGTACGGCAACCTGATGGTGGAGCTGGGACGCGCCGAGGCGCTGCTGCGGCGCGACGAACTGATCCCGCGCGAGAGTTTCCGCAATGGCGATCGGGTGCGGGCGTATATTTACGACGTGCGGGAGGAGCCTCGCGGGCCGCAGATCTTCCTGTCGCGGACGCATCCCGGGTTCCTGGCGAAGCTGTTCGCGCAGGAGGTGCCGGAAATCTACGACGGCATCATCGAGATCAAGGCGGTGGCGCGTGATCCGGGCAGCCGGGCGAAGATGGCGGTGATCAGCCGGGATTCCTCGATCGATCCGGTCGGCGCTTGCGTCGGCATGCGCGGGTCGCGCGTGCAGGCGGTGGTGCAGGAGCTGCAAGGCGAGAAGATCGACATCATCCCGTGGTCGCCGCAGTCCGCGACGTTCGTGGTGAACGCGCTGGCGCCGGCGGAAGTCACCAAGGTGGTGATGGATGAGGAAGCCGGCCGCGTCGAAGTGGTGGTGCCGGACGAACAGCTTTCGCTGGCCATCGGGCGTCGCGGGCAGAACGTGCGGCTGGCATCGCAGTTGACGCGGTGGGACATCGATATCCTGACCGAGGCGGAAGAGAGCGAGCGGCGGCAGGAAGAGTTCCGGCGGCGCAGCGGTCTGTTCGTCGAGGCGCTGGATGTGGACGACGTGATTGCCGGGTTGCTGGTGACCGAAGGGTTTACCTCGGTCGAAGAACTGGCGTTCACGCCGGAGGATGAAGTCGCGGCGATCGAGGGGTTCGACGAGACGATCGCCGCGGAGCTGATCCGCCGGGCGGAGGCGTTCATCAGCCGCCGCGATACCGAGCTTTCCGAGAAGCGGGTAGAGCTGGGCGTCAGCGATGATGTGGCGGCGATCGAGGTGCTGACGCCGGCAATGCTGGTGGCGCTCGGCGAAAAGGATGTGAAGACGCTCGACGATCTGGCGGACCTCGCATCGGATGAGCTGATCGAGATCGTCGGAACCGAGGCGCTGGATGAAGAGACTGCCAACAGCGTGATCATGGCGGCTCGCGCGCATTGGTTCGCCGAAGACGGCTCCGAGGCTGGGGCAGGTGCCTCGCAGGAGGCGCAACACGACTGAGGCAGCGGATCAGGTCGCGGAGGACGAACCGGAGGAAACCGGCCCGCTGCGCCGCTGCATCATCACGCGCGAGCGGCTGCCGAAGGAGCGTATGATCCGGTTCGTCGTCGGACCAGGCCGTATTCTGGTGCCGGATTTGATTGCAACCCTGCCCGGGCGGGGAATCTGGTTGAGCGCGTCTCGGGATGTGTTAGAAACCGCTCGCGCCCAGGGAGGGTTGGGGCGTGCTTTTGCCAGGGCCGCACGCGGTCCTGTCACTGTACCCCCTGATCTTCCTGCCGTGCTTGAGGCGGCGCTGATCCGGCGTATCGGCGAGTTGCTCGGGCTCGCACGGCGGGCCGGGCAGGCGGTCGCAGGGTTTGATAAGGCGCGCGAGTTTATGCGGACTGGCCGGGCTCGGCTGGTCCTGCAGGCGTCGGACGGCAGCGCGGGGGAACGCGCGCGGTTCCTGTCGGGAGTCGAGGATTCGGTGGTCGTGCTGGCTCCTGTTTCGGCCGCGGTGCTTGGCCGGGTGTTCGGTCGTGACCATGTGGTGCATGTTGCGATCGCGGTTGGGCGGCTCGGCGAGCGTCTGGCGGTCGAAGCGGGACGGTTAAGCGGATTGCGTGGCGATGACCGGGACAAGCCCGGTCGCAAGCAAGTGGACGGGGCCAACAGGTAGTAGATGAGCGAAACGAACGATCAGGATACGGCTAAGACACGGCTCTCCTTGCGCCCTGCGGGTCGCCTGGAGCTTGGCCGAACCGTTGACGCCGGGTCCGTGCGCCAAAGCTTTAGCCACGGCCGCTCGAAGGTGGTGCAGGTCGAGGTGCGGAAGAAGCGCGCCCCGGTCGGCGCTCCGGGTGGACCCGCGGCACCAGCGACGTCGTCCTCCACGACGCCAGCGACCGCGAGGGGCGGGACGCCGGAGCAGCGGACGGCGACACCTGCGCCTCGGGCGCTGACCGCACACGAGCAGGCGGCGCGTCAGCGCGTGCTGCAGGAAGCGCAGAAGCGCGAGGCGGAGCGGCGCGAGCAGGAAGCGACGATATCGATCCTGTCAGCGGCCGAGGAAGCGCGGCGGCGCGAGGAAGAGGCACGCAAGGCGGCGGAAGAGGCAGCCCGGCAGGCGGAGATAGAGGCGGCACGCGAAGCAGCCGAGGCTGTGGCGCGGCAGGCGGCCGAAGCGGCTGCGGCGGCCGAAGCCGCTAGCCCTGCGGTGGCACGCACGCCGGAGGCGCCGGCACAGCCTGGAGGTCCGGCTGCGGCGCCGGCAGCGACCCCTGCAACACCGGCCCAGCCGACAGAAACGCTGCGGCTGCGTCCCGGCACGCGCGAGGATGAGGACGAGGCCCGGCCGATTCGCCGACCGGGCGGCATCGTCATGCCTCGCAAGCCGCAGACGGTCGTCGCGAAGAAAGGCACCGATGCGCGTCGCGCGGGACGGATCGACGTCCAGGCTGCGATCGAGGGTGAAGATGAGCGCGTCCGGTCGCTCGCCTCCGTGCGCCGTCAGCGCGAACGGGAGCGGCGGCAGGCAGAACTGGAGCGTTTGCGCTCTGATCAGGTGAAGGTCGTGCGCGACGTTATTCTGCCGGATACGATTACGGTCCAGGAATTGGCGAACCGCATGGCGGCGCGCACCGGCGACGTGGTCAAGGCGCTGATGCGGATGGGCGTGATGGCAACCATTACGCAGTCGCTGGATGCGGATACCGCCGAGTTGGTGGTGCAGGAATTCGGCCATCGGGCGCGACGCGTGTCGGAGTCCGATGTCGAGATGGGCCTGGAAGGGGCTACCGATACCGACGCGGAGCTGGTGTCGCGTCCGCCGGTGGTAACCATCATGGGGCATGTCGACCACGGCAAGACCTCGCTGCTGGACGCGCTGCGCTCGACCGATGTCGCGGCCGGCGAGGCCGGCGGGATCACCCAGCACATTGGTGCCTATCAGGTGGAGATGCCGGACGGGGCGAAGATCACCTTCATCGACACGCCAGGCCATGAGGCGTTCACCGCCATGCGGGCTCGCGGCGCGTCCGTGACCGATATCGTCGTCCTGGTTGTGGCGGCGGATGACGGCGTCATGCCGCAGACGATTGAGGCGATCCGCCATGCCAAGGCGGCGGGCGCTCCGCTGATCATCGCGATCAACAAGATGGATCGGGATGATGCCAATCCGGGCCGCGTGCGGCAGGAACTGCTCAGCCACGAGGTAGTGGTCGAGGAGATGGGCGGTGAGACGCAGGACGTGGAAGTGTCCGCGACCAAGCGTACCGGTCTGGACAAGCTGGTCGAGGCGATCACGCTACAGGCGGAAATCCTGGACCTGAAGGCGAACCCGGAGCGCGCGGCCGAAGGCACGGTGATCGAAAGCCGGCTGGATCGCGGGCGTGGTCCTGTGGCGACCGTGCTGGTGCAAAAGGGGACACTGAACCAGGGCGATATCGTGGTTGCCGGCGCCGAGTGGGGCCGGGTGCGCGCCATGCTGGACGACAAGGCGCGCGCCGTTGCCACGGCGGGACCATCGGCGCCAGTCGAGATCCTTGGGCTGGCTGGCGTGCCTTCGGCAGGCGAACCGTTCGTGGCGGTGGAGAACGAGAGCCGCGCGCGCGAAATCGCCGAGTTCCGAACCCGCAAGCTGCGCGAGAAGTCGGCCGCGGCGAACGGCAGCGCACGCGGCACGTTGGACCAGATGCTGGCACGCATCCAGGCAGGCGAGCAGAAGGAGGTCGCGGTGCTGATCAAGGCCGACGTGCAAGGCAGCGCCGAGGCGATCCAGCAGACCGTGCTGAAACTGGCGCATGAGGAGGTGAAGGTCCGCGTGCTGCATGCCGCAGTGGGCCAGATCACCGAAAGCGACGTGCAGTTGGCAAAGGCGTCGGACGCATACGTGCTCGCGTTCAATGTCCGGGCCACGTCCCAGGCCCGGGAGCTGGCGACGCGCGATGGTGTCGATATCCGTTACTACTCGATCATCTACGAGGTGGCGGACGACATCGAGAAACTGGTGCAAGGCAAGGTCGCACCGAAGGCGCGCGAGAAGTTCCTGGGCTACGCCGAGGTGCGGAAGGTGTTCTCCATCACGCGCACCGGCAAGGTGGCCGGCTGCATGGTCACCGACGGCCTGGTGAAGCGCGGCGCCGGTGTGCGCGTGCTGCGTGAGAACGTCGTGATCCACAACGGCGAGCTCTCGCAGTTGAAGCGCTTCAAGGACGACGTGCGCGAGGTGGCGCGCGGCTACGAGTGCGGCCTGTCGTTCGCCAACTTCCACGATCTGCAGGAAGGCGACGTGGTCGAGTGCTTCGAGGTGGAGATGGTGCCGGGTTGAAGAAGCGCGATACCGGACCGACGCAGCGGCAGTTGCGCGTGGCGGAGGAAATCCGCCACGTGCTCGCCGGGTTGTTCGAGCGGCGGGACTTCCGCGATCCGGAGCTGGCCGAAGCGGCGATTACCGTCTCTGAGGTGCGGATGTCGCCGGACCTGAAGCACGCTGTGGCGTTCATCTCGCGGTTGGGGCGGACCGATGTGGATGCTTTGCTGCCGGCGTTGAAGCGGGCAACACCGTATTTGCGAGGGCAGGTGGCGCATGCGCTACCGCTGAAGTTCGCACCGGACCTGACGTTCCAGCCGGACCACGCGCTGGAATATGCGACCAAGATCGACCGGTTGTTGCATCGGCCAGAGGTGGCACGGGATCTGGAGAAATCCGAGTAGTGCTGGGCTGTAACGACCAGCTATCGCACCCATCGCGCGAACAGCCGGCCTGGCCAGCCACCACCAAGTTCGAGCCAGCCGAGCTTGGCCTCTGCAGTCCCCAGGCTGCGCTTGTAGCGATCGTCGCCGGCGAGGAAATCATAACGGGCGAGCCCGCGTGACGCCGCATCGATGATTGCCTGATGGTGAGAGGTCAGCCCGGGAGTTTGGTGGCGTTGGGCACCCTCATAGTCGAATCCGCTCTGATAGTTGACCACACTGCCACGAAATTCGAAGTTGTACAGGTAACCGACCACGCGCTTTCCGGCGGTGAGCCGCAATAGGGCGATCTCGCCGCGCTCGAGTCCGCGTTGCACCAACGTGCGGTGGAACCTCCGGATCCAGGGATCCGCGAAAGCGCCGGTTCGCCCACGCCGGGTCCACGTCGCCTGATGCAGCACTTCCAACGCGTCGAGGAATGTCACCGCCTCGTCGAGCGATGCCGCTCGCCGCAATTCGAGTTTGCCAGTGGCAGCGTAGGCACGTTCGGACCGGCGAAGGCGATAGCGGGTATTGCTGCTCAGCGCCCCCAGGTAGGTCTGTTGCATTTGCAGCAGTGCGGCGAGATCAACATACGGCGCCGCCGACTGTCGGCGCACCCACAGACTACCGCCGGCGGCATGTGCAGCCTGCATCGTCGGTTCGTCCACTCCGCTGAGCACCAGGCGCCGACCCGTCCATTGCCGCCATCCCCCATTGAGCGGGGCGAGCCGGGCCGCACGTAGGCAATCGGCCAACTGGCCAAGGGACGTGCCGGCTTCCGCGAGCAGGCCGTTCCATTCGATGTAAATCCCGTCGAAGTCCCGGCGACCGCTTTCTCCGAGCCACAGAGTTTGCTGTCCCGTCACCACGCGATGCCGGTTGAACAGGGCCATCACGACCACGCGCCCGTCGCTTTTCGCCTCGAGCAATACCGGGTCGTCAAACCGTTCCTCGGCGAGACAGCCTGTCCAGGTCCAGCTTTGGAAGAACGAGCAACTGGAACGCGCCTCGAGCGCGCGCCAGCGGTTCCCAAGGTCGGCCCAGTCGGTTACCCGGGATAGCGTGATATCGGTCATGCCGCCGTCGCAGTGCCGTCGAACAGCGCCCGCCAGGCAGCGATCATTCCGACCTGACCGAACTCCGCGACGGCCTTGGCGCGATTCGCTGCGCCGACGCGCTGGCGCAGCGCGGGATCGCGGATCAACGATGCGATGGCTTTGGCGAGCGCCGTTTCGTCGAGTGGCGTGATGAAGGGTCGGTTCTCCGGAGCAACCATCGCTGCAATGTCCCCGACGTCGGTTGCCGCGACAGGGAGACCCGTAGCCATTGCCTCCAGAACCGACAGCGGCATCTGCTCGGTGTCGGACGACAGCGTGAAGACATCGATGGAACGGTACAGCGGTGCCGGATCGTCCAGATGTCCGGTGAATTGGATGCGCTCGCCGAGCCCGAGTTCCTGCGGCCTGGGCTTCCAGCGTGGAGCGTTCAGAGCCGTCGCCCGCGATGATCAGACGTGCCGGCGTCGTGTCCGCCACTTGCCGGAATGCATGCAGCAGACGCGTAAGGTTTTTCTCTCGCCGGAGTCCCGTGATGGTGCCGATGGCCGGCTCGCCGGTCGGCGCGCGTTCGCCAGCGGCGAAACGGTCGAGGTCGATGCCGTTCGGAACGTAGTGCACGCGGCGCGGATCCAGGTGCCAGATGTTGGTTGCGATCCCTCGCAGGTTGCGGGAGGGCAATACCACCGTGCTGCGCGCCAACACCAGCCAGCGCGTCAATACGCGTCGGCGGATCTGCGCGTTGCGTTCTTCCGGGCCGAAGCCGTCCTCGACGTGGATGTGGCGAACCAGGCGTGGGATGTTGGCCATCGCCCACTCGATCGCGCCCCAATTGTAGGTAACCAACAGATCCGGCGCGAACCTGCGCAACAGGCCGCGGAAGCTTCGCACGTTGCCGAGCGTTGCACGCTTCGGCGCCTCGATCGGCTCGCATCGCAGATCGAGTGCGGGCGACAAGTGTCGGGCGCAGGCGTAGTTGCCGTCCATCGCCACCACGATGTGCCGATAGCCGTGTCCGAAGGCATTGGCCAGCGTGACGAAGCGCATTTGCGCGCCGCCGACGGCGAACGTTGCGAACGCGTGCAGCAGCAGCGGTGGTGAACCATTGGTGGATACTTTGCCGCTCATGTCCGTCCGGTGTAAACGCCGCCGCGGCCATGACAAGCCGAGGAGGACATGCCGGTGTTCTGTGGGGCAACCGGCTGCACGGCCATGTTACACCGTTGGTCGGTCGCGCACCTTCAGTCCTTGACCGGTGCCACGGCGCCGGCGGTCGCGATCAGCTTAGCCAGTTGTGGCTGGGAGCGTAGGAATGTCTCGACTTCATCCGCTGCTCGTTGCTGCCCGGCGATCTCGGGCAGGCGCGGATCGCGCTGTGCCGTGACCACGACAAGTACTGGCGCCCATTGCGAGCCAACGATGCTCCGCCATGCCTGCTGCACGCGTCCCATAAGGCCCAGTCGCGCCGGCTCGCCCTCGATCCACAGGCTGGCAGCCGCGACGTGGGTTGCCTCCACTGCCGCAATCATGTGCCACGCGCCTTGCGGGGCATTCGGCAGGTTCAGTGGCGTGGATTGAACGTCTTCCGCGACGCCCATGTCGGTCAGGCGGTGCTGCTCGGCGAGGAGTTGGCTGGTCGGGCTGCGTGGCGAGAACACCTCGAGCGTGAGGGTCAGCACGCCTTGGCCGCAGTCGAAGCGCTGCACGACGGTACGGCCCGACGCATCAAGGCCCTCGCTGGGTGGCGTCGGCACCGCTTGGCAGACAGACGTTGGTTGCAGCAAGGATATCGTGGATGTCATGTCCGGCGTGGCCGTTCGATTGAGCGTTTCGGCGACCGCGGGACTGATTGCGGCGAGTAGGACCAAGGCGGCAGTGCCGAACATCGCCGGACGGAATTGGTTCCAATCCGGCGCACGCCGCGGGTGCTGAGATGGCGGTACCGGTTGATCCTGGCGGAACGGCAGGCCGAGAGCGATCAGGATCAGGATGACAATCGAGAAGAAGATCCAGCCATACAGGATATGATCTGCTTCCACCGCCTGCGCGCTGCCAAGCAGGTGACCCAGCGATATGATGCCGAGCGCGCGGAACCCGTTGGCAATGACGGGCACGACAAGGGACGCCGCGATGAACACTGCCCGGCGCAGCCAGCCACGGTACATGATCAGCGCGTAGAGACAGCCGAACGCCACCGCGGCAATCAGGAAGCGCAGTCCGGCGCAGGCTTCGGCGATCAGGAAGGTGCCTTCCGGAATCTCGATCGTGTAGCCAGTGATATAGGCCGGTATATGCAGGAACCGCAGTCCGTGGTCGACGAAGATCGTGGTGAAGTCCTGTAGCGGACGCGTCAGGAAGGCGCCGAACGGCACCAGGAAATACAGATACAGCAACGGTCCGGCGAGCTGCCACCACAGGCGTGGCCCGAGAACGATGAAGAACAGCAACTCGACGAAGGACATTGCGACGAGCTGACGGCCCTCCATGATGCCGAGGCGCTCCGCCACAAACCACACCATCGCCAGCGGAATTCCGGCGAGCGCAGCCATCGGCATCGGGTTGGCGATCGCGTCGTGCAGGACCTCGCGCCGATCCCACAGGAGATAGAGCACGATCGGGATGACCAGGAAGCAGTGGTTGTAGGCTGTTGACATGAACCAGACGTGGACGGCGGTGGCGACTTCGGCATGGAACAACAGGCCGAGCGCGACCACGCCGATGCTGGCGGCGACGGCGGGGCCACTGCGCCACACATCGGTCAGTCCTGTCTCGGTGAGGGCGCGAACGTTCACGCCGACGCCCCCGAGCCGATCGGCGTGGGATGCAGTGTGGGAGCGTCGAACATTCGATCGATCGGGCGCAGCGTGACCGACCATTGGTGCTCGGCCTCCACGGCGCGCCGGGCGGATTCACCCAGCGTTCTATGGCGGCCGTCGAGTACCTCGGCGATCTTTTGCACCGTTTCATCCACCCCACTTGCGAGCAGGATGTCACGACCGGGCATCGCTCGCACGCCTTCGAACGCTTCCGGTGTCGCGACAACGGGCTTTGCCATTGCCATCGCTTCCAGCAGCTTGTTCTGGATGCCGCGCGCGATCCGCAAGGGCGCGACCACCACGTCGGCGGCGGCGAGCCAGGGCCTGGTATCGGGAACCCGTCCTGTGACGTGAACGCCGTCCAGCTTGTTAAGCGCCAGCACTTCCTTGCTTGGCGCCGAACCGACGATCCACAGGCGCGCGGTTGGCACGCGTTGGCGCAGCACGGGCAGGACTTCGCGGACGAACCATTGCATGGCGTCGATGTTCGGCCGGTAGTCCATCCGTCCGGTGAACACCAGTTCGGCGCCCTGGGGTCGGAACGGCACGGCGAAATGATGGGTCGGCGAAAAATAGTCGGAATTCGACGCCGTTCGACACCCAACTGGTCCGCTGCACGGTTTCTGGCGCCAGGGTGACGAAGCGCTGCCATTCGTGTTCGGCGGCAAACAGGCTGTGGTCGAAATGCGCTGCGGCGTAACGCTCGAACGCCAGCAGAGTGCGGCCCTCGCGTGCCCACACGGCACGCGCAGGAAAACGCGCGGTCTCGGCGTAGGCGGTCCACTTCTCGGAATCGACATCCACCATGTCGAGGATACGTCGCACGCCCCTTGCATGCATCACATAGCCCGCCATGGAGGATGAAAAGACGAAGACGCGGTCGATGGTGCCGGTTGCCAGCTTGGCATCGACCCAGCGTTGCAGGCGTCGATCGTGGAAATAGCCGATCGACAGCGGCTTGCCATGGCGAAACCGGAGCGCCGTTTTCAGGTGCTGCACGCGACGGTTGAGTGGGATGCAGCACAGATCGGCGCAATGCGAGCGAAGCTCTGCGAGATGCACCTTGTCCGCGGGATCATCGACGAAACAGCCGAGGTGCATCCGATGCGTGCGAGCGAGGTGACGGAAGATGTTCCACGCGCGGATCTTGTCACCCTTGTCGGGCGGGAAGGGGATCCGGTGTGCGAGGAAGAGAAGATCCTGCATGCTACTCAGCCGAGCCCGCGCACGATCGGTGGGCCGAGCAGATTCGCAATAGACAGCGGCAAGCGCTTCCAGGCAGCGATGAACAGCCGGTACTTCGGATTGAGCGGGTTGTGGTCGGGTATCGTCGCTCCCGGCGCGAGGCGGTAGCGGTAATGCAGCTTCTCCGGCTCGAATCCCCAATTGTGCTTAAAGGCAAACGAGCCAGTGCCCAGCTTGCTGCGACCGAAGTCGAACAAGCGGCAACCGCGTTCGGCCGCACGTCGCATCACTTCCCAATACATGAAGTCGTTTCCCGCCCGCTGGCGTGCCTCTGATGTACCGCCACCGTAGTAGGGCAATACCTCATCGCGAAAGTAGAAATTCATCACGGCTGCTATCGGTTTGTCGTTGTCCAGCACGGTGACGATATCGCTGCGGTTACCGAAAGCCTCGGCGAGGATGGCGAAGTAGCGGCGCGAAAACACCGGCGTGCCGAGATTACGCACGCTTTCCGCATAAACGCGGTGCAGCACCGCAACATCCTGATGGCATACCGACGATAGACCGTTCTGAATCCCCTTGCGCACCATGGCGCGCTGCTTGCGGGGGATCGCCTTCATGTTGCTGTCGTCATCGCCAGTGATCGGTTTGCGGAATGTTACGTAAAGGTCCGGACGGACCAGCCAGTCGCCCTCGACGGCCTGACGCTCCCGCAATTCGACCGCGGAGGCGCCGAGCCTGCTCCGGAGTGCTTCCGCGTGGGCTTCCAGCGCGTCCAAAGCCTCGGGTTCGGTGGCGAGCGGTCCGCCGTAGACACAGAACGGCGTGGACACCAGCGTGTTGCCGAACAGTCGCGTCCTGACATGGGTCAGCGGCAGCACGCCGACGATGGCGCCGTCCTGCTCTGCCAGGGTGAAGTGGCAGCGATGGCCGAAGGCGGTCTCAATGACGCGGGCCCAGGTCGCGCAATGGAAGAAGCTGCCGTTCGGCATTGCGGCAACGAAGGCGTCCCACGCGTCCGCGCTGGCGTCATCAAGCGGTCGGAGGCGGATCGCCATGGCGTCGCGTGTGGGCAGGAGCTTCGCCCCGCCGTCATGGCCAGGCTTGGGCCGGCCAACCACGCCTTTGCGGGAGAGCGCAAGGAAGACGTGGTTGGCCGGGCCAAGCCCGGCCATGACGGCGGAGAGCCCGGCCGTGACTGCGGAGAGCCCGGCCATGACGGCGGAGAGATGGCATGTCGATCAGGCCGGGAGAGGCACGGGCGTGCGTTCCCGGGCCGGAACGCGCGGCGCCAGTTGCTCCGTGAACACGCGGTCCATGCGGCCCCAGGCAAAGTCATGCAGCAGCCGATCGAGCTTGGCGGACATGCGCGACAGGTTGGTGTAGTGACGGAACCGCGATTTCCAGCTGCAGTTCGCGACGGCCGGCTGGCCGGGGTCGATCTCCCACGGGTGGAAATAGAATATGCCGGGCCGGCGCTCGGCCCGGTTCACGTGGGTCAATCCGGCGCGATACACTGCGTACGGCAACAGGCGGAAAAAGCCGCCGCCTGAGCAGGGAAAATTTCGCCCGAACACCCGCACCGTCGTCATGGGAATTTCCCACAGCCCGCCGGCGGCCGGGCGATAGGGCAGGCGCGGTGCGTCGGGCATGCCGTACAGGTCGTGACTGATCGGGTTCACGCTGGAACTGTATTCGTAGCCCTCTGCCTCGAGCGCCTCGAACGCCCATTGATTGCGGGCGCCGATGGAGAATGTCGCCGCGCGGTAGCCGCGCACGCGCACGCCACCGATATCTTCCAGCAGGCGGCGAGTGCGCCCAATATCGGCTCGGAACCCGGCCAGATCCTGTGCATCGGCGCGGATGTGCTCGTAGCCGTGGCTGGCCAGCTCATGGCCGGCGGCGACAATGCGGCGGACCATCGATTTGTGGCGTTCCGCGATCCATCCCAGCGTGAAGAATGTGGCGGTCACGCCGACGGCATCGAACTGGGCCAAAATGCGATCGACGTTTTGCTCCACGCGCGGGACGATTTCGTCCCAGGCGGCTCGGTCGACACAGTTGGCGAACGCCTGGACCTGGAAGAAATCCTCGACATCGACCGTCATCGCGTTGCGGATTGTCGGGATCATCGGTCGGCGACCGCGCTGAGCAGGTCCAGAACGCGCCGGAACACGCGGTCCTGCTTGGCCGTGGTCTCCTCCAATGCCTCGATCCTGCGCACCAGCGTGTCAGTGCTCGCAGTGGACGCGTTCGGCATCGCCGAGATCATTGCTGGCTGTGGTGCCGCGAGGCCGGCGCCAAGATCCTGGCTCAGTTCGTTCGCCGTCATCTCTACCATCGGGCCTGTGATGGTGTGGGTCTCCTCGATCGCCCCATACAGTAGTACGCGCGAGCAGAGCGTGTTGATCCGACGCGGAATGCCGTCGGTATAGCGAAAGAGATAGGTGAACGCGGCATCTTCCCATTGCGGATCGCCCGTCCAGCCGACGCGCTTCAGGCGATGCTCGATGTAGGCGCGCGTTTCGGCCTCGCTGAGCGGACCGAGGTGATACGACGCGAGGATGCGCTGGCGGAGCTGCTCCAGATCCGGATTGGCCATCGTCGCGCGGAACTGCGGCTGGCCGAGCAGGATCGTCTGCACCGACGCGCGTCCCTCCACCGTGATGTTGGAGAGCATCCGCAGTTCCTCGAGCGCTGCCATCGGCAGGTTCTGTACCTCATCGACCACCAGCAGGCATCGCCGTCCGGCCGCCCGCTGATCCCGCGCCAGGCGTTCGAACCGCCGCAGCAGCGTTGCCTTGTCGGAGCCGCCATCGTCCGGCACGCCGAAACCCGCCACCGCGAGGCGCAGCAGGTCGTCGCCGGACACGCGCGTGGTGACGATACGCGCCATCACGTAGCTGTTGCGGTCGAGCTGCGACCAGAGCTGTTCGACCAGGGTGGTCTTGCCGGCTCCGACTTCGCCGGTGATGACGATGAAGCCTTCCTGCTGCGCCAGGCCGTAGACCAGGTGCGAGATCGCCCGGCTGTGCCCGCTGGAGCCGAAAAAGAACCGGCTGTCCGGGGTCAGCTGAAAGGGAATGGCAGAGAGATGATAGAATTGCTCGTACACGGTTTCGCTTCAGAACTGTTTGTTGATGCCGACGAGGAACACGTTTTGGTAGATGGTCTGCCCTGGTAGCGGGGAGAACTGCTCGTAGAAAGTATACTGCGCGCTAGTTACCACCGTCTGACTAAGTGCATACTGTAGGCCAACATTCGCGGCAACTGACCGCTGCTGTCCCGTGCCGACCCCGGTCGGCGCGGTGATGGTGTTCGTACCGTATGCGGCGCTGGAATTCAGCGACAGATCTTCGCTGATCTGATGGCTCCAGGTGACATACGCGGTGGCGGACTGGCCGGTGGAGCCAACCGGCGGCGCGATGGCATTGAACTGACCCGGAATAACCTGCGTGGCGGTGGCGATCGTGGTCTGCTGGGACAGGGCCAATGTGAAGGACAGCTGATCGCGATCCAGGCTGGTGGAGATGGAGGTGTTGAAGTTCTTGCTTTTATACAGACCGTTCTGGTTGCCGAAACCGTTAATGCCATTGAACTGCGGCGCACCAGTCAGTGCGTCGACCGCCTGGCCGTTCTGGTTAAGCGCCTGGAGATCGAGCTGACCCTGGATCTGTCCCAGATTCGTCTGTAGTCCGGTCGTGTAGCTTGCGGTGATCCGGGTCCGCGCCGTGAGTGCATAGTAAGCGGAGAGCTGTACGCCGCTGACCCCGTCTTGATGTCCGTAGCCAAGCGTGATCTGGCTGTCGGCGTTCGGGGTCCACACAGCTCCGAATCCCCAGGTCATGTCGTCGACACGCGTCGGCGGAACGCCGCCGAAATTCAGCTTTTCGTAGCCGAGTTGGCCATACACCTCCCAGTCGCGATTGACCGCATAGCCGAGCTGGTTGGAGATTGTGTCTGAGCTCTGATCGTTGGCAATGCCGGTGCCGGTGCTCCGGGCGACATTGAGCGCCAGCAGGTTCCTGAACGGGGCGAACTGCTCGCCGGTCTCGAATTGCGCGACGGCCTCGTTGGTGAGCGAGTGCTGGCTGTTGCTGCCGCTCGGAAAGAACAGCGGGAATCCGCTGCCGCTCGGTGCGATTGACGTCTGATTGAGCTCGTAGCCGAGTTTGGCCGTGCCGGTGTCACCGAAGCGGTGCAGAACATAGGGCGATATCGACACGCTGCTGTTCTGCGAGAGTTGCTGCTGGGACAGCCCGGTCGGGCCGGTGTTCGTCTGGGTAAACGTGGGGTTCAGCGTGGCCCCCTGTGCGCCTAGGCCGGTCTGCAAAGGCGCGACGCCGGCGAACGCCCGCACATCGAGGAACACTTCGTCGGGGATGACGGTAAACAGGCCCGTGCCGGCCAATTGCTGATTGACGCTGTTTTCCTGCGGCGTGGTGGCGTCGAGGCGGAATTGCGGGCTGTAGTTGAAGTTGACCTGCACGTTAGGTTCGTCGCCAAATATCGATATGCTTGGCGTTACCACCGTGACCAGGTCCCATCGCCGGTCGGTGGCGGCTGGCGAGCACATTATCGGTGTAGAACTCGTATGCGCCGAGACCCGGCGTGAACGTCCAGCCAGCTCCGTTGGCGGCCGCGCCAAAGCCCCCTGACTGCAGTTGCAGTTGATGGCGCAGATCCGACTCGGTTGGCGTGGGCAGGTCTGCGGTGATTGCACGGGTTCAATTCGTCGGTCACCGGAAACGCGGCCGCCGTGCGCAGGCCCAGTGCACAAGCCACGGCAATGAGGCAGCCAAGTCGTGACGGATAGCCGAGCGGTAGAGTAGCGACGCTCATCAGGCTGCTACCCCGCTGGCGCAACGGAAACTCAGGATGAGTAGTAGTTGGAATAGGCCCCGAAGGTATAGCGGGTCGACATCTGCACCTTGTTGAGCAGCAGCATGATCAGTCGGGCAGGCCTGGATCAGGTCGAGCGCGGCCTCGACCTCGTCGCGCTGGGTCGCTCTCGGCCTCCACGACGAACAGGATCTGGCCGACGATGGGCGCCAGCGCGGCCGGATCGCTGGTGGACAGGCAGGGCGCGGCGTCCAGGATCAGCAGCCGGTCGGCATAGCGCCGGCCGAGCCGCTGGATCAACTGCGTCATCTCGCGGCTGGCGAACAGTTCGGAGCTGCGGCCGCGCTCCTGGCCGACCGGCAGGATCGACAGGTTCTCGATCTCGGTGCGCAGGATCACGTCGCTCGCGTCCATGCTCGGGTCGGCGGCCAGATCCAGCACGCCGGGCGCATCGGCGAGGCCGAGCGCCTGGCAGATCGAGTCCCGCTTGGCATCGCTGTCGATCAGCAGCACGTGGTGATCGCCCTGCAAGGCCACGCTGCCGGCGAGGTTGAGTGCGGTGAAGCTCTTGCCCTCGCCCGGCCTGGCGCTGGTCACCATCAGCAGGTTGGACAGCCCCGCCTCGGCGGTGGGAGCAAACGCGGCGCGCAGCAACTGGCGCTGAGCCAGGCGGAATTCCTCGGAGATGCGGCTGCGCCCGTGCGTCCAGTCGAACATGCCGGCGCGCTCCAAGCGCGGCCATATCGATGACGGGCGCGAGGCGGCGGCGTGCGGCGGTTCGACCGTTCGTCCAGGTCCTGGGACGGCGCGTCGCGTGACCAGCAGGTCCGCCGCGACCGAGCGGCGCACGCGGCGACGGTGGTTCGTCGCGCGGTGGCGCGGCGCGGCGGGCGGCGCGGCAGCGGCCGTCGCGCTCGGGTTCCAGCAATTGCGCTGCGGAACCTTCCAGCACGCCGGCCTGCAGCAGGCGTTCGGCGGCCCGCTCGACCAGATGCGCGGACTTGGGACCGATCATTCAGATCAGCGCCGCGCCGCGCAGGATATGGACCATCAGTCCCCCGTATATGACCACCAGGGCCAGAACCGCGGCACTGAATCGCAGCGCCGATCATCAGGCGCTGGAAGACCGGCGGCTGACCCAGGACGGAAATGCCGCCGAGCACCGGCAGCCCGAGGTTGCGCAGGTCGTCGACCGTGGAGAACGAGCGGTCGAGCTGGCCAAGCAGGATGGGGATGCGCAACGCCGCCGCCGAGCCCGGCGAGCAGCACGCCGGAGACCAGCAGCAGCCGGTTCGGCGCGGCAGGCAGTCGCGGCACTTCGGGCGGATCGACGATCTGCAGCTTGACCTTGTCGGCCTGGGTGTCCGCCGCCTGCGCGATATTGGCCGACTGCAGCCGACCCAGCAGTTCCTCGTAGTTCCTGCGCAGCACGCCGTAGTCGCGGTCCATGTTCTGGATATTCGGCCAGCAGGCCGGGCTGCTCGCGCTGCACCTTCTCCAGCCGATCGCAGTAGCTCGGCGCGCCGCGCCCGCTGCCGCTGCAGCGAACTGACGTCGGTGTCCGCCTCGACCAGCTTCACCTTGAGCTGCTCGTAGACCGGATTGGGCACCGAGCGCTCCCCGGTTGCGCGGCGCCCGCCGCGGCATTGGCTCCCTTGCCACCGGCTTCACCGGCCGCCGGTGTGGCACTATCGCGGCGAAGCCTTCAGCGCCTCGATCAGCTTCTTCTGCGCGATCACGTCCGGATGCTGGTCGGTGTCCCTGAGCAGCAGCATCTTCAGCTGGTCTTCGGCCTCCTGCACCCGGGTCTTGGCGGGCTGACACCGGCTGGCCAGCCGCGTTCATGCCGCCTGCCTCCACCACCAGCATTGGCGGCGTGTTGGCGAGTTCCTGGCGCAGCGTGTCGCGCTGGATGATCGCGTCCTGCAGCTTGCCGTCGAGGTCGTGCACGGATTCCGCGTCGCCTCTTCGGTCGCCGAGTGTAGGGCTGCGTCGGGGTTCAGGGTCGCCGGGCAGGATGTCGATGTATTTCGCGCGGAAGTCGGCGCGGCGCTTCTCGGCCGCGCGCAACTGCTGCTCGTACGACGAGATCTGGTGCTCCAGGAAGCGCCGGGCATTCTCCATGTCGGTCCGGTTGGTGCCGGTCGCGCTCTCGACGAAGATGGTCAACAGCGTCTGCACCACGTCGTGCGCCAGCCTGGGGTTGGGATTGCGATAGGTGATGGTGAACAGGTTCCTGGTCTGCGGCGTGACCCGGATCGTCCGTTGGCCAGGCCCTGCAACAGGCGCTCCCGGTCGGATGGGCCGGCCACGCTCAGGTCGAGGTCGGTCTTCGAGACCAGCTTCTCGAGGTTCGGTCGGCTCAGCAAGGTGCGCTGGAGCATTTCGAGCTGGCTGGTCGGGGCCGAGTCAGCGGCCAGGCCGCGCAGCAGCGGGGTCAGGATGGCGTCGGCGTCGACATACAAGCGTGCGCTCGATTCGAACTGGTTGGGCACCAGGTAGACGCCGACCCAGCCCACGCCGCAGATCAGCCAGGCGACGACGACGCCGATCCAGCGGCGACGCCAGGCGGCCCGCAGGTATTGCTCGACCAATGCACGGACGGCTTCCATGATGCGCTGCCGCCTCAGAACCAGGATTGCGGGATGATCAGGGTGTCGCCGGGCTGCATCTCGATGTTCTGGCTGATGTCGCCGTCCTTGATCAGGTCGCTGAGCTTTACCCGGATCGTGGTCGTGCTTGCCGTCAGGATCGCGCCGAACGATTTCCGCGCGGTTTCCGGCGGCGTATTTTGTCAGCCCCTTGGTGGCGATCATGACATCGAGCAGGGTCATGTGATCGCGGTAGGGGATCGCCGACGGGTCGGTCGCCTCGCCGATCACCCTGATCTGACGATCGAACGGGCCGACGAAGGACCGGACGATCACCGTGACGTTGGGGTCCTGGATGTATTTCTTCAGCCGCTCCTCGATTTCGCGGGCGAGCTGGGTCGGCGTCTTGCCGGCCGCCATGATGTCCTCGATCAGCGGCGTCGAGATCCGGCCGTCGGGCCGCACCGAGACGCCGCCCTCGCTGAGGTCGGGATTGCGGTAGACGAAGACGCTGAGCGTGTCGCCCGATCCGATTACGTACTGATCGTTCGGCGATGGCTCCGGTCACGGGGGCGTTGTCGGGCGTCCGGCGCCGGCGCCGGCGGCACCACCGGCGGGGGCCCTCGCTGCCGGGCGAACAGGCCGCGACTGACAGCATTGTCACCGCAAGGCCAGGGCAACCACGAAACAGCCCGCAGTGCGCAAATTCACGGCAACTCCGAAACTTAGACCCTGGAACCGGCCGGCCTGGTAGGCGCGGAAGGATTCGAACCCCCTCCTCTGCCATGTAATGGCAGCGCTCTGCCACTGAGCTACGCGCCTCGCTCCGGTGACCGCAAGCACCAAATCGGGTGTGGCGGCCGCTCTCCAGTTTGTGATAATCCTCTACCACAAATTGCATCGCCTGAACAACCGATTGCATCACGAACCTTTGCGGCAGCGCGCACGTTATGGTTGCAGAAAGTTTGCAACTTCGTTGCGGTCGGGCGTACCGTATCAAGGATTTCCCGTTTGTGGTGATAAAAAAGGCAGTGGTTTCAACTCTGAAGCTTTGCTGTTGCCGGCATTGAAAAGCACCGGTAGGTCGCCCTCGCATTCAAATTTGTGGACAATTCGGTTCGTTCCGATGCATGTCAGCGAAGTGGACTGCCGGTAGGCGAGGCGGCCACGTCGCGGGGGGCCAGCGCCGCGGTGACTCTCGCGGTACCTGTCAAGGGGGACATGGATGACTGGCGTCCTGGGACGTTTCGTGTCGCTCGAGATGGCCCTGCTGGGCCTCTGCGAGCTGGCACTTTCGTTCCTTGTCATCTACGGGATGCTGCCTGGGCCGGACCTGCTGCCTGGCTCGGCCGGTCAGGTGGCCGTTGGATCGGGTGTCCTGAACAATGCCAATCTGGACCTGGCGGCCATCCTGGCCTGCACGGTGGTCATCATCGCCGCCGCTATCGGGCTCTATCGGCCGGAGATCTGCATCGAGCGGCGACGCCTCCTGATGAACACCGTGGTGGCGGGGCTACTTGCCTTTCCCGCCGTCCTGGTGGTGACAGGAAGCTATCGGATTGGCCTCTCCAGCCATGAAATGCTGTGGTTGAGCAAGATCCTGCTCGTGTGGCTGGTCTGCATGGTCGCGAGTCGCATGATCTTCACTCGCGTCATGCGGGAGCGTTGGTTTGTCCGGCGGATCCTGGTCATCGGCGGCTCCGAGGTCCGTCTGGCGCGCTTACGTCGCTGGACCGCGACGGGCCGCGGCCTGCTGTACGAGCCGGTGTTCGCCGAACCACAGGTCGCCGGGCCGGGCGTCGGTGGCGGGGGGCTGACCCTTGATGGCCTGCGACGCCAACGCATCTGGGGCATCGTCGTCGCCGAAACGCCAGGCGCGATCGATCCGCCACAACCGGCGCGGTTTCTACTGGACTGCAAGCTGCGCGGCGTGCCCGTCCTGAGCGAGGCCGGCTTCTGTGAGCAGCATCTCGGCCGCATCGACCTGGACGCGCGACTGTGCCGTCACTGCTGTTCGCCGACGGCTTCGCCAACGCGCGGCTGTCAAATGCGGCCAAGCGCGTGCTGGACATCCGCGGTCAGCCTGGTCCTGCTGTTGCTGACCCTGCCGCTGATGGTGATAACGGCTGCACTGGTGAGGCTCGATAGCGCGGGTCCCGTGCTGTACCGCCAGACCCGTGTCGGCCTGCACGGCGAGACGTTCACCCTGTTTAAATTCCGCAGCATGGCGATAGACGCCGAGGCCGGCGGCGCGCCGCGCTGGGCGACACAACAGGACCCGAGGATTACCCGCGTAGGCAACTATCATCCGCCCGATGCGGATCGACGAGTTGCCGCAACTGATCAACGTGCTGCGCGGCGAGATGAGCCTCATCGGCCCCCGGCCAGAACGGCCGCAGTTCGTTGAGGAACTGGCCCGCATCATTCCGTTCTATCGCGGAGCGCGCCTACGTGAAGCCCGGCATCACCGGGATGGGCACAGGTCAATTTCCCCTACGGCGCATCGGTGGATGACGCAGCCAGAAGCTCTCCTACGACCTCTATTACGTGAAAAACCGTTCATTGCTCCTGGATCTGCTCATTCTGCTTGCGACAATCCGCGTCATCCTGTTCCGTGAGGGCGCGCGCTGAGCATCGCGATGGGCGGCCGCCAGCGCCACACATGAACCCTGGGTCCGTATGATCCAATCACTTCCTGGCGCTGGCCTTGCTGCACGCCGGCTGCGCTGCGCTCTATCTCGGCCTGGCGGCGCTGATCCTGACACGCCGGCCGTGGAGCCGCACTGGTGTCTGGCTGGCCTGTGCCTGCCTGGCGACTGCGCTGTGGAGCGGCACGGTCGCGGTGGCGGCCGGCTACAGTCTGTTTGGCGCCCCTGACGATCAGTTCGAGGTCGTCCGGTCAGCTGCGCAGACCCGCCTGGGGAGCCTGGCCAGCTGGCTGGAGATCGCCCGCTCGGCGGCCTGGTATGGCTTTATCCTGCATCTCTATCGCCGCTCGGTCACCACGCACCGCCAGATCCGCCAGGCGTTCACCACAATGGGCCTGCTCGCCGTGCTGGTGGTCGGTGGTCTGCCGCTGTTCGACGTGCTGTCGAGCCAGCCAGTGCGCGTCGCTCTGGTCGACTCGGCACCGCCATCCGGCTCGGCTTCGCGGTCTGCAACATCCTGCTGCTCGAAAACCTCTATTTCAACACGCCGAGCGATGCGCGCTGGCACATCAACCTGCTCTGCGTCGCGCTGGGCGGGCTGTTTCTCTACGACCTTGTGCTCTACTCGGACGCCGCGCTGTTCCACCGCGTTTCGGAGCCGCTGTTCGAGGGTCGCGCCAGCGCCACCGCGCTCGCCGCACCGCTGATCGCCATTGCCGCCGCGCGCAACCGGCGCTGGGCGATCGACATCCATGTCTCGCGCGATGTGGTGTTCCACACCGCGACCCTGGTGGTCAGCGGCATCTTCCTGCTCGGGCTTGCCGCCACTGGCGAGATCTTCCGACATGGCGGCGCCGAATGGGGCTATGTCGCCGAAGTTTCGCTGATCTTCGCCGGCGTGCTGGTGATCGCGGTGCTGCTCACCTCGGGTTCGGCGCGCTCGCGCATTCGCTCCATCCTGGTCGATAACTTCTTCAGCCACCGCTACGACTATCGCCGCGAGTGGATGCGCTGCATCGATACGCTCACCGCGCCCACCGCCCATACCAGCCTGCCGATGCGCGCCATCCGGGCGGTGGCCGAGGTGGTCGACAGTCCGGCCGGCGTGCTGTTCGTCCGCGCGCCGGACGAAGTGGCGTTCCAGTGGGCCGGTTCGTGGAACATGCCGGCGGCCACGCAGCCGATACCGCCCGGCCATCGCGCTGATTGGCGCAGTTCCGCGATGGCGACTGGATCGTTGAGCTCGACAAGCTGCCACCAGTGCTCGAATGGACGGGCGAGCTGGCACGAACCTGGCTTGCCGTGCCGCTCAACCACCAGGGCAACCTCATCGGCTTTGTTGTGCTGGCGCGCTCGCGTGCCCAGTTCAAGCTGGACCGCGAGGTGTTCGATCTGCTACGCATCATCGGGCGCGAGGTGGCCAGCCGGGTCGCCGAGCAACTGGCGGCGCAGGTACTGTCACAGACGCAGCAATTGCGCGAGTACAGCCAGCGCTTTGCCTTCGTGATCCATGACATAAAGAATGTTTCCGGCCAGCTTTCGATGCTGCTTACCAACGCCGAGGTTCATGCCGACAATCCGGAGTTCCAGCGCGACATGCTGGCGACGGTTCGCGCCTCGGTGGGCAAGATCACGCGCCTGCTGACGCGATTGCAGGCGGATCGGCAGGAACGCGAGCCATTCGTTGATCAGCCCGCTGCAGCGGCTGCGCGGCATTGTCGAAGTCACGCGGCAGATCAGTGAGACCGCGATCGAGCTGTCCGACGATGGCGAGAGTGCCGGCGTGGCGATTGATCCGGAGTCATTCGATGCCGTGGTGCAGCATGTGCTCAACAACGCGATCGAGGCGTCCGAAGCGCGGGCCCCGGTGCATGTGCGCTTGCGCCACGAAGCGCTGAGCGTGGTCGTCGACATCGTCGATGAGGGGCCGGGCATGACCCCCGAATTCATCCGCGATGAGCTGTTCCGGCCGTTTTCCACGACCAAAGGCGGTGGCCATGGCATTGGCGCCTATCAGGCGCGCGAGCTGCTGCGCCAGGCGGGCGGCGACCTGCTGGTTCTGAGCCGCAAGCCTGGTGGCACGACGATGCGCCTGATGCTTCCCGCGGTCCGCTCTGCCGTCGCCGATTCCGCGACGCTGCCGGCCTGAGGACACACCATGGCCGCCAAGCCAAAGCTGCTGATCGTCGAGGATGACGAAGGGCTGCGGTCCCAATATCGCTGGGCATTTCCGGCCTTTGAAGTGCTGATGGCCGGCGCGCGCCCGATCGGCTGTGGCCACGGTGCAGAAGGAGCGGCCGCCCGTCGTCATCATGGACCTCGGTCTGCCGCCGGATCCGGATGGCGTTTCCGAGGGCTTTGCCACTGCTCGAGGAAGTGCTGCACATCGCGCCGGAGACCAAGATCATCGTCGTCACCGGCAACGGCGAGCGGAAGAATGCGCTGAAGGCGGTCAGCCTTGGTGCCTACGATTTCTGCGAGAAGCCGGTCGAGCTCGAGGTGCTGCGCACGATCATCGACCGCGGGCTCAACCTGCATCGTCTGGAGGACGAGAACCGCCGGCTCGCCGCGATGCCGGCGCGCTCACCGATCGAGCGTATCGTCACTGCGAACCAGGCGATGCTGAAGGTCTGCCGCGATGTCGAGAAGCTCGCCGCGACGCACGTGCCGGTGCTGCTGCTGGGCGAGAGCGGCACCGGCAAGGAGGCGCTGGCGCAGGCGCTGCACGAACTTGGCCCTCGTGCGAAGCAACCGTTCGTCGCCATCAACTGCGGCGCCATCCCGGAGAACCTGCTGGAATCGGAACTGTTCGGCTACGAGCGGGGTGCGTTCACCGGCGCGGTGAAGCAGACCATCGGCAAGATCGAGAGCGCCAATCGTGGCACGCTGTTCCTTGATGAGATCGCCGACCTGCCGCATCCGCTTCAGGTCAAGCTGCTGCGCTTCCTGCAGGACCAGATCATCGAGCGTATCGGCGGACGCCAGCGCATCCAGGTGGACGTGCGCATCGTATCGGCAACCAATTCCAGCCTTGAGGACCGGGTCAGCGAGGGCAGCTTCCGTGGTGACCTGTTCTATCGGATGAACGCGGTCACGGTCCGCATACCGCCGCTGCGCGATCGTGGCGGCGACGCACTGCTGTTGGCGAACTACTTCCTCAGCCGGTTCAATCGAGAGTTCGGCCGCAACATCCGCGGCTTCACCGAAGCGGCCGGCGCGGCGCTGTCGGCCCATGCGTGGCCGGGCAATGTGCGTGAATTGGAAAACCGCATGAAGCGTGCCGTGGTGATGACGGAACGCCGGATGCTCGATGCTGCTGATCTGGAGCTGGCGGCGGCGTCCGAGACATCGCAGCCGCTCGATCTGCGTGCGGCACGGCTGCGCGCCGAGCATGAGGTGCTGCAACTTGCCCTGGCGCGCGCCAACGGCACGCTGTCGGTGGCGGCCAAACTGCTCGGCATCAGCCGCCCGACGCTCTATGGCCTGATGGAAGTGCATGGCATCGAAATCGAGCCGGGCAAGACCGCCGACGTGGGTGCGGAGGCGGAAGACACCAAGGTGGATACGGAGTGAGGTCACATCAGCATGAGCAAGCGGCATCTCGGCTGGCTTCTGGTCACCGTCTGGCTCGGCCTGATGCCGAGCATCGGACACGCCGACGACCTCGCTGATGCGCGCAAAGCCATTCAGAAGGGCGATCTGCGGGCCGCGCAGATCAATCTGCGCAACGCCGTGCGATCGGATCCGCAGAACGCGGAGGCGCATTACTGGCTCGCCAGGGTGAGCCTCGATCTTGGCGATGCGGTGGCCGCCGAGCGCGAGGCGCAGGGCGGCGCGCGACCGGGGCTTTGATCCGCAAGCAGGTGGTGCCGCTGCTGGCCCAGACGCATGCTGACGCAGCAGAAGTTCAAGGATTTGCTGGCGGAACTGCAGCCGAACGCCAAGGATCCCGGGCTGGATGCCGCGATACTGGTCGCGCGCGGTTATGCGCAGCTCGGACTGCAGAACCCCACGGATGCTCAGGCCTCCTTCGCGCAGGCGGAGCAAACCGCGCCGAACGCGGTGGAGCCGTTGCTGGCCAGTGCCCGACTGCTGGCGGCGCGTGGTGACCTTGAGGGAGCGTTGGGGAAGGTTGACCGGGCGCTCAACGCCCAACCGAAATCCACCGACGCGCTGCTGACCAAGTCAGAAATACTGCGCGGCAAGGGTGACTCCACTGGCGCTTTGTCGGTGTTGGACCAGTTGCTTGCCGATCAACCGGGCAACATCCGCGGCTTGATCGATCGCGCCGGGCTGCTGATTGCAGCCAATCAGATGGACAAGGCAAAGGCAGACCTCGACGCGGTGATGAAGTCGACGCCGGGCAACGTACAGGCGGTTTATCTTCAGGCGGTGATGCAGGCACAGGCGAAGGACTTCAAGGCGGCCGATGCGACGCTGGACAAGATCAGCGCCTATATATCGCGGATCCCGCGTGCCTACTTCCTGCAAGCGATGGTCAAGGATCAGCTCGGGCAGACCGAGCAGGCCGAAGAAGCGGCGAACCGATATATTGCGCGCGCGCCCAACGATCTCGCCGCCTATAAGCTGCTGGCCCGGCTGCAATTTGCCAAGCGCCGCCCGGATCAGGCCGCTGAAACTTTGGCCAAGGTGGTGGAATCCGGTCACGCCGACGCCGAAGCCTATGATCTGCTGGGGCGTGCCTACGCCGCGACGGGGCGGGCGGATGACTCCGTGAAAGCCTTCCAGAAGGCCCAGGCTTTGGCGCCTAATGATGTCGGCGTGCAGACGCGTTTGGCGAGTGCCCGCATGGGCGCCGGCGAGCCTGATGCCGCGATGGGGGATCTCGAGCACACCCTGCAACTTGCGCCCACCGAGCCCCAGGTCGCGGAGGCTCTGTTTTTTGCCGCGCTGGCAACCGGTGACCTGAACAAGGCGGCGGAAGCCATCGACAAGGCTCGCACCGCGCAAGGTGAAACGCCTGTGGTCGCGAACCTCGAGGGTCTGTTGAAGATGGCCCAGCTCGATATTGCGGGCGCGGAGACCCAGTTCCGCGATATCCTGCAGCGGCATCCGGACTTCCTGCCGGCTAGGGTCAACCTCGCTCGTGTATCGGCAATGCAAGGCAAGACAGCGGATGCCGAGCAGACCCTGGTGTCGCTGCTGGACAAGGATCCGACCTCTGAACCGGCGTTGTCCATGCTGAGCTCGCAGTATGTGCAGACCGACCGGCTTCCGCTCGCTATTGCCTTGGTGGAAAAGGCGCACGCGGCCGCGCCCAACAATACGCGGCTGACTGCCACCCTTGCCAATCTCTACATCCGGTCCGGCAAGGCGGCGGAGGCACTGGCGCTTGTTGGCAAGGACAAGACTGCCGCCAGCAGCATCGACATGTTGAACGTGCAGGCTGCGGCGCAGATGGCACTAGATCAAAAGGCTCAGGCTCTTGATAGCTATCGCCAGATCATCAAGCTGGATCCGTCGGTGCTCGCAGCGCGCCGGGCGGCTATCGCCTTGCTGGTGCAGGCTGGCAACTACGAGGACGCCCGCAACCTGATCAAGGACGGCCTCGTCATCAGCCCGCGCAACTATCAGCTCTACTATGACTACGTGATGGTGGACCTGAAGGCGGGCGGGATCGATGCAGCGCTGGCCACCGCCAAGCAATTTCGCGATCAGGACCATGACTTCCTGGCCGCGCGTGCGCTGATCGGTGACGCCTATGAGGCGGCGAACCGCCCGGCGGATGCCGTGGTGGCATATCAGGAGGCGCTGGCCGCCGCGCCATCACAAGTATTGCTGGGACGGCTGGTCGCAGCATTGGTTCGCACCGGCCAGAGTGACGCAGCGATGAAGACACTGGGAGACTGGATCGCCAAACACCCGGACGATCTGACCGCTGTCGAGCAGCTCGCCGACCTGGAGATCGTCGCAAATCGCAACGATGATGCGGTGAAGAATCTTCAGGCGGTGCTTGCCAAGAAGCCGCACGATGCGACCGCGTTGAACAACCTGGCATGGGTCTACCAGCAACAGGGTGACAAGCGTGCGGAGCAAATCGCGCAACAGGCCTATATGCTGTCACCCAGTGGCCAGACCGCCGATACCTTGGGCTGGATCCTGATCTCCAATGGCGACACGACGCGTGGGCTTCCGCTGATGCGCCAGGCCGTCGCGCAGGCTGGCTCGGATCCACGTATCCTGTATCACTACGCCGTTGCGCTGAAGGATACCGGCGCGCGCGACGAAGCGATCAAGATGCTGAATGCCGTCGTCGCCAACAAGGGGCAATTCAGCGAGAAGACCGACGCACAGAAACTTCTGGATCAGCTGAACAAGGGGTAGCGATTGCGAAACACGAGCGGCGGACCCGGTCCGGCCGCCTGTTGCGACCATGGACAAGATCCGGCTTCTGACGTTCTCGACGCTGTTCCCGAACAACATGCGGCCGAACCACGGAGTATTTGTGGCGAACCGGCTCCGGCATCTGGTCGCCAGTGGCGAGGTGACCAGCACGGTCGTTGCTCCGGTTCCGTGGTTCCCCAGCAATTCACCGCGGTTTGGTGAGTGGAGCAAACACGCGGCTGTGGCTGGCCGGGAGACGCTGAACGGTATTGTGGTGCATCATCCGCGCTTCCTGACGATACCGAGGGCGGGGATGGGAGCGGCGCCGTTCCTGCTGTATCGCTCGGTGTTGCCGTTCGTCCGAGGACTGATGGCGGCGGGAGAGCGCTTCGATGCGATCGATGCGCACTACATGTATCCCGATGGTGTGGCCGCGGTATGGCTTGGGCGCCGCCTTGGGTTGCCGACGGTGGTTACGGCGCGTGGCACCGACGTCAATCTAATTCCGCAATATCGGTTGCCGCGCCAATTGATCCGCCGAGCGATTGACGGTTCCGCGGCGTTGATCGCTGTCAGCGCCGCGTTGAAGGCGGCGATGGTCGAGCTTGGCGCACCGGACGGCAAGGTGACGGTGTTGCGCAACGGCGTTGACACAGCGTTGTTCCACCCGACCGAGCGGGATGCCACGCGTCACGCGCTCGGACTGACGCGGACAACACTGATCTCAGTCGGGCTGTTGATAGAGCGGAAGGGACATCACCGGGTCATCGAAGCGCTGACACGACTACCGGATTTCGATCTCCTGGTGGTTGGCGAGGGATCGGAGCACGGACGGCTGCAGGCATTGGCTGCGCGCCTGGGCCTGGCCGAGAGAGTCCGATTGCTCGGGGCACGTCCGCATGCCGAGCTTCCGGCATTGTACAGTGCAGCGGATGCACTGGTTCTCGCCTCGGAGCGGGAAGGCTGGCCCAATGTGCTGCTGGAGGCGATGGCGTGTGGAACGCCGGTCGTTGCCAGCAACATCTGGGGTAATCCTGAAATCGTTCAGCGCCCCGAAGCCGGCGTGCTGGCATCAGAGAATACGCCGGACGGTATTGCGGCAGCCATCCGAGGTTTATTTGCACGGATGCCTGCGCGTGGTGACACTCGACAATACGCGGAGGGATTTAGTTGGGACGCAACGACCCAGGGACAGATTGCGCTGTTCAGGTCGCTGTCCGGCAGGTGATGCCGGCGCTGCGGCGTGCCGTCACGCGGACTGACGGGCGATCGACCGTTTCGCCAGGCGCCACGTCAAGACCTCGGCACCGTCAGGGCGTCCGGCCAGCCACCAGAGCAGCAGGATCACCGCACAGTAGGTGGTGGCCCCGATTACGACGGCGAGAGCGAGTTGTTCGCCGATGACCAGCGGCGAACCTGACAAGGCGGTCCAGCCGAGGTCCTGCCAGATCAGTACGCCGGCCATCGCGGCGGTGGCGAGTATCGGCCGCCAGATGCCCTTGCAGAGATCTGCGACCCGGACGTGGAAGCGGCGGAACGTGACCACAAGATAGCAGCATTCCTCGAGCATCAGTGTGCCGGCGGCTGCGATGGCGGCGCCGAGTATCCCGATCTCATTGACCAGGACGAGCAGGAGTACCAGACGGACGACGGTGGTCAGCACGATGAAGCGGAACTGCACCGACAACATGCCGCTGACGGTAAGCAACGCGCCACTGACGGCGGTGATCACGCCGAGCATGCCAATGACGCCGAATATCTCGACCAACGGGACCGCAGCGAGCCAGCGCTCGCCAAAGATGAGCCGGACCAGTGGGTCCGCGACGAGCGAGATGCCGAAGCCGGCCGGCATTGTCAGGAGAAAGGTCGTGGTTATTGCGCGCAGATACGGTCCAGCGATACCGGTTCCCTCGCGCCGGGCAGCGGCGAATCCGGCATACAGCGCGCGACTGAACGGCTGCAGCAGTTCGGTTGAGGGCAACAGCCCGACTTCGCTGCCGACGGCGTAAATTCCGGTGTCCGCGGTTCCGAGCACGCGGCCGATCACCACCCAGTCCAGCCGCTCACGGATCTGATCCACGATCGTATTGGCCCAGGTCCAGGACGAGAACCCGACGAGTTGGCGCCAGCTTCGCAGCGTCAGGTGAGGACGGTACGGATGCATGGCGTATGACCAGACGCAGCGTGTCGTGCGTGTTGTCAGGATGCCAACGACCAGCGCCCAATAATTTGCGAATATCGCTGCGAAGGTGATTGCCGAAGCGATGCCAAGGATACGTGGCACGGTGTAAAGCTGAAGTTCCTTCTGAAAGGCGAGATCGCGGCGGAAATCGACGATGCCGATATTTTCGACCGAACTGAGCAGCATCGCCACTGCCAACACCAAGGTGATGGTGCCGAGCCGAGGGTCCTCAAAGAACGCCGCGACAGGCCAGGCGCCGATGGCGATGACGGCGGCGGTCAGCAGCCCGCGGCAGAAGCTGATGGTGAAGCCGGTGTTGTACATGTCGCGATCGAGTGACGTCTCCCGCATCAGGGCTTCACCGACGCCAAGCTCTGACAAGCCATCAACGGCCTGGGTGAATGAGGTCGCCAGGGCAACGAGACCGAAATCACTGGGCAGCAAGAGTTTGGTCAGGACCACCGTGCTGACCAGACCGAGCATTCGGGTCAGCATGCGCCATGCGATCACCCAACCAGCACTCGTGGCGGTTCGGACCGTAAGCGAAGCCCGAGGGGCTGACGTCACAGTCTCATGGCTCCGAACGGCGACGACAAACCCGCCATGACATCCCTCCGGCTGGACAGAGCTCCCGGCCCGTAGGACCACGGCGGCGCACGTTAACACACCGCACATGTCGCCGGAGACATGGAGTGGCTGCTACGCGTTGATCGCCGGACAATACGACGCGAGGGAGGTCTGCCGCACCACCGCGAGGATACGGCGCTGATCGTCCAGGCTCAGGTCCTTGCGCCAGCGATTCATCGCTTCCGGGGTATCCTTCATGACCTGATAGTACCGGTCTGGGCCGCTGTGCGTGGTGCTGTGCTGCACGAAAGCCTCGGTCTGCGGGTCCCAGTCCAGCCCGCAGAATGCGAGCAGCGCACGGGCCTCCTCCGCGGGGTTGGCGCCAAGATCCTGGTAGCGCAGCACACGTGCGGTTGGGATGCCTGCCAGGTCGTTGATGGCCTTTTCGTTCAGCACCGCCCAGTTCCAGGCGAACCGCTCGACGATCGGCAACGAGGCGAAACGTTCTGGCGTCAATCCGTAATGCCTGGCTTCCTGGGTCATCAGCACCTCTGCGACGGGAAGTTCGTCCTCAAACATGCCGAGCGCCTCGCCGCGCAGCATTGAGGCGATCTGGCCGAACGGGTCCCTGACGATCAGGATGATTCGTGCACCGGGGAGGGCGTGGGCGAACAGCCCGGCGCGGCCACGCGAACTGACCGACTTGAGCACCACGCGGACGTCCGGGTGGCGTGCCAGGTCGAGCCGGTCTGGGATCCGCACGCAGCGTGCCCAGGGTCGTGCCACGCGGGCCAGTTCCGTGGCGCGCAGGCCGTAGATGATGCCGGACCGGATCCGGGTGGCCAGCATGCCGCGGTGCCGCTTGGGGAAGATGGGAAGCGAGCCCGCACTCTTCAGCGTGGCGGTATCGATCAGTTGTCGCAGATAGGATTCGGCGGCGTGTTGGTAGATCGGTGCGTCCTCTGGCGAACACATCCAGGGAAGCGTTTCATCGCGCAACACGGTGTCGGGTTCGTGCCGGTAGAGGACGTCGGGATGGCTGTCGAAGATCTTGGCGAGCCAGGATGTTCCGGATCGTGGCGCGCCGAGGATCAGGATCAACCGGTTGTTCGGTATGTCGCTTAGTGCCATGGACGCTCGACTCGGGACAGCGCCAGCACATGCGGCGCCAGCGCGCGTTTGGCAAGTTGTACCAGCATTGTCGGGCGGAAATTACTTTGATGTAACAAAAGGTTGCCGGAGCCCGGCGCCGAGGCACCTGGGCCGCTGCGGTCTGGAGTGGCGAGCAGCTTGCGGGGCCTCTCCTTGCGCCGCGAAGCATGGTTAGAATTCCAGCAGGTTGTCCTTGAGATGCCTGTGGGTATAGCGCGTGCGCGTCAGTCCGCGACGCTGCAATTCCGGCACCAGTCCATCGCACACTTCCATGATGTAGCGCCGGTCGAAATAGGTGTTGAAGAAGAGGAAGCCGTCGCCGCCGACCTCCTCCATGACCTCTTGCATCATGCCCGCCACGTGATCGGCGGTGCCGGCGAAGTCGATGCCCATCTTGTTGTTGTAGCTGGTCGCGACCTCGCGCGGGGTCTTGCCGATCCATTTGGCGAGCGACGATTGATGGCCATTGGTGTGGAGTTCAGGCAGTGGCTCGTCGGGATCGTATTTCGAGAAATCGATGTTGGTCAGGCGTGACATGCCTGAGAGCTGCATGTCGAGATGCCGGTTGGCGTCCTCGCGCAGCAGGCGTCGCCGGTCCTGCGCTGCCTGCATCGTCGTGTCGATCAGCGGGTAGGCCAGGAACAGCACCTTCACACTGTCGGGGTCGCGTCCGGCGGCGGCGGCGCGGCGGCGCACGTTGGCGCGGTATGCCTTCATGCCCTCGATGCTGCCTGCGTCGGTGATGATCGTGTCGGCCCAGCGGGCGGCGAATTCCTGGCCGCGTGGCGAGCCACCGGCCTGACAGATCGGGGGACGGCCCTGCGGCGAGCGCGGTGCGTTCAGGGGACCTCGGCAGCGGAAGTATTTGCCTTCGAAATTCACCGGATGGACCTTGCTGCCGTCGGCGAACAGCGGCGCGTCGCGGTCGATCACGACGGCGTCGGGTTCCCAGGCGTCCCAGAGCTTTGTTACGAGGTCGGCGAATTCGTCGGCCAGATCGTAGCGCTCGTCGTGCGGCGGCTGGCGCAGATGGCCATAGTTCTGTGCCGCGCCGTCGTTGCTGCTGGTGACGCAGTTCCAGCCGATGCGGCCCTCGGTCACGTGGTCGAGCGAGTTGACCAGCCTGGCGAGCAGGAAGGGCGGGTACTCGGTTACGGAGAGGGTGGGGATGAGGCCGAGGTGTTTGGTCGCTTGTGCGAGGTACGGGACGAGCACGGCGGGGTCGAGCTTGGGCGTGCTGGCAGCATAGCGCAGATAGGCGTCGTGCGAGCCCTGGTAGGTGTAGGGCACCATCGAGGAATCCTCGATGATAACGTAATCGAAGCAGGCGCGTTCCAGGCCGCGGGCGAGGTCGAGGAACAGGTCGGGCATCATCCAGCGCGCGACGTCGCTGCTGGGGCCGGGCCAAGCCCCTCGCCAGGTCTTCGGACCATAGCCTTGCGAGAGAAACCAGGAGAGGTGGAATTGTCGTTTTGACATCGTGTTGGTTCTCTGATTGGTGCATGCATTGTCGGAATTCGCGTATGCAAGAACAAGGCCGTCGCTGCCGCGCCACGCCAACGGTGGCCGGTGGCAGATTGTCACAAATGAAACTTATGCCAACGGACGTCGGCTGTTGAAGTAGAGCATGGGCTGCGAACCGCGTCACGACCAGGATTGACCTGGCCATCCCGATGGGATTTCCGTTGACTGGGGCTGCATCTTTTGCAAGCTCTGTGTGGGTGGGGATGGCCGGGTCAAGCCCGGCCATGGCGGAAGGTGGGTGGGCTTGGGCATGACGATTGGGAGTTTGACCGCGAGTCCGGCCGTGACGGATTGGGGGTCCGGCGGCGACGATTGGGAGTGTCCGGCCGCGACGGCTTGGGGGTCTGGCCGTGACGATTGGGAGAGTCCGGCCGTGACGGCTTGGGGGTCTGGCCGTGACGGATTGGGAGTCCGGCCGTGATGGCTTGGGGAGTCTGGCCGTGACGGGCGGAAAGGAGCGAGCTGAAACGGATGGGCCTTGCTACACGGGCTGGTCGCCGAGGCAGATGTCCAGGCCGCGGGCGGTGCGCAACAGCGTATCGTCGGACGCCATTCGCTGCGCTGGCTCGAATGCAGCCAATAGCGGTACGTCCAGAACACGGCGGTTCCGCCAAGCCACCAGGCGGTCGTATCTTCCCTCGGCGATCAGATCTACCGCCTGGACGCCGAAGGCGGAGGCGATCAGGCGGTCATCCCAGGTCGGTTGGCCGCCGCGCTGCACGTGGCCGAGCACGGTCACTCGTGTTTCGGCGCCGGTCAACTGGGCGATGGTCTCGCCGAGTACGTGGCCAATGCCGCCATAGGTGACACTGCCCAACGCCTGCCGGCGCTCAACATGCGCACCGGAGTTGTTGCGTACGCCCTCGGCGACCACGACGATGGCGAAGTTGTGGGTCCCGTGGCGCAGCTTGCTGATATGTGCCGCGACGACGTCGATGCTGTATGGGATTTCTGGCACCAGGATGACGTCGGCACCGCCGGCGATGCCTGCGGCGAGGGCGATCTGGCCACAGTCGCGGCCCATTACTTCAAGGATCATCACGCGGTCATGGCTTGCCGCCGTGGGCTGCAAGCGGTCGATTGCTTCGGCGGCCACCATCACCGCGGTATGAAAGCCAACCGAGCTTTCGGTGCCGCCCACGTCATTGTCGATCGTCTTGGGGATGCCGACCAGCGGAATGCCACCCTGCTGGGCGAGCCGACGCAGTATCGCAAGGCTGCCATCGCCGCCGATGCAGATCAGCGCGTCGAGCCCCAGCAGGCGGACGCCTTCGATGACCTCCTCCGAACGGTCCCGCTGGGTGCCATCCGGCACAGGGTAGGCGAACGGGTCGCCGCGGTTGGTCGAGCCGAGGATGGTCCCCGCCAGCCGCAGCATGGCAGCGCCTGCGCTGTCGAGATCAAGTTGCACCGCATCCACCGGCCGACTGAGCAGTCCGCGTGTGCCCTGATGAATGCCGAAGACGCGCCAGCCGTAGCCTTTCACGGCACGTGCGACCACAGCGCGGATGACCGCATTGAGCCCGGCGCAGTCGCCTCCGCTGGTCAACACGCCGATCGTCTTGGGTGTGATCATGGTCTTGGTCCGGTGGTGACGGTACAAGCCGAGGCACTGGCTGTAATGCCCTGACAGCGGGTGTTGAACGGATCGAGCGAATGGATCACGTTGCGCCTCCGGTTAGGGCTGACCGTGCTTGGTTGACCGCACGGATGCCAGCCGCCGGGACCAGTACCCCGTCAATGGATTAAGGATCGGTTTATGAGTGCCACGCGGCGGCCCTGCGGATGGCCAGGCATGGCGTGGGGCGTATCAGGATTGCGGGACCGGCCGTTGTACGGCCCCGTGCAGGGCAGTTTCACCCCCTCCCAGCCTCCCCCGCTTCGCGCGGGGGAGGGGTTCTTCAGCTATGGGTCAGGGCGGGCCGGTGGCCGGCGCCGCAGTCGGGTTGAACGGATCGACCGGTGGTTCGCCGATGAAGAAGCCGAGGACCTGGCGCATTTCGTCTGGTTTCAATTGCAACCAGTCCAAGCTGCTGCCGAGTTTCTTGTCCTGCTCCTGAATGAAGGTTTGTTCGCGGTGGGTCTTCTCTCGCATCAGGGTGGCGACGTTGCCGCCGAAGAAATGCATGACCTCGAATATGCCGTTCCAGAAGGCGGGGGTGCAGAAGCCGGGGACGACGGCGAGATCACGGCAGATCTCGGTGACGGTGCGACCGACCGCTCGGCGGCGTACCTGTCGATCGAGATCCTCCGGTGTGGGCATGAAGAGTTCTGGATCGTCGTGGCCGGGGGGCAGTGAGAGACGTGGCGCGGCTTTGGGTTTGGCTGGTTGATCCGCTGATTGCTCGGCCTCAGGCGCTGCTGGGGCGGGTGGTGTTTCATCCGTGCGGGCGCGGCGGGTCACCATGCTGATGTCGCGGCCGGTCGCGGCGCGCGCGAGCAGGAAACGCTGCAGCGCGGCGGCACGCAGGATGCCGCGGTTGAGGTGGGCCATGATGGTGGAGAGGTTGGCAGTGCCGAAGCATGCCGCGAGGGCGGGGAATGTGGGGGCGGTGGCGCGGTGGGGGACGGTGGCGAGAAGATGCCGGCCGTAGCCGAGCAGGATGCGAACGACGTAGAGGAGGGCGGCGATGTACTCGGGCACGGGGATGCCGGGTTGATCCTGGGGCGGATCGGCAGGCGAGGCTGGGCCGGGTATGTCGGCTTGCATGATTGTTAGTATATATAACTCCAGAAGGAGATGCAAGGAACATTTTCGGAAGACCCATGCGACTCCCATTGTGGCGCCAGGGGTGGCCGGAACTAGACCCGGACATGACGATGGGGTCGGGCCATGAAGACGAGGGTCCGCGAACTCATCTTCCCACTTGTCATGTTCGGAGTGTGGTCCGGCGATGACATTCGGCACAACGCATTGGTCACTATTAAGAGTTGGCAGCAACGCGGCCAACTTGTGTTGGACCGCGCATTGGCAGTCGGACTGCGTAGCAAGTAAGGACTTTCAACCACAGAGGCACAGAGTCCACAGAGTAGTCACAGAGTCACTTTTTTCAAAAATACTCTGTGACTACTCTGTTACTACTATGTGAGACTCTGTGCCTCTGTGGTTGAATATTATTTTATTGTTTTCTCTGTTGCCGGCAACGCCGAGTTCAGGCTCGCTGATTTTGCTATGGGTCAGCATCCATGAGCACCGGTATAAGGACTTTCAACCACCGATGCACACAGATGGACGCAGATAGTCCTAGATGCAATGTTTCAAAGCGGGCAAGCCGAGCTTCCCTGGAGCCGAGTTATTTGCGTTCATCTGCGTGCATCTGTGGTTGAAGATCCTTTTTACTGTTTCCGCTGCTGCGGGCAACGTCGAGTACACAGGCTCGCTGGTTTTGCTATGGGTCCCCATCGATGAGAATTGGTATTACTGGGCCACTCTGGGCCGCGCCGATTGGCGTATTACGTTACTTAATAGTTATATTGTGGGCCAGACGTCGGACAATGCCGCGCGAGCATCGGCGGGGCGCACCAATCCAGTCGCTGCGCCAGCGTATTATCACTTCAGGATGTGACGGCGGCTCTGCTCGGCGCCAGCAGTGTTATACCAGGGGCCAGAAGTTCCGACTCTTGATCCCGTCATGGCGGGCTTGACCCGGCCATCGGCTACCAGCAGAAAATTGCAAACGATGTAGTTCCGGTCAGCAACCATCCGATGAAGATGACCGGGTCAA
>CAVSBG010000019.1:0-302249 GCA_963726125.1 uncultured Alphaproteobacteria bacterium | reverse complement strand
GCCAGTCACAGGGGCAAAAACCTCGACCCGACGCAGGGTTGTCGACGAAATGGCCCGACCTGATGCGATGCAGACCAAGCAAGTGAATGCCATGGTGAACCACCGATCCGGCGGCCTCCATCGCAATGCCACAGGACAATCGTTTGAATGCGCCGGCGTCCGATTTGGCCGGTTCGCCCTTGGTCTTCCATTGTGGCGAGCGTGGAGGCGGGACGTCAGCAAGGCTTTTAGCACGGAGAAAGCAGGCGAGGACGGCGAGGCCACGGAGCAGAATAAACTGCGCTTCGCGCGAAGCGCCTTTAAGCCTTACTCCGTGGCCTCGACGTCCTCGCCTGCTTTCTCCGTGCTTAAAGCCTTTCTGAATTGCGGACGGCACATGTTTCCCGGTTACCGGAAGCAACGGCGGATTCAAGCGATTGCCCTGCGCAATGCCGTTGCCCCAATGGTCACGGGCAACGTAATAACCCAGCTCAGCCGAGTCAGTGTCAGTGTCAGCCTCCGGAATTGACCAGACCATGCCGACCAGTTCACGTGATTCCCGCAGTGTGATGGCCCATACCCACTCTTTTGGCACGACAGTGTCGAGAAAGAAGCGTGCGTCCGTCTCGTGATACGGATGCGGCACCCGCCCGAGGCGACGGACCACCTCCCAATCACCTACGATCGCCATGATGCGGCCAACGTCCCTTGCATTCGGACGACGGAGCATCGGTCTGTCGAGTGTCGGGCGTTCCTTTGTTCGTTCATCGCCGCCTGACATGATCTCTCCCAATGGCCCGGGAGGGGGGCGCTATCCGTCCCGCGCGCCAGGGGTCAGGATCGGGCATCAACCCAATCTCCAGTTTCAGCGAAACGCAACGCCGAAGCTGACCGGAGGAAACCCAGCATTGCAGACGCTGCCCGCACACACTGCCGCTGGCACTACAGGACCATAAGCCTGAGCCTTAGGAAATTATACTTGACATCATCAGTCCATCCGTGTTCTCTTTGCGTCCATGTCTGCCGCGGCCACCACTGCCGACCTATCCCCACCAAGCCGCTCGGGCCGCCTGCTCTGGCTCGTCCGCAAGCTCATCGACTACGGCAAGGAACTCACCGCCACCCTCCGCCAGGGCGCCGTCCCCAGCGGCATGACGAACCTCGCGCGCGCCTTCGGCACCAGCGACCTTCCCCTGATCTTCGCCCGCATTGCGCAAGGCCTGCTGCGCGCCGGCCTGCTCGAGGAAAAGATCACCCACACGGCCCATTGCCTTGACGCCGAACCCCAGCCCAAACCCGCGCCATCCCCGCGCGCGCCCCGTGCCCTCCCATGCGAGGCCCAATCACCGTCCCCCCAGCACGCCCAGACCCAGCAACCCGCCGACACGGATCCCCGTCTCGCCAATCTGCCCACCCCGGAACAGATCGCAGCCAAGGTCCGCCGTCAGCCAATTGGCGCCGTCCTTGCCGACATCTGCCGCGACCTCGGCATCGCGCCGAACCATCCGCTGTGGCAGGAACTGCGCAATGCCATCAACGCATTCGGCGGCAATTACATCCGCCTGGTCGGCGACACGCTCGACCGCGCCTTCCCGATGGCTCGCGTCATGGCTCGGCTCAAAGCCAAGCCTGCCGAACGACCCGAACCGACCGGCACGGGCCCCCCTCCCGCTCCGGCCTGACTCGCCCGCATCAACCGCAAATTGCCAATGCCGTCATGGCAGGCGAGGACAACCCTCGCCCGCCCCGGCGCCCTCAGTCTGTACGCATCCATGACGTCCATCGAGCGGACGATCGTTCGTGTGCTGGCATTGAAGCTGCGCTCCATGGCAGCAGCGCGTTCCCCCGGTGGCTGCCACTCTGTATCCACATACGCATTTACCCCACCCAGGCGGCGTCCCGGTCGCCTCCCCTCGGATCAAACGTCTGGAGCAAATGATTCCGGTAATGCCGAGCACGCGTTCCGGAAGTGATGCCCGGAAGTCCAGGGCACTCCAAAGTCGCGAGCGGCGCGTCGCGATCGCTCGCCTTGCGAGTTTCGTCGCAGGCTCCCCCGCCGCCCGCGATCTGACAACGCTGGCCGACCGTCGCGCAATCGCAAGTGGATCGCTGCGCTAACTAAGCCGGATTGTGGCCGACGGGCCGCTCCCGCGTTCCGCCGATTATTGGCATTGCTCCCCTGCTCCCAGAGTGGCCGCCGAAGGCAGTTAAAAGTGGTGAACCACAGAGGCACAGAGGCACCGAGAAGGTCACAGATAGGTATAAACGCACTCTGCGACTTACTCCGTGCCTCTGTGCCTCTGTGGTTGAAAGCCTTCCTTCCCCCCACACACCGCAGCCGCCGCGCAGGTCCACAGAGAAGCTATTTCGCGCCTGACACGAGCAATTGCCGTACCGCCCAACCGCGGCTCGATCGGTCGCGCTCGCGTCCCCACCCGGCACCACCGCCGACAGTCCTGTCGAATTGCGGCCGGCCGCCGCGCCGTATACGGTACACCACGACGTGCATGCGCCTGCGCAACCGCCAGAAGCCGGGCAGCACCCGAGGAGGAAAGTCATGACCGATCTGCCGAAGCGGGAACTCGGGCGCACGGGACTGCGTGTCACCATGCTTGGCTACGGCGCGATGGAACTGCGCGGTGCCCCACGGGCGCGCCCAACGACTGAGGAGCAGGCCGAAACCATCCTCAACGCCGTACTCGATGCCGGCATCAACTACATCGATACCTCGATCGACTACGGCGTGAGTGAGGAACGCATCGGACGCTACATCTCGCATCGCCGATCCGAGTACTACCTCGCCAGCAAATGTGGTTGCCTGGTCGGCGCAGCGACGGCCCCGGTCGGCCAGGTCAGTCCGCATGTCTTCACGCGCGACAACATCATCGCCGGCGTCGAGCAGAGCCTTGTGCGGATGAAGACCGACTATCTCGACCTGGTGCAGTTCCACATCTCCCCGTCGAAGCAGACCTTGGAGGAGAATGGCTCCGTCGATGCCCTGCTGGAACTGAAGCAAGCCGGCAAGCTGCGCTTCGTCGGCATGTCCGGCACACTGCCTCATCTCAGGGACCACATCGCCATGGGCGTGTTCGACGTATTCCAGATTCCCTATTCGGCCATGGAACGCGAACACGAGGCAGCGATTGCCGCGGCCTCCGAGGCTGGCGCCGGCATCGTCATCCGAGGCGGTGCTGCGAAAGGCGCGCCCTCGGAGGGAAAGCAGAGGGGCCTGCAGTGGGAACGCTGGCAGCGCGCCAGACTGGACGATCTGCTCGGCGACATGACAGCCATGGAATTCATCCTGCGCTTCACCTTCACCAATCCCGACCTCGACACCACGATCGTCGGTACCGCGAACCCGGCGCACCTCCAAGACAACGTCACGATCCTGCAAAAGGGTCCGCTGCCGGCTGAATTGTACACCGAAGCCAAACGGCGTCTTGCCGAGGCCGGCTCCCGGCCAGCGGACGCGTGATCGCCTCCCGGCCATGAGTGGCAACGACACCAGGTCTGTCACCAAGGATGAAATCAAGGTCGAGCGACCGCGCCTACACAAGGTCATCCTGGTCAACGACGACTACACGCCTCGCGAGTTCGTCGTGACCGTCTTGAAGGCAGAATTCCGTATCAGCGAAGATCAGGCCATTCGGGTCATGATCACGGCTCATAGACGCGGCGTGTGCGTCGTCGCCGTCTACACCAAGGATGTTGCGGAAACCAAAGCGACAAACGCGACAGATGCAGGCCGCAGCAAGGGCTATCCATTGCTGTTCACCACCGAGCCCGAGGAATAGGCCGGGCCCCAACCCACGTCATGGCCGGGCCCGGCCCCGACCCGGCCATCTCCATCGGATGTTGGCTGAATCGGAACCAACAACAGTTGAAATCGACTCCCGCATCAGGCTCCTAGCGCGGCGCTCCGGCCAGCGCGACGACACCGCGCCGAACGAGGTCGACAACCTCCTCCGCCGTGTAGCCGTGTTCGCGCAAGATCCGCTCGCTGTGTTCGCCGAGGCCAGGCGATGTGGCAAGGCTGCTGCCGCTGACCAGCGGCGGTGCGCCGATCAGTTGCGGCATCGGCATCGGCTTCGGCAGGTGAGGATGCTCCAGCCACGCGATCGCACCACATTGATCCACATGCGGCTGTTCCAGGAAACCTGTGTAGCTGTTGAGCTGCTCATGCATGATGCGTTCGGCGGCCAGCCGCTCGGACCAGTAAACGAACGGCCTGGACGCAAGCAGCGGCCGCAGCACTGCGTTGATCTCGCTGGCGTTGTCGTAGCGGCCTTGCGTCGTGCGGAACCGTTCGTCATCGGCGAAAGCCGACAGGTCGACCGCCTTGCAGAAACCCAGCCACTCGTGCAGCCGCACCACGGTGATCGTTATCCAACCGTCGGCGATCTGATACACGCCACTCGGGGCGCCCGGCGGCCGAATTGTGCCGCCCTCCAGATACGACTGCATCATGCGCACGACCTGCAGACCCGCCGCGGCCTGCAACAGGCTCGCCTCGATATGGCGGCCGTGCGGTTCATCCCGGCGTGCATACAGCGCAGTAGATACAGCTGAATAGGCGTAGAGTGCGGTGCTCATGTCGATCGCGATGATTGGTGTACGATGCGGGATGCCATCCTCGCCTTTGTTCTCGACCGTCAGGCCGGTATAGGCCTGCAGGATCGGATCCATCGCCGGACGTTCCGCCAATGGCCCGGTCTGGCCGAAGCCCGATACTGACAGGTAGATGATGCGCGGCTCACGCTCCGACACTGCGTCGTAACCGAACCCGAGGCGATCGATCACGCCCGGCCGAAAGCCCTGCACGAACACGTCGGCGTCACGGATCAGCCGCCACAGGATTGCCTGCCCGTCCGCCTGCTTCAGGTCCAGCGCGATGGCGCGCTTGCCGAGATTGGCAGGCAGGGAATAGGCGCACTGATCGCCATACACGACACCGAGGTTGCGCGCCCAGTCACCGACCCCCGGTGGCTCGACCTTGATCACGTTGGCGCCGTACTGCGCGAGCAGCATGGCACAATAGGGCCCGGCAACGCCCTGGCTCACATCGATGACCTTCAGGCCGGCGAATGGCTTGTCGTAGCTCATGGTCGGTGGTCAGCTTCCAGTGGTCAGCGGCCGAAAGGTTAACCCGCACATGATCCTTTTGCGAGCCTGCCTGCTTGGCGTGTTGGTCCTGCTCCCACGGCTGGCGAGCGCCGGGTGCTCGCCGATCGCGTTCGGCGAACCGGTGCTGACGCTGGCGGGCGTCACACCCGACACCATGACGGTGACGTTCCTTGGCCATGCCAGCTTCCTGATCGAGTCGCCCGGCGGCGTGCGGGCGGTCACCGACTACAACGGCATCAACATCCCGGCCGATCCGCCGGACATCGCCACGATGAACCATGCGCACTCCACGCATTACACAGACCATCCGGATCCGCGCATTCGCCACGTGCTGCATGGCTGGCGCGACGACGGCAAGCCGGCGGACATCGATCTCACAGTTGGCGACATGCATGTGTCGAACCTGCCGACGAATATCCGCGACTGGCAGGGTGGCACCGAGGCGTACGGCAACTCAATCTTCCTGTTCGAAACTGCCGGCGTCTGCATCGCGCATCTGTCGCACCTGCACCATCTGCTGACCGAGCAGGACCTGGTGCTGCTGGGCCATATCGACGTGGTGATGGCCCCAGTCGATGGCGTGTATACGATGAGCCAGCCCGACATGGCGGCGGTGTTGGAGCAGATTCATCCGCGGCTGGTGCTGCCGATGCACTACTTCATGCGCGATGTGGTGGAGCGGTTCGCCGATCTGGTGCGGGATCGCTATGCAGTGCGGTTCAGCGATTTGCCCACGCTGCGGATTTCACGAGCGACGCTGCCGGAACGGCCAACGATCGTGGTGCTGCCGGGCGGGTTCTGAGGGAGCGCGATTCCGGTAGCATCGGACTAAACACTGGCTTTTGAGCTCGCATATAGCTTATTGTTACCTCCGCGAAGCGGTGCCGATGAGGCAGGACGATGGACGATCATCGCGACGAGTGGATTGGTAGGATCACAGCGGGGAAGAGCTTTGTCGACGTTGGTGGGCTGTGGGGACTGGTGAATGAGAAGATTTCGCCCGCCCACAAAGCAGGGGCGACACAGTTGTGCATGGTAGACATTTGGGCACCGGAAAGCGAGTGGTGGCAGAAGTTTCGGGAGCGTTGTGAGGCAAATGGCATATCTCCGGTCCGCGAGGTCACATCCAGCATCGATAATCCGCGGATTCTTGAAACAGTTGGCACTTACGATATCGTTCATTGTAGCGGTGTGATCTATCATTGCCCGAATCCGCTGCTGACCATACGGCATCTGATGTCACTTGCGAATGAGATGATCCTGCTGGCGACCGCGGTGATGCCTCCGGTGGTCGAAAACGAATTCGGACGGATGACGTTCGACAGCGAGGCGGCGGTGTGCGTGCCGCTGATTGGTAACGCGAGCCGGATGATCATGGATCGCTATCTGACAGAGAAATACGGAGGCGGGGCTTATGGCGTCAATGCGCCGGTGGATTCGTGGTATTTTGCTGATGGTGCGCCCAACTACGGTCCGTGGTGGTGGCTTTGGTCCGCAAGCTACGTAGCGCGCATGCTAGAAACGTGCGGACTGGAGCTCGTCGATTCGGTATCTCAGTTCGGAGGTACCGGGCAACTTTATGTGTGCAAGCTTGGGCGCCGCGGAGCGACGAACTACGCTGTGTTCTGACTGCCGCTACGATGGTGCTAGGCTGAGATCGAAACGCGTCACGCTTATGGCGGCGTGTCCGACGGATTCGAACATTAGGATGAATTTGCAGTTGCCCTCGAGAAGCCCCGATTGGGGGGATCGTTTGGTGGGATATCGGTATCGAGAAGGATGTTGTGGCGGGAATGACCCGGTTCCAGAGTGACACGGGTCGTGCCCAGGAAAAATGGAGTACCATCGCCGGACATGCCTCGCACGAAGTAGGTGATTTTGGTCTTGTGCTCGGTGTGTGCTTCAATCTCCAACTGGTAGCTTTCGCCAAGGGCAAAGGGTTCGGTGAGGACTTTCTCGAAGCTCACCAACCACGCATCGTTTGCCATAGTCGTGATTGTCAGGAAATCCTGATGATGGATGTGTACGCCCTCGTGGCATCCTTCGGTATACACTACCGTATCCTTCGAAACTGAGTGTGAGCCGATTACGGTGAGGTCCAGGAGAGGTAGAAGCTCCTGCAACGACACGCTGGAGCGGCCGATTCTGCTCCAGGCTTGTCGTGAACTCCGTCGCTCTAGGACGGCTCGTGGGGAATAGAGCTTCCGCAGCAAGGCATAGTCGCCGCTATACAGACTCTGGATGATCCCCAGTTCCCTGACAGAGATTTCATCAACGGAAGTACTGATGGAACTGCGTTGCCGCCATGGCAGATCGAAGCTGTACCCGCATTCGGCCTGAAGCATATCATGGAGCTCATTGAGTTCTTCGATGCGGTAAACATCCGTATAGGAATCTATGTCCGAGCCGATGAAGCTTGCCTGTGGTGCGAAGTGGTGGCCCACCCCTGGGGAGATAGCCCGATACTTATCGAAGTGCTGGATGAACTGATGAAGATCTGGGTTGATCGGCACAGACAGATTTCGGGCATCCTCGCCGACATGTGGCTCCCTCAGATCGCTTTTATCCACTACTCTATTGCAATAGGCCGAGAGGAAGCGGAGTACAGGATCTCTGACGACGACGATGCGCCGCCACGAAGAGTACAGATAAATACGATTCAATCGGAACTCCGAAGTGCCGGCGTATATTTCATGTATTCCATCCTTTTTCAAAAGTCCGGTGCCGACGAACGGGCGACCGTGATTGACTAAGTAGAAAACGTGCTTGAGGGTGGTGCACGCACATTTGGGGGTGGGAAAGTAGGCAAGCTTCCTGGCGGGCCATTCAACAGCCATCACTCGTCTCTCCGGTTGCGGAAGTCGAACGATTACGTCGTCATCAATTCCATCGGTATGCCACCGCCTCGACCTTGACGAAGTCGGTCTTCGAGTAGAGGGCCAACAGCCACGGTACGTGTTCATCTGGCGATGCTGGCGCCAATTTGAGACTTTCGTTGTAGGATTCGAAGCGTCCTTCACCCAGGTGGATCAGGGGACTTGCATTCGTTCGGCAAAGTACCCGGCCGTCTTCAGGTTGCGGATCGATCACGAATTCGACGTGGCCGGTGAAGTCGCGACTTCCATTCGACGGCAAGCGAACGAGCCGGCGGTAGACAGGCGAGATCGTCTCAACCCAACCGGTCACTGTATCAGCGCCGTGTCGTCCCTCGACGATCACGGTGATCGGCGTGACCAGCCTGGACATGCCGTGCCCGGCAACGTTCAACGTGATTTCGCTAGCGGCTTCGTTGGATTCCATAGCGGCCTCGGGCCTTTCCCCGATGGTCAGCTTGAATCCGACCATTGGATGTCCCTCTTTGGCGAAATTGGCAGCGACGTCGTGACGCGCTGTCGCCTCGTAGCCGTCTATCTCGAAACACCTTGTTCCCAGACGTATGCCGCGAATGCGCAGCGGAGTGAGATCGTTCGTCGCGAGCCACCCCTCAAGCTCATAGGCCTGATCGTGGTTCGGGAGAATGGTGCATGGTTCAGGAACCAGGCGCGTCCTATGTCGCCCGAACGGCCCTGCCGCAATCAACAATCGGTGCAATTGATCGCGCATCGCGGACGAACCCAGGCCAAGCTCAACCGCATCCTCATGCCGTCCAAGATGGAAGGCCAGATCGACAATCTTGGTCGCCGCCTCCTCGGAGTTGGGATCGAGTGGCATGAGCTCCCGATGGAGGTCTCCGAACCGCTCATTCCCGAGCAGTCCCCAGGTTTGGTCCAAAATCTGCTGTGCGACGTTGTCGCGGCGTGCCAACTGTAGTAGATCCGTGGTAAGGCAGGGCTTTGCATTGCGGACGGCGTCGAAGATGCGGGCGTTGTTGCGAACCGGAGAGCCGCTCGCGAGCATTCCCGTGCTTGAGCTCTGGTAGCGAAACAGGGGCATGGGCACGATGCCAATACGGATGCCCTTCAGGTAGGCCTTTAGAAAGAATTCCCAATCCTCCCAACCGACCCCATGGAGCTCAGTGAAGCCGCCCACGTTTTCGAATGCGGCGCGCGAAACCAAAGCGTTGGCGTCGCCAAAGCGGTTCGCGAAAAATGAGTGGGTCCCACCTATGCCGATGGGGAAAAACTCGATCTTCCCGGTTTGAGGATCGGCGCCTTCCTTGAAAACGTATGATTGGGCGGTCAGGACCTCGAAGGTGCCCGCTTGTGCTGCCCGGACGAAGGTTTCGATCTCATGCGGTTCTGCGACGTTGTCGTCGTCGTGGAACATCAGGAAGTCGCCGCGCGCGACACTTGCCGCAAGGTTACGGGCGGCGCCGAGATAACGGTTGGGCGACCGGATCACCTTGAACCGGTCACCGCCATGGCGAGATTCAATCTCGTCCAGCGCAGTGGTGGCGGCGGGCGATGTGCTGCCATCGTCCACCAGGATGATCTCGATGTTGTTATAAGTCTGCGTGGAAAGCTGCTGTAGTGCCCGAACGAGTAGCCTGGGGCGCTCGTGGTGAACCAGGCAGACAGACACTAGCGGACCGGTTGGCACGAGAATCCGTCTGGCCGCACCTTTACTGCGGGCGAGTTTGGCGGGACGGAGACTGTCGTGCAGTGCCTGCCAAGTCTGTATTATCCTTGATGGCAGCAGTGTCGAAGACACAGAGCGCAGCCCTGATGCGAAGACTTCTTCCAGCCGTTGTGCGAGGCCGGCGGCATCACTTCGGAAGAGTGCGGCATTGGCGTTGGCTGGGTCGATCAATTCCCTCGTTCCGCCGACGTCCGCTGCGATGAATGGCGCACCAATCGAGAAGGCTTCGCCGACCGTGCAAGGGCTGTTCTCAATGAGCGATGGCAGGACGCACAGGGCGTGCGAGCGCGATCGAATATACCGCAGGGCCTGTCCGGGATCGTAGCCGTTGAGAAAGCGGAGCCTACCGGTGAAGTCGCGCAGATTCCGCAATATGTAGCCAACGGAATTTTCTCGGTCGATACGATCGAACCTGCCCAGGAATGTCACGTCGAAGGCCTGGCGATGCTGCAGGCGCCGGAGCGCATCTACGAAGTTCTCAATGCCTTTGCGTCGCTCGTGGCGACCGAAGAAGATGAGCTCGCGTGTGCTTTCTGGGAGCAATGCGCGTGCGCACAATGGCTCAGAGCCTGACTCGGACGATAGCCAATCGGGAAGGATCCAATTGATCACTTCGGTTCGCCGCGGCAGGGTCGCGCCATTCGCCGTGTACCATTCGAGCATGTAACGGCTGGGGCTGATCACGAGATCTGAGTGCTCGATCTGGCTGCGCTCCAGCGCTTCGGTCTCCAGGTTGCCGAGGTCGGGGAGAGCGAGGTTGTAGCGCCGCACCCACTCCGAGCTGCCGTGTGTCTGCGTTATGACGATAGATCGGATCAGGCCCTGGCGTCGGGCCATTGCGGTGTAGAAGCCAAGACCCAGGTAATCGTGGAAGTGCACGATGTCGTTGTCGTGCTGCTGCAGAAAGCGATAGCAGCGATACGACTTGATGATGTTGTCCTGATGCTCTCTGGCGACCGAGGGTGCGATGTCAGGGTCTTCCACGTCATCCAGGAGCGTGACGTCAATTCCTTCGGTATGCAGCTGTGCCAGAGACCTGTCGATTGCGTGAGAATGATGCAGTGTACTGGTGATGAGGACGTTCACTTGATAACCCGTTCGGGCGAGCAGGTGGCCCAGGCCAGCGAAGCATGTGCCAATGCCTCCTCCTGACGTTACACCGGAATATTCCTCGGTTACCAGGCAAACTGTAGTGCCGGCGTCTCGCCCCAGAGGCATGATGGGTCTTGCGTGGCCATTGGTGCGTCGCGGCGGTTTCACAATGCCGATCCGGTGGTTGCGATCATGATACATGCTCGATCTCAGTGGCACCGTTGCAGATGAGTTTCCGCTGAACCTATTGAGCCAGGGATGAATGAATGGTTAACGACGACCGCTACTCAAGTGGGGATGGACTGAAGGCTCTGTGGATCCGTCACCCAGTGGAGCGTCCCAACACGTGGGGGATGGCGTTCGAGCGATCCGTGTCGGAGGTAGTGATCGGACTGGTGGGCTCACCATCGTGCATGGCTTCGCGGTCGTCCAGATCGTCCATGAGATGTCGGCCTCATCAAAGTCGATAGGAGCGTCTGTCCCGTTCAATGTGGCTCCGCCTACTCTTGTGGCATCCGACGTCTCCCGCACGACGTAAGATTTCGATGCATCATAAAGTGCCATGTGGTGTCGCCGCTGATATGTGGCGCGAACGTCCGATCGTCTGTCGCCCGCCCAGCACCAACGCCTCCGTTCCCGCGCGCTAAGACTAAGAATGCACCAACTGAAGGCTGAATGGCATTAAGGATGAGTTAATGCGCGTGGCTCTAGGAACTGAAATAAGTGTTGGCAGAATGGGATGTAAGCCGCCATCTAGCGGATCAAGGCCCTGTGCTGCCACCGAGGCATGGATGATCGTGGGGAACCGATGACCGAATCAACAGACCAGATGGCACTAGCTCAGCAACTGGCTGTCTGGGTGTCTGGCCTGGACGGTGAACTGCATTTCTGGGACCAGTGGCTGGCCACTCAAGGACTTCAGTGGCCGGATGACTTCCAGAGCCGGTTAGATCCGCACCGCGAGATCGAGCCCTGGCTTCTTTGCGAAGTCGACAATGGCCCTGTCCGTGTGCTGGATGTCGGTTCAGGACCGTTGACATGCCTCGGTTTTTATCATCGAGGTCGTCGGGTCGAACTTACTGCCTGCGATCCGCTCGCGCCATTCTACGCCGAGCTCATCGCAAAGCACGGTGTAAGTTGCCCGGTGCCGACGCAGCTTGGATTTGCTGAGGATCTGTCGGCTTTCTTTTCTCTCGACGAGTTCGATGTGGTGCATTGCCGAAATGCGTTGGACCACTCCTTCGAACCCGTCCGCGGCATCGAAGAGATGCTGCTGGTTCTGAAGCCAGGCGGCCAAATTGTCTTGTCACACGTCATCAACGAGGCAGAACACGGCCAGTACGTTGGACTGCATCAGTGGAACTTTGATAGCTCCGACGGCGATTTCATTATCTGGAATAAGTCGCACACGATCAATGCGAACAAGCATTTCGCCCAGTACGCCGATATTGTCGTCGACAATTCAAGACCCAGCTGGATTAACGTGACCTTTCGCAAGACTGCCTCGCCGCCAGTAGCGATTGAGAGATATCGGGTGAGGGTGGGGGAACTACTGACGGCGATGTTGCGAGCGCTCGGGGCTAGCAGCTTGACAAGCAAGAAGATCCTTGTGTGACCGACATCACAACTGAGCCGGACGCTCAACCCCGCATCTCTGTCCGCACCGCCCCAACCCCAGCGAAATCCACCCGCACCTGATCGCCCGGCTCGATCGGGAACTGCCGCGTGAACGAGCCGCTCATGATCAGATCGCCCGCCCGGATGCCGCGGCCGAACTCGGTCAGCTTCCGCGCCAGCCAGATCACCGAACTCAGCGGATTGCCCAGCACCGCATCGCCGCGTCCCGTCGCGACCTTGGCGCCATTGATCTCCACCGTGGCCTCGATAGCCTCCAATGCCAGCCCCCCGAGCGCCACCGGCTCGCCCAGCACCACAGTCTTCTGCTGCGCATTATCGGCCAGTGCCAGCGCGATCTGCGCAGTAAAATCACCACGTGTCTCGATGATCTCGAGCGACGGATACACCTGGTCGATCGCATCGCGCGCCGCCGCCATGCTGACCTCGCCGCTCAGTGGCCGGGCAACGCGCAGGCACAGTTCGGATTCAAACCCAGGCTTGATCAGCTCATCGCGCGCAAACACATGCCCCGACGGCTTGCTGTCCAGGATACAGCCGAACACTGGCTCATGGAAACCAAACTGCTGCTGAATGGCGGGCGCGGTCAGCCCGACCTTCCAGCCGATCTGCCGCTCGCCGGCGGCGCACCGGCGGGCGATCTGGCCGAGTTGAATGTGATACGCCTGATCGAGCGTCAGTCGGTCGAACCATTCGGGCGGGAAATACTCGCCGCGCGCGCGGGCCGCCCAGAAGCTGTCGATCGCCGCCTGCTCGTCGAACGCCACCGTCGCCTCCCTCAGTTCGCAGATTCCTGCATCAGCGTCGCACGCTGTGTCGCCGCGTCCGCATCGCCCGCGACATCTGCCTCGGTCAGCATGCGCCAGGTGCCGCTGAGCAGGATCTCGGCGGGGCGGAAGCGCGATTTATAGGCCATCTTGCGGCTCTCAGGGACCCAATACCCGAGATACACGTAAGGCAGCCCAAGCGAGCGGGCACGTTCGATCAGCCAAAGGATCGCATGGGTGCCCAGCGAGCGGCGCTCCAGCACAGGCGCGAAGAAGCTGTACACCGCGGACAGCCCATCCCCCAGCTTATCCGCGAGGCATGCGCTGACCATCCGATCATCAGGATCGCGGAACTCCACAATGAAGGTCTCGATCGGCGTATCCTCCACCATGGCGCGATAATCGTAAAAACTCATGGTGGCCATGTCGCCCTCGCCGTGGCGCGCCTGCTGGTAACGCTGGAACAGTTGGAACTGTTCGGCGGTCGCACGGGCCGGAACTTCGAAGCCTTCCAGCAACCCGTTGGCGCGCCAGATCTTCCGCAGCGTGCGGTCAGGCTGGAAACTGGCGACCGGAATGCGGATCGGCACGCACGCCTGGCACGACGGACAGACCGGCGCATAGGCGATGTTGTGGCTGCGGCGGAAGCCGGCGCGGGACAGGCGGTCGTGCAGGGCGTCCGCGTCGGGGCCAGTGATCTCGGTGACCACCTTGCGTTCGGTCCGGCCGGCCAGATAGGGGCAGGGCAGGGGGGCCGTCGTGTAGAAGAACTGCGGCCGGCGCGGGGGTTTGTAGCTCATCCGCCCTGCATGTTCCAGGAGCCGACGCCGCGGGTCAACGCCCGTTCGCGAATAACCACAAGCCCGCTGGCCAGATCGTGCAGCGCCCGCTTGCGGATGGTGAACAGCGCGACCAGCAGCAGCAGCCCGGTGGTGGCGAGCGTCAGGTAGAACAGCACCGTGTAGATCAGCGCCTGCAACGCCGAAGGTGGACCGAGGTCATCATTCCGGCGCACCACAAGGCCGAGCGCCTGCTGGCCGAGTGTGGCGGACGAACCGGCGACCAACAGAAAGTGATACGCGAAGGGAACGAACGGCAGCACGGCAAACAGCGAGAAGCCGAACCCGAGCGTCAGCAGCCCGAACAGCAGCAGCACGAACCACAGCGCGCCGACGATCAGCCCAATCAGCAGCATGTCGATCAGCCACGCGAACACACGGCGCGACAGCACGCCCTCGGTCAGCCAGTCATCGTCCCGGTAGGCTTCGCTCGGATAGGGCGGGCGGTAGATCATGGCGTCAGCCGGATGGTGGCCGTGGGGGCATCGAGCGTCCGGCCGAGTGTGATCGTTCCTCCATCCCGCCAGCGCGTGAGAAAATCGCCGGCATGGCGAGACAACAGGTTGCCCGACTGGCCGGGCGCCAGCATGAACAGCGAGCGATCGAGGTCCGCGAGGTCATAAACCCCTCGATACTCCGCTCCGTGCACGGATTGAAACTGTTTGTAGACCGGACCGCCTCGATCGACGGTGGTGTCGTCGCCGGGGCTGGGGATCGCGAAGGTGCCCAGGCGGTTCAGGACCGGGATCGCGCGCAGCAGCGGGTGGGCAAAGGTGGCGGGATGCGCCGCGCCCCAGCGCCACTTGGCCGGGTCATCACCGAAGCGCTCGACGAGGTCGCGGAGCGCATCGGCGAGCGAGGATTGCAGCAGCTTCGTGCAGTCGCCATTGCACCAATGCGCTCCAGCCGGGCTCAGCACATGCGCGACGAAGTCGGGGAGAGGCCCGCCGTCGCCGGTGTCGATGCCAGCCTTCGCCAGCACGGCGCCGTAGAACCACGCGATCCAGGCGTTGAAGATCAGCGGCTGCGGGGCGTCGATCGTCATGGTCGCGTCCCAGTCGTGCAGCAGGGCCAGCGCGCGGCGCGCGGTATCGTCGGTCGTCGGCACGCCGAGCAGCACCGGCAGGATCTGGCGGGCAAAGCTGGATTGCACGTCCACCTGCATCCGGGCGAAGTCAGCCGGGGCCAGCCTTTCGGAGCGGTCGAGCAGCTCGCGGATGCGCCGGGTCCGCCAATCGGCGAACCAGTCCCGCCCGAGGAACACCGGAAAATCGGGCGGAGCGATGCGGTCGTTGGCGTTGACCAGGCGGCCACTCTCGGGGGCGACGTAGTGCGGAAGCTGCTCGCCGGACGCCCAGCCGACCCAGTCGTGGGAGCCGTCGCCGGGAACCGGAGCCGCGCCGTCGCCGGCTCGGCGGATCGGGACGCGACCGGTGACGTAGAGCGCGATGCGCTGCCTGTCGGCGACCAGCAGGTTCTGGACCGGCGCGGTGATCAGGGCCGCGGCCTTGCCGGCCTGGTCGATGTCCTGGGCGTGGTTGAGCGCCAGCAGGCCAGCGGCAGCGGTGTTGCCCGGGGCGAGGTTGGCCATCTGCACCGCCAGCAGCGGGCCATCGGACCCGGTCAGGTCGCTGATCACCGGACCATGGCGGGTTTCCCGGACATTCAGGATCTGGTCGGGCTCGCCGCGGACCTTGATGCGCTCCTGGTGGAGAGTGAAGGGGCGCGGTCCCTCGGGGGTCTGGTACTGGCCGTCGGGCGCGGGGGTCTCGATGAAGATGTCCTGCACGTCGGCGCCGGTGGTGGTGAAGGTCCAGGCGATGCGGCCGTTATGGCCGAGCACCAGGAATGGCACGCCTGGGGCAGTAGCGCCGACAAGCGTGCTCTGGGGCGTGTCGATGCGGGCAAGGTACCAGATGCCAGGGAAGCCGAAGGCGAGGTGCGGGTCGCCGGCGAGCAAGGGGGCGCCGGTGGCGGTGTGGCGGCCGTCCACCGCCCACTCGTTCGAGGCGGATTCCGGCAGCGTATAAGGATCAGGGAACCGAGGCAGGATCTGCGCCAGGGTGCGGGCGATTTCGGCCTGCGCGTGCCGGAGCGCGGGTCCGGCGTCCGGGCGGCCGTCGCCGGGCGCTGACGGCCACAAATCGTCGATCACCTGCTGCGGGAAGCGGCCGGCGAGCGACTGGCGGGACAGCTCAGTGCGGTAATTGAGCGACAGCCAGAGCCCCATGGTCTCGCCCCACAGCAGGCTGTCGGCCGGCTCCCACGGTTCCGGCGTGCCAAGGACCAGGAATTCCGGGGCACTGAAGCGGCCCTTGGCGGCGATCCAGGCATTGGCGCCGCGAGCATACGCCTCCAGCACGGCGCGGGTCTCCGGTGGCAGGGCGGCGTAGTCCTCCAACGCTCGGCGGCGCAGGCCGAGGGTTCGCATGGTGCGGTCGTAGCCCAAGGTGGCCGGGCCGGCGATCTCTGACAGGCGGCCGGAGGCGGCGCGCCGCATCAGGTCCATCTGGAACAGCCGGTCCCGGGCGTGGACGAAGCCGAGGGCGGCGGCGGCGTCAAGCTCGGTGGCGGCGCGGATGCGGGGAATGCCATCGGCGTCGAAGCCGATGTCGACCGGACCGGTAAGGCCGGGGATGCGCGCCTGTTGCGAACGCGGCGGAAGGGTCAGCCAGAGGACGCCCGAGACCAGGGCGGCAATCAGCATCACGAGGAAGCCGAGGCCGCTCAGCAGGCGGCGTACCAACCGGAACAGGGCGCGCATGGCCCCAAGGTGGAGGGGCGGGGGGCGGTTGGGAAGTGAAACCTGTGAGTGCGGGTCTTGCTCAAGGTGTGCTGCTTGCAGCCGTGTCTTTTACCACAGAGGGCGCGGAGGTTGCGCAGAGGGGGGACCGGTCCCTCCTCTTTGGCGGCTCCCGTCGCCAGATTCGCGCCCACCGCTAACAAACTAATCCCCTCTCCCGCAAAGCGGGGGAGGGGCAGGGAGGGGGTGAAACTGTCCGACACCCGCCATCTCCGCTGCGCTGACTTGCGCACACGCCGCCACAAGCCCTTATTCCCGCGCTTCGCGCAAAAATGACTGCAGCAAAAGCCGGATTATTTTTCCAACGAGCGAGGTCCATCTCCCAGCCCATCGCCGGCGGACAGTCATTCTGACCCAACCCGTCGACGATGGCCCCCAAGAGTCCCGCAGTACCGACGGGGCCGGAGACGAGGAGAATACCAATGAAGACCATGATACTTGCCGCTGCTGCCGTTGTGGCCTTGGGCGTGGGCACTGCCTTTGCGGAAGGCGAGGGCGGTCCCACCGCCGGGGGGCTTGAATGGCAGGCAGCGAACGGTAATCCGACGATCCCGGCGACCGAATGGTTCGCCATGACGCCGGCAGCCCGGGAAGCACGGGTGCAACAACTGCAGCAGCAGGCTGCCTCGGCCTTGTGGCCAGGCCTTACCCAAAATGGCAACGCGGTTGCCCAGCGCAACGCAAACCCGCAGGGCTGATCGCAGCCAATAGCCAGCAAGCGCGAACAGGGCCGGCACCGCGCCGGCCCTGTTCGCGTTTGAGCCACGCGTGGCCATCCTGCACGACGGTGAGGCACAGGGGGTTCACTGCTTGCCCCGTCGATTTCTGCGTGCCTTACTTTCGCTAGGAACGGCGGTCTCCAGCAACGAGAAATGACCGTCGCCACGGGAGGGTTCGCCATGTCTGGTGCCACGCCTGCTCAACCACCCAAGAGGATCGAGCAATTGGATCCGGCGCTGGGCAGGATCATCTCCCTGACCGAACCAATTCACCACCTGGCCGATGGCTTCGGTGGCTCGCACGGTCCGGCCGAGGGACCGCTCTGGTGGCAAGAAGGCGGCTACCTGCTGTTCAGTGACATCCATAACAACAAGCGCATGAAGTACCTTCCCGGCACCGGCGTGTCGCTGTTCCAGGAACCCACCAACCGAGCCAATGGCCTCACCCGCGACCTCCAAGGTCGGCTGCTCGCGTGTGAGCATGATTCGCGTCGGGTCACCAGACAGGAACTCGACGGCAGCATCACCGTCATCGCGAACAGCTTCCAGGGACGCCAACTGAACCGCCCGAACGATGTCGTGGTGAAGTCCGACGGCTGTATCTACTTCACCGACCCGTGGACCAGTCCGGCCGCGCCCGAGCAATGGGACCTGACATTCTCAGGTGTCTATCGAGTCACCCCCGACCTGGGTTCGCTGACGCTGCTGATCGCCGATTTCATCATACCCAACGGGCTCGCGTTCTCACCCGACGAGAAGGTGCTCTACATCAATGACTCGCGGCGCGGCCACATCCGCGCGTTTGATATGATGCCCAACGGCACATTGGCGAAACAGACAGACCGCGTGTTTGCCGACCTGCGTGGGCCAGAACCAGGTGTCCCCGACGGCATGAAGGTGGATACGGAGGGCAATGTCTATTGTGGCGGCGCGGGCGGCATCTGGATCATGGACCCCGCGGGAAAGAGGCTGGGCCGCATCGTGCACGGCGCGCCGGCCACGACGAACGTGGGGTTCGGTGGCGATGACTGGAAGACGCTGTACTTCACCAGTCGCAACCACCTGGGTGCCGTTACTGTGAAGATCGCGGGCATTCCAGTACCGGTCCAGAAACGATAACGCCTGCCGGCGCTCTCAGATCAGGTGCGCGGCCTCGCGCCACACCATTGGGCGCACCCCGAACCTGGCCCACAGTACGCATGACCAGAGATCGATCAGGCTGGTGAGCGCCACGCACGCCGCCGCGATGGCGAGTGGTGCAAACCGCAGTGGCTCCGGAATGCCCAGCTCCGCACTTCTGATCGAAGTCTGTGCCATGATCAGTTCGATCGTCTTCACCATCACCACAGTCATGCTGGCGGCGATGATCAGCGCCACGATCCCGGACAGCACGATCTGTAGCCGCAACGGCAAGGAGCGCGCGACAAAAGTGATCGCGGCGTCGCCCTTGCGAGCATAGAGCGCCGCCACACCGAGCATGTAGATCCAACTGAACAGGAGATTGACGACCTCCTGCATGCCGCGGATCGAGGAGTTGAAAAGGTAGCGCATCACGATGTCGCCCGCGAGGCCCGCGAGGGCGATGCAGAACAACGTGGCGGCGATGGCAAGCGTCGCGTGCGTAATGCCACGCACCCCGCGCGCCACCATCTCAAAGGCAGGCGACACCATGGTGCCGGTCAACGGAACAGCAGATTGGGCAACCACAGCGAGATTCCGGGAATGTAGGTGAACAGCAACAGCGCAATGAGCAGCGGAACCAGGAACGGCAGCACGGCCCAGGCCAGCGTCTCAGTCGACAGGCCGCTGATGTTGGAGACGACGAACAGCGCCAATCCCATCGGCGGGTAAATCAGGCCGATGCACAAATTGAAGTTCATGATCACGCCGAACTGGATCGGGTCCACACCGAGGCCCACCGCGACCGGCAACAGCACCGGGATCAGGATCAGCAGCGCCGGAATGCCCTCGATCACCGCGCCGATAAGCAGCAGCAGGACATTGAGAACCAGGAGCTTGAACACCGGCGCCATGGCGACATGTTCGAACCAGGCGCCGACACGCAACAGGCCCTGATCGATGGTGATCAGGTACGACATCACGGTGCCGGTCGCGATCATCAGCATGACGAAGCCGGTGGTGACCACGGCGCGTTCGACACAGGCGAAGAAGCTTCGCCAGGTGAGGTTGCGATAGAAGATCAGCGCGGCGAGCAGGCTGTATACACAAGCGGCGACACCCGTTTCGGTCACAGTGAAGATGCCGCCAACCAGCCCGGCAAAGATGATGACGGGCGCGAGCAGGGCAGGAAGCGCGCCAACGATGATCCGAACGCCCTCACGCGCATTCGGCGCCGTCACCGCGGGGCATTTGACCCGGCCAGTTTTGACCGCGACCCAAACATAGATCATCAGGCTGAGTGCGACCACCAACGCGGGCACCACCCCGGCGGCGAGCATCTTGCCGACCGAGATATGCGCCTGGATCGCGTAGATCACCCCTATGATCGAAAGCGGATTGAGCGGCGCGATGATGCACGATGCCAACACCACGGCGCTGGCGAATTTCAGATCATAACCGCCGCTCTCCATGGTACGGATCTGGATGCGGCCCAGCCCCGCGGCATCGGCCAGCGCCGAACCGGAAATGCCGGAGAAGATGACGGTGGCCACGATGCTGACCTGCGCCAGGCCGCCGGTGATCTGTCCGGCGATCACCAGCGACGCCTGCATGATGCGGTTGGTCAAACCGCCCACACTCATGATCTCGGCAGCGAGGATGAACAGCGGAACCGCGAGCAGTTCAAAGCTGGTGAGACCGTTCACCATCACCTGCGGCAGCATCATCAGCGGCAGGTCCATGACGAACAGCAGCACAGCGAGCGAGGTCACCAACATGGCCATGCCGATCGGCACACCGATGCCGAGCGAAACGAAGAAGACGACGACCAGCAGGATGGTATGCATATGTCCGCGTCAGCGCGGATGCGATCGACGGCGGAGCGGCTTCACGCTACGAGCGTGTTCCGACTTGCCCATCATGTTCAGCGCAACGCATCGACGCTCTCGAGCACTCCCTTCGGCCAATAGCCGGAGGCCTCGAATTTCTTATTTACTTCCTGCACCCGGGCGACGAATGGGGCGCGGTCCAGAGTGGTGAACGTAGCGCCCTGAGCGGTGAGATCCTGCTTCCACTTCTGCTCGCTGCCACTCACCTCCTGATTGTAGCCATCACCCGCCTGATTGATCGCGTCCATCAGGGCTTTCTGTTGTTGTGGTGTCAACGAGCGCCATTTGGCCTCGTTCAGGCCAAGGACGAGGATTTGCGGGAACTCATCGGTAATGATGATGTTATGGGCCACTTCGAAGAATTTGCTGCTCTCGACAAGATCGAGCGGCAGTGTAACGCCGTCAGCCGCACCCTGCTTGAGGGCCAGGTAAACGTCCCCCCATCCGATGTTCACCACATTGGTATTGAGGCCCTCATGCCCCCAGTAGCGCGTGAGCAACTCGATTGCCGGCTGCCGCAGCTTGATCTTCGAAACGTCTTCCAGCGTCGCGACGGGCTTGGTCGACATCAAGACCCGGTAAGGGCCGCGCCACCACAAAGTACTGCCGACGAGCAAACGTTGGCCGCCATTGGCAACGACGTCCTGCTCGATCTTCTTGAACGTGTCGGTGGCCAGCCATTTCTGAAAATGCGGGCGGCCTTCGAATTCAAATGGAACGCCGGCGATCCGTAGGTCGGGGGAGAACGGGCTCCACCAGGTCAGGTCCTCGAAGAAGCCGTCCTGGATGCCGAGCTTGACGTTCTGCACCTGCGCTTCAGGTGCGCCGAGCTGGCCACTGGGAAAGATCTGCAGCTTGAGTCCAACATTTGCCTGCGCAACGAGCGCCGCCATCTTATCGAGGCCGCGGCCAAGCGCGGAATCGGGCGGATTGGACGATCCTATTCGCAGCGTTACGTCGGCAGCACGTGCCGCAGTCCCACAAATCAGCGAAACCGCAACGGCCATGAGGAGTCTTTTCGACCAGTTCATACGCCTTCTCCCTCCGGCCTTCGCCGCTTCTCATTCACGTCGCGCGCGATCTGGCAGGCAGCAGGCCTAGCGATGCGCCCCTATGGCCTTTTGGCCCATTGTGTCGACACAAAAGACCAGCGAACCCGGGCTGTCAACGGCCGCGCCATGGGTCGGTGGAGGGTCTTTGGCACGCTACTCAAGGCTTCTGGGCGAGTTTCCGTCGCAAATCCCAGGCGAAGCGACCGCGTCGACACCGCTTGCCGCCCTGTGCGATCGTGCCTAATGTCGACATCTATGGGTCCAGTGCACGCCCGGCTGGTTTGTGAAACCGGCGGAGGGAGCGATCGAATGGTGAAGATTGTCGACGCGCATCACCATCTTTGGGACCTCCGCGCGAACAGTTATCCGTGGCTGCTCGATCCAAATACGCCGCGGCTGTACGGCGATCATTCGGCGATATGTCACAATTATCTGCTCGCCGACTATTTGCGTGACATGACCGGTGTCGAGGTCGTAAAGTCGGTCCACGTGCAGGCGGACAGCGACTTCGACGATCCGGTCCGTGAGACGCGCTGGTTGCAGGCCATTGCAGAGCGCCCGGACAATCTCGCCGGATTTCCGCACGGCATCGTTGCTTTCTGCGATCTCTCGAAATGCGACGTGGCGGCGGTCCTCGAACAGCATTGCGCCTCCCCCAATATGCGCGGCATCCGCCAGGCGTTGAACGGCATCGTCACGAACCCGGCGCGGCACCCGGACATTCTCAACAGCGATGTCTGGCGCGCGAATATCGGGTTATTGCGCGCTCCTCGCCTGTCTTTCGACCTTCAGGTCTTCCCCTCGCAGATGGACAGCGCCGGCCGGCTCGCCAGGCGGCATCCGGACGTCCAGTTCATCCTGCTCCATGCCGGGCTGCCGATGGATCAGACACGAGAGGGACTCGCACGCTGGCGCCAAGGCCTCGAGCAACTGGCCGCGTGTCCCAACGTGGCAGTGAAGATCTCGGGTTTCGGCATGTTCCATCACCAATGGACGATCGAATCGATCCGCCCGCTGGTGCTGACCACGATCGAGCGCTTCGGAGTGGACCGGGCAATGTTCGGCAGCAACTTCCCGGTTGACGGGATCTGGGCAGACGGTGGCCGCGTGTGGAATGCCTACCGCGCCATCACAGCGGACTTCTCTGAGCCGGATCGACAGAGGCTGTTTCACGACAACGCCGTCACGTTCTATCGCTTGTAGCATCGGAGGTGCCTTGAAGCAGGTGGTCATCACGGCATCGCATCCGGTTCGCAAGGTTGGCGAGCGCATGTCCCTCGAGCAATCGCGTCTGCGTGCCGAGGCCATCGCCGGACGGTTGGTAACCGATCGGCACGATCGGCCATCGCTGGTCTCCAGGATCGCCCGCGAAATCGCTGCCGAAATCATCGAGGGGATTCGCCAGCCCGGCAACGATCTGAATTCCGTCGAACTCGCCCGACAATACCGGACCAGCCGAACGCCGATCCGGGAAGCGCTGATGCTGCTCGAGAAGGAGGGGATGGTCGATATACCGCCACGTCGCCGGCCGCGCGTCGCCGGTCTCACCATCAAGGAAATCCGCGACATCTACCGCGTGCGAGCTAATCTGATGGAACTCATCGCACAGGACATTGCGCGCGGTGCATCCGCCGCTGAGATCGACGCGCTGTTGGCGATGATCCGCGCCATGCGGAGCGCCGTGAAAGCGGGGGACGTGAGGGCGTTCTTCTGGGCCAACGTCGATTTCCACGAACTCAACACGGAGCTCGGCGGTAACCGCATCGTCAAGAAGATCATCAACTCGCTGCTGCTGCGCACGCTCCGTCTGCGGCTCATTGGCCTGTCACAGCCGGGGCGCATGCAGAAATCGTTCGTCGAGCATGAACGTCTCTGCCGAGCCTATGCGGATCGCGATGCAAATCTTGCGGCGGCGCTCATCCGCACCAACCACATCAACGGCCTTGCCGTGCAGGAAGCCCTGTACGCACCGTACCAGCCCGACCGTTCGCCTCGATCGGATGCAGTTGATTCCGACGCGACCAGGCTGATCGTCGGGCCTGCGCAGCAGCATCAGGATTTTCTGCGTTGACGGAGTTCTGTCGACCCATTGGGCGGACAAATCAGGCGATGGCTGTATCGGCTTCGGCCGCGCAAGGGGCAACGCAGCTGCCTGCGCTAACCGCCGTTCGACCGCCGGGCTTCGTCTTGACGTCCATCTGCTTTCAGACAAATTGTCGACAGGTGAGAAGACGGCAACTGCATCCGCTTGCCCGAGCTTCTCGTAGGCGCGTGCTACGAAATAGGCAGTCGCGGCGCCGACCGTCGCGGGGGAGGCGACTTTAACAATGATGAAGCTGTTCCATACACCCGCTTCGAATTTTGTCCGCAAGTGCACGGTCACCATCCGGGAATTGGGGCTCGAGGATCGAAGTCGAGATCATCACAACGAAATGGCCGCATTCCTGGGGCACGGAGACGACGCCGTACCGAGAGGACTTCCTGGAGGCAACGCCGATTGCGCGCATCCCCGCGCTGGTCACCGAGGATGGCGAGCGTCTCACGGAATCATCGCTGATCTGCGAGTACTTGAACGACGAACTCGGCAATTTCCGCCTCTGCCCGCAAAGTGGCCGCGAGCGCTGGCGCATCCTCTCGGTTGTGTCGGTGGCGACAAGCGGCGTCATGGAATCGCAGGTGATGCGCCGCGCGGAAATGCTGCGGAAGCGCGACGCTTCGCAGAACAAGCAGGAATTCTCACCGAGCTTCGTCAGGAAAATGATGGAGCGGCAGGACCGCTGTTATCAGCGGCTGGATGAACTGTCGCATGACTTCCGTGCCGACGTGGATCTGGGCCAGATCGCGGTGGGATGTGCCTGCGGCATCTCCGATTTTCGCTTCCCGGAGGATGATTGGCGCGCCATCGCCCCCAATCTGGCGCGCTGGTACGAGCGGTTCCGCAGGCGGCCATCGATGCGCGAGAGCGAACCCGGCGAGACCCCGTTCGACAGCGACGATCCGCATCCGGCGCCGCCAAGGAAGTCGGCCACTGGCAAACAGGCGAGTGTCTGAGTGCGCCACGCGGCCTGATCGAGGAGGATCTCGTGGACGAGGAACAATACCACTATCAGATCTATCTGGAGACCAGTTCCAACCTTTGGCGCTGGACGCTCTACAATCCACTGGGTCGTATAGCTGCCCAGAGTGTCGAGAAGTACTACAACAAAGCGGACTGTCTCGCCGCGATCAATGCCGTGAAGTCGTCAGGATCCGCGCCGGTCCGAGAGCGATAGGAAGTTGGAAACCAACGTCACGCCCGAGAGCCGCGCGCTCGGGTCGCGCAAGATCGTAGATACACATTTCCATCTCTGGGACCTGGACGAGAACTACTATCCCTGGCTCTCCGACGGTGATCGTCCGTCGCTCATCAAGGACTACGCCTCACTGCGCAAGAACTATCTGGTCGCCGACCTGCTGCGCGACATAGCCGAACTGAACGTGGTGGCCGGGGTGCATATCCAGGCGGAGCATGACCACGCGGACGTGGTACGCGAAACACGCTGGCTGCAACGCGTCGCCGATGCACCTGCCTCCCGCGGATTCCCGCAGGCGATCGTCGCGGACGCTGATTTTACCTTGCCCGACATCGAACGGATTCTCGAGGCGCATTGCGTGTTTCCTAACACGCGAGGGGTCCGGCACGCGCTGCACCGGCGGCTCGATGCGCCTGAGCCCTATGATCCGCTACGGGATCCGACCTGGCATCGCAACTTTCCGTTGTTGCGAAAATTTGGCCTGTCCTTCGACATGCAACTGTTCCCCAGCCAGGCCGAGCATGCGGTCCGGCTCGTTGCCGACAATCCCGACATCCTGATCATCTTCACCCATGCCGGGATGCCGATGTGGAGCGACGCCGAGAACATGGCGCGCTGGAAGTCGGCGATACGCCGTTACGCCGCACTTCCGAACACCGCCATGAAGATCTCCGGTTTCGGCAGCCATGATGCCAACTGGAGCGCGCAAAGCATCGCGCCGGTGGTGAACGAGATCATGGAGGCGTTCGGACCCGGCCGTTGTATGCTCGCGAGCAACTTTCCGGTGGACCGAGTTGCCAAGAGCTATGCCGGGATCTGGCAGAGCTTCGCTGCATGTTTTGCGAATTACTCGCCGGACGAGCAGGAGCTGCTGTTCTGGCGCAACGCAGTCAGATTCTACCGGCTCGATATCGGAACAGCGGCTGCTGCCTGAACTCAGGACAGATTGGGCCGCCCTGATCGAGGTGGCGCCGCCGACAACCACATGCGAGCCAACCATCAGATCGTGATTTTCAGGCAATTGCAGGTAGACTGCGAACTCCCGTTGCCCGTTGGCCCCGCCGTCTGCTAGTATCCGATTGGAACGTTCCAAACTCTACCGGAGGAGTATCGCGCCGCTGGCCAGAACTCAGGACTTGATGCTGCAGATAGAAACGCCGGAGCGGCCGCACCATGAGCGATCCGCCAGTAAGTCGGCGTCCCTCAAACCGGGTGTCGAACTCCGTTCGGTCGGTGTTCACTACAAGGACGTCGCGGCCATACACAGCATCGACCTCATCATTCGCGACGGCGAGTTCTTCTCGCTGCTCGGTCCGAGCGGTTGCGGCAAGACATCCACGCTGAATGTCATCGGCGGCTTCATCGAACCATCGACCGGAGACGTGCTCATCCAAGAAAAATCAGTCCGGCATCTACCGCCGTATAGACGACCAGTTAACACCGTCTTCCAAAGTTATGCGCTGTTTCCGCACATGACAGTGGCAGAGAACGTAGCCTTCGGTCCCCGCATGGCCGGACAAACGGGACCCGACGTCAAGCGCCGTGTGTCAGAGTCGCTGGCGCTGGTATCTCTCGCCGGCATGGGAGATCGCCGGCCGGATGAATTGTCTGGCGGGCAGCAACAGCGTGTTGCTCTCGCCCGCGCACTGATCAACCGGCCAGCCGTGCTGCTGCTCGATGAGCCGCTGGGTGCCCTCGACCTGAAGCTGCGTAAGCAGATGCAGGTGGAACTGACCCGCATCCAGCGCGAAGTGGGCATCACATTCGTCTACGTCACGCACGACCAGGAAGAAGCGATGACGATGTCAGACCGGATCGCCGTGATGAATCACGGTCGGGTCGAGCAGGTCGGCACCCCGGAGGACGTCTACAACCGGCCAGCGAATCTATTCGTCGCCGACTTCATCGGTTCATCCAACATCTTGCGAGGCACCCTGGTCGAAAGTGTTGGCGGCACCGCGACGGTTCAACTCGATGCCGGCGCGATCGCACTCGCCACCCATAGCCACGCATTGTCCGTGGGTCAGCGTGTGGCTGTGACCATTCGACCGGATGACGTGCAACTGCTGGCGGATGATCCGCGCGATCAGCATCCCAATCGCTTGATCGGACGGGTGACCAAGGTTTCCTTCCTGGGAACCCACCGTCAAGTGGTCGTCACGACAAACGACAATGTCGAGGTGATGATCCGTCAGCCTCCCGCGACAACCGGCAGTTATCCAGACAGCGATGAAACGGTGGCGATAGGCTGGGCAACCGAACGCTCCACCTGTTTTCCGGTGGATCAGGCGTAACGGCGATAGTAACAACCAGACGACAAACATCGTGAAGGAGGGGAATAATGACAAGCAATAGTGGATGGACTCGTCGGCGTATGCTGCAAGGTGTCGCAGCCGCTGGTGTCGGTGGTGCCGCATCGCGCCTGGTCGCTCCAGCGAGAGCAGCGAATCTACAAGGCCCGGTCAATGCATTCACCTGGGGCGGACGCATCATCCCGACCGAGGTCGCCGATTTCCAGAAGGAGACCGGCGTCAAACTCAATTTCATTGGTGCGTCGGGCAACTCGGAGAACCTGGCCAAGGTCAAGCTCGGTGGCGGCGCGCAATATGACATCGTCGGTGTCGACGCGTTGTGGGTGCCGAAATTTTACCAGGAAGGCGTGATCGAAGTCTTCGATATGGCTTCGTGGCCGCAGTACAACGACATGTTCGACGAGTTCAAGAACCTGTCGATTTGGAAGGTGGGCGACAAGTTCATGGCGCAGCCGTGGGCATGGTCGCCGTTGGTACTGTGGTACAACACAAACCACATCAAGACGCCGCCGACGAGCATCAATTTCCTGTTCGATCCTGCCTACAAGCAGCGAATTGCCTTCACGCGGCAACAGGAGGACGTCATCGCGTGGATGGGCATCGCAACCGGTGCCAAGAAGCCGTACGACATGACCAAGCAGGAGCTGGCCAACGCAAAGGACGGGCTGAAGCGCCTGATGCCCAACATCCTGAAGTTCCCCCCGCAGGAAGAGGAACTGGTGAAGCTGATGGCGGATGAGAGCATCTGGATCACCGCGCTCAGCGCCGGTGGTGCAATGCGCATCAAGGACGCCGGTGGACCCGTGTGCAAGGGCTTCCTGCCGCCTGAGGGTTACATCGGTTACTTCGATGGCGATTGCATCGTGAAGGGTGCTGCACATCGTGAGGCCGCCCTCGCATGGATGCAGCACCGCGTGCAGGCCAAGTACCTGATGGAGAACTTCCTGAAGTATCGCCGTCCGCTCGCCTACCGCGGACCGCTGGAGGCGCTGAAAAGCGAGGGCAAGTCCGACCTGGCGCACGAGCTGTTCTACGACCAGCCGGAGATCATCTCGAAGATGGTCGTCATTGGACCGCCGCCCAACATCGGCGACTATATCGACGCTTTCAACGAGGTCGCCGGCAGCTAGTTCCGACAATGGGCAGGAATGCATGAGCCTGGCGCAAACGGTCGTCGATGCGAAGCCACATCGCGGCCTTCGACCGAATTGGCCGATGCTGGCGTTCCTGCCTTTGACGGCCTTGGATCTTGTGCTGTTCGTGCTGCCCATGCTGGTCATGGGCATCGCGAGCGTGCTGGTGATTCGCGAGTTCCACGTCGAATACCGGCTAACGGCGAACAACTACCTGTTCTTCCTCGGTAACCCTCTGTACCTGACGCTGCTGATCCGGAGCGTGCTGATCGCCGTGGCCGTCACGGTGATCTGCCTGATACTGTCCTTCCCCTTCGCATACCTGCTGACGCTGCTGCCCAAACAAATGCAGCGTACGATGACAGTGCTGGTGATTCTGCCGTTCTGGACCAGCTATCTGCTGCGCGTCTATGCGTGGATGACGATCCTGGGAGAGCGGGGGCTGATCAATCGGACGCTGATGGGCGTCGGTATTCTCGATGAGCCGGTGCGGTTCCTGTTGTATAACAACTATGCTGTCGTGCTCGTCTCGGTGTACCTGTACATCCCTTACTGTGTTCTGGCGCTGTATACGGCCCTGGAGCGGCTCGACACCTCGCTGTTCAGTGCGGCGATGGACCTCGGCGCGCGGCCGCGGCAGGTCTTTCTGCATGTGATGCTACCGCTGGCTCTACCAGGCGTGTTCGCGTCATTCATCTTCGTCTTCATCCCAATGGTTGGCGAATACGTTACGCCAACTCTGGTCGGTGGCGCGCGCGGCATGATGATCGTGAATGTGATCGTGTCACAGTTTCAGGCTTTGCGGTTTGGCATTGGTTCCGCCATGGTCTTTGTCATCACGGCGCTCTCGCTGGTCATGCTGCTGGCGCTCCGGCGCGTGGCTCGGCTGGAGAAGGTGTTCGGTGGCTAGCACTGGCAAGCGCGTCCCATTGGCGCTGCGCGTGCATGGCGTGGCAATCTACGCTTTTCTCTACCTGCCGATCGCGTTGATGATCTTCTTCTCCTTCAACAAGTCACCGCTCGGCACATTCCCGGTGACGGGCTTTACGTTGCATTGGTACGCAGACCTCGCGGATGAGGAATTCCTTGTCACAGCCTTCTGGAACAGCCTGTTTGTCGCCGGCATTGCCACTCCGGTAGCGACCGTGATCGGCACGCTGTGCGCGTTCGGACTGGTGCGAGCGCGATTCCGCTTGAAACCACTGTTCAGCAGCTTGATCCTGTTGCCAATGGTGGTGCCAGGTATGCTGCTCGGGGCTGCACTGCTCATCGTCATGGTGCCGTTGCTGGGAATGACCCTATCGATCTGGACCGCGGCGGCTGGCCATGTCGTTGTCACCACGCCTTATGCGGTGCTGGCCGTTGCAACACGTCTCTACGGATATGATCGCCGCCTGGATTCGGCAGCAGCGGACCTGGGCGCATCGCCGTGGCGCGTGCTGCGTTATGTTACGCTACCGCTAATCATGCCTGGTATCGTCGCGGCGGCACTGATCGTGTTCACTGTGTCGTTGGATACCTTCGGCGTGACGTTCTTCACCATCGGTACACAAGGCACTCTGCCAATGTATATCTGGGCGCAGGTGGAGAATGGCGTGACGCCGACGGTCAACGCGCTGGGCACACTGCTGATCATCGGATCTGTGACGATCCTGGGATGCGCGAACCTGTTGTTGCGGCGGCGCTAGCTGATTCTGATCGTGCGGCGATCGATGGCGCTGCGGATCGCGGCCTCCACCAGCCGAACGCCGCGGGCACCATCCGCGAACGACGGATAGCGCATGTCCTGGCCCTGCATCGCCGTCCAGGCGCGAAACACGACGTTGCGGAAAGCATCAATATAACCCTCCGCATGCCCCGCCGGCAGTGTGGACATCCATGTGCTGTCGCCGGGCAGCGCCTCTGGATCGCGTTGCACGATGGTGTTGCCGGAAGCTGTCCGATGCAGATGGGTGTTGGGTTCCTGTTGGTTCCAATCGAAACCACCCAGAGATCCGTCGGCGGATAGAATGATCGTGTTCGGGTGACCGGGAGCAAGACCGCTGACCGTCATCGACCCGGCCGCGCCGTTCTCCAAACGGATCATCAGATCGGCCTGATCCTCCAGCGGCGTGGTAATGGTGACTCCGCCGTCGCTTGTCGCGGACCCTGGAGGGCGCGGGCCCTCACCAGCACCACCTCGCCAGATACGCTCCTGTTGATGCGTGGAGAACTGTGCGGTGATCTCTCGGATCTGCGAGCCGGCGACGTACTCGACAAGGTCGAGCCAATGAATGCCGAGATCCATCAGCGCGTAGGAGCCGCCAGTGGTTCCTGGTGTGAACAGCCACACGTATTTGTCCGCCGCAAGCACATCCTGTGACAGGTAGCAGCCGCCGATGCGGCGCAGCGGACCGAATGCTTCCTCAGCGACCTTGCGACGCAGTACCTCCACCAAAGGATAGCCGCGATACGTATAGGCAATTGCCCCGACGCGATCGGCCTTCGTCGCAGCTTCGATCATTTGTCGGCATTCGTCGGAATTGGTCGCCATTGGCTTTTCGCAGAGCACGTGCGAGCCGGCCTGCAACGCGGCGATGCTGTGCTCGGCGTGCAGATGATTGGGGGAACAGACGTGCACAACGTCGGGCTTCTGATCATGCAGCAGCCTTGCGATGTCGTCGTAAGCTGTTGCAACGCCGAACGACTGCGCGGATTGCAGCGTTCTGCCACAGACGCCGACCAGTTCACCGCCGAGCTCGCGGATCAGACGGGCATGGACGCGCGCTATACCGCCCGTGCCAATGATGGCCGCCCGCATCAGCCGCTCGCTTGCGGTGGGTCGATGACTTGAAAGCCCGCTGCCATGGCCATGGATCGCAAATTCCGGTGTCCCATGCTGGCAAATGTCAGAGGGTGCGCCTTGCGGGGATCCTGCTCGGCTTCCACGACTAGCCATCCGCGATAGCCGTAGTCGGCCAGCCGTCGGAGCAACGGCACATAGTCGATGCATCCGTCACCTGGTACAGTGAATATGCCATTCAGCACGGCATCCATGAAGCTGGTATCGTTGGCCATCGACCGTTCCAGCACATCGCGTCGCGCATCCTTGCAATGCACATGCACAACACGCGCGATGTGCCGCTCGAGCAGCGCCGCGGGATCACCGCCGGCGAACAAGCAGTGGCCCGTATCATACAGCAATCCAGCCGCCTCGCCGGTCGTCGCCATGAGCCGATCAATTTCGGCGTCCGTCTGGACGATGGTTCCCATGTGGTGATGGAATGCCATGCGGACGCCGAATGAAGCCATACGCTCGGCGAGCGCGGTGACCTTGCGGCCGTAATCGCGCCATTCCGCATCGGCAAGTACCGGACGCCGCGATGCGGGCTGGAAGATGCCGTCGTGGCGTCCGCGCGAAGTGTCGGCGTAGACGACAACCTGACAGCCGAGATCGCGCAGCAGAGTAAGATGCGGTTCGATTGCTGCGAATTCCTGGTCCACCTCGCGTTCGCAGATGCGTCCATCATACCATCCGGATATCAATTTCAGGCCATGACGCTGAAGGATCGGTCCAAGCTCTGTGCTGATGCGGGGGAATTTGCCGCCAAGTTCGGTGCCGCTATAGCCAGCCTGCCGTGTCTCGGCGAGGCATGTCTCGAGCGGAATGTCGCCGCCAAGTTCGGGCATGTCGTCGTTGGTCCAGGTGATCGGGTTGATGCCGATTTCCACTGCCATGTCAGCCTCCTCGGATCAGCGATGCAATGCTGGTGATGCTTGCTCGGCCGCCTCAAGAGCTGCAACGGCATCCGCGGCGGTGGCGCCGAATGCTTCTCCGCCACGCACCCAATCCGCGAAACCTTCAGCCTGGAACTGTAGGGCTTGCAGGAATACGGACTCGCCGTCCGGCGGCCAGAGGAAGCGGCAGTCCTCTGCGTCGCGTGTGCCGAATGCTTCCACACGGCACACGTCACCGAGCCGGAAGCGCCGACCGAGCGAAACGAGAGCGGTGCTGCCAGCGGACAACCTGCACAGGACCTGCGCACTATCGGCATCGCCGGCGATCGGTGGTGCGGGCCCAACGTTGACAACCGCCGGAGTGATCTGTGTAAACTCCTGCCCGCTGAGCCAGCGGATTTGGTCGAATTCATGGACGCCCATGTCGATGAAGATGCCGCCACTGTTGGTTCGAAACGCGGCTGCCGGCGGTTCGCCGTCCCATTGGTAGCAGGCCACGAAATACAGTGCACCCAGGTCGCCCGCGACGATGCGTTGCCGAAGGCGCTGCAACGACGGAACAAAACGCCGCCAGTAGGCAACCTGAAGCTTGACGCCGTGCCGGTTGGCAATTGCCGCCGCTTCCCGCGCCTGGGAAGCCGAGATGCCGCAGGGCTTCTCGCACAAGATAGACACGCCCGCAGCGGCGAGCTGCGATACCAGTTGCAGATGCAACGTACTAGGAGCCGCGACCAGCACGCCATCGATATTGCCTGCACGCAACAGGCTTGTGACATCGGGATAGACTATCACATCGCCGTCCAACGCGGCGCGCGATGCTTCCGATGGTTCCACCACGGCGACAACGCGAACGCGGTCGCTCTTGGACAGCGCGCGCATGTGGGTGCGGCCCATTCGTCCGGCGCCTACCACAGCAAGCCGAAACATCTCAGCCATCAGATTGCTGTCGGGTTGTCACGTGGCAGGCGATCACGATGTGCGCCAACCACTGACTGGCACAAGGCTATATCGCGTAGCGCATCGGTCGCGGAGGTCACTGGTTGACGACCGGTGCAGACGCAATCGTGGAAATGGATTAGCTCTTCCTTGAAGCTTTCCGCGTACGACGCGGTCTCTGACATGCTCCAGGCGCGCGGCCCCTCAGCGTCACCTGACTCCAACGTCAGAAGCGTGGGAGCGCTACGCAGGAACGGCGAGGGAAACGACAACGTCAGTCGGCGATCAAGTGCGTAGAACGCGAACTCCATCTGATAACGCGCGATGCCCGGCAGGTCGACCCAGGCTATGATACACTGCGTCTCACCGAACCGCAGGACGGCGGTCAGGCCGTTCGGCCTTATGTCGGAAAATTCCAGCCAATCCGGTTCGCCCAATACGCCCCGGACCGCATTGAATTCGTGCACCATCGAATCCAGCAGCACCAGGTGATACGCGCGACGTGACAGGACATCCGCGTCGCCGATTGCCGCCGTGATGCGTGCTTCATTGCCGGCGACGAAGCTCGCAGTGACATCGGCAGCGAGCGGGCCAGCCTTGTGCATCCGGTAATGCGCCACATAAGGCTGCATTGGAGATTCGAGCGTGGTGACCCTTGCAAGACGCAGATCTTGCAGGCTCTTCGCTTCATCCTGCAATCGGCGATAGGCCGGATCGTAGCGCTTGTTGTAGGCCACCATCATCACCACGCCGGCGCGCTCCGCCGCGGCGATCATCGTTTTCCCTTCCTGAACCGAGAAGCACATCGGCTTTTCGATGAGCAGATGGCGCCCCGCTTCAGCCGCGGCGATCGCAATCGGTGCGTGGCTGCCCGAGGTCAGCACCAACACCGCATCGAGATCGTGGGCGATCAGGTCACGCCAGTCGGCAAATGTCTGCGTCACGCCGTAGTCTCGTGCGCACGCCGAACGTACATCCTCAGAGACATCGCACAATGCAGCGATTTCGTACTGTTCCGATAATTCGCGCAGATAATGCAGATGCATAACCTGCGCGATCAAACCACAACCTATGACACCGACTTTCAGCCGCTTCGTCATACTTATCCTGCTTTCCGATGTACCACGCGCGGCACGGCCGTCGAGCCGCGCACGACCAGTTTTAGCTCCACCGTTCGTCTGACCGGATCGCCTGTCAATTCGCCCTGCATGCGAGCGGCCAGTGTGGCGAGCGACTGACGTGCAAGCTCTTCCTGGGGTTGCGCCACCGTTGTCAGATTGATGCGGGACAATCCCGCCATCAGCACATCGTCGAAACCGACCACGGACAGATCGTCTGGCACATTGACGCCAAGCCGATCGGCGACATCGAGCAGTTCAATCGCGCCCAGATCATTGGACGAGAAGATGGCTGTCACCGATCGCGGTCCACGCAACACATCGTACACCGGCATTTCGCGATTGTTGTGTACGACGGTATCGGGCGCGTGCCGCCAGTAGTAGACGATGGGCGATAGACCGGCGTGTCGCATTGCTTGGCTGTAGCCGACCTGACGTGCTCGATCGGCCGCATCCTCCACTGTCGGGTCGGCGAAATACGCAATGCGCTGATGCCCGAGGTCGATCAGATGACGCGTCGCCATCTCCGCACCGCGCTGGTCATCACCTGACACGACATCGCCCCAGTCCGCGCTGCATGTGACGAAGACCGACGGGACCACACCCTCGATCAGTTCGCGCGCGCCGGACGAAGCACCTGTATGGGCGAGAAATAGAATGCCAGCCACGCGATATTCCAGCAGGCTTTGAATGCCGGTCAGCTCCGCAGTTTCCTCAGCCTGTGTGCTGCAGAACATCGTGCGGTAGCCTCGCGCGGACGCGTGACGCTCCACTTGTTTGGCCATCTCCGCGTGGAACGGATTGCCGAGGTCACCCACGACCACGCCCAGGATGGTCGTGCGTCGCTGCACAAGCTGGCGGGCGAGGATATTTGGGCGGTATCCCAGCGTATCGATCGCGGCGAGCACGCGGGCACGCTTGGCCGCGGCGACACCATGCACGCCACGGATCACATTTGAGACCGTCGATTTCGAGACGCCGGCGCGATGCGCGACATCCAGTATCGTCGGCGGACGCGACGCGGAGTTTCCTGCCACCATCAGCGACGTTTCCGATCAGGCATAGGCCGCACCGTTCGGAGCCATGACAATCTTCATCGCTGCGTTGGTCTGCGCGAGTTCCACACCTTCCTGTGCGCGTTCCAGCGGCATGCGATGCGTAACGATGCGGTCGAACGGCAGCCGGGACAGATTGGCGGCCATCAGGCGCATGGCCGGCAAGTACGAAGTTGCTGTCTCACCGCCAACGCCGATGACGCTGACGTTGCGGGTGCAGATATCGCTGTTCGGGTTGATGCCGATCGGCCCCATGTCAACAAACGTACCGGCTTCCACGACAACACCACCGGGTCGCACCATGCGCAACGCTTCGACGAAGGTCTGCGGGAAGCCGCTGCAATCCAGCACAATGTCGGGGCCTAAGCCTTCGGTGTGTTCACGTGCACGCGCGATACGTTCCTGCGGTTCAGTCTGGTCGGCCAGCATTGTCAGGGTCGCACCGAACTCCTGCGCCAATGCCAGACGCGATGGAAACAGGTCGGTCGCAATCAGCTTGGATGCGCCGAGCAATCGCGCCTTGATCAAATGACACAGCCCAAGCGGGCCAGTGCCGAGCACGGCGACCGAATTGCCGAAACGATAACCACCAGTCAAACCGAGAAGCGATTGCGCGGTTTCCACGCCGTGCGTAACCGCCATGATTTCGGTCAACACCGCGACGCTGTCCGGGAGATCGTCTGGCACGCGAAAGATCGGCGTATTGGGCAGCAGGTAGATGTATTCGGCCCAGCCGCCGAACAAGTGTGGCCTCAACCCACAATGCAGGCTGTTGCCGTAGTCTTCCATTCGCTCGCACATGTAATAGGGATAGCCGTTGCGGCAGAAATGGCACTCTCCACACGCAACGTTCGCACCGGGGACGATGCGGTCGCCGACCTTCAAGGGACGGCCTTCACTGTCCCGCACGGCACCACCGATCGCGACAACTTCGCCAACATTCTCGTGGCCGCAGATCAGCGGATAGGTCAGGTCGCGTTCATGCGGTGTGCCAGCATATTGCTTGCTTTCGCCGCGGAACGTGTGCTTGTCGGTGCCGCAGATGCCGGAGTAGTGCACTTTCATCAGCACCGCGCCCGGTTCCGGCTCCGGCAACGAGAAGAGCCGCATGCCGATACGCCCCGGCTGCTCGGTCACTGCAGCGCGAACCTGTGTCATGCGAGCGCCCCCGATGTTCGAGGTTCCTTCAATGCGGCGGACAACAGACGCGCCGCTTCGCGAATGCCGATTTCCGGAGTGACGAAGGGATCCTCGTGTTCAATAGAGATGGTGTGGACCCGGCCAGCATCACGCAGGTCGTTCAACAGATCGCGCCACCAGGCTGCATCGTGACCGTGACCGACGGTGGCGAAATTCCACGGCATTTCCTCGGGCGGCGACGGCCAGCGACGATCAAGCAGGCCGTTCAACGCAAGTTTGTCAGGCTGGAACACCACGTCCTTGCCGTGCGCGTGGCCGATGCGTGCACCGAGACGCTGCACCACTTTGTTCGCGTCCATCCCCATCCAAAAGAAGTGACTCGGGTCGATGTTGGCAGCGATCGCGGGGCTGAGCTTCGCCAGCCGTTCGAACGTTTCGACGTTGTAGGCGACCGTGCCAGGATGGAGTTCCAGGCATATCAGCAGGTTTGGATGGCTCTGCTGTGCGAATTCGCCGATGTGCGTCCAGTAGTCATGAACGCGCGCGTGCCATTGCCGTTCGTAGACATTCTCCAGGTACGGCAGCCACCCACCAGCGGCGAAATGTGGTGAATGTTCGCCCTCGGTTGCGGCGGGACAGCCCGCCATGCCGACGATACGATCGACCTCGAGTTCCGCTGCAAGACGAATGGTATCGCGCAACGCGCGATCATGCACGTCACCAATGGCGGGATCAGGGTGCAGCGGATTGCCCCACACGTTCAGCGCGGCGACGTGCAGACCGCGTGTGTCGATCTCGCGACGAAATGCCGATCGCGCTGCGGCGTCCGACAGCAGGCGCGACATGTCGCAATGATTGGTCGGTGCGTAGGCGCCAGTGCCGATCTCCAGGCCGGTGATTTCCGGCACGTCGCGAACCAGCCAGTCCATGACCGCTGAAAGAGACTGTCGGATCAGCGCTTCCGTCACCAAACCGATTGCAGGTGAAACTTCCGTCATGGCTGAGTCCACTGTGCCGTGCTGTCGCGAGAGACCGGCCCGATGTCCACCAGGACGCGCCCGTTCTCGACGTGCACAGGGAATATGTGCAGCCGATGCTGTGCATCGTGCAAGGCGCGACCAGTGCGCAGATCGAATTCCCAACCATGCCAGGGGCAGGCTAGTATTGGCGTCGAGAGATCAAGGTCCATGCCGCCCGGCGAAGCGGCGGTCAGGCGGCCGCTCAAAACACCGGAACATATTGGGCCGCTCTGATGAGTGCAGAGATTGTGGACGGCGTACACAGCGCCGTTCCAACGAACGATGCCAACCTCGCGGCCGTTCACACCGATGGTGCGGATCGCTCCATCCGCGAATTCAGTGAGTGCGCCGACGTCAGTGCTCATGCGATCGCCATGTTGGCTGGGGCTGGCAGATCGGCCTCGGTCCAGCCGTAGAACTCCAGCGCGTTCTCAAAGAACACGCGCCGGTGCCAGCTTTCCGGAATACGGCCGGCGACGTAGTGGATCTCGTCGGCATCCCAGTGCGGATAGTCGGACGAATATACCAGCTTGCGATCACCATCGAACCAGCTCAGCATCTGCGTGATCTGTTCGCGCTTCGGCGAGACTTCCAGCGGTTGCGTGGTCAACCACAGGTGCTCGGCGACGTACTCGCTAGGCAGACGTTTGAGCCACGGGACCTCGCGGCGCAAGCCTTTGTATTCGGAGTCGAAACGCCACAACAGACTGGGCAGCCATGCAGAACCGGCCTCGATCAACAATAGCTTCAGGCGCGGGAACTTGTCGAACACGCCGTGGCTGATGAACGAGACGAGGTGCGTCATGACAACCTGCGGCCATAACGTGTGCGCCTCAAAGTATAGATTGACGTTGCCGCCGCCGGTACTTGCCGGATTGGCCCAGCCACCGGCACCGCCATGTATCGCGATTGGCCGGCCGGTTTCCTCGGCGGCCTGATAGATCGGGTGGAACACGGGATGGCCGAACGGGTAGTTGTAGGGATTATCCACCAGCATGACCTGCACCATGCGCGGATTGCTGGCGTGGCGCCTGATCTCGGCGGCGGCCTGGTCGGGAAGTTGTGACGCGACAAGAATAGATGACGCGAGCCGGGTATCGGCGCTCAGCCAGCGGTCCACAGACCAGTCGTTCAGGGCGCGGGCCAATTCTGTGGCGAAATAGGGATTGTGATGACCGCCGACATGACTGTCGTCGCCGAATGTCAGGATGGCGCGACGCACGTCGGCACGGTCCAGCAACTGGCGTCGCATGGTGGCGAAATCCGAGCCGGCGGGCCCACCTGTCGGGGGATAGGTATCGGCGCGCATGAACCCGTGCGGGTTCGGCAATCCATCCTGCACGGTCAGCGGCATGATGCCTGCCGGGCCTCGGTCAGAGATGTATTCGCGCCAGCCGGCGGACATGTATTCCAGCAATTCCTCATCGGTCGCGCGCGCATGATGCACGTCGCAATCGATCACCGGCCCCTGATACATCCCGTGCCTCGCGCGATTTTTGGAGCGTTCCAAACGCCGGCTCAATATCCGTCCAGGCTGCTTGGTGTCAAGCGAAACGGCAGCGTTTCGTTCATTCGGTGACATACGTTGCGACTGTGTGGTGCTGGATACGATCCTCGTCCAGAACAAAGCCAAAGCCTGGCCGATCGGGTACGCGAACTGCGCCATCGGCGTCGATGGTCAGCGGTTCCATCAGCATCTGGTCACGCGATTCCAGGGTGAAGCCGCTCGGCGGATCATGTGGGAACTCCAGCCACGCGCAGTTTGGCAGCGAGGCAGCGAGATGCAGGTTGGCGAGCAGACCCATTCCGTTGCCCCACGTGTGCGGGACCACCTCCAGGTTGGCAGCTTCCGCCATGCCACCCACTTTACGCAGTTGAAAGATACCCTCGGACAGCAGCGCGTCGGGTTGCAGGATGTCGAAGCAGCCTCGATCGATGAGGTCCTTGAATTCGTGGATGCCGTGGTTGTCCTCGCCACCTGCGATTTTTAGCGTGTCCAGCTTGTCGCGCAGCCGTGCAAGGCCGGTGTAGTCGTAGCGATACAGCGGTTCTTCCAACCATAGCACGCCCAGCTTTTCCAACTCGCGTGCCACCTCGACCGTGCGCTGAAAGCCCCAAAGCTGATGGCCGCCGTGACCTGGCTCAACGCCGGCCTGATTGGCGTCCACCATGATCCTGACACGGTCGCCAAGCGTCGCGCGGATCGCCTCGACAACCTTCAGATCATCGCGTGGATCATCATTGTGGAAGCGGAGCTTCATCGCGAGATAGCCCTCGGCCACGATGCGCTCGGCGTCGCGCACGCGTTGCTCCGGGGAACGAATCTCTGCGGTGGCGCAATAGGCTGCTACGCGATCGCTGGCCGCGCCCCACATCTGGCAGACGGGCAGGTTCGCTCGCTTGCCGATGATGTCCCACAGCGGGAGCTCCATGAAATACATCGGTGGGCCTAGAATCTCGGCGTCGCGCAACACGGCGGCGAGACGCTCGACGCGCGTAGGGTCCTGGCCAAGGAAATACGGAGCGACGAACCGTTCGATACAGATCGCGGCTTCGGGCCCGGCGTGCGCGGCACCGTACCCGGTGATGCCGGCATCGGTATCGACCTCGACCAGTACCATCAGGATGTTGGTCTGGTTGCGGCCACGCGCCCAGGCTGGATGGAATGGGGCCGGCAGCGGCAGGTCGACCACGCGGCTTCGGATACGGACGATCTGCATGGCGTCACCTTCTCCCTTACAGCACGGCGCGTACGCCCCGGGTCGCACTGCGTGGATCAACCAGTTGGCCCAGCGTATCAGCCGCGGCGTTCAACGCGAGGACAATCAGGATCAGCAGCACGCCGGGGCAAATGCCGAACCATGCGTCGCTACGAATGTATCCTCGCGCCTCCTGCAGCATGAGACCGAGCGAGGGGTTCGGTGGCTGAATGCCCAACCCGAGAAAACTGAGGCCCGCCTCCAGCAACACCGCATTCGCGATGGTGAACGCGGCCTGCACGATCAGCGGCGCGAGAACGTTCGGCAGGACGGCACGAAAGATGACGTAGTTCGCCGATGCACCAAACGCGATCGCCGCATCGACATAGGTCCGGTGGCGCTGTTCCAGCATTACCGCCTGCGCGAGGCGAGCGAATGTCGGCAACGAGACAATGGCGATCGACAGGATCACGCCGGGGATGCCGGCCTTCAGCACAGCGGCCACCAGCATAGCCAGCAGCACGGCGGGAAACGCCAGGAGCACATCGGAGATGCGCATGATCGTGGCGCTGAACCATCCGGACTGATAGCCGGCGATCAGGCCAGCGGCAGTGCCGATCAACAATGCGACGAACGCTGAACCGAAGCCCACCGCGACCGAAACGCGAGTACCCAACCATCAACCTGCTCAGCAGGTCACGGCCCAGGTCGTCGGTTCCCAGCCAATGGCTCATAGTGGGCAATTGCAACGCGTGATCGAGGTCCTGTGCCAGCGGATTGTACGGCGTGAGCCATGGCGCGGTCAGCGCGATCAGGGTCACGAACACCAGAAACCCTGTGCCAAGCGCGCCCGCGCTGATACGAAACATCAGCGCGCCCCGGTGCGGATGCGTGGATCGATCACGCCGTAGGCGATGTCGGTGGCGAGGTTGACGACGACGAACAGCAACACCGCCAGCAGCGTCACCGCCTGGATGACGAAATAGTCGCGCTGTACCAGCGCGCTCCATAGCAGCGTGCCAAGACCGGGCAGATTGAACACTGCCTCGGTGAGTACCGCCCCGCCGATCAACCGGCCGATCTGAATACCCAGCGCCGTCACGGCGGGAATCACGGCGTTGCGCAACACGTGGCGAACGATGATACGCCCCGGTGCCAGGCCCTTGGCGCGCGCGGTGACGACGAAATCGCGCGTCATGGTTTCCGCAATACCGGTCGCGAGGAAGCGTGCCAGCACCGCAGCAGTACCCACACCGAGCGTGATGCACGGCAGCGTCATCGCGCGCAGGTTGTTCACCGGATCGGTAGCCAATGCGACATAGCCCCCCGCTGGCAACCAGCCGAGCTTGATCGCGACGATGATTTGCAGCAGCAGACCAAGCCAGAATACCGGAACCGCGATTGCTGTCGCGTTGAACATGTCGATGGCCCGCGCCATCCAGCCTCGCGGCCGTACCCCAACGGCAATGCCGGCTGGAACACCAATCAGCAACGCGACGAACAGCGCGCCCAGCGTCAACTCGATTGCCACCGGAAGCCGCTGGCCGATCAGGCGCGCCACGGGATAGCCGCTGACCAAGGACTTACCCAGATCACCGCGCGCCAGTCGTCCGAGCCACAACAAATATTGCACTGGCACCGGCTGATCGAGATCAAGTCGATGGCGCAACGCGGCAAGCTGCGTTGGCGTCGCGCTGTCGCCCAGCACGAACGACGCCGGATCGCCTGGCAGAATGTAGAGCAGCGCGAACAATGCGAGCGATGCGCCGAACAGGACCGGCAACGCGAGCAGGAACCGACGGACGATGAAGCCTATCACGGGCCGCCAGCTATGACTTCACGATCCCCTGATAGACGAGGTGAGTCTTCGCGTCATACACCACACCGGATATCTGTTTGCTCTGCCCGCATAGAAGTCCACGCATGCATATCGGCACCGCCCAGGCGGTCTGATGCAACACCTCGAACACTTGCTTGAAAGCGGCGATGCGTTGCTGCGGATCGACGATCGCGGCGGCGTCGTAGTACGACTGCTTGAATTCCGGGAAGGTCTTTGCGCCGGAAAACGGACCTTTGTTGGGCCGATAGACACTGCAATCTTCGAAGTCCTGTACTTCCGGCACGCCGACCGAGCAGGCGTAGACGTTCGACTCGAAGTTGCCGGCAATCGCATCGTTCACCAGCGTGGTCGGATCCTTCAGTGCGAGGTTGGCAGTGACACCGATCTTGCCGAGATCACCCTGAATGATCTGCGCTACCTTGCGCGCGTCCGGGTCGTTGCTGCCGACGCGCAGCTCAAAAGTTGGCTTGGTCAGGCCAGACTTCTTCACGTATTCCGCCGCGGCCGCCAGGTTGAAGTCCCATTCAGCGGCAATCTTCGGATCGTAAGTTGGATCCGACGGCGGCATCGGAATGGTGATCGGCTGGACGCGACCGAAATACACGTTTTTGACGATCGCCTGCCGATCGATGGCGCGCGCGACGGCCTGGCGGATGTTGACGTTCGCCAAAGCTGAATCAGGCGCGGTGTAGTTCAGCACCAGCATGACATAGTCGGCGATCGGCGCGGCATACGCGGCCCAGCCAGCACCCTCCAGCGTTGCCGCGTCCTTGATCTGGCCGAATTGCAGGATGTCCAGTTCGCCCGCCAGTGCGGCGTTCAGCATCGCCTCGGGGTCGGTGTAGAACTTGAATGTCAGCGTCTTCACGTTGGATGGTATCGGCTTCCAGTAGCCGTCGAACCGCTCCAATGTCAGGTGATCGTTGGGCACGTATTCGGCGAACTTGAAAGGACCAGTGCCAACGGGCGTGTTCGCAGCCTTGCCGAGGAACTTCGGTGACTGCACGCGGAACAGTGTCAGCCGATACAGCGCATCTACACTGGGCGCCGAGGTCTTCATCACTACCTCGTTGCCGTCAACAGTGACGGAGCTGATGTCGGCCAGACTGCCAGCCATCGTTCCACCGGTCGCAGGATCGATCGCGTAGCGCAGCGACGCTGCGACATCCTCGACGGTCATCGGATTGCCGTCGTGGAAACGAACACCGTCGCGAACGCGCATGCGGATTTCGGTGACGTCCTTGTTCACCGTGTAGGTGGTCGCTAACTCGTTCTGGATGGAACCGAGCTTGTAGGTCGGAATGTCGGTCACCGGAATGGTGATCAGCGGATCGAAGACCGAGTTCCGGAACGGAAACACCGACGTGTTGATGGTGTTCGGATCGAGCGTGGTGAAGGGAATGTTGGTGCCAACCGTCAACGTCTGCGTTGGCTTGCCCGCGCCCTGTGCCAGGGCACCGGAGACATCGAACAACGATGCGCCGAACAAGGCGGAACCACCGCCGATCAATTGCCTCCGCGTCAGCCGCACAAGACCCATCGGACACTCCCTCCGGACGTTTCACTGCATATTCTGGAACGTTCCAGAATTCGTGCGCAGTGCAGCGGAGCGCCGGACGAATGTCAAGGAATGAACGCCACTACGGCGTGTCGCCCCCATTCGGGCGTCGTGCCAAGGCGAGCAGGCGGGACGCCGCTTTCTCCATGCGAACAGCGCGCTCGCGTATCCAGGGAACACGGATCGAGAAGATCAGCCAATTGCGATCTACAGGGTCATAAGACGGATTGACCAGTGGATTTGCGGGTTCGCCTGCCATCACCATCTCCCGCATGTTGATCAGCACGTCGAGCTTCAGTGCTTCCTCCGCGGTCAACGGCAGCAGCGTGCATGTACCGAATCCCACTGCTTGGGCACCGCGCCACAGCGTGACGCTGATCGTGATGAAGTCCACGCGATCCGGCATCCGCACACGCAACAACGGGCCGGTGCTTTCCAACGTCTCCGCGCCGGCTACCTGCCAGTCACAGCGCAGCGTGTTCATTTCGCCCAAGCGGCCAGTGTCGACGTGGAATGACACAGTCTCGCCGACTGCTGCCAGCATGCGGCCGGCGCGATGCGGCAACGGGCCAATGATGCGCGCGCTCGGCAGGCGCAGCCTATCAATAATGTTGCGCGTGATAGCGCCAACATGCGCGTTTCGCGGCACCAGGATCGGCCAGTCCGTCGTCGCGCCCTGGAACACCACGCCGCCTTGCGGACTGACATAGAGCCCCATCGTCGCCGCTGCATTGGTCTTGCCGGCGACCCAGCCTTCGCCGAGTTCGGCAATGCCAAGGATGGTGAAGTCGCGCGGTGTGCCAAGCTCGCCGGTGACAATGGAGCGGCCATCCTTACGACGGAATGCCGCTCCATCTACTTCATAGCCGATCAGCGGAAAGTCTTCGTCGTTGCCGAACTCGTCACCTTCGCGCAATCCGGTGCCGGCGAACACCCAATGCGCGGCATGCTGCACGACGTAGCCTTGGGTCCGTCGCTTGCCATCCCACCAGCCGCCGCCGAAGGCCGTCGCGACACCGGTCAACCGGCACTCGGGGTTGACCTCCTGCCAGGAATCGCGTGTCCAGGTATCGGGATCCCTGCTGGGCGGACCAATCTTCGCGCAGGTGATGGCGATGTCGTCATCGGTGAAGTGGACGCGATAGCCCGAGATGTTTCCGCTGAAAAACGCTATGTTACCGCCGCGATCGACATGCGCATCCAAGGCGGCGCGCATTGCATCGCTCCAGTATTCGTCGTGGCCGACACTCAGCAGCAGGCTGTACGGACGCAGCAGCCCTGGGTCACGATGCAGGTCCCAATCGGTGCAGTAGTGCGTCGTTTGAGCTTCTTGCTCCAGCCAGCGCACCAGCGGCGCGTCCCAATGCTCGAACGTCTGCCGCCGCGACGACGTGTCGTAGTAGTCTTCCGAATCGCCGGGCATCACGTCACCACCGGTACCGCAGCCAGGGCGGCGCCAGGTCACTTTGAAGCCAGGGTTCGGCTGCTCGCGCGACCACACGGCTTCGGTGTACAGGCTGCCGTAACCGGTGCCGTTATACGCCACGAATGTCGCCCAGGAGACTTTGTAGAGCACCGTTCCCAAGGGCACGTCACCGCGATGCCGCACCACGAACAGCGCTTTCGCCGATGTGGCGAATGTTGTGTCGCAGTCTGGCACGATCTCGCTGCCGTCAGCGGCGATCTCGATCAGCATCGCTACGTAGACGCCAGATTGCCAATCCGAAGGTACGACAAACTGGTACGCGGGCCAGCCCCAATCGCGATCCGGTGGTCCATCGGGCAGGTGGACGCCATCAAGCGTCTCGCTGGATGCGACCCGCATCGGTTCCAACCTTGCACTCTGGCGGAAGAACACAACCCGGAAGCGCGGACTGGTGGTGGATACGTGCAAGACCAGTGTCTCGCCGGGGAACAGGCTGGGGAAGCGCGGGTATCCGCGAATCATCAGCGTTCACCCAGCGCTTGGGGTGGTCGGTGCGAATTTAGGGGAAAATGGAACCACTGATGAACGCAGATGAACGCAGATAAGCAGCGAACGACAGAAGCCGTCCGATGACGTCCAGGTCCATAGCTGCGTTCATCTGTGTTCATCAGTGCTTCCTAGCTTCTTTTGTTGATTTGCGCGTCGCTGATTGCAGTCACGCCCGACCCGGCGCCGGCAGCACGCCCGGGAAATGGCAGGCGACAAAATGTCCGTCCCGCTGCTGCTCGGTCAATGCCGGTTCGCGTTCGGCACAGATGGCTTGTGCGGCGACACAGCGTGTACGGAAGCGGCATCCGCTGGGCAGATGCATCGGACTTGGCGGCTCGCCTGCCAGATGATGCCGCGCGCGGCGCACCCGCGCAGACGCGTCCGGCACCGACGATAGCAATGATACGGTATACGGATGCAACGGTGCGGACTGGATCGTCTCGCTCGATGCCAGCTCGACGATGCGGCCCAGATACATCACCGCGATCCGATCGGCGATATAGCCGACCACCGCGAGGCTATGTGCAATGAAGATATAGGTCAGACCCAGATCCCGCTTCAGATCGACCAGCAGGTTCAGCACCTGCGCCTGCACCGAAACATCCAGTGCCGACACTGGTTCGTCGGCAACGATCAGCCGCGCCCCCAGTACCGAGGACACGAGCAATGCCGACGCGTTGCCGCTGGCCACCGGACAGTTCATGCGGATACCGTGTGGCGAGTTCCCGCGACAGGCCCACCTTGCCCAGAATATCCTCGGCCAGGTCTCGATCGGTCGCGGCATCTGAAAGACCCTGGATGCGCCGGCCTTCAAGGATCAGATCTCGGACGCGCAGCCGTGGGTTCAGTGAACCAAGCGAATCCTGGAAGATGATCTGGATGTCACGCCGCACCAGCTTTCTCGCAGTGCGGTCCAGTGCCAGGAGATCGCGGCCTTCAAACAGCACCTCACCGGCATCCGGTCGAGTCAGCATCACCACCACGCGACTTAGTGTCGACTTGCCGCAGCCCGATTCACCGACCAGGCCCATGGTCTCGCCACGGCGCACGGCAAGGTTCACGCCGTCCACCGCATGCACATGACCGATCGTCCGTTGCAGCACGCCACTGTGGACGGGGAACTGTACGTGCACGTCGCGCAATTCCAGCAGTGATGCCGCCCCTGACATCGTCAGGCGGCTTCCCAGACGCCGCGCGTGGCGCGTGGCCCGTCGTGGCACAGCCAGCATGATGCTGCATGCGATGCGGTGTCCGGCAACGGCGGCGACGGGTCCGCGGTGCAGCGCTCGAACGCAAAGGCGCAGCGCGGTGCGAAGGCACAACCCGGTGGGCGATCCAGTGGTGACGGCACCGTGCCACCAATCATCGCAAGTCGCTGATCGCGCGGCATGAGAAGGCGCGGCACCGAGCGCAGCAGTTGCTCGGTATAGGGATGTTGCGGTGATGTCAGCACTTGATCGACCTGACCGTACTCTACTATGCGGCCTGCGTACATGACGGCGATATCGTCAGCCATCTCCGCGACGACACCGAGATCGTGCGTGATCAGCAGGATGGCCATGTCCCGGCTTTCCCGCAGCTCCCGCAGCAGATCGAGGATCTGTGCCTGGATCGTCGCATCGAGCGCCGTCGTTGGTTCGTCGGCGATCAGAACCTTCGGATCACAAGCCAGCGCCATAGCGATCATGGCGCGTTGCTGCATGCCACCAGAGAGCTCATGCGGAAACTGACGCACGCGCCGTTCGGGCACCGGAATGCCGACCTGTCGAAACAGCGCAATCGTGCGATCGCGCGCTTCTTGCCGTGATACTCGGCGATGCAGGATCAGCGTCTCGGCGACCTGCTCGCCAACCCGTTTCACCGGGTTCAAGGAGCTCATCGGATCCTGAAAGATCATTGCAATGTCGCGACCGCGGACCTGGCGCATTCCGCGCTCCGGCAGTGCGCCCAGATCCTGCCCGTCAAACAGGACGCGGGAATCGGGGGAGATGTGCAGCGGCCAGTCCAGGAGGCGAAGGATCGCACGCGCCGTCACGCTCTTGCCGCAGCCTGACTCCCCGACCAGACAGAGAATCTTGCCGCGCTGGAGGCTGAATGAAACATCGTCGAGCACGGGCCTGTCACCGATTGGCGTGGACAGACAGGCGGTCAGGCCTTCGACGTGCAGCAACGGCTGGTCCAATCCTGGTCTCCAAAGTGCGAAAGCTTTGCTGAACTCGGCCTTCGGCGCAACGCACAGCACCGGATCATCGGCGCAAGCCAGGGTTGCAGTCTCGGTTCGGTGACCGTCCTTCAGCCACATTCTGTTCGGTTTCTATCCATGCATCGCCTGACACTACGAATACAGGAGACAATCGATGTCAAAGATCACCCCGTGCCTTTGGTTCGACGGCAACGCCGAAGAGGCCGCCAATTTCTATGCCTCGCTGTTTCCCGACAGCCATGTCGATGCCGTCCAGCGCGCCCCAAGTGACTACCCTGCGGGCAAGGCCGGTGACGTGCTGATCGTCGAGTTCACGCTGATGGGTCAGGCGTTCACCGCCTTGAATGGCGGTCCGATGTTTCATTTCAATGAGGCGATTTCGTTTCAGGTGCCAGTGGAGACACAGGCCGAAGCCAACCACTACGCCGATGTGCTCTCCTCGGTGCCCGAAGCGGAACAATGTGGCTGGGTGAAAGACCGCTTCGGCGTGTCGTGGCAAATCGTGCCGCGTCAGCTTACGCGGCTGATCAGCGATGCAGATCCGGTCCGTGCGAGACGCGCCTTCGAGGCTATGATGGAAATGAAGCGCATCGACATCGCGGCACTGGAGCGCGCCGCAGGTGGCATTGCCCCGTCCGGCTGAACCGTCCGCGCCGGGCTTGCATCGGTTATCCTCATTGGATGGTTGCTGACTGGATGGTTGCTGATTGGCATTGCATCTGTCGCAATGCCGGTGGGGGATGGAGATGGCAAGGTCAAGCCCCGCCACATGTGGCCGGGTCGAGGTTAAACTTGGCCGCCATCGCTGGGACGCATCGTGTGCTGTGCGGCACGGACGGCGTTCATGATATCCTGCACCCGATACATTTGATCCAAGGCAGCAACGTCGATCTCGATGCCATGCTGTTCCTCGATCGAAGCGATGGCATGCAGCATCCGCAGACTGTCCATGCCCGGAAGTTCGTCGAGGTAAGTATCCGCCGACAGGCTGGGTAGAGGATCCCCGCACAACTTGCGCAACGCGGTTGCGACCGTGGTGAACTCCGCGTCCGGTGGCTGAGAGACCTGCATCAAATCCTCGTTCCTTCAATCACCGTCGTGCAACGCCTTGGCAGTGGCGCAGATCGATAGCCACGGGGATATCGGTCCACCGTCCAGAAACGACCGCTCCATGTAGCCGATATACAATCCCTCAGTGATCCGCTCCGCGCTGCCGGCAGGCTGAGCTGACGGTGTCGTCGTGACACACAACAAACCGGCCGGACCGATGCGACGCAATGCGGTGTGTAGCCGGCGCATTCCAGACTTACCGAACCCCGGTTCGCATTTGAACACGAAGATGCGCCTGGCCTCCGCAATGTCCTTCAGCAGCTTGCGGCGAAGAATGCGCAGCGTCGCGCATCCCGATCTGAGAATATCCGCCTGGCCCGCCGCGTTCTGCTCGACAAGGCAGTGGGTGTGAATGGTCACATAGGGCGTTCGCACGAAGTACTCGCCTTGTCCCCATATCAATTCGGTACGGTCAGCTTCCGCGAGCCCTGCGAAGTCGCTGTCGAGGCCCTCGATCAGGTCTTCGGGCGGCGCGCCGCCCCAACGGAACAAACTGAGTGGCGGTTCGACGAGGTAACGTCGTTGCACGAGGCCGAACTCGCAATCCTGCCCCAGGCTCTCGAACGCGCCCAGCAGAGCAGCCTCTGGACTGATTGGTGGTGCCTGATCGCGACCGCGCCAGTCGTCCAGTGTCAGATGCAGCTGCACCGCCCCCTGCCATGGCGGGAACACCATCGGCGGCAGCGCCGCATCGCCTGTCGTCCAGCGAACCGGCCCCATTTTGGGTTCATGCATTTCGACATGATGAAAGCCATCGACGAAGCTCGGCGAGTCGACAGGTACGTCGATCGTGTCCCCGTCGCGCTCCCAACGCAGCCGGCGCAACAGCACACCCAGCCGGCGCTCGTCAGATGGATCGGCAGCGGAGCGAGATCCAGAGATCAGTCTGATCTCCTGAGCCGGAAGGCGTAGGCAATAGCCCAACCGTGTGGGCTCGATAATCGTTGGAGCAACACGAACCCCATCAACGACCAGGTAAGGCGTCACAGCATCGTCCCACTCAGAAGTTGCCAGCGCGTCACCGCTGAACGCACCAATAGCAAGGCATCCAAATTAGCGAATTGATGCGTGACGAACAATGTGATGTCTCTCGCTGTGGCGTCATCCGCGCTATCATCGGAAGCTGAAGGTGATGCTGAACGGGTTGGGCTGCAGCGTCACTGAACCCTGATAGTCGTTGTGTGAATTGGCATCGGCTGTCGCCCCGTGCATGCGGTAGCGGTTCAGCAAAGCCTTCAATACCACGGCGATCTGTAGTTCCGCGAAACCGCGACCCGTGCATGCCATCGGACCATGGGAGAACCCGGCCCAGCTTCCGTCGACCGACGTGACGACACGCGACGGATCAAAGCGGTCGGGTTCGGCATGGCTGCACGCATTGTGGTGCAGCGCGTGCAGTTGCGTGAATGTATAGGCACCCTTCGGCACGAAGTAGCCACCATAATTCCGCGACCTACTCAACTTGCGTGTAATACCGGCCGCCTGCGGATACATGCGAAGACATTCGCGGATCACACGGGCGGTCATCGGCGGTGGGCGCGGTTCAGCGATCAGGTCGGCATGGGCCAGTTCGTCGTACAGCAGGTCCTGTGTCCGCATGTCGGTGGCCAACTCGCGGATCAGGAATAGGATTGTGCCGCCAGTCGAACCCATCGACGGCAGCATGACTGTGAACAGGTGCTGATAGAACGGCAGATCCGCAAGCAGTTGCGCTCGATACCCTTGATCCGCTGCCAATCGCGCTCGATCCCAGCCCAACTCGTCGAGCGACTCAGCCACGAAACGTGCTAGTGGCGTGACGCAGTCGTCTCCCGCCAGCACATCCAGAGTGCGCGCGAGCAGTGGCGCGTAGCTATCCCGCAGCGCTGCCACGCGTCGCTTCGCATGTATGAAATACCAGGTGTCGAACAGAATTTCGCTGAGCAGGCAACCGGTGTCGAAATAGCGCCGCAGCGTATCAAGGGTCTCCGTCGGCGATGGTTCGACGGCCATCCAGCACCGAACAGCAACACGCTGGGTCGTGAACAGAATGGCCTGATTGATGTCGAACCGCTCAATGCGGTCGGAACCTGCGGGGATGGAAACGAGATGTTCGATCGCCGCCTGCCAAATCTCCGACATCGTCGCGGCGTGCAGGCGCAGCATGTCCGGCGCGACATGGCGAGCGATCAATTGCTGCCGTCGCGTGTGCAGCGGATTTTCCGCTCCGGTGCAGAACACTGCGTCCTCGCCGAACACCAGCATCGGCCCCGTCCCGGGTGGAAAGCCACGCTCCAGGTCCTGGGTCAGGGTCAGCCGTGCTACGGCAGGGTCAGCCACCAGTAAGAATTGGCGGCCGAGGTACAGGGGGGCCGAACCGCAACAGCACAAGCGGGCCGTACTCTACTACACAGCGTGTGCCGAAACGAACGAAACCCTCGGTGCGGATGTCATGAAGATGGCCGAGCCAGCGATGGCGTATCGGCGGCGAGGGGGGCAGGCGCTTGCCCCGGACGGAAACCCGGTCCTGCAGCGCGTTGAGCAGCGCATCGCCGGTGACCCGCAGCAGACCCAACGCCAGGGAGGCAGCCATCGATTGTTCTAAGCCGCGCGACGCTGGATCGCGGTGTAGTCCGGAGCCTCGCGCGCCGCGAAGGCATGCCGCAACGCGGAATGCAGCATCGGCAGCACCAGGCCCGGCCGCAAGAAATGCGTCTTCGGCCTGGCGCCCGTCATGACCTCGGCCCACTTGGCCAGCAAGGGCGCGCCGCCGTCCCGCAGAGCCCTGGCGCCGGTGTCCAGCAGGCCGGGACGGCGGCAGCACAAGGCGGCAATGCGGGCGCTCCACGCGAAGTCCGCACCGAACGCGCGTTGCCACGCATCGTGATAGTGTCGCAGGCTTCCGGCTAAGAGATCATCCCGCGTCAGACTTTCGATCAATGTATCCGCAGCAATTTCGGCGGCATCCATGGCGTATTGGATACCCTCGCCGGTGAGTGGATCGATCTGGCCGGCGGCATCGCCCAACACGATCAGGTGGTCGTCGAAGCTGCGCGCAACACCGCCCAGCCGCAGCGGCGCACCCTTCATGGCGCCAACCACCGCGTGCGGTCCAACCGCACGACTGACGAACGGATCGTCCCGTAGCACATGATCGTGCATCCGCCGCAGATCATGTACACCGCAGCCGCCACCCGGAATGATGTACAGGCAGAAGTTGAGCTGGCCACGTGATTCGCGGAACACGGCGCAATAGCCTGGCAGCAGGTCGCGCCGATAGAACGCCACCCCATCGAAGGCAAAATCGCTGGTGTCGGCCTCGATGTATGCGCGGCTGCATATCGCCTCAGGCGCGCCCTGCACGACCCCAAGGCGCCGCGCCAGTCGCGACGTCGCCCCGTCGGCGGCAACCAGTGCGCGCGTCTGCACCTGGTTCCCGTCGGCAGAACCGATCGTCCACACTCCGGCATCCCGGTCGAGTGTCGCTTTGGTCACATCGAAACGTTCAAACAACGCCGCGCCCGCAGCCTGGGCGGCGCGGACAATGCGATGATCCATGTCGATGCGCCGGATCGCGATGACTGGCGAGGAGCCGATATGCGTCGTCGAGTCACCAATGGCGACAACGCCGCCCGGGCTCACCATACCGCCGACGGCGGCCGCATGTCCTTCCTCGCTGTCCATGATCTGACGCAGCACGCCCATCCGGGACAGGTGCAATTGCGCCCGGCTGCAGATTGCGTCGCCACACACCTTGTCGCGCGGGAACGCATGGCGATCGAGCAACGCGACACGAACGCCGGCACGCGCGAGATACCACGCGCAGGTCGCGCCACCGGGCCCGGCGCCCGCGATAACGACGTCATAGATTCTACTGGACACGCATCGCCCCGAGCAGGTGTTGCATCATTGGCCGCGACAATCGCGCCGTCAGCACGGCGTCACGCAGCAGGTGGCGCGGCCGATTGCGTGACACCAGGAATCCACACGCCAGTATCCGCAGGAACTCGAGCAGGATGGATCCGGTATGAAGATCGTCCATCGCCAGCAGCGCCATGGAGGCGGCGCGCGCGCGTGCGCTGCCGGACCAGTAACGATGCATGGCCGCGCGCAGCATTCCCATCTCCGGGCCGGTGCCACCCAACGCATCGTGCAGGAAAGCTGCCAGCAGGATACGGGCTCGTTGCCGGCTTCGGCGCTCCGCCGCATAGCGTGCCAATCCCGCGGTGACATCACCGTCGCGGTCATGCAATGCCTGCGCAAGCCGCAGCGCATCGTCGATGCCCATCGTCATCCCGCTCGCACTGATCGGATGGCAGGTTCCGGCGGCATCGCCGACCAGCGCGACGTGATTGTAGGCAACGGCTGCGACGGCGACATCGCTGCTGACGAAGCGATGACGGGTTCCTGCCGCCATCGCCATCTCGACACTCGCGCGCAGCCGAGCGGTCAACCCCGCAGTGTTCACCGCTGCATCCACCAGCGCACCACGGTGCGAGAGTGGCCGATTGAACAGCACCCGTGCGCGTTCGTTGTCGATGGCGTAGGCCAGCACCGGCCCACCCGCCGCCGTGAAGATATGCCCGTGCGCCGGCAGCGGCAGTGCATCGCGATCAACCAGATAGCCGGTCAATACGGCCGTGCGGGTGCGCCGATGTTCGATCCCGGCATAACTCCGCACAGGCGATGATGCGCCATCGGCCGCGACGACAAGGCGGCAGCGGACCGTCTCGGTCACCCCGGCCCGCCGCATCCGCACGATCGGTTGCGCGGCGGTATCCGCAAGGCCCGTGACACGCCAGCCGCGCGCGACCGTGATGCCGGGCAGCGCCGACACGGTCGCCAGAAGACTACGGCAGATGGTGGCATGATCCAGCGCGAGTGCCACAGCCGGCTCCGAACCCCGGCGTTGATACGGCAGTTGGATGCATCCGGAGAGGCCGGCTTCAGGAAACACCACGAAACCATCCAACCGAGCGGCAGGGGCAAATGCACGCGACAGCAGGCTAAGCCTGGCGAGACCCGCCACACCCGCCGGGTGGATCAACTCGCCCGCCAATCGGCGTTCGTCATGCTGACCAGGCTCGACGACCAGAACAGACCAGCCAAGTGTCGCGAAGGCAGCGGCAGCCGCGCTGCCCGCAACGCCGCCACCAGCAACGACAACGTCAACCTCCATTGTCATGCGGTGTGGCCAAGCGGGGCGGTACCAGCCGGCGCCTCCGACGCCATCGGTGTCAGCACGATGCGACGGTAGACCACAGGTGGGACGATATTGAGCCGCGTGCGAACCGTTGCGAGCGGCTCCCGCAGCATGTGCTCCCAATCCGCAGCGTCCATCCAGACCGCCCTCCGGCCACGGCGGTAGCCTTCCATCACCGCCGCGATGATCGGCTGGTCACGCTGTGCGCGTGCGGTCTTCAGCCCCCAGGCCACCGCGAAGAAAGCCATGCCGGGATGCCGAGTTTGTGCGAACCGGAACGCCAGCAGGCACAGCTCACCGAGCGGCTCCTGCCCGTACCCCGCGACGACATGCCGCACGTCGTGGAGCGTGTTCATTCGGTCGACGAACCATTTCTCCGCTTCGCTCATCGGTCGTTCGCCGCCCGCCTGGCCAAGCTCGGCCATGCCGTCGACCGAAAAACCGTGCGCCGACATGAAGTCATCGTAGGCGCGGCCGAGCGACCCGTGCGGCATGGCGGCAAGCGCGTGGCGATCGCCACCGAGCATGGCACGCAGCGGTGGCCGAACCTGCAACAGCCGGGCGCCGGCAGCGCTGGCCTGGAAGCGAGCGAAAGCGCGTTGCCCGGAGCGACCTTCCGTCGCACTCATGAACGCAGCAGCCTGCCGATAGTCGGCGCCACCGGACTGCGCCAATGCCCGCAGCGCTCGCAGTGCATCGAGCGGGCGGATCCGATTTCGCGGCGAGGCCGTCACGCCGTGGCGACAGGATAGTGTTTGGCGGGCGTCAGATGCAGGCGTGTACGCACCACGTCGAGCGGTTCCGTGAGCATCGACTCCCAATCTACGCCGTACAGCCACGCGGCGCGGCGGCCGCGTGCATAAGCCTCGCGCACGGCCGCGCCCACTTCGCGGCCGCCCAACTCGCGTCCGACCTTGAGCATGCCGAACAGGCACAGCAACCAGACACCAACATGCCGCATCTGCGCGCTGCGAACCGCCAGGATGCAGACCTCGCCCAGACTATCCGGGCCGTAGCCGGTGACGACATGCCACAGGTCGTGCATGACGTGGCTGCGCTCGGCGAACAGCCATTCCTCGGCCGTCATTGGCGGGGCCGGATCGCTGGTCGCAAGATCAAGCAGACTTGGCACTGAAATATTCTCGCGTTCCATGAAATCGACGTAGGCACGTCCCAGACTGCCCGTTGCGGCTGTTACAAGCGAATCACGATTCACTAGGTGATCGCGCAACGAAATTCTCCGAACCAGCACGTCGCGGCCAAGCGGGGTGGCGCGAAAGCGATCGAATGCACGCCGTGCCGATTGACCTTCGGTCGCACGCAGGAAGGCGACGCCCTGTGTCAGCTCCTTGCCTTGGCTCCTCGCCAGGTTGCGCAGCGCGCGAACGGCAACGAGTGGCCGGATCCGATAGCGCGGACTTCGCATCAACCTATTCGTGTGAGCCGCATCCAACATCGCCCTATTGGGGAAACCTGTCCGTGCCGTCGCAACGTAACCGGTCCGTTGCGCGTGCAAGGTTCAGAGCCCAGGTTGGAAAATACGTGTTGTAGAGCCGATAATCCAGCATTGCAGTGCCGAAGAATACGCCGTTGACGGAATCCCGACGGCCAATCACCATCGGGCAACTGCCGCGACGCAAGCCAGCCGAGGCCACGTCGGACCGTGGGCGTCACAGAATTCGTGGCGCGCAGCAGGGCCAGAACGGCCCAGCTTGTCATGATGACCAGACTGCCAGCGTTTGCCACATAGCTTCCGGTGAGGCAGCCGGAGTGATGTTCGCCCCATCCGCCATCCGGCTGCTGCACGCTGTGCAGCCAGTCGACAGCACGTTGCACGGCGGTGTGCTCCGCGGACAATCCGGCGTCGCGCAGCGCGGCGACGGCGAAACCCGTCGCATAGATGAAGTTGATGCCCCAGAAGCCGGGCCAGGCACCATCTGCACGCTGCTGGGCCAGGAGGAAGTCTCGCGCGCGTGCCATGGCGTCGGCACATTCCGTTTGCTCATGCGCGGTCATGGCTCCAGGAGGTAGTTCCGACACATGCCGTAGCGCGCGAATCGCGGACGACGTGCACTCAATGTAGGAGCGCTCTGTCATGCACTGCCCGAACATCTCGGACGGATTGAGCCGCTCGAGCCGCTTGCCACCGCGCCGCCGTTCGTAGGTGGCGAAACCGCCGTCCGCGTTCTGCCGCGCCAGCAGGAATCGGAACGCCTCGGATAGTCGGTCCGGGGTGATCCTTGTATCGGGTGGCACGAGGCCAGGCACGCGATGGCATTGCATCAGCGCGCTCAGCGCTTCAGCCGTGCAGTCGCTGACGGGCCAGCGGTGAGTGGGCTCGCCGAAGCACCAACCGCCGGCGGGATTCTGGCGTCCTTCGTCAAGCTCCATCGGCGCAGCATCTGAGGGCGGCTCAGGCCGGCCAGATAAGTGCCTGTTCGCAGCAAGAAGATTCTTAACACGGAGGACGTGCGAGGGCCCCGGCGGGCCACGGAGTTTCGTTTTCTGGCGCGAATGTTCCTCGGTGCCAAAACCTCGTGGCCCTCCGTGGCCCTCGCACGTCCTCCGTGTTAAAACCTTGCTGTCGTCGCCGCCCACAGCCGTCACTGCCGCCAAGGGCACCTGTAGCGACGCCAGCGCCGAATATCCCGAGCGCACTGCAGCGACGCATGCATCCGGCACATGCGGACCCTCCGCCAGCGCCTGCAACGCGAATGCAGTGTCCCACGTCGTCGAGCGTGCACCCGCATAGCGCACGCCCTGCGTATCGTCCTGCCAGCACCATGCTTCCAATCCGGCGATGCTTGCCTTGACTTCGGGAGCATCCGGAGCGTGTGCCCAGAGCGCCAGCGTATTCAGCAACCCATTCACCGGCGACAACGCTTGGAAATTGGAAGCCCGCTGCTCTGCGCGAATGCGCCGCAGGCAGCGATCGAGCGCCCGTCGGCGCAGTGCCACAGCACCGGGCAGGCGCCGCCAGATCGGACCCAGCGTTCCCATCACGTCGTAGGCCAGACGCAACGCCGGCCCCGGCGGCACATACAGGTCGCTGGTCGCGATGCGATGACGCGACAGCGGCCCGGGCCTGTTAAAGCCGGCCAGCTCACGCCGCAAGGAAACACCGATCGCCCCGAGGTCCGCACACAGACCAACCCCCGACAGGTAAGCCATGCCGAGGTAGATATAGCGGGTATGGCAATACAGCCGGTCAGCCGCGAGCGGCGCCCAAGCCGGAAGCAGGAACAACTCGGGTGGGCACATCGTCATGCGATCCCGATCGTACAGCCCGAGCAACGACAGCCAGAAGCGGCCCCATGTCGGCAATGCGCCAAGTCCCTCCTCATGACCCGCCAACCAACGCACCGCGTCGCGCAACAGCGGCGAGGCCGGCGCCTCGCCCAGCAGGCGCGCCGCCACATAGACAAGCGCGGTGACGAACAGATACGACTGCGATTCCGGGTGCAGGCCCCAGCCGCCATCCGGTCGGCGGCAACTGGCGAAATAGCGCAGAATGCGGCGGCAACGCTCGGGCGCCATGGTGCGGCCCATGATCGCATAGGCCAGGACGACCTGCGCCGTGATGACCGGGCACCAGACAACCTCGCCCTGCCAGGAACCGTCCGCGTTCTGGTACGCCATCAGGCGCGACGCAGCGCGATCGGCGGCCGTCGCCCACCCGGCATCGTCGTCCACACATCGCGCGACGCCCGGACTCACCCTTGCAACCGTGCAATCCGGCCGGCGGTCATGCCGCCATCGATCACCAGCTCCGATCCGGTGATATGGCGCGACGCATCGGATGCGAGAAACAGCACGCCATTGGCAACGTCTTCTGCCGAACCCGCCTCACCGAGCGGCACCAGCATTGCGGCGACCGCCTTCGCGTCGAGCGCCGTCGTGGCACCTGGTGCGACCCGGTTCCAGCTTGGCGAGTCGATGACACCGGGATGCACCGAGTTGACCCGGATGTTGTCCCCGGCCTGCGCGCATTCCAGCGCCACTGACTTGGCGAACAACCGCACCGCGCCTTTCGTGGCGCTGTAGCCGGCGAGTCCGGCCGCACCGTCCAGCCCGGCGACGGATGACATCATGATGATGGAACCGTCGCCGCATTGCCGCATCAAGGGAAGGCAATGCTTCACCGCGAGGAACATGCCATCGACATTCACCGCCATCTGCCGCCGCCAGACCGCATACGGCATCTCCGTCACCGGGCCCATGATGGCGATCCCCGCATTCGCCACCAGGATATGCAAGCCACCGAAACGCTGCCCGGCCATCGCCGCAACCGCGGGCCAGCCAGCTTCGCTCGTGACATCATGTCGGACGAAGACGCCATCGACCTCCGAGGCGACGCGCTCCCCGCCTGTCTGCTCGACATCGGTCAATACCAGCTTCGCGCCCGCGCCTGCCAGGAGACGCGCGCACGCCGCGCCGATGCCGGAAGCGGCGCCGGTGATTATGGCGACCCTGCCGTCCAGTTGCCCCATGCAGCGTTCTTCTCGCCTCACCCGCTACGCTTGCGTGCCACGACCAGCAGGCCAGGCGTGAAGATCGCCTGCTTCCCGCCCGCCACCAGTGTCTGGCCACCCTTGTCCAACATATGCGCAACCGTGGTCGTGCCGCGTGGCGCGATGCGCAGCGTCTCCAGCAGGCGCACCGCGACGTTGGTGAAGTGCTTGCCGATGCCGGACGTCCGGCGGAGCGCGAAGGGATTGGGCGCGGGCGCCAGTTTCTCCCACCATGGCACCTCACTATTGGCGCAACGATCCTCGATCTGGAGCAATTGCAACCCGGACGCCGCGACCGCATCGACGATCTCGCTGGCCGTGGAAAGATGGACGATGCCGTTGGCGAACTCGATGTCGCGCCTGATCCGCTGCTGGTTGCTGTCGGTGGCGATGAAGTTCTCCGTCAACGCCCATTCATAACTGGCCAGCAGGCCGCCGGGCTTCAGCACGCGTCCGATCTCGGCATAGACGCTGGCGAGATCGGGCGCATGCACGGTCGCCTCGATCGCATAGGCGGCGTCGAAGCACGCGTCTGGAAACGGCATCGCCATGAAGTCGCCCTTGACCACGTCGCAGCGTGCGTCGAGTCCGGCACGCCGGTTGTGTATCCCTGCGCGGGCAACCTGATAGTCGTTGTTGTTGAGACCAGTGATCTCGCAGCCAGAGAAACGCGCGATCGTCCGCATCGGTCCGCCAACGCCGCAGCCAACATCGAGCACGTGCTTGCCGGGCGACAGCCCGAGCCGCAACGCCAGCCATTGCTCGTGGCGAAGTAGCGACTCTCGGAATGTCTCGCCGCGCGCGCGCGGTGCGAAGTGGAACGATTGGCCCCAGCCATATTCATAGAAGTCCGTGACCAGGTCGTAATACGTATTCACCACCGAGGCGTAGTCGTGCTGCCGCTGCCCTGCGTCGCCCGCGAAATAGCCATGGTAGCGATCGACGGTCGCAGGCACCTCGTTCGGTGGGACGATGCCGCGCGCCACCCGCAGCAATCCAGGCGTCGCGTGATTACGGGCGGCAGGCGCCTCGCTGTTCATGCACGTCCCGCCACGCCACGCGCGACGAAATCGCGCCAGGCATCCTCGATCGCTGCCTCGATCGAGGTCGGAACGAAACCCAGCTCCTCGCGTGCCTTGCGAATATCGGCCCGGCGGCCGAGGCGCAGCAGGCGCAGCGCCGCAGGTGTGAGCAGCGGCTCCGAGTTCGGGTGCGATCAGCGCGCCGATACGGCTGGTGATTTCCGCGACACCGCGCATGACCCGCGGCGAAAGCCGCGCAGGACGGCGGCGCTGCGCGGTGACGCGATGAAAAGTCGCCATGATCTGATCCATCGTGCAGAACTCGGTCGAGAATATGTACTTCTGCCCGTTCCGCCCGCGCGCCATCGCCAGGCGATGCCCGCGCGCGATATCGCCAGCCGCGACGAATTCGAAGCCTCCAGCGATATAGGCCGGCAACCGCCCGCGCGCGTAACTCAACAACACGCGCCCCATCCGCGACGGCTTGAAATCGTTCGGCCCCAGAATAGCGGTGGAAGTCGCGATCACCACGTTCAGTCCCTCAGCATGTGCCTTCAGGCATTCATGCTCGGCCGCAGCCTTGGTCTGCTCATACGGCAGATGCGGCTCCATCGGGTTGAATGGTTCGGTCTCGTCGCTGGGCACGCCGTCGTTGCGATGCCCGACGGCGCTGAACGAGCTGGTGACGACAATTTTTTCCACGCCCGCAGTTTGCGCCGCCTGCAACAGCCAGCGTGTGCCAAGCACGTTGCAGCCGAACAGCTCCGTCCGACGGCGCGGCATCGTCGAGACCCGGGCCGCGCAGTGGTACACATGCCGGCAACCCTGCACCACTGCGGCGGCAGTGGATCGGTCCCGCAGGTCACCGACCATCACCTGTATCGGCAGACCGGCCACGCTCGGACGCTCGCTGTCCGAATGCAGCAATGCGCGCACCGGTTGCCCGGCGTCGATCAGCTGCCGCACCAGGTTCGCCCCGAGATGGCCGCCGCCGCCGGTGACCAGCGCGAGGCCATTGGAAACCGCCTCAGACTGGTTCACGCACGGCGTCCGCGGGCGCCGACAAATGCCGACGCCATTGCCCGACGATCAGCTTCTGGAATTCAGCAACGGCTGGATTGAGTTCGTAGCCGGCAACGTAGGGGTCGCGTTCGTAGGCCTGTTGCTCGGCCTCCACCATCCGCCCGTCTTGCGCCAGCAATGGCCGGATCAGCCAGCGCCGCGCCGCCCGCATCAGCAGCCGCTGCAACCCGCGCGGCATCGGACGGCGCAGCAGCGGCACCTGCACCGCATCGAAATAGAACAGGAAGAACGCGTGCGTGGTGCGGAGGTCCAACGGCAGCAGAAAGCACCAGTGCTTGATGCGCCCACCGGTATCAGACCATTGATACGGATAGTCGAAGCACAGATCCATCCGATCCACCTTGACGCGCGACCGGTCGACGAAGTGTTTGCTGAACCGGCCGTCGCCAACCAGCACGTCATAACTCAGGCGCACCTGGGTGGCGTTTGCCTCCAGGTCGGTCAGTGTGGCGTCGTTGAACGGCCGGTATTTGCGATGCAGGTGCGCGTGGCTGAAGTCGCTGACGTTCTCGATGATCAGCGAATGATGCGCCGCCCAGACGAAGTCGACCGCGACACTGGCCCATGACGCCGAACCTTCCAGCTCCGGTATTTCCGGCATCGGAACCAGATCTGCCAGCGTAGGTTCACCCGGAAAAAGCCAGATCAAGCCGTAGCGTTCCCGCACTGGAAAACTGGCGACGCGAATGCGCGCAATCGACTTGCCGAAGGTTTCATGTGCAACCGATGAAAGTCGTCCAGACGCGTCGTAAGCCCAGCCGTGATACGCGCAGACCAGGTTGCAGCCCTTGACCTCCCCGAGTGTCAGCTTCAGTTGGCGATGGGCGCAGCGGTTCTCGATCGCGCCAAGCACGCCATCGGCGCCGCGGAACACTGCGATCGATCGATCCAGGAACCGTGTTTCCACCACCCTGCCGGGAGGCACGCCGTTGGCGTGTGCAACCGCATACCAGTGGTTCGGATCGAGGCCGGCGGCGCGGGTCATCTGACGACGCGTGCGCGCCTGTTCGAAGTCTGGTACTTCTCGGTTGATAATTGATCCGCTCATGAGAGTTCGCTACTGGCCGTTCGCGACGGCGGCGTCGTCGTGGCGCGCAAGCGCGACCAGGTCCGGCTTGAAGTTGGGCAGCCGCGGTATGCTGTCCAGCAGGTGGATTTCGCCCGGCATCATATGCGGTGGAAGTTCGGTGCGCAGGGCTGCGCGAATTGCTCGGGATGAACCTGGGCTTCGGTGGCCTGCCACGACATAGGCCAGGAACACCGTGTCGTCACCCGTAGAGCGTGTCACGACAGCGCAGTCGGCAATGCCCGGAATTCTGTGCAGCGCGACTTCGACGTCACTCGGATCAGCGCGCAGCCCGCGGATCTTCACGCGCCGGTCGCGCCGGCCGACGAATTCGGCCAGGCCATCCGTGCGTAGCCGGATCAGATCGCCGGTGTGGAACACGCGGCTGGCCGGTTCGTCCGGATCCTGACGGAATGGTCCCGCCACTACCTTCCCGTCGCGCCACATCCCGCTCGCAATATACCGGCCGCGGACGACAAGCTCGCCAGCGTCACCTGGCGCGACCGGTGCGCCTGCTTCATCGAGAACGCTGATCGATGCATTGTTGGCGAGGTAGCCGCATGGCAGGCCGGCGTTGCCAGCGGCGAAGTCACGCGGCACGAACCAATGGAACAGCACCATGGTTTCGGTGGACCCAAGGCTCACCCTGATATGGCATGACGGTGACAGCACGTTACGCAGTGCCGCGACCGCATCCGCCGTGACGAGTTCGCCGAACAGGTCGACAATGCGCAGGCTGGCGAGTGCTTCGGCGGCGTCGGGACGGGCGGTGAAACTGCGCAGCACGGAGGGCACAAACGCCAGCACGGTTCCGCCGGCGCTTTTGAGCGTGCGGAACACCGCGTTGATCCCGTTTCGCCTCAGGTCGGCGATGTGGAATGTCGCGCCCGTCAGCAGCGCCGCCAATGCTTCGCGCACGCTGGCGCCACCTAACGACGCCAACCCCAACAACCGATCCTCGGGGCCAATATGGCACGCGTTGATATACTCCGAGAGAGACGCCAGGAACTGTCGCTGCGAGAACGCAACGCCCTTCGGTTTGCCCGTGCTGCCGGAGGTGTAGATCACGCCGGCGGGGCCATCGACCGAGAGTGAGATCGCCGGCTCGACGGCGTCTGGCGCCGCGTGTCCGGATACGGCGAGCTGATTGCGGACCAACTGGTCGGGAACGTCATCAGGTAGCGCAAGGCCTTCGCCGAGAACGACCGCGACGGCGCCGCATTCCTGCAGGATGGCCTTCTGATGGGCCGGAGGATACGTCGCATCAATCGGAATGATCGGACGCCCCGTCATGAGGCACGCCAGGAAAACCACCGGGAATGATGACGCGTTATCGAGGATCGCTGCGATCGCTCCACCGTCCGGCGTCGCCGCAACGATGCGCGCGGCCATGGCAGCGACTGCGGCACGTACCTGCCGGTACGTCATTGGCGTGTTGTCGTCGTCGATCGCGATTTTTGACGCGAAACGATCTGATATCGAATGGAAACGCTCGATGATCGGCTGCCCGATCCATTGCGGCAGGAAAGGTTCGAACGAAACGTCCGCGGGGCCGCCGAAATCCGTGGGCACCGGACGACCGCTTATCCAGGACAGCATGAGTCCTGCATTCGAGCGACACACATCACTGCGTGCCGTTGTCGGCCAGCGAACGAAATATCATGGTCGCATTAGAGCATCAGATCGTCCGTTGGCGCAACGGGCATCGCGAGTGACGAGGCACTGCAACCAGAGGGAGAGTGAGGCTCCCGTTCTGTGAACGGCGTGGATCTGCTGCTGATAGGCGTTCTGACGCCAGGCACGTTTACGGCAAGGCACGACGAGGTTGAAAGCCATCGCATTGCAGCGGTGGACTCGATCCGAGCGCTCAGGGTTGGTTCCGGATCTGACGCCGGTCTTCACGCGTCGAGTGCGGATGACATCTGTTCGTTCTCGAACTATGCCGCGCGTGGTGTCCGTCGCTCAAACAGGCGGACCATCTCGCGACAGAAGTCCGGCAAATCGTCAGGCTTGCGTGACGTCACAAGGTTGCCATCGACAACGACGGAGCGGTCTTCCCATTGCGCGCCGGCATTGCGCAGGTCGGTCTTCAACGATGGCCATGATGTCATGGTGCGGCCGCTGACGCCGTTGGCTTCTATCAGCGTCCAGGGCGCGTGGCAGATGGCGGCGATTGGCTTGCCGGATTCAATGAAATGCCGAACGAAGGCGACGGCCTTCACGTTGGTGCGCAACGCGTCGGGGTTTGCGACGCCGCCGGGCAGGACGAGGGCATCGAATTGATCAGGCGAAACGCTGGCGAGGTCGTGATCGACCGTGAGCTCATCGCCCTTGTCATGGTGGTTCATTCCTTGGATCTGCCCAGCGCGAGGTGCAATGACTGCGACCTCGGCATGGTTGAGCCGCAGTGCCCGCACCGGCTCGGTCAGTTCCACTTGCTCGACGCCATCGGTCGCGAGAACGGCGACCTTGCAACGGGCGACTGCAGCCATCTCCAATCTCCTTTAGGACTGTATGGCCATCAGAACCGAGACGGCCGCTGTTCCGAATTCAGATGCGGCTGCCGATCCATGTCGTAGTCAGCCTGTGCTGCGTGCGTTGGCGGGTGGTCGACGTGCATCACCGGCGCTAGCCCGACAACGGCGCGATCAGGGCGAGCCCGCTTTCAGGGTCGTGCCGCTTACGCAGATGCACGGGACTGTCCGTCAGCACGACCTCGAGCGTTGGGCGAACGTGACCTTCCAGTAGATGGCCCGCCACCGCGCGTCCGCCACGGCAACCCAGTACGCAATGGATATGCAGTGCCGGCTGGTTATCTGGGCCAACAGCGACATCGCCCGTGAAGGACGCGACTTCCGCCTGTTCATCGACTGGGATGCGCTGGTAATCCTTGGTCTCCCAGTCGAAATAGCCCAGGGCCGCAGAACGGAAGGCACCGATGGCGCTGAACTGCGCCGCTTCAATCTTCTCCTGCTCGACGAAGCGCTTCAGGCAGGCCATCACCTCATCCCCGCTGTCGAGCACAACGACAAATGTGCGCGGTTGGCCTGCCTGATTGATCAGTCTCGATTGCATGATACTGCAGCTCTCCGCCTAGGCCGGCCGTGGCAACTTCGGCAGCACATGCGTGGCGTAGAACTCAATCACGCGTCGCTGGTCCGGCTGACCGGAATGTATGTTCACAATGCTGACGCCGCTTTCCTGAAGCTCATGGATCTTCTCCAGATGCGGGCCAGAATCCGTGCTGATCGGCCATCCTTTGACCACTTGCTCGATCGGCGTGCTTGCCTCGGCGCGCCGCTGGATCTCCGCCGGATCGCGTACGCTGTAGAGCGACTTGAATGCCTTTGGTCCAAACCGCCAAAGCTCGGCCGCCTTCTGGGCATCAGCGTCACCGCCGACAACGACATATTGCTCCACCAGAACCGGCATTTCGTCCGGATCCTTGCCGGCCGCCCGTGCACCTTCCTGCCATTCAGCCTTGTGCGTCTTCCAGGTCTCCGGATCAGTCACCAGGCCATCGCCGTACTGTCCCGCAAGCCGCATCGACTTGCGGCCGTTCGCCGCCGTCAGCAGTGGGATAGGTTGCGGCGGCGGGTCATACAGCTTCGCATCCACCGTGTAATACTTTCCTTTGTACGACACGTCTTCGCCGGACCATAGCTGGCGGATGATCGAGATCGCCTCGATCAGTCGATCCCAACGGTCCTGCCATTTCGGCCATGTACCGGTCGCGGCCTGCTCGTTGAGCGCCTCGCCCGATCCCACACCGAGGAAAATGCGACCCGGTGCCAGATGGCTCATGGAGGCGAATGCCTCCGCGACCACCGCAGGCGAGTAGCGCAGGATCGGACAGGTCACGGTTGTGCCCATCCACGTGCGCGACATCTGCGAACTCAATGCCCCCAGCGTGACCCAGGCTGCACCGGAATGGCCTTCATTGGCCTGCCACGGTTGGAAATGATCGCTCGTAGCGAGCAGATGGAATCCACCCTGTGATGCCTGACTACCGAGTCCGATCAACTCATGTACTGGGAACTGCTCGTGCGCGAGCATGTAGCCGATCAGCCCTTTGCCGATGCCACCACTGGACTGGCGTTGCCCGTTGGGCTGCGGACGACCAGGCGTGGTTGGCATTGCAGGCTGCGCGGCCGCCATGCCAAGCGGCGACGCACTTGCCATCACCGCAGCAAATTTGAGCAGCTTCCGCCTTCCTGGATCGTCAGTGGCCGCAAATAGCGAGGGCATCGGCAACTCCGCTCAATGAGAACGACACCCCAACACGCGTTGCGAGCGCGCGTTCGCAACACGCCGGTGCAACTTTCAGTGTGATGGGTATGGTATAGCATCTCGCCAGCGACACCCCAGGGAGCGGCGATTCAATTATGCTGCAGAGTTCCTTGGAGTGTCGCTTTCGATTAGCGATCACGTCGTCTTTGCGCGCCTTCAATCCCGTCCAGGCAGGACCGAAGCCAGTACTTCCTTTGCAGCGCCGATCAGCACATTCCCTTCATTGGGATCGCCCTTCGCCAGCATCGAGGTGAATTTGCGCGCCTGGTCCAATGTTATGTGCGGCGGCAGCGGTGGCACCTCGGGATCCGTCTTCACTTCCAGAACCACCGGCCGATCAGACGTGAGCGCTTCCTGCCAGGCTGGTGCGACGCCTTGGGGCGTATCGACATAAAGCCCTCGCAGCCCGATCAACTCAGCAAAGCGATGATACGGTACGTCGGGAATCGTCTGCGTCGCCTCGAACTTCGGATTGCCGTTTATCACGCGTTGCTCCCAGGTCACCTGGTTCAGGTCCTGGTTGTTGAAGACACAGACGACCCAGCGCGGATCGGTCCACTCGCGCCAGTACTTCGCGACCGTGATCAGCTCCGCCATGTTGCTCATCTGCATCGCGCCGTCACCGACCAGAGCGATCACTGGACGATCCGGGTATGCGAACTTGGCGGCGATCGCATACGGTACCGCCGCGCCCATCGATGCGAGTCCGCCGGACAGCGACCCCATCATCCCGCGTCGTATCTTCACGTCGCGCGCGTACCAGTTGGCGCAGGAACCGGAATCGCTGGTGATGATCGCACGCTCCGGCAGCAGCGGCGACAATTCCCACGCCACGCGTTGCGGATTGACCGGATTTGCGTCGACATGGGCGCGCGCGTCCATCTCGCGCCACCAGGCCGCAACGTTCGTCTCGATCTGGCGCCGCCAGGAGTTGTCCTGCTTTTGCAGCAACAGCGGCAACAGCGCACGCAAGCTCTCCGCGCTGTCGCCGACCAGGTTCACTTCCATCGGGTAGCGGACGCTCAGCATGCCTGGATCGATATCGATCTGTACCCCCCGCGCGCTGCCCTCTTTCGGCAGGAACTCCGAATAAGGAAAGCCCGAGCCGATCATCAGCAGCGTGTCGCAGTCGGTCATCATCTCCCAGCTCGGCTTGGTGCCAAGCAACCCGATCGATCCCGTGACCCAAGGCAGATCGTCTGGCACCACGCCTTTGCCCAGGAGTGCCTTCGCGACGCCAGCACCGAGCCGTTCAGCGACAGCAGTCACTTCATCCGTGGCCTGCAAGGCGCCGGCGCCAACCAGCATCGCAACACGCTTGCCCGAGTTCAGCACCTCAGCCGCCCGCCGCAGATCAGTTTCGTACGGCACCACCTTCGGTGCCGCGTAGCCAACACCCGAATGTAGGGTGCCGTGCTTGCGCGGCGGCTCCGTATAAGGTTCCTCCTGCAGGTCATTGGGGATTACCAAGGCGGTCACACGGCGCTCGCCAATCGCGATGCGAACGGCGCGATCCACCAGGTGCCGCATCTGCCCCGGCATACCGGCCTGATGAACGAAGGCTCCGGCTACGTCCTTGAACATGCTGACCAGATCAACTTCCTGTTGATAATGTCCGCCCACAGCGTTGCGTGCCTGCTGTCCCGCGATCGCAAGCACCGGCATGTGGTCCAGCCGAGCATCGTATAGCCCGGTGATCAGATGCGAAGCCCCCGGCCCAGAGGTCGCGATGCACACGCCCAGTTTGCCGGTGAACTTGGCGTAAGCCGAAGCCATGAACGCCGCCATCTCTTCGTGGCGAACCTGGATGAAGCGGATCTTGTCTTCGCCCAGCCGCTGCAAGCCACCGAGCAGCCCGTTGATGCCGTCGCCGGGATAACCAAAGACGTAACGCACGCCCCATTCATGCAACCGCGACCAAAAGAAGTCGGCGACGTTCTGAGCCATGCTGTCCTCGCCCGGGCTGGGAGTGAAGTGCACATTCGCACCTCACTCACAATGCTGTTGGATGGGATCGGTTCAGTCCGCGTGACGAGATCATACGCAAATGAACGAACCTGAACCGTCTCCGTAACGCCATGCCAGCACAATCCGCTGCGCCAATGAGCCTGCTCCACGCCCGAACTGCAGGCCGGGGTGCCCGCTCGCGATCTCCTGATCGCGCCATGTGATGCCTTTCGAGGTCGTGTTGCGGGAGCGCCGAACTTTTCCTGCTCGCCTGCGCTCTATGTCGCAAGCTTTGGAATGTCGGTGTCACGATGGCGCATATCGAGCATGAGGTTACTCAACCGGAGCGTGCTCTCTTATCGAAACCGACCTTCAACAGAACACCTCGCCGATCGCATAGTGGGATGCACGCAGACCTCATCGTTGTTGCGCTTCCCGCGAAGGATGAGGCCGAACGCATTGCAGCTTGTCTTCTCGCGTTGGCTCGCCAGACATGCCGGCCTCACGCCGTGGTGGTACTTGCCAACAATTGCAATGATGCAACGCCCGCGATTGCGTCCGGGATGGCGCCGGCGCTGCCCTACCGGTTGGATGTGGCATGCCATGACTTCCCAATTCAGCACGCCAATGCCGGTCAGGCGCGTCGCTTGGCAATGGGCCTCTCGGAACAGCGGGTGCGGCCGGATGGCGTTCTCTTGACGACGGACGCCGACGCCGTGGCGGCGCCGGACTGGATTGAGCGCAATTTCAAGGCGATCACCGCGGGTGCCGATGTTGTGTGCGGGCGAGTGGTACTCCATCCGTCAGAGGCGGTGCTCATCCCGATCCACCTCCAGGTCGATGATGCGCTGGAATGCCGGTTGATTGAACTGCTCGATCGAATAGCGGACAGGCTCGATCCTGATCCCGCAGATCCTTTGCCTCGCCATACCGAAGCAGCGGGCGCGAGCCTGGCGGTAACACCCGCTGCATTCCGTCGGGCCGGTGGCATGCCTGCACTCCCGTCCGGCGAGGATCGCGCATTCGTTCGCGCGCTCGCCCGCATCGACGCACGGATCCGTCATGATCCGTCGGTCGTGGTATCGGTGTCCGCTCGCACGACCGGTCGAGCGCGAGGCGGCATGGCCGACACGATCCGTCGTCGCATGCAGCAACAGGATGAATTTGCCGACGAGCAGGTCGAGCCCGCCGTGGACGCGTATCGTCGTTACGACTTTCGCAGCAGGGTCCGGCGAGCCTGGCGGAGGCAGTCTCTGCCGCCGGAACTCGCCATTGATCTTGGGATATCGCCGCGCCTCCTGGATCGCATGTTCGGCGAGCGATATTTCGGAACTGCCTGGGCCTGTATTGAAGCGGCCAGCCCGTTCCTGACACGCCGCCGCGTGCGGTTCAGCGAATTGCCTCGCCAGATCGAGCATGCCGTCCATTTGCTCGAGCAAGTCGGCGATCCCGATCTCGTGTGCGATCTCGAGAGTAAGGCACCATGAACGTTCTCACAGCTCGGCGACTGCCGGATGAAGCCGCGCGGGTCGCGGACCTGGTTCCGTGGATGCAGCAGCTCGCCACCAAGGGCGATGCCGAGGCTGCGTTCCCCGTGGCAGAACTCGAAGCGCTGCGGCAAGCCGGGATCCTCGCCATCGCCTTGCCGAAGGAGGCGCCCTATTGGGCAGGCGCTCGCGCAGATCTCTTGGCGCGGACACTGGCACAGGTCGGTCGTGGAAATCTTTCCGTCGGCCGATTGTTCGAAGCCCACATCAACGCGCGGCATCTGATCGCCCGCTTTGGCACGCGGGCCCAGCGAGCCCAGGCGATGGCAGACGTGCAGGCAGGCGAGCTGTTCGCATTATGGGTGACGGACGCGCCTGACGGTGGACTCCGCATGACGCGACACGGCGACAGCCTCCTGCTCGAAGGGGGTAAAATGTTCTGCTCGGGGGCTGGCTTTGCCACGCGAGCGCTGCTGACCGCACGCGATCCAGTCGGGCAACTCCCTGATGCTGGTGGTGACGCTCAATGCCGGCGAGCGAGTGCGCCCGCTTCGAGCGCCATTGCAAGGAATGCGAGGCGCAGTGACGGGCGCCGTCGATTTCAGCGGCTGCAGCGTTGCGATCGATTGCGTGCTCGGAACACAAGGCGACTATCTAAGTGAGCCGGATTTCTCAGCCGGAGCCTGGCGCGGTTCGGCTGTCGCATCGGGCGGATTGCGCAGCCTGGTCGACCTTGCTGTCCGAGACTTTGCGCGCTCAAGGGCGCGTCGATGATCCTCATCAGCAGGCGCGGCTCGGTAGCGCCATGATCGCCTGCGAAACCAGCCGCCTGTGGGTAGGCCAAGCGGCACGGCCTTGCCGAGGATCCGCATACCGACCCGGCGACGGCTGTCGCCTACACGGGCCTGGCACGCATCGCGGTCGAGAGCGCGTGTCTTGATGCCATGCGTCTGGTGCAGCGGTCTCTCGGCCTGGGAGCGTTCCGTCATGGGACGCCGATCGAGCGGATTTGCCGCGATCTCGCAACCTATCTACGCCAGCCGGCGCCTGATGAAGCGCTGACCGAGGCAGCGGCGCATTTCGCCGTTCGCCGGCTCCCGGATGCTCCATGTTGAAGGTCACCGATCTGCATGCGCAATGGCGAGCGCTGCCCACAGGAACCCTCGAGGAAGTCGCGGGGTCTGGAACATGCCTCGTGCTTGCGCCGCACCCCGATGACGAGAGCCTTGGCTGCGGCGGGTTGATCGCGGCGTGCTGCGCGGCTGGACGTCCTCCGGTTGTGGCGGTTCTGACCGACGGCAGTGGCTCGCATCCAGGCTCTCGTGCTTATCCGCCAGCGAGGCTCGCAGCGATCCGCAAGGCGGAGGTCACCGCCGCCGTGGGGCACCTCGGCATGCCGGTCGAGCGCCTGGTGTTTCTCGGGGCAAGGGACACCAAGGCGCCGCGCAATGGAGCCGCATTCGATCGGCTTGCGCGCCACGTTGCGGCCTGGCTCACGGCGTTCGATTGCACCACCATTTTCGTGCCCTGGCGCCACGACCCACACGCCGATCACGAAGCTGCCGCGCTGATCGGCGAAGCCGCTGCGCACTTCACCAATGTCCGCCTGATTGCATATCCAGTGTGGGGATGGACACTCCTATCCAATGGGACAGTGCCAGATCATCAGGTGGGTGGCTGGCGGCTGGAGATCCAGGTGCACTTGCCAGTCAAACGTCGCGCGATCGCGGCCCATGCCTCGCAATATGGCGCGCTTATCGACGATGATCCCGCAGGCTTTCAACTCCCTGTCGATCTTCTGAGCATATTCGATGAGCCGTGGGAAACGTTTCTACTGCCATGACTGTCTCGCACGACGAAGAACATTTCCGCCACCTGTACGCGCGCAGCGCAGATCCCTGGGCGTTTCAGACCAGCAGCTATGAGCAGGAGAAGTATCAGCGCACCATGGCGGCCCTGGGTGAGCGGCGCTTCCGGTCGGGCTTCGAACCCGGCTGTTCCATCGGGGTGCTGACCCGCATGTTGGCAACAAGCTGCGACGCATTGCTCGCTGCCGACATCGTTGAGGAGCCACTGCAATCGGCCCGCACTTTATGCAGCGACCTGCCGTGGGTCCGCTTCGAACGCCTGCGCATTCCGGCTGAATGGCCCGCCGGCCGTTTCGATCTGATCGTGTTGTCAGAGGTGCTGTATTTCCTGACCCCCAGCGACATTGCGGCAGTCGCAGCGCGCGTGCTCACCGCGCTCGAGACCGATGGTGTTGTGTTGGCGGTCAACTGGCGTGGCCACGGCGATGATCCGTGCGGCGGCGATGAGGCAGCGACCATCTTCCTGGACCAGACCGATCGAGAACTGCGTGTCGTATCCAGTAACCATAGCGTATCCTACCGGATAGAACTGTTGGTCCGACGGTAGCGCGCACGTCACCCGGCGGGGCGGGAGGTTAACGGCTCCGCCCCGGCGCGTGGCGATCCCGCAAGCGCTGCTCTTCGATTACCTCCGGCTCTTCATCATCGAGTTCGGTGAGTTCATTCCTCGCGCGACCTTCCACTCGCAATAACTCATCCAGCTTGGCATGGATGGCTTGCGTATCGCGATGCTCAGCGCGTTGAATGATGAAAGTCATCATCCACGTTGCGACGGTCGCCACCGCATGCCAATTGAAGCTGGCCGGACTGACCGCCAGCCAAGCTCCCACGTAGATGAGGACGACCACAAAGGCGGCGGGATGGGACGTTGACGCGCCGCAGATGGTCAGGATTCGGCGAAAGGAATGCATCATGCGGCAACCACAGACATCGATCGGAGGCTTGGTGTTATCGCCTCCGCAATGCGTTACGGCGATGCGGACTTGGATTCCCGATCGCCGCGAGCGCGCGCGAAGACGACGGTCGCCGTCCTTGGCCGCTTTAGCAGTTCGGCCGGTGCGTGGCGGCGCGAGCGCGGCCGACGCAACGAAACCCGATCGGTCGCTGCCAGTTGCCGGCTCAGAAATCCCATCACCGCAGCTTCCTCCGCCTTCAGGCCCGATCGGGGATTGGCCAGCTTGGCGTCCGCACGTTTTTTCAGCGCCTGCAGCAGGGAGCCATCGAGATACCCGTCGAATACCGCCGGATGAATGTAACATTTCCGACAAATCGCCGGCGTGTTGCCAAGCATTTTGGAGACCGCTTCGACTGCCCGCACCACATTGCTCTTGGCCTTCGCCTGGCTGTCGAAACTCTCAAGCTCCCGCAGCGCCAGCGCTGCCAGGTTGGTTGCGGCCCACGTGCGAAAATCCTTCGCGGTGATTTCGGCGCCCGCGATAGCGCGCAGGTATTCGTTGACATCGTCGGAACCGACGACGTGCGGCGTGCCGTCGTCGTCGAGGTACTGGAACAGCTCCTGCCCCGGCAGTTCCTGGCAGCGCCGAACGATGGATGCGAGGCGCTTGTCGCGCAGGTCGATATGATGCTCGGTGCCATGCTTGCCACGGAAGTCGAATGAGATGCGGCTGGCACCTTCCAGCTTCACATGGCGGTTGCGCAGGGTAGTGAGGCCATAACTCTTGTTGGTCTTGGCATACTCCTCGTTGCCAACGCGCATCAGCGTGGTCTCCAGCAGTCGTATGATCGCCGCAAGCACTTTCTCGCGCGGTAAGCCCTGACGTGCGAGGTCTTTCTCCACCTGCGCCCTGATCCTCGGCAACGTCTTGCCGAACAGCAGCATCTTTCCGTATTTGCCCTCGTCCCGGACCTCACGCCAGCGCGGATGGTAACGATATTGCTTGCGGCCGCGCGCATCCCGTCCGACCGCCTGCAGGTGCCCATTAGGATCGGTACATATCCAGACATTCTCGTACGCCGGCGGGAGGGCGAGCTTGCGGATCCTGGTCAGCGTCTCCTCATCGCTGACCTTGCTGCCATCGGGATGGCGATAGCGAAACCCCACGCGCGCCCGAACCCGAGCGATGCCTGGCTTGCTGTCGCTGACATAGCGCAGTCCGGCTGCCTTCGCCGTTTCGCTGAGGCTCATGAGATCGGGGGTGGCAATTGGAGGAGACTGTGTGGTCACGCTGTAGGTCCCGCTGAGGCGCGACCTGAACCGTCACCCAGGCGTTAGGTTCCCACGCTGCATCGTGACGTTTTGGTGTGGTGGTCGGCGGTGACTGTACTGTCCTCGGTAGCCGCTTGATGGCCGCCAGCGCCAGGTGAATCGGTCAAGTCCGCTTCGCGCCGTCATGTAGAATGGGTCTCCGTCGCTTCCTCCTGAAAGCTGTGTAGGTGGAAGCGGTCGGTGCAGGACCGGTCATGCACCAGTCGAAGCACCTCCCATGGGTAGCCGTGCAGTTGGAGATCTCCCACGCGTGCTGCTCGGATTCCTGGCAACTGTCGGCGCATTTTATCGCATTCAGCGAAGCGAAACGCCCCGTGTCTCCCGCATCCTGACAAACGTGATTCCACCAATGGCGGCAATTGCCATGATATACACCGCAATCAAACCTGCCTGATTTATGCTGATAAGCCAGGCGGCGATCAGCGGCGCGGTGCCGCCGAAAATCGCCGCACACACTGCGTAGGGTAATCCGATACCCGATGTACGCACGGCTGTGGGGAACAGTTCGCAGAGCGTGGCTGACAGCACGCCATCAATCAGCGCCAGCAGAACACATCCCGCGATATCAACCAGCAGGAACGTCATGAAGTCGCCATTTTGCAGCAGATGCAGCATCGGCCAGGCAAGAACGAAGAAGCCGACGGCATAGGCGATCAGCAGTGGGCGGCGGCCGATACGATCGGATAACGCACCTGCTGCCGGCGTGACGGCACAGAACACCGCCAGTGAGATCACGCCACCGATGAGCCCTTGGCTAAGCGGCAACCCGCCCGCCAGGTGCGCATACGTCGGCAGGAATACTGTCCAGATGTAGAACATGACAGTGCCCATCTGCAGCGCGAACACAACGAATGATTCCCGGGGATGATCCTTCAGTGCACGCAGCATCGGCCGGCTTTCCACCGCGCGTTGCTGCTCCACGGCGACGAAATGCGGCGTCTCTGGCAGTCCGATCCGGATGTACAAACCGTATAGCGAGAGTACGGCACCGATCAGGAACGGTATCCGCCAGCCCCATTCGCTCAGTGCTGGTTGTGCTATGAAGTTGGTGGTCAGCGCGGACACGCCCGTCGCGATCAGGACGGCGAACCCGATGCTGGAGAGATGCAGCGAACCGATCAGACCGCGCCTTTCCGTCGGGGCATGCTCGACGAGGAAGGCCGCGGCACCTTGGAATTCGCCACCCGCCGAAAAGCCTTGCAGCAGTCGCGCGAATAACAGCAGCAGCGGCGCGGCGATGCCAATCGTGGCGTAGGATGGCGTCACCGCGGCTATCAGGCTGCCGGCACCCATCAACAATATGGTCAGCGACAGCATTCTGCGCCGGCCGTATTTGTCGGCCAGAGGCGATAGCACGATTGAACCGATCGGTCGCATGACGAAGCCAAGAGCGAACGTGGCAAGTGTCGCCAGCAACGATGTGATTGCGTTGCCGGACGGAAAGAACTGGGCTGCGAAGACGCTCGAGAGCAGTCCGTATATCGTCCAATCGTACCATTCGATGAAGTTGCCGATCAGACCGCCCATCACGGTGCTGCCGATCAGCCTGTCATCGACCTCGGAGAGATAAGGGTTGGCGGGGCTGTCGCTCATGATGAGATCCTGCGTGGCAGATTTTCTTCGACGACACGAATCGCCTGTTCCGTCGCCGCGCTGTCGTAAGTTCCTGGTGCTGAATCCCGCAGGCGCTGATACACCTCGGCCTGCGCATGGCGCCGCACGCCTTCAGGAAGTGTCGGCAGCCACGCGGCGATGCATTCCGCGGCGACTCCGTATCGGCTTTCCCACGCGTCTCGGCCGGGACCAAAGTCGAATGCAGGCCGTGCACCGCGTTCAGCGGACATTGCATGACGCAGTGCCTGCGTTGCCGCGGCGTCCTGGCCAATCGCGACGCCGTAAACGCTGCGGGCGCGTTCCGGTGACACAAGCCCCGCGGCAACATCTTCCCTGACCGCATCGGGGTCGCGTTGCAATGGATCACCCCAGCCGCCACCGCCACCGCTCCAAAGCCGGATCACCTCGTTAAGGTTGGCGTGATAGACGGTCTGCTTGCCCAGATCGTGCGAAGGCTGTCCTGGGCGCTCGCAGTGATTGCCGCTGGTCGTCGCGGCATGACCGCCGGCGGCCCCCCACGCGCAGAAGCGATGCCGATCCTTGCCGCGCATCACCACTACCGCGCTGGGATGACGGATCTGCAGATCGTATTCCGCACCAAATCCGCCGCGATATTGACCGGCACCTTCCAGAGTCCGGCCGCAGCCCGAAGCGCCGTACCAACACGGGCGCCTCGGATTCAAGTATCTCCACGGGCACGTTGCGCAGGAACGCCACGGAAAGCTCGGAGCCGGAAATACCGTCCTGGCGCGCACTTCCACCGGAGCCGCCGGACACCGGATTGGCCACCACCACACGTCCGCTCTCGCCAAGTTCCGATGTCGAAATATAGGTGATGACAACGGCGCCGGAGCCGCCGACCGGCGCCAATCCCTCAACGGCCCGTGCGAGCAGGCCGAGCACAAGATCATGGATCCGCATCGCCGTGGTGAAGCGCATGCCGCACGCGGCGGGGAACCGCGCGTTCACCACCGAGGCTTCCGGCAGCACAAGATCGATGCAGCGGATGATGCCTGCGTTGATGTGGATCAACTCGGAGTACGTTACGACCAGGTTCGTCAGCGCCATGCACAGGAATGGATGATGCCGCATCGATCCCGTCGGCAAATTGAGCGCGGCGCGAACCTGCGGATCGGATCCGGTAAAATCCAGCGCGACGGTGCCATCGCCGCGCGCGATGAGCTTCGCTGTGATGCGGACGGGCAGGTCGCTGACGTAGTCATCCTCAAAGTATTCGTCGAACCGGTACTCTCCCTGAGGAATGCGTGCCAGGACCTGGCGTGCAAGCTGTTCCGTGCGGTCCAGAGTGGCGTAGATCGCCTGCTCCACAACGGCGCGGCCATAGCGTTCGGCCAACCGCGCCATCCGTCGTTCCGCTTTGTCGAGTGCCGCGATGCAGGCAGTGATGTCGCCCCAGTTCAGCGCAGGAATCCGGCAATTGTCCGAGAAGATGTTCCACACTTCCTGGTTGAGCACGCCTTGCCGCATCAACTTGACCGGACGCAGGCGCAGACCCTCCTGGAACACCTCGTTGTTCCGCATATCGATGCTGCCCGGCGCATAGCCGCCGACATCCGTGCAATGAATGAAGGTCCACGCGAAGCACAGCAGACGGCCTGCGACGAACAGCGGCTTGAACAGGTAAATGTCGTTGAGGTGCATGACCATGCCGCCCGTGCTGTACGGGTCGTTGGTCATCATCACGTCGCCGGGCTGCCAATCATCGAACGCGCGGGTGCCGGCGTGCATCGGCACACCCATGATCGGCGTCGCGCCACTGCCGTACGGATAGGCGAAGATCTCACCTTCGTTGGTCACCAGCGAGACGGCAAAATCCTGCGTCTCTTTCACGAAAGTCGTATGGGAGGATCGCAGAACGATCCATGCCATCTCATCGACGACCGCCTTGAAGAGGTTGGCGAAGACCTCGTCGCTGATCGCGTCCTGCCGCACCGTGGCGTCCATCATGGTGTTGTTGTTCCTTCCGTCGCCACGCGTTCAAGTACCAACGCGCCGGCCGCGACACGCCGGGCTTGCCAGCCGGGCGGGACGAGGGTCGTGGTATCCATCTGATTGATGATGGCGGGACCGGCGATCATCCCCTCCAAAGCGGACCGCTCAATGACTGAGGCCGCGACCGTCTGGCCGGACAAGCGGATCGGTCGCGTAACGGAATGTGTGTGGCCTGTCGTCGTCCGTAGCGGAGCGAGCCGCGGCTTCGGCATCTCTCCGACGACATGCACGCGAAGTTCCTTCAACCAGATCTGCGCAGCTTCGTTCGCATGGCCGTAGGTGGTGCGATGCGCCTCATGAAACGCTGCACGGATGCGCGCGTCATCCCCACCGGCAAGCCATGCACGATCGAGCGGTACACTCACGTCGTAGCCCTGCCCATCGTATCGCATCTCGGCCGCGATCTCGGTGCGCGTGCCTGACGACGGTATTCGCGCGGTCTGCGCGGCGATCCATTGCTGTGCGGTGCCCTCCAATCCGTTCAGCAACTCTGCAAGACGCCCCTGCGAAATCTTGCCCAGCATCGTGTACACCGGTTGCACGAGGTCGCCTTCCAGGTCGGCACGCGCCGCGCCAAGCGCACTCAGCGCGCCGGGGTGCGGCGGGATCAGGATGGTGTCGATCGAAAGTTCTTCGGCCAGCAATGCACCAAGCAACGGACCGGCCCCGCCGAACGCAACCATGCGGAACCGAGGCGCATCGACGCCGCGGCGCGCGAGAACGTTGGAAGCCTCGGCTGTCATCATGGCGATGGCGATGCGGATCGCACCGTCCGCGACGTCCTCCACCGAACATGTCAGCTGAGCCGCGATCGCGCCCAGCGCATCGCGCGCCGCTCCCAACTGCAACGGCAATTTTCCAGCGAGGCGCTGGCCCGGTTCGAGCAACCCAGCGACCAGGAACGCGTCGGTCAGCGCGGGGATCAGCGACCCTGTGCCGTAGCAAGCGGGACCCGGATCTGCGCCAACACTGCGAGGCCCAACCTTCAATGACCCGGTTGGATCGAGCCAGATGATCGATCCACCGCCCGCACCGATGCTTGAGACAGCCACGGTCGGGATCAGCACCGGAAAGTCCGCGACGTGCTCTTCCGAACTCAGCACCGGGCGCCCGTTTCGCACCACCCCGATATCCGCACTGGTGCCGCCAATATCGACGGTCATCAGATCCGCAGCTTCCCAGCCGGCGTCGCGTGCGACCTCGGCAGCGCCGCTCACGCCCGCGGCAGGTCCGGACAGCAGCGCAACGACCGGACGCTCGCGCAGGCTGGCCGCGAGTTCGGCTCCGCCATTGGAGCGGGCAATACGCGCCGGCGTTTCGATGCGGCGTTCCTCGAGACCTGCGACAAGTCGTTCCACATAGGCTTCGACGAGCGAACGAATGCTGGCATTGATCGCCGTCAATACGCCACGCTCGTATTCGCGAGCCTGTGGCCAGACGTCGCTGGACAACTCGACACGGAGCTTGATGCCGCTGCGGGCGATGGCGTCACGCGCCCCCCGTTCGTGCACCGGGTTACGATAACTGTGCAGGAATACGACGATCGCGATCTCGACTCCGGCGGAGTGAAGTTCGCCCGCGGCACGCACCACCGCGTCGGTATCGAGCGGCTCGATCTCCTGTCCGTCCGCATCCAGTCGCCCGGCGACTTCGCGCACCAGCGCACGTGGCACCAAGGGTATCGGCCGCCTGGAATCGAAGCGCATGGGATGCGGCACGGCCAGGCGCTGGAGCTCGAACAGATCGCGGAAGCCCGCGGATACCAACAGTCCAACGCGGGACCCCTTGCGCTCGATCAGTGCGTTCGTCGCGACCGTGCTGCTGTGGGTATGGACCATACGATGCCACGCCGGACCCTCGAGCTTCAGGGTCGCCTGGATCTCGTCAACGCCATTCAGGATGCCGGCGCCCGGACGCGAGGGGATGCTTGGCACCTTGAAGCAATGCAGTTCGCCGGACTCGGTAACCAATGCCAAATCCGTGAAGGTTCCGCCCACATCGGTGCCGAGTATGTTGGATAATCCGCTCATGGCGAAAGCTTTCGCTAAATCAGGCTCATTGCCAACCCTACGTCGGGCACCCTCGACCAGCACGGCAGCGCACTGTCACCGGCCGACCAGCCGGTCACCCCTCCAGAGGCATCTGCCAGATCAACGAAAGCACCTGCTCACGCACCGCAACGAACTCCGCGCTCGACTTGGTCGCCCGAATATCCCGCTCGTGCTGCTGCGCCGCGAACGGGCACGCAATCCGCTCGATGATCCGCCCCGGCCGAGGCGACATCACCACAACGTCCGTCCCCAGATAAACCGCCTCCTCCACGCTGTGCGTGATGAACAGTATCGTCATCCCACTGCGCCGCCACACGGCATGCAGCTGCTCCTGCATCTTCTCCCGCGTCAGCGCATCCAGCGCACCGAACGGTTCATCCATCAGCAACAGCTTCGGCTCATTGCACAGTGCCCGCACGATCGCGAGCCGCTGCTGCATCCCGCCGGACAATTCATAAGGATACCGCGCGCGGAACTCCCAGAGTCCGACCAGTTTCAACCAGTGCTCAACCCGTTCGTTCCGCTCACCTCGTGCAATGCCGCGCACCATCGGCCCGAACCCGGCATTCGCCTGCACTGTCATCCATGGGAACAGTGCCGGCTGCTGAAACACCACACCACGATCGGGACCGGGCCCAACAACGGGGGCACCCTCCACATGGATCTCACCGCTCGTCGGAACAACGAACCCCGCCAGCGTCTGCAACAGCGTCGTCTTGCCGCACCCTGAAGGCCCGACAATGCAGATGAAATCGCCGCGTCCAAACACCAGCTTCGCGTGGTCGAGCGCCCGCACCGCGGAGGCGCCCGACCCGTACTCCACACAGACATCGTTGATGTCGACGAAGTCAGAGCTCACCCAACCGCCTTCGCCAGGTAGCTGGTATTGATCGCCTTGGCGAACGCATCAACGTCCGGTGCCTTCCGGATGCTCTTCTGCTCCACCAGGAAGTCCGCAGTGCCCTTCAGCACAGACGCGAATTTGCCCTGGCCACCAGGCGCGCCCAGCCATGCCGGCGTAAGCTGAGTCTTCAACGGCACGAAATCATATTCAGCCATGTCTGCCTTCGCGACTTCGGCACTCACGCCAGCCTGTTTCCCAACAATCGCCGCCGCTTCATCCGGCTTGGTCCGATAGACATCCAGCGATCGGCCGTACGCTTTCAGCATCGCGGTGATCATCTCAGGATTGCCAGTAGCAATCGGCGTGCGTGCGACGATGAGATCAGCGATCACATAGCCCGCGGCTTCCAGCTTCTTGTAGGTCTGGAACACCTCGCCGCCGGCCGCCAGCAGCTTCGACTTCGCCGGACTCCAGACATAGCCCGCATCGATATCGCCGCGCGTCCACGCCGCCACCATCGCATCAGGCCGCATGTCCAGCACGGTCACGTCGCTCTGCGTCAGGCCGTTCGTCTTCAGGAAGCCAAGCAACCGGAAATGCGACGTCGAGCCGAACGGCGTCGCCACCTTCTTCCCCTTGAAGTCGGCTGGCGTTTTGATGTTGGCGGACTTACGAACGGTCATCTCTTCCGCCGGCCCGATGTTGTCCATCATCGCGACGACCTCGTACGGAATGCCCTGGCTGATGCCGGCCGCCGTCGGCGAGGAACCAATGCCGAACCCCAGGTCCATGCTGCCGGCCGCGACGCCTGTGTTGATTTCCGCGCCGCTGCCAACCTCGATCCAGTTCACCTTGGTCTTCGCTGCTTCATCGATCCAGCCTTCGCCCTTGGCGATCATGAATGGACTGGTGCTGAGGAAGAACGCGATATTCACCTGCGCCGGCGCCGCCCGCACGATCGCCGGCATCGCCAGCACCGAGGCGCCAACCCCTGCCGTCCGCAACAGTCCGCGCCGGGTCATGTTCACTATGTTCATCGATTAGCCCCCTTCATTGTTTGCCTGCCCAATGCACGACACGTGCCTCGATCGCAACCAGCAGCCGATCGAGCGCAACGCCCATCAACCCGATGATCAGAATGCCGACGAAGACGTAGTCGGATCGCAGGAACCGTCCAGCATCCAGGATCATCCAACCGATACCATCATTGCCCGCGATGATCTCGGCCGCGATCAACGTTCCATAGACAATGCCGATGGCCAAACGCGCGCCGGTGAAGATCTCCGCCAGCGCCGATGGGAACACCACGTGCCGAAAGATCTGCCACCGGTTCGCACCAAGTGACCGCGCCACATGCAACCGCGCCACCGAGACATTGCGCACCCCGTTGCGCGCCGCCACCGCAGAGACCGGAAGTGCCGCCAGAAACAGCAGCGTGATCTTCGAGGTCTCGCCAATGCCCAGCCAAATGATCAGCAGCACAAGGTAGCCAAGCTGCGGCAACGGCCGGAGGAATTCGACATACGGCTCGCACAGCGCATCTACCGTCGGAAAATACCCCATCGCCAGACCGAGCATCGTACCGACCGCCGCCCCCGTGCCGAATCCCGCGAACACACGGATCAGGCTGTCAGCGACATGCACCCAGAGTGGCCGGTTCTTATAGCCCTCCTGCACCAGGTCAACGATCGCATCCCACAGCTCATCCGGTCCCGGCAGGAACAGATCGCTGACCACGCCGCCCCAGCTCAACGTGATCCACCCGCCCAACAGGACAGCAACGCTCGCCGTGGTCGCGATCCATGGTCCGCGCAGGCGCATCATTCGCGTCCGCGCCAATGGATCACGCGTCGATCGATCTCCAGCAGGCTGCGCGTCAATGCCATGCCGAACAGCCCAAGCAGGATGATGCCGAGCATGATGATGTCGTTGCGAAGGAAACGACTGGCGGAGAAGATCATCCACCCCAGCCCGTCGCTGGCCGCCATCAGTTCCGCCGCGACAACGCTGGAGAATGCGCCGGCCAGAGCGATGCTCATCCCGGTGAAGATCATCGACAGCGACGCCGGGAACAGCACGTAGCGGAACACCTGCGCCCTCGATGCACCAAGCGATCGCGCCGCCTGGACCCGCTGCTGGCTGACCTGCCGCACGCCGGCCATTGCGGCCGTGGTGATGGTCGGAAACGCTCCCATGAACAACAACGCGATCTTGGAGAGATCACCAGCTCCGAACCAAAGGATCAACAGCACCAGATACGACAACGGCGGCAGGGGACGCAGGAACTGGATGATGAAATTCACCGCGGCAGCAGTTACGCGGCTGGTGCCCATCCACAATCCCAGCGGCACGCCCAACACGGTTGCCAGCGCAAACCCCGCCAGACACCGTCCGAGCGTTGCCGCTACGTTCTGCGTCAGCGTGGTATCGCGATAGCCGTTGCGCACGATGTCCATAAACGCGGCAATGACTTCCGCGGGACTGGCCAGCAGCTCAGGCGACACCAGGCCCAGCGCCCTCAGCAGGTACCAGACCAGCAGCCCAGCCGACACCGATGTAAACCCCAGCAACAAGCTCTTGCTGCGCGACTGCATGCGGTTAGCCGTGGCTCCGGTCGTTCACCACGACAGCGAGCAAATAGTGTGCCGCCGGAGGACGCAGAATGTTCAGGAGTAGACCGCCTGCGTGCTTCTGACCGAAGCATCGCGCCGCACCGCATCGATGCTGGCGGCCACATCGCGCGCATACGCCTCGCGCGCTGCTGCGTGGTGCAGCGACATCATGAGGTGCAGGCTAGGAGGATTGCGCACCATGCCCGGGATCCAGCCGCGCTCGCCCAATCGAGTGGCAACCTTGCCCATGTCGACGTCATCGCAACCGAACGCGATCACTGCCAGTTCCGGTGTGCCGCGGATCATCATGCCAGGGATCGCACGCAGATCGGCGAGATACGCATCGCGCATCTCCAGCACATCGTGAGCGATGCGGCGATAGCCCTCGCGCCCGAGGTAGCGCATCACCGCCCACGACGCCGCCACCGCGCCACCCGCACGTGTGCCGACCAGCGTCTGCGTTGCGAACCGTCCGCTGGGCCAGACATCGAATACCATCTCCTGGTGCGCCTGTAGCTCCGCCGAACGATAGAACACGACAGATGACGGTTTCGGACAGAACCCGAACTTGTGCAGGTCTGCCGACAGCGAGCACACGCCTGCGAGCCCAAGATCGAACGCCGGAATCGCGCGCCCGATCTCCGCGGCGAACGGCGCCATCCAACCGCCAACACAAGCATCGGAGTGCAGCCACACGCTGCGTTCCAGTGCCAGTTCCGATAGCTCCTTCAACGGATCGATCACCCCGAAAGGAAAGCACGGCGCAGACCCGACCAGCATGATGGTGTCGCTGTCGATGGCCGCTGCCATTGCCGGAACATCGGCGCGGAAATCAGCCCGCACCGGCACGCGTCGCACGACAAGGTCCATCAGCGCCGCCGCCTTGTCGAACGCAGGATGCGCGGTGACCGGTGCAACGATGTTGCCGCGAAACGCCGCATTACCCCGTCGCGCCCGGCTCCAATCGCGGCACGCCTTCACTGCCATCACGATGCTCTCAGTGCCGCCCGATGTCATATTGCCCGCGGCGCCCTCCGGGGCATGGAACAGGTCCAGTCCCATGCCAACTATTTCCTGCTCCATGCGGAGCAGACTCGGAAATGCACGCCGTGCACCAAGTGCGTTCTCGGTGAAGAAGATGTTGAACGCCTGCTTGCCGATCTCCTGCACGTCCGGCGGTCCACTGAACACGTAGAGCGGCACGCGTCCGCCACGCCAATCGGCATCGCCGGCGCGCATCTCCTCCAACGCAGCGAGGACCGCATCGCGCGTCCGCCCGGCATCCTCGAAACGCACAACGTCATTCCCGCGCAGGGAGCCTGCGGTCATTCAGCGATCCTCCTGGAGACTGCCTACGGCCAGCAAGCAAGCGTTTAACACGGAGGACGTGCCAGGGCCACGGAGGGCCACAGGAGTCGGAGCCTGCACGACCGGCGGTGGCAATATGCCAACCAGTCATCGACCGATAGCACCGTCTGTGGGACCGCTCCGACTTCTGTGGTCCTCCGTGGCCCTCGCACGTCCTCCGTGTTAAAAACCTTCCTTGCAACACCGACAGGAACGCATGAGCTTACCAATTCGCGCAGCCATCGTCGGCCTCGGCTGGTGGGGTCGCAGCCTCGTCGAGTCAGTGCGCCACAGCGAGACCATCCGCTTCACCACCGCGCATACCCGCACCGCAGCCACCGTCGCCGATTTCTGCCGCGAGCGCGACCTCCACTGGGTCGACGATCTGAACGTGATCCTGCGCGACCCAGCGATCGACGCAATCGTGCTCGCCACCCCGCACACCTTGCACGCCGAGCAGATCAAATGCGCAGCCGCTGCCGGCAAGGCCGTGTTCGTCGAGAAGCCCATCACCCTGTCGCTCGCCGATGCGCAAGCTGCGATCGTTGCAGCCGAAACGGCCGGCATCGTGCTCGCGGTTGGTTTCAACCGGCGCTTTCATCCGTCCATGACGATGCTCCGCCAGGCGGTGAAGCAGCAACATCTCGGCACCATCATCACCGTCAGCGCCGAGCAGACTTCGCTGCTTGGTCTGGCACTCGCGCGCGACGCCTGGCGTGCGCAATCCGACGAGTCACCCGGCGGCGCCATGACAGCCATCGGCGTGCACCTGGTCGATGGCATGATAGACCTGATAGGGCGCGTGGATACGGTCTATTGCCGCGTCGCGCGCCGAGCAGCGCCATACAGCGACGACACCACCGACATTCTGCTCACCTTCGAGAACGGTGCGGCCGGTCACATCTCCTGCTCTGTCGCCGCAACGCCGAACTATCGCATGGCCGTCTACGGCACGAAGGGTTTCGCGGAGATACTCGGCCACCCGATGCAGACATTCCGCCTGGTTCCAGCGATCGACGGCGACAATCGCGGGACCGCACCCCCGCAGGTGACCGAGACACCAGGCTTCAACATGCTGAACGCGGAGCTCGAGGCATTCGCCGCCAGCATCCGCAACAACGTTCCGTCCCCCATGCCACTCAGCGAAATCCTGCACGGTGTTGCCGTGTTCGAGGCCATCCTGCGCTCGGCAGCATCCGGCCTGCCACAACGAGTTCGAATAGAGACCCCAACCTGCAGTTCCGCCAACGACCGTTCATCGGCCAGGTTGCCAGCCAGCAATGGGCGATGCTCGTCGTTCTCTCCAGCATCTTCGGGCTGGGCCTGGAACTCATCCGGCTGCCCGCCGCCCTGCTGCTAGGTCCGATGATCGCGGGGATCCTCCTCGCGATCGCCGGTTGCGACCTCCGCGTGCCCCAGCGATGTGTCCTGATCGCGCAGGCCGTCATCGGCTGCATGATCGCGCGCAGCATCCCGCCCACGATCATCGGCGAGATACTGCGCGACTGGCCGCTATTCCTGACGGTCGTCTTTGCCGTCATTGCAGCGAGCAGCACGCTAGGTTGGCTGCTCACCCGCTGGCGTGTTTTGCCCGGCACCACTGCCGTATGGGGTTCCTCGCCTGGCGCCGCCACCGCGATGATGCTGATGGCCGGAGCCTATGGCGCCGACATCCGCCTTGTCGCCTTCATGCAATATCTCCGCGTTTTGATGGTCGCATTCGCTGCAACGATTGTCGCAAGGCTATGGACCACCGCCGGCAGCATTCCTGCAACCACCATCTCATGGTTTCCGCACATCCACTGGCTATCCTTCCTCGAGACACTGCTGCTGATCGCGTTCGGCACAGTCGCCTCACGTCTCCGCCGCATTCCGGCCGCGCCATTGCTGCTGCCGATCGGCCTCGGCATCGCCCTGCAGGATGCCGGCGTGCTCATGATTGAACTGCCGCCCTGGCTGCTCGTCGCCAGCTACGCGATTGTCGGTTGGAGCACCGGACTCGGCTTCAACCGAGCGATCCTGCGACACGCCGCTCAATCGCTGCCACGTGTCCTGCTCTCGATCCTGGTGCTGATGGCCGTCTGCGCCGCCCTCGCCGCCATGCTTGTCGTGGTCGCCGGCATCGACCCGCTGACCGCCTATCTCGCGACCAGTCCCGGAGGCGCGGATTCGGCGGCGATCATCGCGATGGCGAGCAACGTCGACGTGGCATTCGTTATGGCCATGCAGACCACCCGCCTCATCGTGATCCTACTCATCGGCCCTAGCCTGGCTGGATTTATCGCCCGGCGCGAAGGAGCCGTGAAGCGGACTGCATGAACTCATCCGGCTGCGTTATTCGTGCTTCTCGATGTTCCAATAAGCATTGAACGCGCCTTCCGGCACTCCGGTGATGTTCGCCCGCCACGCGTTGTCGACATCGAATTGCCCAAGCGGCACGTACGGAATGAATGTCCAGAGGTACCGCTCAAACTCCCCGAATGCCGCGACTTGAGCAGCCTGATCGGGCGCGCTCAGAGCCTTCTGGCGCAATGTTTCACCACCGGGATCACATGGGAAGCCTGCAAAGTTATGCGCCTGGCATGAAAGATCGAGAGCAATGTTGGTCAGTGGATTGAACCACGTGCCGCCGGTCGAAGTGGAGGCGAACAAATTATAGCCGCCCTGATCAAGCGGCTTGTTGGGCGTGTTGATGCGCTGGAACACCACCGACCAGTCGCTCATCTGGAGATCGACATTCATTCCGGCCTGGCGCAGTGTGGCCACCGCAACCTGCGCCAATGCATTGAGCGCCGGCAACTGCGGCGTGCTGACGAACACAATCTTCTGTCCGTGGTATCCTGCTTCGGCCAGGAGTTCTTTGGCCCGCGTGATGTCCGGCTTCCGGTACGCCTCCGACCCAACTTCCGTACCGAAGGCCGACCCACAGACGCTGAAGGAATAGCAGGCGCGCCACTTCAGATTGTCGCCAGCCACCGCTTCCATATAATCGGGCTGATTGACCAGCAATGCCAGCGCTTCGCGTGCACGTGGATCGTTGAAGGGCGGCAGTTGGAAATTCGGGCGCAGGAAACCAACGGACTGCAGCGTGGTGGTGCGCTGCACGACAATGCCGTGGTTGCGAAGGAATGGGGTCAGATCGCCGGAGACCGTGTCCCAGAAATCCGCCTCGCCGGTCACCAGTGCGTTCGCTGCCGTCGTTGTGTCAGGTATGATGTTCCATTCGACGCGGTCCACATGCACCACGCGGCCGCCGGCGAGGCCATCCGCCGGTTCCGGCCGCGACTGGTAGCCAGCGAAACGCTCGAACACCGCGCGCGATCCGACGACACGCGCATTGCTAATGTAGCGGAACGGACCTGACCCGATCGGATCCGTGAGCGGTGTTCCGGCAGGGCGTTCGGCGTCGGCGGCGCGCATGATCGCCGCCATCGGCGCGCCCGGGCCTGCCAGCATGAATTCAACCCAACCGAACGGCTGCTTCAATGTCAAAGTGAATGTGCGAGCATCATCAGCGGTCAGTGACGCAAGGCGCGCCTTCAGCTGCGCGCCGATGGAGGAGTTGTCCATCCAGTGTTGCAGTGAGGCAATGACGTCGCGCGTCGTTACGGGACTGCCGTCCTGGAACGTAAGCGCCTGGCGCAGTGTGAACCGATAGGTGAGCCGATCGGGGCTGACAGCCTCGCTTTCGACCATCATCGGTTGCGGCGCCATGTTATGGTCGAGCGCAAACAGCGTGTCGAACACCATCTGTGCATAGGTGCGGCCAATGAGATTGGCGGCCAGGTCGGGATCGAGTTGGCCGATGTCAGCGCTCGGAATCACCTTCAGCACCTTCTCTGCTCGCGACGGAACAGCGGCCACGAGCAGGACACCAAGCGTGGCGCCCAGGCACCGGTGCCAACTTCTGTAGGTGCGCATCCTATGGCTCCTGATAATCTCGACCACAGTACGTGGCCAGTGCAGTCCTGTCATGGTCGGTCTTGTTGCCCCGCCAAGCGATATCGCCGGCAGTTCGTTACCAATGAGCCTCATCAAGGCAGCAGGGCCCAAATCTCGTGCGCGACGTCGCCTGGCTCGCCAATCGGGCTGATGTTCATCCGCTTCGTGGGCCGCGTCGGCGCGGTCTGCCGGCGGCGCATCGGGATGAAAGCGCATGGCGCAGTCACGACGGGCTACGACGTCTGCCCCGGGCTGACAACCATGCAGGGTTGCTGGGCAGCCGCCAATCGAGCGCAGGCTGCGTTGGCAGTCGTGGAAGATAGATTGCCGAGGCGGGCCCTGTAGATAACCGCGCCGCCAAAGGGTGTGGTCGGTAGAAGTTCGATCTGAGCGGCGGCGAGCAAATCGGGTATGGCATCGTGAACGCCGGTGGCGGCCTCACGTGCGACCACAGGACTACGAAATGCGCCAACCTGAATCGCCCAGCCGCCGCCGCTTGGCGTCGCAGAAGCCATCGCTTGCGCTGTGCTAATTGCGGGGGGACTGGTAACGGCGGCCGTCGCTGCCGGTTGGTAAAGCGAAGTCTGTGAAACAGCGGCCACAGCAACACCCTGTGCGGCTGGTGCCGCCGTCTGTAGGCAAGCTCGGGTCGGGTCGTAGGCGGCATCGGGATCGCACCCACCGGCAGTCGATGCCGCGGCCGGCACTGCAGCTACGGGTGTAGAGGCGGGCGCGCATGGCCGATCAGGATCATAAGCAGCATTCTGGTCGCACGCGCCGTCAGCGCTGGAAACGACTGTCACTGGCGCTGCGGCTTGGCGGAGCGGAACCGCCTGCGTCATAGTGCTGCTCTGCCCACCATATGCGGCAAGTGGCCCTGTCAGCGCTACGCTGCTGCCAAGGCGCGGCGCGATCGCAGCAACGTAATTGACAGTTTCATCGGGCAGTGAGTTGCTGCCAACGAGGTAGCTGTCCAAACGAGACGGCCCGGCGTTGTACGCCGCGAGAAAGCCCGGGGCGCCGTAGCGATCGTACATCTCGCGGATGTACGCGGTGCCAGCCATGATATTATCGCGTGGTTCAAAAGGGTCTTCGCCCAGGGCATAGCGCTGGCGCAGGCCGTCGAACGTGTCGGGCATGATCTGCATCAACCCCATGGCGCCAGCGGACGACACTGCTTGTTCCTGGCCACCGGACTCCTGTCGCATCACTTCGCGGATCCACTGCTCAGGCACTCCATATCGGCCCGCAGCCTCGCGGATATAAGGGCCCCAGGGATCCTCCGCCGGTCCGGGCGGCGGATAGTATCCGGAGGGTCCCGCGTAGGCGCCGCCGTGCCGATGGGTGGTCGGTCCATAGCCGCTCGTGCAAGCCGCCAGGAGGCAGACCAGACCCAAGGCGAGCGCAACCCGTAGCCGGACAAGTGGAGGGGCTGGGGTCGGAAGGCGCACTCGTGGCAGCATCGCAGTTTCCGACGGAGTGGGGCGCCATGCTGGCAGAAAACCATGGTGTCGGAGCAATACTCTTTGGTGTGCAGTAATCATTTTGCCCGCACAAGTGGCAGGTCAGCAACACCGCAGGGAACCGGCAACAGACGGCGGCGAGAGATTGGAGAGATCAGTCCATGTCAGGTTATCGCCCCGCACGACCTTTCAAGCCTGTTGATGCTGCATATCGGCTGGCATTCCGCATGGGTTTCCCCCTGGCCGTGGCTTGGTGGCACCTCCGGCGCCCGCGGCACGAAGGGGCGGTGGTGGCGGTCTACGTTGGTGCGGCACTGCTCTTGGTTCGATCGTCATACCGGACCGCGTGGAATTTTCCTGGGGGAAGCATCCGGCGCGGCGAAGCGCCCGACGCGGCAGCACGACGTGAACTCGCCGAGGAGATCGGTCTCGTGGCCACTCACATGCGTCTCTGGGGCATAGTATGCGGGATCTGGGATGGGCAGGACGACCATGTGCACGTCTTCGAACTGCGGCTGAATGAGCGACCTCAGTTGCGGCTCGACAACCGCGAGATCATTGCTGCCCGGTTCGTATTGCCAGATGAGCTTGACGCCATTCCGTTGACCGGGCCGGTGGCCGCCTATCTGAGTGGGAAACCGTCCTCCAGGTAGCCATGATGAACCGGACGGTCGTGCCCGGACGATGCACGATGGCCCCGTGCTGCCGACAATGCCGGGGTCGGCACATTGGGCGCCCGGCGACCGTGCCCGCCAGTCTTCTCAATCAATGCGGTTGACCGCGTGTCGGCACTGCCGCTGTCTCCTGCAACGAACGTGTTCGCCGGGCTGACTGGCCGGCGTCGACGCGATTGTGACCGAAATCGGGGAAGCAGTGGACTGACTCACATCGGCCCATAGCCTGGGTGTGCTTATCTCGACGTAGATCATGTGTGAGAGCAGAGGGACAGAACGCCATGTCGGACACTAGGCTTAAGGCCGACCAAAAGCTCGCGGCGCGATACAGTTCAGCCAACGGACCCGCCCTCCAGTTGAGCGGCGACTTCGATATGAAGCTGGCGGCATGGGCGGATGGAAAGTACAACAACAGGCCACAGGGGTCGGGCATTAGAAACCTCAATACCCTCGCGATCGGCGTGTTTAAAGCTTGCGGCTTGGAGCCGAGCATCGCCTATGCGTCGCAAAATGGAAAGACATGGTCCGCGCCAGATGATTTTCCAAAGGAATTCGCAGAATATGCCAAACGATCCTACAACGCGGCGGACGCCGGTAAACACCGTGGTTTTCATGCCGAGATGATGATAATACGCTATTTGCTTAAGGAAGGCTATATCAGTTGGAAGTCCGGCGATAAGGACAAGGCGACTGGGAGCATTGCTGAGTTGGCTGCCAAGATCGGATTACGAATTGTCTGTATCGAAAAGCTTTGTTGCTACAACTGCTCGGGTTGGTTGAAGGCACATGGCATTCCACATTACCCGATCAAGTGCAGCTCGGAGAGCGAGGACTGGATCCATCCACGCACTGGAGCTCTGTTCCACGCCACCAGTGAAAATATCTGGTACCATAAGAGTGGCATGAGTGACGTCGACACGGTGAAGGGCGAATTCGACACCTCAAGGTTCAAAGGTTCGATGGCACCCCTAAAGTTATGACCTGCAATTCTGCAGCACCAAAGCGATCGGCCGAACAGATCGACCCATCGCGCGGCGCTGGAGTGGTTTTGCAGCGATGACCCCCGAGGCGCAGATCATCGGCGATCTGTCCGAGCAGGCAGCCGCCGTATGCCGGCATCTCGGAGCCACGTTCCACGCTTGATGCAAGGGCAATCTCGGGTGCCAGGCACGTGCGGATCGCACAACGCACACGACAACGTGGCCCACGATCCACACAACTCTGCCCAATTCAGGGCGTTTCGTGTGCTGATCAATCGAAAGGGGTCATCGTGAGGCGTTCAATCGGTGTACTGTCGGGTGCAGCAGCAATTGCCCTGATGTTGTCCGGTTCTGTACATGCGCAAGGCGCTCCGCAGACCGTGACCCTGATGAAGGTCGATCCCCAAACCTTGGCCACTGGATACAGGACCTCGAAGGTGGTGGGAAGCACGGTCTATAACGAATCCAACCAGACCGTCGGCACCATCGATGACCTGATCGTGACGCCTGGCGGGCAGACCCCCTATGCCGTTCTGTCGGTCGGCGGATTCCTGGGGCTTGGCTCCAAATACGTTGTCGTGCCGTTCACGTCCCTGAAGATCGTCGACAAGAAGATGGTTCTCCCAGGCGGTTCAAAGGAAGCATTGGAATCGCTTCCGGAATTCAAGTACGCGAGCTAGACGACCGGAGCGTAGGTCCACCACGGCGTGCTCGTGCAGCGCGAACGATACGCCCCAGATCATGCCGCTTTATCCATTTGACCGAGATACACGCGCAGCCTTGTCCTTGCGCGAGCTCGACATTGGCGGTTCAGCCAGGTCAAGCAGCAGCAGGAGCTGGTCAACCATGGGCTTGGTCGCCTTGTTCAAATTCTCCGGCCGTCGATAGAGCAGCCAGGTGATGATCATGTGGGTGATGCTGCCCATCAGGATGGTGGCGGTCCGATAGGGATTGAGCTTCGCACTCCACTCGCCGCACCGGCCGCCCTCGCGGATCATCGCGACGACAATACGGCCGAAATCATCGACCGCCCGCCGAACACGTGCTTCCTCGATCAGGACACTGGGCCAGATCTCAAGATACAGCAGCCGCGCCCAGTCAGGGTTGCGGCGCGCGTAGTCGGTCGCCATCGAGAGGAACAAGTGCAACCGTTCGCGCATGGTTGCGAGTGAAGGCGCCTGCTCAAGAAACTCGGCATAGAACTGAGCGAGGCGGCGGATCGGGATTTCGTACGCCAGGTCCTCCTTGCTCGGATAATAGTCGTAGATTGACGACACCGACATCCCGGCCTCGTCAGCGATATCGGCCATCTTGGCCTTGGCGATCCCGTCCCGCGCGAACACGCGCGTTGCCGCCTCGAGCAGATCAAGTTGCCGGCGCCGGCTTCTGCTCTGCTTGGGATCTCTCGCGCCATCGAGGTAGCCGCTGGCCGCCTGTTCCAGGATTTCCAGCCACTGCTCCTTCGCCTCGGTCGTGGCTCGATCCAGCATCGTCTGTTCTGACTCCTTAACAAAGTCCGGAGGCTGTTGCACCGCACTCCCTGGATAAGGCGAGGAGGAGGGGTTCCGCAATGCCAACCTTTCGCCGTGCTTGACACCGCACAAGGTGGACGCTTAAAAGCGAATAATATTCGGAATTGGGAGCCATGGAAGCGCCCTACAGCAGGACCCTGGCCGATCTTGCCTTCGAACAGGCGGAGCGCTTCGGCGCTCGGCCGGCCGTACTGTGGCGTGACCAAGTGCTGTCCTATGCCCAACTCAGTGCGCGCGCGGCGAGCGTGGCTGCATCGCTGCGCGATTTCGGTGTCGCGAGTGGCGACCGTGTCGGTTTGCTGGTCAACAATCGTCCCGAATGGCTGGAGGCATTCTTCGGCACGGTGATTGCCGGCGGCACTGTCGTTGCATTCAGCACGTGGTCGACGCCGGATGAACTCGACTGGCTGATGCAAGATTCGGCAGCGTGCGTTCTGATAGCACTGGATCGGTTCGGCGACAACGACTTCTCCGCTGCGTTGCGAGGGCTGGTGCCAGAGGCCGCGACAGGAAACGGGTGGCGGTCGTCGCGCTATCCTTCCTTGCGCAAGCTCGTGCTGCTCGGCGATGGCGCGACCGGTGGGTTCATTCCATACGAGCGGTTGGTATCGGATTTGCCGATGCAGCGCCCCACACCGGGCATCGGACCTGGCGCGGCCGACGATGCCATCATCATCTATACTTCGGGGTCCAGCAGCCGACCGAAATCGGTGCCGCTGTCGCATGTCGGTATCATCGAGAACGGTTTCAACATTGGCGAACGGCAGGGTTATGGTCCGGACGATCGAGTCCTGCTGGCGCCACCGCTTTTCTGGTCCTATGGCAGCGCGAACGCGATGTCGGCGACGCTTACACATGGTGCGGCACTGGTCCTGCAAGGCAGGTTCGAGCCGGGTGAGGCGATCGACCTTATCGAGCGGCACCGTTGCACGGCGCTCTACACGCTGCCAGCGATCACCAGTGCCATCGTCTCGCATCCGGCATTTCGGCCAGAGCGAGTGCGCAGCCTGCGCACGGGCCTGACCATCGGTGCGCCGCAGGACATCATTGCAGCAGCGACGGTGCTTGGTGCGCGCGAGATCTGCAATGTCTACGGCCAGACTGAGAGTTACGGCAATTGCTGCGTCACGCCGCATGACTGGCCGCTTGAGCGACGCGCGGCCTGCCAGGGACCGCCGCTGCCGGGTGTCGAAATCCGCATCGTCGATGCCGATACCGGCGTGGACTTGCCACGCGGCGAAGAGGGCATGATCGAGGTCCGCGGCTATGTCACGCGCGGCTACGTCGGCTACAGCGAAAGCCAGACGACAGACGCGATCAGCCCGGACGGCTTCTTTCGCACCGGGGACATGGGACGGCTATTGCCCGACGGCACGATCTCGTTCAGCGGCCGTGTCACGGAGATGATCAAGAAGAGCGGCATCAACATCTCTCCCGCCGAAGTGGAGGATGTGCTGATGCGCCATGCAACAGTCGCGCTGGCGGGCGTCGTCGGCGTGCCGGACGCTACGCAGGGCGAACTGCTCGCGGCCTTCGTGGTGGCGAAGCCAGGAGCAACGCCACGGCCCGAGGAACTCGCAGCGCATTGCCGGGCGTTGGCCTCGCGCTACAAGGTGCCCGACTTCATAGAGGTGCGCGATGCCTTGCCGGTCACAGTCACCGGGAAGTTGATGCGGCGCGAGTTGAAGCAGATCGCGGCATCGCTGGCCCGAGGCGCAGCATCGTGACGCGCGAGGCGTGGCATCGCTGGGGTGACGAAGACGAACGCGGTGCGCTGAACCACATCGACCCGGTGCAGGTGCGCAATGCGGCGGCCTTGGTGCGATCAGGCCAGGTGCTCGGTCTGGCGCAGCCGCTGTCACCGCGGACACCGGTGCCACAACATCGCGCAGGCGTGCAGCACTTCATGGGCCGCGACGGTGGAGACTACGCCGCCGGCGCGCGCAGGCCCGGCGGTTTCCAGTTCGCCGAGGACACCGTGGTGCTGCCGTTGCACATCGGCACGCATATCGATGCGCTGTGCCACGCCTGGTACGACGATGCACTCTACAACGGCTTTCCCGGCGTTGGCACGCGAAGTACGAGTGGCGCGACGCGTTGCGGTATCGACAAGATGGGGCCGATTGTTGGGCGTGGTGTGTTGCTCGACGTTGCTGGTTCGTGTGGCGCGCCGTTGGGGGATGGTGTCGCAATCGGTGCGGGCGATTTGGAGCGCGCGGCGAACCAGGTAGACGCGAAGGTTGGCAAAGGCGATATCGTGCTGCTTCGCACCGGCTGGGCGGAAAGCCAGGGCCGCGCAAACAGCGTGTCGTTCGACGGCGAACCTGGGCTCGATCTGGATGCGGCGCTATGGTTGGCCGAACGCGAGATCGCGGTGGTGGGCGCCGACAACTTTGCTGTCGAGGTCATCCCGTTCGCGCGTGGCACGGTGTTCCCGGTGCATCAGCGGCTGATCCGTGACTTCGGCATCCCGCTGCTGGAAGGTCTGCTGCTGCACGATCTGGCGGCAACGGGTCGCCACGAATTCATGTTCGTTGCAAGTCCGCTGCCGGTGGTCGGCGGCACGGGCAGTCCGGTCAACCCCATCGTGATTCTTTAGCGCCGAAGCGATGCGAGCACTCGTCTTACGAGAGCCTGGAACCGTCAGCAGCGCGTTGGTCTGCGAGATCATCGCCGACCCGATAGTTGGGCCGCATGACGTCGTTATTCAAGTCGCGTATTGCGGTGTCTGCTCGCACGATGTTGCAGTCTGCGCTGGCATCCTACGTGCCGGGATCGTGCTGCCTTGCGTGCCGGGCCATGAAATCGCCGGAACGATCGTCGATGTTGGCGATGCAGTGACCGGGTTCTCTGTCGGCGACCGCGTGGCGACCACGCAGCGTGAGCATGTCTGCGGGCAATGCCGCTTCTGTCGCAGCGGACGCGAGCCGCTTTGTGCCGAGCAGGTCTTCCTCGGCGACACTCGGTTGAACGGCGGGTTCGCGGAGTTCGTCGCGGTCGAGGCGGACAATGTGGTGCTGGTGCCCGATGAAGTTTCGTTCGACGCGGCGTGCATAGCGGCTTGCGCGATCGGAACCATGCTGCATGCAGTGCGCGCCGTCGGACACATTGCCCCGGGTGATACTGTGCTGATCACCGGCGCGGGCGGCGGGCTCGGCATGCATGGCGTGCAGCTCGCCAAGCATGCGGGCGGTTGGGTGATTGCGCAGACGACCTCGCCGGCGAAGGCTGAGACGCTGCGCGAACTCGGCGCCGATGCGGTTGTCGTGGTTGAGCGAGGCGGCGACTTCTCCGGTGACGTAAGCGTCCTGACGAGTGGCGAAGGCGTTGACTGCGTGCTGGACACCGTTGGAACGCCGGTGTTCGTGCCGACGCGACGTTCGTTGGCGCGTGGCGGACGCTGGGTGTTGATCGGCCAACTGAATGGCGAGTTCATACCGTTCAATCCGGCGCAGCTGTTTCTCAAGGGCATATCGATGCTCAGTGCCACAAGCACCACACGGGAAGAATTACGGCTTAGTCTGCAATTGCTGCGGCGAGGCGATGTTCGCGCCATGCTCGGTCCGTCCTTCGCGTTGGCTCGTGCGGCGGACGCACTGGCGTTGGTGCAGTCCGGTGCGGCGGCGGGGCGCGTACTGATTGCGCCGGGGACCTGACGCATGTCACGGCTCAATCATTGCCTGCGTGGCGTGCGCGTACTGGACCTGTCCAGCTACCTGCCGGGACCATTCGCCAGTCTGCTGCTGGCTGATTTCGGCGCGGAGGTGTTGAAGGTCGAACCGCCGCAAGGCGACGGCATGATGCAGCTCGGTCCACGTGGTGCCGAGGGGACCCCATTGTTCCATGCCGCATTGAACGCAGGCAAGAGATTATGTCGGCTGGATCTGAAGAGTGCGGACGGCAAGAAGACGCTGTTGTCGCTTGCAGCCGAGGCTGACGTGCTGATCGAAGGTTTCCGGCCCGGTGTCATGCAGCGCCTTGGCCTCGATCATGCCACCATACGTGAGGCATGCCCTCGACTGATCTACTGCTCGCTGAGCGGCTACGGCGCCGAAGGGCCGATGTCGCAGGTGGCCGGTCATGACGGGAACTATCTGGCGCTCGCTGGTGTATTGCACCGCAATGGCGTACCGCCTCGCAGCTTCGATCCGCCAATCGCCGATATGACCAGCGGGCTGTTCGCGATGATTGCGATCCTTGGTGCGCTGGAGGCGCGGCGGCGTGACGGGTTGGGCTGTCATATCGATCTTGGCATCGCCGACGTGGCGATGCCGCTGCAACTCTTCCAACTCGCCGCGCTGGATGAGGTCGTGCCGCAGCCGGAAAGCACCTATCTGAATGGCGGAGCTGCCTATTATCGCGTCTATACAACATTCGACGATCGTCACGTCATGCTCGGCGCCGTCGAACCGAAGTTCTGGCGCGCATTTTGCGAGGCAGCGGAACGGCCTGACTGGATGCATCGGCAGCAGGAGCCGTTGCCACAGACGGTGTTGATTCGAGACCTGACCTGGTTCTTTGCCACGATTTCGCTGGACGAATGCCGCGCGAAGTTTGCTGTGGCGGACTGCTGTGTCAGCGCGGTACTGGATCTGAAGGAAGCCGTGGATACACCGCACCATGCGCGGCGCGGCGTCGTTCGACGCGGATCTCAAGGGCGGTTGCAGGCGCTGTTTCCCGCGCTGATCAACGCCGAACCGCCAGCCTTGCGACCACCTTTGACCGAAGCAGGAGTAGTGCGATGGGGATGCGAGTCCAACCCGGAGTGATCGGCTGCACGATCCGGCCGGCGATCGCCGCGCGCGACCGGTCGTTGGAGGAGATGATTTACGACACGGCACAGCTTGCACTCGCCGATGCCGGCATCACGATCGACGATGTCGACGGCATCGTGGTCGCCGCCAACGATCAGTTCGATGGTCGATCCATTTCAGTGATGATGGCATCGGGTCCGGTGGGTGGGGTGGATCGCGACATCATGTCCACTCCGTCGGCGTCGGAGCACGCATTTATCCTGGGTGCGTTGCGCGTCGCCACCGGACAGTTCCGAACGCAACTGATCGTGTCATGGAGCCCGACCGAGGTGTCCTCGATGTCGGAAGCCCAGCGGTTGGGTGCTGATCCGTATTTCCATCGTGCACTGCCGCTGGATGAATTGTCGGCACATGCGTTGCAGGCTTCGGCCGTGGAGCGCGCGCAACCGGATGCGCGTGTCGCCGCGGAAGCGGTTGCGGCAAAGAACCGTGCGCACGGGCGCCTGGCGTGGCCTGAGCCGCCGTTGCATCCGGCGGCTGGACCGTTGCGGTGGCCGATCATGCCAACGATGACGAGCGCGCCTGTCACCGGCAGCGTGGCCATGGTGTTGGCGTCACCTGAATTCATCGCCGAACGTGGGCTGCGTGACGTGGCATGGCTGCGGGGCATGGGATGGGCGACCGAGCCGAGCTTCCTCGGCGACCGCGATCTGGCTACAGCGCCGGCACTCGCTGCCGCTGCCAGACAGGCCTATGAGGCAGCCGGCATTGCCAATGTGGCGTCCGCTTTCGATGTTGTCGAGGTGACTGACGCGACGCCGTATTCTGAACTTCTGGCGTATGAGGCGCTGTCGCTCTGCCCGCGTCAGGAATGGGCTGCGTGCGCCTCCGACGGCAGCTTTGCACGCGGTGGCCGTGTTCCAGTGAATCTGTCCGGTGGCGTTCTGACCTGGAATCCTGTGTTCTGCACAGGGCTTATCCGGATCGCGGAGATTGCAAACCAGGTCCGCGGTCGCGCGGGCACGCATCAGGTGCCCAATGCTCGCTGCGGGCTGGCGCACGCAGGGAGTGGATTTGCCATGCAGTATCAGTCAGCAATTGTGTTCGCGAAGGAGGCGCGGCCATGAGCACAGACCGCGTCGGCATCATCGGCATTGGCCAGTCGGAATTCTGCTCGCGCCGCGACGACGCCAGCTACCCTGAACTCGTGCGCGAAGGCGTCGTGCGCGCGATGCAGGATGCGGGGCTCGACTTCGATGCGATCCAGGCTGTGGTATATTCGCTGTCGCCCGATGCAATGGTTGGCATCGGCAACGCCGAACGGCTCGGTGTGGATGCCGTCGGGGCGCGCAACAAGCCGTTCCTGCGCATCAACAACGGCGGTGCCACGGGCATTTCGGCAGTGACAGCGGCGTACTACCATGTTGCGTCCGGCATGTTCGATGTGGTGATGACTGCCGGCGCTGACAAGATCGGCGAATGCGGTGATTCGCAAACAGTCCTGAACAAGATCTGGGATCCCAGTTACGAACGCCCGCTGCCACTTGGCACGATCAATATGCTGGCCATGTCGGCGGTACGCTACATGCAGCGCTACGGCATGACCGAACAAGACATGGCGCGGGTCACGGTGAAGAACCGCAGACACGCGGCACTGAATCCCAAAGCGCATTTGCGGCGGATCGTGACCATAGATGACGTGCTGGCATCGCGCATCATTTCGTGGCCGATCAAGTTGCTGGATTGCTGTCCGCAATCTTCGGGTGGGGCGGCGATGGTGCTCGCATCCGAACGGTTCATCCGGGACAATCATCTTGATGCGGTGTGGATCACGGGCGTCGGCCATTCGGCGGAGACGTACTGGATGGGAGACCGCATGGGCAACAACCCCACGGCCGAACATGCCGATGCGTATGCGCTGGGTCGCTCGTTCGAGAAATCCTATCGTATGGCTGGGATCACCGATCCGGCTAGGCAGGTGCAAGTCGCGGAGCTATACGCGCCGTTCAGCAACACCGAGTACCACTCGATCGATGCGGCACGCCTGGTGTCGCGTCCCGGCGATTCGATTGCGCAACTGCGCGATGGCGAGTTCGACATCGGCGGGCGCATCCCAGTAAATCCGTCTGGCGGTACCCTTTGTACCAACGCGATCGCGGTGACCGCCATGGCACGCGTTGCGGAGGTTGCGCTGCAGGTATGGGGACGTGCGGGCGATCATCAAGTGGCGGGCGCACGGTTAGGAATTGCAAGCGGCAATGGTGGCGATCATCAGATCTTCGGCACCATGGTCATCGAGGCATAGGAGCGGACGATGGAACTGTTGGAACGTCAGGAAGTCTGGAGCATCACCTACAACCACGCGCTGGGTGAGACCGCGAGCTGGTTCTATGCGCGCATCCGCGACGAGGCGGCGATCTATGGCCGGCATTGTGCCAAGACAGGGCGCGTGCTCGTGCCACCGCGGTCGTTCTCGGATGAAACACTGCTGCCGACGACTGGCTGGGTGAAGGTCGGACCGGGTGGACGTATCGAGGCGTTCACCATGGTGTATGAGAAGTTCAACAATCTGCCAGAGCCACCCTACGCTTTTGGCTACGTGCTGTTGGACGGAGCCGACACCGCGCTGGGCGGCTACTTCAAAGGCATCGACCTGAAGGATCCGCACGCAGCGGCCGAGAAGCTGAAGATCGGCACCCGCGTCACTACGACATTTGCGGCAGAACGCAAGGGCGAGATGCTGGATTTCTGGTTCGAAATCGCGGTGTAGCCGTCAGGCCGGCACCAGCGGGCAACCGAACAATCCCGGGGGCGGAAACGCCTCCGGAGACGGCATGGTGGCAAGCTGGGTGAACAGGTCGAATTTCCCCTTGCTCTCCGATGGCGCTTTCACCTGCCACAGATACATCGTGTGCGGTACACAGCCATTCGCCTGGATCCGCACGTTCTTGTTGTAGAAGTCATCGAGAGGGGTCTCGTGCATCTTCGCGGCCACTGCATCCGCATCCAGCGTGTTTGCTGCCTTCACGGCCTTCAGCCAATGCAGCACGCCGGCGTAGCATCCGGCGTTGTATTCGTTTGGCGGTGCCTGCATCTTCGCCAGATAGCGCTGCGTCCACGCGCGTGTTTCCGGTGACATGTCCCAATAGAACGAGTTGGTGAGTACCAGTCCCTGGCAGACGTTCTGCCCCAACGACACTACGTCATTGATGATCATCAGCAGTGTGGCGAGGCGCACCCCTCCTTTCGTGATGCCGAACTCCGCGGCCTGCTTGATGCAGTTCTGCAGGTCGGTGCCAGCGTTCGCCAGCCCGATCACTTTCGCGCCGGATGCCTGCGCCTGGATCAGATAGGAGGAAAAATCCGCCGTGCCGAGCGGTGCTCGCGTGCTGCCCAGGATTTTGCCACCGGCTGCTTTGACGAATTCCTCTGTGCTGGCCTGTAGCGATGCGCCGAATTCGTAGTCAGCCGTGATGAAGAACCACGTGTCACCGCCGGCCTTGGCCAGGGCACCACCAACACCTTTTGCCAACGCGTAGGTATCCGCAGCGAACTGGAAACCGTAGGGTGAGCACTGCTTGCCGATGAAGGCGGTGGCGGTCGGTGTACTCATGACGAAGACACGCTTCTTGTCGCGCGCGACTTGCTGGATCGCGAGGCCGGCCGACGTGGCTGCGCCATCCGCCAGCAAGTCCACACCCTTATCATCGATCCATTCGCGCGCCAGTGCACCTGCGATATCGCCCTTGTTCTGATCGTCGGCCTGCATGACCTCTATCGGTCGTCCCAATACCGACCCGCCAAAATCCGCGACCGCCATCTCCGTGGTGACGCGACTGCCAGTACCGCCCACATGTGCATATGGTCCGGCAACGTCACTCAGCAAGCCGATCTTCACCGGTGCGGATGAGGTTTGGGCGCGCAGCAGGGCAGGGCGCGCGAGCGGTGCAGCAGCAAGCGCGCCGAGCGCCACGCGGCGTGTGATCATCATCTTGTTTCCCCTCAGATCAGATTTCGATGCGGTAGAAGCGCGCCGCCGTGTCGTGGAACAGTGCGCGGCGTTCGTCCGCGGACGCGCCGGCGGCGATGCGCTTGAACGCATTCCACAGCACAGGATAGCTGCACATCGCCTTGTCCACCGGGAAGTTGCTTTCGAACATGCAGCGGTTGGCACCGAATGCCTCGATGCACGCATGCATCCAAGGTTGCCAGACATGAGCCAGTTCGCCGGACGATGGGGGTAGCGCCTGTTGGTGAAAGTCGAAGCCGTTGATCGCCATTGCGAGGCCGCCGAGTTTCACGTGGACATTCGGGCATGTGGCCAACTGCCGCATGGCGTCATGCCAGGTGGCGAATACCTCGTCGCGCTTGCCGCGATATGGTCCGACGCCGAGTGGCCCACCGACATGATTGATAACGATCGGTGTCGCGGGGAATGCGCGCGCAAGGTCGAGGAGTTCGCCGAGCTGCGTATGAAATAGCCACGCATCGAAGTTCAGGTCGTACTTGGCGAGGCGGGCAAATCCAGTGCGAAACGTGGGATCGGCCATCAGACCTAGCGGCGGCGGGGTGGAGATGCTCGCAACGAGATCGGGATGGCGCGCGGTGACCTGGCGAATGCCGCGGAAGCGACCTCCAGCGGCTTCGATGTGCGCCTCCAGCACTGCGTCGACGCGTTCACCGGCACGGAAGTCGACGTGCCCGACGATCGCCGCGCAGACACGAGTGCGAGACTTGCGCTTTTCCGATTCCGCCGCGATCGATGCGACGAACTCCGTCTCGCCAACGGGGCGCATCGCCTCGGGGCCCGTTGTCCGATAGGCCCAGAAGCACTGAAGGAACACGGTGGCAACGACGTTGTGGCCAGCGTTCACATCGGCCAGCAGCTCATCCAGGTAGTACTTGCTGCCGGGTCGATCCCACAGGTGATGATGCGGATCTATGATGGGAAGATCGGGGTCCAGGATGTCCTCGCGCAGCTTGGCTAGCCACGCGAGGTCCGGGTTCGGATGTTCGACGACGAGTGGTTGCGCGGGCGGCATCAGGCCGCCAGCACCGGCTCGGTTCCCATGATGGTGGTGCGATGCATCACGCGCCGTTCAGTCGGATCGTGTGGGGTGACCTGATGCATGGTGCAGCGGTTGTCCCACATCACCACGTCGTCCGGTTCCCAACGATGGCGATAGACGAAGCGCGGCTGCGCGGCGAACTCCGTCAGCTCCGCGATCAGGTGCTTCGCGTCTTCCGCAGTCATGCCTTCGACTTCGTCATTGTAGATCGGGCTGATGTAAAGCGACTGCCGACCGGTGACCGGATGCTTGCGCACCATTGGCTGCCACACCGGGGGCATCGCAGCCTTTTCCTCCTCGGTCAGCGGCTTCAGCGCGGCCAGTGTGTGCAGATGGCCGAAATTGTGCTGCGCCTTGCGCCCTTGCACCTGGCGCTTGAGCGAGTTCGGGCAGCGCTTCATATACGGCGTACATGTTGGTGAACTGGGTCTCGCCCCCGGTGCGGCTGGTCTCCACGCCATGCAGCAGAGAACCAACGCATGGATTGGTGCGATAGCTGCTGTCGGTGTGCCAGAACTGCGCGAGCGCCACCTGCTTCACCGTCGGATGGTCGGGTGGCATCAGGTTGCCGTCGTCATCTACGTTGGAGACACGGAAGATCTCCTTCATGCGGCGCGACCGAATGATCTTCTGATGGAAGATCTCGGGCTCGCCGAAGCTGCGGGTGAATTCCACATGTTCGGCGTCGGTGATGTGCTGGCCGGGAAACACCAGTACCAGATGCTGCATCCAGACATCGTGCAGCGCTTGGAAAGTCGCCGGATCGAGCGGTGTGTGCATGTCGATGCCACGCACCTCGGCGCCGAGGGCGGGATGCAGAGAGCGAACCTCGAGCTGAACCGAAACGTCTGCTGCCGATGATGCCATGACCGTTTCCTTTTGCTTGTATCAGGCTGGTTGTTCGGCGAACTCGAAGCCCATTGCGCGGGTGTGGTAGTAGATGCCGCCGTCCTGGATGATCAGGAACAGCGCCTGCTCGTTGCCACCGTTGTGATGCGAGTGCACCGAGACGGGCGGCGTGATCGTGGTCGCCCACGGCGCCCAGTCCTTGCGCCTGCCGTCGATCACCGAAAAGCAGCGGTCACCCTTGATGATCAGCGACACCGCCACCGAATTGTGCCGATGCGGGCGTTGCACCTTGCCGCCGGGTAGCGAGTTCATTGCGACCGTCAGCGTCGGCAGGATGTTGCGGGTGGCTTCCTGCTGCTCGGCGGAGAAGATCAGGGCGGAACCGGCGATGTCTTCGTTGCGGCCGACTTCATAGATCAGGTCGATCTGCCGCGTTATTTCGCCGGCGCGATAGTGCACGAGTTCGGTGGGAGCTTCTCCGCGTGCTGGCGCCCGTAGGTTCTCGAACGCGAGTTGCGGCTCATTGGTTACGATCCATAGCACGGCGTCGTCATCGCCCGCGGCATGCAGCGCGGGCTCGCCGCCTGGCAGAATGAAGAGGTCGCCGGGGTTCCAGGAGATCTGCTGGCCGGCGCACTGCGTCGTGCCGCTGCCTGTCATGACGTAGGCAATCGTGCCGCTGGCGATGAAGTCCGTCGTCAGCGATTCACTGGCGCGGATCCTGGCGTAGTGTGCCAGGACCAGAGGCGTTGTTGCCGGGAACCGGCACGCCAGGTCGGCAGAGATGTCGCACGCTATCAGCCCCGTCGGCGTTGCCGGATCGAGCGCCTTGGCAGGTTCGTCGGCGAAGATCCGATCCGGCACGGGCGGCAACTGTACGTTGAAGCCGTTGCCTGTGTTGAAGAAGCGGCCGCGTGCCTCGGCCTCGGTTGCCGGCGCAGCAGGACGCTGCGCGGGCATTTCCGCAATGCTGCGCGGCTGTTGCTGTTCTGCCATCGGTTGTTCCCATCCCAACATCGACCTTACCAGCATCGGCCTTCCGGCGGTGGCTGTCAAGTTTTCCGAATAATGTTCGGATAATTCGCGCCCCTAGACCGGGTCCCAGGGGAACGCCTGTTCCGAGGTATCGAGCGGCATGAACGCCGCCTGGACCGCTGGGATCGCATGCTGCGCGATCGTCTCGGGTGTCCAGCCTTCGGCGCGATGGACGATGCGGATCGGCCTCGGTGAGCTGAACAGATAGATCTCGTTCATGCGCGTGCCGAACACCTGGCCGGTGACGCCCTTCGCGGCGTCGGATGCCAGGAACACGGCGAGTGGCGCGTTCTTGTCGGGCGTCATGCGTTGTAGTTTCTCGACTGCGGCTTGCTGCTCGGGTGTGGTGGCCGGGATGGAGCTGGTCATGCGACTCCATGCCCATGGTGACAGGCAATTCGAACGCACGTTGTAGCGCTGCATGTCGAGGGCGATCGATTTCGACAGGGCCGTGATGCCGAGCTTGGCTGCCGCATAGTTGGCCTGGCCGACGTTGCCGATCAGGCCAGAGGTGCTGGTGATGTGGACGAAGGCACCGCTCTCCTGCTTACGAAAATGCTCGGCCGCGGCGCGACTGACGAAGAAGCTGCCGTTGAGATGCACCGAGATCACCGCGAGCCAGTCATCCGCGCTCATGCGATGGAAGATGCCATCGCGCAGGATGCCGGCGTTGTTCACCACGGCGTCGATGCGCCCGAAATGATCCATCGCTGCCTGGATGATGCGTTGGGCCGAGGTCCATTCGGCGACCGAATCAGTGCTGATCTCTGCCGCACCGCCGCCTTGCCGGATGATCTGTTGCGTCTGCTGCGCTGGAGTATCCGAGGCGCCGCTGCCGGTCAGCGAAGCGCCGACGTCGGCGATGATTACCTTCGCGCCGGCGGCTGCCATCATGATGGCGATCTCGCGGCCGATGCCGCCACCGGCGCCGGTCACGACGACGACCTTGCCCTCCATCATGCCTGCCATGCCGCGCTCTCCACTGCTGCTTTCTGGGCATCAGATTGACAGGCGGTATCGGCTCCCGCAACGTCAGTTCTGAATGTAATTCGGATTTTCTCCGTTATGCTGGGGCTCAATCTCGATTATCCGTTGCTGTTGTCGACCGTGCTGGAGCATGCCGCGGCGACGTTCGGCGACACCGAGGTTGTGTCGCACGGCCGGGTAGAGACGGTGCGCGGCAATTACGCTTCGGCGGCGAGGCGGAGCCGTGGGCTGGCGTCATCACTGCGATACCTTGGGCTCGAGGAAGGCGGGTTTGTCGGGTCGCTCGCCTGGAACACACATCGTCATTTCGAATTGTTCTATGGCGTGAGCGGCATTGGCGGCGTGTTGCATACTGCCAATCCACGCCTGCCTCCGGAGCAGATTCTCTACACGATCAATTTCACCGGTTATCGAACGTTGTTCATCGACGTCGATACGGTGACGTTGGCGGAACAACTGGCGCCCCGGCTGGAGTTTGTGGACCGCTTCATCGTGATGGCGGCGCGCGAGGACATGCCGGCGACGGCACTGCCGAATGTTCAGTGCTACGAGGACCTGATCGAGGCTGGCGATGCGACCCTTGCCTGGCCGACACTGGACGAACGCGCGGCGTGCGCACTCTGCTTCACGTCTGGGACGACCGGTCGACCGAAGGGGGTGCTGTATTCGCATCGCGGCACGGTTCTGTCGGCGCTGTCCACCGGCGGTGGCAATGGCTGGGCGTTGTCGGCCAATGACACTGTTCTGGGCATTCCCGGATTTTTCCATTGCAATGGCTGGGCGGTGCCTTTCCTGGCGCCGATGTACGGCGCGAAACTCGTACTGCCGGGACGGCGTGCGGACAGTGAGTGGCTGCACAGCCTGATTGTTGATGAGGGTGTCTCGATTGCGGCGGCTGTGCCAACGATCTGGTTGGGCGTGCTGGAGCATTGCCGTGCGACGGGACACGGGCTTGGTCGGCTTCGGCGGATATTCTCCGGTGGCACGGCGCCACCGGCGGCGATGATCGAGACGTACCTGCGCGGTTACGGCGTGCGGATCAGCCATGGCTGGGGAATGACCGAGACAACGCACGGCTCGACGATCTCGTTTGCGCATGACGATCTGCCGCACGACGCGGCGGTGGCGGCGATGCGCAGTCAGGGCAAGCCGCTCTATGGCAACGAGATACGCATCGTGGACGATGGAGACAGGCCGGTGCCGCGTGACGGCAGGACTCCCGGGCACTTGCAATGTCGCGGTCATTGGGTCGCGGGCGGGTATTTCCGGCAGCCGGATGTGGAGTTGCGGACCGACGACGGTTGGATGCGAACCGGCGACATCGCGGTGATCGATCCTGATAATACGCTGCATATCGTCGATCGCGCGAAAGATGTCATCAAGTCGGGCGGGGAATGGATCAGCTCGCAGGCGCTCGAGGAAGCCGCGATCAGGCATCCCGCGGTGCACGAGGCGGCTGTGGTCGCGATGCCGCATCCGCGATGGCAGGAGCGGCCGTTCCTGGTCGTGGTGATCGAGGACGGGGCAAGCGTCTCGGCCGAGGAGTTGCGCGCGCATCTTCTCAATTACGTGCCGAAATGGTGGCTGCCGGACGAGATCGCGTTTGCGCTGGAGTTGCCGCACGGCCCGACGGGAAAGTTGCAGAAGGAAGAGGTGCGGCGTCGGGTTGCCGATGGGATTATTGTGCCGGGAGGTTCGTGAGCTGGCAGGGCATCGCCTTGTTCGAGAGTGGTGGGAGTCCCTTTGGGCTGCGTGGGCTGTTTCGCTGGCGTCTCGCGGGACTGATTGGTGGGACGGCGTTTGTGCAATGAGATTATCCGGGAATTGAGACGAACGGTGGGGTTGGGTTTCGTCTCATGGCGACGATCTGTGGGACGCTGTCGCGGGTTCTGAGATCAGGTGGTGGACTGGGCGGCCTCGTCCTCGGCTTTCTGGGCGGCGATGGCGGCGTCTTCCTCCTCGATGGCGATGGCCTGGGTTGCGGTGTCGTAGGGGTCGCCGTAGGTGGCGCGCCTCTGCTTGGGCGTCATGTCACGGAAGCGATACAACGGGATGGGGTTGCCGTGGCGGTCGCGGGGCTGGAATTGCGGCAGATGGGGGATGGGGTCGTCGTCGGGTTGCTGCTCGGGTTCGGGTGCCGGGCGCGACGATTTGCGAGCGCGATCGGGGGTGGCGGGCTGAGCGGTGGCGCCTCGGTGTTTGGCCAGTGCCGCGAGGCCGGCACGGAAGGCGCGGTCCTGGGCTATGGCGGAGCGGGCATAGCGGTTGGACTGCACGCTGGTCAGGCCAGGTGCGGCGGCGAGGGCGTTGCTGGCGAGGGAGGCCTGGTAGGCGACCGCGGTGCTGATTGCCAGGGCTGCCTCGATCGGGTCCGCCGGGTGGACGGCAGCGACCATGGCGCGGGCGACTTCCTGGCGGCGAGCGTTGGCGGCGGGGGATTCGGTTTCGAGGGGCGGGAGCGCGTCGGCCAGTTGCTCCAGCATGAGGGCGAAGAGGGGGGAGGCGGCGAAGTCTGCCTCGGGTTCGGTGGTTGAAGACGGTGGTGGTGTAATGTCCATCGTTGCTGATCCGTGGTGGTGGAAATGGCGATGGATGATACACGGAAGGGCGGGACGCGGCAATAGTATAAGTGGCGCTGATAGTTAGACTGGATGACTGTGGTGGTGATCGGGCGTGGTTGGTATTTGCGGCGGGGATGCGGTCTGTGGTTGGGGGTGGTTCCGACGACTGTCGCCGCGCAGCAAGAGTGCCGTTCGTGTTAACGTGGCAGTAGCAGGTTCTTGGCGGGCGCACTCTTTGCGTCATCAGGTGTCTATTCTATCTCTACGCCGCCGATGTTTCGGTGCCGTTGCTGGGAACCGAATTTGTCGAGACGCGGCGCTGAGCGGCAGCCCTTCATGGCCTGACTATTCCATGGGGTGGTTGCAGAGTGGGATTGCATCGTTTGCAAATTGGTGCGGTGAGCGATGGCCGCGTCAAGGCGGGCCATGATGGGGGGAGAAAGACCCGCCCGCCTGCGACAGGAAATACGCCAAAAGGGAGGAACCGTTGCTCTTGCTATGAGCAAGGGCCAGCGAAATCGTCGGTGGCTTTCCGCGCAGCGGTCGCGCCACGACGGCCGGTGGCAGCAACCGTGCCATGTAAGCCGGCAGGAACGTAACGCCACCGGTTGATAGGGAAAGCGAAATTACCATCGGCAACGTCTCGGCTTCGTGCGCCGGCGTTAAATGAACGCCGGATCGCAGCAGGTAGTCGTCGATGACCCGCCTCAGCATTGGGGAGTACGTTGCAGGGAAACTGATGAATGTCTCGCCGCGCAGGTCCTCGGCGCGAATTGCCTTGCGCTTCGCCAGGCGGTGATTGGCGGGCAAGAGTGCAAACAGATCCTCCTCGACGAGGTGCCTGAATTCCAATTCCGGCACGGTGCTGTCCGGCCGCAGGAACGCGATATCCATGTTCCCTTAAATCAAGGCCCGCATGAGTTCTGGTGACGAGGCGCTGTGGATGATCAGTTCTGTTCTTTGCAGTTCCTCTCGAAGGATTTCCAGGACCTTTGGGAGCCAGCCGATCTCGTGACCGGTAAGAAAGCCGACAGTGAATGATGTCCTGGTGGGCCGGGCAGCGCGTCGCGTCGCATCGATGGCTGCTTCGACCTGGCCGAGGATGGTCCGTGCATGACCCAGAAAGGCCTGGCCGGCCGGGGTGAGTTCCATGCCGCGTGGATTGCGGATGATCAGTTGCAAACCGAGCGTTGCCTCAAGGTCGCGGATTTGCCGGCTCAACGACGGCTGGGCCGTATGCAGGCGCTTTTCCGCTGCTTGCGTGAAGCTGCCCTCCTCGGCGATGGCGACGAAATAGCGCAGGTGACGAAGTTCCATGGCAGCGATACCTGACAGGTATGGGTCAAGAGATACAAAGTCTTTCTGCCGCCCGGCAAGGCTGCCTAGATCGTGGCCACAGCGCCAGTTTTGGCGTCACGCCGGGGACGTTGCCCAAATGGGATGTCCCGGCGCTATCGAGGATGAGGACCATGGACCACCCAGTTGTTCTGATCACTGGAGCCCTGACAGGTATCGGGCGCGCCACAGCCATCGCGTTTGCGCGGGAGGGCGCGCACATTGTCATATCCGGTCGTCACGAGGATGCGGGCCAGGCGCTTGCCGTTGAACTGCGCGATCTTGGCGCGGAGGCCGAGTTCATTCGCGCCGATGTTCGCGAGGACGATGATGTCCGCGCCTTGGTGGATCGGACCGTTGCGCGGTTTGGCCGGCTGGACGCCGCGGTCAACAATGCAGGCACCGAGGGCAAGCCTGGGCCGGTGACGGAACAATCCCGCGACAGTTTCGCCGCCACGTTCGATACCAATGTGCTTGGGACGGTGCTCGGCATGAAGCACGAGATGCGGGTCATGCAGGAGCAGGGGCAGGGCAGCATCGTCAATGTTTCCTCGACGTATGGCCACAAGGGTACGGCGGGTGCGTCGATCTACGCGGCCAGCAAGCATGCGGTCGAAGGACTGACAAAGTCAGCGGCAATCGAAGGTGCGGCATTCAAAGTCCGCGTCAACGCGGTCGCGCCCGGCCCGGTCGAAACCGGCATGCTGAACCGCTTCACTGGAAGCAGCGAACGCAAGGCGAGCATGATCGCCACTGTGCCGCTGCAGCGCATCGGAACGCCGGAGGAGGTCGCTCACGCCGTGGTGTTTCTGGCCTCGGCCAAGGCCAGTTTCATCACCGGTCACATGCTCGCCGTTGATGGCGGCAAGTCCGCCAACTGAGCACTGCCGAACCTGCACCGAGGCGCGGGCGATGGATCATCGCTGCGCCTCGTGCGTGTGCGGCGGATGGAGATGCCGACAGCCAAAGCCTAATACCAACCCTCACTGAGCGCGACGCATCTTCCTACTTGTCATGTTCGGGGCGTGGTCCGGCGATGGCATTCGGCACGACGCATTGGTCATTATTGAGATTTGGGAGCAACGCGGACTGCGCAGTAAGTAAGGATCTTCAACCACAGATGCACGCAGATGGACGCAAATTGTCCCGGACGCAATGTTTCAAAGCGGGCAAGCTGCGCTTCCCTGGAGCCGAGTTATTTGCGTTCATCTGCGTGCATCTGTGGTTGAAGATTCTTTTACTGTTTCCGCTGTTGCCTGCAACGCCGAGTACCGGCTCGCTGGTTTTGCGATGGGTCATCAACCATGAGAGCTGGTATAAGAAAAACAGGAACGTGATTGTCATCGCCTGGGGAGCGCATTGCCCATTTGCCGCTGCCGGCCTGATTGTCTCGACCGCGGCGGCAGTGAGCTGACGCCGCGGCGGTGGGCTGCAATACTTCACGCCTCGCAGGAGGGCGAGACCATGAACAAGCTCGGCATGGGCGGTGCACCGCTTGGCAATCTGTTCGACCCCATTGATGAGACGATCGCTGCCGCGACGGTGTCGGCTGCCTGGGACAGTGGGGTGCGGCATTTCGATACGGCTCCGCATTACGGTGCCGGCCTCTCCGAGCATCGCATTGGCGGGGTGCTTCGCCGGTATCCCCGCGACGGCTATACGCTTTCCACCAAGGTTGGTCGGGTATTGGAACCGGCGCAGGAGGTGCCGGAACGGGCGGAGGGTTTTGTGGGTGCGCTACCCTTCCGGCGCCGCTTTGATTACAGCGCCGAGGGTGCCGTCCGCTCATTGGAAGACAGTATGCAGCGGCTCGGCCTTTCGCGGGTCGATACCGTCTACATTCACGACCTGTCCGAGGATTGGCACGGATCCGCATGGCCAGACAGATTTCGAGAGGCGATGGCAGGTGCCGCTCGGATGCTGAGTGAACTGCGCCGCCGCGGCGTCATCCGTGCGTGGGGACTGGGCTTGAATCTGGTGGAGCCAGCGCTGGCGACCCTGGAGCAGACCAGTCCGGACATTTTTCTAATTGCCGGGCGGTATACTTTGCTGGACCACACGGCGCTGGACCGGCTGTTTCCAGCCTGTGCCGCACGCGGCGTGAAAGTCGTGCTGGGTGGACCTTACAATTCCGGGCTGCTGGCCGGCGGTTCTACCTTCAACTACGAGACAGCGCCGACCGAGCTCGTCGAGCGAGCGCGCGCCATAGCCGCGGTGTGTGCCGGCCATGGTGTCGATCTGAAAGCTGCGGCGCTGCAGTTCTGCGCCGCGCATCCGGTTGTTGACGCGATCATTCCGGGCGCTCGGACACCGGACGAGGCGCGGGAAAACGCGGCAATGATGACGGTTCCGATTCCCGATGCACTTTGGGTCGATTTGAAGCGCGCTGGTCTGCTGCCTTCGGACGCGCCTACGCCTTGAGGGGGGATAACTGCGGTCACTGCAGGCTCGCCAGATACGCCGACGCAGTGGCGCTAGGCATCGAGCAGAACGCCAGGCCACAGCCCTCTTCGCACTTGCTCACGAACCGTCTCGCGCACTACCGCGGCCAGGGCACCCGCCATCGCCGAGCGTCGTTCATCGGCCGCGATCATCAGCGCGAGGTTCCAGTAAGCGCGCGGCCGGAACGGCCAGGCCTCGAGCTCGCCGAACCGTTGATCTGCCTGGAAAGCACCCTGCGTGAGCAAACTGAATCCCACACCCTCCTTCATGAGGGCGCGGATGACGAGGTGATCGTCGGCCTCGAGCTTTACGTTCAGCCTGATACCATAGCGCGACAGCCATACGTCGAGCAGCCGGCGTGATGCATTCGGCCGTCCGGGCAGGATCAGCGGCAGATCGGCAAGGTCCTGCGTGCGCACATACGGCCGCTGTGTCGCGAGGCTTTGCGGACGGCCAACCAGGAATACTTCTTCTTTGACCAGCGGAACGATGGTGAAGCCAGGTTGGGGTATTGGATCGTGCAGGCAGGCGAGGTCGACGGTGCCGCGTACCAGCCACTCGGTGATGTAGCCGCTGAAGCCCGCCACAACTTTCAGAAACACGTTCGGGTAGGCGGCTGCGAAGCGCTGGGCGAGTGCGGGGACCAGGAAGTTTCCGGCCGCCGGCGGTACTGCGATCGTTACCGTACCGGACGGGCCGGTGACGCCGTTGCGGACATCCTCCCGCGCGCGGTCGAACTGGCGCAGGATCGACTGGCTGCGTTCCAGCAGGGTGCGGCCGGCCTCGGTCAGGTTGACGCCATGGCTGTGGCGGACGAACAGGGGGCGGCCGAGTTCCTGTTCCAGCATGCGGATCTGCCGGCTGACGGCGGGCTGAGAGATACGCAGAAACTCGGCGCCGCGGCTGTAGCTGCCGAATTCCGCCACGGCCTGGAAATAGCGCAGGCTGCGTGAGTCCATCGTCGGGTGATCCGATGTATCGGTTATATCACGTATGCCGCTTATGTCTTGGACGCAAGGCATGGAGCGGCCGTAGCCTCAGCGTCACGGCGCATGACGCTGCCGCTTGAGGGGAGACCCGGACCGTGAAGTTCGGCCTGATGACGCAGATCCAGATGCCTCGCCCGTGGGGGCCGAACCCTGAGGTGGCAGCCTATGCCAATGCCATCGCGCAGGCGGAGGCGGCGGACGCGCTCGGCTACGACACGTTCTGGATCACCGAGCAACACTTCTTCCTCGAGATCGGGCATAGCCCGTGTCCTGACATGCTGCTTGCCGCGATCAGTCAGCGGACCAAACGGATCCGGCTTGGGTTCTCGGTCATCCTGATGACGATCAACAATCCGTTCGCGATTGCTGAACGCGTGGCGACGCTGGATGCGCTCAGCAACGGCCGGGTGGATTTCGGCATGGGGCGCGGGTCTACGCCGTATATGGTGGACGCCTTCGGGGTGGATCGCGCCGGCGAGCGCGACGTATCCGACGAGGCGACCGCCGCGGTGATGAAGATGTTCCGCGAGGACCCGTTCACCGGATTCAAGGGCAAGTATTTCGACCTGCCGCAGCGCCACGTTTTGCCACGTGTGGTGCAGAAGCCTCATCCGCCACTGTGGGTCGCTGCATCAAATCTAACCAGTTATGAGCGGGCTGGGCGGCAGGGTGTCGGGGTTATTGGTGTTACCCGCAACAGCATCGACGAGACGCGCGATTCGATCCGCGCATACCGCGACACGATCCGCAGCAGCGATCCTAAGGGCTTCATCGGCGAGTACGCGAATGAGCAGGTCGGGGGCTTTGCACTCGCGTGCTGCCACGAGGATGACAGCACGGGCCGCGACATCGCATGCGCAGCCGCTCGCTGGTACAACGGCGACAATGACAGTCCGCTCAACCCGGTGCGCTTTGCCACCGCCGGCGGGGTCGATGCGGTGGTGAGCAAGTTCCGCAGCCGCAGCAACCAGCAGTTGATCGAGGACGGCATGGCGATCGGGGGCAATCCTGACACGGTTTGTCGCGTGGTGGAGAAATGGGCCGCGGCCGGAATGGACCAGATGATCTTCCTTTTGCAGGCTGGCCGGATCACGCATGATCAGGTGATGCGATCGATCGAGTTGATCGGCGAGAAGGTGATTCCGCGGTTTGGTGAGAAGGCGGCGGCGGCTTGAAGATCGATGCTGGCGGCGTGCGCTGTTGGCTGACGCAATGGTGTGCGGGCTGGAAGATCTCTCCTCCGCAAGGGGAGGGGTTGGGGGGAGGCGGCGATGCCAGGTTTCGCGTGGCCCCCTCCCCCTAACCCCCTCCCGCCAGGGGAGGGGGAGAACTGCCGCACTACCGCACTACCGCACTGCTGCACTGCTGCACTGCTGCACTGGTGCACTGCCGGGAGGCCGGAGAAGAGAAAGAACGGGGGGCTGGGATGAATTACAGGAAGCTCGTGTTGTGGCTGTTCACTGCGGTGCTGATGGCGGGCGGTGCGGCACGCGCGCAGGTGAAGCTCGATGTTGCCGCATCGAATACCTGGTGGGGCCAGGTGCCGATCATGGTGGCGATCGACAAGGGCTACTTCAAGGAACAGGGGATCGATACCGAGCTCAAGAACATTGGCGCTTCGGGCGATCGCATCGCGGCACTGACCGCGGGATCGGTGGCGTTCAGCAATCTCGGCCGCATTGCTGCCATCGTTGAGATGGCACGCGGCAACCAGAGCTTCTACGTTTTTGCCAATATCGATGATTCGCCGGGGAATGAAGGGTGCTGGGCGCGGCCTGGCTTCGCGGATTTCAAGGCGCTGAAAGGCAAGAAGGTTGCCGCCAACACCTCGGCACAGATCACCATGAATGGTCTGCTGGCGAACGAGGGCATGACTGAGAAGGACGTGCAGTTCGTCAATTTGCCGCCGGGCGAGATGGCGGGGGCTATTGCCAAGGGCGACGTCGATGCCGCCTGCGTCTGGCAGCCGCTGCTCGACAATGTCGAGAAGGCCGCGCCGGGTGGCAAGCTGCTTGGCCTCGACAGCGACACGCCCAATTTCAAGAAGTTCGGCACCATGGCTTCGCCTGACATCATGATCATATCGCGCAAACTGGTCGACGAGCAGCCGGAGCTCGCGCGGAAGCTTGCCGCCGCGCTGTTCAAAGGGGTTGCGTATACCAACGCCAATCCGCAGGACGCGGCAGACACGGTCGCGCATTATTTCCGCAAGTCGCCCGAGGAGGTGCTCGCGGCGATGAAGACGTTCAAGTATTTCGGGCAGGCTGATTGGCCGGAGCATATGAAGCTGCATGGCGGGCAGATGCAGTTCCTGGCGCAGTGGCTGTACGACAACGGCAAGATCCCGTCCTTGCCGGAGACTGCGAAGTGGGAGGACACGAAGTTCCTGCCAAGTCCCTGACATGAGCGAAAGCGTGCTGCGTGCCGCCACGCCGTCCCGACCGGGGCGGCGCTGGCGTGTGCGCCGGGTGCTGCTACTCATTAACGTCGCTGCCGTCGCCAGCGTGTTTCTGTTGTGGTGGGCCGCAACGCGCTTCGGCTGGATTGCGCCTATCTTCCTGCCGGCGCCCTATGATGTCTGGCATGCCGCACAGCTCACCATGCGCAACGGCGACCTCGCATTCGACATCGTTACTTCGGCGCGACGCGTGTTCCTTGGGTTCGCACTCGCAGCTTTGGTTGCGGTGCCGCTTGGCATCATGATGGGCGTCTGGCAGCCGGCCAAGGCGGTGATGGACCCGTTCGTTTCGCTGCTGCGGCCGCTGCCCTCGATCACCTGGATTCCGCTCACCATTCTGTGGCTTGGCATCGGCGAAGCACAGAAGGTCGCCATCGTTTTTATGGGATCGTGGATATACATCCTGCTCTACACCTATGAGAGCACGCGCCGTGTTGACCCGCTGCTGCTGCGCGCGGCACGCAATCTTGGTGCCTCCGACATTGCGGTGATGCGCGAGGTGATCCTGCCGGGCGCGCTGCCTGGCATCATAACGGGGCTGAAGGTTACGCTGGCGATCTCGTGGTCCTGCGTGCTGACGGCGGAGATGATCGCTGCGCAGAATGGGCTCGGCGCGCTGATCTGGCAGGCGAAGGACTGGGGTAACCTGCCGCTCGTACTTGTCGGCATGCTCTGCATCTCGCTCACCGTGCTGGTCGCCGACTGGCTGATGGTGCGGCTGGAGCGTGTGCTGCTGCCCTGGGAACGCAGTCGGCGGAGTTGAGCACGATGGCAACGATCCTGTCCGCCAATCGCGTGACCAAGGTGTTCCCCGGCGACGGCGGCGAAGACCTTATTGCTATTCACGATCTTTCGCTGGACGTCGCGGAAGGCGAGCTGGTGTGTCTGCTCGGGGCCTCAGGGTGCGGCAAGTCGACGATGCTGTCGCTGTTCGCGGGTTTCCTGCAGCCGAACAGCGGTCAGGTCACGCTGCGCGGTCAGCCGATCATTGGGATCGAGCCGCGATGCGGGATGGTGTTTCAGTCTTATGCGTTGTTTCCCTGGAAGACGGTGCGGGGGAATGTCGAATTCGGGTTGAAGATGCAGGGCGTTGGGCGGGCCGAGCGACGCGCGCGAGCGCAACGCTTCATCGACATGGTGAAGCTGACCGGCTTCGAGGGCCGCTATCCGGCGGAGCTTTCCGGCGGCATGCAGCAGCGGGTCACGCTCGCGCGCATTCTTGCGGCTGACCCGGAGGTGCTGCTGATGGACGAACCGTTTGCGGCGCTCGACGCGATGACGCGGCAGGTGATGCAGGAGGAGCTGCTGGTTATCCACGAGGCCAGCGGCAAGACCACGGTGTTCATCACGCATTCCATCGACGAGGCGCTGATCCTGTCCGACCGTATCGTCGTGATGTCGGCGCGTCCGGGCCGGATCAGGGAGATCCTGGCGAACCCGCTGCCGCGCCCGCGCCATGTCGACGTGCAGTTCTCGGCGGAGTACGCGACGCTGAAGGCGCGGATCTGGGAGCTGGTGAAAAGCGAGTTGATGGCGCAGGACGAGACTGCAACTGCCACTCATTGAGATTGGAGTGTTATGTCCAAGCATGATTTCACTCAGGCGGAATTTGCCGATCGGCTGACGCGCTTGCGCCGCGCCATGACGGATGCCGAACTTGACTGGGTGCTTGCGCTGCATCCGGTGTCGATCCGCTGGCTGATCGGACAGGACACCAAGAGCTACACCGTGTTCCAGTGCCTCGCGGTGTCCGCCGCGACCGGGCGGATGGTCATGTTCACGCGCGGCACCGAGCGGGCGGAGTTCGAAGCTGACACGCTGGCCGATGAGTACCGCTTCTATGGCGGTGGCGAACCGGAGGATCCGATGGCCGCGTTCGCGAAATTCATCGACGAGCTTGGCTTGCGCGGGGTGCGGCTCGGCATGGAGGTGCCCGGCGGGTATCTGCAGCCGCAGCACTATGTCGCAGTGAAGGCGATGCTGGGCGAGGCGTTGGTGCAGGACGGCACAGGCGTCATTGCGGCGTTGCGCGCGGTGAAGTCGCCGGCGGAGCTGACTTACATTCGCCGGGCCGCGGAGATCTCGGCAATCGGCTGGCATGCGCTATTGGACGCTGTGGCGGAGGGCCGAACGGAGCTCGAGCTTGTGGGCGTCGTGTATCAGGCGCTGCTCAGCAATGGCAGCGGGCTGCCGGCGAGCACCATGAACCTGGTGACTGGGGAACGCAGTGCGTTCGCGCTTGGCGGTCCCACCGACCGTGCGCTCCGGCGCGGCGATACCGGGTTGATCGAGATCGGTGCCAATCGCCGGCGCTACACTTCGACGCTGGGGCGGCAATGGACGATCGGAGCGCCGTCGCAGCGGGTGAAGGATCTGCATGCGGTGATCCTTGACGCCTCGCAGGCGTGCATGGCGGAGATGCGCGGCGGCGCACCTGCGGTCGCGGGGCATGACGCGGCGACACGGGTGATCGCGAAAGCCGGGCTTGACATGTACCGGATGCACACGACCGGGTATGGCATGGCACCTGGCTTCCCACCGTCATGGGGCGAGGGCCCAAGCGTGTTTGGCGGCAGCCGCGATATCCTGCAGGCCGGCATGGTGGTGTCGGTCGAGCCGAACGTTTTCCTCATGCATGAGGGATTGGGGGCACGGCTGATCGACAATGTCGTCATCACCGAGACGGGGTGCGATCTGCTGTCCGTCACGCCGCAGGAACTTGCGGTCATCGACTGAGCGAGGACCGCTGCGTCGATGCGTGGGTGGCAATCATATGGGACTCCGAGGTTTGCGTGCTTTCTGCAGAACCGCTTCTGTCAGAGCTCGCGGCCAAAACGATCGCAACGAGCAATTTCTGTGATGGACCGGTGGGGTGAAGGCGGTTACTTACCGATGTGGAGAGGACCGATGCGGCGAGCGATAGCGTGTGCAACTTTAGCGATGACGCTTTGGCCCCTGTGTGCGGCGGCACAAGCACCGGGTTTCGATGGCATTTGGCAAACCACCGTCTCCTGCGCTGCCGCCCGTGATGCGCTCGGGTATTCATTCCGCTTCGTCAGCACCGTGAAGAATGGCGTGCTGCACGGGGTGCACGGCACTGTCGGTGAGCCAAGCTCATTGCAAATCGACGGAAAGATCGGCTCTGATGGGGCGGCGAGGCTCTACGCAACAGGGCGGACCGGTTCGAAGGAGTTCGTTCCGGGAACCGATACGCCGCGCGGCACAGAATACAGCTACAGCATTGATGCACATTTTCAGGGCACGGCAGGAAGTGGGACGCGTGTCGAGGGCCGCCCCTGCACTCTGCAGTTCCAGAAGCAGTGACGTGCCAAGTAGATACACGACCTTGGAACAGATCATATGACAGCTTTTGCAGATCAGGTTGCGCTGGTGAGTGGTGCAGCCCAGGGCCTTGGCCGAGCGATTGCGACCTTGCTGGCGCGACAAGGCGCAACAGTCTACCTGGCGGACCTGAATGGGCCTGGCGTTGAGGTCGCCGCTGAGGCGCTACGCGCGGAAGGCCTCATTGCCTCCGGTCATGCTTGCGACATGGCCGACGAACCCGCGGTTTTTCGCCTGCGCGATCGCATTGCGTCGGAACGCGGTCGGCTGGATGTGCTGATCAACAATGCCGGTGGCTGGCGCTATGAGAACATCCGCGAAGTGACGCTTGCGAACTGGGACTGGACGTTCCGCGTCAATCTGCTGAGCATGTTCATCGCATCGCGGGCGTGCATGGACATGATGATCGAGCGTCGATACGGACGCATCGTCAATATTTCCTCAACTGACGGATATCGGGCGAAACCGACACTGCCGGTTTACGCTGCGGCCAAGGCGGCGGTGGTCAGCCTGACGCGCACTTTTGCCGAAGAACTCGCGCCGCATCAGGTCATCGTCAATGCGGTCGCGCCTGGTGCGATTGCGACCGAGACGGCGAAGTCGCAGAGCTGGCTGGCGCAGCGCATTCCGACCATTCCGGTGCGCCGCGCCGCGGAGCCGGAGGATATTGCCGAAGTAGTGCTGTTCCTCGCGTCACCAGCCAATCGTTATGTCGTCGGCGAGTGCGTGATCGCCAACGGCGGCGCGTTGATGGCTTGATCAGGGAGATACCGATGATCGATGAAACGATTCTGCGCGGCAAGGTCGCGCTGGTTACCGGCTCGGGACGTGGCATGGGACGCGCGCACGCGGTGATCCTGGCGCAACACGGCGCAGATGTCGTGGTCCACGACATCGTGCCGGATCGTGTCGCGGAGTTTGCCGGCATTGTACGCCAGCATGGCAATCGCGTGCTGGAGGCTGTGACCGACGTTTCAGATCCGGCGGCGATGGAGGAATTGGTGAAGCGGATCGAGACGGAGCTGGGGCCGATTTCCATCCTGGTGAACAATGCCGGCATTGGTGCGGATCGCGCGGTGACCGAAGCAATCGATGAGGCGATGTTCGATCGCATGTTCGACATCCACGTGAAGGGCACGTTCTTCACGACGCGGGCGGTACTGCCTGGCATGAAGTCGCTGGGCAGCGGTGCCATCGTCAACATCTCATCGATCTGGGGGATGGTCGGTCACCATTTTGGTTCCACGTATTGCGCGGCGAAGGCGGCGATCCTTGGCTTTACCAAGTCTTGGGCGAAGGAGCTGGCGCCGCACCACATCACCGTCAATGCCATCGCGCCCGGTGGGGTGACCAGCCCGATGGCAATCGAGAAGGACGGGATCGACGCGGTGCGCGAGCGTATGACGAAGGTGCCGCTTGGCCGTTGGGCGGAACCTGAGGAGATCGCACAAGGCATGCTGTATCTGGTGACTGCTGGCTTCGTGACAGGGCAGGTGCTCAGCTTGAATGGCGGCGATACCATCGTGGGCATTTAACGGAAGACATCTCATGCATTTCGGTCTGTTCAGTTTGATGGCACAGCGCGACCGCGCGGTGACGGCCAGGCAGCTTTATGAGGAGATGGTGGAGCAAGTGAAACTGGCGGAGGCCATTGGCTTCGACATCGCCTGGTTCGCCGAGCATCATTTCTCCAACTACTGCCTGTGTCCGTCGCCATTGGCGATGGCGATGGCGCTGGCGCCGCAGACGACACGCATCCGGCTCGGCACCGCCGTGATTGTGGCACCGTTATACCATCCGCTCCGCATGCTGGAGGAAATCGGCATGCTTGACGTGGTCAGCGGTGGTCGCGCGGTCATTGGATTGGGCACCGGTTATCAGCAATACGAGTTCCATCGCTTTGGGGTCTCGCTGGAGAACGCGCGCGACACCTTCCTCGAGACGCTGGACGTGGTGGAACAGTACTTGTCCGGTGAGCCCGTGCGCTATGAGGGCAAGGCGATCCGCATTCCAGAGACATATTTCGTGGTGCATCCGATGCAGCGTCGGCCGGACGTCTATGTCGCGGGCCTGGCGCGCGATCCGGCCACGCGGGCGCGCGTTGCCGAGCGCGGCTATGTGCCGATATTCACGACAGGATGGAGCTCCGTTGCACAGATGGCGGAGACGCGCGACCTCGTCACGGCCGCGAACCCGCAGGCCGAGGGCGACAAGTTGCGGGCACCTTACGCGATGCAGCGCTACGTGTTTGTCACTGACGACAAGGCTGAGGCGCTGCGTGCCGCGGAAGCCGCGCGCTACATCCGGCGTGTGGCGATGTCGATGCGCAACAATGTCGCTCGGCTCGATGGCGCGTTCTTGCAGGAGATACCGGCTGCCGATGAACCACCGCTGGAGGAGATTGCCAGCCGGCTGGTGGTGGGCGATGCCGACACATGTGCCGAAAGGCTGGCCACCGAGATCAGTGCGCTGCAGCCGGTGCATATCAGTTGCTTCATGGGGCTGCCCGCCATGCCGCAGGCCCGTACTCTGCGGTCCATGGAGCGTTTCGGCAGCGAGGTGATGCCGAAGTTGGAGCGGCATTTTGGCGGGCTCGCACATATCGGCCATCCAAGGTGAGGCCAAGGCCCTGGGTACTGGGACGGGGCTATGCGCTGTTGTTGCTACCGCCGTCGCTTTACCTGGCGGTATTCTTCGCCTGGCCGTTGCTGCGCGTGGTGCTGCGCAGCGTGCTGGAACCACGGATCGGATTGCAGAACTACGCGAAGGTGCTGTTCAGCGGCCCGTATTTGCAGATCCTGCTCTACACGCTGGAAATCGCCGCGATCGTCACGGTTGTGTGCCTGCTGATCGCGTATCCGGTCGCAGCGCTCACTGCGCGGATGCGTGGCGTGCCGCTGCAATTGATGACTGCGCTGATTGTCGGTTCGCTGTGGACCAGCGCGGTGATCCGCAGCTATGCGTGGATGATCCTGTTCCAGCGTTTTGGCGTGGTGAACCAGGCGCTGATCGCGCTCGGCCTGGCGGATGCCCCGGTGCGGATCCTGCAGACCAATACAGCCGTCGTCATCGGCATGGTGCACATCCTGCTGCCGTTCATGCTGTTGCCGCTGATCGCGACAATGCGGCGCATCGATCGGAACCTGTTGCGCGCTGGTGAGATCCTTGGTGCCGGTCCGGTGCGGCTTTTCCTGCGGGTTTACCTGCCTCTGTCGCTGCCAGGGGTGAATGCCGGCACAATGCTGGTGTTCATCACCGCGCTGGGCTTTTTCATAACGCCGTCGCTGCTGGGTGGTGGTCGGACGATGATGGCTGCGATGATCATTGAGCAGCAGGCCGATATCTACCTGGACTGGCCGATGGCCTCGGCGATTGCGACGGTGCTGCTTGCCATGACTCTGGCGCTGTATCTGCTGTATGGCCGTCTGACCAACGTCAACGTGGCACGGAGCCTGCGATGAACGTGCCTGCCGTTGCAGGACGCTCCGCCGGCGGCGTTATCCTGACGCTGCTTGTCGTGTTCCTGATCGCACCAGTGCTGGTTGTGGTGCTGATGTCATTCACCGACCAGCTTTACCTGGCATTTCCGCCGACGCGCCTGGGGTTGCGTTGGTATATCGAGGTCTGGAACCAGAGTTGCTGGCTACGTGCGGCGTGGAACAGCATCCAGATCGGTGCGGCGACGGCAGTGCTGTCGATGCTGTTGGGCACGCTGGGCGCGCTGGCAATCACGCGTGGCGGGCGGCGGTGGATGCCGCTGGTTGGGGCGCTGATCGTCGCGCCGATGATGCTGCCGCATGTCATCATTGCCATTGGGTTGTACCCGACCATGCTGGACCTCGGGCTCAACAGCACCTATGCCGCGGTGGTCATCGGCCATACCGTGGTCGCGACGCCACTGGTGTTCATCACCGTCTCGGCAGCACTGCGCGGCTACGATCCGGCGCTGGAACTCGCGGCGATGACGTTGGGTGCCAATGCCTGGCGCGCCTTCCGGCACGTCACGCTGCCAATGATCGGCAGCGGTCTTGTGGTCGGCGGCATCTTTGCGTTCGCCATATCGTTCGACGAACTGATGCTGGCGTTGTTCCTGGCGAGCCCGCGCACCGAGACACTTCCGCGACTGCTGTGGGAGCATCTGTCGCAGACCGTCACGCCGGCGATCGCCGCAGTGGCGACATTGATCCTGGTGTTTTCACTGCTGTTGCTGGGCATTGTAGCGCTGCTGCGCCGCCGCGATGCAGAGGAACCTGTATCGTGACGCAAGGCGCGGAGCTGGCGTTCGATGGTGTGGGCAAGATGTTCGGGGCAGTCACCGCATTGCGGCCGATGACGCTGTCGATTGCTCCGGGCGAGTTCTTCGCATTGCTGGGACCATCGGGTTCGGGCAAGTCCACACTGCTTGGCACGGTCGCCGGCTTTGTCGCACCGAGCAGCGGGCGGGTACTGGTTGATGGTGCTGACATTACCGGGATGCCGCCGCACAAGCGCAATATCGGCATGGTGTTTCAGAACTATGCGCTGTTTCCTTACATGACTGTCGCGCAGAACATCGCCTTTCCGCTGAAGATGCGTCGGCTTCCTCGCGGAGAGATCACTGCTCGCGTGGCTCGCGCGTTGGACATGGTGCGGTTGGGGGAATTTGGTGCGCGTATGCCGGGACAGCTATCCGGCGGCCAGCAACAGCGGGTGGCACTCGCGCGCGCTGCTGTCTATGACCCGCCGCTGCTGCTGATGGACGAACCACTTGGCGCACTCGACAAGAACCTGCGCGAGGAAATGCAGGAAGAACTACGACAGTTCCATCGCAATGTCGGTGCGACCATCCTGTACGTGACGCACGATCAGCAGGAAGCGGCATCAATGGCAGATCGCATCGCCATCATGAATCACGGTGTCGCCGAGCAGGTTGGGCCGCCGCATGAGGTGTACGAGCGCCCCGCCAACACCTTTGTGGCGCGATTTCTCGGAGAGGCGAACATGTTCCGCCTGCTGCGCGTCGAGGCGGCCGGCGTCGGACGCGTGCGTTGCGAGGTGGAGGGCGGGCTGGGATTGCTTTGTGGTCAGGCCGTCGCTGGCAGTACGGTCTGCATCAGGCCGGAGAACATTGCCATCGGCACGACACCGCCTGCTCGCGAGAACTGCTTTTTGGGACGTATCACCGACGCCGTGCATGTTGCCGGCAGTGTTCGTTACCGCGTCGCGATCGCACCAGGGTGCAGCGTTGTCGTGCGGATGGCATCCGGACGCCGTGTCGCGCCACCGGTAATTGACGACGAGGTGCATGTCGGCTGGGATGCCGAGGACATGCTGGTGCTGTCGGAATAAGCAAGAACAGGGAGAACCGTTTTGACACAGATCACTCGCCGGGCCGTGTTGGGAACTGCTGCTGTTGCAGCGTTGGCGGCGCCACACATCGCACGCGCCAAACCCACGAGCATCGTTGTCGCCACCAGTGGCGGCAAGCTCGAGGAGACCTTCACCGCGGCTTACTATAAGCCGTTCACCGCAAAGACCGGGATCGAAATCGTCAACGCGGTGAACACCTACTCCAAGCTGAAGGCGATGGTTGAGGCCAACGCGGTGGAGTGGGACGTCATGCAGATCGACTCCTCGGCGGCGGCAACCAACGCACGTGCGGGGTTGCTGGAGAAGCTGGATTACGGGGTGATCGACAAGAGCGATTTCATCCCGGGTGGAGCGACCGAGTTCTACGTGCAATGCGATGTGGCTGCGGCGGTGATGTCGTGGAACACCAAGAACGTGAAACCGGCGCAGGTGCCGCAGACCTGGGCCGAGCTATGGGACATGAAGCGGTTCAGCGGTCAGCGCGGATTTTGGAAGCAGCCATACCAGACCATGGAACTTGCCTTGATGGCTGACGGCGTCCCCAAGGACAAGCTGTATCCGATCGACGTGGATCGGGCATTGAAGGTTCTCGATCGGATCAAGTCGGATATCTTCTGGTGGAGCAGCGGCGGACAGTCGGCGCAAATCCTGATCGATGGCGACATTGCGGCCGGCATGACCTGGAACGGACGTGTCTATGATCCGAAAGTCAGCGGCGCGCCGGTGGACTTCCATTTCAACCAGGCGCTGTTCGTTTCTGACTCGTTTGTAATTCCGCGGGGTGCGAAGAACAAGGACACGTCGATGGACTTCATCGCGTTTGCTTTGCAGGCGCCGCAGCAGGCCGAATTCGCCAAGCGGATGCCGTATGGACCGGTGAACACCAAGGCACTGACCATGCTGGATGCTCAGCGTCTGGCGGTGCTGCCTTCGTCGAAAGAGAATCTCGCCAAGGGCACATTCCAGAATTTCGACTGGTGGGCCGAGAATGGTGCGAAGGCCGGCGAAAAGTTCAACTCCTGGCTGTTGAGCTGAGCCATGCCGAACCGCCGCATGCACCTGATGGGCTACGTGATTGCCGGCCCCACTTGGCATCACAATGGGTCATGGCGGCATGCGCGCAGCGACGCTGTCGATGCGTTGGACGCCAGCCGGTACGAGCACCTCGCGCGGGTGCTGGAACGCGCGAAGTTCGATGGGTTGTTCTTCGTCGATACGCTGGCGTTGATGGAGTTCTACGACGACAGCTATGCGGCAGTGGTGCGTCATGGCGGGCAGATCTACATGCTCGACCCAATGCAGTTGCTTGCCACGATGGCGCGGGCGACGCGGCATTTAGGGTTGTCGGCGACGATGTCTACGGCTTTCTATCCACCGTTCCACATCGCGCGTTCCTTTGCCACGCTGGATCACATCAGCAAGGGACGCGCGGCGTGGAATATCGTGACATCAACGTTGAACCGCGAGGCGCAGAATTTCGGCCTGGACCGGATCATGGACCCCGAGCTGCGCTACGATCATGCGGATGAAGTGGTGCAGGCGTGCTGCGCGCTGTGGGAAAGCTGGGAGCCGGATGCGATCGTGTATGACCGCGAGAACGGCATCTATGCAGATCCCACGAAAGTGCATCATGCGTCGTTTGAAGGGCGTTGGGTGAGGACACGGGGTCCGCTGCCGACACCGCGTTCACCGCAGGGACGGCCGGTGTTCATGCAGGCCGGTTCGTCTGGCCGTGGACGCGACTTTGCTGCGCGCTGGGCTGAGGTGGTATTTACCCTGCAGCATGCCAAGTCTGACATGCAGGCGTTCTATGCCGACGTGAAGGGACGTGTGGAGCGGGCAGGGCGGCGATCGCATGAGTGTTCGATCCTGCCGGCGATCGATGTGGTGGTCGGTGAAACAGAGTTGATCGCCTGCGAGAAGGCCGCGTATCTGCGCAGCCTGGTGAACCCGGCGTTCGGCGTGGCCGAGATGTCGAACGCGACGGGGAACAATTTGGCGGGACAGGATATCGACAAGCCGCTCGATGAGCTCGACCTTAAGGAGGGCTGCCGCGGGATGCTGGATGTCATCCTGCAAGGCGCGCAGGCTGATGCGCTTACGCTGCGTGAGGCGGGCCGACGCTATGGGCACACGCGCATGAACCCGTTGCTTGTCGGCACTCCCACGATGATTGCGGACCATCTGCAGGACCTGTTTGAATCGGACTGCTGTGATGGCTTCATTCTTTGTCCTTCATTGAGCCCGGTTGGCTACGAAGAGTTTTGTCAAACGGTTGTTCCGGAGTTACAGCGGCGTCGCATCTTCAGGACGGAATATATGGGTGGGACTTTTCGTGACCACCTCAGCGAATCTTGAGACCGGTGGAGCTGTGCTGCAGCACGATGACTCGCTGGCGACGCGACTGGATCATGTGTGCCAATACCTGGCGCTGAAAGGATTGGCTCTCCAACCCCGTCATGGCCGGGTGAAGACTTGGGCCGCATGTGGCGGGGCGTTCGCAAGTTGGTGCGGGTAGCCGATGGCGGGGTCAAGCCCGGCCATGACGCGGGGGTTGATAACGTGACCGACGGACCGAACGATACCGATCGCCGGCTGTGGACCGAATGGCGAAGGTTCGCGGAGTCAACTGTGATGCAAAGGTAGATGAAATGACCGTGGAACTTCCCTCCGGGTACCAGCCGTCGGCAGACGAGGAATTCATGAACCCGAAGCAGGTCGAATATTTTCGTCGACAGTTGGAGCAGTCGCGGGCGGACCTGCGACGGGAGCTGGATGCGATCCCGCCACCGGCTGCTCAGGATGTCGGCCAGGAGGGAGACCAGACTGATCATGCCAGTGCAGCCTCAGAGCGGGAGTTTGCGCTCCAGAACAGCGAACGGATCCAGCGGCTGATGCGGCAAACGGAGCGAGCTCTGTCAAAGCTCGAGGCGGGTACATACGGCTATTGTGACGACACGAGCGAACCGATCGATCTGAAACGCCTTATGGCTCAACCAGCCACATCACTGTCGCTCGCAGCCCAACAGGCGCGCGAGAGCCGCACCGGCTGACGAGCCTTTACGGTCGTGCGGCGCGCGTTTGCTTGCCGTGGACCAGGTGATACCAACTGCGCTTGCTGTTGACGTACTGCATGCGCCGTCAACCCCGTCATGACCGGGTGAAGGCCCCGGCCATCCCAATGGGATTATCGCTGACCGGGATTGCATCTTTCGCAAGGCTGGTGCTGGTGAGGTCAAGCCCGGCCATGACGGGGTTGGAGAGTCAAATTCTATCGGCGCTTGGTAATATACCAAACCCAGTCGGCCAATTGTCGCAGCGACGTGCCGCTACTGCGATGCCCGGCTTGGGCCGACGAGCGTGGCGCCACCGTCCACGACGAGGACCTGGCCGGTGATGTAACGGGCCTGGTCGGACAGCAGAAAGCGCACGGCACCACCGATATCCCAGCCGGTGCCCTCGCGCTTGAGCACGGATGCCTGACGGCGGGTTTCACGCGCGTTTTCGGTCATGCCGCGAGCATAAACCATGGGCGTATAGACCGGTCCTGGGGCGACACAGTTCGCGCGGATGCCGTCGGCGCCGTGATCGACTGCGATCGCCTTGGTCAGTGCGATGACCGCGCCCTTGGAGACCGAATAGGCGGTGAGGCCGCGCGGGCGCAGTGCGGAAATTGAAGAGACATTGACGATCGCTCCGCCTCCTGTGGTGCGGATCATTGCTGGGATGGCGTGCTTGCTCGTCAGGAACATCGTGTCCACGTTCACGTGCATTACGCGTGCCCAGTTCTCCTCGGTCTCTTCGACCACGGTTCCCTTGCTGCCAATGCCCACGTTGTTATCGAGACAGTCGAGCCGTCCCCAACGGGACACGGCGTCGTCGACCATGGCGGCGCATTGTGAGGAACTGGTTACGTCGTAAGAAGCGGCGACAGCATTGCCGCCTTCAGCGGCGATCATCGCCACGGTACGCTCTGCCAGCGTGAGGTCGCGGTCAACGACCAGGACGTGCGCTCCCGCGCGAGCCAGCAATATGGCGGCTGCGCGACCATTGCCGATGCCGTCATCTGCCGCACCGCCACCGGTGACGATGGCCACTTTTCCGAGCAGGCCCCATTCCTCGTTTGGCGTCATCGCGCGCTCCTGGTAGCGGATATGTGCGCATTGTAGCCGCGTTCAGGCTGGTGTCACCGCGGTTCTGAGGTCTGGAGGCGACGGCGGGAACCAGCCGATCGGCTCGTTGAGCGATGCGGTCTGCCACGGTCGGCAGGCGACACGAAGCTGAAGGCCGTGGTTTCCATTTAGAGCACGATCGCTTTAGTGCTCTGCGTCGCTCATATTACGGACTCGCTCCGGACCGACGGTTTGCGGCGGAAACCGGCGACGCTCGCGAACCGGCTGTGCTGGCGCGGACCGGTTCAAGTCCGATAACGCCGTGTGGTCTGTTCCGTTGCAAGCATTCAACACGGAGACCACGAAGAACCACGGAGCAGCACGGAGCGGTTTTGGACGACAAATCGCCGTAGGCGGTCCTGCAACAGTCACGCATGGAAATTGAACAGCAGACCGAGGCGCAAGCCCGCTCATGCGGAGGTAGGTCAGGACTTGGGCATCGTGCGCGGGCAGGAGATTTGCAACAGCCTTGATTTCAATGATCACTTGTCGGTCCACGAGGATGTCCGCACGAAAACCTTCGTCGAACTGGGCGCCTTTGTAGGTAACCGGAATTCCGGCTTGCCGTTGGAAGGCGATTTCCGCTTGCTGCAACTCGTGGCAGAGGCAGCCTTCATACGTGATTCTTCGTGCGCTCCGTGTTAAATGCTTGATCTTAAGAAACGGTGCACCCCGGGGAGTGAACCACAGGTCCGGCCTCTACCCTCATGTCGGTTCCCAGGTCGAACGCTAACATGTGCCCAGTTGCCTGACGATTGCGCTTGGTGAGGCGACAGAAGCAAGGGTTAACGCGAAACACGCAAAGGGCCGCAAATAACGCGAATGGGGCGGCAGGACAGTGGGCCCCTGCTCGTCGAGTTGGACGTTGAAGAAGTTGTTGCCGGCTCGTCCCCGCGTGATCGGCGTTATTTGCGGCCCTTTGCGTTTTTTGCGTTGAGTCTTGCTTGCTTTCGCCAGGTTATCACACACCCCACGGGGTAGGAACTCGGGCGGCTGCGTCACGGATTCGGTCATGACGAGCCTCGGTGCCGAAGGCGCCTGATCAGTCAGGCTGACTTGTTTCCAAAGCTCCTCCACGTCACGGCTCGGTTACAGTTTGACTGATTTTGCCCGGTGTGAGTTACGCGGAAGTGCTTTCAAAAGTCCCTGTCTGGGCTTAGGACTTGCAAGCAAGTAATGCTGCCGCGATGAGCGGCGCAAATGTTTGTGGCCGATCTTCGATTTGAGGGGATGAAATGCCATGGCCGTTGATCCCGGGGCTGCTGTGCTCGTCCTGCATCGGTTCGGCTTCGGACCGCGTCCTGGCACGATTGCGGCCATTCGCGTCGGATCCCCAGGGCGCACTGATCACTGAACTCGACCAACCGAATGCGGGCAAGGTCGCGGACGCCGGCCTGTTGAGCAGCGGCGCCGCGAACCGTGTCGCGTTTGAATTCAATGCCGCGCGCCAGGCGCAACGGCGCCTTGCGAAACGCCAGGAGGCTGCCAGACAAGCGGCGGCGAAGCTTGTAGCCGAAAATGCAACGGTCAGATCGCGCTCGAGAATGCCGGGATGGCAAATCCAGCAGACGCCAAACCGCCGGCCGCCGCTGCGCCGACGCCCGAGGCCGAAACGCCTATGCGAGAGAACTTTTTCCGCGAGGCCAAGGCTCACTACGAGGCCGCCATCACGGCAGACGTCGGCTTCGTCGAGCGGCTGGTGTGGTTCTGGTCGAACCATTTCTGCGTCAATGCAGACGACACTGTCATGGCCGGCGCCTATGAGCGCGAGGCGATCCGGCCACATGTGCTCGGCAAGTTCGCCGACCTGCTGCTCGCCGCCGAAAGTCATCCGGCGATGCTGATCTACCTCGACAATGCGAGCTCGATAGGACCCGACTCCGTCGCCGGCATCAACCGCAACCGTGGCATCAACGAGAACCTTGGCCGCGAAATTCTAGAGCTTCATACGCTTGGCGTGCGGGCGGCTACCACCAGGACGATGTCATAGGCCTTGCCAAAGCGATCACAGGCTGGACGATATACGCGACCTCCTCGGATCCCGAGCATGGCGGCGAATTCCTGTACCATCCGCGCATGCACGAGCCAGGCCCGGAGACCGTGCTCGGCAAGGCCTATCGCGACACCGGGTTGGAGCAGGGTCGAGCGGTCCTCGCGGATCTCGCGCGGCATCCGGCGACGGCCGAGCATGTGGCGACCAAGCTGGCGCGGCATTTCATTGCCGATGATCCGCCGCCTGCACTGATCGCGACGTTGACGAGGACGTTCCTCGATACTGACGGCGACCTTGGGCAGGTGTCGAAGGCGCTGGTGACGGCACCGGAATCCTGGACGCCCACTCAAGCCAAGATCAAGCATCCCAGTGAATGGATGGTCGCCTGGATACGTGCGGCCGGGTTCAATGAAGGCAACGCCCGCCGTATGGTCCCGGGCTTGAACGCGTTGGGCGAGCCGCTGTGGCGACCCTCGGCGCCTAAGGGTTTCGGTGACGGGAACGACGACTGGCTGGACGGTCTCGCCTACCGCCTCGATATCTCCAATACGATCGCTCAGAATTACTCCGATCGGCTCGATCCGAAGGCCATGCTGGAGACCTCGCTCGGCCCGATCGCGTCGGCGGAGACGCGCAGTGCGGTATCGAGAGCCGAAACCAAGCAGCAGGCGATAGCGCTGTTGCTCATGGCCCCTGAGATGTCAACGGAGATGATCATGTCCGCGAGACGTCATGCGGCGACACGTCGCGAGATGCTGCTCGGGTCAGGCGCGTTGTTCGCCTGGGCGTTCGTGCCGAAGATCGCGCGCGCTGAGGGCCGTGATCCGCGCTTCCTCACCATCGTGCTGCGTGGCGGGCTGGATGGGCTTGCTGCGGTTGCGCCGATCGGAGATCCGGATTGGATCAAGCTGCGCGGCGACAACGCGCTCAGGCTTGACGGTGCGACGCCGGCGCTGGCGCTCGACGGCTTCTTCGCACTTAACCCGGCCATGCCGAATGTCCATCGGCTGTATCGGGCTGGCCAGGCCATCGTGGTACACGCGGTCGCCTCGCCGTACCGCGAGCGCTCGCATTTCGACGGGCAGGACGTGCTGCAAACCGGCTATGGCGCGACCCGGACGCGCGGATTCTGGCTGGCTCAATCGTGCGCTGACCAGTCTCGAACCCGATGACACCGCCCGCGCAGGAACCAACCGCGGGCGTGCCTACGCGGTCGGCCCCGTCACGCCGCTGGTGGTGCGCGGCCCGGCGCCGGTGCTGTCCTGGGCGCCGCCGCGGTTGCCGCCAGTGAGCGACGACACCACGATGCGCCTGCTCGATCTGTATCGTCATACCGATCCGACGCTGGCGCGCGTGCTCGAGGACCGTATCGACCTGGCGATGCTGATGCCAGACAACGCGCAGGATCGCGGCGGGGGCGACATGAGGCCGGTCGTCCAGATCGGCGGCATCAACCAGGTGCGGGCGTATTTCGCCGAGGCGGCCGGAGCTGCGGCGCAGTTCCTGGCGAAACCTGACGGGCCGCGTGTCGGTGCGTTGGCGCTCGATGGCTGGGACACGCATTACAATGAAGGCGCGGTCAATGGCCGGCTGTCGCAATTGCTTGGCGCTCTCGACGGCGCCATCGCGGCGATCGAGACCAATATGGGGAGCGCCTGGAACGAGACTGTGGTGACGCTGATCACCGAGTTCGGTCGAACCGCACGGATCAACGGAACCGACGGCACCGACCACGGCACCGGGACGGTTGCGCTGCTGGTGGGTGGCGCCCTCAAGGGGGGCCGGGTGATCGCCGACTGGCCGGGCGTCAAGGAGAGCAACCTGTTCGAGAGCCGCGATCTCAAGCCCACAACCGACCTGCGCGCCGTGCTGAAGGGATTGCTCCGGGATCACCTGCGCGTCGAGGATCGTGCCTTGGCGACAGCTGTGTTTCCCGACAGCGAGGGGGTGAACCCGATCGAGGGGTGCCTGGCCTGAGGGGAGTGGTCTGTGAGTGTGGAAATCAGTATGTGGGGCGTTCACCGCCCCCAGCGGGACGATCGTTGCCGTCGTGTAGGTTGGTGTTCGAGCATTGAACCACTTCGGCCGGGCGACTGAGACCGAGGGCAGAAGTTCCGGCTCGCGATCGATACCGCACATCGTCATGGCGACTGAGAGCCTGCAGGACAATCGCTTGAATTGCGTCGGCGTCCGATTTGACCGGTTCGCCCTTGGTCTTCCATTGCGGCGACCGCGGAGGCGGGACATCGGCAAGGCTTTCAGCACGGAGAAGGGCAGGGAGGACGACGAGGCCACGGAGCAGAATGCACTGCGCTTCGGGCGAAGCACCTTTAACGCTTTACTCCGTGGCCTCGACGTCCTCGCCTTCTTTCTCCTATGAAAATAGCCCGGGACGATCAGGTGGCCCGCCTGACGTGAGCGATTTTCAGCCATGGCGGTGCGGCCGCGGCCGCTGGCTAACTCCGTGCTTAAAACCTTGCTGAATTGCGGACGGCACATGTTTCCCGGTTGCCGGAAGCAACGGCGGATTCAAGCGATTGCCCTGTGAGAGCCTGCCTCGAGCGTTGCCAACCGCGTCATGACCGTGCTCGACCCGGCTATCCCAATGGGATTCTCGCTGGCTGAGACTTCATCTTTTCGCAATCTCCGTGCGGGCGGGGATGGCCGGATCAAGTCCGGCCATGACGGGTTGGAGAGTCAGCGCCCGGCTCTGCTGTCCGGGCGTTAGCGGAACGCGAACTCCTGATAGCCGCTCTTGGCCACATCGTCCGTCTTGCTGCGGAAATACACGCCGTGACCGTTATACCCCAGCACGCGGCGCACGGTCCGGCCCTCTACGTTGCGGTTCACTCCGGTCTGCCAGGAATCGACCTTGGAGGACAGCAGCTTCTCCGCGGCCTTGATCACGGTCTGGGTCCACTCCGACACATGCTCGGGGCGCGTCTCTACGCGTGTATAGCCATGCTGCAGCATGAAGCGTAGAATGCCGGTCTGGAAGTCCACGCTGTGTTCGATGGCTTGCGGGATGTTGCCTCGCGCGGTGTGTGGCCCCAGCACCATCAGCATGTTGGGAAAGCCTTCCGCCAACATGCCGAGATAGGTACGCGGGCTCTCCGCCCAGGCATCCCTCAGGCGCACGCCGTTGGCACCACGGATATCGATACGATCGAACGCGCCGGTCACGCCGTCGAAGCCGGTGGCATAGATCAGGATATCGAATTCATGCTCCTGCTTGCTGGTCTGAATGCCGCGCGGCGTGATCCGCTCGATCGGTTCGTCATGCAATGTATCGACCAGCAGCACGTTGTCGCGGTTGTAGGCCTCGAAATAGCCGCTCTCCAGGGGCACGCGACGGGAGCCGAAACCGTGGTCTTTCGGAATCAGCTTCTCCGCCACGTGGGGGTCCTTCACGCGCTGGCGAATTTTCCTGGCGATGAATTCGCTGATGGCGGCGTTGGCCGCCTCGCTGACGCCGATGTCGCGGAAGTTGGCGAGCCAAATGCCGAAGCCTGGTTCCGCGTAGAGTTTTTCCCAGAACGCCTCACGCTCCGCGGGCGGCACGTCCAGGGTCTTGCGCGGGTCGGCCTGGTGGATGAACCACATCGGCGTGGAGGCGCAGTGCGCGTAGATCTCGTCGTAGCGCGCCTTGATTGCCGCCATCTCGTCCTTGCTGATCTTCGCGTTGTGCAGCGGTGCGGCCCAGTTTGGGCGGCGCTGGAAGACCGTGAGCTGCTGTGCGTGTTTGGCGATCTCCGGGATCGCCTGGATGGCAGTGGCACCGGTGCCGATGATGCCGACGCGCTTGCCGGAAAAATCCACCGGGGTGTGCGGCCAGCGCGCTGGATGATAGGCCGGGCCGTGGAAGCTCTCTACGCCGGGGATGGCCGGCATGGTGTGGGCGGAGAGGATGCCGACAGCGGTGCACAGGAAGCGCGAGCGAGCCTGCTCGCCGCTTTCCAGGGTCACGATCCATTGGTTGGCCGTGTCGTCCCAGTGTGCCGCCGTCACGGTGGCGCGGAATTGCATGTCGCGGCGCAGGTCGAACTTTTCGGCGACGTGGTTGAGGTACTGCAGCGTGTCGGGCTGAGGGGAGAAATGCTCCTTCCAGTCCCATTCCTGCATCAGCTCCTTGGAGAACGAGTAGCCGTAGGTCCAGCTTTCCGAGTCGAAGCGGGCTCCCGGGTAGCGGTTCCAGTACCAGGTGCCGCCCACGTCGCTGCCGGTCTCGAAGACACGCGCCGTCATGCCCAGTTCGCGCAGGCGGTACAGCATGAACATGCCGGAAATGCCGGCGCCGATGATGATCGCGTCGAACTCGGTGCTACTGGCCTTGCGTGGCCGGTCCATGATCGTAAGCGTGTCGTTCATCCGTATGTCCTCGGCAGACGTGTCGGTTGGATTGGCTACCGGGCGGTATGTCACACGCGTTCGGCTGAGGTCGCAAGCCGTGGCGGTGGTCCGGTCAGCTCTGGACGGTTCATGCGCGGGGAGGGGCGCTGCCGTGGTCAAGGATCATCCCGAATAGAGTCAATCGGCGGGCACGGTGCAAAACCGTGTAACGTGCCGACCTCCACATAGTGTTGCACTGGATCCTCGTAATCTCCCTGTCCTAGCTCCACTGCGGCCTGAGGATACGTATGAATGTACCATTCGGCATCGACGAAAAGCGGATCTCTGTGCTCGATGAAACCAAACCTGATGAAATGATCGAGCCCGCTTTTCAAGCCTCCACGAGCGACGGCTTGCTGAACATCCGGGTAGCTGCTGAGGTAAAATAATTCATCGAATACGGCGACCGCACGGGCTAAGTCCCTTTGGTACCGCGGTGCTGTCTGCACTCGATGCTCCAGCTCATCGCCCGAGATGGCTCGCCAATTGCCGTGGAGAGGGGCATGTGCGGTGCGAAAATCTTCAACCGGAACAGCACTATTGATGGGGAACAAATGGAACACGTAGCGAGGATCTTTCACGGGAGCGAAATATGACCTTGGATGTTGGAATGGATTGAACAGCCCGGTGAGAGGCATGAAGATCCGGTCGGCTTGGGACAACCAAGCGGCCAACCAAGAGAATGTGCTGACGCAGATTGCGATATTGCGAGACCGACGGATAATTTCGAAATCGACTATGGGATTGGTTCCCGCAACGAACGCGGCGGTAGGGAAGGCCTGACGAAGCTCGTCGACATAGCAATTGTCAGAGATCTCGCCGAAGAAGACAGGGGTGAGACCGGTTGTCTCGACCAGATGCTTGTAGTAATCAACCGGAAGTTGGACGTAATCCTTGTGGACACCACTGAGAATGTCGCCGCCCCGGAGGTTGCAGAGAAGGATCTCGTCGCCGTATCCACGGATATGCTGCTGGCGAGAGATGAAGACGTTGTTATAGAAGTCCCGCGGCATGAAATTGCCGATGTTCTGAGAGTACGTCTTCAGATGCACGCTGTCGTTTGTGTTGCTTCGGACAAGCTGTTCGATGTGATCGAAATCGAGTTGCCCGTGCGTGATTTTCTCGTTACGCTCGTCCTCGTCGATAACAAAAGGTCGTTCTCCGATTGGCATAACCGGAAGCCTGATACCCCACCCTGGAAGTTCTATTCCTGCAATTCCACAATCCCCCAGTTGGGATGCGAGCTTCAGTGCGGTCATGTACTGGATCATATGGTTGCCAAGTCTGCCAAGCCGCGTCACATGCACCATGGGCCGCTCTGACGCAGGTGAGGCCGATGATCTCGCGGTGTGGTATGTGTCACCCTGCCCGGCCGCTTGTGCGTCAACCGCGGTTTCCAAAGGTTTCCGCAAGCGTGCCTTCGCGCGGTGGATGCCTAGGTTGTAGCGGGCGATCTGGACGCGCAAGGCAGGGGCAAAGACCTGAGGCGACGTGTCTTCCACGTCGGCCACATCGTACGCGTACCATAGCGACGTAGTTCGCTGCAGGGTCGGAATCCTGCGCAGGCGTTCCAGGAAATGTTCCATGCTTCGGCACTGATAGTGCATCACCTTCGCCACACTCCAATCGGGATGCCCTTCGATGATGCCCATCGTAAGGCTCCAACGGATTACTTGCCCTGCCGGGTTCAGTGCTTTTTCGGGAGCAACATCGAAGCAATGCTTGTTGAGGTACTTGCCTTGCCAGCTAGACAGGCGAAGAAGTGTCTTCACATGACGATTGATCGGCATGGCTTCCGTGCCATGCCATGTGTAAGCCTCGATGGGTGAGAGGCTTGGCTTCATCACATGTCCGCTGCTGCCATAACAGCACCAATTGATTCCGATGGATCCGGCGCCGGGGAATCTCTTCAGAAAATCCTAAATCGTGCGACTGTCGCGCAGGCGCAGGTATTCATCCGCGTCGAAGAACCCGATCCACTCAAATTCCCTGCCGTATCGTTCGATCGCATCCAGGTAGCACGCGGCTTGGCGGTGTGCGTGAAAACTCGTGGGATCGCCACTGGCTCTGGCGAGCCTGATGTCCTGCACCCGCGCCGCCGCGCACAGAACCTCCCATGTGCCGTCAGTCGAGTGGTCATCGTATACAATGCATGTGTCGAAACCGAGCAGGTGATACCAGGCCAGCCAGCTCGCGATGTCGTCTGCTTCGTCCCGCACGAAAAGACAGACTGCCACCTTCTGCGTTTCTGCCATCGGTCAATCATGCAATGGATTGGTCTCTCGGCAGCTTATGCCGATCGGGGCTACGCTTGTAAATTGCCGCGGCGCTGCGACCAGGAAGGATGCCTGAGCGGTTGTCTTGGGATCGGATTGGCGTCACTGACGCTGAGCAACACTCGATTGGTATGCCTTTCGCGGACAGGGTCGGAAGCAGCGGTTCCCGGCGCTTGCGGCGACGGTGCCGCCGCAACCGAAGGCGGGCAGATGCGGGCGCGTGATCCGACTCCATCAACCCACGGTGAATTTGGTCATGCAGCTAGCTTCATCAGTTGCAGTGTGCCGACGCCTCGCATGGTGATCTGCGCGGTGATCGCGATGCGGTCCGCTTGCGTGAGGTGATAGCAATGAGTGTACGGAACCTTTGCCCAACGGCACACCACAGTATCGCTGGTGGCGCGGGGAATACCGGCAAGACTCGCAACACGGAGGACGTGCGGAGGGACACTGCGGGCCACGGAGATTAGGTTTCCAGGCGGCCGCTTGCGTGCACGGACTCCGTGGCGCCCGGAGTCAGCAGCCGCCCGAGTTCCTGGGTCGCGCGGCGGCGGCGACAGTGGAACCCGTCGCCTGGCGGCGCTGCGCTGTGGTCCGCAGTGGCTTTGCGCTTTTCGGCGATCTCCGTCACGAAAATCGCGGCGCACCGGCGTTCATCCAACCGCCATCGCCAAGCCGAAGTCCCCAGGGTCAAGCCCGAGCACTTCGGCCCGGCCATGGCGGTTGTGATGCTCGCGCGCGGGCCGGGTGACTGTGTTCAAAATCTTCCTTTGCTGCGCAAGGCGATCCTGCCCGTTCATCCAATTGCCCTCGGGTCGCGTACTCCCGCCTTGACTCGGCCGGAATGCAGCGTATCTCTACCGCGCTTGAATAATCCCCAACCCGGCCCGCGGTCACCTAGCCGCGGGCAAGACGTGTTTCCACCAGGGAAGGCGCATACCACGGCTCGCACCGGGCGTCCCGCCCGGAACCACCCGTAACGGAACCAAATCGCCACATGGCCCTATCCGCCACCGTCGCCCGCACGGCGCCCCCACCTGCACCCATGCAGGACCACTTCAAAGGCGATAGTTTCGCCTCACTCCTCGACGAGACCCTCGGCCAGGACACCGGCTTTGAAGGCTCCGTCGTCACCGGACGGGTGCTCCGTCTCACCGATGAATTCGCCATTGTCGATGTCGGCCTGAAGTCCGAGGGCCGCGTCGCCCTCAAGGAATTCGGCCCGCCCGGCGCGCGGCCCGAGGTAAAGCCCGGCGACGTCATCGAGCTCTACGTCGAGCGCTACGAGGACAAGGACGGCGCGATCATCCTGTCGCGCGAGAAGGCGCGTCGCGAGGAAGCCTGGACCAACCTGGAAAAGGCCTTCGAGGGCCAGCAACGCGTCAACGGCCGGATCTATGGCCGGGTGAAGGGCGGCTTCACGGTCGACCTGAATGGCGCCGTCGCGTTCCTGCCGGGCAGCCAGGTCGATATCCGCCCGGTCCGCGATGTTGGTCCGCTGATGGACACGCCGCAGCCGTTCCAGATCCTCAAGATGGACCGCGCCCGCGGCAACATCGTGGTGTCGCGCCGCGCGGTGCTGGAGGAAACACGGGCAGAGCAGCGCTCCGAGTTGATCCAGGGCCTCAAGGAAGGCCAGATCCTCGACGGCGTGGTGAAGAACATCACCGACTACGGCGCGTTCGTCGATCTCGGCGGCGTCGATGGCCTGCTGCACGTCACCGACGTGGCGTGGCGCCGGATCAACCATCCCTCCGAGGCGTTGCAGATTGGCCAGCAGGTCAAGGTGCAGGTGATCCGGTTCAACCCGGACACCCAGCGCATCTCGCTTGGCATGAAGCAGCTCGAGGCGGATCCGTGGGATGGTGTCGCCGCCAAGTATCCGGTCGGTGCCAAGTACAGCGGCCGCGTCACCAACATCACCGATTACGGCGCCTTTGTGGAGCTAGAGCCCGGTGTCGAGGGGCTGGTTCACGTCTCGGAAATGTCGTGGACCAAGAAGAACGTGCATCCCGGCAAGATCGTCTCCACCAGCCAAGAGGTCGAGGTCATCGTGCTGGACGTGGATGCGTCCAAGCGCCGTATCTCGCTCGGCCTGAAGCAGGTGCAGCGGAACCCGTGGGAGCAGTTCGTTGACGAGCATCCCATCGGCTCCGAGGTCGAGGGCGAATTGCGCAACATCACCGAATTCGGCCTGTTCATCGGCCTGTCCGCCGACATCGACGGCATGATCCACATGTCCGACATCTCGTGGGATGAGCCGGGCGAGCTTGCCATGGCCAAGTACGAGAAGGGCCAGATGGTGAAGGCCAAGGTGCTGGACGTGGACGTCGAGAAGGAGCGGATCAGCCTGGGCATCAAGCAGCTCAAGGACGATCCGGCCGCGTCGGTGCTGGATTCGGTGCACAAGGGCGAGGTGGTGACCTGCGTGGTCACCAGCATCCAGTCCAACGGCATCGAGGTCAAAGTCGGCGACGTGCTGACCGGCTTCATCCGCCGTGCCGAACTGGCCCGCGACAAGTCCGATCAGCGGCCCGACCGGTTCGCGGTGGGCGAAAAGGTCGACGCCAAGATCGTCGCGGTCGATCGCGCGGCCCGCAAGCTCAGCCTCACCATCAAGGGCAAGGAGGTCGAGGAAGAGAAGCAGGCGATGGCCGAATTCGGTTCGTCCGATTCCGGTGCGTCGCTGGGCGATATCCTCGGCGCCGCGATCCGTCGCCGCAACCAGCAGTCCCAGGGCGAGGACGCTTGATCGCTGATGGCGCATAATTTGGGGCGGCTCCGCGCAGTGCGGTCCGCCACGACGTGCCCGTGAGCCTCGAGACAGATCTGCTACTCGACAGGCGTCGCCTCAAGCGGCGCCTGTTCGTTTGGCGCAGTCTCACGGTCATTGCTGTCCTCGCCGCCGTTCTGGTGGCACTGCGCGGGGCGCGCGTCGCCGTCGGTGGCGCGCACGTGGAACGGCTGACCATCAGCGGGATCATCAGCGACAACCGGAAGCTCAATGAGGCGATCGACAAGCTGGCGGACAACGGCAGTGTCAAAGCGTTGATCGTCGCGATTGACAGCCCCGGCGGCAGCGTAGCCGGCGGCGAGGGCCTGCATGACGCGATCGCCCGCATTGCGGCGAAGAAGCCGGTGGTGGCCGTGATGGCGGGCACGGCGGCCTCGGCTGGCTACATGATCGCGGTGCCGGCCGAGCGGATATTCGCGCGCGAGGCCACGCTGACCGGCTCCATCGGCGTGCTGCTGGAAACCGGCGAAGTGTCCGGGCTGCTGGGCAAGATTGGCATCTCCACCGATGCCATCGTCTCGGGGCCGCTGAAGGATCAGCCGAGCTTCACAAAGCCGATGTCGCCGGAAGGGCGGCAGGTGCTGCAGGCCCTGGTGATGGATATGTATGACCAGTTCGTCGGCATGGTGGCCACTGGCCGCCATATGGATCCGGCGCGGGTGCGGGAACTCGCCGATGGCCGCGCCTACACCGGGCATCAGGCTCTGAAGCTTGGCCTTGTCGACCAGATTGGCGACGAACACGACGCGCGCGAATGGCTGGCCAAGACCAAGGGCGTCGCAGCCGATCTGCCCGTCGATGATCTGTCGACCGATAGCCTGTCCGGGCGGCTGTTCAGCTCAAGCATCGGCTGGGTTGTCGATAGCGTTTGGAAAAGCCTGTTTTCCCAAGGAGTTATGCTTGACGGAGCATGGGCGCTCTGGCAACGTTCCGGCAACTGAATTGTCTCTTGCCGATCGGGGCCATGACCAAGTCGGAGCTCATCGAGGAACTCGCGGCCAGCAATCCGCATCTGCGTGGGGCCGACGTGGAGTTGATTGTCGCGACCATCTTCGACCAGATCACTGGAGCGCTGTCCCGCGGCGAGCGCGTGGAGCTGCGCGGCTTCGGTGCCTTCACCGTGAAGCGGCGCAATGCTCGCACCGGCCGCAATCCGCGCACCGGCGAGGCGGTGCCGGTGGACGAGAAGGCGGTGCCGTTCTTCAAGGCTGGCAAGGAACTGCGGGAGCGGGTGAACCGCGTCCGCCAGCAACAGGGCCGCGCGGTCTGAAGGACCTCCTCCCTGACCAATTCCCCGCTCCCGCGCAGCGGGGGAGGCAGCGAGGGGGTGCTGCGGTTTGCTGAACTCCTTCCCAGACCCACTTCGCGGGCAAGCCAACAAGGCGTAGGAGGCAGCCATGCGCCTGCTCATCGCCGTGCCCTTGCTGCTGCTCCTGGTCCTGTTCGCGCTCACCAACCGCGCACCGATCCACCTGGGCATCTGGCCAACCGATTACTCAGTGGAATTACCGCTCTCGCTGGCGATCCTCTGTGCGATGGCCATCGCCTTCCTGGCCGGTGGTGCGCTGGTGTGGCTGTCCGCGCTCGCCCAGCGCCGCCGTGCCCGCCACGCGGAGCATGCGGTCAGGCTGCTGGAGGCCCAGGTCCAGGAATTGAAGGCCCGCCTGCCGCAACCCCGCCTGCCATCGCCATGACCGGCGAGGTTCGCGTCAAGATCTGCGGCATCAACGACCCCGACGCCTTCGACGCCGCCATCGCCGCCGGCGCCGACTGGGTCGGCTTCAATTTCTTCCCGCCGTCGCCCCGCTACATTACGCCATCGCAGGCTGCCACGCTGTCGGCTCGATCGCCTGGAGGCCCGCGCCGTGTCGGGCTGTTCGTCGATGCCACGCCGGAGGCGATCACGGCCGTCTTGGACACGGTGCGGTTGGACGCCTTGCAACTCTACGGTGCGGTGGACCTGCCTGCGCTTCACGATCGCTTCGGGTTACCACTCTGGCGCCCTGTCGGCATTGCGTCCGCCGCAGACGTGCCGGCGGTGTCGGGCGGCGCCGATGTTCTGCTGCTGGAAGCGCAGCCACCCCCCAAGGCGACTCGCCCGGGGGGCAATGCCACGACATTCGATTGGTCGCTGCTGCGAGGCTGGATCGCTCCAGCACCCTGGATCCTGGCTGGGGGCCTGACACCGGAAAACATCGCAGAGGCAATCTGTGCCAGCGGTGCGCCAGCAGTGGATGTTTCCTCCGGCGTCGAGAGTAGGCGCGGGATAAAGGATCCAGCACTGATCCGTGCCTTCATCGCCAATGCGCGCGCCGCCTCTCCTTCTGCTTCCCCCTCCCCTTGCGGGAGGGGGTAGGGGGAGGGGGCCGAGCGTGCTCAACGCACCCCAAATGCCGCAACCGCCAACCTTCCGGCTCCGTCACGCCACCGAAGCAGACGCGGCAACACTGGGCCAAGTCCACGTCCAGGCCTGGCGCGAGGCGTATGCTGGCATCATCCCTGACGCGGTCCTGGCCGCGCTCAATCCTGCCCAGCGTGCTGCGATGTGGCGCGCCGGCCTGGCAAGGGGCATGGTCGTGCACTTGGCTGAGCGTCACGGACCTCTGGTGGGCTTCGCCGCCGGTCGGTCGCAAAGCGATACATCGCTGCCCTATTCCGGGGAGATCGCTGCGATCTATGTGCTGCGGTGCGCCCAGCGGTTCGGCATCGGCCGTGCGCTGATGGCGGCGGTCGCGCGAGACCTGCTGGCGCGGGGCCATTCCGGGGCGACGCTCTGGGTGCTGGACACGAACAGTCCGGCTCGCCGGTTCTATGAAGTGCTGGGTGGCACGGTGGTCGCCTCGCGTGAGGAGGAACGCGATGGCTTCCGCGCGACCGGCATCGCGTATGGCTGGCCGGATCTGACGGTGCTCACTTAGGGCCCGTTGCGGAACAAGCGCTTCAACCCGTGAACAGCATTCGCCCGTCGTCATGGCCGGCGCAGGCCGGCCGTCCACGTCTTTCCTTTGATGCAGGCAGCGAAGAATTCAGCCTTCCCCGGTCTTGGGAGGCAGCGCTTTCGCCGCCGCAAGCTCCTGGCGCAACGCTTCCACCTCGGCGCGCAGGGCAGCGATCTCCGGCGATGGCGGCTCCAAATCCTGACCTGCCGCGCCGCGATAGAAGGGCGTGAACAGGCTGAACGCCCGCTCCATCATCGCCATGTTCTGCCGGCTGACCTCTTCCATGTTGCCGAACGGGAACAGCGTCCCCATTGAGCCCATCGTCTTTTGCATGGTGGCCCGCACCTGCTCCTGCTGCTGGGCGAAGGCACCGAGGGCCTGCTCCAGGAATCGAGGCACCAGGCTCTGCATCTGGTCGCCGTAGAAGCCGATGAGCTGGCGCAGGAACGCCGTAGGCAGCAGGGCGCGGCCCTTGCCTTCCTCCTCGACGATGATCTGGGTCAGCACGGAACGGGTGATGTCCTCGCCGGTCTTGGCGTCGTAGACCACGAAGTCGCGGCCCTGGCGCACCATGTCGGCCAGGTTGTCCAGCGTGATGTAGCTGGAGCTCTCCGTGTTGTACAGCCGCCGGTTGGCGTACTTCTTCACCACCACCGGCTGGGTGTCGGCGGTCTTCGGATGTGCTTCGGCCTGGACGGTCCCGGACATGTACGCCTCGGTTTGGGTTAACGCCAACATGAAGCTTATGCCGCACCTGCGAAAGCCCTTTTCTGTGACAAGGTCGATAGCCATGGTACCGGTTGAGTGAGCGAATTCTGCAAGACGAGGGGCAAACCATGAACGATGGCAGCCAAGCGGGCGCCGGACACGGCTGGATCCGGGAGCGCATTGCCCGCGTGCCTCGGGTGCGGCTGGCGCTGACGCCCACGCCACTTCAGGCAGCGCCGAACCTGACGCGGGTGCTTGGCGGCCCGCGCATCCTCATCAAGCGCGATGACCTCACGGGCGTTGCGTTTGGGGGCAACAAACTCCGCAACCTCGAGTTCCGCCTGGCGCGCACGATGGCGGAGCAGCCTGACACCGTCATCGTCGGCCTCGACCTGCAATCCAACTCGGCGCGACAGACCATCGGTGCGTGCAACAAGCTCGGTCTGCGCACGATCCTGGTGCTGGAAGGCGAGCGGCCCGATGTGGTGCAGGGCAACCTGCTGGTGGACTACCTGCTTGGTGCCGAGGTGGTGTTCGCACCGACACGCGAAGCGCAGCGGGCCGCGCTCGACGAGCACGCGCGCCGGGTCCGCGAGGCGGGTGGCCGACCGCATATCCTCAACGACAATCCGATGTTCGATGTGGCCTCCGCGCTGGCCTATCTGGAGACGACACTCGAGCTGTTGGAGCAGATGGCGGCGGAGGGCGCACAGCCGACCGCGGTTTACATGTCATCCAGCGGTAAGGGGCAGGCGGGGCTGGTGCTTGGCAAGCGGCTTACCAACGCGGGTCATGCGGTGCACGGCATCACTGCGACCGACGAATTCCACGTCCCGTCCCGGACGGCGGCGATCGCCAATGAAACGCTGGCGGTGCTGGGTTTGGAGACCCGCGTCGGCGAGGACGAGATTGAGAACGATCCCGGTTTCGTCGGTGCTGGCTATGGCATCCCGACCGAGGCTTGCGTTGAGGCAGTGAAGCTGTTTGCCCGGTGCGAGGGCGTGATCCTCGATCCGATCTACACCGGCAAGGCGGCGGCCGGGATGATCGCGCACATCCGCGAAGGGCGTTATGGCACGGACGACGTGCTGGTGTTCGTGCACACCGGGGGCACGCCTGCGATTTTCACCTGGAACGCGCTGTTCCATCCAGCCTGACGGCGGCGCGGCGGCTGTCGCTGAACGTGATCGGCGTCACGCCGCCTGGCGCAGCGCCTGGCGTTCGATGAAAGCGCGCAGATGACCCGTGGCCGCGGCGTGTGTCTGGAAAGCGACGTGTAGGCAGCCATCGGCGTAGCGACGCACCACGAACGGCAATGGCGAATTGACGCCGTCAATCTGCAAGGTGCCGATTGTGTCAGGCGAAACGACTTCGTCGGTGCACAGGTTCGCCCCACCATCCGACAGGTCGACGATGCGCACGGGAATCGCGGTCCTGCCGGCGATACTCATGCGGCACGGCAAATCGACTGCGTAGCGCGGTGCCTGGCGGCGATCGACCTCGGGCGTCGCGGTGCGCACGACACGGGTGATGGACGCAGTCAGGTTGCTGACCGCCGACTGCAAGGCGGTCACCAGATCGGTCAGTACTCCGGCTCGTTGGCCGGTCTTCGATGCTTCGGCCGACACCTCGCTGGTTCGGCTGGTCATCTCATTGGCGGCATTCGCGGTCTCGGCGACGTTGCGCGCAATGCCCGCGGTCGCGGTTTCCTGTTTTTCAACCGACGCGGCGATTGCGCCGGCGATGGTGTTGACCTCGCTTATCGTCTGTTCGATCCGCCCAACCGCCGCGACCGACGCACCCGTTGCGGCGCGCACTTCCTCGATATGCCGCGTGATCTCTGCGGTCGAATGCGCAGTCTGTCTGGCAAGCTGCTTGACCTCGCTGGCAACCACGGCAAAGCCTTTGCCGGCATCGCCCGCGCGTGCGGCTTCAATGGTCGCATTCAGTGCCAGCAGATTGGTCCGCGCTGCGATCTCGCCGATCATGTCGGCCACAGCGCCGATACGGCTGACCTTTTCGTTCAATGCTTCAATGATGGAGCGGGTCTCGCTGCCGGCCTGCACGGCTTGCCCGACGATCGCAGTGGAGCGGCCGACCTGATTGCCGATCTCGCCGATGGAGGCTGCCAGCCGTTCGGCCCCGCTTGCCACCGTCTGGATGTTGGCGAGTGCTTGGGAGGCGGCAAGGACGGCCCCCTGCGCCGAAGCATCCGTTTCGGTTGCCGACACACTCATCGCCGATGCGGTTTCCGCCAGTGTGTCGGTGCCGTGGCCAATATGAGCAATGGCGGCGGCGATCTCGGTCTCGACCGCATCGGCCATCCTGCGCAATGCTTCGAGCTTATCCGCTTCCGCAAGCTTCTGTTCGTCGATCTGCTGCGCAGCGAGGTCACGTTCCTGCAACATATGCTGGCGGAATACTTCGAGCGAACGTGCCAGTGCGCCAAGCTCGTCGTGGCGCGCCGCACCGCGTACTGCCACATCCAGTTGGCCATCGGCCAACCGGACCGTTGCTGCCGTCATGTCGGCCAGAGGGTGGATCGCAATGTGCCGCAGTGCGGCATACAGCAGGGCGATCATCGCCAGCATCGACGCCGTGGCGATGATGGCCTGGCGCAGTGCCGCCCGGACGATCGACGCGTCCAGTTGTTGATGGCTCCAAACGGTGCGCAGTGTGCCAAACGCCGCGGCATCGGGTGACGGACGCACTTGTGCTTCTACCGTGGTGATGCCGGCCGCATCCAGCAGCGCAACACCTTTCGGCAGCGCGGTGGTCAGCGTGGCTGGGGCTACGCCATCGCGCTGCCAGGCGAGGATCTTGTCGCCCTTGGGATCCGTCACCAGCACACCAACGAGTGCCGCATCGGCTTGCCTGAGACCGGCAAAGGCTGCCTCAACACCCGCTGCGCGGCCAAACCGCACCGACCCGACCATGTTGTCGGCCAGCAGCCCGGTCAGCCGGTTGGTCGAGCTATCGAAGCGTTCCAGCGTATCGCTGCGCTGGTAACCAAGGCCGGTGACTGTGACCAGCAGGAATCCGGCGAACGCGGTCGCCGCGAGGCAGATGCCGACGCGCGCACCCAGCCCGCATTTGGCGCTCCAGCGCGGCCACAAGGATCAATTGCTCCCAAAATAGCTGGCATAGATGCGATCGAAGGTACCGTCCTGTTGCAAGGCAGCGAAGGCTTCCTGCCAATCCTCCGGCTTGATCGACGGCGAGTTCTTCGACATGGCGAGGTATTGGTCGACCTTCTGCACTGCCTGACCTTCCACCATGGCGCCTTGGTAACCGCCGGTTCGCCAGGAGTATTTCAGCTCGATTGCGGGTCCGAACCCGGCCTTCAATTCGCCAGAAACCAACGCTGCCACGATGCCGGGCGACGTGGGGTACTGCTTCACATTGGCAACGCCGTGATCGGTCAGGAATTTGCCCCAGGGCGTTCCGGCAAGCACGCCGATCATCGGCAGCGCTTTTGCCTGGTCGAGCGTGTTTATCGGCTGGGTTCCGGGTGCGGAGACGAATTCCAGGCTGTTGGTGAACAGCTTCTGCAGCCAGCCGTATTTGTCCTCGCGTTCGGCGTTGCGGGTGAAGGGGAACAGCATCAGATCGGGGCCAGCCTGTGCTTTCGCCATGGCTTGCCCCCAATCCATGTACCTGGTACGTCATCTTGGTGTTCAGCAGCTTTGCCATCTCGTTGACCAGCTCGACGTAGAATCCTGGCGTGTCACCGGCCTGGATGCTGTAGGGTGGATTATTGGTCACCAGAGCGGTCTGGCCCCAGGCTGGCAGCGATAGCAGCAGGCCAAGCGCGGCGGCGCGGATCACATGCATCGGACGGTATCCCACAAAGTATGCCGGGGATTATTGGCCAGAAGGATTTCGCAAGCCTTAATCGTTGGTGAACAGGCGTCGGGCCTTGGCAGTTCTGCCGCAGGCAGCGTTGCTCCAGCGCGGTAGGCCGCCTCCGCCGGCGCGGATACGACAGCGGTCTTGTGCTCGCGCTGTTCGAATTGCACGCTCGTCGCCAAATGGCGCGCAATTGTCGCTTGCGCTGCTTTTGCGGAGGACCATCGTGTTGGCCGCGCTGGACAGGAGAACGGTGCGGAATGATCGACCAACCGCCGAATGAACCCCGGTTCGCGTTTGGTCCGTTTCGCCTGTTCCCGACGCGGCAACTTCTTCTCGAGGGCGAAACGCCTGTTCGCATCGGGGACCGTGCACGCGAACTTCTGATCGCGCTGCTCGAGCAGGCGGGGCAGGCGGTCAGCAAGCAGGCGCTCAGTGCGCGGATATGGCAAAATACCTTTGTTGAGGACGTCACCCTGCGCGCGCAAGTCGCCGCATTGCGCAAAGCGCTGCGTGATGGCCAGGACGGACGACGCTATATCACCAACGTTGCCGGGCGCGGTTATGCGTTTGTCGGCGAGATGTCGGCTGCCGTCGCGCAGGCGCCCGTCGCACGTGAGCCGCCAGAGTCTGCGGCAGTACCTGTCGACCGTGCCGTTGTTCGGCCGATCAGACGCCATCGAGACACTGACGCACCGGCTCGCCGAAAATCGCCTCGTCACCATCGTCGGCCCGGGCGGCATTGGTAAGACCGCGGTCGCGCTCGCGGTCGCTGACCGCATGCGCGCCGGGTTGCGTGACGGTGTATGTTTCGTGGATTTGGCGCCCCTCGCCGACGCCAGATTGGTGTCTACGGCCATTGCGTCGGCGCTCGGCCTGAGCGTGGTTTCAGACGACCCGCTGCCAAGCCTCGTTGCGCTGCTGCGCGATCGCGATACGCTGATCGTGCTGGACAATTGCGAGCATGTCATCGAGAGCGCCGCACTCCTCGCGGAAACCATCGTCCGGAGTACGGGGGCTCGGCTGCGCATCCTCGCGACCAGCCGCGAGGCGCTGCGGGTTCAGGGCGAGCGCGTGTTTCGTCTCGCACCGCTGGAACTTCCGGAGATCGCCGAACGGCTGACAGCGACAATTGCAATGAGGTATCCCGCGGTCCAGCTGTTTGTCGAGCGCGCGGCGATGTGCCTTGGCGAATACTCGCTCACCGACGCGGATGCTGCCGGGGTTGCCAATATCTGCCGCCACCTTGATGGCATAGCGCTGGCGATCGAGATCGCCGCGGGGCAGGTTTATCCCTTCGGTATCGCGGGTTTGGCGCGTGTGCTCGATGATCGCTTCCGGTTGGCCATGCAAGGCAGGCGCACCGCACTGCCGCGGCAGCGGACGATGCACACCACGCTGGATTGGAGCTACCAGCTCCTGCCAGATGATGAACGGGCCGCGTTGCGCCGGCTGGCGATATTCGCGGGGTTGTTCACTATCGCGGAGGCTACAGGCGTGCTTGCCGACGGTGGCACCGAGGTTGCTGTGGCCGACAGCATTGCGAATCTCTTTACAAAATCACTGATCGTGCCGAATTTTGAAACGCCGATGCCGACATATCGGCTGCTTGAGACGACGCGTGCCTACGCCATGCAGAAGCTGGAGGACAGCGGCGAACGCACCACATATGCGCGGCGGCATGCGCGACAATGCCTTGTGACCATGGAAGCTGCGAACCTTGCCTGGGATGCTTCGCCAGCGGAGGCGTGGCTGGCCAGGCATCGCCACCTGATCGACGACGTTCGTGCCGCGCTGGATTTCAGTGTGCGGTCCGAGGCCGAGATGGCGGTCGCGTTGACCGTCGCGGCAATGCCGTTGTGGTATCAGCTGTCGCTGCTCAGCGAATGTTATGAGCGTGCCTGTCGCGCGCTGGATCTGCCGGAAATGGCCCGCACAACGGCGCAGGAATTGCGCCTGCATGCCGCGAAGGCGTGGTCGCTAATGCAAATCAAGGGCTTCGTTAGAGAGACCGAGGACGCCTGGACGACGGTATTGAATTTGTCACGGGATAGCGATGACCCGGAGTATCAGCTACGCGGCCTATGGGGGCTGTGGGCGACGCGGGTCAACGCGGGGGCGCTTCGCGCATCGTTGGTGCTGGCAGAGGACTTCTCGGTTCTCGCCCAGAGCACGTCGGAGACTGACCGGTGCGTCGGTCATCGCATGATGGGCCATTCGCTTCACCTGCTGGGGGATCAGGCCGGGGCGCGCGAGCAGCTACAGAGTATGCTCGCCAGCTACGCACCGCCTGCCACCGGGGCGCAAACCATGCGCTACATCTTTGACCAGCAGGCTTTGGCGCGTTGCTTTCTCGCACGGATTTACTGGCTGCAGGGGTTTCCTGATCAGGCGAGGCAGATTGCGTGGGAGGTGACCAACGACGAACGCGCGCGGGGGGACGCGCTGTCGCTGTGCCAGGTCCTGGTGCAGGCGGCGTGTCCGGTCGGGTTGATGGTTGGCGAGCTGTCCGCGGTCGATGGCTTCGTTGCGGAGCTGATCGGGACGTCGGAGCGGTACCAATGGCACTTCTGGCGCGCGTTCGGGGCGTGCTTTCGCAGTGTGCTGACCGTGCAGCGTGGCGACATCCCGGGCGGGCTTGCCTTGCTGGAGGAGGCGTTGAAAGGCTTGCGCGGCATCGATTTCGGCGTCCACTACCTGTACTTTCTCTGCCAGTACGCCGCTGCGCTCGGACTTGCCGGGCGAGGCGATCAGGCGCTGGCCGCCGTCGAGCAGGCGATTGAACGGTCTGATCACAACGATGAGCGGTGGTGCATTGCCGAAGTGCTGCGCATCAAGGCTGAGTTGCTGCATCGTCGGGGCGAGCGCGACGCGGCGGATCGCACGCTGTCGGCCGCACGCGAATGGGCGGCGCAGCAGGGCGCGCTATCCTGGTCGCTGCGGATCGCCACGAGCGCTGCGCGAATGTCGCAAGACACCGGGCGTGTTGCCGCCGCGCGTGCGGAGCTGATTGGTGTGGTCGATCGTTTCACCGAAGGCTACGACACCGCTGATTATCAGGAAGCGCTGGCGGTGCTCGATGAGGTCGGCCAACGGTAGTCTGGTCTCATACCAGGGGCGTTGCTTGTTGACGTATTGCGGACGCTGCCAACTTTGCTGAGCGGGATTGCATCGTTCGCAAATTGGTGCGTGTTAGCGATGGCCGGGTCGGGGCCCGGCCATGACGGGGGAAGCCCGATCATGACGGGCCATGACGGGGGTGGAGAGTTGGTGTTTTCGACGCTCATATCACCTATGCGAAACCCACGTCGCCGGCTGTGCAGATCCTGCGTCCTTCATCCGTATCGATCATCAGTGCGCCGTCGTCCCTGATATCGGCGAAGCGGCCTTCGATCGTCCGGTCACCGACGGTGACGCGGAGCGGCGTTCCCGGCGGATGGGCGCGCGTCAGCCAGGCGCTACGGATGGCCGCGAAGCCGTCCTGCTGCCAGACGTCGAGCCAGTTTGCCAGTGCGGTCAGCAGCGCGGCGCGCGTGCCGTCTACTGTCGCCAGGCCGCCCGAGCCTACAATTGTGGATACGTTATAGGATACGCCGCCGGGTGCCTCCAGCACGTTGACGCCGATGCCGAGGATCAGCGCATCGTCGGCCTGCTCGGCGAGGATGCCGGAGATCTTGCCGTTGCGAACCAGCACGTCGTTGGGCCATTTCAGCGTGGCGCGCTCCTGTCGCGGCAGCATTGTCTCGATGGCGTCGGCCACCGCCAGAGCGGCTATGAAACCGATCTCGACGTTGCGCGCGGCGGGCAGGTTCAGGCGCAGGATGATGGAGAGATACAGATTGCCCGGCGGGCTGGACCAGCGGCGCGACAGACGGCCTCGACCGACTGTCTGCTCGTCGGCGTGGACCACGGTGCCGTGCGGCGCACCTTCCTGTGCGAGCCGCACCGCTTCGTCATTGGTGGAGCCAATACTGTCGTAGTGACGGACGTCGAACGCGGTCACGGCAGCGCGTCGAGCAGCCGTTGCGCGCGGGCTCGCTTCTCCGCGTCGGCATCGCGCGCCACAATGCGTTGCAGCACGGAGCGGGCACGCGGGTCGCCGGCTGCGCCGAATTCGAAACCGAGCGCGTCGCGCTTTTCGAACCAGCTTGGGTCGAATGGCTTCAGCGTCAGTGGCAGGCGTTGCCAGTAGTATTTCAGTTCGTCGGATCGCCAATCGCGGTAGACCTCATCCCATGACAGCGGTTGTCCGTCGGGATTGGCGTTGTCGATGTTGAATGGCTCGCTGACGAGTTGATAGCGCACGTCCATCGACATGCGCAGCTTATTGCTGTGGTTTGGAACGCCCTTGTGGACCGCCATACTATGAAACAGCAGCACGTCGCCGACGGCGAAGGCACCGGAGGCCCAGGTGCCTTCCAACGGGTCCTTGATCTCGATGCCGCCCGCGCCGCCTGCGATGCCAAAATCGTAGACGCCGTTGGTGTGTGATCCGATGGCGACCTGCAATGGGCCGACTTCCATCGGGCAGTAGATCAGCGGCATCCACGCGGTATAGACCTCGGTGCTGCCCTGGACGTTGGGGAAGTCCTGGTGGGCCTTGGTGGTGTATTCATCGCGGGCCGGGAAGATGTTGCGCATCAATACGCGCGGATGCGGCAGGATCGGGCCACCGAGCATGCGCTCGAGCAGGTCGATCAGCACCGGATGGTGCTTCAGCGCGTGATAGTCTTCCAGGCGGTTGATGCGGCGGAGCGTCTTCAGATAGGTGGGGTCGGGATCGACACAGAAACCGGCGAGATCGGCGACCGCGTCCTGCATCGGTACGTCGCGACGCAGCCATCCGGCGTCGAGCGCGATCTCGCCAATCTGGCGCTGCACTGCTGCGACATCTTCTCGTGGCAAGAGGCAGGGCAGGAACAGATAGCCGTCGCGTTGCATGCGTGCCGCAAGCGCGAGTCCGTCGGAGATCAGAGCCGACGAGTCGATGAACGTTTGCATTAGATCCATCCTTGCAGGCGCGCGGCTTCGTCGCGGCAATGTTCCGGCGTGCCGAGCATCTGACGATTGAAGCTGATGCGCTTGAACCAATAGTGCAAGCCGAGAAGATCGGTGAAGCCCATGCCGCCATGCGCCTCGGTCGTCATGCGCGCGATGTCGCGTCCGACGTCGCCGAGATGCGCCTTGGTCTGCAGCGCGGTCAGCCGGGCTTCGTCCGGCAGCGAGTCTTGCGCATAGGCCGCGTACCAGACCATTGCGCGGCACGGTTCCAGCATTGTGACCATGTCGGCGAACTGGTGCTTCACGGCCTGGAAACTGCCGATCAGGCGGTTGAACTGTGAGCGCTGCTTCACGAAGGTGAGGGCTTGATCGAACATGTGCTGCGCGGCGCCCAGCGTATCGGCTGCCAGTACGACGCGTCCGGCATCGAGCACGCGTTGCATCGCGGCGACCGGTGCGTTCGCTGCATTCAGCACGATCGCGCGCGCGGGATCGAAGGTCAGATCAGTGACGGGGCGTGTTCGATCGACACTGCGATGCATGTGCATCGATACATGCTCCGCCGCAACGATGGCGGCGTTGCCGTCCGGTCCATACACCAGTAGATGCGTCGGCGACCCGGCGTCGATTGCCGCGTCGGCGCGTCCGCTGTCCATGCTGAAGCCGACGCCGAAGCGCACCTCGCCTGTGGCGATCCGGGGGAGCCATTCCTGCTGCATGGTTTCCGTCGCGCCGTGGATGAAGGCGAGCGTTGCCATCACGATGCTGCCGGTGAACGGCGCGAAAGCAGCCGCACCGCCGAGCACTTCCGCCGCGACCGCTGCATCGAGCACGCCGAGCCCGGCACCGCCGAAGCGTTCCGGCACCAGCAGGCCGGGGAGCCCAAGTTCGACCAGGCTGTCCCACAGCGTTGCATCGAAGCCGCTGCCGACGTCCGAATGCCGACGGAGCGCATCGATCGTCAGGTGATCCGCCAGCAGCCCGCGCAATGAGTCGGCGAACAGGCGCTGTTCTTCGCTGAGGGCGAACTCCATCAGGCCCTCGCCACCTTCGGCTCACGCGGCAGGTCGAGGCCGCGTTCGGCGATGATGTTCTTCTGGATGTTGTTGGAGCCGCCACCGATCATCAGGCCGACGTCGTACATGTAGTCGATGTTCCAGGTGGTCGCGTCGTCGTCTTCGGCATCCTCGCCGGCGCTTTCGAAGGCGAGGCCGGCGGGGCCAAGGGCATCGATTGCCAGCGAGGCCAGGCGAAAGCCGAGCATCGTGCCGCCATACTTGATGATCATGCGCTTCACGCCGGAATCGACGCCCTGCGCCGCCTCGGTTAGCAGGCGCATGTTGTGGGCTTTCCAGGCCATGACTTCGCCCTGCAGCTTCAGCAAGCGATCGCGGTATTCCGCCATGCCGAGCAGGCCGTTCGACTTCAGCAGCGCGATGACCTGTTCAAGCCGCGTGGTCATCTTTTCCGCGTTACCGATCATGGAACGTTCGTGCTTCAGCGTTACGTTGGCGACGTACCAGCCCTTGCCACGGCCGAGCACGATCTGGTCCTCGGGCACGCGCACATCGGTGAAGAATACTTCGTTGAATTCGGCGCGCCCGGTCATGGTGCGCAATGGTCGCACGTCCAGGCCCGGCGTCTTCATCGATAGCAGGAGATAGGAAATGCCGTCGTGCTTCGGGCTTGTCCGGTTCAGTGCGGCAGAGCAGGAACATCATGTCGGCGTAGTGCGCGGAGCTGGTCCAGATCTTCTGGCCATTCACCATGAAGTGTCCGTCCTGCAGTACGCCACGGGTCTGCAATGATGCGAGGTCGCTGCCGGCGCCCGGTTCGGAATAACCCTGGCACCAGATCACGTCGCCACGAATGGTCTTCTCCACCCACTGCTTCTTCTGCTCGTCGGTGCCGACTTCCAGCAGCGTCGGCACCAGCATGCTGATGCCCTGGTTGGTCAGCCCGGCATAGATGCCGGCGGCGGCGAATTCCGAGGCGATCACTGCTGCTTCCAACACATCCGGTTCGGCGCCGGAACCGCCGTATTCGCGCGGGATGGTGCGTGCGACGTAGCCGTGGTCGACCAGCAGCTTCTGCCAGTCCAGCGCCTTCTGGTCAGGCCGCTTGCGTCCTCCGCCGAGTTTCGGCGATTTGTGGCCGTGCTCGCGAACGAATGCGCGCACTTCGTCCTGCAGGGCACGGTGCTTGTCGGACAGGCTGAGATCCATCGACGTTATCCGCTTGTTGATGTTGTCATGGCCATTTTGCGCAGTCATGGCCGGACGCAGTTCCTGCCAACCGCGTCTTTCGCGCGCCTGGCGAAGATGTGGATGGCCGCCACACGCCCGGCCCTGACGCGTGGGATGCCCGGCCGTAATGATGGGGGGAATCATCACCTGTTCCGCCAAACTGCCAGCGCGTCCAGCGCTTCGACATCGGAGCCACGCACCCAGAGCGGGTTGACCTCGAGCGTATCGAGGTCGTCGCCCAACGCCACGGCTGCGTCTCCGATGCGCGCGATCACCGCGGCGACCGCATCGATGTCGGCGGCTGGCATGCCGCGGGAGCCGTGCAGCAACTTCGCGCCACGCAGTTCGCCCAGCATGCGCTTCGCCTCGGTGGCATCGATGGGGAGCGGACGCAGCGACACATCCTGCAGCACCTCAACCCACACGCCGCCGAGGCCTACCGCCATGACATGCCCCCATTGCGGATCTCGTGTGCAGCCAACGAATAGTTCCAGTCCACCACTGCGCATTGGGGCAACCAGCACGCCATCGACACGCGCATCCGCGGGGGCGGCGGACATGATCCGCGCGAATGCCTCGGCGACAGCGGCGTCACCGTCCAGGTTCAACACGACCCCGCCGATGTCGGTCTTATGGGCGATGTCGTCGGAGGCGATCTTCAGCACCACGCGTCCGCCGATCGCACGCGCTGCCGAGACTGCCTGTGCTGCGTCGCGTGCCAAGCTGATTGGGACCACTGGTACGCCGCGTTCGGCCAGGAAGGCGAGCGTGTCCCGCTCGGATCGCGGACACTGGTCCGAAGCCGTGATCGCGAATGCCGGCGCCGGGGTTCCCGAGAGGCGTCGGAATTGCTCCGACCACCAGAACGCATTGCCAAGTGCATTCATGCCATGATGAATCCCCGCACTGACGTAGGGCAGACCGATGTCCTCGATGATGCGTGTCGCGACTTCCGTGACGGGTTTCACAGAGTGGCTGATCATCAGCGCCGGCATGCTGGCGGCATGCAGTCCCGCCGCGATGTGGCGCAGCGCCGTCAGGGTGAATTCGGTGGCAAGTTCCGCGGCAACCGGCACGTCGAACAGGCAGGCGAGGGCGGAATACCCAGGTTGCCGCCCCAGGCAGCGCAGCCCTTGTTCGAACAGATCAGGCTGCAGTACCGCACCGCCGGTGATATCCAGCGGGTTGTGCGGAGTACCGAAGCTCGGGAGTGCCGCGCGGAGTTCGGCGACTGCGCCCGGCGATAATTCCGGCAACGGCACGTTCAATACCTGCGCGCGATCGGCAACGATCTCGCAGGCGCCGCCGGAGACGGAAACGACCGCCAGGCCACGTGATTCCAGCACGCCGGTACGGGAGATGACATCGGCGGTGAACAGCATATCCTCGATCGAGTCCACGCGGACGACGCCGAGCTGACGACACACTCCGTCGAACACGCGGTCGTCGCCGACCAGCGCGCCAGTGTGAGCGGCGGCGGACCGTGCGGTGACCTCGGAGAGGCCGATCTTCAGCACGACGATCGGTTTCGCCGCGGCGATGGCGCGCCGGGCAGAAGCTGCGAAGTTTGGCGCATGACGAATTGTTTCGGCGAACAGCACGATCGCCCGCACCTCTGGCTGATCGACCAGGTGATCGATGAAGTCGGCACAGTCGAGGTCGGCTTCGTTGCCGGTCGAGACCATATGCGACAGGCCGATCTCGTGCTGCGCGGCGAGGCTTGAGATGAAGCTGCCATTGGCGCCGCTCTGCGTGACGACAGCGATGCCACCTGGCTTGCTTGGCGCACGGAAGCCGCCGGTCCATAGCGGCACGTTGTTGGTGAAGTTGACGAAGCCGAGGCAGTTCGGGCCCAGCAACGACACGTTGTGCTGCCGCGCCAACGCGCCGAGGCGAGCCTGGTGTTCGGCGCCTTGATGGCCTGTCTCGGCAAAACCTGACGTCAGGATCACGGCATTTCGCACATCGGCTGCCGCTAGATCGGCGATGGCGTCCTCGATCGCCGCCATCGGCACCATCAGCAGGCCGAGATCGATCGGCGCGCCGACCGCAACACACGAGGTCGCTGCGGCGCGGCCATGCACGGTGCCACCACGGCGACTGACCAGGTGGACCTCGCCGGGATATTTCCGGTTGATCAGGTTGTCGAAGGTGTTCTGCGACCATCGCGAACGATCGGTGGCACCGACCAGCGCTATCGATCTCGGCCGCAGCATGGCGTTCAGGTCGCGTTTCATGGCTTGGCGCCGGGGTAGGTCAGGTCGCGGAGTAGCGGCATCGCTTCGGCGGCGAAGCGGGCGATCTGTTCATCGCGTTGTTCAGAGGGCCCGAGCAGGTCGAGCATGATGTGGCGCACACCGGCGGCGTGGAATTCGCGGATGCGTTCGGCCACCTGGTCTGGGCGGCCGAGTGCGCAGTAGCGCTGTGCGGCGCGGCGGAAGTCCATGGCGTAGCGCACGCTGAGTGTTTCGGTGGCGGCGTCGAGCGCTTGCTCGTAGCTGTCGTCGATGCGGGTGAATAGCAGGTGGCCGGTGCCGAAATGATTTAGCTCACGTCCGGATGCGGCGGCGGCGATCTTGTCGAGGCCGGCGCGATACATGTCCGGTGTGACGACATAGGACAGCCAGCCGTCGGCCAAGCGTCCCGTGCGTCGGAGGGCACCATCCGAGCGGCCGCCGCACCAGATCGGTGGACCGGTATCCTGGCGTGAAGGCGGGCGCATCGGGACGTCGGTGAATGGGCCGTAGAAGCGGCCGGTGTGGGTGACTGGTTCGCCGCTCCAGAATTGGCGCAGCAACGGGATCGCTTCGCTGAGACGTGCGCCGCGTTCCTCGCGGGGGATGCCGCACACTTCGTATTCGCGGGGGAATTCACCGCCGACGCCGACGCCGAAGATCAGGCGGCCTTCGGTCAGGTGATCCAGGGTGGCGGCTTGTTTCGCTACTGGGGCGGGATGCCGCAATGGCAGCAGATAGACCGATGTGCCTAGTGTTAGCCGGCGGCTCACTACGGCTGCCTGCGCGAGTTGCAGCAGCGGGTCGAGGATGGGGACCGCGAACGAGATGTGGTCGCCGACCCAGAGCGAGTCATAGCCGCTGCGATCGACAAGTTGGACCAGCGATGCAAGTTCGTCGATGCGGGGCAGCCAGGGCCCGGTCGCCGGTTCGGTGCGGCGATGGATCGTCTGGATGCCGATGCGGAGTGCAGCGTCTAGCGGCAGCGTCATGGGTTAGACCCCCTCCCCAACCCTCCCCCGCGTAGCGGGAGAGGGGGTAAGTGTGCGGGTGCGGCTGTTGCTGAACCCCCTCTCCCGCAACGCGGGCGAGGGTTGGGGAGGGGGCGTTGCCTACTTGGGCTCATATCTCCGCCATGCGCTCATCTGGATCGCCGACGTGTGGCAGTGCACCACGACCGGCTTCGTCTTCACCGCAAATGCGCGGGCGATGCCGTCGGCGACTTCGTCCTCGGTGCGGATTGTGATGCCTTCGGCGCCGAAGGAACGTCCCCATGCGGCGAAGTCTGGATTGGTCAGCTTCATCAACTCCTGGAATGGCCGCCCGGGATAACGCACGTGATGATGCATCCCGATCGTCCCATACATCCGGTTGTCCGAGATGATCATGATCGGCGTGCCGCCATACTGCGCGGCGGTGGCGATCTCGTTGCCGGCCATTAGCGCGCCGCCGTCGCCCATGAACGCAACGACCTGCTTGCCGGGGCGTCGCAGTGTGGCGGCGACGGCCATCGGTGCACCGGAACCCATTGCGCCGACCACCGACGACAGGAAGATCTGTCCGGGCTTGAAGCCGATATAGCGGTGAATGAAGCTGCCGAAATTCCCGGCGTCCGATGTCACGGTCGCATCCGGCGCGAGGTGCTTGTCGACCTCGCACACGATGGCCGCGAAGTTGACGCCGTCCGGCGTTGGTTCCCATTCCTTGGCCAGCAGTTTGCGATGGATGGCGTGCAGCCTGTTGACCCAGCCACGACGCTTCTCAGCGCCGGCGGGCGCGCCGCGTTTCAGCAACGCTTTCACCACTTCATAGGGCGACGCAGCGATGCCTAGCTCGGGACGCCACACGCGGCCTACTTCGTTCGCGTCCGGCCAGATGTGCACCAGCGGCAGTTGCGGCTGCGGTGCGGCGGGGAAGGTGTAGGACTGGCTGACGCTGTCGGTCAGCCGTTCGCCGATCGAAACCATAAGATCGGCTTTCTTCATCTCGGTGATCAGCGCGGGCGGTACTCGGATTCCCATGTAGCCGCCGTAGTTCGGGTGCATCGCGTCGAACAGTTGCGGGCGGCGATGGGTGGGTGAAATCGGTAGCACCCATTCCTCCGAGAACCTCCGCAGGTCGCCATAGGCCGCATCGTCATAGACGGCGTCAGCGAGCAGCGCACCACCGACCAGCACCAGCGGGCGTTCGGCGTTCGCGAGCATGTCCGCCAACCGATCGAGGTCCTCCGCGCGCGGACCCGACAACACGCGAGGGCGCGGCTGATCCACCTCGGCGTCGGTCTTCGCGTCGAACAGATCCTCCGGCAGGATGACCGCGACGGGGCCGGGCGTGCCGCTCTCGGCGATGTGGAAGGCACGCGCGATCGCCTCGGAGGCCTGCTCCGGTTCGATCACCTCGATCACCAGTTTCGTCACGTCGGACAGCAGGCGGGAATAATTCTGCTCCTGCAACGCCATGCGGCCGAAGTCCTTGCGTTCGACCTGGCCCACCAACATTACGAGTGGGGTCGCATCGTGATAGGCGGAGTGGATCGCCACCATGGCGTTGGACAGGCCGGGACCGCGCGAGACGATGCAGCAACCGGCGCGGCTGCGCAGGCGGCCATCGGCGACCGCCATGTAGCCGGCGCCACCTTCATGGCGGCACACGATCAGTCGCAGCGAGTTCATGTCGGTGAGCGCGTTGATCAGCCCGACATAGCTCTCGCCGGGAACGCAGAACACCTGGTCGACGTCATGCGCTTCCAGGCTCTCGGCGAGCAGGCGGGCAACGGAACGGGTCATTGCGGCGACGTCTCCTGTGGGTCAGGCCGCGTCGATGAGGCGCGCGGCTTCAAGCGGTTTTTCCATGAAGACCGATAGCGGATCGGGGGCGTACAGACCCGAATGGACCGCGCTCGCGATAGCCGGCGGGGCGATACAGCGCGAGCGCCTCTGGCGATTTTATGCCGGTCTCCAGTTGCATCAGGTGCACGCCTTCGTTGCGGGCCGACTGTTCCAGCGTCGCCAGGATGCGGCGGGCGATCCCTTGTCCGCGAGCCGCGGGTGCCACGAATAGTCGTTTCAGTTCCGCCTGGCCGGCGCGGTCGGGCAGATATCCGCCGGTGCCAACGGCCTCGCCATCCAGGCGTGCGACGAAGAAACGCACCTGGTGACGTTCCAGCGTGTCGATACCGGCGTGATGGTGGCTTTCAACCGGATACAGGTCGGCTGATTGCGCCTCGGCGTCGTCCAGCAGTCGCAGGACGTCGGGCTGGCGCGGCGGCTCCGGTCGTATCGTCAGAGGGTCTCGCGTCATCGGCCCGGGCAGCGGACCAGCGGATAGGGGAAGTCTTTGCAGCCGGGAAAGCTGATCTCATTGTCGCTGCGCCGCTGCACCTGAAGGAGGTCGGGGCTGGCGCAGCCGAAGCCCGTCTCCGAGGTGGCGTTGCCGGAGAGCCCGAACGGGGTGGACGGCGCTTGCGCGAGGGACGGCGAAAAGCGGAACTCGACCCCATCGGCAGTGATGCGGGCGGTTTCCACCGCGCGCTGGGTGTACTCGGTGTCCGTGATCACCGCGCGCATGACGATGTCACGGGTGAAGATCACCACCGGCTGGGCCAGGCATTCCTGCGAGCCCAGGTTGCTGGGTGGCGGGAACAGCCCGCCGGTCCACGCACCGAACAGCCAGGCCTGCGGCGGCTGGTTGCCCTGCGCACGTGCCGGCGGGGAGGCCATCACGAGGACGGCGAGGGTGACAGTCGCGATCAGGTGGACGATGCGGCGCATGCAGGTTCCTCGGACGTGTTTCTCGGCGCGCACGATAGGGCGGGCGGGATTCAGTGACCAGTGGCCATGCCGCGGCGGTCAGTGGTAGGAGGGCGCCGCAATGCTACACCGGCTTTATATGCGCACACTCGCGCTGGCTGCGTCGCCACGCGCGGGGTGGTGGCTGTTCGGTATTGCGTTCGCCGAGGCGAGTTTCTTCCCGGTTCCGCCTGACGCGCTGCTGATCCCGATGACACTGGCGCGGCCGGATCGGGCGTGGCGGCTCGCCGCGATCTGCCTGGCGGGGAGTGTCTTCGGCGGAGCGCTGGGGTACCTGATCGGCTATGCGGTGTTCGATCAGTTCGCCCGGCCATTGATCGAGTTGTACGGCTACGGCGATCGATTCGCGGCGTTCCAGGCGCTGTATGCGCGGTGGGGACTGTGGGTGATCCTGGTGAAGGGACTGACGCCGATACCGTACAAGATCGTGACGATCGCCTCGGGGGCGGCGAGGTTCAATTTCTGGATGTTCATGGCGGCGAGCGTGGTCACGCGAGGGGCGCGGTTCTTCATCGTGGCGGCGCTGCTGCGGTATTACGGCACGCCGGTTCGCGACTTCATCGAGCGGCGGCTGACGCTGGTGACCAGCCTGCTCGCGGCGGGGATCGTCGGTGGATTCCTGGTGCTGCGCTTCCTGTAGCAGGCCCGACCGACCTCGGCCTCCCGCGAGGAGGGTGCCGGAGTGGTCCCGCGCGGCCGATCCATTCGCGGATGTGCGGCCAGAGCTCGTGATCCGGTGTCTTCACAAGGTCCTTTTCCAGCGTCCCGATGAGCTTCTTGACGGTCATGTCATCGAGTGATTCGCGCAATTCATGCAGCGCGCGCGGGGGCGCAACGAGCAGCAGTTCGTCGAATTCGCCTGCCGCCGCGGCCGCATTCAACCGTTCGGCAACCAGCCGCACGAATTGGTCCTTCGCCTGCCGGTGCGGGTCATGCGGCTCGCCAACCGCATGGCGCGCCGTTGACGCACTTTCGAACGAGCGGCCTGGACGATCCGCGCCGACATCGTGGGAACGCAGATGGGCGGAGGCGGAATCCATCGCGCTTAGCGTTCGAATGGCATGGTCGCTGTCCGGTTGCACGAAACGTGCGTGCTCGCCGTCGGCGATCGCGATCCAGAGGGTCGATGGCTTTGCCATTTCCAATACTCCTTGCCGGAGAGCATGAAACCCGCAAATCGCCGGCGGCGCCTTGATATGGATCATGGCGTCCTCGTGGGGTATATCGACCGCCACGTTATGCGGTTCCATCCGGCCTTATATCGAGGCGACGCCAGAGGGCGGCGCAAACTGGCGACCCTGGTGGGTCTGTGCCTGGTGCTGGGCGGAATGTTTACGCTGGTGTCATATTCCGTGACCCTGTATCGACTGTTCTGCCAGGTCACCGGCGCCGGTGGCTACACCGCGCGGGCGGACAGCGACACCGCGGCACAGTCGTCACGCGTGGTGACTGTCGGCTTTGACACCAACGTCGCGCCTGGCATGCCGTGGCGGTTCGAACCGGTGCAGCGGCAGGTCACGGTGCATCTCGGGCAGGACACGCTGGTGTTCTTCCGGGCCGAGAACCTGTCCGATCAGGACATCGTCGGGCACGCCACGTTCAACGTCACGCCGGACCGCACGGGGCCGTATTTCAAGAAGATCCAGTGCTTCTGCTTCACCGAGGAACGGCTCGGCGCCCATCAATCGGTGGAGATGCCGGTGGACTTCTTCGTCGATCCTCGCATGGCACAGGATGCTGCGATGGAGGGCGTCGATCACATCGAGCTGTCCTACACATTCTTCCCGTCTCGCCAGCCGAAAGGAGCCGCGGATCTGGCGCGGTTCGACGACACCAAGCCCAGTGCGGCGGCCGGGCGAGAGCTGTTTGCCACCGTGTGCAGCACGTGCCACTCGCTCGATCGCAACAAGGTCGGACCGGCGCTGGACGGGGTGGTTGGACGCGCGGCAGGCAACGCGCCGGGTTATCCCTACTCAGCTGCGCTGGCGCACGCGCATGTCGTGTGGGACGCAACGACGCTAGACGCATGGTTGACCAACCCGGGCAAATTCATCCCAGGCGCGACCATGCCTATGGCGGTGCCTGACGCGGTGCGGCGGCGCGATATCATAGCCTACCTGGAGACACTGAAGCCTCACGGATGAGCGGTGCCCGGAGGCACTGTCGCCGGATCAGGTCGTACTGGCAGGCGCCACGCCGATGTACTTGAATTGATGCACCACGTCGTTGACCGGATACGCCGTGTCCTGCTTCACCTGGAACACGCTGACGATGTGCTCGCTGAGGTCGCCATTGGCGTCGAACGACAACTCTCCCTGCAAGGTATCCACCTTGCCTGCCTGGATCGCGTCGCGCACCGCCCCGCGATCCACTGGCTTGCCGGACTTCGCGACCGTGGCTATCGCCGCCAGCACGACCAGCGCGGCGTCATAGGAGGTGATCGCGTAATCCGACGGCGGCGACCCCCAGCGGGTCTGGAATTTCTTCACCCACGCTGAGAGTTTGGCATCGTCCAGCATGTGTGGCGCGGCGATGGTGCTGTACCAGCCCTGCGCGGCCGGGAATCCGCCACCCGACAGGATCGAGGCCTGGTGCAGTCCGTCGCCACCGGCCTTGATGACGTCCGGGATGATATCGTAGCTCTGCTTCACCAGCTTGACGCCGGCCAGCGCGCTGGAGCCGCAATATATCGCCTCGGCCCCGAGGCTCTTGATCTTCGTCAAGATCGGACGGTAGTCGCTTTGCAGCGGATCGACACGATCGCGGCCCATCACGTTCATGCCTCGCTTGGCCGCCTGCGCCTGAAACGCATCGGCAAGCCCGACGCCATAGGCGCCGGTGTCGTCCAACACGAAGACTGACTTCACTTTGAGCGTGTCAGCCATGTAATTCGCCATGTTGGGGCCTTGGTAGGCATCCGTGGTCACTGTCCGGAAGTAAATCGCCTTACCGGCGGGGCGGTACTGCGCGGCGAATTTCGGGTCCGTGATGTCTGGGTTCGTGGAACTCGGTGTCACGATGGCGAGGTTGCCCTGGCTGAGCAGCGGCGCCATTGCCTTGCCGCTGCCGCTGGCCATCGGACCCACGGCTCCTACCACGGACGGATCGACGACCATCTTGCGCGCATTGGTTGCCGCCTGAGCAGGGTCGTACTGGCCGGCGGTCGCGGTACCGTTGTCGAGCACCAGGCTTCTGATTTCGTAGCCGTCAATTCCGCCCTTGGCGTTGGCCTCCTCGATCGCGAGGAGCGCGCCTCGCATGATCGTGGTCGCGTCCTCGGCGCCCGCACCGGTGAGCGGCAGGGCGATTCCAATCGTGACGAATTTGGCCTCGGCGAATGCGGGGCGCGCGACGCCGGCCAGGGTGGATGAACCGAGTACCGGCAAGGGCCGAACGGCGGGTAAGCAGCATGCAGGCCTCCCATGGTAGCGCACTTGTTGCGAAGGCAATCCCTGTGCCAGGAGCCGCAAACCTTGTGCCGCGGGCACGGCTGGCGCTGGACGGCGTTCGGTGGGACGGCACGGCTGTCGCCTGGTTCACCGGCAGTGGTTGCATCGCGGGGGTCGGTCGGTCGGTCGGTACCCCCTGGCGGAACGCACAGCGACAAGTTGAGGCCACGATGGCACCTGAGTGGGTGCTGGGCAATGCTTGCGGTGATCGAGCCGCAGGGCAATCGCTTGAACCCGCCGTTGCTTCCGACAACCTGGGAAGCATGTGCCGTCCGCAATCGAGCAAGGCTTTCAGCACGGAGGAAGAAGGTGAGGACGACGGAGTGCCACGGAGTAAGGGTTCAAAGCGCTTCGCGCGAAGCGCAGTGCATTCTGCTCCGTGGCCCTCGACGTCCTCCCTGCTTGCTCCGTGCTGAAAACCTGGCGGACGTTCCAACGCTGCGGTCGCCGCGATCCAAGACCATAGGGTGAACTGGCCCGATCGCACCCGGACGCAATGTTGAGCGATTGTCTTGTGATCGAGCGTCTCGCGGGTATAGGCAGAGCGATCTCTTACGCGGAGAACTGCTCGTGGCGGTTATGCTTGGTACGCGATGGAATCGCGGTACTATGAGTTCGTGCCACTTGTCACGCAGCGGGCGATTGAACCGGTTCGTCTATAATAAAGGCCGCACCGTTACAGAAGCACTCGGCATCCGCGCATGATGCGGCCTGTCTTCTCGTATCGTTGGTGACGACGCTGAGCAAGCCGCATCGCTCGCGTCACGGAGCGTGCCGCATATCGTAGTACTCCTGATAGTTGTCGACCCCGAATCGGCTGATCAGGGCCGCTTCCGCTGCAGCGAATTGCACGAAAGCGTCGGTACGCCGTCCGATCTTTGCCACCTGATAGCTGCATAGAGCCTCATGGTAGGCTTCGATCAACTCGTCGTCGGTCATGATCTGCATCCTTCAATGCGGGTTGTGATGCAGGTTGTATTGCCGTGACGTCGCGGCGTAGGCTGTCGGGCAGATCGTCACGCCCCCATGGGTTGTTACGAATGTATTCACCATCTGCTCAATCGTGGCGGCCGTCAGCCCGAGTCTCGCGCCGCAATGGTCGCGCTGGATGACGTGCAGCATGTCGAGGTCGTGCTCGGTGTCACCGGTTTGAATGACTACGGTTTTCGAGCTGCCGAGTTTCGTGCGCATGAGAGCCACTCCTTTTGGAACGTCGTTGTTGCGTGAGTCTCATTTGACGCCGCGAAGGTTATCGACGCGTTTATGCAAGCTGCGCGTATCAATGCGTACGTCCCATGCCATGGACGCGCGGGAGCTTGTGAAACCGGTTTGATCCAGATCAATGCGGACCGGCGGTGTTCGGCGCAGAATTGGCAAGCGCTGCGTACATCCAAAGCCTGACGTATTCTCGACGCGGGGTCGAAAACGGGGTTCCATCCTGTCCCGGATGACGCCGGGAATTGCAGCCAATGCCGCTGTTCACCGACAAAAGACCAATCCCCACCGAGGGGAGGATGAGCCGGACATCGCGCAACCGGTCGGCAGGGCAATCGGGTGAACCAGCAGGAAGCAAGGTTCCGCGCGGAGGTCTCGGAGATTCATGCCACCAAGAAATAAAACGCACCGCTTCGCGCGAAGCGGCATGAATTTCCTTCGGTGGCTCTCGGTGATTTTCGAGTCTCGGTGACCTCCGTGCGGACCCTGCCTTGCCTTGCTGCCCTGTTCAGCCGATTGCCCTGAAGCGGTCGGCGACACGCATTGCAGCACGTGTGGTGTCAGCATTATGGTTGCGCCGGGATCACGAGGTTGCGGATGCGCGGAATACCGTTTGCTCTGGCCAGGGGTGCGTTGTTTGCACAGATCATTCGCGCGGCGAGTGAGGATCCCCGCCGCCACAGCCTGTGCCAGTGCTGCGGCACGCGGATGCTGATCCAGCCCGACAGAATTGAGCAGACCGTGCGCTGCCCCGGCTGTGCGCGATGGCAGCGTGTGACCATCCGCGAGGAAGCCCCCTGGCGGCTTTCCGCCGCCTCCATAGAGGCGTTGAGGCGCACACGGTCGTGGATTCGGCGGCTCTGACGGCCAGCCGGCACATTGCCAGTCGGCACATTGCATGAAGCGGCCGAACCGGTTCGGCATGCGCCACGTCATCCTGACCATATTGCACACCTATGCAATCGGCATCATGGTCGGCGCTCTCCATGAGGCGAAAGCCGATCAACTGCCGGATGCCGTCACCGCGCGGCTGCAGGCTGGCGAGGTCGTCATGGCCCGGGCGTGGCATGGCAAGACGCTGCGGGCCAAGGCCGACGAATACGAGCAGTACCTTGGTGGCCGCATCGTCAACATGCCGAAAATCGAGGGCAACCTCGGGTTCCATCGCCTCGATCCGCCTTCAGGCGGTGGCGACTACGTTGAGTTCGAGGTCGTCTGGTACTGGCCGTCGCTGCAGGCGATCGAGGCGTTCGCAGGCGCCGACATCCAGGCCGTCCACGACGCGCCGCGTGACAACGAGTTCCTCGTGGACAAAGAGACACGGGTGAGGAACTACCGTCTTCTCGTACGTACCATCGCCCCCCAACAACCGACCGGGAGCTGACCGATGTCTCTTGCCAACGATCCGACCACCGCGATCCGCGACGCCACCCAACGCATCGAGGCAGCGCTGATCGAAATCCGTCGCGACATACACGCGCATCCGGAGCTTGGGTTCGAGGAGGTGCGCACCGCCGGCGTGGTGGCGCGCGAGTTGACGCGGCTGGGCATCAGCCACCAGACGGGCGTGGGCAAGACCGGCGTGGTCGGGCTGATCGAGGGCGGCCGGCCTGGCCCGGTGCTGGCGATCCGCGCCGACATGGACGCTCTGCCGATCGAGGAAAAGTCCGGGCCTGCCGTTCGCCAGCACGAAGCCCGGGCTGATGCATGCGTGCGGCCACGACATCCACACCACCACGCTGCTCGGCGTCGCGGCGGTGCTCAAGGAGCTGGCGCCGCAGCTTGCCGGCACGGTGAAGCTGGTGTTCCAGCCGGCCGAGGAAGGCGTCGGCGGCATGCGCGCGATGATCGCCGATGGCGTGATGGACGGCCCGAAGATCGATCGCGCGCTGGCGTTCCACAATCACCCGGACATGCCCGTGGGCAGCTTCGGCTTCGTGCACGGCGCCTGCCTGGCGGCGTCCGACCGCTTCGAGATCGTGGTGCGCGGAAGCTCGGGACATGCGGCGTATCCGCATACGACGATCGATCCCATCGTGGCCGCGGCGATGCTGGTGGCGCAGTTGCAGACCGTGGTGTCGCGCGAGGTGCAGCCCGACCATGCCGGCGGTGGTGACGGTGGGCGTGATCCAGGGCGGCACTGCCGCCAACATCATTCCTGATAGCTGCACGATCAAGGGCACCGTGCGCACGCTGCATCCCGAGGCGCGCGACGCCGCGGAGGCGGCGATCAAACGTCTCGCGGCGGGCATGTTGGCCGGCATGCGGGTTACCTGCGACGTGGATTACCGGCGCGGCGTGCCGCCGCTGCGCAACGACGACGAGCGTGCTGGCGCCCGCGGTCGCCGCGGTGCGCAAGCAGTTCGGCGATGCGATCAGCGAATTCCAGCCCAGCCTGGGCGGCGAGGACTTTGCGCTGATGGCCGACCTGGTGCCGTCGTTCCAGTTGCGCGTGGGTTCGTCGCAGCCAGGGCGCAACGACAAGCTGCACAATTCGGCCTACCAGCCGGACGAGCGCTGCATCGGGTTCGGCGTGCAGGCACTGTCGCGGGCGGCGCTGGAATTGCTGGCGTGATGAAATACCGGATGGGCGAGATCACCGCGCTGGAAATGCGCGAGATCCTGCCCGCGCGCCCGGTGGTGCTGCTGCCATTGGGCAGCTTCGAGGATCAGGGGCCGCACGCACCGATGGGCGACTACCTGTCGGCCGAGCGGATGGCGGAGCTGATCGCGGCACGCGCCACCGCACGGGGCACGCGGACTCTGGTGGCTCCGGTGCTGGCGTATGGCGGCGCGGATTTCTTCGGCACCGCGCCTGGTGGCATCGCGCTGGGTCAGGAGACGTTCCGCGCGGTGCTGCGCGACATGTTCGGGTGTCTGCTGCGCCACGACATTGCGCGGCTGATCGTGGTGAACGGGCACGCCGGGAATACCCAGGCGGTGCTGGATACGGCGCGCGAGATCTGGCGCGCACAGCGACTGCTGATCCCGAGCTTCTATCTGTGGAAGATCGCGCGGGGGCTGATGCCAGGGATCGTGGGGGCGGAGAAAACGCGCGAAACGAGTGGGCATGGTGGCGATCCGCTGACCTCGATCGCGACGCACCTGTTCCCGCAATGGATGCGGCCTGACCTGACGCCGTCGCCGCATGACGCGCCGGATATTTTGGGGATGACGGTGACCGGGTTTGGCACGGCGAGTTTTGAGGGCGCGGAGATCGATGTGCCGATAGAACTGTCGGAGATTACGCCGGATGCGGTGTTCGGCGCGGATGCGCGGGGCTGCTCGGCGGAGACCGGGGCGAAGCTGGTGGAGGCGCTGACGGAGCTTGGGACACGGTTCGTGCGGCATTACGCGGAGAAGACGCAGTGACCATGGCAGGTAATACCCCCTCCCCAACCCTCCCCCGCTTCGCGGGAGAGGGAGTTTGGTTACGGCGGCACTCCCTCTCTCGCGACGCGGGGGAGGGCTGGGGAGGGGGCGCCACACATTTCATAATCTCCAAATAACGATGCGGATCTGTGTTTTCGGCGCCGGCTCGGTCGGTGGCTATCTGGCGGCCTTCCTTGCCAAGGGCGGTGCCGACGTGTCGGTGGTGGCGCGCGGCGCACACCTTGCTGCCATCCGCGCGAATGGGCTGCGGGTGGAAACCCCTGATGGCGGCATTGACGTGCAACTGCGGGCCAGCGACAACCCGGTCGATCTCGGCGAACAGGATGCAGTGATCGTCGCGGTGAAGGCGCCCTCCTTGCCCAGCGTCGGTGCCGCCATCGGGCCGCTGCTCGCCCCTGAAACCTCGGTCGCGTTCCCGATGAACGGCATTCCGTGGTGGTATTTCCATGCGCATGGCGGCCCGCACGAGGGGCGTCGCCTGCCACGCCTTGATCGCGATGATATATTGTGGCGCACGGTCGGTCCCGAGCGCGCCATCGGTGGCGTGTTCTGGCCGGCGTGCTCGACCCCCGCGCCGGGCGTGGTCCGCCTGCTCACCGGCGCCGGCCGCGGCACCGTGTTCGGCGAGCCGGACGGCAGTACCACCCCGCGCATCGAGGCGCTCGCGTCAGTGTTTCGCGCGGCCGACCTGCCGGTCACCATCGCGCCGAACATCCGCGAGCTGATCTGGCAGAAGCTGGTGTTCAACCTCAGCGCCGGTCCGATGTGCGTGCTCACGCAATCTCCCGTGCGCGCGACGCATGAGGAGCCGGCGCTGATCGAATGCTCGCGCCGCGCGGTCGCCGAGGCCGAGGCCATCGCCACGGCGATGGGCTACCGGCCCGACATCGACATCGAACGCGTGGTCGCTGCGAACATCCAGCTCGCACATCGTCCGAGCATCCTGCAAGACCTGGAGGCCGGACGCCCGATGGAGATCGACGCGCTTTACAGCGTGCCGCTCGAGATGGCGCGGATGATGGGCGTGGCGACGCCGACACTCGACCTGCTGGCGGCGATGATCGAGGTGAAGGCGCGCGCGGCCGGCCTCTATTCCGGCTGAGCGGCGACACCGACGAACCACGCCCGCGCATCACTGGCGGACCACCAGCTTACCACCAGATGCGGCGCATGTGCGGCGATGCGAAGCGCCTGCTCGGCGTCGCTCTCCACGAAGTGCGTGCAGCCCCAGCGCGTCGCCGCCTCCGCCTTGTAGCGCGCGACGACGTCCGGCGTGTGCGGCAGGTGCGTCGGACGGCACTCGAGCGGCAGGGCGCCGTGGCCCCAGCGCGTGAGCCAGGCCTGGGTGCGCTCGCGATCTTCATCCGGCCGGCCGGTGATCACGACGGCACGGTCGGGCGAGAAGTAGGGCAGGGTGGCGAACGGCTCCAGGCCGTGACGTTCTGCGACGGCGGCGACGATGTCGGCCTGGTAGACCGAATCCGGCACGTCGGGCAGGAACACGCCGTCGAGGTCCAGGCCGTAGAAAGCCAGTTCGGTGGCGCGATCGGGTCCCGCGCCCGTCGCGCGCAGGGTTCGGCCGGCTGGCGTAGCCTCGCCGCGCTCCCAGGGGAAACGCCAGAGTGCCTGCATGGGGTGTGACAGGTCCGGCACGTAGGACGTGACCTCGGGATCGTGCACCACCGCGAGCGTGAGGCAGTCGCGGCCTTCGCGCAGCACCACGGCGCGCACCGCCGCCATCGTCCGGCCGGTGCTGCAACCGTCGTCCACCAGCAACACACGTTGCGCTGCCGGAGGAATACCAAGCCACTCCGTCGCTTCTCGGGCGCGGTCGAAGCCGATCATCGCCAGCGGGAGCGCAAGCATCCCAGCCGCCATGGTCGCCGGCACCAGCCCGCCGCGGGCTATCCCGGCCACCACGTCCGGCTGCCACTGCGCGGCCCGGTCGAGCAAGGCAGCGATCATCCGTTCGGTCTGATCATAACCGAGGAACACCGGCATCTGTCCCGTTTCAAGTCCTTTCCACTTCTTCATCTTCTTGCTTCTTGTCAAAAATCTTCGACTCGGCTACATACCGTGGCGTTACCGAGAACAACCTTTGGCGCGTCCTCCAGGGCGCGCCGTTTCTTTTCGCCTCGTTGTGGTTTTGCGTCCGCGGAGCGGCTTCCGGGCATCGGCCAATCGCGCGGCAGGGCGGTCTGGCCCAGGACCCAGCCCTCCCAACGCCTGATCCAGGTGTCGGCGGGTGCGGTATCCGGCCGGCGGCCTGCCAGTACGTTCAGCACGCACAGCACCCCCAGAATGCAATCGAAGCGATCTTCGCCGGCGGTGTCCGATCCGAACCCGGTTAGGATGGCGTGCTCGAGCGCGGGATCGGGCTGCACCGGCAGCTCCGCCATCACCGCGCGCAGGCGGGCCGCCACCGCCGCCCGGTCGGCTTGGCGGCGTTTGCTGCCCTTCAAGGGTATGCCGAGCTGGCGCAGGGCTTCCGCCGGATAGGTTTCCGCGAGGGTGACCTTGCCTGGCGTCAGCAATGCGCGGAACGCACCCGCGAACGGCCACAGCCGGATGCTGTCATCATCGGCCGCCAGGTTCGGCAGCAACATGTCGCGCCACGCCGCGATCGCCGCCTTGCCGGATTGGTTGGCGCCCAGCGTCCAGAACAACGGTGCACCCGCCGGACGCTCCATGGTTGCGCGGTCGCAGGCACGCGACAGCCCGTTTGCGCCCTGGAAGCCCAGCGCAAGCGCGTGTGCGGCGCGCGTCATACCTGCCACGCCGCGGGCGGGATAGAACGGACGGCCCAATCCGACCTCGGCAAGCGATGTGCAGACCCGGAAGAAATCCGGGCGCGTCGCCACAGTGGTCAGGAAATGCGGGAAATCGCGTTCCGGCAGCAGCGCGGCGTAGGCACGCGGCAGTCCGAGCGGCAGATCGACACCCAGCGCGACAGCGCCGCCGTTGGCCATCGCGCGCAGGCGGGTGGGGAATGTCGCAACGTCACCCACTGGTGTGGGCGCCGCGAGATGCCAGATGCCTGCCTCGCGGCGTGCGATCGCTACCCAGCGCTTGCGCGGATCAACGCTCCAGTCGGCGTGTGCGGCGATTGTTGCGGGGTGTTCCGGCAACGTGTCTCAGAGCGGCTTGTGGGCGCGGTCCAGCAGGCGGGACAGCAGGCCCGGCTTCTTGGGTGGCTTTGCTGTCTCGGTGGCTTTCGCCTTGGCGCGGGTCTCGGCCTCCTGCTGGCGCTGCTTGCTGTGCAGCCACTTCTCCAGCGTCACGCCGGCCTTGGCGGCGCGCTTCGCCTCGTAGGCACGCTGGCCTTCGCTCAGGGTCTTGGGGGGCTTCATTCTGGTGCGCTTTTGGCAGGCGGCGCGCCCGCGTTCAAGGGGCGCGCTCGACGATCCCTGCGGTCTCGAGTTCGGCAAGCATTGGCGCGAGCTCCCCAGCGTAGCGGCGCCAGCGGCCAATGCCGCGTGCATTCACCGGCGCACGCACCTGCTCCGCGCTCGCGGTGCGCACCCGACGCGGGTGGCGATAGAACGCTTCGCACGCCGGATCATGCGGCAGATCGAGGAACCGCAGCAGCTTCGCCAGTGTTGCGTCGAAATCGGCGACCCAGTCGGTCAGTGCGATATCCAGTATCGCTTGCGGCAACACTGCGCGCCAATGTGCCATCAGCCGTTCGTGCTGGCCGATCGCCCAGCCGAGATCAGCAAGATCATGCGCGTACGGATGGTAGCCGAAGAAGCGGATCTGGAAGATCGAAAGCCCGATGTCGCGGGGATCGCGCTGGCAGTGGATGATCCGCGCGCCGGGCAGGAGCGTCGCGATGAAGCCGAGGTAGCGCGCGTTGTCGGGCATCTTGTCCAAGATGACCCGCGCCACTGGGGCCAGAGCATGCAGTTCCGTCAGGAATGCCTCGGCCTCGGTGGTCAGCGTGTCAGCATCCAATGCGGCCAGGGTCGGCGGATCGGGCCCGAGTTCGGCTGGTCAGCAGGTGGATCGTTTCGCGCTCGCCGGCGCCATGCACTTGCGGATGCGCCGCCAGGATCTGCTCGACCAGCGTGGTGCCGGAACGTGGCATGCCGACTATGAACACCGGCGTGCGATCGCTGTTGCGCCCGCGGGCGCCGGTGCGCAGCCGGGTGTCGTTGAAGCAGGCGATGCTGTTGGCGACGAAGGCGGCATGGTGCTCGCGTGAGAACGGCTGGACGTCGGCGAGCAGACGGTGGCCGCGTTTCCAGTGTTTGAATGCCGTGCTCCGGCGGCCACGCGCGTCGTGGAAACGGGCCAGCTCGAAATGACCGATGATGCGATGTTCGAGGAACACGCCGGTTGTGTCGTCGGCGAGCTTCGCCATCTGTTCGGCCAGGACTTCAGCGCTGGGGACGTCACGTGCGTGCATCGCCAGCAGGATACGTCGCCAGACGAGCAGAATTTCCGCATCGTACTGATCCGTCACGGCATCCAGTTCCGCGCGCGCGGCCGCGACGTCGCCGAGCAGCAGCAGGGCGGACGCCCGGTGTGCCCGCCAGTGGGCACCGTCGCGCCCGGCCGGCGGCGAACCTTCGAGCAATGCCAGCGCCTCTGCCGCCTCGCGATCCAGCAGCAATGCATTCGCCAGATTGATGCGGGCTGGGTTGCATCCGGGATCGCGTTCGATCACGCTTCGCAGGCGTGCCAATGCCGCGTCGGTTTCCCCGCGCAGGAGCATGAAGGCGGCGAGGTTGGCCTCGGCCGCGCCGTGCCCGGGAACGGCGCGCAACGCCTGATGCATGGCCCGCATCGCGTCACCGACCTGGCCGAGCCGGTAGCAGGCGAGGCCGAGATCGACCCAGGCATCGGCAAATCCCGGCCGTGCCCGCGTGCAGGCGAGGAAGGCGGCGCGTGCCGCTACCGGTTCGTCGCACGCCGCCTCCGCGCGACCCAGCGCATAGAGCGCATCGGCGTCCTCGGGTGCCAGCGCCAACGCCCGCCGCGCTGACGCCCGCGCTGCCCTGGGCTGACGGAGCGCGGTCAATGCACTGGCAAGATTGATCCAGGGTGCCGGGGTGCCCGGCGCCATGGTTGCGGCGCGACGGAACAGCGCTGCGGCGCGATCGGGCCGGCCGGCATGCAGCAGGCCGATGCCGTAATGCAGGTGGCTCAGCGGATCGTTGAACGCGAGGCGGCGGGCACGCGCGAGGCGCGGCAGGGCTTCTTCCGTTAGTCCCGCGCGCACCAGGGCAAGGCCGCTTAGGCGCAGCAGCGCCGCATCGTCTGGAGCATCTTGCAGCAGCGTCGCGAAAATGCCGGCGGCTGCGTCGTATTGACCGTCCTGATAGCGGGCAATCGCGTCAGCCAGATCGGGATCGTGATGAGAATTCAGGGATGCCGTGGGGATGATTCCTAAATACTTCGACTATGACACAAATTACGCTGTGCCCGCCCGCCATCGCAGGCTAGCGTACCGCATTGTCGTTGATGGAATTCGTAACATGGCCGTTCCGAACAATTTCTCCGTCTCTACCCAGGCCGAATTGAATAACGCCATTGCCGCGCTCGACGGGGTCAGCAACCCCGGCACTTACACGATCACCTTCTCCAGCGACATCACACAAAGCGGTTCGGCCGGGATCGACGCATTGCTCGCCGCGCCTGGAGTCGATGTCGTCATTGCCGGCGGCGGCTTCGCCTTGAACGGCGGTGGAACCGGCAACGGTTTGGCAGTGATCGGCGGCAAGGTCTCCATCAGCAGCCTGACGATCGAGGATGCGACCGCTCAGGGCGGCAAAGGCAGCGGCTCGGGCGGTGGCGGGGCAGGGCTGGGTGGGGGCTTGTTCATCGGGCCAACGGCAAGCGTGGCGTTGAGCAATGTCTCGTTCGGCAACAACTCGGCGAAAGGCGGTGCCGGCGGGTCAGGCGGTGGAGGTGGCATGGCCGGCAACTCGAGCCTGGTCGTGCCCAACCTGGGCGGCAATGGGAAACAGGGGACGACCGGTGGGCCTGGCACTGTCGGCGCCGCTGGACCGAATGGCCCTAACGGCAGCAACGGTGCCCCCGGCGGCAACGGTGGCAGCGGCGGCGCTGGCAGCCCCGGTGACGTCGGCCTGCCCGGCGGTCCGGGTGGCTTCGGAGGTACCGGCGGCGGCGGTGGCGGCGGTGGCGCTGGTGGTGGCGGCGGCAAGGGAGGGACCGGCGGCCGCCCGGCCAGCCCATTCACGGGCCCCAACGGTGGCAACGGTGGCAATGGCGGCATCGGAGCGCAGGGTGGCACCGGCGCCGGCGGTGGTATCGGCGGCATTGGCGCGCGTGGCGGTGCCGGCGGTGGCGGTGGTGATGGCGGGGGTGGAGGTCAGGCAGGCTTCGGCCTGAGCCGCGGCGTGGGCGGCGCTGGCGGCAGCGGAGGGGTTGGCGCCTCGGGCGGGCGTGGCGGGGCCGGTGGCTTCGGCGGGGCCGGTGGAGCCGGCGGCCAGGGCGGCAACGGCGGCGGCGGCGGACAAAGCCGCATCACCAGCGGTACGCTGAGCGGCATCAATGCAATCGGGGGTGCGGCTGCGAACGGGGGACGCGGTGCGGCCGGCGGCGCGGGCGGGTTCGGCGGCGGCGGCGGTGGCGGCGGCCGGGGCGGGAACGGCGGCGATGGCGGTGGCAACACCTTCGGCAACCCGATGCATGGCACGCCCGGCGCGCCCGGTGCCGACGGCGGAACCGGAGGCAACGGCGGAGCAGGCGGGTTCGGCGGCGGCGGCGGTGGCGGCGCACCGGGCGGTGATGGCGGCACCGGCGGGGCAGGCATGACTGGCGGCCAGGGCGCTCCGGGTGCAACAGGGAACGGCGGGCAGGGACAGCTTGGCGGCTTCGGCGGAGGGATTGGTGCCGGGGCGCAAGGTGGTCAGATCGGTGCGGGCGGCGGTGGCCTCGGCGCCGGCGGCGACATCTTCGTGGCACAGGGCGGCACGCTGACCGTGGATGGCGGGCTGCTATCCGCCGGCACCGTCACCGGGGGCGCGGGGGCGCAGAACGGCGGCGCGTTCGGTTCCGGCATCTTCCTGCAGGGCACCGAGACCATCGCGCTGTCGGCGCCGGGCGGCACCACCCTCGCGGTGGCGGGTGTCGTCGCCGACCAGACCGGCTCGGGTGGAACCGGCGCGCAAGCGGGCGCAGGGACCCTGGACATCGACGGCACCGGCACGGTGAAGCTCGCGGCGCACAACCACTTCGCCGGCGGCATCATGTTGAATTCCGGCACACTGGAGTTCGACGCAGCCGGCGCGGCCGGGACGGGCACCATCGCATTCGGCGGCGCAGCGGAACTGCGACTGAGCTTCGCCGATAACGCGGTGCCAACGAATACCATTGGCAATTTCGTGCGTGGCGATGCGATCGAGATCACCGGTTTCCTGGCAACCGGATCGAGCTACGCCGCTGGCGCGCTGACGCTGGACGGCACCGCCGGGAACGCAACGCTGGTCATGCCGGGGCTGGGGCTGTCGGATTTCATCATCACGCCCGATGCCACTAATGACCTCACCACGATCACGGCGGCCTGCTATGTCGTCGGCACGCGGATCCTGACGACGGACGGCGAGGTGCCGATACAGGCATTGCGTCCTGGCGACCACGTCATCACCCTGGTCGATGGTGAGCCACGCCCCGCTCCGATTGTCTGGATTGGTAATCGCGTGGTGGATCTGGTGGCACACCCCAACCCCGGCGCGGTGGTACCGATACGGATTCGCCGCGGTGCCTTCGGCGGCAACGTTCCACATCGCGACCTGCTGATCTCACCGGATCACGCCATCTTCTCCGACGGTGTACTGATCCCGGCGAAGCTGTTGGTCAATGGCGCAACGATTGTGCTGGAATCCGGGTGGCGGCGCGTCAGCTATTTCCATGTCGAACTTGATCGCCACGCGGTTCTGCTGGCGGAGGGCATGACCGCGGAGAGCTATCTGGACACCGGCAACCGAGCCGCATTTGCCAACGGTGGCAGAACCATTGCGCTGCATCCGGACTGGTCGTCGCGTTTATGGGAAGCTGAAGGTTGCGCGCCGCTGGTTGTTGTCGGGCCTCAGCTCGATGCCGTGCGGCAGCGCCTGAGCATTTGTGGCAACGACCGAAGCATTGGCGGAGCCACGGGCCGACGCGAGAGCAACGCGCGCCGCCTGACAATCGTTCCGTGACGGCTGGTGCCATTCGGTTCGAACAGGTGCCGTGCCTTGGCGGATGCCGAACTCTGCTGTCAGTATGGTTCGCAACCATGTCGAGGACGCAATGCCCTTTTTGACCGAGCCTGAGCCGGAACGTGGCGCCATCCTTCCGGTGATGCCTGGCATCTCGCGGATTGTCGCCGCCAATCCGGGGCCGATGACCTACCACGGGACCAACACCTATCTGATCGAAACGCCCGACGGCATCGTCGTTCTCGATCCGGGGCCGGAAGATCATCCGGAGCATGTTGCGGCGATCGTGCGTGCCACCGGGCCGAAAATCGCGTTGATCCTGGTCAGCCATACACACCATGACCATGTCGGCGCGGTGCCTGCGTTGCGCGAAGCCACCAACGTGCCGACCGTCGGTTTCCGCGACAGCGGCAGCGACACGTTCGAGGCTGATATCAAGCTGGGCCACGGCGATATGGTTGCCGGGATGCAGGCAATCCATACGCCGGGACACGCCTCGGATCATCTGTGCTTTGCGCTGCCCATGCAGGACGGTACCGCGGTGCTGTTCAGCGCCGATCATGTAATGTCGTGGTCAACCAGTATCGTCAGCCCGCCGGGTGGCGACATGATGGATTACTTCGCCAGCCTGCGGCTGTTGTTGGACCGGACCGACGATGTCTACCTGCCGGGCCACGGTCCGCCGTTGACCGAGCCGCGCGCGTTGGTGCGCGAAATGCTGACGCATCGGATGATGCGGGAGCAGGCGATCGAGCGTGCGCTCGCGAAGGGCGCCGCGGGGACCTACGCGCTGATGGACACGCTGTATTCACAGGTGCATCCACGGTTGCGGCGGGCGGCCGAACGCAACGTGCTGGCGCATCTGCTGAAGCTGGAGGCGGAGGGCAAGGTGCAGCGCGAGGGCGAACTCTGGCGCGCTGCGTAGTTACCGAGCGCTCACGTCATTTTATCACGGTGTTCGCATCGCCTGGCAGCAGCCGCTGCGGGACCTGGGCGAACTGCCAGCGACTTTTACCCTTGGCGGGCGGGTCGAAAACCCACACGATATCGAATCGGTCGCCCGGCCATTGGGCAGGGATCGTTGCCTTCGGTCCGTTGCCCGCCACGAGGTTTCGAGCGATTTCGCCAATCGCCTCATGCTGCCACGAAATCAGAATGACGCCGCTCTGAGCAAGGACGTGATCCGCCAGAGCGGCTTCCTGGCCTTTACCAAAATCAAGCACCGGCGCGACGTTCAGTTCCAGAGCGAGCGGTGTGATGGTCTGCAAGGGCCGCTTGCTTCTACTGTCCTCGTCCTGCTCCAGCGCCACGCCGGGATCGCGCGGGGCGGAGGCGTAGATCAAAGTGGGCCGGTCGAGGGTGTCATCGGGAAACTGCTTGCCGGCAGGATTGAACAGTCGTCCAAGACAGGCGGCTCGCAGCCAGCCGCGGACTGTCAGTGACTCCCAGTCCTGCTCGCCATCCTGGCTTACGCCAAACGGCGGCTGGTGTTTGATGGTCGGCTTTTCGCCGTGTCGGATAATCATGACCTTCTTGAGTCCAGGCATCCAAGCACACTCCAGAGGATCACGCCGGCTGGGGGCACGCGGGTGATGCTTCGCTGGAAACGTCCGCGGCGATGCGTATAATCGTCACGTAACGGTATCATCTGCCCACGCCGCACTCAATGGCCGCAATGAGGGCCAAAGCAATATCAACGATTGCACGCCCCACTGCCGGCGTTGGCCGCGGACCCGTTATTTTGCCATTGCGGAACGGCAACCTCATCCGCCTAATGTTGACGGACGCCACGGCCAACTTGGCGCGCGATGGGTTGCAGGAGAGCCGACAATGGAGACGATAAAGCCGACGGGGCGCTCTCACCTGCCTGGTCGCATCACGCGTGCGCAAGCAAGGACGGTGATCGCCGCAACGCTGGGCGCGGTGCTGGAATGGTTCGATCTGCTGGTCTACGCCATGTTTGCCGTGGTCCTGGCCAAGCAGTTCTTCCCGACGACAGATCCCTCGGTATCGCTACTGCTCAGCCTCGGTACTTTTGCGCTGGCCTGGCTGGTGCGACCGATCGGGGCGGTGGTCATCGGCAGGTACGGCGACCGCGCCGGTCGCAAGCCCGCGCTGGTGCTCTCGGCCGGTTTGATGATGGGTGGAACGTTGTTGACCGGACTGTTGCCGCCCTATGCCTCGATCGGTTTGGCGGCGCCGCTGCTGATGATGCTGGCGCGCCTGCTGCAAGGCTTCTCGGCGGGTGGCGAGTTCGGCAGCGCGACCGCTCTGCTGGCCGAACAGGACCCGGACCGCCGTGGCTTCTACGCCAGCCTGCAATGGTCGGCTTCCGGCTTTGCGGTATTCCTGGCCGCAAGCTCGGCTTTCGTCATCAACTCGCTGCTGACCCCGGATCAGGTGGCAAGCTGGGGCTGGCGGCTGCCATACCTGTTCGGCCTGCTGATCGGCCCCGCGGCCTGGTACATCCGTAGCCGAGGCGAGGAAACGCCGGAATTCCTTGCCACACCGATGGCCACGCACCCCGTCGCCGAGGTCGCCTCGCGGGATAAATTGCGTGTGCTGCTGGGGGCCGGGGTGGTCGCGGCGGGCGCCGCTGGTAGCTACACGATCAACTACATGCCGACATTTGCCGCGACCCAGTTGCATATGGGTCCAACCACCGCCCTGATTGGCACAGTGGTCGCCGGCGGGGTCAATACGGTGTTGCCGCCGGTGTTCGGCCATTGGTCCGATATCTACGGACGGTACCGGATCATGGGTCTGTTCGGTGCCTTGGGCTTCTGCCTGATCTACCCGCTGTTCCTTTGGGTCCTCGCCAGCCCAACGCTGTTCACGCTGATCGCCATTCAGGTTGTCGTCGCTGTGGTGTTCTACTGCGGCTACTACGCCACCGTTCCGTCGTTCCTCGCCGAGCTGTTTCCAACCCGCCGCCGCACCACGGGCATCTCCATCGCCTATGTGCTGGCACAACTGGTTTTTGGCGGGGTGACGCCGCTGGTGGTCAGCGCGCTGATCAGCGCCACCGGCAATCGTGCGGCGCCTGGGTTGTACCTGGCGGTGGTGACAGCGCTGAGCCTGGGTTGCCTAGCCGCATGCTGGCGTTTGCGGGGCGTGAATGAAACCGCGTCGAGCTTCAGTCACGCTGATTAGGGAGGACGAGGGCGGTCGGCGGCGGCGCGCAATCGCGGCGTTCGACGTTGCCAATCTGCCCAGAAATGCGGGGTTCGTCGTCGACGCACACTGGCTGTCTTTGCTGCCCCTGCGGTTGAACCCGATTTTCACGGGGCGGCTGTCATGCGCCGATTGGCACTCGATGCAGGTCCTTACTCCGGGAAATACACGGCGGCGCGCTTCGGGGATTTCCTCGCCGCATTCCAGGCAATGGGTCTCTGCCACACCCGTCGGCATGCGGGTCCGCGCTCTCATGACGCCGTCCGTGACGGTATCGTCGATCTGATCCTGCACCGCCCCGTCCGGGGTCCATCCACTTGCCATGGTCGCTTCCGTTTTCCCTGGCTACTCCAGTGGATAAAACCTGATTGTTGAACCCGATTTTGGGTCCCCCTTGGTTGTGAGCAAGTGCGAGTTTGCTACATGCGGAGCGGCATCGCAATGGACTTACGCACCGCCGAGCGCGGCACCATAGCGTTTCCTCGCCAAGACCGACGACGACTCGCGCCCCTTCCATTGGACCAAAGACCCCGACCGCATCATCGCCGCCGTCAAACAAGGGCACCACAGTGTTGGATCCTGTCGGCCAGGCATCTGCGCTGAATTCATGACCGAGACCGGGTGTAGATGTCCGCGAATTCATGCCGCGACATGACGTGCACTTTGCGCCATTGCGCAATGACCGGTATACTGATGTTGGCACGCGAACGCCCGCTACTGTGCATAGGAACGTACAAAGGACTCCGCATGTCGGACCAGGGACGATCTCGAGGTTGCGGCGCCATACAGCGTCGTAGTGCCGCCATAGTCTTGGGATTGCTGCTGGGAATCGGGTTCGCGATGACTGGGTCGCGCGGGGCGCATGCTGTCGACGCGGCTTGCCGGGGATATGGTAGCGGACAGGATATTTTCTGCCAGGCGGTGGACTGCAAGCTTTTTGCTGAACCCATCCGATGGCGCCAAAATGATCGCACTGGAGACTCTCCAACCGCGCCAGGCACCAGCAGCCATTTTGCGTGTTGCTCAAAATGACCGAAGCTACCAGATGGTCGCCAACGGCTCCCCTCCGACCCAGACCATCATTTCCCAAATCCATAATGCTCCGGGCTGGCGACACTCCACTGGTTACACCTCCCGGACCGGCCCTTTCACGCGCGTCGTGAACGGCCCCGGATGGGATGAATCCTCCGACACCTACAAACCCGGGCAACCTCTCAACGCATACCAACTCACGTCGCGCGGCTCTTGCACGTCGGCAGGCAGCGGGGGACCAGCCGGCACCGGCGCAAATATCACGGACGGCACCTGCACCTGGAAATATCTCTCGCCGGTCGACTACATCTCCATTACGGGTTGGAGTTTCGACAACCGGCCTTGGAAGAGCGGGACAGCATACTTGTACGGCGATTATATCGTGACTGGCTCGCCGCTTCGAGCCTATGAACAATTCAATCCCGCTGGTTGCACAAGCGCCGTTGCGCCGACCGGGACCGCATCCGGTTCCGGCACGGTGTTCGCGACGTCTGACGGCTGCCAATGGAAATATTGGGCCGACGTTCTCTACTCCTCCGAAAAGTCCTTCATTCCGACGCAACGCTACGCATCGAAACCTAACGCATCGTATGAAATGAGGGCGAATTATGAGGCCCAACTTTGGAACGATCGCGAATACGTGGCCGGACAACACGGTGAGGCTGTACCAATCCGTGTGCAGGCTCACCTTGATAATACTCAAGACGGCTTTCCGTACAACTCGGAAGGTGGTGGTCCTATCTGCACTATCTGCTACAGCCTTATTCTTTTGCCGGCTCCAGGCGAGAGCTTCGTCGACACGCTCACACCCTCGGATCCACTTACCGGCTATGACCCGGCAAAGGGCGTTGCGATCCGCAATTCGACGAACTCGGTTCTTACAGACGGCTTCTCGATACGCGATAATTTGGTTGATTTGATCGGGTTGCAGATCAAGAGTGAACACGGCAATGGCGTCGGTGGCGGCCAAACACACAGCGGTAACTACGTAACTGTTCGCCATTCAATCGTGGAGGGGGGGGCGAGCTCGGATGCCGGCACCGCGGCGATCAATCTGGATACGCACATGCTGGTCGAAAACTCCCTGGTCGTGGCGCACGGAGTCTTCGGGATCAGGCAAGACTACCCTGGCACCATTCTGCATTCGACGCTCATCAATCCGGAACGCGTGCCAAACAGTATCGCCATCGAAGTGGTCTTGGCTTGGATCTTCACGGGAGAAACCGTCAGCAACACCGCGATATTTGGCTTTGCCCATGTTGCCGGATCAACCAGCAACCCAGAAGCTACCGATTGGACAGCAATGCGGTATTTCGGCACGCACAATATCACCGATGCTCCCGTTGGAGACCATGGAGCCCTCTCGCTCGGGCGGGAGGGAACCTCAACGGTCAGAATCCTGCCGGGAACAACTTATGGCAGTTCTGCTGCGGCTGCCTTCAGGGCCTTTCCCGGCGATTATAGGCTGCCCGCTTCCTCGCCGCTCATTGGTACTGGCAGCGCGCACGGCCCCTTCAATCCCGCGTGCGAGACCGGCAAGAGTTGCGCGCCGCTGTTTACCTTCGACACGCCTGACATCATCGGCACGGCGCGTCCGCAGGCCGGCCGCTACGACATTGGGGCCTGGCAGAAGTAGGAGCGGAACTGGAAGCAACTCCGCGTGTTTACCGCGGCGTGTGACAACGAGCCCGGCCTTCCGAGGCGGCAATCGGTGCAACCGCAATGAAAGCATCGAAAAGATAGACATTTTGCGCGTTTTGATGCTACGCTCTGACCCGCTTGCTGGTGCTTTCCGCGTAAAGGTCACGTCTCGTGCCGACAGCAGAACTCTACTGGCTACTGGTCGACCCGAATTGGAATGCCGCGCTCCCTTCCATCGGCGACACGCCGGATAGCAGCACCTGGGCGAAACTCGTCGGCCTCGCGAATGCCAGGCTGGACCTCGTTCGTACCATCCGCCTCGACCGCTATTTGGATTTGCTGCGCATGTTCGGTGCGACGCCACCGCCTGGGTTGACGACGCGCCCAGTGCGCCTCGCGGTGCTTGGGTCATCGACCGTCGATCATTCGCACGCGGGGATCCGCGTCGCCTGGCTGCGTCGCGGACTTTGGGTCACGACCTGGCAGGGCGACTACGGGCAGTATGCCGAGGCGCTCAGAGATCCAAATTCTTCGCTGCGGCAGTGGGCACCGACCGATGTCATGTTCGCCCCGGATGCGCGGCATCCTTTGCGTGGTTTTCCGATCACCGAGGCGGCTGACCATGCGGAACAGCGGCTTGATGCCGCCCTTGGCGACGTGATCCAACAAAGGCGCATCGCGCGCGATGAGCTGGGCGCCAAGGTCATCCAGCAAACGGTAATGCCGGTGTTTCCCAACCTGGCGGCAATAACGAGCACCGCCTCGCCATCTTCTCCGTCTCTTCACCTGGAAGAAAACTATGCCGGCTAAAGCTAAAAACTTAATTCCCCTGGTTGTTGCCGCCACGGGAATCGTGATCACATATTTAACCTACGCTCCGGGCCTGGTGCCACCTGATGCGCAAGACCAGTTGCAGCAGGCACAGACGGGGCATTTCATTGACGTCCATCCACCGATTATGGCGTGGCTGTGGTCGAAGACCAACACGTTATCCCGGGCCCTGAGGGTTTTTTCTGATACTCATTGTGCTTTATTCGGCTGGTTTCTTTCTTATCATCCGGAATCTCCTAAAAATAAATATCGCCAGAGCCATAATTGCAAGCGCGCTGCCATTCTCTCCAATATTCTTCAATTTTGCAGGCACAATCTGGAAGGACGTGTTGGTCTTCGGCTGCTTTTTAGTTGCTACTGGATCATCCTGGCGCGGCCGTCTAGCGGGACCGCGCGGTTCCCTCCTGTGCCAAGTCTGATCGTGTTCTAATCCTCTTCCTGTTCTGATCTTTGGCGCGGTGGAACTCGATCCTCGGTGTAGTCCCGCTACTAGTCTTGGCCCTCTGGCCACAGCCGCCAGCGAGAGCGCCATTGCGGCATACGTTTATCGCCTCGTTCTCTGCTCACCGATCGTGCTTCTGGTCTGGGCGACATCCGGGAAATTGCTGGACGTTACCGTCATCCACGCAGAGAAAACCGGCTTTGCAAACATGTTGCCTCTTTGGGACTTGATCGGCATGTCTCATCGCGTAGGAGTAATCTCTTTCCCGTCTTGGTCGAATCAACAGTTCGAGAAAATCCGATCCTGCTACAACGTAATTGATAATAACAGCCTGACTATGCCGAGCAGTCCCTGCTATTTTATCCGCGATAACTTGGAGGGAATGGCTATTGGCACGCGGCAGTGCTTTTCCCGCTGTGGCTAATGCGATCCTGAGCCACCCGAAGGCTTACTTGGATAAACGTTAGATTATGTTCATACGCTTTTCTGGCCAAACGACATTTTTATGTTCGACGCCGACGATCGAGCTAATGCATTCCGTTACCATCCTGGTCTCCTGTTCCAGACCGAAAAGCAGGTGCTGACATTCTGTAAAAGGAGGACGGGGGCGGTCGGCGGCGGCGCGCAATCGCGGCGTTCGACGTTGCCAATCTGCCCAGAATTGCGGGGGTCGCCGTCGCACACCGCAGCGCGCCAAACCGTATCGGCCTAGTGCGCTATTTGAGCTGGCTGTCTTTGCTGCCCCTGCGGTTGAACCCGATTTTCACGGGGCGGCTGTCACGCGCCGATTGGCACTCGATGCAGGTCCTTACTCCGGGAAGTACACGGCGGCGCGCTTCGGGGATTTCCTCGCCGCATTCCTGGCAATGGGTCTCTGCCACACCCGTCGGCATGCGGGCCCGCGCTCTCATGACGCCGTCCGTGACGGTATCGTCGATCTGATCCTGCACCGCCCCGTCCGGGGCCCATCCACTTGCCATGGTCGCTTCCGGTTTCCCTGGCTACTCCAGCTCATCACATAGGAATTGCGCTGTCTGTTCCAAGGATGGGCGGCCGGTGCCGTCAGGGGGATTCCGAGGATGCGATGCCGAATGACGACCGGTGGCCGGAAGGGAGATGGTTCGTTTCGATCGCGGGGCTCGACGAAGCGGCGCCGTATTCGTCGGTGCAGCGCTCCTCAAGCCGACGGAAGGCCACCCAGCAACGCGCGGACGGCGTCGGCGCGACCCTGCTGCCCCCTCTCACCAAGCAACTGCGCGAGACCCGCGAGCAGGCCAGCCAGTTTATCAGGTTTGGCCAGGCCGTTCAGGTACATCAGGTGATTCCAGCTGGTGTCGGCGTCGGTCATGGCGGTTGGTACGTCCGCCGCGGTCTTCGCGTCGATCGACTGGACCAATGCGTGCAGCTGCCCGGCAAACCCGGTCTCGACGATGATGGTTTGCACGGCATCGATCTGCGACGCGAGAAGCATGCCGTCCACTCGCGGCAGCCTCTGCGTGGCCGCTACCGCCTGGGCTTTCCAGGTTGGACCGACACGCATCAGGCGGGCGGCGAATGTCTGGATTGCGGCATTGTCTGGATGCCGGATGTTCAGATCTTCACCGAGTGACTGAGCCGTCACGGCGAAGCGGTCCGCGAGTTCCTGGAGAGCGACGATGCCGGTGCTGCTGACACGGCGAAGATTGAGCGCGGCGTCCTCAGTCTGCTGGACGAGGCGATGCATCGCCACCAACCAGTCTTGCGGCGGCACGCCTGTCGTCGGCGCCGCAAGTGCCTCCTCGGCATAGCCGAGCGCGGCCTCGAGGCAATAGAGTCGGACGAAGGCGCGACGCAAGCTGCCGTCGCGCGCCGGATCCAGCAATGGCTCGACGAGGAGTGTGCGGAAGCGACTGTTGCCGGCAGTGATATCGGGTCCCCAGCTGAGTGGCTGGCCAACTTCGGTACCGCCGTGCACGATCAGTAGCGGGTCGATGTCGCGGACCACGGCCAGCGCTTCCTTGCGAGCCGAGCCGCCGGCCGCCAATGCCGTAACGACACTCTGGCGTCGCACCTTTTTAACGCTCGCGACGGTGAACTTCTCGCGGAGCGTGCCGATGATCTCGCTCAGTGGGTGTTGCGGCGACGTCTTCGACAGCAGACCGTCGTCATCGCGCATCGGCAACAGCATGGTCACTGCGATCAGCTGATGGAGACATTCCCTCAGGCTGTTATCGCCACGGGCAACTCGAAACACGAACTCGAGCCGAGCAGAGACGATCCCGTCAGCGTAAAGCCGGCCCGCGATTGGTTGGGAGATCAAGTTGCCACGCGGGTCGGCCAGCCGGGCAAAGCGCCTCGCTGAAAAGTACCAGCTTTCACTCGCTTGGGTGTAACGGCCGAGCTCGGTCTGCGGCGTCGTTGGCGGCCGGCGCAATCTTTGCGCGCCGAAGCATCGCAAAAAATGTTTCTGGCTGACAACAAGCCATGGGGTGGATACCCGATCGGCAGCGGGCATTGTCAGCGGCTTGAGGTCGACCAGAGGGAAGATCGCCCAAACCAGGAGTGGTGCCGCATCGCACATTGCCGGCCTTTCGGTGCCTCCGGCGTGTAAGACCCGCCGGAGGCTGCGAAAAACGTTCGCCTTCACTTTTGCGATGGCTCAACGTTATCTCGGGCCGCGTACGACCCGTAACGGCAATGAATGCCGTTTGCGCCAGGCTGTCAAGCGAGCCACTTCGATCAGGCAGCGCAATCGCTTGAATCCGCTGTTGCTTCTGGCAACGGGCGATACATGGTGCCGTCCGCAAGCCAGGAAGAATCTTAACACGGAGGAAGAAGGTGAGGACCACGGAGGCCACGGAGTAAGGGTTCAAAGCGCTTCGTGCGAAGCGCAATTGCATTCTGCTCCGTGGCCCTCGACGTGCTCCCAGCGATTGTCCTGTTCAATCAGGCGATATCCGCGCCGATCGCCACCCAACCATCGGCACCGAGCTTTGTCTTGATATCGTCGATGACCAGTTTGATCGGCGTCCCGACGTTAACCCAGGCGGTGTCCTTGCCCTGGAAGTTGAGCGTGCCGAAACGGATGGTCGATCCCTTGTGCAGCGCCACGACGTGCCACTGGTCGTCGCACACCGGCGAGCCTGACGAACCGGTTTCAGTATCCGTATAGTAGGCAAGGTCGTTGCCCTTGAGCGCGGCGACAAGGTTGTTGCGTAGTGCAACCTGTTTCGGGGCGCCACGGGGATGCTGCACAATATTGACAGCCGCGGCGTTCGCGGGATCGAGCGTCAGTGGCACCGATGCCACGCGCAGCGGCGGTCGGTCGGTTACCTTCACCGCGAGCTCGAGCAAGGCATAATCCAGCACCGGGTCGGCGGCGGCGATCGCGAGGATGGGAACCGTCGATGATGGCGGCACCTTGCCATCGCGGTAGTCAAATTCGGCCACGGTGTTCTCGGCCTGCAGCTTGATATCGGCGTCGCTCGCGACGTCCTTGGCCTCGCGCAGCCTGATGACATGGTAGTTGGTCAGCAGATGGCGTGGCCCAAGCAGCCAGCCGGTGCCGTAGCCGATCACCGGATTGCCACTCATCTGCAGGCGCGGGAGCTGGTCTTGATACATCGGCACAACGAGACGGACGACCCCGCGTGCCGTCGACAACGCACGGTCGAGAAAATCCGCCGGGAGCAGATCGCTGGAGCCGATGAGCCGTTCGGGGAATTGGGTGACGTCGCCCACAGCGGAGGCGTTCTCGCCGGGCAAGCCACCGAGTCCGGCGGCCCTGCCGGCAACCTCGGTGGCCTTCTGGCTCATGAACTTTTGGATCGGAGGGTATTGGCTGCTAAACGCTGCGGCATTCGTCAGCCAGATATTGAGCGGGGTCAGACCATCCGCGATGACGAGGTTGATGTCCTGGTTCATCTGGCCGAGGTCGACGTACTGCTGCGCGATCGCATCGGGCATGTTGGGCAGCGATCCGACGAAGCCGTACGGGATATTGGTCATCATCGCCGGCCGCCGGCCAGGCAGTCCGATCGCAACGGCCTTGTCGTGGATGGCGAGGATATCGGCGAGTGGCAGGATCGACATGGGCATCTCAGCGTTCAGATAGCGCGCGTTCAGTTCGATCCCCGCTCAGGGACGTAGCTCGGATTTCACGATATTCTTGATGAGCGCATCGAGCTGCGGTTGCGCCTTCGCCTGATCGGCCGGAGTCATGTCACGCATCTTTTGCTTGAGCGTGACCGCCTCGTCGCGGAACTTCACATCGCTGATGATAGTCGTGAGCTCGAGGATGCCGTCGATTATCCCCGACTGCCCGCTCTGGCCCATCTGAAAGCGCCGCATCAGTTCGGCACCGGCGACCGAGGCCGTGAAATTTTCCAACTCGGGGGCCGGGGCACCGTCGAGGGCTACGACGACGTAGGGGTCGTCGCCTGTGTAGGCACGACCGTCCGGCCCGATCAGTCCTGTGTCGGCCTTGAAGCGATGGTTATCGAACCCGGCGGTGCCACGCGCGATCACCCGGAAGCCGGCATCAGCGGGAGCGGTGCCGGCAAGGCCGAAGTTGAGTTCCTCGGACTGCACCCAATCGCAATGGCCTCCCGAGATCGTCTCGAGCAGCTTGCCGACCGCAGGAACGATTTGACCGGCGGCGAGCAAATAGCCGGCGTAGGGCATCAACAGCGGAATTTTGGCGGCCGATGTGAACGCGGTGCCGAGCTTTTCGAGCAACTGATTTTCGTACGGTGCGGAGGCGATCTCAACGGAGACAATCACCTGCTTCGTTGCCACCGCCTTTTGATAGGCGATCAGGCGGGTGCCGTCCTGCAGTGCCGCCGGCTGCCTGACCGTCTCGTTCTTGTAGGTTTGCGGCGCGACCCAGTTCAGGGCACGGGCGCTGGCCTTGAAGGCGCTCCATTCCTTGACGCCGGAGCACACGGCGATATCGCCTATGCCCCCGAAGCCGAGGAAACCTCCTTTGGTACCCACATTGCCGGAATAGACATGACGAATGTCAACCGTCAGCGGGTCGCCGAACCTGACAGGGGTGAAGCTTTGGCTGACAGCGGCATCACTGGGCGCGATCGCGACCTCGAACTCCATGTCATTGTCGAGGGTGATGCTCGGGCCCGGATCCGCACCGGCAATCGTGGCCTGCATTTTCCTGACGAGGTCGACGCCCTTTGCCCGGAATTCGTCTTCCTGAAATCAGCTGTCCATCGAGAACGCGGTAGACGGCCACGTCTGCCTCCGGGATGGTCACGCAGTGGGACGAAGCTACCGCAGAGTCTCGCGAATATGAAGCCAAACCGGCGCTGTTGATCGCGGAGCAACGTAGGTCGTGAAGCGCCCATGTCTCGTGCGTGAATTGCCTGCTCAGACCATAGGCAAAGGATCGTTTTTCCCTGCTGCACGATACTGCCAGGCCTGCCCGATCACTCCATCCGCCAGCCGCGATCGCGCAACATGACCGGGACGTGCGTCCGTTGCGCGCGCTCCTGGTCGGTCATCGCCAGCCAGAGTTGCAGCCGCTCCAGCACACGCCGGGTTGGCATCGCAAGATCGAGCGCGAGCGCCTCCTGTATCGGATAGTAGCGCAGGTTCTCGAGCTCGCCGTCACCACCGAGCTCGCCGGACACATGCCGCGCATCGACCGCGAAGAACCGCGCGTTGAAGCGGATCGGACTGGGGGGCGGCGTGACGGCACGTGCCAGCACATGCAGCACGTCCAGGCGGGGAGGGACGCCGAGCGAGAGGCCGGTTTCCTCATGCAGTTCGCGCGCTGCGGCGATGCCGAGGCCGTGTGCCAGTCGTTCGTTGGCGTTCTTGCGGAGCAGCCGTTCGGTCTGCTTCGACAACGCGGTGCCCGAGGGTGCGCTGAGATCGGCGCGATCCACCGCGCCGCCGGGAAACACCAGGCGGTTCGGCATGAACCGGTGCTTCGCGCCGCGCATGCCCATCAGCATAGACACCCCGTGGCCCTCGCCGCGATAGACGATCAAGCTGGCGGCGTGACGGGGACGAACGGCGCGCAGGCGTGGCGGCGACTGCTGATCGATCAGCGGGGCGTGGCGGACGTGGTCTTCAGGCAAGGTCGAATCCTCGCGTCTTGAGGTAGGCGGCGAAGCCGAAGCGCTCCGGCACCGAGAGTTGGCGGGCAACGTTCTCGCTCCAGCCGACGCCTTCGCGGGGAGGGTGGACATCGTTGTTCTTCAGGCTGCCGGCCGCCACCGGCTCGCGGGCACGGCGCCGTTCGTCGTAGCTGCGGATTTCCGCGTCCTGCTGCGTGTCGTCGTAGCGTTCGCGATGCACCACGACGGAAGGCGGCAGGCGCATGGAGACCGGGCGGCGGAACACCGGCCAGCCGACGGTGAGGCCGGCGACCGGGTAAACGCCGGAGGGCAGCGACAGCAAGGGCGTGACGCGCTCGATGTGGCTGCGGACGTAGCTGATCGGGCAGGTGCCCAGGCCGACCGCCTCGGCTGCTGCCATGAACTGCGCCATGGCAAGCGAGCAATCCACCGCGGTATTCAGGAACGTGTCGAGGTTGTTGTTGGCATGCGGCATGCCGTGCTGCTCGCACAGTCGCTGGTTGCGGCGCATGTCGCCGCACCACACCAAGAATACCGGAGCAGTGGCGATCCAGTCCATGGTGCCGATCCAGTCGGCGATCTGCTTGATCCGTGCCGGATCGCGCATGACGACGACGGAATATTGCTGCAGGTCGGACTTGGTCGGCGCCGACTGTGCCGCGGCTAGCAGTGCGTCGAGCAGCGAATCCGGCACCGGTTCATCCTTGTAGCGACGCACCACGCGGCGATCGAGCAGCGGCGCGATGGCCGGTGGCACGTCAACGCCGGGCAGATCGATACCGAAGCGTGCCCGCACCAGGTCTGCGCCGTTGGTCATGTCTGGCTCCCGTCACAGCAATCATCCCTCTCCCGCGCAGCGGGGGAGGACAGGGATGGGGTATTACCCGGATGGCAGGACCCCCTCCCCAACCCTCCCCCGCGCAGTGCGCGGGAGAGGGGGTTTGGTTGGGTGCACACTTGCCGGAACGGCAGGGTCGCGCAAGGTTGTGGCGAGCTTCGGAGGAGACCGACATGCCTGCCGCTTACGCAACGCATCGCGCCCAGATCAAAGCCATTCTGCTCGCCTGGGGCATGCCGGAGGAGAACGCGGAACCGACCGCCGACATTCTGTCCTGGGCCGACCTGCACGGTGTGGACAGCCACGGGATGTCGATGCTGCCGGGCTATGACCGCATGCGCCGCAATGGGCGGGCGAAGATGGATGCGCGCCCGACGATCGTGAAGCAGACGCCGGTGTCGGCGTTGGTGGACGGCGGCGGCGGGCTGGGCCACGTGCCGGCGCATTTCGCCATGCAGGTGGCGATCGACAAGGCGAAGGTGTCGGGGATGGCGATCGCCGCCGTGCGCAACTCGGCGCATTTCGGGGCCACAGGGTATTATACGCTGATGGCGGCGAAGCAGGGGCTGATCGGCATGGCCTGCACCTCGGCCTCGGGCATCCAGGTGGCGCCGACATTCGGCAAGCAGGCGAGGCTCGGGACCGATCCTTGGTCGTTCGCCGCACCCAGTGGGGATGATGACAGGCCGTTCCTGCTGGACATGGCCACGACGACGGTGGCGGCCGGACGGATCCGCAACAAGGCGAACGAGGGATTGCCGACGCCGGATGGCTGGGTGCTGGACAGTGAGGGGCGGCCGAGCAACGACCCGCTGGTGGCGCGGGAGAAGGGCGGTTTCCTGACGTCACTTGGGGGATCGCCGGAGAATTCGAGCTACAAGGGCTATGGGCTGGCGGCGATGGTGAACATCCTGGCGTCGTGTCTGTCGGGGGCGACGCTGATCACCGACCCGGATCACACGAAGAAGCCGCAGGGGATGGATATCGGCCACTTCTTCATGGCGATCGATCCGGGACTGTTCCGTGGGGTGGACGAGTTCCAGAGCGATGTGGCGCAGTTCTGCGGCGATCTGCGCGCGACGACGCCGGTCGATCCGGCGCAACCGGTGATGGTGGCGGGCGATCCGCAGTGGAAGAACGCGGAGAAGCGAATGGCGGAGGGGATCCCGGTGGGGCCGGGGTTGCTGCAGCAAGTGCGGCAGATCGCGCAGGCGTCGGCTGCGCCTTGGCTGCTGGATTAGTCAGGAGGCTCGCTGCACCCCCTCCCCAACCCTCCCCCGCTTCGCGGGAGAGGGAGTATCGGCGGCGCAAAAACTCCCTCTCCCGCGGAAGCGGGGGAGGGTTGGGGAGGGGTGCAGCCAGGCTACTACACGACGATCGCCGCCCGCTCTCCCGCCGCGCGCGCCCACGCGGCGTCCATGTCTTCGTCGAACAGCTCGGTCAGCTTCTTCATCATCGTGCCGCCGAGTTCCTCAGCGTCCACGATGGTGACTGCGCGGCGGTAATAGCGTGTCACGTCATGGCCGATGCCGATGGCGATCAGTTCCACCGACGTCTCGTGCCTCGATGTCGCGGATCACTTCGCGCAGGTGCTTTTCCAGGTAGTTGCCGGGGTTCACCGACAGCGTCGAGTCATCCACCGGAGCGCCATCGCTGATCACCATCAGGATGCGGCGATGCTCCGAGCGCACCAGCAGCCGGCGATACGCCCAGAGCAGCGCCTCGCCGTCGATGTTCTCCTTCAGCAGGCCCTCGCGCAGCATCAGGCCGAGGTTCTTGCGCGCGCGGCGCCAGGGCGTATCGGCGGCCTTGTAGATGATGTGGCGCAGGTCGTTCAGGCGGCCGGGATTGCGTGGCTTGCCCTCCTGCACCCATTTCTCGCGGCTCTGCCCGCCCTTCCAGGCGCGCGTGGTGAAGCCCAGCACTTCCACCTTCACTGCGCAGCGTTCCAGCGTGCGTGCCAGGATGTCGCCGCACATCGCCGCAACGGTGATCGGCCGGCCGCGCATCGATCCGGAGTTGTCGATCAGCAACGTCACGCACGTATCGCGAAACTCCATGTCGAGCTCGCGCTTGTACGACAGCGCCTGCATCGGGTTCACCACCACGCGGGACAGGCGGCCGGCGTCGAGCAGACCCTCATCCAGGTCGAACTCCCAGGCGCGGGTCTGTTGCGCCAGCAGCCGGCGCTGCAGGCGGTTCGCCAGCTTGGAGATCACGCCTTGCAGGTGCTGCAATTGCTGGTCGAGCTGCTGGCGCAGGCGCGTCAGTTCGTCCGGATCACAGAGTTCCTCCGCCTCGATCTCTTCGTCGTATAGGCGCGTGTAGGCACGGTAGACCGCTTCGTTGTCGGGGTTGGGGCGTTCGCGGCGGGGCTGCGGGCCGCCGGGACGATCATCGCCCTCGGCGACGGCGGCTTCCTCGTCCGATTCGGTGCCTTCGTCATCGGCCGCGTCGCCTTCCATCTCCTCCGGGTTGGCGCCCATCATGCTGTCCTGCTCGGCCTCGCTCTGGCCGGAGCCATCCTGCTGCTCGTCCTGCTCGCCGGATTGTTCGCCGCCTTCCTCGCCTTCGTCGGTGTTGTCGTCGGGATCCGCGTCGCTTTCCGCTTCGGCCAGGTCGAGCGCGGCCAGCAGCTTGCGTGCGGCGCGGGCGTAGGCGCGCTGGTTATCCACCGAACCGTTCATTTCGATGAGCGCGGCGTCGGCGGTTTCGCCCAGCGTGTCGCGCCACATGTCCAGGACGCGTTGCGCTGCCGGTGGGGATTTTTCGCCGGACATCTGTTCGCGTGCGAGCAGGGACAGCGCGGCCTGTATCGGCAACTGATCCTTGCGGGTCATGCGGTCGTAGCCTTCGGCCTCGCACTCCTCCGCAAGTTTGGATTGTAGGTTGGCGGCGACGCCCGCCATGTGGCGCGAACCGACGACCTCGACGCGGACCTGTTCCAGTGCGTCGTATACGTCCTTGGCTTCGCGACGCGTCGGCATGCGGGAGGCGTGGACCGCATCGTCGTGGTGGCGCAGGCGCAGGGCCAGTGCATCGGAGGCGCCGCGCAGGCGGGCCATTTCGGCGGCGGGGAGGGCGCGCGTGGGCAGCGGCAGGCGCGCGCGCTTGCCGGACAGACCGGAGGGGCCGGGCTGGAATGCCACCTGCACGTCGGGCACTTCGGCGATTGCGCGCAGCACGCCCGCGGTGGCGCGTTTGAATTCCTCGGCGCGGGTGTTGTCTTTGTTGGTGGTGCTCATCGGCGTGGTTCCGGCGCCCCCTCCCCCCAACCCCCTCCCGCAAGGGGAGGGGGAGCTGAATTCACTCCCCCTCCCCTTGCGGGAGGGGGTTGGGGGGAGGGGGCTTGGCTTCAATTGAACTTCCGCGTGGTGAACCCGCCGGTCGGGATCTCCTCGTTGAAGCAGCGCTGGTAGTATTCGCCGACCGTCGCGCGCTCGGCCTCATCGCACTTGTTCAGGAATGTGACCCGGAACGCGAACCCGACATCGCCGAAGATGCGCGCGTTCTCTGCCCAGGTGATCACCGTCCGCGGGCTCATCACCGTCGAGATGTCGCCGTTGATGAAGCCGGCGCGCGTCAGGTCGGCCAGCGCCACCATCGCCTCGATGCGCTTCTTCATCGTGGCGTCCTTCGAATCGGCCTCCAGCTTCGCCAGCACGATCGATGTCTCCATCGCGTGCGGCAGGTAGTTCAGCGTGGCGACGATGTTCCAGCGGTCCATCTGGCCCTGATTGATCTGCTGCGTGCCGTGATACAGGCCAGTCGTGTCACCCAATCCCACCGTGTTCGCAGTGGAGAACAGCCGGAACGACGGATGCGGCCGGATCACGCGGTTCTGGTCGAGTAGCGTCAGCTTGCCCTCGACCTCCAGCACGCGCTGGATCACGAACATCACGTCGGGGCGGCCGGCATCGTACTCGTCGAACACCAGGGCACAGGCGTGCTGCAGCGCCCACGGGAGGATGCCCTCGCGGAACTCGGTGATCTGCTTGCCGTCACGCAGCACGATCGCGTCCTTGCCGATGAGGTCGATGCGGCTGATGTGGCTGTCGAGGTTGACGCGGATGCAGGGCCAGTTCAGCCGTGCCGCCACCTGCTCGATGTGGGTCGATTTTCCCGTGCCATGATAGCCCTGGATCATCGTGCGCCGGTTGAACGCAAAGCCCGCGAGGATGGCGAGCGTCGTCTCGCGATCGAACTTGTAGGCAGTGTCGATGTCGGGAACATGCTCGGTACGCACCGAGAACGCCGGCACCTGCATGTCGGTTTCAATTTCGAATGCCTCACGCGCCGACACCTTGGTGTCGGGCAGGTCGATCGCGGAGGTGGGGCGCACTTCAGCCAGGGAGGCAACGTTGTTCATCGGCGAGTATGTCCTGTGTCAATCCTTGAAAGTGTAACCCGGGCGCCAGTACACGCAAGTGCGAGAGCCAACTCGGGTCATCCGACGGCTGCCACGCTGGGCGCTGCGACCAGGCGCGAACGTACCGCGGCGTATGCCAGATTGATGGTCTTGAGGCGTTCCTCCGCCGCGCGGTCGCCACCGTTGGCGTCGGGATGGTGTCGCTTGGCGAGTTCCTTGTAGCGCATCTTCACGGCCTCCAGCGTGGTGGGCCACGACAGGCCGAGGGTGGCCAGCGGCTCGCGCAATTCGGGCGGGGTCTGCTCAGGATTGACGCCAGACCCACGTTTTACCCGGCCGGCGGCCAGCACGTTCAGTGGGTCGCGCAGTACGTCCTCGTCCCAGGCCGCGGCACTGCCGAGGCGGCCGAGTGGCCAGGATGGGCGCTGCCATGACGTGTCGGCGCGGAGTTGTGCCTCGATCTCGCCGGGGGACATGCCTTTGTAGTAGTCCCAGGTCGAGTTGTAGGCACGCACATGCTCCAGGCAGAACCAAAAGTAGTCCTGCAGGTTCCGTCGGGACTTCGGGGCGCGGTATTCGCCCATCGCCTCGCAGCCCGGCATGTCACAACCGTGGCCCGCCGGGGCGGCGGGGTCGGGGGCGTAGGCCCGGGCGCGAGGGGCACGGCGGCTCATGGTGCCGTTATGGGCAGCTTGGCTGGTGCTTGGCAACTGGTGTCTGAGGGTGTTGGAGGATTGGTCTCATGTCGGAAACACAGTCGCGCTCCGCAAGGCTGGAAACGCTCCTGACGCGGGCATTTTCGCCGACGCTGCTGCGCGTCGAAGATGATAGCGCACGCCACGCCGGACATGCCGGCGCGCGCGAGGGCGGGCAGACACATTACAACGTGTTGCTGGTGTCGCCGGTTTTCCAGGGGATGAACCGGGTGGCACGCTCGCGGGCGGTGCACGCGGCGGTGGAGGCGGAGTTCGCCGGGGGGCTACATGCGCTGTCGCTGACGCTGCGGACGCCAGAGGAGGCCGCACAGTCCAACCGGCACTGATTGCGTAGGCTCCCTCTCCCGCGCAGCGGGGGAGGGGGGACGCTTCCATACGGAAGACCCCCTCCCTACCTCCCCCGCTACGCGGGAGAGGAGTTTGGCGTGGTCGACCGCCGGAGGCATTCCGCCTTCACCCGAATGTCCCGTAGTTGCCACACCACAATCGTTGCGCAGGTGCTGCGCGGCGGCTAAAGTGCTGTCGATGAGCCAGCCGATCCAGACAACAATAAAGCAATACCAGACGATCGGCGACACACCGGATAACTGGCAGCAGATGGTTACTTTTGGCCAGTTCGATCCGTCACTCGGTACGTTGACGTCGGTCGATGTTGGCCTTGCCGCGGATGCTATTGGTAACGTTTCGGTCGTGGACGGCGGTCCGTTGCCGGCGACGGTGACAGCGGCGCTGTCCGACTACGTCTCCGCGCAAAGCCCTGCTGGCTTCGTGTTGGACGCCGTGGTCGCGCGTGCGTCCAATTCGGGCAGCGTCGTCGCGAACGGCGGCAGTGTCTCGCTTGCCTTGGCCGGAACGGGGACATCCGACAGCGGTCCGCTGAGTGGTGTCGATTTAGGAAATTTCGTCGGCACGGACGGCGTTCCGCTGGCAGTTGCCGATGTCACCAGTCTCCACGTGACCGGCCCGGCCAACATGCTGGTTTTGACCGGCGCCTCCAGCGGAGCGGTCGCCTCGCTGCAATATAGCTACGTCCCGCCGTTCAGCGGTGGATTCTACGGCGATAGCGGCGGCTCAGTGACCACTATTTCCGAGCCGGTACTTGGTCTCAGTGCCCTGCCGTCAGGCGCGGTCACCACGGCTGCCCAGACATTCCAGTTCGGTGATCAGACCACGGGCTGGAACAGCAATGCGGCGGTGGCGCAATTCAATCCACAGCTCGGCACATTGGTCGCCGTGAACGTTACGCTCACCGGTGATATTGCGGCCATCGCCAGACTGACGAACGAGGCGACCTCCACGGCCGCGATCTCGACGACACAGACGGCTGTCGTGTCATTCGGCTCACTGCTGTCTGTCGCGCCTCAGGTCAGCGCCAATCTGCAACTTGCGGAGGGTGCGAGCAGTTTCGCGCCGGGGCTGACGGCGGCAGTTTCGAACCTCGGTGAGATCTCCGACCCCAATGTCCTGTCAGCATTTATCGGGCAGGGCACAGTCGAGGTGCCAATCACCACCACGGGTACCGCGACGGTCGACGGGCCAGGCGATATGTCGGCCCTCCTGTTCGCGCAGGATGGGGCGACCGTTGCGGTGAGCTATAGCTACCTGCCACCGGCTATCCCATCCGATCCTGTGGTATGGGAAACGCCGACCGATGGCGAATGGGCCTCGGGTTTCCACTGGGGCCATGCCTATACCGAGCCAGCGAACCTGCTTGACGCGTTCCCACCCCAGGCGAGCGATGACGTCGCGATCACCACCCCCGGCACCTACACCATTACCCTGGAGACTGCGCAGACGATCCATTCGCTGGTGATCGATGCACCGGATGCGACGCTGGTGCTGGACGCCAACCTCGCTGTCACTGGCGACTTCACGCTTGATGCCGGGACGATCGAGTTCAACGGTAGCACGCTGTCCGCCGGCGACATCACGATGAACGGCGGCGCGATGCTCGGTGGTACGGTGGACCTGATTTCGGCCGGAACCATCGCGGTGAATGCCGGCACGGTTGTTGCCCAGGAAGTCACCGGTCAGATTGGCGTCGCTTCCACTGTACTTGGCGACGCTGTCAGTCCGCCCGGGGCTATTACCCTCGACAACGTCAACTTTCCCGGCAGCGTCACGACGACCGTCCAATGCTTCGCCCGCGGTACCCGCATCGCCTCACCGCGCGGCGCGCTCCCGGTCGAGACGCTTTCCGCCGGCGACGCGGTGCTTCTCGCCTCGGGCGGCACCGCTCGCATCACCTGGATCGGCTACCGCCAGGTCGATTGCCGCCGCCATCCCCAGCCGGGCAACGTCTGGCCAGTCTGCATCCGCCGTGGCGCATTCGGCGAGGCCGGTCCACATCGCGACCTCTTGCTGTCACCGGACCACGCGGTGTTCGCGGACGACGTGCTGATCCCGGTCAAGTACCTGATCAACGGACGCAGCATTCGGCAGGTGCGTCGCGACCGGATCGATTATTTCCATATCGAACTGGCTCGGCACGACATCCTGCTGGCCGAGGGTCTGGCGGTCGAAAGCTACCTGGACACCGGCTCACGACGGCATTTCGCGAATGGCGGCGTGCCCCCCGCGTTGCATGCCGACTTCTCGTCGCTGGCATGGGAGGCTGGGGGCTGCGCGCCACTCGTCGTCACCGGCACTCGGCTCGATGCGGTGCGTCAGGGGCTCCATGCGATCGCCAGCGCCAACCGTGGGGCCGCGCTGGGCAGGAGTTCCAGCCGCGCTGCTTGACCGCTGACCAGGGAGAATTAATTTCTCTCATTCCCCGCTGATCCGTGGCCGTGAGCAAAAACATCTGCTATTTCCCCCATGACACACGGGATTCACCTGCATGGCTGCCGACAAGGAACTGGACCAACTCGACCGCGAGATCCTGCGTCTGCTGGCATCCGACGCGTCGCTGTCGCTCGCCGACATCGCCGCCAAGGTAGGCCTGACGCCGACCCCGTGCTGGAAGCGTATCCGCCGCATGGAGCAGGATGGGGTGATCCGCGGGCGGGTGGCGACGATCGATCCGGCCAAGGTCGGCCTGCCCGTCTCGGTCTTCGTCGAGGTGGAGGCCGCCGATCATTCCGGTGACTGGCTGACGCGGTTCGCCGGCGTCGTGGCCAACATGCCCGAGATCGTCGACGCCTGGCGCATGAGCGGCGATGTCGATTATCTGATGCACGTGGTGGTGCCGGACATCGCCGCCTACGACGAGTTCTACCGCCGCCTGATCGCTGCCGTACCTTTGCGAAACGTCACCAGCCGCTTCTCGATGGAGCGGCTCAAGGCGGCACCGCTGCCGATCTGACGCGCCCGGAACGACAATGTCCCATTGGGGTCGAGCATCGCCCGATGGGAACCTATATCGTCAGCAGCGACCCGAGAAAGAATGTATGTCGACGCGCTTCAGCATCTTGGTTTGCCCCAATGGCTCGATGCCCAGGAAAATACGCGCGCGGAGCTCGCCGTCGGGCTGGTAAGTTGCTGACAACCGATAGGTCTTTCCGTCCTTCGGGTCCAGGATCGCGCCGCCATTCCATGCCGTCGGCGTTGTCTGTGCCAAGCCCCATACGATTGTCTTGCCGCATTGTGCCGGGCGGAGGGCCTCTTCGCCGATCCAAACGATTCGCCCGCAAACCAACTGCTGACAGTCGAAAATCTCCAGAACGAGATTTTCAATCCTCCAGGTTCCGTTCATGGATGATGCGTCTGCATTTCGAACGCCAAAGGCGGGCAATGCGAGTGCTGACAAGAAAACTGCGAGCCACCACCGCCTTCTCATGAATACCTTCATCGATCCTCTCGGCTTCGGCGCTGCTATCTATTGATAGCATATCGGCGCAGCGTCGGCAAATACAACCGCGGCTCGCCTATTGCCTGGACTTTCATTGCATTTTGTGGGCGATCGATCTTATTAGAAAAGCCGATATCAATCGGCGCCGAATCTTGCCGCTGATGGAATGATGGCAAGGCGTCGTCGTACCCTGATTACACCGGTCAGTGCCGCGATGCCGGCCATGGCTCTGAAACCTGGCTCGCAATTCTCGATGCCTGCGAATTTGGCGCGTCGCCGGTGGCGCCGACCGACGGCGGAAAGGTCCGCCGGACGCTACGTCCGATTGCCGTCAGATAAACGGGCGGATGCATACGCTGAACTCAAAGACCGCATCGGCCCCCAGATGCGGCGCTATGGCATGCCCTGCCCCCCTGCACGCAGGGCAATCGCTTGAAGCCGCCGTTGGGTCCGAAAGTCAGGGAGACCTGTGGCGTCCGCAGTCCAGGAAGAATCTTAACACGGAGTAAGAAGGCGAGGACGTTGAGGCCACGGAGTAAGGGTTCAAAGCGCTTCGCGCGAAGCACAATTTGCATTCTGCTCCGTGGCCTCGACGTCCTCCCTGCTTCCTCCGTGCTGAAAACCTTGCGGGACGTTCCACCTGCACGGTTGCCACGACGCAAGACCAAGGGTGAACCGGTCCGATCGCCCGCCGTCGCAAGCGATTGTCCTGCCCCTGCACGCCTCTTCGTTATCCCGGCCTGTACCGCTCAGTCTGTCGCCAGAGCGGCCGGCCTGCAGATGCGAATGTAGCCATGCTCGAACACCAGCGTGCCGTTCTCCTGCCACAGCCGCAGTTGCCGATTGACCTTCTCCCGCGATGCGCCAACCAAGGTCGCGAGGTCCTTCTGCGACAAGCGAAGATCCAGGCGCAACTCATGTCCCATCGGGCTGCCGTAGCTACGCGCCAGCCGCAGCAGCAGCCGCCCAAGCCTCGCCGACAAACTGAGCGTGGCGATCTCCTCCACCGAGCGGTTGGTCTCCCGCAGCCGCGTACACAGCAGCTGCATCAGGCGCAGGCACAAGCCGGCGCTGTTCTCCAGCAGCGGCAGGAAGTCGCCGCGCTGGATCGTCATGAGCACGGCGTCCTCGGCCGCCAGCACGTCCGCGCTGCGATCGCCGCCGTCGAGCAGCGCCATCTCCCCAACTACGTCGCCCGCACCCAGCATGCCAAGCGAGGTCTCGGTGCCATCGGCAGACGTGACGCTGATCCGCACGCGCCCTTGCAGGATCACGACCATGCTGCTTGCGGCATCGCCACGCCGCATGATCGTCGCGCCGCGCTCAAACCGCTGGATCACCGCGCGAGCAAGCACCGCCTCCAGCTCCGGCGGAGTTAGCGGCCGGAACAGCGCGCAGCCGCGCAATGCCTCGCGGCGCACCGCGAGATCCGGGGTCCATCCGCGCGCCAGTGTTCCCATCGCGGCTTCCCGTTCGTCGTGCGCAACAGGGTGCGCATCCCGCAAGCATCGCCGATTCCTCCACCAACTCAAGCCGCCGGCGACTTCCTGGAGGAATACGTGACCACGGTCACATTGGGTCCTCGCATGGTCCGATACACCGCGGAAGCAATTCGGCCACGCCATCGACAAGCGAGCGGGAGGTTACAATGTTGGTCACAGTCATCGGGTCAAAGATATGTCACGGGTCAAATGGGGGCGATCTCATTAAATACATAACCGAGGCTGAAAAGAACAATACGCTCGGTCTGCCAAAACCAGCGAAAATAGATGCCGTCACCCTCAATGACGAGCAGTTCGTCCGGTTCAAGAATGCCGGAAGAATGCATGCCTCGAAAAAGCCAGGCAAGAAGGCCGGAAACGTCGATCGTACTCGTGTGGATCGGACCGATGATGACGATCTGAACAAATGGGATGTCGCCCCATACGGCGATCTGACCGGAAAGTCAGGACCGTGGGGCAGCCACGGTAAGACAAATCGTGACCATATGACCGCTGACAGCTCCAACCAATTGCAACTCAAAAGCGGTGACTGGTCGGGTGAGGCCACCACGAGCAGCGGTGTCAAGTCCGAGGCTCTGGCGATCACAGTGTCCGGACAGCATCATCGGGACGCAAGCTACACCTATGGCGGCCGTACCAAGAAGACCGACACCCCGGATGGCTCGACACGGACGCGATTTGGCGCAACTCATCCGACGGAATTGTACGAGACGGAAACGACAGAAATGTTGCAGTGGAAATCAAGCCACGCAAGCAAAACGACAGGACAACTAAAAATTTCTCTGCGTATTGAGACAGTCGGCGCATATGCCTATATGTATAAGACTTCTGTCGCCCTGCAAAGAATTGAGGCAAATGCCAATATGGACAAAGTGATAATTAAATACCTACGAATCGCAGTCAACAACGACGATGGGGTCGAGCGAAAATGACCGGCAATGTTGCCAAGCCCTGTGGCCGGCTCCGTATCGGCGGCCGGCCTTCAGGCGGCCATCGCACGAATTCTAGATCCGTTCGGCCGGTGAAGACAGCGGGGCTCTGATGACTGTCGCAAACCAACGCCGCACGGATGCTAAAGTGAGCAACCTCCGTCGCGGCGCAGGAAGGCTCTGATCAGTCTCTTCAACTCTGGGCGTCTCCACGCATCTGCGCCGGGCAAGGATGCAGCCCGACCGTGCGGCTGACGGGAGATCCACTCTATGAGATCGGTCGAGATGCGCCGCCGGTTCGCCAGGGCGTTGCGGCACGAGGTGCACGTCGTCTGGCCAGACTTCTCCGGGTTGCTCATCTATCAGATCGTTCTCGACTTCTTCGTTGGCCTGATCGAGGGGGGCCGTGGGGGCGATTCGCTCTGGTTCACGATCATTATCGGCCTGACCATCGGCTACGGCGACTTCGTGCCGCGCGCCGTGGCCGGCCGGATCCTCTCCATCTTGATTGGTATCGGTGGAATCCTGCTCACCGGCCTTGTCGTCGCGGTCGGAGTCAAGGCACTGAATGTCGTCGCCGAGGCTGATCGGTCGAAACCGCACGACCACCAGGGAAGGAACGCTCCAACGTGTTGACCGACGCGGACACCGATTCCGCCTATTCCTGGCTGCGCCTGGGCATCTGCGCCATGCTCAGCACCATCGGCGGGATCAGCCTGTGGTCGGTGGTCGTCGTACTGCCGGCGGTGCAGGCCGAATTCGGCGTCGACCGTGCCACCGCCTCGCTGCCCTATACGCTCGCAATGATCGGGTTCGGCGCAGGTGGCGTGGTGATGGGGCGGATGGCGGATCGCTTCGGCATCATGGTGCCGGCACTGATCGGGGCGGTTTCGCTCAGCCTCGGCTATGTCGCGGCGGCGGAGGCCGGCAGTCTGTGGCAATTCGCACTGATCCATGGCGTGCTGATCGCGATCGGCGGCGCCACGACCTTCGGGCCGATGGTGGCCGACATCTCGCACTGGTTCGTTCGGCGGCGCGGCATCGCCGTGGCGATCGCGGCATCGGGGAACTATGTTGCCGGAACGATCTGGCCGCCGATCGTGCAGCACTTCGTGCAGACGGCCGGTTGGCGGGAGACGTATCTCGGAATCGGCGTGGTGTGCGCGGCGGCGATGATCCCGCTGTCGCTGGCATTGCGACGCAGGACGCCGGTGCAGCAGCACGGCGTGTCGCAACGTGCCTTCCCGGCCTCGGCTTCGCTTGGCTTGTCGCCGGGTGCGTTGCAGGCCCTGCTGGCGGTCGCCGGCTTCTGCTGCTGTGTCGCTATGTCGATGCCGCAGGTTCATATCGTCGCGTATTGCGGTGACCTCGGCTACGGCGTGACACGTGGCGCGGAGATGCTGTCGGTGATGCTGGGCCTCGGCATCGTCAGCCGCATCGGGTCCGGCTTTATCGCTGATCGGATCGGCGGACTGCCGACGCTGCTGATCGGGTCGGTGGGGCAGATGCTGGCGCTGCTGCTGTATCTCGGCTTCAGCGGACTTGCTCCACTGTTTGCGATCTCGGGGCTGTTCGGATTGGTGCAAGGCGGCATCGTTCCCTGCTACGCGATCATCATCCGCGAATACCTGCCCGCGCGCGAAGCCGGTGTGCGATTCGGCGTGGTGATCATGGCGACCTTGTTCGGCATGGCGTTCGGCGGCTGGATCTCGGGCGTGATCTTCGATGTTACCGGATCGTATCGCGCGGCGTTCGCCAATGGCGCGTTGTGGAACGTGCTCAACGCCGGTATTGCTCTCGCGCTGCTGAGTCGCAGTGTGCGCCGCGTGGCGCCGGCCTGAACCACAGGAGCAAGCGATGCTGGCGAAACCCGACGATGTCGGTCTGTCCTCGGAACGGCTGACGCGCGTCACCGCGTGGGCGCAGCGCTGGGTGCATGAGGGCAAACTGCCGGGCCTGATCACCATGGTCGCACGCCACGGCAAGGTCGTGCACTTCGATGTCTGCGGCATGGCGGACGTCAAGCGCGAGGTGCGGCTGGCGCCGGATACGATCTTCCGGTTCTACTCGATGACCAAGCCGTTGACCTCGACCGCGATCATGATGCTGTACGAGGAAGGCCGCTTTCAGCTCGACGATCCGATCGCACGGTTCCTGCCGTACTTCAAGGATATGCGCGTCTACGTCGGTGGCATGCGCGGCAAGCTGGAAACAGTGCCGGCCGAACGCGACATCACGTTCCGCGATCTGCTGACGCACACGTCCGGGCTGACCTACGGCTTCATGGAGGCGACGCCGGTCGATGCGCAGTACCGCGATCGTGGCGTGGATTTCCAGACCTCCGACAAGACGCTGGGCGAGGTGGTCGAAATCGCGGCCGGCATTCCGCTGATCGCGCAGCCGGGGGCGGAGTGGAACTACAGCATTGCGACCGACGTGCTGGGGCACCTTGTCGCGGTGATCTCGGGCCAGCCGTTCGATGAGTTCCTGCGCGAGCGTGTGACCGGTCCATTGGGCATGGTCGATACCGCCTTCCACGTGCCGGCCGACAAGATCGCCCGTTTTGCCGCCAACTACACGAGCACGGCCGATGGCCGGCTGATGCTGATCGACGATCCGCAAAAGAGTCCCTTCGGCTCGCAACGAAAAATCTGCTCGGGTGGCGGTGGATTGGTGTCCACGGCGGACGACTACATGCGGTTCTGCCAGATGATGTTGAACAGAGGCGAACTCGGCGGGGTGCGTCTGCTCGGGCGCAAGACTGTAGCGCTGATGACGTCCAACCACCTGCGCGGCGACATGGCGGCCATGGGGCAGCCGCGGTTCTCTGAATCGTCGTATGCCGGCATCGGCTTCGGTCTCGGCTTTTCGGTCACGCTCGATCCGGCGCAGGCGCAGATCCTGGGGTCCGCCGGCGAGTACGCGTGGGGCGGTGCGGCCAGCACGGCGTTCTGGATCGATCCGGTGGAAGACATGGCGGTGATCATGCTGACACAGCTGATGCCGTCATCCACGTATCCGATCCGGCGCGAGTTGCGCGTACTGACCTATCAGGCGGTCGTCGCGTAGCTGACGGTATCTGCGGTTTCGGCAAATTTCGCTGTCAGGCAGCGCGCACGTCGAACACACTCTCGGACGCAGCGTCCAAGGCAAAGGTCATCGCGCCGGCCAGATGGATCTCCAACATGGCATGGCCGCGCATCGATGGGAGCGGCAGCACCGCCGCGCCATCGGTCCATCGGCTCATGATCGCCCCGTCATTCTCGACCGCCCACCACCCTCGCGTGAGATCAGGATGATCCATTGGGACCTCGCGCACTTGGTCAGCGTCGCGCAGCACCAGGCGCTTAGCGCGCACGCCAAGCCGGCGACGATCCTCCAGCCACGGACGCGTCTCGGTCGGCGCCTGCGCGCGCGAAACCAGCCGGACCTCGGAGGTTCCATGGGGCAGGACGAAGATGGCGCACTGGCTGTCGCAGTGGATCGGTTCGATGTTCGGCCGACCAGGACATTGAAGGTGCAGTCCGGCCTCTGTCGTGGTCACGGGCTGCGGCACGGGTCGGCCGATCGCTGCAGCCCGGTCGAACAGGCGCTGCCACACCGGCTGCACGTGCGCCTCGTCCCACATGAACGGGGCGCAGGAGTCGGCTTCACGCGTCGGATGGTCCCTGGTCTCGGCCATATCGGGGTAGAGCGCCACAGGCGCAGCGGAATGTGAAAAGAAGCCGCGATTGCCCGTGTCGAGATAGCTCTCGGCCGGCAGCCCCGCGGCCAATAGGATGCCGTGATGGTCCAGTTCCACGTGGTAGTAGTCGACCGCTGTCAACCCGCGCTCCATTCGGATCGTGGAGCCGTTCACCAGTTGCCGAATGCAGATCAACATGCCATCGACGAAGACAGCGTGATCCGGCGACAACAGCAGGTCGGTGTGCGGAATGTTGTAGGCGAAGGCGTCTTGTTCGATGCGGATCGGCGCGACGTTTTCCGGACGCGGATGCCTGGTCAAATCGATGCGCCGATGGCCGACCCACTTGACGGTCCGTGGAACCGTCTGGCCATCGATCAGGGCAACGATCTGCTTGCCCGGCCGCAGCTTCTCGACTGGCAGTTCCCCATCAGGGGTGCGGATCATGGTGCCGTGCGCGTAGCAGACAACATCCGTGACAGACGTGGCAGTGACTTGGAACGTCGTCGGCGCACCGGCGGCGGTGCTGAAATTGTTGAAGACGAAGGATCCGCCAGCCGCCTTCGGAATGGTCAGGGTATGGGCGGTCGCGTCGTAGGCATTCGTATAAGTACCGGCAACGAAGACGCTCGTGCCGAATGTGATCGTGTCGTTCAGGGCGAAGCCGGTGACGGGAAAGGACCAGCCGTTCTGATAGTTGTTCTGGTTGAATATCTCGAGCTTGCCGCTGCTGACGCCCTCGAAATTGAAGGAGTTCCCGCCACTGAGATTTGCGTTGTTTCCGAAAGATGCTGTCCCACTGAAGACATCGAAGGTGCCGACACCGTTGAACCCGGTGATGTTCAAGCTAGCCGTCGGGCCATCAACTGCGTAGGTGCCACCTAGACCGTTGCCGATGGATACGATCGCAGATCCTTTCGTCTCGAAGAGCGAGTCGGTGCCGAATGCGTTTATATTCTCCACGCCGGTATCGCCCTGGCCGACGATCAACGTGACAGAGTTTCCTATCGAGAGGTTAATGCCATCAATGAAGGAGATGTTGTCGACGCTGGTGTAAGGCCCCGCCAGGGTCGGCAGCACGATATTGTCGCCGTTCCCTGGGAGTCCCACGGGATTCCAGTTCGAGTTCGTGCTCCAATCGCCACCGGCAGCGTTCGTCCATGTAAAATTTGCCATAGCGCCCCCCCTTTAGTTCCGCCACGCTTCACGTGCCATCACAGCACAACCCCTGCGCGTAGGCGAGGCTTGCTGATGGCGAGCGGCGATCGCAATCTGGAGCAAATGGCGCGGCGGGTGTTTCTCGTCATTGCCCGGACCGGTTCGTCGATCGCGAACGGTTCCGGCGACTACGCGATTGCCTTCACGATCGCGGCCGAGGTGCGCCGCACAGTCGAGCGCCGCAGAGCGGTTGGCGTGGTCGGCGATCTTTCGAACGACCAGGTGTCGCTGCTATTCCAGGCTGTCGCAGAGGCAACCGAAGAGGCCGTCTACAACGCCATGCTGCAAGCGGTCGCGACGACAGGATATCGCGGGCATCGCCTGGATGCGCTGGCATACGAGGCGGTGCGCGACAGCCTCGATCGGCACGGTTTCCTGGCAGGCGCGCGCTGACCTGGCTCGGCATCGCGCGGTAGGGCTTGCCTCCATCCGCCCGGCATGCTCCGTCGCGCCACCACAGATGGAGCACGAACCATGGCGATCCGCCGACTGCAGCCCGAGGGCCGCCTTGCCGGTGCCGTCGTGCACGGAGGCACGGTTTATCTCGCTGGCCAGGTCGCCGACGACCCGACACAGGATGCGGAAGGGCAGACCGCCGACATCCTGCGCCAGATCGATGCGCTGCTGGCCGAGGCCGGCACCGACAAGCAGCACCTGCTGACGTGCCAGGTGTTCCTGGCTGACATGGCGGACGTCGCGGGAATGAACCGGGCGTGGGATGCATGGCTGGACCGCGCCAATCCACCGGCCCGCGCGACCGTGGAGGCGAAGCTGGTCGATCCGCGCTGGCGCGTCGAAATCACCGGCATCGCCGCGTTGCCGTAGCCCAATCGACGCACGCGTCGATGTAGCCGCCGGCGTGTGCGCCGTGCTGCACCGGAGCAATGTAAACCGGGAAGGACAGCCTCCATGGATTGGCGTGGACGCAGGGTGCTGGTGACGGGTGGGGCAGGGTTCCTTGGCGCCAATCTTTGTCACGCCCTGGTGCAACGCGGCGCGCGCGTGACTGCGCTCGATGGCTTCCTGTTCGGCAGCGGCGCGAACGCGGCCAACCTCGCCGATGCACCGGCGGTGGAGCTGGTGCGCGGCGACATCCGCGAGATCGACCTGCGCAGCCTTTGCGAGGGTGCCTCGGTGATCTTCAACCTTGCCGCGCAGACCAGCCATATGGGTGGCCAGAACGATCCGCTGGTGGACATTGCGGTGAACGCGGTGGCGCAGGTCCGCCTGATCCAGGCGGCGCGCGAGGCCGCGCCCGATGCCGTTGTGGTGCATGCCTCCACCCGGCAGTTCTATGGCCGCGTGCAGAAGTTGCCGGTGGACGAGAACCAACCGGTGGCGCCGCCCGACGCCAACGGCGTGTCGAAATTTGCTGGCGAACAGGTACTGGATGCTGGAGCATCGTGTGCGCGGACGCCCCGTGGTGTCCCTGCGGTTGACCAACTGCTACGGCCCGCGCCTGCGGATCCGTGATGCGCGGCAGACCTTCCTCGGCATCTGGATCCGTTGCGTGCTGGAAGGTCGCCCGTTCGAGGTCTGGGGCGGCGCCCAGTTGCGTGACATGACCTATGTGGACGATGTGACCGACGCATTCCTGCGTGCTGCCGACAGCCGTGCATGCCACGGCCGCATTTTCAACATCGGTGGTCCGCCGCCCGCATCGCTGCACGACATCGCCGAACTGGTCGTTCGCCTCGCCGGTCCTCCAGCGGCATACACCACGCGCGAGTTTCCCGCGGACCGTGCGACGATCGATATCGGCAGTTATCACGCGGATGACAGCGCGTTCCGGGCTGCGACAGGGTGGCAGCCGGACGTGTCGTTGGAGGACGGGATCCAACGTTCGCTGGAATGGTTCCGCCCGCGGCTGGCGGATTACCTGTAGCCGGCGGTCAGCTCCACGCTGATTTCCATGAGCCGTCGGCGCGCGTCGTCGTCATACGCCTGAGGGTCAGCTCGCGCCTCGCGCAGGCCGTTGAAATAGCGGCCGTTGCTCGTTGCGAGATCGGGCGATGCGGCAAGATTGAGGATCGCCCCCGCGCCTTCATCGACGCTGCTCATCGGCGACACGCCGGCTCGGCGAACCATCGCGGTGTCCATGTATGTTGCGGGATGCAGCGCGTTGACGATGACGCTCGTACCAGCCAGTTCCTGCGCCAGGTCGATGGTGAACATGATCTGCGCCAGCTTGCTCTGACAGTAAGCCCGCCTGCCGCTGAAGCCGCGCATCAGCATGACGTCGTCGAAGTCGAGCGCCTGCTGTCCGGCTGAGCTGACGTTGACGATACGCGCTGGCGCGCTGGCCTTGATCCGCGACAGGAGCAGCCACGTCAGCAGGAACCCGGCGAGATAGTTCACCGCGAAACGCAACTCGTGCCCGTCGGCGCTGGTCTGCCGAGACATGCCGGCGGTCCCAATGCCGGCGTTGTTGATCAGGATATCGAGCCGCGTTTCCCGCTGCCGAACGGTATCGGCGAGGCGCCGCACCTCGGCAAGGGAGCCAAAATCGGCTGGCAGGAACTCTGCGGAGCCACCGGCCTTGCTGATATCGGCGACCGCGCGCCGGCCTCGGTCGGCGTCGCGGCCATGGATCAGCACCCGTGCGCCGGCCGCAGCCAGTCTTTGTGCGACCACGCGTCCCACCCCGTCGGTCGAACCGGTGACCAGGGCGGTCTTGCCATCGAGCTTCATCGCCATTTGTCGCTTTCCTTGCGTTCATCGGACATCTTCGTGCGCCTGCGCCTGGGGCGTTCCCAGACGATGCCCGGATAGCCTTTCAGCGGAACCAGCGGGCCGCCGACATAAGCCCAGTCCTGCAGTTCCGTGATATGCGCGTGGTAGAATGGATGCCGGCCGGTGCGACTCTGAAACAGCGCGCGCGGTATGTTCACCATCTGCGGTCGGCGTTTCCGCTCATAATACAGCGGCGTGCCGCACCGCCTGCAAAAGGCCCGCGTCGTGCCGGTGTCGCGATCTTCATAGCGGGCAATCCTGGCGCTTCCGTGCACGATCCGGAACCGCTTGCGCCAGCAGCCGACATACGTCGCATAGGCAGCTCCGTGCGCGAGACGGCTCGCCTGCGAGTGGTCATGCCAGGCCCAGAACGCCGGATAGTCGATCTCGATGCGAACGTCGCCGCACAGGCATTGTCCCGCGACGCTTGCCCGATCATTCGACAATACCTGCCTCATTGGTCCGCCATGCGCCTCATCGCTTGGTATTCCAATCGATGTTGGCATAGGTGACGACGCATATGGATGCTGTAGTGTGTCGGCATCAGCCAGCACGAGGCCAGCCCATGTCGCTCACGAACGCCCCCGATCCGGAAATCCGCGCCACCGTGGTCCGCCAGGACCTGAAGAACGTTCTGCACCCCATCGTCCAGCACAAGGTGCTGGAAGCCAAGCAGATGGTGGTCACCAGCGCGCACGGCTCGACGATCTACGATGCCGACGGCACGGCCTATCTCGACGGCATGGCGGGACTGTGGTGCGTCAACATCGGTTATGGCCGCGGTGAGCTTGCCGAGGTCGCGGCCGACCAGATCCAGCAGCTGGCGTATTTTCCGCACACCGGGATGAACGTGCCGGCCGCAGGCTTGGCCGAGAAGATCAACACGTTGATGGGCGGCGACTACCACATCTACTTCGTCAACTCGGGTTCGGAGGCGAATGAGGCGGGCTTCAAGATCGCGCGCCAGTACCAGAAGCACGAGCACCCCGGGCAGTTCCGTTACAAGACCGTCAGCCGCTATTACGCGTATCATGGCACCACGCTGGCAACGCTCGATGCCGGTGGCATGGGGGATCGCAAGGCGAAGTTCGAGCCGTTCTCGGGCGACTTCATCCACGTGGCGCCGCCGTACTGCTACCGCTGCCCGTTCGGCCTGACCTACCCGAGCTGCGGCCTGGCCTGCGTGAAGAACATGGAGCACGCCATTCTCGGCGAGAACCCGGACACCGTCGCCGAGGTCATCGTCGAGCCGATCATGAGCGGTATCGGCGTCGCCGTGCCGCCTGACGAATACCTGAAGGAGGTGGAGACGATCTGCCGCCGCTACGGCATTCTTCTGCATGTCGATGAGGTGATCAACGGCTTTGGCCGCACCGGCAAGATGTTCGCCCACCAGCATTACGGCGTTTCGCCGGACATCATCGCGATCGCCAAGGGCATTTCCAGCGCTTACATGCCGATCGCCGCGACAGCGGTGAAGAACAGCGTGTTCGGCAGCTTCTACGGCGAGGCTTCCGAGAACCGGCAGGTGATGCAGGTCAATACCTATGGCGGTCATCCGGTCGCCGCCGCCGTCGCGCTCCGCAATATCGAGATCCTGGAGGCCGAGCGTCTGGCCGATCGGGCGGCGGAGATCGGCACCTATCTGGCGGACGGCCTGCACACCTTGCTGAAGCATCCGCTCGTTGGCGATGTCCGCGGCAAGGGCCTGTTGCAGGCCATCGAACTGGTCAAGGACCGCACCACCAAGGAGCCTGTGGATGCTTCGGTGACCACTCAGGTGGTCGAGTTCTGCCGCGACAACGGTGTCATCGTCGGCCGGGCCGGTGGTGGCGCGCGGTTCAGCAACGTCATCGTGCTGTCGCCGCCGCTGGTGATCACGCGCGCCGAGTGCGATCGCTTCGTGGACACGCTGGATCGCGCGCTGGCGGCGTTGCCTGCGGGGTGATGCGATTGCTCCACGTCCGGATCGGACAAGCGGGCTAGAAAGCAAGGTAAGTAAGCATAACACAGATTACACAGAGAAGAAGATAAGCCACAGATTACACAGAAAGTGGTTTTATGCGCTGCGCGCGACTAAGTGGCTCCTGGTGCGTAGCGTCGATCAACTTGCTGTCTGTGTAATCTGTGGCTTAATCTTCTTCTCTGTGTAATCTGTGTTATTCTTGCTTTACCCCCTGTGGGCAGCGCGAAGCTGAACCCTCCCCAAGCTCAATCCTGACGCACACCATAATGATGTTTGGCCATTCCTGACGGCGCAAGCATCTGGTTGCCCGGACTCCTCGTCGCCATGTAGCGTGCGGCCAGAGCATCGAGAACACAGCATGAACGATCTGTTTGGTGGCAAGCGCGATTCTGACGGTTACTCCGCCAAGGACATCGAGGTCCTGGAAGGCCTGGAGCCAGTCCGCCGTAGGCCCGGCATGTATATCGGCGGCACCGATGAAACCGCGCTGCATCACCTGGCTGCGGAGTTGCTCGACAACGCCATGGACGAGGCGGTCGCCGGCCATGCCGGCTTCATCGAGGTCACGCTGGAGCCGGACAACTGGCTGACGGTGCGCGACAATGGCCGTGGTATGCCGGTTGACCCTCATCCAAAATTCAAGAATCTCAGCGCGTTGGAAGTTATCTTTACCACCCTGCATTCGGGCGGAAAGTTCAGCGGCAAGGTCTACGCGACGTCGGGCGGCCTGCATGGTGTCGGCAGCTCCGTGGTGAACGCGCTGTCCGAGAAAATGGAGGTGGAGGTCGCCCGCGACCGCATCCTGTGGAAGCAGAGCTACGCGCGCGGTAAGCCGACGACGAAACTGATCAACGCCGGTCCGGTGCACAACCGGCGCGGAACCTCCGTCCGCTTCAAGCCGGACGCCACAGTGTTCGGCACGGCCGGGTTCAGTCCCGCGCGCCTATACCGGCTATGCCGCTCCAAGGCCTACCTGTTCCGCGGCGTCCAGATCCGCTGGGCCTGCGACGCCTCGCTGTTGCGTGGCGCCAAGGACGAGACCCCGGCCGAGGCGGTGCTGCACTTCCCCGGCGGCCTGCGCGACAGCCTGGAAGCAGACATCGGCGAAACCGACACGCGTGCTGCCGCAGCTGTGGGCCGGCGAGGCGGACCTGCCGAGCGGCTCCGGACGCGTGGAGTGGGCCGCGGCCTGGCTCGACGAAGGGGAGGGGTTCACGCACTCCTATTGCAACACCATCCCCACAACGCAGGGCGGCACCCACGAGGCCGGCTTCCGCGCCGCCTTGCTGAAGGGTCTGCGCGCCTGGGGCGAGCAGCGCGGCAATCGTCGCGTTGCCCAGGTCGTGCCCGAGGACCTGTTGGCCCCGCTGGCCGCCAAGCTGTCGGTGTTCTTGCGCGAGCCGCAGTTCCAGGGCCAGACCAAGGAAAAGCTGACCAACACCGACGCAACCCGGCTGGTTGAGACCGCCCTGCGCGATCGCTTCGACCATTGGCTGGCCGGCGATCCCACGCAGGCAGACAACCTGCTGGCCTTCGTCATCGAGCGCGCGGAGGAGCGTCTCCGGCGGCGCGAGAGCAAGGATACCGCCCGCAAGTCCGCCACACGACGGCTGCGCCTGCCCGGCAAGCTGACCGACTGCACACGAGTGAACGCGGCGGAGACCGAGATCTTCCTGGTAGAGGGCGATTCCGCCGGCGGCTCCGCCAAGCAGGCACGCAACCGCGAGACCCAGGCAGTGCTGCCCCTGCGCGGGAAGATCCTGAACGTCGCCAGCGCCTCGGCCGACAAGCTGCGGCAGAACCAGGAGCTGAAGGACCTGATCGAGGCGCTTGGCTGTGGTGTCGGCGACCGCTTCGACCGAACCAAGCTGCGCTATGGCCGGGTCATCATCATGACCGACGCGGACGTGGACGGCGCCCACATCGCCTCGCTGCTGATGACCTTCTTTTACCGCGAACTGCCCGAGCTGGTCCGCCACGGTCACATCTATCTGGCGCAGCCGCCGCTGTATCGCCTCACGCAGGGCGCCAAGTCGCTCTACGCGATGGATGATGCGGATCGCGAGGCGAAGACGAAACGCGAGTTCAAGGCCAACGTGAAGGTCGAGGTGAGCCGCTTCAAGGGGCTGGGCGAGATGCCGCCGTCGCAGCTCAAGGAGACCACCATGGACCCGGGCAAGCGCACCCTGCTGAAGGTGGTGGCGCTGCCGGAGGAGCGTGCGATGACCAACGACCTAGTGGAAAGCTTGATGGGGCGCCGGCCGGAGCTACGCTTTCAGTTCATTCAGGAGCACGCGCGGACGATTGAGGACCTGGACGTATAAGAATTAGCAGGTGTTCTGGTGTTTGCCAAAAGGTGTTGAACATCTGAGGGTGTTGGTGGTATTCTGGCCTTTCTGCAGTCGATGACCAGGAGGGTGCGATGCCGCAGGCTGCAATTGTGGTGTTCACTGCGCGATCCTTAGATGAAATCCTGCGCGACGGTGGCTCCCGGGATTGGCGTCTCGATGCCGAACGTGCACGTGACTGCGAATATCTGGTGTGCACGCAAAATCGTCGCAATACAGATTTTGGCGCACCGACGGCTCCTCATGGTTCCGCCTTCCTGATCGGTCGGGTCTCCGGTGTGGTGAGATCTCCCGATGATCCGGCTCGCTGGCTGATCAAAATCAGCGAATATGTCGAACGTATTATCCCGAACATCTGGGGAAAATCCGGCCACCTTCGCTACCCGGTCTGGTACACCACGCTCGAGGACCTTGGTATCGACCTGAGTACCCTGCCGCCGTTTGCCGCTCTCGTTCCACCACAGTCGGACGGCATGCGAGAAATGGCCGCTGCTCCATTGATCGCTCCATCCGCCTGGACTCCCCGCACTGCTGCTCCAACCATTGGCCGGAACGAAGCTGATGCCTGGCGCCGCCTGGATGCCATCCTTTCGCAGTTGGACCGTGTGCCCGACCTTACCGCACAGACCGACCCGCTCGAGTGGGATGAGCATGGCTTGCCGCGATGATCGCCGTGGACACCTCGGCCATCATCGCCATCGTGTTCGATGAGCCTGAACGCGCCGCCTTCCGCCAGGCGATCATGCAGGCACGCAGGGCCATGATCAGCACTGCCACCGTGCTGGAGGTGAAGATGGTCGTCTACGGCCGTCGCGGTCCGCGCGCTCTCGTGCTGGCGGACGACATGCTCCGCCTGCCGATATTCGAGGTCACGCCGCCCAACCAGGCCGACCTCGACGCCGCCTTCGGTGCATTCGTCGCGTTCGGCAAAGGCAGTGGCCACCCAGCTTCACTGAATTTTGGCGATTTGTTCGCCTACGCTCTGGCGAAGGTGCGCAACCTGCCGCTGCTGTTCAAGGGCAACGACTTCGCCGAGACGGACATCGAGCCGGCCGCCTGATCGCCGGATTCTACCGCGCGGCGGTCCAGCTCTCCGAGAACGCCAGCGCACAGGTGCTGAACGGCTGCCCCTCGCGCTCCCGAGGCCACGCCTTGCCCACCGCCTGCACCCCATTGCGCGTCAGTCGTGCGCCGAGTGCCGGGATCAGCACCGTACACACCCCATAAGGCCGTCCCGGTTCAGCATTCGGCTGGGTATGGATCAGCAGCGGTTCGCCGATGTTGTACCAGGTCAGTGCGATCTCCTCGTCGTGCGCCGAGACGGCCTCGGTCCAGAAGTAGCGGGGATCGCCTTCCTTGTAGAACGACGCCTCGGTCACCGGGATCGACTCATCCAGGAGATCGGCATTCAGCATCCCCTGCACCGTCGATTGCAGCCAGCGCGCCATGGCTATGTTGTCCGAGTAGATCCGCCACTTGTCGGCGGTCAGCTCGCTCTTGAGGTACAGCACATGGCCCGGGCCGGCCGGGCAGGTGATGATGCGCCAGTAGCTGGCATTGGTGCTGAAGTTCGTGCCGCTATCCGTGGCACTCAACCGCAGGAACGGGTTTTCGCCAGTCAGGACCACGGCGTTCGGGTCTGCGTTGGGCATCGGTTTCTCCTGTGCTCAGTCGGGGATCAGGCCGCCATCGACGTTGAACGACTGGCCGGTGATGTTGCGCGCGCCAGGCGAGGCCAGGAACACTACCATGGCAGCGATGTCCTCGGGATCGTTGGCACGTTTCAGTGGGATGACATCCGCGCGGCGGTGTTCCATCTCCTGCAGGCTGACGCCTTGCTGTTGCGCGGCGACCGCGAGGTTGGCATCCGACAGCGCTGTGCGGGTGACGCCCGGACATACCGCGTTGACGTTGATGTTGTGTTTGCCTAGCTGCAATGCCGCCAGCTTCGTCATGCCGATGACGGCGCCCTTGCTGGCCGCGTAGGCCACGTTGGAAGCGCCCGCATAGCCCTTGCCGGCAATCGAGGCGATGTTGATGATCCGTCCGCTGCGGCGCGGGATCATCTCGCGCGCCACGCGTTGCAGGCAGAAGAACACGCCCTTGGCGTTGACACGGTGGATGCGGTCCCAGTCCGCCTCGGTGAGATCCATGATGTCGGCGCGGCGGGTCACGCCGGCGTTGTTCACCAGGATGTCGATCTGGCCGAATGCAGCCAGCGCTTCCTGCACCATGCGGTCGATTTCCTTGAGGTCGCCGACGTCCGCCTGGATTGCGGCGGCGCGGCGCTGGCCGGCCATGATCGCCTCGGCGGCCGCCGAGGCCGTGGCGCGATCGATGTCGGCGACGACGACGTGGGCGCCGGCCTCGGCCAGCGCCTCGGCCGCGGCCTTGCCGATGCCCTGGCCGGCACCGGTCACCAGCGCCACCTGGTTGGTCAGGTCCATGCGGTGTTCCTCCTTGGGGCGTGCAGTGAAGCTGCCATTGGCGCGCGCGTCTACCGCGGAGTGACCGGATCGGGCGGCGGTGGCTACCCGACCAGCCTGAACCCGACCACTGCGAAATGGTGATCGAAGGTGTAGGCAAGCCCGATCCGCGCGCGCTTCATGATGGCGAAACTGGTGGCGTCGACGGCCGACAGTTTGTGCAGCTCGGCGCGGCGAAAATACTCCCACGACTGTTCCAGATCGCGCAGTTCGCAAGGGAGAACGTTAACCCGCGTGCGCTGCTGGACCGCTTCCTGCCAGGTAAGCGCCACCTGCCGGTTGGCGTTCCGATCCAGAAACGTGAAGGTCTCGATCACGACGGGAATCGAGGTGTGCAACCGAGCGCCGGCCCCCTGCAACAGGTCCCATTGCTCGCGCGCCTGCCCGTGCAACGGGTCGCGCGCCAGAGCCAGTGCGATCCAAGCGCCGCTGTCGACGAAGACCGCCTCGCTCTGCCGCATCAGAGTTGGTCATAAATACTATCGTGTTCGATCGACGTGCGTTTCGGCTCTCCATCCCAGATGGCAACGGGGCCGGTGGTCTGCGGCTTCAGCACGACCATGCGGATGGCGTTGCGGATGAGTTGCGCGACGCTGCACCCGGATCGGGCAGCGGTCTCGCGCAGGGCATCGAGTTCCTCCTGACGGAGGTACACCTGGGTCTTGACCATATAGGTCAAGTTAGGTCCCGAGTTGACACCCGTCAATCAAGCCCTGGCGACGATGGTATGCCTCGCTCGATTGGCAGGCCTGGGAAGACGGTCTACATCCAAACTGCCGGTGCCACGCTGTAGTCAGCCAGCGCTCACCTGGCGGAAGACGACGAACATGACAACGAAAGATCTGTCCACAAGCGTCTGAAAACAAACGATGCGCCCTTAGCTCAGTTGGATAGAGCAACAGCCTTCTAAGCTGTGGGTCACTGGTTCGAGTCCAGTAGGGCGCGCCAATCCGCTAAAAAAACCACGAATTTCCTGTTTTTTGTCGCGTCGTAGCAATGACGTAAACCCGTACCTCACGAAAATTGCGTCCCCAGCGCGTCCCGAGGCGGTACGCCGGGACGCCGATGGAGGTGCAGGTTGCGCGTTGTATTGACGGATGCATGGCTCCGGGCGGTGAAGCCGCCGCACAGGGTCGCATCGAGGTGCGGGATGCGGCGCGGGCCGCTCGGACAGTCGACAGGGTTCGAGAATTCTCATTCCCGGCTCTCGCGGCCCTGATTGTGGGCAACTGCCGTTTGCTCGGGTCGCTTTCGGAAAGGGATGGGGTGGTTTTGAAGAGCAGAGCTTTGCTCGCCCGCCGGTTGTATCACGCAACCGTATTTCTCTTGTTACCATTCGGGCGACGCGATGGCGGAGAACATCTTTGCCGTCTCGCTGGCGGACGGATGCCGCGTCGGAGAAATCGATGGCATCGAGACGGTGTGCTGCGGCCGGCCAATCCACGGCGTCGAGTTAAAGATTGTCGACGGTGAGATCTATGTTCGCAGCGAAACCTCCCTGGTCGCCTACATCGGCGGTCAGGATATCCGCGATGCGGAAGGCTACTATCCCACCGGTGACCTGGGTGAACTCATCAACGGTGAGCTGTTCGTTTCCGGGCGTAAGCAGGACTTGTTGATCCAGGCCGGGCGTAAGGATTACTTGTCTGACATCGATCTGCGCCTGAACGAAATTTTTCCTGACATCCGCGGCCGTGCTGTTACTCTGGCGCTGCGTGATGATCGGATCGGCACCGAAACGCCGCTGCTGCTGATCGAAAGCCAAGACTTCTTCGATCGAGACGACGGACCCCGCATCGGTGCCGCGCTGACGGAGGCGACGGGACTTGATCAGGTTGATGTCGCGTTCGTACCCCGCGATTCCTGACCAAGACATCGTCCGGCAAGTTCAATCGCCGTAAGTCGCGCGCCGACTGGCTGGCCGTCAAAGCGGCGGCCCGTCGATCCGACACCGGCGCTCGTGATCCAGCCGCGGAGATGCGCGCCTTATTCCCGAGTGCCGACTGGGATGCGCCGGTGAAGGCCGTACTCGACTCGCTATCACAAACTATCCTGCGGATCATCCTTAAGGGTACCGACCTTTCCTTCGACCCCGACCGTTCTCTGCGCGAGATCGAGAGCGCACTGCGGATGCCGGCAACGGCAGTGCCAGATGAGGTCGGGATTCGGATAGTCTCACTCGCCGATCGCCATACCGTCGCCAAGCTCAGTGAGACGCATATAGGCCGGCTGGAAGAGACCCTGGGTTGCCGCGTAACCTGGGAGCATCATTGCCTGCCGCCCTCGCCCATCGTGCTGTCGGACCTCATCTTCAGGGACTATTTCCAGCCGCGGCTCGATCCGGAACCATTTCGGGCGGTGAATTCAGTGCTGGAAAGCCTGAAGAACGCCAGCCTCATCATCACCGACGACATTGCGGATCTGGCGTTCCTATGCGAGTCCACTTACCCGGGTACTAAGCCATAATCTTGAGCGCGACCCCCGCAGCGACTTGATCTCTATCCGCTGGCAGAAATATGTCAAAGACCACCACAAGCTGCCCGTGAGTGTCGTGGACGGCCTCGACATCCCATTGACGGCATCGAGCGAAAGCCTTCTTGCCCTTGGGCGCTATCTGCGCGCGCCGGTCTTCCGTGTGGCGACCATTCCAACATTCGAGCCGTTCACTGAACACTGGGAGTACTGCGAGCGCGGAACAGTCGACGCCCTTGACCCTGACGCATTCACAGCGGCAATTCTAACTTGGATCGAGAAGCTCTCGCAACCACTCCGACCCGTACACGTGCGCCGCGGATCGCGGCTACAGGTGAGCGACCCGGCACATTTCTGTTCCCACATGATTAACGCTGATGCTGTCGACGTGATCGTTCAGCATTTCGACAGTTTCATCATCGCCGGGCAGGTATCGAGCGTGCCGTATCTGGTCCAGCAGCTTGAGCGGTTCGGAAAGCGATACGTCCGGGTGGCGAGCCATGCGCCGAACATACTCGGCACCTTGACGGCCACATATGATTGTCTGGTGCTCTGCGGACCGTTCGGAGATTTCAGACCCGATGTTCCCACAATTGCACTGCAGCATGCGGCACCCTCTTGGCGAACGCTGAACCTCGGAGCTCTAGCGGATTGGATGCCGCGTTTGAATGACGCGGTTCCGAAAAGCGGCACCGATTGGTATTTCAGGGGCAGCTATGAACGCGGCAGAGACCGTGAAGCCTGGGTGCGAGGTCGTGCGGCGCTGAGGGATCAGCGCAGGAAGGGTGTCGCGGCACCTGCCGCCTGATCGCGCCGGCGTCGGGGTAGTTTGGGCGTCGATTTTCGAGCCGCGGTTCACAGTGATATGCGGCGATGTCAACCGGTGGCGTAACAGGGGCAACCCCCCGGCAGGGGCTTCATGCGGTGTTTCGTCGACAGCGGACGTGGTCTAACGGACATGGAACGTTGCTGGTCAGGGATGCGGAGACGGTCGCCAAGCCAATCCCAGAATGCGATGCCAAGCTTGGCGGGAGCTGTAGGCTGTGGGCGCACGCCGGGTTTGATCAGGTGCGCCTTGGTCATCGCCAGAACATCATCGCTTGGCCGCTGGCAGATTCAGCTCAGTGGCATAAGGCCCAACCGGGACGGAGCCGGGGCGAGCAATGCATCTTCATCGGCATGAGACCACCGCCTCGAGGATGGCGCGCAATCTCCCGTCCCGGGCAGCTAAGCCCGCTCCAGCGCTATCCCATCACAGATGACCGCCCCGCCGGCCTCCATCTGCTGGAGCGCCTTGGTCTCCGTTCGGTCTCGTGAGTCGACCGGCGCGGGAGCGGCGCTCTGGCCCGCCGCATAATACCGCATGAACAGCCGCATGACGTGCGCAACGCCTTCCGGGGTCACCGACCGCAGATCGCTGGCGAAATAGCGATTGCCGGCATGGTTCCCGGTGACGATCTCATACGACGAAAAATAGGCGACATAGTCTCGCCCGGAGGACACCTGTTCGGCCGCTACGCGCAGAACGGCCTTGGAATAGGTGGTCGAGACTAACACGCTCCTATCCTCCGCAGTCGCCACCAGTGGCACTGGCGAGACGGTCAGATCACGCATGCTTTGGGGTTCACTGCTCGAATGAGATCGATCGCGGCCTCAGTGTCAGCGACAACCTCCGACACCGAGAGATTGACGAACGCGTGTCGCGCCTCATCGAACTTGCCGCCACCCACACCGGGGCACAGCGGATAGGCCGCGCCATCAACGCATGAGACCCAGGTCTCGGTCAAGCCAAGCGTGAACACAAAAACATTCAGAGAACTGACCGCGCGCTGGATCGCCGCGAAATGCTGCCGGCGATCGGCGTGATACTCGCCTTCCGATGCGAAGCCGTTTGGCTGGATCTGCGGGCGGAACGGGTCGATCAGGCGTCCATCGGCGCGCATCCATACGTCATCAACCGGCACGAACTCGCCGTAGGCACGCCGAAGCAGTTGGATCAGTTGCTGCGGGTGTAGACGTCCCAAGGCGCTAGCAGCCATCCGTCGGGCCTCGGTTGTCGCTCGCCATGACTTGTGCTCGCTGCCTTGCATCCACACATCCCCTTTATCCCTATTGCCATCCTCAGGTCTGACGAAGCCTCCGGCTGTCATGACGGTGTCCCCCAACCCCGAGAGGATTGCCGATGCATCCGAAATTTCTTCGTGAGGAGGCCGCGCGTTTCCGGGGCATGGCCGAAACCCAGGACCGAGAAGCCTCAAAGCTGCGGCTGCTGAAGATGGCGGCGGATTATGAGGCCAAGGCCGACGCCGGGGGCAGCGAGTTGTCTGCGACGAAGCCGACCGAGGTGACCGCCGGCAAGGGAACTGCCAAAGAACCGGACGAGGCCGCCTGACGCCGCCGTAACGGGGCCAGGCATCACCCATCGGACGACCGGGATAAGTCGCCTTCTGTCCAAGTGGCCGATGCACGCGGCAGAACGTGGCCGAACCGAGTCCACCAGGGCGCGCAGGCCCGCGTAACCATCTGTGCCGCGTCTGCGGCGTGGTGCCGCCCTCTCGCGTTCGTCATTCGCGGGAGAACCGATCGATTGACATAGAGACCATCCGGGGACTGACCATCACGCCCGATGGCACGACCGAGATGGGCCTGGGATGTCGATGCTGCGCCGCTTCCTGCCGGTCGCCTCCGACGCGCGGCTTGCCCCGCCCGACCTGCTACGTCCAATCCAGCTCTACGACCCGCAAGGCATCCTTGGCCGAATCAGTCGGACCTTTCGGCGCCGGTTGGGTGACCGCGTCGAGGATCTGTTCCAGGACGCCTGCATCTCCGGCGATCTGGCGACCGCGGAGGAACTGCTGGCAGTTTTGGAACACATGCACGCGCGTCGGAGTGACGGCCCGGATCGTCGCGCCATCTCGACTCTCGTTCGACAAGGCACGCGAGGAACTCGCCAGACGCAGGCGCATCGCTGAGCGATCGACTGGCTAGACCGTCACCACCACGTACTTCTGCTCGACCGAGACTGGCACCGTCTCCGCCATGAATGGCCCCTTCGCGAGCAACTCGCCGGGTTCCACCTCCACCGCGTAGGTCCGTGCGTGGACGCTGTCGGGATCGCACCACGATTGTCCGGTGCGGATATCGAACTCCCAGCAGTGCCACGGACAGCGCAACATTTCGCCCTGCCGCGTCAGCCGGTAATCGCCCGGCATCGGCGCTTCAAGCCGGCTGACGATCGCACCACGGCACAGTGGAGCGCCCTGATGCGGGCAGCGGTTGATCAGCGCAAAGAACTCCTGATTGACGTTGAACACGCCAATCTCGCGCCCATTGATCGTCACAACCTTGCACGTGCCAGGCGCGATTTCGTCAATGGTCGCGACGACGTGGCGGCTCATCACTCAATCGAGGCCGTACACGGCAGCGGCGTTGTCATGATAGATCTTGCGCTTCCATTCCTCCGGCAACGCGATCTTGAACGCGAACCGCGGGTCGTCCTGATCCCAATGCGGATAGTCCGTCGAGAACATGATCCGATCCACACCGATCCACTCCAATGTGGACAACATGTCGCGCGGCCGCTCCGGCTCCTCGATCGGCTGGGTGGTCAGCCATATATGCTCGCGTATATACTCTGATGGCTTGCGCCGCAGGAACGGCACTTCCGCCCGCAGCTTCTTCCAATTCTTGTCGAGCCGCCAGCACAGCGCCGGCATCCAGGCAAACCCGCCCTCCACCAGGACGATCTTCAGCTTCGGCATCTGCTCGAACACGCCTTCGCAGACCAGCGACGTCACCAGCGTCTGCATCGTCTGCACGTAGGACGGATGCTCCTCGTGGTAGAACGACGGATGCCCGCCGCCGGTCGAGGCATGTCCGCCGGTGCCACCGAGATGCAGCGACACCGGCAGTCCATTCGCTGCACAGGCTTCCAGGATCGGCCAGTAGCGGCGGCGACCTAGCGGCTCCAGCCCGCGCGGCGGGATCTGTACCTGCGCGAAGCGACGATCACCGGCGCGCTTCTCGATCTCCGCGATCGCCGCCTTCTCATGCTCGACGTTCACCTGCACGGCGGCCTTCAGCCGGGGATCCGGATCGCACCACCGCGCCAACTGCCACTCGTTCACCGCGGTCGCCATCGCCGAACCGAACTCGACGTTGCGCTCGCCGCCCGCGCCGCCAACCAGAGGGGCCAACATCCCGTAGGCGATGTTGAACTTGTCCAGCAGTTGTTCCTGCATGAACGGCAGATCGGAGCCAGGGTGGCTGCCATCCGGCGGCCAGGCGTCCATGCGCTGCCCATTGCCCGGCGACATCCGCGGATAGTTCGAAGCCTTGCCGAGGCCCTGCCGCGTCCGCCCGCCAATCGTCCGGCGATGCTCGCGCCAACGCTGCGGCAGGAATTCATCGAACTCGTCCGCCGACTTGAAGAACGGATGCACATCGCAATCGATGAAGCCGGTAAAGCTGGGGTTGATGCTTTCCCTGGCGGTTTCGGGCCGGCGCTCGAGCACGGGCATATTCATGGCACTTCCTCCACAGAGGTCACGACAGACGTGGATACGTCTCCAACGGGTTGTCGATCAGGATCTTCTTCACCAGCGCGTCCGGCAAGCCATCGGGCATCGCGTCGGTGCCTTCGAATTGCCAATGCGGATAGTCAGTCGAGAACAGCAGCATGTCGTCCGAGCCGATCTCCTCGATGATCGTCTCGATCTGCTTCGCCTCGTCCGGTTCATCGAACGGCTGGATGGTCAACCGCACATGCTCGCGGATGATCTCGGACGGCAGCCGGTCAAGCCAGGGCGTTTCCGCGCGCACGCCGCGCCAGGTCTTGTTGATGCGCCACAGATAGGCCGGCAGCCAGGTCACGCCCGACTCGATCAGCACGACCTTCAGGCGTGGGAACTTCACGAACACGCCCTCGGTGACCAGGCTGTTCAGCGTGGCGGCAAACCCCGGTGCCTGCGAAACGTAGTCCTCGAGGAAGTATGATCCCCAACCGAGCGCGCTCGGCGGATGCCGAAAGCTGCTGCCAGCGTGAATGCCGATGGGCAGGTCGTGGCGCTCCGCCGCGCGATAGATCGGCCAGTTTTGCCGCCGGCCCAGCGGCAGTTCGGTCTGCGACAGCATCAGCACCTGAACGAAGCGCCTGTCCTCGGCGCAACGATCGATTTCCTCGGCTGCCAACTCCGCGCTGTGCACCGGCACCACGATCGATGCACGCAGCCGGGGATCGCGATCCAGCCATTCCGCCACGATCCACCGGTTGATCGCACGGCACAGGGCCAGCGACAGGTCCTCGCTGTGCAGTATCGATGCGCCATTCAGCACATTACAGATGGCGAACCGCGTCTGGAACGTATCCAACGCCTGCGACTGCATCGCCCCGAGGTCGGCGCCCGCCATGCCACGCGCTGGCCGCCAATCCGGCCGGCTATTGAGCGGCACTGCCGAGGGATACGCACTGAGCTCCAGATTGTCCGCCTCGATGCCCCGCCGGATGATGTGCTCGCGCCAGTAATCGTCGAGATACGGCAGCAGCAACCGTGTACTGGGAATCGCCGGATGGATGTCGCAATCGATCGGCCGCGTCGAGGAGGGATTCACCACGTAATGCTTTCGTCCAGGGACGTCGACGAGTAGCTGATCTTGTAGGCGATCATCCGCGCACTGTCGAGTTTCGGGCGCAGATGGGGACCAATGTCTCCCCCTCCCCTTGCGGGAGGGGGTTGGGGGAGGGGGTACAAGCGGCACCCCTCCCCCAACCCCCTCCCGCAAGGGGAGGGGGAGCATTGCGCGGGTCATCGCCGCCCTCATCACCCCATCGCGGTTCGGATGAACGCGCCCGCAGCGGCAATCGCGCGCCGTCCGTCCGTGAGTTGCTGATGGAACAGCGGCCATGCATGGATCATGTCGGGCCAGATCTCCAGCGTGACCCGGACGCCCGCCGCACCCGCCCGGCCGGCGATCTGGATCGAATTGTCGAGCAATGTTTCGGCGCTGCCGACCTGCACCAGCAATGGCGGCAGGCCATGGAGTTCGGCGTGGATCGGGGCGGCAAGCGGCGTCTGAGGCGCCGTGCCGCCAAGATACCAGCTGGCCAGCTCCAAAATGTAGTCCCGGCTGATCATCGGATCGATCGCCGCCTTGGTGGCGTAGGTGTCGCCGCGCGCCTCCATGTCCACCCAGGGCGAGATGCACCAGCCGCATGCCGGCAGCGGCAGCCCGCGTTCTCGCAACGCAACCATCAGAGCGAGCGTCAGTCCACCACCGGCGCTGTCCCCACCAACCGCCACCCGCCCAGGCTGCACATCCTGTGCGAGCAGCCACCGATAGGCCTTCATCGCATCGTCGAGCGCTGCCGGAAACTTGTGTTCCGGGGTGCGCCGGTAGTCAATCGCCAGCGTCCGCGCCTGCGCCGCGCGTCCGGTCTCCGCTACCATCGCCCGGTGGCTGACGATGGATCCCACGGAGAAACCTCCGCCATGAAGGTAAAGCAAGACGTGCGAGGGGTCGGATCCAGGTGCCGTGGTCCATTCCGCCGGCACGCCATCCGCGCTCACCGCCTCGAGGGAAATGTCCGCTGCGGTCGCGTAGGCGTGGCCCAGCGCATCCAACCGCTCGCGGCGTTCTGCCACGCTGGCGGGACGTGGCCGCAACGTCAGCAGTGTCCGCAAGGCTGCGATTTCAGTCTCGCCCATCATTGCCTCCGTTTGCCGCAACGGTGCGCCTAACCCTGTTCTGCCATGCTCTCACGCAACACATCGAGCGCCACCAGCCGTCCGTCGCGCTCGAAGTGCCAGAACGTCCAGCCGTTGCAGGCCGGCGCATTCTGCACCGCCGCGCCGACCTTGTGGATCGAGCCTCGCACCGTGCCAGCCGCGATCGTGCCGTCCGCGGTCACCACAGCACTGACCCGCCGCATCCGGTCGAACAGCTTCGTCCCCGGCGCGATCACCCCCCGCTCGACCAGGTTGCCGAACGGCACCCGGGGCGCGTCGCGCTTGGACACCGCCCCGGCCAATCCCTCGTGCGACACGGGTTGCGTCGCGCGGACCCGCCCGATCGCGGCCTCAGCGTACGCCGGATGCCGCTCGATGCCGATGAAGTGCCGGTGCAGCCGCCGCGCCACAACTGCTGTCGTGCCCGTCCCGAGGAATGGGTCCAGCACGATATCTCCCGGCGCGGTGCTCGACAGCAGTACCCGGTGTAGCAGCGCCTCGGGCTTCTGGGTCGGGTGCAGCTTCAGTCCGTGCTGGTTGCGCAGCCGCTCCGGGCCGGTGCACAGCGGTATGAACCAGTCGCTGCGCATCTGGATGTCATCGTTCAGCGCCTTCATGGCTGCGTAGTTGAACCGGTGACGCGAATCCCGGCCGCGTGCCGCCCAGATCAGGGTCTCGTGCGCGTTGGTGAACCGCCGGCCGCGGAAATTCGGCATCGGGTTCGACTTGCGCCAGATCACGTCGTTCAGCACCCAGAACCCCAGATCCTGCAAAATCGCGCCGATCCGGAAGATGTTGTGGTAGGCGCCTATGACCCACAATGTGCCGTCCTTGCGCAGCAATCGGCGGCATTCGGTCAGCCACTCGCGGGTGAACGCATCGTAGGTCGCGAAGTCGGCGAAGCGATCCCAGTCCTCATCCACGCCGTCGACCAGGCTGTCATCCGGCCGCCTCAGTTCCCCCCTCAATTGCAGGTTGTACGGCGGGTCGGCGAACACGCAATGCACCGAGGCCGGTGGCAGCATGCGCATCAGTTGCACGCAGTCGCCCAGCATGACCTGATCGAGCGGCAGTTCGCGGATGACTTCCACGTGTCTCCGAGGCGGGAAGGAAGGATGGTCGCCTATCGTGGCGGGCTGTTCGAAGCCGCGTCAATCGGATGTTCACCAAATCGTTGCGTATTGGCCGGCCGGGCTCCGCTGCTGCAGCCGAGGGTCAACAGGTGGCATGACGCATGTTCCGACGACCGTGGCGAACGACGTCTGCCGAACCCTCTTCCAGCTCGCAGGCGGTCCTGTGGGTGTACCGTCTGTTGCTCGGCCGCGAGCCGGAAAGCCCCGCAATCGTGGCGCAGCATGCCGACGCGGGTCCCGCGACGTGGCAAATGATTTGGGAACGCTTCCTCCACTCCGAGGAGTTCGCCACTGCCCTGCTGCCATTCCAGCTGACCCTGACACGGCGCTATCCCTCGCATCACCTGCTGGCCCCGTTCGCGGACGGGTCAGATGCTGTCGGCGAACCGGGCTTCTTCCGCGACGTGTTCGGCGTGCGAACACGCTGTGCCTTCATGCCAAAATCAATGGCGCGGTTTTCCGGCCAGATCGGGCGGCTGAACAAGGTTCCGGTGCTCGGCCTGCACGACGTGCCGGAGCTCGAATATTTCCTGCACAGCATCGACATCGCTCGCGGCACCCTGACCGTGGTTGAACTCGGTGCCGGCTGGGGTCCCTGGATCGCGCTTGGCGCCGTGCTCGGCCGTCGCCGCGGATTGGATGTCCGCCTGGTCGCCGTCGAAGGCGCCGAGGAACACGTTGATTTCATGCGTGAACATTTGCGCGACAACGACATTGAGCCAGGCGATCACCGGCTCCTGCACGCCGTCGTCGGGGCGTGCGACGGGGTGGCGCATTTCCCCCAACTTGCCGCCGCCCGTGAGGAATGGGGTGCCGAGGCGCAGTTCGACACTGCGACCGCAATCGCATCGCTGACCACCGCCACAAGCGTTGTCGATGTGCTGCCCTGCGTGTCCATCGCGACGCTGCTGGGCGATCTCGACCGTGTGGATGTTCTGCACTGCGATATCCAGGGAGCCGAGGCGGACGCCATTCGGAGGGGGATCGACGTTCTGACCGAACGGGTGTGCCGGATCATCGTCGCCACGCATCGGCGCTCCGTCGAGGCAGAGCTGCATCACCTGTTGTTCGACCGCGGCTGGCATCTCGAAGCCGACCAGGCCTGCCGAATGATCGATGTCGGCGCCCGGCTCGTGCTGGTCCAGGACGGTGTGCAGGTCTGGCGCAACGACCGCCTTGCACAGCGGCCGCAGGCCCACTGACCGGGTCGGGCCTTCACTCCACCATCAGGTCCAGCGTCAACTGAGCCACCGAACCAAAGCTTGGGCGGTGGTGCCGGGTCGGACCGAGGCGCCGTAGCGCCGCAACATGGAACTCCGTCGCGTAGCCGGCATTGCGCTCCCAGCCATAGTCCGGGAACCGCATCCCCAATCGCGCCATCGCGCGGTCACGCAACACTTTCGCCACGATGGAGGCAGCCGCGATCGACAGCGACCGCCCGTCGCCGCCCACGACGCACTGTACGATACAACCTAGCGGTGGTGGCTGATTGCCGTCCACCAGCGCCAGGTCAGGCGGGGAAGGGAGGCGCGAGACCGCCCGGCACATCGCAAGCAACGCTGCACGCAGGATGTTGAGCCGTTCGATCTCGAACACGGAGGCCGCCCCGACGCCGATCTCAGCCCGTCCGCAACTGCGCAACGCCTGGAACGCCATCAACCGCTGCTCTGCGGTAAGCTTCTTGGAGTCATCCAGCAGCGCCGCCAACCGCCGCGGCACACCGGCAGGGAACACAACCGCCGCTGCCACGACAGGGCCAGCCAGCGGCCCTCGCCCTGCTTCGTCCACTCCGGCGACGCGTCCGCCAGCCCGCTTCTCGAGTGTGAAGTTCGGCACGGCAGGATGGCTAGCAGGCGCCAGCGAGTTGGGCCAGGATCAGTGCGACGGCGAGGCCCCGCTCCGAATTATTTATCGCCCAATTGCGTCGTCAGATGGTTGACCAGGCTCCTGACCCTGGGCGAGCCGGCGCGATATGCCGGTGCGACCGCATGCAGCGTCCCGCCGATCGGCGCGTGATCCGGCAACAGCTTCACCAGCCGGCCGTTCGACAGGTCATCCTCCACCAGGTACTCCGCGCAGAGCAGGACGCCAGCCCCAGCGCGTGCGGCATCACGCCGCAACACTGCATTGTTCACTTGCAGCCGTCCGAAGATTGCCACTTCGGTCTCGCCATCCGGCCCCTTGAAGGTCCAGTTTCCCGTGGCCGGATCAGTCCCGGTGATGCAGTGATGGCCGCTGAGTGCGCCGGGCAAGGCAGGCTCGCCGTGCCGCGAGATATAACACGGCGCAGCGCACAGCACGTAGTCCAGCGGCATCAGGGGCCAGCCCACCAGCCCGCCCCCCGCCGGTGGCGCGGTGCGGATTCCCAGATCGTAGCCTTCTTCGATGAGGTCGACCGAGCGGTCCGAGAGCTCGACATGCATCGACACTTCCGGATGCTGCTCCAGGAAATCCACCACCAGCGGGCCCAGCCGCGTACTGCCGAACACCACTGGAGCGGTGATCCGCATGGTGCCGCGGACGGGCGCCTCTGGCCGTGCGGCTGTCCGTGCCGCCTCCATCTCCTCCAGAATGCGGGAGCACTGCAGGAAGAAGCCTTCGCCGGCATCCGTCAGCGCCACACGCCTGGTCGTGCGATGCAGCAGACGGGCGCCGAACCAGTCCTCCAGTGTCTGCACATGCTTGCTCACAGTCGCCTGTGAAATGCCCAACTCGCGCGCTGCACCGGAGAAGCTCCGTGCGCTTGCGACCTTCGCAAACACCGTCATGCTCGTCAGCCGGTCCACGTTCCCATCCATTACAACTTGCACCGCACCGCGGCAGCACCGGTGAGCATTCAATCATTCACTTGCTTAATAAACTGTTCAAGCTTTTCTTGATAGATCGATCAACGAATTTTTTTGCGGAACGATTTTCACCCCACTCGTTCATGCATAGATGGCAATCGAGCCGCGCGGCAAAGGTATGGCATACCAAAATATATTAACGTTTCCGGTGGTTAAGTCTGTAACGATAGGGCCTGCTCACCCAGCAGATCCCCGAGGATGACGCTGCGGGCCTCGTCGAGCGCAATGTGATTTGTCTCAATCAGAGTTGCCGCCTCCGAAAGGATCGCATCGACATCCTGCATGAGTTTCAGCCGCTTGAATAGATCGGGTCGTGCGAAGCCCAGGCTCTCTCCGACCAGTTCAAGAAAGTTAACGACCTCAAACGGCCAGTCCCTTTCATGTGAACACAGTTCGCGATGACACGCATGATAGATACCCGCCAATGTCGTAACCCCCGCATCCGCAGCAGCCTGCAGCTGGTTCAGATGCAATTGCCGTTTGTAGGCCGGAACGGCATTCAGTGTATTGCACATCCAGCCAATCCGCGGCTGCTCCAGATCGATGAATTCGAGACCGGGGATCGCCTCGAGAATAGTGCGCGCTGCATCGGTGACCCCCGCCACTCCAGGATGCTCATGCAGACCTACCCGCTTGCGCACCGGGTTCCGTAGCAGCGGACGCAAATCATCCAGTCGCGACGCCAGGAAAAGCAGGAACGGCTCCAGTTCAAGTTTCGTGTCTGTCTTGCCCGGAATGACCATTTCGCCAAGCTGTACCTGGCATGTCGGGCACCATGACAGCACACGACCCCCCGCAGCCGCGAGGCGCTCGACGGTGCGGTATGCGATACGCCCCGACGTCGCCAGATCACCGGCACGGAATTGCAGTACACCACAACAATGCGAAGGTCCGCCGATCACTCGATACTGGATTCCGAGTGCTTCCATGATGTCGAAGCACAGGAGCGCGATGTGTGGCGTCTTGAGCAGGTTGCAGCCAGTATAGAACGCAACGTCTGGCTTGTCGTTGCTGTCACGTTCAGGACGAAATCGCGCCAGCAGATCGGGCGGTAGTTGCAGGCGTGACAACACCCGCACGCCCGTCGTCATGCCAGTGAAACGTTCAAATCCGGTGCGTCGGCGATCGTCGGGCGCTTTCTGTCTGGCCTGCGTGAGGCGCGCCATCGCCAGCATGAACCGTGGGTTCACGCCGTACCGGCAGGCCGGAATGCAATGTCCGCTACCGGTGCACACCGCGGCCCAGCGGGCCGATCCCGCAGGGTGTTCGTCGCCGCGCAGCAGCGCCAACACGCCAGACGCCAACCCTCCCGGATCGCTCGCATCGATCCCGGTCGCTGCCGGCATTGGACACACTTCGACACAGGCGCCGCACGACGTGCAGCGATCGAGCACCTCGGCAATGCGGACGTCGAGCGCCTGTTCAAAAGGCAGTGAGTCCATGGTCCTGCTCCCTTGTCGTGATGGCGGATCGCACCACCCGGTCCGCCTCTGGCTGCGCAATGAGGCGCAGCGCAGCGCCCGCGGAGGGTCACCGCGAATGCGCAGCCAGTCTCACGCGGAACGTGGCGCTTTCGGTGCGGAGCCGTTCCCCTGCTACCCACGACGCCGCAGCACGGCGGGCTGTTCCGCCACAGCGGACGGGTGCGCAACACGCTCTGGCAGAGCATCCGGCCATTGCCATGCAGGCTCGGCGAACAACCGGCGCATTCCCGCGATATCGCAGTGGAACGGTGGTCCTGACGGCCGGTCATTCTGCACGAACAGCACAAACAGCGCACCATCCGGCCGTAGCCACCGATGCAGCCGCCTCACATAGTTGGGCCACAGCGCAGGTGGCAGCGAGCACAGGCAGGTCTGGTCATAGACCGCATCGAATGGCTCACCTGGATCCCACGCAAACAGATCAGCCTGTTCGATATTCGCGGCGACCCCAAGCCGTTCCATCCACGCCCGCTGCATCGCGACAGCGCTCGGCGCGGCGTCCACCACGGTGACGTCGAACCCGGCTTGCGCGAGTGCCACAGGTTCCGGACTGCGGCCGCCGCCCGGCACAAGGATACGGCACGGCGCAAGGACACCGCTCTCGCGCCATGCCAGGAACACCGGGTTCAAGCCATGCCGCTCCCAGCCGGTCGTGCCATCCCGGTAGCGGCTCTCCCAATCGATCGCCTGCGTTTCGCTCACGCCACGCTCTCCGGCAGTAACATCCATGCGGGCACGCGCGCGGTCAGGGTCGCCTCACCGCAGGAAAGCACATCGCGCAACGCATCGATGCGCAGCACCGCCAGTCCCGCCTGCCCGAGGCCCGAACGCATGGTGCCCACCTCCGCGCCGTCACGCAGCACCGGCGTGCCCGATGCCGGCAGAGTGCCGTCAACCGCCACCGGCACCAGCCGCCGCTTCAGCAGACCGCGATACTTGGTCCGGGCGGTGAGTTCCTGACCCATGTAGCAACCCTTGGTCCAGGACACGCCGTGCAACTCGTCGAAACCGGCTTCCAGCAGCACCGTCTTCTCCGGTTCCATGTCGCGCGAGCCGTCCGGCAGCCCGAGTGCCAGTCGATGCCGCACCCAGTCCTGTTCCAGCGCCGTGGTCGGCAACGGCGTCGGGGACAGCACCCGCCAACCCGCCTCCTCCAGGCGAGGATCCGGCGCGAAGATCGCCGTCTGGGGCGGAGCGCCGTCCCAGGCGGCGTAGACGCAAAGTTCATCAGCGGGGCGCAAGGCGACCTTGGAGCGTAGCCGAAACCGCGACAGCCTTTGCAGCAACGCTGGCGCCTGGGCGCGCTCGCAGTCCAGCAACAGCCGTTCGGCGTCCGAGATGATGAAGAAGTCCGCGAGCCATTTGCCCTGCGGCGTCAAAAATGCAGCCCACACGGCGCGACCGGGAGCGGCCGCCGCGACATCGTTCGACACCAGGCCCTGGAGGAAGCTGACGCGATCCTCTCCGCTCACTTCGATCACACCCCGATCGGGCAGTGCTGCCAGTCGTGTCATGGAGAAACAGTGGGCCTTGGCGCCGCATGTCGCAAGAAGTGCTAAAGCGTCGCCGCCGTGATCAGTTCCATCATCCATCAACGCCCACGTCACACCCCCTCTCCAGCGAAGCGGGGGAGGCCAGGGAGGGGGTGCATCCAGCAACTCGGACCCACTCCTGCCGCAGCCACCGCATGAACGTCGCGCAGGTCATGGCCGGAGCGTCCGCTGGCGGCGCCGAACTATTCTTCGAGCGTCTTACAATCGCGCTCGCGCATGCTGGCGACACCGTGCTGCCGATCATCCGTCGCAACGCCTCCCGGGCCGACCGCCTGACCGGCGCTGGCCTGGTCCCTCTGCAGTTTCGCTTCGGCGGTCCCCTCGACCTGCTGACCGGCCCCCGCGTCGGAGCCGCCCTCCGACATTTCGCGCCCCGCGTCACGGTTGCCTGGATGAGCCGCGCGGCGCGCTTCACGCCACAAGGCGACTGGGTCCTGGTCGGCCGCCTCGGCGGCTACTACGACCTGCGGAATTTCCGCCACTGCGACCACCTGGTCGGCAACACTCGCGCCATCGTCGATTGGATTGCCGCCCAGGGTTGGCCAGCCGCGCGACTGCACTACCTGCCGAACTTTTCCCCCGACATGGCGAACGCCACTCCTGCGGCACTCGGCCTGCCGCCCGCCACCCCGCTGGTCCTCGCCCTCGGCCGTCTGCACCGTAACAAGGCGTTCGACATCCTGGTCCGTGCCATGCCCGCGCTGACCGGCGTCCATGTCCTGATCGCCGGCGAGGGCCCCGAACGCCGTTCCCTCCATGCGCTTGCCGAAGCCGAAGGCGTCGCCGACCGCCTGCATCTTCTGGGCTGGCGCGCCGATACCGCCGCATTGCTGGCCGCGGCCGACCTCCTGGTCTGCTCCTCTCGCCACGAACCGCTGGGCAACGTGGTGCTGGAAGCCTGGTCCGCCGGCCGTCCCGTCGTCGCCACCACCACGGACGGCCCCCGCGAACTGATTACAGCCGACGCCGACGGCATCCTGATCCCTCCCGAGGACCCAGGGGCTCTCGCCGCCGCCGTCAGCTCCTTGTTTAGCGACACCGCCCGTGCAAGGAGCTTGGCCGCAGCGGGCCGTGTCCGCTACGTATCCGAATTCGCCGAGGCGCCCGTTGTGGCGCACTGGCAGCAGTTCCTCACGACCGTGGAGAAACCCTGATGTGCGGCATCGCCGGCCTGATCCTCGCTCCCGGCGCACCGCCGCCCGATCCCGCCATGCTGTCGCGACTGATCGACACGCTGGAACACCGCGGTCCCGATGGCACCGGCCACGCCGTCGTCGGCCGCGTCGCGCTGGTGCACAACCGCCTGGCCATCATCGACCTGATCACCGGCGACCAGCCGCTGTTCGCCGGCCCCGCGACGCTGGTCTGCAATGGCGAGATCTACAATTACCGCGAGCTCCGTGTCGCCATGCCCGGCGTCACCTTCGCCACCAACAGCGACTGCGAGCCGCCTTTGCATCTGTGGCTACGCGAAGGTGCCGACTACGCGCAGCACCTGCGCGGCATGTACGCGATCGCGATCCACGAGCGCGTCCAGCGCACAGTGACGCTAACCCGCGACGCATTCGGCATCAAGCCGCTCTACATCACGCAGACTGGCAACGGCCTCGCCTTCGCTTCCGAGCCGCAGGCGCTGCTGGCCGCCGGCCTCGCCCCGCGCACCGTCCGTCCGGCGGCGCGCGAGGAGCTGCTGCAACTGCAATTCACCACGGGCACAGAAACGATCTTCGAGGGTATCCAGCGTCTGCTGCCTGGCGAAACCATCACTTGCGCGGACGGGCACATCCTCGATCGCCGCCGTGTCTCGCACATTCCCGAAGGCGGTCCCGAGAACATCGATGAAGACGAGGCGTTGCTGCGTCTCGATCGCGCGCTGGAGGAAAGTGTCGATCTGCATCAGCGCGCCGACGTGCCGTACGGCATGTTCCTGTCCGGCGGTATCGATAGCTCCACGCTGCTCGCGATGATGGCGCGCCTGAACAGCCAACCCGTGCTGGCTTATACCGCCGGTTTCGACGCCCCCGGTGCCGCTGACGAACGGGAGCACGCCGCGACCGTCGCGAAGGCGCTCGGCGCAAAGCACGAGTCTATCGAGATCAACGAAAAGATGGTGTGGGAGCACTTGCCCGAGATCGTCGGCTGCATGGACGATCCAGCGGCGGATTACGCTATCATCCCGACCTGGTTCCTTGCCCAGCGCGCGCGCCAGGACGTGAAGGTCGTGCTGAGCGGGGAGGGCGGCGACGAGATCTTCGCCGGCTATGGCCGCTACCGCAGCGCCATGCGGCCCTGGTGGCTCGGCGGCAGAACCATGTGGGCGCGCGGCAGTTTCGACCGCGTGGATGTGCTGCGGACCCGCCCCGCCTCCTGGCGCGACGGCATCGCCGCGGCGGAGGTGGAGGCCGCGGAAGGTGGCCGTTCACGTCTGGCCGCGGCGCAGGCCACCGACATGGCCGACTGGCTGCCGCACGACCTGCTGCTGAAGCTCGACCGCTGCCTGATGGCGCACGCGGTCGAGGGCCGCACGCCGTTCCTCGACCCCGGCATCGCCAAGGCGGCGTTCCGCCTGCCCGACGCGATGAAGCTCCGCGACGGCGTCGGCAAGTGGATCCTGCGCAAGTGGCTGGAGAAGCATCTGCCGATCGCGCGTCCGTTCGCCCCCAAGCAAGGCTTCACTGTGCCGGTGGGCGAATGGATCAAGGGCCAGGGGTCTCGGCTTGGGCCGCTGGTCGCTGCACAGCCGGGCATCGCCGAGATCGCCGACCCCGCCAAGGTCCGCCTGCTGTTCGCCAATATCCGCCGCTGGCGGCACGGCTTCGCCGCCTGGAAGCTACTGTTTTACGCGCTGTGGCACCGCCGCCATATCCTGGCGCTGCCGCCGGCCGGCGACGTGTTCCAGACGCTGGCTGCTACCTGAGTAGGTTTAGTTTGGCACTCCCCCTCCCCTTGCGGGAGGGGGGAAGGGGGAGGGGGCCGCGCGCACCCCTCCCCCACCCTCCCCGCAAGGGGAGGGGGAGGTTTGGTCGTCCTGGACTTCCTCCCGCACCACTTGACGCCAGCCGGAAAAACGCCGCGCATTTCCCCAGCATCCGACGCGTGCAGGGAGGCATTTGTCATGGCCGAATTCGAACTCGTCTGGGATTCCCGTTGCGGCGTCGCCGAGTCCCCCGTGTGGGATCCGTCCACCCGCCGCCTGCTGTTCTGCGACATCCCCGGCAAGCGCATCAACGCCCTCTCGGTGGACGACAATGCCCGGACATCCTGGGACTTCCCCGAGGTGGTCGGCAGCTTCGGCCTGTGCCGCTCCGGACGTCTCGTTGTCGCGCTACGCCACCACGCCGTGCTGTTCGACCCGCGCACCAAATCGATCGAGCCCTTGAGCAAACCGGTAGACGAACCGCCGACCAACCGTTTCAACGACGGTAAGGTCGGCCCCGACGGCTGCTTCTGGGTCGGCAGCATGGACGAACGCACGCCACGCCAGAAGACCGCCTTCCTCTACCGCATCACGCCCGACGGTCGCACCGAACGCAAAGCCGAGGGCTACGCGGTTTCCAACGGCTTGGCCTGGTCGCCGGACGGCCGCACCATGTACCACTCCGACACGCACGGCCCCTTCATCGAGGCCTGGGACTTCGACGTCCAAACCGGCAATCTTGCCAATCATCGCATCGTCGCCACGCTGACCAACGAGGAAGGCCGCCCCGACGGCGCCGCAACGGATGCACAGGGAAACTACTGGTCGGCCGGACCCTCGGCGGGGTGCATCAACTGCTTCTCACCCGCCGGCAAGCTGCTGCACAAGCTGCCATTCCCGGTGCCTGGACCAACCATGCCCTGCTTCGCCGAGAAGCATCTCTACGTGACGTCGCTGCGCGAGGGGAAATCCGCCGAGGATCTGCAACACTACCCAGCCCTCGGCGGGCTGTTCCGCATCGATGCGCCAGCGGTCGGCGCACCGGTTGCCATGTTCGCCGATCAGTAGCTGGGCGGCGGACCGTAGCCGTAGCCCGGAGGCGGCGGCGAGTAATAACCAGGCGGCGGTGGCCGTTGCGGTGTCGTCGCCGCACCGCCGACAGCGCCAACCGCGCCACCGATCAGAGCGCCGGTCGCCGCGCCGCGCCCACCACCGGCAATGCCGCCAATCGCCGCGCCCGCGCCGGCGCCCAGCAGCCCGCCACCAACGGCGCGCTGGCCGGGATCGTAGGGATCGGTGCACCCCGCCAAGGCCAATGAAGCCCCGAGCGCAAGTGCGATAGGTCCAATCAGTCGCGGCATAATAGTGACATCTCCTTGTCGACGCGCGGCGTAAATATCGGCCGATCATGGCGCTTCGTTGTCATTGCCACTGCGATCGCTTCACGACTACGCGACCTACGATGCGATCTCCAACCGGAACCGAGGCACCGGACGTTCCTCGTGCTCCAGGTACGACATGAACGTCGCGCAATACTTGCTCGCCGTCGTATGCCATACGCATGCACGCAAAGCGTGGTACCGTCGCAATCGCTCCGACAACGACATCAGCAGGCTTTCATGCATCGCCTCGGCAATCTCGTCCGGATCGAACGGGTTCACGAGCAGCGCCTCAGTCATGTCTTCGGCTGCGCCCGCAAAGCGCGAAAGGATCAGCACGCCGGGATCAGTTGGGTCCTGTGCTGCGATATACTCCTTGGCCACCAGGTTCATGCCGTCACGCAGCGGCGTAACCACGCCGACGCGCGCGAGGCGGAAGAAGCCCGCAAGCAGTTCCCGCCGCACCGTGTTGGTCATGTAGCGCAGCGGCACCCAGTCGAATTCCGAGAACCGCCCGTTGGTGTCGCCCACGATGCGATCGAGCTCACGCCGCAGTCGTTGATAGCTGCTGGATTCCTCGCGCGACCGTGCCGCAATCTGCAGGAAGCTGACGTGGCGAAGATGCTCGGGATAACGCCCAAGCAGGCGGCCGAACGCTTCGAACCGGTTAACCAGCCCTTTCGAGTAGTCGAGCCGATCAACGCCAATGGCGAGCGCCCGATCGCCGAGGCTCTCGTGCAGCCGCCGCGTTTCGGCGTTGTCCGCCGCATGCGCCGCGACTGCGGCAAAACCATCGGCATCGATGCCGATGGGATCGACGATGGCCTGCACGTGCCGCCCGTTATGCAAAAAGCGACCTTCGCCAGTTCTGGGAACGCCGAGGATCTCGCGCACACAATCCAGGAACGCCTGCCGATAGGTCCGCGTATGAAATCCCACCACGTCATAGGAACACATCGAAAGCAGCAGCTCCGCCGCGCGCGGCAACGCGTGGAGCAGGGCAGGGGGCACGAATGGCGTGTGCAGGAAGAACCCGATGCGATTGCGCGACTCCCAGGCGGCGCAACTCCTCGCCCAGCGGGAACAGGTGATAGTCGTGCACCCAGATCACGTCATCCGGGCGCAGCAATGGCCGCAGCGCCTCCGCGAAGCGCCGGTTGACTGTGCGATAGCCCTCGTAGTCCTCGCGCCGGAAGTCGACCAGGCCGAGCCTGAAGTGCAACAGCGGCCACAGCGCTCCATTGGCGAAGTTTACATAGAACGATCGATATTCCGCCTCGGACAGATCGATCGTCGCGTAGCCGATGCCGTCCGCCCGTTGCAGCCGCGGCTCCGCATTGCCGCTGGCGCGTCGGCCGCTCCAACCGAACCACAGCGAGCCGGGCCGCAGCGCGTCCGCCAATGCGACGGCCAGCCCACCAGCCCGTGGCCCCCGCTCCGAGGGGAGCGGGACCCGATTGGAGACAACGACAAGACGCGCCACACAACCTCCTCGCGCCCGCGCACTCACGCATTCGGCACGCAGGCGGCACGATAGACCGCGCAATCCCGGGTTCCGGGGCGCGGCAAGGGGTCAACGCACAACGATACCGCAGCGGGGAAGCGCGCCATGTCACTTCGACGTGACATTGGTTAACCAACGCCGAGCGCGGCGGTGCTGTGGCGCGGTCCGCCGCAGAAAAGCCTGAACTGCTCGCGAGATTGGGACCACTCAACTCACATTGCACCCGAAAGGCACGACGATTATGCGGATCGCCCAAATCGCTCCACTGACTGAATCTGTCCCGCCGCGGCTCTATGGCGGGACGGAGCGTGTCGTGTCCTTCCTGACCGAGCATCTCGTGGCGATGGGCCATGACGTCACGCTGTTCGCGAGTGGCGATTTACGCACCACCGCCGAGCTGGTCCCGATGTGGCCGAGTGCCTTGCGGTTCGATCCGTCGCTGCGGGATGCCATGGCGCCGCACATGCTGATGCTCGAGCACGTATGCAATCGGGCCAACGAATTCGACATCCTGCATTGTCATCTCGACTATTGGCCGTTCGCACTGTTCAGCCGGCAGCCCACGCCGTTTCTCACCACCCTGCATGGCCGGCTCGATCTGCCGGAGCTGCGGCCGGTCTACGATTGCTTCCCTGAGGTACCGCTCGTTTCGATTTCCGATGCCCAGCGTGCACCCCTGCCAAACGCCAATTTTGTCGCCACCATCCATCACGGATTGCCCGAGGACCTGCTGACGCCGCAACCGATCGCGCCCAACTACCTCGCCTTCCTCGGGCGGATCTGTCCGGAAAAGCGGCCCGACCGGGCGATCCGCATCGCGCGCGAGGCCGGCATTCCATTGAAGATCGCTGCCAAGGTGGACCGCGTCGATGAAGCCTATTTCCGCGACGTGATCGAGCCGATGGTCGACGGAACCAGCGTCGAACTGATCGGCGAGATCACCGACGCGGAAAAGCCCGCATTCCTCAGTGGCGCGATCGCGTTGCTGGTGCCGATAGACTGGCCCGAGCCATTCGGCCTCGTGATGATCGAGGCGATGGCCTGCGGCACCCCGGTCATCGCGTTCAATCGCGGTTCAGTCCCCGAGATCATCGAGCATGGCGTCACCGGCTTCATTGTCGACGACGAAGCGCAGGCGGTGGCGGCGGTTGGCCGGGTCGGTCGCCTGTCACGCGGCGTGGTGCGCCGCCGGTTCGAGATCCGCTTCTCAGCCGAACGCATGGCGGAGGACTACCTCGGCCTGTACCGGCGCCTCGCTGTCAAGACACGTCCGGCGCTGCGCGTCGTGACCTGATCATTCAACCGGCGGCACGGCGTCGTCGTCGTACGGTGGTGCCGTGATCAGATCCATGATCACGGCAACCACGGCCTCCCGCAGGAAGCCGGCGCGCTCTGCCTGTTGTACCAGTTCGGCCAGCCGCGGCCGCAGCCAGTCATGCACCGGAGTGTCGCTGATCATCGTCGGTCCGATTGAGGGTTGCGCTGCATCCGAACAGCATGGCCACGTTCTGTCTCCGCGTCACGAGCGGTGCCGGGAGCGCCACTGGTGACGGGCACTGGCTGGTCGGGTCTCGTGCTAGACATTCAGAGCCGTCAGGCCACCGCGCTGATGGCGGCCCGCGGAAGGGCGATGCAGCACCCAGGGCAATCGGGTGAACCTGACAATAAAGCAAAGGAAGGTTTCGCACTGAGGTCACCGAGTCAGGCGAAGCCACCGGGGGCCACGGAAAGGTCTGTAGTACTTCGCGCGAAGCGGTGCATTTTGTTTCTCAGTGGCCCTTGGTGGTTTGAATCTCCGCGACCTCCGTGCGGAACCTTGTTTCCTTACCTGCCTGCCTGTTCACCCGATTGCCCTGGATGCAGCACGTTAAGGGGGTGTCAATCGGTATCCACCAATTATCACCGCCCGACTGCTTCCCTCCTCATTTCAATCTTGGTAACGCGCTCATCAAGACGGGGCGACCTGTAGAAGCGGTGGAGGCATTCGTTGCGTGCCTACAGCTCGCGCCAGAATTTGGAGCTGCCTACGCTAACCTGGCCTGCAGACTGCGGACGCTGGGGCTGCTGGAACAGGCTCAATCGATGGCGGAACTCGGTGTGCGGTATTTGCCCAGCGTGGCAGCCGAATATTCTTCATGACAGGTCAGATTTTGCCACGCGGTCATGATGTATCGGCAGGCGCTGGACATCGCCCCGGATCATCCCGGACCGTTGAGTCATCTCGCAAATACTCTAAATGCGCTGGGACGTCTGTCCGGTGCGCTGGATCCTCATGACCGTGCCGGTGCGGTGGCGTCAGATGAAGCGGAACTCCTTTTCAGCCTTGCTGCGGCGTTGTTGGTGGCGGGAGATTATGCCCGTGGGTGGAACGAATACGAATGGCGGTGGCGGCGCTCACAAGCCAAGCCACGTGGCTTTGATAAGACTTGGCGTGGCGACGATCTTGCAGGTCGAACCATCCTGTTGCACGCCTCGAGCCACAGATCAGGGCGGTTGGCAGAGACCGCTGCAGAGACATTGCGCGGAAGTGCAATGACGAACAAAGCGTGCAAGTGATTGGCACCCTTTACGCAGGGCTTCGATCGGTCGGTTAACTGTTGAGAGGAGCAGATGAGCGGTCGTGTTGGAGGTCCGGGCCGGAATCGAACCGGCATACGCGGATTTGCAGTCCGCTGCATCACCACTCTGCCACCGGACCCCAGGTAGCCGGTCAGGCTGGAAAAACCGAGGGAATCCGCCGGCTTCGGCCTCGAAAATCATATAGCACTGTTGTCGGCCTTTATCCAGAACGCCTCGCGACGGAGCCAGCTTGACTGTCCAGCAAGCGCCCCCGGTCCATTGCCGGAGGCGTGCGACGCTGTGCCAAGTCCCGGTCCAGCCAACGCGGCAGGCACTACCGTGATGGTTGATGGCCGCCCGTCAGGTGCCTCTCCAGAGTCGCCGCCTGCCGCTCGAGCTGCTCCGCGAATCGACGGAGGTCCTCCGCGCGGTCGGCGTCCTGCATGATCCCGGCTGCCCATCGCAGGCTCGCCGCGCGATCCCTGAGGCCACTCACGGTCTCAGTCTCCTTCGGCTTGGCATGCCACTGTTTTTCCGACATGTGTCCAATTGGTTAACGCAGATTTGACGATATTATAATGATAGTACCGGGCGGTAAAGGTGGTTGCCCCAAGTTGCTCACGCTTTCGCTACCGCAGAGGCCGCGACGGTTTCGCTATGGTTCCAACGATGGATACACCCGCTCAGCAGTTGCCCTCCACCACCGTGCAGCATTTGCGGCGCGCGCGTTATTTTCGCACAATGGCGCTCACTGCTTCGACAGCTGATGTCGCGATCACCCTTGTTCAGCTGGCGGTGCACTACGAGCGCCTCGCGAAGCAGAAATCGGCCGCCATCGCGCTCAACAATGATACCCATGAAGAGCAGCCTGAGTTTGCACGACCCGGCCACCGCCACAGCGCCACTGATATACGCCGGTAGTGTAACGCGAACGCGGGACGCCGTACGGCGGACTAACGCGGCCTCTCTGGCTGATTAAGCTGCCGGTACCCGGGCCCGGCGGAACTGTGGCAGACGGAACTTGCTGTCCGGCCGCGCCGGATGCCGCTTCGCCGCAGCCGAGCATCGGTCGTGCGGCAGTGCCCGAGCTTGCCCGGAATGAAGCGGACGCATGGACCGTGTGGACTGTATGCTTGCTGCACGCGCGTTTGCACCGTGTCCCCCGCCCAAGCCCGCTGGCGCCAACGCCGCACCACCCCTATAAGCGGCCACTCTTTCATGACCGAGCCCGTAATGGCCCAACATCCCCCCGCGTTCGCCGAAGCTCGCGCCAACATGGTGGACAGCCAGGTCCGCCCCAATAAGGTGAACGATGCCCGTATCGTCGCCGCGATGCGCCAGCTTCCTCGCGAGCGCTTTCTTCCGCCCGACCTGGCCTCGCGCGCCTATATCGACCAGGACGTGCCGCTCGGCAGCGGCCGTGTCTTGCTCGAGCCGATGGTGATCGCCCGTCTCCTGCAGCTGACCGCCATCGCTGCCGGTGAGCGCGTGCTTGTCGTCGCCGCCGGCACCGGCTATGGCGCGGCATTGCTGGCAGCCTGCGGTGCCAGGGTCACCGCGTTGGAGGAGGCCGCACCGCTGCTGGCCATCGCTCGCACGACCCTGTCCGAATTTGCCCCGAGTGTCAGCTTGGTCACCGGCCCGCTCGCGGCCGGCTGGCCAGCCGGCGCCCCTTACGATGTGATCCTCATCGAGGGTGCCGTTCCGGCCATTCCGGCAGCCATCGGCGACCAACTTCACAAGGAGACCGGCCGTCTCGTCACAATCATCGCCGGCGCTGATGTTTGCGGCTATGCCGTACTCGCCGAGGCCACCTCGATGGGTCTTCGCCCCCAGCCAATGTTCGACTGCGGTTCTCCGGCCATTCCCTCGCTGCTGCCGCAGCCGGGCTTCGTGTTCTGACCCGGCGAACCGTCGCCTGACCCTAAAAGGCGAATGCGAGACGATTGCCCTGTGGCATCCCGCTGTGGCACATGAAGCGGTAGCCAGTGTGCTGCCCCGATGTCCGTCGCGTTCTGCGGCGAACGCAGGGAACCGGCGGGCTGGTGAATGCGAACAACCGGTGTCCCGATTCTGACGCTTGCCGGCTCCGGCCGCTTCAGTTGAGTGACACCAGGGGGAATGGGCATGGTCCTGCGACGCGGTTGGGTCATCGGCCTTGGGTTGACGCTGGCAGCCGGGCCCGCATTCGGCCAGGCACAGCCGAATGGCGGCGTGCAGTCGCCGCCAAGGGCCAATCCCATCACCATGACGAAGGCCCCTCCGCGTGCAGCACCCGGGTCGAAGGCGTCACTGGCTCCACCGGGGACACCTCACACGTTGGCGGAGGCTCTCGCCGCCACTTACTCCACCCAGCCCCAACTCCTTGCCGAGCGCGCCAAGCTGCGTGCCACCGACGAGAACGTGCCGCAGGCCCTGTCCGGATGGCGGCCCACCGTCATAATGGCAGGCACCACCGGCTATGGCGACGGGATGAACCGCCAATTCGCCGGCGGCGGCTTCCTCAATACTCGGACCGATCGGCTCGTCGGCACCGCGCAGGCGACGCTCACCCAACCCCTCTACAACGGCGGCAAGACCCCGGCCAATATCAATCGCGCGAAGAACCAGGTGATGGCCGAACGCGCCACGCTGATCCAGCAGGAGCAGACCAGCTTCACCAACGTCGTCACTGCCTATGTCGGCGTGATCCAGGCGCAGCAGACGCTGGCGCTGAACGTGAATAACGAGCAGGTGCTGGCCAAGCAGCTGCAAGCGACCAACGATCGTTTCCGTGTCGGCGAGATCACCCGCACCGACGTCGCCCAGGCGGAGGCCGCTCTCGCTGGTGCTACAGCGCAGCGTCAGACCTCGGAAGGCCAACTGCAGACCGCGCGGGGCACCTATCAGCAGGTCGTCGGCTTCCTGCCGCCAGGCGATCTGGTCGAGCCGCAGCCGCTCTCCCTGCCGACGAAGAATGAGCAGGATGCGATCGCGTTGGCGGCCAACAATAACCCGACGGTGGTTGCCGCGCTGTTCAACGACGCCGCCAACAAGGACGCGGTGGACGTCGCATTCGCGCAATTGCTGCCGCAGGTCAGCTTTCAGGGCCAGATGTTCCAAAATGACAACTCGGGTCTCCGCAGCACGCAGCAGAACGGTTACCAGGCTTTGCTCCAGCTTTCCGTGCCGGTATACCAGGGCGGCCAGGAATATTCCGCGGTCCGCCAGGCCAAGCAGACCGAGCAGCAGTCCGCGAAACTGGTGGACGACGCGCGGCGCACTGCGGTCCAGAATTCTGTCCAGTCATGGGAGACGCTGGTCGCCGCAAAGGCCTCGGCAGACAGCACGCGTGCTCAGATCCAGGCCAATTCAATCGCGCTCGAAGGTGTCGAGCGCGAGGCCATCGTCGGCAGCCGCACCACGCTCGACGTGTTGAATGCGCAACAGGCGCTACTGCAATCGCAGGTCACGTTGGTGCAGAACCTCGCGCAGGTGGTGACGGCGTCGTACCAGGTGGCGGCAGCGGTCGGCCGCCTGACGGCGCGTGACCTCAATCTGCCGGTGCCGCTGTACGATGAGACGGCCTACTTCAACGCGGTGAAGAACAAGTGGGTCGGCCTGGGCGACTACGCCACCGGCCAGCCAGGACGCTGAGGACGCCATCGAGCGCTTCTCAGACACCACCGTCCGGTTCGCCACCCGCCGCCACGCCGGCCGGCGGCGATCCTTCGATGGAAGACATCCTTGCCTCGATCCGGCGCATCCTGAGCGAGGACGAGGCGCAGCCAGGCGAAGCCAAGCCGGCAGCCGCGGGCGACGAGACCACGCACGAGACGCCGCCACCCCACGCTGAACCCGCCGGCGACGGTGTGTTGGTGCTCGATCCCTCCATGATGGTTGCCGAAGCCGCCCCGGCTGCCGCCATCGTCCAGACATCTGAGCCGGAACCGCTGCCACCGGTCCTCGCACCCGCGCTGCCGTTGACGCCTTCCAGTCCAATCACGCCCGATCCGGCGTCACAAGGTCTTGTCGCACCCGAGGTTGCCGCAGCCGCCGTCGCCTCCGTCGGCGCACTGGTGCGCACCCTGACGGTGGAACGGTCGATGCAGGTTCACACCGGCGGCCCTACGATCGAGGACATCGTCCGCGAGGAGCTGCGGCCGCTGCTGAAGGAGTGGCTCGACACCAACCTGCCGACACTCGTCGAGCGCCTCGTCCGCACCGAGATCGAGCGCGTCGTAGGCCGCGCCGTACCCTGAACCCATTTGTCATTGTCGGCCTCCCGCGGCATTCGCCTGAGGCCGCAGGAGAGCGATATGCTGGACAAGACCTACAACCCGGCTGAGATCGAGCCCCGCCTCTACGAAGGCTGGGAGCGGAGCGGCGCATTCGCGGCTGAACCCGGGTCGAACGCGCAGCCCTACACCATCATGATTCCGCCGCCGAACGTCACCGGCAGCCTGCATATGGGCCATGCGCTGACCTTCACTGTGCAGGACACGCTGATCCGCTGGCAGCGCATGAAGGGGCGCGACGTGCTGTGGCAGCCCGGCACCGATCACGCCGGCATCGCCACGCAGATGGTGGTTGAGCGCCTGCTCGCCGACCAGGGCATCGACCGCCGCGAACTCGGCCGCGAGAAGTTCGTCGAGCGTGTGTGGCAATGGAAAGCCGAGTCCGGCGGCACCATCACGCGCCAGTTGCGCCGGCTGGGTGCTTCGCTGGACTGGCCGCGCGAGCGGTTCACCATGGATGACGGCCTGTCCGCCGCGGTGCGCAAGGTCTTCGTCGAGCTCTACCGCGAAGGCCTGATCTACCGCGATCGCCGCCTGGTGAACTGGGACCCGAAATTGCAGACCGCGATTTCCGATCTCGAGGTCGAGAACCTCGAGGTGAAGGGATCCATCTGGCACATCCGCTATCCGATCGAGGGCACCGACCGGTTCATTACAGTTGCAACGACCCGGCCGGAGACGATGCTGGGCGATACCGCTGTCGCGGTGCATCCGGACGATGCGCGCTACCGCGACCTGGTGGGCAGGTTCGCCATTCTCCCGCTGGTCGGTCGCCGCATCCCAATAATCGCCGACGAATATTCGGACCCGGAGAAAGGCACCGGCGCGGTCAAGATCACCCCCGCGCACGACTTCAACGATTTCGAGGTCGGCCGCCGCCACGACTTGCCGATGCCGTCCATTCTCGACCGTCAGGCCCGCGTGACATTGGCCGAGATCGAGGACGCGCTGGCGATGATCGATGCGATCGCGGACCCAGCCTTTGTCCGCTCGCTGAATGGCCAGGACCGCGCCGCAGCACGCAAGGTCATCGTTGCAGAACTCGATCGGCTCGGTCTGCTCGAGAAGGCCGAACCCTATATCCACCAGGTGCCCCATGGTGACCGCGGCGGCGTGCCGATCGAACCGCTGCTGACGACGCAGTGGTACGCGAACGCCGAAGCCCTGGCGAAGCCGGCAATCGAGGCAGTCGAAACCGGCAAGACCGTTTTTGTCCCGAAGCAATGGGAGAACACGTTCTTTGCCTGGATGCGCGACATTCAACCGTGGTGCATCTCGCGCCAGCTCTGGTGGGGCCATCGCATACCCGCCTGGTACGGCCCCGACGGCTCAGTGTTCGTCGCCTACGATGAAGCCGAAGCACAAACCGCAGCGGATGTGCATTACGGCCGTGGGGGAGAAAAACTGACCCAGGACGAGGACGTGCTGGACACCTGGTTCAGCTCCGGCCTCTGGCCATTCTCCACACTCGGATGGCCCGAAAAAACCAAGGAGCTGGCTCGCTATTATCCAGGCGACGTGCTCGTCACCGGATTCGACATCATCTTCTTCTGGGTCGCGCGCATGATGATGCAGGGCATCCACTTCATGGACGAAGTGCCGTTCCGCGCTGTGTATATACACGGCCTGGTGCGCGACGAGCGGGGCCAGAAGATGTCCAAGTCCAAGGGCAACATCGTCGATCCGCTGGAACTCATCGATCAGTACGGCGCCGATGCGTTGCGCTTCACCATCTGCGCGCTGGCCGGCCCCGGCCGTGACGTGAAGCTCGGCGCAGCGCGCGTGGAAACCCATCGCCGCTTCGTCACCAAGCTGTGGAATGCGGCACGGTTCTGCGAGATGAACGACATCGCGCCTGACGCATCATTTGATCCCGTGCGTGCGACGCTGCCGCTGACCCGTTGGATCCTGGACGCGATGAACCATGCGATCGAGGAAGCCAGCGCGGCGTTGGAAGCCTACCGCTTCGATGAATACGCCGCCGCCTGCTGGCGTTTCACCTGGGATACCTTCTGTGACTGGTTTGTCGAATTCGCCAAGCCTGCACTTGCCGAACCCGAAGTGCGCGCAACGGCGGCCTATGTCCTTGGCACCATCCTCCGTCTGTTGCATCCGGCGATGCCATTCGTCACCGAGGAGCTGTGGGACCGCTTCGGCTACGGCGAACCTTGCAGCCTGATGCGCACCGCGTGGCCCGCGCCGATCGCCGTGGCGGATGCGGCGGCAGCACGCAGGGAACTGGACTGGGTCGTCCGCCTGATCTCCGAAGTCCGCTCCGTCCGCACCGAAATGAACGTTCCGCCAGGCACGCTGACGCCGATACTCCTGCGCGACGCGACGCCCGAGACGCTGGCGCGTGGCCAACGCTGGATGGACGCAATCCGCCGCCTGGCACGCGCGTCGGACCTGCTGCCACTGACCGGTGAAATGCCCAGAGGTTCAGCACAACTCATGCTCGACGAAGCCACCGTCATCCTGCCGCTGTCGGATGCCATCGACATTCCCGCGGAGCGCGTGCGTCTGGCGAAGGAGCGCGACAAGGCGGCTGGCGAAGCGCGCAAGATCGCCCAGAAGCTCGACAACGCCGACTTCGTGCGCCGCGCACCCGAGGAAGTCGTCGAAGAGAACCGCGACCGCCTCGCCGCCGCGCAAGCCGACATCGCGCGCCTGGAGGCAGCGCTGCAGCGGATCTGCTAGGGAATCGGTCCCTCTCAGCCAGGTCGGTGAGCAAGCATGTCGCGGACCACCCGAGCAAGCTCCGCGTGCCTATAGGGTCTTTGCAGTACTCGGACCCCCTCGCGGTCGCCGATGATTTCGCCGACGGGATACGCCGCGGGAGCCCCAGAGACCAACAACACCTGGACGCTCGGGCGTCGGTCCAGGAGTTGCTGTGCCAGCGAGTACTTATCGGTGTCGTCCGGATGCCTCATGCCGGCGACCACCAAGTGGACCGTCTCGCTTTCGAGGATGGCAAGCGCTCCGGCGCGATCCATTGCCTTAACGACGCGGTACCCCATTTTCGTGAGCTGTCGCGCCATGACCCGCTGCATCGGCGCATCGCTTTCCACCACCAGGATCGTGTCGCTCGGGCCGGGAGCGTTCGCAACTGGTGGCAGTGCCGCCGACGCGCTCGCACGATGCTCGCCGGCGGCTGGGAGATAGAGCCGGAACACCGCACCGTTGCCGGGTTGGCTCTCCACGGTGATATATCCACCAGACTGATGGGCGAACCCGTACACGACACTCAGACCGAGTCCAGGCCGCGTGGCGCGGTCCTTGGTGGTGTAGAACGGCTCAAAGATCTGCACGATTGCTTCCGGCGCTATACCGACACCGGTATCTGCGAACTCGATCAAGACATAATCACCAGCGGGAACGCTGCCAAACGTGGCGACGTAGTTGGCTCCAAGCCGGCGGTTGGTGGTGGTGATTGCCAGCCGTCCGCCATACGGCATCGCTTCGCGTGCGTTGAGGACGAGATTGGCAATGCTCGTGCTGATCTGCACCGGATCCGTCAATACCGGCCACAGGTCGGCTGCGAGATCGAGCACAACCTCGATGTGCTGACCAGGCATGCGGCCGAACCAGTCGGCTGTCTCAAGAAGTACCTCATTCACCGACACCAGCAACCGTTGCAGAGGTTGCAGCTGGGCGAATGCCAGCAACTGATTGGTCAGCGTCGCGCCGCGCATCGCTGCGCCGATCGCGTCGCCCGCCAGTGCGTCAAGTTCGGTACTCAGCGCACCGACACCGACCATACTGTTCAGCTTGCCGATGATGACAGCCAACAGGTCATTGAAATCCTGCGCCAGCCTGCCGCTCAGTTCGGTCACTGCGTGCAATCTCAATGATTGGTGCAATGCGCTTTCGACTCGCTTTGTTTGCGAAATGTCGGTGACCGATACAATTCTATAGGAGATCGTCCCATCGGCGTCCGGCACCGAGGTGACGTCGATCTGGGCTGGGAAGTCTGAGCCATCCTGCCGGCGCAGTTGAATTTCGGCCATCATGTGCCCGGTCGCGTCGGCCTGCCGATTCACGTCCGCAACGCGGGCATGATCCGCTGGTAGAAAGGCGTCCAGCATTGCCATGCCTTGAACCTGTTCCACCGTCATGCCCAGCGCGGTGGCAAAGGCTGGATTGGCAATCTCGATGGTGCCCGCAACCGAGTCGGCAATGAAAATACCTGCTGCCGCTCGTTCGAAGGCCTCCGCCCATCTCCGCTGTTGATCGGTGAGCACCTGACGTTCTTCGAGAACCGCCTGTCGATGCCGGCTCGCCTCCAGTTCTCCGGCCAGTGCTTTCATCGCGGTCACGTCACGCACGATCGTGATCGTGATGGTCTTGCCTTGCTGATAGTCGCGTACCGGTCCCAACTGAATATCGGCCGGGAACTCGTTGCCGTCGGCTTGCAGCGCGTACAGCTCAAGGCCGGTTCCGAACGGGCGATGCCGTGGGTTGTCCCCCGCACTCACGCGCTGGTGCACGTGCGCCGTGCGGAACCGATGGGGTACCAGCAGTTCGATTTGTTCCCCGAGCAAAGTCTTCCGATCGTAGCCGAACATCTCGGGTGCGCGGGCGTTCGCGTGCATGATCTGTCCGGTCTGGTCGACCGTCAACACCGCGTCCGGATAGTCCTCGAACAGCCTGGCCGCCGTTTCACGCGCGGCAAGCTGCTGCCGCAAAGTCAGGTCGTGTTCGATGACGGCGAAGCCGCCAAGTATGCTGGCCGGTTCGTCCACACGCTGGACGCTGACCGATGAGGTGAACCGTGAGCCGTCCGGACGGCTGCGCTCGATCTGGCGTACATGCCGCCCACTGCGTGCAGCCTCAGCCAGCATCTGATCGGGTATGCCTGCCTGCCGATCCGTCTCAGAGAACAGGACTGCGAACTCACGTCCAATGATGTGTTCGCTTGCAAATCCAATCAAACGTGCGGCGGCCAGGTTCCAGGTGGCGACATGACCTGACCCATCGAGCATGTAGATTGACCGATCATCGAGCTCGTCCAGCAGCAATCGAAGCTGGCGCTCGGCATCTCGCAGCGCCCCGTCTGCCTTTCCGCCGACCCGCTCACTCAATCCGGAAGCCCTCCTGCCAATTCGGGATCGGCGGGCGAAGTAACCCTACGGTCCGGCGCGCAGTCAAGCTGCCACATCATCATGGGACCGTGGCAATTTTGCAGCAAAGCCGTGCGAGCGACAAGTACGGCATCCGAATGGGTTGAGCCCGCGATCGTCGCGACACACAATCAGGCAGCGCTGAACCCCCGTTGTGACCCTCACCCTCATCATCGCCATCGCGATCACCGGCACCCTCATCGGCATCGCCATCGGCGCCGTCGGCATCGGCGGTGTGCTCCTCGTGCCTTTCCTGACCCTCACCCTCGGCATCGATGTGAAGCATGCGATCGCCGCCACGATGGTGAGTTACCTCCCCAGTTGCGTCGTCGGCGTCACGCTCTACGCCCGCCGAGGCTCCATCCCATGGCGCGAGTCCGCATGGCTCTGTGTCGCAACCCTGCCCACAGCCTGGCTCGGCGCGCGTGCCGCGCAACATGCACCCGCGTCATTGCTGGAAGCTGCCATCGGCATCCTGCTCCTGGCCGGCGGCATCTACGCATTGGTTCCCGCGCGCAACATCGCCACGAGGCATCGCCGCCTCAAACCGGTGACCCTGCTGTCGCTCGGCGGCGGCACCGGTTTCGTGGCCGCAATGACAGGTGCCGGCGGCGCGTTCGTGCTGCTGCCCATCCTGCTGTTGCTGGACACGCCGGTCCTGTCAGCCATCGGCCTCGGCCAGATCATCGCGCTGCCGATCGCCGGATTGGCGAGCATTGCGAATGCAGCAGCCGGGATCATCGATCCGTGGCTCGCCCTCGGCCTGGGCGCGACGCTGACGCTCGGCATTGCGATCGGCACGCCAATCGCGCATGCATTGCCGCAACGTCATCTGCGTCGGCTTCTGGGTTCAACGGTAGCGCTCGCCGGGATTGCCATGCTGGTACGCAGCACTGCGAGGGCCCTGACTGTCGCGACCAACTGAACGGACATCACGAGACATGAGCAGCACAACACTTCGCGGCGCCGACATTGTTATGCGGACGCTCGAACGCGCCGGCCACACGACGATCTTCACGCTGTCCGGCAATCACATCATGTCGCTGTTCGATGCGGCGATCGACACGCACCATCGCCTGGTTCACACGCGCCACGAGGCAGCCGCGGTTCACATGGCCGACGCCTGGGGCCGCCTGACCGGCGAACCCGGCATCGCCATGGTGACCGGCGGCCCCGGCCACGCCAACGCAGCCGCAGCATTGATGACCGCGCAAGGCCAGGAGTTGCCGCTCGTGCTGCTGTCCGGCCACACCGAAACGACCCAGCTCGGCCGCGGCGGCTTTCAGGAGCTGCGCCAGGCGGAAGTGGCCGCGCCGATGGCCAAAGCCTCATGGACCGCAACTGCCACCGAAACGCTCGCCGCCGATGTCGCGAAAGCCATCCGCATCGCACGTTCCGGCCGTCCTGGCCCAGTGCATCTCAGCCTGCCGTCCGATCTGCTCGATGCGACGGTTCCATCCGAAACTATCGCGTGGCCCGAGGCGAGTGCATTCACCACTGCACCGGTTGCACTGAACGACGCTGCCGCCACCGCGATCCTCGGCATCGTCGCGACTGCGAAGCGCCCGTTCCTGCTCGCCGGCCCGGCGCTTTCCAATCCCACCGGGCGCGAGCTCCTCGCGCGTTTCGAGCAAGCCACGCACATCCCCACCGCCATCGTCGAAAGCCCGCGCGGCTTCAACGACGCCACGCTCGGTGCCTTCGCCGACGCAGTGCGTCGTGCTGACATGATCATCCTGCTCGGCAAGGCGCTCGATTTTACCCTGAAGTTCGGCGAGCCGCCTGCGATTGATGCCGCTGCCCGTTGGATCGTCATCGACCCCGACGCAACTCTCATCGATCGCGCTATCCGCGAGCGAGGCGACCGCGTCGCTTTTGCCTGCGTCGCCGACACGCGCCCCGCCGGCGAGGCCTTGATCCGCAACGCCGCCCCACGCGACCCAGCCTGGCTGGCCGAAGTCCGAACGCTCCTGACCAATCGCCCCGCGGCCTGGGCAACACTTGCCTCGAAGACCACGGGCAAGCTGCATCCGATCGAAGTATTCCGCGCACTTCACCCCCACGTCGCGCGCGATCCAAATACGGTGCTGATCTGCGACGGCGGCGAATTCGCACAATGGGGCCAGAGCGTATTGCCCGTCGTGCCACGCCGCATGATCAACGGCGTCGGCGGTTCCATCGGTTCCTCACTGCCGATGGCCGGTGCAGCGCGCGTATTCGAGCCCGACGCACCAGTCTTCGTCGTTCTCGGCGACGGCACATTCGGCTTCCATATGGCGGAATTCGAAACGGCCGTCCGCTGCAACCTTCCCTTCGTCGCGATCGTCGGCACCGACGCGCGCTGGAACGCCGAATACAATCTCCAGATCCGTGATTACGGCCCCAACCGCACCTTCGGCTGCGAGCTGCTGCCTACGCGCTACGACCTGGTCGTAGCCGCACTGGGCGGCCACGGTGAACTGGTGCAATCCCCCGAGGAACTCCCCGCCGCGATCGAACGCGCGATGGCCAGCGGCAAGCCCGCCTGCATCAACGTGATGATCGAAAGCATCCCCGCTCCGACGCTCCGCGCACCATAACCCCCTCTCCCGCGCCATGCGCGGGGGAGGGCAGGGGAGGGGGTCTCGCCAACCGGGAACTCCAACATCCTTGACACTGCAACAACCCCCGCATGACATAACCCACCCCGTGGAGACACCCGGATGAAAGCCGCACTACTGGCCACTGCCATGGCGCTCGGTCTGACCGCGTCAGCCCAGGCGCAGATCAAGATTGGCGCCATCCTCTCCATCAGTGGCCCCGCCGCCGCGATGGGTGTTGGCTACAAAGGCGCCTTCGATCTCTTCCCCACTGAGATCGCCGGCCAGAAGGTCGAGTACATCATCCGAGATGACGCGACCGACGCGAGCACCGCCTACACCATCGCGCAGAAGATGATCAGCGAGGACCACGTCGACGCCTTCATCGGCCCCTCGCTGACTGCCTCCGACGCCGCAGTGGCACCGCTCGCCAACCAGGCGAAGGTGCCCATGCTCGCCATGGCGCCGTACGAGTACGACCCGCAAAAGCAGCCCTACACCTTCAACGATGCCCAACCGCTGTCCCTGATGGTCTCGGCCGTATTCAAGTACATGCAGCAACACGACGTGAAGACCATCGGCTACATCGGCTTCTCCGACGGCTGGGGCGATCAGGTGCTCGCCTCCACCAAGGCATCCGCCTCCGCCGACGGCATCCAGATCCTCGCCGACGAACGTTACGCCCGCACCGACACCACCTGCGAGGCGCAGGCACTGAAGCTGATCAGCACCCACCCGCAAGCCGTGATGATGGGCAACTCCGCCACGCCCGCCGCGCTGCCCGTCGTCGCGCTGCGTCACCGGGGCTTCAAGGGCGGCATCTACGGCAACCACGGCATCGTCTCGCCCGCCTTCATCAAAGTCGGCGGCACCGCTGTCGAGGGCGTCATCGCCGTCACCTCCCCAGTCGTGGTCGCCGACGAACTCCCTGCCTCGAACCCGATCAAGCCCGTCGCAACAGCATTTGTGAAGGACTACACGGCAAAGCTCGGCGGCGGTGTCGGTCCCTTCGCCGGCTACAGCTACGACGCGTTCCTACTGCTGCAAGCGGCGATCCCCCAGGCGTTGAAAGCCGGCAAGCCCGGCACCGAGGCCTTCCGCGTTGCCCTGCGTGATGCATTGGAAAAGACCCACGAACTCGTCGGCGTCAGCGGTATCTACACGATGTCGCCGACAGACCATAACGGCCAGGACGCGCGGGCCGCGGTGCTGGTCGAGGTCAAGGACGGTGCCTGGAGGGCGATCCAGTAGACGCCTTCATATTCTTCGCCCTGCTGCAGGACGGCGTCACCACCGGCGCGATCTATCTGCTGCTCGCCGTCGGCTTGCTGATCACGTTCTCGGTCACACGGGTCATCTTCGTGCCGCAAGGCGACCTGCTGGCATTCGGCGCGCTGACCGCGGCGACGCTGCAATCCGGCCAGATCCCGGGTACCCTATGGCTGCTCGACGGTGTATCCGCGCTCGCGCTCATCGTGTCGTTCCGGCGAGCGCGCGCCGTCCTCACCTGGGCTGCATATCCGATTGTATTGACGATAGCCACGCTCGTCCTTGCGCCGCTCAAGTCACCGCTGGTGTCGATCCTGCTCGCGCTGGCGATTGTCACGCCGATGGGCCCGCTGATCTGGCGCTTCGCCTTTCGCCCGGTGGCCAACGCTTCGGTGCTGGCGCTGCTGATCATCGCAATGGCGCTGCACTTCGTGCTGATCGGCGCTGGCCTGGTGTTCTTCGGTCCCGAGGAAGCCAGCGTCCCGCCACTCACCGACGCCAGCTTCGACCTGGGCCAATTGAACGTCTCCGGCCAATCACTATGCGTGCTCGCCAGTTGTGCCGTACTGGTCATTGGCCTTCGTTGGTTCTTCAATGCAACGATGCACGGCAAGGCATTGCGCGCCGCCGCATCAGATCCGCTCGGCGCGCGCCTGGTCGGCATCGACGCCAACGCCACCGGTGCACTCGCATTCGGCCTTGCATCCTTCATCGCCGCATTCGCCGGTGTCCTCATCGGCGCGGTAACCCCCTTGTCCTACGACGCCGGCTTCGACATCGGTCTGAAGGGCTTTGTCGCCGCGATCATGGGTGGCCTCGCTTCGTACCCGCTCGCCGCTGCCGGCGCGCTGCTTATCGGCGTCCTGGAATTGCTCGGCAGTTTCTGGGCCAGCGCGTACCGCGAGGTGATCGTCTTCACCCTCCTCATTCCCGTCCTGGTCTGGTTGTCGCTCCGCGCCGGATCAGGCGAGGAACGCGCGTGATCGCCGTTTAGTGCCAGCCAAACCGTCGCCGTCGTCCCAGTTCCACCGTCCAGTGCTCCTCTGATGCCCACCCGCGTTCCCACCATCGCAATGACAGCATTGAGCGCGCTGGGCATCGTGCTCGCATCACTGCTGCTGCCAACATTCTACGTCACGCTCGCCGGCTACATCGGCCTCGCGACGCTGGTCGCCCTCGGCCTCGTGCTGCTGACGGGTATCTGCGGTCAGACCTCGTTCGGTCAGGCAAGCTTCGTCGGGCTCGCCGCCTATGCCACCGCGCTGCTTACCAAATTTGCCGCCGCACCGCCGATTGTCGGCCTGCTTGCCGGTCTGCTCGTTACTGGAGTGATCGCCTGGCTGCTCGGCCTCATCACGGCGCGTCTGTCGGGCCACTTCCTCGCACTGGTGTCCGTCGCATGGGGCATCTCGTTCTTCTCACTGTTCGGTACGCTGCCCGCGCTGCACGGCTTCAACGGCATCGGCGAAATCCCTCCACTGACCCTCGGTCCGTTCTCGGCGGCAAACCAGCGCATCAACCTCGCCGTCATCCTCATCGCCGTCGCCATCGTCATGGCAATGTCGTCCAACCTGCTCGACAGCCGCATCGGGCGCGCCATGCGCACTCTCAACGGCGCACGTTTGATGGGGCAAAGCCTCGGCATCGACACGGTCCGCCTCAGCCGCCAGGTCTTCGTTATTGCCGCGCTCTACGCTGCCCTGGCTGGCTTCCTCTTCGCGCATTTTCAACGTTTCATCAGCCCGACGCCGTTCAGTCTCGGCGCCAGCATTGACTACCTGTTCATGGTCATCATCGGCGGCGCCGAGTGGCTATGGGGTGCACCGATCGGTGCGTTCCTTGTCGTGGTACTGCGCGATCAATTCAACGATTGGATCCCGCGCCTGACCGGCCGCACCGGTGACTTCGAGGCCTTGGTCTTTAGCCTCGTCTGTCATAGTCCTGTTGCAGCGCGCACCCGAAGGCCTCCTGCCCTTGATCGTCCGCCTAAAGCGCAAGCCCCGGCAACCAACCGCTATGCCCGAGCAATCACTCGACGTACCACCTCCGCCACCAAGCTTGGCCACATCAGGCACCGAACTGCTCGCCCTCGATTCCGTCTCGCGCTATTTCGGCGGCCTGGCTGCTAATCGTGATGTCAGCTTCGCTGTCCATAACGCCGAAATCGTCGCGCTCATCGGTCCAAACGGCGCTGGCAAGACCACGCTATTCAACATCGTCAGTGGCGTTCTTCCACCGAGTTCCGGCACGGTGCATCTGTTTGGCACGCCATCGGCGCAACTGTCGCCGCATCGCATCGCCGCAATGGGTCTCGCGCGCACGTTCCAGCACGTGCGCCTGCTCGGCCGCCGCAGCGTGCTGGTGAACATCGCACTCGGGGCGCATCTCTCCGGGCATGCCGGCATCCTGCGCGGCATGCTGCGACTCGATCGCGCCGAGGAAGCGACGTTGCTGAACCATGCGCGCATTCAGGCGTCGCGCCTTGGGCTCGACGCGGTGCTCGACACGCCGGCCGGAGATCTGCCGTTGGGTCAGCAGCGTGTCGTCGAGATCGCGCGCGCTCTCTGTCTCCGTCCACGCCTGCTGCTGTTGGATGAACCGGCCGCTGGCCTGCGCCTTGCGGAGAAGCAACGTCTCGCGTCGTTACTGCGCCAGTTACGTGCCGAGGGCATGGGCGTATTGCTGGTCGAGCACGACATGGACTTCGTGATGGGCCTGGCCGATCGTGTCGTAGTCATGGATTTTGGCGAGAAAATCGCCGAGGGTACGCCTGATCGTGTACAAGCCGATCCCGTTGTGCTGGAAGCCTATCTCGGCGCCGTAGCATGAACCCGCCGTTACTTCGCATCGAAGGACTGCGCGCCGGCTACGGCCACGTCGAAGTGCTGCATGGCATCAGCCTTGTCGTGCCGGAAGGGCACATGGTCGCCATCGTGGGCCCCAACGGTGCCGGCAAGACAACGCTGATGAGCGCGGTGATGGGCCTGCTGCCCCGCGCCGGCACCGTCCAGTATCGCGGCAACGCAGCCGGAACAACCGAATCACTGGTCGCCGCCGGTGCTGTACTGGTGCCCGAACGCCGTGCGCTGTTCACCGACATGACCGTGGAAGACAACCTGCAACTCGGCTTCTACGTCCGCCGCCGCGCTGGCGAGCGCGATTCGCAACCGCAGCATGCGCGAGGTGTTCGCGATCTTCCCGCGTTTGCAGGAGCGCCGCCGCCAACCGGCCGGCACGCTGTCCGGCGGCGAGCGGCAGATGCTGGCGCTTGGCCGCGCCCTGATGGCACGTCCGCGACTGCTGTTGCTGGATGAGCCGAGCCTGGGCCTCGCACCGATGATCGTGCGCGAGATCTTCCGAGTGCTCGCCGACCAGCGCGCGCGTGGCCTGTCGATCCTGCTCGTCGAGCAGAATGTGCGCGCCGCATTGCAGGTTGCGGACTATGGCTATGTCCTGGAGATGGGCGAGGTCGCTGCCGAAGGCCCCAGCACCGAGCTCGCCGGCAACCCGCGAATCATCGAGGCGTATCTCGGCCAGCGATCGTCATGACGCGTGCACGCCAGGAGGCAACAACCCAGACGCTCACCCGAGCCGTTTCGATCATCGGATCCGTCACAACCGTGCTGCTGGCATTGTCGCGCCCCGCCTCCGTTGCAGCATCCGAAGCGGCGTACAGAACTCTATGGCCATCGGGTGCCGCACCGCATCCCGCCGTCTTGATCGTGCCCGGCTGTTCGGGCTTCGCCGCAACCAATGGCACCAACATCTACGATGAGCGCGGCACAGATCTTCAGGCAGCAGGCTATCTCGTGGTATTCGTGGATTACATCGGGAGGCGATTGCAGAACAACTGCGCGCATGTGTCGCAGTCCGAAGTCAGCAGCGATATACTTGAAGCCGCAAAATGGGCCCGAGACCAGGTCGGTATCGATGCAAGCCGGATATTCGTCATCGGCTGGTCATATGGTGCCGCCGGCGTGCTTGCCGCATTGCAGGCGATGCCCGCGAAACCACCAGTCACCAAGGCGGTGATGTTCTATCCCGTTTGCCGAGGCGCAGGTCGCTGGTCCACCACGGTTCCAGGTTTGATGCTGCTCGGTGCGGCTGATGACGTGGCATCTCCTGCCTTGTGCACCGCTGTGGCGAAGGGAGTGCCGGCAGAATTGCTGCGCGTCATCACGTACCCGAACGCTCGGCACGGGTTCGATCAACGAGGCTTGCCGGAAGGCTCTGATCAGCCAGCCGGGACGCCTGTCTACAATGCCGAAGCATCTATTGCGTCGTGGACAGCAGTGCGCGAATTTCTGCGGTAGCCCGACGTCACACCCGGCGGGCGAAGCGGAACCGGAGGTCCGTCGCCCATGCCAGTGCGAGCAACGCACCATCGAGATAGTCGGAAAGATTGCTCAGGATTTCCTCGATGCCGCTATAGGGATACTCTTGTCTATACAGAGAGGGTTCCACCAGGCTCAGCACCATCGCAACCGCCAGCAGGGTCCGTGCCCAGCGCTTGAACCACAGCAGTCCAACATAGGTGACCAGGTAAAGCACCAGCAGGATGATGACGTACGACCAGCGCAGCAGAAAACCAGACGTGCTCCCGCTGACAGCGATCTCGGTGTCGCCATGAGCATAGAAATCCACATAGGTGCCATATAACGGCGAAAGGACGATCAGGTTAACCAGCTGCAGGATAACCAGTATCCTGAAGACCATGCGCAATTTGATACTTCCGGTTGACTGACTCAATTCAACTCCTCCGGCATGTACGCCGCCGCCGCGCATCACCCCGGGCTACGCGCGGCATGCGATGAGCAGTCCATTGGCAGCCAATCCAGGATCGTCCTGCAACGTTTCGGGCTCCGGATAAGGTTCCTTCCACGGCAGACCATTCCAGTCGTAGATGACAAAGCCGCGCGGGCCGCAGATGCTGCCGGCGGTCTTGAAGCATGCAACCATCCTGTCCACCGCGATATTGCAGCTGATCCGAAGCACCTTCTGGCCGTTGCTGAGATATGTCGGCTGGGTGACAGCACAGCTGGTCAATAGGCTCAGGCATACCGCGAAACAGACGCGATGCATGATGACTGTCCTGGCCTCCTCGCCGTTGTCGATACATTGCAGGGATCATTCCCCCCACACAAGCTTTGGCCGGATGCAGCGGTCTAGTCGCCAGGAAAGCCGTAGAGCCAGATGATCCAGATGGCCAACGCGAGCGGCGGACCGAAGGGCAGGGCGGTCTCTCGTGTCAGTTGCATGCCGCGCGCGCGATGCAGCAAGGCAAGCGCAAGTCCCGACACCGCGGCCAAAAGCAACACCCAGGGTAAAGCCGCCCAGCCGAGCCACGCGCCGCCCGCGGCAAGCAGCTTCGCATCGCCGCGTCCCAGTCCGTCGCGTCCACGAGCGAGGCGGTAGCCCATGCCAACAATCACCAGCACTGTATAGCCAACCAGCGCGCCAACCACACTGGCATATAGTGCCGCCTCCGAATCCCACCACGCAGCGGCGAGCCCGAGACCCATCAGCGGCAGCGTCAGCGCGTCGGGCAGCCGAAGCGTGTGCCAGTCGATCCAACCCAGCGCCAACAGGCTCCAACCCAGGACAGCGCCTGGCACAATCCGCCACGGATCCGTATCGACGCTCGCGGCCCACCCCACAACAAGCAAAGCCGCGATGCCAAGCGAGACAGATCGCTGGTCGAGCGGGACGCCGGCGATGTTAGCCGCCCTTGGCACGCACGGCCGCCGCCGCGTCCTTCACCTCACTCACATCGGAGCCGACAACGAGCCTGTCGCCGACGACGAAGCCCGGTGTCCCCTCGATCCCAAGCAGCTTCGCCAGTTGGACATTGTTGTCGATCCGTTGCTGGATCGCCGGATCGCGCATGTCCCTCTGCAGCTTCGCCCAGTCAAGCCCGAGCTTCTGCGCCTCTGTTCGAATCGAATCCTCGGTAATGTTCGGTGAACCGCTCATGAGGGCGTCGCGCAGCTTGTCGTAGCCGCCTTGCCGCTGTGCCGCGAGCAGCGCACGCGAACCCAGCACGCTCGGCGGCCCCAATATAGGCAGGTCCTTGTAGATCAGCCGCACCCCGGCGTCCTGCCGCAGCCACGTCGCCATCGCGTCTTCCAGTCCGCGGCAATATGGGCAGCGAGGATCGAAAAACTCCACGATCGTGACGCTCGGCTTATCGCTGCCGACGGCCGGATCCGACTTGTCGAAAATCGCATCATGATGCGTGCCGATGGTCTCCTTGGCGGCGTCCGCCTGATGCTGCACCTGATCCGCTTGGTAGGCGTTGACCGCATCGCGCAGGATCGTCGGATCGGTCTTCAGGGCTTCGCGCAGGATCTGAATGATCTCGGCCCGCTGTTCCGGCGTGAACTGCGCGCCGAGCGCCAGACCACCGAACGTCAGCGGAACCATACCGACACCGATCAGCAAGCAACGCAGGAGACGGTGGCGGAGGGCAACAGCACCACCGCGCATAAAACATGTGATGGACATCATGGGGCGGGACAACTCGCTGCAGCGTCGGCGACGCCAATTCGTGCCGGTAACCGCCAAATCATAACACGCAGGCGGGGACTGCGAAACGTCCGTGTGCAGCAAACCCTGGTCAGACGGCTGGCGAATTGATATTGGAAGTACATGCCTGATGACCAGCACCCGAGCGGCGGTATTGACATCCAGTCGGTGCTGACATCTCGCGGCCTGCTGTCGGGCGCCTCGCTGGAACGCGTGCGACGGCTGGAGGCGGAAAGTGGCGAACGGATCGACCTGATCGCCGCCAAGCTCGGCCTGATCTCGGACCGCGACCTTGCCCAAGCCTATGCATCATTGCTCGGCTCACCGGTCCTTGCACCAACGGATTTTCCGGCCGAACCGATCGAATTGGATCGGCTGCGTCCCGCCTTCCTCAAGCGCGTCCGCATCATCCCCATTGCCGAGACCGACCAGGCCATCGTCATCGGCATGGCAGATCCGTTGGACGATGCTGCGGTACGGGCGGTCGAGTTTGCCATCGGCAAGCCGGTGGAACGTCGTGCCGCGGCGCCCACCGATATCGACGCCGCCCATGACAGGCTCTACGCCGAGGGCCGCTCGACCCTCGACCAGATCTCCGACGCCGCCGGCGAGCGCGACAGCGGCGACAAGGACTCGGACCTCGAACGCCTGAAGGACCTGGCAAGCGAGGCGCCCGTCATCCGCCTGGTCAACACGGTGATCACCCGAGCGGTGGAAATGGTCGCGTCCGACATCCACCTGGAATCCACCGAGACCGACCTGCGCGTCCGCTACCGCATCGACGGCATGCTGCGCGAGATGGAAACACCGCCGGCCCGTTTGCGCAGCGCAATAATATCGCGCATCAAGATCATGGCGAAGCTGAACATCGCCGAACGCCGGCTGCCGCAGGACGGACGCATCAGGCTCGCGGTCCGCGGCAAGGAGATCGACTTCCGCGTCTCCACCACGCCGGCGATCCACGGCGAGAGCGTGGTGCTGCGCATCCTGGACCGCGGCAACCTGGCGCTCGACTTCAATGCGCTTGGCTTCGACGACACGGTGTTGCCGCAGTTCATGGAGGTGCTGAACCGCCCGCATGGCATTGTGCTGGTCAGCGGCCCGACCGGCAGCGGCAAGACCACCACGCTGTACGCCGCGCTGATGCAGCTCAATTTGCCGGATCGCAAGATCCTGACGGCAGAGAACCCGGTCGAGTATGTGCTGGCCGGCATCAACCAGGTGCAGATGAACCCGGACATCGGCCTCACCTTTGCCACCGCGCTGCACAGCTTCCTGCGCCAGGATCCCGACATCATGATGATCGGGGAGATCCGCAATCTGGAAACCGCACAGATCGCCGTGCAGGCGGCACTGACCGGCCATCTAGTGCTATCCACCGTGCACACCAACGATGCCGGCAGCGCAATGACCCGTCTGCTCGACATGGGCATCGAGAACTACCTGCTCAACTCGACAGTGAACGCGGTGCTGGGCCAGCGCCTGGTGCGGCGGTTGTGCGACAAGTGCCGCGAGCCTTATGAACCACCAGCGGAACTTGCGTCGACGCTCGATCTGCGCGCCGCTGGGCATGACGGACCACTGACGTTGTATCGTCCGAAGGGCTGTCCCGCCTGCAACAACCTCGGGTTCGCCGGCCGCACGATGATCCTCGAGCTGATGATAATGAACGACGCGATCCGCTCGCTGGTGCTGCGCCGCGCCGAGGCGCGCGAAATCCAGACCGAGGCGATCCACAGCGGCATGCAGACCATGTACGTCCACGGCATGCGCAAGGCACTGGCCGGCATCACGACGATCGAGGAAGTGTTCCGCGTCACGCGAGACATGTAATGACCCGCTTCGCATACCGCGCCCTGTCCCCATCGGGCGATATCGTCGACGGCGAGATCGACGGCCCCGACGTGAAGAGCGTGATCGCGCTGCTGAACGAACAGGCGCTGCTGCCGATACAGGCCACCGAGAAGCGGCCAAGCGCCGGCCCCTCCTTCGATTTCTCCTTCGGCCGGGCCAACACTTTCCCTGCGGGCGACCTACCGCTTTTCATTCAGCAATTGACCAGGCTGTTGCAGGCCAGTCTGCCGCTCGATCGGTCGCTGGAGATCCTGACCACGCTGATGGAGGACAAGCGCACCAGACGCATCGTGCAACGTTTGCTGGAGAAGGTGCGCGACGGTTCCAGTCTGGCCGAGGCAATGGCGGCGGAAGAGCAGGCGTTCCCCAGCGTGTGCGTCAGCATGGTGCGCGCCGGCGAGGAAGGTGGCGCATTGCGCGTGGTGCTCGCGCGCGTCGGCGATTTCCTGGTGCGATCGGAGGCGATCCGCCAGAAGGTGATCTCCTCCATGATCTATCCGGCCGCTCTTCTGGTGGTTGCGACCGGTTCCATCGTTCTGATCCTGACCTTTGTACTGCCGCAGTTCGAATCGATGTTCGAGGATGCCGGCGCCAGATTGCCGGCCGCCACCAAGCTGGTGATGGGTGCGAGCCAGGCGCTGCGCCAGGACTGGTGGATTATGCTGCTGGGACTTGCGATCGCTGCGATCGTGCTGCAACGCATGATGAAGCTATCCAGCATGCTGGTGTTGCGCGATCGGATCGTGCTGCGGCTTCCTGTACTCGGCAGTCTGGTCACCCGGTTTGAGGTCGGGAGGTTCAGCCGCAGCCTTGGGGTGCTGTTGACGAACGGCGTGCCCGCGGCGCGCGCTCTCGCCCTGGCTGGTGCCACCGTCAACAATCGCATCTTTACCGAAGCGATCGAGACGCTTGCCGCGCGCTTCAAGGAGGGCGGTGGGCTGGCGAAATCGCTGGAAGAGACTGGCTGTTTCCCAAACCTGGCGATCCAGCTCGTGCAGATTGGCGACGAGACCGGTCGGCTGCAGGACATGTTGCAGGAGATCGCCGACATCTACGATCAGGAAGTGGAACGAGCGCTGGAGCGTCTACTCGCCCTATTGGTGCCCGGCATCACCATCATCATGGGCGTTGTCGTCGCTCTGATCGTCGCGGCGGTAATGACGGCCATGGTCAGCATCAACGAGCTTGCCGGATAGCGGCGATCATGCCTGCCCCGCAGCACCGGACGCGGCTCAACTATCGACCAGCCCAGGGCTTCTCGCTGTTCGAAATGATGGTGGTGCTGGTGATCCTCGCGATGGCCATGACCGTGGTGCCCTCGATCATGGCAGGCCTGGATGGCAGCCGGCTGCGCGCCGCATCCGACAACCTCGTTGCGCGACTACGGGAGACACGCAGCGAGGCATTGCGGCGTTACGGCGTTGCCGAACTTGTGCTCGACACCAGGAAGCGTACCTACGCAACGCCGGCGGCACGTGGGGTTCAGCCGTTGCCCTCCGTCGTCGATGCCGTTGAGGTCAGACCTCAGTCGCTGGTCCAGTCGGACGGTACCGCGCGTATCCGTTTCGGACCCGACGGCACGGCGACCCAGGCGCAGATCTTGCTGCGGCATGGAGGCAGCTCTGTAGACATCTCTGTCGACTGGCTGACCGGCCGGGTACACCAGGGTGGCTGACAAGCCTTCCGACAATCGGTCGGCTGGCTTCCTGTTGATGGAAGTGGCCGTGGCACTTGCCATCGTGGGAATGGCCTTCGGCTACGGCTATCGCACTCTGTCGGGCGCCTTGGAGAGACTTGGACGCGACAGCAACACATCGAACGCGGTGCTGTTTGCCCAATCGACACTGGATCGAGTCGGATACGACATCCCGTTGGGCGAGGCGGAACTGAGCGGCAACACACGGGACGGCTTCACGTGGCTGATCGAATCCGCGCCTTACGGTCCAACAACGATCGACAACGTGCTGACCGGCTATTCCGTGCGCGTTACGGTCCGCTGGAAGGAAAGTGGCAATTCCCGACAAGTGCGGCTCTCGACCGTACGCATCGCGGGTCGCGGGCGGCGTTGATGCGGCGCGCCAGTTCCCAGGCCGGTTTCACGTTGATCGAGATGCTCATCGGCATAACCCTGCTGGCGATGCTTGGGGCGCTGATTGCAAATGGCACCCGCCTCGGCTCGCGTTCCTGGAGCAGTGCGGAACGCAGATCCGCCGGCAGCGACGATGTCATGCTGGTGCAAAGTTTCTTTCGCCGGACCATCGCTCAGGCAGCGCCGGTCTTCGCAACCGAAGATCCGCGCGACATGACCATCGATTTCTCGGGCGGGCCGGACACGCTGACGCTGATGGCGCCGCAACCGGGGACGCAGTCTGCCGGTGTCTGGGTGCAGGAACGTTTCTATGTCGGACAACATGGCGGCCATCGCGACCTGTTCGTGCGCCTGCGGTTCGATCCGTCGCTGCCCGCCGCTGCACCAGATCCCGTTACGCTGCTTGAGGGCGTGTCACAGGTTCGCTTTGCCTATTTCGGCGCCGCCGCTCCTGGTGCGGCTCCGGCCTGGCAGGACAACTGGCTCAACAGCAGCAGGTTGCCGGATTTGATACGCATCGAAATTGCGCGCGACGATCCAAAACTGCCTGCCTGGCCAGCATTGATTGTGGGAACCAGAGTGACCTCGAACGCCGGGTGTATCTATACTGGATACGGCACGGGTTGCCGACGGACTCGGTAGACGATGGAAGCCCTGGATCGATTGAAGGCCCTGGTCGTTCCGATGTTCCAGCGCGGCCTGTCATGGTGGCTCGCTGAACTCGCGACACTCATTCCGCGGCGTTTTGCATCGAATCCAGAAAACGCCCCCGCTGTCCTGGAGGTGTCGACCAGCCAGGCCACGCTGGTTCTGGCCGGTCGTGGCCCCGCCGCACAGGCAACTCGAATTCCGATCACCGGCGCCGATACACAGGATGACCGCAATCGCGTCCAGGCGGCGATGCGACGGCGAACCAGCAATGCGGTGATCATCAGGCTCGACCAGTCGGCGATCCTCGAATCCAGCGTGACCCTGCCGCTGAACGCCGAGCGCTCGCTGCGGCCGATCCTGCAGAACCAGTTGGAACGGCTTGTGCCGCTGCCCGCAGACCAGGTCGAATTCGAGTATCAGATTGTCGCGCGGTCGCCCACAGCGAAGACGCTCGTGGTCCGGCTGATCGTCGCGACTCGCGCCAGCATCGAACGCGCTTTGGCCCTGGTGCAGTCGGTCGGCCTCAGCCCGCGTTCTGTCATCGCATCCGCCAGTGGCAGCGACGTGCCAGTCACCTTGTGGCGCGCCGCCAGGGACCAGGGCGCATCGGCCCTACAGGTGTGGCTGCGGCACGGATTGGTTGTCGCGGCGGTGCTGCTCTTTATCGTGGCTTATGGCAGCTACATCTATCGACTCGATGAACTCAAAGACCAGTTGAGCCAGGATATCGGTGTGGCGACGAAGGCGTCGGTTGCCGCGCGCGAGTTGATCAATCGCGACGCGCAGATGGCCAGCGCGGTGGGTCTGCTGCAGCGGCGTCAGCGGGAGATGGACCCCCTGATGTTGTTGAACGAGCTGACCAAGCTGGTGCCCGACAACATATGGGTCAGTCAGCTCTCGGTCCGTGGCCGTAACGTAGAGGTCATCGGCTACGCACCCAGGGTCGCCGAACTCATATCGCGCATTGAGAACCACGACATCTTCTACGATCCCAAGTTCCGCTCGCCGATCACGATGACGCCTGACGGCAAGGAACGGTTCGACGTCTCGTTCGACGTCTGGGTTGAGGAGACCCCGTGAGCGGATCAACGCTCCCCTTGCTGCGTCGCGCTCTGGCGGTGGCGATCCTTTTCGCGGTGCCGCTCGTGGTATGGCTCGCGCTGGCGGACCCGCTGATTGCCATGGTGGCGGATCGCCAGACCGCAATCATCACCCAAGCGGAACGCCTCGCCCGCCTGAAGGCCACGATCGCCCGTATCCCCGAACTGCGGCGGAGCGAGTCCGAAAGCAACCAGCGCCTCGAAGCCGCCGGCGGCATCTGGACCGGCACCAGTGAGGCGGTCATCGCGGCCACGATGCAGGACAGGCTCCGTCAGGCTGTCAGCGGCAGCAACGGCGTGGTGAAGAGCTCCTCGCATCTACGCGGCGCTGACGAGAACGGCCTACAGACTGTCCGCATTCGCTTCGTTATTGAAGGGACACTGGCAACGATCGAGCAGACTCTGGCGGTCATTGAAACCTCCCGCCCGGTAATGTTCGTCGACAACATGACGGTCACCGCACCGGCATCGTTTCCGGTGGACAAGCCGCCGCTGCTCGGCCTCGATGTCGAGGTGGTCGGTTACCTGCGGACGGTACAGCAATGATCCTGCTACGCCTGTTCCCGTCCGCGGCCATGGCATTGGTGTGGCGCCTGGCGATTGTGCTGGCCGCGGCGTTCGCTGTCTATGTCGTCTGGACGTCGCCGCCGATGGAATTGCCGTCCACCGCTCCGGCGCCCAGACCCGCGCGACAGACGCATACCGGTGACGCAGCCAATGCGACCATGGCGTCGGTCACTCAGACCTATCCCGAAATCGCCGAGCGTCCGTTGTTCTATCCGTCACGGAAGGCGTGGGCTCCCCCACCGCCGCCGCCAACGCCGGTGGTGTCCACGGCACCTCCGCCCTTGACCGACTACGCGCTCGTTGGGGTAATCCTGAGTGGCAACACCCGTAGTGCCCTGATCAGGACTCCGGGCGGCAGCAAGACAATAACACTAGGGGAAGGACAGGAGCTTCAGGGCTGGAAGTTGCAGGAAATCACCCGCGATCGACTGCGCTTTGCCGCCGGCGACGCCCAATATGACATGAACTTCCCCAAGCCATCCGAGATCAAGCGGTGATGCCAATGCTGCCGGCGCTGCAAGCCGTGCTGCGACGCTTCGTTTGCCGTCCGGCACGGACCGCTGGCTTGCTCGCGGCGATTGCTGTCGGTCTGCTGGGCGGCTGTAACCAAGCCAACCAGGAACTGCCGCCGGAAGCAGGCATCCAGTCTCCGACCACCATCAGCCAGTCACCGATCGCCCGATCATCGTCGGTGGGCGGGACGGGCGCACCCGTTGCCCTCAACTTCGGCGCCAACACCAATCGCGCGTTCGGTGCGCCGGAAGTCGTGTTGGGCACTGGGACCTTTGTCGGTCCGAGTCGCTCCCCGCCCGGACCTCAGATCTCAACTGTTGGCGACGCAGTCACTCTCGACTTCAGCAATGTCGATATACGCGACGTGTTGAAGAGTGTGCTCGGGGACCTGTTGAAGGTCAGCTACACGGTCGATCCCGCCGTCCAGGGAACCATCACCTTGCAGACGGGAAGGCCGATACCGCGAACCTCCATCATCGACGTGCTGGAGACCACGCTCCAGCTCAGCGGCGTTGCCTTGGTTGCCCGCAACGGACTCTACGTCGCGGTGCCGATAGCGAATGCTCCGCGCCAGGCGCCGATCGGCGGAACGTCCGGCTTCGTAACGCGAGTTGTGCCGCTGCAATACGTCACTGCGGCCGATCTCGAGCGCGCATTGGAGCCGTTGACGCCCCCTGGGGCCCAGATCAAGTCCGACGCGATCCGCAATATCCTAATCGTCTCCGGCTCGGACGCCGATGTCAGTTCGATCGTCAACAACATAGCGACATTCGATGTCGACATGCTGCACGGCCTGTCGTTCGCTCTGCTGCCCTTACGGAATGCGAAGGCGCGCGAGATCGCCAATGACGTAACGAACATGCTGAAGTCCTCCGGGCGGTCGATCGCCGACATGGTCAAGATCAATCCGATTGACCGGATGAACGCCGTGCTCGTTACGTCGATGCAGCCGGCCTATCTGGAGCGGGTGCGGGGCCTGGTCGAGCGGTTCGATCGCGGTGCCGGCGGCGCCGAGCAGCAGTTGTTCGTTTACCGAGTCCAGAACGGTCGGGCCACGGACCTGGCGCGTGTGCTGCGGCGGGCGCTCGGTATCGAATCCGCTGGTGGCGGTGGTGCGCCGGGCGTGCCGTCGGAGGCCACAGCGCCCGATAACTCCGGAGGGCCTGGACCATCGGCGGCGGCTGCGCCGAGCGGCCTTGATATCAGCCAGGGCATTGTGTCCGGCAACCCGCCCGCGAGCGCCGCGCCACCTGGTTCACCGCAATTGCAAAGCGATGCGCTGGCGAGTGTCACAACGGCCGCCAATCCACTGACGGGTGGCGCCGGCGCGATGACAACCGGCATTCGGGTGACCGCGGACCCAACCAACAACGCCCTCATTGTCACGGCGACGGCTCAGGAATATGCGCCGATCGAGGCGGCACTCGCGCAGCTCGACACCCCGCCGCTTCAGGTGCTGGTTGATGCTACCGTCGCCGAAGTGACGTTGAGCAACGAGCTAGATCTTGGCTTGCAGTACTTCGTCAATTCGGGCCGGTTCCACGCGATCTTTTCACCAAACACCCCGACCTCAGGCCAAGTGCCACAGTCGAGCTTCTTCCCCAACCTGAACCTTCCAGGGCTGAACATACTTCCGTTCAGTGCGGCCTACGGAACACTCGACAGTCATGTCGTTCTGCAGGCGTTGTCCACACTGACCACGCTGCGTGTACTGTCGTCGCCGAACCTGCTGGTTCTCAACAATGGAACGGCGCGCCTGCAGGTCGGCGACCAGGTACCGATCGCCTCGCAATCGTCGACCAGCAATCTGGCCCCTGGCGCCCCGACTGTGAATTCCATCAATTACAAGGATACCGGCGTTATCCTGAACGTGACGCCGCGGGTGAATGCGAGTGGTCTGGTGCTGCTCGATATTTCGGAAGAGGTCAGCCAGGCGGGAGCGACATCCACCTCATCGCTCAACTCGCCGACGATATCGCAAAGGCGGGTAACCAGTTCCCTGGCCGTGAAGGATGGCCAGACGATCGGCCTTGCCGGATTGATTACGGATAGCAGATCAAATACCAAAAGTGGCCTGCCCTGGCTGCAGGAACTTCCCATTATCGGCTGGCTGTTTGGCGTCAGGCAGGACCAGGCCAAACGGACGGAACTGCTCGTGCTGATCACGCCGCACGTCATTCGCGACCGCGATGAGGGTGATGCGGTCACTGCCGAACTGCAGCGCAAGCTGCGCCTGACAATTCCAATCGTTGCCCGCCAGCGTCAATGACCGTCCCCGGCGCGAGGTCGGAGCGTGGGATCGCGATTGTCGCAGCACTATGGGCGTCGGCGATCTTCGCTGTCATCGTCCTCAGCGTCATGCAGATCGTGCGTGCGGATGCGACGGTGGGCCGCGGGCGGATCGACGTGGCAGAACTGAGCGCAGCGGCGGACGCAGCAGTCAACATCACGATCCTGTCCCTCTTGAGTTCCCGCGCCACGCAACCACCGGTCAATGGCGTGCCGTTCACAGTGCCATTCTCGGGTTACACTGTTCGCGTCACTGTTTTGGACGAGGCAGGCAAGATCGATCTCAACATGGCTAGTGTCGCGACGCTGAATCAGTTGCTGATCAATGCTGGCCTCGACACCAATTCCGCCGCGGGCGTTGCGGCCAGCATCAACGCCTGGCGCGGCACCCGCTCCGGCAGCGGCAACAATAACGAAAATGTCGGGCACAGTGCGTTGTTCCAGTCCGTCGCGGAACTCGAACTGGTGCCCGGCATGACACGGGAACTGTATCAGCGCATCGCACCGCTGCTGACCGTTTACTCTCAGACACAGGGTATCGACCCGGCATTCTCCACCCTGGACGTGCTCAACGTGTATCGCACGACCGACTCCAACGCCGAGGCCGCGTGGCGCCGCCTCGAGGAGGTACGCGCCGGGATCCGGACGCCGCCGCCCAGTCCCGGTGTGGCGATTGGCCATGCCTTCACCATCACCGCCATTGCCGAGGGTTCGGCATCCGCCCGTGCCGTCAGAACAGCGACAGTTCGGCTTACCGGCCAGGCAGCGGCGCCGCTGATGATCTACCGCTGGAGCTAAGTGGCGCTATTTGGCCGCCCCGCCGTACAGACGTTGCGCCGCGCCAAGAACCTTCGCCTGGTAGCTCTGGTTCAGCACTGGGGTGTGGGAATGATAGTCGCCGACGGCCCGCAGCAGGTTGCCGGCTTCCTCCTGTAGATAGATCCGCATGATCGCGCCGGCGGTGGCGATGTTGAAGCAAGGCTCTTGGATGAGACGCTGACGGACGATGCTTTCCGGCAGGTGGGTGTGTTGCGCCAGCGGTGCGATCCACCGCGTATTGATTTGCATGACACCCAGATCGGCCGAGCCGTCGGTGTTCGGCTGCACAAGTCCGACCTGCCCCCCTTCGACCATCTGGATCGACGGCAGCACGCGCGGAGGCAAGTGGTAAAAGCTCGAAATGAGTGCTATACACGCGAAGTACGGAGCAGCCATATCTGGTACGTATTGATTGCGGGTTGCAGGTGTGGGAACAATAGAATGATGCGCTCATACATCGCAAACGAAATGGCTCGGCTGCGGGCTTCGATGCGCGCATTGCGCCAGCGGAGCAGCCGGCGAGCAGATGCAGGCCATACGGCCGGTGATGCCGGCTTTACCATTTTGGAAATCCTTGTTGTCATCACCATCATCGGTCTGCTGATCGGATTGGTCGCGCCGGCAGCCCTGCGGCAGTTGGGTGGTGCCCGCGTATCGGTGGCCAAGCAGTCGATTGAACGCCTGTCGACCGTGCTCGACCTGTACAACCTCGATATGGGCTCATTCCCCAGCACCGAGCAGGGGTTGACCGCACTGGTGCAGAAGCCCGCGGGTGCCACGAACTGGAACGGCCCATATCTCAAGGGTGACAGCATTCCGCTCGATCCATGGGGCCGCGCCTACTCCTATCGCAAGCCATCCGAGCGGCAGGGCCGCGAGTACGACCTGTGCTCTGGCGGCCCTAACGGCGATGCCACGCAACGCGACATGATCTGCAATCCATAAGCGATGCCGCCGCGGGCAATGCCATCGCGTTTCCCGCTTGTCGCACGCACCGGAACTGTCATCCGGCTATTCGTCATCGTGCTGACATGTGTCCTGCCAATCCTGTTGGCGCATGCGAAAGATACGACACTGCGGATTTTTGGCTGGGGTGATTACCTCGATCAACAGGCGCTGGACAAATTCACCACTGCGACCGGGATCAAGGTGCAATACGACATCTACAGCAGCCTTACGGAACTCGAGGCGACCGTCGCGTTGGCGCACTCGGGTTACGACATCATCATGCCGACCAATGAGCCGACACTGTCCCGCCTGGTTCGCGGTGACCGGTTGGCGCGGATCGATCGCGGCGAGGTGCCCAACTGGAAGAACCTCGATCCCGCGCTGATGCGCATGGTCGCGACCGCCGATCCCGGGAACAAGCACGGAGCGATCTATCTTTGGGGCACGCTCGGGTTGGGGATGCTGCCGGACAAAGTACGCGCGCTGGTACCGGATGTGCCTCTCGATAGTCTGGATCTGCTGTTCAAGCCGGAGAACGCGCAGCGCCTGCAGTCGTGCGGCATCACCATCCTGGACTCGCCGCCTGAGGTGATTCCGACCGTGCTGCATTATCTGGGCCTGTCACCCTCAAGCACGTCTGCGACAGATCTGGCCGCGGTCGAGCGCACCCTTATGGCCATTCGTCCATACATTCGGACCTTCTCCGCGACGAGTGCTTTGGAGACGCTGGCCAATGGCAGCACGTGCCTGGCCCTGGCCTTTTCGGGCAATGTCCTGCAGGCCGTAGATCGGGCCAAAGCGGCGAACCGCGGGGTGAATGTAGCCTATTATGCCCCGAGCGGCGGGGCGCAGGTCTCGTTCGACGTGCTGGCGATTCCCAACGACGCGCCAAACAAGGGTGCCGCCAATGCGTTCATCAACTTCATACTGCGGCCAGAGATTATTGCCGACGTCAGCAATGTGACGCGGTACGCAAACGCTGTCCCGGCCAGTCATCCGATGATCGACCCGGCACTGCTGAATGATCCGAATGCCTTCCCGACCGACAAGGAGATGGCGACGGCCTATACGCCAGGTCCAGTGACCCTGGCGCCGAAGATGGCGCGGAATCAATTGTGGAAGCGGTTCAAGGAAGCACGCTGAACCGCTATGCCAAGATGCCCTGGCGCCGTGGCGGCGTGAACACGCCCTCCGGATCGACACGGCGCTTGATCGCGGCGAGCCGTTCCAGGTTCGTGCCGTAATACGCGGCGGCGGGATCGGCCAGGCCGGGATCAGGAAAATTCTGGAAGCTGCCGCCATCAGGCATCAGCGCTGCGGAGGCATCATGGAACTCGCGCTGCCAGGCAAGGTTCGTTGCCACCACGGCGGGCGTATCGTGTTCGGTCCAGCCGACATCCGTGCCGGTCAGCCATTCCGCCGCGCGATGCACATAGGCGGTGTCTGCCGGTGCGATGTCGCGTATCCGGCCGCCGACGTGAAACATGAAGAATGTGGCTGAAGCTTTTGTGCCCGGCCAGGTACGGCAACGACGGACCACGTCCTCGATTGCGCCGTCGCTCAGCCTCGCACTGTAACGGGAGGTTGCCTGATAAATGTTGGGAGGTGCGTCAACGCCGAGGATCTGCTGGCCCTGCCAATAGGATGTCGTCTGCATGATGTCGGTGTCGGCAGGAGCCGCCGCCAGGGCGGGTGCGAGGATGGCGCGTGCTTCATCCTTTGGGCCACGCAATTGGCCGAATAGCGTCAGTGTGTTCGGCTTGCTCTCATGCGTCCGCGTCGCGTGGATGCCGATTCTGGAACCCATGCGATCGGGCGCGCCTTCAAGAGCACGAACCAGGCTGGTGAATACCACCGGAACGTTGCGGTTCCAGGTGATCCGGTAGGTCGTGACCGGTTTGGCTGGCTCGGCACGGACCTTAAAACGAAGCGCAACGCCGAGGTTGCCGCCACCACCGCCACGCAGCGCCCAGAAGAGTTCGGCGTTCTCATCGACGGCAGTGCGGACGACGCGGCCATCGGGAAGCGCCACCTCTGCCTCCAACACCCGGTCGCAACCCAACCCGAACTCGCGCATGGCGAAGCCTATGCCACCGCCGAGCAGGAAGGCGCTCACTCCTACGCCGAAGCACCGGCCGTGGGGCATTGCCATGCCGCCGGCATTGGTGTCCCTGGCCGCCTCAAGTGCGCGATATGCATCAGAGAACAACGCGCCGGCTTCGAGTTCGAATGTATCGTCATTGATACGACGCACCTGGCGCATCAGGCCGGTGTGGATGATGAGGCCCGTTGTAGCGCTGCAGCCGGCGTAGCTGTGGCCGCCGGACCGCAGCACCATCGGAATTCCCTGCTCACGACACCATGCGATCGCCGCATTGGTTTCCACCGAGTCGCGTGGGCGAGCGACGCCCAGCGATACCTCGCTCGCGTAGCGGAGATTCTGCGGACGGCTCAACGCGATGAAATCGTGGTCGCCGGGTCGCACCACACCACCTTTCACCTTCGCGGCGAGGGCGCGCCAGGCCTGCTCGGACACCGCTCGCGTCGCAGGCGTTGCGGCGCTGGTAGCGGCTCGTGCGATCCATGGCAGGAACAGCAGCGACCCAACGCCCGTCAGCAGCGCGCGTCTGCTTGGGGTGCTCCTGTGTGACTGCCGCGTGATCCTCGACATCGTTACGCCCCATCGTTGCTCGCTCGGTCATGGTGCGCGCCTCAGCGCGGCGACTGGAATTTCAGCCAGAATCGCAACGGTCACAATGGCCGGAGCAGCCGCAGGTTTGCCGATCGCTTGCGGCACCGGCAGAGTGGGTGAAACGACAGGAGACGTCGCATGCGGTTTGACGGCAAGATCGGTTTGATCACGGGCGCGGGTTCAGGCATCGGCCGCGCCACCGCGTTGGGTTTCGCAAAGGGTGGGGGCGCAGTCGCGGTCGCCGACCTGAACGCGGCGGCGGCGGATGCCGTAGTCGCGGAGATCACCGCGGCCGGTGGCAGCGCGTTGGCGATCGTCGCCGATCTGACGCAATTGGCGGCGATCGAAGCCATGATCGACCGCACGTTGGATGCGTTCGGTCGCATCGACATGCTGCACAACAACGCGTTCGGTGTGCCGCCGACGATATACAAGGGCCGCATTGCGCGTGTGGCCGAGATCGATCAGGAGGTGTGGGACTACACACTGCAGGTCGGATTGACCGCAGTGATGCAGGCCACCCGGCGCGTATTGCCGTTGATGCAGAAGCAGGGTGGCGGCGTGATCGTCAACACCGCCTCGATCTCCGGCTTGTTCGGCGACTATGGTCTGGCGGCCTATAATGCGATGAAGGCGGCGGTAGTGAATTTCACCCGCGTCGTGGCGATGGAATATGCTGGCGACAACATCCGCTGCAACTGCATCTGCCCTGGTGCGATCGACACGCCGTTGCTGCAACGGTCGCTTACGACGATACAGGGGTTTGCGGACGCGACGCTCGCAGCAATCCCGATGGGTCGGCTTGGTACGCCCGAGGAAATGGCGAATGTGGCGCTGTTCCTGGCGTCCGACCTCGCGTCCTATGTGACCGGTTCGGCGTTCGTTGCCGATGGCGGGCTGACCGCCAAGACCGGATTGCCGACGAGATTTCGCAACTAATGCCAATGGCCGTTATGAATGATGTGTCAGCAGTGGTGTCGCGTCATGGCGCCCGAATGACCGACCGGTGTCGTGGCCTCCATCACTGGCCGGATGTTCGATCCTTTGATTTAGGCGGGATGGCCACGGGTGCTCCACGCAGCGAGCTGGTGAAGTGCATCGAGAAATGACCGGTGGTTATCCTTCGGGGTTAAATCAGTCCATGGCTACGCATTCGGTCTCGCAGCAAGCGTACCGTTTCGACGGCGATTTCTCCATGTTCCTCACGCGATATCTTCAGCGCTATCGCGCTGGCAATGCCTTCAACCAGGGAGCCCACAAGGAGGTATGGATCGGCGTCGCTGGCGATCGTCCTGCGGAGAAGCTCTAGCAGGATTGTCAGCGGATCAGACTGTCCTGTCGCGATCGCCTCTGTATTGGAGCGCGAAACGTGCTTTCCAGTGATCTTGGCCGACGCATCATCCCTGATCCTGTTGATTTCCTGGGGGCTGAATCCGGCGCGCTCCCTTGGGAGCGCTTTCATTCGCTGACCTTCTGCCTGCGAATGTTTTTGGCTGCTGATGTCCATGAGCAAATTGACAGCCCCAACCAACGTGCCGGCACTGTCGTAGAGCGGTGTTGGATATGCTCTGAAGGGGATGCGGGTGCCGTCCGGACGTTCCGCGACCGCTTCCTCTCCCCTGACCGGCCGCCTGTCCTTCAAGGCAACAGCCATCGGACACTGATTGTGGGGCAGCGGCGTTCCATCCCTCTGATACATCCGCCAAGTCACGCACCACTCATCGTTACCAAGCACCGGGCGGCGGCCGGCGAAATCCGCCGCCGCCTGATTGTAGAAGGTGATCTTGCCGGTTGCATCCGTCGTGTAGATGGCAAACGGCAACGCTTCCAAAATGCCCAGGTGGTACTGCTGACGTTCGTCCGGCAAATCCTGACCAGTGCTCATAGCATAAGTCCTGAGATCATGTCGGCACTTGGGATTCAAACCAACCTACTCCCTAACTATTTATAAGGGAAGTGCTGAATTGAGACGGAGTGTTCCGTGGGTAGTCCCAAAGGGAAGAAGCGTTGTCATAACCTCGCGGTTTCGGACTGAGGCCTGGTAGGGACGCAAGCGGAATGACGGTCACGGTCGGACAGGCAGAGCTCCCGGGCGCAAGTCAGAGATCTTTTGTGCGGGCTCCGCGCAAAAAATTTGCGGACTGGCGGAGCTCCGCCGGCAATCTTTTTGGGGAGACGAAATGGAAATCGACGTCGATCACCGGTGTCCGGAAGGTTTGCCTCTCCCTGGCGACTCCATAACAGGCGGCAAGTCCTGGATCCCGCGCTGATTGTGCGCGTGTGGCCACGCCCGGCGGTATCGGCAATACTTCGTCCAAGAGGGGGACGAAAGCATGAACCAGCAACCCAGAGTCCATCGGCGTACGTTGCTTGCCGCCGGCGCAACCACGCTGCTCCCGTGGGCGCATGCCAGCGCGCAATCCACCCCATCCACCAGCGTCGCCACCGTCGCCACGGTCGGTGACCCCGCCTCGCTCGATCCGATGCCGTTCACCGCCGATCTGGTGTCCGAGATCGACCAGCACATCCACGAGACGCTCTATATCTTCGACCCCTCGTTGCACTTCTTCCCGCTGCTGGCCAGCGCACTTCCCGATATCTCCCCCGACGGCAAGCGCTACACCATCAACCTGCGCACCGACGCACGCTTCCACGATGGCACCACGATGAACGCCGACGATGTTGTCACGTCGTTGCAACGCTGGATGCGTCTGTCGCCTCGTGGCAAGACTGTCGCCGCCTACGTGGACAGCATTGCTGCCAGCAACCCCGCGACTGTGGTTATGACGCTGAAGCAGCCATACGCGCCGCTGCTTGCGCTGCTCGCTTATCCCAACGGCGCCGCGGCAATCATGCCCAAACGCCTTGCAGCCGCACCCGATCCGCTGAAGGATAGCGTCGGCACCGGCCCGTACAAGCTGATCGAATACAAGCCCGACCAGTACATCCGCCTCGCCAAATTCGGCGATTACGTATCGCCGCCGGGTCCTGCCGCGGGCTATGCCGGCAAGCGTCAGGCGCTGATCGATGAACTTCGCTTCGTGCCCGTCCCCAACCCAGTCACCCGTGTGGATGGACTGCTCAGCGGCCAGTTCCAGTTCGCCGACCTGCTCACCCCCGAGGGCTACCAGCGCCTCGCCAACCAACCCAATGTGAAGCAGGGCCTGGTCAATTCACCCAATGCCTGCAACATGATCTTCAACACCAAGGGCGGCGTGTTGAGCGATCCGCGTCTCCGTCGCGCGATCCGTTACGCGATCATCCCATCCGACATGCTGACCGCCGCGTTCGGTGCGCCGCCGATGTGGCATCTGGAAGGTTCCATCTACCCGAAGGGCACAGCCTGGTACGATCCCGAGGCGCCCGATTACAATGTGCACGATCCCGACAAGGCGAAAGCCTTGATGAAGGAAGCCGGCTACAACGGCAAGCCGCTCCGTTTCCTCGTCTCCAAGCAATACGACTACATGTTCAAGATCGGCCAGGTCGCGCAGGCGCAACTCGCCGAAGTGGGCTTCACTGTCGACGTACAGGTCATGGACTGGGCGACGCTGCTGCAGAAACGCACGGATCCAAATCTGTGGGAGGCTTTCATCGCAGCGCACAGTCTGGTGGCCGACCCGACGCTGATCACCATCGTGAACCCAAGCTACCCAGGCTGGTGGGATTCCCCAGACAAGCACGCGGCACTCGATGCCTTCGTTGGTGAGAGCGATCCCGCCAAGCGCCTGGCAATCTGGCGCCAACTGCAGGCGATCTTCTACCGCGATGTCCCGACGATCAAACTCGGCGAGTTTCTCCAACTCTATGGCATCTCCAGCAAACTCACGGGCTACACGCCGCTGGCATGGCCGTGCTTCTGGAATGTCGGCATCACTGCCTGACCTACAATCCGTGCTTCCGTATCAGCGCCAGGTGAGTGCGCATGTTGTCGAGAAGTCTGGCACAACGTCTTCAGCAGCACGCGAGCCATGGCTGCTGCCGCGGGATGATGGTCGTGGTCCATCTTCAGGATGATCTGCCTTTGACGCTCTATGCGCGCCTCTCCCTCCACCACGTGCCGCTCGGCCATCGCCAGATCTGATCCACGCGCGTTCATGGGAGTATCCCGCGGTTACCCAGGTGCAACCTGACAGAAACTGGTGCGTCTGTCTGCAACGATGGCGCCGCCATCATAGGTTTGCGCGCGCGGGGGCGCCGCTCGCTGCCTCCCAGACGTAACGCACATCCGGCTCGTGCTCCTCGTTTTCGCCATCCGTGCATCCTGCGATGCGGAATCCCTGCGCCTCATGGAACGCCCGCGCATTGGTGTTCCGTTGGAAGGTCCACAGGGCCAGCCGCGCCGGACTTTGCAATTTCGCCTTGTTGAGCAACGCCAGTCCCACACTACGTCGTTGCCAGTTCGGCCGGACGTAAAGATGGTCGAGCTCGTCGTCGACAACGCGCATATAGCCTACGATCTGTCCCTCGCATCGCGCCACCCACCAGCACAGCGGCCGATCGCCGACTATGTTGGCAAACCACGCACGCGTCGAATCATCTGAATGCGCCAGACGCAGATATGGCATTGCTTCTCGTCGTGCCGTCAGATGGATCTCCGCGATCGCGCCGGCGTCCTCGGGCTTTGCTTCCACAATGTCGATCCGGTGCTTCATCCGTCACCTATGTCGCGGCCACCCGACTGCGAAGGGTCCGTTTCCAACGATATCGGCGCGACAATCGTGGAAGCCTGGCAGCGGTGCCGCACTGTCGTGCCGAGCCGGGCGCGCCGGCACACGCACCCGATGTCAGCGTCCCTTGGCAAGGTGTCGCTCGTAGGCCTGAGCGAGCAGCGTGCTGGGGAACAGCAAGACAAAGTAGATCAACGCAACCACCGTATATACCTCGAGCGGACGATAGGTGTCAGCGGTGATCAACGTACCCTGATACAGCAGGTCCGGCACTGCGATGGTGGACACCAGTGACGTGTTCTTCAGCTGCGTGATCGATTGGTTGACGAACGGCGGGATCATCCGCTTGATCGCCTGAGGCAGGATCACCTTGCGCATCAACGCCCAGCGACGCAGCCCCAATGCATTCGCCGCGTCCCATTGTCCCTGCTCGATGGACACGATGCCGCCGCGGAAGATCTCCGCATAGAATGCGCCGGTGTAGCACGACAGCACCATCACCGCAGCCGCCGTCGCCGGTATCTGGATGTTCAGCAGCACCGGCAGCGCGTAGTAGAACCACACAATCTGCACCAGCAACGGTGTGCAGCGGAACGCCTCGATGAAGGCGATCAGTGGAATGTTGAGCAGCTTGGAGCGGGACAATCGGCCCATGCCGATCACCAATCCGATGATCAGGCCAATGGTGATCGTGCCAACGGTATAGGCCAGCGTGACCAGCACGCCCTTCCAGAACAGCGGCACGTAGCGCAGCAGGAAGGCGAAGTCCCATTGATAGACCATCGCCTTCTCCTCGCGTCCGTCAGAAGCTCAAGGTTGCCGGTACCTGCTCGCGCGTCACGCCGAACTTCGCCAACCCGTCCAGCAGCCATTCGCGGATCTGGCCGGTGCCGCGATTGAAATCGATCCAGGCGTTGATCACGTCGGCAAATCGCGTATCCGGCTCGCGCTGGATGCCCAGGCAGCTTGGCAACGCGACCAGCGGATTGTTGAGCAGGTGATAGCTGCCGAGCGACGGGTTCTTGCCGATTGCGGAAAGCCCCAGGATCGCCGCGAGGATGTGCGCGTCGGCACGGCCCGATTGCAACGCCAGCGTGCAGTCGTCGCGTGTCTTGTAGCCGGTAAGCTGTGCCTTCGGGCAATAACGCTTCGCCGCCGTCTCGTGCAGAGATCCGATATCATACACCACCCGTATCTCCGGCTTGTTCAGATCGTCCCACGTGCTCGGATCGAAGCCCTTGCGCGCAACGCAACCGAACGGATGCACGATCATCGGGTGGGTGAAGCCAATCGAAAGTGCCCGCGCCGGCGTCGGATTCAACGCGAACGCCAGATCGATCTTGTTCGACTGCAAATCGAGCACCGAATTGCCGTAGGTCGATTCCACATAGGCAACCTGTGCATCGAACACTTTCGCGATGTCCTTCGACATGTCGATGCAGGCGCCACTCCATTCGCCTGACGTGATGTCCTTCTGGAAGTACGGCAGCTCACCCGGCAACGCCGCAATACGCAACGTCTTGGTGCGGCGGATACGGTCGAAGGTGCTCTCGTTGGCGGTCTGTGCCTGCGCGGAGGCCAACCAGGTAACGGACAGCAGCGCGGCGGCACCGGCCAGGGACCGGCGGCCGAGTGGGGTGGTCATGGTTATATGTCTCCCAGATAGGCGACGCTGATCCTCAATCGATTGGATCGGACTTACAATCCCTGTTTCACACCCACCGCCATCGCAGCGGCACTTTCGTGCCGCGTTGGCCTCTGCCATGCTGTCTCCAACCACAAACAACCTGGGGAACGATCATGCAACAAACACGCTGGAGTTCATCGCTGGAGATGCGGCGGCGAGCGCTGATGCTGGGGACTGCGGCAACGGTCGTGCTGCCGCTGAGGCGCGCCCAGGCGCAAGGCGCCAGTGTGCTCAACATCGCAACGAGCGGTGACCCAGGGCCGCTTGACCCTTCGCCGGTCACGTCCGATCTGCTGTCAGAGATCACCCAGCTCTTCTACGAAACACTCTACATCTTCGGGCCCGACTTCAGCATCGCGCCGCTGTTGGCCGCCGAGCTGCCGGAGATCACCGACGGCGGCAAGCGCTACACCATCAAGCTGCGCAGCGGCGTGCCCTATCATGACGGTACCACAATGAACGCGGACGACGTGGTGGCGTCGCTTCAGCGTTGGGGCCGGCTGTCGCCGCGCGGCCGCACGCCGTGGGCGCTTCTCGAACTCCATCTCGGCGAAGGATCCCGCCACCGTCGAGATCGTGCTGAAGCAGCCGTATTCGCCACTGGTGAACCTATTGGCGTTCCCCAACGGATCGCCGCAGATCATGCCCAAGCGCATCGCCACGGCGCCCGACCCACTGAAGGACTTCACCGGCACCGGCCCGTTCAAGTTCATCGAATACAAGCCCGACACCTGGGTCCGTGTCGGCAAGTTCGCCCAATATGTTTCGCCTCCCGGCAAGACCGACGGCTATGTCGGCAAGCGCGAGGCGTTCGTCGATGAGGTCCGCTTTCTGCCATCCCCCAATCCGACCACGCGCGCGGACGGGCTGCTGGCCGGGCAGTATCACTGGGCCGACAACCTGACACCGGAGAGTTACGCGCGCATCCACGGCAAGCCCGACGTGGTCCCCGGCACGCTGACCGCGGCGCTCTGGGTGCTGTTCATCATGAACAACAAGAAGAGCGTGTTCAGCAATCCGGTGCTCCGTCGCGCGGCGCAGACAGCGATCAATTGCAGCGATGCGCTCGCGGCCGCGTTCGGCGACAAGTCGCTGTGGACGCTGCAAGGATCGATCTATCCAGAGGGCACCGCCTGGTACGACGCCGAGGCGCCCGGCTACAACCAGGGCAACACCGACAAGGCAGCGGCGCTGCTGAAGCAGGCGGGATACAAGGGCGAACCGATCCGCATCCTGACCAGCACGCAATACGATTATCAATACAAGACCGCCCAGGTGATTGAAGCGAACCTGACCGAGGCCGGCTTCAAGATCGACCTCGTGGTCACTGATTGGGCAACGATCCTGCAACGCCGGCAGAACCCCGACCAGTGGGAGGCCTTCGTGACCGGCCACGGCGTGGTGCCGGAGCCGTCCTCGATCACCATCTTCAACCCAAGCTATCCGGGCTGGTGGGACACGCCCGACAAGCACGCCTTGATGGACGCCTTCACAACGGAGAGCGATCCGGCCAAGCGTGTGCCGATCTGGCACAAGCTTCAGGCGCAGTTCTACATCGACGTGCCCACGGTCAAGGTGGGTGCGGGCTACACGACGTTCGGCGCGAGCAAGAAGATGACGGGATACTATCCGGGCATCTGGCCGGCGTTCTGGAACACCAAGCTGTCCTGATGATCGTCGGAGCCGGCGCATGACCCGATACCTCTTGCGCCGGCTCGCAGGAATGATCGTTGTGATGTTCCTGGTCGCAACGATCGTGTTCGTAATCGCGCACGTCATTCCAGGCGATCCGGCAGCGGTGATGCTGGGCCCGGCCGCGACCGCCGCCGATGTCGAAGCGCTGCGCGAACGCCTCGGCCTCGATGCCCCGTTGCCTATCCAGTACGTGCAGTTCATGGACTCCGTGGTGCACCTGCGGCTGGGAGAATCGATCTTCCTCAGCCGCAGCGTGACCCAGGCGTTGGCGGAACGAGCGCCACTCACGATACAACTCACCGTGCTGGCCGCCGGATTGGCCACCTTGATCGGCGTCCCCATCGGCGTCCTGTCGGCAGTGAAGCGAGGCGGCGCGCTCGACCAGGGATTAACGGCGGCCGCGATGGCCGGAGCCAGCCTGCCCAGCTTCTGGATCGGTCTGACACTGATCGAATACCTGTCGGTTCGGCTGCATCTGTTGCCGGTGGCCGGCTACGGTCCGCCGGACGCCACACCACTGGAGCGGCTCACCTACCTGATCATGCCGGCGATTGCGCTAGGCATTCCCAGTTCCGCGCTCATCATGCGTTTCACCCGCACCAGCATGCTCGACGTCCTGCAGGAGGACTACGTGCGCACCGCGCGGGCCAAAGGCCTGCGTCCGACAACGGTGATCTTCAAGCACGCGTTCCGCAACGCACGCACCTCGGTGTTGACGGTGATCGGCTTGACCGTGGCGGGCCTGCTCGGTGGCGCGATCGTTACAGAAACGGTCTTCGCATTGCCTGGTGTGGGGAATCTCGTAGTTTCAGCGGTGTTGCGGCGCGATTACCCGGTCATCCAGGGCGCGTTGCTGGTGATTTCCGGCGTCTATGTATTGATAAATCTCGGCATCGACATCCTGTACGCCGTGCTAGATCCGCGGGTGCGGTACTGATGACGAAGCTGGTCGTGGGGTTGTGCTTGGCGCTCCCCCCTCCCCCAACCCCCTCCCGCAAGGGGAGGGGGAGATTAGGGTGGTCATCAGTTCATCAGGCTACTGGCAGCGTTCGCGGTCGCGGGCTGGCCTGAGATGTCAGACCTCGCGCTCCCCGCCGCCACCCGCGCGCCATCCGCCTCCCCGGCGCTGCTGCTGTTGCGGCGCCTGGTACGGCGCAAGCTGGTGCTGATCAGCCTGTTCATCCTGCTGGTCATGGTGGTCGCGGCGGTCGGCGCGCCATGGCTCGCGCCCTATTCGCCCCGCAAGATGGACATCGCGCATCGGCTCGCGGCGCCCTCCGCGGCGCACTGGTTCGGCACCGACGAGTTCGGCCGCGACGTGCTGACCCGCTGCATGTACGGCGCCCAGCTTTCGCTGACCGTCGGCCTCCTCGTGGTGTTCGTATCGCTCATCTGCGGCACCGTCCTGGGCGTGGTGTCAGGCTACGTGCGCCGGCTCGACGGGTTCCTGATGCGCGTCACCGATGCGCTGATGGCGTTCCCCGACATCCTGTTGGCCATCGCATTGATGGCAGCGTTGGGTGCGTCGCTGACCGACGTGGTGATCGCGCTCAGCACTGTGTATACACCGCGTGTCGCCCGCGTTGCGCGCGGCGCGGTGCTGGTCCTGCGCGAACTCCAGTTCATCGAGGCCGCGGAAGCGCTCGGCGCCAGCAGCCGCCGCGTCATCGTCGTGCATCTGCTGCCCAATCTGCTGTCGCCGCTGCTCGTGCAGGGCACGTTCGTGTTCGCGTTCTCCATCCTGACCGAGGCAGCCCTGTCATTCCTCGGCGCCGGTGTGCCGCCGACCAGTCCGACCTGGGGCAACATGATCGCAACGGCCCAGGAGTATATGCAGAACGCCGACTGGCTGATCCTCGCCCCCGGTCTCTGCATCGTGCTGACCGTGCTGTCGTTGCAGGCCGTCGGCGATGGCCTGCGCGACGCACTCGACCCGAGGCTCCGCCGTCTCACATGACCAAAGCCGCCCCGCTGCTCGAAGTCCAGGACCTGCAGACGTTCTTCCACGCCGAGGGCACTGTCGCGCGCGCCGTCGATGGCGTCAGCTTCACCGTCGGCGCCGGTGAAACGCTGGCGATCGTGGGCAAGTCCGGCAGCGGCAAATCGGTGACCTCGCTCTCCATCATGCGCCTGGTGCCGATACCGCCAGGCGAGATCGCCGGCGGTCGCGTGCTGTTCCGCGGCCGTGACCTGCTCGCTTTGCCGGAGCCGGAGATGCGGCACATCCGCGGCAACGAAATCGGCATGATCTTCCAGGAGCCGATGAGCAGCCTGAACCCTCTGCTGACGGTCGGCGAGCAGATCGCCGAGGTGGTCCGCCTGCACCAGCGTCTCGGTCGCAACGCAGCGCGGCAACGAGCCGTCGAAATGTTGGGGCGGGTGAACATCCCGGACCCGGAACGGCGTGCGCGCGAGTATCCGCATCGCCTGTCGGGCGGCATGCGTCAGCGGGTCATGATCGCGATGGCGTTGGCCTGCCGCCCGGCGCTGCTGATCGCCGATGAACCGACCACCGCGCTGGACGTAACGATCCAGGCACAGATCCTGCACCTGATCCGCGCCTTGCAGATCGAGATGAGCATGAGCGTGCTGTTCATCACCCACAATCTCGGCGTGGTGGCGCAGATCGCCGATCGGGTCGCAGTGATGTATGCCGGACGCATCGTCGAGCAGGGCGACGTCCGCACGGTGTTCGCCGCGCCATTACATCCGTATACACGCGCCCTGCTTCGCAGCATCCCCCGTGTGGAGGCCGTCGGCCGCGATCCGTCGCGCCGCCTGCTGTCGATCCCGGGCCAGGTGCCAAGCCCCGTCGCATTGCCGCCCGGCTGTAGCTACGCGCCGCGCTGCCCGCTCGCCGACGAGGTGTGCCGCACCGCGATGCCACCACTCGCCGAGGTCATCGCCGGGCACGACGTGCGCTGCCACCACTGGGATGCACCGCCATGACCGCCCTGGTGGAGCTCACCGACGTGACAGTGACCTTCCCCACCGGCGGCGGCGTACTCGGCGGCGGCCGCGTAGCATTGCGTGCGGTTGATCGGCTGAACCTTTCCATCGCGCCGGGCGAGGTGGTCGGCCTGGTCGGTGAGTTCAGGCAGCGGCAAGACCACCGCCGGCCGGGCGATCCTGCGCCTGCTGGAACCCTCGGGCGGCGTCATCCGGTTCGACGGCGCCGACATCACCCATCTCGACAAGCCGGCGCTGCGCCCGCTGCGCCGTCGCATGCAGATGATCTTCCAGGATCCGTATTCCAGCCTGAACCCTCGGCTCAAGGTGCGCGACATCATCGGCGAGGCATTCGTCATCCACGACATCGGCACGCGCCGCGATCGCCCGGCCCGCGTGACCGAGCTGCTGGCACGCGTCGGCCTGCCAGCAGACTCAATGGATCGCTACCCGCACGAATTCTCCGGCGGCCAGCGCCAGCGCATCGGCATCGCCCGCGCGCTGGCGGCGGAGCCGGTGTTCGTGGTCGCCGATGAACCGGTCTCCGCGCTGGACGTGTCGGTGCAGGCGCAGGTGCTGAACCTGCTGCTCGATCTGCAACGCTCGCTCGGCCTGACGATGCTGTTCATCGCGCACGACCTGGCCGTCGTGCAGTACGTCAGCGACCGCGTCGTGGTGATGTATCTCGGCCGGGTCATGGAAGTGGCGTCGGCCGAGGCAATCTATCGGCGCCCGATGCACCCCTACACCGTGGCATTGCTGGAGGCAGCGCCCGAGCCGGATCCGGCAGCGCGGCGTGAACTCACCGACCTGCCGGGCGAGATGCCAAGCCCTTTCGCGCCGCCATCCGGCTGCGTATTCCGCACCCGCTGCCGCTACGCACTGCCGGCGTGTGCGGAGATCGAGCCAGTGTTGACGGAAGTGGTACCCGGCCACAGCAAGGCGTGCATCCGCGACGACATTCTCTGAAACGCGCGGCTACGGGATGGCGTGTGCCGCGTAGGCCACGTTGTCGCGGTCCTGCGGGGTCCAGGCATTGTTGATCGTCTGGTTCTGACCGGAAGGTCCACCGAGGCTGCCCCAGAAGGCCGTAGGATAGCGCCCGCGGTTCAATTCACCTGCTACCACGACGACGACGTGCCCGTGTGCATCAGGTTTTGCCTGTGCATCGCCGCGCAACCCGGCGATCACCAGCTTGTCGGTCGCTGCCGCGGCCGCGGCGGCACCATCCGCTAAAGGCTCCCACCCGTCCGAACCGGCCCGCACCATATCGGCGATCTGGTTGGCATTGCCGGCAAGCGGCACGCCCAGCGCGGCGGCTACCGCGCAGGCGAAACCGGAACAATCATGCTGGTGCGCGGCGAAATTGGCCTGGCAAGCCTCGATCACGGTCATTGCTGCCTCTCTGATGTGCCGGCGTTGGCGGCGACCGCCCCTATGTCCGGTTGCCGGTAAACTCGTAGATGCAGGCCGAGCCGTCGATCCGACCCTGGATATGGTTGCCTTGCACGTGTCCGAAGATGCTCCCCGCAATGATCTGGCCGGTGAACGATCCATCGCTCGCAATCGTAGCTGGGAAATTCGGCGTGGCGTTGCCGGGGACGTTCGGATGCGGCACGGCGTAGCTGAACTGGCCATTCTGGACCGTGATGAGCGGCTGGCCCGGTGACTCGCACCAGGATGTGGCTTGATCCGCGCCGAACGAGCGAACCGAACGGATCGTATCGCGATACGCACCGTCGAACGAGGTCACCGGCGGCGGCGGTGGCGTCGGGTTGATCCGGATCGGACCCATCGGACCCGCGCAGCCGCCCAGGACCAGCATCAGGACGGTGAGGTGCAGTTTCACGTGCGGCATGTCTTGACCTTGCGATGCATTCAGACGAGCCCCACGTCGAGGCCTCTCCCCACTATACGACCCATTGCAGGTCCAGCACAGCCGCAGATGGTCGAGATGTGCCGAGGTTGGCTCCAGATCTCGCCCTTGCGGGAGGGGGCAGGGGGAGGGGGCGATACCTCATCGCCCAAACTCCACGACGTACCACGCCTCCACCAATTCCGGTGGCGTTTCACCATCCGAACGGTTATCGTTCCGCCGATGGAATTCGGGTCCGAACGCCGCTCGGCGCACTGCGTCGCCATCGCAATGGGCGCGCTGCTGCTGCTGGCGCCGCTGCGATCTGCCAACGCCACGGTCCAGAGCCTGACCGTGACAGTGGCCAACTGTCAGGCGGGAGCCGAGGCGGTTCCCCAATGCTCCGATACCGGATACCTGTCCAATCAGATCGTTGGTGCAACCGACAGTTTCATCGGCGGCTTCCCCAACACGCAATCCGACCTGTTCAACTTCACCGACGCCTTCAACAACTGGAACGCGGCAAACGGCAGCCTGTGGCATCTCGTGGACGGTGGTGCTTTACCCGTGTCCTTTACCGCCAATGTCACCGTGGGTGCCGGAACGTTCACCGGCGGCATCAACCCGATCATCGTCTCGATCAACTACAGTCCCACCGGTAACGACCCAACCCTGGCGCAACTCGTTTGGACCCAGGCGCTCGTAATAAACTACTCCCCCACGTCGGTTGATATGGTGTCGCCACCTGCCGTCACCCTCGACACCTATTCGTTGAGCGCCGGCTCCAGCGGCAGCAGCGGCGCGTTCCTGTCTGCATGCGAACCAATCCCTGGCCAAACCCCCGGACCGAACAACACCATCGCGGCAAACATCGGAGCGACCGCGTCCGGCCAGGCTTACTGCGATCCGATCTATCCGTTCCAGTACGGCCCGAGCACCATCGCAGGGCCGGATCCGTTCGCCGACGCGCCCCAAGGCCTCTGGCCCGACGATGCGTTCCGCGGCATTGCCCTGCTCTCGACAGTCACCTTCGACACCGACGGCAACGGCAACATCACCGATCGCGTCCTGACCGCGTATGACGGCATCAGTTACGGCTTCAACCTCTCGGTTGTCCCGGAGCCGGCAACACTGGTGTTGCTGCTGGCCCCCGCCGCCGGCATGCTGATCCTCCGTCGCGGTCGCTACGCGGTTCGCGGCAGCAATTGCTCCGCCAACGTCGCCCAATAGGACGCGCCAACCGGCAGGATCTCGTCATTGAAGTCGTAACGAGGATGGTGGACCATCGCGTCATCCGTTCCACGCGCGCCCCCCAGCATGATGTAGCTGCCCTGCTTGGCGTTCAGCATGAACGAGAAATCCTCGCCTCCCATCGTCGGCTTCGCCATCGGCACAACCCGTGATTCACCCGCCACGGCCGTCGCGGCACGCCGGGTCAGCGTGGTAGCCTCGGGGTCGTTCACCGTCGCCGGATTGTCGAGCGAGAACACCACGTCCGCCTTGGCGCCGAAGCTCTCCGCGATGCCAGTAGCGAGGCGCCGCACGCCCTCCTCCAACTGCGCGCCGACACCCGCATTGAACCAGCGCGCCGTGCCCAGCATACGCACCGTCTCCGGGATCACATTGTAGGTTTCGCCGCCGCTGATGTGGCCGATGGTCACCACGCCGCTCTCCAGTGGCTCGATCGAGCGCGATACGATGGTCTGCAACGCGGTGACGATATGGCTGGCGATCACGATCGGATCGGTACCGAAATGCGGCATCGCGCCGTGCGCGCCCTTGCCGGTGATGGTGATCTCGATGTTCGCCACCGCCGCCATGATCGGACCGTCGCGCCAGGCGAATGTGCCAGCCGCCATCTGCGGCCAGTTGTGCAGGCCGAACACCATCTCCATTGGGCACCGCTCGAACAGGCCTTCCTTCACCATGATCTCGCCGCCGGCGAAGTGCTCCTCCGCCGGCTGGAAGATCACGTAGACCGTGCCATCGAAGTTGCGCGTCTCCGCCAGATACTTTGCCGCGCCGAGCAGCATGGTCGTGTGCCCGTCATGGCCGCAGGCATGCATCACGCCCGGGTTCTGCGATGCCCACGGCATGCCGCTTTCCTCGGGTATCGGCAGCGCGTCCATGTCGGCGCGCAGGCCAATCGCGCGGGTTGATGAACCCTGGCCTCGGATCACGCCAACGACGCCGGTGCGTGCCATGCCGGTGATGATTTCATCGACGCCGAATGCCTTCAGCTTCGCCTGCACCACCCCGCTGGTGCGCGTCTCTTGCAACGACAGCTCGGGATGCGCATGCAGATCGTGCCGCCACTCGGTCATCTCCCGATGGAACTCGGCGATCCGATTGATGATCGGCATTCTCACCTCCTGTCGGTGAACGTGCGCGCGAGACCTTCCCGCAGCGGAATGGGCTCAAACCCGAGCGTGTCGATCATCGGGCGCACGTCGAAGTTCTTGTCTTCCATCAGCCGGCGGATCTCGGCGGGCCGGATCCGCGGCAACATCGGAATGTACCGCAGAACACCCGCGAGCGCCATCAACGGTCCAGCCGGAATGCCCATGATGCGCGGTGGCCGCAGCCCCGCCGCGGCAGCAACGGCACGCACGAAGTCGGCGTAGGGTAGGGCGGCCGCCCCTGCGATCACCAGCGAACGTGGCCCCGCCCACCGGTGCTCCAACGCCACACGGATCGCGCGGGTCACGTCATCCTGGTGTATCGGCTGCACCAGCGCCCGCCCACCATCCGGCAGCGGAACGACCGGTAGGCGTCGCAGCAATGCGGCGAGACGCTGCACGTTGTCCTCACCCTGCGCGCCGTAGATCATCGTTGGATGCAGCATCACACCGCTGCGGCCGGAGGTGGCGAACGCGGCCTCACCCGCCAGCACGCCGTTGCCATGGCGGTCCGGCCAATGCGTGAACTTGCGTGTGCTGCCCAGGAAGATCAGCCGCGCCTCCGGCGGCGCAGCACCGATCACGGCTGCTGCGTGCCGGGCATGCGCGCAGCAGACCACGCGGGTTGCATCCTGCAGCGCGCCGCGAAGCCGCGTTGGGTCCGTCACATCCGCGACACGCGGCGTGGTAGCGCTCCACTTCGCCGGATCGCGCACGATCGGAACGATCGGCACGCCATCCGCCAGCAGTGATCGGCACAAAGCTCCACCGCTGCGACCCGACGCACCGATGATGTGGACGGCCGTCCCACTGTTCGACATGCGCTGTCGGTCTCTCTATGGTCGCGGATCGTTATGGACTGTCATGGATCATCGCAGCCGAGCTTGACTTACCGTCATGGTCGGAGTTGACCCGCGCCATCGGCACATCGCGGCCCACAGTGTCTCGCGGAGGCCGATTGCCTGGTCAAGCCCGGCTACCACCAACCGCTCCAGGGAGCACCAATTGCCCGACGTCGACCCGATAACTGTTTCGGTGGTGCAGCACCGCCTGCACGCCATTGTCGAGGAAATGGGCGAGGCGATGCTCCGCACGTCCTACTCGCAGATCCTGAATTCCAGCCGCGATTTCTCCACCGCGATCTGTGACCTCAATGGCCGCCTGATCGCCCAGGCCGAGCACGTGCCGATCCATGTCGGCGCGCTGCCCTGGGCAGCCAAGGCAGTCACCGAGTTCTTCGCCGACGACATCCATCCCGGTGACGTGTTCTTGTTGAACGATCCCTACCATGGCGGCAACCATCTCCCCGATCTGACCGCGTTCGTGCCGATCTTCCAGGACGACAAACCGATGTTCTGGGCGATCAATCGCGCGCACCAGAGCGACATTGGCGGCTCCACCCACGGCGCCTACAACGCCGGCGCCACCGAGATCTGGCAGGAGGGCATCCGCGTCACGCCGCTGCGCCTCTACGACCGCGGCGTGGTGCGGCGCGACGTGCTGGAGATGCTGGTGACCAACGTGCGCCATCCGCACGACTTCCGCGGCGACCTCGCGGCCATGATCGGCTCCGCGCATGTCGGCCAGCGGCGCTTGCTCGCGCTTACCGGCGAGTTCGGCTGGGACACCACGCTGGCGGCGATCGAGGCCGTGCTCGACGGCGCCGAACGCCAGGCGCGAGCGGTGATCGCGACGTGGAAGGACGGCGTGTATCACGGCGAGGCGTTCCTCGATGACGACGGCCATGGCTACACCGACATCCACATCCGCGCGACGGTGACCAAGCGAGGCAGCGACCTCACCGTCGATCTGACGGACTCGCATGAGCAGGTCATCGGGTTCGTCAACTCGTCCTTCCCCAACATGCGCTCCGCCGTCGTGGTTGCGCTGGCATATCTGATCGATCCGCACACGCCGAAGAATGATGGCGCGTTCCGCCCGCTGGAAGTGATCGCCAAGCCTGGCACCGTCGTATGGGCCAACGAGGGCGCGCCGGTCACGCTGTGCACCAACCACTGCTCGCAGGAGATCATGCAGGCGATCATCCTGGCACTGGCGCCTGCCTGTCCGGATCGTGCGATGGCGGGCTGGGGGCGGCGGTTCCGCATCGCCATCCAGGGCCGCGATCCGCGTACGCAGAAACCCGTTCATCTGGCACATGTTCCAGGCGCGTCCCGGCGGCGGCGCGTCGCCGGTCGGTGATGGCTGGCCGGGGGGCGGCGAGTGGCAGGCGGCCGGCGGCATCAAGTTCGGCAGCCTGGAGGTAACGGAAGTTCGCTTTCCGCTGTTCTTCCGCACTCACGAGTTCCGTCCAGGTTCGGGCGGTGACGGCCAGTATCGAGGTGGGCCAGGATGCGTGCTGGAGATGGTCGCCGAGATCGAGGAACCAGCGAAGGGCAATACCGCCGGCGACGGCGTGAAGTACGGCGCATGCGGTATTCTCGGCGGCGAGGACGGCCTGCCGCATCGCTACGTGCTGCACTCCGAGGGCCGCCAGCAGCGTGTGTTGAAGACCAAGGAAGTCGGGATCGAGATCCGCCCTGGCGACGTGTTCCATATCGAGTCCGGCGGTGGCGGCGGCTGGGGCGACGCGGCAAAGCGCGATCCAGCAGCCCGGAAGCAGGACGCGACCAATGGTTTCATTTGATATGATAGATCGCAAGATTCAGCTCAACGTCCTCCCCCTCCCCTTGCGGGAGGGCGTTGGGGGGAGGGGGCCATACCACCCACACCGCAACCAAACCCGGCTCATGTCATGCTGAAGGTCGGCATCGACGTAGGCGGCACCTTCACCGACCTGGTCGCGGTGGACGACGCAGGCCACTCCACGTTGGCAAAAGTCGCCTCCACACCGCACGATCCTTCGATCGGCGTGATGGCCGGCCTGGATCGTCTGGCCGAGATCCTGCACCTCTCGCCCGCCGACCTCCTGGCCCAGACCGAGCGCATCGTGCACGGCACCACCGTCGCCACCAACGCGCTGCTCGAGCACAAGGGAGCCCGTGTCGGCCTGCTCACCACCGAAGGCCACCGCGACGTGATCGAGATGCGCGAGGGCCTCAAGGACGATCGTTACAACCTGCGCATGCCACCCCCCGAGCAACTCGTGCCGCGTGCCCTGCGCCTCGGCGTCACCGAGCGGATGCGGGCGGACGGTGCGATCGAGACCCCGCTGGACCGCGCCTCACTCGACAACGCCATCGCCGCATTGAAACGCGCCAACGTGGAGGCAGTGGCGGTCTGCTACCTGCACGCCTATCGCGATCCGCGCCACGAACGCGAAACCGCCGCCGCACTGAGCCAGGCAATGCCGGATGCCTACGTGTCCCTCTCCTCCGACGTGTTCCCGCAGATCAAGGAGTTCGATCGCGTATCTACAACTGTAGTGAACGCGTATGTCGGTCCCGCTTTGTCGCGCTATCTGTATCGCCTGGAGCAGCGGCTGGTCGAGGCAGGCTTCACCGGTCCCATCCTGATCATCCAGTCGCATGGCGGGGTTGCACCCATCGCTGAATCCGCGCGCCTCGCCGCCGGCGGCGTATTGTCCGGGCCAGCCGGCGGCGTCGCCGGCAGCCGCTATGCCACGCAGTTGCTCGACAGCAACAACCTGATCCCGTTCGACATGGGCGGCACCAGCACCGACATCTGCCTCATCGTGAACGGTGAGCCGGCACTGGTCAGCGGCCGTGGCATCGGCGGCCATCGGCTGGCGCTGAACAGCCTGGACATCGTCAGTCTGGGTGCCGGCGGTGGATCGATTGGCCGCGTCGATTCCGGTGGTATCCTGCATGTTGGCCCGCAAAGCGCCGGCGCCATGCCAGGCCCCGCCTGCTATGGTCGCGGCGGCACCGAGCCCACCGTGACCGATGCCAACCTGGTGCTCGGCTATCTCGATCCCGCGCACTTCCTTGGCGGCAGCGCAACACTCGATACTGACGCTGCCAACGCTGCGCTCGATCGGCTCGCGGCGTCGCTGAAGGTGGATCGCATCGCTGCCGCCGAGGGCATCCATCGCGTGGTCAACACCAACATGGCGGAGGGTATAAGACTGGTTTCGGTGCGTCGCGGCGTTGATCCCCGCCGCTTCGCGCTGTTGTCGTTCGGTGGCGCCGCCGGTCTGCACGTCACCGACGTTGCACGCCAGCTTGACCTGACGCGGGTGGTGGTTCCTCGCGTCGCCGCGGTGCTGTCCGCCTGGGGCATGCTGGCGACCGACCTCCGCTTCGATGTGTCGCGCACGCATATCGGGGACACCGCGCGGCTGGATGGTGCCGGCGTCAAGCGCCTGTTCGCCGAGATGGAGCAGGAAGGTTTGGCTCGTCTGCGTGCCTCGTTCGACGGGCCGGCGCGCGTGCAGCGGTCGGTGGAGATGCGCTACGGCGAGCAGATCTTCGAGATCACGGTGCCGCTGGATGGCATCGACTGGAACGTGGATGATCCGCTGCCGCAGATCGTCGAGCGGTTCCACGATCGCCACGAGGAACTCTACACCTACGCGTTGCGCGAGCAGGATGCGGTGCTGGTGAATGCGCGCGCATCGGTCATCGGCGTGTTGCCTGGCGTTCCTGACGAACCGCGCCTGGCGGAGCGTGTGCCCTCGATCCCCAACGGCGAGCGCCGCGTGTGGCTGCGCGACTGGACCACCGTACCGGTGTTTGAATTCGACAGGTTGGCGCCGGGTCAGACGCTTGAGGGACCCGCCATCGTTGAGTTGGCCATGACAACGGTGCTGTTGCGTCCCGGCAACCGTGCGACGGTGACACCCCATGGTTGGCTGGATATCGCGGTGGTGTAACCGCTGGACTAGACCTGTGTGAAGCCGTGTGCGTCGAACGTCCATGGGGTTGAGCCATCTGTGGTGACAACGCCGATCAGCGTGCCTCCGCCAGTAAATGATCCGTTGCCGCTGTAGAACAGTTCGCCGGTATCGTGTTCATAGACGAAGGCTCCTTTGCCACCGTTGGCCAAAGTCGTCGCCAGCCGTGTTGCTGCATCCGCAACGTCTGCCAGGGTAGTGCCGGCAATGAGACCCGTGCCGCCCAGGTCATAGGCATTGCCCGACAGGGTCCCGCTGCTGGTGGTGTCGAGGGCGATCTTGTCACCATTGGCCGTGCTGAAATTAGTCAGGAAACTGACGTTGCCATAACTGTTCTGATCCAGAACGAACTGATCGGCGCCAGTATTGCCCTTGATGAAGTTCACGCCAGCCGCCCCGATCACCATTGACGCGGTGTTGCCGGTCAGAATGATGGTGTCGTTGCCGCTGCCACCCATCACGGTCTCAGTATTCGCGACCGAAACGTGATTTGTGAAGTTGGAAAGGGCGAGTGTATCGCTGCCGGCACCGAGATCCACGGAACCGTTCACCAGGCTGCCGCCAAATGTGACGGTATCGTTGCCATTCCCGCCGATCAATGTCGCGACATTCGTGACGGTGCCAGTATTGCCGCCGCTGGCGAGGGTTAGCTTGTTGGCGCCTGCTCCCAGATTGACCGAGACGCCGTTCGTCAAGGCACTGTTGAGAGTGATCGCATCGTTGCCTGTGCCGCCCGTGATGGTCTCGACATTGGCAACCGTCGCGCTGTTGACGAAGTTGCCGAGCGTCAGGATGTCATTGCCGGCCCCGAGGTCGATGCTGGCATTCGCCACAGCGGTTCCAAGTGTGATGGTGTCCGCTCCGCTGCCACCGGTCAGCGTGCCGATATTGCCGACGGTGCCGGTGTTTGCCGCGTTTCCAAGAACCAGCGTGTTGGCGCCGGTGCCGAGATCGATCTTGATCGCGCTGGTCAGGGCGTTGCCTAGCGTGATCGTGTCGTTGCCGGACCCACCAAGGATGGTCTCGACGTTGGTGACGGTCGCCCGGTTGGTGAAGTTGCCGAGGGCGAGGATGTCGTTGCCGGCGCCGAGGTCGATGCTGGCATTGGAGGCAGCAGCGCCCAGGGTCACTGTGTCGTTGCCGGAGCCGCCGTTGAGGGTCTCGACATTGCCGACCGTTGCGGTGTTGGCGAAGTTGCCCAGCTTGAGGGTGTCGCTGCCAGCGCCGAGGTCGATGCTGGCGCCGGTGAGTGCTGTGGCAAACGTGACGGTGTCACTGCCAGCGCCCCCGATCAGTGTCCTCACGTTACTGACGGTTCCGGTACCGCCAGTTGCCGCCAGCGTTAGTTTGTTGTTGCCAGTGCCAAGATCGACCGACATCGCTGTGGTCAGAGCGGACCCCAGCGTGATGGCATCGTCACCAGTACCGCCAGTGATTGTCTCGACGTTGGCGACGCTGGCGCTGTTGGTGAAGTTGCCGAAACTCAGCGTATCGTTGCCACCACCAAGGTCGATGCTGGCATTCGCCACAGCATTGACGAGGGTGATCGTGTCGGCGCCAGTGCCGCCAATGATCGTCTCGGTATTGGCGATACTCACCGAATTCGTGCCATTGGCCAGGCTCAGCACGTCATTGCCGGCGCCCAGATCGACGCTGCCAGTCAACAATGTGGTTGCCAGAGTGGCGACATCGGCGCCCGAGCCACCGATCAGGGTATTGACGTTGCTGATGGTCCCGGTGCCGCTGCTGGCGGCGAGAGTCAGTTTGTTGCTGCCACCTCCGAGGTCAACCGACATCGCGGTGGACAGGGCGGACGCGAGTGTCAGTGTGTCGTTGCCGGAGCCCCCGGTGATGGTCTCGGCATTGGCGATCGTGGCGGTGTTGGGCGAGTTGCTCAGGACCAGGGTGTCGTTGCCGGCGCCAAGATCGACGCTGCCATTGGTCAAGGCAGTGGCGAAGGTCACGGCGTCGCCGCCGGCGCCTCCGACCAGCGTATTGATGTTGCTGACAGTGCCGGTGCCGTCGGCCGCCAGGCTCAGCTTGTTGGTGCCGGCGCCGAGGTTGACCTGCATCGCGGTGGTGAGGGCGGTGGCGAGGGTGACGGTGTCGGCGGCGGAGCCTCCGGTGATGGTCTCGGTATTGGCGACCGTTGCTGTGTTGGCGAAATTGCCGAAGGTCAGGACGTCGTTGCCAGCGCCAAGGTTGACGCTGACGTTGGCCGCTGTGGCACCAAGGGTGACGGTGTCGGCGCCAGTGCCTCCGATGATGGTCTCGGTATTGGCGACCGTTGCGGTATTCGTGCCGTTGGCGAGGCTCAATATGTCGTTGCCGGCGCCGAGGTCGATGCTGCCGTTGGCCACTGTGGTGCCGAACGTGACGGCATCGCCGCCGGCGCCTCCGAGCAGGGTGTTGACGTTGCTGACCGTGCCGGTGCCCCCCGTGGCGCTGAGCACGAGTTCGGTTGCTGCCGGCACCGAGATCGACGGACATCGCGGCGGTCAGAGCGGTGGAGAGCGTCAGGCTGTCGTTGCCCGAACCTCCGGTGATGGTCTCGACATTGCCGACGGTGGCGCTGTTGGCAAAGTTGGACAGAACGAGGGTATCGCTGCCGGCGGCCAGATCGACGCTGGCATTGGTAAGGGCGGTGGCCAGAGTGACTGTGTCGCTACCGACACCCCCGACGAGGGTGGCGACGTTGCTGACGGTGCCGGTGCCACCGGAACCGAGGGTCAGCTTGTTGCTGCCGGCGCCGAGATCGACCGACATGGCTGTGGTGAGGGCGGACCCGAGGGTGACCGCGTCATTGCCGGTGCCGCCGGTGATGGTCTCGGCGTTGGCGACGGTGGCCGTGTTGGAAAAGTTGCCGAAGGCGAGGGTGTCGCTGCCGGAGCCGAGGTCGATGCTCGCATTTGCGGCGGCGGTCCCTAGGGTGATGGTGTCGGCACCGGAGCCTCCCAGCAATGTCCCAATATTGCTGACCGTGCCGGTGTTGGCCCCGTTCGCGAGCGTCAGGGTGTTTGAACCGGCGCTGAGGTTGATTGCGGTGCCATTCGTCAAGGCGGTGGCGAGGGTGACCGCGTCGTTGCCGGAGCCGCCGGTGATCGTCTCGGCGTTGGCGACGGTGGCGGTGTTGGCGAAGTTGCCGAAGGTCAGGGTATCGCTGCCCGCGCCCAGGTCGATGCTGGCGGTGGCGGCCGCTGCACTCAAGGTGAGCATGTCGGCAGCGGTGCCGCCGATGATCGTCTCGGTATTGGCGATGGTGGCGATATTGGCCGAGTTGCTCAGGAGCAGGGTGTCGTTGCCGGCGCCCAGGTCGACGCTGGCATTGGACAGGGCGGTGGCGAGGGTGACGGCGTCGGCGCCGGTGCCCCCGATCAGAGTTGCAACGTTGCTGACGGTGCCGGTGCCGTCGGCCGCCAGGGTCAGTTTGTTGCTGCCCGCGCCAAGGTCGATCTGCATCGCGGTGGTGAGGGCGGTGGCGAGGGTGACGGTGTCGGCGGCGGAGCCTCCGGTGATGGTCTCGGTGTTGGCGACGGTTGCGGCGCCGGCATAGTTGGCAAAGGTCAGGGTGTCGTTGCCGGCGCCGAGATCGATGCTGGCGCTGACGGCAGCGGTGCTGAGGGTGACGGTGTCGGCGCCGGAAGCCCCGAGCACGGTCTCGACATTGGCCGCGGTGAGACTGTTGGGACCGGCGGCCAGCACAAGGGTGTCGCCGCCGGCGCCGAGGTCGACGCTGCCATTGGCCAGGTTGGTGCCGAGGGTGATCGCGTCGTTGCCGATGCCTCCGATCAGGGTGCCGACATTGCTGACCGTGCCAGTGCTGGCGGTGCCGGCGGTGGCGGAGAGGATGAGCTTGTTATTGCCGGCGCCGAGATCCACCGACATCGCCGCGGTGAGGGCGGAGCCGAGGGTGATCGTGTCGTTAGCGGAACCTCCGGCGATCGTCTCGGTGTTGGCGATCGTGGCAGTGTTGGCGGTGTTGGCGAGGACCACGGTGTCGCTGCCGGCGCCGAGGTCGATGCTGGCGTTGGTCAGGCCGGTGGCGAAGGTGATTGTATCGGTACCGGAACCGCCGACCAGGGTGGCGATGTTGCTGACGGTGCCGGTGCCATCGGCTGCCAGCGTCAGCTTGTTGTTGCCGGCGCCGAGGTCGAGCTGCATTCCGGTGGTGAGGGCGGAGCCGAGGATGATGGTGTCGGCGGCGGAGCCTCCGGTGATGGTCTCGGTATTGGCGATCGTCATGGTGTTCGCGACGTTGGCCAAAACGAGGGTGTCGTTGCCGGCGCCGAGGTCGACGCTGGAGCCGGTGGTCGAAAGGGTGATGGTGTCGTCGCCGCTGCCGCCGATGATGGTTTCGGTATTGGCGACGGTGGCGGAATTTGTCCCGTCGGCCAAGGTCACCGAGTCCTCGCCGGCACCGAGATCGACCGAGGCGTTGGTCAGGAGGGCGGTGAGGACCTTGGTGTCGTTGCCGGGACCGCCGCTGATCAGGTTGCTGTCGGCGAACTGACCGATATCGACCTCGGCGATACCGCTGGCGAGCTGGGACAACGGGATGGCGGCAGGCTGGTTGAAACCCCAGGGATTGCCGAGCTGCACCATGGGGGTGCCGTTGACCACGGTCACACTCTCAAAGAAGTAGGCGTGGTCGTTGACCAGGTTGTAGGGCAGGGCCCCCGAGCCGGGGGTGTCGAAGGCGAGCAGATCGCCGGCGGTTATGTCGCTCTGCAACATCGAGAGGGTGAGGGAGGCGGGAGCGATCGAGCTGGCGGATTGACCGGTGAGTTCCTCCATGGCGATCATGGGGTTGCCGCCGTTGGCGATATAATTGTAGCCGCCGCCGAGGGCCCCGACGGCCTTTTCCAGGACCTGGACCCAGATCTCCTTGACGCCGTTGACCACGTCCTCCGACGTGTTGCAGTTCACGGCATTGCTGGGGAAGGTGTTGTTGACGGTGATGGACGTCGGCTCGAACGAGGTGGTGCCGTAGTTGGGGAGCTGGCCGGAGGCGGTGAGGTAGAGGGTGACAGTTTCGGTGCCGTCTGGGTTGACGTAGATCATGTTGGTGATGGCGCTGGGGTGGAACAGCGCGATTTCAGCGATCGATGAGAGGAGGAAACAGTCGCCGATCTGACCCTGGTTGATGTCGTGGACGCTAATCAGGGAGGTGTCGCCGGGCTCTTGGAGGTAGAGGGCGGTGGTCGCCATGACGATCTCGCTGGGTGGCGCGAAAAGCGGCGGAGGCCGTCTTTCCGCAGGGACTGTGCCCTTGCGAGTTTTTCGCCATGCATCGGTGCCGGTGGGGATCAGCCCACGCGGTTCGTGGAGGCCAAGCTACACGGGAAATGCTGACAAACCGTGAACGGTCGTGAGGGTGGTGTATCGGGAGCGTCTCACGGGGATGGTTGGTGAGGCGGAGTCGCTGGGGGTGAGACGGCGGGGTGGTGGTGCGGCCGCCTCTCCAGCCCCTCCTGCGAGGGGAGGGGGAGTGATTACCCACTACCCACCAGTTGCTTCGCTTGCCGCAGCCTCCAGGGCTTTCTGGGCGGCGATCATCTCTTCTTCCTCCTCGATGGCGATGGCCTGGGTTGCGGTGTCGTAGGGGTCGCCGTAGGTGGCGCGCCTCTGCTTGGGTGTCATGTCCCGGAAGCGGTACAAGGGGATCGGGTCGCCGTGGCGGTCGCGGGGCTGGAAATGGGGCAGGTGGGGGATCGGGGAGTCGTCAGGCGCCTCGGTTTCGATCGGCGAAGGGCGGGTCCGCTCGGTGCGCTGGCGTGGGGGTTCGGCAGGGGCGTGACGCTTTGCCAGATCGCGGACGCCAACGTTGTGGGCGCGGTGCTCGGCGAGTGCGACGCGGCATAGGGCGGTGGCTTCACGGGCGGTCTGGCCGGGCTCCGTGGCGGCGGCGTGCAAGGCGAGCGAGGCGTAGTAGGCGATGGTGGCCAGGACGGCGGTCGCGGCCTCTATGATATCGGCGGGGTGGAGGGCGGCCGCCATCTCCTGGGCATCCTGATAACGCTGGGCCACGCGTTGCGGGGTGTCGAGGTCGCGGACGGGAATCGCGGCCGTCATGTCCTGGAGCATGCGGGCGAACAGATCGGACGTGGCGAACGCGGTTGTGGCGTCGGGGGTGGAGAGCGGTGGCGATGTGTCCATGCCGGTGCGGTCCTGTTAGGTAGTCCTTCGGCGCATGTTAGTATAAATAACTGTGCGGGGTCAAGGGTGATTTGGTGGGCGCGGGAAGGGGGGGACCCGTCGCGCCGCCTCCCTGCCTCCCCGCTGCGCGGGAGAGGGGATGCGATGGCTGGGCTTGGTCAGGGGACGGGGATGGTGCGCATGCGGTCGATGTCGGCCTTGGCGGCTCGGAAGAGGTATTGGACGTCGTTGCCGGCGGTCAGGTAGCGGGCGCCGCGGCGGACGATTTCAGTCTGGAGGTCGTGGTCGAACAGGATGCCGCCGATGCCGAGAGATTTGCCGCGGGAACGGGCGGCGCGGCCGGCACGCTCGACGGCGGCGAGGTAACGGGGATCGTGGTATTGGCCGGGGATGCCCATCTCGCAGCACAGGTCGTTGGAGCCGATGTGCAGGCCGTCGATGCCGGGGACGGCGGCGATGGCGTCGGCCTGCTCGATCGCCTCGGGGGTTTCCAGCATGGCGAGCAGCAGGGTTTCGCGGTTGAGGAAGTCGTTGATCTCGCCCTGGGCCATGGGCTGGTAGGCGAGGGCGGGGCCGGCGCCGCCGGCTGAGCGGTGGCCGACGGGCGGGAAGCGGCAGGCGGTGACGACGGCTTCGGCCTCGGCGGCGGAGTTGATGTGGGGGACCATCAGGCCCTGGGCGCCGCCGTCCAGCACGCGGGCGGCGAGGTGGCTGTCCTGGGAGCCGATACGGACGATCGGGGTGATGCCGGCGGCGATGGCGGTGACGCAGAGCATCGAGCAGGTCTCGAGCGAGGTGGGGTTGTGCTCGAGGTCCACATAGATGGCGTCGAAGCCGGCGGCGGCGGCGATCATGACGATGTTGGGGGTGCGCGCCTGGTTGACGCCGAGGCAGAAGGTGAGGGTGTCGGCGGCCAGCTTGCGCTTCAGGTGGTTTTCCATGGTTGCTTCCCGGCTGTTGCCGGGAGGGTAGGGCGGATGGGTTTGGGTTGGTAGGGAGCGGGGGTTGGGGTGGCGGGATGGGAGCGGGCGGCTGTCGTTGCGAATTAGTTCCGTACGATGGAATTGTACAGTGGGATTGCCATCATAATTTATGGGAAATTTGGTGTGCCAGACACTTGCTGCGACTCACGATGTGACGAAAAATTGCGATAATCCTCGATTATTCTATTGTCGGGGCTGATCCCCACCTGTATCGTTTTCGGTAAGCGGTGCGGGCAATTGTCTCTGCGCGTTAGCAACTGGCGGGGTAACGCGGGATGTTTCGGGCCTCTCTAGTCGGTGTGGCGCTGATTCTTTCGACCTCGACGGCGATGGCCACCAACATCAGCTTCGGTACCCCCTATATCTACGAGACGTCGTCAACGGCCGCTGCCGCGTCCGGCACTTCGGTGACGCCGCCAGCAGGCGGGCTGGGGAATGTTGGTGGACTGTGCGCACCCGGGACTGGCGGCTGCCCGCTGTTCTCGGGGATCATTGTCCCAGGTCCGCTCACTGGTGGCTTGATCAGCTTCAACACACCAAGTTCCATTCCTGGCACGAGCTATATCCTGAACCTTACTGTCAGTGACGATCATGCGAACAACCACGCCAGCGGGTTTCCCGCGAATACCCCTGGCGATATCTTTGAAGTGCTGCTGAACGGCGACAGCCTAGGGTTCAGCAGCATCGCGAGCGTGACGCCAAGCAGTTTCAGTTCTGGCTCGTTTCAAACGGTGATCGGCTCTAGTCCCAACGCGTACACAATCGGTATAACCGATCTACTGCAGCCTTACGCCGATGGACTGACCGACAATCTTCCTGGCGTACTGTGCGGGATACTGCCGAATGGCACGGCCGGATGCGCGTCGCCGCCCAATGGTGGCACGGTGTCGGCGGGCACCTACGGATCGAACCTTGTCGACTTTGAAGCTTTCATCACCCCGACCCCTGAACCGGCGTCGTTTGCGCTTCTGGGATCGGGCCTCCTGTCGCTCGCGACACTCCGTCGGCGCCGTCCTCGTTGACATCCAAACGGTTCGGTACATCGGGCAACCGAGGGCCTAGGATCGCGCAATTCCCTCGCTCAATAGGCGGGATATTGTAGCTGTGCGCCTACCGTGACCAATGCGCCGCCAG
>CAVSBG010000018.1:0-15484 GCA_963726125.1 uncultured Alphaproteobacteria bacterium | reverse complement strand
TCCGCGACAGCTCTGATGGCCGGTCGGCGACATTGGCGGATGGCCGGTCGGACTGGCCGACAGTTGGGCTAGCCCAGCCGTCGGTTTAGTCCGACCGGCGACGTAGGCGATTTCCCTGCGTCTGCGGGCCGCGGCGTGTGCGGGCTATATCGGTTTCTCAACAACTGTGACGAGAACCGAATTGCCCGGACGACACGTCACCAGCCAGCAACAGAGGTTGTTCATGAAGCTCCGTCCGCACCATCCTCAGCACATCGCGGCAGCCAAGGCCGGGTTCAGCGAGCGAACCGCCCGCCGCATGGCGAGTAATCGGCATTTGGCGGTGCCGCCGATCGCCATTCGTAGTCGCCGCGTTGCCGATCCGTTTGACGGATTATGGGACCGCGAGATCCGCCCGATGCTTGAGGCGCATCCCGGTTTGCGACCGGTTGCCCTGCTCGAGGAGATGCAGCTGCGTCATCCCGATCACGACTGGGATCGGCTGCGTCGTAGCCTGGAGCGTCGGGTTCGTACCTGGCGCGCCGAACACGGCGCCGATCGCGAGGTGATCTTCCGTCAGGACCATGTGCCGGGACAGCAGGCGCTGTCGGATTTCACCGACATGGCCGATGTCGGCGTCAGCATCGCCGGTCAGACGCTGGATCATCGGCTGTATCACTTCGTGCTGGCTTATTCAGCCTGGGAGCATGCCGAGCCGGTGCTGGGCGGCGAGAGTTTCACCGCGCTTGCCGTTGGCCTGCAGAACGCCCTTTGGTCGCTCGGCGGCGTGCCGGCTGAGCACCGCTCCGACAGTCTCTCCGCCGCGTTCCGCAATCTCGATGACGATGCCCGGGTCGACCAGACGCGGCGCTACGAGGCGTTGTGCGCGCACTACGAGATGACGCCGACCCGCAACAATACCGGAGTGGCGCACGAGAACGGCTCCATCGAAAGTCAGCATGGACATCTCAAGCGCGGTGTGGCCCAGGCCTTGTTGCTTCGGGGCAGCGTCGATTTCGAGAGCCTCGATGCCTATCGTATCTGGATCGCCAACCTGATCGGCCGCCGCAACGCCCGCCGCGGCAAGGTGGTGCAACTGGAATGCGCCGCGTTGCGCGCGCTGCCGCCGGGACGAACCACTGACTATGACGAGGCCACGGTGTTCGTGACCTCGAGCAGCGGCTTCGTGCTGCGCAAGGTGTTCTATACCGTGCCGTCGCGGCTGATCGGCTTTCGCATGCGGGTGCGTCTGTATGACGAGCGGCTGGAATGCTTCGTCGGCCAGAGCCTGGCGCTGACCTTGTGCCGCGGCCGCAGCCAGACCGAGGGACGCCACGGTCACGTCGTCGACTACCGCCATGTGATCCACAGTCTGCGCCGCAAGCCGATGGCGTTGCTCAACCTGGTGTATCGCGACGCACTGTTCCCGCGCCCGGCCTATCGTCTGGCCTGGGAGAAGCTGTTGGCGGGGGGCGATCCGCGCAGTGCTTGCAAGTCAATGGTGGCGCTTCTGGCGCTGGCGCATGACCGAGGCTGCGAAGCCGAACTCGCCGTCGCACTCACCGAGCAGATGACCGTTCGGGAAGCAGGAGGCAACGGTGTCATCGATGTGCCGGCGCTGCAGGCGAGGTTCGCCCCAGTGCCGGCAACGATGCCCGACATCGTCGTCAGCCTTCCGCCGGTTGCCAGCTACGACGTGCTGCTGTCGTTGGGAGCCGCGGCATGAACGACAGCACCAGCGACACCATCAAGGTCGACACCGCGCGGCTGCCGTTGCTGTTGCGCGAACTGCGGCTGCCGACAATCGCCGCCATGTGGCAGAGCTTCACTGAGCGCGCTGACCGCGAAGGTTGGCCGGCGGCACGATTGCTGGCCACCCTCGCCGAGTTGGAACTTGCCGAACGCGATCAGCGACGCATTCAGCGACATCTGGTCGAGGCCCGCCTGCCACCCGGCAAAACCCTCGACAGCTTCGATTTTGCCGCCGTGCCGATGCTGAGCCGCGCCCATGTGGCCGCGCTCGCCACCGGCGACGGATGGATCGATCGAGGCGGCACGATCCTGTTGTTCGGCCCGAGTGGCTCGGGAAAGTCGCATCTCAGCGCTGCCTTCGGTCATGCCCTGATCGAGAACGGCTACCGCGTGTTGTTCACCCGAACCACCGATCTCGTGCAGCGTCTGCAACAGGCGCGTCAGGCTCTGTCGCTGGAGGGCGCGATCGAGAAGCTCGACAAATATCATCTGCTCATCCTCGAGGACCTCTGTTATGTGCGAAAGGATCAAGCTGAAACCTCGGTTTTGTTCGAGTTGATTGCCGCTCGTTACGAACGGCGCAGCCTGATAGTGACGGCTAATCATCCATTTGGCGAATGGACGAGCGTCTTCCCAGATGCCGCCATGACACTCGCCGCTGTCGATCGCCTGGTGCATCATTCGACGATTTTCGAGCTGAACGTCGAGAGCTATCGACGCCGGGTCGCCGCCGCGCGTATCCCACGCAAGCCGAGGGGCGTCAGCGACAGCAAGAGCGACAGCGTGAACGAACCGGACTAGCCACCGCGGAAAGCCCACAACCGCTCGCCTCTGTCTTTCGTCACGTGACGGAAGACAGAGGCGAGTTCTATTCCAAAGCGATACATAAAGACGCCCTTGCCCAGCGCAGGACGCAAACCAAAGGGCGCGCGTCAGCGACAGCAAGAGCGACACGAGAAGCCGGTGCCTCGGATTGAGCCAAGACATACCACCAAATAAGTGTACAGCATCTTTACTGTTGTTGATGAGCCGGTGGGGTTGTGTGTAACGCCCTTGCGTTATGCACAAACCCACGGGTTCTCGCGGTGGTCGTCGATCTACAGGCGCCGAACCTTCCGGATATCAAGCTGCGGTAAATATCTCTTGTCGCGTCGCGTCAGTCAGACCATCCTAATGGCGCGCAGCGACCGGCCATCCGGCTGTCGCTGGCCGGCCATCCGTCGTGTCGCGCTACAAGTTCGTGCGATAGGACCGGGTTGGCGATCCCCCGCGACATGGATGTAGGCGTTACAGGAACACAGTTTCTGGTCAGGTCGTGCGCTGGTCTCGGGGGTCTGCCAGAAGGGGGTATGATCACTCCAGCGCGCGTGGCGTCGCGATCAGCTGGCGTCCGATCGCCGCCCAGTGACGCGAGATCGGCAACCTGGTGGACCATGCGATCAAGTAGGGCTCCAACGCCACCGTGCAGCTGGCGCAGGCGCCCGAGCGCGTGGTCATCACCATCGACGACGGGCCTGATGTCCCGCCGAGCCAGCGGGACAGAGAACGAGGCCAGGGAACCTCAAGGCACGTCATACCGCCGAGCCTACGCGTTGACTTGTTTGATGTAGGGATATGAGCAGAGAGATTGGATACGTTCCAAGGTGAGTTGATTCCACGAGTGGCAGCATGCGTCGACGAAATGCAGGTCAGACGTCGTCAGAATCATATCTTTCCGCGTCGCATACACTCGCTTCCGAGTCAGCTCTCCGGCTCGGCGGTATCAGAAGACCCAGCTTGGCGAACTCGTCATCGCCACTGGCGCCGACAGCCTCAAACAGGGCACGCGCGCGCCTGGTCGCACCGAACGTCAAACCGGCAAGACATTCAGTGTCCAGGGTTTGTAGCGAAGTGATCTCTGTTCAGAATGAGATTTCACGGTCTTATGTAGCTTCCGCCACTGCCACCGTCCGCCGTCCGCCGTCCGAATACGTGGTGAGAACCGGCCAGACGCCGGTGTTGGACGGCAGCTACCGGTCACTCAGTCGAAAGCGGCCCGAGTTTCCCAAGCTCCATCGCCTTGATCTGCAGAGCCAAATACTTCGAGTTCATGCGACATTGGGCCAAACCACCGGCAATGAACCACAGGCCTTCCTGCAGCGTACGCTTGAACACGTTGTTGAGTACACCATCCACGCCAATGCCCCAGAACGCCGCAAGTCGGCGCTTTGCCCGGCCTTGCGGCGGACAGGAGGCAAAGGTCCATTGAAGGTCAGCCGAGCTGATTGTCACCTTGAGCCTGGACAACGCATGATGGCATATCTGCCACAATGCGGCGTCACTCCGAGGTCACCGACGCCGGCTCAGCCAATCCGCAATAATAAGTAACAGTATTGACAGTGACATCATCAGCGTTGCTGCTGCAGTGATGGTTGGATCGAGGTGTTCGCGCAACCCCACGAACATCTGCATCGGCAGTGTCCGCTGCTGCGGGCCCGCGAGGAACAATGCAATCACCAGCTCATCGAACGAAGCAACAAACGCAAAAGCCGCACCGGACAACACGCCCGGCAGGATCAGCGGCAGCAGCACCCGATGAAACGCCACGAGCGGCCGTGCGCCGGAAATCGCCGCCGCTCGCATGAGCGTGCGATCGATATTGGACAGGCTTGCGCCAACGGTGACAACGACGAACGGTGCAGCAATCGTCGTCTGCGCGATGATGATGCCGGCAAACGAGTTGGCCAGCCCGATCGGAGCGTAGAACTGATAAGCACCGACAGCGGTGATGATGACGGGAACAATCAGCGGCGAGATCAACATAGCCATGATGCTACGCCGCGCGGGCATGCGCGGACTGGAGAGACCGACCGCAGCGAGCGTGCCCAGGCTCGTTGCCAACACCGTAACGCCGATGGCGATGACGATGCTGTGCCAGATCGCGTCGCGCCACTGCCCACTGCCAAGCACATCGCGATACCAGCGCCACGAAAAACCCTTGAGCGGGTAGGTGAAAAACGCTTCCGAATTCACCGACAGCGGCACCGGAACGAAGACCGGCAAGACCAAAAATGCCAGCACCAGAGCGCAGAACGTCAGCAACACAACGACGCGCACCCGGTCACCGAGAGTTGCATAGGGCGACAGCAGCATGGTCAGACGAGTTTCATGCGGTCGACGCCGAACATGCGAGCGAACACCGCAAACAAGCCAAGCGTCAACGCCAACAAGATGCAGCTCAGTGCCGCTGCCATCTGCCAGTTGAGATCAATATTGATGTAGTTGGAAATGAAGTTCGCGATCAGTTGGTCAGCCGGCCCGCCCACCAACGCCGGGGTGATGAAATAGCCAAGACAGAGAATGAACGTCAGCAGACAGCCAGCCATTACTCCTGGCATGACCTGCGGCAGATAAACGCGCCGGAACGCCACGAACGGCCGTGCGCCCAGCGAATATGCCGCCCGCATCTGTGTCGACGAGATCGTCCGCATAATGCTGTAGATCGGCAGCAGCGTGAACGGAAGCTGGATATGGGTCATGGCAATAATCAGGCCCGTTCGCGTGTACATCAGGTCGACACGCTGGTCGATGATATGCAAAGCGAGCAGCAGTTCGTTTAGAATCCCGAACTTCTGCAACAGCACCGTCCACGCTGCCGTGCGGACGAGAATGGACGTCCAGAATGGCAGCAGCACCAGCAAGATCAGCCGCGCTGCCAGCGGTCCGGGCAGGCTCGCCAGCAGCCAAGCGACCGGAAATCCCAGCACCAGAGTGATCAGCGTAACGGCCGCCGCGATCCCAAACGTGCGCGCGAATATCGTGCGATAGATTGCCTGGTCCGGCGGCACGGCCCGACACCGCCAGCCCGGCGTCCATCGCAGATCGATAGCGGCGAGCAGATAGCTCGTCTTGAACGGACGGACGCCATTCCTGATCGCAAACCACGTTTCGCTGTCGCCCCAGAATGGATCCGCTGCGATCAAATCAGTACGCGTTATCAGTTGGTCGGATGAAAGCCGGCGCGCCGTGCGCAGCACGTGGCTGCGCGCGGCCGGTAACAGGTTGTTCAGGTTCTTGGCAACGTTGTAGAGCGAATCATTCTGCTTCGCCGCCAGCAGATCTTCGCTCAAGAGCCGCAAATACGGCGTCGTCCGGCACGCCTTCCTCGGGCGAAGCCGTAAGCGCCGCCGCCGTGCGCGGCAGGGCGTCGTGCATTGTTGGATCATAGACGGCGCGCGATAGCAGCGCCGCTATCGGCAGGCAGAAGCTCAGTAGCAGCAATACAAGGAGCGGTGCCACCAACAGCAACGCACGGACCCGCTGACCGCGTGTCGAACGCCGAACCGCGGCGGCGAGAGCGGGATCAGCCGCGGTCAGTGTCATGCTCAAGGCGCTACTTCGCGAGCCAGTCGTTGAATCGCTTGTTCAGGTCCTGGCCGTAGTCCGCCCAGAATTCCATGTCGATCGGCAGCGCATTTGCCATGTGATCGGGCGCCGTCGGCAGCTTGGGCTGCGTGTCAGCCGGCACGAACTTGACAGCGTCCTTCACTACCGGACCGTACGGAATGATATTGTCCGAGCCGAGCATTGTTCTCCGGCTCTGCGACGTAGGCGAGATATTTGTAGGCCAGGTCAAGATTCGGCGAGCCTTTTGGTATTGAGATCATGTCGTACTCGATGATCTCGTTGCCCCAGACGATCTTGAACGGCGCATGGTCATGATCGATCGGGTTCTGGATGCGGCCGTTCCATGCCGTGGTCATGACCACCTCGTGCGAGGCGAGCAACTGCGGCGGCTGCGCGCCCGCCTGCCACCAGACGATGTCCTTCTTGATGGTATCCAGTTTGGCAAAGGCACGGTCCACACCTTGCGGAGTTGCAAGCAATCTTGTACACTTGATCCGGCGGCACGCCGTCCGCCTCGAGCGCCCATTCCAGATTGTTGGCAGCGATCTTCTGCATGCCCCGCTTTCCGGGCCATCGCTTAGTATCAAACAGCGCGAGCACCGATGTCGGCGGATCGCTCTTCACCACATCGGTATTGTAAGCGACAATATCGCCGTAAACATCGAGCCCCATGCCGCAATCGCGCGCCGCGCCGGGCAGGAAGCCGTCACGTGGCGCGATCTTGGTCCAGTCGAGCCGAACCAGAATGCCTGAGTCGCACGCCGCAAGAACCTGCGCCGTGTCGACGGTGACGACGTCGTCGGTGACATTATGCGCCTGCACCATCGCCTGCACGCGGGCCATTCCTGCCGAAGTCTCTTCCTCGTTGAACTTGATGCCCATCTTCTTCGCGAAGGGTGCGTACCAGGCATTATGCTGCGCCTGCTGCCAGGCGCCGCCCGCGGAGGCTATTGTGAGTTGCTGCTGCTGGGCGCCAGCAGAGGCGGCTGCCACGAGCCCCGCGGCGACGATCACGACAGTTGCCGATCGATCTCATTGTCCTCCACTCCCGTTCAGGTTTCTTGCTCGAGTGACGCTTCGGTGGCGGCGGAAGCAGGAAAGGCACGACAATCCGCGGCGTCCCAGCACAGGAAAATCGATGCACCCGCGACCGCACCGATCGCCGGCAGGAACTTTCACCGTCACGCTGTGCCCGTCGCCGATTTCAGTCAGCAGCCGCTGATGGTCGCCAAAATAGATGCGGCTCGTCACTAGCGCGCGGCACGTCATTGTCTCCGCCAGTCGGACTGGCTGTCACGCGGACCGCCTCGGGCCGCACGGCAACCACGACATGCGCGCCGTGACTCAGCGCCCCAACGGCTGTCGCCATAACTTCAGGGCCACCGGCCAGCACGACGCGAACATGGCCATTGGCAATCGCCGCAACAGTGCCAGACAGCATGTTGTTTTCGCCGATGAAGCCCGCCACGAAAGCGTCGCGCGGCTGGCTGTAAAGCACGTCCGGCGTGCCCTGCTGCACCACCTGGCCATCTGGAACACGGCGATGCGGTCGGACATGGTCAGCGCCTCGCTCTGATCATGCGTGACATAGACCACGGTCAGGCCAAGCCGTTCGTGCAGCAGCTTGATCTCGATCTGCATCTGCTCGCGCAGCTTCTTGTCGAGCGCGCCGAGTGGTTCGTCCATCAGCACCAGGCTCGGCTCGAACACCAGTGCGCGCGCCAAAGCGATGCGCTGCTGCTGGCCACCAGAAAGCTGCGCAGGGCGTCTGCTCGGCGAACGCATCAAGCCGCACCATCGCCAAGGCTCGCTTCACACGATCGGCGATTTCAGCCCGCCGCATGCGGCGCACGCTGAGTGGAAAGGCAACGTTTTCGCCAACCGTCATGTGCGGGAACAGCGCGTAGTTCTGGAACACCATGCCGATATTGCGTTCGTACGGCGGCAGCCGATCGACCGGACGACCAGCAAGTAGGATTTCGCCGTGGGTCGGCCGCTCGAAACCGGCCAGCATGTTCAGCGTGGTTGTCTTGCCAGATCCCGATGGGCCGAGCAGCGTAAGGAATTCGCCTTGTCCGACATCGAGTGTGAGGTCCCGGACGGCGAGCGCGTGACCATCATAGCTCTTCCCGACGCCGATGAACTTGACGAGCGGATCGGTATTCCTGACCTGCGCCGGCGTGTTATCCAACTCCGCGTGCCCTTTCGCCTCGCTATCGCAATCTTGCCAAGCCGCACTCGGCGCCGCAACCTTGCCGCGGGGGCTAGGAGCCGATGATGAAGGAAGAGCCATACTGGTGGGAGCACGCGCGGCCACGCGCGGTTGAGACACCAGAGCTGCCGGCACGCACGGATGTAGCTGTCATCGGCTCTGGCTACACGGGGTTATCGGCGGCTCTGACACTTGCTCGCGCCGACCGTTCGGTCCTCGTTCTGGAGGCCGGCATACCCGGCGTCGGCGCCAGTTCGCGCAACGGCGGCATGCTTGGTCATGCGTTGAAACCATCGCTCGATAAGCTGGCGCGACGTTACGGCGAGAAACTCGCCAAGGCACTGTTGACCGAAGCTCGCGAGGCGTACGATTTCCTCAGCCGCTTCATCGCTGAAGAAAACATCGAATGCGACTATGCTGAGACCGGTGCCTTCACGGGGATCGTGAAGCCGGCGCAATATGAGGCATTGGCGCGCGAGACCGAACAGCTTTCTCGCACCATCGGTTATAAGGCGCACATGGTGCCGAAGGCCGAGGTGCGCGACGAGATCGGCACCGACGTCTATTGCGGCGGCCGCGTGTCGCACCATCGCGCTGGGCTGCATCCTGCCCGTTACCATGCCGGCTTGATCGAGCGGGCGCGGCAGTCGGGTGTGACGGTGGCGGGCAACAGCCCGGTCACCAGAATTCAACGCAACGGCGGAGGCTTCATAGTGAGCACGCCCCGCGGATCGCTGGAAGCACGCAATGTGGTGGTGGCAACCAATGGTTATACTGGTCCGGTGACACCAGCTCTGCGCCGGCGCGTCATTCCAGTCACCAGCTACATGATTGCCACCGCGCCACTGTCGCCGAACCTGATGGCAAAACTGATGCCGAAAGGCCGCATGCTGTCCGACAGCAACCGGCTGCTCTGCTATTTCCGTCCATCGCCTGACAACAGGCGCGTGCTGTTTGGCGGCCGCCCCGCTTACACCGACATCGGGCCGCAACGCGCTGCCGAGCGTCTGTCGCGCTACATGATCCGCATCTTTCCGGAGCTGCGGGACGTAGAGCTGAGCCATTCATGGTTCGGCTATATCGCCTATACATTCGATCGGTTGCCGCATGTGGGGGAGCGTGACGGCATGCACTATGCCATGGGGTATTGTGGCTCGGGCGTTGTGATGTCCACGTGGCTTGGGCGCAAGGCGGCGCTACGGCTCCTGGGCCAGTCAGAGGGCAAGAGCGCTTTCGCAGAGATCAAGCATCCCACTGCGCCGGTCTATTACGGCACGCCATGGTTCTTGCCATTTGTACAGGCTTGGTATCAAGGGGCGGACATGCTGGGGCGGTAGAGGCCACGATCAGAAGAGCGCGCGTCGCTGCCGCCCAGTGTCATTGCGGGAGAAAACGAATGGACCAACCGACGCGGCAGCGAGTCAGCGCGACAATCGTCGGCAGCCTGCCCAAGCCTGGTTAGCTCTCGGAGCCCGGCGAGTTGTTTCCGCCTTGGCATCTGGAAGGCCCTAATCTCGCCGAGGGCGAAGAAGTGCGGTGCGCCTTTGGGTGACCGCTCAGGAGCAAGCCGGACTCGATGTCGTCACTGATGGCGAACAATGCCGCCGATATTACATTTGGGGCTTCTTCGCAGGACTGGACGGCATCGACACCATCAATCTAGCGATGCGAGCGCAACGGGGCAACAGGCACAGCGCTATCACAAGGAAATCGCCGCCGCCCGGCTGATCGGCGAGCCCGTCTATCGCGGACCGATCTTCGTGGATGCGCTGCGCGCGACACCATGACCAGCCATCCGATCAAGGTGACGCTGCGTAATCGTTGCGGGGACAGCACCTTGGCGAGCGTGAGGCGAGATTATACGCGCGTGGCGGGCGCGGTTAGGAGTGTAAGTTGTATCGGGTGGGAGCCCAGAACTCGCGGATGGCAGCGACATCGCCTGGGATCGTGCGGTGTGCGTCGAACTGCGCCAATTCGGTGAGAGGACCGTGCGGCGGCGCGCCGCAGACCGGCCGGCCGTCGGCGTTGGTGCAATACGCCAGGATCGGGAATCGGCCACCGATGCGCCAGCCCGCGGGCGGGCAGCAGCTTTTGCCAGAATTTGAGATTGAGCTGGATGGCGGCATGGAAGCCTCGACACCACGGGCCGACGTCGAAGGCGCCGTGGGCATCGCGCCCGAGATTGGCGCGAAGCGTCCCGGCGCCTCGCTCAGCGCTTCGGCCAGCGCGTTGTGATGCCGGGCCGCGGCGGCGATCGCGGCGTATTCCTCGGTATCGCCATCGTTGATGGCGTCCCTGGTCACGCCGAGCAGCGGGCAGAGCCATCCGAGCGGTTGGTAGGTGGCCGGTCCGGCGACGATGGCGGCGACAAAACCGTCGAGCATGGCGATGCCGTCAGCGGCGGGCTTGCGCTGGCGTGGTGCGCGCAGCCAGCGATCGAGTTCGTCGGGCGACATCGGCGGCCGCGCCGCGCCGGATGCGGCCGGTGCCCGGTCGGCAGCCCGGTGGATCATGCCGCGGCTTTCATGTTCTGCGCGGCGCGGGTCGCCTTCCATTCCCATGGCAACAGCTCGTGCAGTTGATGGTTCTTGGTTCGGCCCGAGACGATGCGCTCCAGCACGTCGGTCAGCCAGCTCAGCGGGTCGACGCCGTTCAGCCTCGCCGTGGTGAGAAGCGAGGTGTGCTGCCCTTGCGGTCCAGCTGCCAGGGCGGTGTCGCCCGCTCCAACAGGACGGCGCAGCTTACCTCCTGCCTGAATTGATCCAGTTCGGCGTCATGCCCCGACATCGCACATCTCTCCTGATGGGGATTGGCGGGTGCGCTGTGGGCGGCTGAGTCAGCCATTCTCTTCACCACGCCCTCATGGAGACCGTCCGACCGCGAAGCCGGCGCGGGGCAAGGGCGCCCGGGGGTCCATCGCGCCTACGCGATGAACACCGGCCCTGGGCGGCCGCGAAGCGGCTTCCCTTGCGGCGCGCCCCGGCGTCAGCGGTAGCCCTCGCCATCCTTTCTCCCGGTTTGCCGCGGGGAGTGTCGGCGCGAGGCTTGCGAATGACGGTGTGCCTGACGCCGTGAGCTCGTCGGCCGAAGCCGGTTACGGGTTAGAGCTTCCCGCGGTAGCCGCAGCGCCGGAGATGCTCCCGGTAGGTCTCGTCGAGGACTCCTGCCCCGTGCGCGAGCTGGTGCAGGTTGAGGTCGCCGCCGTAGTTCAGCTCGAGGAAGACCGGCCCGTCAGCCGTCAGCGCAATGTCCCACGACTGTGTGCGGATGCCGGCAAAGACCTGGCTGGCCGTTCGCACCATATTGGTCATGTCGCGCCAGCCTGGGACGGTCGTGCCGACGATGGGAGCGCCGGTGTTGGGGTGCGGCGCATCGACCACCAGGTCCGCGCCGGCGCCATGCACCACCCGAGTGATGCGTCCGGATGCAGATCGATGGCGCCGAGCCGATTGCCCGGGCGCCAGTAATTGTCCGCCGGGTTGGTCCCCGTTGCGATCTTCGCGACGGCGCGGTGGATCACTGGGCCGCTCGGGGTGACCAGGACCAGCAGGCGCGCAGACCTAAGCCGCGGTCCGAACCGCGCGGCCAAATCCGGCGGTGGGGCAAGGCGGCGCTGGATAAGGAAGCCTGGTCTGTCAGCCAGCAAGGCTGCGACGTCGGCGAGGTCCTGTCGTGTTCCATCGAGGAGGAGCGCCTCGTCGGCGTCGGGGTCGAAGCCGTCTGCGCTCAAGACGGACAGGCTGTATTTCCCGGCCACCTGTTTGGCGAAGAGCGGGTAAACGGAGGGGTCGCGTAGCTTGTCAGCCAGGACGGCCGGATCGGTTATCGTTGGGGCGGTCGGCAGATAGCGGCCCGCCTGGGTGATTGCGGTTAGCACCGGTGTGCGCAGACCCGCACCGTCCATGATGGTCTGAAACAGGATCTTGTCTGCCGATGCGGAGAACCACTCGCGCGCGCCGGCAGCGACATGCATGGGGTGCTGTGCGATCTTTCCCACGAATCGCTGCTTGTTGGCCCCTTCTTGAGGCGCGTCCCACAGGCGGTAGTAGAAATACTCCTGCGGCGTCAGCCTCCCCGGCCCTCTCCGGAGAGCCAGCACCTCAGCCGCTATCCCGGTCGCCCTCTTTCCTGCAGCTAAAGCGGTTCTGAGGTTTGCGGATAAGTCGCATTCGGGATGCCCGCCAGTTGGCTGTATGAGGCGGCGCTGACGTTTGTCGAATGGCTCATTGTTGGCTCGCTGGCTGTTGTGGTTTCCGACCCCACCACGAGCCCATGCGAATGGGTGGCAATGCTATTGAATTTTGGCCCAGGAGGGCTGGCCAATTTTGGCCCACCCCCCGTCCTTGAACCTACGGTCATCCCGATCGGATCGGGGTGCCTTTTGTGGACTGGAAAGCCAAAGTGGAATTGTTCGAGCAGCTCCGTCGGGAGCATGAGTTTGGGATCGGCACGATCGCCGGCGTGGCGGCAAAGTTCGGGGTTCATCGGCGCGTCGTGCGCCGGGCGATCGCGAGTGCCCGACCGCCGGCGCAGCATTACCCGGAGCGGACCAAACCGAAGCTCGGTGTGGTCGCGGACTTTATCGACAAGGTGCATGACGAGGATGTCCGCGTGCCAACAAGAGTGAGACACAGATCCCCTCGGAGTTTAGGCCCGACGGGATGGAAGGATGATCTCAATCATGCCCATGGTTCAGACGCCGAACGACGATACTGATGACGGTGCCGCGATGAGCGGAGGCCGTAGGCCGACGGTCGTGGCGGCACCGGTTTCGACTTCGCCTGAGTTGCCAGCACGCCCCCGTCGCCGAACATTCACCGCGAATGACAAGCTGCGCATCCTGGCCGATATTGGCCGCGCCACAGGTACGGGTGCGACTGGCGCCATCCTGCGCCGCGAAGGGCTCTACTCCTCGATCCTGTCCTATTGCGCCGTCAGGGCGATGCTGGCGCGCTGGGTGCGCTGTCGCCTGGCAAACGCGGGCCGAAGATTGTCGCACCCAATCCGATAACGATCGAAGTGGCTCGGTTGCAAAGGACCAACGACCGCCTCACCCAGCGTCTGGCCCGCGCTGAGACGATCATCGACATTCAAAAAAAGTGGCAACCTTGCTGGGCATGCCGCTGACGTCCAAAGACGGCGCGCCCTGACGGACGCCGTGGTGCTACTGGTGCCGCCTCCCGGTCTGACCACCGGCGTCTGCGCTGCGCTTGGGGTATCGCGTGCAGGCGTGCACCGGCGGCGCATCCGATTGATCGCGCCACCACTTGTCTGTCGCGCACGGTCGAGGCCGGCGCGTGCGCTGACCAGTGCGCAGCAACGGGTGGTGTTGGACCTGCTTCATTCGCCGCGTTTCGTGGATCAGGCACCCGCAGAAATCTATGCCACACCGCTGGATGACGGCGTCTATCATTGCTCGATCCGCACGATGTATCGGCTGCTGGGCCAGCATGGCGAAGTTCGCGAACGGCGTCGGCAACTGCGTCATCCCGTCTACCAGAAACCCGAATTGCTGGCCGAAAAGCCCAACGAGGTCTGGTCGTGGGACATAACCAAACTGATGGGGCCGACGAAGGGGTCCTATTTCTTTCTCTACGTAATTCTGGATATTTTCAGCCGTCGGGTGGTCGGCTGGCGCGTCGCCGATGCCGAAAGCGCCACGCTGTTTCGGCCGCTATTCGAGGACGCCATCGCCAAACACAATGTGCCGCGAGGTCAGCTCACGCTTCACGCCGATCGCGGCACCCCAATGAAGGCCAAAGCGACCGCGTTTCTGCTGGCCGATCTTGGCGTCACCCGTTCGCACAACCGGCCTCACACGTCCAATGACAACCCGTTTTCCGAAAGCCACTTCAAAACTGTAGCGCGACACGACGGATGGCCGGTCAGCGACACCCGGATGGCCGGTCGCTGCGCGCCATTAGGATGGTCTGACTGACGCGACGCGACAAGAGATATTTACCGCAGCTTGATATCCGGAAGGTTCGGCGCCTGTAGATCGACGACCACCGCGAGAACCCGTGGATTTGTGCATTACGCAAGGGCGTTACACACAACCCCACCGGCTCATCAACAGCAGTAAAGATCGCTTGAAAGAGAACTCGCCTCTGTATTCCCTCACGTGACGAAAGACAGAGGCGAGCGGTTGTGGGCTTTCCGCGGTGTCTAGTCCGGTTCGTTCACGCTGTCGCTCTTGCTGTCGCTGACGCTCCTCGGCTTGCGTGGGGTACGCGCGGCGGCGACCCGGCGTCGATAGCTCTCGACGTTCAACTCGAAAATCGTTGAATGATGCACCAGGCGATCGACAGCGGCGAGTGTCATTGCGGCATCTGGGAAGACGCTCGTCCATTCGCCGAATGGATGATTAGCCGTCACTATCAGGCTGCGCCGTTCGTAACGAGCGGCAATCAACTCGAACAAAACCGAGGTTTCAGCTTGATCCTTTCGCACATAACAGAGGTCCTCGAGGATCAGCAGATGATATTTGTCGAGCTTCTCGATCGCGCCCTCCAGCGACAGAGCCTGACGCGCCTGTTGCAGACGCTGCACGAGATCGGTGGTTCGGGTGAACAACACGCGGTAGCCGTTCTCGATCAGGGCATGACCGAAGGCAGCGCTGAGATGCGACTTTCCCGAGCCACTCGGGCCGAACAACAGGATCGTGCCGCCTCGATCGATCCATCCGTCGCCGGTGGCGAGCGCGGCCACATGGGCGCGGCTCAGCATCGGCACAGCGGCAAAATCGAAGCTGTCGAGGGTTTTGCCGGGTGGCAGGCGGGCCTCGACCAGATGTCGCTGAATGCGTCGCTGATCGCGTTCGGCAAGCTCCAACTCGGCGAGGGTGGCCAGCAATCGTGCCGCCGGCCAACCTTCGCGGTCAGCGCGCTCAGTGAAGCTCTGCCACATAGCGGCGATTGTCGGCAGCCGCAGTTCGCGCAACAGCAACGGCAGCCGCGCGGTGTCAACCTTGATGGTGTCGCTGGTGCTGTCGTTCATGCCGCGGCTCCCAACGACAGCAGCACGTCGTAGCTGGCAACCGGTGGAGGGCTGACGACGATGTTGGGCATCGTTGCCGGCACTGGGGCGAACCTCGCCTGCAGCGCCGGCACATCGATGACACCGTTGCCTCCTGCTTCCCGAACGGTCATCTGCTCG
>CAVSBG010000017.1:0-310427 GCA_963726125.1 uncultured Alphaproteobacteria bacterium | reverse complement strand
CGGTGGTGACTGGCAAGTGCGCCAAAGTTATGGTGATGGATATCGATTCAGAGCCGTCACTGTGTTCAGACAAGGTTACGAATGCGGAGCTTCCGAACGGTAGGCTTGAATACAACATTCACCATGCACCACGAGAGGCCACCCCTCCGTCGCCTTTTCATTTTTCGGCAATGGCGTAAATCAGATGCACATTAATGCGGATACCGCAGTGCAGCCGATTGATCATGTCAACTTCACCTTTGGTGATAGCACAGATCATCTTGTCGCCGCAGGTTCGTGTCGTTTCACCAATCCATACAAGGGCACACCGTCCGTTATCTCGTGCACTGCTGACACCGACAAGGGTAGGTTCGTCGGAGAATTCACCACCAACGGGGTTGCACCTGACATAAGTGAAATTCGCCGATAACCCAGGAGTAACCCCGATAAATCCCCGTAATATCGCCCTTGCCGTCACCCTGCATGTGGCTGCCGCACCGTTTCCAACCCAACTTTCCGCTGACATAGCCCATAACCCAGGAGAACACCGATGGGCCGCCTATCCTCTGCATCATTTTTCGCCCGCTATCCCGTTCGTCGTGCTGCACGCCATCTTTACCGGCGGCAGTGGCGTCAAGAAGGGCTACGCGCCAACAACCATCAACTGCGCACCAATGGGCGCAAGATCGACATCGACACGATGGCCATCCTGGACCCGGACAAGGCACGCGCCATGATTAAGCAAGACGAGGACGCCAAGATAATCGGCGGCATCGTTACCGCCATCATCTTTGTCGGTATCGTGTCATTCATCTACTCCAAGATGGAGACGGGGTCACCCGCCACCATAGCTCAGCCTGCATACGTGACAGTAGTTCAGCCCGCCTATACGCCGGCCCCGGCCCCTGCTCCCGTCTTCGTCCAGCCTTCGGCTCCTGTCCCGGCGCCTTCAGTCCCGACATCATCTGCCGCCACCACGCTCGTCGAGCAACTGACGACTCGCCTCGTATTGGATTACAATGCCTACTGGTCGCAGGGGGGGACCAATGTTGAAAACATTGCCCAGTATTACGCGACGCAAGTGACGTTCTACAACGGCTCCATGACGCGCGAAAAAGTCATGGACGAGAAGCGCAAATTCTCCGCGCGTTGGCCAGTCCGTCATTTCACAGTTGTCCCGAACAGTTTGTTCGTGCAATGCGGTAACGACGGGGTATGCACAGCGACCGGCATCGTGGCATGGGATTGCACCAGTCGGGAACGCGGGGAGCATTCGGTTGGAACAGCCAACTTTGCATATCGCATTGTTAATGGCGTCATTGTCTCCGAGAATGGTTCAGTTCTGACTGGCCATAAAGACAAAATCTGATCCAGTCCATCGCCAGCGCTGCGGCGCTGGCTTTGGCATGGACCAGTCCGTCCAGTAGCATAACCAGGAGAACACCGATGACCGTCAAATTCCGCCAACCAAATGATTGAGCGGCGCATCGCGCGCCGCACCATCTCTGAGCTGCACAGCTACGCGCAGGACATGTGCACGCCAATACGCTGCTCGGTGGCTACCCTTGCGATTGCTCGGCCGACCACGCCGCTTGGAAATGAGCCCTGACGCGCCCAGGCTGGCTCACTCGGATCACCGTCATCGCACGCCACTCCAGCCGCTCGCGGTAATCAATGCCCCAAGTGCTATCGGTGATCTACACGCGCCGGCCGTATAAAATTCTTTATGGAAAAGGATGGCGAGATCCTCCGAACGCTGGCCGCTTGATCGCGACTTCAATCGAAGTCTCCGATTGGGACAGCTTCCTCCTCTTCAGCGGTAGCAGCCGCATTGACCTGTCCGGCGACTTGGTGATCCAGTCGCCTAATTATCCTTGTTATCTCCGGATCACCTAGCCGTCTTTCGGCCTCCTTGAGTTGCACGATCGCGTCGTCCAGCACATCAGTTCGGCCACTAAGCCTGTAGAATTGGACTCCCACGTCGCCATATGCCGCAAACACAGCAACCGAATTAGAGTGCCGCCTTAGCGAAGCGACGGCCTGTTCGCGCGCCTGCTCCAGAATGACGAGGCGGTCCTCCTTCATAATGCCCTCTGTCCGCACGGCGCGGGCCACAAGCAGGTTGATTTTGTATCGGGCTACGGGGCCATCTGTTTTGAAGTCTTTATCAAAAATGCGAATTTCGGTAATGGCTTGATCGAAGTCGCCTATCTCGATCAAGTTTCGGATAAGCCTGTGGCGCGGCACACGCTGGCCCGGAGCGACCGATATCATTTTTCTCAACAGGCGGTTCTGGACCTTCTTATCTGGGATGCGCGCAATTCCTGTTTCTATATTGCACAGCACTACTGTCCGGAGTTTTCCGAACGAACTGGGTAGAAGTGGTTGACCGATAAGGGTTTTCCAGCGATTTTTGGTGGTGTCGATTTGAAGTTGCTGGCGGTTTTCCGGAGCCTTTTCCGGGGAGGACCCGCCCATGAACGCCGGCAAGACGCTGTTCTCGCAACTGATGGATTGCCTGCCCTGGAGCACGTTCGCGCGGATTGTCGCGCGTTACCACGGCAACCACTCGGTGCAAACATTTCCCTGTAGCGAACAATACCGGGCCATGGCGTTCGCCCAGCTGACCTATCGCGAGAGCTTGCGCGATATCGAGGTGTGCCTTTCGGCCCAGTCGGCGAAGCTCTGGCACATGGGGTTTCGTGGACCGGTCCGGCGTTCGACCCTCGCGGATGCGAACCAGGTCCGCGACTGGCGCATCTACGCGGAGTTCGCGCAGCGGCTGATCGCACAGGCGAGGCGGCTCTATGTGGGCGAGAGCCTTTTGGCGGACCTGAACAACACAGTTTACGCGTTGGATTCGACCACCATCGATTTATGCCTGTCATTGTTCCCATGGGCGCATTTCCGATCGACGAAAGCCGCCGTGAAGATGCATACGTTGCTGGACTTGCGCGGCAACATCCCGAGTTTCATCCACATATCCGACGGCAGGCTGCACGACGTGCACGCGCTTGATATGCTGGTGCCTGAAGCGGGTGCCATTTATGTGATGGATCGTGGGTACGTTGACTTCGCCCGCCTGTTCCGACTGCACGAGGCTGGTGCGTTTTTCGTGACGCGGGCCAAATCCAACCTCGACGCGCACCGGGTATATTCCACCACGACCGACCGCACGACCGGTGTCATCGCAGATCAGACAATCGCTCTGGACGGGCACTACACGAGGCAAGATTACCCGGCGCATCTACGGCGTGTTCGTTTCCGCGAACCCCAAACCGGGAAGACCCTCGTGTTCCTGACCAACTTGACAGCGCTGCCCGCGTTGACGATCTGCGACCTGTACAAAAGCCGTTGGCAGGTCGAGCTTTTCTTCAAGTGGATCAAGCAACACCTCCGGATCAAGGCGTTCTACGGGACTTCGGAAAACGCCGTGAAGACACAAATCTGGATTGCGGTGTCGGTCTACGTGCTGGTCGCTATCGTCCGCAAGCGGCTGCGGTTGAACGCCTCCCTCTACACATTGATGCAGGTGTTTTCGGTGACAGTATTTGAAAAAGCGTCGATAGAATCTGTCATCTTGCAAACAGCCGACAGTTCCGTATATGTGTCAGACGATAACCGGACAGCAGTGATGCAAGCACAAAAAGTCAGCTCACTCCGGTCAGTGCGAAGGACCTGATCGTCCAGGCAACCATGGGATCAGACGTCCCAGTCGATCCAGTCGCAGAAAGCTCGGCCCATTACCAATTCGAGGTCGGCGCCCCTCAGCCAAGGCAATTCTTCGGTGAACAGCGTCACGCATTGGCGCCAAGTCCAATGCATGCGGGTGATATCGGTGCCCCAGAACATGCGCCGCGGTCCGAACGCGTCGAACACGCCATGCAACGCGTCGTGGATGCTGTGGAATGGGTACGGATCCAGAGCATAGCCCGCTTGGCCGGTCGCTTTCACCGCCACGTTCTTGTGTCTCGCCAGTGCCAACAATTGTGGCAGGTTCCGATAGGCGGCCTCCGCCCCTTGGGTCGCACGGGGCACCCCCATATGGTCGATACTGATCTTCAGTGCAGGATGGCGTTCCGCAATTTCGCCGACGCGCGGCAGGAACGCCGAGGCCTGGAGTGAAACCGGAATGCTCAAACGCTCGGCCTCAGGCCGCAGCCAGTCCAGCGTCCCATCATCCGGCCAGGACTGTGACCTCGGATCGGAGAAATAGAATCGCAGACCCTTCATGCCAGACCGGCTTTTCCAGGTGTCGATCGCGGCTCGTTGCTCGGCCTGATCCAGATAGAACCAACCCATGATGGCGAAGCGATCAGGGTGCGCCCGTGCCGCTTCGACGGCCAGCTCGTTCGAATCAGGATCCCACATCACGGGGTGGATCACCGCCCGATCGACGCCGGCGGCGTCCATGGCCGCCAGCGCTTCCCCCTTCAGAAACGGTCTCTGGCGATGATGCGCCTCCGCGGCGCAATGACTGGCACGAATTAGTGCCAAAACTTGCGCAAGGCTTTTTGATGAAAGTGCGGACCGGACGCGCTACCCCCGTGGCGTCACGTCACGCTGCGGAGTTGAACGGCGCCCATGTCCAAGCAAACGGATCCAATCTCGACGGCGGCATTGCTTCCGCCGGATCTTGTTCAGCTGCTGGCCGACCTGCCGAATAACGTAGACCGACGCACCGGGGCGGCGTTGGTGACCAAGCACCTGTCCCGGTATCCCATCGCACCCTTGAGGCTTGGCCTCTGCCGACACGCAACGTCAACGGCAAAGCCATCCTGGCGACCAGCACACTGTTCGAGCATGCCTTCACCATGCTGCAGGCCGCCCCGATCATCGTCGGTGGTCGCCGGTCCGTCCGCCCTCGGCTCGGTAGCTAGGCGTCCCCCAAATGCGACGCCACCTTTCACAGGAGGCACGGAAGCGCAAGGGGTTGCGCTGTAAGGCTGGAACAGCGCCGAGGCGCCAGGTGGCGACATGATCGCCCCAGTATTCTGGATGCGTATGTAGTGGACGCCCTCCCGCCTGAGCCGCTGTCCACTGCCGTCGAGCCTGTCAGCGTCGCCCCGCGCACTTTCGCGTTGACGTTCGGCGCAACGCCGACGCAGAAGAATTGGACAGACCGCCGCACTGTCACATGGCCGGAGCTGGCCGAGAAATTGACCAAGCACGAAGTCGGTCCGAAGGAAGGTTCGTGCATCGCCCCAGCGATCTTTCGAGGCACACGTAGACATAAGTCTGACGCTGAACAGATTGACGTCGTCGTGCTTGAACTCGGATTGCGGGCACACGCTGGAGGAAATCGACGCTGCGGTTCGGGCGTGTGGGTGGGCGGCAATCATTCATTCAACGCATTCACATCTGACCACGACGACGGTGGCAAAGAGGATCGCCTGGGACGAGTTCAGCAAAGCTTGCCCGATTGACGCCGCGCGGCTCTTCTTGATCAGCAAGGGATATCTACCCCACGTCGCCCAAGGTGGAGGTGTCTCCAATGTCACCGATAAGGAAGTCACCTTCGAGCCCGCGCCGTGCTCGAAACTTCGCATCGTCCTGCGTCTCGCGAGCCCATGGCTAGCAGCCTGTCGGAGTGAGATGAGGCGAGTGATTGTCGATCATTCGTGGCAACAGCGTGCATCCGGGGCGTTTGCGGGCTTTCGAACGGACAGAAGCGGTTGCTGGATAGGTGATGCTGCCTGCTTTCGCACCGCGCGGGCCAGCGGCGGCAGTTGACGGTCGAATGGTGCGAATTGGCCTCAGTTTGCGCCTGCCAGGACGAACATCCGCTTGATGTTCCACGCCATGGTCACGAGGTTCCACTCGCCGCGCACATTGTCGAGGCCACGCAGCAGGAACTGGCGGAACCCGAGCACCGATTTGATGATGCCAAAGACCGGCTCGGGGATCTGTTTGCGTAAGGCGTAGAGTTTCTTGCCTTCGGGCGTCTGGAGGCGATGGTCCATCGCCTCCAGCGGCGTGGGGTCCTTCGGCGGCGGCGACAGTGGTCCCGCGAAACGTTCGTCGAGCGTGGGATGATGCGCTTCACGACCCATCGCGATCACTGCCGCGATGCCCGCCACGGCACAGGCATTCACATTGCTCTCACTGAAGTATCCGTTGTCCGCCAGCAGCGCATCGGCGTTGCCCAATTCGCCCGGCAGATCGGCGAGCTTGCCCAGCATCGGCTCAAGCTGCTGCTTGTCGTTCGGTGCCTGCACCACGTCGGCCGCGATCACCAGCAGACTGTCCGCGGCCACCATCGCCTGCGCGTTGTAGCATTGCTCGAACCCGCCACCGGCCACCGGCATGATGCGCGATTCCTCGTCCGTCAGATTGACCTGATCGGTGGGCAGTGGCCCTTCCGTCGGCGCCGCGGGCGGCCTGCCGCCTGGCTTCTTGCCCGTCGCCGCGGTCTTGGCCTCGCGCGCCTTGAGCTTGGCCTCATACTCTGCCCGTTCCCGCGCATGCCGTTCCTTCGCTCGCGCCTCGATCATGGCCTTGGCGCGGGCAATCGCCGCCAGACGCGCCTCGCGCCGGGCCAACTCCTCGGGGATCGACATGCCGTCCGGCACGTCCGCTTGATCAGCCGCCTCGGCCTTCCTCAGCAGGTCAGCCACTTCGGCCTGCAACTGCGCTTCTATCTTGCTCGCGTGCTCATACGACAGCGCGCTGTGACGGCTGGCATTGGCGTGGATCTTGGTGCCATCCAGCGCCACCGTGCCCAGCTTCAGCACACCCATCTCGCGGGCCACGCCCAGCACCTGTACGAACAGCGTCTCGATCTGCTTCAGGAAGCGCCGCCGGAACGCGGCGATCGTGTCGTGATCGGGATGCTCGTTGGCGGCAATGAAGCGGAATGCCACCGAATTGTACGACGCCCGTTCCAGCTTGCGGCTCGAAAACACGCCGGTGGCATAGCCGTAGACGATCAGGCCGAGCAGTAGTTCGGGATGGTAGGACGCCTCGCCCGAGCCACGATAGCTGCCGGTCATCGACCGCAAATCCAGCCCCCCAACGACCTCCACTACGAACCGAGCCAGGTGGCGCTCCGGCAGCCACTCGTCCACCGAGGGTGGCAGCAGAAAGCCGGTCTCGCGGTCAATCGGGCGGAAGTTGCTCATGCGTCTGATGTCCGGGGTAGCCAGGTGCTTCGGTGCCACCTCTTCTATCGGACGATCCCGCGTCGCGTTAAGTCCGACAGGATGCTAGCGGCAGACTTCCCGGACCAGCGCACGGCGAACGCGGTATGGAAAGAACGCATAGAGGCCCTGGCAGCGGCGCTGAGGTTGTCACATGACCAAAGCTGCACCGATACGTCGCGGCTGTTCTATCTGCCCCGGTATCCGGACGACGAACGGGCACCAGTTGCCGCTGTTATCGAGGGCGCCGACTGCGATATCTGGACCTTACCGCCGCCCGCGCACCCCGCGCAGGCCAACAGCGTGCTCGGAACAAAGTCCGCCACCGATGCGGACACCGGCGAATTCACCGATCCCCAGACCGGGGAGATCATCGATCTCCGCCTATGGGCAAAGGCGCACGGCAAACGATTCGAAATCGTCAAAGCGTTGAAGGCACGCACACCAGATATCTTCGTCGGGTACGTCGCCGATGGCACACACCACCACATCCGATGCGTGAATGAAGACTCACACACCACCACCGGCATCGACCGTGCGACCTTCGTCGTCAACGCCAGCGAGGCGAGCAACAAAGGCTTCGTGTATCACTGTCGGCACGCGCACTGCGACGGGAGGGACAGGCTGCTGTTCCCCAAGTTGATGCTGGAGCGGGGCTGGCTGCAGATCCCCGATCTCACCGATCCGAAATTCTTGACCGTCGAGTCCATTGCACCTGAGACCAGTAGCAAACATTCGCACGCGTCAGAGCCGTCGACTGGGCCGCCCACCAGAGCAGCCTTACCGGCCTACACGCTGGGTGAGCTGTTAGATGACTCGAGCCCTATGCCTGACGATCTCATCGCGCCGCGGCTGCTTACGCCCGGCGGACTGCTCGTGCTTGGCGGCGCGCCAAAGGTCGGCAAGAGCGACTTCCTGATCCATATGCTCGTACATGCGGGCGCCGGTGTGCCGTTTCTTGCGTTCGCACCATCACGGCCGCTGCGTGTGTTCTACCTGCAAGCTGAAATCCAGTATCATTACCTGCGCGAGCGACTTCAGGGCATGCAACTTGACGCGACAACCCTGGCCGCAGCACGAGACAATCTGCTCGTTACGCCCAAGCTGCGCATCCTGCTGGACGAGAAGGGTGTGGCGGGTGCCGCTACCCTAATCCGAGCGCGGTTTGGCGATCAGCCGCCCGACATCATCTGCGTCGATCCGATCCGGAACCTGTTCGACGGCGGACCCAGCGGTGAGGGTGAGAACAGCAACACAGCAATGCTGTTCTTCCTGCAAGCACGGATTGAGGCTCTTCGTGATGAAGTCGCGCCGGAATGCGGTCTCATTCTCTGTCACCACACAAAGAAAATGAGCAAGAAGGAGCTGGCGGAGGACCCTTTCATGGCTCTGTCTGGAGCGAGCGCGCTCCGGAGCTTCTATACATCTGGCCTGGTCATGTTTCGACCTGACGAGAAGCGACCGGAACGCGAACTGCACATCGAACTTCGCAACGGCCCAGGTCTCGATCCCATGATCATCGACAAGGTGGCCGGCCACTGGGTCCAACTGGACCGCAGCGGCGAACGCCTCGTACGCAAGGACTTCGGCGCGCTGCTCGATGCTGAGCGGAGGCGCAAGCACGATGCCATCCTTCAACTGATCTACGACGAGGCTCTGGCCAGCAAGCTGTACACCGCACTGCACTTCGCCGAACAGTTCGAAAACCATGCCGGGCTGGGCAGCATGCACACGATCCGCGAGCGTATCAGCGTGCTTGCCACCAAGGGCTACGTCAAATTTATCCGCGACGCCGGAGCATTCGGATACTCACCAAGCCGGTCGCGGTTTGGTTACCTCTGCGTCGAGGATATGCAGTTCGGGTCGGCCATTGAGACGGTCTGTCCCGAGACCGGGGAAATCGAGACCACGGTCCAGCGGGTTCTGCCGAGCCACTACAAGTGCTCCCAGACCGGGGTGTGCTTGCCGGTCGAGAACCCCAACTTGTGGGTCTACGCAGACGGGGAGGTGCAGGCATGACCCACCGATCATTGCGCTTCGGGGCGGACCTCAACTTACATGTTGAGGTTCCTCAACTTCCTCAACTACCCAACTTTCCTCAACTTATTGCACGCAAATTCAATGGGTTGCGACTCGTGGAAGTTGAGGGCACCGCAACTTCCTCCTCAACTTCCTCAACTTGCCAAGCTACTGATCTGATTGGAAAAAACGAAGTTGAGGAGTTGAGGGAATTTCGCCCCCCTACGGGGGGTGTGGGCGCCACCTCAAGTGCGCGCCCACACCCGGACAAGGCGATGCATGCTGCACCCGCCTGCGCCGTCTCCGCGTATCTCTATTTTTGTTGGTGCCGCTGATGGACCAGTCATGCAGGACCGACGGTGGTTCGATGGGATGGAAGGGCCATGACGGAAATTAAGTCTCTCCCAATCAAAGCCCCCACACCAAAGGTCGCACACCCGCGGTATATCAATGAGCAGGTCGCGCTGGAGATTGAGCCGTCGGACCTTTGTGCCGTGTTCGGGGTCACAGATCCGGCCGTTGCCGCCCGCCTACTGAGCCAGCTTCTCGGGGTTCTCCAACCCGATACTTCGGAAGCTTTTGATCAAGCTCTGATAAATCAGGCGCTGGGCTTCATCCGCGGCATCGGCCCCAAAGACACCACCGAGGCGATGACGGCGACGCTGATGGCTGCTGCACACCATGCTGCGCATGATTGCGCCCGTCGAGCGATGCACCCGGCACAGAGCCCGGGCGGCCGCGCTATGTACCTGACGCTCTCTATGAAAGCGACACGAGCATTCGCGCAGCTCAAGCAGAGCCTCGACATCGGGCGAGGCAAGGTTACGACCCAGCGCGTGGTGGTCGAGCACCTGACCGTGCAGGCCGGCGCACAAGCGCTGATCGCCGTCGATACGCGGCAAGGGGGTGGGGGGTGAGCAAGATTTCGGAGGCCAATCCGGCGGATCGGGATGAAGGCGTGTCGTCGACCGCAGTGCCGACAAATCCTTTCGCCACCATGCCGCGGTGTGGAGCGAAGGACCCGGTCAGGTGCACCTTGCCGACGGATCGGGAACGCCCGGAACGGCAGGTGCATCCTGCACGGTGGGCGCGCGGGCGCTCCGTTGGGACAGCGCAACGGCGCCTGGCGTCACGGCGGAGCGACGAACGAGGCGAAAGCCCAACGCAAGGCAGTCCGGGTGCTGCTGCGCGAGGCGAGGAAAATGCTGGACGGAGACACATGATGCGACAACAGCAATCCGTCGGTCCTGAGCCGCATTTGGCAACGCGCTCCGATGACCCCTTCCCGGCTTTGACTGCAGAGGAAGTCGCCGAGATCGAAGCCCGCGCTCACGAACGCCGCGATTACTGGAACCGCGTCCACGCAGCGCTTCGCCAGGACGCTCAGTCGTGCGCCCGCTCAATGCGTAACTCGGCGCTGTTCGGGGATCCGGACAAGTGGGATGCCATCATCGACCGATCCCTGGACGACTATCGGTCTGGCCGGTCGCTGATGGACCACCTTGGGGCCGACCGGCTGATCGATCCTGCGCTGACAGGTATGCTCCTCGCGATCCGCCGCGGCCTGATCGAGGAAATAAACGCGGCGTCAATGGTCGACTATGTGCTCGTCGATATGGCTGTGATTGCATTTACCAATGCGATGCGCGTTCAGTCGGTCATCGGGAATACATCCCTGATCATAGAGAGCGAAATGTTCGGGCAGCCGACGCTTCGGGCTAAGTGGAAGAAGGAATACGGTGTCCGACCCGAAGGAATCACTGGCCTGGCTGTGGATGAGCACGTCAACAGGCTGCGCGACACCCTATTGCCGTTGGCGGAAAGGTTCCACCGGATGGGGGGCGATGCGATGGACGGGATCAGACGGCAGAGGCAGATGCCGTCGTCCGAGGTTGAGCGTGCGCACCCTCTGGTCATCCGGTTGACGCCTGCGCGGGAGGAGGGCCGGCTGGCGATCGAGCAGGCCGGCGCCGCGCTGGGTTGCACTGTGCTCGGCTTGCCGGAGTACGAACCAGTCGGCTGAGCCAGTCGGGCCGCCATCATGGCCTTGCCCCGATCCATCGCGCGGTTGCCCCGCCTACGACCTTCTGGGCACTGGACATGTGCGGGAGATCGCCGCTCATGAGCTCATGAAACCGAATGCCCAGTTTTCGGCGACTTCGCGGGAGGCCACGGTGCAGTACCTCAGTCCGCTGGGCTAATCCGCGGGCTGGCTGCCGCTTATCGCGCCAGCAGCCTGCAATCGGTCGGGTTGCCCCCGGTGTATAGGGGATGAACTGGGGGGCTGGGGGCCGAGAACTTCACCGTTTGCGAACACGCTCGGCCGCAAGATGTATGTCCAGCCGATCTTCGATCGTGATCGGAATGAATGGTGGCGGATGGAGGTCACCTCGTATCCGCTGTTCATCTGCACCCGCCCCGAGGTGCTAATGACCGGGCGGCAGGGCACGTAGTGGGTTTCGGACATTGGCGGCTGATTTTGACGCTGGCTATAGTAACCCTGTGATTTCTCGAGCGGCAGCAAGGGGTGCTAGATCCGTGACCTCTGCTCCGATCCGCCAGACTACAGGTTCGCCTTTCGGTCACCTGCATGTCTGGTATAAGTCTGCACGGAGTGAGGATGTCACGGCTGCTGAGGCTTACCGATGAGGGGACCGAACGGCACGTGAGTGTCGTCTTTGTCCATGGTCCTGGCGGGGATGCCTATGGCAGTTGGCGGCAATCGGCTAATTCCGGCTCGTTGTGGCCGCTTTGGCTGGCGAAGGACGTTCGAGGGCTCGCCGTTTACACGGTGGACTACGACGCTGCTGTTTCTCGCTGGCGCGGCACAGCCATGCATTTGGTTGACCGAGCGTCAAACCTGCTCGAGCGCCTGTTGGTTGAACCCGATCTGCAAAATGGTCCTCTGATCCTGATTGGGCACAGTCTGGGTGGCCTCGTCATCAAGCAGCTCTTGCGAACAGCTGAAAGCGAGGCTCGAAACAGAATCGAGGCAGCCGACCTGCTAAGACGGGTGAAAAAGGTAGCATTTCTAGCAACCCCACATACCGGTTCTGGTCTGGCATCCTGGGGGGATCGGCTTCGAGTTCCTGGTACACCCGTCTGCAGCGACCGCTAGCCTCGTACGAAATGACCCGAACTTGCGCGATCTTAGAGGCTGTCTCGAAACCGTCCTGAGGGGGCTTGAAATTCGCGAGTTGCATGGAATCTAAGCGCACCCCGCAAACCCGGAGCCTTCGATGTGGACCCGCGAAACCCGGGCTGAGCATGACCGGGACGAACTGCGCTACCCGAGCGATCTGACCGACGCAGAATGGCGGATACTCGCGCCAATGCTGCCACCACCTGCGGAAACTGGCCGGCATCGATCCTGGCCGATGCGCGAGATGATGAACGCGATCTTCTTTGTGCTGCGCAAGGGTAGTGCCTGGCGCATGCTGCCGGAGCACTTCCCGCCGCACCAGACGGCGTACCGCTGGTTCACCCGCTTTCGTGATGACTGTGACAATGAATATTGGCCCACTTGTGCTGACGAAATTTGGCCCACCCTCCGGTATTTGACCTGCTGAGCCAGACCGAGGCCGGGGCTCAGCCTCTCTGATCCCCTCATTTCAAACGACCGCAAAAAGCCCACTGAACGACCGGCACTGCGATATGGTCTCGGCGAACCGGGCCATGAGCGGCGATAGTCTGTGCTCTGGCATTGTTGGGATGAGTTCGTAGAGCATGCAGCCTTGCCGGAACAATGAGTGCGTGCGGGTCTTCGACGTATTGGACTTCAGCAATCGATCCATGCCGAGGCTTTCGCCGGCGGCGCCCAGCATCGTGAGCAGTACCATTGCGAAGGCGTTGATGAGGAGCAAGCGGTCGCGCCGGGTTGGTTCGCCGATGCGCGTGACGCCGAGCCCCATGCCGAAGCGCAAATCCTTGATGTCGCGAAAATTGGGCTCGATCGTCCATCGCTTCGCGTAATAGTTCACCAGCATCGCGCTCGATGCCTCGGCGTTGCTTGCGGCAAGACACCAAGGCTCCTTCATCGCTTTCGCATGGACACACACCACCGCACCGATCTTATACCCATGCGACGCCGTCACCCGGGCATCGCGTAACTTGCGTGCGCGGCCTGACTTGCCAACCCATTCCGCGGCCGGGCGGGTCTCGCCCGTGGCATCGGTGACGTGGATATTGCCGCGGAACCGGATGACATAGTCGAAGCCCAGATCATCAAGAAACGCGAACAGCTTGTGGTCGCCAAAACCCCGGTCGGCGAGGATCGTGACGGCACAACCGGGCGGCACGAGTTCTTGCAGCCGCCTCAGGCAGGCATCCTCGAAGTCGTTCCGCTGCTCCGTAAGTTCGTCTTTCCAGACTGTCAGCCACAACAGTGGCGTGGCCCGGCCATGCCCAGTCACAAGATTGAGGGCGAGCGTCGCCTGTCCGTCGCGATCGAAGTCGGTCCAATCCATGGCGACGACGATTTCCTTGCGCGCGCCGATCTGGTGCGGAATCCAGCGGGCAAAGCTGTCCCACACGTCGATATTCTGGTTGCTGAGAAGACGGTCAACCTGCTTGATCGCATGCTTGGTCACCAGACCGCGCGCCTGCGCCAGCGCCTGCCCAATTACCGCAACGGCCAGCGACGCGCTGGTCATCACTCCCAACGTCGCGTCCGCCAGGCTATCGACCCTTTTGGCATGAAGGTCATGCTCATACAGGTCGTCAATGAACGCGCGAATGTCCTTCCGGCGTCCACCAAGCCAACGATCCACCTTCTCCACGACACCCTCATATCCGCCAGCACTCAACATGCTGTAGGAAATCGCGCCGTGTTCACGCCAGATCTAGAGCGCGGAAATGAGGGGATTCGTGAGGGGCTCAGCAGGTCAGCGGCGCTTTGCTTCCTCCCTGTCATGACTTCCCCGCCTTGCGCTGCGCCGTGGTACGGCGGAACCGATACGAGTTTGTGCCGGTGGGAATGATGTGCGCCTGGTCGGTGAGCCGATCGATCAGCGCTTTGCACAGCCGCGGATTGGGGATCACCTGCGACCACTCGGAGAACGGCAGGTTGGTGGTGACGATCACCGTGGCTTTCTCTGCCCGGTCGGCGATCACCTGGAACATCAGTTCGCACGCGGTCTCGGCCAGCGGCACATAACCGAGTTCGTCGATACAGATCAGGTCGAGCCGTTCCCATCGACCGAGCGCGCGGCTGAGCTGATTGATGTGCGCGGCCTCAGCCAGTTCGTTGATCAGCCCCGTCGCCGTGGTGAACCGCACCCGCCGACGCTGGCGACAGGCGGCCACGCAAAGCCCAGTCGCCAGATGGGTTTTTCCGGTGCCCGCCTCGCCTACCAACAGGATTGGTTCGGCCTTGGCCACATAATCGCCTTCCGCCAGCGTGCGCAGTTGAGCAGCCGAGACGCTGGAACGTTCAAATTCGAACGCATCCAAGGTCTTCATCCGCGGCAACTTCGCTTCATGTAGCAGCCGAGTGATGGCCCGGCTCTCGCGCTCCTCCATCTCGGCCGCCAGCAACGCCTCGAGATAACCGACATGGGATTGGCCCTCCCGGGTAGCCGCCTCGGCCAGCCGGGCGAACTGGCTGCCGATCGTCGGCACGCGCAGCGCCTTGCAGTGCTGGCGAATGGCCTGGTCCTGGAGATCCTGCATCACGCGCTCCCGACGCAGGGTGTGGAGATCAGCAGCGTGTCGTAATCGACAACGCTGGGCATAGGCCGGTCGTAGCGGGCCAGTACGCCAACATCGATTTGGACCGGGCGGACTTTGTGCAGGCCCGCCTCGGTCAGCAAATAGCGCACCGCCGCCACATCGCAGGCGCCGAGCGACACCGTGGCGGCGATAGCGGTCCGCAGCGAGTCATGGCCAAACTCCCGGCCCAGTCCGAGCACCTCCACCATGGCGCGGGTGCCGTTCTGCTTGCCGTGCCGCGCCTGCAGCCGATCCCACAACGCGTCATAGCAGGCCGGCCAACGACCGGCCGCGCGCCATTGCGCCAGCGGCTTGGACCCGGCGAACGCGCCGGGCTTGTGGCTGAGCACATCAAGGTAATGCTCGAGATCCAGCACATGCTGGCGGCGGCTGTGGCACCGTTCGTGGCGGGCAATCAGACGGCCAGCGTGCCAAACCTCGACATGCAGCGGATAGACCCGCGCTTCCACCCGAGTGCCCGCGCGGACTGGCACTGAGTAGAAGTTGGTCTTCACCGTGACGCAGCCTTGCTTGTCCACCAGTGGGAACACGAAGTCGGCCAGGTCGAAGCCTTCGGTCACGCGGGACAGCAGCTGGCTCCGCTCCTCGGCCAGCGCGGTGCCAACGGACTGCGTGCGCCCATCGAGCACCCGTGCCTCGTCCGCGCGGCAGCCGCTCAGTAGCAGCGCGTTCAGCGCATCGAGGTCGGCGACGCACGGCACCGGCACCAGATGATTGCGCCGGAAGTAGCCACCCTCGCCTTCGACACCGCCCTTCTCATGCCCCTCGCCAGGCGTGCAGAACTCGGCGGCAAACCGCCAGTGCGAGCGGAACGCCATGAACCGAACCGTCTCCTCCCGCCGGTAGCCACGCAGGATCTTGCGGACCGCACTGGCAAGATTGTCATAGCGCAGCAGGTGGAACACCCCGCCGAAGTATTCGAACGCGTGCTCATGCGCCTCCAGAAACGCCTGCTGTGTGGCGTGCAGGTAGGCCCGGTGGAATGCCGCGCCGCTGGCCATCGAGCGCATGGTGAAAATCTGCACCTTGGTTCGCTCGTCGCCGAGATCGACCCAGGCTTCATACCAGTCGACCTGAGCCTCCTGAGCCCAACTGTAGCTTTGCGGCACGAACTTCTCGCGCCGCAGCAGTCCCAGCTGACGTTTGCGCTCGCGGACGTGGTTGCGCACCGTCGACTCAGCGACCGCGGCGTCAGGGAATTCCGTCAGGATCCGACGATGAATGCGCCGTGCCGTGTGACGCTGCTTCCGCGGGGCGCGGCGATCCTCGTCGAGCACCCGCTCGATGAACACCTCAAGCGCGCCCAGCTTCGGCTTACTCCGTTCCGTGTAATGGTGTGGCGGTGGCAACGCACCGGCAATCGCTCGGCGAACAACGCGCCGATGAACGCCGAACTTCGCCGCTACGCCCGCGATCGTGCCAATACCAAACTCATGCTCACGTCGGAGTTGCTCGAACAAATCCACTTTGGCTTTCCAGTCCACAAAAGGCCCCCCGATCCATCAGGGTGACCGTAGGTTGAGGGACGGGGGGTGGGCCAAAATTGGCCAGCACTCCTGGGCCAGAATTCGATAGCAGAGCCAAGCGTTGCTCATAAACAACGAAACGGGGCTTAGTAATAAGCCCCACTAGCCGCGTGGGGCTTATCTCCTTCAGGCCGGTCTGAACTCCACTTCGATCACCCGTGCTCAGAAGATACATCACGCCGTTCACCACCTCGCGCACCACCACCTCACGCTTGCGGCCACCATGCTTGGCCGGCGGGATCAGGGGCTCGATCAGGGACCATTCCTCATTGGTCAGGTCGCTCGGGTAGCGCAGCTTGTCACGGTCGTAGCGGGGGCGGTTTTTCGGCGTCCACATTTGGCACCTCATGAAGCGGCGCCAGAGATAGAATCACAGCCGATTCGCGTCGCTCAAGCCCCTCGCATAACCGATTCTAATGACTCGAAAACCTTCCGGACGGACATTACCAACTCAACACCGTGCAAGAGACCCGGTTCGGGCCAGGGTCACCCGTGGTCGGCAACGTTACGGCAGTGGCGCAGAAGCGATCCATCAACCCATTTCGGGCTTGGCTGTGATGATTGGCGGGAAAATCGCTCAGCAGGTAATAGTGCCGGGTCGGAGGCAGCTTCTCGCCTGCCGCAAGCATCTCGGCAGGAGTACGTTGATGCACGGTTGTTCCGGTGCAAAATGGCACCCCCAGAAATGGCTGAGGGTCTACTGCCCTGCCGTCTTGCAACAAAGCGAAGAAGAGGTGCGGGCCGAAGCTGACGCCGGTGTGGCCAACTACACCAACCTCATCACCAGCGGCGATTGCGCCTTTGCTCAGTGACGGCGCAACGGATGCAAGGTGGCTATATACGCTGACATAGCTTTCGTGCTGGATCAGCACCTCCAGTCCGCCCGGACCACCATGCTCAATGCGGAGCAGCTTGCCCGATGCCACAGCCCGCACAGGCGTCCCTTCTGGGGCCGGGAGGTCAACACCGTTGTGGTAGGTTCCCGCTTGAGGGTGCTCTGGTAAGATACGCGGCCCGAATGGCGATGAAATGCAGGAACCGACCGGCAGCACGACCGCATGGGCAGTGGTGCTATTCGATGCGGATCGCAATTGAGCGGACGCCGATGCTGAAGCCAAGGTTGCAGCCAGCATAATCGTGATCCCCCGCATCGTCTCTCCTCCCATAGCCGAAGGCGACGAGGAGTGGTGGGATCTTGTCGGGAATGAGGCGACGTTTCGCTGTGCGCTAACTTGAATTCTCACGTCCGCGTGCGCCGGTCTAAATCGAGCAGTGCCGTCTCTAGCTTGTGATTTCAGTCCGATCTCCGACCGGCATAACCTCATAAAAGGTGTGAGGGGCATTGTCACGGTAACTGGGTCTGGCGGTGAGGCTGGAGCCGGAGAAGACTGGCGGCATGAAGGTTCCACCTGACCCAGACTATCGCCGTCGGTTCCCCGCCGAGATCATCAGCCATACAGTCTGGCTATATCATGTGGTCAGCCTCAGCCTACGCGAACTACTCCTGGCTGAGCGAAGCGTCCTTGTGTCCTACGAGACCCGTACGGCGGTGGTGCAGGAAGTTCGGCCAGAGCTTTGCCAATGGCCTCCGCTGCCGTAGAGCGCGGCCAGAGGACAAATGGCACCTCGACGAGGTATTCATCCGGATCAAGGGCGTGCAGCACTACCTTTGGCGTGCCGTGGACCAGGATGGCGTTGTGCTCGACATCCTTGTTCAAGACCGGCGCGATGCCAACGCCGCCAAGCGCTTCTTCAGGACGACTGCTGCAAGGCTTGCAATATTTGCCGCGTGTGATCGTGACTGACAAGCTGAGAAGCTACGGCGTCGCTCAGCGCCATCTGCTTCCCGGTGTCGAGCATCGTCAGAGCCGATATCTGAACAATCGCGCCGAGAATTCACATCGACCGACGCGGCGGCGAGAGCGACAAATGCAGCGGTTCAAATCGCCCGATCAGGCTCAACACTTTCTCTCCGCTCACGCATTCATCCATGGGCACCTTCATCTACGCCGACACCGAATGGCAGCCACTACCTACCGCACGATCAGATCAGAGGCTTTCAATGCCTGGCAGCAGGAGACGTGTGTCCAGCGCGCTGCGTGACGCGCGCTGGACAGTCGTCCTGAGCCTCCTGTCGCTAACGATGTTAACGTGACAATGCCTCTCGGCCAGATCCCGCAGGCTCAGCTTGTAACGCAGCCGCCATGGCACCACGAGAGCGATGACATCGCTTGGATACTGCGCACGATTGAGCAGCACCGGTGCTGCGCTCGTTGAACTGTTTGCCGCAGTTGGCGCACCTGAACCGACGATAGTCTTGCGCATTCCGCTCTGGCCGTTCGCTGACAGTCGTCGATTTACACGCCGGGCACAGCATCGCGTTCCAAACCCCACAACGAGCAGAGCGTGCCTGATACCTCCGATGGCGCCAAGGCTGACAGAACCGGCTATGTGCGCGCCGGTGTCCTCAACGATGCCCCATTCGTGTGCGAAAGACGCCACGCCGAGGAGCGATTCGTGCGCCGAAGGAAAGGGCAGCCGCAGTAAGTGCAGAGCGGCAACGAAGGCGACTCACACGCGAGTGAAACACGAATCATCGAACTCGGTGCCATTTCGTGCCGATTTGTGAGTGTGTTCACGCGAGCTTGGCTTGCAGAATGCCGGCGTGCTTCTTTACGAGTGACCGTGCGGAGGCAGCCCGGGATGCGTCCCTCAATCATTGTTTTAGTTGCGGTCTTTCGCTCGCGGGATGCGAGCCTTAGCCTCTCGATGAGATTACTCATGCGGCAGGGCGGCATGTGTCGTACTCCGCGGCCCGGCCAAACTCCTATCCTGGGTCGCCGTCTTCGCAGCAACCAGAACAGTTGCGCCTCCGAGACGTGGACAGCATGCATAGGGCAGTCGGCAAAACCATATCACCCGACGGAGTTCGACACGCACCGCTACGCCTTCGACGGTTTAATTGGATATTAAGGGGGCGCGAGGGGATGCGATCTTTCGCCATAATAGTAGTCAGCTTTGTCGCCGGCTGTGCGCCCTATACGTATGACGCAAATGGTCATCCGGTGCCTGTCCATGATTCGGTCGCCTACTACGGCACGTTAAGCACCTCGAATAATTGTGGCAGGCCAGATCACCCGAAGACGTGCCAGGGGAAGCGGCATCCCGCGCCAAGGGCTGACCGAACCTCTTCGCCACAAAGCTACGAACCGATCCCAGGCGCACCTGTCTACTAACCATCGGGAGGATCAGCGCCGAAGACGCTCCCGAAGCACGATCCGCCGCCGAACGGAAGGACGGCTCCCAGGCCCTCACCGCCGCTGACCCGGATCAAACGTCTGCTGAACCTTGAAACGTACAGCGGCTGGTGACGTGACAAGCTGCGTCACCTGCCACGGGCTGCGGGTTCGCCCGCGCGTGACGGGCACCGGCTCAGTCCACGGCGGCCGGACGGGGCCGACTTCAGCAGCGGCTCCGCAGGGCGGTCTACCTTCGGGCGCGGACGACGCGCCGCCCTGTCTCTGTCGACCCGGCCCCGAGGTCGCCGCGTCGTCATCATGACGCGGTTCGTCCGGCATCGGGGATCGAAGTTCCATTCTACGCCGCTGTCGAAGCATGTCGCCTACCTCAAGCGCGAAGGTGTCACCCGGGACGGCGCGGACGCCAGGATGTTCGACCCCCGGTCTGACGACGCCGACATGACGGCGTTCCCCGAGCGGTGCGACGACGAGTTGTGGCTGATGACGAGATTTGCGCCGTCGCCCGCGCACCAGGACAAGGTTGTGCGAATTGGTCTGCCATCTCGACCGCGTCCTCCGGGGACACCGTGAAGCGGAAGTGAGGGCGGTCGGTCCGTGTTCCAGTTATCGTCAGCGAGCCAGTCGAGTTTCGTGTCGAGATCCTTCGCGCCTTCATCCGAGAGCTGATGGGTGACGCCGAGCGTGAACGGCACTGTACACACATATCAAAGTCAAAACATAATCACCCAAGCAATTGTTGCGACATAGCGGTGCAATAGGGATTCAGTCATAAAACCCGTGATACCGCTCGTAGTTGCGTGAACGATTTTGCAAGTTTTGCCCGGCATGCTCACAAAATGGTGTTCACCCTTGGGGCGCTTATGATAAATGCACAAACAGAACTCTCGCTCTCGTGACCTGACACGAGGCAACCATTAACCATCCGTCGCAATGCGACCCGCCTACCGCGACGGTCGCGCTCAAGAAGACAGAGGAGAGCCGAAATGATCGGAGCATCCTGCTTCGGGTTGTAGCAATCGCCGTCCGTAATCCATCCGTAACAGAAACGGGATACCCGCCGCCCCCGATTGGCGGAGCTTGCCCAAGCTGTAGGAAATTTATCCTATGACCACCTTGACCGCCATCACCGCGGCCAGCTTCATCAACTCGCTCGGCATCAACACGCACATCGATTTCGATGATTACGGCTACCAGAACCTCGCCACCGTCGAGAGCTCGATCGAATACCTCGGCGTCAAGAACGTGCGCGACAGCGCGCGAGAACAGCTCCGACATCACGCGTGGCGCAGGTCGCCCAGGCCACCGGCGTGAAGTTCGACGACTACATGCCGGAAGGCAGCGCCTGCCGCGATGCAGAACGCGCTGAACCTGGTGCCCCAGCTCGCGCAGGAAGGCATCCTGAACTTCGTCGAGGGCGGCAACGAGGAAGACGACTCCTACGCCGCGTCGCAGGGCAACACCCTCAGCTATCACGGCCCAGTTCCAGCAGCAGGTCTACGCGATGGGCCAGCAGCTCGGCCTGCCGGTCATCAACATGAGCTTCGGCGCCGGCTGGACCGCGGCGAACAACTGGCAGGGCGATTATCCGCGCGTCGGCAACCTGTCGGACGTACGCCAACTACGCCAACGCCCACACCTATCCCAACCCCGGCCAGACCCCGGACGCCGCCATCCAGCAGCTCAACGCGCTCGCCCACTCGCCGCAGCCGGCCGTCCCGGTGATCACCACCGAGATCGGCTGGGACAACAACACCTTCAGCCAGGCCGCAGGTCGCGCAATACGTCGTGGATGCCGCACTCGACGGCATCAAGGACGGCGACGTCGAAGCTGTACTATTACGCGCTGTTCGACGACGGCTCCGGCAATTTCGGCCTGATGAACCAGGACGGCACGCCCAAGACTGCCGGCACGGCGCTGCACGACCTCATCACCCTGCTGGCCGACACCGGTCCAAACGCCGCCACCTTCACGCCCGGTTCGCTGAGCTTCACGCTCAGCGGCAACCAGAGCACCGACAACACGCTGCTGATCCAGAAATCCAACGGCAGCGACTGGCTCGCGCTGTGGGACGAGACCGCCGGCACGCATACCGTCACGCTGACGCTCGCGCTCGACGGCATGCGCAGATCGTGGTGTTCGATCCGGTCACCGGCACGTCGTCGATCGCCAGCGCCAACAACACCAACAATCTCCGTCAGCCTCGGCAACGACCCGCTGCTGATCGAGGTTATCGGTGCCAGTGGCTCGGCAGCGGCTCCGGCGATCGGCAGCGGTCCCACCGGCGGCGGCACAGGCAGCGGCCGCGGTTCGTCGGAAGCACGACCACCGACCCGGTCGCCACGCCGACCCGGGGTGACGGTACCGGCCGCGGCAGCGTCACCGGAACCGGCACCGTGCCATCAACGGCGTTTCGATTGCCGATCCATGGGCGGCCAGCAATCCAGGTTCACTGCGCTGACCGTATCGGCCAGCAACGGCGACGTCACCATGCTCAATGCCAGCGGCAGCAAGCTGGCCGGCTCGGGCACCGGAGACGATCCACGTCAGCGGCACGCTGGCCCAGATCAACGCCGAGCTGGCGACGCTGTCGTATACCGCAGGCACGCCAACGGCACGATCAATGTCGATATCTGGGATCAGGCCGGCGTCGAGGCCAACAAGTCATTCGACGTGACGGTCGAACGCCGCATCGGCGGCAGCGGTTCGTCGTCCTCTGGAAGTTCAACCGCCTCCTCGGACCGCGCCGAACCCCGTGGTCACCGTCCCGGCATCGGCAACCGTTGCCACCAGCAGCACGGTGGCAATCAGTGGGGCGTCGATCGCCGATGCCTGGGCGGCGCAGCTTCCGGCTACGTTGGCGCTGAACGTCACCGCCACCGACGGCACTGTTACGATGCTCGGCGCGAACGGCAGCGCAGCTCACCGGGCTCGGGAACCAGCGCAATCCATGTCAGCGGCACGCTTGTCGCAGATCAACGCCGAACTCAGCACGCTGACCTATACGGCTGGCGCGCCACGGGAACTGGCTCCGCCACGGTCGACATCTGGGACCAGGCCGGCGTGGAGGCTACGAAATCCATCGCGTGACGATCGACAAACCCGTGATCACGATCGCTATCGCGGCCAGCAACGCCAACCCGGTGGAGACGTCAGCAATGCGGTCATCACCGCGATCCGTCCGGCAACCACATGATCTTCCATCGGCGGGCACCAGCAACACGCTGACTGCAACCGGCGGCACCGAGACCGTCCAGGCCAACCTTGGCAGCAACACGATCACGACGGGCACCGGCAACGACACGATCCGTTTCGCCGGTTCGAACAATGTGATCGACGCCGGCAGCGGCAACAACGTGCTGTATCGACACCGGCAGCAACAATAGGCTCGTGATGCGGCGCCAGCGACGGGTATGACGATATCCATGGTTCCGCTCTGACAAATGGCGATATGTTCGATCTACGATCGTTGCTGGCGCCGACTTCGTGGAACGGCACCTCGGCGAGCATCGGGGATTTCCTCAAGGTGAGCATGAGCAACAACAACGCGGTATTTTCGGTCGATCCAAGCGGCACGGCCGGTGGCGCCAGGCACCTCGTCGCCACGTTCGAGGCATCCGGCAAAGTCAATCTGGCCGCCATGTCGGCACACAACATCACATAGCTCCGCCGCCGCCCTTCGGCGCGACCATTTCGATGGTGCCCGGCCTGCTCCCGACTGGGCCACTACACAGTCCCGTCAGCGGCGCTTGAACGGGACCGCTGCGCGAAGAATTTGGCCTGGTAATTGCTGCCGGAAAATAACGGGATCCGTCTGAATGGCTTTTTGCCAGTGAACAATTTATGCCGCGAGGAGAGAGTTATGATGCTGCGTCTGCCGGCGCGGATCAGGCGCTTCTTTCAACCGATGGTACGTGTGAGCACTGTCCTGCAAGGTCTGCGTGATCTGCCGGTGGAGGATTCACGAGCCGTGCTTGGCGCGGAACCCTTGTTGGTCCTTGCACCGCATCCCGACGATGAGAGCCTAGGCTGTGGTGGGCTGATCGCAGAGCATCATGCGCGCGGCCATGACGTGCATGTCCTGGTGCTGACCGACGGTACCGGTTCGCATCCGCGTTCGCGTGAGTATCCGCCAACCAGGCTCGCAGCTCTGCGCATGCGGGAAGCTCGAGACGCTATCTGCGCACTCGGATTGCCGGAAGATCGGATTGAATTCCTCGGGTTGCGCGACGGACATGCGCCGCTAAGCGGCAGAGAATTAGGCGATGCGGTGGCGCGTGTTGCCGCTTACGCGCGTTTACGTGGCATCCGCGTGATCTGCACCACCTGGCCGCATGATCCGCACCCGGACCATCAGGCGGCCTATCGGGTGGGGCAGCTTGCTGCGCGCCAGGTGGGGGCACGACTTCTCGGTTATCCGGTGTGGACCTGGACATTGCCGCCGACTGGCTGGCTACCCGATGCGCCGTTGCGGGGCGCGCGTCTGGACATCACCCGGCATCTCGCGGCGAAACGCAGCGCCATTGCCTGTCATCGTTCCCAACTCACTGATCTGATCCAGGACGATCCGAGCGGGTTCCGATTGAGTCCCGCATTCATGGCAATATTCGATTGGCCATTCGAGGTGTTCATCAACGAATGAGTACGGGACAGGATCTGCCGCAAGCTACCGAGATTTGGGTATCGGTCATCATGCCCGCGTACAATGCGGAACGAACTGTTTCCGGAGCGATTAGATCTGCGCTCGACCAGACCGAACCTCGTTGCGAAGTTCTGGTCATCGACGACGCTTCCAGTGATGCGACAACGGACATCGTGGCGCGTATCGCCGAGCAGGACAGGCGGGTCCACCTGCTGCGCAACACCACCAATCGTGGTCCGGCGAGCGCGCGCAACGACGGGTTGGCGGTGGCGCGGGGCGACTGGATTGCTCTGCTCGATGCTGACGACACCTTCGCGCCGCACCGTGTCGCGACGCTGATAGCCCTCGGCGAGATCAATAACGCGGACATCGTCGCCGATAATCTACTGCTCTGTCCGGAAGACAACCCGACGCGGTGTAAACCGATGCTCTCTGCCCGTGCGCTGCCAACTGGCAGATGGCTGACGGCGGCCGCATTCATTGCGGGCAACGTCGGCAGCCGGTGGAGCCCGCGCGTCAGCTACGGGTTCCTGCAGCCCATCATTCGGCGCAATTTCCTTCAATCCCGCGGACTTTGCTACGACGAGCGAAATCGGTTCGGCGAAGATTTCCTGCTGTACGTTGCTTGCCTTTTGCGAGGCGCGCGATGGTGGCTCGCGCCCGACGCGATGTACCATTACTCTGTACGACTGGGATCGTCGACGGATGTACAGTCTGCCGCGGATCTACTGCGTATCCGTTCGGTTGAGGAGCAGTTGCTGCGCGACGAGCCGTTGGTGGCGTCGGATGCCAGGCTCGTGCACGCACTTCGCTCACACAAGGCGATGATCGATCGGTTTTACTACTACCGGGCCTTCACGGATGCAGTGAAGGCACGCGCAGGTTCACGCGCTTTACGGCTGTTATTCGAGAGTGCGACTGGCTTTAGGCACATAGTGCTGGAAAGCGTTCTGCGAGCGCCAACGATCACGATGAAGGCGTTGCGCGGCGGGTATCGCGGCTGATTGTCAGCGTTTGCGTACGTTGACCCGCCGCGAGTCGCTCGATCGCGTTGGCCATCAGGCCCAGCAATATCAGGCAACAAAATGCCTCGGTCAGCGCGCTGATCCAGAGCGTTTGCAATGCTGAATTGCCCACTCGCCACGATATCAATACCGCGGCCACGATGACCACGAGACGGCAGACCTGCCAGATGGCCGCCGTAGCCTGACGCTCCAGCAATTGCAGCGTGCCGGAGACGGGATGCAAAACGATCTGCACCAGGTACGCTACGCTGAGCGCACGCAGATAGGGAATGGCACTTGCCCACTCGGCGCCGAACAGTCGCGGAAAGGCCCAGTCGGCGGCCAGGTTCGCCGTCAGGATCCAGGCTGCGGCGATAGCGAATTGGAGCGGTACCACCTGGCGGAAGCGGCGGCGGAGCTGCAACGGATTCTGCGAGACAGATCGTCCAGCCTCGCCGGTGAACACCTGCAACAGGGATGTGCTGATCATCAGCAGCGGCCGCATGATTACCCGTTCCGAGAGGAACATGAAACCGGCGATCGCCGGTGAGTAGCAGGCGGCGAATAGAACGAAAAGGACCATCCCGCCGCCGGCCTCGTCGAGCACGCGGGCCCAACTCGCGTATAGCGGGAATGCAATGTAGCGCCGGCCAACTGCGGCGATCCCCCGCCAGGAGATCTGCCGCAGCCATTCGCGTTGGCCCAGGTCCAAAGCGCGTCAACAGTAGAAGCGTTCCGCTGGATTGGCCGATCACGTAACCGATGACCAGACCGGGCGTTCCTGCGCCGAATACTCCCAGTAGTGTCTGAGACAGCGGCCCGCTCAAGCCCTGCGAAACACGCGTTCGCGCGATCATGCCAAAGGCACCGGCGCGTGTCGCCACCGCAGCCATGATGTAGTATCCGCCAAGGCAGACCAAGCCGACTGGTAGCAGATAGCGATAGGGTGCAAGCGCATCGACCGAGAGCAGGGTCAGCGTATATGTCGGAGTCAGCCAGCTGATGAGCCACACCAAGCCGGTGGTTGTCACCAGCGAGATGCCGCATAGCGCCAGCAGGTTTGCGCAATCGCGGTCATCGAGACAGATTGGAATGGCCAATTCAAATCCCAGGGTCGCCACTGCAGCGAACAACATCAGGATTGAATTGTACACGCTGAGATTGCCGAATTCCGCCGGCGTGAAGAGCCGTGTCAGTATAGGCGAAAGCAGGATGCTGACCGTCTGGCCGGCCACGGTTCCCGCCAACATAACGCTGACATTGCTGGCGAAGCTCGATCCCGCCCCAGTGCGACGCAATCGATGAATATGCCCCCGTACCCTCATTGGTAGCAGACCCAGCAGCGGCACGTAATTCAGCATCACAGTTCGGCGGTTTCGATCAACATCAGTACTCTTGCGGTCGTTGACATTCTTCGCTCCGATACGGCTACGAAACGCCTTTTTTGAGGTTGGGCTCAGTCTGTCCGATTTTCACCAACGGGGGTGCAGTGCCTAATTCAAACTCAGCGAAACAGCGCCCGCAGGTTCTGCTGAATGACGACAAGGAACTGGGGCACTGTCGGCTGCTGTCGATGCCGAGCGGACCAGGCCGGCTGTGCGTGTTGCGGCCATGGTGATGAATAGGTGGTCGGCTGCACTGACTGCGTATGTTGTGGCCAGGGCGCCGAATAGGTGGTTGGCTGCTCTGGTCGCGAACGTTGCGGCCAGACAGACGAAGAATAGGTTGCCTGCTGCACAGGACTAACCGGCGCCGGAACAGTTGGTTGACTTTGCGGAACTGCGGGTACCTGCGGCTCCGTCTCTGTTCTTGAGGTTGCCGCATCCGGTTGCGCCGGCGCTGCCGCTTCCTGGATCGCCGCGGCGGCCTCGTGCTGGTCTGAAACGTCGGATTGCACCACCGCGAGTTGATGGCTGGTCAGTTCCTGCTGTGCGCCCAAGGATCGCACCTCGCTGGCAATTTCGGTGAGCTTGCCGTCAGTGGCGTTGCCCGAGCGGCTACTGATAATGCCAACGGATCCCACCACCACACCGACCGCGGCAACCGAGGCGAACGCCCACACAGCCCGGTTTGCCTTCCGGCGTGTCGCATTCGCCTGGTTGAGCACGTCGTCGGCGCGCTCTGCCGACGCCACGGCAATGGACACGAGGTCTTCCAGGTCACTGCTTGGTTGCCCGATCCGCATTGGACAGCAGCGTAAGGGGAGACCCAGATCCATGCTCCGCCGCTGATAGGAGCTTCGTCTGAACCTGAAGACTCTTCGCCGCGCTGCGCGAGCGCTTTACGAGGGTGGGATCATCGCTCGCGCACTGCAGCAAGATTTGCGCAAGAGCATCAGCCGGAAGTCGGACGAAGTCGTCAGGCTCCGCACGGATCATGCACCTCACCCCGATCCAATCTGCCAGACGGCCCGACTCGTAATAGGCCAGCCTCGCACTTCTGACAATTCCTCTGATTGATATAAAGAGCCATGAATGGCTGCCGACGTCCAGTCACATCTGACGGCGCATCAGCCCTGCAAGGCATCCCGCCGGCGGGGCCGATCCCCGTGAAATATCAAGCCGAACAAGGAATTGTGAAACCAGCGCGCCCTGCGATGGCAAAAATTATGCATCGCAGTTGCTTGGCTTCCGGCAACGAAAATTGGGGTGGGTCTCCATGACAATAGTGGTTCCCGGAGAGGTAGAACCTGAGTCGCCGCTATTTGTCGCCATACCGGGCGCGGGTGGCGCTCCGCCGATGTCCATCCCCACCGGGGTGATCATCGGCGCGGCTGTGTTCACGGCTTGCGGTCTGGTTGCAGCCCTCCGGCAGCAGGCGTGGGAGTTCCCGGTGATCCGCGCCCTCAACGCGGTCGCGGATCGGTCCCAACTGCTGGACCGTGGGATCCACGCACTTACAAGTCGTGACCTCCTGCAAGGGGTCGTGCTCGTCGCATTGATATGGTACCTGTGGTTCGACACGGCTGACGTGGGCATTCGGGCGCGCCTGCTGATCGGCACCTTCGCGGCAACACTCAGCGGGATGCTGAGCCGGTTGCTGCAGATTGTCCTGCCGACACACTTGCGGCCATTGCACACGCCGTCGCTCGGCTTCGTGCTACCGATGGGCGTGCAACCGGACACGTTGAACCATTTCGATGCGTTTCCAAGCGATCACGGTGCTATGTTGTTCGGTCTGGCCATCGTCATCTATCGGCTTCGGCCACGATTGGGGGGCGCCGCGATTGTTTGGGCGACAATTGTAAGCGTCGGCCGCATTTACGAGGGCTACCACTATCCTTCCGACGTCGTGGGCTCGATTGGTCTGGCTCTGATTGTCGTCAGCATTTCGGACAACTGCTGGTTAGCCAACTTGGCCCAGCGTTTGCTGGTCCTTGAGCGGACCTGGCGTCCGATGTTCTATCTGCTTGCATTCCTGGTGACATATCAGGTTGCTACGTTGTTCGACGATGTACGTGAGATTGGCCGCGGCTTTGCGCAAGTGGTGCTGCACCACGAGCCGTTCGATGGCAGTTGATGCGACGAAGGACGCGTAGGGGTCACGGTCAAGCCCTCTCGACTGCAGCCGAAATGTCGTCGGCCGTGACGGGACGGGACGGCCAACTCGCCATTCCTGTCGGTGGTTCCGCCCTAAAGGAGGGGTAAATGTGGCGCTTCCTAATGCCTGCCGTCATCATGGTCGGCGCGCTCGTGGTATTGTTGGCTGGGGCGCTCGGCGACGTGAAGTCTCTGCCGAACCTCAGCACCACGTTCCCAGGTCTCTTTGCCAGTGCAGTGCCCAACCGCACAGAGCCCCCTCCGACGGTCGCGGCATCTGTTGCGCTTTCCCCCGCAGCGGCGCCCGCTGCCGTTAAGCAACATACGGGTTTCGCCGCGCCGATACAGCAGCCGGCCACCGATGCACTACAGCAACAGGTGGCCGAATTACAGGCGCAGATTGCACAGCGTGCGAAGGAACTTGGCGAGCTCCGCTCAAACGAGGATGCGGCACACCACGACCTCGACACATTGCAGCAGCAGCGAAAGGATGAAGAGGCTGCGGTCTCCGGGTTGAAATCACAACAGCAGCTAGCAGCAGCGCCGCCGCCCGCCACGGAGCCGTCCGCTGTCGGCGCGCAGCAGAAGGCGAACAACGAAGCCTTGGAGCGGCAGGCGTCCGAACTACAGGCGCAGATCGAGCAGCGATCGGAGGACCTCGCATCGCTCGGCACCAGCGTAGACCAGGCACATCGCCAACTGGACGCGCTGCATCAACAGCGACAGGCCGACGAAGCGGCTGTTGCCCGCCTGCAATCACAACAAGTTCAATCGGCTGCTGCAGAGCCGCCCAACCCAACGCCCCGGTCGCGACCCGAGCAACAAGCCTCACAACTCAAACCCGCACCGGCACCGACTACCGCGATGCAGACAACTCTTGCGGAGTTGAGAGCCAAGGAGCGTGTGACCCAGCGTCCTCAGCAGCAAACGACCCAGCCCACATCGGTGCCGTCACAGAATGCATCGACGCAACCTGTCCTGATTGTATCGACAAGGGGCGTGCTGGTGACAGCGCGTGAACTGCTGGCGTCCGGCCGGGCAGCGGATGCTCGCCAACTGCTTATGAAGGCGCAGGCCGAGAGCACGCTGCATCCGGTCACGCCCGATCAACCGCTTGCCACGGGCCGTAGCACGGCAGCCATCCAGATCAATGATGCAATCCGACTTCTGGATGCAGGCAAAACGGGGAGCGCATTACAGGCGATCAACGTGGCGATGGATAGCACGCGCGACGGCCCGGGCGGCTGGCCCACATATCCAGAGAACTCGGGCAGCTACGGTTCCTCGGCTAGTTCGCCGAACTATGACGGCAATGCGCGACGCTAACAGATTGCTGCGTGCTGCGGCAGGCGCAATCAGTGTCGAAGGTCACGGTTTACGTAAACCCCTGAAACACAGTTATATCGCACGTTGCCAGGTGTCATAACCGGTGAAGTTCAAGCGCACCCTGCGCTGGACGCGTTGCTCCCGATTGGCGCGGCGATTGCTTCTACCTCGCTATATCACGAACCAGCGACTGCCAATCCGCGGGTGCCCAGACCATGCTTCACCAAAAGCCGCAAGTGTCGGTTGTTGTCCCGGTCTACAACAGCGCCAGCACTCTCCGTCGTGCCGTGACATCCGCTCTGCGACAAAGCCTGGATGAAATCGAAATTCTGATCGTCGACGACTGTTCGCAGGACACTTCGCTCGTACTAGCGCGCGAACTTGCGGCGGTTGATAGCCGCATCCGGATTTTCGCATTACCGGAAAACCGCGGGAAGGCGCACGCAATGAACGTCGCGATCGGTGAGGCGTCTGGTGCTTGGGTTGCGGTATTGGATGCGGATGACTGGTACGAACCCAGCCGTCTTGAGGTTCTGATCGCGGCCGCAAATTCACAATGCGTAACGCTGGCGGCAGACAACCAGTATTTTCACGATGCCGGAGCCAATCGTATCGTCCGAACCGCATTTCCAGTTACGCAGGGTGCGCAGCCGTTGACACGACAAGCATTCGCTGCCGGCAGCGATCCGTACGCCGACTTCAACTATGGGATGTTGAAACCTATTGTTCGCACCGACTTTCTGCGTCGCTCCGCACTTTCTTACCGAGAAAATGCTAGACTGGCAGAAGACTTTTTGTATCTTGTCGAATTCTTCGCTGCGGGCGGTAACGGGGTCCTCTTAAACCAACCTCTGTATCATTGGACGCAGTCTTTTGGCGCCATCTCGCGGCAATGGACAACGACGGGCGCAGGTGCGTGGCGCTACGACTTCAAATCGGCGCTCGAAGCCAACGCCAATGTGCTGCGCGAATTGCACAGACAACGGGATCGTGACCTTGCAATCTTGCTTACAGCTCGTGCTCGAGCGTTCCGGCGTCTGGATCATCTCAGTACGCTCAACAGAATGCGAGCGTCCGGCTTATCATTACCGAAAGTCCTCAGTGTGGCCGCGAGACATCCTGGAATCTGGCCGTTGCTTGCGCGCCGCGTTTTCCGCACTGCCTAAGGATTGCCTCCGCCTTGCGAGGGGCCGCTTATCTCTGCCGCTAATGCTGCGCCAGCGCCGGAGAACGACAGTACCAGGATTTAATAAAGTTACCAGGACGTTTTCGTGACTGCCAGGATGGCGGTGACTTAAAGCGACCCTGGCATGCAGTTTGCAGTCAGCTCTGCTGAATTGGCCGGCTGTTCAAACACGAATGCTGAACCTGTCCAATCATCGAGGCGAAGGAGTTGCGATGTACCCGGTGAAGCGTTTCGAACAAATGTCGCCGATGGTATCAGTGGCACAAAACGGAACGCGCGGCCGCCCTGCATCCACACGGATCCACCTCCGCATGCACACCTGCGCCGCGGCCCTGATTGTGGCCGATCTCGTCGCATTCGGCGGGGCGGCGTTCGTCGCCTTTGCGGCAGGTATGGCACCACAGTCTCAGCCGTACGCACGCGCCATCGAGAATCTCGCGGAACTAGGTGCGGCTTGGCATGGTTGGGGGACGTTGCTGGTGCTGTTGTGCCTGCTGAGTCACTTCGGCAGCCGAGGGCACTACACGTCCCGCGTGCCGTTCTGGACGCAGCTGGGCGACGTTGTCATCGCGATCATAGTCGCGCTGGCGTGCGACATCTTTCTAACGATTGCGGTGTACGACCGCCCGGTGCAACTTGAAGGCCTGCTGCGTTGGGTCCTGCTTTGCCCTTGTCTGCTGTTGCTCCGAACGACAGCAAGGCAGATTCTGTCCACAGCCGGATGCTGGACGCTTCGAACGTTGATCGTGGCAGCACCCAATGAAATCGAGTCTGCACGAGCCGCTCTGACATCAGATGCGGCGCTTGGCTACAGTCTGGTTGGTAGCGTATCACCGGAAAGCGCCGCAGTTCTCGACGATGATGAACTGCTGCATATGGTTGCGGTGCATGGAGCCGACTTCGTGGTTGTCTCGGTCGGTGGCAGTGATCCCGAAATAGAACGAGCGGCATTGGGCTCTGTACGGCGCAGCGGCCTGCCGATAGCGTTGGTGCCGACGATGGAGGAGTTGCCGGTAACGGGCTTTCGCCAGCACTACTTTCTGGGTCACGACATCGTTATGCTGGTTAGCCAGAGCAACCTTACGCGGCCGTTCAGCCAGGTGCTGAAATGGGCGTTCGACCAGACCGCCGCGCTAGTTCTGGTGATCCTCCTGACGCCACTACTCTGCGCGCTTGCAATGCATGGTACGCCGCGACGGCGGTCCTGCACTGTTTCGGCACCGCCGGATTGGCGCCGGCGGGCGAATGTTCGACTGCATCAAGTTCCGCACCATGGTGGTGAACGCCGACGAGGTCCTGCGCAAGAAGATCAAGGTTGATGCGCAGGTGGCGGCCGAGTGGGCAGCAACGCAGAAACTGCGCGATGATCCGCGCGTTACCCGCATTGGGTCGTTCCTCCGTCGCTCCAGTCTCGATGAGCTGCCTCAGCTCCTCAATGTATTGCATGGCGAAATGAGCCTGGTTGGGCCGCGGCCAATCGTCCAGGCAGAGGTGGCGCGTTATGGTAGTGATATTGAGTATTACTATGCTGCGAAGCCGGGGCTTACCGGTCTATGGCAAGTCAGTGGCCGGAGCGACATGTCCTATGCCCGCCGCGTCAGGCTCGATGTCTGGTACGTCCGCAATTGGGCATTGTGGCACGACGTTGCAATTCTCTTCAAAACCATCCCCGCTGTATTTCTGCAGCGTGGAGCACACTAAGTGATACCGGCGCCTTGCGCTGATCACCCGCAAAACCACGTCTCATTGGAGGTGCGACAAGTCATGGACACTGGACCAGGTTGGTCGGCCGCATCAACGAACTCGCTACTGAGCCAGTCGCGGTCCAGATCACTGCTGGGGGACAGGCGACTGCCGACATCCCGACTGCGCTATGTCTTGGCCATCGTCGCCATATCGGCACCAGCCGGTTGCAGTCCGGTTCCGGATCTTCCTCCAGCGCCTCCCACGCCGCCGGCAAACGGCGGTGAGGTGAGTGAGCTGCCGCCGTATCACATCCAGGTTGGCGACATCCTGGATATACGATTGGTGCTCAATCCCGAGTTGAACGAAGAGGTTACGGTTCGGCCAGACGGTCACATTTCCACGGGGTTGGTGCACGACGCAACCGCGTACGGTCGCACTGTACCGGAGTTGATCGCCACCCTGACGAATGATTACTCGCGAGAGTTGAAGAATCCGCGTTTGTCCGTTGTCGTCAAGTCGTTTGCGCCCACTCGAATCTACGTGGGAGGCGAGGTCAACAATCCGGGTGAATTCGTGACGGTTGGGCCAAACCTCACCTTGACCCAGGCAATTGCTCGAGCTGGAGGGCTGAAGACGATGACCGGCGATGAAGACAAGGTCTTCATCATCCGCCGCGGGAAAAATGATGTACCGGAGTTCTACTCCGTTCGGTATCAGGATCTGATGTGGGGCAAGAACGCGATCGCCGACGTGGCGCTGGCACCTTACGATGTGGTGTACGTTCCACGAGCGGGCGTTGCGGAGGTCTTCAAGTTCTTCAACCAGTACTTCCTGCAGTTCGTTCCGGTGTCCTGGGGATTCTCCTACGTCGTCAATAATCCGGCGTCGTCTGTAGTACCAATAAAATGAGTGGATCGATGCGGACTGCACGATCCAATCGAACTGACGCGCGCGGATAGAGCGGAGCTGATTATGTTCTACCAACCGTCCTTTCGTGACAGCATTTCGGCGTTCCTGCGGCGAAAGGGGCTGTTCATGCTCGCGTTCGGCGTGGCTTGCTTGGCTGGGGGCACGTATCTCCTCGTGAAACAGCCGCTATATCTGTCCAGCGCTTCGCTTGTGCTGCACTTCGACAGTCAGGCCGTTCCGGATATCGATCGGACGATGAAGCCGACACAGCTTGAGGGGTCCAATGAACATCGTGAGATCCTGTACTCGGATGCCGACATCCTACACAGCAGTGGGATTATTCGCGATGTCGTTGGCAAGATGGGTCTGGCGCGGCTATATCCGGCCATCGCCAGGGGGCCTGGAGACGACGCGCACAAGCGGGACCTCGCGGAACAGGCTTTTGCAGGGAACCTCGTGATCGACGTGGGATTGCAGAGTGACGTAATGAACGTGAGTTTCCTCAATCCCGACCCAAATGTCGCCCACGATGCCGTTCAAACCCTGCTCGACAAATTCTTTGCCCAGGAAGCGGAAGTTTACGCCAATCCCCAGTTGGAATTTGCCGAAGGTGAGGCTAAATCCAGCAAAGACAAGTTGACGACGGCACAAAACGCATTGGCGGACTTCAAGTCCGGCCACAAAATTGCTGACCTGCAGCAGCAGGTTACGCAGCTTCTACGCGCTCGCACGGATGTCGAGAGCCGATACAATATAGCGCATGGCAAGTTGCTCGAAGCGGAAAAGCAGCAGGACGCACTGCAGCAGTTGCTCTCGAACGTCCCGCAGGATGTGACAAGCTCGGCCATGGGAGGGCAGTACCAGGCTGCCGATAGCGCCGAGTCACAACTGGATGCGCTGCGTGCCAAAAGAAGCCAGCTAGCAAGCACATATCGGCCCGGCAGCGAGGTCTTTCAGCAGTTGGATGCACAGATCTCATCACTGTCCGCCTCCGTGGGTGCACGCAACAAGGAGGCGCGGGCCAGAAGCGTGACCCAGCCGAACATGGTCTATCAGAACATCAAGACCGACTACCTGCGTGCAGCAGCCGCGGCGGCCAGCACCCGCCAACCCGAGCAAGTACTTGCCCAGCAGCTTGATCAGATCAACCGACGCATTACGGATCTGGAGAACGATCAAAATCAATACGACAACCTGACGCGTGCCGTGCAGATACAAAGCGACACATACCGCACGCTGGCAATCCGCTTTGAGACGGCACGGGTCGAGGCAAACCGAAACGCGCAAAATATTTCGGCTGCCGTGATGATTTCCCCTCCTGTGGTTCCCAACTCGCCGGCCCGGCCACGTCGCAAACTGATTGCTGCGGCAACACTTGTTGTTGCTTTGCTTTGCCGGAATCGCTGCCGTCCTGGTGATGGAGGCATTCGATGATCGCTTCAACAGTCCCAGAGACGTGACACGAATACTTCGTTTGCCGGTGCTTGCGACGTTTGCCGGTGACCTCTAGCCGTCGGCCGCGTTGATTGATCGGCTCGGACCACCGCACACCATTTGGAGCATTCGCGTGATTGATTCGATCGCAGATATGGCGACGGCCGGAAGGAGTGTTCCAGACGTGCTGCGGAACAGGCTGCCGCCACGTCTCGCCGCTGGTTCACGGCTGCACGGCCTCGAGCCGGGGGAATTGGTGAAGCTGCACCACTCGCTGGCCGAGTCGTTGGAAAGTGCACATGGCGTCATCGCGCAGTTCGTTGCGCCGGAACCTGACGCAGCGATCGAAGCTGTGGTCTACGACCTCGCCTACGTCAGTGCCGCTTGGCTCGACAAGCGCGTGCTGTTTGTCAATGGCACGGGCATGCGCTTCGATATGAAAGACCACGCATCTTCGCACAGGCAGGAGCCGGTGCTGGCCAGCGAGTTCGATGTCGGGGACATGGAGAGCGCGATTACGCGCGTGGTGGGGCTGGAACTCTATCAGATGACTTTTCCCAGTATGCGTGGTGCCCTGGGAATGGCGCCTGCGCTGCGACGTATGCCGATGTTCCTCGATCGGCTTCGCGATACGTTCGACCTTGTGGTGATCGCTTCGCCGCCCGCGTCGGAAGCACCGATGGGGATACTGTTGTCGCGCTTTGTCGACGGAAACATCCTGGTGCTGGAGGCGGGACGCACACGTGCGCCCGTTGCGGCTGAACTACGCAATTCGCTCAGTGCGTCCGGTGGTGCGGTGGTTGGCGCGGTGCTCACGCGCTACCGATCGCCTATCCCACGATTCCTGCGACGTTGGCTGTGACGGGCCATGCACGTCCTCGTCGTAAACAACATCTATCCCCCGATCATGGCGGGCGGCGCAGAACTCATCGTTGCCTGGCTGAGCGAAGGCCTGGTAGCGCGTGGGCACCGGGTCACCGTGGTCTCGACCTGCGGGCCGGATATGGAGCCGCTATCCGGTCGAAACACGGAATGGTGTGACGATCATTCGCTTCTTTCCGCCCAATCTCTATTGGAATTTTGATCGCCAGGGGCAGAAACCCTATCGCCGGATGCTCTGGCATTTACGCGACGCCTGGAACGGAAGTTCGGCGGCGACGGCTCCAAGCTGTGCTGAACGAAGCGCCCCCGGATATCATGCACACCCATCTGATCGATGGATTTTCCGCGGCGATCTGGCGCGCGGCACGCCGGGCCGGTGTGCCGATCGTGCATACGGCCCACGACTACCATTTGCTCTGCCCGCGCGCTTTTTTGTTGACTAAGGACTGGCGGATTTGTCGACAACCTGGCGTTGTCTGCCAGTTCTACCGCGCGTGGCATTTGCGCACCACCCGTTACGTCGATCTGTTCGTCAGTCCGTCGCGCTTTTTGCTGCACCAGCACAAACTTGCCGGCCTTGCGGCACAACAATGCGCTGTGGTGCGCAACGGCATTCCTCTGCCGTGCAGCAACAAACGCCCAAAGCAGAATCGGATCGGGAGGTTCCTACTGTTGACGCGACTCACGGTGGAGAAGGGCGTGCGTGTCGTGTTGCAGGCGGTGGCGTCATTGCCCCGCACACTCAAATTTGAACTGGTGATTGCCGGACGTGGTCCCCTGGAACAGGAAGTACGGCAGGCTGCAGCCGATGATCCACGGGTCCAATTCGTTGGGTACGTCACCGGTGACGTAAAGGTGGCATTACTCGAGGGGGCGGACTGTCTGCTTATCCCGTCTCTGTGGTACGAGAACGCGCCTGTCACGGCGATTGAAGCCGCGGCCTACGGACTCGCCGTCGTGGCCAGCCGGATCGGGGGACTGCCGGAACTGGTAGATGAAGGTCGCAGCGGGCTGCTGTTCGAACCGGGTGATGCCGAGGGTCTTGCCGCTATCATGACCGCAATGATCGGTGGCAATGTGGCGTTGCCTGATATCGCCACCGCCTCCGGGAAACTGGTTCAGCAGCACTCGATTACGCGCATGGTGGACGCCTATCTGGATTGCTATGAGGCCGTGCTTTCAGCTGATCGTCAGCCGATGCGCCGTCGCTTTCGTCCTTCAGAGGAGGCTGAACATGCGGCATAGCATAGCACTGCTTCTGATCTTGCTTGCCTGTCCGTTATCCGCGGCCGACGCCTGTGAAGGCGCGTGCATTCAGCAGTTCCCTTCGGACAGCGGGATCCTGAATGTTCGAGACTTTGGCGCTAAGGGCGACGGTCGCAGCGATGATACAGCCCCACTTGTAGCAGCAATCGCCGCTGCGGGTACCGATACGCGCGCGTTTTTCTGGCGCACCCGGGCGGTTTATCTGCCGTCCGGCACTTACCGGGTGTCACGCTCCCTGGTGAAGCGATATTCAGATGGTAGATACGGCTCCGGCATGATACTGGTTGGTGAGTCCGAAACCTCGACCATCATCAAGCTGACGGACAATGCCCCGGGCTTTGGTAACGCAAATGCGCCGCGCGGCGTCATCATGACCACCGCAAAGTTGCTCGACGGCAGCCCGACCAGTGGAGGCAAGGACTACACACACAAAGGTGAAGGCAACGATGCCTACGAGAATTTCGTCGAGAACCTGACTGTAGATGTGGGAACGGGTAATCCCGGTGCAGTTGGTATTGACTACCTGGCCAACAATATCGGAGCCATCCGTGATGTTCGGGTGATTGCGCCGACGGGCGAGGGAGCCATCGGCATTGCCATGCAGCGCAAGTGGCCCGGTCCGGCGCTCCTGCAGCGCGTCGAGGTGCAAGGCTTCGACACGGGTATCGCCGTAGCCAATACGGAATACGGCGTGACCCTTGAGCATGTGGCCCTTCGTCACCAGCGCCTGATTGGTCTCGCCAACGATGGCAATTCTATCGCGGCGGCGGACCTCACGATCGACTCCTCAGGGTACGGCGATCACGAACACGGCGCCGGGTGGCTTGGTTTCGCTGACAAATTCGACGCTGCGGCGCGGGTCGGAGGGTTCGGAGCCGGTCGCCAACAAGGGGACGATCGTGGCGCATGGCGTAACGCTTGATGGCTTTGCACCGCCCGAGGGGGCAACGCTGCCGTTGCAAGGCGTATGGCAGGGCCAACGATGGCAGCCTGAGCAATCACGATTGGATCTAACTCTGGTTGACGCGCCTCCGCCCCCGCCAGACCCGGTCGATCGTTGGGTGAACGTTCTCCATTATGCAGCAGCGTCCAAACAGCCGCAGGACATCACAGAAGCTCTGCGCCGAGCCATGGCGACAGGAGCATCGACGATCTACCTGCCATATGGCCGCTACATCATCAGTGACGGCATCGAGATTCCACCGACCGTACGCCGCATTGTTGGCATGAATTCGTCGCTTACGGTCACCCCTGAACGTAAACCTGAATTCTCGCGTGGCACCGGAATGTTCCGGATTGACCGGCCCGGACAACCTTTACTGATCGAGCGCCTCGCATTTGATATGACCGACCTCGGTGATCAGCTCGCCGTCGGCGTGAACGGGAAACGTGACGTGACGTTGCGTGACATCGTAACCGCTGGGACATCGCTGCTCGATCGACGTGCCGACGGCGGTCGTGTATTCATTGAGGATGTCTGTTGCGGCAGCCTTCATATCGCAGGATCGGCTGCGGTATTTGCGCGCCAGTTGGATACCGAGGGCGGCGATACACGCATCCTGAATGAGGGGAGCCCGCTCGTAATCCTTGGTTTGAAAACCGAGGGCGATTGCACCGTGCTCGACAATCGCGACGGGGGAAGAAGCAGTATCCTCGGAGGATTGCTCTACATCGTGGGAGACGCAGATCCCAAAGTGCCGGCATTCCGCAATGCGAATGCGGAGATCGAGGCGACGTTCGCGGAAGAGGCATTCAGCGCCGCCAAACGGTACACGGTCTATCTGCGGGATCACGACAGACGGCGTGACGTGGACGCAGCGAACTTCCCCACACGTGGATACGGGCGGATCGTACCTTGGCTAATGGCCGGCCATTAATGGACGGATGTCACGGTATGGATCTGGCCCGGGGCTCTCTGGCCTGTTAGGGGATTGAATGCAGACACCTTCCTGGTGTTGTGCCTCTTGGTCACAAGTGTCCCGCTCGGCGTAGATACAGGACGAGACTCGTCCGGATGTGAGAAGGCAATAGTGACCCAGGCCTGGCACAACATGAACTTCCGCAGGGTTGACCGTGCAGGTTCCTCCCATTTGGTTTGCGCGTGCATTGCAGGAGGCGGCATCAACGTAGATGCACTGGGGCGGAATGGCCTGGGTCTGGACGCAGAAAGGTGACGCCAGAACAGAGACTGGCGCACCCAAGAACTCGCTTCGACCAGAGCGATCATGATCCCGCCATGTCGCCAACCACTTGCAGCCATTCCCATCGCTTCACCCCAGCAGTCCGGTCTTGGCGCAGCAAGCGTCGTGCCATCGATCACAACCGCGGCTACGCGGAGGAGATTGGAATGCCATTTGCTTGCCGCTCTGCCATCACGGTGTTGGACTTTTGATGCAGGCTCTCTTCACGCTGTGCTCTACCATCTACCTGCTGATCTATGCCTTTGAGGGCGCGATCCGCTATGGCCTATATTCTATCGGTAAAGACAGCCTGATCCTGGTGCGAGATGCGCTCATCGTGGGACCGCTGGCGTTGCTGCTGGCGGTACAGGCGTTCCGCCAGCGGGTCAATCCCGCATTCGCTGTCTTCGCCGGCATCGTAGTGTTGCATGGCGCCATTGCCACATTCAATCTTCACACCACGCTGCCCGCAATCTACGGCGCCAAAATGTTGGTCAATGTCCTGTTCGGGTTTATCGCCGGACGGCAACTGATGCAGCCGTCGCGGCGCATATTGCTGTTAATTGCCCTGGTATGGATGGTCTCGGTCGGTGGAGTGGTACTGGACAAGTTTGTTTATACCTTTCCATGGATGGGTCTCGAAACTCACGTCGGGGGTATCCAGGTTGATGTCTCGCGCGGTTGGGACATTGATAGCGGCTTTGACAAGCGAGCGGCCGGATTCACCCGCAGCTCAATCTCAGCCGCAATGCTGTTGCCAACGTTGGCGCTGGTGATTGCCCCCAGGATCAGGAACGTCCTGATGCGTCTCGTGGTGCTTGCGATCACGACAGTAGCAGTGGCGCTCACAACCCAGAAGGGTGCGTTGGTCGGAATCGGGGCGGTCAGCTTGGTTCTGTGCGCACCAGCCTGGAGCCGCCATTGGCTGCTATATACGTCATGTGTGACATTCGCTATACTGATCGTCGCACTGCCGCTGATCACGGCTGGCCTGCTGGTGTCCGACACAGGCGGCGTGTTCAGTTTTGCATCACTCGCAATGCGGATTTCTTTGACTTGGCCTGATGCGTGGCAATGGATCTGGAACAACGATGTGTTCCCGTTCGGCGTTGGTCTCGGTGGGATCGGCGGGGCACAGCGATTCTATGCCGCCAATTCGGTCAATCCTTCGGATAATCTGTTTGTCTTCCTCTACGCAAATTTCGGCCTGATGGGGCTGCTGTATCTTGGCTGGATCGTGACCGTTGGAAGACGACTGCCGCAGGAAGAACAGCATTTGGCGATTGCGCCACTGGCTATGCTGGCATTCAACCTCGCGTATGGGATCGTCCTGTCCATGCTGGAGGATCAGATATCCGCGTTGTTTATAGGCGCCTCCGCCGGAATGCTCTGGCAATTACGCGAGACCGCACGCGCCGGGCGCTGGAGCAATCCGTACCTGGGGTCATTCACGGGATTGGCGCCATCGATGTTTCCATCCGGCGCGACAATTCCTGGCCGCGCGGCGAGGGCGCGTTGACACACTCAATGAGCGAGTCTGAGAACAACTTTACCCTGCTTCGGCTGTTGCTCGCGCTGATGGTGGTCCTCGGTCATTTCAAGCTTCTGTCCGGCACCGGCTATCCGTCGTTTCCGTTCAATCTGGCTGACGCAGCGGTCGATTGCTTCTTCGTGGTCAGCGGCTTTCTGATCGCAGGAAGCTACGAGCGGTGCCATGGTTTGTGGTCGTTCTATGCAAGGCGGGTCTTCCGCCTGTATCCAATGTACCTCTGTGTGGTACTGATCCAGACAGTGATCATGCTTGCGTTGCTGCCGGCTGGACCGTTCAGCGCGTTGGGGTCGACGCTGCGCTATCTGGCAGCGAATATGCTTCTCGCCAATTTCCTGCAATACGATATCGGCGGCGTGCTTTCGGGTCTGCATAACCCCGGCATCAACCCGAGCCTATGGACCTTGAAGATCGAAATCGGGTTTTATCTGATCGTGCCGTTGATCTTTGGCGCAGTTCGCCGTTGGGGCTGGTTGACACTGGTGGTCATCTTCGCTGCCTCGGTTGGCTACAGCCTATTCACTCTGCACCTTGGCGACGAGCGCTTGGCCAAACAATTGCCAGGACAGTTGCAATTCTTCGTGGTTGGCATGGCGCTGTATCTGTATGGCGGGCGGATACGCGTGCCCACATTGGTGAGCTGCGCGATCGCTGTGGCGTTCGTCGTCGCGTGGACGTTCGTGCAACCAATTCCACCGGGGATTCGCCCGCTGGTGGTAGCGGCCTTTGTCTTCAGCTTTGCTCTTTGTACACCAGTCGTCCCATTGAAATTGGATATCTCCTACAGCGTCTACCTGCTGCATGGACCTATGTTGCAGACCCTGATTCTGCTCGGCTTGTTCCGAGACACGTGGCCTTTCCTCGCTGGGGTCGTTGGCGCAGTCCTGATTTTCTCCTGCATAGCCGAGCGGCTTGTGGAAAGCCCTGGCAACGCTGTTGGCCGTCGTATCGCGCGCCGACTCGGCCGACCTGCTTCGGCCGTTCCAAGCGTGGCCTGAACCGGTACGGGAAGCATGGTTGTTCGCTCCGTCATTATCCTGAATGACTTCTGCCACGTAGAGGGCGGAGCCAGTCGCGTTGCCATTGATGAGGCGGTAGCCCTGAAGAAATCGGGGTTGGATGTCACGTTTCTTGGTGCGGTCGGCCCCGTATGTGAGGAATTGTGCGCGGCCGGCGTTCGAACTATTTGCCTTGACCAACCGCCGCTTGCGGACGCAACGCAACACCCCTCGGTACCTACTGCAAACTCTATGGAACCATGCCGCCTATCGCACTATGCAATCACTGGTCGCAAACCTCGATCCACGACATTCTGTTGTGCACCAGCATGGTTACACCAAGGCGCTGACCACGACACCAGTGCTGGCTGCTTGGAAGGCGCGCCTGCCAATTGTCTGCACATTGCACGACTTCTTCGCTGCCTGCCCCAATGGGGCCTTCTTCGATTATAATCGGCAGGAACCGTGCCGCCTGCGAGCGCTGTCAACGGCTTGCGCAATGACCACCTGTGACAAGCGCCACCCTTTGCACAAGGCATATCGTGTTGTGCGTGGCGTCGCCCAACGTCGCATCGCGCGCTTTCCGGCGACGGTGCGTAATTACATCACGTTGTCAGATCAATCGGCGAAATTGTTGCGGCCTTATTTGCCGAGCGATGCGCGGTCCTACACGTTGCCCAACATCATCGATATCGAGCGGACCCCTCCGGTGGATGCGGGCGCAAATCGCGCGCTTGTGGTGGTCGGACGCCTGGACGTGGAAAAAGGTGTTCTGCTTGCCGCTGAGGCTGCCCGGGGCGCGGTCTCGCCAATCGTGTTTGTCGGCGACGGACCACTGCGGGCGGAAATCGAGGCAACCGGTGCAAGGGTCACCGGCTGGCTGTCAACGGACCGCGTGCGAACCGAGATCGACCACGCACGCTGCCTGATATTCCCTAGCCTGTGGTACGAGACATTCGGCCTCGTCGTTGCCGAGGCTGCGGCGCGTGGCGTTCCCGCCATCGTAAGCGATATCTCTGCGGCCGCAGAGAGGGTCGTTGACGGAACCAGCGGCTGGGTGTTTCGCAGTGGCGACCTTGAGAGCCTCGAACGGTGTATCGCGCTCATCGAGAATTCTGAACGGGTACGAGCGGCCGGGGCTATCGCGTATCGAGACTACTGGGCGAGACCATCGGATCCGCATTGCCATACCACGCAACTGACTGCCATTTATGATACGGTGATTTCGGACAACGAGCCCGTTGGTCGCGGGACAGATGAATGTGCCGCATAGTCGCATAGACCGAGAACCGTGGCCTGTAGCATTTGGGGGCTCATATCCCGACAGTGCACGAATCCACTTTTTGCGGCCATCGCGCGTATCTTTGCCAACATGCCTGCCGAACCGAACCAGCACACAACGTCGCAATCCAGGATCAACGGCAGGTCGTCCAGATGGTCGGTAAACAGGATCAGTGAGCGGTCACTCCAGCCGGCATCACGCAGGAAATCGCCCACGCTGCGACGCTTTACCGCACGCGCGTTGGCTGGCTCCCCCGCACTTCGGTTAACCCGGGTCGCCAGCACGTGCTGGAATCCAAGTCGTCGTGCAAGCGGCTCCGCGTAGTCCGCCGCCGCCGCCGTGGCGAGCACAGAATCAAACTGACGTTTCACCAGAAGGCTGAGCAGCGCTCCAAGATTCGGGCGAACACGCCGCAACAGCCAGGCCTCGTAGCGGTTCGTCATCGGGAGGCGTCCACTCGCGATCGCCGCTTGCCATACCATTTGAAGCCGGCGTTGCAGCTCGTCGTGGCTAAGCCGGCCGATCTTGCGAGACAACAATAGGCGCATGGTCTGCATTGACAGTGATACCCGCTGTCTCAGGTCAAGCTCAGGTATCCGGCCGACCGTCAGGTAAACCACCCAGAGCGGAAAGCTGTTGGTGCGGAGGATCGTGCCGTCAAGATCGAAGATCAGGATTGGTAAGGAGTTAGCCGACCGCATCGAATGACCAAGGGAAGCGGCACAACGTGCCGTGAAAGAGGGCGTAATCCGGTCTCGTCATGGGCTTATCCAAAGTTTGCGTGATGGCAGCCGTACGGATTTCTGTGCCGGAGGGGCACACAGCGCGAAGATGGCGTAGCACGGTACCAAGCGTGACACCGCTATCGACCGCGTCGTCGGCTACCAGAATTCTCTGTTGTGCGGCACGGCGGGCGAACCAATCGGCAATCACCTTGATTTCGTCGTGATCGATCAGCTGCGGACGCCTCTGATGCGCGCGTGCAGTAGCGGACAATCGATGCTCGAAGCGGCGCAATAGGTCCACTGCGGGACGCGGCAGCGTACCCAGCGCTGCACGAAACAGGGGTATTCGCGATTTCGCCCCTGTCGTGGCACGTCGACAAGTCACCGGCAGAATGGGCAACGAAGCGGACGCAGCGCGCGCCATGGCATCCGCCACTACCAAACCACCAGTGCGAATGCCCACCACCAACGTCGGTTCGTAATCCTGCTCGACCCCCCGCATAAGCTCTGCGCACGCGGTTTCGAACTCGGACTGCCCAAGCGTAAGCAGTGACTGTTCTTGCCATGATCGTCTCACGTCAATGCGGACGAATGCCGAATTTGGTTGAACTGCGGTCACGATGCGCTCGCTGCTGAAGGGGATGTCCCATCGCGATGCAAAAGCGGCGCCCGATGATTTGGCGCGAGGATCACAAGGTGTTGACAGAGGCGCCAGGTTGGTAAGATTAGGAAGAACGCGCCCACGGGGTGGGTAAACTGGACCTGCCCGTTGGATTGCCCGGGGAGTTGGTTCGTCGATGCAAAGGTTGAGTGCCGTAAAGCTCAGGACCGGTCCAGAACTCCGACCGGAGACCGGTTCGGGGCTATCGGCGATACGGGAGCCGAGATCGATACGGTTGGATCTGTCCGCTCGCCGGATGCTGACCGTGGCGAAGCAATTCAGCGGCGCCGAGCCAGACGTGTCGCGCTTCTTCTGATGGTTCTGTCTGGCGTTTTCGTGATCGCCATTATTGGCGGAACATGGCTCGTGCTCCGCGGCTGATCGCGTCGTGACGGAATAGTGTGTCGCGTGACGTGAAGGGCTGCACGGCGAGTCACACGATGTTACGCCTGACGCGACAGCAAGCGTCCCGTCGTAAAGAGTTGGCGCATTTCGGCTTGATGACGACTGGTTTGGCGCGTAATTTGCTCCTAACTGGTAGCGTTCCAGTTTGGCAGAATTTGGGCTCGGGTTTGAGGCATGCAACGCACGAATGGCCGTAGTGCTGAAGTTGGTCCTGCCCGACCTCGCCGTGCGCCGGGTCGCGGCTCCGGCGCGCCGCTATCCAGGACACGGCCTGTCATGTCCCTGCCAACGCAGCCGTTCCGTGGACTGACGCCCGACGAGCGGACACACCTGCAAAATTGGTGGAAGCTGGCTTTGCCCGCTGGGATTGACATGTTGGAGGACCTGGGGGCGCGACCATGGCCGTGCCCGGTCGCAGATACCATAATTGGAATCTTCAGGGTAGGTGAGGAAATGGCCGCGTGGATGGTCATCGGTCAGGATGGAGCGTGGGTCGTCGCAAATTGCAGCGACGGTATGGTCTCCAGGAAGTTCGACTCACTGGCCGGCGCGTTGTCTCAGGTTCACCCGGTCGAAGATCTGGACTGATCGGCCGACTGACGCTGCGGATCAGTCCGGCCCGGCGCAGTTTTCAAGCCGCGGTTCAAAGAGATCTCGTGGCGGCGCAGCATGCGGTACAGCGTAACGCGCGAGACCCCAAGACCCTTCGCCGTCTCGGTGATATTCTCCTGGGCGCGTGCAAGCGCGTCTACAAGATACAGCCGTTCGCCATCGGAACCAGGCTCCGGCCGCCCTGACGCGGGTGGCGCGGACGTTGTGCGATCCGCCTCGCTCAGGCCAATCAGATCCGTGGCAGCGATCGTCGGCCCATCGCTGATCACGGCTGTGCGACGGATAATGGACATCAGCTCACGAATGTTCCCCGGCCAGTCGTGCCGCTGCAGGGCCTCGATCGCGTCAGGAGTAAAGTCGGTTATCTGCCGGTCAAATTGAGCAGCGGCCTGACTCAGGAAATGGCGTGCCAGAGGCTCAATGTCGCCGGGGCGCTCACGCAGCGGCGGCAGCGCCAGGGCAAGGATGTTCAGTCGGTAATACAGGTCTTCGCGGAACCTGCCCTCCGCTATTGCCTGGCGGAGACGCACGTTTGTGGCCGAGACCACCCGGACATCGACATTGATCGGTTCGCGTCCGCCAACGCGCACAATTTGGCGCTCCTGTAGAAACCGCAGAAGATGTGCTTGCAGATCCACCGGCATATCGCCGATTTCGTCGAGGAAGAGAGTGCCACCATCGGCGTGTTCGATTTGCCCTTTGGTCCGGGCGATAGCACCTGTGAAAGCGCCCTTCTCATAGCCGAACAGCTCTGATGCGACGAGGTTGGGTGGTATTGCAGCGCAATTGACCGCGACGAAGCGGCTGGCATGTCGCTTCGACTTCTGATGAATGGCGCGAGCCGCCAGTTCCTTGCCGGTGCCGCTCTCGCCAGTGATGAGGATGGGTTCGTCGGTCTTGGCGTAACGGTCGAGCATTTCAGCGACGTGCCGCATCGCTTCGCTGGTGGCTATGATATCCGGCCCGTCCACTGACGGCGGTGAATCCGCAGGCGTCGCCTCGTGGTCGCTGGCGAGCGAGACGGTCGCGTGCAAGCGGCTCAGGAGACCGCGATCCTCCGCTGCCCATTCCAACAACAGCTGCGCCAGGCGCTCCACCGGAACGCGGGAAAGGTCACTCAGCGTCACCCGAATCATCAGTGAAGCCTGTGCTCAGTTGCTAAGGGACGGATGGGCCTAGGGATGACGACTTTGGCACGAAAAGTCCGGCAGTTCCATGGCACCTGCCGGAAAAATTCTTGCTTCCTCGCATATTTGTGCGGCGTCAGTTGGTGATGGCACCCAGCGCGAACAGTCGCGGCATCTCGGTCAGTAGCGTCCCGCCGGTTGCTCGCTCGCTGAGGCGGGCTTCTGGACAATGAAGTAGTGCCAGGCGGCGTCTGACGGTTCCCCTCCTATGGCAACGCGCCGGCCAGCCGGGTCGATGACGGTGTCTACTTCAAAGCCGCACTCTCGCGCCTGGCGAAGCTGCTCGCCTACCGAGGTGAACAATGTAATCAGGCCGAAATTATGCGCCGAGACATTGCCGATCGCGACATCGTGCGCTGTTCGTGTCCTGCATCGCAGCCGCAGCCCGTTCAGCCCTCCCAGCGCAAATCGCGCGGAGGCTCGGAGCAGCCGCAGTGGCGACAGACCAGTGCTAGTGAACGCACTGAGATCGAGCCAATGGTCGTCACGCGCTGGCCCATCGAGGTTGAGTGCGGAGAAGACGAAATACCCACCGGGAACCAACACGCGATATGTTTCCTGCAGGATCGCCATGCGACCGGCAAGGTCGACCGAATCAATGCCGTTGTAGCTGAAGGTCACCAGACGAAACGACTGATCGGGGAAACTCAGTCGGCGTGCGTCCATTTCCAGGAAACTGAAGGCCGGAAACCGGCGACGGGCCAGTGTAACCATTTCGGCAAGATAGTCGATGCCGCGATAGTCCGCGCTTAGCGCCGCGAGGAGCGGTGCCGTGCGGCCGCCGCCAACGCCGATATCGAGTATCGGCGTGTCACGCACGAATGGCGCGACATACTCGATGGCGACTTGCTCGCCTGGTTCCAGCCATCCAGATGCCGTTCCAAATTGCCGCAGTGGACCGCGGCGACGCCATGTGCCGCGATTGATGCGGTCCATATAAGGCGCACGATGGGGGATCGTGTCGCTGGCCATTCCCACCATCCTTTCGCACACAGCATGAGCGATCGTGACCACAATGCAGGAACCGATGGCATCGGGCGAAGCGAATTATGAAGACATACGAATTCGTGATTTTTACTGTGAACTTGGCGGCGCGTACGTGAACGACCTGACCGGACGGAACGGTTAACATTAACACTTGATAACCGGTTACACGGCTGTAGCAGCGGCTAATGGTTGCCCAACCGGCCGCACCATTTCGGCAGTGTTGGCACACTTCTTGCTGTCGCGAGTTAGCGCCCGATGACCAGGTAATACGCCCGGCACAGGTGAAAATGAAAGACCGCAAGAATGACAAGCATAGAGGAACAGATAAGGCAAGTATTAACCGAGAGCGGCCGTCTGGCCGTAACCACCGCCAGCCTGGACAGTGAAGCGGACCTGTTTACCGTCGGGCTTGATTCCCTGGCCATCGTGAATGTGCTGATGAGCCTCGAAGAACGCTTCGACATCGAGCTGCCTGACGAGTTCCTCTCTCGTCGCTCTTTCTCCAACATTGCCACGATCGAAGTCATCATCACCAACCTGGTCGGCCATCCCGCCGGGGTATGAATATGCACACCGGCTTGGACGCTGCGGTGGCCTCGGTCTGCAAAATCGCCACGGCGAACGCCGATACTGTCGACCGAGCGAACACCGCGCCGGAAGAAACCTTGGCCGCCTTGCGCCGGGAAAGCCTGTTGAGCCTGCTGGTGCCTACAACGCTGGGTGGCCAGGGCCAAAGCCTCACGCAGCTTGCCGCGACCTGCCACGCGCTCGCGCAGGCTTGCGGATCCAGTGCCATGATCTTCGCGATGCACCATATCCAGGTGGCCAGCATCGTCGCCCATGGCCAGCGCAGCGACTGGCATCGAGCACTCCTGCACCGGCTCTGCGCGCAGCAATTGCTGCTGGGCTCCGTCACTTCAGAGGCGGGAACCGGCGGCAACATCCACGCGAGCATCTGCGCAGTCGAGCCAGACGGCGGGCAGGTCCGTCTGCAGAAGGACGCGACCACCATATCCTATGGCGCGCAATCCGATGCGCTGTTGATCACCGCCCGGCGCGCGCCCGATGCAGCCGCCTCCGATCAGGTCATGCTGGTTGCGTTACGCGGCGACTACCAGCTTGAACGGACCGCCGCCTGGGATGCGCTGGGCATGCGCGGCACCTGCAGCGATGGCTTTCGCCTTTACCTGACGGCGGACCGCGAGCAGGTCCTGCCGGTGCCCTTCGCCGAGATCGCCAGCCGAACCATGCTGCCGGTTTCGCATTTGCTATGGAGCAGCGTGTGGCTTGGTATCGCCGCCGACGCGGTGGCACGTGCGCGCGCCTATCTGCGCCAGCAGGGGCGCGGCAGCAGTCCAGCGCTGTCGCCGAGCGGCTATCGGTTGGCACGGGCAACGTCGCTGCTACAGCTGATGCAGTCACGACTGTCGCTGGCCTTGAAAGACTATGAAGCTACGTTCGCGGATGCGTCATGTTCGCCGCCACTTCGACTCGGCGCGGACATGAACACGCTCAAGACGAGCGTTTCGGAACTCTGCCTCGAGGTGGCGCAGCACGCGCTGATGATCTGTGGCATCAACGGATACCGGAACGGCTCGCCGTTCAGCCTCGGTCGGCATATCCGCGACCTGCAGTCCGCGCCGATCATGATCAATAACGACCGGATTCTCGAAAGCACCGGCAGCTTGCTGCTGATGCACAAACCAGCTTCGGGAGGGTTCTGATCATGGATGTCGCAATCCCATGGCTCGACAGTCTCTTAGCGTATGGCCTCCTGGTTCCGACCGGCGTCGACGGTGTCTATATCCGCAGTGCAAAGTTCGATGCCGTGGTCGATGCGCTCGATGCCATGGTCGGCCGTGCGGGCGCGATCGACTCACCTGAGGTTTTCCGCTTTCCGCCGGCAATGCCGACGCGCGCGCTGGTAAAGAGCGGCTACATCAAGAGCTTTCCGCAATTGCTTGGAACCATCCACTGCTTCTGCGGCAACGAAGCCGCGCACCGGGCGCTGCTACGCTGCATCGACGCCAACGAACCTTGGATGGACCGGCAAGAGCCGACCGATCTTCTGCTGACACCGGCTGCCTGTTACCCGCTTTACCCCGTCATCGCCGCGCGCGGCATGCTCCCCTCAGGGGGCGGCTTATACGACATGCACTCCTGGTGTTTCCGACGCGAACCGTCACGCGATCCTACACGCATGCAGACCTTCCGCGTGCGCGAGTTCGTGCGCATGGGCCAGGACGAGCAGGTGCTGGAATTCCGCCACGCCTGGTTCAAGCGGGCGCAGGACTTCATCAACGAACTCTCCCTGCCTTACGTCATCGATGTCGCCCACGACCCGTTCTTCGGGCGCGCAGGCCGTCTGCTGGCCGACAGCCAGCGCGAGCAGAAGTTGAAATACGAATTGCTGGTACCCATCAACAGCGAAAGCAAACCGACGGCGTGCGTCAGCTTCAACTATCACCTGACGCATTTCAGCGAGGCCTGGGATATCCGGCTGCATGACGGCAGCCAAGCCTATAGCGGTTGTGTCGGCTTTGGACTGGAACGCATCGCCCTCGCGCTGTTCAAGCATCATGGTCTCGACTGTTCCGGCTGGCCCGCCACGGTACTGCAAGCGCTTCGAGTGCAGCCGTGAACGTGCAGCCATCCATTGCGCGCGCGACCGACGAGTTGCTCGCGCAGCCGACGTCCTACTGCGATTGGCCGACCACCAACTGCTACGTCGATGTCTGGACGCTGATTCTCAACTCGTGGCACCTCGATCCGATCGCGGGGCTCGGCTTCACTGTGGCGCAGGATTACGAGGGCGACCAGTTTACGTTCTTTAAGTATCAGCACGACGATCTGGAGCAGCTCTACGGCGTCGTCGTCAGCGAGCTGATGATGTATCCGTCGTGGGAAGATCGGATCGCCGAGCAGATCCGCATCGGCCGCTCTGTGCTGATTGAGGTTGACGGCTATTATCTCCCGGATACGAGGACGACCAGCTACCGCACGCAGCACACCAAGACGACGATAGGGATCGACAGCATCGATATCGAGAGTAGCCACCTTACATATTTCCACAATACCGGCCGTTACGCGCTTTCCGGACAGGACTATGAAGGCGTGTTCTACAAGCTGGCCCGGCAGCGAGCGGCGGACGAAGTGCTGCCGCCCTACGCGGAATTTGTCAGCCGTCGCTGGGCACCGAAATCTGGTTCTGCGCTGACCGATGCGAGCGTGGCGCTGCTGCGGCGACATCTGCGTCGGCGGCCGGAGCAGAATCCGATCGGCCGATATCGCGCAGACTTTCCGCGGCACATGGATTGGCTGATCGCAAGCCCTCACCGTTTCCACGACTATGCGTTCGCCGTCTTCCGCCAGCTCGGCGCCAACTATCAGCTCCTCGCCAATCATCTCGATTGGCTGCAGCAGAATTGCCTCGCCGATTTGACCGCGGCACGGGACGCAGCGCGCCGCCTGTCGGCAGGGGCCAAGACTGTGCAGTTCAAGGTTGCTCGCATTGCCAACCGCGGCCGCTTCGATGCCTGCGATACGATTTTCGATGAGCTCGAGCGAGACTATGCGGCGGTTATTTCCCACCTCGAGCAGACGTTCTGCTGACGCGACAGGAGGTTCATAGGGTTGGCCAGTTTCGTATCATGTTCGGCCAACCACATCGTATGGCTTACCGAGGGTTGGCAATGCCTGGTCGCGACGCAACACGACATCACCACACCCTCGGAACTAGCAGACGCCTCTTGGATTCCGGCGCCAGTGCCAGGTACAGCCGCAACAGCTCTGCGTGCCGCCGGCGCCTGGAACGGCACGTCGCCGCTTGAACTGGACGACCATGACGTCTGGTATCGCGTGCGCTTCGCCGGTGGCGGCGCTGAGGTTCTCCGCTTCGAAGGCCTGGCGACGATCGCCGATGTCTGGCTGAACGGCGAACACCTCCTCCGGTCAGAGAACATGTTCCTGCCGCGCGAGGTGACGGTCAGGACACAGCGAGCGAACACGCTGTTCATCTGCTTTCGCAGCCTTACCGCCTGGCTGGAGGGGCAGCAGGGCCGCCCGCGCTGGCGTACCCGCATCGCGGTACCGCGAACGCTGCGTTTTGCGCGAACGACCTTGCTCGGCCGCATGCCGGGCTGGTGTCCAACCGTGCACCCCGTTGGGCCTTGGCGCCCGGTGCAGCGCGTACGGCGCGCCGCATCCTTCACCATCGTGCACGTCGACGTGCGTGCCTCGATATTTGGTCACGAAGGCAGGCTGGTGCTCCGTGTCGAACTGGACGGGGAGGTGCCGGTTGAATCACCAGCCGGTGTCGAGATCGACGGCCGCTATGCACCACTCGCCAAAGTTGCGGAGCGCACGCTCGCCGGCGAAGTCGTCGTCCCCAACGTGACGCCATGGTGGCCGCACACGCACGGGCCGCCACATCTCTACGGAGCCACGCTGTGCATCGGCGAAGTCGTGTGCGACCTTGGCCGTATTGGCTTTCGCCACATTGCGGTGGATCGCGGCGCTGACGGGATTGGCTTCGCACTCCGCGTCAACGGCGAGGCGATCTTCTGCCGCGGCGCCTGTTGGACCAGCCCGGATATCGTTGCGCTGCCAGGCGACACTGCGAGCTACCGGCCGTGGCTGGAAGCCGCACGCGACGCTGGGATGAACATGATCCGCATCAGCGGAACCATGCTCTATGAAGCCGATGACTTCTATGTGCTTTGCGACGAGCTTGGCCTGCTGGTGTGGCAGGACGTGATGCTCGCAAGTTTCGACTACCCGACGACCGACGCTTTCCATTCAGTGCTGGCCGCCGAACTCGAGCATTTCCTCGACCGCACGCAGAGCAATGCCTGCCTTGCCGTGCTGTGCGGTGGCAGCGAGATGCTGCAGCAAGCCGCTATGTTCGGCCTCGACAAGGACCGCGTCGACGATGCGCTCTGCCGCTGCGTTATCCCGCGCATCGTCGAACAACTGCGGCCGGACGTTGGCTATGTGCCGAACTCGCCGAGTGGCGGCGCCCTGCCGTTCCAGACGAACGCGGGGGTCACCCACTATTATGGCGTGGGTGCCTATTTGCGCCCGCTGGATGACGCTCGCCGCGCCGAGGTTCGCTTTGCATCCGAATGCCTGGCCCTCGCCAATGTCCCGTGCTCACGCACTGTGGACACGCTGCAGGTTGCATCCGGCGCGGATGCGCGCTGGCAGCGGGCAATCCCCCGCGATCCTGGTGCGGCATGGGATTTCGAAGATGTCCGCGACCATTACTTGCAGACGCTCTATCAAGTCGATGCGCGCCATCTGCGCGAGGCAGATTTCGCGCACTATCTAGACCTGTCGCGCGCGGTCTGTTGCACCCTCGCCGAGCATGTGTTTGGCGAGTGGCGCCGTGTCGGCTCCGGATGCCACGGCGGATTGATCTGGCAGTTGCAAGACCTTGTGCTCGGCGCCGGCTGGGGCGTTGTCGATTCACTGGGACGCCGCAAACCGGTTTGGCATGCGCTTCAGCGCACCTTGCGGCCGCAGCAGCTCATCATCACGGATGAGGGCCTCAACGGCCTCGCACTACACGTGCTGAACGAGGCGCCGCAACCTCTCCACGGCGTGCTGCGCATCATTTGCCTGCAAGACGGGACGATCACGTTGCGGGAAGCCGAGCGGACGGTATGCGTGCCAGCACGTGGCGCACTGCGGATCGGTAGCATGGAGCTACTGCCGAGCTTCTTCGACATCAGCTATGCGTACCGCTTCGGGCCGTGCGCGCACGACGTGACGATCGTTACGCTCAGCGACGTCGGGCATGGCAACGTGATTTCCCAGGCCTGCCACTTTCCTGTCGCCCAAGTGCTGCCGTCGCGCGACCTTGGCCTGGAGGTCGCGGTCGAACAGGTCGATAGACGCTGGTGGCTGCGCGTGCGCACCGCACGCTTTGCGCAGTTTCTGCACGTCGAAGATGCGGCATTCACAGCCTGCGAGGACTGGTTGCACCTGCGGCCTGGTCGTGAGCACCGCATTGCGCTGCAAGCGGATCGTGAGGGGGCCACCGTGCCAGACGGGGAAATCCGCGCACTGAACCTGGTCCGGCCCGTTCGCTATTCGGGCCGGGCATGACGCCCGTCATCATCGCCGGCTGCTACGGCGCGCTACACTGGGCGCCGGGTTCACGCGGCGTGATTATCTGCGGCTCGCTCGGTGATGAAGCGCTGAGCATTCACCGCTCACAAGTACTTCTGGCAGAACATCTGGCCGCTGCGGGCTTCCCAACACTGCGCATCGACTACTACGGAACCGGCGACTCGGATGGCGAGGCCGGTCAATTTCATGAATGGCTCGATAGCATTGCGGAAGCGGTGCGATGGATGCGCACGCACTGTCACGTGGGGCCAATTGCTTTATGCGGTTTCCGCATCGGGGCGGCGCTGGCCGCGCAGGCCGCGTGCGGTTCCGAGGATATCGCAGCACTGATCATGTTCGCGCCGGTGACCACCGGCCGCCGATTTTTGCGCGAAATGGTATTCGCTGCACAGATCAATGCCGACATATGGAAATCACCAAACACGATCGATGACGGGCACTGGTTCGAAGCGCACGGGCTCCGGATTGATCATGCAACCCGGGAAGCGCTCGAACAACTCGACATTGCCAAGCTTCCGTTACCAAAACGGCTGCGTGTTCTGCTTCTCGCCGAAGCCAATGCGTCGGGCAGTCGCGGTTTGGCAGGTCGGCTCCGCGAACAGGGGTTGGTTGTTGCACATCAGACGATCGATGGCCTGAATCGGATTCTGCGCGAATCCCATGAAAGCGACGCGCCGAGTGTGGCATTCGCGCGGGCAGCAGAGTGGCTGGGCGATGCTGGATCTACGAACGGTCAGACCGAGCCACTGCCATGTTCCGCTGCGATCCTCGATCTGGGTATCGCGAGCCAGACGGCGGTCCAGCTGGGGCCTGGCGAGACATTGGCTGGCATTCTCACCGTGCCGAAAAATCGAGCCAATGGTGCCCCGGCTGTTCTCTTCGCGAACACAGGCGCCAATCCGCGCAGCGGCAACGCGCGCGGCCATGTTGCTCTGGCGCGCTGGTTGGCCGAACAAGGGATCGTGTCACTGCGGATGGATGGCGCGGGCATCGGCGACTCGGCCCCGGAAACCGGCGCGCACGGCCAGCCCTATGCAGAGCAAGGTACGCAGGATGTGATGATGGGCGTCGACTTCCTCGCGGCCCACGACCGCGTCCCGATCATCGTGTTCGGGATGTGCTCCGGCGCTTATCACGCCTTCCAGGCCGCGCTGCGCGACGAGCGGATCAACGGCCTGATCCTGGTGAACCTGCAGAAATTCGTATGGTGCGATAGCGAATCGCTCACCGTTAGGCAACGCACAACGTTCCGCACGACACGCTTCTACTTCCGCAACATCCTGTGCGCGGATATGTGGCGTCGGCTGGCGAGTGGCCAAATCAACGTCACCGGCATCGCCGGGGTGCTGGCGTGCCGAGCGCTGCGTCAACTGGCGGCGGTTCTGGACCCGGTCCTTGCGACAATGCGCGGCGAGACACGCGTTGGCGTTGTACGGCGTCAGGTCCGTGCGCTGGCGGCGCGTTCCGTAGAGATCCTCTATGTACTAAGTGGAAACGATCCTGGGCTGGACGAAGTGGCCGAATACTTTGGATTGCGCGGTCGGCAATTCTCCGCCCACACTAATCTCACCCTTCACGTGCTTGAGAAGGCGGACCATACGCTCAGCGCCCTCTGGGCGCGCAAGCGGCTACAGCACTGCATCGCGGGGTACATGTACCAACGGTTTCGAGTGATCATCAACGACTACCCGGATGTTTGCGGTAAGACAGCGCCGAAGTGGGACTGCTCCACCAATTCACGCTGATCGGGGGCTGGTCTCACGGCCGACACGCAGGCGATCCAATATCACCAGTTCATGGTTCATGATTTCCCAAGTTCCGTCGTCAACGCTGAGTCAAGTATATTATTACCCTATTTTGGACGCCGATTGAGGGTCAATATTCAACGCCGATTGGACAGCCAGAATGGCGGTACGCTCGCCGCGGGCGAAGGCGTTGGCGGCGGCCATCGGGATACGCCCGCGCTTCAGTCAAGGAGCCGCATGAATACGAAGCCCGCCAGCGCCAGTTGGTCGGTCAAGTGCTTGGCACAGATCCCGGCGCGCCCGGACCTGTGGGTAAGTAGCCCCATATCAACCGTAACTCTTGGCAGTCGCGGACAACACCGACGGGCGGTGCGAGGCCTGGGCATGGCCATCGGACACAGCGAGGCCGAACCGTTTATGGGGGTACTTCCTGCGCAGCCTCGGCGGGCACGGCCTGCGGGCGTCGTCGCGTCGGAATCACATGACGGATTGAATGCGGCCACCAGCAGGATCTTCAGTTCCACGTGGCAGCGCTGCCGCGTGCATTTCCATACGGCCAGCCGACGAAAGGTATCCCGCGCAAGCACTTCGACGACATGGCCAGACAGTACAAGTTGAATCGCCCGGAGCGACGCGGTGCCACACGGCTGTCGAGCTTAGGGGGAGGCTGAGAGACCTCGCAATGGCCAGGAAGGGGCTGGCGACAATTTAGGTCACACGTCCCGTCAATGTCCTGTCAGGAGGCAAGGCACCAAACCTTGCCATATGCCAGACTTCCTAGATTCTGTATTTGGATCAATGATATATGTGGCGTCCCCGGCGAGATTCGAACTCACGACCCCAGGATTAGGAATCCTGTGCTCTATCCTGCTGAGCTACGGGGACAGCTGGCACGCAACGCCAAACCGTAGCACAGCCACCTCCGCCTGTCAGGCCGTGCCTCTGGCCGCCCGCCCCCGCACAGGGCACAGTCACCCATCCACGTGGTCCGGGAGGGAAGCCATGCCCAGCAAGGTCATCATCAGTTGCGCCGTCACCGGCGCGATCCACACGCCCAGCATGTCGGACTATCTGCCCATCACCCCGGAGGAAATCGCACGCTCCTCGATCGAGGCCGCCGAGGCAGGGGCGGCGATCATCCACCTCCATGCGCGCGATCCGAAGACCGGAGAACCGACGCCGGATCCGGCCGTGTTCATGGGCTTCCTGCCGGTGATCAAGCAGAGTGTCGATGCAGTGGTCAACATCACCACGGGCGGCGGACTCAACATGACGCTGGACGATCGGTTGGCCGCGCCGCTGCTGGCAAAGCCAGAGATGTGCAGTCTCAACATGGGAAGCATGAACTTCAACATCGCCCGCGCCGGCGATCGGGTCAAAACGTGGAAGCATGCGTGGGAAAAGCCGTATCTCGATCGCACGGACGACCATATCTTCCGCAACACCTTTCGCGACATCACCGGCATCGTGGAGCGGCTGGGCAAGGCGCACGGCACGCGCTTCGAGTTCGAATGCTACGATGTCGGGCATCTGTACAATCTCGCCTACTGCCTCGATCAGAAGATCGTCGAACCACCATTGTTCGTGCAGACGATCTTCGGGATCCTCGGTGGCATCGGTGCCGAACCACGCAATCTGCTGTTCATGAAGGAGACGGCGGACAAGCTGTTCGGCGATGCCTACGTGTGGTCGGTGCTGGCAGCGGGGCGGCACCAGATGGCGTTCACCACGATGGCCGGCATCCTCGGCGGCAATGTGCGTGTAGGGCTAGAGGACAGTCTGTACATCGGCCGTGGCGCACTGGCGAAGTCGAACGCGGAGCAGGTGGCGAAGATACGACGTATCCTGGAGGAACTGAGCCTTGAGATCGCCACGCCAAAGGAAGCGCGCGAGATACTCAAGCTGAAGGGCGGCGATCGGGTAGGCTTCTGACCGGCCAGCGAGATGCGACGACCGAGCATTTGGGCGTTGGCAATCTGCCTTGTGGCTCTCTCGGTCTCAGCGTCGCTCGCCAACGATTTTGCAATGGGGATCGTGAAGCCATTCCCATCAGTTCAGTTCACTCCCAATGACAATGTGAAATGTTTATCCTCTGCGCTTGAGGCTGGCGACCCGACGACCGGTCCCTCGACCTGGGTCCTGAGAGCGCCGAACGGATGCGTCGTGCCTTGGCATTCCCACACTGCCGGGGAGCAGCTGATCATTGTCGCCGGCAATGTCGTGGCAGAAATGCCCGGCCGCACGCCGGCTCAACTTGGCCCCGGCGGGTTTGCCATGATGGGGAACCACATCCCGCATCAGTTCACCTGCCAAAGCAAGCCGGGTTGGCTGATGTTCATCACGTTCGACGGCGCCTACGACATCAAATGGGGCCAGAGCGGTTAACCGCCCTCACCCACTTCGCCGCGATCCGCCGCACGGCATCGCAATGGTCGCAACCCCGCCCTATCACCACGCTCGATTGACAAGGCCCGCCGCAGCAATCCACGCTCCGCGCAGGTCGCACAGTGGCGCAGCAGACGCCCAGAGGAGACGCGTCATGACCCACATCCATATGCCCCGCTCGGGTCCGCTTGCCATCAATCGCCGCACCCTGCTCGGTTCCGCGGCCGCAGGCATGCTCGGTGCCGGCCTCGGCTGGCACGGTGCAAATGCCGCGGTCGGCGGCGAGGATGAGATCGCGCATTGGACTCCGGACTACGTCAACAGCATCGCCGGGACCGTCGAGGTCGATACGGCAGCGGAATGCGCCAAGGTCGTGCCATTGAAGACCAGGGGCAAGCTGACGTTTTGGTATGTCGGGCCGACCCAGGCATCGCCCCCGATCGACAAGATCATGTACGACCAGTTCTGGGAGGCCTTCGGCAAGACCTATCCGAACATCACCGTCGAGCGCGTCAGCCTCGACTACAACTCGATCCTCGACAAGCTGCGGACCGCCGCGATGGGGAACGCGGCGCCGTCCGTGGCCCGGCTGATGCTGCTATGGAGCCCGGAACTCGCCGCAAAGGGCATGCTGCACGAGCTGAAGCCGGAGGATGTCGGTTACAAGGCGGCGGACTTCTGGCCAGGCGCCATGAAGTCGGTGACGTGGGACGGCAAGGCGTATGGCGTGCCGACCAACAACGAGACAATGGCGCTGATCTGGAACGCGCAATTATTCCGTGATGCCGGGCTGGATCCCGACAAGCCGCCGGCTACCTGGGATGACCTGGTATCCTATGCGCGGCAGATCAAGCAGAAGACCGGCAAGTCGGGTTACGGCTTGGTCGCACGCGTCAATGCGGGGAACACGCCATATCGCTTCATGCCGCACGCCTGGGCCTATGGCGGCGGCGCCCTCGATGAGGCAGAGGATCATCCCCAGTACAAAACCATAACCATCAACAACGATGGCACGAAAGCAGCACTACAGGCCTGCTGTGACATGTACATCCGCGACCAGTCCACACCACGTTCGGCGCTGACCAACACGCAGACCGAGAATCAGGATCCGTTCATCGCAGGACAGCTCGGCATGATGATCAGCCATCCCAGCGAATATGCGGTCATGCTGGACAAGGCCAAGCGCGCGACCGGCGACGATCGCAAGTTCGCCGACGCGGTCGTGGCGAACATGCGCTACGGCCTGATCCCCACCGGCCCGGTGCGGCGTTCCGTGGTGTTCGGCGGCTGGAATTTCCACATATTCAATCCGGACATCGTCGGCGGCGGCCTGGATCTCGACGCGGCGATGGCGCTCGCCGCATTCATGACCGGACCGGAATGGTCGGTGAAGCTCGCATGGAGCGCGTCGAACCCCGGCAACCGGCGCGGCTTCCGCACCAGTTGGATGAAGCAGCGGCTGGACGAGATCAAGTTCCTGAACGTGACGACCTCTATGCTGGCGGGCGGTGTCCCCTTCCCCGCGATCCCACAATCGGGCGAGATCGAGAACATCATCGTGCCGAACATGATGCAGAATGCGCTGACCAAGCGAATGTCGGTCGCGGCGGCATGCGATAACGCTGCGGCAAAGGTACGCGACCTGCTGAGCGCCTGAGGTGGGACGACGGCTGCGGCGCGCGGCGGCGGACTACGCCTACATCGCGCCAGCCCTCGGCGTGCTGCTGTTCGTCATCGGCTACCCGATCTGCAACACCATCTATCTATCGTTCTTCGCAACGCCGCCCAACCTGGCGATGTCGCAGAAGGTCTTCGTCGGGTTCGGCAACTACACAAGGATCCTGGGCAGCGACGCCTTCCTCAGCGCCACTTGGAACACGTTCCTCTGGACGTTCTTCTCCACCGGCATCTCCTTCGTGCTGGGGTTTGGCGCCGCGCTGGCCCTCAACCGCGAATTCGTCGGGCGTGGCCTGTTGCGAGGCGTCCTGCTGGTCCCCTACGTGATCAGCGCGGTCGCCGCCGCCTACGTCTGGCGCTGGCTCTACCACAGCGACTTCGGCGTGATCGGCGCGCTGTCGGTCGCGCTGGGGATCACCGACAAGCCGATCATCTTCCTGGACGACGTGAACACGGTGTTGCCGTCGCTGATCGTGGTGAACATCTGGAAGGAATTCCCCTTCGCGATGATCATGGTGCTGGCGGGGCTACAGACCGTGCCCGATCAGTTGCTGCGCGCCGCGCGCGTGGACGGCGCCGGACCGTGGCATGCGTTCTGGCACGTGACGTTCCCACATCTGCGCGGCGTCAGCACGATCACCGTGCTGCTGCTGGTGGTGACCAGCATCAACTCCTTCACGATCCCATGGATCATGACCGGCGGCGGTCCGGCAGGAGCGTCACATATCTGGATCACTGCGATCTATGAAATGGCATTCGGACGCCTCCGCTTTGGTGCGGCCGCCGCATATTCGGTGATCCTGTTCCTGATCCTGATGTGTCTCGGATACTTCTATGTCCGCGCGCTCACCGGCAACAGACGAAGCGCCGCGGAATGAAGGCCAGACGGATCGATGGCTGGCGCGTCGGCGGGTGGGCATTCCTCACCCTGCTCCTGCTCTTCGCAGTCTTGCCGATGGCGTGGATGTTGCTGACCTCGGTCAAGACGCAGTTCGCCGCCGCCCAGTATCCGCCCGAGTGGTGGCCGCACCATCCAACACTACAGAATTACACGCGGCTCCTGTCACCCAGCAGCGATGTCGGCCAGGAATTCCTGACCTACATGCTGAACAGCCTCTGGGTCTCCTCAGCGACGACTGTGATCGGTGTCATCATCGCCGTACCGGCAGCCTATGCCTTCTCCCGCTTTCGGTTCCCCGGGCGGGAGACGCTGTTCTACGCGGTATTACTGCGAAACATGTTCCCGGGCGTCGTGTTCCTGATCCCGCTGTTCATCATGATGCGCACGCTGCGGCTGGTGAACACCGAGTGGTCGCTGATACTCACCTATCTGACCTTCGGGTTGCCACTGTCGATCTGGCTCCTGAAGGGCTTCTACGACAACATCCCGCCTCAGCTTGAGCAGGCGGCACGCATAGACGGCGCCTCGCGGTTCCAGGCGTTCATACGCGTGGTAATGCCGCTGTCGTCACCGGGCATCATCGCAACCGCGATCTACTCGTTCGTGCAGGCCTGGAACGAATACATCTACGCGCTGACGTTCCTGACCGGCAAGGAGAAGCTCACGCTGCCAGTGGGGCTGCAGCAGTTCTTCACCGAATATGCCACTGACTGGCCGGGCCTGATGGCTGCTGCCTTCATCATGAGCGTGCCCGTCGTGACGATGTTCCTGATCCTTCAGCGATACTTCGTGCGCGCGCTCGCCGAAGGCGCGGTGAAATCATAGCGATCACACGACGGGAAGTTGCATGGCGCAGGTTCGGCTCGATGATGTGGTGAAGACGTATGGCTCGGTTGCTGCCGTCGACCATGTGTCGTTGACCGTCAACGACGGTGAGTTCGTGGCACTTGTTGGTCCATCGGGATGCGGCAAGACCACAACGCTCAATCTCGTCGCCGGACTGATCGAGCTCACCTCGGGTGACATCTTCATCGGTGATCGTCTGGTGAACGATGTCGATCCGAAAGACCGCGATATCGCGATGGTGTTTCAGAACTACGCGCTGTACCCGAACAAGACGGTGTTCCACAACCTCGCCTTTCCGCTGAGGATGCGGAAGCTGTCGCGCGCGGCGATCGACACCAAGGTGCGCGAGGCGGCGCGGGTGCTCGACATCACCCACCTGCTGGAGCGCCGTCCACGCGAACTCTCCGGGGGACAGCAGCAGCGCGTGGCACTGGGACGCGCGCTGGTGCGTGATCCGCTGGTGTTCCTGATGGACGAGCCGCTATCCAACCTCGATGCCAAGCTGAGGGTGCAGATGCGCTCGGAGCTGAAGCGGTTCCACCAAGATCTCAACGCAACGGTCATCTACGTCACGCACGATCAGTTGGAGGCGGTGACGATGGCCGACAAGATGGCGGTGATGCGAGGCGGCGTGCTGCAACAGTACGACGCACCGGAACGCGTGTTCGCAAACCCCGTGAATACGTTCGTTGCCGGCTTCGTCGGCAGCCCGGCGATGAGTCTGGTCAGCGCACAGGTGCTGGCGACGCCGGGCGGCGCCGCGCTGCAAGGCTCCGGCGGCTGGCACTGTGATCTGTCGCCAAGGAATGCGCGCACCGCCCTGGCAGCGAGCGATGGCTCCGTCATACTCGGCGCACGGCACAGCACGATACTGCTGCACGCGCAGGACACACCCGGAACGATCCCGAGCCGCGTCTACACGGTGGAGCCGACCGGCGACATCACCTATGTGCACGTGTTCCTGGGCGAATCGTTCATCATCGTCAGCGTGCCGCCAGACGTACGGCTACGTGCCGATCAACCTGTGTGGATAGAGTTCGACCAGGACCGACTGCACCTGTTCGATGCAGCAACAGAGCAGGCATTGCGCGCAGATTGACCGCGGCAGCCGCGCCCCCTGCCCTTTCGACCCGCAACGCATGCTGGCGGTCGCGGCAAGCTACGAACCGCCGAAACCGTCCACAACGTTGCCGCGCAGGAACTCCATGTTCATCTCGATCCCCAGCCCCGGCTTCGACGGCATCTTCAACCGCCCGCCGCTATTGTCGAGTGGTTCTGCGATGAACACGTTATAGCTCGAGAGATCCCAGCGCGACGTCTCCAGCCGGTAGAAGTTCGGCGTCGACATCATGACATGCGCGCCGGCAACGATATTGATCGGGCCGCTAGCGTCGTGCGGTGAAACCGGGATGTAGAATGCCTCGGCCAGTGTCGCGATCTTCTTCAGCTCGCTGATCCCTCCGGTCCACGTCACGTCCGGCATCAGGTAGTCGGTCAGGTGGTTCTCCAGTATCGGCAGGATTTCCCAGCGCGTGTGCAACCGCTCGCCGACACTGATGCGCGCGCTGACCTTCTCGCGCACCTGTTTCAGCGCGTGATAGCTCTCGACCGGCACCGGCTCCTCGAACCAGTCGATCTGGCCAGCATCTTCCAGACTGCGGCAAAGCCGGATCGCCGTTGGCACATCAAAACGGCCATGCGCGTCGATCAGGATCTCGATATCCGGCCCGGCGATTTCGCGCACGCGGGCGGTCAACTGTGCCGCGATCTTCTCGCCCTGCTTGCTCATGCCGCCATCGAGGTAGATGTCATCCGCGGCCCCAATGCGATTCAGATGCGGGAACGGATCGAACTTCAACGCGGTATGCCCAGAATCGACGATGGCGCGGATTTCCTTGACCACGCCCTCATCGGTGCCGAAATTGCGGCTGTTCGGATGCGTATACAGCAGGATGTCGTCGCGCACCCTGCCGCCGAGCAGCTCATAGATCGGCTGGCCCAGCACCTTGCCGCGAATGTCCCACAGCGCAATGTCGATACCGCTGACCACATTGGTCGTGGCGCCACGCGAACCGGTATAGGTGAACGAGCGGAACGTCTTGTGCCACAGCCGCTCGATCTGCGAAGGGTCCTCGCCGACCAGCAGATCGTTGAGTTGCCGGATGATGCCCGCGACGGCGCGGTTGGCGATCTTCGTCGTGGTGGTGATCTCGCCCCACCCGGTGACGCCTTCGTCGGTGCGGACCTCAACGAAGAAGTATTCGCCCCAATACGTGCCCGCCGCCTTCACCAGCCACGGTACCAGCTTCGTGATCTTCATCGGATCGTCCCGCCCCTCAGTTGCTTGGTCACGTGCCGAAGCATGGGCTCGGGACGGTGCCGTCGGCAATATCAGCGACCAAAGCCGGACGTGATGCAGCGAATTGCATCGGCAATTTCACCGGCATGATCGTGCTAGGATCGCATCAACGTCCCTGGCCGCGTCACATGGAAACAGGCTAAAATTCAGCAGAACCTGGGTCTACTCCATGGACGGACGCGCAATTTCGTTTGGCCCTTACCGGCTCCTCACTGCACAGCGGCTTCTGCTGGAGGGCAATGAGCGAGTGCGCCTTGGTGGCCGCGCCTTCGATATCCTGGCCGCTCTGGTCGAACGGGCCGGCAAAGTCGTCAGCAAGGAGGAGCTGATCGCCCGTGCCTGGCCAACAACGACCGTCGAAGAAGCCAGCCTGACGATCCAGGTCAGCGCTCTGCGTCGCGCCCTCGGCGACGGGCAAGGCCTTAATCGCTACATCGCGACCGTTGTAGGCAGGGGCTACAATTTCGTCGCACGGATACACGAAGAGGAGCCGTCGCAGGCCTCACCGCCCCCGTCAACAGCGCCGGCGGTTCTGCACAATCTGCCTTTCGCGATAACCCGGATGATTGGCCGCGAGGAAATCGTGACAACGCTTGTCGCGCAACTCTCGCGCCAGCGCCTGGTGACGATCGTTGGGCCTGGTGGCATTGGCAAGACGACAGTCGCCCTTGCCGTCGCCGAGCGTATGATCGCCGCGTATCAGGACGGCGTCTGGCTGGTCGACCTGGCGCCGCTTCGCGACCCCAGCCTGGTGCCGAGCGCGGTCGCAGGTGTACTCGGCCTGGAAATCCGCACCGAGAATCCGTTGCCCGCCCTGGTCGCCGCCGTGAAGGACAATCGGATGCTGCTGCTGCTCGATAATTGCGAGCACGTCATCGACGCAGCAGCCGATCTGGCAGAAGCGCTTCTCAGTGGCACATCGGGTGTCGATATCCTGGCAACCAGCAGGGAGCGGCTAAGAGTTAGTGGTGAAGGCCAGTACCGCCTGAGACCACTGAACAGTCCCGGACGGTCGTCGACGCGGACCGTCGCTGAAGCAATGACTTTCCCTGCGGTCCAACTCTTCGTTGAGCGAGTCATAGCGGTCGCCGAAGACTTTGCACTGACCGATGCCAATGTCCCACGGGTCGTGGAAATTTGCCGGCGGCTCGACGGCCTGCCGTTGGCCATCGAATTCGCCGCGCCTGCCGTGGCACTGCTAGGGGTCGACAACCTTGCGGCACGCCTCGACAGCACCTTGTCGCTATTGGCCGCAGGGCGCCGCACATCAAGTCCGCGCCACCAGACCATGCGAGCGGTTATCGACTGGAGCTACAGCTTATTGAGCGCCAGGGAGCAGCAACTTGTCCAGACACTGGGTGTCTTTTCCGGCGACTTTACCATCGAAGCCGCAACAGCAGTATCTGCGGAAGAGGGCGAAACACAGATCGACATTCTGAATTGTCTCGTCGATTTAGTGGCGAAATCATTGGTCGTTGCAGATGTGAGCGGCACCCAGTCGCGGTTTCGCTTACTAGGTACAACCAGCGTATACGCGAGCGAGAAGCTTCATGAAAGCGGCGAGCACGAGCGGATTTCGCGTCGCCAGGCGGAGCATTACCACGAACTCTTCGAACGCGCCGAAGGTGAGGCGCTGACGCGGCCTGCGAATGAATGGCTGACGGATTATGCGCGGGAAATCGACAATTTGCGGTCAGCGCTTGATTGGGCATTTTCCCAAAATGGCGATGCATCCATCGGCGTCGCCCTGACCGCTGCGGCCGTACCCTTATGGACCCGCCTCTCACTGCTGCTGGAGTGCCGCACTCGCGTCGAGCGCGCGCTCGCAGCTCTTACCACGGAGAGCGCGGACGCACGCCACGAGATGAAGCTGCAGGCGGCACTTGGTGCGTCACTGAACTTTACCGGCGGCACGGTGCGCGAAATCCTGATAGCCTGGACGAGCGCCCTCAATCTCGCCGAGAAGGTCGGCGATATCGACTACCAACTGCGCGCACTCTTCGGCCTGTGGACACACGAAACGCAACTGGCTCTCGCATACGCCCGGCAATTCGCCGCTCTGGCCGTAACGCCCGCCGATCGGCTCGTCGGCGAGCGAATGGTAGGCATATCCTCCTTTCACCGGGGGGATCACAGCGACGCGCGACAACACTTGGAGCGTGTCATTGCCGAGGGCTCCGCGCACCAATCCGGCTCATCCATCCGCTTTCAGTTCGACGAACAGCTTGTGGCACGAACATTCCTGGCACTGATCCTATGGCTGCAGGGATTTCCGAACCAGGCAACGCAGATGGCGGAAGATGCGGTCGAGCGGGCGCGGGCGGCTGATCACCCAAATTCGTTGTGCCAGGCTCTCGCCCGCGCGGCTTGCCCGGTCGCCCTTTGGGTCGGTGATTTGGAATTGGCGGAGCGCAACATCGATCTCCTCCACGACCACTCGACAAGACACGCGCTGACCGGCTGGCGTGCCTATCATCGCACCTATCAGGGCCTGCTGCTTATCAAGCGCGGAGATCTGCTGGATGGAATAGCACTGCTGCGCATCGGCTTTGATGAGCTCGACGCGGCGTTCAGTAGCTGGGGGATATCCATGTTCCTCGGCGAACTGGCAGACGCCTTAGGCCGTATCGGGCAGATCGCGGAAGCACTTGCCACAGTCGACGCAGCAATCGAGCGCTCCGGCCGCACCGAGGAAGGTTGGATAGTCGCCGAATTGCTGCGCATCAAAGCGGAATTGCTCGTGCTGCAGGACGAGTATGGATCCGGCACCGTCGCCGAAGACCATTTCCGTCAGGCGATCGACCGGTCACGCCAGCAGGGCGCACTTTCCTGGGAACTGCGCGCCACCACCAGCGCCGTGCAACGGCTGCGCGATCAGGGTCGCCACAAGGACGCGATTTCCCGTATCGGGGAAGTGTACGACCGCTTCACCGAGGGTCTCGGGACCGCCGACCTGATGGCGGCGAAGCGACTGCTGGATGAATTGGGCGACCCCCTCGGTGAGTGAGCCACCTTCGGCAGCGGGTCGCGACCTCAGACAGCAGGGCTGCCCTCTTCTCCGCGCTCCTTCGACGGTTCATCCGATCCCCCAGCGTTCGCGACGACACCGCCTTGCCCCACGCCCCCGAAAGCATGATATGCAGTCCTGGGAGGTCGGCGGCGGACGGGCGCCTCGCCAACCCGGTCAGGTCCGGAAGGAAGCAGCCGCAGTGAGTTTCCGCTCGGGTCGTTTTGCCGGCCTCCCACCTGTCGACACCCAACCACCAGGGGGCCGCCGCGGCGGCTGAATCCGCCCCGCATGTCCGGCCTGTTCCAGGACGACGACCAGCACCTAGAGGCCCCGCCCCCCCCGGACGGGCCGGGGCTGTTCGGCGACTCGGCGCCACAGCCCGAGCCGGTTCATGCCGCGCCTTACCGCGTCCTCGCGCGAAAATACCGCCCCACCCGCTTCGACGACCTGATCGGGCAGGAGGCGATGGTGCGCACCCTGCGCAACGCCTTCGCCACCGGCCGTGTCGCCCACGCCTTCATGCTCACCGGCGTCCGCGGCGTGGGCAAGACCACCACCGCCCGCATCATCGCCCGCGCCCTGAACTGCACCGGCCCGGACGGCACCGGAGGGCCAACCGCGGATCCCTGCGGCGTGTGTCCGAACTGCGTCGCCATCCTGGCCGATCGCCACCCCGACGTGGTGGAGATGGATGCCGCCTCGCGAACCGGCGTCGACGACGTCCGCGAGATCATCGAAGCGACCCGCTTCCGCCCCATGCAGGCGCGGACCAAGGTGTTCGTGATCGACGAGGTCCACATGCTGTCCCGCAACGCGTTCAACGCGCTGCTGAAGACGCTGGAGGAACCTCCGCCGCACGTGAAATTCGTGTTCGCGACGACTGAGTTGAGAAAAGTCCCGGTGACCGTGCTGTCCCGTTGCCAGCGCTTCGACCTGCGGCGCGTCCGGATTGCGGAACTCTCGGCGCATTTCGCTCGCCTCGCCGAAAAAGAAGCAGTGTCAATCGAGCCGGGCGCACTGGATTTGATCGCGCGCGCCGCGGACGGCTCGGTGCGGGACGGCCTGTCGCTGCTCGATCAGGCGATCGCCCAGGCCGACGGCGCGATCACCGAAGCCGCCGTGGTCAACATGCTGGGGCTCGCCGACCGTGCGCTGGTGTTCGACCTGCTGGATGCGGTGATGGCGGGACAGCCGCGCCAAGCCCTCCAGGTGACCGAGCTTGCCTACGAGCGTGGCGCCGACCTTGGAACCCTGCTGCAGGATCTGCTGGAGCTGATCTACACCGTGACGCGCCTCAAGTCGGTGCCGTCGCTGCGTGACAGCCAGGAACTGCCGGAAGCGGAGCGCACGCGTGGCGCGGAGCTGGCCGACCGTCTCTCGGTGCCGGTCCTGGGCCGCGCCTGGCAGATGCTGCTGAAAGGTGTCGGCGAGGTGGAACTCGCCCCGGACCGCCGCGCCGCCGCGGAAATGGTGCTGATCCGCCTCTGCCACGTCTCGGACATGCCGCCACCCGGCGAACTGATACGGCGCCTGACCTCCGGAGGCGGCGAATTGCACGGGGCTGCCGTCGCAGGCGCTGGACCGTCCGGCGGCGGTGCTCGTGCTGTCGCCGGCGGGGGTACTGTATCGGCTGCCGCCGCGCCCGCCGCGACGCCCAGGCTGGCGAGCTTTCGCGATGTCACCGCCCTGGTAGCCGAGCGGCGCGAGGCGATGCTGCACGCGCACCTCATCCACTCCGCCCATCTGGTGCGCTTCGCCCCGCCCGTGATCGAGCTGCGGCCAAACCCGGAGGCGCCAAGGGATCTGGCGTCCCGGCTTGGCACGCTGCTGACCGAGGTAACTGGCACCCGCTGGACCATCGCGTTGTCCACTGCCGAGGGCGAGCCAACCGTCGCCGAACAGGGCAGTGCCGCCGATACCGCAAGGCGGACAGCGGCGGCCGATCACCCTTTGGTGCGAGCGATCATGGACGCATGGCCGGGCGCACGTATAGACACGGTGCATGACACTGCGGCCGACGCCTATGGTCTGCCAGCAGCCTCGGTTACCGAAGCGCCAGACGTGGACGCCGATACGGAACCCTCCGACGAGATGGAGTTTGACGAATGAAGAACATTGCCGGCCTGATGAAGCAAGCCCAGCAGATGCAGTCCAAGATGGAGGAGATGCAATCAAAGCTGGGAGCCATGGAACTGGAAGGCGAAGCCGGCGCCGGACTGGTCAAGGTAACGCTGAACGGCAAGGGCGACATGCGGCGGATCAAGATCGATCCGAAGCTGGTCGATCCCAGCGATGCAGAGATGCTGGAGGACCTGATTGTCGCCGCCCACGCCAACGCGCGCCAAAAGCTCGAGGCAGCGACGACGGCCGAAATGCAGAAGGTCACCGGTGGCCTGCAATTGCCGCCCGGGATGAAGCTGCCCTTCTAGGGCTATTTACAATGCTGTCCGAGCCGTTCCCGTACGTGGTGACGCCCCTTGTCTCGCGCACCGCGCCACGAACCGCCGCACCACACCGCACCACTGCACAGCCGCACCACCGCACGGACGCACCACGGCGCAGCCGCATCACCGCGCAGCCGCACCACCGTACAGCCGCCCACCGCGCCGCACCGGACGGCCGCCCCACCCCTTCGCCGTCATGGCCGGGCGTGACCCTGCCATCCACGCCTCGCCGACCTGACCCGCGCATGACGCAGGCCAGACCGAGGCGATCGTGGATGGCCACCCCAGCCCGCCCACGACGGTGAGACGGCACCGATCCCGACCGCAACATGGGTGGCCCCGAAATCGAGCATCTGATCAGCCTGCTGGCACGACTGCCCGGTATGGGGCCGCGCAGTGCGCGCCGTGCCGCGCTGAAAATGCTGCAGCAACCGGAGGCACGCATGCTGCCCCTCGCCTCCGCGCTGGCCGAAGCCGCGCGCGCCGTGAAGCCATGCAGCGTATGCGGCAATCTAGACAGCCGCGACCCATGTTCGATCTGCAGCGATCCTCATCGTGACCACACACTGATCTGCGTGGTCGAAGGCGTCGGCGACCTTTGGGCATTGGAGCGCGCATCGATCTATCGCGGCCTTTACCACGTGCTCGGCGGCACCCTGTCAGCGCTGGCAGGCACCGGCCCCAGTGAACTGAACCTCACACCATTACTTACCCGCATCGAACAAGGTGGCGTCACCGAGGTTATCCTCGCGCTCGGCGCCACCGTGGACGGCGCCACCACCGCGCATTGGCTCACCGATCGGCTGAAGCCGCTGGGTGTCCCGGTAACCCGCGTGGCCCAGGGCGTGCCCATCGGCGGCGCGTTGGATGTCCTGGACGACGGCACGCTGGCAGCAGCAATGCGCGCACGCCGCCCATCATGAGCCTGTCGCGCCGCGACCTGATCCATCTGGTGGGCAAAGCCGGCGGTATCGCGGCCGCCTATCGTACCATGGCGGCAATGGGCATGCTGGCGATACCCGCGGCCTACGCCGGCCCTCCGGCATTACCGCCCGGCAAGCAACGGCGCATCGTCATCATCGGCGCCGGCATCGCCGGAATGGTCCTCGCCTACGAACTCCGCAAAGCCGGCTACACGCCGCAAATCCTGGAGGCGCGCGCGCGGCCCGGTGGCCGCAACTGGTCGCTGCGCGGTGGCGACACAATCGAGGAAACCTCCAGCACCCAACGCGTGCGTTGGGATCGCGCGCCGCACCTCTACTTCAACCCAGGCCCTGCGCGCCTGCCCTATCATCACCAGGGCATCCTTTCATACTGCCGCGAGCTCGACGTGCCGTTGGAGGTGATGAGCAACGACAATCGCGGCGCCCTGTTGCAGAGCGATGCCGCGTTCGACGGCAAGCCGCAACGCAACCGCCAGATGGTCGAGGACATCCGAGGCTACGTGGCAGAACTGGCCGCCAAGGCGATCGATCAGAACGCCCTAACCCAGGCGGTCACCACCGACGACAAGGAGCGCGTGCGCGATCTGCTGCGCAGCTTCGGCGCGCTGGACAAGGACATGAACTACAAAGGGTCGGGCCGCGCCGGCTTCAGTGACCCGCCCGGCGGCGGCACGCATTCAGGGGTGCGAACCCAGCCGCTCGATCTGCACGCCATCCTCGACGCCGGTTTCTGGCAATTCAACACGAACTTCGGCGAGAGCTGGGATCAGGCAGCGACCATGATGCAGCCAATTGGCGGCATGGGACGCATCGGCGAGGCATTCGGTCGCGCGCTGCACGGCGTGATCGAATACGGTGCAGAGGTTCGCGCTCTACACCGCACCACCGCCGGCACGCGCATCGTATGGCGCGATACGAAGACCCAACGTGAGCACATCATCGATGCGCCGCTGGTGGTCATCACAACGCCCCTGCCCATCTTGCGAACGATCCAGGCCGACTTCGCTCCGGAGCTTCGCACGGCGATCGAAGCCGTGGACTACGTGTCCGCGGTCAAGGTTGCGTTCCAGGCCGAGCGTCGCTTCTGGGAGCTAGATGAAGCGATCTACGGCGGCATATCGTGGACCTCGCGCGACATCACGCAGGTCTGGTATCCGTCCGCCGGCATCCATCAGCGCAAGGGGATACTGGTCGGCGCCTACATCTGGTCGGACGACATCGGCGACAAGTTCTCCGCCATGCCCCCGGCAGCACGCATGACCGCCGCTCTGGACGACGGCGAACGGCTGCACGCGAACTATCGCAGCCATCTCATCAACGGCGTCACCGTGGCATGGAAGAACATCCCGTTCAGCGGCGGAGCATGGTCCGAATGGGGCCGCAGCGCTCGCTCGCAGCATTACGCGACGTTGCTGAAGGGCGACGGACCCTTCCTGTTTGCCGGTGAGCACGTCTCCTACATCAACGGCTGGCAGGAAGGCGCGGTGCGGTCCGCTCACTACACGCTGGCGGCCATCGGCGAACGGATGAAAGGCTGAGACACCGTTGCCGCCGTGATCGATCTACGGCAGAAACCAGCCTGATGCTCCGCCGCCAACAAACGGCGGGGCCAATGGGAGGCGCAACATGAATTCCTGGAAAGCCGCCGTAGGCGGCTTGGCGATTGCTGCGTTGTCGTGCACCGGCGCGCTCGCGCAGACGGTGAAGCTCGGCGTGGTCAACACCTATTCCGGACCGTTCGCCGGTGCCGGCGAGCAGTTGGACCGCGGCATTCAGCTCTACATGAAACTGCACGAAAAGGACCTGCCGCCCGGCGTCAAGCTCGAGATCATCCGCCGCGATGACACCGGCCCCAATCCAGAAGTCGCCAAGCGAATGGCGCAGGAACTGATCACACGCGACCACGTGCAGCTTCTGGCCGGTGCCGTCTATACACCCAATGCCCTGGCGATCGCGCCCCTGGCGACCGAAGCAAAGGTGCCGTTCATAGTAATGAATGCCGGCACTGCGATGATCACCACGAAGTCGCCCTACATCGCCCGCACATCGTTCACGATGTGGCAATCGAGCTATCCGCTCGCCGCCTGGGCAGCCAAGAACGGCATCAAGAAGGCGTACACCGCCGTGAGCGATTACGGCCCCGGCATCGATTCCGAGGCAGCCTTCACCAAGGGCTTTACCGACGCAGGCGGCCAGATCGTAGGGTCCGTGCACATGCCGCTGAAGAACCCCGACTACGTACCGTTCATGCAGCGCGCCAAGGATGCAGGCCCCGACGCGGTGTTCGCATTCGTGCCAGGAAGCAAGGACGCCACAGCCCTGATGAAGGCATTCGGCGATCTCGGTTTGGCGCAAGCTGGTATAAAGCTGATCGGTCCCGGCGACATCACCTCCGATGAGGAGCTGCGCAACATGGGCGATGCGCCGATCGGGGTCGTCACGATGATGCACTACTCCTCCGCCGGAAAACGCCCCGCCAACGAAGCATTCGTCAAGGCGTACCAGGCCGCGTTCGGCGCCAACGAGGAGCCCGCGTTCGAGGTGGTCGGCGCCTATGACGGCATGGCGGCGATCTTCCACGTGATCATCGCGCAGAAGGGCCAGATCGACCCCGAAAAGACGATGGACCTGTTGAAGGGCTGGAAAAACGACGATAGCCCCCGCGGCCCGATCATGATCGATCCGCAAACACGCGACATCGTGCAGAACGAATACATCCGGCGCACCGAAAAAGTGAACGGGCAGCTACAGAATACCGAGATCGAGACAATCCCAATGGTGAAAGACCCATGGAAGGAGATCAATCACCAGCAGTGACGCGCAGCCCCAGCAGCAGTGCTGCCCCCCATTCTCCCCCTCCCCTTGCGGGAGGGGGCCAGGGGGAGGGGGCGCCCCCAATTTGGCTCCCACCCCCAAGAGCACAACACCCCCAATAATGGAAGCCCTGACCTCCATCCTCTTCCATGGCCTCGCTTACGCGATGATCCTCTACATCGTCTCCGTAGGCCTGTCGGTCACCATGGGCCTGATGGGTTTCGTCAACCTCGCGCACGGCGTATTCGCGATGGCCGGTGGCTACGTCACGGTAACACTCATGAACACCTACGCCGTGCCCTTCGCCCTCGCGCTCCTCGCCGCATTCATCGTCGTCGCGCTGATCAGCGTCGCACTTGAACGCACCCTCTACGCCCGCCTCTACGGTGCCAGCGAACTCGACCAGGTCCTCTTCACCATCGGCCTGATCTTCATGTCGGTTGCCTTGGTGCGCTGGTTCTGGGGCCCCCTCCCCCAACCCATTCATCTCCCCGCCATACTCAGCGGCCAGCTCGATGTCGGCTTTCGCACCTTCCCAATGTACCGAGCCTTCCTCATCGTAGTCGGCTTCATCCTCATCGCCCTATTATGGTTAGGCATCGAGCGCACCAACTTCGGTGCCCAGCTCCGCGCCGCGGTGGACAACCGGCGCATGGCCGAATCCATCGGCATCGACACACGACGCCTGTTCTCTCTGGCCTTCGCGCTTGGCTCAGGCCTCGCCGCACTCGGCGGCGGCCTCGGCGCCGACATCCTCGCGATCTATCCCGGCTACGCCACCGAGTATCTGGTCTACTTCCTGATGGTGGTGGCGATCGGCGGTCTCGGTTCGCTCCGAGGTCCCTTCGTCGCCGCACTGTTGCTCGGCTTTGGCGACACCGCCTGCAAATATCTCGTGCCCCAGCTCGGCACCTTCTTTGTTTTCCTCGCCATGATCGGGCTGCTGCTGTGGCGACCCGCCGGCCTGTTCGGTCGCGCCTGAGTGCCACTATCGCCGGTCGACACGCTGATCCGGCGCCACCGCCTGCGCGCCATCGAATTGCTCCCCTGGCTCCTCGCGATCGGAGCGTATTTCGCATTCGGCGACTACCTGGCGCTTGGCAGCCAGATCCTGATCATGATCCTGTTCGCGCTGTCGCTCGACCTGGTGCTCGGCTACGCCGGCATCGTAACGCTGGGACAATCGGCATTCTTCGGTGTCGGCGCGTACGCCGCTGGCATCTATGCAGCCAACGTCTCGGGCGAACCACTGTCCGGACTGCTGGTGGGCGCACTCGCAGCCGCCGCCGTAGGCCTCGCCTCCGGGCTGGTCATCCTCCGCACACACGGACTGACACTGCTGATGTTGACCCTCGCCGTCACCGCCTTGCTGGCGGAACTCGCCAACAAGGCAAGCTTCATAACCGGCGGTGCCGATGGCCTGCAAGGTGTCGACATCAATCCGATTCTAGGGGTCTTTGCATTCGATCTGTACAGCCGCACCGCCTACATCTATTGCCTGATTGTGCTGTTCCTGACCTGGCTCTTCGTGCGCCGCCTCGTGCATTCATCCTTCGGGCGATCATTGGTGGGGATACGCGAGAACACAATCCGCATGCATGCCATAGGTTCACCGGTGCGGCGTCGCCTGGTCACGATCTACACGATATCGGCCGCGCTTGCGGGCGTGGCAGGCGCACTGCTGGCACAAACGACACAGTTCGTCGGCTTGACAGTCCTCGGCTTCGAGCGCTCCGGCGAAATCGTCGTCATGCTGGTGTTCGGCGGCATCGGCCGGCTCTACGGAGCGTTCATTGGAGCCACCGTCTACATGATCGCGCAGGACACGCTTGCGAAGTTGCAACCGGAATTCTGGTATTTCTGGATCGGCCTCTTGCTGGTGCTGATCGTGATGTTCGCGCGCGGCGGTTTGCTCGGCCTGATCGACAAAGCAATGCGGCGGTTCCGGTGACACCCGCATTGGAAACCACCGGCCTGCACAAGCGCTTCGGCGCACTGGTCGTCGCAAACGATATCAACCTCCGCCTGGAACCGGGCGCACGCCACGCGCTGATCGGTCCGAACGGTGCCGGTAAGACTACATTCGTCAACCTGATCACCGGCCGTCTCGCACCGTCCGCGGGACGTGTCCTGTTGAACGGTGACGACATCACCGCATTGCCCCAGGCCGCACGCGTGCGCCGAGGACTAGGGCGTACCTTCCAGATCAACACACTGTTCCGTGGCCTCTCGGTGCTGGAGAACGTTTCACTCGCAATCAGTGAACGCGAGGGCATCAGCGGCGACATGCTGCGTTCCATCGCCGCGCACCGGACGACCTTGGAACATGCCTATGCAATGCTGCGACAACTCCGGATCGCGGACGACGCACTGACCCCGGTGCAGGCGCTGCCATACGGAAAGCAGCGATTGGTCGAGATCGCCATCGCCCTAGGACTGCGACCGACAGTGCTTCTGCTGGACGAACCCGCCGCCGGTGTACCGTCCACTGAAAGTGCGATCATCTTCGACGTCATAGACCAGCTCCCCGCCGACATCGCAGTGCTGATCATCGAGCATGATATGGAGCTGGTGTTCCGCTTCGCCCGCCGCATCACCGTCCTTGTGCAGGGCACGGTCCTGATCGAAGGGACACCAGCCGAAATTGCCGCCGATGCCCGCGTCCGCGAAGTATACCTCGGCGAGCGTCAACATGTCTGATTGTCTCAACCTGCGCGAAGTGTCCGCGGGCTACGGCGAGACCGTCGTGCTGGAAGGCATCTCGCTCGATGTCGCGGATGGTGGCACCTTGGCTGTGCTGGGCCGCAACGGCGTCGGCAAGACGACGCTCCTGGCGACGATGGTTGGCCACACGACACTGCACGCCGGCCGCATCGATTTCCGCGAGCAGTCGATCGAGCGTCTGCGGCCATTCCAGCGCGCCCGTCTAGGCATCGGCTACGTGCCCCAGGAACGGGAGATTTTCGCCTCCCTGAACGTCGACGAAAACCTCAGCGTCGCAGCGCGCAACGGCACCCGATGGACACGCGAACGCATCTATCATCTGTTCCCCTCCCTAGCAGAACGCCGACGCAACATGGGCAACCAACTCTCCGGCGGAGAGCAGCAGATGCTGGCGATCGGCCGTGCACTGATGGGCAATCCGTCGCTGCTGCTGCTGGACGAACCGCTGGAGGGACTGGCCCCGGTCATCGTCGATGCACTGCTCCTGGCACTGCATCGGCTGCGCAATGATGACGGACTGGCTATCGTGCTGGTAGAGCAACACGCGCGCCTGGCACTCGAATTCACCGAACGCGCCGTAGTGCTCGATCGCGGCAGGCTGGTGCATTCCGGCGACAGCCGCACCCTGATCGCCGACCCCGACCGTCTCGCCGAACTGATCGGCGTCGCCTAAAGTCACACTGCCCCCAAATCCTCCCCCTCCCCTTGCGGGAGGGGGTCAGGGGGAGGGGGCGAAACCCGCCGCCCCAACCCCGACCACTACATCGGCTTCAGCGGAGGTGTCTCCCCAGCCGGCAGCGGCACGCGATCAACGTTCAGCACCATCGACACCAGGCTATAATAACCCACCGCCCCGATCAGATCGATCGCGCCCCGCTCGCCGAATTTATCCGTCACCGCTGCATAGTGCGCGTCCGAGACCTGCCCTGTCGCCAGCAGCTCCGAGCAAAAGTCATAGACCACGACTTCATCGTCCTGCATGCCCTGCGGCCGCGTATTGCCCGCGATCGCGTCGCAGATCTCAGGCTTCAGCCCACCCTCGATCGCCAGTTTGCGATGAGCATAAAACTCATACTGCGCGGTCCACTTCCGCCCAGCCATGATGATCGCCATCTCATTCAGCCGAGGCGGGATCGAACTGGAATACCGTACATACGCACCAACCCGCTGCACCAGGTCGCACAGATCCGGGCTGCGCAACAGCGCGTTGAACGGACCCCGAAGTCCCGCACCACGCGGACCCGACTGGATCGCATCCGCCACCTTCTTCTGCTCCGGCGACATCGTCTCCGGCGTCAGTTCCTTGAACCGTCGTTCGCTCATCTGTCGTCTCCCTATCGTCACGTCACATCGTTCGAACGTCAGCCCGACCATCAAACGCCATGGACGGACCACGTCCCGGGCCTGACCAGCGGATCGTTCCGGCCATCAAGGCGATGCCAGGATCAGGCCACCATCCACAATGATCTCGGTCCCCGTGACATAATTCGCCTCATCGGAAACCAGGAACAGCACGGCATGCGCCACATCCCACGCCGTGCCCATCCGCCCCATCGGAGTGCGCGCATTGCGGCTCGCGATCAGCGCCGCGGCATCATTGCCGCCAACAGTGCGCGCCAGCCGATATTCCACCAGAGGCGTATGCATCAGCCCCGGCACCACCGTGTTGCACCGGATGCCCTTCTTCACATACGCACCCGCAGTGGAACGCGAGAACTGGATCACCGCAGCCTTGCTGGAACTATACCCGACATGCACGCGCCCGCCGTGCCCATCGTTGCGCAGCCCCGCGACCGACGACAGATTGACGATGGCACCCTTGCCTTGTGCCTCCATCACCGGCAGCACGTATTTGCAGCCCAGGAACACGGTCTTCAGGTTCATGTCGATTTGGTGATCCCAGACCTCCTCCGGCATCGACACAGGATCGCCTGGCGCGGAACCACCGACATTGTTTACCAGGATATCGATGCGCTTGAAACGATCGAGGCACGCCTGCACCATCTCCTGCACCGCGGCCGCGATCAGCATGTCGCACTGATGCACGGCGCACGTCCCGCCTTCGCCCTCGATGATCTGGCGCGTTTCGTTCGCCGCCGCCTCGTTGATGTCCACCAGGAAGACCGATGCACCCTGGCGCGCAAGCAGCGTGGCGGTCGCCTTGCCGTTGCCCCAACCAGGTCCGATAGATCCGGCCCCAGTAACGATGGCGACCTTATCCTTCATGCTCAGCATGCAGCGGGCTCCTTGAACGGTGGGATCACCCCGGTCCAGGTTACGTCGGGCTGGGCAGCGGGGGAGCGGGTTTCTTCTTCTTCGCCTTCCGCCATTCTTCGTAGCGTTGCATGACCACGAAGAACGACGGCACGAAGATCACTGCAAGACACGTCGATGCGATCATCCCACTGAACACCGACAGACCGAGCGACACACGCGCGCTCGCCCCGGCACCAGTCGCGGTCACCAGCGGCACCACACCCAGGATGAACGCAAATGACGTCATCAGAATCGGCCGGAACCGAGTGCGTGCCGCATCGAGCGCGGCATCCAGGATCGGTTCGCCCGACGCTCTCCTCTCGCGCGCAACCTCGACAATCAGGATCGCGTTCTTCGCCGACAGCGCAATCAGCAGTACCAGTCCAATCTGCGTATACAGGTTGTTGGCCACGCCCAGACTGCCCAGCGTCACGAACGGCCCCATCAGCGACAGCGGCACGGCAAGCAGGACCGACAGCGGCGCGATCCAGCTTTCGTACTGCCCCGCCAGGCACAGATACACCAGCAGCAATCCGAACCCGAACGCATAGATGATCTGATTGCCGGTCACCTTCTCCTGATACGACATCGCCGTCCATTCATATCCAGTCCCGGGCGGCAGCGTGCGATCGGCGATCTGGCCCATCAGGTTGAGCGCCTCGCCGGAACTGAAGCCCTGCGCCGCGCCACCGTTGATGGCCGCGGTGGGATACAGGTTGTACAGGCTCACCAGCGCCGGGCCGACATCGTGCTTGATCGTCACCAGCGTGCCCAGCGGCACCATCTGGTTGCTTTTGCTCCGCACCCACAGATGCTCGATATCGCTCTGCTCGAGGCGATACTTCGAATCCGCCTGCACGTACACCTGATAGGTGCGGCCGAACTTGTTGAACTGATTCACATACGCCGAACCGATGTAGCCCGACAGCGCATTGAACACATCGCCCACCGGCACGTTCAATGTTTCGGCCTTCACGCGATCGACCAAGACCTCCAATTGCGGAACGCTGGAACGGAACGTCGTGCTGAGCCGCTGCAATCCCGACTGGCTATTGCCGTTATTGACGATGGTCCGGCTGAGGTTCTGCAGTTTCGCGTAGTCGAAGCTGCCATCGCGCATCTCCACCTGCATGGTGAAGCCATTCGCATTGCCGATACCTTGGATCGGTGGCGGAACGAGAACCAGGCCGATCGCCTCGGGCATCTTGTCGAGTTCAGCCGAAATCCGCAGGTAAAGCCCCAGCAGATCAGTGCCGGCCGACTTGCTGCGCTCGCTCCAGTTTTTCAGGATGACATAGGCCACGCCTGCGTTCTGCAACGTCGCACTGTTGTCCAGCACCGATATGCCGCTGATCGACACCACCTGGTCCACGCCTGGCGTAGCCAGCGCGAGCTTGGTCACCTTCTCCAGCACCGCCTGCGTGCGGCCCACCGCGGAGCCGTCCGGCAGCTGCACGTTGATCATCACGTAGCCCTGGTCCTCGACCGGGATGAACGCGGTTGGCAGGCTCGCGACACCCCACACGCCTATGCCACCGACGATCAGCGCGGCGATGACCGCGATGCCTGCGTGGTGCGTCATGTGGCTGATGACCCAGGCGTAGCCGCCTTCGCATTTGTCATACACGCGGTTGAACCCGCGAAAGAATATGTTGCGCTTCTCCGGCGGCGTCGGCACGCGCAACCACAGCGCACACTGCGTCGGTTTCAGCGTGGCGGCGTTGACCGCGCTGATGATCGCGGTGGCAGCGATCACCAGCGCGAACTGCGCGTACATCTGTCCGGTAAGGCCAGGCAGGAAGGCCGACGGGATAAACACCGACATCAGCACCAGCGTGATGCCGATGATCGGGCCGAACAGTTCGTCCATCGCCTTGATCGCCGCATCGTGCGGCGTCAGGCCGCGCTCCATGTGGTGCGCCACGCCTTCCACGATGACGATGGCGTCGTCCACCACGATGCCGATGGCCAGGATGATGGCGAACAGCGTCGAAAGATTGACGGTGAATCCCAACGCCCACATCGCGGCGAAGGCACCGATGATGGTCACCGGCACCGTCGTCGCAGGCACCAGCATCGCTCGCCAGTCCTGCAGGAACACCAGGATCACGATAAGCACCAGGACGGCAGCCTCGCCCAGAGTCTTGTACACTTCCGTTATCGAGGTCTTGACGAAGACCGTGGTGTCGAACGGAATGCTGTAGCTCAGCCCTTGCGGAAACGCCTTCGCCAGCTCCTTCATCCGCGCATCAACCAGGGCCGCGACATTCAGGGCGTTGGCATTCGGCAACTGGAAGATCGCCACGCCGGCCGACGGCCTGTTGTTCAGTTCCGAGGCCTGCGAGTAGGTCTGCGCACCCAGTTCCACCCGAGCGACGTCCTTCACGCGCGTGATCTGGCCACCATTCGATGTATCGACCTTGACGACGATGTTGCCGAATTCGGTCGGATCGGCCAGCCGGCCCTCGACATTCACCGTGTACTGGAACTCCTGGTTCGCGGGCGCCGGTGGCGCACCGATCTGACCCGCCGTGACCTGCTGGCTCTGTTGCTGGATCGCGTTGATCACGTCTTGCGGCGCCAGGCCTCGAGCGTGCAGCGTCTGTGGATCCAGCCAGATCCGCATGGAATACTGGCCGACGCCGAACACATTGACATTGCCGACGCCAGGCAGGCGCGAGAGCTCCGGCACCAGATTGATGGTGGCGTAGTTGCTCAGATACAGGCTGTCATAAGCGCGGGTCGGTCGCCGTCAGCGACACAATCTGCAGGATCGACGTGGACTTCTGCTGCACCGTCACGCCCTGCACCTGCACGGCCTGCGGCAGCGACGCCATTGCGGCGGCAACACGGTTCTGCACCAACACCTGGGCGAAATTCAGATCGGTGCCGATTTGGAATGTGACGTTCAGCGTGTACGTGCCGTCCGAGGCGTTGGTGGACTGCATGTACAGCATACCCTGCACGCCGTTCACCTGTTGCTCGATCGGCAAAGCCACCGTGTTCATCACGGTATTGGCGCTGGCACCAGGATAACTCGTGGTCACCGACACAGTCGGCGGCACCACATTGGGGTATTGCGCCACCGGCAGCATATACAGCGCCACGCAGCCGATCAGCACGATGACGATGGCCAGCACATTGGCCAGCACCGGCCGCTCGATGAAGAACTTGGAGATCATCGGTCAGGGCTTGCTGGCAGGAGCGGTAGCCGCGGCCGGAGCAGGGGTCGCCGTTGGCGGCGGTGGCGCAGCAGGCGGAGGCGTGAGTGTCGTTGCCTGCGGATCGATCTTCTGACCCGGAATTGCCCGCTGATTGCCCGATACCACCACGACGTCGTCAGCCGTCAGACCGCTGGTGATAACCCGTAACGGTCCAACGAGCTGGCCGGTCGCCACCGTGCGCTGCTGCACCACGTTGTCCTTATCCACCAGCAGGAGGTAATTGCCCGCCTGGTCCGCGCCGATGGCCATGTCCGGCACCAGCAACGCATCAGTCTCGGAGACCGCCAACGGCACTCGAATTCGGGTGAACATGCCTGGCAGCAGGGCACGCTTCGGATTCTCGAATATGCCCCGCACTTCCAACGTGCCAGTCGAGGTGTCGAGGTTGGGCGCAATGTAGTCGATCGTGCCTCGGTGAGGGTATCCGCTCTCGTCCATCAACCCAACTTCGATCGGGATCTTGCCGACCTGGGCCGGAGTCAGACCTCGAGCGGCCATCGCGGTCTTGACCCGCAGCACGTCCTGCTCGCTCACGTTGAACGTGACGTAGATCGGATCAAGCTGCACGATGGTGGCGAGCTTGGTCGGGCCGCCAACACCGACAAGCCCACCAATCGATACCAAATGAGCGGTGACGATGCCGTCGAACGGCGCTGTAACGCGGGTGTAACCATAGTTTATCGCCGCGATCGTCACACCAGCTTGGTCGTTAAGGATCTTCGCCTTGTCCGAATCCAGCTTGGCACGCGCCTGGTCGACAACGGACTGTGAGGCGAAGTCGCTCTTCCCCAGCGTGGATTGCCGTGTGTACTCAGCCTGCGCCTGGATCAGATCGGCTTGTGTCGCCGCCAGCGTCGCCTGCGACTGCTGAAGCTGCGCCTGATACGGTGCCGGCTCAATGACGAACAAGGTGTCGCCCAGCTTGGCCGCGGCACCGTCCTGATAATCGATCTCTTGCAGATAGCCCTGGATACGCGCTTCCAGACTGACCTGATTATACGCGACGGCATTACCGGTCGATTGCAGATACGGCAGCACCTTCTGGTGTAACGGCTTTGATACACCCACTTGCGGCGGCGGCGGCGGGACGTAGGCGTTCTGCTTCTTACAGGCTGCCGCTACCGCCAGCGTCAGGCCCAGCGCCACCAGGCATGCCGGCCGCAGCCGAAATATTGTTGGCACCCACATCCCCCACTTTCGCTGGTCGCAGTTCACCCGATTTTGAGCCCCGACGGAAGCGCACAATGAGAGATTTGCAGAAACCCGCCGCGCCGCCCGGCATCAGGAACATCACCGCGATCAGAATGATGCCATACACCGCGCCAGGGGCGGACTTTCGATATCGACTCGGCGACGTTGGGCACGAATTCGATGAAGATGCCGCCGAAGATGGCACCCCAGATCGACGACACGCCGCCAACGACAAGCCCAACGAAAAAGTAAATCGATACGAAAATGCCGAAACTGTCGGGCGCAACGAATTGTATCACGATGGCACCAAGCGAGCCTGCGACACCGGTATACAGCGCGCTGAGCGCGAAGGTGCGGGTCTTCAGCATGGCAATGTCGATGCCCATCGCCTCAGCGGCAAGCGCATGGTCGCGAATCGCCATCATGGCCCGCCCGATCCGGCCCCGCACGATGTTCCAGGCGACCAGGAACAGCACGCCGGCAACGAACAGAGTGAACAGATAGAGCCATTGATCCGGGGATATATCGATACCGAACGGCGGGTCCGGCTTATCGATGACCAGCCCCTGCACGCCCCCGGTCCACGGCTCCAGTGCGTTGTGCTTCAGCAACTGCGGCACCGCAACGGCAAGTGCGAAGGTGGTCAGCGCCAAATAGAGACCTCCCAACCGCAGTGCCGGCAATCCGATGAGAAACCCGAACCCGGCACAGACAATCGCCGAGACAGGCAGCGTGGCCCAGTAGGGCACCTGGTACTGATACATCAGGATCGCGGTCACGTAGGCGCCGATAGCATAGAACGCACCGTGACCGAGCGAGATCTGCCCATTGAAGCCGGTAAGGATAGCGAGGCCGAGGATGGCGGTCGCATACACCACCACCATGGTGAGCTGGAACAGGTGATAGTTACTGAACAGGAATGTCGGCACCAGCGCGATGACAAGCCACCCCAGCACTGCCACAGCCGCGGTTCGCATCATGTTCGGCGCGGCCGTTGTGGCTTGCGGGTCCATCCAGCTACACCCGGTTCAGCACGGTGCGGCCAAACAGGCCAGACGGTTTCACCACCAGCACGGCGACAATGATGATCAGTGCCACCGTCAGTTTGAGCTCGGTGCCCACGAGATACGCGCCGGCGAGGTTCTCGATGACACCCACGGCGAACCCACCCAGCACCGCACCCAGCGGATTGTCGATGCCGCCCAGCAGCGCGCCCGCGAAGGCATAGAGCAGAATGCCGCCCATCATGTTCGGATCGAGGTAAACGATCGGCGCCACCATCATGCCGGCGATCGCGCCAATGGCCGCGGCGAGGCCCCAGCCCAACGCCAGCATCCAGCCGACGCGAATGCCGACCAGACGTGCTGAAACCGGATTGAATGCGGCGGCGCGCATCGCCAGCCCGAGCTTGGTGTGGCGGAAGAATAGATAAACCGCGATCAGCACCACGAGCGTCACGGCGGTGGCGCCGAGTTCATGCCCGGACACGTAGCCGCTGAACAGCATAGGGCCGCCGGGGAACGGTGTCGGGAAGGTCTTGATCGTGTAGTCGAACATCCAGCCGGTGCTGGCATTGATAATCAGCAAAAGACCAATGAAGACGCCGACCGAGGCAAGCACCGGGGCATCCATCATCGGACGCATGAGAATACGTTCGATCAGCACACCAATGACGAACGAGACCACGACCGTGGCAACGAAGGCGATCCAGTACGGCAGCCCCGCGTTGATCAGGGTAAGGGCAATATAAGTCGATAGCGTAGCCATCTCGCCCTGAGCAAAGTTCACGTGGTGCGTCGCCTGATAGATCATCACCAGGGCCAGCGCGACAGAGGCATAAATGCCACCATTGGCGATGCCCGACAGGACCTGGTGGAGCACACCCTCCATTGCCCGTCCCCCTCTAACCGCGCCGACGACAATTTCTATTATTCCCTCTCCCGCAAAGCGGGGGAGGGTTAGGGAGGGGGTGCCGCCAGCTCATCTCAAACAAAAAATCACGGAGGGCGCGCCACCAGTTCATCTCAATACCCCAGATACGAACGCCGGATGGAATCGTCCCGCCGGATCTCCGCCGCGGGACCTGAAACGACGATCCGCCCCGTCTCCAGCAAATACGCCTGCTCGGCAATCTCCAGTGCCAGGCTGGCATTTTGCTCGACCAGCAGGATCGACACCCCTTCGTCCTCGCGAATGCGGTGCATGATCGCGAAGATCTCCTGCACGATCAGCGGCGCCAGCCCGAACGACGGCTCATCCAGCAGCAGCAGCCTCGGCCGCAATAGCAGCGCCCGCGCGATCGCCAGCATCTGCTGCTCGCCGCCCGACAGCGTGCCCGCCTGCTGACGGAACCGCTCGCGCAGCCGCGGAAAGTACCCGAACATCCGCTCGAAGTCCTGCGCCACCCCCGCCCGATCATTCCGGATATACGCCCCAAGCCGGAGGTTCTCCTCCACCGTCAGCTCAAAGAACGTACCGCGGCCATCCGGCACATGCGCGACGCCGCGCTGCACGATGTCCTCCGTCGCCTTGCCATCGATGCGTTCATCGCCCAGCCGGATTTCGCCAGAAGTCCGCACCATGCCGCAGATCGCCCGCAGCGTCGTGGTCTTGCCCGCGCCATTGGCACCCAGCAGTGCAGTAACGCCCCCCGCCTCCACCGCGAAATCGATGCCGTGCAGCACGCGCGTCTCGCCGTACCCCGCGTGCAGTCCGCGTGCCTCAAGCAGCGCCGGCATGCTGCTCCTCGTGCGTCTCACCCAGATATGCCCGGATCACTTCTGGTTCGTTACGCACCTCATCCGGTGTCCCATCGGCAATCTTCAGCCCGAACTCCAGCGCCACCACCTTGTCCGATACCCGCATCACCAGGTTCATGTGATGCTCCACCAGCAGGATGCTCAGATCGAAGTGCGCGCGGATGCGCCGCAGCAGATCAGCCAGCCCGTCCACCTCGCCATGATTCAACCCACCCGCCGGTTCATCGAGCATCAGCAGCTTCGGCCCACCAATCAGAGCGCGCGCCAACTCCACTCGCTTCTGCGTGCCGAACGGCAGACTGCCCGCCGGCCGCTCCGCGACATCATTCAGGTCAAGCAGCTCCAACAGTTCGCGCAGCCGCGTGAACGCCTGCACATCCTCCCGCCGCACCACCGGCAAGCGCAGCGCGTTGGCAATGAATCCGGAACGGCCAAGGTGATGGGCACCAACCAGCACGTTGTCCCGCACGCTCATGTTCCGAAACAACGCAACATTCTGGAACGTCCGCCCGAGACCAAGGCCCGCCATGCGATGACGACCCAGCCCCTTCAGCGACTGACCCTCGAAATTGATATCGCCGTCGGTGAAGCGATAGAAACCGCTGATGCAGTTGAACAGCGTGGTTTTGCCGGAACCGTTCGGCCCAATAAGGCCACAGATCTCGCCATAACCGACCTGGAACGACACACCACCAAGCGCGACCACCCCGCCAAACCGCATCTTCACGTTGCGGACGTTCAGCAGCGGCGCACCGGAGGCCACCGGAAGCATCACCGCACGCGCCAGACCTGTCGGCCAATCGATCCGGCGCCGCCACGGCTTCCCATACGTGTCTCCCAGCCTTATGGCCCACGCTGTCGGGGGCCTACGCCCGAGTAGCCGCAGCAACGCGCGCAAGTCAACCGTGACTGGTCTTGCGCGCCGCTTTCATTTTGGTCTATTCGTGGCATACCAACAACGCCAGCGAATTGGCGTGCCAGAGCCGGGAGCCACGTTTGCAGGAAGCCATCGCGGAACCGATCGCGCTGGGGATTGGACTGCGCAAGCAGGCATGCGCAGCGATCAAGCGCGCGATCACCGAAATGAATATCTACGGCCATCCGCTGGAGATCCGGCTCGATGAGCGGCAGCTCTCACAGGACCTCGGCATGAGCCGCACGCCGATACGCGAAGCGCTGTCGGTGCTGGAACAGGAAGGCTTCGTGCGCTCTGTCCCCAGGCGCGGCCTGATCGTGGTGCGCAAGTCAAAGCGCGAGGTGGTCGAGATGATCACCGTCTGGGCGGCGATCGAGAGCATGGCCGCACGGCTCGCAGCGCCTCGGGTGACCGAAGCAGACCTGGCAGAGTTGCACGCCCTGGTCGACGTGTTTCAGGAAGACCCGTCGGAACAGATCTCCGAATATTCGCAGGCGAACATGCGGTTCCACCAGACGATCATCCGCATGGGCGGCGTGGAGTTGATGACCAGCCTGACCGACAACCTGTTCATCCACATGCGCGCGGTTCGCGCCGTGACGATGACCCAGGACAATCGTGCACAACGCTCGATCCTGGATCACCGCGCCATCATCGCCGCGCTGGAGCAGCGCGATGCCGACACGGCCGAGCGGCTGGTGCGCGAACACACGATGGGACTGGCCGCGCATGTCGAGCAGCACGGCGATTTCCTCGACCGAATGGCCGGATCGGACGACGAACGCCGCCGGCACTACGCATAGGGAGAAGATGATGTCCGCAGCACTTGAGCAAGTTGTCAGCGAACCCGAGACCGAACTGACAGATGGATTCCACCTCGTCATCGATGCGCTGAAGCTGAACGGCATCAAGACGATCTACGGTGTCCCCGGCATCCCGGTCACCGATCTGGGTCGTCTGGCGCAGGCCGCGGGGATGCGCGTGATCTCTTTCCGGCATGAACAGAACGCCGGCAATGCGGCGGCCATCGCAGGATGGCTGACAAAGACGCCGGGCATCTGCCTCACCGTCTCGGCACCCGGCTTCCTGAACGGCCTCGTTGCGCTGGCCAATGCGACAACGAATTGCTTCCCGATGATCCTGATCAGCGGCTCCTCCGAACGCGAGGTCGTCGATCTTCAACAGGGCGACTACGAGGAGATGGATCAGCTCGCCGTCGCCAAGACAATGTGCAAGGCGGCATTCCGCGTGCTGCATGCAGCCGATATCGGTATCGGCATCGCGCGAGCCATCCGCGCCGCGGTGTCCGGGCGTCCAGGCGGCGTCTACCTCGATCTCCCCGCGAAACTGTTCGGCCAGGTGATGGAAGCCGAGGCCGGCCGCCGCTCGCTCGTCAAGGTGATCGACCCGGCGCCGGCCCAGCTCCCTGCTCCCTCCGCCGTCGACCGTGCGCTCGACGTGCTGCGCGGCGCCAAACGTCCGTTGATCATACTCGGCAAGGGCGCCGCCTATGCCCAGGCCGACAACGACATCCGTGCCCTGGTCGAGAAGAGCGGCATTCCGTACATCCCAATGAGTATGGCCAAGGGCCTGCTGCCCGACCTGCATCCGCAATGCGCCGCCGCCGCCCGCTCGACCGTGCTGGCCGAAAGCGACGTCGTGCTGATGATCGGCGCAAGGCTCAACTGGCTACTCAGTCACGGCAAAGGCAAGCAGTGGGGACCGCCCGGCTCGAAGAAGTTCATCCACATCGACATCGAACCGCGCGAGATGGACAGCAACGTCGAAATCGCCGCACCGCTCGTAGGCGACATCGGCTCCTGCGTCGCGGCGCTGCTGCGTGCCATGGGTGACGACTGGAAGCAGCCCCCGACCGAGTGGACCCAGGCCATCAACGCCAAGAAAGAAACCAATATAGCCAGGATGGCGACCAGACTCGGCAAGAACTCGATCCCGATGGACTACCACTCCGCGCTGCGAGTGCTACGCGACGTGATCAAGGAGCGGCCGGACGCGGTCCTGGTCAACGAGGGCGCCAACACGCTCGACCAGGCCCGCGGCGTGATCGACATGCACCAGCCACGCAAGCGCCTCGATGTCGGCACCTGGGGCGTGATGGGTATCGGCATGGGCTTCGCCATCGCCGCCGCGATCGAGACCGGCAAGCCGGTGCTCGCCATCGAGGGCGACAGCGCGTTTGGCTTCTCCGGCATGGAGGTCGAAACGATCTGCCGCTACAACCTGCCGGTCTGCATCGTCGTCTTCAACAACGACGGCATCTATCGCGGCGACGGCGTCAATCTGAGCGGTGGCAACGATCCCGCCCCGACCATGTTCGTCCCAGGCTCCCGCTACGATAAAATGATCGAGGCGTTCGGTGGAGTCGGCGTCAACGCAACAACGCCGGACGACCTGAAGCGTGCCGTTGACGCCGCGATGGACTCCGGCAAGCCCACTCTCATTAACGCCGTGATCGACCCGGCAGCCGGCAGCGAGAGCGGCAACATTGGCAATCTCAATCCCAAAAGCGCCCTGACGAAGAAGGTTGGAGCATAAGATGAGCAAAGCACTCGACGGCGTAAAAATCCTCGACTTCACCCACGTGCAGTCGGGCCCGACATGCACCCAGCTTCTCGCCTGGTTCGGCGCCGACTGCATCAAGGTCGAACGTCCCGGCGTCGGCGACATCACCCGTGGCCAGCTACAGGACATCCCCAAAGTGGACAGCCTGTACTTCACGATGCTGAACCACAACAAACGCTCGATCACCATTGACGGCCGCAACCCGGAAGGCAAAGCAGTTCTGGAAGCACTGGTGAAGACCTGCGACGTGATGGTGGAGAATTTCGCCCCAGGCGCGCTAGACCGCATGGGCTTCACCTGGGAGCATATCCAGAAGCTGAACCCGCGGATGATCCTCGCATCGGTAAAGGGCTTCGGACCCGGCCCCTACGAGGATTGCAAAGTCTATGAGAACGTCGCGCAATGCGCCGGCGGTGCGGCCTCCACCACCGGCTTCGACGACGGCCCGCCGCTGGTCACCGGTGCGCAGATCGGTGATTCCGGCACCGGCCTGCATCTCGCCCTCGGCATTGTCGCGGCACTCTACCAGCGCAACACCACAGGCCGGGGCCAGAAAGTACTGGTCGCGATGCAGGACGGCGTGCTGAATCTGTGCCGCGTCAAGCTGCGCGACCAACAACGCTTGGCGCACGGACCGCTGACCGAATTTCCCCAGTATCCCAATGGACATTTCGGCGATGCCGTGCCGCGCGCAGGCAACGCATCCGGTGGTGGCCAGCCCGGCTGGATCCTGAAATGCAAAGGTTGGGAGACCGATCCCAACGCCTACATCTACTTCATCTGCCAGGCACCGGTCTGGGAGCCGATCTGCGACGTGATCGGCAAACCGGAATGGAAGACCGATCCCGACTACGCCAAGCCCCCCGCGCGCCTGCCCCGCCTGAAGCACATCTTCGACACGATCGAGGAGTGGACCATGACCAAGACCAAGTTCGAGGCCATGGACATCCTCAACAAGTACGACATCCCCTGCGGCCCCATCCTTTCGATGAAAGAACTGGCCGAAGAACAGTCGCTACGCGACACCGGCACCGTCGTCGAAGTCGATCACCCGACGCGCGGCAAATACCTGACAGTCGGCAATCCGATCAAGATGTCGGATAGTATTTCCGAAGTGAAGCGCTCACCCCTGCTCGGCGAGCACACCGACGAAATCCTGCGAGACGTGCTGCGCTTCAACGACGCGCGTATCGCCGAGATCAAGGCATCCGGTGCACTCGGCGGCGCGCCGACGCGAGCGGCGGCGGAATAATGAACAATAGAGAAATTGGAGGGATTGGAGGCAAATTCAAGGGTGGTTGGATAGTTGCCTCTCCCCTCGCGGGAGAGGCAGGCGCGCAGCGCCGGTGAGGGGGAGGCACCACGACCATGGCTGTTGGACTTCCGCGCAACAGCCACGACCGCCGTTCTCTAAGTTGAACCTGCGCTAAGCTAACCCACGGCCTGCGTATACTCCGCGTCAGTCACGTGCTCACCCCACGCCGTGCCCGCACCGCTATCGCTGTTCTCAGACATCGCGAGATGCGCGAACAGCCGATCCGGTGCGGCTCCGTGCCAATGCACGACATCCGGCGGGATCAACACGGTGTCGCCGGGGTTCAACGCCTGCGGTGCCTCGCCCTTGAAGCAGATCCGCCCCACGCCGGACAGGCAATACAGCGTCTGCCCGACCGGATGCGTGTGCCACGCAGTGCGAGCGCCCGGCGTGAACGACACCACAGAAGCGCGCATGCGAGATGGCGCGACGCCGACAACGACCTCGTCCTGAAACACGGTGCCGCTGAAAGTTGCAGCAGCGCCCTGCTTGGTTTGGCGCGCGGATGCGCGAACGACTGGCATGACTGGTCTCCTCGTTAGATTGTTCGAACCCGCGCGGCCTGCGGTTGCTGTAGTGCCTCGTCGATCTCCTCGAGCGATCGTCCCCTGGTTTCAAACCCAAGGAACAGGAACACCACGCCAGCCATCACGCTCCACGCCGCCAGATAGTTCATCGCCGGCCCAAGCGCCGCAAGGTCTGCCTTCGGATTGACATAGTTCGACGACCCCGCGATCAGCGCCAGCCCCAGCGGCCCCAGTACCTTGCCGAAATTGCCAAGGCCATAACCGAACCCCATGCCGCTCGTGCGCAATCCGGACGGCCACACCTCCGCAGCGTACGGTCCGACCACTGCATAGCCGCCGTCGCCAAAGAAACGAGACAGCATGATCATCAGGAACAGCATCGATACGCCGCCCAGGAACTCGGCATGGTACACGCCTGCCAGCCAGCAGAAGAATGCCGCGCCGAAGCTCAACAGCACACCGGAGGGCCGACGGCCAATAGCCTCCGACAACCACGAAAACAGGAACCGCCCGATCAGTCCGGCAAGGCCAACCCAGATCATCAGGAACGAAGCGTCCGCCGGCGAGATCGCCAGCGTCTGCGCAAACAGTGTAGGCGCCCACAGCACCAATCCGATGCCCGTCGTCTGCACGCCAAGACTGGTCAGCGTGGACAGCATCATGCTGCGCGGATAGCGGAACAACTCGCGCCACGGCGTATGACGCTGCGGTTCGATGCTCGTAGGCAACTGGATGCTGGCGGGATCGGTCTGCAGCGCCCACGCAAGCGCCTGACGCGCCTCTTCCACGCGTCCCATGCGGATCAGCCAGCGCGGCGATTCAGGCACCCAGGCGCGGATCAGCAGCGTGATCAGTGCCGGCATCAACCCGACAACGAACAACCCGCGCCATCCAACAACCGGAGCCAGATAGGCGCCCAGCACTGCGCCCAGCATGCTGCCCAATGGCAGGCACGACGTGACCAGCCCCCCGACCAGTCCGCGTTTCGATGTCGGCACGAATTCCTGCACCAGCGGCAGGTCCACCGCGAACAGCCCCGACACGCCGAAGCCCACGAGGAAGCGGAACACCGTCAGGAAGATCCAGCCGCCTTCCTGTGGCGTCAGTGCCATCACGCCAGTGGCGAGCGAGAAGTTCAGCGCCGTCATGATGAAGACTTTGCGCCGGCCGATACGATCCGCCAGCCAGCCCCAGAACAGCGCGCCCGGCACCGCACCAAGCCCGGACGACAACAGTATCATCGCCGACTGTCCATAGGTGAGGTGCCATGCCCCCACAATGAACGCGAGCACAAATCCGATGAGGTAGAAGTCGAAGAAGTCCAGCATGTCGCCAAGGATCGCGGCGAACACGATCTTGCGCTGATTATTGGTCAGTGACGTCTGGCGTTCCAGATGTTCGAGCACGGCGGCCTCCTCGGTTTTTGTTGAGGACACGCTTGGTCGGCTTTCTTGGACGCGTAGAGCCTAACCGGAAGTCAGCGACGCCGGCAAACTCCCTCTCCCGCGAAGCGGGGGAGGGTTGGGGAGGGGGTGCTACGTCCGCTGCCGGCTCACCCACCCAATATCGCACCAACGGCGACGCCAGCATCTGCCGCCGCGCCCTTCCTCCCCCCATCCGGCCGAGCCCGAGCGATCTCGATGAACCCGCCCTGCCCGTGCACCACCAGCGCGCCGTCCTTGATCGCCACCACCTCGCCCAGCTTCTTCCCCTTCACCTCGGAGAAGGTGCGCGCGATCCGCTTGGTCGCGTTGTAGACGAACAGCTTCTTGCCATCCGCCATCGTCCAAGCCCCTGGCGCCGGATCAACGCCGCGGATCAGATTGAAGATGATATCGACGTGGTTCGCCCAGTTGATGCGCGTCTCCGCGTCGCGGATGATGCCTTCATAACCAGCATCGGGCTCGTACTGCGCGAGCGCCGGCGCCTTGCCCGCCACCACCTGGTCGGCAACCTCTACCAGACCCGCGACGCCCATCGGAAAGATCTTGCCAAAGTACAGCGAACCCAGCGTGTCCTCCGGCTCGATACGCACCGAGCGCATCATGATCACCGGGCCCTCATCCAAACCATCCGTAGGCCGGAAGATCGAGAACCCGGTCTCGCTCCGCCCGCAGATGATCGCCCAGCTCATCGAGGATGCACCACGGTGCAACGGCAGCAGGCTGGGATGGAACTGGATCGTGCCAAACTTCGGAATGTTGCAAAAGTCCTGCGGCACGAACTGTGTCACGTAGGCCATCACACCGATATCGACATTCGCCTCGCGCATCGCATCCAGCGCCGCCGGGTCAGTGAGCTTAGGCAGCTGATGCACTTTCACACCGCGTTCCTCGGCAGCAACGCGCAACGGATCAGGGCGGCCCTTCTCAGGTGCACAGAACACCGCCGCGACCGTATCCCCACGAGCCAGGAACGCCTCCAGCGTTGCCTTACCGAAATCCTGCTGGCCGATGATGGCGATCCGCATGCGGCGACCTCCCGATGATGGTGATTTACTTGATTGGCGTGACCTCGCATGCCGAACCGCTCTTGGCAAATCCCCGCGCCTCGTCTCGACCCGTCCCGCGCACGGCCTGCTTGCTTGAACGATTGCCGGATGTGGTGTCCGCTGGCCGCGTCAGCAGAACCAATGGAGTGCCGCATGCGCAAGTTCTTCGGGCCGATGGGTCACGTCACACGGCTCACCATCGAGAGCCAGGTACTCCAGAACAATATGCTGGGCGATCCGACAACGCGCGCCGTCGACGTATATGTGCCCCCCGGTCACGATGGACAAGGACTGCCGCTGCTCGTCGATCTCGTCGGCTTCACCGGCAGCGGTCTGGCCCACACCAACTGGACGGCCTTCCGCGAAAACATGCCCGAGCGCCTGGATCGCCTGATCGGCGAACAGAGCATGCCACCCGTCGTCGTTGCGTTTCCCGATTGCTTCACCCGCCTCGGCGGCAACCAGTACATCAACTCCGCATCCATGGGAGCCTGGGAGGACTTCCTGCTGCATGAAATGCTGCCCCTGGTCGAGCAGCACTTCGGATGTGGCGGTACCGGACGTCGTGGCGTGTTCGGCAAAAGCTCCGGAGGCTACGGTGCAATCACACACGCACTGCGCCACGCCGACATCTGGGCAGTCGCGGCCTGCCATTCCGGCGACATGGGCTTCGAAATCTGCTATCTGCCAGACATGCCAGCGGTCCTGCGCTCACTCGCCGGCACCGAGAACTCCATCGAACGTTGGTGGCTGCAACTCGAGGCAGCCCAGAAGCATTCCGACGGCTCCGGCAAGGTGATCAACGCGCTGGCAATGGCAGCCAGCTACGATCCGGATCCATCACAATTCCTCGGGATGCGCCTGCCGGTCACATTCGACACCTGCGAGATCATCGCGGACCGCTGGGCCAATTGGCTGCGCCAGGACCCCGCCGTCGCGGTTGACGACCTGGCAGACAATCTCCGAGGCATGAAAGCACTTTACATCGACTGCGGTGAACGCGATCAGTTCAACCTGCTCTACGGCAACCGCAGATTTGTGCGACGACTGAACCAGCTCGGCATTGCGCACCGTTATGAGGAATTTCCCGACAACCATACCGGTGTCGATTACCGCATGGATATAAGCCTGCCCTTCCTCGTCAACGCATTGAACACCTGACGCCAAACTGTCATGGCCCTCCGCACAACCCTGCCTTGTCCGAACATATCCCTGACGTAACCGTCATGGCCGCGCCCCCGACCCGGCCATCTCGCCCTGCACCATATGCGAACGATGCAATCCCACTCAGCAACCACCCCATAGAGCAACCCGCACATTACGGCCACAGTTAAGCCCGATGCTGAACCGCCACCCCCCACCCACTCTGCGCCATAGCGGAGCGGGCAATCCTTGTGGCAATCTTCCGCCGCCAGAGGTTGCCAAGGGGGAAGCAGTGTGTCGCTAACGAAGATGCATGTTCGTGCAGCTGTCCTGCCAACCTGGCTCCTCCTCGCAACCCTGAACGTCGTTGCGGCGATGGCACAAACGCCGCCACCCGCCGTCCTGGTCGCCACCGCCGAAATGCGCGACATCACACCCGCCACCGAATTCGTCGGCCGTGTGAAGGCAACCGACCGCGTCGATATACGCGCGCGCGTGACAGGCTTCCTCGGGCCGCGCCTGTTCAAGGATGGCGATCTGGTGACCGAGGGCCAGGTGCTGTTCAAGCTCGAACTCGGCGCCATTCGAAGCCATCGTGCAACAAAAACAAGCCGCGGTTCAGTCGGCCGATGCGAGCGTGCAACTCGCCGACCTACAGGCACAACGCAGCCGCGACCTGGTGCGCACGAATGCCGCGCCGCAATCGCAGGTCGATCAGCGTGAAGCCGACCTGACACGGGCCAAAGCGGATCTGGCGCTGGCACAGGCGTCGCTGCGTGAGGCCAGCATCAACCTCTCCTACACGCAGATCCAAAGCCCGATCAGCGGCCGTGTCGGCGATGCCATCGTTACGCCCGGCAATCTCGTTGGTCCCAGCACCGGCGTGCTGGCAGTCGTGGTAAAGCAGGATCCGATCGATGTCATATTCCCGGTCACCCAGCGTCAATTGCTGGAGATCAGACGCCAGAACTCCGATATCGACCTGGACACCGTTGTCGCCTCGCTCAAGTTGGTCGATGGGTCGCGCTACGAACAGACCGGCCGCATCAACTACATCGGCGTCCAGGCAGACCCGCGCACCGACAGCGTTCCGTTGCGCGCGGTATTCCCCAACCCACAAGCGATCCTGGATGACGGCATGAGCGTCCGCGTCGTGCTCGAGGCAGCAAAGCCCGAACAGGCGCTGGTGATCCCGCAGGCGGCCATCCTGCAAGACCAGGCCGGCTCCTACGTGTTCGCCGTGGGCGCCGACAACAAGGCGACGGAGCAGCGGATCAAGGCGGAGGTCCAGCGCGATGGTTCGGCGGTGATCCGCGACGGGCTCAAGCCGGGCGAGCGGGTGATCGTGCAGGGCCAAGGGCGGGTGCGTGCCGGCATCGTGGTCGCGCCAAGCCCGATGCCGCCACAGGGTAGCTAGCCCAGCGAACGCGACCGAAGGAAGCACCGCGTGATCTCCGCCATCTTCGTCGATCGGCCAAGGCTCGCCATCGTCATTTCGATCCTGATCACGCTCGCCGGTGCGATCGCCCTGCTGGCAATTCCCGTGGCGCAGTTCCCCGACATCGTGCCGCCGCAGGTGTCGGTCTCCACCAGTTACGGCGGCGCCAACGCCGAGGTCGTCGAACAGACCGTCGCCCAGGTCATCGAACGCGAAATGATCGGCGTGTCGCGCATGCTCTACATGCGTTCGATCTCCGGCAACGACGGCTCCTACGGCCTGAGCGTTTCTTTCGACGTTGGCTCCGATCCTGAAGCCAACACGGTCAACGTGCAGAACCGAGTGCAGCGCGCCATGTCGCGCCTACCGGCCGAGGTGCAGCAGGGCGGCGTGAAGGTCGAGACGGCGTCGTCCGCCATCCTCCAGGTCGTCGCCCTGCAATCGCCCCACGGCACCTATGACGGCCTGTTCCTGTCGAACTACGTCACCATCAACGTACGAGACGCATTGGCCCGCCTGCCGGGCGTGGGCCAGGTCTCGCCATTCGGCACCCAGGACTATGCCATGCGGATCTGGCTGGATCTGCAACGGCTGACCGGCTTCGGACTGACAGCACAGGACGTGATCAACGCAGTGCGCGCGCAGAACGTGCAGGCCGCGGTGGGCCGCATCGGCGGCGCCCCGGTCATCGATGCCCAGCAGCAGTCGATGTCGTTGACAACACAAGGTCGTCTGACCACGCCCGAGGAATTCGGCAACATCATCGTGCGCGCCGGTACCTCGGGATCCCTGGTGCGCGTAAGCGACGTCGCCCGCGTGGAACTCGGTGCGCAGTCCTCCGATGTGTTCGGTCGCTTCAACGGCAAGGATGCAGCGACGCTCGCCATCTATCTGGCACCAGGCGGCAACGCCGTCGCCACCGCCGCAGCGGTACGCGCAACGATGACGGAACTCGCACAGCGCTTTCCCCAGGATGTCACGTGGGAGATCCCCTACGACACTACGATCTTTGTGAAGGCGACGATCGGGAAGGTTGTGCAAACGCTGTTCGAGGCCTTCGCCCTGGTGGCCATAGTAGTCTTCGTGTTCCTCGGCCGCCTCAAGGCGACCCTGGTGCCGATCATCGCAGTGCCGGTGGCGCTTATCGGCACCTTTGCGCTGATGCTGGCGATGGGCATGTCGGCCAATACGATCTCGCTGCTCGCGCTGGTGCTCGCCATCGGCATCGTGGTGGACGACGCCATCGTCGTGGTCGAGGCGGTCGAACACACGATCGAAGAACGCCCGGACCTGTCGCCCGCGGACGCCACCAAACTGGCGATGACGCAGATCACCGGCCCGATCATCGCCATCACGCTCGTGCTGCTCTCGGTGTTCGTCCCGGTGGCATTCATCCCCGGCATCGTTGGCCTGCTCTACAAGCAATTCGCCATCGCCGTATCGATCTCGATGATAATCTCCGCGATCAACGCGCTGACCCTGTCGCCTGCTCTGTGCGCGATGGTGCTCCGCCACGGCGCACCGCAAGGCCGTGTCATCCGGGCGATGCAGGGCGGCATCACGCGCATGCAGGGCGGCTATGCCAGCGCCATCGCACGCCTGGCGCCGCGCCGGCTGTTGACGGTGATCGTGATCGTCCTGTTCGCGGCAGCAACCGTTTGGTTGAACCATGTCCTGCCGTCAGGCTTCCTCCCCGACGAAGATCAGGGCGCCCTGCTGATCGAGGCACGCCTGCCGGACGGCGCATCGATCAACCGCACATCGGCAGTCGCACAGGAGGTCGAGAAGATCGTTCTCGCCACGCCCGGCGTCGCGACCATCACATCGATCGTCGGATTCAGCATGCTGGACGGCATCGCACAGAGCAACAATGCGCTGTTCTTCGTCAGCCTGAAGCCGTTCGACGAACGCACCACACACGCGACGAGCGTCTGGGGCGTTCTCGACCATCTCAACGCGGTGTTCGCAAGCTTGCCGGCGGCCATCGTGATTCCGTTCAACCTGCCGCCGATCATCGGCCTGGGCACCAGCGCGGGTTTCGAATACCAATTGCAATCCTATGGCGGTGCATCGCCCGCCGAGATGGCCGCCGTCGCGCGCGGCCTGGTGGCGGAGGCGAACGAGAACAAGGCGCTGGCCAATGTCTTCACCACGTACGGTGCTTCCGTGCCGCAGCTTCGCCTGGAGATCGACCGCGAACGCGCGCAGACGCTGGGCATTGCCGTCAACGACATCTTTACCGCGTTGCAGGCCTCGCTCGGCGGTTACTACGTCAACGACTTCAACCAATTCGGCCGCACCTGGCAGGTGGTGCTGCAAGGCGAGACCGAACAGCGCATGCATGTCGAGGATATCTACGACGTGCGCGTACCCACCAAGGACGGCGCGCTGGTGCCGATACGCACACTGGCGACCGTCGAGCCCGTGCTGGGTCCGGGATATGTGCTGCGCTATAACAATCTGCGCGCCGTATCGATCCAGGGCGGCCCGGCAACAGGCTATTCGTCAGGCCAGGCGATCGCGGCGATGGAGCAGGTTTCCAAGACCACGCTGCCACCCGGATTTGGCTATTCCTGGACCGGAACGGCATTGCAGGAAAAGGTCGCTGGCGGTCAGACCACGATGATACTCGTGCTGGCCGTGCTGTTCGCTTACCTGGTGCTGGTCGGGCTCTACGAGTTCATGGGCAATGCCGGCGGCCGTGATGATCTCGATCATCGTCGGATTGGCCGGCGCGCTCGCCGGATTGTGGGTTTCCGGCCTGGCAAACGACATCTTCGCGCAGGTCGGCATCGTCGTGCTGATCGCCCTGGCGGCGAAGAACGGCATTCTGATCGTCGAATTCGCCATGGCCGCACGGCGCTCCGGCGCAACGGTTGCCGAGGCCGCGCTACAAGGCGCGCGTTCCCGCTTTCGTGCCGTGATGATGACGTCGTTCGCCTTCATCCTGGGGTTGGTGCCGCTGCTGGTCTCAGGCGGCGCCGGCACGGCAACGCGGGTCGCCGTTGCGACGTCTGTCTTCTTCGGCATGCTCGCGGCGTCGGTGTTCGGCATCTTCCTGATCCCCGGCCTGTACGTCGTGTTCGAGCGGTTGCGCGAAACGGTGAAATCACGGCTATTCGGCGCGCGTTCGAAGCCGGCTGGGAACGCGCCTCCCGGCTGACGCGCCCGCCTACACAGGCGCGTTCGTTGAAGTGAGCAGGACTAACGCTTGCAACTCCGTTGCTAAACCGTTTCGGGTCAGCCACTTGGCAGCCCACTTCAGGATTGCCCGTCCTTACGGTTACTTCATCGCGGTGCGGGGCTTCGTTGCGGTCGCCTCGGTATCATCGGTGTCTCGCGAGTTTGCTTGGTGGGATTGCGTCTTGCTGGGTGAGATGCCGGTGCGCGAGGCGACCTCCTCGTCCAATGCCAGCATGATGGGGCTGGTGCTGGCGACGATGGCGGCGACCAGGTCGGGCTCTGGCGCGCCGAAGTTGATGTTGGGCGGCAGGCCGCCAAAGGCGCGGATCAGCGCGGCCCGCTGGGGATAGAGGTACGGCGGTACTGTTCGGCTGGGTCCATTTGACTGAGCACGCGGCGGGGCGGTTCGCCGGGCGGCGACGCGTCGTCGGCCGGTTGCGTTTCGAGCAGGGGGAGGGGGCGGCCGGCCATCTCCAGGCTGTCCTTGTACCAGTAGCCGGCGCGCTCCATGGCGGCAGGGCGGGCGGCGTCCTCGGCCTTGTAACGGACGGCCTGGACGCGGAGCAGGTTGCGGACGCCGCTTTGGGAGTCGCGATCCATCCTGGAGGCCTGGTTGCGGTAATTGTTGCGGGCGTCGACGGTGAGGTTGGGGCCGGAGGCATCGCGAAGGGCGTGCTTGGCGTGGAAGACCTGGGCGACGATCTGCGTGGCGAGCTCGGCCTCGAAGTGGTTTTCCGGGATGAGGGCGGCGACGGCGGCCATGGCGCGCTCGTCGCGGATGGTGCGGGCCTCGGGCGTGTCGGGGGAGGGTGGCGGCAGGGTCCCGCAGAGCTCGGCGTAGATTTCGCGTGCCAGGCGGTCTGGGACATTCGGGATGGAAAACATGGTGTGCCGGTCCTTTTGCTTTGGGGCAAAGGGGGCAGGTTGGTGTTATGTGTGATGGTTGCAAGAGTTAGTATTTATGACGTTACGATGGAGTGCGATGCCGATTTGGGCCACCGCTTGGGGGTGTTTGGTCGATCAAGAGAGGACGGAAGGTATTTGCCACAGATGGAGTACAGACGCACGCAGCGCAGCCGCTGGCCGCAACCAATTTCGGCCATCCGGCCACGCGTCGCTGGGGTCCACATCACAAGCTTAAATCACGCCCGAACTTGCCGTTCAATGAGTTTTCCGACTGTGTCCAAGCCTTGAGAACGTTCTTGTGTCGCGTGGTCGGCGCGCCGCTGTTCCGGGCGTTTCGTCCCCAGTCTACTCCAGCCAATTCTCCACGTTCAGTCCAGGGATACGTCTGAACTCGCCGATTTTTGCCGTCACCATAGTCGCCGCCAATGCGCATGCATGCGCAGCGATCAGCAGATCGTTCGATCCTATCGGGCGGCCCGCAGCCTCCAGCTCTGCCGGGATGGCGCCATAGCGAATCCCAAGATCTATCGGGGAGCCAACGAGAGTAGGTTAAATCCTCCCAGTATCATCCGTACCAACGACAGGCTGACGCCCCCTCACCCCCCGAAATGCCGCCGTAGCCGGGCCACCGCCTCGTCCAGCACCTCGTCGCGCTTGCAGAACGCGAAGCGGGCGTAGTGACTGGGCGCACCCGGGCCATCGTAGAACGCCGACACAGGAATCGCGGTGACCTTCGCCTGCTCGGTGATGTGGCGGCAGAACGCCACGTCGTCGCCGTTGAACCCGAGCGGGCGAAAGTCGGTGGAGATGAAGTAGCTGCCCTGCGCCGGCAGCACCGTCAGGCCCAGGCCAGCCAGGCCGGCCGCGAGCCGATCGCGCTTGGCCTGGAGGGCACTGGCCAGACCGGCGAAGTAGGCGTCGTCCTTGCCCAGGCCGACCGCGACCGCACGCTGCAGGTTGGGCGCGGTGGTGAAGGTCAGGTTCTGGTGCGCCTTCGCCACGTTCGCGGCGAGCGAGGCCGGTGTGGTGACGTAGCCCACCTTCCAGCCGGTCAGCGCGAACGTCTTGCCGGCGCTGCCAATCCGCATGGTGCGCTCGCGCATGCCGGGCAGCGTCATCAGCGGGATGTGCGGCAGCCCGTCGAAGATCAGGTGCTCGTAGACCTCGTCGCAGATCGCGTAGGCGTCGTGGCGCAGCACGAGATCGGCGATGAAGCCGAGTTCGTCGGCGGTGAACACCTTGCCGGCCGGGTTCATCGGCGAGTTCAGCAGGATCGCCTTGGTCTTCGGACCGAACGCGTCGGCCAGCGCCGCAAGGGGCAGCGTCCAGTCGGGCGGTTCAAGGCGCACCAGGCGCGGCGTCGCGCCGAGTAGGCGGACCACCGGAAGGTATGTGTCGTAGAGCGGCTCGATCAGCACGACCTCGTCGCCGGGGTTCAGCACCGCCATCAGGCAGGCGGTGATCGCCTCGGTGGCGCCGGAGGTCACCACCACCTCGCTCGCCCAGTCGACCTCGAGCCCGTAAAAGCGGCGGTTCGCGGCGGCGACGGCCTGGCGCAGTTCGGGAACGCCCGGCATCGGGGGATACTGGTTGCGGCCGTCCTTCAGCGCATCGGCGGCTGCTTGCACCACGTCGGCCGGGCCTTCGGTGTCGGGGAACCCCTGGCCGAGGTTGATCGAGTTGTGCTCGACCGCCAATGCCGACATGACGGTGAAGATCGTGGTGCCGATACCGGACAGCAGGGTGTTGGCGGGCTTCACCTGGCGACGCTCCCGTTTCTTCGACGCGGCGGCAGTATGGGTTTTGGGCGATTCAGGTTCAACGGGTGATCAGGCAGTCCACCTCAACCGACCGAAACAGGCCTACCGCTATGCCGGACGCAGCACGATCTGAAATGCCTCCAATGGCGCCAGCCTGGATGACCGGCATGGCAGCCCCGCCCGCATCGGCCCCACCGTCTCGCCGTCCTGAAATCGCCCGGAATACTCGCAGTGAAACCGCGCGGCCGTCGCATCGCTCAGGCGCACGCACAGGCCACGCAGCGGTGCCGTCATGCCACGCGTTCCACTGTAGGCTCCGGCGGCCACCCACGGTAGCATCCGCCCAAAGTCTTGAATGCCACAGTATTCGACGTCATCAGGGGTCAGGCCCTGTCGCGGCATGATGCTGAAGCCCTCGATCCAGCATCCGCTGCCCGGCTGCCCCAGCCAGGCCCCGTTGGTCCCGACGATATTCCCGACGTTGCGAACATGGGCAGCGATGTCTGCCTCGATGGTGCCGACCACCACGGAGGGCGGCGGCGCGGCAGGCACCGGCCCCGGTGTCGTTCCGGGCGGCGGTTCCGTCTCCTGCAGGAAGCGCGTCCGCCAGCCGTGGTTGATCGCGTTGGCCTGCTGGCGCGAGGTCAGCCTGGCAGGATCGATCGTGGCCGGCGGCAGCCGCAATCGGCGCGCGATCTCGTCCAGCTCATGCTGCGGCTGGCTGAGCAAGCGCTCATACTCGACGCTGATCGGCGTAATGCCATTGAGCGCGAAGAACTCCTCGACGGCCTGGTTGAGAAGGCCGATGTCGTAGATGTGCTGGGTGATCCGCTCGGCCGAATACTCCAGCCGATCGTCGGGAAAGTCCGATGGTGAATTCCAGCCCCAGCGATTGTTCTGCTCCGCGATGGCGCGGGAGATCGCCTGGCCCAGCTTGTCCGAGCGGTGCATGAACAGGAACTCGGCTCTGTCACGGATCTCGCCGAGGATGCCTGCTTCCGTCAGCAAGCGGAGATGCTCCGATGCGACCTTCACGATGTAGATGTCGTTCCTGGCATCCCGCCCGACGATGTGTTCGAAATAAGCCTGGAGCGATGGCATGCCGTGTTCGCGACAAAATGGCAGCACGGCGCCGGCATTCAGGGTCTCGAGCGCCTGGGCGGTGATGCCGGATGAGGCCAGCAGGTCGATGAGATAGGCAGAGCCCGAACGATTGGTGAAGCTCAGGAACACGAACCGCACACGCGGCGGCAACTCGAGCTGCGCGCCCGGAGCAATCGATAACGCCTCGGCAATCGCATCCCGGTTGGGGCTGTGAATGAGACGCATCAGTCGTGGCATGACGAGAGGGCTTCTGATCATCGCGGACATCCGGAGCGAGGGAAGATGGGCGGCGCCAACATACCGGCCGCAGGGCAGTCAACGTAGCCTTGCGGCGGTGCGGCTTGCCACGCCTCCTGATTGCCCAAATTCCAGGCAACCGCTGTGGCGTTTCGCCCACACGCTGGGCGCCGATACAAAGCGATTGCCTGCAGCACCCGACCCGCCGCGTGGGCGAGCTTTTGGCGGATAGTAGGGCTGGACCCTGACTTTCCGCTGGATCGAGGCGATCGTTCGAGGGCGCCGGCTCCAGGGCAATCGCATTTGGCGCTTTGCGGGCTGTGAACGTGCCGGGTTGCGTGCAAGGCGGTTTCTGCGCGAAGCGCATAACACACCTACTCCGCGAAACTCCGTGTCGGGCATACTACCTTGCTTGCTGACGTGCGGCGCGGCGCTGGCCCGTCGGGCACCATCCGGACTCGATCGCCGATGCAACTGCGATTGCCCCGCGCCGGCTCTCGCCGCATTGCTGCTTGGCACGCCGCGTGCAAACCTATGCGGCTGCCGTTCAGCCAACCGACGAACTGGGCAGCCAGGCAACAGGGACATTGAACGCGCATGAAGAAGATCGAGGCTGTCATCAAGCCGTTCAAACTGGATGAGGTGAAAGAAGCGCTGCACGAAGTTGGCCTGCAGGGCATCACCGTGGTGGAGGCGAAAGGATTTGGCCGCCAGAAAGGCCATACCGAACTGTACCGCGGCGCCGAATACGTGGTCGATTTCCTCCCCAAGGTGAAGATCGAGGTAGTGTGCGACGACGCCGTCGTCGAGCGCGCGGTAGAGGCGATCATCAATTCCGCCCGCACCGGACGCATCGGTGACGGCAAGATCTTCGTGTCCTCGGTCGAGGATGTGATCCGCATCCGCACCGGTGAACGTGGCGAGGACGCCGTCTAGCGCGACGAGGAAAACCACAGCGAATACCGCTTTCGGCCCCTGGCGGAAACGAGTAGAGGGGCCGCCTGACGAAGGGGTCGCATGGTGCGGCCCCATACAGTTTGCGCCGCCTTCCTCGCGGATCGCCGGCGCGTCATTCGAGAGCAAAAGGACGGGGAAGTCATACATGGCTAGAAAGCCTGCGGGCGCCGACAACGGCGTGGGTAAGGTGATGGAGATGCTCACCGAGCACTCCGTGGAATACGTGGACCTGCGGTTCACCGATCCGCGCGGCAAGTGGCAGCATACCGCGCAGCATGTCTCCACCATCGATGAAGAAGTGTTCCGCGACGGCATCATGTTCGACGGCTCCTCGATCGCCGGCTGGAAGGCGATCAACGAGTTCGACATGATCCTGATGCCGGACCCCGATACCGCGGTGATGGATCCGTTCTCGGCGAAGGCAAGCCTGATCCTGTTCTGCGACATCGTTGAGCCGTCAACCGGGCAGGCGTACAACCGCGATCCTCGCTCCACCGCGAAGAAAGCCGAGGCGTATCTGAAGTCGTCCGGCGTCGGCGATACCGCGTTCTTCGGACCGGAGGCCGAGTTCTTCGTGTTCGACAGCGTGCGGTTCGGCACGGGCGGCAACTACGGGACTTATCAACTCGATAGCCAGGAAGGCCCGCAGGCCAGCGTGAAGGACTATCCGGAAGGCAACATGGGCCACCGGCCGGGGGTGAAGGGCGGCTACTTCCCGGTGCCGCCGGTCGATAGCGAAAGCGACCTGCGCGCCGAGATGCTGTCCACCATGGGCGAGATGGGCGTGGTGATCGAGAAGCACCATCACGAGGTGGGGCAGAGCCAGCACGAGCTCGGCATGAAGTTCGGACCGCTGACCAAGATGGCCGACGCGCTGCAGATCTATAAGTATTGCATCCACAATGTGGCGCACAGCTACGGCAAGACCGCAACGTTCATGCCGAAGCCGATATTCGGCGACAACGGCTCGGGCATGCACGTGCACCAGTCGATCTGGAAGGCCGGCAAACCCTTGTTCGCTGGCAATGGCTATGCCGATCTGTCGGAGTCGGCGCTGTACTACATCGGCGGCATCATCAAGCACGCCAAGGCGCTGAACGCGCTGACCAACCCGCTGACCAACAGCTACAAGCGGCTGATCCCGGGCTTCGAGGCGCCGGTGCTGCTGGCCTATTCAGCACGCAACCGTTCGGCTTCGTGCCGCATCCCGTATGCGACAAACCCGAAGGCCAAGCGCGTCGAGGTACGCTTCCCGGATCCGGGTGCCAATCCGTATCTGTCGTTCGCCGCGATGCTGATGGCCGGGCTCGATGGCATCCGCAACAAGATCCATCCCGGCGATCCGATGGACAAGGACCTGTACGACCTGCCGCCGGAAGAACTGAAGGGCATTCCGACGGTGTGCGGCAGCCTGCGTGAGGCGATCGGCGCGCTGGAAGGCGACCACGAGTTCCTGCTGGCCGGCGACGTGTTCAGCATGGACCAGATTGAGAGCTACCTCGAGCTGAAGTGGACAGAAGTGTATCGCTTCGAACACACACCGCATCCGGTCGAATTCGAGATGTATTACTCCATCTGACCGTTATCGACTGATAAGGGCTGCCGGCGCCCCCGCCATTCGAGAGAGTGGCGGGGGCGCTGCGCTTTTGGACGGCTTCTGCTCGTTTCTTGTGCAGTAACGGCTGCATCAGGCCAAAGAAACGTGGATCGCCGGGCAGAACCCGGCCCTGGCGACAAAAAACGTCGCGGCATGATTCTTGATTGTAGTTCCACACGACCGGCCCGCCGCAGGGGTGGCGCGGCGGCGTGGAGAGCAATCAAGGGAAGCGACATGAAGCTGATCATGGCCATCATCAAGCCCTTCAAGCTCGACGACGTACGCGAGGCGCTGACGCCGCTGGGTGTGCAGGGCCTCACCGTGTCCGAGGTGAAGGGATTTGGACGGCAGAAGGGCCAGACTGAGATTTATCGTGGTGCAGAGTACCACGTGAACTTCCTGCCGAAGGTAAAGATCGAAGTCGTCGTGCCAGCGGACCTGACCGACCAGGTGATCGAAGCGATCACCAAGTCAGCACACACCGGCAAGATCGGCGATGGCAAGATCTTCGTTATCGACATCGAGCGCGCCGTGCGGATCCGTACCGGCGAGGTCGATGCCGCGGCACTCTGATCGACAACAATCAAGGGAAACACGAACTATGATTTCGACCCCGCCTGACCTGGGGCCTCGGCGCTATGCTGCCATTTCTGCTGATGGCAGCGCCGGCCTTCGCAGACGACGCGCCACCCAAGCTGGATTCCGGCGATACCGCATGGATGCTTGCCAGCACCGCACTTGTGCTGATGATGACCGTTCCAGGACTTGCGTTGTTCTACGGCGGCATGGTGCGCAAGAAGAATATCCTCGCCACCTTGATGCAATCGTTCGCCATCACCTGCATCGTCACCATCGTGTGGTGCGTTGCCGGCTACAGCCTGGCCTTCACGCCCGGCAATCAATGGGTCGGCGATCTGTCGCGCTTTATGCTGAACGGCATCGCCGATCACATCAGCAAGGGCAACGACACCCAGGCCTTCGTGCTGCAATCGGGGATCAAGGACGTCGCGCCGATGGTCACGACGATCCCTGAGACCGTCTACATGATGTTCCAGATGACATTCGCGATAATCACGCCGGCGCTGATCGTGGGTGCCTTCGCCGACCGGATGAAGTTCTCGGCACTGTGCATCTTCATCACGCTGTGGTCGCTGCTGATCTACTCGCCGGTGGCGCACTGGATGTGGGCGCCGAGTGGGTGGAGCGCGCAGAACGGCCAGCTCGACTTCGCCGGTGGCACCGTCGTGCATATCAACGCCGGCATCGCCGGACTGGTGTGCGCGCTCGGTACTCGGCAAGCGCGTCGGCTACGGCACTGACAACATGGCGCCGTACAACCTGGCTTACTCGGTGATCGGTGCCTCGCTGCTGTGGGTCGGCTGGTTCGGCTTCAACGCCGGTTCGGCGGTCGCATCGAACGGTCGCGCCGGCATGGCGATGGCAGTGACCCAGATCGCCACTGCCGCGGCAGCATTGGCGTGGATGTTCGCCGAGTGGATCGCGAAGGGCAAACCTTCAGTGCTGGGCTGCATCTCTGGTGCGGTGGCGGGACTGGTGGCGATCACGCCGGCATCAGGCTTCGTGTTGCCGGGGGCCTCGATCATCATCGGCGTGGCGGCCGGGGTGGTCTGCTTCTGGTGCGCGACCAGCCTGAAGCACATGCTGGGCTACGACGACAGCCTGGACGTGTTCGGCGTGCACTGCATGGGCGGCATCGTCGGTGCGTTGCTGACCGGCGTGTTCTCCTACGGGGCATTGTCGGCCACCGACGCAACACCGGACGGCAGTCCTGGCAGCCTGGCGCAGCTTTGGATCCAGTGCCAGGGCGTCGCAGCTACGCTTGTCTATAGCGGCGTGGGGACGCTGATCCTGCTGATGATCACCAAGATGCTGGTCGGACTGCGTGTGAACGAGGACGAGGAGCGTGAAGGCCTCGACCTGGTGCTGCACGGCGAACAGGTCTTCTGACAATTGACACGAGCGATGGGGCGTCGGCTTGCCGGCGCCCCATCTGTGTGTCGACCAAATGATGCGATAAAGGAAAGGTAACAGGGGAAACTATGAAGCACAGCACACTGAGGGGCGCCGGAAGCTGGCTCGCGGTGGCCTCCTTTGCTGCGATCGCACCCGTTGCGCATGCGCAGACTCCGACGCCGCCGCCAGCGGCACCGGCGCCTCCTGCCGCCGCCGCACCGGCGGCACCCGCTGCGCCCGCTGCGCCCGAGGCGCCACCGCCTGGTCTGTGGATCGATGGCATACATTTTTGGGCCCAGTTGGACGCCGGCATCGTCGGCAACCCAAGTGGCCCCTCCGATGGGTTGAATTTCGGCCAGACCTTTACCGACCACGCCAATCAAGTGCAGCTCAACCAACTCCTGCTGACCGCGAACAAGCCGCTGGATCCCAAGAATTCCGACTACCAGTGGGGCTTCAAGGTGCAGGGCATGTACGGGTCGGACGCGCGGTACACGCAGTTCCTTGGCGAACTTAACCGGGTTGATCCGAACCAGCGCTACCAACTCGACGTGGTCGAGGCGAATGTCCTGGTGCATACTCCGTGGCTTGGCGCAGGGGGAATCGATTGGAAGATCGGTCAATATCCGACCCCGTTGGGTTACGAGACGATCGATCCCTCGACCAATCCGTTCTATACGCACTCCTACATCTTCCAGTTTGGCCTGCCGTTCAAGCACACCGGCGGGCTGGCCGTGACGCATGTCAATGATGTGTTGGATATCTACTCGGGCATAGACACCGGCACCAACACCACTTTCGGACCATTGGGTGACAACAACGGTGCGATTGGCGGCATTGGCGGTTTCAATCTGACGCTGATGGGGGGCAACCTGACTATCCTGGGCCTGACCCATTTTGGCCCTGAGGACGCGACGCGTGCATTGTCACCCCTGGGGGTCAACGCCAATGGGCAGTGGCGCTTCTATAATGACGTGCTGGTCACCTACAAGTATTCCGATGCGTTGACGCTGGTGACGGAGACGAACCTGGTGCGTGACGACTACGGTCCGTTCGGCCAAGGCGCCAACGCCTTCGGCCTTGCGCAGTATGCTTCGTATACCTTGACTGACACCGTCGTCCTGAACGGCCGCGTCGAGTACTTCCGCGACGACCATAACTTCTTTGTGGCGTCATTCCCGAGCAACAACTCGCCAATCCTGTTGCAGCAGGGCTTCGCGGTGCCGTATCTACACGTTGCTCCGGGATCCAACACCACGTATGGCGCGCTGACGCTGGGCGTCACGTGGAAGCCGGCGCTGCCAGCGCCCGTTACCGGCTTGCTGGTCCGTCCGGAGATCCGCTGGGACCACGCCTTCACCAACAATCATCCGTTCAATGCACAGACCGACAACAACTCCTTCACTATCGGCATGGACGCAGTGCTGACGTTCTGAATGACTGGGCGGAAGACGGCGGGGTGCCGTCTTCCGCCCAGTGACTAAAGGGTGAGGCCGCCGTCGACAGTGATCGTCTGGCCGGTGACCATGGCGGCGCCAAAGCCAAGGAACACGATCACCTCGGCCAGGTCCTCCGGCGCGCAGCGCCGCTTCAGCAACGCACGTTCGATGGATTGCTGGCGCTCCTCGTTGGTCCATTCCACCATCCAGGAACTGTCCACCGCACCGGGGGCGATGGCGTTGACGCGCACCTCGGGTGCGAGCGCGCGCGCCAGATTTCTGTGTCAGGCTCACCACGCCTGCCTTGGTGGCGCTGTAGGCGAGACTGCTCCCTGCCCTGCCCAATCCTGCGATCGATGCGGTGCTTACGATGGCGCCTTGCGCGGACTTCAGCGCCGGCGCCGCCGCCTTCGAGCAGCGGAACACGCCGAGCAGATTGGTTTCCAGCAGTTGTGACCACAGCTCTTCGGTGATCAGGTCGAGCTCCGGCGGTGCGATGCGGCGACGCGTGCCCGGCGTGCCGGCGTTGTTGACCAGCAGATCGAGCCGCCCCAGGTCGTCGATCGCCTTCAGCACCATGCGTTCGGCGGTGCCTTTCTCACCGACGCTGCCGGGCGCGCTGATTGCCTTGCCGCCTTCGTCGATGATCTTGTCCACCGCTTCCGGGCCGCGCGCATCATCGACCAGGTGATTGACGGCGACGGTGGCGCCGAACTTGGCCAGCATGCGCGCGGTGGCGAAGCCGATACCGGACGCGGCGCCGGTCACCAGCGCTGTCTTGCCCTTGAGATCGTAACTGATCATGTGTCCTCCGTGGGATAGCCGGCAAATCGATCGCCGAGACCGCCGTGCAGCGCCACCATGCGGCCTCGCCATGCGCGGGTCGACTCCAGGTTCGGCGCCAGTTGCAGCACATCGCGTGGGCTGCCGATGCGCGCCTGCTGGAAGACCGAGAAGATGATGTAGTCGACATAGGCCGGTGCATCGCCAGCCAGGAACGGCTGTTCCGATAGGGTACGTTCGAGTGGCGCGCACACCTTCGATAGTTCGGGCAGCGCGGCATCCCGGCCGGCGCAAAACTGCTCCAGCGTCATGCCGAATTGTTTTTCCCGCGAACTGCGGAAATAGTCACGGTCGCCAGGATCGATGCACCTGATGAAGTCGGCGCTGACCTGTGGGCGGATCGCCGGGTTCAGCGTCGTGTCGGACCAGAGGTTGATCAGACGGGCGGCGCCGCGGCCGGCGGGACCGCCGAAGAGGGATGGGCGATCAGGGAAGCGGTCCTCCAGATGGCAGGCGATGGACCAGCTATCGTGTATCACCCGGCCATCATCCTCGATGATCGGCACGAGGTCCTGGCCGCTCAGTGCGCGGACGCGGGCCACATCGGCGAAGCGTGTCGGCACCACCTCCGGATCGAGGCCCTTGTGCGCCAAGGCATAGCGGATGCGCCATGAGAACGGGCTGATACGGCGGCCATCCAGTCCCACGCGCTCGTGAAAGATCAGTGTCATTGCGTCATGCTCCTGCCGGCAGCCAGGGTTCCGGTGCGCGGGCATCAATATCCGTGGCGACATCGACCACGACGGTTTCGTCCGATGCCAGCGCGTCACGCAAGGCGGGGGCGATCTGCGAGGGCTCCTCGACACGGATGCCGCGCAGGCCGAATACGCGCGCAACATCGGCGAAATTGGTTGGCCCGAAGCGCACCAGTTCGCGGACGTCGCCTGGCTTGTTGCCTTGCTGGCGCTGGATGTTGGGCCAACCCTGGCCGAAGCCGGAGTTGTTGTTGACGACCAGCACGACGGCGATGCCGCGGCGGCGTGCCGTCTCCAGTTCGGTCAGATGGTAGTAGATCGCGCCATCGCCGGTCCAGCAGATCACCTTGCGCTTGCCCGCGGCGCATTTCGCGCCGAGTGACGCGGGGAACGACCAGCCCAATGAGCCGGCGGCGCGTAGATACGTCTGTGATGTGCCGTTCAGCTCGATCAGCGTTGAGGTCCAGATGCCGGAATAGCCGGTGTCGGCCACCAGGATGCCGTCCTCCGGCAGCGCACGGGTGATCTCGGCGCACAGGCGATCGGGCAGGATCGATGCGGCGTTGCTGGCAAGCAGCGGAGCGCGCTGTTCGCGCCAGGCCGCCATGATACCCGCGGCGCGATCGGCGAATGCGGTATCGCGTGTCGGTTTGCCCAGCGCGGTCAGCAGCTTCGCCAGCGTGGCCTTTGGATCACCCATCAGGCCCAAGGTGCGTGGATAGCTGCGGCCCAGTTCCAGCGGATCGATGTCGATCTGTACTACTTCGGTGTCCAGCGACGGAATGCGCCAGGTGTGCGTCACCTGATCGCCGGTGTGGCAGCCGATGAACAGCACGAGGTCGGCCTCGTGCACGATCTGGTTGGTCGGCGGCGCGGCATAGTTTCCGGGGCAACCAATCGACAGGCGATGCCGCGTCGGGATCACACCGCGCCCACCAAGGGAGGTGCCGATAGGCGCCGCCAACGCCTCGCCAAGCCGCAGCACCTCCGGTCCGGCGTTCGACGCAGCCGCGCCCGCGCCCGCGACAATAACGATACGGCTGGCGGCGCGAAGCCTGGCGGCGGCGCGTTCGATCTCGTCATCCGCCGGCGCCGGCCGATACGGCGGCATGGCCAACTGGAATGCCGGGTCGGCAATCGCCGGCTCGCTCACCGTGCCCAACTCGACGACATTCGCCGAGCGTCCATAGAGATCAAGATGCGCGGGACGCGGTGACCCTGTCATCGCCTCGCGCCAGGCCTGACGCAGCAGGCGCGGCAAGTCGGCGGCGTCCGCGACATCGGCGGAAAACTTCGTGACCGATGCGTAAAGAGGGGCGTGCGGCAGCTCCTGATAGGTATTGCGGTGATGATAACGCGGCGGCTCGCGGCCGGTCAGCGCGATCACCGGGCTGCGGCCGAGATATGCGTCTTGCAGACCCGCCGCCAGGTTCGCCGCGCCAACCGACTGGGCGAAGCAGATGCCGGGACGACCGGCGATGCGTGCATAACCGTCCGCCATGTAGGCGGCGGACTTCTCCGCGTGCGCAAGGACGCGCGTGACCCCAAGCGTTCCGAGCTCGATCAACGTGCGGCGCAGCACGGCATCGATGAAGAACACATGTGTGGTGCCATTTGCCGCCAGGGTGCGTGCCAGCCATTCGGCGCCGCTCAGCGGTTCGGCTGCATTCATGGTGTGTCCTCCATTCGGTTGGCGCTGATGTTATACCAACGCTCACTGAGCGCGACTTGTCTTCCCACTTGTCATGTTCGGGGCGTGGTCCGGCGATGACATTCGGCACAACGCATTGGTCACTATTAAGATTTGGCAGCAACGCGGCCAACTTGTGTTGGACCGCGCATTGGCAGTCGGACTGCGTAGCAAGTAAGGACTTTCAACCACAGAGGCACAGAGTCCACAGAGTAGTCGCAGAGTCATTTTTTAATAATACTATGTGAACTAATCAGTGAGACTCTGTGTCTCTGTGGTTTAATATTATTTTACTGTTTTCTCTGTTGCCGGCAACGCCGAGTTCAGGCTCGCTGATTTTGCTATGGGTCATCATCGATGAGCACTGGTATTAGGCACAGCGCGACGCGTGGCAAATTCAGCACCGGCAGGGGCAACCGCAACGCGGGCGTTCGGCGAGCCTGGAAATCGCGCCGCTGGATGTCGTCGCGTTGCGCCTCTGGCGCGAAAGCAAGCAATCGCACACTGATATTCGCCAATATAAACGCGCAATTCCGCCAAGTGTAGACAAAATTTAACGCCGAAACCTTATGCGCTGTCACGCAAATCGTGCATCGGTCAGTGATTGGCTGCCCGGTCCGGCTTGTTGGTGTCGAGTGCTACGATGCATGAGGATTGCGCACAGCGACCTCACGCTATTGTGGACGGATTTTATATTCTGATCCCTGGCATATTGGCCGAAGTATGCTGTTATTACTTAAGGAACGACCCGATCGACGGCTCATGGTCGTAGAAGCGGAGACGACTATGTGTGACGAGGGCCAGCCGTTTGACGATTTGCAATCTTTACCTGCCAACGCACCCGTGAGTTACGAATTGGGAGGAACATCCGGCAAGTCTACGACCACGCCGATCGTGGAGAGTGCACGATGCGAGGATCAGTCGGATTGCTTTTGCGCTGGCACGCGTATCGCCACGCCGGAGGGCTACGTTCCGGTCGAGCGCCTCGCGGTTGGGGACACAGTACTGACGGTGTCGGGAGCGGCCCAGCGCATCATCTGGATCGGTTCTGGTCGTATACTGGTTCCGCGTGGGTGTCGCAGCAGCGCAACGCCGGTGATCGTGCGCAAGGGCGCCCTCGCCGACGATGTTCCGTCATCCGATCTCCGTATCACCAAGGGGCATTCGCTGTTCATCGACGGCGTCCTGATACCCGTGGAACACCTGATCAATCACCACTCGATCGTTTGGGATGACCGGGCGCGGGAAGTGGAGGTCTTTCACGTGGAACTCGAGCATCATGCTGTGCTGCTGGCCAACGGCGCACCGGCTGAGAGCTATCGCGATGACGGCAATCGCTGGCTGTTCCACGGCGAAAATACGGGCTGGGCTCAGCCGCGGCGGCCTGCGTGTGCACCGGGTACTGACCGGCGGCCAACAGGTCGATGAGATTTGGCGCCGCCTGCTGAACCGCTCCGGTTCGCCGCTGGACCTGCCGACGACAGATGTACCGGACCTGCATTTGCTGGTTGATGGGCACCGTGTGGACGGATGGTCCATGCGCGCGGGGGTATATAGTTTCAAGTTGCATCAACCCCGCAACGGTGTTCGCATCGTGTCACGTGCCAATGCGCCCGACGAACTGGGATTTGCCCAAGATCCGCGTCGATTGGGCGTGGCACTACGACAGATTTTGATCTGGCGCGGAGCGGATCTGGCAATGATCGCGATGGATGACGAGCGGCTGTCGGACGGCTTCCACGCCTACGAAGTGGATCATGCCTTTCGCTGGACCAATGGCGATGCTCTGTTGCCGTTAGAGCTCTTTGCCGGCGTCGGAGGTACCTGCGAATTGGAGCTGCATGTTGCGTGCACCAGCCGCTATGCACTCGCGGCGCCTCAGACCTGCATTGCGGGTTGGGCGATAAGCCTGCCAGACCCATACAGGCCTGGGTCTGACTATTTGCCGGACCGAAGACCGGTGACACACTCGTTGACCTTGAAGTCGTTGACCAGCTCTCCAATGACGTTCCAGAGAGAGGCCGCATTGCCCAGACGCTGATCCTGTGGTTCGGAGTACCAGCGGCCTGAGGAGCGTTGCCACCAAGTCTGTTCTCGCATCGTGACAAAAGCGCGTGTCCCGGATCAGCGGCGACGCTCGCGCTGGCGTTGCAGGAAGCCGTCCATCATCCGACGCGGTTCGTCACTGGCCCAAGCGTCGACGAAGCCGTCGATGCCGTGCTGGATCGCCGCATCGACTGTCATCGCCTCCCAGTCCTCGATCAGCGCTTTTTGCAGACGCACGGCGCGAGGACCAGAGACAAGGATGCCGTCGAGCAGACATTCCACCGCACTATCGAGCTCATCGGATGGAGCGACCTGCTCCACCAGGCCCCAGGCCAGCGCGGTTGCTGCATCGATTACCTCGCCGGTCAGCAACAGCCGGCGCGTGCGACCCCAACCGATCAGACCGGGCAGCAATGCGGCCTCGACGACCGAGGGAAGGCCAACCCGTACTTCCGGCATGCCGAACCTGGAACCGTCGCTGGCGATGCGCATGTCGCAGGCGGCGGCGACTTCCAGGCCTGCCCCCAGGGTCCAACCGTCGATGCGGGCTATCACCGGAACCGGCATGCGGCGGAACACATCACAGCTGCGATGCACCAGCGTGATGAAGGCGCGAGCTGAGCCGCCGTCGAGAGTGACCATCTCGCCGATGTCGGCGCCGCCGATGAACGCGCGATCACCGGCGCCGCGAAGAATGACGGCGCGCAGGTCGTGGTCCGCGGCCAGCACTTCCGCTGCGGCGATCAGATCATGCATCACCGCCGTGTTCAGCGTGTTCAGCTTCGCTGGATTGTCGATCGTCAGCACAGCCACGCCGCGCGTGTCGCGCCGCACATTGACCCAGGTCCGTTCCGCCATGGCCGTTGTCCCGCCGATTGCCTCGCACGATGCGCCATCCCATACTGCGGCGCGCACCGCAACGAGGGGGACATGGCGATCGCACCGCTGCAGCCGCACAGGTCATGGTATCGCCATTTCTGGTATGCGGAGCGATCGCCGCGCGACACGCTCACGGACCGGACGCTGATTTTTGCCATCGTGGCGCTGGGGTTGGTCGCCGGCGGAATGCTGCTGGTGCGCCATCACACCGGACCGACCGTCGCTCTGGTCGAGGCCGCGCGCTAGATCACGGCCGCCACCCGCATCCTTGCCCTGACCAACCACCAGGCGCGAATGCCCACGGCGAAAAATCGGAAGGGCTTTTTGGCCTCTGAGCAAGTCACCAAGTAACGCCAATGCGGATCAGGAACAGAGGTGATCACGATCCCAAAGTCGTTCGCACATGTCCAGAATTTCATTCAGCGGCTGTTTTGTAACGCGAGTGTGTCGATACTGTCGCGATTGCGTAAATACAACAAACCGGCTCGCGGTTCAGTCAGCGGCATAGTTCAATCCATGCGATCAACAGCTTAACGAACTCGCTTGAGTCACATTCTCGGATCAAATTCGAACTGATTGAACAATCGTGTGAATCTCAATTTGAATACTTGATTTCACGGAGGCGTGAACGGCTAGATCACGGCCATGTGAAGCAAACCGCTCCTTGAGGATTGGAGTTTCCCCTAATGGGCATGCCGCTGGTCACGCCGAATGTGCCGATGGGTCTCGCTTTTGAGATCGCCGATCTTATGCTGCTGCAAGGTTGGGCGGAATTCCACAACGTGCACATGGTTGTCGAACTCGACCACTGCGTCGAGGGCGAGGAGTACGAGGAAGTGGTCGCGTTCTACGCCGGCGACAGCCAGCTCCGGAAATGGATCCTTTGGCGCGCGTCGAGCGACATCGTCGTCCAGCCGCTGATCGGCCGAAGCTGCCGATACGGCACGGTGGCGGACGCGCTGGAGAGCCTCAGCCCGGCACGGTCATAGAATCAGCTTCGATATGACCCGTTGATATCTATGTAGCCGTGGGTGAGATCGCAAGTCCACACCGTGGCCTTGCCGCGGCCCAGACCCAGGTCGATGGAAATCTCCACTTCGCGGCCCTTCATGTGCTTCACGACCGGCGCTTCGTCGTAGCCGGGGACCACGGTGCCATCGCGCGCCATCCAGACGCCGCCGACGCCGACTGAGAGCTTGTCACGATCAGCCGGCTCGCCGGCCTTGCCGACGGCCATGACGATACGGCCCCAATTGGCGTCCTCACCGGCAATCGCGGTCTTCACCAGCGGCGAGTTGGCAACCGCCAGACCGACGCGCTTGGCGGACCTAGGATTGGCGGCGCCGGTCACGTCGATGCGGATCAGCTTCTGTGCCCCCTCCCCGTCGCGGGTCACCTGAAGCGCCAAGTCCAGCAGCACCGCATCCAGCGCGCGGGCGAAATCCGTCAGCATCTTGCCGCCCTCCGGAGGAACCCGCGGGTGCTTCGTTTGGCCGGTGGCGAACAGCAGCACAGTGTCCGAGGTGGAGGTATCCGAGTCGACCGTCGTGCAGTTGAAGCTGGTGTCCACGCCCTTCTTCAGTAGCGCCTGCATCGCGCCGGCGGGCAGCTTCGCGTCGGTGCAGATGAAGCACAGCATCGTGGCCATGTCGGGCGCGATCATGCCGCTGCCCTTGGCGATGCCGGTGATCCGGATGGGAGCCTCGCCGATCCACGCGGTGCGCGTGGCGGCCTTGGGGAAGGTGTCGGTGGTCATGATGCCGCGTGCCGCCGCCGGCCAGGCATCGTCGCGTAGGGTCTCATGCAGGTTCGGCAGGGCCGCGACCAGCTTGTCGTGCGGCAGCACCTCGCCAATCACGCCGGTCGAGGCGACGAAGACCTGCTTCGGCGGGCAGCCGACCAGCTTGGCCGCCGCCGCCGCGGTCGCGACGCAGGTGTCTCGCCCGGCCTTACCGGTGAACACGTTGGCGTTGCCGGCGTTCACCACAACGGCGCGCGCCTTGCCGCCGGCCAGCGCGGCGCGACACCAATCCACCGGGGCGCCGGGGCACTTGCTGGAGGTGAACACGCCGGCAACCGACGTCCCGGGGGCGAGCTCCAGCATCACAAGGTCGGTGCGTTCCTGATAGCGGATACCGGCGGCGACGGCGCCGAGGCGGACGCCGGCAATCGGCAACAGCTCGGGCAACGGAACGGCAAGTGGCGAGACGTTGATGGCCATGGACGTTTCCTCGGGACGACTGATTTATGGTTTCTTGGGCGCCGGTGGCGGTTCGGCAGTATCTGTCGCGCGGACCTGCGAGCCATCCAGGTTGAATTTCTCCACCGGGACCTCGGCGCGGGCCTCTGCGACCGCCTTCCGGACGCCTTCCTGGATGAGCTTCTGGCGCAACTCCTCCTTCGCCTGGTCGAAGCTCGGCGCCTCGGCAGGACGCCGCTCCACCACCATGATGACGTGCCAGCCGAACTGCGTGTGCACCGGCTGATCCGACACCTGGCCGGGCTTCATCGCGAAGGCGGCGGTGGCGAATTCAGGCACCATCTCATCCTTCTTGAAGAAGCCCAGGTCGCCGCCTTGCTGTGCCGCGCCCGGATCCTTGCTGTACTGCTTGGCCAGTGTGGCAAAGTCCGCGCCGCCCTTCAGGTCGGCGATGATCTTCTTCGCCTGGTCCTCGCTATCGACCAGGATGTGTTTCGCATGCACCTCTTCCTCGCCGGGCTTGCCAGCGATGTCCTTGTCATAGCGGGCGTGCAGCGCGGCATCGGTGATCGTCGGTCCCACCTCCTTGCTCAGGATGGCGGTCTGCAAAGCGCGGTCCTCCGCCGCGGTCATCTGCCGTTGCACGGTCGGGTCCTTGTCGAGGCCGGACTTGCGCGCGGCAGCAACCAGCGCCCGTTCATCGATCATCTGATCGAGCAGCATGGGGTACAGCGTCATGGGCGGCAGGCCGCGCAGATTGTCCGGCAACCCCTGCACTGCGTCCTTCAGGTCGCTCAGATGAATAGGCTGGCCGTTCACCTTGGCGACCACCGGGTCTGTCGCGGGTGCAGGGGTCGGGGCTGGAGCGGTTTGAGGCGGGGCGGTCTGCGCCTGCGCGGTGATGGGGCCGAGCAGGAGCGCGGCGAGGGTCAGAGACAGCAGCAGGGAACTGTGATGCGGGCGAGGCCCCCACCCTGACCCTCCCCCGCTTCGCGGGAGAGGGAATGATGATGGGGATGATGCGGCGGCAGTCACGCCGGCAATCAGGGACATCGAAACTCCTTCCGGAAAGGGCGCGGATGATGACCGAAGCATAGCGGCGTCACAAGGATGCCGCCCTACGGTTTCGCGCTGTCGTCACGCTTCACGAGCGGCTGGGCGGGTATGATGTCGGGCACGTCCGAGACCGGCGTTCCATCCAGGTTGAACTTGTGGATCGTGAGTTCGGAGCGGGCGCGTTCGATTGCTCGCGCCGCGGCCTCCTGCAGCAGTTCATTTCGCAGGGCATCGTGAACCTCGCCATAGCCCGGCGGGGCGACAATCCGCCGCTCCTCCACCTTGATGACGTGCCAGCCGAATTCGTTCTGAATCGGCGTCTGCGAGATCTGGCCGGGCTGCAGGGTGAACGCGACATCGGCAAAGCCGGGCCAGACCTGATCGCGGCGGAAGTAGCCTAGATCCCCGCCGTTCTGACCGTCCGGGTCCTTGCTGAACTGCCTCGCCAGGGTGGCGAAATCGGCACCCTTGTTCAAATCCGCGATCAGTTGCTTCGCCTGCTCTTCTGTGGAAACCAGGATGTGGCGGGCATGGGTTTCCTCGGTTGAGGGCTTGCCGGCATATTCCTTGTTGTAGCGGAGGCGGATCTGCTCTTCGCCCACCTGCGGCGCGACCTCGCGCCTTAGCAGCGCGGCTTCCAGGATGCGGTCCGTCGCGGCGTCCACCTCGCGTTTGACGGCCGGGTCGTCGTCGAGGTGCTCGCGGCGAGCCACCGTCACCAGGGCCTGGTGATCGACGCTGCGATCGAGCAAGGCGGGATAAAGTGTCTCGAACGGCAGGCCTCGCACGCTCTCGGGAAGGCTGGGCACAAGCCGGGCAAGGTCGCTGAGATAGATCATGTGCCCCTCGACCAAGGCGACGAGGGGGTCTGATGGGGATCGCGACGCGTCGTTCGGCTTCGGGGGCGACTCGGGCGCTGGGGCAGTATCGACGGCAGTATCGTCGGTTGGCTTCGGGGGCGTGGCGGCCCGTGTCTCGGCGGGTCTGGTGTCGCGCGGCCTGGGACGCGGTGCCTGAGGCTGGCTCTGCGCCCACGCCGAACCCAGTGCAACGATCAATACGGCGGGAAGCGCCACAGCGAAGCCGGCCCGTTTTCGGCGGAGGAACCGCTTCAACCGCATGGAGACTCCTGTTTTCCGGCAAGCCGCCGTGGCCGCTTCATGGCAGCGAAGCGCCGCGCAAGGCAACCGTTGTGACATCGCGGCGTCGTTGACCGGAGCCTGCCTGGGTCCTATCTGACCCATGCCCCGGAACTCCCGGGCTTGACACCGGGGTGCTGGGGCGTGCCGTCCGGGCGTGCCCCAAGTCCCGGTGCCGACCATCCGAGAAGGTTCCATGTTCGCTACCATCGCCCGCGCCGTATTCGGCACTGCCAACGATCGGTCCCTCAAGGCTTACCAGCGCCGGGTCCCCAGGATCAATGCGCTGGAACCGGCCATGGAGGCGCTGTCGGACGAAGCCCTGCGAGCCAAGACCGCCGAGTTCCGCGAGCGGCTGGCGGGCGGCGCCACTCTGGACGACCTGCAGGCGGAAGCCTTCGCGGCGGTGCGCGAGGCAGCGCGGCGCACGCTGGGCCAGCGGCATTTCGACGTGCAGCTGGTGGGCGGCATGGTGCTGCACGACGGCAAGATCGCCGAAATGAAGACCGGCGAGGGCAAGACGCTGGTCGCCACCCTGCCGGTCTACCTGAACGCCCTGGCCGGCAACGGCGTCCATGTCATCACCGTGAACGACTACCTGGCCCGGCGCGACGCCGAATGGATGGGGCAGATCTATCGCTTTCTTGGCATGGACGTCGGCGTCATCGTGCACGGGCAGGACGACGACATGAAGCGCGCGCAGTACGCGGCCGACATCACCTACGGCACCAACAATGAGTTCGGCTTCGACTACCTGCGCGACAACATGAAGTACAGCCTGGACAACATGGTCCAGCGCGATTTCTGCTTCGGTATCGTGGACGAGGTGGACTCGATCCTGGTCGACGAGGCGCGCACGCCGCTGATCATCTCCGGACCCGCCGAAGACAGTTCCGATCTGTACCGCCGGGTGGACGAGGTGGTGAAGGTGCTGGTCACCGATACCGCGACCTACGACAAGGACGAGAAGTTCCGCACGGTTTCGTTGACCGAGGCCGGGTCGGAACGGGTCGAGGACATGCTGCGGGACGCCGGCATCATCACCGAGGGCAACCTCTATGACATCTTCAACGTCTCGGTGGTGCACCACGTGCAACAGTCGCTGCGTGCCAACACGCTGTTCGCGCGCGACGTGGACTACATCGTGCGGGACGGCAAGATCGTCATCATCGACGAGTTCACCGGCCGCATGATGGAAGGGCGGCGCTACTCCGACGGGCTGCACCAGGCCTTGGAGGCGAAGGAACACGTTGAGGTGCAGGCGGAGAACCAGACGCTCGCGTCGATCACGTTCCAGAACTACTTCCGGCTGTATCCCAAGCTGGCCGGGATGACCGGCACGGCGATGACCGAGGCCGACGAGTTCGCCGAGATTTACAAGCTGGACGTGGTCGAGATCCCGACCAACGTGCTGTGCGTCCGCAACGATGAAGACGACGAGGTGTATCGTACGGCGGACGAGAAGTACGAGGCGGTCGCGGCGCTGATCGAGGAGGCACGGAAGACCGGGCAGCCGGTGCTGGTGGGCACGACCTCGATCGAGAAGAGCGAGACGATCAGCAATCTGCTGAAGAAGAAGCGGGTGCCGCACGCGGTGCTGAACGCGCGCTTCCACGAGCAGGAGGCCGAGATCGTGGCGGAGGCCGGTGCGCCTGGCGCGGTGACGATTGCCACCAACATGGCCGGCCGCGGCACCGACATCAAACTCGGCGGCAACCTTGAGATGCGGCTGAAGAAGGAATTGGACGGGATCAACGATCCGGAACTGCACGCCGCGCGCGTGGCGGAGATCCACGAGGAGCTCGCCGCGGCGCATGAGAAGGTGAAGCAGGCGGGCGGGCTGTTCGTCATCGGCACGGAACGCCACGAGAGCCGGCGCATCGACAATCAGTTGCGCGGCCGCTCCGGGCGGCAGGGCGATCCGGGGCGCTCGCATTTCTTCCTGTCGCTGGAAGACGATCTGATGCGGATTTTCGGATCGGATCGAATGGGCGGGATGCTGCAGCGGCTGGGGCTGAAGGAAGGCGAGGCCATCGTCCACCCTTGGATCAACAAGGCGCTGGAGAAGGCACAGAAGAAGGTCGAGGCACGGAACTTCGACACACGCAAGAACGTGCTCAAATACGATGACGTGATGAACTCGCAGCGCAAGGAGGTCTATGCGCAGCGCAAGGAGTTCATGAAGGCGTCGGACGTCGCCGAGACCGTGGCGGAAATGCGTGCCGAGATCATCGAAACGATGGTGGCACGGCGCATTCCGGAAAAGGCGTTCGCCGAGCAGTGGCAATTGAAGGAGCTGGCGGAGGACGTTCAGCGGGTGCTGAACCTGATGCTGCCAATCGAAGAGTGGGGGCGCGAGGAAGGCATCGACGAACGCGGGCTGCGGGAGCGGATCGAACAGGCGGCGGATGCGTCGATGGCGGCGAAGGCAGCCAACATGGGCCCCGAGCTGATGCGCTTCATCGAGAAGTCTCTGCTGCTGCAGGTGCTGGATGCGGTGTGGAAGGAGCACCTCTACGCGCTGGATCATTTGCGCCAGGGGATCGGGCTGCGAGCCTACGGTCAGCGCGATCCGCTGAACGAGTACAAGAGCGAGGCGTTCGCGCTGTTCAACGCGATGCTCGATGAACTGAAGGAGCGCGTGACGATGATGCTGGCGCGGGTGGAACTTGCGCCCGAGCCCGTGCAGCCTTCGCCGCCGATGCAGATGATGGAGATGCATCCGGAGCCGTTGCCGGCGTATGCTGGTGAGACGGAGATGGCGCTTGAGGGGGCCGGAGGTGGGTCGGTCGCGGTCGCGACGCAATCGTTACGCAGCGATTCGGTTGACCCGAACGATCCCTCGACATGGCGCAATGCGTCGCGCAATGCGCCGTGCCCGTGCGGGTCGGGGAAGAAGTACAAGCACTGCCATGGGCGGTTGGGCTGAACCGCTTTTGCTGTTGACGTAGCGCACGCACAGCCTAACGGATCTGGGCTGCACCCCCTCCCTACCCTCCCCCGCTCCGCGGGAGAGGGGGTGGCGGGGACACCTCTGCCGCGGAGCGGGGGAGGGTAGGGAGGGGGTGCAGCCACGTTGAATGGGCTTCGGCGATTGGTGTCAAAAGCTGGATTCACAACCTTCACTGCTTGCGATATCGACGGTCGCGCCCTGGCCGGCGCTGAACGGACACTCGCTGCGCGTTTCGCATCTGCTGGATGAGCTGGCGACACGCTGGACGATCACGCTGATATCGCCGCCGTCTGACGCGATTCCGGCGCGAATTGGCAGGCACGTGCCGGTGACACTACCCGGCCGGGGCTTCACCTATCCGTGGCGCTTCGACCAGACCGAGCTGCGCGCCACGCTGGATGGCACGATCCGCGATGCTCGCTTCGATCGTGCGCTGGTGTGGGCCGGCGCAGAGGCTCTGTGGTTCGGGCGCAGCGATCTGCCGCGTGCCGTCGTCGATGTGATCGACTGCAATCCGCTGGAGTTCTGGCGCGGGTTCCTGTCCTACCGCGATCTGCGTCAGCGCTATTGGGCGTTGCGCGAGATCGGTGTTGCGACACGCTTTGCCCGACGCATGGTGCGCGGTTTCGCTGCGACCGTGTGCGTCGGTGAGGCAGATGCCCGTTGGCTGCGCCGGATCGGCGGCGGCGACACGGTGCACGTGATACCGAACGGTGTGGATGTTCCGGAGCATGTCGCCTCTGAAGCGAACCAGCCGACACTGAGCTTCACCGGAGCGCTGGACTATCAGCCCAACATCGAGGCTGTGATGTTCGCTGCCGATACGATCTGGCCGCGTATCCTTGCCGCGGTGCCCACCGCGCGGTTCGTGATTGCCGGTCGCAATCCGACGGCTGGGATACGTGCACTCGCCAATACAGCCAATGTCGAACTCCTGCCCGACGTGCCGGATATCGCGACTGTTCTTGGTAACGCCTGGGTTTCGATCGCACCGATGCGGTCCGGTGTCGGCATCAAGAACAAGGTGCTGGAGGCCTGGGCGTGTGCGCGTCCGGTGGTGATGAGCGAACTGGCAACCAACGGTTTGGTGGTGCCCGCGGATCATGCGTCGCTGGTGTCAGCGAAGGCCGGCGCGATGGCAGATGCCGTGGTTCGCCTGTTCAGCGATACCGACGAGCGTCACCGTCTCGGACAGTCGGGGCGCGAGAATGTCCTACGTCACTTCACCTGGGCCGGCATAGCCGAGCGGCTCGATGCGCTGCTGCGGCTGTGAACCACAGCCGCGCCGCGGTTATCGAACCAGCTTCTCGACTGCGCTGAAGTCGATCGCGCCGACGAAGCTCTTCAGGCTTGGATCCGGCGTATCCTTGTTGCCTTCGATCTTCACGATCACCTTGTCGGCGACCAGCGTCATGTAGCTGTTGTCGTTGTCGGAATACGACAGTCGCCGACCGCCAATCACGACCGTCTTCAGTCCGCCGGCAGCAGCAAACGGACTGCCGAGCAGGACCGCCATGCCTTGAAGCATCGGCGAGTCGGCCATGATCTGCACCTCCACCTGCTGCGGCCCGTTGTGATAGGTGCGGCTTGCGGTCGTACCGCCACCGAGCATTGCGGAACCGACCGCGGTCGCCTCGGCGGCGTCGGCGGTCCAGCCGGGTGGCACCGGCGGCAGGAGATTCTTCAGGCCCTCGGCGCGCGCCTGCCGCAGCAGGTTGGCGGCGCCATCGAGTGCCGCGACCGCGGCCTGCGTGTCGTGGTTCTGGTAGGCTTTCAATGCCTCGTTGATCTGGTCGGTTACATCGTCGGCACGCGCACCACTTGCTGTGGCGATAATGATCAGCATCGCGGCGATGCCGCTGTGGAACCGCATCATCATTGCCTCTTGGGCTATAGGGTCAAAAGCGCTTGTGCGCAGGCGTCGAGGATGGCGTCCGTGGTCGATGCCGTATTCGCGATACAGGTCGGGGATGTCGCCGCTCTGGCCGAAATGGTCGGGTCCAAGCGGGATGACACGCTGGCCGCGCACTGAACCCAGCCAGGCATGCGTCGCAGGGTGGCCGTCGAGCACGGTGACCAACGCGGCGCCCGGCGCCATGGGCGCGAGGGTCCGTTCCACATGCGACATCGCCGTGCGATCGCCGGCACGCCGCGCGCGCAATGCGGCGAGCCAGCCGGCGTGCAGCCGATCGGGGCTGGTGATCGCGAGCAGGCCTGCACCCGGCTCCTCCGCCGCGAGGTCGGCAAAAGCTGCGGTGGCTTCAGGCGCCACCGGTCCCTGATAGGCGATCGCGATGCGCGCTCCGTTTGCCGGCGGAACCACCCAGTGGGCGCCGCCGATCACGGCGGATGCATCGAGCGCGCGCTCGGGCTGCTCGAGTTGGCGTGTGGACAAACGTAGCCACACCGATGAACCGTCCGGCCGCTGCATGTGATCGAACGCGTGGCGCAGCAGGATTGCCAGTTCATCGACATGCGCCGGCTCGAAACTGGCCAGGCGATCGGCGGCGATGCCGATGAGGGGGGTGTTGATGGATTGGTGCTGGCCGCCCTCGGGTGCCAGCGTCAGGCCTGATGGGGTGCCGATGAGCAGGAAGCGCGCGTCCTGGTAGCAGGCGTAGATCAGCGCATCGAGGCCGCGGTTGACGAACGGATCGTAGACTGTGCCGACGGGGAGCAGCCGCGCGCCGGTCATTGCGGGGGTGAGGCCGGCGGCGCCGAGCAACAGGAACAGGTTCTGTTCGGCTATGCCGAGTTCGATGTGCTGGCCCTTCGGCGACATGCCCCAACGTTGGGCGCTGGCCAGCTTGGCGTCGCGGAATACGTCGTTGCGGGTGTGGCGATCGAAGATGCCGCGGCGATTGACCCAGGGGCCGAGATTGGTCGAGACGGTTACGTCTGGCGAGGTGGTGAGGATGTGCTCGGCGAGTTGCTTTAGCTCGCCTTGGCCGCGGCCGATCTCGGCGAGGATGTCGCCGAAGCCGGCCTGGGTGGACATCTTGCGGCCGGCAAGTTTCGGCACCGGGAGCGAGGCGGGCACCGGTACCATGGGTGCACTGAACGCGCGGCCTTCCGGCGAAAGCGGGGTGGCGAAGGGGCAGGCGTCGACGAAGGTGCGCAATTCACCGGCCGATACATCGAGGCCCTCGAAGACATCCCATTCCTTGCCGGGACGGATGCCCATGGCGGTGCGGAAGACCTCCATCTGCTCCTTGGTCATCAGGCCGGCGTGGTTGTCCTTGTGGCCGGCGAACGGCAGGCCCATGCCCTTGATCGTGTAGGCGATGAAGCACGTCGGCTGGTCGCCCGCGGACTCGGCACGCAGCGTGTCGATCACTGTTTCGATGTCGTGGCCGCCTAGGTTGGTCATCAGCGCGCCGAGTTCGTCGTCCGACAGTGGATCGATGATGGCGCGGGCCTTCGAGCGTCCGAGGTCGGCGAGCAGCGCCTGGCGCCAGGAGGCGCCGCCTTGGAACGTCAGCGCGGAATACAGCGAGTTTGGGCAATCGTCGATCCAGGCGCGCAATGCCTCGCCACCCTCGCGGGCGAACGCGGCTTCGAGCCGGCGGCCGTATTTGATGGTGACGACGTTCCAGCCCATGTCGCGGAACAGGCCCTCGATGCGGCCGAACAGTCGATCGGGCACGACGCTGTCTAGGCTTTGGCGATTGTAGTCGACGATCCACCAGAGGTTGCGGACGTCGTGCTTCCAACCTTCGAGGAGGGCTTCGTAGATGTTGCCCTCGTCCAGTTCGGCGTCGCCGGCGATCGCTATGTGGCGGCCTGGGGGGAGGTCGGGGCGGCCGAGGTTGTGGAGGCGCACATAGTCGGCCATCAGGGCGGAGAACGTGGTCATGGCGACGCCGAGGCCGACGGAGCCGGTGGAGAAATCGACCTCCGGGCCGTCCTTCACGCGGGATGGGTAGGATTGGACGCCGCCGAGCTGGCGAAGGCCCTGCATGTTTTCCAAGGTCTGGCGGCCGAACAGGTAGTTGATGGCGTGGAACACCGGGCCGGCGTGCGGCTTTACCGCGATGCGGTCCTGCGGGCGGGCGATCTCGAAATAGAGGGCGGTCATGATGGAGATCACCGAGGCGCAGGAGGCCTGGTGGCCACCTACCTTCAGGCCGTCACGGTTGGGGCGGATGTGGTTGGCGTTGTGGATCATCCACGACGACAGCCAGAGCAGCTTGCGTTCCAGCTGCTTGAGGATGTGGGTGTGGCGCACCGCGGCGGAGGCGGGCGAGGTGATGGTGGCTAGCGGTGTGTCCATAGCCTTGGCTGCTCTCCGGGGACGGGCCACGGGGAGTTTAGCGCTTCAGTGGCGGCGACGCACCAGACGCTGATCGCGCGTCATGGGGGTGGTGGGGTTTGCGGTGTGGATGGGATCGGGCTGGGCAGACGCGGAGGACTGAGGTTGCGGACGGCGCGAATCGGGACGGCGGGGCCGGCCCTGCCGTCCGGCCCCGTTGTCAGCGCGATATTCTTGCGTGGTCGTTCAGGGAGGGCCTGTGGCTGTCACGGCGGCGAATGGATCGACTGGCGGTTCGCCGATGAAGAAGCCGAGGATCTGGCGAATGGCGTCTCGATCGAGCTGCAACCAATCCCAGGTGCTGTCGAGCTTTTTTTCATGCTCCCGGATGAATGCTTCCCGGCGGCGGGTTTTTTCCCGCATCAGGCCGGCGACGCTGCCGCCGAACTGCCACATGAGAGTAAACACGTCGTTCCAGAAGGTGCCGGTGCAGAAGCCGGGCACGACGGCGAGGTCGAGGCAGATCTCGCCGATGGTGCGGCCGAGGGAGCGACGGCGCACCTGCCGCTCGAGATCCTCCGGGGTGGGCATGAAGAGTTCGGGATCGTCCCTGTTGGCGGGATGGGGCCGTGTTGCGGCTTTGCTGGGGACGGGTGACGCGGACAATTGTCCGGCTTGGATGTCCGCGGGCGCGCACAGTGCCTTTGCCGTGCGGGCGGGGAGGACAGCCGCGTCGATGTCGCGGCCATTGGCGGCACACGCGAGCAACACACGCTCCAGCGCGGCGGCACGCAGAATGCCGCGATTCAGGTGAGCGAGGATGGTGGATAGGTTGGCGGTGCCGAAGCAGGCCGCGATGGCGGGGAATGTGGGGGCGGCTGCGCGGTGCCGGACGGTGGCGAGCAGGTGGCGGCCGTAGTCCAGCAGGATGCCAACGACGTGGAGGGCTGTGGTAATGCACTGGGGTACGGTTGTGGCGGGGTGATCCTGCGGGGGATCGGTCGGCGAGGCAGGATCGGGTATGTTGCGTTGCACGGTAGTGTACCTAACGCAAATTGGAGCGGGCGGCAAGGATTATTTTCCGTCCGGGCGTGCAGACATGTCATTTGGCACGTCGCGTGGTCGACATGGGTCGGGCTCGGTTATGGGCGTTGGACTGCTCAGCAAGCAAGGAATTTGAACCACAGATGCACACGGATGCGCACTGATAGCTCCAGACGCAATGTTTCGAAGTGGGCCAACCTTGCTTCGGTGGAATGGGATTATCAGTGTGCATCCGTGTGCATCTGTGGTTGAGGATTCTTTAATGTGTCCGCTGTTGCCGGTGATGCGTCACCATCCAGCCAATGGCGCGGAATGTTCAGACTGATCGCGGTTCTGTCGTGACCCTCGCGCTACCCGGGAGCCGGCCGTTTCCATCGGATGGTTGCTGATTGGGATTGCATCGTTCGCACATGGGTGCGGGCGGCCGATGGCCGGGTCGGGGCCCAGCCATGACGGAGGGAGAACGAGTTGCTGGTGGAGCTTCGACTTGTTTAGCGCACGAGGCGACGGATGTTGGTTAATTCGATACCGGAATACACTTGATCCAAGGCAATCTCGAAGCGGACGGCCTCGAAGCGCAGCATGTCTTCCGGGTCCGTCAGAACTTCCAGCGGCCAGCCCTCATCGGTCCGCCTGTAGTGTTCGACTCTCATCTGGTCCTGATAGACCAGCACGATGTGCCTCAGTGTGGGCAGCGCCTTGTAGAAGCGTAGCTTTTCGCCGCGGTCCACATCCATGGTCGAGGGCGAGAGCACTTCGACGACGACAAGCGGGTCAGTGATGAAATTGCGGGTGCCGACACGTCCGCAGCGTACCAGGACGTCCGGGCGCGGACGATGGATTTCCTGCTCGCGATCGGATCGCTGTACTCCCAGGCCGCCTTGATAGACACGGCAGCCCAACGGATCCATCGCGAGCTTCAACGGGGCACCGATGTTGCTGGCGATCTGCTCGTGGACTTCCGTCGGATTGGTCATCGCGACAATCCGACCAGCGACCAACTCCCAAAGTGAGTCGTCGTCCTGCGTTGTGAGGAACGCGTCGAATTGACCCGTCGTCACCGGCGGTTCGACCAGTGCTGCCTCAGACATCAGTTCCATCCCCGCGCCAAGCGTCGCACAGTGGTGGACGCGTTGCGCTTGCCTTCGCCGGCGTAGTCTTCGTGCCAGTCCTCGATCTTCGCCGGATCATACAGGTAATTGACCATCAGCGTGGCACTTTCCTTGGCACCCTTCTCCGACGTGTCACCCGCCATGTTGATCCGCTCCACCCGCGCACCGTTGGACAGATGGAAATGTGCCACCGGATCGCGCGCACGCTTGTTGCCGTTGGCCTCCACCAGCAGATAGCGCGCGCACAGGCGGACCAGCACGGGTTCGGCGGTCTTGCGCAAGCTGACCTCGCGCCACCAACCGCGTTTGGCCAGGATGGCCGCCAGCGCCTGATCGCCGGATGGGGCCGGCATTGCCGAACCTAGGCTTGCGGACTCCTCATCGGACAGCAGTCCCGGTTCGTCCGCGGCCAGCTTGGCATCCAGCCACGGCCGGAAGCCGGGTATCGGCGACAGGGTCGCAAATGTCTTGAGATTGCGGAATTCGCCCGACAATTCCTCCACCACGCGCTTGATCAGGAAGTTGCCGAAGCTGATGCCGGCGAGGCCGCGCTGGCAGTTGCTGATCGAATAGAAGATCGCGGTGTCGGCCTCACGCGGATCCTGCACCGGCGCCTTTTCGTCCAGCAGCCCTTGGACGCTGCCGGCGAGCCCCTTCACCAGCGCGACCTCGACGAAGATCAGCGGCTCGCCCGGCATGCGCGGGTGAAAGAACGCGTAGCAGCGCCGATCGGAATCGAGCCGGTTCTTCAGGTCGCGCCAGGAACGAATGGCGTGCACCGCCTCATAGTCCACCAGCTTCTCCAGGAGGATGGCGGGGCTGTTCCAGTCGATCCGCTGCAACTCCAGGAAGCCGATATCGAACCAGGCCGCGAGCAGGCCGCGCGTGTCGGCTTCCAGCGCCGCCAGCAGCTTGTCGTCCTTACGGATCCGCAGCAGGAAGGCGCGCAGATCGACCAGGAATTTGCGGCCGTCCGGGATGGAGGTGAACTGCGTCAGCAGGCGCAGCCGAGGCGGATCCAGCGCGCGACGCATCGCCGCCTTGGCGGTGGCGAGTTCGGCGGGGTCCTGGGCCGCCTGTACCTCGGCATACGCTGCGGCTACCGCATCGGCATCCGAATCGAAGCTGGCGAGGGTGCGGAGGAATTCAGTGCGGCCCGCGACGTCCAGCTCGAGGTAAGTTTCGGCGAGCTTGGCGGCGCGATTGCGGGCGCTGACCTCACCGCCGCGGCCGTTCAGGCAGGCTCGCATCTGCGCGGCGATCGACACGTCTTCGACGCCCGCCGCCATATCGCGCCATATCGTATTGATGCGGCGGATCGCCCGATCGAACAGTCCGGGCGAGGCAATGTCACTCATGCAGGCACTCCATGCTGTCGGCACCCATCATAGCGTCTGGTCCGTGACATGGGGCTGACGTGTTGTTGCGGCCAGGGCACGAGGCAGTGCGGTTAATAAATCCTCGGCAACCAATCCGGGTCCGGCGACGACCGCGGCTTGGCCGTGGAGCCAGGCGCCCGCAGCGGCGGCCTCCCATGGTTGCATGCCCTGCGCCAACAGGCCGCCGATAAGGCCGGCGAGCACGTCGCCCGAGCCGGCGGTCGCCAGCCAGGGCGGCGCCGAGGCGTTGATCGCGACGCGTCCGTCCGAAGCAGCAATGATGGTGTCGGCGCCTTTCAGCAGCACGGTGCCGCCGGTGCGCGCGGCGGCCGCACGAGCGGCGGCGAGCCGATCGGTGCCAGCGGCTCCGAATGCACGGGCGAACTCGCCGGAATGCGGGGTCATCACCGCGGCGCCGCGCAGCGCGTCGGGATTGCCGGCGAATGCGGTGAATACGTCGGCGTCGGCGACGACACAGCGGCCGGCAGCGAGCAGAAGCGGCAGGGTTTCGCGCGCTGCGTCCGGACCGAGGCCGGGACCGCAGACCCAGACGTGACGGCGCTTGTCCTCCAGCAGCTCGGTCAATGGCGCGTCGCTGACCAGCAGGCCGGGGGAACCGCTGCGGTAGAGATCGCCACGTCCGCGCGCGGCAATCGTTACGAGGCCGGCACCCGCGCGTCGCGCCGCATCCGCGGCGAGGCGTGATGCGCCGGTCATCATCGCGCCGCCAACGACGGTGACGTGACCGCGCGAATACTTGTGCGACTGCGGGCCGGGCCGGGGCACGTGCCAAAGCTCCGGCAGGTTGGCGAAGGTCGTCGCGCTGACCTGCTGCCACACTGCGTTCGGCATGCCGATGTCGGCCAGCACGAGCTCGCCGCAGAGCTCGCGCCCCGGCAACAGCAAATGCCCCGGCTTCAGGCGGAAAAACGTCACCGTCAGCGCAGCCTGCGGCGCGTAGCTGCGGATCGCGCCGGTGGTCCCGTCGAGACCGCTCGGCACGTCTACTGCCACGATGCGGCGTGCGGCACGCAAAGTGTCGGCGACGAGGCCGTCAACGTCGCGCGATAGGCCTGCACCGAACACCGCGTCCAGCACCAGTTCGGCGCGCGCGGCTGTTTCGGGTTGGAACGCCGCGGTTGGACCTTGCCAATCCAGGGCGGCGGCAGCGGCGTCCGAGTCGGCTCGGGGTGTGGCCAGCGATGCCAGCGCGACGGGCCAGCCTTCCTGCTGCAACAGCCGGGCGGCCACGTAGCCGTCGCCGCCGTTGTTGCCGGGGCCGGCCAGGACGAGCGTGCGACAGGGCCGGAAGCGCGCGCGGATGGCTCGGGCCACTGCTCGGCCGGCATTGGCCATCAGGGTTGGGCCCGGCACGCCCAAACCTGGCGAGGCTGCGTCGGCCCGACCCATTTGGTCCGGCGTCAACAACTCCGGCCGGCCGGCCAGCGTTTGGAGCCAATCGTGATCGGTTGCCATGCGTTGACTGTGCGTGCGTGGCGCGCTGATCTCAAGCTTCACGGCTCCGGGCTGCGCGCGCGGGGTTCATTCATCGTTGGCGCAATGCGGTTACGGGCCCCCTCCCCCTTCCCCCTCCCGCAAGGGGAGGGGGAGGATTTGGTGGGAGGCAATGGAGATGACACAGGTAGCCGTTGTTGGTGCCGGACTTATCGGCCGCGCTTGGTCCATCGTGTTCGCGCGCGCCGGGTTCGATGTGGCGCTGTGGGATCCTTATCCGCAGCAGGTGCAGGCGGCCCTTGCATTCATCGGCGAGCGGCTGCCGGAACTGGAAGATGCCGGCTTGCTTAAGGAACCGCCGAAGCTTGTGGCGGGGCGTATACGCCCAGTCGGCACGATCGCCGAAGCGCTGGCCGGCGCGGAGCACGTGCAAGAGAACGGGCCGGAACGCGTGGAGGCGAAGGTGCCGCTGTTCCAGGATCTCGATGGGCTGGCGAGACCGGATGCCGTGCTGGCGAGTTCGACCAGCGGCATTCCCGCGAGCGCGTTTACCGAGGGGTTGGCAGGACGGGCGCGCTGCCTGGTCGCGCATCCGGTGAACCCGCCGTACCTGGTTCCTCTGGTGGAGCTGTGTCCGGCGCCGTGGACCGATGCCGCCGTCGTGTCGCGGACGCGCGCTCTGATGACCAGCGCCGGCCAGGTACCGGCGACGGTGAACAAGGAGATGGATGGGTTTGCGCTCAATCGGTTGCAGGGCGCGCTGTTGGCGGAGGCGTTCCGACTGGTCGCGGATGACGTGATCTCTCCGACGGACCTCGATGCGCTGGTGAAGCATGGACTTGGGCTGCGCTGGAGCTTCATGGGGCCGCTTGAGACCATCGACCTGAACGCACCGGGGGGTTTGCAGGATTATTGCGAGCGGTATGGACCGCTGTATTGGCAAATGCAGCAACAGATGACGCCGCGCGAATGGGATGCGGCGCTGGTCGGGAAGCTGCAGGAGGCGCGGCGGGCAGAGCTGCCGGCGAACATGCAGAACGTGCGCCAGGAGTGGCGCGATCGCCGGTTGATGGGATTGCTGGCGCATAAGGCTACTCAGCCGGAGTAACGTCGCCGGCTGAACCAAGGGGGGGCAACATGACAATTCTGACGCCAGAGACGCCGGCGGTGCAGCCGTACACTGGCCAGGAATTCCTCGACAGCCTCGATGATGGTCGCGAGGTGTGGATCTACGGCGAACGCGTCAAGCACATCACGCAGCATCCGGCGTTTCGCAACTCGGCTCGCATGCTGGCGCGGCTGTATGACGCGTTGCATGAGGATCACGCTGCGGGGCGGAACGTGCTCACGTGCGCAACCGAATGGGGCGGTTTCACGCATCGTTATTTCGTCGCACCGAGGTCGGTGGAGGAGCAGGTGGCGGCGCGCGATGCGATCGCCGCCTGGGCGCGACTGAGCTATGGATGGCTGGGCCGCTCGCCCGACTACAAAGCGGCGTTCCTCGCCACGCTGGGGGCCAACGCGGAGTTCTACGCGCCGTACCAGGACAATGCGCGGCGTTGGTATCGGCACAGCCAGGAGCGGCTGCCATTCATCAATCACGCGATCATCCATCCGCCGGTCGATCGCGCCATGGCACCTGGTGCGCCGGGCGGTCCGACCGATATCTACATGCGCGTCACCAAGGAAACCGATGCCGGCATCCGCGTTACCGGCGCCAAGGTGGTCGCCACCGGTTCGGCACTGACGCATCACACCTTTGTCGCGCATCATGGATTGATCCCTGTGCAGGACAAGAACTTTGCCACCGTGTTCATCGTGCCGACCAACGCGGAGGGGGTTAAGCTGATCTGCCGCGTGTCGAATGAACAGCGGGCGGCGGTGATGGGCAGTCCGTTCGACTATCCACTGTCGAGCAGGCTGGATGAGAACGACGCGATCTTCGTGATGGATGACGTGCTGGTGCCGTGGGAGAACGTGTTCGTGCATGCGGATGTCGAGAAGGCCAACAACTTCTTTCCGCGCACCGGCTTTCTGCCTCGCGCGCTGCTGCATGGGTGCACGCGGCTGGCGGTGAAGCTCGATTTCATTCTGGGGTTGTTCATCAAGGCGACCGAGATCACTGGCTCGCGGGGGTTTCGTGGCGTCGAGGCGAATATCGGCGAGGTCATCGCCTGGCGGAATACGATGTGGGGACTGTCGGATGCGATGGCGCGCACTGCTGATGCGTGGACAGGCGGATGCGTGTTGCCGGGGATGGAGCCGGCCTCGGCCTATCAGGTGTTGGCGCCCGAAGCTTACGTGCAGATCAAGACGTTGATCGAAAAGACCGTGGCGAGCGGGCTCATCTACCTCAATTCGCATGCGCGCGACTTCAAGGCGCCGGAGCTTCGGAAGTATCTCGATTTGTATGTGCGCGGTTCGGGCGGGATTTCCGCGATGGAGCGCGTGAAGCTGATGAAGCTGCTGTGGGATGCGGTGGGCAGCGAGTTCGGCTCTCGGCATGAATTATACGAAGTGAACTACTCCGGCAGCCATGAGGAGATCCGTCGCTACGCGCTGTTCGGCGCGATGGCTTCTGGGCAGTACGATCGTTGGAAGGGCTTCGCCGAAACGTGCATGGCGGAATATGATCTCGACGGCTGGACGGCGAAGGACCTGATCAATCCCGATGACGTTACGGTCATGCGCTGATTGGTGGATACCACCTCTCATTGATTGCGACCCATTATTCATCCCGATGCGATTCGTGCTGACTGGGATTGCATCTTTCGCAAGTTCGGTACGGGGTCGAGATGACCGGGTCAAGCCCGGTCATGACGCGGTTGGAGAGTTCGATCCGAATGGCCCTTGGCATGCATCGTCAGTGATCGAACCGGAGATCGACGATGGACAGATCGCCGCGGCGGCCAGTGCGCACATTATCGGCGTGCCGGCGGATCATGAAGCCGGCGAGGCGCTGCGCACCGTCCGGCGAATCGGCGATCTCTTCAAAGCTCGGGCGGTGCGTCGGTAGCGGCAGCAATGCGCCATCGTACGATGCTCGTGCGACCACATAAAATTCGTTGAAGTGCGTCTCCAGCAGTATCGGCTTTCGCACATCGAGGTCGCGCGCCAGTGTCTCCACCAACTCGCCGAGGGCGAATGATGCCCGCCGGATAACGTCGGCGCGGGCGCCCCATCTCGCGCCGCATGCCTCCATGAAGAGTTGGATGGCCCTGGAATTGGCCGATGCCGGATCAACAGTAAGCTGGCTGTGCTGCCTGACGCCGATGCGGAACACGAGGTTCAACAGCAGCGCCACCAGAGTTCCCACGACCAGCGGGGTTGCAAGGAACGGCTGTATCCAGCCTGGCAGGTGCTCGACAAAACTGGGAAATCCCTCCCCCACCTGCGCGGCGACCACCGCGGCGCCGATGATCATGATGCGGCGGGCATCCAACATGCGGGAGGTCATCATCTCGATGCCGGTGGTGATTACGAACATTGATGAGAACAGGACGGACGCACCGATCATTCCAGCGGGCATCGATACAAAGACAATCGCCACTACGGGGACGAAGGCGAGCGGCGCGAGAATGGCCGCCATGGCGAAGGCCACACGACGGCTTGTCACACCGGTTGCGGCAGCCAGGCCGACGGACGAGGATGACATGTTTGTTCCGGACGTTCCGGCGAGGCCCGAAATTGCAGTTATAAGTCCGTCGGTCAGCACACCACGGCTGATCCCTCGCATGTCGGCCCGTACCCAGTCGGCATCATTGGTCCGGTGCGCTGTCGTTATGACTGCCATCGCCTTCATCGTTGCGGCAACCGCGGCGATCAGGAATGCGACCAGCAGGCGTCGATCGAACGCGACGCCAAGGTAGTCGAGATGCGGGAATGCGAAGAGCGGGACAGGTCCATCCGTGGTCTGCCACGTTTCCTGAAGCAGACCGGTGGCAATTGCGGCAACGTAGCCGGCGACAATGCCGATGAGTACGCAGGACATGCGGACCAGTCCCTTGGTCCAGACGTTCAAGCCGGCCATGGTGGCAAGGGTGAGCGCTCCGACAATCCAATGCGCGGATGGAACGGGTTCCGTTGCGCCGATCGCGAGCATGCTTCGCAAGCCGACTGTGCCAGTGGCGGCGCCCACCAGGAAGGTGACCAGTCCTGCGATCTCCGGGGGAAACAAAGGGCGGAGGCGGCCCAGCACGCGCGAAATGCCTGCCTCAAAAAGTCCGGCGACCAGTGTCATGCCGAACATGAGCGGCAAGCCACCTATCTGCACGGCCTCGATGGAGGCCGGGACGTAGATCGCACTGCTGTTGGCCGGCGCCAGGTAGCCAAAGCCCACCGGACCACTGCGCAACGCCTGCAACACTGGTGCAATCGCCAGCACCAACATGGACAGGCTGACAATGCTGAACTCGGTGCGGATGGGGACATGCGCCTCGCGGCAGATCACCAACGGGATCACAAGCGACACAGCGGCACTGCCGGCCTGCTGCAAGGCGCTGATCCACAGCACGACGGGTGGTGGAGCGTCGTCGACGCCGTATTCGATTTCGGGTGGTTTCCGGCGCGGCCGCGCGGCCTCACGCGGCGAAAACAACAGCGATAACCAACGCCTGGGCTTTCGGAGGTGCCGGCGCTTGTCGTCGATCGTGTTCGGTCCTGGCATGATCCGTCGCGTGAACGAAATGCGCCGGTTTGTAAATGCCGTCAGTCGATCGGCGCGCAGAATCCCACCAGGACAATCGCTTGCATTGCGACGGCGTGCGATCGGACCGGTTCACCCTTGGTCTTGCGTCGCGGCGACGGTGCAGGTGGGACGTCCCGCAAGGTTTTCAGCACGGAGGAAGCAGGGAGGACGTCGAGGGCCACGGAGCAGCATGCAAATTGCGCTTCGCGCGAAGCGCTTTGAAGCTTTGCTCCGTGGCCGCGACGTCCTGGCCTTCTCGCTCCGTGTTGGAATTCTTCCTGGACTGCGGACGGCACATGTTTCCCTGACTGTCGGAGGCAATGGCGGCGCGATTGCGCGCAGAAGCCCACCAGGACAATCGCTTGAATTGCGACGGCGCGCGATCGGACCGGTTCACCCCTGGTCTTGCGTCGCGGCGACCGTGCAGGTGGGACGTCCCGCAAGGTTTTCAGCACGGAGGAAGCAGGTGAGGACGTCGAGGGCCACGGAGCAGAATGCAAATTGCGCTTCGCGCGAAGCGCTTTGAAGCTTTGCTCCGTAGCCGCGACGTCCTGGCCTGCTTCCTCCGTGTTGGAATGCTTCCTGGACTACGGACGGCGCATGTTTCCCTGACTGTCGGAAGCAGCGGCGGCTTCAAGCGATTGCGCGCAAAATCTTACCAGGGAGGATCGACCGGCGCAGCATCCGGTGCCATGATCGCGCCAGTGGAACAACATTATCAGGGCAGAGTGGACATTCAGCTTGCTGAAATTGGACAGACCGCGAACCGGCTCATCCTGAGTGGGCGGATGGACTCCAGTGGCGCGGGCCTGCTCGACCAGACGCTGCCTGCCGCGGTGGTCGATATTGGCCGCGACATCGTGGCTGACCTGTCGGCCGTGTGCTTTGTCGGATCACGCGGCATACGATTGCTGATCAGCGTTGCCCGTGGTCTGCAAAAGAGGGGACTGCGGTTCGTCATGTACGGCCTGCAACCCGCTGTGCACGACGTGTTCGAGTCGGTGTCTTTGAGTGAGTTGATCCCCGTCACCACGACCGAGGCGGAGGCATTATCCCTGCTGGCGGATTGACTGCGACACTCGGGGCGAACTGTGCGCGACACGCGCGGGTAACCTTGTGCGTTTCACAGCACAGCCGCCACGGGCTTTATTTTCGTCCGCATGATGTAATGGCGGCAATGCGCCCCATTTCGAGCAGATGCTGCGTGCCGGTGCGAGGAGATCAATCCTCCCACAGCGGAAAGAAACATCCAATGAAAATTCCTGTTTGGGTAAAGCCCGGCGTTTGGGGAGCCGTGGTCGGCGCGATCGCAATGGCAATAATCGGCTTTTCGCAACTTGGGTGGACGACGTCGGCAACAGCCGAGCAGCTCGCCCAGGACCGTTCCAACACAGCAGTCGTCGCCGCGCTGGTACCCTTCTGCGTGGCGAAAGCGCAGCAAGACCCAGACAAAGCCGTGTTCGCGAAGTTCCAATCAGAGACCTCGTCGTATTCGCGCAGCGACATGGTCATGAAAGCGGGCTGGGCGACTGTGGGAAATGAAAAATCTCCGGACAATGCCCTGGCGCGTGCCTGCTCGGACAAGCTCAACGGTCAGAAGTCTGGCTGACAACTGGCTCAGTGCGGGTAGAGATGGCTGGGTTGATCCTCGGGTTGGGCCCGAGGACTGCCATGACGGGGCTGTTGGAGAGTCAGACCTATCTGCGCTTGGCATAAGCCTTCTGGCATGGGGCCGCGGGCTACTTTCGGCCACTTAGGATTTTCTGATGAGCAGGCCAGAACTCGGCACCAAATGCACCTGTGCGGGGTGTCGTGTACGCTTCTATGATCTGAGCAGGTCGCCCGCCACCTGTCCGAAATGCGGCGTCGAGCAACCACCCGAGCAGCCCCGTGTTCCCCGGCCTGCTCGCAGCACCTTTGGCAGCAGATACCAATCGCGGCAGCCGCCAACGGCGATCGTCGCCGACGAGGGCCCGGAGCCGGCCAACGCGTCCGACGGCGCAGAGGACGACGAGGCTCCCGAGCCCGACGAGGACGATGACGCCGAGTCCGACACCGAAATCGAGATCGATCCCGATCTCGCCAAAGCAGCCGACTGACACAGCGTGAACAGCAAATGATCAGACAGAAACTACATCGACCGTCGCTGAGAATTACCCGTCTCGCCGACAAAGATCGCGTGCGCAGCTTCACGTTCGAAGTTTGGAGTCCGTTCACCGGCAACTACCAGGTCATGGAATCGATCGAGGCCGCGATGGGGCGTATCGATCAGCTCGCCAAGCTGATCTGTCAAATGTGGCTACAGCGGCATCCGAAGCAGGACGCCCTCATCGATGCCCCCGATGCCGAAGGTCCCGATACCAGCGAATGGGCAGAGTTTCGCATCAATGCGACAACCTACCGCAGCTACGATACGCGCCGTCACGACCGGCCTGGCTGGACGCGGGCAAGCAACCTGCTCCAGGCCACTGAGACGACCTGCATCAGGGTGGGTTGTGCGCTGCCGCACTCAAGCCCTGCATGACATGACCGGCCGATAGGACATGGCCGAGGTTGCCGCGAGGGTCATGAGAATCATCAGCGGCCATCTTGGTATCGGAGCGGACGAAGTGGTTCCCGAGGCATCGCTGGTCGACGATCTCGGCGCCGATAGTCTGGATACGGTTGAATTGGTGATCGCGTTCGAAACGTCGTTCGGTGTCGAAATCCCTGAGGCCGACGTCGATCGCATCCGAACCGTGCGAGACGCGATAAACTACGTCGAGATGCGAATTTCGTAGCTACGGTTGCCATGACGGCTCGCCAACCTGGGCAGCATCCCGGACTGGGGGCGGCGGGGCAACCCGTCTCGGCACTTTGCGAAGTCGGAATCTCCGGTTACGCTCCTGACAGTTGGGCAACGAGGGATCTGACCAGTCCGAACGATGTTGCGGTCATTCGCTAACCGTAGAGCCATCCGCATTCGATGGCGGCGATTGCTGGGGAAGTCGTGGGCGCTGTCGCGGTGGCATTACCGCTGGCATGGCCACGTTCTGACCGGACGACCGTCGGAGCACGTCTGGTACTTTGCCTACGGCTCCAACATGCACCACAGCGCGTTTCGCGAGCGCCGTGGCATGCGTCCGGCCGAATGGCGCATCGGCTGCCTGAAGGGCTATCGGCTGCGCTTCAATCTGGAAGGGCGGCCTATCGGCAAGGCGGCGCCGGCGAATATCTGCCCTGACCAGGACGGCGAATTATGGGGGGTGCTGTATCGCATCACGCGGCGCGAACTGTTGCGGCTGGATGCGACGGAGGGCGTCCCGGGCCGGAACTATCGCCATGTGTTGGTGCCGGTCGAGGATGGCGATGGCAACGTCGTCAGCGCGGTGACCTACATGGCGCGTGGCAGGGACACTGATGGCACGCCGTCGTTCCGCTACATCTCATTGCTGCGCGACGGGGCGCGCGCGCATGGCCTGCCCGAGCCGTGGGTCCGGTTCCTTGACGAGGTAAAGCATCACGCCGAGTAGAACTCTCTGGCCTAGCGGCCCCTCGGGTCCAGCGCGTCCCGCAACCCGTCGCCCACCAGGTTGAACGACAGCACGACCAGGAAGATCGCCAGGCCAGGAAACACCGCGAGCCACGGTGCCTGTTCAAGGAAGCGCTGGGCGGAGTTCAGCATCGACCCCCAGGACGGCGCCGGCGGCTGCTGGCCCAGGCCGAGGAACGACAGGCTTGCCTCGGCGATAATGGCTGCGGCGATCGCCAGCGTGCCCTGCACCAACACCGGCGGCACGATGTTCGGAAGTACGTGGCGGACCGCGACCCGCCAACCGGGATTGCCGATGGCGCGCGCAGCCTCGACGTATTCGTTGCTGCTGGCGTCCAGTGTCGCCGCGCGCGCCACACGCATGAAGCGCGGCGCGGTGGAGACGCCGATAGCGATCATTGCGTTGGTCAGGTTGGGCCCGAGGAACGCGGCTAGCGCGATTGCCAGGATCAGGAAGGGGCAGGCCAGCATGGCATCGACGATGCGGCTCAGCACGGCGTCGATCCAGCCTTGCGCGAAGCCTGCCAGCAATCCGGCGGGCACGCCTATGCCGGCGGCGATCAGTACTGACACGACGCCTGCCATCAGGCTGGCGCGCGCGCCGAACATCACGCGGCTGAGGACGTCGCGGCCGTTTTCATCGGTGCCCATCCAGTGGGCGAGCGACGGGGCTTTGCGGATCGCGGTCCAGGAGGTGGCGATTGGATCGTACGGCGCGAGCAGTGGGGCGAGGATCGCTACGGCGATGAACAGCACGATCACTGTCAGCCCGGCGACGGCTACGGGGCGGTGCAGGAAGCGGCGGAGGGCGAGGCGCGCGGGGCTCTGGGGGGTGGGAATGGGGCGGGTGATCGTTGGGGTGGCCAGGGCGGTGCTCATGGAAGGTTGGCCCCCTCCCCCTTCCCCCCTCCCGCAAGGGGAGGGGGAGTGGTTGCAGGTCGCCGCATTGCTATCATGCCCCTCGCAGTCTTGGATTGATCACCACGTACAGCACATCGGCTAACAGGTTCAGCACCACGTAGAGAAACGCCGTCACCAATACGACGCCTTGCACGACCGGATAGTCCCGGTTGAACACCGCATCGACGATCATCTTGCCGAAGCCTGGAATGCTGAACACCTGCTCGGTCAGCACCGCGCCGGAGAACAGCGTGCCCAGTTCCAACGCGCCCAGCGTCACCACCGGGATCAGCGCATTGCGCAGGGCATGGCGGATCACGACGATGAACTCGCGCAGTCCCTTCGCCCGCGCCGTGCGTACATAGTCCTGGTCGAGCGACGTCAGCATCGCACTCCGCGTGTGCCGCATCAGCACGGCGGCGATCGCGTTGCCCAGCACGAACGCGGGCATGATGGTGGTGGCGAGCGACTGTCGCCAATCCTCGGTCAGCGGCACGTAGCCGGACGGGGGCAGCCAGCCTAGATCAACCGATACCAGCAGGATCAACATGATCCCCAGCCAGAACGTCGGCGTGGACAATCCCGCCAGCCCTACCGCATTGGCCACATAATCCAGCCAGCGATTGCGGTAGACAGCCGCAACGATGCCAGCCGGCACGCCGATCAGCACGGCGAACGCGAATGCCATCACGCCGAGCTGCAACGTGACCGGCAGCTTTTGCAGCACCAGTTGCGACACCGGCTGACGAATGCGCCACGAATACCCGAGATCGCCCTGCACCACGTTGCCCAGCCAATGCACGTACTGCACCGGCAGCGAACGATCGAGCCAAAGTTCCGAGCGGATCTGGGCCAGCAGTTGCTGGTTGGCGCCTTCCTCGCCGGCGAGCACCAGTGCCGGGTCGCCCGGCATCAGTTGTTGCAAGCCGAACACCAGGACGCTGACCAGCAACAGCGTCGGTATGATCTGCGCGATGCGCGTGCCGAGATGTCCGTGCACTACTTTGCCATCTCCATGCCCTGAATACGGATCATGCCGTCGGGGATCGGGCGGAAGCCTTGCAGCTTTGCATTCATCGCGACGATGTTGCGACCGTTATAGAGATACGTGATCGGCAAATCGCGCTGCAGTTCGGACCATGCTTGATAGTAGTCGGTGCGGCGCCTGGCGACATCTGTCTGGTCCCTCGCGTCCTGCAGCATCTTATCTACGATTGGATTGCTGTAGTGGCTGACATTGTTGCCCTGTCCCGAATGCAGGAACTGGAACGTATTGCCGTCGGCGTCGACACGCCCGGACCAGCCGATGAGATAAACCTCGTAGTCGCCGCGCTGCGACGCCTGCAAGGATGAGGCGAATTCCATTGCCTGGATGTGGACGTCGAAGCCTGCTTCGGCGGCCATCGACTGGATCACCTCGGCGCTCTGCAGAACGTCAGGCTGATTTGGCGTCAGCAGCTCGATCTTGACCGGTAGCGTGACGCCGGCCTGTTGCAACAGCGCCTTTGCCTTCGCCACATCGCGCGGTGGCGGCTTCAGCAAGGGATCATAGAACGGCGAGCTGGCAGATACCGGCTGCACACTCGGTGCATACATGCCGTTATATACAACCTGCACCAGTGCCGCACGGTCGATTGCGGCATTGAACGCCTGTCGCACCAGCGGGTTCTTGCCGTATGGGTTGTTCGACCGGGCTCCATTGTCGAGATTATTGGTAAGGCCGGTGTAGCCCAGCGCATCAGAGACCACGAGCCGCAACTTGGGGTCAGCCTTCACCGCATCGGCGTCGGTTGGTGCGATGTATTCCGTGATATCGGAGCTGCCGGCTTTGAGGTTCGCCAGACGCACCGATGAATCCAGGAACACCTGATAGACGACCCTGTCGAAATGGATGGTTTTGGCATCCCAATAGTCGGCAAAGCGCTCGAGTGTGACGTGATCCTGCGGGACACGCTCGACGAATTTGAAGGGCCCGCTGCACACCGGATGCGAAGCGAAATCCTTGCCTTCCTGCTCGGCGACTTTCGGTGGCAGGATCATGCCAGAGCGGTCGGTGAGCTGCGCAAGGAATGCACCCGACGGGCTTTTCAACACGACGCGTACTGTGGCTGGATCCACGATCTCGACCTGGTCGATCGAGCTGATCTCACTCTTGCGGAAGCTGCCCTGCATGGTGAGGTAACGATCGAAGGTATACTTCACCGCTCCGGCATCCATGGCCTCGCCATCCTGGAACTTCACGCCGGGCCGCAAATGGATCACCAGTGTCTTGTCGTCCGCCCATTCGTAGCCGGTGGCGAGTTGCGGCACGATGTTCAGCTTCTCATCGATGTCGAACAGCTTGTCGCAGAGCCCGGCGAACACGATGCGGCCGACATAGGTCGTGGCCAGCGTGGGGTCCATCACGTCAAGGTCCTGGCGGAGCGCAATGTGCAGGGTCTGCGCCAAGCCAGGGACAACGGTGACCAACATGCAGGCAACAGCAAGCACAAAACGGCGCATGATGAAGCGTCCCGAGTTTATTGTTATGGCGGTCAGGTAGGCGGTTTTCCCTCACGGGCAATGGCGTCGTTGATCACCATGCGGTCGAACACGCCGCACGGGTTGTCGGTGCCGGCGAGGAAACGGCGGAACACGGCGAACCGCTCCTGGCTGACGGCGTGCAGGCGGTGCAATTCCCGTACCGGGTCGGGGTGATCGTCGGTGCGGATGTCGAGATCCGGATACGGATCGCGCGAGCAGACTTTCAGTGCCGCCGATTGCTTGCCGCGCTTGTCGCCTCCTGCCGCCTCGCCGGCAAGCAACGCCGACAGCAGACGTTCGGCGAGCGGACCGGTGGCGCGCTGGAACGCGTCCAGCGTGCGTTCCACCACCGCCGCGCCGGCCAGCATGTTGCCGGCGACCGAGACGTCGGTGCCTTGGACGGAGCCGCACCAGGCGACGCAGTCCTTGCCGGTGTACTGGGCGATGCGGCCTTGGGCGTCGATGATGTGGAGCTGGCGGTGGTCACGGCCGGCATCGGCGGCGAGCAGCGCTCCAGCGACGGTGTCCGGTGATTCGCCGGCGCGCAGCCGGGCCATGCCGTGCAGCGCGTACATCGGGTTGATCAGGGCCTGGGTGGCGAGCGCCGCGATGCCGCCCTCCACATGGATCGCCAGCGCGCCGACAGCGAAGAAGCGCGTCGCGACCGCGGCGCCCAGCGCACCGGTCGCCGGATCGCGCGCCAGAATGGACCATGTCATGGGCGGGCATCCTTACCACTCCGGCGACTCGCCGCAACCGGGCTAGGCTTCGCCATGCAGCCGAACGCGCCAATCACGACGGACCTTGTCCTGCTGGGCGCCGGCCACGCGCATGTCGAGGTGCTGCGCCGGTTTGCCATGCGCCGCGAGCCGGGCGTGCGGCTGACGCTGATCGGTCGCGAGCCGGAGACGCCCTATACCGGGATGCTGCCGGGGTTGATCCGCGGCGACTACACGTTCGGGCAGGCGCATATCGACCTGGCGCCGCTCGCCGCCAGCGCGGGCGCGCGGCTGATCCTCGCCGAGGCGACCGCGATCGACCTGGCGGAGCGCCGGCTGACCGTGATCGGACCGCCCGGATGTGCCGTTCGACCTGCTGTCGATCGATATCGGCGGCGAGCCCGCGATGCCGGCGGGTGCGGGGTTGCCGGTGAAGCCGATCGGGCAGTTCCTGGCGCGGCTTTCCGCGCTGGAGGCGGCGTTGCAGCCGGGAGCGCGCATCGCCGTCGTTGGCGGCGGGCCGGGCGGGACCGAACTGGCGCTGGCCCTGGCGCTCCGCTACCGCGAGCGGGCGCGGATCGTGCTGGTATGCGACACGGCGGAGCCGCTGGGAAGCGCGCCTGCCCATGCGCGATCCGTCGCGCGCGCCGCGCTGGTGGACGCCGGCGTGGAACTGGCGTGTGGCGTCAAGGCCGGCATGCTGGGCGGATGGCAGGCTGGCGCTGTCCGACGGCAGCTTCCTGGAGGTGGCGACCGCGCTGTGGGCGACCGGCGTGGTGGGGCCGGCGATTGCTGGCCGCGTCGGGGCTGGACTGCGACGCGACGGGCTGCGTGCGGGTGTCGGCGACGCTGCGCAGCCTGAGCCATGACTTCGTGTTCGCCGCCGGTGACTGTGCTGCGATCGAGGGCAATCCACGGCCGAAAGCCGGCGTCTGGGCGGTGCGCGCGGGTCGCGCCGCTGGCGGACAACCTGCGCCGAGCGGCGCGCGGCCAGGCGTTGCGGCGCTGGCGGCCTCAGTCGGAGGCGCTGGCGATCGTGGGGCTGGGCGACGGGCGCGCGCTGGCCTGGCGCAACGGCGTGGCCATTGCCGGGCGCGCTGTCTGGCGTTGGAAGGACTGGATCGATCGGCGCTGGATGCGGATGTACCAGGAGCCGATGGCGCCGATGGCGGGGACCAGGAAAAACCCGGGGGACGATCCGATGCGCTGCGGCGGCTGCGGCGCCAAGGTCGGGGCCGAGGTGCTGGCGGGCGCGCTGGCCGGTCTGCCTCGCCTGCCGGGTGCCGACGTGCTGATTGGGCTGGATGCACCAGACGATGCGGCGGTGATGCTGCCACCGCCGGGGATGGCGGTGGTGCAGAGCGTCGATCACTTCCGCGCGTTCATCGACGACCCGTTCGTGTTCGGCAGATCGCGGCAGCGCATGCGCTGTCCGACCTGCACGCGATGGGCGCGCGGCCGTGGACGGCGCTGGCGGTCGCGGCCGTGCCCTACACCCTCGGGCGCAAGATGCGGACCGAACTGGCGGACATGCTGACCGGCGCCTCGCAGGTGCTGGCGGCGGATGGCTGCGCGCTGGTGGGCGGCCATAGCGCGGAGGCAGCCGAAGCGGCGCTGGGTTTCGCGGTCACCGGGCTGGCCGATCCGGCGAGGCTGCTGCGCAAGTCGGGGCTGCGGCCGGGCGATGCGCTGGTGCTGACCAAGCCTCTCGGCACTGGCATCGTATTGGCGGGTCACATGCGGGGTCTGGCGCGCGCGGCGTGGCTGCTGGCGGCGATTGAGTCGATGCGCATGAGCAACGCAGCGGCGTCACGGATGCTGCAGCGAGTATGGCGCGGTCGCGTGCACCGACGTTACTGGGTTTGGATTGGCGGGGCACTTGATGGAGATGCTGCGCGCTTCCGGTGTCGCGGCGATGCTGTGGCCGGATCAGGTGCCGGTGTTGCCGGGCGCTCTGCAACTTGCGGCGCATGGCGTTGAGAGCACGCTGGCGGTGGAGAATCGGCGGGCTCTGACGGGTGCCGATGCTTCCGCTGCACTGCTGGTGGATCCACAGACCTCGGGCGGGTTGTTGGCGGGCATTGCGTGGGATCGAGCCGAAGCCTGCGTCTCGGCATTGCGTAACCATGGGATTGCGGCAGCGATCATCGGCGTTGTCGAATCTGGAGAGCCCACGCTGCGGCTTGAACAGAGCGACGAAATTTGCAAAGCCGAAGCGGATCACTAATACTAGTTCTCATTGATGGTGACCGATAGCAAACCAGCGTTGCCGACAGCAGCGGAAACAGTAAAAGAATCTTCAGCCACAGATGCATGCAGATGAACGCAAATAACTCGGCTCCAGGGAAGCGCGGCTTGCCCGCTTTGAAACATTGCCTGTGGACCATCTGCGTGCATCTGCGTGCATCCGTGGTTGAAAGTCCTTACTTGCTGCGCAAGCCGACTGCCAATGCGTCGTGCCGAATGTCATCGCCGGCCCACACCCGCCCACACCGCGAGGATGACAAGTGGGAAGATGAGTCGCGCTCAGTGAGTGTTGGCATAACCTGACGATCATGATCGCGTTCCGAATCCTGTTCGGCATCGATGCCCTGGCGGCGGCGGTCGTGGCGTTCTTCTTCGTTTGGGGTCTCGGCGACGGGACTGTGTCCTCATTCAACATCCTGCTGTGGCTGGTGATGCTGGGGGGTGTGGGAGCAATACTCGCCGGCGGCGTGTGGCTGAGATCGTATGGCCGCGTATGGCCTGCCAATGGCGTGCTGCTGATACTGGCATTGCCCGCCACCCTGTTCGCGCTGTTCTTTCTGACGCTGATCCTTTTTCAGTCGGACTGGAAATAACGACTCCGCCCAGTATGGCGTCGAGCGGATCACATATCGGGAAGCAGCATTCCCATACGATCAACGTCCGTGCGTCGACTCGGTCGCGCCGCATGCGTCACGTGGAGTATTTCCACGTGACGCATGCGATCCTGCTGGCCGAAGGTCTGCCGGCCGAGAGTTATCTCGATATCGGTGATCGATCGACGTTCGATAACGGCGGCGTAGCGGTGGAGTTGTATCCGGACTTTGCATCGCGGACATGGGAATCCGGTGGCTGCGCCAGGTTGGTGGTGACGGGACCCGAGGTGGAAGCAGTGCGGCAGCGGCTGCGACGCCGGGCAGAGGGAGACAGCGTTGTGGTGTCATCTGCCTTGGCGATCGGTTCCGGTCACGCGCATCTGGCAGTTCGACGAAGCAGCCGAGCGCGTCGTTCCAGTTGAAGCCTGACGGCATCCAATTCCGGCCCGGTCACCACCAACCTGGCGAAGCCATGTCCATCCCACACCAAGGAGGCGTTGCGCAGGCGCATCGCAAATTCCGGAAACAATCGCACGGTACCCTTGGCGTCACCGAAATCAACGCGATCTCCGGTATCGAGGTAGGACTCCACCGGAAGGCCCTCGGCCAGGAGCACATGGTGGCGGGATAACTCCACATGGTAATAAGTAACTTCATCCACCGCAGCCTGGGTGATGGTGAGGTCGTTGATCAGATAGCGGACCGGGATCAGCACACCATCGACGAAGACAGCGTGATCAGGCGACAGCATGAGGGTTCGGTTGGGGCGGTTCGGCGCAAATGCATCTCGCGCAACCCTCACGGGGCTGACGGAATCAGGAGAAGGGTGCTGCCGGCACGATACCCTCCGCTTTCCGATCCATACAATCGGCAGTGTCTCGCCGGACACGGTCGCCAGCACGTCACCGACGATCAGATCTTCAACACAGACATCGCCGTGCGCAGTCGTCACACGGGTACCTGCGGCAAGGCAAGGAACCGAGGTTTCCGTTATGAGAACGCTTGGCGGCGAGGTTGAGAACTCCTGCATACCGGCCGTCAGCGTGAAGCTGGACGTGACGTAGTCGCCTGCAAATTGCAGGTTAAGGTCGCCGCTCGGTAGATCCAGGGTGAGTGTGCCGGCGGCGGAATTGCCGGAATACGAGTGGCCCGTGATCGACGTGAGCGAGATCCCCGGCAGTATGACGGTGTCGCCGCCACTCGGCGGTGCGATCGTACCTATGTAGCTTTGTGGTATGATTGTTCCGATAAAGCCTAGCGGGTCATCGAGCACGAGGTTGCCGGAATTGTCGCCAAAGCTGACATTTTCGGAGTCCGCGGCACCAAGTTCGAGCGTGTTTGAAATGTAGATGGTAGATATCGGCGGCCCGAATGCTCCGATGGCCGTTGTACCCGCGGTAATTGTCAGCGAACCTTCGCCTGTAATTGGCGAGTGAAGAACGAGATCTCCGCTCGCCGGCAGATTCGACCCGACGCTGAGCAAACCCAGGGTGACCAGGATGGCACCGTCATTCACGATCTGTCCTGAGACCACGCCGCTGTCGGCTGTCAACTCGCCGTCTGGGGCCACGAGCAATTCGGGCACGGAAAAGGTCTCGGTCCGCCCATTGGCGAGAAACGTCTGGTCCAGTGCGATGGTGCCATGAACGCTGAGAGTGTTGTCGTTTGTATAGCTGTCGCCGTTCAACACCAGCAACTGCCCTGCCGCCGCGATGGTCTGAAGTGTCGCTTCGAGAGGGACGTAGGTTCCGGCGTTCGTGTCGAACGTTTCGATCGTGCCACCCGCAATGAGCGCCGCAGCATCGGTGACAATCGAACCGCCGACATCGAGGTCAAGGTTGCCGCCGAAAGTACCACCACTCAAGACCGAGTCGGAGAGGTTGGCAAAGCTCCCGGGGGGACCTGAGACTTTCACGGTCAACAGAGAAGTCACCGATAAGCGTTCCGGCGTTCTGGAACGCGTCGAATGCGAGAGTCAGGCTCTCACCGAGTATCTCTCCCTGGTTGACTATGCTCCCTGGGCTGCTGATCTGGCCGCTGCCCTGAATATCATTTCCCGTATTTTGCAGGGATCCGACGGACAGGCTTCCCGCGATATCCAACTCGGAGCCTTGATCGAGGGTAAAAGCATTGCTGTCCGCCAGTGTGCCGTCCAATATGAGGACATTCTCCGTCTCGCTCAACGAGTGCACCGCAACGCTCGAGCCCGCGTCAATCGTAATGTAGTAAGTGTATGGATCGCCCGACGACAAATCTATTATTGTCGGAATCAGTACGTCCGCATTGGCGGAATTTGGAACGATTCCACCGCTCCAGACCGAAGGACTGTTCCAGGACACGAAATCCTCAACAGTATTGGCCGCGAAGGTGTACGTGGGCATTAAGCATTACTCCTGAACCATGATCAGGACGACTTATTAGAATTCCTTCGATGCCGGCAACTTGACCACGCGACAATGACGCGCATGGCGTGACTTTAGGACGTTTCATGTAAAGCATCAATATTCCCGACGGGCGCCACCAGGACAATCGCTTGAATTGCCCCGGCGTACGATCGGAACCCGCTCGCCCCTGGCCTTGCGTCGCGGCCATGGTGGAGATGGGGCATCCGCAAGGTTTTCAGCACGGAGGAAGCAGGGAGGACGATGAGGCCACGGAGCAGAATGCAAATGGCGCTTCGCGCGAAGCGCTTTGAATCCTTGCTCGGTGGCCCTCGGCGTCCTCCCTGCTTCCTCCGTGTTTCCTCCTGGCTTGCGGACGGCACATGTTTCCCCGGTCGTCGGAGGCAACGGCGAATTCAAGCGATTGCCCTGAGGGCGCCGATTGCGTCGCCGTTGCGATCGATCACGGCCGGCCGTCGCTTGGTCACCCGCCCGCCACGCGCTACCACTGTCGGGATGAACGTAGCTTGGGAAGCGCACCACATGCCCAACCAGTACCGCATCGCCTCCATCCCCGCCGATGGCATCGGGCCAGAGGTCATCAGCGCCGGCCTTGAAGTGCTGGACGCTGTCGCCGCGCGCGATGGCGGTTTCACGCTGACCATCGACCACTACGACTGGGGCTCCGACTGGTATCGCAAGCATGGCGAGTTCATGCCGGCCGACGGCCTCGCCTGGCTGCGCACCGCGGACGCGATCTATTTCGGCGCGGTCGGCGATCCCAATATTCCGGACCACATCACGCTGTGGGGCCTGCGGCTGCCGATATGCCAGGGGCTCGATCAATACGCCAACGTGCGCCCGACACGCATCTTGCCGGGCATCACCTCGCCGTTGCGCGACGTGGGGCCGGGCGATCTCGACTGGGTGATCGTGCGCGAGAACAGCGAGGGCGAATATGCCGGCCATGGCGGACGCGTGCATCGCGGCCTGCCCGAGGAGGTCGCCACCGAGACCGCCATCTTCACCCGCCGCGGCGTCGAGCGGATCATGCGCTTCGCCTTCGACATCGCGCGCAGCCGGCCGCGCAAGCTGCTTACCGTGGTGACCAAGTCGAACGCGCAGCGGCACGGCATGGTGTTCTGGGACGAGATCGCCAGCCTGGTGTCGCACGACTATCCCGACGTGACGTGGGACAAGGAGCTGGTCGATGCGATGACCATGCGCATGGTGAAGCGGCCACAGAGCATCGACACGGTGGTGGCGACCAACCTACACGCCGACATCCTGTCCGATCTGGCGGCGGCGCTGGCGGGATCGCTCGGCATCGCGCCCACCGGCAACGTCGATCCGGAACGGCGGAGCCCGTCGATGTTCGAACCCATTCACGGCTCCGCGTTCGACATCACGGGCAAGGGCATCGCCAATCCGGTCGCCAGTTTCTGGACCGGCGCGATGATGCTGGAGCATCTCGGCGAGAAGCCCGCCGCTGATCTGCTGATGGGCGCGGTGGAGCAGGTGTGCGCCGCAGGCGTTATGACTCCCGATCTCGGCGGCAAGGCCACCACGGCGGAGGTGACGCGTGCGGTGTGCGAGGCGGTGCGCGGCATGAACCGCTAATGCACGACGCGCTGTCCGTCGAGGAACAGCACCACCTGGAACAGGCGCGCGCGCTGATCCCCATCCTGGCCGAACGTGCCCCCGCGACCAGCGCCGCCCGCGACGTGGTGCCGGAGACCATCGCGGACTTCCACCGTCTCGGCATCCTGCGCATCATCCAGCCGCGCCGGTTCGGCGGACTGCAGCTTCGCTTCTCGGTGTTCTCGCGGATTGTCGAGATCATCACGGAAGGCTGCGCGTCATCCGGCTGGGTCTATGCCGTGCTGGGCGAGCATCAGTGGCTGTTGGCTTCGTATCCATTGCAGGCACAAATCGACGTCTGGGGTGATGATCCGCAGGCAATGGCGTCTTCATCGCTGGCGCCGCGCGCGACCGCTGAACGCAGCGCGGGCGGCTGGCGATTGAGCGGACAGTATTCGTTCTCCAGCGGCAGCACACACGCGCGCTGGACCATAGTCGGCGCATTCCTCGGCAAGCCGGGCGATCCTGCTGGTATCGGCTACCTGCTCGTGCCGTTCGGCGATATCGAGATCATCGACGATTGGCACACGTTGGGACTGGCCGGCACCGGCAGCCGTTCGCTCCGGATACGCGACGCGTTCGTGCCCGACCACCGCTGCGTACTGTTGAGCGAACTCCTTGCCGGCACGCCACCTGGCGCGACTGTGCACCCGGACTATCCGCTGGTACGGGCGCCACGCGGGCTGATGGTGAACTACTCGCTGCCGCCGGTCGCCGTCGCGCTGGGCCGCCGCGCATTGGCTGTTGCCATAGAGAGCCTGCGAGGCCGCGTATCGCGTGGCACGACGCAGATGTCGGCAAGCGAGTTCGTGCAGATGGCTGTCGCCGAGGCCGCCGCTGCGATCGACGCTGCAACACTGACACTGTGTCGCGGCCGGGCTGCGGCCGAGGAACTGGTCGCACAGGGCGATCCGGTGCCACAGGAGTTCGTCATGCGCGCCCGCCGCGACATGACCTATGCACAGCATCAGGTGCAATGGGCCGTGGAAAAACTGGTCGAGGTGTGTGGGGCGCGGTCAGTGTATGACGCCGATGCCCTCGCTACGATCCGACGCGATGTGCTGACTGTGCTTACCCACAACGTCGCCAGCCGTCAGGCGGCGATGGGCGCATGGGGCCGATGGGCGCTCAATGTGCCGTGACACGGACAGATAAGGTCTGGCAACGAAGCTTGCTCTCGTTGCGGCACAGCCGGATCGATGCGTGGCTGCTGGTGGCCGGGTTATTTCACGCAGAGATCGCAGAGGTCCGCAGAGCGCGCAAAGAAGGATTTCGTGCGCTTCGCGCCCGTGGTGGTTGGCATGTGGCGACTGGCCGCAACTTCGAGGTCGAAGGCCTCATTCATATTTCCTTCCCTGAGCACTCTGCCGACCTCTGCGATCTCTGCGTGAAATAAGCCGGCCACGATTATCATCGATCAAATGTAGTCCGTGCCCGGTCCAGACGGCGGCGACGAACCGAAATGCCTTCTCCACCGTTCACATGCCGACCCGCAACGTCGCTAGCCGTCAGGCGGCGATGGGCGCATGGGGCCGTTGGGCGCTCAAATGTGCCGTGACACGGACAGATAGGATCTGGCAACGAAGCTTGCTCTCGTTGCGGCACAGCCGGATCGATGCGTGGCTGCTGGTGGCCGGGTTATTTCACGCAGAGATCGCAGAGGTCGGCAGAGCGCGCAGAGAAGGATTTTGCGCGCTTCGCGCCCGTGGTGATTGGCATGTGGCGACTGGCCGTAACTTCGAGGTCGAAGGCTTCATTCATATTTCCTTCCTTGAGCACTCTGCGGACCTCTGCGATCTCTGCGTGAATAAGCCGGCCACGATTATCATCGGTCAAATGTAGTCCGTGCCCGGTCCAGACGGCGGCGACGAACCGAAATGCCTTCTCCACCGTTCACATGCCGACCCGCAACGTCAGCAGCCCAATGCTGCGCGTATAATTCCCAGTCGTCTGCAATGTCGAAGTATTGGTGCCCCGCTGGTCGGTGAAATCATAGGTGGCGGAAAGCCGCAGGGTCCGATTGATCAGCCACGTCGCGCCGGCACCCAGCGACACGCTGTTGGCCTGCCCACCACCTTGCAGGTAGTCCGCGTGTTGGAGACCCACCGACCCATGCAACAGCACGTTGCGCATAAACTCATGATCGACTGCCACTTTGGCACCGGTGTAGGTGTAGCCGGAAATGCCCTCCTGCGCGGCGTCCTCGATGCTGCGCGTGAGCAAACCGGTGACCGTGGTCATGCCGGACGGATTCCAGAACACCGCCGCCTCGACGATCGGTGCCTGGTGCGTTTGATACTGCGACGCATCGAATGCGCGCATCTCCCAGCCCAGCAGCACGTGGTAACGCCAAACCGGGTCGGCATCGTCGCTCATCCCGGCCAGCACCTCATAGCTGGTGGAATTGAGTGTCGGCGTGCCAGCCTGCGGCTCGGTGTAGTGTGCGCCCAATATGCGCGTCACCACCAGCAGGTTGCGCTGCGACGACAACTCATAGCGCGCGGTGACATCGCCCTGGATCACGTCGCGATCGCGATAGGCCTGCGACGTCGGAACGCCGAACACCGTGGTGCTGTCATAACGATACGCGGAGAACTCAACGCCGGGCGTCAGCGATACGCGGCCGAGTGAGATGGTATAGGCCGCTTGCACGACGTCCACCTGGTACGCCACTGGTGCATCCGACGGCACCGCGTCAAGATCGGTGCGCGGCTGGTGCAGTGAGAAGTGCGCCCCACTCAGCGTGAGCTGATCGCGTCCGATCGACAGCGTGCCACCGAGTGATGCCGTCCAATTCGTGTAGCTCTGCCCGGGCAGATCGAGATAGCGTTCGTCATCGACGCCCAGGTAAGCGCCGACGCTGTTGCGTGACCAGTCAGAGCCAATCAGCAATGATGGATGAGTACCGACGACCCAGCTCCCTTGCGGGTTCTGCCCATTGCCCAATACGTTGCTGTCGTAGCCCAGACTCTCATCCAACTCCGGATGAAACACGAAACTGCCGGCTCTAAGACCGGGCGCATCGAACTCTGGGCGTGCCCGCGAGGCGACCGTGACGCCCGGCGCCGTACCAAAGCCTGGCACGCCGTCGGGAAAATACGTCGAGATCAACTCCGCACGCACACCGACGCATGCTAAACCGACACCAATCGTCACACCGGCCACCAGCCGGCGCATGCGTCGAGAACGATCGCTCTGGTGCGCCATGGCATGCAACCATGACGAATACCACCTACTATCGCGTTAACAGCGTGCAGACTGACGCGTGCGTCAGCCCCAGCCGAGTTCCCTGATGGCCCAGCCGGCGTTCCAGATCTTCGTCATGTGACGGATCTTGTCGCCGGCAAATTCCATCACATAGACGTAGTCGGTGGTGGTGCTCTTGCCTGTCGGCGGGCAAGGACCACCCTCGCCGGTATGCGTTGCCTGGAACACGCCGTACGCCGACACGTTTTGCCGTTCCTCGTCGGTGGCGAACGACTTCACCATGTAGCGGCCGTCCGGCATGAAGGTCAGCAGCCCCTTCATCCAATCGGCGTAGTCACGCAATGTGCGGACGTCCGCCAAAGGTTCCGCCTGCGCCGAGAAACTGGCGTCGGGCGTGCAGTAGGCGTGGCAGACGTCCCAACCCTTGCCTGTCTCACACGCCTCGAAGAACTGTTTGGCAACCGCGGTGATGTTCGACATGGCCCACTCCCCTGACGCTGTGTTGACCGTCTGTGCCGCGACGATGGCATGGCATTGTATCACCGCTGCGTCGCTCGGGAGAAAATTTGTATCGTCGGTATCGTCGCGGCGCCGCGCTGATACGGCCACGGTGGCTTGCCGATCCGGCGCGGCGGCTGGAACCCTGGTCAGCGCTTGCCTTGTTGGGCGTCCACGAAGGCGCGCAGGACGGCATTCATGCGGGTTTGGTAGCCGGGGCCGCCGTCGCGGAACCACGCCAGGATGTCCTGGTCGATGCGTAGCGAGATCGCCTGCTTTGCCTGTGGCCATGCGACCTTTACGTTCGCCCAGTCCGTCGGGCGTTGGCGTGCTGCCTTCTTCTGCCGGGCCTTCTGCTTGGCGGGCTGCTTCCTGCTGGCACGGGCCATGATCCCTCCGGGTTCGACTGCGGTATTGTCTATACGGCGGTATAGCCCTTCGGACAAGTCGCCCGGCGCGTGGGGCAAGCGGCCTTTGACGGGCCTGTCGCGGCCTCCTTACTGTGCCTGGGCGAAGACGGCGCGGTTGCGCCGTCGCCGACAGGACGGAACACGGAACACGCCGGAATGACTGCGCAACGCCGACAGATGAAGCTTGGCCTGAATATCGTCGCCAATGGCGCGCACGCCGCCGGCTGGCGAATGCCGCAGGCACGCGTGGATGCCGCCATGGACATCCGGCTGTGGCGACAGATGGCCCAGGCCGCCGAGCGGGCGCGTTTCCACTTCATGTTCTGGGCCGATGGCATCGCCGTGCGCCATTCCGCGAAGGACGACGAGGAGCTCGCCTACAACCCTCGCATCGACGTGTTCGAACCGCTGACCCTTATCGGCGCCTTGTCGGCGGTCACCGAGCGTATCGGCTTCGTGGCCAGCGCTTCGACCACGTACAACGAACCGTACCACGTCGCGCGGAAGTTCGCCTCGCTGGACTATGTCAGCAGCGGACGCGTTGGCTGGAATGTGGTCACGTCGTGGAGCGAGCAGGAGGCCTATAATTTCGGCCGCGACGCGCACATGGAGCATGACCTGCGCTATCGCCGCGCCGAGGAGTTCGTCGATGTCGTGTTCGGACTTTGGGACAGCTGGGAGGACGACGCTTTCATCCGCGATAAGGCCAGTGGCCGCTACTTTGATGCCGCCAAGCTGCACACGCTGAACCATCGCGGCGAGGTATTCGGGGTCAAGGGGCCGCTGAACGTTGCGCGGCCGCTCCAGGGATATCCGGTCATCGCGCAGGCTGGTTCTTCAGGGCCGGGGCAGGATCTCGGGTCACGCATTGCCGACCTGATCTACACCGCGCAGAAGACGCGCGAGGCCGCCGTTGCGTTCTATGGCAGCGTGAAGGCGCACGGGGCGGCAGCGGGGCGCGATCCGTGCTCGATGCTGGTGATGCCAGGCATTCTGCCGATCATGGGACGCACGCGGCAGGAGGCGCAGGACCGGTTCGATCAATTGCAGGACTTGGTGCATCCGCGCGTCGGACTGCCGTTCCTCACGGACACTTACGGCGACCTGTCGCATCTGCCGCCGGACAGCCCATTGCCGCCGCCGCTCGAGGGCAGCAACGCGGTGAAGAGCGGGCACGAGGCGCTGATCCGGCTGGGTCGCCAGCCCGGGATGACCGTGAGCAAGCTCTACAAGATCATGGCCGGCGCGCAGGGCCATAACGTGGCGATTGGAACGCCCGCTGACATCGCCGACGTCATGCAGGACTGGTTCGAGGGCGGCGGTTGCGACGGCTGGAACATCATGCCGGCGTTCCTGCCTGACCCGGCGATCGAGGCATTCGAATGGCTGGTGCCGGAGTTGCAACGTCGCGGCGTGTTCCACACGGAGTACGAAGGCGACGGCACGTTTCGTGGCAGCCTCGGCTTGCCTCGACCGGCCTTTCGTAGCCGCGGCAAGGCGGCACAATCCCTGGGACACAAAGCATGAAACATGTTTCGCTCAGCCTGCTTGCGTTGCTTGCCATGATGGCCGCCGGTGCCGCGCCGGTCGTTGCGCAGACCGTCCCCATCGCGGCGGATCCTGCGCTGGCGCAACAGTCGCAGCCTGACCTGGTGAAGCTGCTGCCGTCCGATGCGGCTAACAAGCCGTTCACGCTCGCGGTGGCACTCGGCTCACCGCCGGATGACTTCCGCAACGAAAAGGGTGAGGTCGCCGGCTGGGAGATCGACATCATGCACGCGGCGACCCAGGCGCTCGGGCTGGAGCTACAGGTCCGGCCCACCACGTTCGACACACTGATCCCCGGGTTGCAGGCCAACCGTTTCGACGCCGCCACGGGTCAGATGGGCGTTACCGTCGTGCGCGAGAAGGTGGTCGACATGATCGGCACGCTGACGGGCAACGAGCTGTTCGCCGCATTGGCCGAGAACCCGATCGTGGTGAACTCACTGGACGATCTGTGCGGGGTCACCGTCGCGACCACGCGCGGATCACGCGAGATGGTATTCGCGGACGAGCATCAGCCGAAATGCGCCGCGGCCGGGAAGCAGCCGATCAATGCGCTGGCGTTCAACGACGGCAACGGCGCGGCCGAGGCGTTGATGAGCAAGCGAGCCGACCTGTTCTGGGTCGGCTCGACGGCGATCAGCTATTTCGTTGCGCAGTCGAAGGGGCGCACGAAGGTGGTCGGGCATTATACCGACACCAGCTATATTGGGCCGGCGCTGCCGAAAGGACTCGCCGATGGCAGTGCCGCTGCAGGCCGCGATCCAGCATCTGATCGATGACGGCACGTATCTGAAGATCGTGACGAAGTGGGGTTTGCAGGATGGTGCGGTGAAGAAGGCGCCGCTCAATCCCACCGACGCGCCGAAATGAATGGGGACGCGGTCTCGACACTGACGGATCGCGTGCCGGTGGCGCAGCGTGTCGTTCCGTTGCGCCATCCGTGGACCTGGGTCGCCAGCGCATTCGCCGTGTTGGTTGCCGGCGCTGTGTTCATCAGTGTTGCGACCAACCCAGCCTTCCAATGGCCGGTCGTTGCGCAATACATGCTGGACGAACAGATCCTGGGCGGCCTCGCGCGGACGCTGGAGCTGACGCTCGCGGCCATGGCGATGGGGTTGGTGCTCGGCACCGCGTTGGCCGTCATGCGGCTGTCGCGCAACTTGCTGCTGTCCACGTTAAGTTGGCTCTACATCTGGTTCTTTCGCAGCGTGCCTGTATTGGTGCAATTGATCTTCTGGTATAATTTCGGGGCGCTGTATCCGAAGATCGTGCTGTGGGTTCCGTTCGGGCCGGTGCTGTACAGCGCGAGCACGAATGCGGTGATCACACCGCTTACCGCGGCGCTCGCCGGGCTGGGTCTGGCGCAGGCGGCGTACACGGCCGAGGTGGTCCGTGCCGGAATCGTTTCTGTTCCGCGCGGGCAAACGCGGGCGGCGATGGCGCTCGGGATGCGGCCCGCGACGATTTTCGTGCGCATCATCTTTCCGCAGGCGATGCGGGTGATCATTCCGCCTGTCGGCAACGAGGTGATCTCGATGGTGAAGAGCACCTCATTGGTCAGCGTCATCGCACTGGCTGAGCTGCTCTACACGGCGCAGCTTATCTACGCGCGCACGTACGAGACGATCCCGCTGCTGATCGTTGCGTCACTGTGGTATCTGATCATTGTGTCGATACTGTCGGTCGGGCAGCATTTCCTGGAGCGTTATTACCGGCACCACACATGAGCGAACCGATGGTGCGGATCCGCGGTCTGACGAAGCGCTATGGCGGACGCGAGGTGCTGCGCGGTATCGACCTCGATGTGCCCGCGGGGTCGGTGATGTGCATCATCGGGCCGTCGGGTTCCGGCAAGAGCACATTGCTGTCCTGTATCAACCACCTGGAGCGCATCGACGGCGGCAAGGTGTGGGTGGGCGGCGAGCTTGTCGGCTATCGTGAGCACAAGGGCCGGCTGTATGAACTGCCCGAGCGCCAGGTCGCGCGGATGCGGCAGCGTGTCGGGATGGTGTTCCAGCACTTCAACCTGTTCCCGCATATGACGGCGCTGCGGAACATCATGGAGGCGCCGATGCGGGTACGGCGCGTGCCCGCGGCGGAGGCTCGGCAGCGGGCAATGGGGTTGCTGGAACGGGTGGGCCTGGCGTCGCGGCACGCGCAGTTCCCAGCGCAGCTTTCCGGTGGCGAGCAGCAGCGTGTCGCCATCGCCCGCGCGCTGGCGATGGATCCGCAGCTGATGTTGTTCGACGAACCGACATCGGCGCTGGATCCGGAGCTGGTGGGCGAGGTGCTGGCGGTGATGAAGGATCTGGCGCGCTCGGGGATGACGATGGTGGTGGTGACGCACGAACTGGCGTTCGCCCGCGAGGTCGGCGACGCGCTGACCTTCATGGACGATGGCATGGTGGTGGAACGCGGTCATCCGCGCGCCGTTCTGAGTGCGCCGCAGGAGCAGCGCACACGGGAGTTCCTATCGCGCGTGCTGTGACCGCGTCCTGTCCCGCCAGTGAGGGAGGCCCGCGCCGGAGCGCTTGGCCTGGGGGTTGGGGAGGGCGATGAAGCCGTGCGACTGATGGCGGTCGTGGAAACGATTCTGCTCCCTCGAACGGGCGAGTAACGATCGAAGGCGGTCCGCGAGCAGACATCGTGATTTTACAACCGGGAAAAGCGCAGTGGAATTGCAGGCGCGGCGGCGGGCGCACATTGCTGGGTGCGGTGACGATGTCAGTTGTGCGAGCGTCTGCCTATCCATTACGTTTTCGTATGCGAGCCTTGCGCACGGTGCCGGGCGGGCGGTATGGTGTCCGTATGGTGGTGGCCCGGAAACGACAACAGTACGTCGGTCCGCTCTACGGGGTAGAGGTGCGCCGTCTGCACAAGGGTTCGGCGCAATGCGACTGCTTCTCCATCGCCGATGTGAGGCCGAACCGCTCGCACGTTCCGCATCGAGCTATAACAACGAGACAGCAGCTTGGAACGCGGGTAGATCGAGGATTGGTGCGTTCGATCCTACAGCGGGACTTAGGTTGAGCCGGTGCCGAAACGCGTGTTGGCGCGCAGGGCCAGCAGCAAAATACTGGAGCCGCCTTCCGTGAGCAGTGAGCCCTCGCAGCAATGGTGGCCGGTTTGTCGATGATCTCTGCCGCATTGAGCGGTCTGGCGGCCGGTGCATCGGTGGCGACGCTGCTCGCGCTCGCCGGTATCCTGTTATCGATGACGTCGCTGTGGCGGTTGCGAACTCATTACAAGCTTACGGAGGCAGCCGAGCGATCGGAGATGGTCGGTCTGAGCGCCATTGTGCAGAGATACGTTCCTGGCGAGTTGCAATCACATAAGACTGGCGAGGAGATTGCGATCGTCAAGCAGGTGATCTGCTTGCGCTGGGTTCGCTGGAAATGGGCCGCGATCGTGCTCGGCGCGCTGATGCTGCTCTCGGCCGCCACGACTGCATATTTAACACGCCGGAACCTGGAGTTGCAGGCCAAGGCCGCACCTGCGGTGCGCGCGCCGCTAAACCTCGATGCAGCGAGAACCCTGCGGGGGGTTTGGGGATGGCGGGCAGACTATCAACAATCATGTTCGCAGAACCCGCAGACGATTTCGGTATCGCTTGATGGCAAGACGGTGTCGCTGGATTATGCGAAGCCATACCGAGGCCAACAGCACTACGAATATGCGGTGGTTTCGTTACGGCCCAACGTCATTGAACTGACTACATTGCATCCGCCGGCAGCGAGTAACGCTCGACAGGCTGTGCTGACCATTACCTTTCAGGACGCGAACACTTTCCTGTTGACCAATAGCGCTCAGCCGCTTGCGGCGTATGGGGTGATTGAGCGCTGCCGGTAAAGGCTGATTGTGATTCATAGCAAGCGCCAATAGGATTGACGTAACGAAGCTGCGGTGGGCTAGAGGTCGCCGCCGTCTCGCCGCTGGCTTCCATGCGGTCCCCAAAGGCAATACGGATAGTCGATGGACCCGGCCTCAGGAACTCTCTCAGTAGACTTGCAGCAAGCTTACGAAACGCTTGCGACCGACCCGATGGCTGCGGAAACTCAGGCAAAAGCCGTTCTGAAGTATGCCCCGAACAATCCGGATGCTGAAATGATCCGCGCCGGCGCCCGGCGGCGACAAGGTTTTGCCGGGGAGGCCCGGTCGCGGCTACGGGCACTTGCCAAGTCCCATCCGAACCATGCGAACATCCAGCACGAACTCGGTGAGGCTCTCGCGGCCCTGGGTCAAACTGCACCCGCCATCGCCACCCTGCGCCGCGCGGTAGCTATTCGACCCCAGATGTCACCGGCGTGGCGGACGCTGGCCGAGCAACTCTTTCAGGCGGGAGATTTGGAGGCGGCGAATGAGGCCTATCGCTGCTACCTCAACGCCCCTTTGGCTGAGCCGTGGCTGGAGCAAGCGGCTCAGGCGACCCTAAGCGGCCGTTCACGGGTCGCCATCCCACTACTGGAGGAACATCTCAAGAAATTCCCTTCCGATATCGTGGCCCTCGCGATGAGGGCGGATGTCTATATCAGGACAGAACAGTTCGCGAAGGCGGAGCCTCTCTTACTTGCCTGTCTGGAGCGCCATCCAGACCACAGCGCCGCGCGGCATGGCCTGGCCTATGCGCGTCTCAAGCAAAGAAAAATGCTCGCGGAGGTCATTTCTGATTTTGAACGCCTGACCGCGGCCAACCCGACGCTGTTCGACGCGTTGGCGTCGCTCGCGGAGGCGCTTTCCGCTGTGGGCGATCATGCCCGTGCACTGGAGATATACGAACGTTTGCGGACGCAGAAGTCAGGCGATCCCCAATTCTTGTGCTCTTACGCGTTGGAATTGCGGTCCATGGCGCGGCCGAGGGAATCCGAAGATGCCCTGAAACAGGCCCTGGCCGTCGATCGTTCTCATGGTGTTGCCTGGTTTGAGCTGAGCAACCTCAAAACGTACCTTTTCACGGATGACGAGCAAGCCGAGATGCGCGGGCTGCTCAACCGACCTGACCTCGGAACGCGTGATCGCATGCTTATTCATTACGCTATCGGCAAGGCGAGGGAAGACACCGGGGATCACGCCGAAGCATTCGCCAACTACGCCGCCGGTTCGAAACTGCGACGGACGCTGTTGCCGTATGATCCCACCGTTCTTCCGGAACTGCTGGAGCGAAGCAAACTGCTTTTCACACAGAACTTCTTCGCCGCACGCAACGAATATGGGGTGCCAGATCCCGCGCCGATCTTCATCGTGGGCCTCCCGAGATCGGGCTCAACCTTGCTTGAACAGATCCTGGCCAGTCATCCCGCGGTAGAGGGAACGACAGAACTTTTCTACATCAACGACCTCGTCCGGCACCTCAAGACGTGCTTCCAAAATGTAAGCTATCCTGATTTCCTGGAGTGCTTATCGAAATCGGATAGCGTTGCGCTCGGCGAAGAATACATGGTCCAGGCCGGAACGCATCGTAAACTCAGCCGGCTGTTTTTCATCGACAAGATGCCGCTCAATTTTCAGCATATCGGGCTGATCCATCTGCTCTTGCCCAGGGCGCGTATCATCGACATCAGGCGTCATCCGATGGCTGCTGGATTCGCGGTGTACAAGCAGCATTTTGGCGCGGGTTGGGCATTCTCGTACGATCTGACGGATATTGGCCATTACTATCGTTCCTACGCAGAACTGATGACCTTGATGGATCGTGTGCTTCCCGGGCGGGTTCACCGCGTGATTTACGAGGATCTTGTGAGTGATACGGAATTCGAGACCCGCCGTGTTCTGGACTACTGCGGCCTGGCCTTCGATGAAGCATGTCTCCGTTTCCACGAAACAGAGCGAGCGATCATGACCCCGAGCGCGGAACAAGTGCGTCGGCCCATCTTCCATGACGGTCTGGACCGGTGGCGCGATTATCTGCCGTGGCTGGAACCTCTCAAACTGGCGTTGGGCGACGTCTTGGAGACCTGGCGGGCCTGAAGGCTACTCGGCTGCCTGAGGCACCGGCGCCGGCCGCGGATCGTGCAATGGATACAGCAACTGCCCGGCGACCGAACTGGGGAGCTTCGTCTCGACACCATAAGCCGACGGCCACTGGTTGCGCGGCAGGTGCCAGGTTCCGAAAATCCAGTCCCAGCAGGGCAACATGGAGGCGAAGTTCCGGTCGCGCGGTTCGGCCAGGGTGTGGTGCCAGTGGTGGAACGCCGGCGTGGACAGCAGCCACTCCAGCGGCCCCAGCCGCACACGGATGTTCGAATGGATGTAGAAGCCCCACACCGTGGTGATCAGCATGATTACCGTGGCCAACAGATTGGTCTTCACGCTCTCCGGCGCACCAATGCCCAGGATGAAGACCGGCACCATGCCGCACAGACGGACGAACACATTGTCGATCGGATGCGCGCGCGCGCTGATCAGGAAATACAGGTGCTCAGGACTGTGATGCACCGAGTGAAAACGCCACAGCAAAGGGTTCCGGTGCGTCCAACGATGGCCCCAGTAGAAACCGAAATCGCCGACGACGAAGGCGGCCAGACCGCTCAGCCAGATCGGCCATAGGGCAATCTCGTGGTGCACGCGCCAAGGGATCAGGTGATAGCCGACATAGGCGGCGATACTCAGGGGCGGTGCCAATAGCAGCGCGGGCACAATGCCGCTGATGAAGTAGAAGCCCATGTCGCCAAGCACGGCCTTGCGGAAGATCCGCTTCCGGACGGACCGCGAAAAGCCGCTCCAACGGCAGGAAGATGATGGCGAGCAGCACTAGCCAGACGCACTGCCTGAATACGCCCAACAGAACCGCGATCACATGCTGCTGGTCAAGGAATGCGGGCAACGAGGGTTTCCTGAGTGGATGACGCGTGGGCCGGGGCAATTTCGGCGGCTGGATAGAATTTACGACACGCCCAGATGCCTTACCTTACGACGGATTGGCTCGAAGTGATACGCTTTGTCGAACGGAATGGCGTTCGCGCCTGGACGAGAATAATGTCCCGTCCAGGCGCGTCAACCGATCGATAGAAGGATCAGCCCGCGACGTTGCGCTTGCCGCGCCGGCGCCGGGCCAATCCAGCAACGCCGAGGACGCCGACACCAAGAAGCGTCAAGGTAGCGGGCTCCGGGTAGGAATTGGCGGAGTATTCACCCCTTCCAGGAAAACCGTCGGCGGCTCATTGGCCGTGCGCCACCGTTGCCCCAAGCCAGGAATGTCAATGTCGCGGATCCGTCCGTTGCTGATGGTCATCGGCTGTTGGCGTGAATGACAGGTTGACGTTGTTCCAGTCGAATGTTCGACATCGACGGCGTCATCATCACCGTCGAGTCCGCCTCGATATTGTGGTCGGTGCCGGTCAGGGAGCACGTGGTCACATTCGAGCAGTCTGTACCGATCCCGCCCACGCCCAGGAACACTTTCCACTGTTCCGTGGTGTCGCCGCGAAAAGTCTGAGTTTGCTGACCGGCCGCCTGCTGGAACTGCAGGGTGTATGTCTTGCCGGCGGTCAGCCCTGAAACGGTGGTGAAAATCGTGCTCTCGTACTTCGGGTTGCCGTCCGCCTGATAGAAGTTGATTCCGCCCGGAACAGTGTTCGAGAAGCCGTGAGGCCCAGGATAAACGTCGTAGACGCCCGAATTGATGGTTTCGGAGCCTTGGATGCCAACGCCGATAAGGTTGCTGTTCTGGCCGCCCGGACCAATCGACCAACCAGTTGGCTTGGCGTCCTGGAATAGCTCTTTCGGCCCCGTGAACGGGACGTTGAACTGATTGAACCGAGGTTCGTGACGTTCAGCACGTCCGCCTTGGCTACGCTGGCCAACCCCGCCGAGAGTCCGATTGCCGCGAGCGCGGCCGACGCGAATTTGCGAGTAGATGCCACCATTGTTTCTGTCCCTCATTGAAGGTGCCGTTGGGCTGAAGCGGCCCTGTCACAAGATTCGGTCCGGTTTGCTTCACATCAGCGTTAAGCACATTCCATGCCACACAAAAAGTCCAATTAATTCAACGCGCCGATAAGGGCGTGGTGTGAGACGTGTAAAGAATTCCGACGCCTGGATGTAACGGTCTGTCACCGGGACATCCCTCGGCAAGCCCCGCGCAGCCCCGTAAATAACTGAAATCGCGTCCCAAGTTACTACAGCGCGATCGAACGATCCGACTGTAAACGGCAGATCAGCGTCACTGACCAAAAAGGGAGCCGCCGAAGCCGTGTCAGGCGCCCAGTGTTACAATTGCATGGCTAAAATACCCACAATCAAGAGGTCAGAAACTTTTTCCGTGTCATTGTCTATATAATGACACGATGATCTGCCGCCTGCTTTTCCAGATGAGCGGCTGCCAGACCGTATGCGTGGTCCACTGTCGCTGCTGATAACGCGGGCTCGACATGGCGGAAATTGATCCGCCGTCGGGGAGAGTTGAACGTCAGTCGCCGCCCAGCGCGGCCTCTACCGTGCGCACCGCCTGAAGCGGCAGCGCCGCCCGCCCCACCACCTGGCCCCCCACGCAGGCGAGCCAGTCCGCCCCGTCGGGCGGCATCGTGGGGCGCAGCTCGATCACCTTGGCCTCGTCGTCCAGCGCCACGGCGCGATAGGTGCGCCAGCCGGACCACACTGGCCCCAAAATGCGAACGACGCGGGCGATGGCCTCGCCTGCGTCGTTGCGTCCGATCCATTCGAGGGTCCGGTGAATTCCGGGCCCTTCCTCCTGACGGCCCCGCATCCAGTGGAGGCGGGGGGCGTGCACTAGGCTGCCCCCATTATGCGCTCTTCGCCATGATCTCGTCCGCGATGTTCCGCGGCACCGGATCGTAATGGTGGAACTGCATCGTGAACGACGCCCTGCCCTTGGTCATGCTCCTCAGATCGGAAATGTAGCCGAACATTTCCTTCAGGGGAACATGCGCCCTGGCGATGACCGTGGACCCGGCGCTCTCCTGGTTTTGGATATGCCCGCGGCGGCGGTTCAGGTCGCCCACGACGTCGCCCACGTGATCCGACGGCGTGGTCACCTCCACGTCCATGATAGGCTCCAGGATGATCGGCGCGGCCTTCTTCATGCCTTCGCGGAAGCATGACTTCGCAGCGATCTCGAACGCCAGCGCGGACGAGTTGACGTCGTGGTACTTCCCGTCCACCAGCGAGTACTTGAAGTCCACCGTTGGGAAGCCCGCCAGCACGCCGGTCTCGGCCTGGTTCTTGATGCCCTTCTCGACTGCCGGCACGTATTCCTTGGGCACCGATCCGCCGACAACGTCGTTCTCGAACACGATGCCCGCGTTGCGGGCGAGCGGTTCGAACAGGATCTTCACCTCGGCATACTGACCGGAGCCGCCGGTCTGCTTCTTGTGCGTATAGGTCTCGGTATGCGGCCGGGTGATCGTCTCGCGATATGCCACCTGGGGCGCACCGATATTCGCCTCGACGCTGTATTCGCGTCGCAGCCGATCGATGATGATCTCCAGGTGCAGCTCGCCCATGCCGGACAGGATGGTCTGCCCGGTTTCCTGGTCGGTGCGCAGGCGCAGCGAGGGGTCCTCAGCTGCCAGCTTCTGCAGCCCGAGCGACATCTTCTCCACCGCCTCCTTGGTGCGCGGCTCTACCGAGATGTCGATTACCGGCACCGGGAACGCCATGCGCTCCAGCACCACCGGATCCTGCTGCGAGGCCAGCGTGTCGCCCGTGCCGGTATCCTTCAGCCCGACGAAGGCGGCGATGTCGCCGGCATGCACTTCCTTGATCTCGGCGCGCTTGTCGGCGTGCATCTGGAACATCCGTCCGATGCGCTCGCGATGATCCTTGGTGGTGTTCATCACCGTGTCGCCGGATTTCAACGTGCCGGCGTAGACGCGCACGAAGGTCAGTGTGCCGTACTTGTCGTTGATGATCTTGAACGCCAAGCCGGCGAACGGCGCGCTGGGGTCGGCCTTGATGCGACGGCGATCGGAGTACTCGCCATCCTCCTCGCCTTCGGCCGCGGCAATGCTGATGCCCGGCACGTCGACGGGCGACGGCAGGTAGTCGACCACAGCGTCGAGCAGCGGCTGCACGCCCTTGTTCTTGAACGCCGTGCCGCACAGCACCGGACGGAACACGCCGGAGATGGTGCCGGTCTTGATGCAACGCTTCAACGTGGCGACCTCGACGTCGCCCTTGTCGAAATATTCCTCCATCGCCGCGTCATCGACCGACAGCGCGGTGTCCAGCAGCAGCTGGCGGTATTCCTTGGCCTGCTCGGCCAGATCCTCCGGGATCGGTTCGTCGTGGTACTTCGCGCCCAGCTCGCCGCCTTCCCAGACGATGGCTTTCATCTCGACCAGGTCGACGACGCCGATGAACTTGTCCTCGATGCCGATGGGAAGCTGCAGCGGCAGCGCGACGATATCGAGCTTCTCCTTCAGCGTGGCGAACGCACGGAAGAAGTCTGCCCCGGTGCGGTCCAGCTTGTTGATGAAGATGATGCGCGGCACGTTGTAGCGGTCGGCGAGACGCCAGTTGGTCTCCGACTGCGGCTGCACGCCGGCGACGCCCTCGATGATGAACACCGCGCCGTCCAGCACGCGCAGCGAGCGGTTCACCTCGATGTTGAAATCGATGTGGCCGGGCGTGTCGATGATGTTGATCCGGTGGTCGTGCCACTCGCAGGTCACCGCGGCCGAGGTGATGGTGATCCCCCGCTCGCGCTCCTGCTCCATGTAATCGGTCGTGGTGTTGCCGTCGTGCACCTCGCCGATGCGGTGCGACATTCCGGTGTAATACAGGATCCGCTCGGTCGTGGTGGTTTTGCCCGCGTCAATGTGCGCGGTGATGCCAATGTTGCGGATCTTGTCGAGCGGCGTGCCAGGCACGGTGAACCTCCATTACCACGACGGGCGCCCCGGAACCCCTGTCCCGCGCGCCCGCATGCTAATCCGACTGTCGCCAGCCGGCTATGACGCGTTTCAAATGCTGCACCGCGACACAATTTGCAAGGATTATCGGCGTGAACGGATGCAACTCACGCATGCATTGTCTGGAGGTGGGGCGTGCTTCACCCTTTGTCACCCTCCGACACAGGGGGCGGGCGTAATGTCTTTGTCATGGACATCCGCACAGCACAGGCGCTGATCCGATTTGGGCTGGGACGCCGCGGCGACGAAAAGCTGCCTGCCGACCCGGCGGTATGGCTGCGGGATCAGCTGCGCCAGCCTGACCCGTCGGGCATCGACCCGCGGCCGAGCACGGCGACGGCCGTCGCGGCCTCGCTTGCCGACCGCGCCAATCGGCCGAAGCCCGAGGATTCGCAGGTGCGCGCGCTGTTCCGGGCGCAGGCGAAGGCGGAACTTGGCAATGCACTGACCACGCCGGCGCCATTCCGCGAACGGCTGGTGTGGTTCTGGAGCAATCACTTCACCGTCTCTGTGCGTGGCGGGATCGCCGCGGCGGCGTGCGCGTTCGTGGAGGAGGCGATCCGGCCGCATGTGACCGGCCGTTTCGAGGACATGCTGGTCGCGGTCATGCGTCACCCGGCGATGCTGCGTTATCTGAACAACGCCAGTTCGGTTGGACCGGACAGTCCCGCGGGCAAGGGTGGCAAGCGCGGGCTGAATGAGAACCTGGCGCGGGAGTGCCTGGAGTTGCACACCGTCAGTCCCGCCGCCGGCTATACGCAGGCAGACGTCACCAGCTTCGCCAAGATCCTGACCGGGTGGTCGATCGACCTGCGCGACGCTTCGCCCGGTTTCCGCTTCCGCCCGGCAGCGCACGAGCCTGGTGCGCATGTCGTCATGGGACAGAGCTTTCCGGAGGGCGAGGAGGGCGGCATGGCCGCGCTGCATGTCCTTGCCGGCCATCCGGCGACGCATCGCTTCCTGGCCGGCAAGCTGGTGCGGCATTTCGTTGCCGACGAACCCTCGCCGGATGCAGTGCGACGCATCGAGGGCGTGCTGCGCGACACCCACGGCGATCTTGGCGCTGCCGCCGCCGCGCTGATCACGCTGGATGCCGCCTGGCAGCCGGCCGCCAAGCTGCGGACGCCGCAGGACTTCGTGATTGCCACATTGCGCGCGCTCGATCTGCCGCAGGAGCAGCGGGAGACGGTCAACCTCCAGGGTGTGTTGGCCGGGCTTGGGCAGCCATATCAGGGCGCGCCGCAGCCGAATGGCTGGCCCGATCGCGCCGGCGACTGGGCCGCGCCCGAGGCGATGATGCGGCGGATCGACTGGGCGTATAGCGTGTCTGGCCGCATCGGTACGCGCGATGTGGCGGATCTGGCGGCGCTCAATCTCGGGCCGTTGCTGCATGACGACACGTTGCAGGCGGTACGCCGCGCCGGTTCTCGCCGCGAGGCAATGACGCTGCTGCTGACCGCTCCGGAATTTCAGAGGCGCTGATATGTTTTCACTGACCCGCCGCTCGGCATTGCTTGGCCTGACCGCCGCCGTTTCGTTCGGTCGTGTTTCGCTGGCGGTTGCCGCCGCACCGACAGAGAAGCGCTTCATCGTGGTGATCCTGCGTGGTGCCCTGGATGGGATGGCGGCGGTGGTGCCGTACGGCGACCCGGCGCTGGTGGGATTGCGGGGCGAGATCGTGCCGCCCGATCCCGGTCAGCAGAACGGGCTGCTTGATCTCGGCGGCTTTTATGGCCTGCATCCGTCGCTGACCAATCTGCATGCGATGTACCGGGCCGGGGAGGCAATGCCTGTGCATGCCATCGCCGGCCCCACCCGCGTGCGCAGCCACTTCGAGGCGCAGGATTGCCTGGAGAGCGGCGCAGATCACCGCATGACGAGCGGCTGGCTGAATCGCGCGGTGGCCGCGATGCCGGCAGCCGGCACTGTCCGGCCCGAGGGCGATGCCGTGGCGATCAACGTTTCCGTGCCGTTGCTGCTGCGCGGTCCGGCGCTGGTGGCGAACTGGGCGCCGCATGGCGTCAACACGCCGCCCCCCGACCTCTATGCCCAGATCGCCGCGCTGAACGAAACCGATCACCTGACCGGACCTGCCATCGCCGAGGGGCTGCGCGCGCGTGGCTTCAGCGCCTCGGTCATGACCGGTGACAATGCGGATGCCGGGCAGGAGCGCACCGCATTTCCCGCGCTGGCACGTGCCGCCGGCGAGATGCTGCGCGCGCCCAATGGCCCACGTTTCGCCGCCCTGGAGATCGGTGGCTGGGATACACACGTCGCACAGGTGCCGCGGCTGAAGCGCGTGCTCGAGCAGCTCGACGCCGGGCTGGCGGCTTTGAAGGAAGGCCTGGGGGATGCCTGGAGGGAGACCGCAGGTACTGGCGATGACAGAATTCGGCCGCACTGCGCGGGTCAATGGCACCAAGGGCACGGACCACGGCACCGGCGCCGTCGCCTTCGTGCTGGGCGGCGCGGTGGCCGGCGGCCGGGTCGTTGCGGACTGGCCCGGCCTTGGTGCCGGACGATTGCTGGAGGATCGCGACCTTGCGCCCACCACCGATCTGCGCTCGGTCGCCAAGGGCATGCTGGCGCAGCATCTCGGCCTTGGTTCGACGGCGCTGGCCGGCGTGTTCCCGGCAAGCGAAACCGCCCAGGCACGCAACGGCCTGATCCGCGCCTGACCGATTGACGCTGCCGCCCGCGCCACGTCATCTGCGCCGAAACATCGGAGGCGCACATGAACCACGCTGCGGCGGCGGTGAGCGAACAGCGGCAATGGGATCGCCTCATGGCGATGGCGAAGCTCGGCGCGATACCGGGTGACGGCGTCAACCGCGCGTGTCTGACCGAACTCGACCGGCAGGCGCGCCGGCTGCTGATCGGCTGGGCCCAGGATATCGGCGCCACGGTCTCGGTGGACGCCGCCGCCAACCTGTGGCTGCGTCGGGATGGCAGTGACAGGCAGGCCGCTGCCGTCGTCACCGGCAGCCACATGGACACGCAGCCGAACGGCGGCCGGTTTGATGGTATTTACGGTGTGATCGCGGGCCTCGAGGCGCTGACCGCGTTGCACGACGCCGGCATCACGCCGCGCCGCCCGATCGAGGTGGTCGCCTGGACCAACGAGGAAGGCGGCCGGTTCGCCCCAGGCTGCATGGGCAGCATGTCGTGGAGCAAGTTCCGCCACGTCGAGGATTTTGCCGACGTCGTCGACCCGGACGGCGTGCGCTTCGGTGAGGCGCTCGCTGCGCACCTGGCGACCGAAGCGGATGTGCCGACACGACCGCTCGGCGGCCAGCCGCACGCCTATGTCGAGGCGCACATCGAGCAGGGACCCAGGCTGGAGGCGGCAGAGCTCGATATCGGCGTGGTCACCGGCATCCAGGGCAGCCGGTGGTTCACCGTGACGCTCACAGGCGAGACGGCTCATGCCGGCACGACGCCGCTCGCTCTGCGGCAGGACGCGGTGCAGGACATGGTGCGCGCGATCACCGCGCTGAATGCGTTGATGCACGATCCGAAGGACGTGCTGCGGTTCACCGTCGGACGCATCGTGGTGGCGCCGAATACGTCGAATTCGGTGGCGGATCGTGTCAGCTTCACGATCGATTTTCGCCATCCCGACAAGGCGGTGTTATTGGCGCGCGGTGATGCGGTGGCGGGCGTGGTGCAGGCCGCGGTGCGCGACGCGGGTGTGACGGTGCAGGAGACATTCCACGCGCTGCCTGTCGAGTTCTCGCCACTGGTGATCGACGCCGTGGAGCGCGCCGCCGCGGATCAACAGTGCAAGTATATGCGCCTGCCCTCGGGTGCGTTCCATGACGCGCAGTTCGTCGTGCCGGTGTGCCCGACCGGCATGATCTTCGTGCCCTGCCGCAAGGGCATCAGCCACAATCCGGCGGAGTATTCGGAACCGGCGCAACTTGCGGCGGGAACGCGCGTGCTGACGCAGACGCTGTTTGATCTTGCCGCGGGCTGAGCGGAGGTCGACGAAGATGGTGCAGCACGTCGCAAGGCGAGGAATCTTCAGCCGCAGATTTCGCAGATAAGATCGGCGGCCACCGACTGGCGAAGCCAATGAACCGCATACTATGCCAACAGTCTATCAAGCGCCACGGTCTATCTGTGTGTATCGGCGTACATCTGTGGCAAAAGATTTCTTGCTTGCTAGCTGCGACGCGGCTCCACCAAGTTCCACGCTGCGTATCAGGAAATGCGTGACGCGGCCAGCGTGCGGCCGAGATGATCCGTCACGGCACCTCGGCGAGATAGTTGAAAAGCAAAACATCGTCGCATGTGCGCGGTAAAATGAAACTTTGAACTCAATGCTCACCCGGCATCGTCTGGCCCATGCCAGCAGATAATACAGCCAATTGTTGCAGAACACTCTCGACTTTAAGGCTATACGTAAGGCACAACTTGGCTTATGGGTCGCTGACGCACGCGGAGACGTTGCGCATCACCATGCGCTGGCTATGACGACAGCAGCGCTGGCTTCCTGAGTGTCGTGCCTTTGACTCGCATCAGGAGATCACAATGGCCGGCAGCACGATCAGTACCTCTTGTCTCAATTAGCGTCACCCTGGGGAGCGCTTCTTATCGGAGCCCGCTGACCATCACCCCCACCGGCGCTATCAGGCCATCCCCCACTGATGGTGCTACCGGTCTCGTCGCGACCATCAGCGGGGGATTTGTCCTGAATGAAGGGGCTATCGCTGGTGCTTCCGGGTCCTACAGCAGCACCGCCAGCGGTACCGGAGGCATCGGTGTCGTTCTCACGGGCGGCAGGCTGACCAACAAGGGAAATATCGTCGGCGGCAACGGGGGCAGCAACACTGCCAATGCCAATTACAATTACGGCACCGGCGGGTCTGGGATCGATGTCACAAGCGCCAGCCTGACGAATGACGGCATGATTGCGGGAGGCCAGTCCGGCGGCGCCGGCGTCGACGGCACAAGCAGCACTCTGACCAACAACGGCACGATCGTAGGCGGCGGCGGCGGTTTCTTCCGAATTCACCGGCTTAGGCTTAGGCGGCACCGGCGTTGATATCACCAGCGGCAATGTAACCAACAACGGCGCGATCACCGGGGGTGCCGGCGGCGGCGCATTCGGCATTTACGGCCCGGGTGGCTCCGGAGCCCACGTCACAAGCGGCAGCCTGACCAACAAGGGCACGATTACCGGCGGTTCGGGATCGGCAGGAAACGCCTCTGGCGGCACTGGTGTTGAGCTCACGAGCGCAACCCTGAACAACGACGGAACGATCGCCGGAGGTTCCGGCGCTGGCGGACTCGTGGGCGCCGCACGTACCAGCGGCGTCGGCGGCGTCCGGCGTGATTGTCACGGGCGGCAACGTGGCCAACGGCGGCATGATCACCGGCGGCTCGGGCGGTTCCGTTTCTGGTTACGGCAATGGCGGCGACGGCGGGATCGGAGTTGCAGCCTCAAGCAGCTTCTTGAACTTGATAAACGACGGCATGATCGCCGGCAGGCAATGGTGGCCATAACTACGACGGCGGTGTCGGCGCCTCCGGCGTCTCCCTCGGCGCTGATAGCATTCTGATCAATAACGGCGGCATCACCGCCGGCTCCGGCGGCGGCTCACCGGGCATCTATGAGATCTCCTATGCCGGCAGCGGCCCCGGTGTCGAAGCCTCCAGCAGCGTCCTGATCAACAACGGCACGATCGCCGGAGCGCCGCCCACTACGCCGGCACCGGCGTCGACGCCACCAACAGCTTCCTGTACAACAATGCAACGATCACCGGCCGCTACGCGGCTACGGCGTTCATGTAACAAGCAGCACCCTGATCAACGACGGCGTAATCGCCGGCCGGCATCGGTGTCGGCGCCAACAACAGCTTCCTGACCAACGATGGCACGATCACTGGAGGCCCCAGCTACTTCGGCTACGCGGCGCGGTGTCGATGCCACAAACAGCGTCCTGACCAACAACGGCACGATCGTCGGCGGTTCGGGCACCTTCGGCCTCCGGCGGTGCTGGCGTGCTGTTCCACGGCGGTGGAACGCTGACCGATGGCGGCTTCATCGGCGGTGGCAAAGGCACGAGTGCCATCGCCGACGCGGTCGAATTCGGCAGCGGCGCATCCAGGTTGATCCTTCAACCAGGAGCCTCGTTCAACGGCGCCGTCGTCGCCGATGCCGCATTCAGCAATGTACTGGAACTTGCCTCGGCCGCGAGCGCCGGAACCATCACCGGCCTGGGCGACAGCATCATCGGCTTTGCGCAGATCACCGTGGATGCGAACGCAGCGTGGACGCTGGCAGGTAGCGACACCATCGCATCAGGCGCAACGCTGACCGATATCTAAATGGCGCCTCGCTGACCGATGCCGGCGCACTGGAGAACGATGGTGCCATCGTGCTCGATCCGAGCACGCTGACAGTTGGCAGTCTGATCGGGACGGGCAGCGTCACCATCGGCGCAGGCAGCACGCTCGAAGCGCAGGCCACGGTATCGAGTGGCGAGACGATCCGATTTGCCGGCAGCAAGGGCTATCTGCATTTCGACACGCCGGGTGGCGTCGCCGGTGACGTCACCAACTTCGGTCTCGGCGAGACCATCGATCTGAAGGGCGTCGATCCGGCGTCCGTCACCTTCCAGGGCGGCCAACTGGGTTTCACCGGCGGATCGTTCTCGCTCGCTCTCGCCGGCGCGCACCCGGTAACCGCAACGGCCAGCGACGACGGTGCGGCGGTCGCGCTGCTGCTGTGCTTCTGCGCCGATACGCTGATCCAGACACCGGTGGGCGAGTGCTGCGTGCAGGATCTCGCCATTGGTGACGACGTAACGACGCTGAGCGGCGCGAAACGACGCATCGTGTGGATCGGCACTGGCACCGTGCCGGCCACGCGCGGACAACGCACCGCGGCGACGCCGGTGATCGTGCGCAAGGGCGCGCTCGCCGACAACATTCCGAACCGCGATCTGCGGCTGACCAAGGGCCACGCCCTGTATCTGGAGGGCGCGCTGATCCCGGTTGAGTACCTGGTGAACCACCGCACGATCGAATGGGACGATCGCACCCAGGAGGTCGAGCTCTATCATATCGAACTGGCAACGCACGACGTGCTGATCGCCAATGGCGCGCCGGCGGAGAGCTATCGCGATGATGGCAACCGATGGCTGTTCGACAACGCGGACTCGGGGGCGGGTGCGGTTCCAAAGGAGCCGTTCGCGCCTGTGCTGACCGGCGGGCCGCTGGTGGACCGGGTGTGGCGGCAGTTGCTGGAGCGCGGGGGCAAGCGGCCCGGAGTGCCGCTGACGCATGATGCCGATCTGCATCTGGAGGTCGATGGGCGCCGGGTGGATGCGGTATCAAGCCATGGCGAGGCGAGTTGTCTTCGCGCTGACCGGCTCGCCGCGCGAGGTGCATGTCGTCTCGCGCGCCGCGTCGCCGGACGTGTTGGGGGTGGCGCGCGATCCGCGCGTGCTCGGGGTCGCACTGCGGCAGATTGTGGTGCGGCAGGGCGCTCGGTTCCAGACGATCAAGGCGCGGGATACGCGTCTCGCCAAGGGGTTCCACGCGTTCGAGGGAGAGAAGGGTTGGCGCTGGACCGACGGTGACGCGGTGATGCCTGGCTCGATGCTCGAGCGACTGGTCGGCCCCGTGGAACTGGTGCTGCATGTCGGCTGCACAAGCAGCTACCCGATCGGCGGCGAAGCGAGATCCGGGGCGTAGCGAGAGCCGAACATTCGGCTGCCGCGGATTGCAGTGCGTTTGAACGCGATCAGCCAGTGGTAGTTGGAGCCGGCCACCGCGCTCACTGGCACGACATCAGATTGCAGGAAAAGCGTGACGTGGACTGCGTGCAGCGGCAGAATGAAATTCCAGCTTAGGACCGCGAGGCCGAGGGGAAAACCATGTCCGGTTACGGAATGTATCCGCAGGTGATGCTGAACCAGCAATGTCTGGCGGCGGTAGGGCTGGCACAGCAGGCAGTGATGGCGGAACAGTCCGGCATGCTGCCAATGGCGCTGATGGGCTGGGAACAGGTCAACGCGACGCTCGGCGGGGTGGTGATGCAGGCGCGCCAGGCGATGCTGCCGCTCTCCGACCAGGTGCATTACGGGCTGTCAGTCGCGGAGTACCACACTGCCCGGCTCAAATTCATGCTTGGACGTGGGATGGAGAGCCCCGGGCATCTGGGGATCGCGTTGCAGGCGATCCAGGCGGCACTGATGCAGAACCCCGGCTGCGCGCCGTACCACGCGTTCGCCGGCGGACTGCTGGCCTGTGTCGGCAATCTGCCGGGCGCGGCGCAGGAACTGAGCGTGGCGGTGCAGATGAACCCGGCGGATGGAGCGGCACAGGCACTGCTGTCCGCGGTGATGGCACAGATGGGGATGATGGCGCCCGTCATGTCGCCGGTGATGCCGGTGCAGCCGATGGGAGGCGCGGGCCCGATGTGGAACGGCATGGCCGGACCCGGAATGATGGGCGGCGCACAGCAGGGTGGTGGCCGGGCGATGGAGCTTGGACAGATCCTCGACCTGACAAGCAAGTTCCTCAACGTGGCACAGGGGTTCAGCAAGCTGTTCGGAAACTGACGCGGCGCCTGCATTCCTGGCTTGACAGCGTTACGACAGTCTCGAATCTGATGCCGGCCACCGTGCATCGTCGGCCGCCATCGAAGGCCAGGAGAACGATAATGTTCGATATCGACCGTTTCGCCGCTGACTGCCGTGCGGCTCTCGCAGAACACGGCAGCGAGGCCATTCGTGAGGTCGTTCGCCGCGCCGTCTCCGAACCATGCGACATCATTGCCGCGCTCGGCGAACAGACGGGTGCTTTCGCTGGTGTCCTGGTTCGTACGCCTGAGCTGACCATCGCCAACGTCGTATGGGGCGGGCGCCAATGGACCCTGCCGCACAACCACCAACACCGCGCCGTCATCGGCATGTATGGCGGCGGCGAGGACAACATCTTCTGGCGCCGCCTGCCCGATGACGCGAAAGGACGGGTCGAGGCGGCAGGCGCGGCATCGCTTCGCCTCGGCGACGTGACGGTGCTGGGTCGCGACATCATTCATTCGGTTACCAACCCGTTGGACAAGCTGTCCTACGCTCTGCATGTCTACGACGGCGATTTCATCGCGGCGGAGGGGAAGAGCTGCTGGCACGCGGAGACGCTGGCTGAATTGCCCTATGATCCCGCGGCGGTATCGCCGTTGTTCGGGCAGGCGCTGGCGAACAGGTGAAGCGGGATTGCTCGTCGCGCCGTGAGTTGCGGAAAGCCGAGTAGTCGGGGGGCGGAAAGGATTGATTTTCAGCTCTCCTTCCCGTGGGAGGAAAGCAAAAGAAGCGGTCAGGGTGGACGGCGGGGGTGGGCCGACCCCCTCCCCCAACCCCCTCCCGCAAGGGGAGGGGGAGGAACCGATACGCGGTTACCCGGCCGGGGCGATGATGATGCGGCGGTTCTGCTTGCCCTTGTTCTCGATCTTGACCACTGAAATGCGTCCGATCTCGCCGGTGCGCGCGACGTGGGTGCCGCCGCATGGCTGCAGATCGACCTGTGTGTCGCCCTCGCCGATGCGCATCAGCCGCAGCCGACCGGTGCCACGCGGTGGCGCGACCGACATGGTGCGTACCAGGTCTGGGTTGGTGTCCAGCACCGCCTCATCCACCCATTCGATGCGCACCGGATGGTCCGCCTCGATCAGCGCGTTGAGCCCTGCCTCGATCTGCTCCTTGGGCGGCGGGTTGGGCAGGTCGAAGTCGAGCCGTGAGCGGTCCGCCCCGACCGAGCCTCCGGTCACTGCGGCGCCCTTGATCAGGCTGCACAGCAAATGCATCGCGGTGTGCATGCGCATGAGCTTGTGGCGGCGGTCCCAGTCGATCTCGCCCTCCACTGTGGCGCCGACAGGCGGCAGCGCCGCGTCCGGGGCTGGAAGGTGCACGATGGTCTCGCCGTCGCCTTTCACCGTGTCGGCGATCGGCGTCTCGTTGCCGTCCCAGCGGAGCACGCCGACATCGCCGGGCTGCCCGCCGGAACGGGCGTAGAAGATCGTGCGATCCAGCACGATGCCGGCGGCACCGCTCGCCACCACGGTGGCCTTCACGGTGCGAAGCCGAGGTTGGTCGAGGAACAGCTTTTCGGTCATGGTGTCCATTCCTTGCGTAGGGCCGGCCGCTGCGATGCTAGCCATAGCAGGCCGATCATGGTGACTGAGTTGGTCATGCGGCCGGCAAGGGCGGCTTCGATGGCGCGGTCCGCGGGCCACACCCGGATGCGGATATCTTCGTTTTCCTCAACCATGCCGCCATGCCCGGCGATGCCGTCGGGTCCGGCAGCCGGGACACGGACGCGTCCTGCATACAGGTCGCACAGCTCATCAGCGCCACCGGGAGTCAGCAGGAATGCGCCTATGTGGCGCAAATTGGTGACCTCCAGCCCCATCTCCTCGGTGGTTTCGCGGCGGGCGGTGACCTCGGGCGTTTCACCGTCGTCGCACAGGCCGGCTGGGAGTTCCACCAGGATCGGATCGAGGCCGGCCACCAGGGCGGGCAGCCGGAACTGCTCGATCAGGACGACTGCATCCGCCACCGGGTCATAGGGCAGCACCGCAGCCGCACGGCCGCGCCGCCAGACCTCCCAGGTCTTCTCGCCTGATTGCACGCCGTCAAAGCGGCGGTGGCGGAAGCGGATCACGTCCAACGGGAAGCGGCCATCCCAGACACGCTGGTTGGATAACAGTTGCACGGACGGGTGCGGCTGGAACATGGGATGGCTACGAGCTGGCATGGACCACAGCATACGGCGCCCTGCCGGCTACGGCGACACCGCTGCTCCGCGCCTCGTGCAGGTAGTCGGCCTCAGGCGGGGACGCTGGTGCTGACCAGTTGGCGCAGCCGGGTCGCGCCGGCCAGGCCCTTCAGCGACTCGCGCCAGCTCGCCTCGGCGACTCGCTGGTGGGCGGCGATGGCCTCATCGGCGCCGGTGATCATGGCGACGCCGGTATGGGCGGAAGGGTGAGTATCCGGGCGGAACGGGTTGATCGCCAGGCTGACACGGTCGCGCGTACGGAGGATCTTGAACGCCGACGTCGGTTCCGAACCGGTCAGCAGGCCGAACTGCAGGCCCATCGGCTCGGTCTCCATCAGCGCGGCCATGTTCTCGACCTCGCTGACCGCCACATCGCGGCAAATGCGACGCACCCGGTCGGACACAGGAATGCCGCCCGCGATCCCGGTCTCCAGCAACCGCTGCACCGAGGATAGCGAGACCATCGCGATGATGCCGGGGCGCCGCATCCCATACATGCGTTTGCGTGCGGTCAGGATGCCAAGCACCTGCTCGGCCATCGAGCGCATCGCGGCGCGCTCGGTGATCCCCTGGTCGGCCGCCTCGTCGTACGCCTGGGCAAGGGCGTTATCGTAGGCGTCCGAGGTCGTGAGGTAGCAGATCGGACCGAACAGCTGGAGGATCTGGTCGGCGGTTTCCTCGACCTGACGGATGCGCTCGAAGTAGCCGATGGGGCGATTATAGTATTCGACGCCGATACCCAGCAGTGACAGCGGCGAGATCTTGAGTAGCTCTGCGAGTCGCTTGATCGTATCAAGCTTGATCACTTCGCCTTTTTCGTAGCGATAGAGCGCTGCGCGCGAAACGCCGAGGCGCGCGGCGATTTCTTCCGCACGCAGCCCGGACTTCAAGGCGATAGGCCCGCAACTGCTGGCCAATCTCGGTAAACCGCATCGACATCTTGGCCTTCCCCTCGGCCCTCGCCCATAATCGCCGCATCTGTCACGCGAGTCTCAGAATCGGGGCGAAGGCGTCAGCTTATGACCACATCGCTCGTAATTTCAACCCTGTTCTACTGGTGCGACTCGTTCCACCGGATGTAATTTTGTTCATTCCTTTTTTCGAACAGAAAAGTCGGCCATGCCTTCGATTGCCAGGATCAGGGCGGAATGGTCGAGATCAGCGCCGCCATGGGCCGCGCAGGAGGAGAACATCTGTTGCGCGATAGCGGTATTCGGCAACGTCAGGTTCAGTTCCTTGGCTGCGGACAACGCAAGATTCAAATCCTTCTGGTGCAGGCGGATGCGGAACCCAGGGTTGAACGTGCCGTTCAGCATCCGTTCGGCGTGCACTTCCAGGATGCGCGAGGCAGCGAACCCACCCATCAGCGCCTGGCGCACCTTGGCGGGGTCCGCGCCGGCCTTTGCGGCAAACACCAGCGCCTCGGCGCACGCCTGGATGTTGAGCGCGACGATGATCTGGTTGGCGACCTTGCAGGTCTGGCCGTCGCCGTTTGCCGAACCGACATGGGTGATGTTCTTGCCCATCAGCTCGAACAGCGGCTTGGCACGGGCGAACGCCGCGTCGGGGCCACCGACCATGATGGTCAGCGAGGCCTGCTTGGCGCCAACCTCGCCGCCGGACACCGGCGCGTCCAGGTAGTCGCACCCGAGCGCGTTGATCCGCTTGGCAAAATCCTTGGTCGCGATCGGCGAGATCGAGGACATGTCGATCACCAGCGTGCCGGGCTTCAGGCCCTCGGCGACACCGCCTGGAGCGAACAGCACGTTTTCTACATCGGGGGTATCGGGGACCATGACGATCACCACTTCCGCGCGCTGGGCGACCGTCTTGCCGTCCGGCTCCACTTCGGCGACGGCGCGGATCTCGTCGGCGAGAGTGGCGCGGTCGTAGACGAGGAGGCTGTGCTGGCCGTTGTGCAGGTTCATGGCCATGGGGCGGCCCATGATGCCGAGGCCAATAAAGCCGATCTTCATGTGTGAGGTCTCCTTTCTGGGGGTTCTGGGACGGGTTCACACGGAGTGCTCTGAGGACGATAGAGAGCCACTGAGGGAAGGATAGTCACACGCTGTGCGCGAAGCGCACATGTCGTTCCTCAGTGGGCCTCCGTCGTCCTCCGCGGACTCCGTGCGGACCCTTGACTTTCCTTAGACGCCGAACTCCTGGCGCCACTTCAGCCCGGCCACCGTGTCGCCGGCCGGGCGGTATTCGCAACCGACCCAGCCGGGATAGCCAAGCTCGTCCATCCGCCGGAACACGAATTTCCAGCCGATCTCGCCGGTGCCGGGTTCGTTGCGGGCGGGCACGTCGGCGATCTGCATGTGCGAGATCACGGGCAGGAACTGCTCCATGCGCTTGGTGATGTCGCCCTCGGTGGTCTGGCAGTGGTAGACGTCGAACTGCAGGCCGAGCCGGTCGCGACCGACAGCTTCGACCACGTCCGCGCCTTGCGCCTCGGTATTGAGGAAATAGCCAGGCATGTCGCGATGGTTGATTGGCTCGATCACAACCTTGACGCCGCGCGGCTGTGCCTGCTCGGCGGCCCAGGCCAGATTCGCCGCATACACGCTCGCGGCGGTGACCTGGGAGACGCCGGCGGGAACGATGCCGGCCATGGCGTGGACCAGCTTGCAGCCCAATGCCTCGGCGTAATCCAGCGCCTGCTTCACCCCGTCGCGGAATTCGCTTTGGCGTCCCGGCAGGCTGGCGACGCCGCGCTCGCCCTTCGACCAGTCGCCGGGCGGCAAGTTGAACAACGCCTGGGTCAGGCCGGCGTCGTCCAGCCGCTTGCGCAGTTCCGCGGCAGGATGTTCGTATGGGAACAGGAATTCGACGCCGTCGAAGCCGGCCTTGCGCGCCGCGGCAAAGCGGTCGAGGAACGGAACCTCGTTGAACATCATCGACAGGTTGGCAGCCAGGCGTGGCATCGCGGACCCTCCCCGAATGTGCGGCGGGAAGCTACAAGCGGGCGGGGGGAATGACCAGCGCATGACCGCGGAACGCTTGCTGCTGGGTTTGCTGCTGGGCGGTATCGGCGTGGGCTGCGTGCTTGTGCTGTATCCGTTCTTCTCGGCGCTGCTATGGGCGGCAATCCTGGTGTTCACGACCTGGCCGGTATGCGAGTGGCTGCAAGCGCATGCGCGGCTGCGGCGCGGCGCGGTGGCCGGGGTGATGGTCGCGCTGACCGCCATCGTGCTGGTCGTGCCGCTGGCGCTGGCGGCGCCGGGCGGTGCGAGCGACGTGGACCATCTGCGCACCGTGATCGAGGATGCGTTGCGCGCCGGACTGCCGAATGCACCGATGTGGGTGTTCGATATCCCGCTGGTGGGCGGCGCGCTCGGTGACCTGTGGAACCGCTCGGCCGCCGACATCACCGTGATGATCGAGCCGTTGCGGCCTTATTTCGGGATGGTACTGGAAGGCGGGCTCGGACTGCTGCTGGGGCTTGCCAATGGCGTGCTGCTGTTCGTGCTCGCACTGTTCATCGCGTTCTTCTTCTACCTGTATGGCGAACCGATCGCGGCACGGCTGCGCGTGATCCTGCACCGGATCGCCGGTGAGCGGGCGGATCGGCTGATCGCGGTCACCGGAGCGACCGTCCGAGGCGTGGTTCTGGGCATCCTGCTGACGGCGATCGTGCAGGGGATCCTGACCGCGTTCGGCCTGTGGCTGTCGGGCGTGCCGCGCGCGGTGCTGCTCGGCGCGGTGGCGGGATTCCTGGCAGTGCTGCCCGTCGGTGCCCCGTTGGTCTGGATTCCCGGCGCGCTGTGGCTGATGGGGACCGGTCATCTGGGGTGGGGCATCTTCCTGGCAGTCTACGGCGTCGTGGCGGTGTCCGGTGCCGACTCGGTGATCCGGCCCTGGTTCATCGCACGCGGTGCACAACTGCCGTTCCTGCTGACCGTGCTGGGCGTGCTTGGGGGTGCGCTTTCGTTCGGGCTGCTGGGGATTTTCCTTGGGCCGGTGCTGTTGGGAATCGGCTACACCCTGTTGAATGAGTGGGCCGTGTCCGACGCAAAACCAACGCTGACGACAGATCACTGACAGCGGTTCACTGACATGGGGACGATGGCCTGATGTCGGATGACGACCCCGAACCGACCGGGCGGTATCGCGCACTGGTCGGACTGGTGGCGATCGTGCTGCTGGTCGTTGGCGTGTTGTTCATCATGCAGCGACTTAACCAGGCATCGAAGATGCAGGACTGCCTCGCGTCCGGGCGAACGAATTGCGCGCCGATCGAGACGCAGCACCAATAGGATCTCGGTCGCGGCTGGCACTGGCGGCGATCCTGCTGCTGGCGCTTGCCGTGCGGCTCGCAGTGGCATGGACCCAGGTCTACGTCGTGTATCTCGACGAGACGTTCCAGTATTTCGAGCAGGCGCATCGCCTCGCGTTCGGGTCCGGCATCGTGCCGTGGGAGTTCTTCGACGGCGCGCGTTCCTGGTTGCTGCCCGGGATCATCGCGGGCGTCATGCGCGTGACGAGCGTGTTCAGCTCCGACCCGATGCTCTACGTGCGGGTGACGCGATCGCTGTGCGTCGTGCTGTCGCTGAGCGTGGTCTATGTCGGGTATTGCCTGGCGCGGCAGCGGGATGGTGTTCGTGGCGCGGTGGTGACCGGCGTGGTGTGCGCACTCTGGTTCGAACTGATCTATTTCGCGCCTGCGGTGCTCAGCGAGGTCATCGCCGCACACTGTGCCATCGTTGCCGTGTGGCTGGGCGAGGACGCGGACACTACGCGAGCGGCGACTGTTGGCGGCGGGCGCGCTGTTCGGGTTGGCGATCCTGCTGCGGTTGCAATACGCCCCTGCCCTGCTGGTTGCGGCGCTCTGGCAGTACCGGCTGGACCTGTTCGGCTGGAAATGGCTGGTGCTCGGCGGGCTGGCGGTGGTGGTGCCGTTGGGCGGCGTGCTCGACACGCTGACCTGGGGAGCACCGTTCCAGTCGCTGTGGCTGAACCTGGTGCGCAATTCGCTGCAGGGCGTGGCCAGCAGCTGGAGCACGCAGCCGTGGAGCTACTACGCGCAGTTCGAGTTGGCGGCGTGGCAGTTGGCGGTGCCGTTGGCGGCGCTGGTTCTGGTGGGCGCGTGGCGGGCACCGGCCTTCGCGCTGATGGCGCTGGTGGTGCTGGTCACTCACAGCGCGGTGCCGCACAAGGAATATCGGTTCATCTACCTGGCGCTCGCCTGTGCACCGATCTTCGTGGGGCTTGGGATCGCCACGGTCATAACGTGGATCGAACGGCATCGCGGGATCGCGGTCGCGCGGGGCGCTCTTGCAGTGTTGTTGCTGTTCTGCGTCGGCAGCTCGGGGTATGCGGCGACGCATGGCGTGCTGGCGGCTCGCTGGCGCTGGCTGCGCGCGGATATCGTGGTGTTCCTCGCCGCGCATGATCGGTCCGACATATGCGGCCTTGCGGTGAAGGACATCCCGAGGTTTGGGACCGGGGGCTACACGTATCTCAACCGCAACGTGCCGCTTTATCTGTGGGATTTCACGCCATCGGAGACCAGGCCGGGTTCGGCTGTGCCATTCCGGCTCTCGGTGGTGCTGAACAACCAGGTCCTGGCGCAATATCCCGGCGAGGCCCTGGCACGCGCCGCCAGCCGCTACAATTACCTGATTGCCGCGCCGGATCATGGCGAGCCCGGATATACCGCCGTCGGCTGCTTTCAGAATGCCGCCAATCCGGAGTTGCCGCGCGAGGTGTGCCTGTTTCGGCGTCCGGGCGGATGCGAGCAATGACCGCAGGTAGCCCCGCGGCTCAAGATGTTCAGTACCTGCCGGGCGCGCGTGCCGAGCGGATTTCCAGCATGCTGAGGAAGAATCCGCCGTAGGCGATCTGGAACGCCAGCAGGATCATCGTGCCGGATGGAATGACCAGGCGCATGGCATGTTCCGGTGAGAGCGCGCCGAACCTGACGCTGCCCCACGCACTGATGGCGTAAACACCGAGCACGAGGCCACTCAGCAACATGACGCCACCGACGACGAGGCTGGCCTCAAGCGCGACACGCCGGGTCATGGCGGTGAACCGTGGATCGGGAGGCGCGATGCCGTGGCTGATGCCGTAGACTTTGGCGAATACCCAGAACAGCATTAAGTGGCAGCCCACCACGGTGGCGATGGCGGCGTAGAACAGCGTGTGGATGTCCAGTGTCACGCCGAACACCGCACGGGGCGCGGGCAACAGCCACAGCATCATGGCAAGGCCGGCGCCGGAGAGGGCCATGCCTGGGTAGAGGAACAACCAGCGGGGGCTGAACAGCAGCAGGAAGCGCAGGTGCCGCCAGCCGTCACGCCAACTCCGCAGATGCGGCGGGCGGGAGCGGCCGTCGCGCGACAGTGTCGTTGCAACCTCGGCGATACGGAGGCGGGCAATCGTCGCCTTCACCACCATTTCGCTGGCGAACTCCATGCCCGGCGCCTGGAGATCGAGGGCGAGGACGGCATTGCGCTCGACGCCGCGCAGGCCGCAGTGGAAGTCACCGCAGGGGCTCTGGAAGAACCAGCGGCCGAGGGCGCTCAGGACCGGATTGCCCAGATAGCGATGCAACGGCGGCATGGCGCCGGCGGCGATGCCACCGAGGAAACGGTTGCCCATCACGAGTTGGTAGCCGGCGCGAAGCTTCTCCACGAACGCGTCGAGCCGGCTGAAATCGTAGCTGTCGTCGGAATCGCCCATGATGACGTAGCGACCGTGGGCGGCCTGAATGCCATGCAGCAACGCGCGGCCGTAGCCCCGGCCAGGCACCGGGACGACGCGGGCACCATGCGTCTCAGCAATGCGCTGCGACCCGTCGGTACTGCCGTTGTCGGCGATCAGTATTTCACCGGTTATGCCGCTGCGCATCAGGAATGCGCGCGCCTTGCGGATGCAGTGCGCCAGGGTTTCCGCCTCGTTGAGGCAGGGCATCAGGATGGTGAGTTCGTAGCACTCGGCGATGGGATCCGCGCGGGTGAGCGGGGGGCTGGGCTCCAGGTAGAAGAGTTGATCGAGCATCCTTGCCGCCCACCGGGTTCCTGGAACAGTGGTAACGCAGAAACATTGAGAATTGGTTCAGGGGGTGATGCTGCGACGGGCGGCTGCCGGCCAGTATCCCGCTGCGCCCGCGGTCAGTCCTCGGTATCCAGCGTGGGAATGCCGAGATACGCGATGCGCTTGATCTCCTTGCGGCCTCTGGTCACTGAATCGAGCACCAGGCCGCAGGTGAACGACAGGAACGACAGCAGCACGAGACCGGTGGTCAGTACCGCGGTCGGAAGCCTGAGCACGAGACCGGTCTGCATGAACTCCAACACCACCGGGATGCCGAGGCCGAATGCGATCAGCAGCAACACCGCCCCCGAGAGCCAGAAGAACTGCAACGGGCGTTCTTCCTTCACCAGTACGACGATGGTTCTGAGGATGCGCCAGCCATCCACATAGGTGCGCAGCTTGGACGCGGAGCCGGCAGGGCGCACGCGGTATGATGTCGGCACTTCGCCGATCGGCATGCGCAGCTCGAGTGCGTGGACGGAGAACTCGGTTTCCGTTTCGAAGCCGGCGGCGAGTGCGGGGAACGATTTCACGAACCGACGGCTGAACACGCGATAACCGGACAGCAAGTCGCTGATGCGATTGCCGAACACCCAGCGGACCATGCCGGTCAGTACCGCGTTGCCGAGACGATGGCCGCGGCGATAGGCGTCCGCTTCCTGGTCGATGCGGGCGCCGCTCACCATGTCGAGGTGCTGCTCGAGCAGGAGGCGCACCATGGCGGGCGCGACTGACGCGTCGTAGGTGTCGTCGCCGTCGGCCAGGACGTAGATGTCGGCCTCGATGTCGGCGAACATGCGGCGGACTACGTTGCCTTTGCCCTGCAATGGCTCGGTCCGCACGATGGCGCCGCTGTCACGCGCTACGGCGATGGTGTTGTCGGTGCTGTTGTTGTCGTAGACGTAGATGCGGGCGTGCGGCAGGCTGGCGCGGAAATCGGCCACGACCTTGGCGATGGCGACCGCTTCGTTGTGGCACGGGATGAGCACGGCGAGACGAAGCGCAGCCGCGGCGGCGAACGAGGCGGTGGTGTCGCTTTCGGAATATGCCGGTAAGGCGTCACGTTTCAACATAACGCCGCACGATGTCGCATACCGGATACGGGCGGTCCAGTCGGGTGCGCCGCACAGGCTGGGCGATCGGGTGAGGCTCGGTGCAGGCGGCTCTGGAGCGCAGAGAGGCGCTGCAAACGGAGGCACCCCCTCCCTACCCTCCCCCGCTTTGCGGGAGAGGAGATTTGGCTTGTGATCATCGTTCGACCGGGTTGGCGGGCGGGCGGCAGCGATCGGCGCAACCGATTTCCCAGAACGGGAGGCCGGGACTATAGCGCGGAACACCGGGCCGTTCAGTGCGACCGGGCAATTCCGACGGTGTGGGCACCACCATGTCCCACCAGCCATGCGCACACTGTGAGCGCCACGCCATCTGATCAGCGATCGAGGTGCCGTGGCGGACGAGCGCCGCGTCCAGGGCTTCGGTCGCCTCGCGGATGGCTGCCTGTGTCGTCGGTGTGCTGCCGCGCGCGTCGGCGCAGAAGGCTGCTGCGAAGCGGCGCACATCCTCAAGCAGTTCGACGTAGCGGCTGGTGTCGATGTGCCAGGCCTGCATCCATTCGCGCACGACACGCTCGATCGCCTGTTCCGGCGGTTGATCGGCCAGCTTTGCGGCGGTCTGGTGCATGTGGCGGAGGAGTTCGGCGCACGCGTGCTGACGGCGCGCGAACAGCGCGGCATCACGCATGGCCGCGATCGCGGTGGCGGCCTCGGCCTGCATTTGGTCGACGATGTGCGGCATGATGAGCAAACTCCGAAGCCGGGATCAGGGCAGCCGGCGCAACGCCTCGATCATTCGCGCGAAGAACTCGGGCGAGTCGATCTGATCGACGACGTGGGCGTTGGGGTTGAGGCGCAGACGACCGTGCCAGTCGATGGTGGAACGGCCACGCAATTTACCGTCGCTGGTGTCGATCTCCACTGCACAGTCGCGGCATCGGAACAATTCTGGCCACGCAAGGATGCCGATGACGCAGGCGTCGTGGACGGGATGACCTGTGGTGCCGAGACCGGATGCACGCGGACGTGTCAGCATGCCGTGCACGGAGCGGCCGGTGCGGGTTTCCATCGCGGCAAACCGTGCCAGCGTCTCGGGTGTTGCAATGGCCTGGTGCGTGGCGTGCAAGCCCAGCAGTATCACCGGTCGGCCGGCGTTCAGCACGACGGCGGCGGCGTGCGGGTCGGCGTAGAAGTTATATTCCGCGGCCGGTGTGATGTTGCCGAGTGCCATCGCGCCACCCATCACCACGATCGATGCGATCCGTTCGGTCAGTTCCGGCGCCAGGCGCAGCGCCATGGCGATGTTGGTGAGCGGACCGAGCGCGCATATCGTCAGGCCATCAGGCGGCGCCGCGCGCAACAGATCGAGCAGCGCCGTCACTGCATGTCCTGGGGCGAGTGGTGTCGCGGGCGGCGGAAGATCCGCACCGGCGAGGCCGTCGGGGCCGCAGACAAATTCGGCTGTCACCAGCGGCAACACCATCGGCGCGGTGCAGCCGGCGTACACCGGCAGATGGGGATGGCCGGCCAATTCCGTGATGCGCTTGGCGTTCGCTGCGGTCTGCGCGACAGGCACGTTGCCGGCGACCGCGGTGATGGCGAGCACCTCGAAGCGTTCCGGCAAGGCGAGCGCCAGAAGGATGGCCAGTGCATCGTCCTGACCCGGATCGGTATCGATCACGATGGGCAATCTCGTCGCCATGGTCAGGCAGCCTCGGCGGTGGTGTTCATGATCATGTGGCCGATATCGTCGGCACTCAGTCCATCGATTGGCCGATCATGGATCTTGCGGCCACTGCGCATGATCACGACGCGGGTGGCGACGGCGACAACGTCGCGCATGTTGTGGCTGACCAGGATCACGGTGCGTCCCTCCGCCTTGAGGTGACGGATCAGATCGAGGACCTGGGCCGTCTCGCGCACGCCGAGCGCGGCGGTTGGTTCGTCCATGATGATGATCTCGGCGTTCCAGCGCAGCGCGCGCGATATTGCGACGGCCTGGCGTTGGCCGCCGGACAGGCGTTCGACCGGGCGGCTGGTGTCGGGGATGCGCACTGACAGACGTTCGAGATAGTCACGCGCGTCGCGCGCCATGCGTGCCTTGTCGAGGATGCGCAGGAACGGCACCAGCACTGGCCGCGTCAGTTCGGCGCCCATGAACACATTGGCGGTGATCGATAGCCGCGGCGCGAGCGCGAGGTCCTGATAGATTGTCGCGACACCCTGGGCCAACGCATCACGCGGCACCTGGAACCGCACGGTGGTGCCGCGCAAGTGCATGGTTCCGCTGCCCGGCACGGCGGCGCCCGACATGATGCGGATCAGGCTGGACTTGCCGGCGCCGTTGTCGCCGCAGATCGCCACCACTTCGCCTGCTGCGATGTCGAGATCGACATCGCGCAAGGCGGTGACCGCACCGTAGCTCTGGCCGATGCCGCGCAGCGAGAACAGCGGTGCGGCGGGAGCCGATGATGTGGTCAGTTGAGGAACTGCTTGACGTTGCCCTGGTCCACCAGCGTCGCATCCATGAAGAGATAGGGGCCGGCGGTGATCGCGGTCTTCGGTTGTTTCTTCACCACAATGTCGTTCACTGCCTGCACGGCCTTGCGACCCATCTCCTCGAACGGCACGTTGACCGTCGCTATGAATGTGCTGTCGGGGTCGGCGATGCGGCGGAATGATTCCGGGCCACCATCCATCGACACCAAAGGGATCTGACCCTTCTTCACGCCCTGCGCCTTCAGCAGATCGTCGATGATGTAGGCCTGACCATCGAACGATGCCCAGATGCCCTGCACCTTGCCCTGGTTCTGCAACAGCAACGCCTGCACGCCGGAGCGCACGTCATCGCGCCAGCTCTGCGTGCGCGCCATAGTGAATTTGCCAATGTCGTGCACGCCGCTGTTCTCGGACAGCGCGACATCCAGCATCTTGTCGCGAATACGCGATGCGATGTTGGCATCGAACCGCACGGACAGCAGGTTGCCCTGGTAGCCCATGACGCCCAGCAGATAGAGCGTGCCGTCGGCGCCGACCTTGTATTCGTTGGTCTCGATGTCGAACAGAGCATAGGGGCTGCTGCCGGACTGCACGGTGATCACCGGAATGCCGGCTTCCTTCGCGGCCTTGAACTGCGCTTCGGCCTCGACCGGCTTGCCCATCGCTATGATGATCGCATCGACCTTCTTGGTGATCAGTGCCTCGAACTGTTCGGCATGCTTGGGCAGCGAGCCTTCCGAGTTCAGCAGGGTGACGTTCCAGCCGAGCTGCTTCGCGGCAGCGGCGGCGGCGTTGGCGACGCGCGCGTGGGTCTCCGAGGAGAACTGAAAGCCGATGATGCCGACATCGAATGCATGCGCTGCCGGCAGAGCGGCCAGCAGCATGAATGCGCCTAACAGGAATGATCTGACCGCCGCCATCCTATGATCCCCCAACCCCGGGCCTTGTTGCCCGCCTTCTCATACCTTGAACGCAACCTTCTTGACCACACTGGCAGAGAATGCCACCGAACCAATGATGATCATGCCTAGCACCATGTCCTGCACATAGTAGGCGGCGCCGAGCAGCACCAGACCGTTGCCCAGCGCCTTCAACACGAACGCTGCGACCACCGTGCCGAGCACGTTCGGACGGCCTGGTTCGAACATGGTCATGCCGAGCAGCACGGCGGCAATGGCGTAGAGGAAATAGTCGCCGGCCATGTTGGGCGCGGCGGACGACAGGTTGGCGGCGAGCAGCACCGCGGTGATGGCGGCAAACAGGCCCGACAGGCTGAGGCCGAGACGCTTCATGCGCGCGGTAGCGATGCCGGCGAGGCGCGCGGCCTCGTCTGCCTCGCCGGTGGCGATCATGTGGGCGCCGAGACGGGTCCATTTCAGCAGCACGAACGCCGCGCCCGTTGCGGCCAGCAGCCACAGCAGAAGGTTGGCGATGCCGAGGACGCGGCCGCGGGCCAGGTCGGTGAAGGCGGTGGGCCAGCGCCCTACGAACGCGACGCCCTGGGTGATCATGAAGGACGCACCGCGCGCGATCGCCGCGGTGCCCAGCGTCATGATCAGCGAGGGCACCTTCAGGACGGTGACGCCGAAGCCGTTGAATGCGCCGAAGCCAAGACCCACGGCCAGTGCGACCGCCACGGCGACGCCGGACGGCGCCTTGGATTGCACCAGCCAGCCGGCGACCACGGCTGTCAGACTGGCGATCTCGGCCACCGACAGGTCGAGTTCCGCGGTAGTCAACGCCAGGGTGAAGCCGAGTGCCAGGATGGCCAGGAAGCTGGTGTCCTTCAGCACATTCACGATGTTGGCGGCATTCGCGAAGTTCGGTGCGAAGGCGACGAAGAACACCACCAGGGCGAGGCCCGCCAACGCGGTACCGTAGCGCTCGATCAGCGGGCCCATCGGTCAGCGCTGCGATGACACGAGGGCGTGTGACAGCGGGGCGATCGCGGCCTCGGCTGCTCGGAACAACGCGTATAGACGATCGTAAGCGGCGACCGAGTCCTGGCGTGGTTGGCAGGTCCGGCGGAGCGGCAGGGCTGACTGCACGGCAGCCAGATCGGTGGCGGGGTCAAGCGCGGCCCAGGCAACCAGTCCCGCACCGGTAAGCCCAGGTTCATCGGTATCGATCACGGTGACCGGCCTGCCACATATGTCAGCCTTGATCTCGCACCACGCCGTATTGGCGGATCCACCGCCGCCGAAACGGATTTCGGCGACGGTTCGGCCGATTGCCGCTTCGGCACGCTCCAGCACGATGCGGTTGACGAACGCGATGCCCTCCAGCACGGCACGCGCGAGGTCGCCTGGACCGTGGCGGCGGTGCAGCCCGATGAAGGCACCGCGTAGCGAGGGGTCCCAGTAGGGCACGCGCTCGCCTTGCAGGTAGGGCAGGAACAGCAGGTCCTGCGGATCGCGCGGCGAAGCCAGCAGGTGGTTCAGTGCGGCGCCGATATCGCGTTCGGGGGAGGCCGAGCAGTTCGGTCAACCAGGCCAGGGTGTCACCGCCGTTCTGGCTCGGACCGCCGAGCTGGGTCAGTCCGCTGCCGAAATCGACCGAGAGCAGGCCGTCGGCCTGTGCCGCGGTTCTGGCACAGAACGCCGAACACCTCGGTGGTGCCGGAGAGATTGTAGGCGATCCCGTCGCGGAGTGCGCCAAGGCCGATGACCGCGGCCCAGGTGTCGGTGCCCATTGCCATCACGGGACGTCCGGCGAGCCTTGCGAGCGGTCTGGCGTGGTTGGGTGCGACGCGTCCGATCACGTCGGTTGGCGGCACCGCCAGCGGCACGATGCTGGGCGATACGCCGAGTGCCGGCAGCAAGTGCGACGGCGGAGCGCAGGCGGGCGGATGACACGTGGTCGGTGACCGAGCGGCCCGTGAGGCGCAGGTTGATGTAATCCTTGGGCTCGAGCACGCAGGCGGTGCGCTCGAGGATGGCCGGGTCGGTGCGAGCGATGGCGCCGAGCCGCGCGGCGGGGTGGAACGCGTTCAGGTGTTTCGTCTCGGGGTCGTCCTGTGGGGCGAGCGCCAGGAATTCGGGCAAGAAAGCGCATGGCGCGGGTGTCGGCCCAGGTGATTGCCGGCCGCAACGGCCTTTGATCGGCGCCAAGCAGGATCTGCGTGCGGGTGACGCCGCTGATCGCAAGGGCAGCGACCTGCTCGAAGCCGGCACCAGCGCTGGCGGCGAGTGCCGCCACGCAGGTGTTGAAACCTTCCCACCAGGCGTCGGCGCGGATTTCCGATCTGCCGCTGGCGTCTGCGTCGGGCGGGGGCGCGGGGATCGAGTGCAGGTGCGATAATCGCCCGCGCTCGTCGATGAGTGCGGCTCGCAGATTGCTGCTGCCGAGATCAACCGCGAGAACCGAACGCATTACCCCGACAGCGCCTCGCGAACTTCCTCCAGGACGGCGGGATCCTCGATGGTTGGCGGTATCGGCACCGGCTCGCCATCGGCGATGCGGCGGATCGAGGCACGGAGGATCTTGCCCGAGCGCGTCTTTGGCAGGCGGGGAACGATGCGGGCGTCCTTGAAGGCGGCGACTGGGCCGATACGGTCGCGGACCAGGGCTACCAGTTCGGCGGCGATTTCGGCTTCGGGACGGTTGACGCCAGCCTTCAGGACGACGAGACCGATGGGGGTCTGGCCTTTCAGTTCGTCCTTGGCTCCGACTACGGCACATTCGGCGACCGCGGGGTGGGAGGCGAGCACTTCCTCCATCTGGCCGGTGGAGAGGCGGTGGCCGGCGACATTGATGATGTCGTCGGTGCGGCCCATGACCCAGACGTCGCCGTCCTGGTCGATGCTGCCGGCGTCGCCGGTGCGATACCAGCCGGGAAAGTCGGACAGGTAGGCGGCCTGGTAGCCCTCGTCGTGCTGCCAGAGGGTGGGGGCGCAGCCGGGCGGCAGCGGCAGCCGGGCACAGAGGTTGGCGGTCTGGCCGGCCGCGACCTCGTGGCCATCGTCGTCGAGCGCATGCAGGTCGTAGCCGGGGCATGGCCTGCCGCCGGAGCCGGGCTTGACCGGGAACAGGCCGAACTGGCGGAAGCCGCTGGTAATCGCCCAGCCGGTTTCTGTCTGCCACCAGTGGTCGACCACCGGCTTGCCGAGGACCTCGGCAGCCCAGACCGCGGTGGGGGGATCGCAGCGCTCGCCGGCGAGGAACAAGGCCTCCAGTTTGGACAAATCGTGGGCGCGCATCAGCTTGCCGTCGGGATCCTGCTGCTTGATGGCGCGCATGGCGGTGGGGGCGGTGAACAGGACTTTTACGCCGTGCTGGGCGCAGACCCGCCAGAAGGCGCCGGCGTCGGGGGTGCCGACGGGTTTACCTTCATACATCACGCTGGTGCAGCCACGCAGCAGGGGGGCGTAGACGATGTAGCTGTGGCCGACCACCCAGCCGACGTCGGAGGCGGACCAATACACGTCGCCGGCGTCGACGCCATAGAGCATCCGCATAGAGTTCCACAGGGCGACGGCGTGGCCGCCGTTGTCGCGCACCAGGCCCTTGGGACGGCCGGTCGTGCCTGAGGTGTAGAGGATGTAGAGCGGGTCGGTGGCGGCGACCGGAACGCAGTCGTGGGGCGTGGCGGCGGCTTCTGCGTCCAGCAGGTCGTGGTCGCGGTTGGGGGTGAGTTCGGCGCGCGCGGCGTCGCGCTGGAGGATCAGGCAGGCGTCGGGCTTGTGGGGGGAGAGCGCGATCGCGGCGTCCAGCAGCGGCTTGTATTTGACCACGCGGCCTGGCTCGAGGCCGCAGGAGGCGGAGACGATGACCTTGGGCTTGGCGTCGGCGATGCGGGACGCGAGTTCGGCGGCGGCGAAACCGCCGAAGACGACAGAGTGGATGGCGCCGAGGCGGGCGGTGGCCAGCATCGCTATCAGTGCCTCGGGGACCATGGGGAGGTAGATCACCACGCGGTCGCCCTTGGTGACGCCCAGCGTGGCGAGGGCGCCGGCCAGCTTCGCGGTGCGTTGCTGGAGCTGGCGGTAGGTGAAGGTCTCGACGCGGCCGATCATGGCGCTGTCCCAGATCAGGGCGGGCTGGTCGGCGCGGCCGGAGGCTACGTGGCGGTCGAGGCAGTTGTAGCAGGTGTTGAGGGTGGCACCGGGGAACCAGCGGCCGTAGGGGCCAGTGGTGGGGTCGAAGACGCGGTCCCAGGGGCGGTCCCAGGTGATGCCCTGCGCGGCGGCCGCCCACCAGGCTTCCGGGTCGGCGCGCCAAGCCGCGTAGGCCTGGGTGTAGGCGGATGCGGACATCGCGGCCTCCCTGGGGGGTGAGGCAGGCAGAATGCGGCGGGCGGGGGTCGTAGGCAATGCGGGCGGGGGACGGGCGGTGGTCCGGTTAAGGCTGGTGGCACCCCCTCCCTACCCTCCCCCGCTTTTGCGGGAGAGGGAGTCTTGGCTTTTGGTCGGTCAGGGCAGCTTCGCCAGCACTTCCTGGATCTGTTGTGTGACCGCGTCTATCTCGGCCATGCCGTCGACGTTGTGCAGCAGGCCTTGCGCTGCGTAGTGCGGCAGGATGGGCGCGGTCTGGCTGTGGTACGCCACAAGGCGGGCCGCTACCGTCTCGCGGTTGTCGTCGGCGCGGCGGGTGAATTCGTTGGAGCCGCAGACGTCGCAGACGCCTGGCTCGCGCGGCGGCTTGAACCGGTCGTGGTAACCGGCGCCACACTTGGCGCAGGTGAAGCGGCCGGAGATGCGGTCCACCAGGGCGGCGTCGTCGACCTGAAGCTCGATCACCGCGTCCAGCTTCATGCGCTTCTCGGCCAGCATCCGATCGAGCGCCTGGGCTTGTGGCACCGTGCGGGGGAACCCGTCGAGGATGAAGCCGCTGGCCGCGTCCGGCTGGTCAACGCGGCTGCCGAGCATGCGGATGATGATGTCGTCGGAAACCAGTTGGCCGGCCTCCATCACCGCCTTGGCCTCGCGTCCGATAGGCGACCCGGCGGCGACCTCGGCACGCAGCATGTCACCGGTAGAGATCTGCGCGATGCGGTAGCGGTCCTGCAGGCGCTTGGCCTGGGTGCCTTTCCCGGCGCCCGGCGGACCAAGCAGGATGAGCCTCATGGGTGAGTACGGGCGATCGCCCGATGGCTCGAGCCTGCCGGCGGGCTTGGTCCGGTGGTCATCTGCGACCTCGGACGCGAGACTTGCGGATCAGGCCTTCGTACTGGTGCGCCAGCAGGTGCGACTGGATCTGCGTGACCGTATCCATGGTGACCGACACCACGATCAGAATGGAGGTGCCGCCGAAGTAGAACGGCAGGCCGTAGTCGCTGATCAGGATCTCGGGCAGCAGACATACCGCGGTGAGGTAAAGTCCGCCCACCGTGGTGAGGCGCGTCAGCACGTAGTCGAAGTACTCGGCCGTGGCACTGCCGGGACGGATGCCGGGGATGAAGCCGCCGTACTTTTTCAGGTTGTCAGCGGTCTCCTCCGGATTGAACACCACCGCCGTGTAGAAGTACGAGAAGAAGATGATCATGAACGCGTAGAGCGCCATGTAGAGCGGCGTGCCGTGCGACAGGTTGTTGCCGATGAACTGCAACCAGGCTGGGCCGGCGCCCTGGGAGAAGCCGGCAATGGTCGCCGGGATCAGCAGGATCGAGCTGGCGAAGATCGGCGGGATCACGCCTGAGGTGTTGATCTTCAGCGGCATGTGCGTGGAGTCGCCGCCGAACATGCGGGTGCCGACCTGACGCTTTGGGTATTGCACCGGGATGCGGCGCTGGGCGCGCTCCATGAACACGATGAACGCGATCACGAACACCGCCAGGATCATGAACACGACGATGAATATCGGCGACAGCGCACCGGTGCGACCGAGGTCCAGCAGGCCGGCAAGCGCGTTGGGGAGATTGGCGACGATGCCGGCCATGATGATCAGCGAGGTGCCGTTGCCGACACCGCGGGCGGTGATCTGCTCACCGATCCACATCAGGAAGACCGTGCCGCCAACGAGCGTGATGACGCAGGAGAACTGGAAGAATACGCCGGGGTTGATCACCGCGGCGCCGAAGCTGCCGTGCATGCTCTCGAGTCCGACGGCGATGCCGTAGGACTGGAACATGGCGATGAGTACGGTGAGGTAGCGGGTGTACTGGTTGAGCTTCTTGCGGCCCGCCTCGCCTTCCTTCTTCAGCGTTTCCAGCGAGGGGATGGCGGCGGTCATCAACTGGATGATGATGCTGGCGCTGATGTAGGGCATGATGTTCAGCGCGAACACCGTCATGCGGCGCAGCGCGCCACCGGTGAACATGTCGAACATGCCGAGGATGCCACCGCCGTGCTGGTTCAGCATCTCGGTCATCACCGAGGCGTCGACGCCGGGGATCGGGATGTAGGTGCCGATACGGTAGATGATCAGCGCGCCGAGGGTGAACCAGATGCGGTTCTTGAGCTCGGTCGCCTTGGAGAAGACACCGAGGCTGAGATTTGCCGCGAGTTGTTCGGCAGCGGAGGCCATGGAATGTCCCTCGTCAGTCGCGCTCTATTGTCGGTCTGGCGCCACGCCAACGCAAGGCAGAGGAAGATTCACCACAGAGGCACGGAGGCACGGAGAAACTCATGAATGACCACTCCGTGCCTCTGCGCCTCTGTGGTGATAAAACCTTAGGCTGCCGCCGCCGCGGGCTCCTTCTTCGCCACCGTGGTGGTGACGCTGCCGCCGGCCTTCTGCACCGCCTCGATCGCCGCTGCGGACGCACCGCTGACCGTGATGGTGACGGCCCGCGAGATTTCGCCCTTGGCCAGCAACCGCACGCCATCCAGCCGGCCGCGCACCAGCCCCGCGGCCCGCAGCTTGGCCTCGTCGATCGGTTGGGCTGAATCCAGCTTGCCCGCCGCTATGGCGGCTTCCAGGGCGCCGAGGTTGACCGGCGCGTATTCCTTGCGGAACGGGTTCCAGAAGCCGCGCTTCGGCAGGCGGCGGAAGATTGGCATCTGGCCGCCCTCGAAGCCGTTCATCGACACGCCGGTGCGCGCCAACTGGCCCTTCACGCCCTTGCCCGAGGTCTTGCCCTTGCCGGAGCCAATGCCCCGGCCGAGTCGCTTCGACTTCAGGCGCGCGCCAGGATTGTCGCGCAGTTCGTTCAGCTTCATGTGCAATCCCGGGCGTTAGCCCGGCCCCCAAGCGTCATGGCCGGGCTTGACCCGGCCATCATGACTGTTGCTCCTCCACCTTCACCAGGTGGGACACCTTGCGGATCATGCCGCGGATCGAGGGGGTATCCTCGAGCTCACGCGAACGCCGCAGCTTGTTGAGGCCGAGGCCGATCAGGGTCTCCTTCTGGCCCGGCTTGCGGCCGAGCGCGGAGGCGATCTGGGTGACGCGCACCTTAGGCACTGGCGGTCTCCTCGGGTGCTGCCGGCGTCGGCGGTGCCGCTTCGCGACGGGCGAACAGTTCGGACACCTTCTTGCCGCGGCGGTTGGCGACCGAGCGGGGCGACGCGCACCGTTCCAGCGCGGCGAAGGTCGCCTTGACCATGTTGTGCGGGTTGCGGCTGCCGAGCGACTTCGCCACCACGTCGCCCATGCCGAGGGTCTCGAACACCGCGCGCAGTGGGCCGCCCGCGATGATGCCGGTGCCGGCGACGGCTGTCCGCAGGATGACCTTTCCGGCGCCGTAGCGCCCCTCGATGTCGTGATGCAGCGTACGGCCTTCCTTCATCGGCACGCGGATCAGGCCGCGCTTGGCGCGTTCCGTCGCCTTGCGGATCGCTTCGGGCACCTCGCGGGCCTTGCCGGCGCCGTAGCCGACGCGGCCCTTCTGGTCGCCCACCACGACGAGCGCGGCGAACGCGAAACGGCGGCCACCCTTCACCACCTTCGCGACGCGGTTGATGGTGACGAGCTTGTCGGTCAGGCCGTCGTCGGAATCGCGGTCCCGGTCGCGACCCCGGCCACCGTCTCTTGCTTCACGTGCCATGTGTCAGAATCCTCAAAACGCCAGCCCGCCCTCGCGAGCGGCGTCGGCCAGCGCCTTGACGCGGCCGTGGTAGAGATAAGCTCCGCGATCGAACACCACTTCCTTGATGCCGGCTGCAACTGCGCGCTCCGCCACCAGCTTGCCCACCGCCGCAGCGGCAGCCTTGTCGGCGCCGGTCTTCAGCGACTCGCGCAGCGTCTTGTCGAGCGAGGACGCGGCGGCGACGGTACGGCCCTGCGCTGTCGTCGATCACCTGGGCGTAGATGTGCTTGCCGGAGCGGAACACCGACAGCCGTGGACGGCCGCCGGATTTGTGGCGCAACTGGAAGCGCAGGCGCACGCGCCGCCGCGTCCGCAGTTCTTGCAGCGTGCTCATGCGCGCCTCCTCTCCCGCCCTGCGGGGGAGGGATGGGGTGGCGGAGTTACCAGCCGGGAAGCACCCCCTCCCTGACCCTCCCCCGCTGCGCGGGAGAGGGAGTCGTGCCAATATCGGGTGCTCACTTCTTCTTCCCTTCCTTGCGGCGGATCTGTTCGTCGGTGTAGCGGATGCCTTTGCCCTTGTAGGGCTCCGGCCCGCGGAAACCGCGGATCTCCGCTGCGACCTGACCGACCAGCCGCTTGTCAACGCCTTCAACCTTGATTGCCGTGGGGCGCTCGCAGGTGATCTTGATGCCGTCCGGGATCGGATAGACGATCGGATGCGAATACCCCAGCGCCAGCTCGAGGTTCTTGCCCTGCACGGCGGCGCGATAGCCGGTGCCGGTGATCTCCATCGACTTCACGTAGCCGGCGGACACGCCCTTCACCATGCTGGCGAGCAACGCGCGCGTGGTGCCCCACATCATGCGGGCCTGACGCTCCTCGGTGCGGGGCTTCACCGTGACATGGTTGCCCTCGACCGTTGCCTCGACATGGTCGGTCAGCTGCAGCTTCAGCTCGCCGAGGCTTCCCTTGGCGGTCAGCAGGCGGCCGGCGATCGCCACCTGCACGCCTTGCGGGATTTCCACTGGATATTTGCCGACGCGCGACATCGCAGCTTCTCCGTCAGAACACGCGGCAGAGGACTTCGCCGCCGACATTGGCAGCGCGCGCCTCGGCATCGCTCATCACGCCGCGCGGCGTGGACAGGATGGAGATGCCGAGGCCAGCATAGACCCGCGGCAGCTCCTTGATCTTCGAATACACGCGACGACCCGGCTTGGAGATGCGGGTGATCTCCTTGATGACCGGCTCGCCCTCGTTGTACTTCAGCTCGATGCGAAGCTGCGCCACGCCGGGGCGCAGTTCCTCGGCCGTGAAGCCGCGGATGAAGCCCTTCGCGCTTCAGCACGTCCAGCACATTCGCGCGCAGCTTCGACGCCGGCGCCATGCACATCGAATGGCGCGCGCGCTGCGCATTGCGGATGCGTGTCAGCATATCGCCCAGGGGATCGGAATTCGCCATCTGCCCGTTCCCTCCGTTACCAGCTCGCCTTGACCATGCCGGGGATCTGTCCCTGGTTGGCCAGGTCACGCAGCTTGATGCGGCACAGCTTGAACTTGCGGTAGTTGCCGCGCGAACGCCCGGTCAGTTCGCAGCGCAGACGCACGCGCACGGCCGACACCGTTGCGCGGAAGCTGCGCCAGCTTCAGCGTGGCGTTGAAGCGATCCTCCACCGGCAGCGTGCGATCCATCACGATCGCCTTCAGCGCGCCGCGCTTCGACTTGTCGCGCTTCGTCATGTATTCGCGCATGCCGTTGCGGTTGACCTGCGAGGTCTTGGCCATCCCGAACTATCCTCAGTTGGCGAACGGCAGATCGAAGGCCTTTAGCAAGCGCCTTCGCTTCCGCGTCCGTCTTCGCGGTGGTGACGAACTGGATGTCCATCCCACGCACCTGATTCGACCCGGTCGTAGTTGATCTCCGGGAAAATGATCTGTTCCTTCATGCCCATGGCGAAGTTGCCACGGCCGTCGAAGCCCTTGCCGGCAATGCCACGGAAGTCGCGCACGCGAGGCATCGCGATGGTGACCAGCCGATCGAGGAACTCATACATGCGCGCCTTGCGCAGCGTGACCTTGCAGCCGATCGGCAGGCCCTTGCGGATCTTGAAGCCGGCGATGGCCTTCTTCGCCAGCGTCTTCATCGGCTTCTGGCCGGAGATCGCGGTCAGTTCGTCCACCGCGGCGTCGAGCTTCTTCTGATCGCCGGTCGCCTCGCCGACGCCCATGTTGATGACGATCTTCTCGAGCTTCGGCACCTGCATCGGGTTGGTGTAGCCGAACTCCTGTTGCAGCTTGGTGCGCACCTCTTCGAGGTAGCGCTTCTGCATGCGCGGCATCTCTTCCGGCGACGCGGCAACGGCTTCGCCGGTTGCGACCGCCTGAGCGGTGCGCGCGCGTTCGGCGCGTGCCTCCGCCTTGCCGCCGCCCTTGATCGGCGGGCCGGAGCCACCACGCGCCGCCGCCCTTCGCCGCGCCACCTTTCGGTGCGCCGCCTTTCGGTTGGTTCTTCGATCCGCTCATGTGGACCTCATTACGTGTTTCCGGGCGTCAGCCCGGCCTTCACTCGTCATGGTTGGGCTTGACCCGACCATCAGCTCTCGATCACTTCGCCCGTCACTTTCGCGACGCGCACCTTCCGGCCATCGTCCAGCACGCGGAACCCGACCTTGGTCGGCTTTCGCTGCGCGGATCGATCAGCATCAGGTTGGACAAATGGATGGCGGCTTCCTGCTGGCGGATGCCGCCCGGCTCCTGCATGCCGCGCGGCTTGATGTGCCGCGTCGCCATCGCGACGCCCTGCACCACCGCGCGATCGGCCTTCGGCATCACGCGCAGCACCTCGCCGCGGCGACCCTTGTTGACACCGGTGATCACCACGACCGTGTCGCCCTTGCGAATGCGCGCGGCCATCACAGCACCTCCGGCGCCAGCGACATGATCTTGGTGAACTTCCGCGCGCGCAGTTCGCGCACGACGGGGCCGAAGATGCGGGTGCCGATAGGCTCGAGCTGCTTGTTGATCAGCACCGCCGCGTTGCGGTCGAAGCGGATCGCGCTGCCGTCGCCGCGACGCACCGGAAATGCCGTGCGCACGATCACCGCCTGGTGCACGTCGCCCTTCTTCACCTTGCCGCGCGGGATCGCCTCCTTGATGGAGACGACGATGACGTCGCCCACCGAGGCGGTCTTGCGCTTCGATCCGCCCAGCACCTTGATGCACTGAACGCGGCGCGCGCCGGAGTTGTCGGCGACTTCCAGGTTGGTCTCGACCGAGATCATGCCGCCGCTCCTTCCGGTGCTGCGTCAGTGCCTCGCCGCCAACCGGCGTCGCCGTTGCGCTCGATCACCAGCCAGGTCTTGCGCTTGCTGATCGGGCGGCACTCCTCGATGCGCACCTTGTCGCCGATCTTGCACAGGTTCGCTTCGTCATGCGCCGCGTATTTCTTCGAGCGGCGGATGAACTTCTTGTAGAGCGGATGCATGACGCGACGATCGACCAGGACCGTGATGGTCTTGTCCATCTTGTCACTCGTCACCCGTCCGCTGAGGACGCGCTTTGGCATTTCGCGCCGGTCTCCTTACGACTTCGCCGCGGAGCGATGTCTTCTCCGCCATGATTGTCTTCACCCGCGCGATCTGCCGCCGCACCGATCTTTACGCGGCCCACGCCTTCCTGCTGCCCGGTGGCACGCTGAAAGCGCAGGTTGAACTGTTCCTTGCGCAGGTCGAGCAGCATCGTGCTCAGCTCGTCCGGCGTCTTCGCCCGCACATCGATTGCCTGCTTGGCCATCACGAGTCTCCGATGCGGGCGACGAACTTGTGCGGATCGGCAGCTTGGCCGCGCCCAGCGTCAGTGCCTCGCGCGCCAGGTCCGGCGGCACGCCATCGATCTCGAACATGATCTTGCCCGGGTGCGACGCGGCACACCCAGAATTCCGGCGTGCCCTTGCCGGAACCCATGCGCACCTCGGCGGGCTTCGCGCTCACCGGCACATCGGGGAAGATGCGGATCCACACGCGGCCGGTGCGCTTCATCGCGCGGGTGATGGCGCGGCGCGCCGCCTCGATCTGGCGCGCGGTGATGCGCTCCGGTTCCATCGCCTTCAGGCCGTAGGTGCCGAAGTTCAGCGTGAAGCCGCCCTTGGCATTGCCATGGATGCGGCCCTTGTGCGCCTTGCGGTAGTTGGTGCGTTTTGGTTGCAGCATCGTCGTCGTTACCTTTGCGGCGCCTGTTCGGCGGCGCGGCGGTCCTGCGCCATCGGGTCGTGCGCCAGGATCTCGCCCTTGAACACCCACACCTTCACGCCGCAGGTGCCATAGGTGGTCTTCGCTGTCGCCTCGCCGAAGTCGATGTCGGCGCGCAGCGTGTGCAGCGGCACGCGGCCCTCGCGATACCACTCCACGCGCGCGATTTCCGCGCCGCCCAGCCGCCCGCCGCAGTTGATGCGGATGCCCTGCGCGCCGAGCCGCATCGCCGACTGCACCGCACGCTTCATGGCACGGCGGAAAGCAACGCGACGCTCCAGCTGCTGGGCGATGTTCTCCGCCACCAGTTGCGCGTCGATCTCCGGCTTGCGGATTTCCACGATGTTCAGCGCGACCTCGGCGTTGGCCATCTTGCCGAGGTCCTTCTTCAGCACCTCGATGTCCTGGCCCTTCTTGCCGATCACCACGCCGGGGCGCGCCGCATAGATCGTGACGCGCGGCTTCTTGGCCGGACGCTCGATCACCACGCGCGACACGCCGGCGCCGTGCAGCTTCTTGCGCAGATGGCCGCGCAGCTTCAGGTCCTCGTGCAGCAGCTTGGAATAGTCGTCGCCGGCGAACCAGCGGCTGTCCCAGGTGCGGTTGATGCCGAGACGCATCCCGATGGGATTGACCTTGTGACCCATTATGCGGCCTCCGATTCCTGCGCGCGTTCCGCGACGACGATCTTCAGATGGCTGAACCATTTTTCCACGCGCGCGGCACGACCGCGGCCACGGGCATGGAAGCGGCGCATCACCATCGAGCGCCCCACCTCGGCGCGCGATACCACCAGCCGATCGACGTCGAGCTGATGGTTGTTCTCGGCGTTGGCGATCGCGCTCTCCAGCACCTTCTTCACCTGCTGCGCGATGCGCCGCTTGGAGAAGGTCAGCGTCGCGACCGCCTGCTGCGGCGGGCAGATTGCGGATCAGCCCTGCCACCAGGTTCAGCTTGCGCGGGCTGACGCGGATGTTCGACAGGATCGCCTGCGCTTCGGTGTCGGCGAGGCTGCGCGGATGACCGGGCTTGCTCATGAGCGCTTCGCCCTCTTGTCGCCGGAGTGGCCGGTGAAGGTGCGCGTCGGCGAGAACTCGCCGAACTTGTGGCCCACCATGTTCTCGTTCACCTGCACCGGCAGGAACTTGTGGCCGTTGTAGACGCCAAAGGTCAGGCCGACGAACTGCGGCAGTATGGTCGAGCGGCGTGACCAGATGCGGATGATTTCGTTGCGGCCCGATTGCACGCGCGGCCTCTGCCTTGTTCAGCAGATAGCCATCGACGAACGGACCCTTCCAAACGGAACGCGCCATCTTACTTGCCCTTGTTGCGGTGGCGGATGATCATCCTGTCCGTCCGCTTGTTGCCGCGCGTCTTGTAGCCCTTGGCCGGCTGGCCCCATGGCGACACCGGATGGCGTCCGCCCGAACTACGGCCCTCGCCGCCGCCGAGCGGATGATCGACCGGGTTCATCACCACGCCGCGGTTGTGCGGCATGCGGCCCATCCAGCGCGAGCGGCCGGCCTTGCCGATCTTCTGGTTCATGTTGTCGGGGTTCGACACCGCACCGATCGGAGGCCATGCACTCGGCGCGCACGATGCGCAGTTCGCCGGACGTCAGCTTGATCTGCGCCCAGCCGGCATCCTTGCCGACGAGCTGCGCATAGGTCCCGGCGGAGCGCGCGATCTTGCCGCCGGCGCCTGGCTTCATCTCGATGTTGTGGATGATGGTGCCGACGGGGATCGCCGCCATCGGCATCGCGTTGCCCGGCTTGATGTCGGCACGTCTGGCCCGCCACCACGCTGTCGCCGGCGCGCAGCCGCTGCGGCGCGATGATGTAGGCTGAGCTCGCCGTCCTGGTACTTCACCAGCGCGATGAACGCGGTGCGGTTCGGATCGTATTCCAGGCGCTCAACCGTCGCCGGCACGTCGAACTTGCGGCGCTTGAAGTCGACATAGCGGTACGACTGCTTGTGCCCGCCGCCCATGAAGCGGCTGGTGATGTGGCCGTGGTTGTTGCGCCCGCCGGTGCCGTGCTTGCCCTCGGTCAGGGTCTTGACCGGCTTGCCCTTCCACAGGTCGGAACGGTCGATCAGCACCGTGCCGCGCAGGCTCGCCGTGACCGGATTGAATTGTCTCAGTGCCATGTTATGCGAGGCCCGTGGTGAAATCGATCGACTGGCCGGCGGCCAGCCGCACGAACGCCTTCTTGACGTCGGAACGGCTGCCCGGCCGCCCCTTGAAGCGCTTGGTCTTGCCCTTCTGCACCAGCGTGTTCACCGAGATCACGCTGACACCGAACAGGCCCTCGATCGCCGCCTTGATCTCCGGCTTGGTCGCATCCGGCGAGACGCGGAACACGAACTGGCCGTGCTCCGACAGCATCGTCGCCTTCTCGGTGATCACCGGCGCGCGGATGATCTGATACATCGCCTCGCGCGAGAGTTTCGGCTTGCTCATGCCGCGTCACCTTCATTGCCCAGCAGCTCGTCCAACGCCCATGGCGATTCCGCAGGCAGCGGCGGCCGAGGCACGCCATACATCGTCGCCGGAACCGCGCGCAGCGCGCGCCGGTAGATACGTGCGAAATCCAGCCGCTGCCGCATGGCAGGCGTGAACCGATCGGCCGCATCGCCGGCAAATCGCTCGGCATCCGCGCGCCAGTTGTCCGCATCGCGCGCATCCGGCCACGCCAGTGCCTTCAACCTGTGGACAATCGCCTGCGTGAGCAGCGAGCTCACCGCATGAAGTTGCTCGTTGCCCACGCTCTCGATCTCCTCGATCACGTTGGCCCAGTCCACCAGGTCGTTGACCCGCTCGCCCGCGGCAAGTCGACGCAGCAGCGCCGCCTGGTCCTCCGACCACACAACGACATCGGCCTCGTAGAGGTCGCTCATGCGGCAACTCCGCCATTCACTTGAGCCGGCGCTTTGGGGCCGAGCCGCTGCTTCAGGCCCTCGACTCCAGCGGTGGTGATGGCCAGCACGTCGTGGTGCAGGATGTCATAGACATTGGCGCCCACCGTTGGCAGCACGTCGATGCCGGGGATGTTGCGGCTGACGCGCAGGAAGCCGGCATCCACGGTGCCATCCAGGATCAGCACGGACTTCCAACCCAACGCCTTCAGCTTGCGGGACAGCTCGGCCGTCTTGGCCGCGCCGCTCGCCGCGTCCAGCACCACCAGCTTGCCGTCGGCCTGCTTCTGCGACAGTGCCGAGATCAGCCCAAGACGGCGGACCTTCTTGTTCAGGCTGTATTCGTGCGAATGCGGCACCGGTCCATGCACCACGCCGCCGCCGCGGAACTGCGGCGCACGCAGGCTGCCCTGGCGCGCGTTGCCAGTGCCCTTCTGGCGATACGGCTTCTTGGTCGTGCCGGACACGTCGCTCAGGCCCTTGGTGCTGTGCGTCCCGGCACGGCGCTTGGCCAACTGCCAATGCACCACGCGAGCCATGATGTCGGCACGCGGCACGGTGGCGAAGATCTCGTCCGGCAACTCGGCGCTGCCGGCGCTCGTCTGGTCGAGCGTGGTGATTTCGATCTGCATGGTTCAGGCCGCCTGTGCTTCGACAAGTGCCGCCGGATAAGGCGCATCCTTCGGGCGAGCGCGCTTGACCGCGTCGCGGACCAGCACGTAGCCGCCCTTCGAGCCCGGCACCGCGCCCTTGATCATCAGCAGGCCCTTCTCGACATCCACCGCGGCGACCGCAAGGTTCAGCGTGGTGACACGTTCGACGCCGAGGTGACCGGCCATCTTCTTGTTCTTGAATGTCTTGCCGGGGTCCTGCCGGTTACCGGTGGAACCCAGGCTGCGATGGCTGATCGAAACGCCGTGGCTGGCTTCCAGGCCGGAGAAGTTCCACCGCTTCATGCCGCCGGCAAAACCCTTGCCCTGGGTGATGCCGCAGACATCGACCTTCTGGCCGACCGCGAAGTGCGCTGCCGACAGCACGGCGCCAGGCTCCAGCAGCGCGTCGGGCGCGACGCGGAATTCCACCAGCTTTGCCTTGGGCTCGACCTTCGCCTTGGCGAAGTGGCCGCGATTGGGCTGCGAAACGTTCTTGACCTTGGTCTTGCCGAGGCCGAGCTGGACGGCGGTGTAGCCATCCTTCTCCTCGGTGCGCTGGGCGACGACCTGCAGGCCATCGAGCAGCAGCACGGTGACCGGGATGTGGGTGCCGTCATCCTGGAAGATGCGGGTCATGCCGAGCTTCCTGGCCAGCAATCCCGTGCGCGTGGTGGCGGTGGTTGCGGTCATCGTGCCGGCCTCAGATCTTGATCTCGACGTCGACGCCGGCGGCGAGGTCGAGCTTCATCAGCGCGTCCACGGTCTGTGGCGTCGGTTCGACGATGTCGAGCAGCCGGCGATGGGTGCGGATCTCAAACTGCTCGCGGCTTTTCTTGTCGACGTGCGGTGAGCGGTTGACGGTGAAGCGCTCGATATGCGTCGGCAGCGGGATTGGTCCGCGGATCTGGGCACCCGTGCGCTTGGCCGTGTTGACGATCTCCTTGGTGCTGTTGTCCAGCACGCGGTGATCGTAGGCCTTGAGCCGGATGCGGATATTCTGGTTGTCCATCGTTCGTCTTCCAAGAGTTCCGCAGAAACACGTGGCGCCCCACCTTTCGGCGGGGCGCCACAATCCAATTCAGTCGCTAGGCGGTGATGCTGGCTACGACGCCGGCACCGACGGTACGGCCACCCTCGCGAATGGCGAAGCGAAGCTGTGCATCCATGGCGATCGGCGCGATCAGTTCCACGTCCATCGTCACGTTGTCGCCCGGCATCACCATCTCGGTGCCTTCCGGCAACTGCACGACGCCGGTGACGTCGGTGGTGCGGAAGTAGAATTGCGGGCGGTAGTTGGTGAAGAACGGCGTGTGGCGGCCGCCTTCTTCCTTCGTCAGGATGTAGGCCTCGGCCTTGAACTTGGTGTGCGGCGTGATCGAGCCCGGCTTGGCGAGCACCTGGCCGCGCTCGATGTCCTCACGCTTGGTGCCGCGCAGCAGGGCGCCGATGTTGTCGCCGGCCTCGCCCTGATCGAGCAGCTTGCGGAACATTTCGACGCCGGTGACCACGGTCTTCTGGGTGGTGCGGATGCCGACGATCTCGACTTCCTCGCCGACCTTGATGACGCCGCGCTCGACACGGCCGGTGGCGACGGTGCCGCGGCCGGAGATCGAGAACACGTCTTCCACCGGCATCAGGAACGGACGATCGGTGGCGCGCACCGGCTGCGGGATGTAGCTGTCCACGGCGTCCATCAGCTCCAGGATGGACTTCTCGCCCATCTCGGGATCACGGTCTTCCAGCGCGCACAGCGCGGAGCCCTTGATGATCGGAATGTCATCGCCCGGGAACTGGTAGGACGAGAGCAGTTCGCGAACCTCCAGCTCGACCAGTTCCAGCAGTTCCGGGTCGTCCACCATGTCCACCTTGTTGAGGTAGACAACGAGCGCCGGCACGCCGACCTGGCGGGCGAGCAGGATGTGCTCGCGGGTCTGCGGCATCGGGCCGTCGGCAGCGGACACGACGAGAATGGCGCCGTCCATCTGCGCGGCGCCGGTGATCATGTTCTTCACATAGTCGGCGTGGCCGGGGCAATCGACGTGTGCGTAATGGCGCTTCGACGTCTCATACTCGACGTGCGCGGTCGCGATCGTGATGCCACGCGCCTTCTCTTCCGGCGCCTTGTCGATCTGGTCGTAGGCGGTGAACGTCGCACCACCGGTCTTCGCCAGCACCTTGGTGATGGCCGCGGTTAGTGTCGTCTTGCCATGGTCCACGTGACCGATCGTGCCGACGTTGCAGTGCGGCTTGGTGCGCGCGAATTTCGCCTTGGCCATCTTCGTTGTCTCCGGTTTAAGTCAGTTACCAGCGATAGTGGCTGAAGGCCTTGTTCGCCTCGGCCATCCGGTGGGTGTCTTCACGCTTCTTCACCGCTGCGCCACGATTGTTCACCGCGTCCAGCAGTTCGTTCGACAGGCGGTCTTCCATGGTGTGCTCGCCACGCTTGCGGGCGGCGTCGATCAGCCAACGGATCGCCAGCGCCTGACGGCGTTCCGTGCGGACTTCGACGGGCACCTGATAGGTCGCGCCGCCGACGCGGCGGGAGCGTACCTCGACGGCCGGCTTCACGTTCTCCAGAGCTTCGTGGAACATGCGCACCGGGTCGGCCTGCGCGCCGCCACGGCGTTTCATCACATCGAGTGCACCGTAAACGGTGCCCTCAGCGACCGACTTCTTCCCATCGTACATCAGCGCATTCATGAAGCGCGTGATGACGATATCGCCGAACTTGGCGTCCGGCAGGATCTCGCGTTTGACGGCACGGCGGCGACGGCTCATCGCGGGTCCCCCTACTTCGGCCGCTTGGCGCCGTAGAGCGAACGGCGCTGGCGGCGTTTGGCGATGCCCTGGGTGTCCAGCACGCCGCGCAGGATGTGGTAGCGCACGCCGGGAAGGTCCTTCACGCGACCGCCGCGGATCAGCACCACCGAGTGTTCCTGCAGGTTGTGGCCCTCGCCCGGGATGTAGGAGACGACCTCGTAGCCGTTGGTCAGGCGGACCTTGGCAACCTTGCGCAAGGCGGAGTTCGGCTTCTTCGGAGTCGTTGTATAGACGCGCGTGCAGACGCCGCGCTTTTGCGGGCAGCCTTGCAGCGCGGGAACGGTATTCCGGGTCCTCTGACGCTCGCGCCCGTGAGCGATGAGCTGGTTGATCGTCGGCATCGCGCCTCTTTCACATCTGTTCGGCCGGCCCCGGTGGGGACAATCGTCATTTGACAGGCAAAGCCCGCCGGCTGGGGACTTCCCATCCTGCGGGTCCTGGAGCCCACGGCCTAGGCCCGCCGGGGTTTCCGGAGGCGGCGCCGCTAGCGACTTCGGCCTGCAAACGACGGCTGCCCGGGTCAGCATCCCGGGTCGGCCAGAGGGGGCGGAACCTAGTGTCGGGTTTGGGGGGTGTCAAGCGGGTGCCAGGCGGCATTCGGGGCAATCGCTTGAATCCGCTTTTGCTTCCGACAGTCGGAGAGACATGTTGCGTCCGCAGTCCAGGAAGAATCTTAACACGGAGTAGGAAGGCGAGGACGTCGAGGCGACGGAGTAAGGCTCCAAAGCGCTTCGCGCCAAGCGCAATTTGCATTCTGCTCCGTGGCCTCGACGTCCTCCCTGCTAACTCCGTGCTGAAAGCCTTGCGGGACGTCCCACCCGCACGGTCGCCGCGACGCAAGGCCAAGGGTGAATCGGTCCGATCGCACGCTGACGCAATTCAAGCGATTGGCGTGAGGCGGCATTCGGGGCAATCGCTTGTACGATCGTGCAACCTACGCCGAGGCGCGAACACCCTTGCCACCGGGCCGGAGGGGCGTCCGGGAGACGCCCCGCCCCCCTCCCTATTTGCGCAGAAGAGAAAGCGCACGCCTCAGCGGGACGCTTTCGCCGGATCCTGCCAGTCCAGGAACTGACGAAACATCGCACCGGTCTGCGCATCGCTCAGCGGTCCCTTGACGCCGGACTTGGCGAGGAATGCCGCGAACTGGCCACGCAAGGTCTGGTCAGTGTGTCCGGCGACAACCTGCCTTGCCAGGTCGTCCTGCGCCGGGGGGAAGCGCGACCAGCCAGGAACCTTGGCTGCGAGGTTGACGTCCTTCCATTTCGGATGCCGCGGCGGTTTCAGGAGGTCTGGAAATTTGGTGAAGAACGCGTCGACGAACCTGGCGACCTTGGCGTATCGCTCGTTGTTCGGCTGCCAGGCGAACACTGCCATGACCGAGCCGACCGCGATCGTAGGCACCGGAGCGCCGTCCGCGATGAGGTCGGGATAGGACGCATGAGTGAGTTCCGCCGGCAGGTAGGTTGCCGCAAGGGCGTTGGTCAGCGGCACGGTGAGGAAGTGCAGGCCGCTGTCGGGCGGGACGGCGGAGAACAGCCGGCTCGGCTGACCACTGACGAACACCACGGCAGCGATTTCACCTCGTTTCAGCTTCTCCACGGCGGTTGGTTCATCAACGTTCTGGGTCTGCACGCTGATGCCGAGTGCATCGAACAGCAGCGATGCGGTCATCGCGGTGCCACTGCCACTGACATCGACGTTGACGGGTTTTCCGGCCAGGTCCTCCAGCCGGGCGATGTCCTTGCGGGCGAGGACATGGATCTCTTCATCGTAGAGCTTGGCGATGTACTGGATGGATCGATCAATGCCGGGATACAGGTTTCGCTGCTTCGCATAGGCAAGGACATCCGACTGCACGATGCCGACGTCGATCCCGCGCAGGTACAGGATGTCGGCGAGGTTCTGCAGCGATCCCTTGCCCAGCACCGGCAGGACACGCAGCGTCTGGCCGTCGTCCAACACCGCGGCGAGATCCGCGGCGATCCGCACGTAGGTCCCATCGATACCGCCGGAAATGACGCCTACCGTGCCGGAATTGGCGCGCGCGATCGGTGTATCGGTGGACAGGCTGGGCTGTGCCAGGGTGCCTTGGCAGAATCCGGCTGCGATGATGACGGCAAGGGCGAACAGGCGAACCGGGGAGATTATCGTAGTGCTCATTGTGCTGGGGCCAATCGTTTGAGCTGGCGTTGGGCATTGGTGTCGCCCAGGGCGGCTGCCTTGCGGTACCAGGCGATCGCGGCGGCCTGGTCGGCGACGATGCCCTTCGCCTGGATCGATGCCAGGAAGGCAGCATCATAGGTGTTGCCAAGGGAAGTCGCCGCTCCGGCGCTGCCGAGTGCAGCCGCTCGCTCGTAGAACAGGCGTGCGGCAGATATGTCGCCAAGCGCCAACATCGCGTCTCCACGTGACAGGAGCAATCCGAGATCCAGATGCGGGGCGGACGCGACCGGTGCCACCACAGGGGGCGGCTTCGGCGGCGCCGGAACCGGCAGCAAGGCTGCCGAATTCCCGACTGCCGCCGTCGAGGCGGATGGCGGCGCGACAGGCGCTGCTGCGGCCAACGGGACCTTCGGCGACGTCGCCGGCACGTCGTCGGGCACGGCGACCGGGGGTAACGGGCCAGTGGCCGATTGTTGCGGCGGCACTGGCGCGGGCGGCACGACGACAGCGGAGTCCGATGTTTCCGGTTCGGGGCTGCCGGGCACGGGTGTGGCCACGAGCGGACTGCCTGACGGCGCAGCAGCAGTGCCGACGGACGCCGCGGGCGCGGGCGGCGGCGCGACCGGCGCTGCCGCGGCCAACGGGACCTGCGGCGACGTCGCCGGCACTTCGTCGGGCACCGCGACCGGGGGCAACGCGCCAGTCGCCGATTGCTGCGGCGGCACTGGCGCGGGCGGCACGAGGACGGGGGAACTCGATGTTTCCTGTTCAGGGCTGGCGGGCACGGGGGTGGGTGTGGGTGTGGCGACAAGCGGACTGACTGACGGCGTAGCCAGCACTGCCGGCGACGCCGCAATATCGGTGACCGGCTGTGGAATGGCTGGAACCTCGGGCGGCAGTGCGACGGCGTCGGTTGCCGGCGGCGGCACACGCTCGGCCCTCGGTGTGCTGGCGTTGGACGGTTCGGCGGCATCGATCGAGACGGTGTGAGCGTTCCGCTCGTGACTGCTTGTATCCGCGGCATCGTCGGCACCGGTTTGGCCGCTTGGCCCGCGGTCCGCGGAAACAGGTGCGGCGGGTGACGCATTTTCGGTCGTCGGTAGCGGGGCTGCCGTGTTGGTGGCTGTCGGTACCTTGGATGGTTCGTCTGGGGATGGTTCGTCTGGGACGGCAGCAGTCCGAACCTGCGGCGCGGCCGGTTCGGTGCCAGCGGCCGACTGGGCGATGGGGGGTGACTGCGGCGGCGGTTCCGCGGGAGCGGACGCGAGGCCGGGCAACTGATCTGCACCCGCGCTGTCCAGCACGAGCCAAACTGCATCCCGATCGTCCGAGGGTACGACCGACAATCCCGCCATTGGGGCGGGCCGTTCGTCTGCCTCGTCACTGCTGACTGTCCGGAATACCGGCGCCGGCAAGGCAGCCGGTATCGACGCAGGCAACGGGCCGGATGGGCCGGGCAAAAGGTCGGCCGCCGATGGCAATGCCTCAACCGGGCGCTCGGTCGCGACATTGTCGTCGATTGCGGCGTTTGACGATGAGGCCAGAAAGAGGTTGCCGACGCCGGACAGGGCGGTCGGCGTCGGCGCGGAATTGGTGGCCCCCTGGAGCTGCCCGGCGTGAACCGTCAGTTGCCAATATGCGATCGCGCCGACGACTGTCAGCGGCAGCACCGCAGCCGTCAGGTGGCGCACAGCGGCGTGCCATCGCGGGGTGTTCCGCAGGTGCTCGACCAAAGGCGGACCTGCGACCGGGTGCAGGACGATGTCGGACATCGGCAGGATGGTCAGTGCGGCTCCATGCTCTGCAACCGGCACAGGTTCGTCGAGCGTCAGTGTTGGGTCCTGGCCGTCCGCAGGATGCGTGACGGTGCACGCGGCGCCGGCCGTATCCCCGGGGCCAAGCATGTCTGCCGCGGCTGTCAGCAGGGCAGCTAGCCGACCGATGCATCCATCCGCGGACCGGACAAGCGCGTCACGTGCAGCATCGTCGAGCCGTCCCCGTGCGGATGTAGCAGGCAGTCTCTGACGGATAAACGCCTGGGCCTCGTCATCGCTCAAAGGCTCGAGTTCCACGCGCCAGGTGACCAGGTCGCGGGCATCCGCGCCCGCGGGCTGTCCCGGCTCATCCCAGGCGGACAATCGCCCGACGAAGACGACAGGGGGCATCTGCTTCGGGACCATGCTCGACACCAGCCGAAGGTATTGCAGGGCGTCGGGCCGCAGCAGTTCCGCATCTTCAACGATGATCGCGTGCCGCTGGGCGTGATCTTCGCGGTCAAGCAACGTCTCGAACAGGGTTTCCACGTCGTCCGGCTGAAACGCCGCCTCCGGCTTATGTAGAAGCTGGCAGATGATGCTGCGGGACCCGATGCTGTCGTTCTCGCCGCGCTCGATGCGGATCACTGTCACCGACCTGCTGGCGAGTTCATCCTGGATGGCACGCGCCATGACGGATTTTCCGGTACCGGGTGCACCGGAGAGAGCGAGGAAGCGTTCGCCTTGCAGCACACGCTCAACGAACTCGCCAAGCACTTCGCCGCGCGCGCGCACGATGAACGCGGCAGGATCCAGTGCCTGCCCGGGGGAGGGGTGTGCAATGACCTCGGTCAACGGTGGTGTCCGATAATCGTCGCTATGTTCCCAAAAGCTTCATTGGCGCGATGTCACGCTAGGTGAATTTTGCGGGGGTGGATAGCAAGAATCCGACGATAAATGCAATTCTAGTTGAGACTCCGTTAATTATTGCCCTTGCTTCAAAATCCGCACTGGAGCCCGTAGATTGGCAACGATTGACCGCTAGGGAGTACGGCGAAGCGACCCGTAATTATTCCTCAAATGAAGATTGTTAGATGACCTTGGTCTGTGCTGCGGTGGAAGGGTCACCTCAGCTGCACCGACCATTCCGCGGCAGCGGACGATGCGACGCATATGCCACCGACAGAATGCTTAATTTGTCGGTGGGCTCGGTGGGGTTCGAATGGCAGTGGGCCTGCCACGTCGGGGGCAGGTTAGCCAGCCCGCCGCTGCAATCGTCCGCCATTCGCCAGGATCGCTGCTGCGAGTTCGGCTGCGGGCCCGCGTTCGTGACGCGTGGCTCCCAACACGACGAAGTCTACGTCGCCGAGATCGGGCAGCCGATATGCGGCTGGCATCTCCACCAGCCCATCCGGCAGCAGACCGCGCGCGTGCACTGTGACGCCGAGCCCAGCCAGGGCGGCGGCACGGAGACCGCTGAGGCTGCCGCTGGAGCAGACGATGCGCCAGGGGCGGCCAGTCCGCTCCAGCGTTTCGAGTGCCGCGGTGCGGGTGATGCTGGGCGGTGTGTACAGGATGAGGGGCAGTGGCTGAGTTGGGTCGATCCGCGTTGCCTCGGTGCCGATCCAGATGAGGTGGTCGCGCCAGACGAGGCGTCCGCGGTCGTCGCCGGCGCGGCGCTTGCACAACACCAGATCGATCTCGCCGGCATCCATCATCTGGTAAAGCGTCGCACTGAGGTCGACCGTGAGTTCCAGATCGACCAGCGGATGGAGGCGCACGAAGTCGGCCAGTATCTCGGGCAGCCGTGACGCGACGAAGTCCTCGGACGCGCCGAATCGAACACGGCCGCGGAGTTGGGAACCGGCGAAGTAGCGGCTGGCGCGTTCATTGGCCTCGAGGATGGAGCGAGCGAAGCCTTCCATCGCCTGGCCATCCGCGGTGGGCACGACTGAGTGGGTGTCGCGGACAAACAGGCGGCGGCCGGCGGCATCCTCCAGCTTGCGGATGTGCTGGCTGACGGTGGATTGGCGCAGGCCGAGACGGCGGCCTGCCTCGCTGAAGCTGCGGGCCTGGGATACGGCCAGGAAGCTCTCCAGGAGGACCGGGTCAAGCATGGGGAATGGCCTCGTTCATCACGATTAGCGATTACAATAAGAATGTCTGGCGTGCTTCACAATGAGCGGGGCCGGCTGGATATTGCGGGGCATGCGAACGGTGTTGTCCCGGCTGCCCATCGATCCCTACATCGCCAGCATCCTCGGCATGGTGGCGCTGGCATCGGCGCTGCCGGCGCAGGGGCTGGGGATGACGATCTCAAGCTGGGCCGGAACGGCGGCGATTGCGCTGATGTTCTTCCTGCAGGGCGCGCGACTCGCACCCCAGGCCGCGCTGGCAGGTGCACGGCACTGGCGGTTGCACGCCGTGGTGCTGGGCAGCACGTTCCTGGTGTTCCCGATGCTGGGACTGACGATGCGGGCGATCGCGCCGGCGCTGCTGACGCCGCCGCTGTGGGGCGGGCTGCTGATGCTGTGCTTGCTGCCGTCGACGGTGCAGTCCTCGATCGCCTTCACGTCTATCGCGCGCGGCAATGTCGCAGCGGCACTGTGCGCGGCGACCGCGTCGAACCTGTTCGGCATCCTGCTGACGCCGCTGCTGGCGGGGCTATTGCTGAGCGCGCATGGCGGGTTCTCGGCACACGCGGTCGGCGACATCGTGGTGCAACTCCTGCTGCCGTTTGCCGCCGGGCAGCTTTGCCGGCCTTGGATCGGGGCATGGGTCGGGCGACACAAGGTGCTGGGCACGCTGGTCGATCGCGGCTCGATCCTGCTGGTGGTGTATGTTGCGTTCAGCGAGGGCATGACGCACGGCATCTGGCACCAGCTCGACGCGCGGCGGTTGGCCACGCTGGCGCTGCTGGATGCGGTGCTGCTGGGGACTGTGTTGCTGGCGACCAGCGTGGGGAGCCGGCTGCTGGGGTTTGACCGGGCCGATCGGATCACCATCGTGTTCTGTGGGTCGAAGAAGAGCCTGGCGAGCGGGCTGCCGATGGCGAGCGTGCTGTTCGCGGGGCAGTCGGTTGGGTTGGTTGTGCTGCCGCTGATGCTGTTCCATCAGCTCCAGCTCATGATCTGCGCGGCACTGGCGCGGCGGTATGCGGCGGAAGGTGCGATCACCATCGCGGAGCGGCCGGGTCATAGTGGACGCGCGCAGGTGAATCCCGCGCCGCGGCAGGCGTGATCCCCGCTCAGAGCTGGTCGCTCTTCAGGAACTCGATGACCTCGCCGTTGGGGCCGGTGATGAACGCGATGCGGACCTCGGCTGGCGGTTCGCCACCGAGCGCCGCTGTCCGTGGCGCGGCACGTGTGACACCACCGGCCGCGAGCGCGCGGGCATAGGACGCATCCACGTCAGCGACGCGCAGGCAGAAGTGCAGCAGCGCGCCTTCGGTTCGCTCCTCGCCGGGGTTCCGCCGCCTGCCCTCGGCCTGCACCGTTGAACCCGAGCCGAACACTTCGATGTAGCGGCCGTCGCCTGCATCCAGGAAAGCCGCCCGGTCAATGCGCCCAGGAACCGAAAACTCGTAATGCACCGTGCAGCCCAGGCCTTCGGTGTAGAATTTCACGGTCGCGTCGAAGTCCACGGCCCGGATCGCGACATGGTGGAAGCCTGGAGTGGTCCGGTCGCTCATAGTCCTACTGTCCTTTGTCGTCGGGTCTGTCAGGCAACGGGTCAAGCGCGCGACCATAATACATCGATCGCCGCTGCGATCACGTCGCGCTGAGCGAGCAGCGATGCGATCTGAACGCCGCTGGACGCGCACCGCATCAATCCTGGCTATCCGTGTCGCTCCAAAGCCCGTGCCGCTTCAGAAGGCTATTCGCATCAGCGATCACCTCGCGATCGTCGTTGAGCCAACGCCGCTCCGCGCGGGCCGCGGCGACCACGTTACGGAGGTGCGCAGCAAGCTCCGCCCCGATGTTGATGCCCGCGTCTCGTAGCTCGTCGAGCAGAGCGGCATCGAATGCGACACAGGCCGAGGCCACGTTCCGCATCTTGGAGCGAAGTGGTGGCCTGCCTAACCGCCCGGTCAGGGGTGCCGCCTCTGCACCGGGCAAATCGGCAAGCAGCGATTTCAGCACTGCTGCCAGACGCGCGCGCCTTTTCCTAGCAGGGGCAGCGCGGCCCGTTTCCCATTGAGCAACCGATGCTCGCGTAACGTCGAGCATCCTCGCCAGGGCGCTCTGAGTGTAACCGACCCGCCTTCTTGCTTCCCTGATCTTCGCGCCAAGCCGCACGTGGGGGCGCTTCTCGCCGTCATCAGTGTCGTCAAACATCCAGTCACCCCTTTCAACGGCAAGAGCTATTTGGTGGACTAACATGAGATCTGGCCGGACACGGGGACGACTCCAGATCAAGCCCGGTCATGCCAGTTAGCAGACAGCACTATTATGTTATTAAAACTGACATTGCGCAAGCAAAAAATGGCCGACGGAACTTTCGCACCACCGGCCATTTCGTCGCCGATGTGGGACTGACCCCTACTCCGCCGCCTTCACCTCCTCGGTGATCTGCGGCGTAGTGGCCATCCCCAGAGTCCGCTGATCGCGGCCGGCGGCGATCGCCCGTAGCCGGTTCATCACCGAGCCGGTGCCCGCCGGGATCAGGCGCCCGACGATGACGTTCTCCTTCAGCCCGGTCAGGCTGTCGGTCTTGCCGGCCGTCGCAGCCTCCGTCAGCACACGCGTGGTCTCCTGGAACGACGCGGCGCTGATGAAGCTGTTGGTCTGCAGCGAGGCCTTGGTGATGCCTTGCAGCACCGGCATCGCCTGCGACGGCCGATCGTCCTTGGCCAGCTTGCCGTTGACCGCATCGAACTCGGTGCGGTCGACCTGCTCGCCGGCCAGGAACGTCGTGTCGCCCGGATCGAGGATCTCAACCTTCTGCAGCATCTGGCGAACGATCACCTCGATGTGCTTGTCGTTGATCTTCACGCCCTGCAGTCGATAGACGTCCTGGATCTCGTTGACCAGGTAGTCGGACAACGCCTCCACGCCGAGCACCTTGAGGATGTCGTGCGGCACGCGAGGACCGTCGACCAACGGGTCGCCACGGCGCACGAAGTCGCCTTCCTGCACCGAGACGTGCTTGCCCTTGGGGATCAGGTACTCGGTCTCCTCGGTCGTCTCGTCGTTCTTCACGATGACGCGGCGCTTGTTCTTGTAGTCCTTGCCGAACTCCACGCGGCCGTCGGTCTCGGCGATCACCGCGTGATCCTTCGGCCGACGAGCCTCGAACAGTTCCGCAACGCGCGGCAGACCACCGGTGATGTCACGCGTCTTGCTGCCCTCACGCGGGATACGTGCGAGCACGTCGCCCGCCGCGACCTGCGCGCCGTTGTCCACCGACAGGATGGAGTCAGGCGACAGGAAGTACCGCGCGTCGGTGTTGTTCGGCAGCTTCAGCACTTCGCCATGGTCGTCCTTCAACTGAAGCCGCGGCCGCAGATCGACGCTCTTGGCGCCCTGCTTGTAGTCAACCACCACCTTCGACGTGAGGCCGGTGACCTCGTCCATCCGCTCGACCAGCGTGATGCCTTCGATCAGGTCGATGTATTCGACCTTGCCGGCGCGCTCGGTGATGATCGGCAGCGTGTACGGATCCCACTCCGCCAGCTTTTGCGCACGCGCCACCTGCTGGCCTTCATCGACCAGCAAGCGTGCGCCATAGGGCACACGGAAGCGGGCACGCTCGCGCTGCTTGTCGTCGGTCAGGACGATTTCGCAATTGCGCGACATGACCACGGGTACGCCCTGGCTGTTCATCACGACGTTGCGGTTCCTGACCGTGACGACGCCTTCGTGGCTGGCCTCGACATTCGACTGTTCGGCACCACGCTGTGCCGCGCCGCCGATGTGGAAGGTGCGCATGGTGAGCTGCGTGCCCGGCTCACCGATGGACTGGGCGGCGATGACGCCGACCGCCTCGCCGATGTTGACCGGCGTGCCGCGGGCAAGGTCACGCCCGTAGCAATGGCCGCAGACGCCGACCTGTGATTCGCAGGTCAATACGGAGCGGATCTTCACTGATTCGACACCGGCCTTCTCGATCTGGTCCGCGGCGTCTTCCTCGATCAGCGTATTGGCCGGCAAGAGCACGGTGTTGGAAACCGGATCCAGCACATCCTCCGCCGTGGTACGGCCCAGGATGCGTTCGGACAGAGCCGAGACCACCTCGCCGCCGTCCATCACCGCGCGCACGGTCAGGCCGCGCTCGGTGCCGCAATCTTCCTCGAAGATGATGCAGTCCTGTGCCACGTCCACCAGGCGCCGCGTCAGGTAGCCGGAGTTCGCCGTCTTCAACGCGGTATCGGCCAGGCCCTTGCGGGCACCGTGCGTGGAGTTGAAGTACTCCAACACCGACAGGCCTTCCTTGAAGTTGGCGATGATCGGCTGCTCGATGATCTCACCCGACGGCTTCGCCATCAGGCCGCGCATGCCGGCAAGCTGGCGCATCTGCGCCGGCGAACCACGCGCGCCGGAGTGGCTCATCATCCACACCGAGTTGGTCTGCACGCCAATCTCCTGCTTGGAGATCTCCTTCATCATCGCGCCGGCGACTTCGTCGGTGCAGCGCGACCAGGCGTCGACCACCTTGTTGTAGCGCTCGCCGGCGGTGATCAGGCCGTCCTGATACTGCTGCTCGAACTCCTTCACCTCGGCCTGGGTCTTGAGGATCATCTCCTTTTTCTCGACCGGAATGATCAGGTCATCCTTGCCGAACGAGATGCCCGCCTTCGCCGCCTGGCCGAAGCCGAGACCCATCAGACGGTCGGCGAAGATCACGCATTCCTTCTGACCGCAATGCCGATAGACCATGTCGATCACGTCGGAGACGCTCTTCTTGGTGAGCTGCCGGTTGATCAGATCGAACGGCACCAGCGGATGCCGCGGCAGGATCTGCGCGATCATCATGCGGCCCGGCGTGGTGACCACGATGCTGCGCACTGAGTTGCCGCCGGCGTCGATGGTTTCGTAACGCGACTTGATCTTGCCGTGCAGACCGACAGCGCCGGCATGCAGTGCATACTCGATCTCGCCGATGGTGCCGAACGCCGGTGCATCCGCGTCTTTGACGGCGTGGAATTCCGGCGTCTCGAGCGACAGGTAGTAAAGCCCCAGCACGATGTCCTGCGACGGCACGATGATCGGCTTGCCGTTCGCCGGGCTGAGGATGTTGTTGGTCGACATCATCAGCACGCGGGCTTCGAGCTGCGCTTCCAGCGACAGCGGCACGTGCACCGCCATCTGGTCACCGTCGAAGTCCGCGTTGAACGCCGTGCAGACCAGCGGGTGAAGCTGGATCGCCTTGCCTTCGATCAGCACGGGCTCGAACGCCTGGATGCCGAGGCGATGCAAAGTGGGCGCGCGGTTCAGCATCACCGGATGTTCGCGGATGACTTCTTCGAGGATGTCCCACACCTCGGGACGCTCCTTCTCCACCATGCGCTTGGCGGCCTTGATGGTGGTGGCGTGGCCGTATTTTTCTAGTTTCGAGTAGATGAACGGCTTGAACAGCTCGAGCGCCATCTTCTTCGGCAGCCCGCACTGATGCAGCTTCAGTTCCGGACCGACCACGATGACGGAACGGCCGGAGTAATCGACGCGCTTGCCCAGCAGGTTCTGCCGGAAGCGGCCCTGCTTGCCCTTCAGCATGTCGGACAGCGACTTCAGCGGACGCTTGTTGGCGCCCGTGATGGCGCGGCCGCGACGGCCATTGTCGAACAGCGCGTCCACGCTCTCCTGCAACATGCGCTTTTCGTTGCGCACGATGATGTCGGGCGCGCGCAGCTCGATCAGCCGCTTCAGGCGGTTGTTGCGGTTGATGACGCGGCGATACAGGTCGTTCAGGTCGGACGTCGCGAAGCGGCCGCCATCGAGCGGCACCAGCGGGCGCAGTTCGGGCGGGATCACCGGCACGACTTCGAGGATCATCCACTCGGGACGCGCGCCGGATTCGGCGAACGCCTCGATCAGCTTCAGGCGCTTCACCAGCTTCTTGCGCTTGGCCTCGGAGGTGGTCTCCTTCAGGTCGCCGCGCAGCTTCACCTTCTCTTCGTCGAGGTTGATCTTGTGCAGCACCTTCTTGATCGCCTCGGCGCCGATGCCGACCTCGAACTGGTCGTCGCCGAATTCATCCTGCTTGGCGAGAAGCTGGTCCTCGGTGAGAAGCTGATAGCAGCTTCATGTCGGTCGTGCCGGGTTCCAGCACGACGTAGCTCTCGAAGTACAGGATCTTCTCGAGCTCCTTCAGCGTCAGATCGACCATCAGGCCGATGCGGCTGGGGAGCGACTTCAGGAACCAGATGTGCGCGACCGGCGAGGCCAGCTCGATGTGGCCCATGCGCTCGCGGCGCACTTTTGCCAGCGTGACCTCGACGCCGCACTTCTCGCAGATGATGCCGCGGAACTTCATCCGCTTGTACTTGCCGCACAGGCACTCGTAGTCCTTGATCGGGCCAAAGATGCGGGCGCAGAACAGGCCGTCGCGCTCCGGCTTGAACGTGCGGTAGTTGATGGTCTCCGGCTTCTTGATCTCGCCGTACGACCAGGAGCGGATCTGCTCCGGGCTGGCCATCTGGATCTTGATCTGGTCGAAAGTCATTGCCTGGCCGGTCTGGCCGAGGATCTTCATCAGTTCGTTCATGCGTCTTCGTACCCTCTTAGGGTTAAGGCAAAAAGCCGCCGCACCCCCGCCCCAACCCTCCCCCGCTGCGCGGGAGAGGGAGTCGGGAGTGTGGTGTTCCGCCCCCTCTCCCGCGAAGCGGGGGAGGGTGGGGAGGGGGTGCGGAGAGTGCGGCAGTATCAAGCAGCCCGGCTATCCAGGTCGACGTTCAGCCCCAACGACTTCAGCTCCTTCACCAGCACGTTGAAGCTCTCCGGCACGCCGGCCTCGAAGTTGTCCTGCTCGCGCACGATCGCTTCGTAGACCTTGGTGCGTCCGGACACGTCGTCCGATTTCACCGTCAGCATCTCCTGCAGTGTATACGCGGCGCCATACGCCTCGAGCGCCCACACCTCCATTTCGCCGAAGCGCTGACCGCCGAACTGCGCCTTGCCGCCCAACGGCTGCTGGGTGACCAGCGAGTAAGGCCCGATCGAACGCGCGTGGATCTTGTCGTCCACCAGGTGGTGCAGCTTCAGCATGTAGATGTAGCCGACGGTCACCTTGCGCTCGAACGGCTCGCCGGTGCGGCCATCGACCAGCACCACCTGGCCGGACGTATTCAGCCCGGCCTTCACCAGCATGCCCTCGATGTCGGACATCCGCGCGCCGTCGAATACCGGCGTGGCGATCGGAATGCCCTTCTTCAGGTTGTCGCACATCTCCATCAACTGCTCGGTGTTGAGGTTGGCGATCTGGTCGCGGAACTCCTCCTCGCCATAGACGTCGCGCAGCCGCTCCAGCAGTTCCTCGCGCTGCGCGCCGGTGCGACGATAGGTTTCCACCAGCTCGCCGATCTGCGCGCCGAGCGTGTGGCACGCCCAGCCGAGATGCGTCTCCAGGATCTGCCCGACGTTCATGCGCGAAGGCACGCCGAGCGGGTTCAGCACCAGATCGACCGACGTGCCGTCGTCGAGGAACGGCATGTCCTCCACCGGCACCACGCGCGACACGACGCCCTTGTTGCCATGGCGGCCGGCCATCTTGTCGCCGGGCTGCAGCTTGCGCTTCACCGCGATGAAGACCTTCACCATCTTCATCACGCCGGGCGGCAGCTCATCGCCGCGCTGCAGTTTTTCGACTTTGCTGTCGAACCGCGCCTGCAAGCGGCCAACGGCGGCATCGAATTCGCGCTTCAGCGTTTCGATCTCCGCCATCACCGCGTCGTCCTGCACGCCGATATGGCGCCAGGCACCACGCGGATGCTCGGCCAGCACCTCCTCGGTGATGTCCGTGCCGGCCTTGATGCCCTTGAAGCCGCCGGATGCCTTGCGGCCCAGCAGTTTCTCGCGCAGCCGGTTGAGGAACGACCGCTCCTGGATCGCCTTCTCGTCGTCGCGGTCCTTCGCCAGACGCTCGATCTCGGCGCGCTCGATCGCCATCGCGCGCTCGTCCTTGTCGACGCCGCGGCGGCTGAACACGCGCACATCCACCACCGTGCCGGTCACACCGGGCGGCAGCTTCAGCGACGTGTCGCGCACATCCGACGCCTTCTCGCCGAAGATCGCGCGCAGCAGCTTTTCCTCCGGCGTCATCGGGCTTTCGCCCTTCGGCGTGACCTTGCCGACCAGGATGTCGCCCGGATTCACTTCGGCGCCGATATAGACGATGCCGGCCTCGTCGAGGTTCTTCAGCGCTTCCTCGCCCACGTTGGGGATGTCGCGCGTGATCTCCTCCTGGCCGAGCTTGGTGTCGCGCGCCATCACCTCGAATTCCTCGATGTGGATGGAGGTGAACACGTCGTCGCGCGCGATGCGCTCGGAGATCAGGATCGAGTCCTCGAAGTTGTAGCCGTTCCACGGCATGAACGCGCACAGCACGTTCCGCCCCAGCGCCAACTCGCCGAGTTCGGTCGAAGGCCCGTCGGCGATGATCTCGCCGTCCTGCACCACATCGCCCACCCTCACCAGCGGGCGCTGGTTGATGCAGGTGGACTGGTTGGAGCGCATGAACTTGCGCAGCCGATAGATATCGACGCCCTTCGTGGTGCTCGTCTTCGTTGGTCGCGCGCACCACGATGCGCGCGCCGTCGATCTGATCGACCACGCCGGCGCGGCGGGCGATGATCGTCGCACCGCTGTCGCGCGCCACCGCCGCCTCCATGCCGGTGCCGACGAGCGGCGCGTCCGCCTGGATCAGCGGCACCGCCTGACGCTGCATGTTGGAGCCCATCAGCGCGCGGTTGGCGTCGTCGTTCTCCAGGAACGGGATCAGCGCCGCGGCCACCGACACCAACTGCTTCGGCGACACGTCGATCGCGGTGACGTCCTCCGGCCGCACCAGACGGAAGTCGCCCTGGCGGCGCACCGACACCAGGTCCTCGGTGAACCGGCCATCGCCGTCCATCGGCGCATCGGCCTGCGCGACGACGAGCTTCTCCTCCTCCATCGCCGAGAGGTAGCGCGGCGCCCTGCTGCACCACGCCGTCCTTCACCAGCATGTACGGCGTCTCGATGAAGCCGTACTTGTTGACCTTGGCGTAGGTGGCCAGCGAGTTGATCAGGCCGATGTTCGGACCTTCCGGCGTCTCGATCGGGCAGATGCGGCCGTAGTGCGTCGGGTGCACGTCGCGCACCTCGAAGCCGGCACGCTCACGCGTCAGACCGCCCGGACCAAGCGCCGAGAGACGCCGCTTGTGCGTCACCTCGGACAGCGGGTTGGTCTGGTCCATGAACTGCGCTGAGCTGCGAGGAACCGAAGAACTCGCGCACCGCCGCCGCCGCCGGCTTGGCGTTGATCAGGTCGTGCGGCATGACGGTGTCGATATCGACCGAGCCCATGCGCTCGCGGATCGCCCGCTCCATGCGCAGCAGGCCGATGCGGTACTGGTTCTCCATCAGCTCGCCGACCGAACGCACGCGGCGATTGCCGAGATTGTCGATGTCGTCGATCTGGCCGCGGCCGTCCTTCAGCTCGTTCAGGATCTTGACCGTGCGCAGCAGGTCTTCCTTGCGCAGCACGCGGATGGAGTCCGGCACGTCCTCGAAGCCCAGCCGCATGTTCATCTTCACGCGGCCCACCGCGGACAGATCGTAGCGGTCGCCATCGAAGAACAGGCCGCGGAACAGTGCCTCGGCGGTCTCCGGCGTCGGCGGCTCGCCCGGGCGCATCACGCGGTAGATGTCGATCAGCGCGTCGTCGCGGTTGGAGTTCTTGTCCACCGCCAGCGTGTTGCGGATCCACGGACCGTTGGACTGATCCACCGCCAGCGTCGGCAGCTTGGTGATGCCGGCCTCTTCCAGCGCGGTCAGCTTCGGCTCGGTGAGTTCCTCGCCGGCCTCGGCGTAGATCTCGCCGGTCTCGTCGTTCACCAGGTCCTCGGCGACGAAGCGGCCGAGCAGATCGGTGCGGCCGACCAGCACTTCCTTGGTCTTTTCCGCGATGCGCCGTGCCTGGCGCTGGGTCAGCTTGGCCTCGGCGTCCGCGACCACCTCGCCGGTCGCGGCGTCGATGATGGGCTCCAGCAGCTTCACGCCGCGGAACGCATCGGGATCGAACGGACGCGCCCAGCCCTTCGGCGTGTGGTCGAACACCACCTGGCCGTAGAAGTAGGACGAGGATCTCCTCCTGATCCATGCCGCGGATTTCGCCGAGTTCCACCGGCTCGCCCTTGGCCTCGCGCTCGGCGCGGAGCTTCTGGGTGGCGGCGCCTTCCAGCGCGTAGAGCAGCGTGGTGACCGGCAGCTTCCGCTTGCGGTCGATGCGGACGTAGACGAGGTCCTTGCTGTCGAACTCGAAGTCGAGCCACGAGCCGCGATACGGGATCACCCGCGCCGCGAACAGGTATTTGCCCGACGAGTGCGTCTTGCCCTTGTCGTGGTCGAAGAACACGCCGGGCGAGCGGTGCATCTGCGACACGATGACGCGCTCGGTGCCATTGATGATGAAGGTGCCGTTGTCGGTCATCAGCGGCATGTCGCCCATGTAGACGGGCTGTTCCTTGATGTCGCGGATCGAGCGCGCGCCGGTATCCTCGTCCACGTCCCAGACGATCAGGCGCAGAATGACCTTCAGCGGGGCGGCATAGGTCATGCCGCGCTGGATGCACTCCTCGACGTCGTATTTCGGCTCCTCGAGCTCGTAGTAGACGAACTCCAGCCGGCCGCGGCCGGCGAAGTCGTCGATCGGGAACACGGACTTGAACACTTCCTGCAAGCCGGCATGCAGCCGGCTGTCGGGCTGGACGTTCATTTGCAGGAACGCCTCGTAGGAGGCGCGCTGCACGTCGATCAGGTTCGGCATCGGCGCGACCTCGGGGATGCGCCCGAAGCTCCGACGGATCCGCTTGCGTCCGGTAAACGACCTGCTAATCGCGTTCATGAACTGCCCTATCTGGCTGCCTTAACGTGCGTCTTCCGCCGTGCAACGCGGAACGGGGCGGGAATCACGTGATTCCCGCCCATTTCCAGTTCAGAGGGGCGGCGGCTCGGCGGACCCGCGCGCCCCTGATTTGTTCGCTCGATCGTACTACTTGACCTCCACGGAAGCACCCGCGTCCTCGAGCATCTTCTTGATCTTGGCGACCTCTTCCTTGTTGATCCCTTCCTTGACCGGCTTCGGCGCGGCCTCGACCAGGTCCTTGGCCTCCTTGAGGCCGAGGCCGGTGATGGTGCGGACCTCCTTGATCACGTTGATCTTCTTGTCGCCCGCCTTGGCCAGGATGACGGTAAACTCGGTCTGCTCCTCGGCCGGGGCGGCGGCGGCCGCGGCGGCGGGCGCGGCAGCAGCCGCGGCGACAGGTGCGGCGGCGGAAACGCCCCACTTGTCCTCGAGCAGTTTCGAGAGCTCCGCAGCCTCCAAGACCGTGAGGCCGGACAGCTCGTCCACCAGCTTTTGTAGATCAGCCATTTCTGTGTGTCCCTAATTTAGTCGTTGGTTGGTTCCATGCAAGCCCCGGGTCAAGTGCCCGGGGGCAAGGCGCTCGCATTGAGAGCCGTCAGGCAGCAGCTGCCTCGCCCTCACTCTTCCTGGCAAAGGCGCCAAAGACACGAGCAAGCTGCCCGGCCGAGCCTTGGAGCACGCCGGCAACGCGGGTCGCGGGGGTGGAAATCATCCCCACGAGGCGCGCACGCAGCGTATCCAGGCTTGGCAATTCGGCGAGTGCCCGGACCCCGGACGCATCCAGCATCTGGGCACCGAGCGCGCCGCCGATCAGCACGAGCTTGTCGTTGGTCCTGGCGAACTCGACGGTTGCCTTGGCCGCCGCCACCGGGTCGGTTGACCACGCGAGCGCGGTCGGACCCTTCAGCATGGGCGTCAGGCCGTCGAATTGGGTCCCTTCCAGGGCGAGGTGGGCCAGGCGGTTCTTCGCGACCTTGAAGGTCACGCCGGCGGCCCGCATGCGACGCCTGAGCTCCGTCGCCTCGGCAACCGTGAGACCCGTGTTGTGGGTCACGACGATCATCGAGGTGTCGGCAAGCGCCTCGTGCAGACCGGCGACGAAATCCCGCTTTTGGGTACGGTCCACGTTCGTCTCCAGTTCCCCGGGTCGAGCCCGGGGACATGCGCCGGACGCGTTTGGACCGCGCCGGGCCAGGTTGCCCAAGTTCGCCTGTCCATAGCCGGAACCACCAGCCGGCCCCGGACATGGTCCGGGGTTCAGATCTGGCATCCCCGTCTCCCGCGCGCGGACCTGACGGTCCATTATCGCCTGATCGACGACGTGCGGTCTCGGACAGGTTTCGACGCCCCAGCCAAGCTGGGAACGACGAAGCGCGGGGAGGTAGCGGAAAGTCGGCCGGGAGTTCGAGAGCTTGATCGAGCAGCGAATTGACACCCGCCTCTCGAGGGCGCTCAGCCCCGCTCAGGTCATGGCCAGTTTGAGCAAGATTGCACGCCGGCCGCAGCCACACCATTATGCCAAAGCCATGAGCGAATACGACACCGACTTCGTGCTGTGGTCACGGGAGCAGGCGGAGCTGCTGCGGCGCATGGCCGCCGGCGAGCGCGTAAACGATCAGGTGGATTGGGAAAACGTCGCCGAGGAGATCGAGTCCTTGGGCAAGTCCGATCGACGCGATCTGAGCAGCCGAATCGAAACCATCCTCCGACACCTGATCAAGCTGGCCATCTCGCCAGCCAGCCAGCCTCGGGCAGGATGGAAGCGGACCATCGTAGAGCAGCGAACCCAAATCGCGCGCCTGCTGAAAGACAGCCCAGGCCTTCGCCGGGCGGCGCCCGCGGTCATTGCGGAAGAGTTGCCTGACGCCCGCACTCTTGCATTGTTGGACTTGGCAGAGTTCGGTGAGCAGCCACTCGGCACCCCCGAAACACTGGCGTTCAACGAGGAGCAGGTTTTTGGGCCGTGGCTGCCGGACTGACCCGGCCGGCTGCGTCTATCCTGCCAACGACCCCACATCCACCCGCACGCCGGGCCCCATCGTGGAGCTGAGCGACACCTTCTGTACGTAAGTTCCCTTTGCGCCCGTCGGCTTCGCCTTCTGGATGGCGTCCGCCAGCGCGCGGGCATTCTCCACCAGCTTGTCATCGTCGAAGCTGGCCTTGCCGATGCCGGCGTGAATGATCCCGGCCTTCTCGGCACGGAACTCCACCTGTCCGCCCTTCGCCGCCGTCACCGCGCCCTTCACATCCATCGTGACGGTGCCCAGGCGCGGGTTCGGCATCAGACCACGCGGGCCGAGGATCTTACCCAACCGCCCGACCACGCCCATCATGTCCGGCGTTGCGATGCAGCGGTCGAACGCGATCTCCCCGGCCTGCACCTTCTCGGCCAGGTCTTCCGCACCCACCACATCTGCACCGGCCGCCTGAGCCTCCTCGGCCTTCGGGCCACGCGCGAACACACCGACCCGCACCGTCTTGCCCGTGCCGTTCGGCAGCGAGGTCAGCCCGCGCACCATCTGGTCGGCATGGCGCGGATCGATGCCGAGGTTCATCGACATCTCGATCGTCTCGTCGAACTTCGCCTTGGCGTTCTGCTTGATCAGCTTGATCGCCTCGGGCAGCGGATAGGACTTGGTCTGGTCAACCGCCTCGTAGGCCTTGGTGATACGCTTGTCCTTCGCCATCGCTCAGCCCTCCACCACGGTGAGGCCCATCGAACGCGCCGAGCCCGCCAGCATGCGCACGGCGCCGTCCACGTCGTTGGCGTTCATGTCCTTCATCTTCTGCTCGGCGATCTCGCGGAGCTGCGACATGGTGACGCTGCCGACCGGCGCACTCTTGCCCACGGTCTGGCTGCCCTTGTCGATCTTCGCGGCCTTCTTGAGGAAGTAGGTGTTGGGCGGCGTCTTGGTGATGAAGCTGAAGCTGCGGTCCGCATACGCGGTGATCACCACCGGGATCGGCATCCCCGGCTCCATGTTCTGGGTGACCGCGTTGAACTCCTTCACGAACGACATGATGTTGAGGCCGCGCTGGCCGAGCGCGGGGCCGACGGGCGGCGAGGGGTTCGCCTTGCCGGCCGGAATCTGCAGCTTGATGTAGCCGGCGATCTTCTTTGCCATATCCCTGGTCCTTCCAGTGGTCCGGGGACCGCGGTGCAAACGGCATGACCACCGCGTTATCGACGGTGGGACAGCCTCCCGCGTTCCTGTGGAGCGGGGGCGTGTAGCGGAACGGCGAGACGGAGTCCAGAGGGACTCTTGTCGGGGCGCCGGGTTGACGGGCCGTTACGGCATGCGGGGTCAAACGAAAACGCCGGCAGGAATCAGCCTGCCGGCGTCCAGGAGGAGAAAGTGCGATGCGAGCGCACAAACTCCTGCCGCTGATCGTGGTGGTCCTGACCCTTCGGGTCAAGATCGTCATACGTCGGCGGTAGGGTCGGGGGCCGGTCCGGCGACGGGCTGGCTCCCACCCTCCGGGCGGTGCGGTGAATAGCTCGGTTCAGGCCATGCAGAGTCCAGACGGGCTGTCGGCGGCGGCGCTCGGTTGACCAGTCGTGAAGGCATACGGCATCAGACGAAAACCCCGGCGGGCATCCCCCGCCGGCTGTCCTGCGGCTGTCCTAGGGGGAGAGAATGCGATCAAGCCGCACAAACTCCTGCTACTCTTCGTCTTCGCATTCATGCGCCGGGAGCAACAGCATGCCTGGGGCGCGGCAGCCGCCCCGTCGCGGGGGAGTGGGCGTTTTGGACCGTGGTGCGCTCGTCCCGTTGTTCGTCGTAACATCCTACCCGCACGCGGCACGGAGAGCTGCCGCGGCTAAGGCGGAGACGCGCCATGCTTGGATTGATGCAGGCCCACAGCCTGACGGTTCCCTGGTTGCTGCAGCACGCGGCGCGCCATCACGCGGGCGGCGAAGTGATTTCGCAGACCGGCCCGGGCGTCATCCATCGCAGCACGTGGGCGGATACGGAACGACGCGCGCGTCGCCTTGTTCGTGTCCTGCAAGGGCTGGGCGTCAAGGCGCACGATCGCGTCGGCACCCTGGCGTGGAACGACCATCGGCACCTGGAGACCTACTACGCCACCTCGGGCATGCAGGCGATCTGCCACACGATCAATCCGCGGCTGTCGGCTGATGACATCACGTATATCGTCAACCATGCCGCTGACAGTGTGCTGTTCGTTGATCCCGGGTTCGCGGCACTGATTGGCGGCATCACCGCGAACATCGCCAACACCGTCCGTGCGATTGTCGTGCTGACCGACGCGGCCGGCATGCCACCGCTCGCGCTGCCGCCCGGCATGCGCCTGTTGTGCTACGACGATCTATTGGCGGCGTCCGACGATGACTACGAATGGCCACAGTTCGACGAGAACACGGCAAGCGCGCTCTGCTACACGTCCGGCACCACGGGCCGACCAAAGGGTGTGTTGTACAGCCACCGCTCCACTGTGCTGCACGCCTATGCGATCGCACTGCCCGACGTGCTGGACATGCGTGCCACGTCTCGCATCCTGCCTGTCGTGCCGATGTTCCACGTCAACGCCTGGGGCATTCCCTACGCGGCGGCGCTGACTGGCGCGACGCTGGTGCTGCCGGGGCGGCACCTGGATGGCCCGAACCTGACGCGCCTGCTCAACCAGGAGCGCGTCACCATGAGCTGCGGCGTGCCGACGGTATGGCTTGGCCTGCTGCAGCACACACGCTCCAGCGGCGAGAAGCTGACAACGGTGAAACGGATCATGACCGGCGGTTCAGCTGCGCCGCCTCTGCTGATCGAGGCGTTCCGCGACGAGCTGGGCGTCACGGTGGAGCATGGCTGGGGAATGACCGAGCTCAGCCCCGTCGGCACCTACAATGCCGCAAAACCCGCGCAGATTGGGCTGACTGGTCAGGCAGCGGTGCAACACATGCTGAAGCAGGGCCGCACTCTGTCCGGGATCGACATGAAGATCGTAGACGGCAGCGGGCGCGAACTGCCCTGGGACGGCAAGCAGTTCGGCGACCTGATGGTGCGCGGACCGTGGGTATGCAGCGCCTATTTCGGCGATCCGCCGGGCAGCGCGTGCGAGGCCGACGGGTGGTTCGCCACCGGCGACGTGGCGACCATCGACCCTGACGGCTTCATGGAGATCACCGACCGGTCGAAGGACGTGATCAAGTCCGGCGGCGAATGGATCAGCTCGATTGCGCTGGAGAACATCGCGGTCTCGCACCCCGACGTCGCCGAGGCAGCGGTCGTCGCGGTGCGGCATCCAAAGTGGGACGAGCGGCCATTGCTGCTGGTGGTGCCGCGCCCGGAACATACGGTCGATCCCCAGTCGGTGCTGCAAATGTACCAGGGGCAGGTGGCGAAGTGGTGGTTGCCGGATGCCGTGGTGGTGGTGGCTGAATTGCCGCATACAGCGACGGGAAAGCTGTTGAAGACGGCACTCCGCACCCTGTATCGCGACTATTATCAAAGCGCAGTTTACAAGCAAAACGGCTGACCTATTCACGAATCACATGGGTCAGATGGTTCACAATACCGAATTGGCATGCGACAACGCCCCACAACTCACGCACGCTGGGGACGCCTGAATGGCATTTGGTCAGACGACCCTCTTTGCTCAGCTATCGGAGGCGATTACCGGGCAGGTCGCCGCTGCCGCGCCACTTCTGGCGGCGATCCGGGTAGGACCGAATCGACATGTCACCGGGATCGTCTGGCAGCGTGACCTGGTGATCACATCGGATCAGGCGCTGCCGGCGCTCGACAGCTTCACGCTGGTCCTGTCGGGCGGAATTCTGACCGCGGGACGCCCGGCAAGGCGGAATGCCACCAGCAATCTAGCGTCGTTGCGGCTGGAGACGTCGGTTCATCCAGCTCAGGTCCTGCCACCCGCGGAACCACGCGTGGGTGCCCTGGCCTTGGCCCTCGGCGCCGACGTGGACGCAGCGCCACTGGTCCGCCTTGCGGTTATCCATAAAGTGAACGGCAGCCGGGGCGACAACGCTGACCGGTCGCTGACCCTCGATATGCCGGCCAACCTGGTGGCCGAGGGCGGCCCGGTGCTCGACGCGGCGGGTGGGCTGCTCGGCATGGCCATCATCGGCGCGAACAACGAGGCGACCGTCATTCCGCATAGCGCCATGGTCCGCTTGTTGGAGACGTCCCCCACGCCCGATGGCCGGCGCGGCTGGCTCGGGGTGGCGCTGCAACCAATCACCGTTCCTGACGGGATGCGCGGCGCTGTCGGGCAGGCGTCCGGGCGTATGGTGGTAAGCCTCGCACCGACCGGGCCGGCGGATCTGGCAGGGCTGCGGCCGGGCGATATCCTGCTCTCGCTGGATGGCCACAGCGTCACTGGCGCTCATGCGCTACGCGCCTTCCTGGGACCCGAGCGCGTCGGTCGGCACGTCGAGGTGCGGCTGATGCGTGACGGTCAGGTGATGACGCGGCAACTGACCATCGCGCCGCAGCCGACGGACTGATCGGCGCCATGCCGGCAATCAGCAAGATTTGCTGCGGGCGCGAAGGTTGCGTCGCGCTGCGGTCCGCCATAATTTCGTCGTGGGCGCCGCCCGATGGGCAGGGGCCTAACGGCGGGCGTCAGCCCACCATCACACAAGGACACGGCGCATGAGCGGCTCGGCCAAACGGTCCATCACCGTCACACTGGACGGATCCAACAGGTCGAGCACGCTGCCGTTGTTCGACGGCACGCTCGGGCCGGCGGTCGCCGACATCCGCAAGCTGTACGGCGATCTCGGGATCTTCACCTACGATCCAGGTTACGGCGCCACGGCGTCGTGCGAGAGCAAGATCACCTATATCGATGGCGACGAAGGCGTGCTGCTCTATCGTGGCTATCCGATCGAGCAGCTGGCGGAAAAGTCGGACTTCCTGGAAGTCTGCTATTTGCTGCTCAACGGCGAATTGCCGAACGCGAAACAGCGTGAGGAATTCGATCTCGGCGTGATGCGGCACACGATGCTGCACGAGCAGCTCCGCACGTTCTACAACGGGTTCCGCCGTGATGCCCACCCGATGGCGGTAATGTGCGGCGTGGTTGGCGCCCTGTCGGCATTCTATCACGACAGCCTGGACATCCACGACCCGGAGAGCCGGCGGATCAGCGCGTTCCGCCTGATCGCCAAAGTGCCGACGATCGCTGCCTGGGCGCACAAATATGCCGTCGGGCAGCCGTTCATGTATCCGCGCAACGACCTGACCTACGCGGAGAATTTCCTCTACATGTTCCACGCGGTGCCCGCGGAGCCGTGGAAAGCCAATCCGATACTGTCGCGCGCGATGGACCTGATCATGATCCTGCATGCGGACCATGAGCAGAATGCCTCGACCAGCACCGTGCGTCTGGCGGGATCGACCGGCGCCAATCCGTTCGCCTGCATCGCCGCGGGGATCGCCAGCCTTTGGGGCCCGGCGCATGGCGGCGCGAACGAGGCGGTGCTGAAGATGCTGGCTGAAATCGGCCACGTGAAGAACATCAAGGACTTCCTGGAGGACGTGAAGGACCGCAACAACCACGCGCGCCTGATGGGCTTCGGCCACCGCGTGTACAAAAACTACGACCCGCGCGCGCGCATCATCCAGAAGGCCTGCCACGACGTGCTGAAGGAGCTTGGAATCAAGGACGATCCGTTGCTCGACCTCGCGATGGAACTCGAGAAGATCGCGCTGAATGACAAGTACTTTGTCGACCGCAAGCTGTATCCGAACGTGGATTTCTATTCCGGCATCATCCTGAAGGCGATGGGCTTCCCGACCAGCATGTTCACGGCCCTGTTCGCGGTTTCGCGGACGGTAGGCTGGGTGAGCCAGTGGCAGGAGATGATGGAAGACCCGCAGCAGCGTATCGGCAGGCCACGCCAGATCTATACCGGTGCACCGCAACGGGACTACCTGGCGCTCGACCGCCGAGGCTGAATACCGGCCGGAGGGCAAAACGGCCAGATTGGCGGGTGTGCCAGTTCCAAAGCATCGATTTCGGCAAGCAAAATTGTCAGCAGCCCCGGACCTGTGGATATTTTTATCCACAGGCTGTTGATAAACCACGCTAGCAACAATGGCCAATTCACGGGCCGGGAATGGATTCTTGCGTGGTCGGGGGCGACTGGCGCAAGGGCGGTGCATGGCGCAATAGCCACAATATGAGGCGCTCAGCCGATCCTGTTAACCAATTGTACTAAAATGTGTTTGCAACCTGCCCGCGTATGCGCGACATACATCTTTCGGTTGTATATTGCCTCATCTATAAAGCTTCAGGATGTAACACATGCAGCTCCATCGCTCCCTCGATTGGCTGGTCAAAGAACGGCTGAGGCGGTGGCCGCAGCGGCCGCCGGGGATCGGTGGAACGGCCCCTTGGCTGCGTGGACGCCCGGCCGAGGAGGAGTTGCGGTGTTACCCATTCCTGAAACTGCCTGGCAGTGCGGGATGGCGAACCTTGCCGGATGGGCTGTGGCTCAATTTCGGCGGCACGCCTGTGGATCCTTATGTGGATATCTTTGCGATCGAGGCCTGCGGTTCGCAGCAGAATCTGCTGGACAAGCGCGCGCGGTTCGCGCCGAGCACGCATTCACTGCTTGCGGTCTGCCCAGTGGACTGGCTGATGGCGTGTGTCATGCCAGGTGACGACACTCCACGCTGGAAGGTGACGGGCCTGTTGCTGCAGGCACCCGTGGCCGCACTCGTGCTGCCGGTCCGTGCCATGCACGTCATGTACGGCCTGAAGCGCAATCACTACCTGGGCTTCGTCCGCCACCAGTTGCCACACGCACACGAGTATGTCGTACCGATGGAATCCCTGACGGCGGAGGATGGCGACAAGGATCCGGCACTCCGGGCGCTGCTGGCCCGAGCATGCGCGACGGCGAATTACCTTAATCCACCGTAACGGGCCCGCGCGACGGCGGGAGCGGCAAACCGGCCTCGGCGAGGACACCGCGCGCGAGGTCGGGGCGGTCGGTGATCAGGCCATCTACCCCCCAGCGCAATAGCCTGCGCATGTCCTGCGCCTGATTGATCGTCCATGGCACCACGCGCAATCCGAGCGCATGGGCTTCGGCGATCATCGCTTCAGACAGGTCGAGGTAATCGGGCGCCCAGGTGGGACCGCCCTCGGCTGCCACGGCACGCGGCACCGAGCCGCCGAAATCGTCCGGGTGCGGCCCGTCCCACCAGGTTCGCGCCTGAGGCAGGATCTTGGAGCGGGTGAGCCACGCCAGACGGATCTCCGGCCGCGTGTCCCGCAGTCGACGGGGGCCGCGCCAGTCGAACGACTGGACGATCAGCCGATGTGCCACGCCGGCGGCATCTGCCTCGGCCACCACCAGGTCGGCCATAGTCGCACCATCGATGGCCACACCCGGCTGGTCGGGAAACGCCTTCAGTTCAACATTGAAGGTCACCAGCGGATCGAGTTCGAAGACCTCGCGCAGGCGGGGGATCCGCGCACCATCGTGCGGCGTCTGATTCGGATGCAGCCTGGCGTATGTACTGTCTGGACGAATGCGGCCGACATCGTAGTCCGCAAGCGCCGCAACCCGAAGCGATCGGATCAATGGTCCCGGGGCGGGCAGCCACACGCCGTCAGGCGTCCGCGTGATGTCCGGGTTGAGCCGCGCGTCGTGGGTGACGACGATGGCATTGTCGGCCGTCACGGCCACATCCAGTTCCAGCGCGTCGACCCCGATGCCGAGCGCGCCTGCAAACCCGGCGAGCGTGTTTTCAGGGAACAGCCCGCGGGCACCGCGATGGCCATGCAGTTCGATCGAGCGGATCATGCCGATTGGCGTAGGTCGGGCCTTGTCTCCGCGTCAAGCCGCGGTCAATGCTTCGGCATGGACACGAACAATGGCAAAGTGCTGGGCGTGCTGGGCGGCATGGGACCGCTGGCGAGCGCCCACTTCATGGTGCGGTTGACGCTGCTGACCCCCGCCACCCGCGATCAGGACCATGTGCCCGCGGTGCTGTGGTCCGACCCTCGGGTGCCTGGCCGGACGGGCGAGCACCTGAAGGGCGGCGAAGATCCCCTGCCCTGGCTGGTGCACGGGATCGAGGGCCTGCGGCGTGCCGGTTGCGGCGCGATCGCCATCCCGTGCAATACCGCACACGGCTGGTACGACGAGATGAGCAAGGCTGCCGAGGTGCCAATCCTGCACATCGTCGATGCCGCGGCGCGCGAACTGCGACGCTTCGGCATCGCCCGTGGCCGGATCGGACTGATGGCAACGCAGGCGACGCTGACGATGCGGCTATACCAGGATCGATTGAGCACGCTGGGATGGGACTGCATCGTGCCGACCCATGAAGAGATGGAGCGCTGTGTCAACCCGGCGATCGCCCTGGTGAAGACCAACCGGGTCGCGGAGGCCTATGCACCGTTGGCCGAGGTGGTACGAAACCTGGCGGCACGTGGCGCCGCATCGGTCGTACTGGGCTGCACGGAAATCCCGCTTGGCATTCAGGCCGGTCCCGCGCCCGATGTTCGGATAATCGATACCGTGGATGGGCTGGCACGCGCGGCGATCGCGTGGGCTCGGTCGTAGAACGAGGCTCGCAATGCAAGTGCCCCGGCGCATCCGCTATCCCCTGATAGCCCTCGTGCTGGCCTTGGGGTCCTGCAACCAGCCGCCGCAAGCGGATCTCGGCGTCGCGCTGAAGGGTATCGATCAGGCTCGATTTCTCGCGTGTTCGGGCCCCCCCAACCTGGAGCAACCTTCAGGTAGCCAGGACCGCATGTGGTTTGTGACCAACCTGAAGCGCGGCGCGGCGATTGGGTTGTTGAGCCCCACTGCTCCAGCCCCGGAGTCCTGTTCGGTGGCGGCCGTGTTCGAGAACTCTCATCTGGCGAGCGCAACCTTCTCGGGTAATCAATCGATGTGTCAGGTGGTATTCGGGCCATGTCTGCAGAAATAGCGATCGCCCCGATACCAGCGACGCCGCGGATGCGGCTGGGTTGGACAGCTCGGGCCGCCAGGCTGGCCGGCGTCGCGACGGTGCTGTCCCTGGCGCTGACGGCCTGCGGCACCGGCGGCACTGTCGCACCCGCCGATTTCGGTGAATTGCCCGGCACCATTGAGCTCAACCAGGCGGAAGCGACGAACGACGTGCCGCTTGGGGGCGGTGGCGCCGGAACGGTGGACGTCGCCGGCAGGGTTTACCACTTCGCTATTGGCGGTGTGGGCGTGGACGGAGCCGCCGTCTCGGTCATTCAGACGGTGGGGGAAGCCTACCGGCTGAACGGCAGCATATCGGGGTTTCCCGGAACCTATCGACGTGCGCCCAGTGCGTCGGTCATCCCGGGGAAACCCGGCGGTGGCCTTTGGTTGCAGAATGAGCGAGGGACTCTGATCCACCTCCTGGTCCCACCAGGGGGACGCATGCCGAATATCGGCGATGATGGGGTCCTCATCGTCGTGCAGCAGTGAGCGTTGTTTCGGGGAATCCGTCGAAGCTGGCGTCGCCCCCTCCCCCAACCCTCGGGTCAAGCGCCCGAGGGCAGGCCCCCTCCCGCAAGGGGAGGGGGAGGTAACTGCTGAGGATTTATGTCACTGACTACAGCAGCAACGTATCCCGAACGGCTCGCCAGCTCTCGCGGTCGGGTGTGCAGATCAGGCCGCCATCGGTGCGGAGAGGTGTGTATCGGTTGCCGTCCAACCGAGCGGAGTAGCCGCCGGCCTCTTGGTGCAGCAGCCAGCCTGGCGCATGGTCCCATGGCATCATTCGATTGAAGAACAGTAGGTGGCAAAGGCCGGCGCTCGCCATGCGATATTCGTGCGCGGCGCAGCGGTAGTCCCAGCTCGCGCCCAGCTTCGGTAGATTGGCGCAGACTATCGCGCGTTGCGGCTCCGGCAGGTAGCGCCACGACACATTGCCGGTCATCTCCGCGACCGGCACAGGTGACGCCACGCGAAGATCCGCACGCCGGCCGTCGGACCCCTCGGTCCACGCCCCCTCGCCGCGGATCGCCAAGGCGGTGTCGTCGCAGATCGGATCGTGGATGGCTGCCGCCACGACCTCGCCGCGCACGATCCCCGCGGCCATCACGCCGAACAGTGGCAGGCCGGCGGCAAAGTTGGCAGTGCCATCAACTGGGTCCACCACGAACGCGAGATCGGCATCCACAAGCTTGTTGAGGCGGGATGGATCCGCGGCCGTAGCCTCCTCGCCGACGACGACGCAGCCTGGGAATTGTTGGGCTAAGCCAGCCGTGATCATGCGCTCGGCGGCCTCATCGGCGTCGGTAACGAGATCGAGGGGACCGGTTTTTTGCCGCACGTCGCCGGCGGCGAGCCTGCGGAACCGCGGCATGATCTCGACGTGCGCCGCGGTACGCAGGAGTTCGACCAGCCGAGTCAGGTCGGCCGTGCGGAACGTCATTCGTGGCGTTCGAAGCGGGCGCGATCCGCGGGCAACAGGCGGACCGTCACGTGCACGGCGGCGTCGGCGTCCCGGCGATCGACGACCTCGCCATGCTGATACAGCCAGGCCAGCCGCGCGCCGTCCTGTGGTGCGATATCATAGTCCGCGAGTACCATACCCGCAGCGATGCGTTGGTCGATCGCTGCCTTCAACGCGTCGAGGCCCTCGCCGGTGATGGCGGAGACCGCCACGGCGCCGTTGCGCTCCGGAACGAAGTCTACGCCGCCCATCAGGTCGGCCTTGTTCAGCACCTCGATGGTGCGCGACTGCCAGTCGGCATCCAATGCGCCGTCGGCGACCATGTCTTCGAGCACCGTCACCACGTCGGCGCGCTGCGCGGCGCTGTCAGGGTGGGCGGCGTCGCGCACGTGCAGGATCACGTCGGCCTCCGCCACCTCCTCCAACGTGGCGCGGAACGAGGCGACCAATTCGTGCGGCAGTTCGCTTATAAACCCGACCGTGTCGGACAGGATGGCGCGGCGGCCTGACGGCAGCCGCAGCCCGCGCATGGTGGGATCGAGGGTGGCGAACAACTGGTCGCGCGCCGTCACCTCCGCACCGGTCAGCGCATTGAACAGGGTGGACTTGCCGGCATTGGTGTAGCCGACCAGTGCTACCACCGGGAACGGCACGCGACGACGGGCGAAGCGGTGCAGGCCGCGGGTGCGCCGCACCTGCTCCAGGTCCTTCTTCAGGCGCACGATGCGGTCGCCGATCTGACGGCGGTCGGCCTCGATCTGGGTTTCGCCGGGGCCACCGAGGAAGCCGAAGCCGCCGCGCTGTCGCTCCAAGTGGGTCCAGGAGCGAACCAGGCGCGAGCGCTGATAGTCCAAATGCGCCAGTTCCACCTGGAGCGCGCCCTCCTTGGTGGCGGCGCGCTCGCCGAAGATGTCGAGGATCAGCCCGGTCCGATCGATCACCTTGCACCCCCAGGCACGCTCGAGATTGCGTTGCTGCACGGGCGACAGTGCGGCGTCGATCACGGCGACGGTCACGGCATTCTCAGTGATCGCATCGCGTTGCGTGGCGACCTGGCCCTCACCCAGCAGCGTGGCAGGGCGACTCCGCAAGGGGAGAATAGCGGTGTGCACCACAGCCAAGCCGATCGAGGCAGTCAGCCCGACCGCTTCGGCGAGCCGATGCTCGGCCGAACGGTGGCCGTCGGACGGTCGCGTGACATCGCGATCAGCGCCGCGATCGGCATTGCGATCCCAGGGCAAGATGACGGCGGCGCGTACCTGGCTGGCACGCGCGCCGTTCACACGATCTGGCAATGTCCCGCCGTCAGTCGCCTGCCGCAGAAGACATCTCCCGCGCGGGCGCCGCGGCACCCTCCGCTTTTGCGGCATCGAACAACTGGATCGGTGCGCCCGGCATCACGGTACTGATGGCGTGCTTGTAGACCAGTTGCGTATGCCCATCCCGTCGCAGCAGGACGGAAAAGTTGTCGAACCACGTGATGATGCCCTGGAGCTTGACCCCATTCACCAGAAACACCGTCACAGGCGTCTTTTGCTTTCGCACATGGTTCAGGAAGACGTCCTGAACATTTTGCGCCTTCTCAGTGGCCACGGTTGTTGTCCTTCTTCTTGTCTATGCCGTTGTTCTTGTTCACACCGGGGCACGCGCGTGGCACGGCGGCCCCTGCTTCTTCAGTCCAGTCCACCCGACCGCGCCAGCGCACGAAGCCGTGCGGCAAGATCAAGCGCGGTAGGGAAATGGAGATCGGGACCCGCCCGGTCAATCCCACCATCATGCGAAGCGTCCCCAACCAGCACCGCAGTGACACCGGCGGCGCGCGCCGCCGCCATATCGAGCGCGGTATCGCCAAGATACCACACCGAGGTGTCCACCGCACACCCCAAGCCATCGAGCGCCAGGCGGATCGGTGCGGGGTCCGGTTTGTCGGCCGACGCGTCACCGGCGCCGACCACGGCACCGAAATGCGCCGCCCAGCCGAGATGTGCCACCTCTGCCCGCAGGTATCGCCCGGTCTTGTTGGAAACCACACCCTGCGGCCAGGATGCGCCGGCGGTCAGCGCGTCTACCGCACCGGGCATCGGCGTCACGTGCGCCAGGTGTTCCGTCTGAAGCGTCGCGTAGAAGATGTCGCGTGCATGTTCCCACTCGGCACCGAACATCACCGGGAAACTCTCCCGCAGCGACACGCGGACGCGTTCTCGGGTGTCAGCGACGCTCCACGCCGGCATGGCGAACGCGGCGAACACCGCGTTGAGTGCCACGGTGACGCCGACCCAGGCGTCGACCAGCGTATTGTCCCAGTCATACAGCAGGACCGTGGGACGACGGCTCATTCGTCGGGCGGCACCCAGGGATAGACGGCGATCGCAAGCCCCAACGCGCGGTCATCGTCCACGCCGCGCAGCGAGCGGGGCGTTATCGGCTCCGGTGTATGCAGCGTGACGGCGTTCTCCACCGGTTCCTCGATTGTCATTTCAGCGATCAGGTCGGTGCCTTGCACCCTCAGTGGCAGCACCTGTTGCCCAACTTCGATGGTGCACGCCTCGGCAAAGCCATCGCGGATCTGGTTGAGGAATGGGACGGCGATGCGGAGCCGCAGCGGGACCACCTCCGGCAGCGCGCCATGCCAGGTGATGCGATCCTTCTGCGTCCACCGGAAGCGGAAGCCGCCACCACGTTCGAGGTTGTGCCAGGCATCCAATTGTTGGGCACGCACCGGCGCGTGTGATCCTGCATCGAGCGGCGCGTCCAGGCGAAGCGAGGCATAGGGCGATCCGATCGCCTTCAGGATGCCGCGCGAGGTATCAGTGGCATCCTCGGGGCCGAAGCCGTGCAGCCAGTCCCCGCAGTGGAAGACGAGGTGTGCGTCACTCGCGAGACGAGAAAGCGCATCAGCAGTGAATATCGATGTGTGCCCGTTGCGAGGACCCATGTACCACCAGTTGCCGCGGATGGTTTCGATGTCTTCGGGCTGCAACGGCTGGGAGAACACGATGCAGCCGCCCGGAGCGAGGAACGACGCCATGTCCTCAAGGCAGGCACGTGGGGAAACGGTGTGCTCGATGACCTCGAAGCAGGTGATCAGGCTGAATTTTCCCTCCGGGCGGGCGGGGCTGGAAAAAGGATCGTAATTGGTGATGTTGGCGAAACCGTGCGTGGCCATGCGATCAGCGAAGGCGCCGGAGCCGGAGCCGTAGTCCAGGATGTCAACGTCACGCCAATCTGCGAGGCGTTCGGAAACCAGTGCGGCGACGTTGCCGGGGCGGATGTCGGCGTATTCGGAGTTGATCCGGGGATAGTCGGCGTTGTAGACGTAGGTGGCGAATTCTTCCGGCGTCCAGTCGTCGAAGAAGGTGGTGAATATGAAGCCGCAGTCCTGGCAGCGGTGGTAGTCGACGTGGATCCCGGCGAAGCCGAAGGCAAACGGGTTGGTGGGGGAGCAGTATTTGTAGAAGTCGAGGCTGTCGAACGGCGGGGAGAACCCGCCGCAGAGCTTGCATGGCTGGCCCTGACGCAGGACGGTGTTGGCGTTGATCCCCAGGGTACGGGTGATCATGTCGAGGTAGGGACGAGAGGGGGGCATGCTTGGGCGTTCCCAGTGATTTGTCTATGGTCAGCCTAACCGGCTGCTACGGTCTAGGTAACGCATTGTTTCGCGCCCTGCCACTTTTGCACCGGATGTCGCTGCGGAGCTGGGAGCCGACGGTTGGCCGGACCGTCCGGCACGGCTATTATGGACGTGAAATTCCTCAGAGGAAACTGTGACCCCGACGCTCGCGGATCGCTTGGCGGCCCTGCCCTCGCTCAGTCGCGCGAACGCGTCCATTGCCTCCGTGCCATGCAAGATATGTGGGCAGGCCGCACCGTTCTTCGACGTCGTGGACTTCAACAAGTGCGTTGGCTTCTACTGTTTCGGACCGGCAGATATCGCTGTGGACTGGCATCGGTGTGACGAGTGCGGCTTTCTCTTCACGCAGTTCTTCGACGACTGGACGCACGAGGATTTTCGGCGGTTCATCTACAATGATGATTATGCCCTGGTAGATCCCGACTATGCCTCGGCGCGTCCAATTTCGGTGGCCGACCACCTCGCACAATACCTGGGTGACTTTAAGGAGGCCCGCATCCTTGATTATGGGGCTGGGGGCGGCCTGTTCGCAAACCGGTTGACGGAACTGGGGTTCAAGCACGTCGAGAGCTATGATCCCTTTTCGCTCCCCGTCCAGCCATCCGGCCAGTTTGGCATCATCACATGCACAGAGGTGATCGAGCACGTCCCATCGCCATTGACGGCGTTGCAGGAAATGCGGTCGCTGCTAAGTCAGGACGGTTGCATCATTGTCGGAGAGACATTGCAACCGCCCGATATCGACGTGCTGCGGGGCAACTGGTGGTACGTGGCACCCCGCAATGGCCACGTGTCGACATTCGCGGACCGCTCGTTTGCCGCGCTCGCGGAGCGCCTGGGGCTGGTGTTTCATCGGGGTGGGGGTCATCACGTCCTGCGCATGCCGGGCGAAGGAGCATCGGCCGACCTGGCGGAAAAATTTGGTTCGGCGCTCGCGTGCTTCCGCCTGCGCGCGCCGGCAGACGATCCAGCGGCCGGCTTTCACGGACTGGAACAAATGTCCGGACAGAGGTTTCGCTGGAGTGCATCAGATGCAGTCACGTGGCAGATCAGCGTGCCTGCCGGTCCGCGGCGGCGGGTTCAGGTGGTGGTGCCATACGTCCACGAGGCGCGACACGGGTTTGCCAGTGCGTGCCGTGTCGACATCGGTGGCAGATCAGCACCGGTTGCGATCAGGGATTCCGCGATCTGCGCCGAGGTGGACGCTGTACCGCCTGGCCCGGTCCTGGTGACGCTGCGAACGCCGGAGTTGTTCAACCCGCCAGCAGATCCGCGGTCGCTTGGGTTGGCGATCGAGGCGGAACTGCCGGAGTGATTGTCGCCTGTCAAATGGCGGGGTTGTGCGGAAAGTGTGGACGCAACCCGGGGACTGTCGGCGATATGCCCTGGGCGGGATCACCACAATTTTTACCCACCTGCGGTAAATAAAAGGGTCTGCATTTATGACGAGTTTGGCAACGAGCGCATTGAACTATATCAAAGGCCGCCAGAGACCTCTGGTGCTGTTTATTTCCAACTGCCAGACGTTCGGGCTCGTAAATGCGCTGCGGCAATACACCAGCGACTACCAATTCGAGGCCCTGACCATTGGTGACGTACAAGGAAAAAGCGACACTTATCTTATCGACGAACTATCGAAGTATAAGCACATTCTATGCGCTAGACATGTCGCTGGTTCTTTAAATAAGATCGAATGCCTGAAGGAGAAGGTCACCCCCATACCTGTTGTTGGTTTCGATGGCTATCATCCGGACATAATATGGTTCAGCCGAGCGACAGTCTCAGCACACGCCCCCTTGGGGCCGAATGGGTCATCCATCGTGTTGGCCGCATTTCTCGCAGGGTGCTCGGTTGACGAGACGATCGGTTGCTTCAACTCGAAGGTCTATGAGGCCGCGGGCTACTTCGGACGTTGGGACAGCGCCAAGACGAAGTTGTTCGCTGACTTCCGCGCCGTCGGTTTCGTAGCGGAAGATCATTTCTACCGTTGGTGCGCGAGCGGCGCATTCATGCTGACAACCAACCATCCACGCATTGCAGTGCTTACGGACGTCGCCCGGGACGCTTTGACCAAGATTGGATGCCGGCCGACAAATGATTTTGCCGACTGCGCCGACAACCTCCTGGCGCTGGGTTGGTTCCCGGTTTATCCGGAGATCGCTGCGCGGGTCGGTGCCGCCGGGTCATATCGCTTCAATCCCCCGGGCACCCGGGAGACACTGAGCCTTGGGGAATTCGTCGAACTCAGCTTCGATGTGTTTCGAGGCGTCCCAGCAGAAGACCTCGCGCCTCATCCGGTTTTTGCTCGCCGGGTCGATGCGATGTCCGGCATTATCCAGCAAACCAGAAAGGGATGATGAACATGACAAACCCATACGCGGGACTGCCCGATCATCAATTCTGGCGGCGCGGCGTCTCAAGGGTGGAACCCTTCCTGCTCGATCCGGTCATCGAAGTTGGATTCTCTGTGGGTGCCGCCGACAAGGTCGCGACCGCCGGAAGCTGCTTCGCCCAGCATATCTCGCGATCCTTGCAGCGGATCGGATTTAACTACTACGTGGCCGAACAACCAGCGGAGGGAGTTGCGGAGGCCGAGGCCAGGCGACGCAACTACGGTGTTTTCTCGGCCCGCTATGGAAATCTATATACCGCACGGCAATTGCTGCAACTGTTCCATGAATGCTTCGGCCGGCGGACACCTGCCGAGACCGTGTGGCGGCGCGATGACGGCAGGTTCGTCGATGCGTTTCGCCCGCAGATAGAGCCCGATGGCTTCGCCACCGAGGACGAGGTGCTTGAGCATCGGCGAGCCCATCTCGCAGTGGTCAGACGGATGTTCGAGACACTTGACGTGTTCATATTTACGCTCGGTCTGACAGAAGCCTGGCGTTCGCGCATTGACGGATCAGTGTTCCCCTTGGCGCCGGGGGTAGCGGGCGGGGATTATCAACCCGACATGCATGAGTTCGTCAATTTCTCCGCTTACGAAATCCAGGAGGACATGGCGGAGTTTATTCGTGAGCTTCGCAAGATCAATCGGCGATGCAGGATAGTACTGACCGTGTCACCCGTGCCATTGATCGCCACCTATGAACCACGGCATGTGCTGGTATCCACGACCTATAGCAAATCCGCCCTTCGGGTTGTCGCCGAGGAAATCACCAGAGGCGTACCGGGACGTGGACTACTTTCCATCGTATGAGATCATCACCGGCAACTTCAGCCGCGGGGCCTATTATGAAAATGACCTGCGCGAAGTGAATAGCCGCGGTGTGGCGCATGCGATGCGGATTTTCCTCGAGCACTATCCGTCAGTCGCTGCCAACCCGAAGCGTGAGCCCGAACGTGCTGCCGAACCGCGCGTCGCGCCGTCGCCAATGGCAGACGGCCCGGACGCCAACGAAATCGTCTGCGACGAGGAGGTGATCGAACGCGCCCGTCGGGGATACTGATTGGGAGGCCGCCAACAGCATTCCAGACACAGACATCATCTCGAAGGTTCGATCCGGTTAGCTTTAGCCTTTTCCGCCCAATATGCTATGTAGGTCGGCAACAGCGATCGCTAGGCGAAAGTTCCAAAGTCATGTTGGTGGGTCACGTTGGTCAAATAAAAGCGGAGTTCATCGGCGGTTGGGCCGCGGACACCGAAGCGCCGAACTCGGTGGTTGATGTAATTGTCTATATCGACGGCAAGCGCGCGACCCACCTCTCATGTGATCACTTCCGCCAGGACTTGTTGGACCTTGGGAAATACGGAGAGGGGCGACACGGGTTCCAGTGGCGGATCTCTCCTCCCCTGCCCCTGGACCTGCTCGATCGCATCTCGGTCCGGTTTGCGCGCACGGGCGCTGTTCTTCCAGGGGGTGAGATGATGCGGCTTCCGAGGCAGGGTGATCTGAGCCCTATATTGATAACGGCGCCCGGACGTTCCGGTACGACGCTCATGATGGGCCGACTTGCTCTCTCGCCCCTGATTTGCGTTGCGGAATCTCACCCGTTTGAGGTGCGGTTGATTGCGTACTGGTCGACGGTCGTTCGGATATTGGCTGCCGAGGCGGATTACGAACGCTCCACGCACCCAGACAAGCTCGAAGGCGACGGCTTCAGAGTGGGTTCGAACCCATATTCGCACGATAACTTCAAGGGCGCGTTCGCAGAACCGGCGCTGGTCAAAGGATACTTCAATACCTACGTCCCTGCGGAGATCAATGATTTTGCCCGCCGAATGATCTTGGAATATTACAGCCGGATTTGCGACGATCGGCGAAAGGATCAGGCGTCGTTATTCGCCGAGAAGAATAACAACCTGGATCGGAGGCCCAGGGCTTTCGTTCGTGGCCTTTATCCGAACATGAAGGAGATAGTGTTAGTTCGGGATCCACGCGACCTGCTGTGCTCACACTTGTCGTATTTCGGCAGCCAGCCAGAGTTGGCGCTGCGGCACATTTCCCTCGCTACGCGTGAGCTCACCCGCCTTAAGCACGAAGAGTCCGATCACGTTCTGGTCGTCAGGTATGAGGACATGGTGCTGGACGCCGAGGCGACCTTCGCAAGGGTGGCTACCTATCTCAACATCCCTCCCTTCTTCGACGCGGGAAACGTCAAAGAGAAGGCTGGTTTCGGGGTCCATGCGACGAGTGCGTCTCCTGAGGAATCCATCGGACGCTGGAAGTTGCAATTACCGCCCGCGCAGCAGGTTGTTTGCAAGCGGACCTGGGAAGCGTTTCTCACGGAATTCGGATATTCGGACTGAAGGAAGATAGCCGGCTCGCAGAGCACGCCGGCGCCGAACACTATTTGACAGTGACGCCGTTTGTCATGACAATGTCAGGCATGAGGACGGAGAAAATCGAAGTCCGCGTCGAACCGGAGGAACCGGCCGCCTTTGTGGCGGCAGCGAAGGCCGAGGGTCTCTCGCTATCCGCCTGGATCAGGCGGCTGCTGCTAATCCAATTGAAGAAGCCGGGAAGCTAAGGAACGCTGATGAAAATCGCCGCCCTGACATTCGCCTATAACGAGTTGGTGAATCTGCCGATCTGGCGCCGCTATTATGGCCAGCAATTTGGCGAACACAACTTGTTCCTGATCGACCACGGATCGGACGACGGCAGCACTGACGATCTGGGGGACGTCAACCGCATTGGTCTGCCGCACACCCCGTTCGACGACGCGAAGAAGGTCATGTGCCTGTCAGTCATTCCAGGCTGGTCTGTTGTCCCACTACGATGTCAGTGGTGTGCGGCGACTGCGATGAAATTGTCGTGCCGGACCCAAGAATTACTCCGGCCTGATCGACTATATTGTGCGGATGGAGGGAGGTTATGCTACCTGCTGCGGCATAAACGTATCACACATTATCGACAGAGAGCCGCCTATTGACCTGGAGAAACCCATCCTTTCGCAGCGCCACTACGGACGGTTCCATACCGCGACATGCAAGACATTGGTCAGCCGGGTGCCGGTCGTGTGGCAGCCGGGCCTGCACGCCTGCCAACAGGCGCCCGAGCTTTGACGGCCAACTCATCAACTTCCACCTTAAGTGGATGGATTACGGGACCGCGGTGAAACGCCACATGATCAACCAAGCGAATGTGTGGTCGGACGCAGCGCTCGCCGCGAAACACGGGGCGCATCACCGCTACAACCTCGATCAGTTCGTTCGAGAGGGGTTTTTCGATATGGCCAATGCTGTGCGGCAGGAGCGGGCGGTATCACTCGATTTATCGGATGCCATCGCGGAAATGAATGCCAGCATCATCGAGCGCAACGGCATCTTCTTTACTCCAGGCGCGTGATGCGTTGCGTGGAAATACCGCGTCGCTTTCAAGATCTGCTGTAGCGGGCTAGGCCCCGGCGTCATGAACGAAATCAACTGCGGCAGCCTGCTCGATATTGTCAATCGTATAAAGCAGACGCGCGGCTTCGCGCGGCCCGACGACTTCACCACGGTGTCGTGACAGCAGTTCCGCCGAGCAGCCTATGTGCCCCCTGATGTATTGTGTGGACTTCGAGGCACAGCAGGTTATCTACACTGTCCACGATCCCGAGAACATCAATGTCACGCTCGCAGAGCCATTCCTCTTTTTGGCGCAACTGCGGCACGCGAAGAAAATCCTGTCGCTACCCTATCGAGCATATTGGCAGGACACTCTCGACCGTCAGCGCTGCGGCCAATATTCATCTTCAGCCCAGGTCGCGCCGGTTCCACTCTCCTCTCTGCCATGTTCAAAGCAATTGGCAAGCCGACGGCATCGGAACCGGATACACTCACTCAGGTGGCAATGCTCGCGCCGGCGGCGTTGGCGAGATCATCGAATCTCGACATGCAGATAGTGACCGCTTGTGTGTCAAACTTGTCCGACTATCTCGGCCCCGAGCCGATCATCAAGCTCCGCAGCCAGTGCAACGCGGCGCCGGAGAGGATCATCGGAAGCGTTGAGAATGCTCGGGCGATATTCCTTCTGCGTGACCGCAAGCCATGGGCGCAGTCACGACACAGGGCGTTCCGTGAGCCGCCTAGGCGGATCGCAAGAATTCTCGCCGAAACAATGGTGGCGATCGATCGGCTACAGCAAATCGGGGCCGCGCCGCAGGTCATCTGGTACGACGATCTTGTTGCGCATCCCTGGGCGACGCTGGCCAAGATCATGATGGGTTCTCCGCTTAAACCGGGTGAGTTGGATGAGCGCCTTGACCGCGGCACTCGCGGCCGACTCCGCAGGCAGGCACGCAATTGGCGCAAACCAATGTTGCCAAAAACCGCGGCGATGAGGGCTTCCTGGGTCAATTCGAGGCAGAGTGGGAGACGGCGCAACCGCGCGAGGTCATGGATAGGCTCGGGCTGCCCATATGACCCGCTCCGCTCTAGCTCTCGCCGCAGCATGGTTCCTTTTGCTGATAGCGCCGGCATCCGCCCAATCGATATGGTTCGCGCCGCAGCCGCGACTGGGTCAGAATTCTGATTACATGGACTTGTTCCAGCCGAACGCACCGTGGCAGCAAGTCGCATCGAAAGTGACAGTCTTTGCCGTCGGCGGTCAGTTTGTGATCACCGCGCCTGACGACGTTTTGCGCCAAATCTTCGCCGACGTGAGGCGTCGCGGATTCGAGCTGCACATTGGCATTCTTGCCCTTACCCCTCCAGATGGTCGGTACGGTCCGGGCGGTTGCGGTTACCACGTAGAAGGCTATGGCGGCCAGCCAATGCCAGCATTTGCGCAACGGCTCAAGTCTCTTGGTGCGGAGCCGAAATTCTTCGGTATGGATGAGCCACTTTACCATGGACACGTCCTTCGTGACGGCACCCGCGGGTGTAACAGCAGCATCACCGACATCGCTCGTGATGTCGCTGGCAAATTCAAGGCAGCGCGCCAGGTTTTCCCGGGCGTGAGGTTTGGCGACGTCGAGCCCTCACATTCAGGCCCGGCGATCCATGGTTCATCAGATGATCAATGGCTGCACGATCTCAGCGAGTGGTTCGACGCTTACGAGGCCGAAACCGGCGACAAGCTCGCTTACTTCCGACTTGACCTCTGGTGGACGATGCCATGGCAGCCACACATGCAGGCGCTCGCCGACCTGCTCAAGCGCAAAGGCATTCCACTCCAGGTGATCTATAACGCGAGCGGAAAACAGCCGACAGACGCTGCCTGGACCGACAGTGCCGCCGCTCACTTCAAGGAATTCGAGTCCGGTCCCTGGCCCAAGCCAGATGCTGCGGTGTTCAATTACTGGACGGAGCCGCCGCTACGCGTTCTGCCGGAGACTGATCCGACGACAGTGACTGGCCTGGTTGGCCGATATCTGAAATGGCGTCAATCGCAACAACGCTGAAACGCTCCCCTCAGCCAAGATGACGGAGAACCCTTATGCCCGAGCTTGATTCCCCGATGCACGTAACGATGCTGAAGACCGCGCACACGGCCGGCCAGATCGAACGCGACGGCCTTTACGGATTGCAGTGGGGCGATCCGCAGACTAACCCAGCGCTGCGTTGGGTGCGCGACCACTACCTGTTTCCCTACGTCAACCCCGATCACAGTGCCGTGGAGATCGGACCGGGTGGCGGTCGGTGGACGCGCTACCTCCTCGGGTTCGGCCAGCTCTGCACTGTCGATTATCATCAGGAGCTACTCGACGAATTGCAAAGGAGCTACCGGGCGCCGCATCTGTCCACGCTCCGCAACAACGGGACGGACTTTCCAGGTATCCCGGATGCCAGCGTCGATTTCGTGTTCTCGTTCGGCGTATTCGTCCACCTCGATATTGACGTGATCGAGGCTTACTTTCGAAGCATTCACCGCATCCTTAAGCCGAGCGGTTGCGCGGTGATCCAATATTCTGACAAGAACAAAGAAGAGGCCCGAAAGCGCGGCCAGGGATTCTCCGATACCACGCCGGAGATCATCCGGCCGCTCGTAATCGGATGCGGTCACCGCATCCTGGAGGAAGACATCACGACGATATGGCACAGCAGCCTGGTGCGGTTTGCGCCGATCCCCTATCCGGAAGAGGCGTCCAATTCCGCGGAAGCGAAGTCTAAAGGCGCCTAAGGAGAAACTGCGAGGCGATGACACTGTGGATCACAACCTTCGCGTCGCACTCTGCAAGGAATTGATGCAACGCGGCAATAACTCCGTCACCCCACCAACCGCCTGTCAGATAGTCGTCGCCTGCGATGAACCCGCCGGGCTTCACTTTCTGACGCGCGAGGCGGAGATCGGACAAAACAGCACTTAGCGTATGATCGCCGTCGATATAAGCCCAATCCAATTCGCCATCAGCGAACTGGCTGAGCGCCTCTTCGGAGCGCTGACGGTGGACGACGACTGATTTCTCATCGATCCGTTTGCCGAAACGCTTAAGCACTCGCTGGTGCAGAGCGTCCATGCCAGCCTGATCGAGTTGGTCCGCACCATACAAGGCACGGCGGTAGGGCTCACCTGATTGCGAAACCCAGGGATCGATGAGATGCAGCGTACGCGGGGCGGCACGACGAAGCAACAGATCCGAGAAGTCACCGGCAAATACGCCAATCTCAGCGCCGACTGTCCCTTTTGGTAGATGCTCTACCAAGGTCCGCCGCGGTTCAACGACAGCCAGCATGAATGCAACTCCTGTATTCCCGAACTCGAGATAGCCGGTTTCTCGTAGCCGAGAACCTCGACTGTGCCAAGTTCTTCCGAAGCTTCTGCACCAGGGTTCGCCGCCTAACGCCCACCGCCGATAGGATTGGCTCTCTCCAAGCCCGTCATGGCCGGGCTTGTCCCAGCCATCTGTACCCGCAGTAAGCTTTCGAAAGATGCAATCCCCGTCACAGGAATCCCATCTGGAGGGACGAGTCAATCACGGTCATTTTGAGGCGTGGGCATAAATCGCTGACACTTCGAGCAGTACCGGCGTCCATCATCGGCAGGTCGGACGCGCCCGGGCAGCGGTGGTCCGCCGCCGTCAAGGCTAGATGCACACAGCAACGGCAATCCGATAACAGCGTGAACATCTAGAATCAGAAATCCAATTGACGCGAGAGAACCAATTTCCGAAAAGCCACTCCCAGGACTCTTGTGTCTTTTCTATCCGGGATAAGATCAGCGGGTCGAGCAGCATCCGGGAGATCGAAGCGTAGCTTTATTAACTGTTCCACCACCAGATCTCGAGGCACTTGATATTTGACAACCTCTTCGGCTCCCCACAGACTGGATTTATTGGTCAAGGAATCGTTGACGTACACGTCCAGGCCTTGCGATGCCAACTTTCCTGGCACGATAAACGCCCTTAGATGCATCTCGATATGATAGTTCGCCTGTGGGTCCGTGACAGGTATCTCCATGAAGCTGACGTTGCCTTTGGTCCACGTGGATCTAAGGTCTCTGGCGTACCACCCCTCCCGAAGATAAGGCGCCGCATTCCCTTCATGAGAGAAATCAATCGTCAATTCCATGTCCGTCTCCCGGTGGCGCGTTTCCCGGATATAATCCATCTGCGCCTTGCCATCGGACTGAAGGTCGACCTGCTGGCCGATACTGTTGATTGCAAATACTCTGAACCGTTGCTGCAAAATGTCAGCGGTGGTTATGTCGAATCCAGTATCAAGTGCGAACTGGTACGGTGGCGGACCATCGGAAAATTCCCGGATCGTGCCAATGGCATCGCCGCTGTAAGTGATCGTTATCGAAGCCGGAGGGCGCGGAGTTGCGCCGTCCGTTCGCCGTACCCAGCCCTCTACAGTTCGTCCTTTTAGTATAAACTTGCCGGCGTAGATGGAGCCTTCTTTGCTTATCGGATCAGCCATGTAACCGGTGATTGATCTCAATCGGGACAGCAGTTTGTCGACCTTCATGCTCGCATCCCTCCACCCGTGAACTTCTTAGTCAGCGACCGGCAAAACCGTGCAAGCTAGTCTTTCTCGGCGACTTGCCTGCCCAACGCGGATGCAGGACTTCTCCTTCTGGTGGGTCATGCACTGCGCCGTCCCTGACGCATTATAACAGTGGCTTAGCTGTTGACGTGCCGCACATAGCGCAGCAAGAGCAGTGCTCACACTGCCTCGCGGATCTTCGGAATTAGCACAATCCTAGTCCCTGGCAAAAGCAATGCCGCGATTGTCTCGTTTAATCGGAAGAGCATCCGCACAGTCGGGTGAAATACCTGCCAGCCGGCTTATCCGCCGCCGATCTTCGGGATCAGCACGATCTCGCTCTCCGGCCGTAGCACAGCGCTGTAAGCGTCCTGGAAGATCTCGCCATCGATGGCGACCGCCATGCTGTCCTCGACCTGCTTCCCCAACCCGGGAAACCGCTGCTCCAGCTCCACCACCAGCCGGCGGAATGTCGTGGCGTCCACCTCGAGTTCGGTCTTGCCGCCGGTGAACCGCTGGCAAGCCGAACCCGAGAGGAGCACCTTCGGCATCAATCGTCGCCGTTCGCCACGTCCAGCGCCTTGCGGATCTTCGGCGGCGACATCGGCAGGTTCGGCATCCGCAGCCCGATCGCGTCGCGGATCGCGTTGCCCACCGCCGCCATCGGCGGAATGATCGGCACCTCGCCCACGCCGCGCGCACCGAACGGATGGCGCGGGTTGGGCACCTCGACCAGGATCGCCTCGATCATCGGCAGGTCGGACGCCACCGGGCAGCGATAGTCGAGGAAGCCCGGGTTATCCATCTTGCCGTCCTTGTCGTAGATGTACTCCTCGTTCAGCGCCCAGCCGATGCCCTGCACGGCGCCGCCCTGGATCTGGCCTTCCACGTAGCTCGGGTGGATGGCGCGGCCGACGTCCTGCACCGCGGTGTAGCGGATGATGGTGACCTGGCCGGTCTCCTTGTCCACCTCCACGTCCGCGATATGCACGCCGAAGCCTGGGCCGGCGCCCTGCGCGTTCACCGACACCTCGGACGTCACCGGCCCGCCGGTGCGCGCCGCCTTCAGCGCGATCGTCGGCCAGCGGCAGCGGCTCGAACGCACCGGCATTGGTGCCGGCCGGATGCGCCGCGCCGTCACGCCAATCCACCGCGTCCGGCGTGATGTCCCAGATCATCGCGGCGCGCTGCTTGAGCTGCTCCACCACCTTCTCGGCCGCCATGGTCGCCGCCATGCCGGTCGCGAACGTCACGCGGCTGACCGCCGGTGACATGGGTGAAGCCGATCGAGGCGGTGTCTGCGACGATCGTGCGCACCTTGTCGGCCGGGACCTGCAGCGTCTCGGCCACCATCATGCCGATCGAGGCGCGCGAGCCGCCGATATCCGGGCTGCCCGACACCGCGACGATCGTGCCGTCCTCGGCCACGTGCACCGCCGCCGAGGACTCGCCGCCGATGTTGAACCAGAAGCCGCAGGCGATGCCCGCGCCCCTGGCCCGGCTTCAGCGGCGACTTCCAGTGCGCGCGTGGTCTTCGCCGCCTCCAGCGTGGCGAGGAAGCCGATGTTCTGGTGCGTCGGCCCGTAGTGGGTCTTGGTGCCGTTCCGCGCGCCGTTCTTCTCGCGCAGCTCGATCGGATCCATGTTGAGCTTGCGTGCCAGATCGTCCAGCGCGCTTTCCACCGCGAACGACGCGATCGGCGCGCCGGGCGCACGATAGGCGGCGACCTTCGGCCGGTTGCTCACCACGTCGTAGCCGGTGACCTCGATGTTCGGCAGGTCGTACATCGCGAAGCCGCACATGCAGCCCGGCTGGATCGGCGAGCCCGGGAACGCGCCGGCCTGGTACTTCAGCACGTGCTGAGCCGCGACGATGGTGCCGTCCTTCTTGGCGCCGATCTTCACGTCCATCGTGGCGCCGGAGGTCGGACCGGAGGCGCGGAACACTTCCTCCCGCGTCATCTGCATCTTCACCGGGCGGCCGCACTTCTTCGACAGCGCGAGCGCCAGCGGCTCCAGGTAGACCAGCGTCTTGCCGCCAAAGCCGCCGCCGATTTCCGCCGGCGTGGCGCGGATGTTGGAGATGTCGATCCCCAGCAGCTTGGCGCAGTAGGAGCGGACCATGAAGTGGCCCTGGCTGGAGCTGTAGACGGAGCACTGGCCGTCAGCGCCGTACGAGCAGATGCAGGCATGCGGCTCGATATAGGCCTGGTGCACCGGCTCGGTGGTGTAGCGGCCTTCGACGATGACGTCGGCTTCCTTGAAGCCAGCCGCGACATCGCCCTTGTTGAAGTACACCCGCTTGGCGATGTTCGAAGGCTTGGTCGGCTTCGGCTCGACATTCGCGGTGAACAGATCGTCGTGCAGTATCGGCGCGTCATCCGCCATCGCCGCATCGACGTCGATCACGTAGGGCAGCACTTCGTACTTCACGTCGATCAGGTCGAGCGCCGCGTCGCAGATCGCCTGCGTCGTCGCCGCAACGGCGGCCACCGCATGACCTTCGTACAGCGCCTTGCCGCGCGCCATGCAGTTGCGCGACAGGTCACGGAAATTCATCGGGCCTTCGCCGACGAACGCCTCTTCCGATGCGATGTTCGGCAGGTCATCGGCAGTGATCACCGCGTGCACGCCGGCCAGTTTCAGGGCCTTCGACGTGTCGATCGACACGATGCGGGCGTGGGCGTGCGGCGAGCGCTTCACTTTGCCCCACAGCATGCCAGGCAGGACCATGTCCGCGCCGAACATGGCGCGGCCGGTGACCTTGTCGACGCCGTCGGGACGAACCGGACGGGTGCCGACGACTTTCAGATCGGTGCCAACGTAATTCATTCGGCTGCTTCCCTTCGCATATCAGCGGCGGCGTCCATCACCGCGCGGATGATCTTGTCATAGCCAGTGCAGCGGCAGAGGTTGCCGGCCAGCCAATAGCGCGCCTCGGTCTCGGTCGGGTTGGGGTTCGCGTCGAGCAGCGCCTTGGTCGCGACGATGAACCCCGGGGTGCAGAAGCCGCATTGCAGTGCCGCGTGCTCGAGGAACTTCTGCTGCACGGGATGCAGGTGATCGCCCTGGGCGATGCCCTCGATCGTGGTGATGTCCTTGCCCTCGGCTTCGACGCCGAGCATCAGGCAGGAGCACACGATCTTGCCGTCGACGATGATCGTGCACGCGCCGCAGTCGCCCGAGGCGCAGCCTTCCTTGCTGCCGGTCAGCCCCAGCACGTCGCGCAGCGTGTCCAGCATGGTCTGCTGCGTCTCGCACAGGAACTCTGAAGGCTCCCCGTTGATCGTGGTTGTTACGTGGTGCTTGCTCATATCAGTGCGTCTTTCCTTGCGATTTGCCCATGGCGCGGTCGAACGCGATGGCGGCCACGCGGCGTGCCAGCACGCCGGCAATCTTGGTGCGGTATTCGATCGTTCCGCGCTTGTCGTTGATCGGCTTGCACGCTGCGCGCGCTGCCGCATCGAGTTTCTTCAGCGTTTCCTCGTCGAGCGTGTGGCCGATCAGTGCGTCGGCCGCATCCTTGCACCAGCAGCACCGTCGGTGCCACGGCGCCGACAGCCACGCGTGCCGCTGTGCATACACCCTTCGCATCCAGCGTCAGGTTGATGCCGACACCCACCACGGCGATGTCCATTTCCGTGCGCGGAATGAACCGCAGATAGGCGTCGCCGGAGTTCGCCGGACGCGGAGGGAACTTGATCTCCAGGATGAACTCGTCCTTGGCGAGCGAGGTGCGGCCAGGCGCGGTCGGGATCTGCTCCACCGGCACCTCGCGCTTGCCCTTGCTGCCGACCACGACGGCGATCGCGCCGGCGGCGAACATCGCCGGGACGCTGTCAGCGGCCGGCGAGGCGTTGCACAGGTTGCCGGCCAGCGAGCAGCGGCCCTGGATCTGCTGCGAACCGATCAGGTCGAGCGCCTCGACCACGCCGGGCCATGACTTGTTCATGCCGGCATGCGCCTCGACCATCTCGCCGGGCGTGGCGGCGCCGACGACGAGGCCGCCGTTTTCCTCGCGGATGCCGATGATGCCGGGGATTTTCTTGGTATCGACGATCAGTTCCGGCTTCAGGCGGCCCGACCGCATCTGGACGAGAAGGTCGGTACCTCCTGACAGAACCTTGGCCAGGCCGGACGAACCGGCCAATAATTTGACAGCCTCATCGACCGTCGACGGTGCGGCGTAATTGAGCGTTGGCATTCCTGCTCCCGATGTCTGCGCGCGTTGACCCGCCCGGCTCGCGACTGGTGGTGCCCGGGCGTCACGCCCCAAGGTTAGGGCATCGGGGGGGACGGGTCGAGAGGGGGGGTATAGCAGCGGCCGCAGGCCGCGGGATTATCGCCCTGGCGCAGTGCTGCCGGCGCCCGTTTCGGCCAGCGCGGCACGCACCTTGTGCGCCAGTTCGTCAAGATGGAATGGCTTGCCGATGATTTGGCTCTCGCTGACACCCCGCAGCGCACCATGATCGGCGTAACCGGTGATGAACAGTGTAGGCAGCGCCGGCTTGGTCAAATGCACACTGCGAGCGACGTCCGCGCCGGTCATTCCCGGCATCGCGAAATCGATCAGCATCAGATCGATACGCGGCTCGCGCTGTAACAGGTCCAGCGCCGCGCCGCCGCTGCCCGCTTCCAATACCTCATATCCGAGCTCGCGCAGCAGCTCCGCGGTGACCTCACGCACGCCGTTATCGTCGTCGACGAGCAGGATGTTGGCGCTTGCCCGGTGTTCTTCCGCGATCGCCGGCTCCGACAGATCTTGGGGAGTGGAATGCAATTGCGTGCGAGGCAGATAAATGCAGACGGTCGTACCGCTCCCCTCGGTTGACATGATCCGCACGCCGCCACCCGATTGCTTAGCGAAGCCCTAGCACCTGGCTCAGGCCGAGCCCGGAGCCTTTGCCGATCTCCTTCGTCGTAAAGAACGGCTCGAACACCTTCCGGCGGATGCTTTCCGTCATGCCAGCGCCATCGTCCGATACGGAGATCGCAACATATTCGCCGGCCGGCGGCTCTTCGGGGGCTTTCGGCGAGCCAAGCGTGACGTTCGAGGTTGCCACAGCGAGCGTGCCGCCCATCTCCATCGCATCGCGCGCGTTGATCACCAGGTTGAGCACTGCGAGTTCGAGCTGCGTCGGATCCACCAGCGCCTGCCACAGATTGTCGTCCTGGCTGGTCTCGATGCGGAAGCTGCCGCCGATGGTGCTTTGCATAAGATCCCGCATGCCGGCCATGCTCTCGTTGAGATCGAGTGGCCTTGGTTCCAGCCGCTGCCGGCGGGAAAACGAGAGAAGCTGATCGGTCAGCCTGGCACCGCGTTCGGCAGCGGCACGCATATAGCCTAGGCGCTGAGCATCTTGCCGTCGATGCCGGCGTCGCTGAGGCCTCTTTCCATGAATGCGATGTTGCCCAGCACCACGGTCAGCAGGTTGTTGAAGTCGTGCGCCACGCCTGACGTGAGCTGACCGACAGCCTCCAGACGCTGCATCTGGCGGAGCGTGCTCTCGACCTTCTCGCGCTCCTCGATCTGCGCCAGCAACTGCCGGTTCGCGGCACCCAGTTCGCCGGTGCGTTCGGTCACACGATATTCCAGTTCCTCGTTCAGCCGGCGGCATTCGGTACTGCCGCCGCCGCCCGCGCAAGCCGGTTTGTACCACGCTGATCAATGTGGTCGGATGGAACGGCCGTTCCAGGAACGTGACATTACCGAACACTTCGGTAAACAATGCGGCAGTGGGATTTCGCTCCACACCACCGCCATGGCCGGTCAACACGATGAAGGGAAAGTCCGACCACGGCGGCTGCGTTTCAACCCAGCCGTTGAGCGCTCGCGTATCGGCGGTGCCCACGGATTCCTCGGTGAGGATCGCCACGTCCGCGCCCTCCATGATCCGCTGCATCAGGTTCGGCAGGTCGGCGCATACCTCGCAGAGCAGGCCGGCCTCCAGCAGGATGCTCCTGGCGACCGCCGCATCGCGACCGCGGGGCGCCAGGATCAGGGTACGCTCCGGAGCCGTCGTCGACGGGCTCAAGCCGTGTTCGCCATCAGAGGCGAAGCACCGCCAATGTAGGTAGGCACGCCACTCAGTACGCCCTGGAACGCCGCGAGCGGTTCACCCACGAAGAGTCCTTCGTTCGAGATCTGGAATTCGCGGATCGTATCCTCGTGCGAACCGGCGCGCTTCTTGATCACCGAAATGGCGCGCCGCACGCGCCCCATTGCCTCGAAGTAGCGCAGCAGAATGACGGTATCGGCAAGGTAGGTCAGGTCGACGTTCTGCCGCATGTCGCCGATCATGCCGTGCTGGGCGACGGTGAGGAATGTCGAGGCACCCTGGCGATTCAGGTACTGCAACAGTTCGTGCAGATGCAGGATAAGGTACTGCTCCTCGGGCATCGAGGCCTGGTAGCCGTTCATGCTGTCGATCGCGACGGTGCGAATGTTCTCACGGTCGATGCAGGTGCGCACGCGATGCGCGAATTCGCCGGGTGCCAGTTCCGCTGCGTCCATCTGCTCGATGAACAGCTTGCCGGCGTCACGCATGGCCTCAAGGTCGATGCCCATCGCCTTGGCGCGGGTCAGCAGCAGGCCCGAGTTCCTCGTCGAATGCGAACAGAGCACCGCGTTCACCGCGCGCGACCGCCGCGGCCAGGTATTGGAGTACCGATCAGTGTCTTGCCGCTACCGGCGGGGCCGAGCAGCAACGTGCTGGAGCCGGCCGTGATGCCGCCGCCGAGCAGCGAGTCGAGGCCGGCGACACCGCTGGTGATTGGCGTGGAATGGAACGGCCTGCGATGCTCGGCTGCGACCAGGCGGGGGAACACCTGAACGCCGCCGGTCGATATTATGAAGTCATGGTAGCCGCCACGAAACACCTGGCCGCGACACTTCACGACGCGCAGCCGCCGCCGTTCGCCACCGTAGTTCGGGGTCAATTGATCCAGATGGATGACACTGTGCGCGGTGCTGTGCACGGCACGATCGATGCTCTCGGTTGTCATGTCATCGAGCAGCATGACGGTCGAATTGTAGCGAGCGAAATAATGCTTCAGCGCAAGGATTTGTCGGCGGTAGCGCAATGAACTTTGCGCGAGCAGACGGATTTCGGAGAGGCTGTCGATCACCACGCGCTTTGGCTTCAGGCGCTCGATCGCGTCCACGATGCGCTGGATGGTTTCTCCGAGCTCTAGGTCGGACGAGTAGAGCAGGCTTTGGTGCTGTTGCGGGTCCAGCACGCTTTCGGGCGGTATCAATTCCACGATCGAGATTTTCGGATCGATCTCCCAGCCATGTGAACGGGCGCCGTCGCGCAACTCGTGTTCGGTCTCGGCGAGGCTGATGTAGATGCCGATCTCGCCCGCGGCGGCGCCGGCCATCAGAAACTGAAGGGCGATCGTGGTCTTCCCGGTACCGGGGCTGCCTTCGAGCAGGTGGAGCCGGTTGCGGGCGAGACCGCCACTGAGGATGTCGTCGAGACCGGGAATGCCGGTGGACGCGCGGGGAAGGATTTCGGGCTGCGATTGCATGGTTCGTAGGGCGTGAAGGTAGGGCGAAGAATGATTGCCCGGTCGATAATGGCGGGATCGCAGCGATAACAAATCACATTGGTGTAAGGCGCAGTCACGTAGCCGGCTGGCCGAAGTCTAGCAGGCAGGGTGGCGAGGAGGTGCTGGCATACGCCTGGGCTTAGGGCAGTTTCACCCCTCCCTGGGCCCCGTTCTAGCGCCGCAGTCCCGGTTGCCCTCCGGGCTGCTGTCGGGCTGCCGAGCGCACGCGTCGCCACGGCGAGATTGCTGCCCACCGCATGGAGAAGGTTCCCGCACGCCCACACCGCACACCCGGCCTGCGACGGCCGGCATCCAGACCCTTCACCATCTCGGCCCCCACACCAGTCACCGGGTGATCCCCGAACCAGACGCACACCGCAACGAGGCACGACAGCTTTGCGCCCAGGAGTTCGGTTCCGCCGAAGCTCATCGGATCTTCCAAAGCAGCCATTTCGCATTGTGGCGTCAGCCGATTTGGATAGAGTTGGTGGCCATCTCCCCCCTGACCCGAGGACACGCCATGACCAAATATCTGCACACCATGATCCGCGTCAGTTCGCTGGAGGACAGCATCGCCTTCTTCGAGGTGCTCGGCCTGCGCGAGATCCGCCGCCGTCCGGACGAGAAGGGCCGCTACACCAACGTGTTCCTCGCCGCCCCCGGCGACGAAGCAGCAGCCTTGGAACTCACCTACAATTGGGATCCTGAGCCCTACGCTGTGCGCCGCAATTTTGGGCATCTCGCTTACGCCGTGGACAACATATACGACACATGCAGCGTCTTCATCGGCCGCTGCGTGACGATCAACCGCCCGCCGCGTGACGGCCGCATGGCCTTCATCCACACGCCCGACGGCATCTCCATCGAGCTGCTGCAGGCCGGTGGTGCGCTGCCGCCTGCCGAACCCTGGACCAGCATGGCCAACACCGGTTCCTGGTAGAGCCCGGAAGCCCCTGCCGGTCAGGTCAGGCCGACAGATAATGATGCCTGCTGGGAATCCCGATCCTGCTCGCACGCAACCGGCTGTGCCTCCCCGCCGTGCGATGTATCACCGTGTCAGGCGGCGGCAGTCGTTCGCACACGGTCCGTCGCTGCCGCCGGGCCTGGGGCCAGGACGATGCAGCACGGATTTCGTGAGGGCGATCTCCGCCATCGTCACCCCCGTCGCCCGGCGCTCGCCCGCGGCTGCGCCATTGACGATCAAGGCATAGCCGCCCGGCTCCGTAGGCGGCCAGAACAACGACACGTTGGGCGCGCGTTCGATATTCCTGGCAGCGGACGCGCCCACGGCGCAGCCGATTTTACTGGCGCGAAGCTCGATCGTCACATGACTGGTGTGCGGACCATCTTGCGCGACCGTGAGCAGATAAGCGTCGTGGCCATAGTGGGAGATCGCCTCGGCGAGTGTGCTTATCGGCATGATCTGTCGTTCCTTGGTTCTGGCCTTCAGTGGTTCAAGCTCATCCACGAGCGTCGATGGAGGGCGCATTGCCAATGAGATTACGCGCCGTGAGAAGAACGTCTAGTAGACAGAGTTTAACACTTGGTGCCCGCAAACGCACCCCGAGCGAGGGCTACGGTTGAGATCACTTGCTTCCTTGCCTTGGCGCCGACGGACTCTTCCGTCGGGTTTTGACCACCAGGTCCTGACCATCGATGACAAAGCGAGACGTCGGCGCTCCACCCCACCGGTCGTCGGCGATCTCATTCCGTAAGCGCTAAGAGATGGGCTCCAAGCGGGAACCGGACGTGCGTCGGTCTTGACGATAGGTGGAGCGTTGGAGCCTGCTATTGCGCCTGTCGCACGCCGTCCCACCAGGGACACACGCCTTGCATGCGCTGGTAGTTGCCGTCGATCACCTGGACGGGCTCGCGCATGCCGTCGCGCGCGGCCTTCAATCGCATCTCGCGGGCCTTCGCGCGCTGATCGTCGGGGAGCCAGGTTCGATCGTGACCCCACAGGCTTGGGCCGACGGTGACCTCGCTCGCCTGCCAGTTGCCCGGCGTCACTTCCTTTCCGCCCCAGCCATATTCCAGCATGAAGCCCGACGGTGATTTCAGATAAAACGAGGTCACCGTATCGTTGGGGTGCCGCCCCAGCGTGGTTGCGATCCGTTCAGGCTCGCCCAACGCGATGTCGTAGCCCTGTCCCACATCATCCAGCGAATAGAGCTCCACCATCAGATGATGCAGGTCCTGCTTGCCGGTCTCGATCAGGGCGACGGTGTGGTGGCGCGGATTGACATGCATGAAATAGGCGCGGAACGGCGTCAGGATGTAGTCGCTGACACCGAAGCCCAGCACGTCGTGGTAGAAGCCGAACAGATCGTCGATGTTCTTCACGTGGAACACGGCGTGGCCCATGCCGAGCGGGCCGGTGCGGAAGCCGGAGATCGCGCGGCCTGGACGGAACGCCTCGTCCGCGACTGCCGCACCCCAGAAAGCCTCCAGCCGATTGCCGCCGGGATCGGCAAAGCTGATCAGCTCGCGCACGCATCGCTGATCAGCCAGTGCCGTGGGTTCGCGCCGCACCGTGACGCCGGCCGTTTCCAGGCGTGCTGCCAACCCGTCGAGCGCGGTTTTATCGGCGACCTCGAAGCCGAAATACCGCTCGCCATCGGCCAGCGAGCGATCCACCACGAGCCGCTGCTTGCGATCGTCCATGCGGAACGCGCGGCAGGCGTTGCCGCGCTCGACCATCTGCATGCCGAGCCAGTTGGTGGCGAAATCTGTCCAGTCCGTCAGGTCCGACGCGCCGATGCCGACATAGCCCAGTGCCTGCACTTCCATGGCTGATCCTCCGGTTTGGGACGCAGTATAGCCGAATTGGACGGCGTGGAAAAAGCAAAGGCCCGGAGCTGTCCCCGGGCCTTTGTCCAATTGGACCGGGACCAGTCCTAGCTGGTGTGCGGATCGCCGCAGGCGGCAGCAGGCTGGGCGGCGAAACCCGCCGTGGCCAGAACGGCGCCGGAAACGCCCATGAACAGGGTCAATGCAAGGATGATGCGCTTCGTCATTGGCAACCTCCGTGTTTCGGCAGGATCAGCTTAGCGCTGCTGGTGCCGGGACACCACATGCGGCAGCCGCCGCGCCTTCACGCTTTATTAGACAAACCGCCGCATGGTCACGCGACGTTGGTCCAGTCATCCATGGAGTGCGTCATGCTCGCTCGCAGGCAATTGCTCGCTGCCGGCCCCTTGCTTGCTGCCAGTCTCGCGGCACCATCGATCCGACGAGCCAGCGCGGCGTCCGGACATGCCCTGCGTATCGGCTATATCCTGCCGGTACAATCTCAGCTTGGTGCAGGCGCCAGTGTGTTCGCGGACGAAGTGACGAAGCGCACGGGCGGACGCATTACCATCCAGCAATTCCCGGACTCCACGCTTGGCGGCGATGTCGAACTGCTGAAGGGTGTGCAGCTCGGCAGCATCGATCTTGCATTTGTCACCGGCATGGGCTTGTCGACTGTTCTACCCGAGGCGGGCGTGCTGAACATTCCGTTCCTGTTTCGTGATGTGGGACAGGCCCACGCGGTGATGGATGGGCCGGTTGGCGAGTCGTTCCGCAAGCTGTTCGCCGGCAAGGACATGATCATGCTCGCCTGGGGGGACAACGGCATACGCCACATGACCAACTCCAAACACACCATTGCCACGCCGGATGACTTGAAGGGCCTCAAGATTCGTGTGCCGCAATCAGAGGTGCTCTTGAAGGGTTTCCAGACGCTCGGTGTGGACGCCGCTTCCATGCCATTCCCGCAATTGTTCGAAGCATTGCGCGCCGGCAAGTTCGACGGCGAAGAGAACCCGATTGCCACCATCCGCGCGGCCAAATTCGACCAGGTGCAGAAGTTCCTGACCCTCACCGCGCACGCCTACGACCCGGCGGTTTTCGTGATGTCGCCGGATGGCTTCGACGACCTGTCGGCTGAGGACAAGAAAAGCTTCGTTGAGGCTGCGAAATTGGGCGGCGAGGCGTCGCGCAAGTTTGCCGCCGCGGCGGAGTCGGAGGGCGTAACGGCGCTACGGCAGGCGGGCATGACTGTGCAGATCGACATCGACCGCGCTCGGTTCGCGAGCGCGATGGCTCCAGCGATGGCGGAGTTCGAGACGCGGTTCGGCCGGGATCGTATCGAGCAGATCAAGCAGACCGGATGACATGAAGATCGCTCTCTCGGTGCGAAGTCGCATTTTTGGCGGCTTCGCGGTGGTGCTGGTACTTCTTGCGGCGCTGGCGCTGGTCGCTCACCGCGGCATGGTTTCAGTTCGAGTCGGCGCGGCTCGCGTCAGCGACGACAGTTCGGAGGCGATGGTGTCGACCGACGTGGCGCTGCAAGTGAGCGATGCGCATGCGCGAGTGGTGCAGTACGTGCTGTCGGCGTCATTGGATGATCAGAAGGCCGCGCAGGCCAGCCTGGCGCGACTGGATCAGTCGCTGGGCCGTGCCCGCACAGCAGGCGGCGGGCAGGATCAGGACCTGCAGGGGTTGGCAACACGCTACCGGGGCGCCGTGGATGCCACGATCTCTGCGGTCGAGGCGCGGCGCGACAGTGTCGAGCGGCTGCAATCCAGCGCACTGGAGGCCCGGACCATCATCGCGGCGATGGTTGAACAGTCGGATCGGGAGGACGATCCCGCCGCATTGAGGGCCGTGGCACACGTGGCGCAGATCTTTGGCGCCAGTGACAGCGCCGCATCGCAGTTCGTTGCCGCACGCACGCCCGCGGAAGCAAACGCCGCGTCTTCGACGCTGCAATCGCTGCGTGACAGCGTCGCATCGCTCGCGACGCTGGTCGTCGACAATCGGCGTATGCAGCGGCTGATCAAGGGACTGACAGACCCGCTGGAGCGGTTCGCCGCAGCGGTGCAGAAGGTGGTCGCTGCCGATGCTCGATTGAGCGACGCGGCCAGTGCGCGTGAGGTGGCGGCCACTGCCGTCTTGCGCGGCGCAGCGGAACAGCGTGCTCGGGCTACCAACTCGCAGCGTCGGGCGATCGAGTCGATGGAGGATAGTGTCGACTCGGCCAACCGGCTCGGCCTGGCGACATCGGCGAGCGCGATTGCCATCGGTGTGCTGCTCGCCCTGCTGATCGCACGTGGCATCGCGCGCCCGATACGCAACCTGACGCAGACGATGCGCGAATTGGCGGGTGGCCGGCTCGACACCGATATACCACACACGGCCCGGCGCGACGAACTTGGCGAGATGGCACGCGCTGTTGGCGTGTTTCGCGAGCACATGACGAAAGAGGCGGATCTTACGCGGCAACAAGAGGTAGCGCGTGACCATGCTGCGCGCGAGAAGCATGCCGCCCTGGTGACGATGGCAGACACGATCGAGGGCGAGACGCGCGCCGCCATCGAGCAGATTGGGCAACGCACGGGCGAGATGACCGCGACAGCCAATGCGATGGACGCATCAGCCACCAGAACCGGGGCGGCGGCCGAGAGCGCGGCGCGGGCCGCGGCGCAGGCGCTGTCCACTGCCCAGACGGTGGCGAGTGCGGCGGAGGAGCTTTCGGCTTCGATCCGCGAGATCGGCGGTCAGGTCAGTCAGTCGACGGCCATTGTCGGCCGAGCCGTGCAGGCGGGTGAGGAAACCCGCACGACCATCGAGGCATTGCATCAACAGGTGGAACGTATTGGCACCGTCGCCGACATGATTGGCGAGATTGCCGCGCGTACCAACCTTTTGGCGCTCAATGCGACGATAGAGGCTGCCCGTGCCGGCGACGCCGGGAAGGGTTTCGCCGTGGTGGCGAGCGAGGTCAAGCAGTTGGCAGCGCAGACCGCGCGCTCCACCGAGGAGATCACCCGTCATATCGGTGAGGTGCGCGCCGCCACCGGCGCATCGGTCGCAGCCGTCAATCGCATCGAGCAAACGATTGGTGAGATCAACGTGATCTCTGGCGTGATCGCAGCGGCGGTCGAGGAACAGGGTGCGGCGACCGCGGAGATCGCTCGCAACGTCGTCGAGACGGCCGCCGCGGCCGACGCCATGGCCAGCCGTATCGGCGAGGTTTCCGCCGAGGCGGAGCAGACAGGGCGGCACGCGGAAGCCGTGCATAGCAACACGGCGGGTCTGGCGAGTGCGGTGGGCGAGCTGCGTCACACAGTGATCCGCATCGTCCGCAGCTCCACGACCGAGGTGGATCGGCGCACCTCAGGCCGTTCGCCGGTGGGCATGTCATGCCGTCTGGATGTTGCCGGCGGCACGTATCAAGCGCAGGCGTCCGATCTGTCGGAGGGCGGTGCCTGCCTCAGCGGCGGGCCGGCACTCGGTATCGGCGATCGCGGCACGCTCCAGCTTGACGGGGTGTCCTCGGCACTGCCGTTTGCTGTCCGCGACCAGGCGGACGGGACGCTGCACGTAGCATTCGATCTGACGGCAGCTCAGTCGAGCGCGCTGCGGTCGGTGCTTGGCCGCGTTGGGCAACGGACCGCGGCCTGACTTGCCCTGAGAGGTTGCCGGGGCTAACTCCGCCGCTCTCGCACTGCGGAGTTCAGCCATGCGCGTGAAGGATGTGAAGAAAGTCGTGCTGGCCTACTCCGGTGGGCTCGATACCAGTGTGATCCTGCGCTGGCTGCAGGTGACCTATCGTTGTGAGGTCGTCACCTTCACCGCCGACCTGGGCCAGGGGGAGGAACTCGGGCCGGCGCGCGAGAAGGCGGAAATGCTGGGCGTGAAAGAGATCTTCATGGAGGACCTGCGGGAAACCTTCGTGCGCGACTTCGTGTTCCCGATGTTCCGCGCGAATGCGCTGTATGAGGGCCAGTATCTGCTGGGGACCTCGATCGCGCGGCCGCTGATTGCGCAGCGCCAGATCGAGATCGCTGAGCAGGTCAGTGCCGATGCCGTGGCGCACGGCGCGACCGGCAAGGGCAACGACCAGGTCCGCTTTGAGCTGTCGTATTACTCGCTGAAGCCCGACATCAAGATCATCGCACCCTGGCGCGAATGGGAACTGACGAGCCGGACGCGACTGTTGGAATTTGCTGAGCAGAACCAGATCCCCATCGCTAAGGACAAGCGGGGCGAGGCGCCGTTCAGCGTCGATGCCAACCTGCTGCATTCCTCCACCGAGGGGAAGATCCTGGAGGACCCGGCGATCGAGGCGGATGAAATCGTCTACCAGCGGACGATCCGGCCGGAGGACGCGCCCGACAAGGCGACGGTGACCGCGATCGACTTCGAGGGGGGCGACCCGGTGGCGATCGATGGCGTGCGCCTAACGCCCGCTGCACTACTGACGCGGCTGAACGAGCTGGGCAGGGCCAACGGCATCGGGCGGCTGGACCTGGTGGAGAACCGGTTCGTCGGCATGAAGAACCGCGGCGTATATGAAACGCCGGGCGGCACCATCCTGCTCGCCGCGCATCGCGGCATCGAGACGATCACGCTGGATCGCGAAGCGGCGCACCTGAAGGACAGCCTGATGCCGCGCTATGCGGAGCTGATCTACAACGGCTTCTGGTTCAGCCCCGAGCGGCGCATGCTGCAGGCACTGATCGACGAGAGCCAGCACAGCGTGAACGGCAGAGTGCGGTTGAAACTGTATAAAGGCAACGTGTCGGTGATCGGGCGGGAGTCCCCCAACAGCCTGTACTCGCAGAAGGTCGTGACGTTCGAGGAAGACGCCGGCGCCTACGACCAGTTCGACGCGCAGGGTTTCATCAAGCTGAACGCGCTGCGGTTGCGGCTCGGCGCGATGGCTGGGCGGCGCGGGGGCACGCTTTAGGGCCCCTCCGCGGCACAGCAAGGGACTTCAACCACGGATGCACAGCCGAACTGACTAACGCCTACGCTCATCGCTCTTCACGCGCGCCATGCTGTGCGCGTCCACCAGCGCGCCATCGCGAAACGCATAATCGCGATGCGTGCCTTCGATCGCGAACCCGAACCGCTCGTACAGCGCGACTGCGCGCCGGTTGTCGACGAACACCGTGAGCTGCAGCCGCGTCAGCCCCAGCCAGCGTTCCCCGGCGTCGATCAACGCCGCCAGCAGCGCCGAACCAATGCCTCGCCCGCCGTAGTCGTCATGCACGCCAAGCCCGACGTCGCCGACATGCGAGCGGCGGCCCTCGAACTTCCGCAGATCGGCCGATCCGACGATGGTCTCGGCAACGCAGGCAACAATGGCGATGTTCCCGGCGGTGCGGCGCTCGATCCAGCCGCGCACCTCCTCGGGCGAGTGAAACGGCAGGCGGAGTGTGAAGTGGCGAAAGCCGGGCAGGTTGATCAAGGCGGCAAGCTGTTCGGCGTCGGCGGGACGCACGGCGCGGATCAGCGGGCTGGGGGGAGACTGTTGGTCTGGCATTTGTCCTCTCCTGGTTTGTACCGGGCGGAGAGGCCACTAACGAAAAGGCCCCATCCGTCCGACGGTGGGGCCTGCAAGCAACGCAGCGATCAATCAGCGCGCGCGTCTCTCCGGCCCGCGAAGGCGGGACATGAGTTCGACGAACACCATGGTGACGGCGCGTTGCATGAGGCGAGAATCGCAGAAGTTGTGCACAACGTAAAGCATAAGTTAACGGGGAAGCGTTCGTGATCGCGCGCTTCGAAGGATTGTCTTTGTCGCGCAATCAGTGTTTCTGGCACTCAACGTTCAAGACCGAGGAGTGAGTCCATGTCCGCGCCCGACCGCCTGCGTGCCTTGCTGGCCGAACCCGGCTTCGTTGTCATGCCCGCGGTGTGGGACGGGCTGAGCGCCAAGCTGGCAGCGGCAGCAGGCTTCAAGACGGCGTTCCTGTCAGGGTCGTGCGTGGCGGCGAGCCGGCTCGGCGGGCCTGATCTCGATCTGCTGTCGTTCGCCGAGATGCTCAACTCGTTCAACATGGTTCGCGGCGCGGCACCCGACACGCTGGTGCTGGCCGACGCCGACCATGGTTACGGCAACGCGATGAATGTGCAGCGGACGGTGCGCGCGTACGGCCGTGCGGGCGCGGCCGCGATCCTGGTGGAGGACAAGATCACGCCGCGGGCTTTGACCTCGGCCGGCAAGCCGTGCCTGCCACGCGAGGAGACGCGGATGAAGATGCGTGCGGCGGTGCAGGCTGCCAAGGACTCCGGCGTGCTGATCATGGCGCGCACTGATTGCCGGCCGACACAGGGCATCGATGAAGCGGTGGCACGGATCGAAATGTACGTGGAGGAAGGGGCCGAAATCGTGTTCCTCGATTCCCCTGCGGACGAGGCGGAAATCCGACGCGCAGTGGCCGCGGCCAAGGGACGCCCATCATTTGCCGTGCTGTCGCCGGGCGCGCCGAGGGCAACGCCGAACCAGGCGCGGGCGGAGGAATTGGGCCTGAAGATCGGCACGTTTCCGACCGGGCTGCTGTCACCGGTGGTCGGCGGCATCAAGGCCGGGCTTGCGGCGATCGCCGGCGGGGGAGCAGAGGCGGCCACCGCGATTCCGCCGGCGGAACTGCGCGAGACCCTGGGCTATGCGGCTTACGACGCCGCTGCAAAGCCGTTCATCGTGCCGGGATGACCAGGCTCGCTCATTCAGCCGCCGCTGTGACGGCTGGTGTGCAACGACTGCCGCGCAGGCGAGCCAGCAGGCCGACGAGCTTGTCCATGTAAATGTAGATGACCGGCGTGGTGAACAGGGTCAGGGCCTGCGATACGATCAAGCCGCCAACCATTGCGTAGCCGAGCGGCTTGCGCAGTTCAGATCCCGTGCCGTTGCTCAGCATGAGAGGAAGTCCGCCGAGCAGCGCGCACATCGTCGTCATCAGAATCGGGCGGAACCGCAACAGACACGCCTGATGGATTGCGTCCTCGGCTGAACGGTGCTGTTCGCGCTGCGTGTGGAGCGCGAAGTCTACCAGCATGATGCCGTTCTTCTTGACGATGCCGATCAGCAAGATGATGCCGATGATCCCTATCACGTCGAGGCCAAAACCGAACGCCAGCAACATCAACAGTGCGCCGACACCGGCTGACGGCAGCGTGGAGAGGATGGTCAGGGGATGGATCGTGTTCTCATAGAGCATCCCCAGGATGATGTACACCGCGATCAATGCCGCGAGGATGAGTATCGGCGTGCTGGATAGCGAGCTTTGGAAAGCCTGAGCATTGCCCTGGAAGTTTGCTACCAGCGTGGCTGGCAGGTGCAGGTCAGCCATCGCGGCCTGGATTGCCGCTACCGCAGTGCCGAGCGGTTCATTCGCTGCCAGATTGAAGCTCAGCGTGACGGAAGGGAATTGGCCCTGGTGGTTGACGGACAACGGCGTGACTGTCTGATGCAGCGTGACCAGCTCGCTCAACGGGACCATTCCGGACGTCTGCGAGCGGACGTAGATGCGCCGAAGTGCGTCCGGGCCCATCTGCAATCCCGCCTGCGCCTGCATGATCACGTAGTATTGGTTCAGGCTGGTATAAAGCTGGGCAATCGGCCGTTGGCCAAACGCATCGTAGAGAACCGCATCGATGCTCGCGGGGGTAACGCCTAGTCGCGATGCGGTCGGGCGGTCGAGCGTCAGCATCAGTTGGGGAGCGGCGGATTGCTGATCGCTCGTCAGATCCGTCAGTTGCGGCAGCTTCGCCAAGGCCGCCTGCACCAGGGGTGCCCACCGATCGAGTTCAGCAAGATCGACGTCGGTCAGCGTGTACTGGTACTGGCTCGCTGTCAGCCGACCGCCGATGTTCACATCCTGCACGGCCTGCATGAACAACCTGACGCCGACAACACTGTTCATGGCGGCATCGATGCGGGCCATGACCTGATCGATCGGGGCACGCTGCCCTTGCGGCTTGAGGGCGATGAAGAGCCGCCCCTGGTTCTCGGTCGAGGTCGCGCCGCCTGCACCGATGTAGGCACCGGTCGTGGCAACCGCCGGATCCTTCAGCACCAGGTCGATCACCCGCTCCTGCGCGGCCGCCATGCCATCGGGCGAGATGTCCTGTGAGGTCTCGGTGACGCCGAGGATGAGCCCGGTGTCCTGCTGCGGGAAGAACCCCTTTGGGATGATGACGAACAACGCGACGGTGAGCGCGACGGTCGCCAGCATCACCATGAGCGTGATGAAGCGATGACGTAGCGCGATCGTCAGCACTCGATCATAGCCGGCAACCATTGCGTCGAAGCACCACTCCAATCCACGCGACAGGCGGCCGCGCTGCTCGGGGTGCTCGGTGCGCAACAGCCGGCCGCCCATCATCGGGGTCAATGTCAGCGAGATGAAAGCCGAGATCGCAATCGCAACGGTCACCGTGACGGCGAATTCCTGGAACATGCGGCCGACCAATCCACCCATCAACAGCAACGGTATGAACACCGCGACGAGAGAGATGGACATTGAAAGAATGGTGAAGCCGATCTCGGCGGCGCCGTCCAACGCGGCCTGCATCGGTGTCTTGCCTGCCTCCAGGTGACGCGCGATGTTTTCGACCATGACGATGGCATCGTCGACCACGAAGCCGACGGCGATGGACAATCCCATCAGCGATAAATTGTCGAGGCTGTAGCCGAACAGGTACATGATGCCGAATGTGCCGATGATCGACACTGGTACGGCGACGGCGGGAATGATCGTTGTCCAGAGGCTGCGCAGGAACAGGAAGATGACAGCAACGACCAGTCCGATGGTCAGCAACAGCGTGAACTGGACGTCGGCAACCGATGCTCGGATGGTCGTGGTTCGATCGGAGATCACCGTGACGTTGATCGTCGGCGGCATGGTTGCCATGAGTTGGGGCAATTTTGCCTTGATCCGGTCCACTGTCTCGATGACGTTGGCACCTGGCAGCCGTTGGATTGCGACAATGATGCCGCGGTGGCGATTGACCCAGCCTGCCAACGTTTGATCCTGAGGGCCGATCACGGCATTGCCGACGTCGGACACTGTTATTGGGCCACCATTGCGATCGGCGATGATCTGCCAATTCCAATCTGTCGGTGTCAGGATCTGATCGTTCGTTTGCAGCGAATACGAACGGCTGGGTCCGTACAGCGTGCCCTTGGGTTGATCGACGCTGACATTGGTCAGTGCGTTGCGCATGTCCTCGAGATCGAGGCCGTTGGCCGCGAGTTTCGCTGGATCGATCTGCAGGCGAATGGCCGGATGTTGTTCGCCGCCTATACTGACCAGCCCGACACCGGCCACCTGCGATAGTTTCTGCGAGAGAATGCTTTCTGCGTAATCGTCGACGGTGGTGATCGGCAGGATATCGGATGTGAGGCCCAGGACCAGGATCGGTGCGTCGGCTGGATTCGTTTCGTGATAGGTCGGTGGCGTCGGCATATCCTTCGGCAATTGGCCAGACGCCGCGTTGATCGCCGTCTGCACAAGCTGCGCGGCTGCATTGATGTCGTCACTCAGGGCGAATTGCAGGATGATCGATGTGTAACCGAGCGAACTGGTTGAGGTCATCTGTGTCAGATAGGGAATTTCGCCAAACTGCTTTTCCAGCGGCGTGGCGACGGACGACGCCATCGTCTGTGGGTCTGCACCCGGCAATTGCGCGGTCACCGATATGGTCGGGAAAGAAACGTTCGGCAGCGCGGCCACGGGCAACTGCTGGTACGCCGTGAAGCCGAGCAGAATGATCGCAACGACCAGTAGCGCGGTAGCGACTGGCCTGCGGATGTATGGCGCAGACATACTCACTGCAACATGCCCTGCGTCGCGGGGGAAATGTTCTGCACGTGAGGATTGTCAGGCGCGACCGCAGCTATTCGTGTGCCGCTGCTGAGGCGATATTGGCCGGCGGTGACGACTGTGTCACCAGGTGCAAGTCCTTTATCGATCAGCGCCCGGCCGTCGAGTGTTTCGCCTATCGTCACCGTGCGCGGCTGCACGGTTCCATTCGGCTGCACAAGGAATACCAAGGAGCCATTCTGCCCGAGCTGCAGCGCGGTCAACGGTACGGTGATGGCATCGTGTCTGACTTCGAGGATCAGGCGAGCCGTGACATATTCGCCGGGCCAGAGGGCCTTGTTGGCATTGAGGAATGTCGCCTTGAGCTCCACCGTTCCAGAGCTTTGGCTGATCATGTTGTTCACCAACAGCAGCGTACCCGTCCCCAGTTCCCTGGAGCCGTCCTGCGAATAGGCGATCGTGGTCAGCTTCCCCTTGGCCATGGCGGCCTGAACGTCGGGCACATCAGTCTGCGGTAAAGTGAACACAACGGAAATTGGCTGGATCTGGGTTATCGTTACGATTGGCGTCGCGTTACCCGGCTGAACGATGTTGCCGAGATCAACCCGGCGAATTCCGGTGACGCCGTCGATCGGCGAGGTGATGGTCGTATAGCTGAGCTGCGTCTGCGCGTTGTCGATTGTCGCCTTGTCGCTAAAGATAGCCGCCTGCTCTTCGGCCACTGCCGCAGCCTGATCGCTGACCTGCTGTTCGGTAGCGTAACCGTTTTTCTCCAGCGGCACATAGCGCCCGAGGTTGGCCTGCGCGTTGGTGAGATGAGTCTGGTCACGCGCCAGGTTGGCCTCGGCTTGCTGCAGCGCTGCCTGGAATGGGCGTGGATCGAGTTGAGCGATCAGGCTGCCGGGATGCACGGCCTGACCCTCGACGAAGCCGATCTTCTCGATTGTGCCGGTGACCTGGGTGTGAACGGCGACGGAATTGTAGGCCACGGCCGTGCCGATGCCGACTTTGACGATGGGCACATCGGAGACGGCGACCTTCGCTACGACGACTGGCACGGGCGGCGCTTGGGTCACTGAAATTGGCACGGGCGTCTGTGCGTTGAGGCGCCATGCGGCGAGCCCCGCGAGGGCAGCAGCGGCGGCGACAGTGCTTATGACGGCCCGCCTGATCATGTTGATCGCCTCCGCAACAATCGGCTTTGTCAGTTGCCAATGGACGAGAAAACAGGAACAGTGATTGAACCAAACGGGCATCGTGTACGGCCAGATTGTCGGGAACTGCGCAATGGCGGCCGAGTTCCCAAAGATCCCCTAGGTACGCCGTGGCCTTGCGACCATCGCTCTGGCTTCGTACAGTCCGGTCAAACTACCCAAGCAGGAGCGTCGGAAATGCCTCAATCACCGGGAACCATATTCACCGCCGAACCGCTGCACTTCGTCGTCCGGCACCAACTGTGGGATGGCAACGTCGAGGATCATGTCGACCAGGGTGTCTCCATCGACGTGACGACGGATGTCGGCGGCAAGCAGACTACGCTGCTGCGGTTCAACTGCTTCGACCTCGAGAGAAGCTACGTCTACGGCCCGGAAAACCCCGAACTGACGACCCCTGGCCGGGTCGGCGGCGGCATGGGCGTGCACTGCCGGATGGACCCGATCACCGACGGCAATCCCATCGGCTGGACCATCCGGACGCTGGAGACCAAGCTGCCGAAGATGCTGGACCGGGCAGGCTACAAGGCCATCGCCGAGGCTACCGACCTCGCCGCGGTCCGCCACGTCCTGCCGGACGTGGAAGCCTGCGCGAGAGAGACGTTCCTCACCAAACGGAACACGGTCAAACACAACCGGGGCACGGACATCTTCGAAGCCGGGAACATCCGGTTCGGCCTCGAGATGCGGCGGCAGAAGAACGGCGACGGTGGCCTCGCGATCCACGTCCTCGGGGACGTCGGCGGGTCGAAGGGTAAGGCATACGTGGAGGAGACCGAACTCCTGGCGTTCGACTGCTTCTGGCAGGGCGCGCATTACCACTACGGTCCGCGCAACAAGAACCACCGCATCAATTGGGACACGACACTGGTTGAAGATCCGTTGGTGTGGACGTTTGAACAATTGGAGAACAAGAAGCTCGGGGCCATGATCGAGCGCGCCGGTTATCCGGGGGTCGCGGCCGACCTGGACCTGGACAAGATCGCCTCGGTGCTGCCGACGGTGAAGAAGCGGGCCTTCGAGATGTATGAGGAAGGTGAACGGCTGACGGGCCACAAGGGGTTGCCGTTGGAGTTCACGCCCAACCTCGCTGCCGAATAGCCGAGGTTCTCAATCGCTTTCTACCGGCATCTGTTGCATTCAGCGAAATGCAACGGATGCCCGGTTAGGGTTGCGCGGGCACGCCGCTCAAACTCGACGTAGCAGCCTACCCGGCGTTGGCTTGGTAATCAGCTGTCTTGTTCGGGGGCAGCCCCAGCATTGAGCAAGATGTAACGCTCAATGCCGATCTGCTTGATCAGATCGAACTGACGTTCGAGGAAGTCGACATGTTCTTCCTCGCTTTCCAGGATCTTCAGCAACAGGTCGCGGGAGACGAAATCGCGCACGCTTTCGCAATAGGCGATGCCTTCCCGTAGATCGCCGAGCGCTTTTTCTTCCAAGGCCTGGTCGGCCTGCAGGATCTGCTCGACACTCTCGCCCACTCGGATCGGATTGAGCCGCTGCACGTTCGGTAGTCCATCGAGGAACAGGATGCGCTTGATGAGCTCATCCGCGTGCTTCATCTCATCGATGAACTCGGCATATTCCTGCTTGCCGAGCTTTGTCACCCCCCAATGCTGCAATGTGCGCGCGTGCAGGAAGTACTGGTTGATGGCGGTCAGCTCGTTGGTGAGCTGAGTGTTGAGATGTTCGATCACCTTGAGATCGCGCAACATGGTCGCACCTGACTGTTCGTGTGTGGCGACCTTCCTCCCGGGGGAGGTACCTGGCAAGCTCGCGAGAGGTCAGTCCGTGCCGAGCATCTCCGGCGCTGCGCAGTCCTCGCCACGCAACAGCGCCAGCAGCGCCTTGACGCATTGGCCACACTGAGCGCGGCAGCCACAGGCGGCATAGACGGAGCTGGGCCTGGTGGTGCCGACAGTGGTAGCGACCTGCTTCACTTGGCGGTCTGTCAGCGCATTGCAAAGGCATACGTACACGGCGGCCGGAACCTCGCTAATGGCGGGAATCCTCGCCGCCTGGAAGGCACTTAGCAGGAGCGGTGTATCGCTGTAAATGCGAATAATTCGCAATGCTGTTATTACCTGGCGGACCGATCGCCGGCGCCTGGCGTGAGGCCGGTCGGGCGCGGATTCGCACATGGGGAAGAGTGCAACGGTGAGACATTTCGGCCATCTCATCGCCATCGCCGTCGGATTATCGCGTCAATTCAACGGGTTGTTGGTGAAGGTCGAAATGTCGCGGCGCGGCTGCAGAGGGTGATACTTGGCTGGTTGCAACTGGTGGTAGGTCTGGTGCCTGGCACGCGCCCTTCCCCAACCGTTCCCGCCAGGGCAACGGACAGACATTTGTGTTTAACGGGACGGAGGCACTGTCGGTCGCGAAATCGGATCGATGGTAGTATATGTTTGCGCAAGCAATCCTTGGCTCTGCCGATGGCAGCCTTGCTCACCGAACAGCTATAGACGATTGGATGCTGATAGCGACGAGGCTGGGATACTCATGTTTCCGAGGATAATTTCGATCACGGGCGACCTTGGTAGCGGCAAGAGTACAGGTCGCGCGCCGATTGGCGAGCCTGATGGACGCTCGCCTGGTTTCCACTGGTACCATTCAGCGGGACATGGCGCGTGACATGGGGATGGACACGCTCGAGCTGAACAAATATGCCGAAACTCATCCGGAGATCGATAGGAAAATCGACCAGATCACGATCGATCTGGCCACTTCGAATGAGAGGCTTGTACTTGACTCTCGGATGGCTTGGCATTTCGTGCCGAACTCATTCAAGATTTATCTTGAGGTTGATCCGTCGATCGCGGCCGGCAGGCTTATCGGTGATTCGGCCAGAAGCAGCGAGCGGTATCCCGACTTCGATTCAGCACTGCGGTTCCTGTTGGAACGACGCAAGCTCGAACATGAGCGTTTCAGGCGGCTCTACAGTGTCGATGATGAGAACATCACAAATTTCGATCTCGTGATCAATAGCTCACTCGTCAGCGTCGAGGAGATTGTCAAAGTCATAGCCGACGTTGCAGATAGGCGCGAAGCGGCCTCAGCGGACCGATCGGTGTGGCTGTCGCCCAAGCTGCTCATCCCAACGCAGAACGTTCGAGCGTTGGCATACGATGATGGCGCGGGGCTAACCGGCGACCCGGGAGCCGACCGCTCCATTGAAGTCATCCGATGGCACCGGTGCTATTTCATTCTCAATGGCCACAAGCGGACGAGCTCTGCATTGGCTTCTCAGCGGCATTTTGTTCCGGTGCGTGTCATGAGTTCGTCAAGCGTTGCGAGTGCTGAAGGTAGTTCGGTCGAGTCTTTCCTGAAGGGCTGCGTGCGGCCGAATTGGGTACGCGATTGGGAAGAGGTGCATTCGTTCCAGTTCACGAGCAATCGGTGTGTCGAGGAGGCCCTTGGATGATGCCATGAGGCCTCCGCTTGCAGCACCCCCTCCCTGGCCCTCCCCCGCTTCGCGGGAGAGGGAGTCTGTGCATCAGTAGTCCCGCTTGAGATGAAGCAACGTTATTCGATGTTCTGCACCTGCTCGCGCAACTGCTCGATCGTCGCCTTCAGTTTCAGCCCCGTCGCGGTCAGCGCGATCGAGGCCGACTTGCTACAGAGCGTGTTGGCTTCGCGATTGAACTCCTGCACCAGGAAATCGAAACGCCGGCCGATATTCGCCGCCTCGTGCAGCAGCGCATGAGCCGCCTCGATATGGCTGGCCAGCCGATCGAGCTCTTCGCGCACATCGGAGCGGGCGGCGAGCAGGGCGACCTCTTGAGCGATGCGTTCCTCGGGCAGGGAGGGAGCCTCACGCAGCAGCGCCGTGAGGTTGTCCATTACCCGCGCACGCAGCGCCGCGGGCTGATCGGCCGCCTCGGCGGCCGCCTGGCGATGCAATGCCGCGATCTCGTCCAACAGGCGCGTGAGCGTCGCGGCCAGCCGCGCGCCCTCGGCCTGTCGCGCTGCCACCAACCCCGATAACGCGCGCGTGAACCCCGAAGCTGCCGCAGTCGTGTCGGGCACGGTTTCCTCAGCCTGTGCTGGTCGCAGCACACCGGGCAACCCCAGCAACGCCTCAACACGCGGCACCGGACTGCCCGGAACGCGTTTATGCAGATCCATCGCCAAGGCCAACACCTGCTCCAACGCCGTCGGATCGGTGACCAGACGTGGCTCGGTCTCGCGCTTTACCGACAGATTGGCAGTGACGTTGCCACGCTTGAGTGCCTTGCCGGCGGCCTCGCGCAACACGGGCTCCAACGCATCCCAGCCGGGTGGCAGGCGGAAGCGCAGATCAAGTCCGCGGCCGTTGACGCTGCGCAGTTCCCACGCCCACGCGAGGCCAGCGCCACTGCCCTCGGCGCGGGCGAATCCGGTCATCGAAGCAAGTAGGGATGTCATCTGTGTGTTGTATCAGGCGGGTGCCGCGCTGAGTATCCTCCCGGCGACGCGGCGATGCCGAGGGCAGTCAGAGCGGCGACGGCAGACGCGACGGTTTCGTTCTGCACCCGACACCGGAAAGTGACTTGCTCTGAAGCGCCCCTCTGCCTGAGGATTAACGCGTGCCGCTATCCTGGCATAACGGCAATTTAACTGATACCAGTTTGAGCTAGGCGGTCCAACCGCCTGTCAAAGGGGAGGCCAAAATGCCTGATTATGTATTTTATCCGGTCACCGGTGACGGTCAGACCCAGCAAACCGGTTACACCTGGAACACCGGGACCATCAATTTCAACACGGGCACAGACTGGGCGGCGGTCACCTTCTTCAACACGTTGACCATCGCCGGAAGCGTGACGACGGGCATAGTCCCCACCACCGGCGACAACGTCGGTTTGATCGCCGGCGAGATCAGTGAGGCCCTTTATCTCGCCTATAAACAGCAAGAAGACCCAGCCAACGGGAAACCGTTCATCAATTCGAATACTTACTCTGTTGATGTTCTGCTGAATTCCGGGAGCATTCAACTTGACAGCATGGTGCTGGCTGGCTTCAACGAGTTTACCGATCTGCCTATGCCGCAATTGCCAACGCTCGACGTGGAAGGCGCCTCGCTGACCCTCACGGGCAGTATATTGGACTCCGGCACGGCTGTCTTCCCACCGATCAACATAGGTTTTGAAACCATCAGCTCCGCACCCGCGACCGGCGGCGGAACCATCGATCTCGGGCAGACCGCAACGGTCGACATCGGCGCCAGCGTCGCTGCAAGCATCGTGGTCAACTTCAACGACGCAGCCAACAACGTCCTGGAGATTGGCGGCGAATCGACGACCGACCCCACGGCGTTCGCGGGCTCGATTACTGGCTTCACGGCGGGCGACACAATTGTTCTGCCGAACGTGCCATCCGAGGTTGGCGGGGTGCCAACGACTGCAAGCTACGATCCGGTCAGCGGGGATCTTTCCATCGTCGTAAGTGATCCGACGACGATCGATCTACATATGCCCGGCTTCTCGCCGAGGCCGGGCCCGGTGCCGCTGACCCCCGACGGGAACGGGGTCGAAATCATCGTGTGTTTCCTCGCCGACACGCACATCGCCACACCGATCGGCGAAACGCCCGTGGAGGCGCTCTCGGTTGGCGACCTCGTTCGAACCGCCAACGGCCGCGACCGAGCGATCAAATGGATCGGCACCGGTCAGGTGCTCGCAACACCGGGCCGCCGCACAGGCAACACGCCGGTGATTGTGCGCAAGGGCGCGCTGGCAGACGCCGTGCCGTCACGCGACATGCGCCTCACCAAGGGTCACTCGCTGTTCCTGGACGGTGTGCTCATCCCGGTGGAGCATCTGGTCAACCATCGTTCGATCATCTGGGATGACCGCGCGCGCGAAGTGACGATCTATCACATCGAACTCGAAACGCATGATGTGCTTATCGCCGATGGCGCGCCGGCAGAGAGCTATCGCGACGACGGCAATCGCTGGCAGTTCCGCAACGCGAATTCTGGCTGGTGTCTGCCGCCACAACCGCCCTGCGCGCCGGTGCTCACCGGTGGCCCGATCGTGGATGCGGTCTGGCGGCGGCTGGTGGACCGGATCGCATCGCGCAACGGGCCACCGCTGACCCACGAACCCGATCTGCATCTGCTGGTGGACGGCAAGCGGGTCGATGCCATCAGGCGGAGCGACAGCGAATATGCGTTCCGCCTCACCGCCACACCGCGCAACATACGCATCCGCTCACGCGCCGCAGTGCCGCAAGCGATTGGTATAGTCCGCGATGAACGCGCGTTGGGCGTGGCACTGCGGCGGATTATGCTGGCACAGCCGCTGGGGCAACGGGCCATCGATGCGAATGACATATCATTGACCGACGGCTTTTATGATTTCGAGGCGGAGTATAGCTTTCGCTGGACCACCGGTGATGCGGCAATTCCGGCCGAACTTTTCACTGGTGCGCACGGGCCCTGCATGCTGATGCTGCAGCTTGGCGCTACGGCAAACTATATCGACGACGACAATCACGTCACCGATCGAGTGGCCTGAACCAGGCCTCTCGCTGACCGGCATGGCAGGTCTCCGCGGCCTGACATGTCGGCTCCGCTTCCGCACCTCACAGGCTTGTCGGTCGCCGCGCCGAGTGTAACGGTTATGCAGGACATGCGCTGGTAGCCCTTGTCGTTGATCGGCTCGCCCATCCTGATTCGTTCTGGGGCCGATTCGGGGGAAGTGGCTGGCATGGAACTCAATATCGTCAATGACACAACGGAGACTGCCTATCTCCGTTTCGACAATGGCAGTCCCGCGTTCTCCCTTGTGGGCACGAATCCCAACAACGGCACGATAGACACAACGACAAGCTATACCATCGAGCCGAATCATACGCTGTCGGGCTTCAATATCGAGACGCTTGCCACGGGCAAATTGCTGTTTTCGCTGGGTGACACGCTTAGCACGTCAATGGGCACTGCTTTCCAGTCGCCCCCAACCGGCGATTCGGGCGTGTGGTGGGACAAGGTCGAAATGACCTATCTCGCCAACGCCGGCACGGCGGTTCACAACGGGACGACTTATTCGCTGCCCGCCGGAGGTGACGCGAATCTCTCCGCGACCGATTTCTTCGGCCTGGAATTGCAGGTGCAGACCTTCAAAGGGGGCACGCAGCAAGACGAGCTCGGCTGGAACCCGACCATTACGACGCCCGACGAATTCGCTGCATTGGCGAACTTCTACAGCGGTTCCACCGCAACCGCCGACGCCGTGATCCCTGGTGAGACAACGGTCAGCAACGGCCTCACCACCGTCAGCGGTGTTTTCGTACCCAGCTTGAATGAGAACGTCCTGCGGGTGATAGCACCGCAGACGTTGCCGGCGGCCGACCTCGATGCGTTTGCGTGGCCGCAGAACTACGTCACCGATGTCATGAACAATGACATCACCACCGCGGTTGATGGGACGTTCACCGGAAGCCCGGTGACCGACTACGATTTCAAGGCGACCATTCCGAAGACGGCTGGCAACGGTGCGCAGCCTGGCGATCTGCTGATGCTCGGCTCGATCGTGATCAATCCTGGCGCCGGGCAGACGATCGAAACAAATCAGACGATCGATATCCATGCGGCGGATCTTGTGGCCGGCATCATCACGGCCAACCCGACCTTCTATGTGAACGGCACGGCAGAAACCGCGGCGAACAACGATGTGTTTGCCGCGGCGGTGGCGGCTATCCTCGGCGGCTTCAATTATGGCTTCGTCGACAGCAAGGAAGCGAACCCCGCTGATCCCGGCAAGACATTTGGTGAATCCCCAACCGACCTTTGGTACGTGCCGCAGAACGCATCGCTGGCGTTCGCGGACGCGCAGCCAACCACGGGCTTCTACAATGGCTATGCCGCGGAACTGGCGAAGGCGGGCGATGCCTATGGTTTCCCCTACACCGACCTGTTCCCTGGCGCTGCCAATCCGCTGGCTCCGCTGCTCAACGTCGGCACCACTGTCGTCACAATCCTGGCGAACAACGAACCTGCTGCGCCGTGTTTCGTGGCGGGCACGCGGATCCGCACCGCCGGCGAAGAGGTGCCGGTCGAGAAGCTCGTCGTTGGCGATAAGGTGATGACGCTGCGCGGCGAGCCACGGCCGATTGCGTGGATCGGTAAGGGGCGGGTCCTCGCGACGCGCGGCCGGCGCAATGAGGCGACTCCTGTGATTGTGCGCAAGGGCGCACTCGCGGACAACGTGCCGAACCGCGATCTGCACGTTACCAAGGGCCACTCGCTCTATCTCGGCCGTGCGCTGATCCCGGTTGAATGCCTGGTCAATCATCGGTCCATCGTGTGGGATGACCGCGCGCAGGAGGTCGAAATCTACCACATCGAGCTGGACACCCACGATGTGCTGATCGCCAACGGCGCGCCCGCCGAGAGTTATCGCGACGATGGCAATCGCTGGCTGTTCCAGAACGCGAATTCCGGCCGGAGCCAGTTGCCGAAACCATCGTGTGCGCCGGTACTGACCGGCGGCGCGATCGTCGGTGCGATTTGGCAGCAACTATTGGAGCGAGCTGGGCCCCGCATCGGGCTGCCGCTGACCGATGATGCAGATCTGCACCTGTGGGTCGATGGCAAGCGGATCGATGCGATAGAGCGGGGCGCCAATTTCTGCGCATTCCGGTTGCGCATGGCGCCGGGCAGCGTGCGCATCCGCTCGCGGGCGGCAATACCGCAGGAGTTGGGGATTGCGCGCGACGACCGTTCGCTGGGCGTGGCGATCCGCCGGCTCGTGCTGGCACAGGCACGGCGGCAGCGGAGCATCGATGCGGCCTCTGCATCGCTGATCGACGGCTACTACAGGTTCGAGGCTGAGAACGGCATCAGGTGGACCGACGGTGATGCGGCTGTGCCAGCCGAGCTGCTTCTGGGTATCGGCGGGCCGTGCATGCTGACGCTGCATATCGGCGCTGCGACGCGGTACATCGATGATGGCACGGAGCTGAGGTCGTTGACGGCCTGAGACTTGACGATCGATCGCACTGCCCCCGGCTGATGCCGATTCGGCAGTTGGCGAGGTTATTGACCCGATTGCCGATACGTGACCGTAAGGGCGAGCTGCCGAAACGAGCGGCAGGGAATTGCATCGGGAACGGTCGCGATGATGACGCTGGAGAACTATGACTGGTGGGCGCTCGCTCTGGCAGCCGTGGCTGGTCTGGCGTGCGGGTTCCTCAATACAGTCGCGTCTTCCGGTTCCGCAGTCTCGTTGCCGATACTGATGTTCATCGGGCTCGACCCACTCACTGCCAACGCAACGAACAGAATTCCGGTACTGCTGGGCGCCTTCATGGCCACCCTCAGTTTCCACCAGAAAGGTGCGATCCAATGGCCGCTGGCGCTGAAGATCAGCTTGCCGGTGACACTTGGCAGCCTGCTTGGGGCGCTGCTCGCACTGGTGATCCCTGGGCGCGACCTTGCCCTGACCATTACCGCCGCAATCCTGGTCGCTTTGGTGCTGATCTTTACCAAGCTCAAGCAGGTCATCGAATCAGCCGCGACGCACGATGTGCACTTCGGCGTCACTGAATTTGTGGTTTTCTGTGCGATCGGGGGGTGGCTGGGGTTCATCGGTACTTGACGGCGCGACATATTTGTTGCTCGGCCTGACGCTGGTGCTTGGCCTGCCGCTGATCGCGGCGAATGCGATCAAGAGCGCACTCATCGTGCCTACCACAGTCGTCGCGATGGGGCTGTTCGCCTACGAAGGGCACCTGGACATGACGTTGGGGTTGGTCATGGGCGCGGGCAGCATGGCTGGCGGCCTGTTCGGTGCCCGCCTCGCGATCGCACCGGCGGGGCGTGTCTGGGTGGTACGCCTGCTGGTGACTGTCATCGTTCTCGAACTGGTTCACCTGACGGTGCACTACGTGTTTCATACGCATTACGCGCCGCGACTGGGCCGGCACGTGAGCGGGTAAGGTGCGCTGCCGACGCCCCCTCCCCCTAGCCCCCTCCCGCGAGGGGAGGGGAAGAGCTCGACCCAAGCCTAATTCAAGCTCGACCCAGGCTGGACGCAGGCGCGACCCGGGCGCGACCTCAGCTTCACCCGATCGTCCCGGGACCCACGGCCACAGCGGAGGGAGCGCACTTGCCACCGGGGATGCATCCGTGCTTAACCCCGCGCCTTCCCTGCCGGGACCGACGGCATCGTTCCCGGTTATGTCCGCACTTCTGCGGGCCTCCAGCCATAGGGAGTCAAATCATGCCGCTTTACGAATGCGTGCTCATCGCACGCAATGATGTCACGCAGCAGCAGGTCGAAGGCGTCGCCGACGGCATCGCTGCCACCCTCGAAACCGAGGGCGGCGCGATGAAGAAGCGCGAGTACCTGGGGTCTGCGCGGCTTGGCCTACCGGATCAAGAAGAACCGCAAGGGCCACTACATGCTGCTCGGCCTCGACGCCAAGCCTGCCTTCATCACCGAGATGGAGCGCCAGCTCGGCCTGAATGAGGACATCCTGCGCTTCATGACCATCCGCGTGGAGGAGATCGAGGAAGCCCCCTCGGCCATCCTGTCGCGCAAGTCGGACGATCGGGAGCGCTCTTTCCGTGGTCCGAAACCGGCCGGCCGGTTCGAGAGCGGCCGCCGCCGCGGCTACGACGATCGCGAGGAATTCCGCGCCCGCGACGAGTTTCGTGCCGAGGATCTGCGCGTGGACGTGGAGGAGTAAGCCATGTCAGACACTACCGACGTCAATCCAGCCGCCCGCCGCGCCGCTGTCGGCGCCCGCCGGCCGTTCTACCGCCGCCGCAAGTCCTGCCCGTTCTCCGGCCCGAACGCGCCGAAGATCGACTACAAGGATGTGCGGCTGCTGTCCCGCTTCCTGTCGGAGCGCGGCAAGATCGTGCCCAGCCGCATCACCGCGGTGTCGGCCAAGAAGCAGCGCGAGTTGGCGCAGGCGATCAAGCGCGCCCGCTTCCTCGCCCTGCTGCCTTACATCGTGAGCTGAGGGAGCGGACCATGGCCGATGTGGAACTGATCCTGCTCCAGCGTGTGGACAAGCTCGGGCAGATGGGCGAACTGGTGAAAGTGAAGCCGGGTTTCGCCCGCAACTACCTACTGCCGCAGAAGAAGGCGTTGCGCGCCAATAAGGACAATCTGGCCCGCTTCGAACAGGAGCGCGCCCAGCTCGAGGCGCAGAATCTGAAGCGCCGCGAGGAGGCGGAACGCGTCGCCGAACGCGTCTCCGGCCTGTCCGTGGTGATCATCCGGCAGGCCGGTAAGTCCGGCAGCCTGTACGGCTCGGTGTCGGGACGCGATGTCGCCGAGGCCACCACCGCGGCGGGCCTGACGATCAACCGCGCGCAGGTGATGCTGGAACACCCGATCAAGACGCTGGGACTGGCACGCGTGCGCGTGGCGCTGCATCCGGAAGTGTCGATCCCTGTCATCGTCAATGTCGCGCGCAGCCAGGAGGAAGCCGAGCGCCAGGCACGCGGCGAGCGCGTTGGCGTCGAGGCCGAGGAGGAAGAGGCCGCCCTGGACGCCGCTGCCCTGTTCGACCCAGGCGCAGAACCGGAGCAGCCGCAACCTTAAACTCAAGACTGGACTTATCCTAACCCACAGGCTATATGCACGCCCAAGAAGTGCATATAGCCAGGAGGCCGCGATGGCCACCAGCCGAGGTTTCTCAGAAGCTCCCGTCCAGTGGGTTGCCGCCGTCCGCCAGGGCTTGCCGATCGATCTGGTGGATGAGGTGCTCGCCGACGGGCGGCTTACCGCTGTTGAACTCGATCGCCTTGCGCTGCCGCGGAAGACGCTGGCGCATCGCCGCACGATCGGCCAACTCACCGCCGAACAGTCCGATCGGCTGGTCCGCATCCTGCGCGTGATCGAAACCGCGGAAGTCACGTTTGGCGACCCGGCCAAGGCGCACATTTGGTTGCGGCGGCCGACCACGGCGCTGGGCGATCATGCGCCGCTGGACCTGCTGGACACCGATATCGGCGCACGCGAGGTTGAGACCCTGCTGACCCGCATCGCCCACGGTATTGCCGCTTGAACGAAGCTTGGCGGCTCTGCCGCCGGCCGTATGCTGACCTGAGCGGCGTTGGTGCCCGAATGGCTGGCGGACGCTGGAACAGGCGTGGCCGCGCCGTGGTGTATCTGGCCGAACACCCTGCCCTCGCCGTACTCGAGGTTCGCGTCCATCTCGACGTGCCACTGGAGCTGCTGCCGGGCGACTACATGCTGGCGCGGGTCCAACTGCCGGACGAGGTTCCCGCCACGCCGTCGGATGCGTCCGACGAACTGGAAGCCGGTGACATCTGGTTGCGCGATGCCAAGGCCGCGACCATGCGCGTGCCGTCCGCGCTGGTTCCCTTCGCCTACAATTTGCTGCTCAACCCGCACCATCCGCGTGCGGCCGAGGCATCAGTCGTCAGCCTTACGCCATTCCACTTCGATCCGCGCCTGTGGCCGGATCAACGGAGCGACTGACCACCGCTTTGCGCGTGTGATATGAGACGAGGTCAGTTCAGCCGCAAATCCGTGATGTGCATTGGATCGGGCTTCAGTTCGCCCTTCTCCACCCGCTTGACGATGTCGGTCAGCACCACGTTCGCCGGCGTGGCGATACCGATCTCGTCGCCCTTCTTGGCGACCAGCCCGTTAAGGAATTCAATCTCGGTCCGGCGGCCCTTCACCATGTCCTGGCCCATCGACGGCCGATGTTCGCCGCCGCCTTTGCTGACCTCGGCCAGCCGATGATCGTCGAAGTGTTTGGTGGCTGCGGCATCGCCTTCACCAGCCTTGGCGATGATCTCGGGATCGAGGTGGAGGATTTCCTCCAGCTCATACCCCAACGCCTGCCCGACCCGGATCGCCTCGCTGCCCAACCGGGCGGAGAACCGGCGGATCGAATCGTTCTGGATCATGTCCTTGCCGAGCATACCTGTGCACGCCGACAGACCATTGCCCATCACGTTGGTCACCAGCTTCGACCAGCGCTCGCCCCAGATGTTCTCGGTCACCAGCGCGCTGTCAGCCAGGCTGACAAGGCGGCAGATCTCCTTCACCCGGTCGGTGACACGGCCATGCACTTCGCCAGTACGGAACACGGTATGCTTGGTGCCGCTCTTGCCGGCGGCGCGGCGCACATGCCCCGGCTCGCATAGATCGACGGTGATCGAACTGGCGATGCAGCCGACCGTTTTGCCCCAGCCGACCACACCCGCGATCGTCTCCTCATTCATGCAGTTCTGCAGTGAGACGATGAAGCCGCCGGGCGCCGGGTACCTGACTGATCAGTGTTGCGGCCCACTCCGTGTCGTATGACTTCATGCAGACGAACGCGATGTCTATCGGGCTCTCCTTGGCGAACTGCTGCGCGTCCGTCACGTGCATCGCGCGCACCTTCACGGTGAACTCCGGCACGTCGCGGATGTGGCTGATCTTCAGGCCATCGCGCTGCATCTTCTCGACATGCGCGGGCCAGGGATCGATGAACGTCACGTCCTCGCCGGCCTGCGCCATATGTGCTCCGGCATAGCCGCCGACAGCGCCGACACCCATGAACGCGATCTTGTTGCCCATCATTTCCTCCTTACGAATTCGTCATGTCCGTCGCCGGACCCGATCCGGGAATCACCCGGCCACCTCGATGATCTCGCGTGTGCGCGTCACCCGCGTGCCCCAGCGCGCATCGAACTCGGCGATCAGCGTACGGATCGCCGGCGACGTGCCGACGGCTTCGGCCGCGGCTGCATCGGCGAACTGGTAGAATGCGTAATGCACGGACGGATCGGTGCGGCTCCAGGCGCGCCAGGCGCTCTGCGCGTTGAACGCCCGGAGCGCGTCGGGCAGGTGCTCGTTGCGATACCAGCCGTCGAAATCACGCCGATCGGCTTCAGCCACCACGGCGCGGACCACGAGATACGCCGGCATCATCCCCTCCCGATCATGCCGCCTGTCGCAGCCCGAGACGCTCCAGCCGCGGCAGCACTTCCTGCACGAAGTAGGGAATTTCCTTCAGGTAGTCGAGGAACGCAACCGAAGTGCCGGCAAGCCCCAGTTCACTCATCTGGACCATATCGGCCACGATATCATCGGGCGAACCGACCAGCGGGTAGGCGCCCGGATAGGCACCATCATAGCGCTCGCCCGACGCACGCATGAACCGGTTCACCAATGGGCGGCGCATCTCATTTCCTGCCGCATCCTTGACGGTCGGTCCGCGTTGCCGCCGGTAGTACGCCTGCCCTTCCACATCAGCCATCTCCTCGGCGAAGTAGTGGTAGAATTCCTCTGCCTCGCGCCGCGTCGGCCGGCAAACCGCATGCGCCATTGTATACACATCGATCTGCCGGCCATAACGCGCCACGTGCGCGGCGATATCGGCCAGCAACGCGGGCGCCTGATCCAACTCGCTCATCGTGGTGAACAGCACATCCGCCGTCTGCGCAGCGAAGTCGCGCCCCTTCGGCGAGAACCCCGCCGACATCACCGCGGGCCATGGCCGCTGCACCGAGAGGGGATCCGTCTGCAATCGTTTCAAATGGAAGAATTCGCCATCCCAATCGAACTCCGGGCCGCCTTGCAACATGCGCGACCACACGCGGAACCACTCCAGCCCGTGGTCGTAGCGCCGAACCTGATCGATGGTGACGCCGTGCAGGTCGAACTCCTCCTGGTTCCAACCGCAGACGAGGTTGAGGCCGGCACGGCCGTGGGTGATGTGATCGATGGTGGCAATCGCCTTGGCACCGAACGCCGGCGTGACCAGTGGCACGTGCACAGTCGAGAAGATCGCGATGTGCTTGGTCAGCGCGCCAAGCGCCGCGCCATGCGTCAGGGTCTCGAACGAGCGCCCGTAGATGTTGGCCTTGCCCTGGAACCCGCGCCACTTCGCTACCGGCAATATGAATTCCAGGCCGGCTTGGTCGGCGACCTGCGTCATCGCAACGATATCGTCCCAGTCCGCGCGCCAACGTTCCGGCGCGAGGCTCATGGTCAGTCCACCGTCGCAATTGGCGCTGAACACGCCGAGCTTGAACCGGTTCCGCCCGAACAGCGGATTGTTGGCGCGCGACGCGTGCATGTTTCTCTCTCCCGCAGCCCAGCCCGCTTGTATAGTCGGCGCATCGTGCAAACGGGAGCATCCCATGGCGAAACCGCAGCGCCACGCACGGCATTGGCAAGGCGCTTGCCGACGCGTTCGCTGCGGAGGGGCACAGGTTGCTGCTGATCGCGCGGCATCTGGAGCCGCTGGCAGGTGTCACAGCGGAGTTGGCGACGCAAGCCTCGGTCGATGTCGCCGATTACGCAGCATTGGAGGCAGCGATCCGTGCCGCCGAGGCAGTGCACGGTCCCACCGAATGCCTGGTGAATAATGCCGGCTTCATCAAGATCGGTCCGCTGCAGGAACGCGATGCGGCAGGAATGTCGTACGAGGTCGATGTGCTGCTGAAGGGCGTGCTGTACGGCACGCGCGCTGTGCTCGGTGGCATGGTGGCGCGCAAGAGCGGCACGATCATCAACATCAGCTCCATCGGTGACCGCGTCCCCGGACCACTGGGCGAGGTGTATCATGCCAGCAAAGCCGCGGTCCGCTCGCTCAGCGCGTCGCTGCAGAAGGGTCAGGCGGAACACAACGTCCGGGTCATCAACATCGCACCGGGTTTGATACGCACCAACATCCATGCCGATATGGGCATCACGTTCGAGGAATACTGCAAATTACTCGGCAATCCCGAGTTCATCAGCGCCGATGAACTGGCGGACATCATCCTATACTGCTGGAGACTGCCGCAACGTATCTGCGTCCGCGACCTGGTGGTGATGCCGACCACCTCGAGTTTTTCCTGAGATGGCATTACGACTTGCGATGGAGGCGCGCCAGATTCGCCAGCTCCGCCGAACGATCGGGCGAATCCTGGTAAGTCCCCACCAACGCCGCCGCCTCGTCCAGCATGCCATCGGCGTCGCAGCCGTGCGCGGCCAGCCATTGCAACGCTGACAACGGCGCCGCCGTCCCAAGCCTGCTCAGCAACTGATCATACGGCTCCGGATCGTCTGGACGCGGCCGGTAGATCTGCGCCAACTGCTGGTGCAGTGCCTTCAGGCTCGCGGCGCACAGCGGCTCCGTCGTCTGCAGGTCGAGCACCGGTAAGTACGTCAAGACGGTGGTCGCTTCGTATTCGTCCTGGTTCAGCATCTCGATCGCATCCGTCGTTCGATGCTCCAGCCTGCGGGCCCCATCAAGCGCTGCGTCCCGCGTCTCCCTGTCGCGCGCGAACCGTAACCAGGCCCGCAGATGCGCCTGCGGCGTCAGTTGTGAGAACCGGTCCGGTGCTTGCAGCAGCTTATAGCCCAGCGCCTTCGGATCCCGCAGCTGCGCCAACTCGAACACATCGAAATTCGTGTGGCGGTACTGCTTCGCCATCGACTCCCACGCGAGCGAATCGGCATCGCACGAGCAGCCATAACCCACCAGCCACTGCATGGCAGCGAGCGCACCCGCCACGTCGTCGGCGACATCTGCGTATGGCTGTTTACCTGGGGTCTTCGGCACGAGCATTTGCACCCGGCGGAGCAGTAGCGCTCGCGCCTTGTCGCACAGGACCGGTGTCGGATCGAGGTTGAACGCGCTAAGCGACCGCAACGGAAAATCGCCGCGATCGAGCATCACATAGGCCTGCGCCTGCCGCTGATCGATCTTGCGGATACGCGCAAGCACGACCTCCTGTCGCGTATCGTCCGGTGTGGCGAGGAACGGCGTCAGGTCCCACAGCGGTGCATTTGGCCCCAGCCTGTCAAAGTTTTCGGCCCATTGCGCGCGCGCTACCGTATCCTGTTCGTTCACCCGATCGCGAATCTGGACCATCGGGAAAAGCGCAACGCACAGCAGCGCTGTCGTGCCCCATGCAGCGCCAGAAGCGATGGTCGCCGGGATCGCCGCGCGCAGTGCCGGCAGCAGCGTCCAGAACCCAAAGAACATAATAATCAGCGGCACCAGTGCCGGCGTAATGATCGGCCACAGATACGGAGGCGCGTCATGGTCGGCCAGCAAATCCAGCGCGCTCATCGCGGCGACGCCCGACGCGGGCAGCAACACCACCGCCGCTACGGTTGCCGGCCATGGCATCCGCCCTGACACGCCGGTCACCAACAGCAGGATGGCGAGCAGGATCCACAGCAGAATGATCTCGAGTGCGGTGAAACCCTGCGCCATACCGTTGCCGGCCGCATCGCTGTGACCGAGGCCGCTGAGCGACGCCACCTGCAACATCCAGACAAGCAGGATCAGCACGCTGATCATGACGCTTGCGATCAGCGCGCCCTTCGGGACCGTCCGCATCCGTCCTGTTCCTCCCGCGCCCGGTAGGCGCGTGACGATTACAATAGCTGAATCAGTTGGGCCTTCAGATAGGCCGTCTCCGGCAGTTGAGGATGCACCGGATGGTCCAGCCCCGCGCCTGCGGTGAACAGGATACGGCCCTCACGGCGCGCGCGATGCAGGCCGAAGGCGATCTGCGCGGTCCACGGCTCCAGGGCGGCATGGTAGCTGCACGACGCAACGAACAGGAAGCCGCCCGGCGCCACCAGGGGCGCGGCCAGACGTGCCATGCGGCCATAGGCACGCAAACCGGCATCGGCATCCTTGCGCGATTTAGCGAACGCCGGTGGATCGCACACAACGATGTCGAACCGCTCGCCGGCCAATGCCGTCAGCGCTTCGAATGCGTCTTCACGTCGGACATGCAGGCGCTCCGCAACGCCATTCAGCGCCGCAGCCTGTTCCGCATGAGCCAACGCCACCGCACTGCTGTCCACCAGCGTGACCTCTCGCGCGCCCGCAAGCGCGCAACGCAAACCGAATGCGCCGACGTGGGAGAACACGTCCAGCACGCGCGCCCCTTCAGCCAGGGCCGCGACACGATCGCGGTTCGGTCGCTGATCGAAGAACCACCCGGTCTTTTGTCCACTCAGCGGATCGATGGGGAAGCGCACGCCACTCTCGACCACGTCCGCACGCGCATCGTCACCAAACAACAGCGCGACGTCCTCGCCCAGTCCCTCCTGGCGCCGCGCCACCGAATCGTTGCGTGCCACCACCGCGCGCAAGGGCAACAAGCCAGTTAATGCCTCGACAATCTGCGGTGTCAGACGATCCATGCCCGCGGTGTTCGCCTGCAACACCGCAATGTCGTCGTAGCGGTCGATCACCAGACCTGGCAGGCGATCTGCCTCGGCATGTACCAGGCGGTGGAACGGCGTGTCGCATACGCGTTCGCGCAGCGCGATTGCCTCGCGCAGCCGCGTGCGCAGCCAGTCCACATCGATCTGCGCCGCGGGGTCGCGATCCAGCAGGCGGGCCGCGATCAGACTGTGCGGGTTGAACATGAAGGTGCCGAAGCGGATGCCCTCATCACCTTCGATGCGGACGAGTCCGCCGGGCGGCATCTGCCGATACTCCGGCTTCATCGCGATCTCGTTGGAGAATATCCATGGCGAGCCGGCACGCAGGCGCCGACCTTGACCGGGGTTCAGACGTAGTGTCGGGCGGTCCAACGGTTAATACCGATCGCGCGCGTGGGCACGGCTGTGGCCGCGAGGCTCATCGGACGGGTCGCGATTGCCGGAAATGGTCATGCCGCGCTCCAAGCTGAACCGGGTCTTGAAGTGCTCAACCCGCGCCGAAGTCAACTGCCGCCGGCACCGCTCCCGGGGCAATCGCTTGAATCCGCAGTTGCTTACGAAAGCCGGGGGAACTTGTACCGTCCGCAAGCCAGGAAGACTTTCAGCACGGAGGAGAAGGCGAGGACCACGGAGGCCACGGAGTAAGGGTTCAAAGCGCTTCGCGCGACGCGCCCTTAGCCCTTACTATCGCGGTAGGGACGCGCATTACTGCGCGCCCCCCGCACAGAACCGTACGGGCGGATTTCCCGCATACGGCTCCCACCTCGGGTGTTTGACGGCGAAGCGTACGCTGGGCCAAGGGTGCGAGATACGCGGCCGTGGGAGCCAACGGTCGGCGAGTGCGGCGATCCGTTGCCATGACATCCTGTCCTTCTGACTGCGCCGCCGCAGCGTGCGCCACCAGAGGTGGATTACGTGGTCTCGGAATGCCGCCAGGGCATCGGTGTTGGTTGGTACGGCATGATAGGCAAAGAACCCACCCGTCACCTGCCGCAGCCAGTCGCCCTGTTCCTCGATCGTCGTGTGCATCCGGCGCCGCAACCCGTCCTGGATCGCCAGCAACCGCGCTCGCATCCGGTCGCGGCGTGTCTTCCGTATCAGCAGGAAGCCACCGCCCCGACTGCGCCCGCAGATGTGGGTGAACCCAAGAAAGTTGAACGTCTCCGGCTTGCCTTCACCACGCTCTCTCCGGTTCAGCGCCGCAAAGCGGCCGAACCGGATCAGGCGCGTCTTCTCCCCATGCAGCGTCAAAGCAAACGCTGCCAGCCGCTCACGCATCTCCGCCATGAACCGCTCGGCTTCGGCCTGGTGCTCGAAACCAACGACGATGTCGTCGGCATATCGCACCATGATGACGTCCCCGCGGGCATGGCGTTGCCGCCATTGTTGTGCCCACAGGTCGAAGACATAATGCAGGTAGATGTTCGCCAGCAGTGGCGAGATCACCGCTCCTTGCGGCGTACCCACCTCTCCTGGCTTCACCACCCCGTCCTCCGCCACCCCAGCCTTCAGCCATTTACGGATCAGGCGCAGCACGCGCCGATCACCAACACGGTGTTCCACGAATGCGATCAGCCACTCATGGCTCACCGTATCGAAGAACCCGGCGATGTCGGCGTCCAGGATCCAGTTCACCTTGCACCGGTTGATCCCGACCGCCAGCGCATCCAGCGCGTCATGCTGGCCACGCCCAGGCCGGAACCCGTAGCTGAACCCCAGGAAGTCCTCCTCCCAAATCGCGCTCAGCACTTCAACCAATGCGCGCTGGACTATCTTGTCCTCCAGCGCTGCGATGCCCAGCGGCCGCTGTCGCCCGTCCGGCTTCGGGATATACACCCGTCGTGACGGTTGCGCCCGGTAGGCACCCCGGTGGATACGCTCGTGCAGGTCCACAAGCTTCGCCTCCAGACCCTCGCCGTACGCCTGCCACGTCACCCCGTCCACGCCAGCCGACGCCTCTTTCCGCAGCCAGCCATAGGCCGCCCGCAGCAGATTGACGTCGACATGGTGCAGCAAGGCCGTGAACCGTTCCTGCTTTCGCTCCCTTGCTGCTCGCCGTACGCGATCCAGCCCGTGGCACATGCTTTCCCGTATCGGTGTCCGGCGCATGCCGGGCTCGACCGCGTTCCCCTCGGCCCCTTCCCTTCGCTCCACCAACTCCTCGGACGGTCCCCCGCCTTCGTTCGCCGGCTTCATCGCTACTACGAAAGGGTCTGACTTCTCATGACCCTGCATCACTGGCTTCGGCCCTCCGGCCTTCCCAGTGCGGACCGCCCTTCGCAGCGCGGCCAGACATGAGATCTCCCGGTTCCCAAACAGAAGGTTTCGACGGCGTGCCAGGGTCTCAGACCACGCGGGACCGGCAGGGCACTCGCGATAACGCACCCCGCCGTGTTGCCTTCCGCTCCACAGACAGCGTCGGCATCCCGGATCAACGAGCTTTCGCGGCTCAATACCTGGCCCACCGTCACCCCTGTCAACGCTTCGTCCCTGGCCTCGCGGCCAGCAACGCATGACTCGGGGCCGATGCGGTTCGCTCTACCTTTCATCGTAAGGGACTTGCACCCTCTCCTTCTCCCGGTCTCCCGGCGCACCCGTGGCCCTCGACGTCCTCCCTGCTTCCTTCGTGTTGAAAACCTTGCGGACGCCCCACCTGCACGGTCGCCGTGACGCAAGGCCACGCGACGCAAGACCAAGCGCGAACCGTTCCGATCGCACGCCGACGCAATTCAAGCGATTGTCCTAGCCCCGCTCCAGGTCGCCGTCCGCGCGTAGTGCGGGCAGCTACGCCGCCCGGACGGTCGCCACGAACGTATCCACATCCGCCCGCAGCGTTTCGGACTGCCTGGATAGCTCGCCCGCGCCAGCCAGCACCTGCGTCGCCGCCGCGCCGGTTTCACTCGCCGCCCTGCTGAGCCCGCCGATGTTGGTGGCGATATCGCTGGTGCCTTGCGCGGCCTGGTGCACATTGCTGGCGATCTCGCGCGTTGCGGCACCTTGCTGCTCGACGGCCGATGCAATCGTGGTGGCGATTTCGCTCATCTGGCGGATCGTCCCACCTATGCTGCGGATCGCCGTCACAGTCTGCTCGGTCGATCCCTGGATTTCGCTGATCTGCGCTCTGATCTCCTCAGTGGCCTTGGCGGTTTGCGTCGCCAGCGACTTGACCTCACTGGCGACCACGGCAAAGCCCTTGCCGGCGTCACCGGCCCTTGCTGCCTCGATCGTGGCGTTGAGCGCCAGGAGATTGGTCTGGCCTGCGATGTTCTCGATCAGTTGCACGACTTCGCCGATGCGCTGGGCAATCGTGTTGAGCCCCTCGACGGTCGTGTTGGTCTTGTCGGCCTCGACGACCGCGTGAGCAGCAATCTTCGAGGACTGTTCGACCTGCCGTCCGATCTCCAGGACCGACGATGAAAGCTGTTCCGCCGCACTGGCGACGGTCTGGATGCTGGCCGATGCCTGTTCGACCGCCGCGGCGACAGTCGTCGCCTGTTGCGTGGTCTGCTCAGCCGTGTGGGTCATGGCCTGAGCCGACGCCTCCATCTCGGTTGCCTGTGACGCCACGGCACTGACGATACCCTTCACACCAGCCTCGAAATTGTCGGCGAGGTTGGTCATTGACTGCTTGCGCTCCGCCTCGGCCTGGGCCTTGGTTCGCTCCTGTTCGGCGCGCAGCCGCTCCGTCTCAATCATGCTGTCCTTGAACACCTGCACGGTGTCCGCCATCTGGCCGATTTCATCCTTGCGGCCCACGCCGGGGATTTCGACCGCCTTGTCACCGCCAGCCAGCGCCCGCATGGCAGCACACATACGAACCACCGGGCGCGAAATCCCACGGCCGATCAGCCATGCGAACGCGATGCCGATCAGCAGGCCGGCCACACCAAACAGCATCACCTGGGTGCTGCCACTCGCGGTGATGCTCTGGGCTTCCTTTTCAGTCGCTGCCTGCTCGGCAAGGTTGCTGTCCTTGGCCTTGACCGCGTCTGCGGCCATGCTATCGCCGGCCTGCTGCATGCTGCCGTTCATCATGGTCGTCTGTTCGACTTCCAGGCCGACAGCACGCTGGAATGCCGATTGATACGTATCGATCAGTTTGACCTCGGCGCCAAGCAGGACAGTGACCTCCGTCACGGCGGCAAGCTGCGTCATGGTGGCCTTCAACTCGGCAAATCTCTGTGCGGCGGACTTTGCGGCCGCATCATCATGACGTCCGAGTCGCTTGTTCACGTCGAGCCGGACCAAGAGGGCGAGCCGGCGCGCATCGATGGCTACTGGCAACAAATCGGTATTGCCGGCTTTCACCACCGCCTCAATCAACGTGGTGAACCCGTCGGTCATCTGCTGACCCACCACATCGAGAACGTCCGTTTGGAGCTTGCCCTGTTCAAGGTTCTTGGCACGCAGAGTTTCGAAGCCCGTAATATATAATGCCGCCTGCTTCCCGATATTCTCCAATACGGCATGGCGTTCCGGATTGGTGACGCGCGTGAGTCCATCAGCAATCAGTTGACGTAATGCAGCGGCGTATTGGGTCGCCAAGTCCGCGGTAGCCTCGTCATCGGAGAAGTTGTACTCACGCACGCGACCGCGAAGGCGCGTCACCGCCAGATCGATATCTCGAAATGTCGCGGATCTGGCGACCAGCTCGGAGTAATTTTCAATCGCGGACGTGACCCGGTTGAACGACAGAGTGGCCATCACGGAACTCACTGTGAGGATGAGCAGGATCAAGCCGAAGCCAGCGGCGATCTTGTTGCTGATCCTTAGATTGGTGATGAATGCCAATCCGCCTGTGTTTTCAATCATAAATTTATTCCTCGTCGCGTGTCAGGAGGTCTGCAGCAGGTAGCGGCGATTGCGTGCCTGCACCGGGCGGGCATTATTCGCGAACAATGTCGCAAACTGGCGGATCTGATCGGGCGACGCTTCGACCACCGAGCGCAACACCGACCATGTGACGCCTTCCGAGCATGGCGGCGTGGTGAGTGAGCCCATGTAACGAAAGAAGCCGCTTGCGGCTGGCAGCAGCGAGGCGGGATTGATCGCGAGTTCCTGCGTCTTTCTCCAGCCCCTCCTGGAGCGGCATCGCGTTCCAGATCGGTCCGAGTGAGGGGTTCGCTGCGCCAGGCTTAATGAATACCCCGATGACCGCCAGATCGCCTGCCGCCGAGCGATGAACGAGATGACATTCGAGATCGAATGCCTTGCCGGACAGCAGGTGTTCGCTCGGATGATGAAAATGAAATTGCAGTAGTTCGTATGTCGTGCCGCCGATGACACACAGCGAACCCGGATCCGCATTCACCTGGATCGTGTGCCCATTGTTGATGATCCGGAGTTTCATGTCGTGGTAGGCGATATCCAACCCGCCAAGCTGCGCGGTCACGGGATCTGCCAGGTCGATCGGCGACTGTTGCACGCCGAACTCGCACGATTTGAAGTCAGCTGAAAGCTCGCCCCAGTGGCCGGCTCCGGCCTCGCCCTCATAACTCCAGTGTGGCGGTGATGTGCCGCCCGACGGTCCGTGTGCCGGTTGTTGGCCGAGGCTCCGTCGCGACAGTTCGCACCACACGCACCCACCGATCGCTGCGCCGAGGAAGCCCCGCCGTCCCGGCCTATCGCCAACACCGAATGATTGCCGGTCCCTGGGCATCGCGGCTTCTTCCTGATTGTAGGCGCGCCCGGACAGTGCAGTTGGAAGGATGAAGGATTGGCTAACTATCGTCGGGCGCACGGGAACAGCAGACTGCAGCCCCAATGCTTCGCGTATGTATGCATCTCGGCATTCGTCTCGACCAAGCGTACCGCCTTGCGGCCAAGAGAAGTTGTTGCCCTTGGCAGACTGCGGCGGTTGGTAAGGCGCGAGCATAAGCAGGCTCGTCAAGCCGATGGCGGTGATTCCGCTCTCAAGCCACTCCCCACAGTGTCAAATTTCCCGACCACCGCCAGCACGAAGCATCGCCACCACGGGCCTCAGTTACTGGATTCATCCTCCATTAACGCCATACCCGTATAGATCGGACCATGCATGTTCTCAGCCGCTTCAAACTTCGCGCCAAGCTGACCCTGCTACTCGGGCTTTCGGCACTCGCCGTCGTGCTCTCGATTGGCGCAGCAGCATGGCTGATGCACGAGCGGATGTTTAGCGACCGCATCGATAAGCTGCGTGCCGTTGTGCAATCGACAATCAGTATCGCCCAATCGCTGGAGAGTCGGGTGGTGGCGCATCAGTTGACTCGGGAGCAGGCACTGGCGCTGCTGCGGGATGACGTTCACGCCATGCGATTTGATAATGGAGGCGGCTACGTCTACGCTCAGACATTAGACAACATGGTCGTGCTGCACGGCACCATTCCCGCGATGGAGGGCAAAGCGGTACCGACCAGCACCGTGACGAAAACGGCCGGCCGATTACCGAGCTGATCCAAGCCGCACTGAAAAGCAGCGACGGCGGCATAGTGTCATACTCATTTCCCAAGCCGGGACAGACGCAGCTAGAGCCAAAGGTCTCCTACGTCGCCCGCTTCGCGCCATGGGACCTGGTGTTCGTCGCCGGCGCCTATGTTGATGATATTGATGCCGCGTTCCACGCCATGTTGTTTCGGTTAGGGGTGATCGGCGGGGTGGTACTGTTCGTTACGATGATTGCCGCATTTCTGGTCAATCGAGATATCACCGGGTCGCTCGGCGCCTTGAAGACCGCTATGGAGCGGCTGGCAAAAGGTGATCTCGGCACTGCGATTCCTGGCACGGACAGGCACGATGAAGTCGGCGGCATGGCCGCCACCGTGCTGGTGTTCAAGGATAACATGGCAGAAACTGAACGCTTGCGGACCGTGGAGGAGACGACCAAACGTCAGGCGGCAGCCGATCAGAAAGCGGCTCTGCGTGAAATGGCAGATGGTTTTGAGAGCAAGGTCGGCCATTTGGTTGGTGCGCTTTCCTCGGCTTCAACGGAGTTGGAAGCCACGGCGCAGTCGATGACCGGTACGGCGAACCAGAGCAATCAGCAGGCCACTGCTGTCGCTGCGGCGGCGGAGGAGGCAAGCACGGGTATGCAGACCGTGGCATCGGCCGCCGAGGAACTCACGGCCTCCATCGGTGAGATCAGCCGGCAGGTCGCGCAATCGTCGAAGATCACCGCCAAGGCGGTGGATGACGCCAAGCGAACCGATGCTATTGTGCATGCGCTGGCTCAGGCTGCCGAGAAGATCGGTACTGTTGTGGGTATGATTACCGACATAGCGAGCCAAACCAATCTCCTGGCACTGAACGCCACCATTGAGGCCGCTCGTGCCGGCGATGCCGGCAAGGGCTTCGCGGTCGTGGCGTCCGAGGTCAAGAGCCTCGCCAATCAGACGGGCAAGGCGACAGGGGAGATCGACGCACAGATTACGCAGATCCAGACTGCGACAAGAGAGGCCGTCGAAGCGATCCAAGGTATCTCTGCAACGATTGAGGAAGTAAGCGCGATCTCGACCACCATCGCCGCAGCCGTCGAGCAGCAAGGCGCCGCCACGTCGGAGATCGCTCGCAACGTACAGCAGACGACACAAGCAGCGCAGGCAGTGTCGTCAGGCATTAACGGGGTGAGCCAGGCAGCAAGCGAAACAGGTGCAGCGGCCGGGGAAGTGCTGACCGCAGCATCCGACGTGTCCAAGCAGGCCGAGCAACTCTCCAGCGAGGTCAACACCTTTGTAGCGGGTGTCAGAGCCGCATAGTACTGGTCGCGCCATGCATCTCGGCACTCGTCCCGACCAGGGTGTCCGCTTCGCTGCTAATGAAGGAGCTCACCATGAACTGGTAATATGCGGCGGCATGACAGGGTGCGAGCAAAGGACGCTCGTCAGCCCCTCCCGACGACTTCAGCTCTCAAGCCCCAGCATAGTGCCAAGCACCAGACATCGCAGGCACGAGACCTCATCAACAACTAGTTGATGAATTAGGGGATTCATCCACCATTAATGTCTACTCAGATATAAACCCTGACCATGAACGTCCTCAGCCACTTCAAACTCCGGGTCAAGCTGACCCTGTTACTCGGGCTTTCGGCACTGGCGGTCGTGCTCTCGATTGGCGCAGCAGCATGGCTGATGCAGGATCGGATGTTTAACGACCGCATCGATAAGCTCCGTGCGGTTGTGCAGTCAACCATCTCCATCGCGCAATCGCTGGAGAACAGAGTTGTTGCAAAATTCACCCGAGAGCAGGCGTTGGCGATGCTTCGCGACGACATCCATGCCCTGCGGTTCAATAATGGTGCTGGCTACGTCTACGCCCAGACCTTAGACAACATCATGGTGCTACACGGCGCCGCTCCGGCGTTAGAAGGAGAACCATTGCCGGCGCCTGCCGGGAACACGAAACCACTGACCGAGCTGACCCGTGAGGCGCTGCAGAGCAACGACACCGGCATTGTCAGCTACAGTTATCTCCGACCAGGGCAGACAGAATGGCAGCCGAAGGTGACGTACGTCGCTCGTTTCGGTCCTTGGAATTTAGTCTTCGGAGCTGGTGACTATGTCGATGATCTGGCTGCCGCATTATACGGTCATTATTGAAACTCAGTCTGATCGGCGGGGTGATCTTGGCCGTCACACTCCTTGCCACATGGCTGGTCTATCGCGACATCACCGGATCGCTCGGCGCATTGAAGACCGCTATGGATCGGCTGGCAAAAGGCGATCTCACGACCGTGGTGCCCGGCACGGACCGGCACGATGAAGTCGGCGCCATGGCTACTACCGTGCTGGTGTTCCAGGACAACATGGCTGAAACTCAACGGCTGCGGGCCGAGGAGGAGACGATCAAGCGTCAGGCGGCGGCTGATCAGAAAGCTGCCCTGCACCAAATGGCGGATGGTTTTGAGAGCAAGGTAGGCCATTTGGTCGGTGCGCTTTCCTCGGCTTCCACGGAGTTGGAGGCCACGGCGCAGTCGATGACCGGCACGGCGAACCAGAGCAACCAGCAGGCCACCGCTGTCGCCGCGGCCGCGGAGGAGGCAAGCACGGGTATGCAGACCGTGGCATCGGCCGCCGAGGAACTCACGGCCTCCATCGGCGAAATCAGCCGACAGGTCGCGCAATCATCGAAGATCACCGCCAAGGCGGTGGATGACGCCAAGCGAACCGATATTATCGTGCATGCGTTGGATCAGGCTGCCGAGAAGATCGGTACTGTCGTCGGTATGATCACCGACATAGCGAGCCAAACCAATCTCCTGGCACTGAACGCCACCATTGAGGCCGCTCGCGCCGGCGATGCCGGCAAGGGCTTCGCGGTCGTGGCGTCCGAGGTCAAGAGCCTCGCCAATCAGACGGGCAAGGCGACAGGGGAGATCGACGCACAGATTACGCAGATCCAGACTGCGACAAGAGAGGCCGTCGAAGCGATCCAAGGTATCTCTGCAACGATTGAGGAAGTAAGCGCGATCTCGACCACCATCGCCGCAGCCGTCGAGCAGCAAGGCGCCGCCACGTCGGAGATCGCTCGCAACGTACAGCAGACGACACAAGCAGCGCAGGCAGTGTCGTCAGGCATTAACGGGGTGAGCCAGGCAGCAAGCGAAACAGGTGCAGCGGCCGGGGAAGTGCTGACCGCAGCATCCGACGTGTCCAAGCAGGCCGAGCAACTCTCCAGCGAGGTCAACACCTTTGTAGCGGGTGTCAGAGCAGCGTAACACAGGTGCGGGCCAGCATCGGCGCGGCTGTCGATCAAGGCAGCACGGATGGCTGACGCGCACCCGTGCAGCACGCCACAACACATCGCACGAACCTGCAATGAGCTGCACCATCAAAACCAAAGCCGGCAACTGTCCGCGCGAGGCTGGCCCGATCCTCAGGCGGCGGCACGGCGCTCCGGCAGCAGGATTGCCGACAGTGCCGCCACCAATCGATCCATCATCGCGTCGGTGTGCAGCGGCGTCGGCGTGAAGCGCAGCCGCTCTTCGCCCCGCGGCACAGTGGGATAATTGATCGGGGTCGCGTACATCCCGAACTCGTCCAGCAGCCGCCGGCTCACCGCAGTGCATAGCGCCGCGTCGCCGACATGCAGCGGCACGATGTGGCTGGTCGATGGCAATACCGGCAGCCCGGCTGCACGCAGTCGGCGCTTCAATGTTTCTGCCCGCTCGAACAATGCGCTGCGTCGCACGGCATCAGCACGCACATGCCGCACACTGGCCAGCGCCGCGGCCGCGATCATCGGCGGCAACGAGGTAGTGAAGATGAAACCGGGCGCACAGGAGCGGATGTAATCGACCACCGACGCATCGCCGGCGATGTAACCACCATGGCAGCCGAACGCCTTCGCCAACGTGCCCTCGATGATATTGATCCGCGCGGCCACTTCATCACGCTCCGACACGCCGCCGCCCGATGGACCATACATGCCCACAGCATGCACCTCATCGAGATAGGTCATCGCGCCATAGCGCTCCGCCAGATCGCAGATGGCAGCGAGCGGCGCGATATCGGCATCCATCGAATATACCGACTCGAATGCGATCAGCTTCGGCGCATCCGCCGGTGCGGCGCGCAGCAGCGCCTCCAGATGCGCGAGGTCATTGTGCCGGAAAATATGGCACGCGGCCTTCGAGCCCTTGATTCCGGCGATCATCGATGCGTGGTTCCGCTCGTCGGAGAATACCAGCCATCCTGGCAGCGAATTCAGGATGGTAGACAGCGCGGCCTGGTTCGAGACGAACCCGGAGGTGAACAGCAGCGCCGCGGCCTTTCCGTGCAACGCCGCCAGCTCCGCCTCCAGCGCGTCGTGCGCGGGGCTGGTGCCGCTGATGTTCCGCGTGCCTCCGGCCCCCGCTCCCATTGCCTTCGCCGCCGCGCACGCCGCCTCGATCACCACGGGATGGCCGCCCATCCCCAGATAGTCGTTGGACGACCAGACCAGCACCTCGGAGCCATCCGGGCGCAGATACAGCGGGAACCGTTCGGCCTGCTTGCGCAACGGCGTGAAGCGGCGGTAACGGCCTTGCGCCTCGATGGTCGCCAAGCTGTCCCGGCAATGGGTGTAGAAGCTGTGCATTCCGAAACGCCTCCGACCTCGCATGGTCACACTACTGCCACGAGCAACCCACGCCCATGCGTACAGTCCCGTAGCCGCATGAAGATTGCTTAACGATTAACGCACGTAGACGCGGATCTCCTGCGCGCCGCCCGCCGGTTCCGTGCGCAATCCGAGATGGATGCGTGAGGCCGACACGCCCTGCCCCATGATCGCGCGCATCACCTCGACTGCCCGACGCTGCTCCGCCGCCGCGTCGCCACCCGAAGGCAACATGCCGATCACGTCGTATTCAACTCCGGGGGCGCGGGTCTCCGCGGCGTGCACCGCAAAGCGCAGCAGGCCCAGATAGTCCGGCGGCGGACCGGCATAGTCGATGGTGACCAGCGGGGTCCGCGTATCGACCTTCGGAGGCGCCACCGCCTCGGTGGTGGGTGCCTCCGGCGACGGCGCAAACGTCGTCTGATCGATCAGCTTGCACCCTGCCAGCAGCAATCCTACCGCCAATACCGACATCGCCTTCATTCCGACCCGTGTCCCCGGCCTCGACCTGGGGAACTGTCTTGCAGCGAACCGCCCGGCGGGCAAGATGCACCTTTGCATCCGGGGAACCTGCATGTCGGCCCAGACCAACCAGCGCATCGACGGAAAGCGGCTGTGGGACAGCCTGATGACGATGGCCCAAATCGGTGCCACGCCGAAGGGCGGTGTCCGCCGCCTCACCCTGACCGACGTGGACAAGCGCGGCCGCGACCGTTTCCGCGCCGAGTGCGAGGCCGCAGGACTGACGGTGCGCGTCGATGCCATCGGCAACATGTTCGCCCGCCGCCCCGGCCGCGATCCGAACCGCCTGCCGGTGCTGTTCGGCAGCCATCTCGACAGCCAGCCGAGTGGGGGAAAATTCGACGGCGCGCTCGGCGTGTTGGCCGGGCTGGAGGTGATGCACAGCCTGAACGACCTCGGCATCGTCACCGAGGCGCCGCTGGAGTTGATCAACTGGACCGACGAGGAAGGCAGCCGCTTCGGCCATTCGCTGATGGGCTCGGGCGTGTGGGCCGGCGTGTTCGGGATCGACAAGGCTTACACGCTGACCGATGTGGACGGCGTCACGGTCGGCGCGGCCCTCGACAGCATCGGCTATCGCGGCGAGCAGCCCGCGGCCCCCTTCCCGGCCGACGCCTATTTCGAACTCCATATCGAGCAAGGGCCCATCCTCGAACGCGAGACCAAAGACATCGGCATAGTCACCGGCGCGCAGGCGCAGGTCTGGTATGATGCGGTCACGATTGGCCAGGACTCGCACGCCGGCACGACGCCGCCATCCACCCGCAAGGACGCGCTGGTGTGCGCCGCCAGGATCATCGACCTGGTCGAGCGCATGATGCGGGCGCACGGCGAGGACGGGCGTGGCACGGTGGGGCAGCTTCTGGTGTCGCCGAACAGCCGCAACGTGATCCCAGGCGAGGTCCGCTTCTCCGTCGAATTCCGCCATCCGCTGGACACCGAGGTCGATCGTCTCGACGCGCAGTTCCCGCGCGAGGCGGGCTTCATCGCGCGAGACTGCGGCGTGACGCTGGAACTGACGCAGTTGTTCAAGATCCCGGCCCAGCCGTTCGATCCCGCGTGCGTCGATCTGGTGCGGCAGGGCGCGGCGAAGCTCGGCTACAGCGCGCGAGAGATCGTCTCCGGCGCCGGTCACGACGCGGTCTACGTCGCGCGCCACGTGCCCACCGCGATGATCTTCACCCCGTGCAAGGACGGCCTCTCCCACAATGAGGCGGAAAGCATCCAGCCGGGCGAGGCGGAGGCGGGCGCGCAGGTCCTGTTCGAGGCGGTGCTGGCTCGTGCCAATCGAGTGCACGAGTAGGCTGCCCGCAGGCATCGGCCCTGGCGCGCCAATGGACAGGACGTATCTTCCGACCAACCACATATGATATCGATCGCCATGGACATATCATCGCGCAACACCTCAGGAGACCATGGCGCAGCCCTCGCTCCGCCTATTGCAGAGTTCGAGGTTGTCCGCGTCACGCGCAACGTGAGGGCTGAGGGCCACCGTCTGCCGAAGAATACCCGCGGCACAGTGGTCGCGGTTTATGACCGGGGAGCGGCATACGCTGTGGAAATCGCCGATCTCCCAGATGGCGCGGACGTCGTCACGCTGCGGGCCGACCAGATCGAACGCATGCACTGAAGCAGGACGGCGTGTGACACGGCATCTACCGAACGCGATTGCTGCCGTGGTGGAAGAGCGACGTATTCGCGAATGCCTCCTCGACGTGACGCACCTAACGGGAGGATCAAAGGCAAATTTCTTCATCGCTCACGGAATTGCCCCGATGCCTGGGAACGGCTGCAAGCCTCCCTGATCATCCAGGGCCGTGCGAATATCGTGACCAGGACTGCTGAAACCATGTGGGGTACGCGCTTCACGGTGCAGTGCAACTGTCCGACGCCCGACGGGCGCAATCCGTGTGTACGGACCGTATGGCAGATAGAAGACCACGTACCTCGGCTACTCACGGCAATCCCGATTTAGACCTCGCGGTTTGCGGAGCGAGTGGCTTCATGCTCTGCACGGATGGACAGTCGCACGACGAGGTGGAGAGCTTCGGTCGCTGAGTACCTTTGCAACAAAGTAAGGAATCCTGGCAAATTCGGGTGGTTCTCAGTTTGATAGAGACACTACCCTAATTCGCGGGTGTCTGAGCAGTCTCGGCACGGAGGCTGTTAGCCGGGAGCGCGAAGATGGGGTGGCGATGTCGTTTGAGCCGGGATCCGGTGGCGCGGATTGAGGCTGGAGTGAACCAATGATGCACCGCGCCTTGGGCGTGCTGGTCGTCCTGCTGCTTGCCGGCTGGCAGTCGCTAATGGGCGTTGTCAGCCTGGATGTGCAGACTGTATTCGACACCAAAATCTCACACCAAATGCCGATATCGGCATCATAATGTAAAGCCCGGCCCGAGAAGGCTGTAGAGCCCGGCCATAATGGGGGTTGGTGTTATCCTGCGCGTCCTCGCCTGACCCAGAGCAAGTTCAGCCGCTCGCGGTCCTTTGCCGCCGCGCCCTTTTTCACCGACGCCAGAACGATGCCGCCCGCGATCAGCGCGATCCCGACCGCGTGGTAGACGTGGAACTGCTCGCCCAGGAACACGACCGCCAGGATGGAACCGAACACCGGCATCAGGTGCCACGATTGGCCTGCTCGAGCCGCGCCGATCAGCTCGATTCCGCGATTGAAGAACAGGTAGGCGACGAACGAGGGGAACACCGCGATGTAAGCCAGAGCCAGCCATGCCGGGAGCCCGCCGTCGATGCGGCCGCCCTCAGCGACTTCCCATAGATAGAACGGCAGGATCATTGTCGATCCGATGCCCATCGTTGCCACCAGAAAACTCATCGGATGCGTCGCCGGCCGCACCCGGAACAACGCCGCATAGACGCCGTAGATCACCATCGCCACGAGGATCCACACATCACCTCGGTTGATCGACAGATGCAGCAGTGATTCCAGCGAACCCTGCGCCGCGATCACTGCCACGCCGACGAGCGACAACGCCACGCCGGCGGCCTGCCAAACCGATGGTCGATCGCCGAACAGCGTGAAGGCCCACAGGATGATGATCAGCGGCCCCGCCGACTGCAGCAGCAGGACGTTGAGCGCGGTGGTCGAGGTCAGCCCGATGTACGACATCGTGTTGTAGGTCGCGATGCCGGTCGCCGACAGCAGCAGCATCAGCGCCAGTGCCGCAGCAGCACCCTCCAGTCCCGGCGCAAGTATGGCCAGGCGAAACCGATGGCTATCAGAAACGCTCCGGTCCACCGCCAGTAGGCCAGTGTGATCGGCGGCACCATCCCGACCATGCCTCGCCCCAGCACGATGTTCCCGGCCCAGAACAGATTGGCGAGGACGAGCAGCGTCCACGCCGAATTCCAGATACGCATGCGAGGTTTCCGCGGATGGCGTCAGTAGGCCCCCGCCCATCCGTCGCGCCGAGGATCTGATCCAGCCATCCGCACCCCGTTCTCCGCAAGCGGATCGCCTGCACGCTGCACGGCCCCTCCAGCGGTCCGACGCGGTTCAGCCGATGGCCGAGCCGCTCCAGGCCGCAAGCACATCCTCGCCGAACCCCGGCTCGATGGTCAGCCGGCCGTCGCCGTCATGCGGCCAGTTGGCCCCCTGCCCCTGCTGGATCGAGGTCCAGCGCGGCGCCTCCAGCGCGGTCTGCGGATCGGCGCCGAGGTCCATCATCGCAGTCAGCACCTGGAGGTTCACCTGCACCTGGTTGTCGGCGCCGGGCGTGCCTTCGACTGCCCACAGACGCTCGTCCTTGAACACCATCGGCGCGTTCATCGTGTGCCGCACGCGCTTGCCGGGCGCCAGACGGTTGGCGTGGCCCGGTGCCAGATGCCAGTACGCCATGCGGTTGTTCAGCAGCACGCCGGTATCGCCGGCGGTGACGCCCGAACCGAAGCCCGAGTTCAGGCTCTGGATGCCGGACACCGCGTTGCCGTCGGCGTCCACGACGCAGAAATACGTGGTGTCGCCCACCGCTGCCTCGGGCTCCGCCAGCGACCGGTCGCTCGCGCGCGCCATGTCGATCGCGGCGGCGCATTCATCGGCATAGGCGTCCGACAGCAGGCGATCCAGTGGCACCTCGCCGAACCGAGGATCGGTGCCGTAACGCTCGCGGTCGACAAATGCGCGCTTCTTCGCCTCCACCAGCACATGGATGCGCCGCACCGGATCGAGCGCCGCGAGATCGAAACGTTCGGCGATCTTCAGCATCTGCAGCATGGTGAAGCCGGTCGAGTTCGGCGGCGTCTGGGTGACGCGGAAGCCGCGATAGGTGATCTCGATCGGGGCCTGTTGCTGCGGCTGGAATTCGCCAGATCGCGTGCATCCACCAGCACGCCTGCCTCGCGCATGCCGGCGAGCAGCCGCGTGGCCAGGCGGCCGCGATAGAACGTTTCGGCGCCGTCAGCTGCGATTTCCTCCAGCGTGCGCGCCAGTTCGGGCTGGCGGATCAGCGCGCGAGCACCGGCACGCCGATATCCAGCCCCGCCAGGAACACCGCACGGCTGCGCGCATCGGCGGCGAGGAACTGGCGCACCTCGGTGGCGAAATGCCGATAGTGGTGGGTGACCGCGAACCCGTCGCGCGCGTGCTCGATCGCCGGTTCGCACAACTCCCACGGCAGCGACCATGCGCCGCGTGCATCGCGCCGAGCCCGGCCAGCAGGCCCGGTGTCGAGACGCTGAGCGGTCCGCGCACCGCCATGCCGCGGGCGCGGAAACGCTCCGGCGTTGCGGCCAACGGTGCCCCGCCGGTCGCGTTGAAGCAGCGGGCGGCTTCGGTGCGGTGTAGACCTGGTAGAATCCGTCGCCGCCGAGCCCGGACATCCAGGCTCCACCACCCCGAGCGTCAGCGAGATCGCCACCGCCGCGTCCACCGCGTTGCCGCCGGCGCGCAGCGTGTCCAGCCCCGCCTGTGTCGCCAGCGGATGGTTGGCGCCCACCGCGCCGTTGCGCCCATGATCAGCGCGCGGTGATTGCGGGACGGGAGGTACATGGATTGGCTCCAGGGGGAGGGGCGGGCAGGGGTGTGCACTTACAGATGCGTGTGAAAAATCGGCCACCGCGGTGTAGATGCGGCGCGATCGTCCGGCCGGATGAAACCGTGGCCGGCATAATCGAAACTTTCTAGGAACCTTCTTCTGGCGCTCCCGCAGCGCGGCCACGAACTGCTCGCTCTCGCCCATGGCACGCGGGGATCCCGAGTGCCATGCGCCATCAGCACCGGGCGCGTACCCGCTCCACCCGTGGATCGGCGAGATCCGCGCGAACAACTCGGCGTCGCGCTCCGGATTGCCGTATTCCGCCGCGCGATGGCTGCGCCGCCACGGGCCGGTTCCCTCCAGTAGCGTCACGAAATCGGCGATGCCGTAGTAATTGACCGCGGCGCGCCAAAGCTCCGGATGCTCGGTGATCGCCGACATCACCATGAACCCGCCATAGGACTGCCCCATGATGCCGATGCGCGCCGCATCGATCGCCGGATGCGCCGCCAGCCAGGCCCGCCCTGCGCCAGGTCGGTCACGCTGTCCAGCCGCCGTTCGACGTCATCGCTCTCGATCTACGCGCGGCCATAGCCGGAGCTGCCGCGCACGTTCGGCATCAGCACCGCGAAACCCTGCGCCAGCAGCATCTGCATGTCGGGCCGGAAATTTGGCCGCGTCTGGCCGACCGGCCCGCCGTGCACCCAGACAACGGCGGGATAGCCGGCGGCCGGCTTCTGGCTGCGCGGCAGCGCCAGCCAGCCGGGGATGCGCGCGCCATCGAAACTCGGCCATTCGACCAGCTCGAGATCGACGAAGTCCAGCGTCACGTCGGCGCGCCAGACCACGCGGGCGGACCCGTCCCGCCACAGCCAGATCGACGGCGGTACCGTCGGCGCCGCGGCGCTGAACGCCAGCGCTCTGCCGTCGGGCGACCAAGCCGGTTCGGTGACCACGCCGTGCGGCAGCCCGGCCACCACCGGGCGATCGCCCTCGGGCGTGCCGACGCGCAGCACCGCATAGCCGCGATCGTTCTCGACCGTCGCCAGCATGCTGCCGTCGGAGGAGATCGACCATGCCTCGACGTCGCGATCGTCGCCGCATACACCACGCGACCGCGCCGGTGTCCGGATCCATCCGGCACAGCCGCAGGAAGTTGCTGCCACCGTGATCGGTCAGTGCCAGCAGCGTGCGCCCGTCGCTGCCCATCGCACGCTCTGCTAATTGGTTGGCTCGCCGACCTTGCAGCCCCGCCCGTTGCGACGTCCAGCACCAGCAGCGACATGTCGCCGTAGCCGCGATCTTCAGCAACGCGAGCTTTGCCGCATCGGGCCGGAATCCCGAGACGCTGACGATCCGCCGCCCTGGCAGACACATTGCGAACGCCGCTCGCGACCTCCTGCACGTAAACGTCGAAATGCGCCTCATCGCGTGCGTTGGCTGCGTAGACGATCGCCGCATCGACGAGCAGCCGCCGCAGTCGTGGATCACCGCCGGATCGGCGGTCAGTTCGCGCGGTTCCGTCGCCGTCCATCAGCAGCAACTGCTGGCGCTCGTCGCCGCCGCGATCGATGCCGTAGATCAGCCGGTCATCCATCGGCGAGCGCCGAATGCAACGCGACCTTCTCGTCGAGGAAGGTCAGTTGCCGCGCGGCGCCGGTGGCCAGGTCGAGCGCCCACGCCTGCGGCAGGCCGGCGCCGCGCAAGTGGAACAGCGTTTCCCCATCGCGCGAGAAACTCGGCGACGTTGCCGCGCCGATGGTGACGAAGGCTTCGGGTGCGTGTGGCATGGCATGAGCATACCGCGCTGCCCGGTCTTGGAAAGCGCCGCGGGAGAGGAGGCTTGCTCAGGCCATGCGGCGGATCGTGCTGGCGAACGAGACCGATTGGGAGGGGTGGCGCAAGGCCGCCCGCTCGCTGGTCCTAGCCGGGACGGCGCCCGAGGAGGTGCGCTGGGCCGTTCGCTCGCACGACGAGGATGGCGATCCGCTGCAGGAGGGCACCGGTAGCTTTGGCGTGTCGCGCTCGCTGGTGGCGGTGGCGGCTCTGGCGATCCAGGCGCGCGAGCCGGCGCGGTTCGATCTCCTGTATCGGCTAGTCTGGCGGGCCAATGGCGGGAAGCCCGACGAGGCTGATCTGCGGCGCGCACAGGCGCTGGCGCTGGCGGTACGGGCCGAGGCGCACCGGATGCGCACGCATGTCCGCTACGTGCCGGTGCAGGAGGGCAACGGTGTCCGCTATCTCGGCTGGTATGAGCCGGCGCATTTCGTGCTGGAGGCCAATGTGCAACTGATCGCGCGGCGGTCTCCCGAGCTGGCATTCTCGATAGTGACGCCTGACGGGGCGGCGCATTGGGATGGCGGCGAGCTGCGGTTCTCGAAGGGTCCCGGCCGCAGGACCGTGCATGACGACGATGGATTGCAGGATTGGTGGC
>CAVSBG010000016.1:0-124170 GCA_963726125.1 uncultured Alphaproteobacteria bacterium | reverse complement strand
GCGTATCAGCCGCCGCGCACGCCGGAGGAGGCACTGCTGTGCGAGCTGGTGGGGGAACTGCTCGGCCTGGCGCGGGTCGGGACCGGTGACAACTTCTTCCACCTGGGCGGCAATTCGCTGCTGGCCGCACGGCTGACCTCGGCAGTGCGGGCGCGCCTGGGTCGCGATCTGCCGGTCCGCAGCATCTTCGAGCAGCCTGAAATCGGCAGGATCGCGCAACAAATCGGCGCGGTTCAAAATGCCGCCGCCGGCCTGGCGCCGTTGCTTGCACTTCGCTCCGCCGGCAAAGAGGCGCCGTTATTCTGCATCCATCCGGCAGCAGGCTTGTGCTGGCCGCTCGCCGGCCTTGCCGGAAAAATCGGCGATCATCCGATCTTCGGGTTGCAGGCAAGAGGTCTCGACCGACCGGTGCCGCTTCCAGTCAGTATTGAGGAGGTCGTTGCCGACTGCCTGCGCGATATCCTGTTGGTGCAGGCATCGGGCCCCTATCATCTGATCGGTTGGTCGTTCGGTGGTCTCGTCGCGCAGCACGTCGCTTGCGCGCTCCGCGAACGCGGCGAGTCCGTGGCACTTCTGGCGGTCTTGGATACCTATCCGACTCAGCCCGTCTTGAGCGATGCCGAGGCATCCGAGGCGACGTTCCTGCGCTACTGCGCAGAGGCTCTGGGCCTGCCGGTTTCCGAAGAGCCGGACGAGTTGACCAACGATGGCCTGGTGGAACTTGCTCGCGCGCATGGCCAGGCGCTCGCCGGTCTGGATGCAGATTGCCTGCGCCGCATGCTTGCCGTGTGGCGCAACAACGCAGTACTTGCCGCCCGCGCCGCCTATCGTCGATTCGATGGCGATATGCTGCTGTTTGTCGCGGAGGACAGGCAGGGCGAACCTGGGCCGGCGCCGACCGCTGCGATGTGGACCCCCTATGTCGCGGGTCGCATTCAGGTATGTGGCGTTGCTGCGCGCCATCACATGATGTGTCAGCCCAGGCCGCTGGCTAAGATTGCCTCGGCTATCGCCGACTACATTCATCCCCTGCCAGGCTGATACGGCGACAGAACAGGAGTGCCCGGATGACCAATCCATTCGAAGACGAAGACGGCGACTACCTGGTGCTGGTGAACGATGAAGGCCAGTACAGCCTTTGGCCGTCATTCGTGCCTGTACCCGATGGCTGGCACGAAGCGGAATGCCGAGGCCGCCGTCGCGAATGCCTGGCATGGATCGACGAACATTGGACCGATATGCGCCCGCGCAGTCTCATAGTGGACATGGAACGGGCGCCCGACGCGTGACCCGATCGGCTGGATGTAGGAGGAATAACCGGGATCGGGCGACGGTCGATGTTCCCCCTCCCCTTGCGGGAGGCGGGTTGGGGGAGGGGGTTGGGACGCACCACCAGCCCCCTCCCCCCAACCCCCTCCCGCAAGGGGAGGGGGAGAATTAGTTGAGGGAATTCTGTGTCAACGACTATCGGGCGGGCGGAATGGGAACGGCAGGAGGGGTGGCTATAGCCGGCACGGTGGGTACGGCAGCGGGCGGTGACGCACCCTTGTCGTCCATGCCACCCAGAATGATCGGCAAGCCGCCGGGGCCGCTGCCGATGACGACCACCTTGCTGTTCGCCGACGTCGCGAGACTTAACGTGGCCTCGATGCCACGCCACCGAAGATAACTGTCGGAGATCGACGGCGTCACGACCTGTTGGAAGTTTCTGATGCCCTCGGCCTCGATGACCTTGCGCTGGCTTTCGAGCCGTTCCTTCTGCAACACAAAGGCATAACGCAGAACCTGCTGCTGTTCGGACAGCTTTAACTCGATGGCCTTCACGAGATCGGGCGGCAATACGATCGAGCGAACGTCGACATTGATCATGTGGATGATGCTGGACAACGCGACGCCGTCCCGCGAGCGATCGGACAAAGCCTGCTGCACCGCGTTGGTGATTTGGCCCATGATTTCGGCACGCGAGAGGCTGTAAAGCTGGTCGCTGTTGCGGGACGCGACCATGCGGGAAATCTGTGCCGTAATGAGTGGCTGAAGGAGCGTGCGTTCATAGTCCGGCCCGACGGCCTTATGAAGCTCGGCCACGGTGGCCTGGTCGATGAAGAAAGAGGTCGAAGTGAAAATGCCCACTGGCAGGCCGTCGCCGCTGAGGGCCGAGATCTTCTGATCGATGCGCCGCAGCCGGGCGTCGTAAATGAAAATCCGATCCCAGGGGAAGATCAGCCTGAGCCCCTCTGTGCAATGGTAATTGAGGACCGTGCCGCCGAATCGATGCCACAGCACGCCGATAGAACCAGCCGGGATCGTGATGACGATCCTGGACCAGAACACCAATAGCAGGAAGGACAGGACTATCAGTCCGAACAGGCTGCTTTCGGTGAGCGTTCGGTAAACTTTACGCCGCCGCGATTCTGCTGTGCCGCTCATTCGGCATCCAGGCTCAGGCGGCCTTCCTCCATGTGATAGCGTCGGTTCGCCGCGTCGAAATAGCGATCGTCATGGGTGACAGCCACAATCGTGACGCCCTCTTTCTGGAGTTGCGGAAGCACGGCGCGGTAAAATGTATCGCGTGATTCGGGGTCCTGGTCGGCCGCCCATTCGTCGATGACCAGAACGGGGCGTCCCTCCGATACGGCAACCGCGAGGGCAAGTCGCTTGCGCTGTCCGGTCGACAGCCGTGACGGATCATATCCTGTCCTGAGATCCTGCGGCAGCTTGTGCCTGATCTGCAGGGCCTGAAGCGTACGGTCGAGCACGCCAAGCTGGTCGTCGCTGAACCCGTACGGGCAGCGGAACACATGGAAATCACTGAGGACAGTGCTGAAATTCTGTCGATACAACTCGTATTCAGGGTAGCTGACTGTAGCCCCATTGAGTTCGATTTCTCCCGACCGCGGCCGATACAGGCCAGTCAGCATGCGCAACAGGGTCGTCTTGCCGGATCCGTTCGCGCCGGTGATGAAGACGATCTCCCCCTGGTGCAGGACGAAGTCGAGCGGCCCGATATTGAACGGGGTCTCCGAATCGGTGCGGGTGTATTGATAGGCAGCCTCGCGCAATTCCAGGCTCTGGAATGGCTCCGGTGCCACGGCCGGCGGAATGTCGGTGATCAGTTCATCGAGACGGCGCTCGAAGTCGCGGATCTGCTGCAGCGCAAACCGAGCTGTGGCAAAGTGTTGGACGGATCCGACCGCGCCCCCCAAGGGACCGATGAAAAACAGCACGACCGTCAGGATCACAAACCGATGTTTCTGATCGACATTGTCGATCACTGGCAGGATCAGAACGCAGGCGGCGGCGAGTAAATACGCGACCGACGTGGCAAAGACCATCAGCCGACCATGTATGGCTGCGGTCTCCGCCATCGCGCCCGCAGCAAGGCGCGAGTGGTTGACCACCTCCTGCATCACGGCCTGCCGCTTCACTGCATCCAGGCGCAGTTCCTTGAAGCCGTCGGTCACCTCCCGCAGCATCGCGAGCAGCTTCATGCGTTCGTCAGCCGTCACCCGCATGGTGGCGGCAAGTTCCGTTTCGTGCCTGATGTAAATGGCAGCGCAGGCCAACCCGAGAGCGGCTGTCATGATGCCGGCAATTGGCGACAGATAAATCAGATACGCCACGGTCAGCACCAGGATGGCGGACGATTGGACGCCGAGCGCCATGGGCAGGATGGCATCTGAAATCGCAGCATAGTGCTGGCCGAGCGATGCGAGCATCGATTCACGAGGCAGTGACTCGAATACGTCCAGATCGAGCCGTACCAGCTTGCCAGCGATGCGCGACCGCATGAGCTGCAGCAATTCCTCGATAGCTGACGAGGCCGTTCGGATCAGCGAACGCTGGGCGAACCGGTAGATCAGGATCAGCAGGACGAACAGTAACGGCAGAGCAAGCGAACGGCCATCCGAGGACTGCGCCTGTGCCGCTGCGTTCAAGACCCCGATGATGCCGATGCTGGCCACGCCGCCCACCACCAGCAGAACCGCGAGCCGCCGGAGCGAAACATTCTGGGGCAGCTGACCGAGCGTGAATTTGGGCAGCCGTGGCAGGGTGACCCGAAAACCCCCCAGCATTCTGAGGAGGCGGTCACCGAGTGGCTGATCACCGGCCGTCATGCGACGATGCCCCTGATCGGGGACATTCCGGCATTCATGGCGCTCGGCGTGCTAGCACCGGAGCATGTCCGATCGGCGACGCGCTAGGCACTTCTTCTCCGTGTGATCAGAAGCATCAGCGCGACGAGTGGCGGCGTGAACAGCAGCGAAAACACAAAACAGCCAGTTGCGCCAACAACGCATCGGCGTCCGAGAAAGCCGACGATCGCGGCAAGACCGACGTAGCAGGCGATAGCGGCCATGCGTCGACGGTCAGGCGGGGTGTGCCCGTGCCGCGTCGAATTCCTTCTTCAGGTCCTCGTGGATTGCGTCGGCCCGGAAGGACATCGTCGTCCCGCCGAACTCGAAGTGGCGGACCAGCACCCGACCGAGTGCGTAGGTTGCCGCGGCGCCAAACGCCGGTTGGGACAGCACTCCGACGGTGGTCCCTATGCCGGGGACGAATTTCAGGCTGCCACCGACCGCACCGGCGACACCGGTTGGAACGATGGTGCTCAGCAACACCGCGACGGTTCCCTTGAGGGCGTCCCGGGTGAAGCGTTGTCCATAGAGGCGGGCAATATCGTCGGCCAGCTTGACCTGCACCACGGCTAAAGCCGCAACATCAACGATGGGAAGCGGGATCAGACCGACACCGGCTGACCAGGCACACGCATTCGAGATGAGATGCGATGCCGTAGCCAGGCGGGTGTTGGCATCGACTTCCGATTGTTGTTCTGACATGATCTTTATCGCCCGTGAGCAAGATTTATTTCGCTAAGCATCTTACAGTTCTCCGAGCCTCAAGCAAGCGATTAGTCGAGGATTGGGGACAATGGGCCGGTCAAGACGGCAACAATGCATCGTAGTGCCGTGCCAGATCAGCTTCCGCTGAACCAGTTGTAGCCGTAATCCTCCCAGAACCCGCCAGGGTAATCGTTGGTCACCTCGATAGCGACGATGTGCTTCGGGTTTTTGAACCCAAGCTTTGTCGGCACGCGCAGCTTAACCGGATACCCGTACGCCGACGGCAACGGCGCATCACGGAAGGTCAGCGCAAGCAGCGTTTGGTTGTGCAGCGCCGTCGCCATATCGATCGAGCTGCGATAGTCGTCGGCGCAGCGGAACGACACATATCGCGCCCGCGTATCGGCACCGATGCGCGCAAGGAAATCGTGGAACGGGACGCCGCCCCATTTGCCGATCGCGCTCCAGCCCTCGATGCAGATGTGGCGTGTTATCTGGCTGGTCTGCGGCAGCGCTGCGAGATCGGCCAGAGACCAGGCGCGACGTTCATTGATGAGGCCTGACACCTCCAGCCGCCACGTGCCACCATCGACATGGCGCACCTGATCGAGCGGATAGTAGGCGTTGAACGGGAACGGATCCGTGATGTCAGCTTCGCTGTATGTCGGTGCCATGCGGGCACGGCTGAATAACGCCGCCTGCACCCGATCGTTCCAACGCGACATCGCGGACAGCACGCGATCCACCGCGTCGTCATCTTCCAGGTTGCAGCCGGTCAACAGTGACACGGCGCCGATCGAAAGCGTGCCGCGCAAGAACAATCGACGCGACGCAAGTTCCAGGCTTCGCTGGTGATTAGCGGGGTTGACGCGGGCCATCACTCGCGCCCCGTGACCATGGGCCGCAACGTGCGCGGTACGACCGCAACCAACACGAGGTGCACAACAATGAACCCTACGATGCCGGCCATGGCGAGAAAGTGCACACGACGCGCAACCTCATAGCCGCCGAGAGCAAAAGTCAGCGGATACAATTGCACTGGCTTCCAGATCGCCAGACCCGAGACGATCGCCAGTGCGATGCCGCAACCGGCCAGAACATAAAGCAGCCGCTGAACCGCGTTGTACTGCGTGCCGCTGTGCGGCAGCCGGAACCGCAGCGCCTGCATCGCATCGTGCCAGACCTCGCGCGGCCTCAACGGGAACAGTCGCCGGCGGATGTGGCCCGACAGCAACCCATAAGCGAGATAGACTACGAAATTCCCAGCCAGCAACCACATCGCGCCGAAGTGCCAGGCGAGCGCGCCACCAAGCCAGTGGCCCAGTGTCAGCCACGTGGCAAACTCGAACGGGAGCAGTGGCGAGGCGTTGTAGATCTGCCAGCCGCTCGCGATCATGACGGTCATCGCAACGGCATTGATCCAGTGCGTGATCCGCACCAAAAGCGGGTGGATGCGCATGGCAAACGCTCCATTCGCAAGGCGAATGCGGGCGGCCCAGGGGAAAGGCCGCCCGCGGTCGATCAGGCTCCGGGGAGCAGCACGTGATCGACGACCTGGATGACGCCATTCGACTGGCGCACGTCAGCGATGGTGATGTCGGCGAGGTCGCCCTTCTCGTCCTTGACGGTGATGTTCGACGAACCGTTCATCATCAGCCACAGCTTGCCGCCGCTGACGGTGGTCAGTGTCGCGGTGCCGTTGCCCGCGAGGATCATCGCGCGCAGCTTGTTGCTGTCATAGTTACCGGCGACCACGTGGTACGTCAGGATCTTGGTGAGCATCGCCTTGTTCTCAGGCTTCACCAGAGTGTCCACGGTGCCGGCCGGCAGCATGCCGAACGCCTCATTGGTCGGCGCGAACACGGTGAACGGGCCGGGCCCATTCAGCGTATCGACCAGGCCGGCAGCCTTCACCGCCGCGACCAGCGTCGTGTGGTCGGCGGAATTCACCGCGTTGGCGACGATGGTCTTCGACGGGAACATCGCCTGGCCACCGACGCGGACGGTGGACTCGGTCATGGTCTGGCCGGCGAACACGGGGGCGGCGGACGCCAGCAGGATCGCAGCGAACAGGGCAGCACGCTTCATTGGGGTCTATCCTCTCTCTCGATGGAGCGGCCATCAGCGGCCGCTGTCCCCTATCGTCGCGAGAGGATCGATCGGATGCAGGCGCGGCGAAATTTTTTTCGCTGCTATCCCTTTATGCCTGCCAGCTTGAAGCTGCGCTGCCACTGCCTGGCGACATCGTCCAGCGCTTCCTGCGCGGTCTTCTGACCGAGCAGCACCTGCGAAATGCCGGTGCGCAGCGTCAACTGCGCCGACGCCCACAGCGGATCGCGATGATCGAGGACGGCCGTCTTGAACGCCTCGCCCGCGACAGGTGCCCAGGGGTGCTTCGCCAGCACGGTCGGGTCCTGCAGCACCGACGCGCGCGGCGGCGCGTTGCCGAGATCGATCGAGCGCATCATCCATTGCTTCGACGTGGCCATCTGAATGAACTCGAACGACCAGTCGGTGTTCTTGGCTTTCTCCGGCACCCCCAGCATCCAGCCTGCCAGGTAGGTGGCGTTCTGCTTCACGTCGTCCTTGCCCGGCATCACGGAGAATGCCCATTTGCCACCCGTCTTGGACACCGCTGGGTTGTTCATCGCCTCGCCATACGGCGCCAGAGTGACGGTCATGGCGAACTGGTCAGCCTGACCGCCGGCGATGATCCCGTCGAACTCCCAGGTCAAAGACGCCGGATTGGTGACGTGGTACTTCGTCATCAGGTCGCCGTAGTATTGCAGCGCGCCGACCGCGGCCGGCTGGTTGACGAAGATGTCGCCAGTCTTCGGGTCATAGTACTGCCCGCCTGAGGAACGCAGGAACGGCGTGAAGCTGCCCAACATCGCGGGCCCTTGCCGCCCCATGCACCCAAACCCAAACCGATTGGGCGCGCCCTGTTTGGTGGTGGCCTCGGCGGCTGCCAGCAATTCAGCGAAGTTGGTGGGCGGCTTGACCCCGGCCTGCTCCAGCAACTGCTTCTGATAGAACAGGATGCCGGTGGTAACCCGATAGGGAATGCCCGACAGCTTGCCCTCATACGTCGCCATGTTCTGCACCGATGGCAGAAAGTCCGCCCAGTCGAAGTCGGGATGCTTGCTTGCAGCACCCTGCAACAGTTGTGCGTGGTCCTGCATGTGGCGCGACACCCAACCCGCCATGCTGGCATCCCACTGCACGATGTCGATCCCACCCTCGCCCGAACTAAGCTCTGCCTTCAGCCGCGCCACCAGCGCATCGATCGGCAGCAATGTGAATTCGACCTTGATGCCGCTGGCTTTCTCGAACGCCGGCGCCACCTCCTCCACCAGACATTTGTGCCATGGACCGTTGTCGCCGACGAACACCAGCTTTTCGGGCTTGTTCTGGGCGCGCGCCGCACGACCCGTTCCGGCAACGGCCCCAGCAGCCAGCGAGGCTTGCAGCAACTGGCGGCGAAATAGCCCATGTGGTGTGTCGGTGGACATTCTATTCCTCCCTTGGATTTTGTTCAGCCCTTGACCGCGCCCGATGACAGGCCGGCGACGAGATGGCGTTGCGCCGCGAACGAAAACAGCAGCACCGGCAAGACAACAAGCACGCACGATGCCGTCATCGCCCCCCAGTCAACGCCGACATCACCGGAGAAGCTCGCCATCAACACTGGCAGTGTTCGCGTGGCATCGGTGGTCAAGACCGCGGCGAAGATGAAATCGTTCCAAGCCAGCAGCAGCGCAAGGATGGTCGCAGCGACCAATCCGGGCCTTACCAGCGGCAGCACGACAAGCCGGAATGCGGCGAAGCGGCTGGCACCATCGACCCACGCGCTCTCCTCGAGTTCGCGCGGCAGTTCCTCGAAGAAGCCCCGCATGATCCACACCACCAACGGCAGGCTGAACGTGGTATAGGCGAGCACCACGCTGAACCGCGTCTGTGCCAGGCCGAGCTTGCTGAACAGCACGTACATCGGCACCAGCACTGCAATAGGTGGCAGCATGCGCATCACCAGCAGCGACATGAACAGCGGGCCGCGACCCCTGAAGTGAAAGCGTGCGAACGCATAAGCCGCGGGCACGCCGACACAGATCGACAGCAGCACGGCCTCGGCAGAGATCAGCAGGCTGTTGATGAAGGCGCTCTGGAACGCGCCGGTGCCAAGCATGGTCGCGTAGTTTTGCAGTGTAGGCACCCACAGGAACAGCGGCGGCGAGGCGAACACCTGCATCCGCGTCTTCAGCGACAGACCGACGATCCACAGCAGCGGGAACAGAAAGAACACCAGCAGCGCAAGCAGCGCGGCGTAGACGCTGACAGCGAAGATCAATTTGCTGCGACGCTGCCCCACACCCATGGCCTTCATGCTGTCGTCCTCCGGCCGATCAGTGCGACGAAGCCGAGGCAGGCAACCAGCGCGATCAGCAGCATGACCCAGGATGCAGCCGCGCCAAGGCTCAGGTCGAATTGAACGAACGACGCCTGGTATGTGTAGACCGACAACAACAGTGTCGCGTTCGCGGGGCCGCCACCGGTCATCACGTAGACATTGTCGAAGGCGCGGAATTCGAAGATCGCGCGCAGCAGCAGCGCGACCAACAGGTACGGGCGCATCAGCGGCAGCGTGACGTGCCAGAATCGCTGCAGCGCGTTGGCCCCGTCGATCGCCGCCGCCTCCATCGGTTCATGCGGCAACGATCGCAGACCTGCAAGCGCGAGGATGGTGACGAACGGCGTGTTCTGCCACACGCTGGCGAACCCCACCGCGAACAGCGCCAACCAGGGGCGGCCCAACCAGATGATGTTGCTGCCGATGAAGTAGTCGATCACGCCGTGATCCGGATCGAGCAGCAATTTCCAGCATAGCGCCGCAACGATCGGCGTCATCATCATCGGCACGATCAAGGCGGTGCGGAAGAAGGTGATGAACGGCAGATCGAGGTTGAGCAGCAGTGCGATGCCGAGTCCCAGCAGCAGCTCAGCCAGAACGGTGACCGCCGTATAGCCAAGCGTGAGCGTCAGGCTGCCGATGAAGTCGGGATCGGTGAGCAGGGCCTCATAGTTGGCGGTGCCGGCGAACTTGCCGCCGAACAGGGTTTCATCGGCGCTCCAGCCCTCCATGCTGAGGTAGAGCGAGAAGGCGAGCGGCAGCCCGAACACCAACAACATAGTCAGCGCGGTCGGCGTTACCGCCAGCCACACGAATGCGCGATCGAGCGCGCGCGCAAACCAGCCGGTGGCCGGTGCGGTCGATTGCCGCGTGTCGAGATCGCCGGTCGTTGACGACGATACCACCCGCGAATAGCTCACCGCCTTTGAAGACGGGCTCACGGCGTTTCCTTCCACAATCAGGGAAGGCTACACAGCCGACGTGGGCGCGACAACCGTGTGCGTCTGGCTCATCGCGCCGTCAGGGACGTGGTTTTCAGCGCCCTCGCGCATTCCGCGACGACAGCCAGCCGATGATGCGGCGACGGAAGGTGATCGCCATGACGACCACCAAGATCCCGACAACCCACAACACCTCGAGGGAACCGTCGCCGCCGTCCGGTGAGATGCCAAACCATTGCTCGATGAAATCCATAACTTGTCGCTCCTGGTCGTCGGGTTCTGCATCGCGCAGTAGTCGTTGCCGTGACCACGGCCACTGTCAAGCTCGATGGGCTATCCGCTGACGTGCGCGATCGATCGTGCGGCAGCCAAACGATTGATGTCGGCGATGTCGCTCGCCAACACCGAGTCCAGCTTGGCAAGCTGCGCGTCGACCTGTGCCATGATCTCGCGCGAAACGGCATCGGCCTGCGCCGTGGGCGCCATGTCGGCGATTGCGACCGTGTTGATCAGGTCCACCAGCGTATCATTCAGTCCGGCTGGATGGCGCAGCGTATCGCGCGGCGACTCCCGGTCCACGTCGACCAGCACCCGCTCGATCGCGGACAGACCTGCGGCGGCCGTTCGTGCCTTGTCCGCCAGATCGCTGTTGCCGTCGCCAGCTTGCTCAGCCAACGCTCGAAGTTGCCGGTTGATACGGCGGATCCGGTTGACCGCCGCGTTCAGTGCGGATGTCTTGTCATATAGCTCCTTGAGCAGCGCATATTGCCTCGCATAGCCGTCCGGCGTCGTGCCGAGCCGCGGATCCGGCGTGATCATCAGTTCGGCCGTGTGCGTTTCCGATTCGATCGTCATTTCGATACGATACGCACCCGGTATCACCGTCGCGCCTGACTGCGGATCCGGTTCGCTGGCCAGCGGCTTGTTCTTGAGCGCGGCCCATGGCGGCTCAATGCGCCCGGGGCCCGGATGCTTCATGTCCCACACGAAGCGGTTGAGGCCGGGGCGTGCAGTCGGACGGCGTGCCACCGCCAGCATGGTATCATCGCTGCGCAGCGTGATGATGGTGGCGCCGGACGAATCCTTGAAGGTCAGGGCTACCGGCGCGGACGCGTTGCCATCCAGCCAGTAATACACGATCGCCCCGTTCGGCGGGTTCTCGCCAACGTCGAGATGCTCCCGGCGCCTGGTGCCATCGGGTAGCTCGTGGGTCGCAATGCCGCCACCAATGCCGAATGTGATTGCGAAGGCAAACGGGCCACGCACACCGGACATCGATCCGAAATGCAGCTTGGTGCGGATCGTTTCACGAGGCGGCACCACGCGTGATGCGGTGTTGCCGTCGGCCAACGCGCGCAGTGGTGCGATATCGTCAAGGATCCAGAACGAGCGGCCATGCGTACCCGCAATCAGATCAGCATCCTTGATCTTCAGGTCGTAGACAGGAACGACAGGCAAGCCACCCTGCATGCGCATCCAGCTCTGTCCGTCATCCAGCGTGAAGTAAATCCCCTTCTCGGTGCCAACGAACAGCAATCCCCTTTGCACACGATCGGCGCGAATCACGCGAGTGATCTCGTTGGTTGGAAAGTCCCCAGTAACGGACTGCCACGTGCGGCCGCTATCCGTTGTGCGGAACAGGTAGGGCTTGTAGTCGCAGAGCTTGTAGCGTGTCGCCGCCACATAGACGGTGTCGGCATCATGCGCCGAGATCTCGACGCAACCGACATAGGCTAGCTCCGGCAACTCCGGCGGAGTCACGTTCTGCCACGAAGCGCCGTCATCGCGTGTCACGTGCACCAGGCCATCATCGGTCGATGCCCAGATCTCACCCTTGCGGTGCGGCGACTCGACCACGCAGGCGCACGTTGCATGCACCTCGGCGCCGGCGCTTTCGGCGGTGATGTCGCCACCCGAGGCGCCTTGTCGCGACACATCGTTCAGGCTGAGGTCCGGCGAGATCTCTTCCCAGCTCATGCCTTCGTTCCTGGTCCGGAAGACATGATTGCCGCCCGCGTACAGCACGTTGCTGTCGTGCGGCGAGAACACGATCGGGAACGTCCAGGCGAAGCGGTACCGCATGTCCTTTGGCGCGATGCCGGTGGATTCCTCGGGCCACACGTTCACCAGTTGGATCTGGCTGGTACGGTAGTCGTAGCGCTGTAGCGCTCCCGCGCCGCCGGGACTTGAACCGACTGCACCGCAGTAGACGATGTTGGGATCGTCGGGATGCACGGCGATGAAGCCGCTCTCGCCGGTGCCGGGATAGCTGCAATCGCCGAGCGTGATCGCGCCCCAGTAGCTCGCGCTGGGCACTGCGATCGATGTGTTGTCCTGCTGGGTGGCGAACACGCGATACGGATAGCGATTGTCGGTGTCGATACGATAGAATTGCGCGGTCGGCTGATTGTAGATCGACGACCAGGTGATCCCGGTGTTGAATGAGACGCAGGCGCCGCCGTCATTGCCCTGCACCATGCGCGACGGATTGACCGGATCGATCCACAGATCGTGGTTGTCGCCGTGTGGCGTCAGGATTTCGCTGAAACTCACGCCCCCATCGGTGGATTTCCACATTTGCAGGTTGAGCACGTAGACGGTCTCGGCATCGCAGGGATCGGCGAAGACATGCGTATAGTACCAGGGACGGTGCATCAGGTCGCGGTTTGATGAAACTTGTACCCAGCGCGCGCCGTAGTCTTCCGAGCGGTAGAGGCCGGTCTTGTCACCGACCGTCTCGATCAATGCCCAGACTCGCCCGGACTTGGCAGGCGATACCGACACGCCGAGCTTGCCCAGTTTGCCATCCGGCAAGCCCGGTGCGCGCGAGATTTCCTGCCACGTATCGCCGCCATCGGTCGAGCGGAATAAGCCGCTGCCCGGTCCGCCGCTGGACAGGTTCCAGAAATTCCGACGTGTCTGCCAGAAAGCGGCAAACAGGATGCGCGGGTTATTGGGATCCATCGAAATCTCGACAGCGCCTGCATCAGCGCTGCGATACAGCACCTTTTCCCAAGTCTTGCCGCCATCGCGGGTGCGAAACACACCACGCTCCTCATGCGGACCGAAGATGTCGCCAAGCGCCGCGACATAGACGATGTCGGGGTTCGTGGGATGGATGCAAATGCGCCCGATATGCTTGGTCTCGCGCAGTCCAATGTTCGACCAGGTGCGGCCGGCATCGGTCGATTTGTAGATGCCATCGCCATAGGAGACGTCGAGGCGGATCTCGGTCTCGCCGGTGCCCGCGTAAATAACGTTTTGGTCGGATCGCGCCACCGCGATGGCGCCGATGGCCGCGCTGCCGAGGAAGCCATCGGACACGCAGCGCCAATAAATACCGCCGTCGATGGACTTCCAGATGCCGCCCGCACACGCGCCGAAATAGCACACCATCGGATCAAACAGGATCGCCTGCAACCGCGACGACGCGCCCGCCTCGCGGGGGACCGATACAGCGCCACTTCAGGGCGTCTAGCTTTCCAGAATCAGTCAGGTGCGACCACGTTGTCATCGTTGGCATTGTTCCTTTTGGACGATCATGAGCGAACAACCTAGCCTGCTTTCGGTCCGGACAAAACGCTGGTGGCGCATTACAGGATGTGGTTTGCCGCTTCGGTCGACATGCCGTATGCCACACGGCCAACGAGCAGGAGGGACTGTCGGATGAATATCTTCGACATCAAATTCGATACCGTCAACGCCAGCCTGGCTTGATCCAAAAATGAAAATCGCCGATGTCAAATGCGCGGTGCTGGGCAGAAGTCCCGTCGTCCGCATTGTCACGGATGCCGGGATCAGTGGCTTCGCGCAGGTCGAGACGTTCAAGCCATATCTGAAACCGCATATCCTGGATCTGCGTGACGCGCTGCTCGGCCAGGACCCGACCAATGTTGAGCGGGTGATGCAGCGGATTCGCCAACGCGGTGCCTTCAAGCCCTGGGGTTCCGCGGTGAGCGTCATCGAGATCGCATTGTGGGACCTCGCGGGGAAGGCCGCCGGTGTGCCGGTCTACAAGCTGCTCGGTGGCAAGGTGCGTGACCATGTGCGGATCTATAACGGGTCGCTGCGGGTGCCGCTGGGTGGCTTCACGCCCGAACATTATGCCGCCGATTGCCGCCGGATGATGGAGCTCAAGGAAGGCTTCACCATCATCAAGCAGTCGGTCGCATTTCATAGCCCGATGCGGCGGGAGATACCCGGCTTCTACCTCGGCACGCCGTCGGAAACTCCATTCCACGCCTGGCATGATAGCGGACTGCTGACCGAGCGTGGCATGAACCACGTCATCGACTGTGTTGCGGCGATGAAGGAGGTGACCGGCGACAAGGTGGGGCTCGCATTGGATTGCGGACCCGGCTGGATGCTGCAGGACGCGATTCGGTTTGCCCGAGCTGTCGAGCGATACAATCTGCTGTGGCTCGAGGATATGCTGACGGGCGACTACATTCCGTTTGTCAATGCAGATGTTTATCGCGAACTCACGCGGTCGACCACGACGCCGATTCACACTGGCGAGCAGATCTACCTGCGGCAGAACTTCAAGGAACTGATCGAGCGGAACGCGGTGCGTGTGGTTGGGCCGGATCCGTGTGATGTCGGTGGCATCGCCGAGCTGAAGTGGATCGCCGAGTTCGCCGACCTGCACGGGGTGATGATGGCACCGCATGGCACGGGCGACGGGCTGTTGGGCCTGGCCGCGCTGGTCCAGGTGTGCGCGACCTTGCCCAACAACTTCATTGCGTTCGAGTATCCCAGTGGCAATCCGGCGTGGTGGTACGACATCGTCGATGGGTTGCCCGATCCGATCGCCACGAACGGCCTGATCGAGGTCTGGGATCGGCCGGGAATGGGCGTCGAGATCAATCCGGAGAAGGCACGCCGCTATCTGGCGGAAGAAGACTCGGCGTTCTTCGATTGATACGAAGTGTTGACCGGCATTCCGTCACCGTACGGCGTCGCCTGTCCGACATCAGCGTCCGCGGGCAGCGGCGCCAGGACCACGCTATCTTCACTCATTGAATTGTCGGTCGCGTCGTTGGTGGATTGTTAAGGCGCAAGCCCAATGCTGCTCGCATGCGTAGAATGGTTTGCCTGGATGGGCTGCGTGGCGGATTGGCGTTCTACGTCATGCTGAGCCACTCGCTGCCGTTCGCGCCCCTGCCGCATTGGTTGCACTGGATGTTCCAGCATGGCGGCGCCGGTGTGGACGTGTTCTTCGTCCTGAGCGGGTTGGTGATCGTGCAGTCGTTGGCAAGCTTCGAATACCAACCGCTGCCGTTCCTGATCGCCCGCGTCGCGCGCATCTATCCGGTGTTCCTGGTGGTGTTCGCCTTCGCGGTGGCGATCCAGCCGTTAGCGACCTCGCTCGAGGACATGGCCTGGATCGGGCCGGACAGCGGGTCTCGATACCTATGGGCGGGCGGCTGGCCGCCCAATTGGGGTATCGGCATCGCGACCCATCTGACGATGACGCATGGCATCTTTCCCGACGGCCTGCTGCCGGGCGCATGGGTAGCCTTCCTGGGGACGTCCTGGAGCCTCTCGACCGAGTGGCAATTCTATGTGCTGGCGCTACTCCTCGGCCACAGGCTCGGCCTGGTCCGCGTGGCCGTATTGTTTTTGGCGCTCGCAGCCGCGTCGCTGGTCTGGCAAGCGGCAATGCCGGAGGCATGGCAGTTCAGCCGCGCCTTCCTGCCCAACAAGGCACATTATTTCGCCCTTGGCGTCATCAGCGCGCTCGTGGTTCGCAAGGAGCCGGGCGGGTTACGCCTTTACCTGGCAGTATTGGCCAGCGTGCTCGCGCTGTGCATCGTGCAGGGCGGCGTCGACAAGCTGCTGCCGCCGCTGGTGTGGACGGCCTGTCTTGCCGCACAGCTTTGGTCGTCTGCACAGGGCACTCGACAGCCAGAAGCCTGGGCGCTCGCATTCGTTCGGCGGACGCTCAGGTGGTTGGCCGCGCTGTTGCAATCGCCGCCGCTGGTCTGGCTAGGGGCTGTCTCGTTCAGCATCTACCTGGTGCATGAGCCCGTGCAGCGGCTGCTAGGTGTAGCGCTTGCGTCGCTGGTGCGCGGCGACGCCGCGTTGTTCACCGCACTCTGGATACCCGGCGCCGTAGTTCTGCCGATTCTCGCGGCGTGGTGGCTCCACGTGCTGGTAGAGGTGCCTGCGCAGCGCTACGGGCGCGGCGTGGCGCGCGCATTGATCAGCGCCGGACGAACGTCCAGTACCGCGGTGCCCGGCCTTCGCGGACGGCTTTGGTCTCGTAGCGCGTCGGCGGCCAGTCCGGCGGCCTTTCGGTTGTCGGCGCTGGTACATCGAACCAGACCTGCTCCCTCATCACCTCCGTCACCCAGGCTTGATAGGTTCGATCATCGCTAGCCACGCGCCACTCGGCGCTAGGCTTGAGTACCCGCGCCAACAGCGGCAGCAGCGCCGGATGCACGAACCGCCGTTTCGCGTGCCGCAATTTCGGCCACGGATCGGGAAACAGCAGGAACAGCCGATCGAGGCTGCCATCCGGCAACAGCCGTAGCAACGTCCGCGCATCGTCGGTCCACAGGCGCAGGTTGTTCGGCAGAGGCGCCGTCAACTCGTCCCCTTCGGGAAGCAGGCTCGACAGCAACGAGCAGATCCCGTTGTCGAACACCTCGCAGGCGATCAGCCCGATGTCTGGATGCGCCGCAATCTGCGCCAGCGCGTGCTCGCCGCCGCCGAAACCTACTTCCAGCCAAACTTCCGTGGGCCTGGGCGAGAATGCAGCCGACGGATCAGCCGCCTGCCCGGGCGCGAACGCCAGGCGCGGCAACGTCACATCGAGCAGGCGTTGCTGCCGGGGCCGCAGCCGGTGGCCGCGGGACCGGCCATACAGCCGGTCCGGCGGCGGCTTCAGCGTCCGAAGGCTGACTTCAGGTCCTTCACCAGGTCGGTCTTCTCCCACGTGAAGGTGCCCTTTTCCTCATCCGGCTCGCGGCCGAAATGGCCGTAGGCCGAGGTCGGCACGTAGATCGCCCGGTTCAAATGCAAATGCTCGCGTATGCCGCGCGGCGTCAGGTTCATCACCTCGCGCAGCGTCTTCTCCAGCCGAGAGGCGTCGACATCCTTGCCAGTGCCCTGCAGGTCGACATAGACCGACAGCGGACGCGAAATGCCGATGGCGTAGCTGATCTGGATCGTGCAGCGATCCGACAATCCCGCCGCCACGACGTTCTTCGCCAGATAGCGGCAGGCATAGGCGGCAGAACGGTCCACCTTGGTCGGGTCCTTGCCGCTGAACGCGCCACCGCCATGCGGCGCCGCACCGCCGTACGTGTCGACGATGATCTTGCGACCCGTCAGCCCGCAATCGCCATCCGGTCCGCCGACCACGAACTTGCCGGTGGGGTTCACGTGGAACTCGGACTCCGGGCACATCCACCCCTTCGGCAGCGTGCTCTCGACGATCGGCCAGAGCATCCGCTTGATTTCGGCCTGCTCCAGGGCGTCGACGTGCTGGGTGGACACCACGACGCTGGTGGTGCCGACGGGCTTGCCGTCCATGTAGCGCAGGGTCACCTGGCTCTTGGCGTCGGGCAGCAGGCCCTCCACCGACTTGTCGTGGATCAGGCGCAGATCGCGGATGCGATGCAGGATCGCATGGGCATAATAGATCGGTGCCGGCATCAGCGCGTCAGTCTCGCGGCAGGCGTAGCCGAACATCATGCCCTGGTCGCCCGCGCCCTCATCCTTGTTGCCGGCCGCATCGACGCCCTGTGCGATGTCAGAGGACTGCGCGTGCAGGTGGCAGGAGATCTCGGCCTTCTGCCAGCTGAAGCCTTCCTGGTCATAGCCGATGTCGTGGATCGCCATGCGGGCGAGATGGGTCAGCAGATCGGGCGTCACCGTGGACGGCCCGCGCGTCTCGCCGGCGAACACCACCCGGTTTGTGGTAACCAGGGTCTCACACGCAACGCGCGAATAGGGATCTGCGGCGAGATAAGCATCGAGGACTGTGTCGCTGAGCCGATCTGCGACCTTGTCGGGGTGGCCTTCCGAGACAGACTCGGAAGTGAACAGGAACTCGCCGGTATCGCGCATGAATGGTTTCTCTCTTGTCGCGGGGAGGATCAGGCCGGCGCTGTGTGACGGAAACGCTATACAGGGTCAAGAACGACGATGTCGGAGAGGTCGACGCGACCCCTGATCGCCAGCTCGGCGATCGGGCCGGAGCGGTAGTCGGCCACAGACCGGAGTGTGTCCTCGTCACGTCGCGCGCGGGCGCCACCGCGCACCGTCGAGCCGGTGTTGATGGTGGCGAAGTATGCGATCTCGCTGTGGCGCTCCAGCAACGCGGCGGTGTCGATGGTCAGCGTCACCGGCGGGCGGACAGGCGGCGAACGGAGCCTGATGCAGGCAGCGACGAAGGCATCGCGCCGGCGTGCCTCGGCCCAGAAGAAGACGTGCTGATCGATGTGCTGGCGCCAGTGCGTCGGTTGACCCGTGAACCTGCCGGCGAGCGTATCGATCAGGCGGTGATCCGGCATTTGCTGTGGCCGCAGGATCGCGGTGCGGCCGTTGCCCAGGTCGATGGACTCGAAGTCAGCACGGTTGGTGCCGCCGGGCCGCAGACGCTCGGTCGGCAGCAGCCCCGTGTCAGCCAGCCATTCACCCGCGCCCTCCGCCTCCATGACGTGCCAGACGCGCGGATACCGTGCAGCCAGCCGGGCAGCGCCGTCAGTCAAGCAATCCCCAACACGTCCATTATCAAGAGCCGCGGATCGCTACCCGATTATGCCCAGCAGGACGGCGAGCTTCGCGCGGACATCCTCGAGAATGGACGACGGGACGCGGCAATCCAACGAGACTATGGGCCGCGACATCGTATCGATGCTGCGGACATGCCCAGTCAGAATTTCCCCACTGATGGGCAGGCCTGGAGGGAGGACGACGCTGGTGCCAAATGGCCGGACACACGGCTGGTGATGGGGCAAACAATTACGAAGCGGCTGGCCTGCCAAAATGCTGCCGGAGAGTTTACCAACGCCGGTCGCCAACCTCCCTGTTCCCGCCCGGTTCGACGGTCGAAATCTGTCCAGATCAGATCCCCGTCGTTTGGCTCGAAGACCTCACCTGTCAACGATCTCACGCCCGACATCGGAGCCCCAATCGAAGGCGTCCCGCATCGCAGCGGGTGTTATCCCAGTCAGCAGGTCTTCCAACCGATAGCGGTGTCTACGCAAAGACAGCACGATCTGATCGCCTCTAGCCTCGATATCGAGACTGGCCCCGGCGGACAATCCCACCTCTTCGGTGATATCTTTCGGTATTCTGACGCCCAGGCTGTTGCCCCATCGGCTGGCGGTGATCTGCATCCCTGGCACTCCTCGGATATCCAGGTGATATCCGACGTACCCTTTCGCAAGTAGTGTGTTTGGTGCGGTTCAAGCCATCCCCAGCACGTCCATCATCGAGTAGAGACCCGGCGGCTTCCCAGTCACCCACAGCGCCGCCCGCACCGCGCCGGTTGCGAAAGCGCGCCGGTCGAACGCGCGATGCGTCAGGGCGATGTGCTCGGTCCCGGTCGCGAAGATAAGCGTGTGTTCCCCCACCACCTGGCCGCCGCGCAGGGCCGCGAAGCCGATGGCACCGGTCTTGCGGGCGCCGGTGTGGCCGTGCCGCCCGCTCTCCATCACGTCGGAAAGCGCCACCCCGCGGCCCTTGGCCACGGCGCGGCCGATACCGATGGCGGTGCCGGACGGCGAGTCGACCTTCTGGCGATGGTGCATCTCCATGATCTCGGCATCGTAGGCGTCAGCGGGGAGCGCGGCGCCCATCCGCTCGGCCAGCGCCAGCACGAGATTGACGCCGGCGGAGAAATTCGACGCGTAGACCACGGGGATACGCCGCGCCGCCTCGGCCACTGCCGCCTCGTCCGCGTCGGACAGCCCGGAACTGCCGAGCACCCACGCCTTGCCGGACCCGGCCATCGCCGCGGCGTAGCGTTGCGCGGTCGCGGCGTTGGTAAAATCCACCACGCAGTCGGATGCAGCGGCGAGGCGGCTGATATCCGGCAGCAGTGGAACACCGCCAGGAGCCGGTTTTTCCGACCCTGGGCGGCCTATGCCGCCGGAAAGTTCCGCACCTGCGGCGCTCACCTCCTCGACCAGCAGATGCCCCATCCGGCCGGTGATCCCGGCGATACCAAGACGGATTGCCATGTGACGCCTCCCCGGCTCGAAGCGGTGATCCTGCTCGGGCCGGATGCCAGAAGCAATTGCGCGGTGGCGCGGAATTGGTCAGGTTGCGCCATGGTCTTCCTGCTCACCTGGCATGGTACGTTGCTGTGCCGACGGCGGGATGCGGCGCTAGTGCATCGTCCGCTGGCCGATCGGTCCGAGGATGCCGCCCCCGTCGAGTTGGATATGCCGATCGAGAGGCTGCGCGCCGAATTCAGTCATCACGTGCGCGCGGTACTGCCGGAACTGCCTGCGCATGCCCCCGGGCCATTCCAGGGTTTTCACATGCAATGGGCGGCCGATCAGCGAACCCTGTATTTTTCGCAGGGGGCCGTGTTCCTCTCCGCGGCGCTCGGGACCTGGACTTGTGGAGGCTTCGGCGCCCGCGGCCGGCGACTGGGAAGCCTTCTTGCCGGTATCCCAGGCTGACCTGGACGCGTTGCGTGAGATGGTGGGGAGCTCGTGGCTCGTCCGCTCGACAGGGGCACTCGTCGAACGGCCGGCGATGTGGCGCTTCTTCCTTCTGCTGCTGGGCGATATCGCGGTCGATCTTCGCTACCAGTTGCCGTTGGACCTCGCGAACTGGCCGCATCGCTTGACGTTGCTGCGCGATGGCTGGCGGATCGAGCAGCTCTGTCTATATCGCCCTCTGGTCTATTACGCCGCGTTCGGCAGTCCCGCCATCATGCAACAGTTCGCCGCCAGTGTAATTTCCCTGATCGAATTTGGTCGGTATCAGGGGCATATTGCCGTCTTGACCGACCACTCGCAGGCGCAACTCGCGCAGCTGCTGCCCCCGGAAGTGCTCGCCCGCCTTGCGGTCGTCCAGTTCAAGCCGAGCGATCGTCCAGGGTTCATGACGGCTCGCTACCTCATTCTGGACTTGCCGAATGCCTGGCAGTTCCAGCCCATTCTCTACATCGACGCCGACGTCATGTTTGATCGGGACGTTAGGCCGATGCTGCACGCGATCGCTATGTCCGATCGGATTACAGCGCCGTTCGAGCCGTTCTCGGCATTGCGCCGCAGCCCGCCGTCGGGGGCGACGTTGTTGCAGCGGGACTACTGTTCGCCGGGCGACGTGGCCGGGTTCAACACCGGCACGCTCGGCATTCCCAATCTACGGGCACATGCCGAGACCCTACGGCTGATCCGCCGGATCATCGCCAACCACGGCGTGCTGTACGGGCGCGGTGCGCTCCCCTACGCCGACCAGGAGATCGCGAACTACGTCGCATTTCGCCTGGCCAATTTCGATACCACGTCAATCGCCCGTTTCGTGCGTATTGGCGGCGCCGATTCGCATCCACGGGAGGGCGTGGGGTTGGCGCACTTCTGGGGCGTGGCCGGCGCTGCGGCGAGGGCGCAGGCCATGCGCGACTATCTGACATTGTTAAGGGCGGGCTGAGCGTATCGCCAAGGCGCTCACGGTCATTCATGGCACGCGCCGCAGTTGGCACGCGGTGCCGGTCGAAGCGTCCACATTGCTGGTGATGTCCGCGCATGGCGGCTCACGCCGCAGTTGGTAATGCGCGAGGATCTTGTCCGCGGCACCCGGATATTTGTCTCTGCTCTCGAAGCCCCAGATCGGTCCTTTCCAGTCACGAACCGTTTGTTCGATGGTTCGTTGCAAGGTTCCGTTCGCACCCGGACGCACCAGATTGCTGTTGGTCCCGACAACCGAGACACTCGCGGGCAGCGCCGGCACAAGGTACGAATATGGCCACGGGTCCAGCAACAGCACCAGCGCATCCGGCGGTATCGACGGCACATGCACGACAATTGCCTGATCGGCACGCGACGCATGTGCCCACCATGGGTAGCGCGTCGTCGCGGCGGCGGTGCCAGCGATCACTACCAGAGCGATACCGGCGGGCAATGCGAAGCGGCGCGGCACCCACGCCGCCACTGCGGCCAGCACCAACACGCCGGACAGCGCCTCCTGTACCGCGAGATAGCGCAGGATGGAGAACTGATACTCCCACAGCGCGTAAGCCAGGAGTACGAACAGAGCCAACAGCCGTGCTGCCGTGTTCGCGCCGAGCCGAACCACCAGAGCGACCGCCGCCAACAGCGCCATCAGCATGCGCGGGTCTTGCGTGTTCAGTTCGATCGCGGCGTTGGAGGGGTGAAACGCCCACACTGCCGGATACAACAGCACCCGCCAGAATCCGTGCGGCTTGAACCGGTCGTCCGACCATCGTCCAGGATCCACCAGATCGGAGCGGAATATATCGTTGAAGAAAGGAAAGGTCGGATTGCCGGTGGTCTGCCAATTGTGCAGCAGCCACGGGCCTGCCACGACCAGTGCCGCCACCAGTCCCATCCCGGCGAACATCAGCACGGCGCGCAATGCCGCCATCGGCTGCCGTGCCTCGGCCAGCGCGACAACCACGAACAACCCGATAAATGAAGGCAACAAGGTGAGCTTCAATGCGACTGAAAGCCCCGCCAAGGCACCCACGGCGGCCAACCAGCGCCAGTCCCGCCGGTGCACCACCCAGACCGCCAACGCGGCCAGCATCGGCAGGCTTGGTACCACCTCACTCATCGTGGTGCCGATGGTCGCGAAACCTGCGGCCCCTGTTATGCCGAACAAGGCGAACGCGCCGGCCAGCGCCTCGCCCCCTGGCCAGTCATCCGGCAACACCTTGCAGCCGATGCGCCAGACCAGCCAGGCTGCAAGGGCATAAGGCATGCCGAGCAGGAATTCCAGGATCAGGGGATGATCGTTCAGTGCAGCGAACAGCCGATAGTACAGAGCATCCAGTCCCGGATACAGATAGCCCTGCATGCCGGCCGCGGCGATGTCTTGCGGACGACCACCCGTTACTGCGGCGTAACCGTTATACCGATGATAGAAGAGGAAATCCGGCGTGCCGTCTCCGCCCTTGTAGCAGGAGAACAGGCCGAAGAAGAGAACATAGCCGGAGGGCCAGGCAAATCGTCGTATCATGCCACCAGTCGGTGCACGGATCGCGTGAACCGTGCAACGGTGAATTCGGTGGCGCGCTGGCGCGCTCGTGCCCCGATGGCTTCGCGCTGCGCCGGATCGCGCAGCAGGCTGAGCGATCGGTCAACCAGCAAGTCGGATGTGTCGTACAGGCAGCCGTCCACGCCGTCCGTGATGATCTCCGGTGCGCCACCCGCGTTCAGCGCGAAGGCAACGCAGCCGGCCGACATCGCCTCCACGATCGCGATGCCGAAATGTTCGGCGAGCTCCGGCGATTTCCTGAGATCCTCCTGCAATCCGGTGCCGTGCCAATATATGGCGGCTTCCTGATACAGCGAATCCAGCAAATGCGGCGATGCATTCACGTGAAACACCACCGGCAGACCGACCGCGAGTTCCTGCAGCCGGCCGACGTAGTCCATATGCTGTGGATCAGGCATGGAGGATCCGGCGAGATGGAATTCGACGCCGTCGCCATGCTGAGCGTGCAACACGCGGAATGCCTTGATCAGCAGGTCATGCCGCTTGTTGTGGCCGCCCGAGAAGAAGCGCCCGACGGTCAGGATCCGCGCCTGCTTCGCCGTGCCGCCGACGGCGGCTTGTGGAACCGGTGGATACAACACTTCCACCGGGTGGGTCGGTAGTGCGTGCCGGACAAGCGCCGCCTCGATATTCCGCTTGGCGTAATCGGAATAGGCCAGGATGGTGTCGTAGCCGGCCAGCAGCGACGGGTCGATCGTACTGCCGACGGGCATTGGAAACGGGAATTGGCAAATGAAGAAGCTGCGCTTCGCACATGCCGCGATGGGTGGCACCACGTGGTTGCCCAGCACCGCCATCACGTCCCATTCGCCGCTCAGATCGGCCAGACAGGACACCTCGCAAGCCGCAAGGTCGATGCCGAATTCCGCCCCCAACTGACGAAGCCGCAGATGACTGTATGGATAGGGCACGGCGATCGTCACGGCGTGAGCATCGGTCAGCGCGGCAGCCAGGGTCAGCAAGTAGCGTTCACCCCCTCCAGCGGTGAGGTTATGCGGCGAATAGATCAAGGCACGCCGCGCGGGCCGAGCGGCCCTGGCCGGCCGTTCGGGTTGCAGCAATGCGGCATGCACAGCTTGCAGCGCAGCCTGATCCCGTTCGAGCAGATAGCCACGCCAGCGCGATACGAATTTGGCCCGGTTGAGTTCCCCCAGCGCCTGCTTGCGCAGCGACGGCATGGCCTGGGCGCCGGTCGAGAAGCCTTCCAGATGCACGACATCCGCCGCCGCCACCAACTTTACCGGTCGGCCGAGCGCGGCCAGCTTGAGGCACAGATCCACATCTTCGTAGTAGGCCGGTTCATACGCCAGATCGAACCCACCGGCTTGCAGGAACAGTTCGCGCGGCAGCAGCAGACAGGCCGCGGAGATGTAGTCCACTACACGGTCGCTGATCGCCGCGCGCGCGCTGGCCTCCTGTCCGCGCATCAGGCGCTCCGGCTGGCCACTTGCGTCGATTTCGCCACCCGCTTCCTGGATCGTTTCGTCAGGGAACAGGAAGACCGGACCGACCGCCCCGACGTCCGGCGCCGCCTTGAGGCTGTCGAGCAGCGCTTCAAGCCAGCCTGGACTGACAAACACATCGTTGTTGAGCAGACATACGAAACGTCCGCGTGCCGCCTCCACGCCGATATTATTGGCCTCCCCGAAGTAACGATTGATACCCAATGGCAACAGGCGCACACCGCCGCCGGCGCCGGACAGTACTTCGAGGCCTGCTGTCGCACTGCCGTTATCAACCACGATGATCTCGTAGTTCACCCCCGTGGTATTCGCCCAAATGTGGCGAATGCAGGCGCGGGTCATCTCCGTCGCGTTCCAGTTGACCACGACTATGGAGACCTCTGGATCCCCGGTGCCGCACCACTGCCGTGTCCGCTCCAGTATGTCGGCGGTACTCGCTGCCAGCGCGACCGGAAGGGGAATGCGGCCGGGCAAATCCAGATCGGGCAGGCGCAGCCGGCTGGCGACCGCTTCGCCCATGACCCGGGCAGTGTCGGCCCAGGTGGGCGGGCTCCACGTGGCGAGGCGCGCCTCCACCGCCGCGCGGGCCGCCCCGTCGTCCAGCGCCCGGCGCAGCTGCGCGATAAGTGAGCCTGCATCGTGCGGATCGAAGTACCACGGCAGGTCGGCAGCGTGCTCGCGGATGACAGGCAGATCCGACGAGAGGCACAGTTTGCCATAAGCAAGGCTGTCGGCGACCGGCAGCCCGTGGCCTTCGATGAATGACGGAAACACGGTGAACAGCGCCGCGCGGTACAGCGCATCCAAGGCCGCATCGTCCACCCCGGTAAGAACACGGATGCGACCCGCTGCAATGAGCGGCGCCACCGTCGCGTCGGAACCAAGCAGATCGTGATCATCCCGTCCCACCAGGACCAGCAACGGCAGTTCACGTTCCGCCGCGAGTTTTGCCCACGCCGTGGCGAGGAAGAGCTGGTTCTTGCGGGGGTCGATCGTGCCAACGGACAGCACGAAAGCCTCTGTCACAATCGGTCCTGCGGCGGGTTTGGCCAATCGCAGCAGGCTAGGTCCGAATGGGATCGTCTGTGCCGGGTTGCGGGGCGCGAGACCCTCGGCCAAACACCACCGATACAGCTGTTCCCGCACCGTTTCAGTCGACAGGAAGATCAGTTCAGCCTCACGCACCACGCAGCGAAGCCATTCCGTAAAGGCTTGCGCATGCGCTGAGCCGACCAGATCGGGCCGTTCCAGCGGAATGAGATCATACAACAACACGCTGAACCGCACGCCGCGCGCCCGCAGTCTTTCGAACAAGGCGGCATAGGTGACAGTCCATACCACACCGGTAAACAGCACATGGTCGCCTGACTTCGGCGCGCCCGGTGCGTGCGGCGCGCGTTCCAGCAGGTCGCGCAAATCGCCGGCGGCAGGAGACAAGCCCCCACGGGCGGCAATTCGACCGGGATCCCAGGCCACGAGGTCATCACCCTGCATCACGCAAAGCTGCCAACGTGATCCGATCGGGCCATCCAACGCGGCGGCAAGGATCTCCGTGGTCACTTTGCCCACACCGGTGAGGTGCCGGTGTACCGCCAGCCATTCCAGCGTATCGCCGATGTAGAACCAGAGTGTCGGGTTGGGACTGGGCAGGCGTACGCGTCTTGTGTTGTCGGCTGTGGCGGCAACCAGCGACGTGCGCCGCACGATCGGCCGCAGCGTGGCGAGCCGCCAGACATTGCGGACCAGCAGGACCGCATCGCGCCCCAACCACGGATGGCGCGCAATGAATGCCAGGGCCCCCCGAACGAAGCGCGGATGTCGGCTGGCAAACCCGCGCAGCGGGGCCGTGACGCGCCAGGACATGGACGCGCGCATCTGTTCCATCGCCGCGTCGACACTGGCAAGTCGTGTGCGCGCGGCATTCCTCGCTGCGTCGGCGGCGTCCCGTGCCGCCTCCGCTCTGGCCCGCGCCATCTCGGCCGTAGCCAGCGCATTTTCGGCGGCGACTCGCGCTGCCTCGGCTGAGACCCGGGCAGTCTCGGCTTTCTCCCGGGCGCCGCGTTGCGCCGCCGCCTCGATCTCCAGCGCGGCGACACGCTGGTTTATTAGCTCCATGGCCGGGTCCACGATCGCGCTGTGGCCGGGACCGCGGTCGGGACTGCCAAAATGGGCCGCATGGGCCGCGGCGAAAATGCGCAGCGCCGCGCGGCCGTCCAGTCCCTTCTCCTCCTCCCAGACTTTCAGCCGATCGATCATGTCGTAGGTCGCGCGCAACAATGCGACCGCATTGGGATAGTCGCCGGGCGTCGGGTCGCGTGTCTGGCGACCCCAGAAATCGATCCGTTCGTGGGCAAATTGGATCAAATCATCACATGTGCGATCAACCCGCAGGCGGTCCGGCATCGACGTGTAGCGATTGGTCTTCTCGACCCACTCCGACACATCGCCGTGCGACAGGTGATGCACGCACACACCCTCATCCGGCGGTACGTCATAGCGGGACGCAGAATGGAAGACATACCCACCGTGGACGGTGGGAACGAAATCCACGGCGCCACGTTGGAACAGACGCGGCTGAAATTCCGGCCAGTAATAGGCCCGTTCATCATGAATACCCAGGATGTAATGGCGCTGGGCAATCCCGTATATCTCGGCACGCGGCGCCAATAATTCCTGCTCGATGAAGGCCACTGCCTCCTCGCTCAGGCATTCATCGTCATCCAGGGCGAGTATCCAGTCATGCGTGCATTGGGACAAAGCAAAGGCGCGGGTATCCTCGACTGTGGGGGACCACGGCACGGTGATGACGCGGTGGGCGTATCGGGTGGCGATCTCGGCCGTGCCGTCGGTTGAAGACTTGTCGATGACGATCAGTTCGTCGGCGAACGACAGCGGCGCAAGACAGGCGCTGATAAGCGCCTTTCGATTGTAAGAAATGACAAATACACTGAGTTTCGCCCGTGAAAGATGATCCTTCGCGTCGACCCCGACTTTCTGCATCAGCTCCATGGGCGAAGTATTAACATGCTTTGGCGCGATCTGGCCAAGCCCAGGGCAGGCCTGGCCAGATCACGGAATGGCATGTTCGGGTTTGCCGGCCGGTCTGAGCCGTCGGCCCGCGCGCCCGTGATTGACATCGTCGACGCCGGCTAACCTGCCGCTATCTCGGCCAGCACACTGTCGAGAATGTCGATCATCCGGTTGATTTCATCGTCGGTCACCGTGAGTGCCGGCATGAACCGCAACGAGTCCGGCCGCGGCGCGTTCAGCAGCAGACCGCGCGCCAGTGCCCTCTCGGCCACAGCCATCGAGATATCTCGCCTGAGGTCAAGCGCCAGCAGCAACCCCCTGCCTCGCACCTCGCCGCAGCCATGCCGGCGTGACAGTGCGCGCAGGCATTCCGTGAGGTGCTCGCCTGCCTGTGTCACGTGGGCGAGGAAGCCTGGCGCCGTTACCGCCTCCATCACGGCGCAGCCGACAGCGGCCATGATGGGGTTGCCGCAAAAGGTCCCGCCCTGGTCGCCATATTCGAAACAGCACACGTCCTGGTGCGCCACCAGCGCGGCCAGCGGCACGCCGCCGCCGAGACCTTTTGCCAGTGTCATGATGTCGGGGGTCACTCCGGCGTGCTCGAACCCGAACAGGCGGCCCGTGCGGCCGATACCCGTCTGGATCTCGTCGAGGATCAGCAGCAGGCCGTGTTCCCGCGTCAATGCCCGCAGACCGCGCAGGAACGCGTCGTCGGCCACGAACACCCCGGCCTCACCCTGTATCGGCTCCACCATCACCGCCACCGTTCGGGACGTGATTGCCGCTGCGACCGCGGCAAGATCGTTCAGCGGCACCTTCACGAAGCCGGCAACCGTCGGGGCGTAGAGCTGCTCCCATTGCGGTTTGCCCGACGCCGCCATGGTGGCGAGCGTGCGGCCATGGAAGCCGTGATCCATCGTGATGATCTCGTAGGCGCCATCGCGATGCCTGGTGCCCCACTTGCGCGCGAGCTTGATTGCGCCCTCGTTGGCCTCGGCGCCTGAGTTGGCGAGGAACACCTGGTGCAGGCTGCTGTGCTGCGTCAGCAGATCCGACAGGCGGATCTGCTGGTCGTTGTAGAACGCGGGGCTACAGTTGATCAGCCGTGCGGCCTGGTTGGTCAGCGCGTCCTGGATCACGCGCGGCGAGTGACCGAGCGTGTTCACCGCCCAGCCCTGGATGAAGTCGAGGTAGGTGCGTCCTTCGCTGTCGGTGAGCCACGAACCCTCGCCGCCGGTAAAGACGATCGGCGGGCGCGGGGTGATGTCCATGACGGAGGCGAAACTGGTTGGGGAGGTCATGCTGTGCTCCTGCTTGCTGGTGAAGTGGAGCGACAGGCATCCCAAACGCACGAAGGCCCCCGTCGCTGCCGACGGGGGCCTTCGTGATCTGTGCGCGAACCGGCTTGACTAACGCGTGCGCAGACCCTCCACCCCCGTCAGGAGACGGCGGCGTCGGCGGGCTGCGATGCGGAGGGCGCGATGCATGGCGGACGGATGCCCGCACGGATGCATCGTGTCAATGCTGTAAGGGCCAGGGTGGTCGAGTGGACCACCGGCTGGCTGAGCGGTTGGTCTGGAAGCAAGTGAGCTGCACCACGGAGGACGCGCGAGGACCAGCGGGGAGCAACGGGCCACGTTCCATCACCCCGCAAACGGTATGCCGCTGGAGTACCCCTCGCCGGCGACGCGCGCCTGCCTCCCCCGCGCGGGCGTCAGTCGCGGACATTTTCCATCACGAACATACTGCCGTCGGACTGATGCCGTCCGGGGAAGTCAGGCTGGCGGCTGGCGTGTCGGCCTGATCATGTCCGTGTCGTAGCCCAACTCTCGCGCCCGCTGGAACAGAGCCGCCCTGAACGCCTCGTTGGGCGTTGGATCGCGGCTCAATAACCAAAGGTACTTGCCGCTGGGTTCGCCCACGATAGACCAGGAATAATCATCGTCGTGGTCCATCACCCAGTAATTGCCGGTGTAGAACGGTCCGAAAAACGCCACCTTCAGCTTCGCATTGCCCGAGCCGGCCACTGGCTTCGCCTTGCCCCTGGCGGAGCGTTCCGGTCCGTCGGGCGCGCCCGTCCGACAGGTATTCAGCACCTGGATCACACCGTCATCGCGCAACGTGTATTCGGCGGTTACGCCTTCACAATCGCGTTCGAACCCGACGTCGTAGCGACCAAGCTCGTACCACAAGCCGAGATATCGCTGCAGATCAACGCTCCTGGTCGGCTGCGGAACACGCCGATTTCCCACCGGGCGCGCCGCGCGACCCACGAAGAATGCGGCTGCTCCCACGGCCAGCACCGCGGGAAGCAGCAGGTGTCGTCCGCCGGATTGTCGATGCGACATGCGTTCTCCACTCCACTGCGCCGTCAGTCGGAAGCGGCGGCGTGTCCCCAACATGGGGTCTTTCAGATGCCCACAATCCGATCGGAAGCTGTGGCACCGTTCAACTCTCGTTGCGATCAGCGTCGTGATGACCAGGCTTGCCGACGCCCAGCTGCGATGGCAGGCAGACGTCATTCGATCCGTGCGCACCACGACCAACCAGGCGAACTCCAGCCTTGTGCCGCCCGCCGAGCGCATCGCTCTTTCGATCAGTTGCGGCTGTTCCCCGGTTGGGCGGCGGGCCCATCCTGCTTGATTAGGGGGTCGGAGCTGCCGGCTCAAGCAAGCAAGTAGGACTCACCACAGAGGCACAGAGAATCGCAGAAAGAAATCCTGCAGCGAAAGGTTCGGTGCTAAAGTCATCTCCTGGCTTATTCTTTGCGCCTTTGTGGTGAACAGTTGCTTCACCGCCACTGCCGATCGACCCGCCCTATAGAGTTGAGCGGTTACTTCAACGTCGGTCGAATACCGGCGCTACGTGTAATACCAACACTCACTGCGCGCGACGCATCTTCCCACTTGTCATGTTCGGGGTGTGGGCCGGCGATGACATTCGGCACGACGCATTGGCAGTCGGACTGCGCAGCAAGTAAGGACTTTCAACCACAGATGCACGCAGATGGACGCAAATAGTCCCAGACGCAATGTTTCAACGCGGGCAAGCCGCGCTTCCCTGGAGCCGAGTTATTTGCGTGCATTTGCGTGCATCTGTGGTTGAAGATTCTTTTACTGTTTCCGCTGTTGCCGGCAACGCCGAGTACAGGCTCGCTGGTTTTGCTATGGGTCACCATCAATGAGAACTGATATAAGCGATCTATTGCCTGGACCAGCCGTCGGCGGTAGTTATCCATATTGCAAGAGTAGTTTTCTTCCTCCCCCTCGATGCACGGCACGTCAAGCGGCTCCGGGTCTGCCGCGCCATCAGAACGGCAGCAAAATATCCATCAGCTGCTGACCCCAACGGGTATGTTGCACTTCGCTCAGCTCGCCGCGTCCGCCGTATGCAATCCGTGCCTCCGCCATCCGATCATGCAGCACCGTGTTGTCGGACGCGATGTCCTGTGGCCGAATCACGCCGGTCACTTGCAGCTCGCGCAGTTCGTTGTTCACGCGGAACTCCTGCCGTGCCGAGACAACCAGGTTGCCGTTCGGCAGCACCTGCGTCACCACGCCAGCCAGCCGCAGCGTGACCGTCTCGTTGCGTTGAATCTGTCCCGACCCGCCGTTGCTGTTCGTGCTGCCGACATTCAGGATCTTCGACGGATCGGTTATTGTCTTCGGCAGCAGCGTCTCCATGCCGAAGAAGTTCGCCAGACTGCCGGTCTCGCCGCTGTTTCGGGTTGTCGTCGTGGCGTTCTTCATGTTCGCGGTGTCGTTCATACCGACCAGGATGGTGACGATGTCGCCGACCTGTGCTGCGCGCTGATCCTTGAAGAACGCGCGCGAGCCAGACCGCCACAGAGAGTTCGCCTCGTTCGGTGTCGGCTCGCGTGCCGGCATCGGCATGCTGACCGGTCGCCACGCCGGGTCCTGTGTGGGATCAGATGTTGGTGTCATCGCCGGCGCCCGGCCGACTTCCGACAGCCGCGACAGCGAACCGCAACTCGCCAGCAGCAGGCACGCCAATGCGGGTGCCATCGCTCGGACATGGTTTTTCATCGCATGCTCACATCGCTTGGCCGCTTGAGCGGCGTGCCATTCGGCGCAACGCGGACCCGGTCAGGACCCATCACCTCGACCTCGATCACCGCGTGCGACATGGGATTGAGCACCCGGATGCGTTCGCCGATCGAACCTGCCTCCAGCGCCTGGCCTTGTGCGGTGAGCGCGATGCCGGGGCTGTCGAGCACCATCAGGACGGTGGCGCCCTTCTGCACGAGCGCCGGCCGGATCAGTTCCGTGACAGCGAACGGCAGGCCCGGGGACAGCTGATGCCGTAGCTGCAGGCCCACGGCGTCGTCTGTCCGCCGCACCACCTCGCCATGCACCAAAGAGGTGCGGACGCGGGCCAGGTGTACGTCCTCGGCGCGCAGCACGGTTCCCGCGGGCAGCCGGCTGGTGGCGACCGGCAGCTCGACCGTGTCATCGACGCGGCCAGCAAGCTGCATGTCGATCGTGTCCATGCCGTCGCCGGCGATCGATAGCACCGCCGTGAAACGGCCAGCGCCGGCGTCATACGAGAGATCGGAGACAACGGACCGTGGATCGGAGTCGATGGGCACCATCGGGGCGGTGAACTCTGCCAGCTCGATGTCGCAATCGGGCGACACCCCGCTGGTTTCCAGAGCGTTCCTGAGCGCCCGTACCACAGTGTCGCGCCGCAGCGGCCGCCCTGGCCGATCTAGCACCGCCCGGTCGGCGGCGGATGCCGGCTGCCAATCGACGCGGAACTGGTGCGCGATCGCCGCAAGCTGGGCCGACTCCACGACAATGCGGCCACCGACGCCGGGACCAGGACCCAGCGCCTTGTTGGCGTTCGTCCCGGCATCGTCAAACAGGTCCGACAGCTTCACTATGGACGAATGCAGCGTGGTTATCGGGCGTAATGTCGCGGCTTGCGTGCCAACCGTGCCCAGGCACAGCGTCAGCGCGACCAGGGAGAGCTTGCGCATGGCATCACCTCAGGTTGGTCAGGGTGGAGAGCATGTCGTTGCTGGTGGTGATCACCCGGCTGTTCATCTCGTAGGCGCGCTGGGCGGTGATCAGGTTGGTGATCTCGGTCACCACGTTGACGTTGGAGGTCTCGATGAAACCCTGCATCACCGAGCCAACCCCGGCGGTTGCGGGATTGCCGGTCACCGGCTGGCCGGACGCGGCGGTCTGCAGGAACAGGTTGTTGCCTTGCGCATCGAGGCCTGCCTCGTTCGGGAATGTCGCGAGTTGCAACTGGCCCACGGTGGTCGGCGCGGTCTGTCCCTGGATGGTGACCTGCACCTGGCCGGACTGGTTCACGGTGACGCCGGTGGCGTTCGGCGGAATCTGCAAGCCGGGCTGCACCGCGTAACCATCGGCGGTGACCAGCGTGCCGTCGGATGCCAGGCCGAACGTGCCGTCGCGTGTATAGGCGGTGTCGCCGGACGGCAGGGTCACCTGGAAGTAACCGCCGCCCTGGATCGCCATGTCGAGCGTGTTTGAGGTCTGTTGCAGGTTGCCCTGCTCGCTGATGCGATAGATCGCCGCGGTCTTGACGCCGAGACCCACCTGCGCACCGGCCGGCACGACGCTGCCGCTGTCCGAGCTATCGGAACCGACGCGGCGCAGGTTCTGATAGATCAGGTCCTGGAACTCCGCGCGACGCCGCTTGAAGCCCGTCGTGCTCATGTTGGCGATGTTGTTGGAGATGACCTCGACGTTGGTCTGCTGGGCCTGCATTCCGGTGCCGGCGATATCAAGTGAGCGCATGCGGGCCTCCTGTTAAGCTTGTGGCGAAAGCAGCTTGTCGATCGCCGACTGCTGCCGATCGGATTCCGCCTGGATGAACTGCATCATGAATTGGAACTGCCGCTCGCCATCCATCATCCGAGTCGTTTCGAGCACGGGCTGGACGTTCGAGTCCTCGATGGCGCCCTGCACAATCGCGGGCGCGACGACCGGCGCGGTGGGCACGTCGGCGCGGAACAGCGTGTTGCCCTCGGCGACAAGCTTCATCGGGTCGCTGGGGTTGACCACACCGACCTTGGCGAGCTGACCGTTCTCCGTGGAGACGGTGCCGTCGCCGGCGATGCTGATCTGCGTGTCGGTGGGCTGGAACTGGATGCGTTGGCCGTTGCTGTCGAGCACCGCATCGCCGGCACTGTCCGACAAGGTGCCATTGGCCTGCAGACTGAAGCGGCCGTCGCGGGTGAGCCGCTGGCCGCTCGCCGTCTGCACGGTGAAGTAGCCGTCGCGGCCCAGGGCAAGGTCGAGCGGGTTGCCGGTGTGCGTCAGCGTGCCTACCTGCTGCTCGCGCCAGGTGGCGCGGTCCTGGGTGTAGGCGATGGTGCCGCCGCCTTGTGGCGCGGTGCTCTTTTGCGGGCTAAGCCAGTCGCTGAATTGCATGCGCTGAGCCTTGAAGCCCGGCGTGTTGGCGTTGGCGATGTTGTCGGCGATCACGTCCATAGCGCGTTGCTGCGCGACCAGGCGGGAGGTGGCGACGTTGGAGGCGATGTCCATGGGGGCGATCCGTCGTGGGTTCGACGGTGAAGGTGCAAGGGCGGTGCCATCCGCGCCGTCGGTCACGCGCTGGTGGAAACCCAATGCAATCAATCAATTTCGGCGCCTTTGGGTGCCGGCTTGCGATGTGACGCCACGGTCCGGAGGCGGCAACGATTGTCGCACGCGGCCAAATTTGCCGGGCGGAATGTTCAAAACACCGTTGCCGCGTCCACGACACGTCCTGGACACACAAACAGCCTCCACGTCGATGCGTCGCACGCGCCACCTCCCGAGCCACCGCGGTCGCGGCGCGGCCCCCTTCGCGCCATGTCCACGGTAATTCGCCCCCCGGCAGCGGCGAACGCCGCCTGGTACCGCACCGAACGCCAGGGCGACACCTTGCGCCTGGTGGTCGGCGGCTTCTGGGTCATCGGCGAGGCTCGCCGCCTCGATCCGGACCTGCGTGCGCTGGACGTCGCAGGCGTCGCCCGAATGGAGATTGACTGCGCCGCGCTGGACCGCCTGGATACCATCGGCGCGTGGCTGCTGTTGCGCACCAAGCGAACGCTGGAGCATCGCGGCCTCGTGGTGCAGCCGACCAACGTGCGCCCCGAATACCAGGCCCTGGTCCACACGATCGACTTCGAGTGCCGCGCGCCGCCGGTTGCACCACCGCCGCGATATTCATTTACCCGGCGCCTGGAACGCATCGGCCGCGGCCTGTGTCACGCGCTACATCAGGGCTACCAGCTCGTCGGCTTCTTCGGCCTGGTGGTGTTCGAGACCGTCGAAACCGTCCTGCAGCCCAGGCGACTGCGCGTCGCGGCCTTGTTCCATCAAATGGAAGAGACCGGCCTGAACGCGCTGCCGATCATTGGTCTGCTGTCTTTCCTCATTGGTGTTGTCGTCGCCTATCAGGGCGCCGATCAGTTGCGGGAGTTCGGCGCGGAGGTCTTCACCGTCAATCTGCTCGGCGTCGGCGTCCTGCGCGAACTCGGTGGACTGATGGCCGCAATCATCGTCGCTGGACGATCAGGGTCAGCCTTCACGGCTCAGATCGGCACGATGAAGGTCAATGAGGAACTCGATGCGATCCAAATCTCAGGCCTGAACATGATCGAGGTCCTGGTGCTGCCGCGGCTTCTCGGTATCGTGGTGACGCTGCCGCTTCTGACATTCTATTCGAATGCAATGGGTCTGCTGGGCGGAGGCGTCATGTGCTACTTCGACCTTCACATCACCATCCCGGTCTTTCTGCATCAGCTGCGTGACGCAGTCGCCGGTGGGACGTTCTGGGTCGGCCTTATCAAGGCGCCGGTGTTTGCCTTCATCATCGCACTGGTCGGCTGCCATCAAGGCTTCCAGGTGGAGCGCAACGCCTCAAGCGTCGGCCGACATACGACGCAGGCGGTGGTCGAATCGATTTTCCTGGTCATCGTCGCCGACGCCATCTTCTCGATCACCTTCTCCTGGATCGGCATATGAGCGCCGCCACCAATCGGCATCCTGTGATCCGGGTTCAGGGCCTGGTGACGCGGATCGGTGACAGGGTTCTGCACGATCACCTCGACCTCGAGGTGTATCAGAGTGAGGTCCTCGGCGTGGTCGGCGGCTCGGGTTCCGGCAAGTCCGTGCTGCTTCGATCGATCATCGGACTGCAGCAGCCGAGCGCGGGACGCATCGAGGTCCTGGGGCAGAACGTTGCCGAGCTGGATGGAGACGACCTGGTGCGAATGCAGATCCGCTGGGGTGTGCTGTTTCAGGATGGCGCATTGTTCGGCGATCAGACCGTAGCTGAGAATGTACAGGTTCCGCTGCGGGAGCACACCGATCTGTCCCAACAACTGATGGCGGAGGTCGCTTCGGTCAAGCTCAGCATGGTCGGGTTGCCACCGGATGCCGCCACCAAATATCCGGCGGAGTTGTCAGGTGGAATGCGCAAGCGGGCTGGCCTGGCGCGCGCGCTGGCGCTGGATCCGGAGCTGCTATTCCTGGATGAACCGACCGCGGGTCTGGACCCGATCTCCGCGGCTCAATTCGATGAGCTGGTGCGGGACTTGCAGCGCAGCTTGCGTCTGACAGTGTTCATGGTGACGCACGATATCGATACACTGCGCGCGACCACCGACCGCATTGCTGTGTTGGTCGATAGCAAGCTTACGCTGGGCACCATAGCTACCCTGCGGAACGATCCCAATCCCTGGATTCATGAGTATTTCGCCGGCGTGCGTGGCCGCGCGGCACTCGCAACCTAGAAGGTGTGTTGATGGAGGCACGGGCCAATTACGTTGCGGTCGGAGCATTCGTGCTGGCTGTGTTGGCCGGCATCCTTGTCGCCACGCTGTGGCTGGCGCGCGTGCAGTTTGAAACGCAATACCAGTACTTTGAAACGCACGTCGCCGGCCCGGTCAGTGGCTTGGGCACAGGCGCTCTGGTCCGTTTGAATGGCATCGAGGTAGGCCGCGTCGAGAAGATCGCACTCGATCCGAAAGACCCGAAGCTTGTGACCCTGCTCCTCCAGGTGCGCGACGGCATAGAAATCCACTCGGACTCTGTCGCATCGATTGAGAGCCAGGGGCTGACCGGCGTCAGCTATGTCGAGATTTCGGGCGGCACACTCGGGTCGCCCTTGCTGATTGCTGCCGAGGGACAGAAGTATCCACAGATCGCGTCCCGTCCCTCATCACTCCAGGAGGTCTTTGATAACGCACCCGAGCTACTGTCGCGGTTGCTGATCATCGCCGATCGGTTGGAATCCGTGCTCGACGACAAGAACCGCGGCGCAATCGCCGAGACGCTGGTGAACATCCGCGATACGACTGGGATGCTTAGTCGGCGAACCAAGGACATCGACCAGCTTATCGCGGATGGCGGCACGACCATGCACAATCTGGCGGAGGCCAGCGCCACGCTGAAAAACACGTTGGCGAATCTGGACCGCGCGTCCGGCAAGGCCGATGGACTGATCGTGTCGGCCAACACGACGTTCGAGCACGCGACGAAACTGGCGACCGATCTCGACTCACTCGTGCAAACCAGCCGACCCGGCCTGCGTGACCTGACAACCAACGGTACCGCGCAGTTGACCGAGCTATTAAGCGAGGCGCGCCGGCTGGTTGCCAGTCTCAATCGCGTCTCGACAGGTCTCGAACGCGATCCAAGCCGTCTCTTGCTCGGCGATCGTCATGAAGGCTATCAGCCGAAATGATCCCAATGCTTTCGCGTCGTCGCTTGCTCGTTGGTGCGTCGTGCATCGTGCCGCTCGCCGGGTGCAGCGTGTTGCCTAGTCCGACTGCGGCGCAGATCTACCGCATCAGCCCTTCGGTCGATGATCCGCCAAACGGCCGCACACTGCACAAACGACTCGTCGTTGATATTCCGACGGCATCCGAGAGCCTCGACACGGATCGCATCGCGCTGGTGCGCGAACGAACCCGCTTCGATTACTATGCGAATTCGCTGTGGACCGATCGCGTGCCCCTGCTTCTGCAAGGTCTCCTGCTTGAGGCATTCGAGAACGACGGGACGATCGGCGAGGTTGCACGCGACGCGAGTACCTTGACGCCAGATTACCTGCTGGCCACCGAAATTCGCGAATTCGAGGCACGCTATGCCGGTGCGGGCGAACAACCGCCTTCTGTCGCCGTGGCCTGGTCGCTCAGCCTGGTGAAAATGCCGGGACGGCAAATGGCCAATCGGTTGCTGGTGACGGAATTGGCACCGGCGTCACGCAACAGCATCGATAGCGTCGTGGAGGCGTTCGATGTCGCCGTCGGCAAGGCGTTGGAACGCAGCGTCGTCTGGACCATACGCACGATGAGCGGGTGATCGGGGTGCTTCGCCGATCTCGTGTCATGCCGGCAGTCGCACCACGTCATGGCAGGGCTTGACCCTGCCATCCACGTTTTTGTTGCCGCCATCAGAGACCGCGTGCTGCTTCCGTGCCGGCACGCCGATAACTCCGCCCGTTGGCCGTCCGCGTCCGCGCCGGAGCCTTGCGCTCCGCTGCTTCGAGCTGCTCAACTTCGTCTGCGCGCAATTTCTCCGACGCTGTGAGCAAGCGATCGAGCAGGTCCACCAACATGGTCTGCTCCGCCTTGGAAAGGCCAGCCTGAATGATCGCCTCGCGGCGCTTCCATTCCGGCCGCAGTTGCTCCACCAGCTCCTGCCCCGCTTTGCTCAACCGCCACGTTCGCCGCCGCGGATCGGTCTTCGGTGAGGACGACCCCACATAGCCACGCCGTCGTAGCGTGGTCAGCACGCGGCTCACCAATGCCTTGTCCATCGCCGTCAGTGCAACGATCTGATACGCGGCCAGCGGACCTTCGCTGCCGAGATTGCTCAGCACCCGCATCTCCGGCAGGCCGATGCCGAAATGCGCGCCGTAATACTGCGTTGCACCCTTGAACAGCGAACTCGCCAAGGTGTGCAGCCGGAAATTGATCGATCTGTTCTGTCGTGGCGGCTTTGGCTCACCCACGTTCAGCTCTCCATGTCGTGCGGTCGCGATGTTGCCATAGCATATCCGATCGAGCCGATGTTAGACGTCCGGCACGCCGTACGCTGCGTTGTCCTGTCCCAGTCGAGGCGCCCCATGCGCAAAGGTCGGGCGCGCGCCATCGAAGCTTAGCGGCAGGCCGGTCAGGGAAAAGTCCTCGCCCGGCACCGGGACGGCCATCCCCAATGCCTGTACTTGCGGCTGGGCCAATGCTTCAGGAATGCTGTGGATCTGTGTCGCCGGCACGCCGGCGACTTGCAGCACAGCGATCCAGTGTTGCCGAGTTCTGGGTCAGGAGGATTGGCGCCATCTCGGCCACCAGTGCATCCTTGTTCACCAGCCGCGCGCGATTGCCGGTAAAGCGAGGATCACTGCTCCAGTCCGGCCGCTCCATGACGTCCGCCAGCTTGGCGAACAGCCGATCGTTGCCCGCGCAGATCATAAACGGACCGTCCGAGGCTTCGAACGACTTGTAGGGGACCAGGCCTGGATGCCCCATGCGATGGCGCGGCGGCATGTCGCCGGTGTTGACCAGCGCGTCCACTTTCTGGCCGCACCACATCAGCGCGGTCTCCAGCAGCGAGGCATTGACAATACCGCCGACGCCGGTGCGCGCGCGTCGCTGCAGCATCGCGAGCGCGCCGATCACCAGCCACATGCCGGTGCCCTGATCGCACACCGACGGCCCCGCGCGCATCGGCGGATCGTCTGGCCCGCCGTTGATTGCGCAGAGACCGCTATACGCCTGGATCAACGGTTCGAAGCCTGGCCGCATCGCCATTGGGCCGATATGCCCGAACGCGGAAATCTCGCAGTAGATCAGCCGAGGATAGCGCGCGCAGAGCGTCGGTCCGTCGATGCCGAGTTTCGCCGGCACTCCGGGGCGCAGGTTGTGCAGCATGATGTCGGCGGTCGCGACCAGTCCGTCGAACGCCTCGCGGCCCGCCGTGCTGTTCAGGTCGAGGGCCACCGACTTCTTGCCGCGATTGTAGATGTGGAACGTCAGCGCATCGCCGTGGCGGAATGCCTGGCCCATGCTGCGCGCATCGTCGCCGCCCTCAGCGCGCTCCACCTTTACCACCTCCGCTCCCAGATCGGCGAAGATCGCACCGGCATAAGGTCCGGCGAGCACCTGCCCAACCTCGACCACTCGTAACCCAGCCAGAATATCGACCACGTTCAGCCTCCTCCGGGACGCGCGCGTCAGAACATTGCCAGCAACCGGCGTTCGTCGGCCAGTTCGCCCGGATCGCCGTCGAACACCTTCGCGCCCCTGTTCAGAACAATAGCACGTTGCGCAATCGCAAGCGCGTGCTTGAGGTTCTGCTCCACCAGCAGGATCGCGGTGCCGTAGGATGCGTTGATCTCGCGAATGCTCGCCATCACGCGTTCCACCAGCAGGGGTGCCAATCCGATGGATGGTTCATCGAGGATGAGCAGGCGCGGGCCAGACATCAGTGCCATGCCGATGGCGAGCATCTGCTGCTGTCCACCGCTTAGCGTGCCGCCGATCTGCTGCTGGCGTTCGGCAAGCACGGGGAACAGCGCGAAGACCTGCTGCATTCGTTCCGCCAGCAGCGCGCGTTCGGCGACCGAGAAGCCGCCGAGCTCCAGGTTTTGCCGCACGCTTAGAGTTCGGAATATGCCGTGGCCTTGCGGCACCAATGCCAACCCGTCCGCGATGTTGTCCGACGGGCTGCGACCGGTGATGTCACGAGCGTCGAATGTCACCGTGCCGGATCGGGCACGGATCAGCCCGAAGATCGTCCGCGACAATGTGGTTTTCCCCGCGCCGTTGTGGCCGAGCACGACCAGGATCTCGCGCGGGTGCAGCGCTAAATCCACAGCGTGCACCACTGTTTTTTTGCCGTAGCCGGCGGAGATGCCGTTGGCCGCCAGCAGCGCTGTCATTGGAAGTACCGCCGCACCAGGTCAGGGTCGCGCATCAGTTCCTCCGGGTCACCTGCGGCCAGTGCGCGTCCCTCATCGAGGTAGATGAGATGGTCACAGGCGGAGCGGATGGCTTCCAGATTGTGCTCGATGATGCAGATCGCCTTGTTGCCGTGCGCCAGGCGACGCAGCAGATCGATGATCTTCTGCATCGCCGTGGTGTCCAGGCCGGACAGTGGTTCGTCGAATAGCAGCACTTCGGCCTCGGTGGCGATCAGGCGTGCGACGACGAGCAGCTTTTCCTCGGCATAGGACAGGTCGTCGGCGAGATCGAAGGCGCGGTCCTTCAGGCCGATGAACTCCAGTATGGCCATCGCCTTGCGCGCATTCGCGGCATCTTCGCGGCGCACGCGGAACGGCTGCAGGAACAGCTTTAATAATTTGTCGCCGCTTTGGCGTGGCAAGGCGACCAGAACGTTTTCCAGTACCGACATGCCGGTGAACAGACGCAGGTCCTGGAAGGAACGGGCGATGCCGGCGCGCACCAGCTCGTGTGGCCGCATGTTGCGCAGCAGGTCGCCTTTGTAGCGTATCTCGCCCTCGTCGGCTTGCAGGAACCCGGTGAGCACGTTGAATGCCGTGGTCTTGCCTGCGCCATTCGGGCCGACGAGGCCGGTGATGCGTCCACTGGTCAGCTTGATGTCGAGCGAGGTGATCGCGGTGATGCCGCCGAAGCGCTTCTGCAAGCCGGTGCCTTCCAGCATGGTCATGTTGGAGGGCGGTGCGGTTGCGGTTGCGGTTGGCGCGGCGGTTGCGGCCATGGCGACATCGCGACGTCCGCCGCGGCGGGGCTCTCGCAACAGGCCCTCGGGACGGAACACCAGGAACAGGACTAACATGCAGCCGTAGATCAGCAGGCGAAGCTGTCCGGCGACGCCGCTTGGCAGATCGACGAACGCTAAAAGGTCAGGCAGCAGCACGAGAATTGCAGCGCCGAGCACCGAGCCTAGCAGGTTGCCGGTGCCGCCGACGACGACCATCGACAGGATGAGCACCGTTTCCGATACCTGGAAGCTGTCGGCGCCGACGTAGGACAGGTAGTAGGCGAACAGCGAGCCGGCGACCGATGCCAGCGCGGCGGAGATGCCGAATATGCTGACCTTCATGTAGAGGATGTTCTTGCCGACCGAGGCGGCGGCGCTCTCGTTTTCGCGCATCGCACGCAGCGCGCGACCGAACGGCGAATTGCCGATGTGGCGCGCGATGAGGAAGCAGATCAGTGCGGTTACGATTGCGAGTGGCAGGAACGCCGCGGCGCCCGCTAGCGTCGCACCGAACAGATGGACGGGCGGAACATTGGAAATGCCGGTCGGTCCGCCGGTGAGACTGGTCCAGTTGATCAGCACGTCGATCGTGATCACCTGCAGCGCGAGTGTGGTGATGACGAGATAGATGCCGGAAACGCGCATCGACGGCAGTGCTACCGCCAGGCCGACGAGGCCGGTGATTACCACCGAAATGAGCAGCGGGATCGGGAAGGGGAGATGGAAGTGGATCGCCGTGAGTGCCGTTGCGTAGGCACCGAGCGCGTAGAACACGGCGTGTCCGAATGCGAACAGGCCGGCGAAACCTATGAGCAGGTTGAACGAGGTGGCGAGGATGACGTAGATGCACACCATCACCGAGATATGCAGGACGAGTTCCATCGCTACGCGCTATCGCCGCGCGCCGGCGAACAGGCCTTGCGGCCGGACCAGGAGCACCACGAACAGCAGGACGAAGGCGATGGAGTTCTGCCACTCGGTGGGGATTTTCCAAAGGCCGAGGCTTTCCACCAGGCCGACCAGATAGCCGCCGGCGATTGAGCCGGGGATGGAGCCGAGGCCACCGACGACGGCCACTACGAACGCGACGAACACTGGATAGAAGCCCATCGTCGGGGTCGCGCCCTCGTTGAGCATCGTGAACACCGATGCGACCGCGGCGATCGCTGATCCCAGCGCGAATACGATCAGCGAGACACGCTCGGTGTCGATGCCGACGATGCGTGCCATGTCGCGGCTGTCGCTGAGTGCGAGGATCGCCTTGCCGTAACGGGTCTGTCGCAGGAACAACAGGAGTGCGCCAGCGACAACGATCAGTGCGATGGTTTCGCTGATCTGGAGGCTGGTGAGGAAGACCGGGCCTATGATGAATACGGTGGCGCTGAAGTCGGGCACGGTGTGGATGCTGGATCCGAACGCTAACGTCAGCAGGCATTCAAGGATGATCGATAGCCCTAGGGAAAGGATCAGCACGCTGTGCGAGGCCATGCCTCGGCGCTCGAACGGGCGGTAGGCGAGCCAATAGACGGCGGCGCCCGCGATCGCGCCGATCACGGGGGCCATCAGGACAGCGAGGAAGAGGGGCACGCCCAACTGCGCGGCCGTGAACCAGGCTGCGAAGGCGCTGATCGCATAGACTGGTCCATAGGCGAAGTGCACGATGCGCGTGGTCGCGAAGATCAGGCCGAACCCCAGGCCGAGCAATGCGTAGAAGCTGCCATTGCCCAGGCCGTTGGCGAACAGTTGTGCGAGGAGGTCCATCGGGATGCGATTGCTCGGCGGCCCTACGCGAGTTCGGCGTAGTGCTGGAACTGTGGTTTGCCGTCCTTTACGACGAAGATGCCGACGCGCTTCAGGCAGGAACCGTCGGCTTCCCACACTATGTTGCCGCCATAGACGCTGGGCATGCTGGGCTTCGCCCGCAATGCGGCGGCGAGGCGCTCGCCGGTGAAGTAGTTGCCACCTTCTGCGCGCGCGCGGCGGATCATCTCCGCGACGATGTAGATACCTTCGTAGTAGTTGGCGGCATATACCTCGGGGTTGTCGCCGTATTTGGCCTTGTAGCTGGTGGCGAAACGCTTCGGCCATTCTTCGGCCGAATCTGAATTGAAGTAGTCCGAGGCAATTTGGAATCCGTCGGAGTATTGCCCGGCGACCTTGCCGATCTCCGCGGTGTATTCGACACCGATGATCGGCTGCTTCATGCCGAACTCCCGCGCGCGCTTCAGCACCAGGCCGGGACCCGGGGAGAATTCCCAGATCGCCAGGAAGTCCGCCTCGCTGGTGCGCAGCTTGGCGATCTGCGTGTCGATGTTGCTTGCGGTCGCCAGTGCCTGCTCGACATCGACGATGGTGCCGCCGTAGGCCTCCCAGTCGGCGCGTGACAGACGCAGCAGGCTTTGGCCCTCGTCGGTCGAGGCAGCCATCACCGCCATCTTCTTGAAGCCCTGCTGCTTCGGGATCGTCAATGCCGCGCGTGCAAGCACTGTTGCGACCGCGCGGTTGTGGAACAGATAGCTGAACTTGCCGACCAGTGCTTCGGATACCGAACCGCCGTCCAGCATGAAGATCTTGTTCTGCTCACAGATGGGCGCGGTGGCGAGCGCGACCGTGGAGTAGGAGAGCAGCACGGCCTGGATGTCATAGCGGGCGCGCAGCCGTTCCAGTGCATCGACGCCGACACGTGGCACGCCTTGATGGTCCTCGATCGCGGCCTCGACCTTGATGCCGTCGATGCCGCCTTTGGCGTTGATCTCGTCGACCGCCATCATGATGCCGCGTTGCATCACCGTGGCGTTCCAGTTCCCCTTGTCGGTCAGGCCGAGCAGCGCGCCGATACGAAATACCGGCGGGTCCTTCGGTGGTTCGGCAGCACGGACCTTGTGCCCAAGCAGGGCGGGACCGAGTGCAAGCATCGACGCCGCGGTGCGGCGGGTTAAGCTGATGGCCATTGCCTTGTTTCCTCCCAGGTAGTCTTGGTTACGTCATAGATGCGAGTACATTGTCCGTCCCGGCACTGCCATGCGTGCCGTCAGAATTGTGCCTTGCTCGGATTTGGTAATGTAGAGTGTGCGCCGATCAGGGCCGCCATACGCGATGTTGGTGGTGCGGATGCCGGCGCAGGAGCGGATGCGCGCGAGCGGTTCGCCCAAGGGGTTGAAGTGCCAGACGGTGCCGAAGCCGGCGTGCACAACAGCGAGATTGCCCTGCTCGTCCATCGCCATGCCGTCCGGGCCGGACAGTCCGCCGGAAAGTTGGATGAACGCGCGCCAGCGATGGGCGCCGTGCAGGCCAAGCCGCACCACCTGCAGCGAATGCGTCAGCGCGACGAACAGCTCGTTCTGCGTTGGCGACAGGACGAGTCCGTTGGGATAGGGCAGGCCCTGCATCAGCACATCAAGCTGGCCATCGGCGCACAAGCGCAGCACGCGACCAATCGGATTGCCGAGATGGCTGCCCTCCGGATCGGTGAAGTACAGATCACCGTTGTCCGCGAACACCAGATCGTTCGGGCCGGCTAGATCACCAACTATGGTGGTCCGGCGAGCGGTGATGGGATCGAACGAGATGATCCCGTGCTGCCCATCGGCGACGAAGATGCGGCCGTCGCGATGGATCTTCAGGCCGTTCGGCTTGCCTTCATAGTGGGTGAAGAGTTGCCATGCGCCGTTCGGTGCAATGCGGAAGATGCGTCCGTGGGCGAGATCCACGCAGTACAGATTGCCATCGCGGTCGAATGACGGGCCCTCCAGGAACGAATGCATTGGGCCGCTGCCACGTGCACGCGTCCATGCGCTTTCTTTGTCGCGGACCCGATATTCGTCCGGTAAGCGCGTGAAGATTTCGGTTTGCACTGTTGGCGGTGCGGCGAACACGGTGGGCCCTCTTTGAGCGTGCTCTCAACATTAGTGCCGGCAGTTGATAAGTCAATCCATAACGTGCATGGTGCGGATCAGGCAAGCTTTGGGATCGACTGTGACCACCCAATCCACCACAACCGGCGATGTCGTGCTGGTGCATACATCCGACCTGCACGTCGATGATGGCGCCGTGGGCTGCTATCACGGGTTGCTGGGATTGCAAGCCGTGCTGCAAAAGGCACAGTCGTTGTCGGCCGATATCGTGTTGCTGGCCGGCGACACGTTCGACAACCACCGCGTATCGCAAGCCATGCTGCAACGCACAAGGGACGTGCTGTCCGATGCCCGCGTGCCGGTCGTGCTACTGCCCGGCAATCACGATTCCATTCTGCCCGAGTGCTTGTTCCGTCGCGCTGGGCTAGACGACCTGAAGCATGTTCACGTGCTGGGCGTTACGCATTCGGACGCGATCATGTTCGCGGAACACGACCTGGAAATCCGCGGTCGAGCGCTGCACGGCTACAGCGATATGCAGCCACTGGACGCGCCAAGTCCGCGAACAGCGCGTTGGCACATCGTGATGGCACATGGCCACTACGTGCCGCCCCATGAATGGGACGCGCAATCGCACAGAGCGTGGCGCATCAGCGATGCAGCGTTGGCGGCGACCGGTGCTGACTACGTGGCGCTCGGCCATTGGGATCGCGCAACGCCGGTCGGCGATGGCACGGTATCGGCCTACTATTCCGGTTCACCAGATCTCGCAGGCACCGTCAATGTCGTTCGACTGAGCAGGGCTGCGGGCGTGAGCATCGCCCGTGAGCCGCTCGATACAACATGGGATAAAGGCTGACGACATTGATATGTCAAGTCTCTGGCAGACACAAAACGCAGTGCATGGCAGTAAAGGAGAAGCGTAATGCCAAGTTATGAATTGCCCTACGATCCGTCCTCGACGCCGAAGAATCTCGAGCACCTGATCTATGAGAAAAAAGGCCACATCGCCTACGTCACCATCAACCGCCCCGAAGTCCGCAACGCATTACACAGCTACGCCTACGCGGAACTACGGTCCTGCTGGCGCGACATTGGACTTGATCCCAACATCTATGTCGGCATTGTCACCGGCACAGGTGATGCATTCTGCGCTGGGCGCGACGTGAAGTTCCTGGCGCGCTTCCAGGCCGAGGGCAAGCGCACGCCGCATGAGGATCCAAACAATCCGTTGTTCCACTGGGGCGGTGGCGGCCAGCCGAGCGATGCGAACCTGGAGAAGCCGCTGATCGCCGCAATGAACGGTCTTGCTGTCGGCGTTGGCCTGTCGCTCGCGCTGCAATGCCAGTTGCGCGTCATGGCGGACGACGCGTGGATTGGCGACACCCACACCAAGGTTGGCCGCCTCGGGTCCGCGCATAATCTCTATGCGGCGTTGCCGCGCACCACCGCCGCGTATCTTACCCTGTGCAACGGCAGGCTGACTGCGCAGGAATGCTACGCCCAGGCTATCGTCAACAAGGTGGTGCCGCGCGCGAAGCTGATGGAGACCTGCGAGCAGATGGCTGAGATGATCTGCGACAGCTCGCCGCTCGCGGTGCAGGCCGCGGTTCGGCTGTATCGGTTGACGGCCGCGTTCCCACCGTCGCTGGTTTCCTACGCGCGCCATCTCGATCAGGAAGTCGCGGAAAGCGAGGACGGTGCTGAAGGTCCGCGCGCGTTTCGTGAAAAGCGCCGGCCGGTGTGGAAGATGCGCTGACGATGGCGGGGCCGTTCGGCGATCTCACGCCGTTGCTGGCGCCTCGATCAGTGGCTGTGGTCGGGGCGTCGGATCGGTCGGGCAATCTGGGTGGGCTCGCCGTCGGCTTCCTGCGGAAGTTCGGCTATCAGGGTTCGGTGTGGCCGGTGAATGCCGGCCGCACCACCGTGGCTGGACTACTGTGCTTTCCAAGTCTCGCCGATCTGCCCGCGATTCCCGACATGGCGATCATCGCCGTGCCGGCGGAGTTGGTGCACGACCTGGCGCGCGACTGCGTCACGGCCGGTGTGCCATCGGCGGTCGTATGGGCCGGAGGCTTCGCTGAGGGCAACGACGAAGGCCGGTCACGGCAACGGCAACTCGCAGAGCTGTGCCGCTCCAGCTCGATGAAACTATGCGGTCCCAATTGCATCGGCATCATCAACACGTCCATCGGCCTGACTGCGTCGTTCAGTTCGTTGATGACGGAGATCGACCACTTCACGCCTGGCAGCGTTTCGATCATCAGCCAGAGCGGTGGGATCGCGGTGAATGCGCATGCTCGCGCGCAGGACCTCGGGCTCGGCTTCCGCATCACTATCAGTTGCGGCAATGAAGCGGCGCTCGGCATTCCCGACTTCATGCGCGCGCTGATCGAGGATGAGGGCACACGCGTCATCGCCGTTTATGCCGAGGCAATCGGCGATCCCGACGGCTTTGTCGCGGCCCTGGCGGAGGCGCGGCATCGCCGCAAGCCCGTCGTTGTGCTGAAGGGTGGCGCGACGGAGGCCAGTGGTCGCGCTGCGTTGGCGCACACCGGTCGACTTGCGGGCAGTGATCGCACCTACGATGCGGTCTTCCGCGAGTTTGCCGCGATTCGCGTGTTCTCGCCTGAGGAAATGCTGGAAGTTGCCTTGCAGCTCGCATCGTTGCCCGCCGGATGCCTGCCCTCCGGCAACCGCGTGTTGATCAGCACGTTTGGCGGCGGCAGCGGCGTCATCGCCACGGATCAATGCGCGCGCGATGGACTGGTGGTGCCGCAGCTTGACGTGGATACGCGCGAGCGGTTGGCACCGATCCTGACGCCGTTGGCGTCATCGATGAACCCGGTGGACCTGACGCCAGGTTCGATGACCAACCCGAAAAATCGGGAGAACCTGCCGGAGGTCCTGAACATCCTGGCCGATGCGCCCGGCACCGATCAGTACTCTGTGTTTCGCGTCGGGATTTGGCGGTCTGGCACCAACATTCGCCGACATGTTCCAGTCGGTGCGCCAGCACACAGCGCGCCCGATCGGCCTGAGCTGGCTGGCCCCGCCGCAAGGGATCATTCCGCGGCTGGCAGAGCACGGCGTCATGGTGTTCACCGAGCACGCGCGCTTGATCCGCGCCGCCGGCCATCTGGCTCGTTACGCTGCGGATCTGCAGCATCGCATCCGTGTTGTGCCACTAAAGCAGCCGCCATTTCCGTGGCTCGATGCGGTGCCCGGCGACGGCGTGATCACCGAGGACGCCGTCGCGCGCATCCTGGAAACCGCCGAACTGCCGGTCGCGCCGGGACGCATCGCTCGTACCGCCGAGCAGGCTGCACAGGCAGCGGAAGATGTCGGGTTCAATGTCGCCATCAAGGCAATCTCGCCAGCGGTCACGCATCGTGCGGCAGTGGGCCTGGTGGCATTGAATGTCGCGACGCCCGAGGCTGCCGCGGCGACATTCCGCGACTTTGAAGCGCGCGCCGCGGAACTCGGCGTGACGCTCGATGGCGCGTGGGTGCAGCATATGTTCCAAGGCTCGGTGGAACTGCTGGTGACGGCGTTTCGCGACCAGGAGTTCGGCGTGGTGGTCGGCTGTGGCATGGGCGGCGGCATGACCGAGATCATCGACGATGTCGTGTTCTCGCGCGCACCGATCGATGCGGATGGCGCACACGACCTGCTGCTTCGACTGCGCACCTTGCGACGCATGCCGACGTTGCTGTCGGATCAGCAGGCGCTACAGGCGGCGTCTTTTATCGCCGGCTTCAGTGCGCTCGCGGCCAGCGCGCTGTGGCCGACCTTCACGCTGGAAGTTAACCCGCTGAAGGTTGGCGCGAACGGCGTCGCAGCCGTGGACGGACTGCTGATCGTCGAGGCGTGAGGCTACGCGACCCTTGGCGGCGCGCCCGTTAGTTCAACCGAGCCTTCCAGCTCCGCGCCACTGATCGGTTTGTCGATCAGCAGCAGGAACGCGATGGCGCCGAGCAATGCCATGCCGGCGCCGATCAGCAGCGCCAACAGGAAGGAACCGGTTGAGTCCACGATGAACCCGGTGACGATGGGCGACACGGTCGCGCCGAGGAAGCCGCCAAGCAGCAGCAGGCTGCCGAAGGAGCCGACATAGTCCGGCGGCGCGGCGGCGGTGACGATGGCCCAGATCGCCGCAGACGACAGTCCGGCAAGGAAGTAGGAAAACGAGATCAACGTTATCACGACCGTGTTGTCGCTGGCATACGCGGTGGCAATTGCCAGGATCGCCATGCCGATGAGGCCGGACACCAGCGGGATCTTGCGGCAGGTCAGCGGCGAGAACCCCCAGCGCGACAGCCAATCCGTTGAGAAGCCCCCGACGACCGACCCAATTGTGCCAACGATCGGTGGAATGGCGGCAAATATCCCGGTGCGTGAAATGGTCATGTGCTGCTGGATTTCCAGGAACCCCGGTAGCCACGTGTAGTACATCCAGGTCAGGTATTGGGCGCCCAGCGTGCCCAGGATCGCACCCCACATGGTGCGGAACTGGAACAGGCGCGCCCACTGCCTGGGATTGACCGGCGAATTCGTCCGCGCCGTGTCGCCCGAGCGTATATACGCAATCTCGGCCGGCGTGCAGACCGTGGTCGGGTCACGATAGAACACCACCCAGATGAACGCGGCGACGAAGCCAAGGACGCCCATGATGATGAACATCATGCGCCAGCCATAGGCGAGCATGATGACTGTCAGCAGTGGTGGCGCGAGTGCCGTGCCCAGGAAGGAGGCGGAGTTGAAGATGCCGGTGGGCAAGCCTCGCTTGCTCACGTGGAACCAGTTGTTGACCACTCGGATGCCGGTGGGGAATTGCGCCGATTTACCAACGCCCAATGCGATGCGCGCGAAGTAGAATTGCGTGAAGCTCCCGATGAATCCGCACGCGGCCTGCGCGATCGACCACACGGTGATTGCGCAGCCGAGCAAGGTGCGCGGGCCGAGCCGATCGATCAGGAAGCCGACCGGAATCTGAGAGAGAGCGTAAGCGAGCAGGAACGCGGACAGCAGCACGCCCATCGAGGTGGCGTTCAAGCCAAGCTCCTGGCGGATGAGCACATTGGCGACCGCCAAGGCCGAACGATCCAGGTAGTTGATGACGCCGCAGAGCACGAGCAGCACCAGAGCGGTGATCTGCATCTTGCGAATCCGCGGCGTCGGCGCCGGGACGCCTGTCGTTTCGTTTGCCATCACGTTTCCCCTCGTTGTCTTTTTGCTGACGCGCCGTCATCTGGCTCGTCAGTTCTTGATGTGGCGCATGAATGCATCGAATACCGCGTCAGGCGACCCGCGGCCGGTCTCGCTCCCGGTGCGGGCGAGCACCTCCCAACCTGGACCTCCATCCGAGTTATTCATTTCGGTAATCAGCGCGCTTTGCCGGTCACTGTCCAGTCTGCGGTCGGTCCCAACGGTGCCCCGGCGATAGCGCTTCCTTAACGTGGCCCTGTCATCCTGCCATCGCGACGTGCAAAGGAGACGGCGGTGGCAAAAGCCGCGCCAACAAAGGAAATAAAGGAAATAGAGGGTCCGACGGAGGAGCCCACCGAACCGGAAACGCCCAAACCCGCTGGTGGGAAGCGCAAGCTCATTATCATGGCCGCCCCGATCCTGCTGTTGGGTGTCGGCGCCGGGTTGTGGTTTACCGGAACGCTGCCCCGGCTGTTCGGCATGAATCACGCTGCGCAAGAGGCCGCGGAGACTGCTAAACCGCTGACGCCCATCTATATCGATTTGCCAGAGATGATCGCCAACCTGAACAGCAATCCCCAACGCCCCAGCTACGTGAAGATCAGCGCACGCGTCGAAGTGATGAAAGCGGACGACGCCGAGAAGGTGAAGGCCGCACTGCCCAAGCTCCAGGACCTGTTCCTGACCTACATCCGCGAAATGCGGCCCGAAGAGTTGCGCGGTTCCGCCGGGACTTATCGGCTGCGGGAGGAACTTCTCGCGCGCGCCAACCTCGCCGCGGCGCCGGCGCGCGTCACCGACGTACTGTTCACCCAGATGCTGATCCAATGAGCGACAAACCCGAAGCCGAGCAAACCGAAGAAGAAATGGCCGCCGCATGGGGCGCGTCGACCGATGCCGAGGGTGAAACGGAAGCTGGCGAGGGCGAACAGCCAGCACAGCCTGCGCGCGTACTTAACCAGGCCGAGATCGACAGTCTGCTCGGCTTCGACGAAGGACCCGCCGGTGGCGAAAATCGCACCGGCATGCAGAAGATCATCAGCTCGGGCCTCGTTTCATACGAGCGTCTGCCGATGCTGGAGATCGTGTTCGACCGATTGGTTCGCATCATGTCCACCTCGCTGCGCAACTTCACCTCGGACAACGTCGAGGTCGGCATCGACAACATCCTGTCGCTGCGGTTCGGCGACTACCTGAACTCCATCCCCTTGCCGGCGATGCTGGCGGTGTTCAAGGCCGAGGAGTGGGACAATTACGGCCTCATGGTCGTTGATTCCGCGATGATCTATTCGATTGTGGACGTGTTGCTGGGGGGCCGGCGCGGCACCGCGGCAATGCGCATCGAGGGCCGCCCCTACACCACGATCGAGCGCACTCTGGTGGAGCGGCTGATCCATGTCGTGCTCGCCGATCTTTCCGCGAGCTTCGACCCGCTGTGCCCGGTTACGTTCCGGTTCGAGCGACTCGAGGTGAATCCGCGTTTCGCCACCATCAGCCGGCTGTCGAACGCCGCGGTGCTGGCGCGCCTGCGCATCGACATGGAGGACCGCGGCGGGCGCATGGAGCTGTTGCTGCCCTATGCCACGCTGGAACCTGTGCGGGAACTGCTGCTGCAGCAATTCATGGGCGAGAAATTCGGCCGCGACTTAATCTGGGAAACGCATCTGGCCGAGGAATTGTGGAACACCGAGGTCGAGCTGGATGTCGTGCTGGACGAGCAGACGATGCGGCTATCGGACGTGATGCGGTTGGAACCGGGCAGCCAGATCGTGCTGAATACCAGCGTCGGCGCGCCAGTACTGGTGCGTTGCGGTTCGGTCGCGCTTTACGAAGGCCGCGTTGGCAGGCGCAAGAACCGCATCGCCGTCCGCATCGAACGCGATGTGCCGAGATCGCAGACCGATCGATAGATATGCTCCCTTCCGCACCGCAAGTTATACCGACGGCCAGAAATCTCGACTCGTGATCGATACCCCGCAACGTCATGCCGACGGACGTCAGGATCGACATCTTTGCTGATAGCAACAACAAAAGCCATGGGTGGTGGGCCTTCGCTACCATGACGCGGTACCACCGACGACAGGTCATTCATAAGGGCCACTGTAATTATACCAGCCGCCCTTGCTGTTGACGTACCGCACGCGCCGCCAATCCCGTCATGGCTGGGCTTGACCCGGCCTTGCTGACTGGGTTTGGATCGTTCGCAAATTGATGTGGGTGGCCGATGGCCGGGTCAAGCCCGGCCATGACGGGTTGGAGAGTTGATCCTAGCGGCCCTTGGTATTACACGCCAGTTGGAATCATAAATTGGACACCTGCCGTTCTGCATTATGCGGATGCGGGTCGGCAGCTATCTCTTCACCTGTCCAACAACGCAAGACGTGGATGGCGGGACCAAGCCCCGCCATGACGTTGACGAACGAGCGGCGCCTATTCCGCCGCGTGCCGTTCCACGACGCCAGCCATCTGGTGCTCCACCAGCCGTGCATAGAACCCGCGCCGAGCCGACAGTTCGCTGTGCGTTCCCACCTCAATCACGCGGCCGGCGTTCAGCACCAGGATCATGTCGGCCGCCTGTATCGTGGACAGCCGATGCGCCACCACGATCGTTGTGCGATTGACCATCAGCGCATCCAGCGCCGACCGCACAAGCTGCTCGCTGATCGTGTCGAGATGCGAGGTCGCCTCATCGAGCACCAGGATCGGTGCGTCCTTGAGGAACGCGCGCGCGATCGCGATGCGCTGGCGCTGTCCACCGGATAGCTGCACCCCGCGCTCTCCCACCCGCGTCTGCAATCCCTCCGGCAGGTCGGCGACGAACTCGGCGAGTGCTGCCTGGCGCAACGCGGTTTCGATCTCCGCCTGCGTTGCGTCCGGCTTGGCGAGCCGCACATTTGCCTCGAGCGTGTTGTTGAACAGGTAGGTGTCCTGCGCGACCAAGGCGATGCGGCCGCGCAGCCCGTCCAGTGTCAGCTCACGCAGATCGACGCCATCCAGCGAGATCGCCCCGTGCTCCGGGTCCCAGAACCGTAGCAGCAGATTGGCGATGGTCGTTTTGCCGGCGCCGGACGGCCCGACCAGCGCCACCGTCGCACCCGCGGGCATGGTGACGCTGACATCCGCCAGCGCCGGACGATGGCGGCCCGGATAGGTGAACCGCACATCCTCGAACCCAACCGTCGAGCCACCACGCGGCGCCGCTGGCACAAGAGACCCATCGGTGATCACCACTGGTTCCGCATGCACCACGTGCAGCCGTCGCGTCGATGCAATCGTATCGGCAAGCTGGCGTCCCACCTGGGCGATCTCCGACACCGGCAGGAACGCCGCGACCGAGATCAGCATGAGCAGCGGCAGCATGGTTGGCTCGATCCAGCCGTGCAGCACGAGTGGCGCGCCAACTGCGGCAACCGCCAGTCCGCCAAGGCCGGTTGCTACTTCCAGGCCGGCGGTCTGACGCGTCAGGTCCTCCAAAAGGGTCAGGCGCATTGTCTGGTAGCGCCGCACATAGGCCATGAACTCGTCGCGCCGCCGCGTGGTCGCTTCGAACGCCATCAGTTCGGCCAGGCCCTGGATCGTCTCGGTTGCGTGTGCGCCGAGTTCGCCAAGCGCGCGCCGCGCCGTGGACGCCATCCGGTCGATGCGCTGCCGACCGAACACCGGCGAACCGGCGGCGTAGGCCAGGAACGGCAGCAGCGCGAGCGCCAGCGGCCACGCGATTACTGCCAGCGTGATCAGTACCGCGCCGGGGATCAGCGCCGCCACGAACGCCGGCGCCACCGTATGGGCAAAGAAATACTCGATCGTCTCGACATCCTGCGTGGCCAGCGCGACCAGGTCGCCGGAACGCCGCTTCAACAGGTACGCCGGCGCGAGTGCATCCAGCTTGCGATACAGGTCGATCCGCATCACCGCGAGCAGTTTGTAGGCCATGTCGTGCGCGAGGAACGATTCGAGCCAATGCAGCAGCGCCGCCGCTGGAGCTGCCGCCAGCAGCAACACGACCAACAGCTGCGTCGGTTGATGGCCGCGCACGGCGGCGATGATGAATGCACCGAGTACGCTGACGCCGATGAAGGCGACGACGCGGCCGATGCCGCAGCCCACCACGACCGTGAGCAGCCGCCACCACGGCCGGATGAAGCCGAGCAGGGCGCGGATGGTCGCCGGCCAGCCGATCTCGGCGGCGTCCTGCGCCAGGTCGCGCACGACGGGGGCGGTATCTTCGGACGCGGCAGGTTCGGCGGATGGCAGGTCCGCGAGCGGTGCCAGCGCTACCGAGTCATCGCGTTCGGCAAGTTGCGGTCCCATCAGGCGGCGGTATGGCCCGTCCTGCGCGATCAGCTCCGCGTGGCGGCCGCTCTGCGCGACGGCGCCATTGTCCAGCACCAGGATGCGATCCGCATTGATCACACTGGACAGGCGGTGCGCCAGGATCAGGGTGGTGCGGCCGGCCATCAACCGGTCCAGCGCCTGCTGGATCACCGCCTCGTTCTCTGCGTCGACCGATGACAGGGCCTCATCCAGGATCAGGATCGGTGCGTCGCGCAGCAGGGCGCGGGCGATCGCGATCCGCTGGCGTTGGCCGCCGGACAGGCGGGCGCCGCGCTCGCCGATCACGGTCTGGTAGCCGTCGGGCAGCGCCTCGATGAAGTCGTGGGCGTTGGCGGCGCGCGCGGCGGCAATGATGTCGGCCTCGGTTGCGTCGGGGCGGCCGAGCAGCAGGTTGTCCTCGACCGTGCCGTGGAACAGGTAGGTGTCCTGCGCGACCATGGCGATCATCCGGCGCGCGGCCTGGGGGTCGAGGGCGCGGAGATCCTGGCCGCCGATGCGGACGGCGCCAGTTTGTGGATCGTGCAAGCGGAGCAGCAGACGCACGATGGTGGATTTGCCGGAGCCGCTGGGGCCGACCACGCCGACGCGCTCGCCGGCGGCGATGTTGAAGGACAGGCCGCGGTGAGCGGCGCGGCGGCCGCCGGGGTAGGCGAAGGACACCTCGTTGAAGGTTATGGTGGGGGAAAGTGACACAGCGCCCCCTCCCCAACCCTCCCCCGCTTCGCGGGAGAGGGAGTGCAGCCCAGCCCCCTCTCCCGCGAAGCGGGGGAGGGTTGGGGAGGGGGCGCCGCGAGATGGAGCACCAGGCCCTGTCACCGGCGCATCCAGTAGCGCATTGATGCCAGCGGCGGCGGCCTGGCCGGTCATGCCCTGATGCAGCACCGTGCGCAGGTCGCGCAGCGGACGGAAGATTTCCGTGCCTGCCATCAGCACGATCAGCAAAGCCTCCAGGCTCATCTCGCCATGCCGCACGCGATACGCCCCCAGAACGAGCGCTCCCGCTGCGCCGAGCGCGCAACCGAGATCGGTGACGCCGCGTGTCAGGACGCTGGTGCCCAGCACCATCATCGTGCTCTCGGACAGCGCGCGCGCCTTGTCGGCCAGCATCTGTCCATAGGCGCCGCTCTGGCCGAACGCCTTCAGTGTCGGCAGCCCTTGGATCGCGTCCAGCAGCTCTTCGCCGAACGACTTGAAGGCCCGCATGCGTTCGCGCGAGGCCTGACCGGTGCGCTTGTGCACCACCGATGGCGCGGCCAGGGTGAACAGCGCCGCGGCCAGCATGACGGCGGCGACGGGCACGTCCCAGAACGCAATGAAAGCGAAGATCGCCAGCGGCGCACACGCTGCGATCGCCACCTGCGGCAGGTACTGACCGAAGAAGGTTTGCAACTGCTCGACGCCATCAACCACCGACAGCATCACCCCGCCGGTGCGCTCCGCGCCGAACCACGCTGGACCGAGCGCCACGATCTTGTCGTATAGCTGGCCTCGGAGCACGTCCTGAACGCGCATCGCCGTCCGGTGCGCGATCATGGTGCGCACATGGTCGAGCCAGGGGCGGAGGACGATTGCGAGCAGCGTCGCGAGCAACGGCACAATCAGTGCCGCGGCCGGTTCGGCGCGGAACAACCGGGCGAGGAACTGGCCGAGGAAGGCGAACCGGGCGATCCCGACCGCCAGCGCCAGGAGTCCGAGGACGATTCCCAGCAGGATGCGTCCGCGTAGCCCGGCCATCAGCCGCCATAGCCTGATGTCGAAGTGCATCCGTCTCGACTCCCTTTTCGCCGCGCATCCTGTTCGTGCCGGCAGCGTTGCGCAAACGCGTGTTTTTCAACCGCTATTGAGCTAGATTGCACGGCGATGCCGGACCGCATACCACCTTTGGCTGCTTTGCGCGCCTTTGCCGCGGTGGCACGACACGGGAGCTTTGCCCGGGCCGCTGAGGCGCTGAACGTCAGCACGAGCGCGGTCAGCCACCAAATTCGTGGCCTGGAGGACAGCTTGGGTGCCGAACTGCTGACCCGCGCCCGCAACGGCTCCGGCCGCACCGTGGTCACCGTTGACGGTGCAGTGCTGCAACGGGAGGTGGAGGCGGCGTTCGCGCAACTCGGCGCGGCGTGCGAGGCGGTGCGCGACCGCCGCAAGCGGCCGGTGCTGACGATTTCCTCCAGCGGGTCGGTGTCGTCGCTGTGGTTGGCACCCCGGCTTGCCGCGTTCGCCGCGCTGCATCCATCGGTGCAGTGGCAGGTGCGCTCGATCGAGGACAATGAGCCGGACATGATCCGGGAGGGACTGGACCTGGCGGTGCTGCGTGCTCGGCGGGGTGCGCTGGGGACCGGCGAGCGACTGCTGTTCAGCGAGACGGTGTTCCCGGTGTGCAGCCCGTCGCTCGGACAGATCAGTAGCCCTGACGAACTATTGCGGCACACACTGCTGCAAGAGGATCTGACGGACCATGTGGGCAATCCCGAGAAGGATTGGTCGCATTGGCTCGAACTGCTTGGCTGCCGACCGAATGCCAAGGTGACAATCGTGCGGTTCTATAGTTTCAACGCCACGGTCGGGGCGGCAGTCGCGGGTGCGGGCATTGCGCTTGGCCGCGCACCTCTGGTCGACTTTGATCTGTCGAGTGGAAGGTTGGTCCGACCGTTTGCGGATGTGTCGTTGCCTGGCTCGTGGGACTTCGTCATTCGCTCGCGGCCGGGCGCGGCGCGCGATGGGCATGTCGGCCAACTGCAGCGCTTTCTGTTGTCGCAGCCGCAAGTGGCGCAGGTTGGATCGACGTCCGGCGATGGAGGCGGCTCGTCCGGGGAATAGCACCGCTGATGCCGCGGTTCCGCATATACTGCGGCGATCAGCGCGCTCAGCCGACGGTGCCGGACATGCAACCACACGCCACAAATGACGGCGAGGGGCTTCGATCGTGTGTTGAGACTTCTGGCCGCTGGTATAGAGGGGCGCGAATCGGAACGGCGGGGCTGGCCGTTGTCCGGCCCCGGGCATCAGCGCTACGTCAATCTGCAAAGGATCAGGGCGGGCCGGTGGGCAGCGGCGCGTCGCACGGTGACTGGGCGAATGGATCGACCGGCGGTTCGCCGATGAAGAAGCCCAAGACCTGCCGGACAGCATCTGGTTTCAGATGTAACCAGTCCCGGATGCTGTCGAGCTTGCTGTCCTGCTCGCGGATGAACGCCTGTTCGCGGCGGGCCTTCTCCCGCATTACGGTGACGACGCCGTTGCCGCGGAGGAGGTGCATGATCTCGAACAGCTCGTTCCAGAAGGCGCTTGTGCAGAGGCCGGGCATGACGGCGAGATCGAGGCAGATCTCGGCGTAGGTGCGCCCGAAGGAGCGGCGACGGACCTGGCGCTCGAGTTCCTCCTGTGTGGGCATGAAGAGTTCGGGATCGTCGGCGCCCGGGGGCGGGGACGGGCGTGATGCTTTGGGCTTGGCTGGTTGATCCGGTGGTGGCTCGGGTTGGGGGACTGTTTGCCCGGGCGATGGTTGCTCCGTGCGGATGCGAGGGGGCGGGATGTCGATGTCGCGACCGGTTGCGGCGCGCGCGAGCAGCACGCGCTTCAGCGCGATGGCGCGCAGGATGCCGCGGTTCAGATGAGCGAGGATGGTGGAGAGGTTGGCGGTGCCGAAGCCGACCGCGATGGTGGGGAATGTGGGGGCGGCGGCACGGCGCTTGACGGTGCCGAGAAGATGGCGGCCGTAGCCGAGCAGGATGCCGACGGCGTGAAGGAGGACGGCGATGTTGCCGGGCACGGTGGTGCCGGTGTGATCCTGTGGCGGATCGGGAGGCGAGGCTGGACCGGGTGTTACGTCGGCTTCCATGGTTATTATATATAACACAATGGATAGAGCGGCAAGATTTATTTCCGGTGCTTGCCGGATGGGTTGCGCTGGCAAAGACTGATGCGCTCACTTGGCTGCTGCGATCGGTCCGGCGGTGTGCCGCGACGCGTTGCCGGGAACTTTCATGCAGGCCGATTCGTAAGCGTCCGGTGAGCCACGCGGCTCACCGGACGCTTACGCTCGGGGCAGGTTCTCCGTCGGCATGGCGGCGGGCGCATCGATCACGAGTCAGTCGCGTTGGGGGTGGTGAAGCAACAGCTGCGCCACGCAGTTCTGGGCATGTCTATCGGTCATTTTCCAGTCCAGTCATATTCCGGAACGAGCTTGAGGGGATGATCCGGTTCACTGTAGTTCCCCGGAGGCTGTCGCGTTGGCAGCATCACGTCTGCAGTTGCCAAATGTTTGTAGGGGACATGGTCCAACAGGTGCCGGATGACATTCAGTCTCGCGCGTCTCTTATCGTCCGATCGAACCACGAACCATGGTGCCCACGCGGTATCGCTTGCCTTGAACATCTCGTCGCGGGCGCGCGAATAATCGAACCAGCGATGGTAGGACTCGAGATCCATTGGGGACAGTTTCCAGGTCTTCCGCCGGTCGCTGATGCGTGCCATGAGTCGTCGCGTCTGTTCTTCCTGGCTCACCTCGAGCCAGTACTTCAATAGGATCGTGCCTGACTCGACGACCACGTGTTCAAACTCGGGGACGATCTGGAGGAAGCGTTTCGCCTGTTCCTCCGTGCAGAAGCCCATTACCCGCTCGACGCCGGCGCGGTTGTACCAACTGCGGTCGAATATCACAATTTCTCCAGCGGCCGGCAGGTGGGCAATATAACGTTGAGAGTACATTTGCGTCTTCTCTCGCTCGGTCGGGGCGGGCAATGCGACCAAATGGAATACCCTTGGGCTTACACGCTCGGTAATCGCCTTGATTGTCCCACCCTTGCCGGCGCCGTCGCGACCCTCGAACACCACGCAGACCTTGAGCCCCTCGTGGACCACCCACCGTTGCAAGGTGACCAACTCAGCATGCAATTTAGCGAGCTGACGCTCATAGACCGCACGCTTCAGCTTGCCGCTATCGCCGGTCTGACCGACCGCTTCGGCAACTCTGGTCCGCTTTCCGTTCTTTGCCTCAGTCATAGATATCTCCCGTAGCGGTTACGGACCGCTGCCAGTCAGCACTCGGGAGACGACCAAACGGAGAATCCGGATCGACGGGCCTCCATCGATCCCCCGAGCTGCCTTCGTGGCTCAGTATTGCACGATGGCACCGGCAATATGAGCGGATGCTCGCCACGCGTGATGCGCGAGCCGGTCAAGGAAGCGGACCATTTCGACATGAGCAATGGCGTCATTCGCAGTCAGCGTGCCAGACGCGACCGATTCGAGCGTGGCGCGGCGATGCGACGGCAACAGGTTGGCCAGTTCAGTCGAACAGTGTTCGAGGCAAACGATTGCCTTGTCGAGCGACACCGCGGGCGTTGGGTGGGTGCCTGCGGGTCCTACACCGAATGTGGCGGATTGCCCGGCAGGTCGGGTTGCCTCACTCTCCGGCACCGGCGGATGTACCAGAAGTGTGGCGATCGAAGAGGCTATTTGCATTGCCTTCGCGCATAGCGCGACAGCGCGCTGCTCGTCAGCGCCATTCAGCCCGATCCTGACAGCTTCCTTGATTGCGTCGGCCAATCGAATTGTGTGCTCCAGGGCGTGCAGCGTGCTCAGCAACCATCGCTGCTCCTCGTCCGACGGCGGTTGGCCGGTCACATGTGAAAGAAACGCGCGCGTCTGCTGCAATGCATCCGATGCCTGATGCAGCAACGCATTGTCACTGGTATCCGCGGCCGTTCCTCCGCGGAGGATGTTTTCGAGCCTGCCCGTCGTTGATGAACATAGCGATCCGAGCACGCGGGCCACTGTTCTGCGGCCAGCTTCCACGGCGACGGTGGAGGACGTGAGTGATGCGGGATCAAGACATCGAGTCAGCGGATTGCCCCGCTCTGGTATTATGCGCTCAATCACCCTGGTGAAGGGAACGATCAGCGGGAGCAGGATGGCGACTCCCACCACATTGTACCCAGTGTGATAAATTGCCAGGAGTGTCACTGGGTCGATACTGGCTGCTGCTCGAACCATGAGTTGAACGATCGGAAGGAAGAGCAACAGCGCCACCACGGCGGCTATCAGCTTGAATGCTATGTATGCCACGGCCAGCCGCTTCGCCGTGCTGCTTGCGCCCACTGCTGCCATCGCCGAACTGGTCGCTGTGCCGATGTTCTGGCCGATGACCAGCGCCACAGCCTGTTCCAGCCCAACTGCACCGGCGTACAAGGCGGAGAGCGTAACGGCAATCGCGGCGGTCGACGATTGCATGACCGTCGTCATCACGATCCCGGCGAGTACCAACATCAGGACGCCCAGAATTCCAGACCACCATGTCACATCGGCTCCGCCGATGACGCTGGGCAGGTCTGCGGGATTAAGCTGCTCAGCCAGTCCTCCCATGCCCTGTTGCAGCGTTGTCAGACCAACCAGGATCAATGCGAAGCCAGCGATTGCGCTACCCGCACCTGCCCACCGGCCCCGACCCACGAGTTTAAGCAGCGCTCCCACGAAGACGATTGGCAGCGCTGCCGCCGTGAGCGAAATCCTGACACCGAAGAGCGCGACCAACCACCCCGTCCCGGTCGTCCCGATGTTTGCTCCGAAGACGAGGCTCAAGCCTTGAGGGAACGTCAACAGTCCTGCACTGACGAGGCCAATCGTCGTCATGGTCGTGGCGCTGGATGACTGCACGAGGAGGGTGATGATCGCACCCCAGATTGTGCCGCGCACAGGTGTCGCAGCGGCTTTCGCCAGCACTCCGCGCAAGGCAGAGCCCGCGAGTGCTTTCAAGCCGTCGGTCATCACGGCCATGCCCAGAAGGAACAGGCCGACTCCACCAAAAATGGAGATGATTGTCGCCAAGACGCTTCCTCCGGGTGGGCGTCACTCTATCAACGCGTGCACTGTCCGCAACCGCCGCGAATCGGCCGGCGCGGGTGATGGTGATATATCAGCTTGCTATGGGGGTGGTCCTCGACGGGCTACGCGTGACAGGTGCCATTCCATAAACACCGCAGCGACCCTATGGTGGCAAGTGCGTGTGGAGCATTGCCAGGAGGCGGGGTTACTCGATGCTGCTTTATACGGCACGTGGGGCAATTTGGATCATCGTCTATCTGCTCTTCATTCTCGCCCCGCTGTTCGCTCTGCTGGCAGGTTCGTTGCCGCCAACGCGGGATTTCTGGACAGAGTTCTCGGCTGCGCTCGGTTATTCCGGGCTTGCGATGATGGGCCTGCAATTCGGCCTCACGGCACGATTCCGGTATGTCACCGAGCCATGGGGTGAGGATGTCATCTATCACTTTCATCGTCAGATCTCGCTGATAGCGGTCTGCCTCGTCGTCGCGCATCCAGTCATCCTGTTTGTCACCCGCCCGGAATTGCTGGCGCTTCTGAATTCCCTGCAAGCGCCTTGGCGCGCCCGCTTCGCGGCCCTGTCGACTTACTCGCTCATCGCACTGGTGGTGATGGCTTTGTGGCGCCAGAAACTGCGGCTCCGGTACGAGACCTGGCACCTCACGCACATCCTGCTGGCAGTTGTCGCCGTGATGGCGGGGATCCTGCACATGATGGGATGGGGTTTCTACCTGATCGACCCATGGAAGCGAGGCGTGTGGATCGGCCTGACGATCTTCTGGATCGGGCTGCTGGCTTTCGTTCGTATCATCAAGCCAGTGTTCCTGCTTCGCAGGCCGTATCGCGTTGCCGAAGTGCGCGAGGAACGTGGTGACACCTGGACGCTGGTCATGCAGCCTGATGGCCATGCGGGCTTCCGCTTCGACCCGGGCCAGTTTGGCTGGTTGACGGTGTGGGGAGGGCCCTTCCGAATCACCGGACACCCATTCTCCTTCTCGTCCAGTGCCAATGCGCCGGACGGGCGGGTTGAGATGTCGATCAGGGATCTGGGCGACTTCACGCGAACGGTTCGCACGGTGCAGGCCGGGCAGCGTGTCTATCTTGACGGGCCGTACGGTGCGTTCACCTCTGGCAATCCGACCGATATGCACGTGTTGATTGCCGGAGGCATCGGCGTGACGCCGATGATGAGCCTGATCCGAACGTTTGCCGACCGGGGCGACAAGCGGCCTGTGATCCTGCTCTATGGCAGCAAGGACTGGGAATCGATAATCTTCCGCGAAGAGCTCGAAGCGTTGAAAGCGAGGCTCGATCTGACGATCGTGCACGTACTGGCAAATCCACCGGCCGGGTGGACTGGCGAGCAGGGGTTCATTACCGCTGAGCTTCTCAGGCGCCATCTGCCGCCGCCATTCGCCGAGCATGAGTACTTCATCTGTGGTCCGAATGTGATGATGGATGCGATTGAGCGGGCTCTTGGCGAGATGAAGGTTCCGCTGTTCAATTACCATTCGGAGCGCTATAGCTTCGTCTAGGGAAACTGCGATGCGTCTGCTATTCGCCAACCGGCTGGTTGTTGTCACTGGGGTTGTGGTGATCGCGATAGCGATGCTGTTCGCGCTTTTGCGCGTCGTGGGCTGATCGACGGTGCGGGCTGCTCAACTGTGAAGTGGCCGGCATGCGTTGGGGTCATCGGCAACCCGCTGCGAGCCGCGGCGGATAGGCCCTGATGAGCTTGGCGTTGACATAAATCGTGCGTTACGAAGCGGATCCGCGGTTTGCGGGCTGGCAGTTATCGCGAACAAGGGAGTTTCAAATGGAACGACGGTTGGTTCTGACCGGTGCGGCCGCGGGCGCTGCGAGCCTTCTTTCCGGCGCCGCTTCCGCCGCCAATACCACCGCCGCCAGTACCACCGGGGCCGGTCCCGCATCGTCGGATCTCGCCGCGGCACTGGCGAGGTTCCGCGCCACTATCCCAGCGCATTTCGATCGGACCTATGTGGAGAACGCCGTGGTGCCGTTCTTCCTCACCAGCGTCTATGAAGGCGAGCGGCCGACATTGCCGATGATCGACGTGACGCTTACCAAAGAGAACGCGTTGCCCCACGACCTGTGGGGGCTGATCTACCAGGGCTGGAAGCCGACGCCGGAAGAGGGCGTGACGGTGTTTCTCCAGGGGCTGGAGAATCGCGGCGACAACAACCTGCGGAAGCGGATCTACATGTCGGCGGTGACGCCCGACCTGTACCGTCCGATGTACGGTGCAAAGGTGGTCGCCTTCTTCGATGGGCTGCTCGACCCGAAGTTCGCCGGCAAGCCGTTCATGCGACACTATCTCGACTATTACTGGGACATTTACTGGGACCTGCACCTCGGGGTGAAGGGTGACGCAATTCCGCCACAGGTCCGCACCATCGGCGAGAGCTTCAACACTGTGCTCGCGTTCCGCGACCCGACCCAGCCGGTCGTGTACGACAATTACATGACGGTGCGAGCGCTGCTGGACTTTCTCAGGAACTGGATCGACGAACGTCTCGACGACATCGCCAATGGGCGTATCGCCAACCCGGAGCGGACGATCGCCTGGTACTGGCTGAAGAATGCCGGCGACGGTGCGCATTTCAGCAAGAAGGACGTGGTTTTCGAATGCTTCCACAACTTCGTCGCGCTTAGCCAATGGGGCAACTCGATCTTCGGTATCATGTCGCGCCTCAGCGAGGATGGCGGTGATCCTGCTGTCCGGGCTGCGTTTGAGAAGACGATGTCGGGGAACCCTGATGCTGCGAATGGCGCGCCCTATACGCCGCTCGAGATGTTCGTCATGGAGCTGTTCCGCACGATCTCGCCGAACGGGGGAAGCATCTCGTCGATTTCCGATACGAGGCGGGCGAGCTCAAGCGACAATTATGGCGACAGTGTTTCCCCCTTCGTGCGCTTTGGTCTGCCTTACGAGCGCAGCGGCTACATGATCTCGCCGCACACCTCGACCAGCTTCGATCCCATTCACTGGACCAATCCGCAGCAATTCGACCCGGGGCGCTACCGTGATGTGCCGACCAGCGCCCAGGTGGATGAGGCGAAGAGCAAACAGATCGGGTTCGCCAAATGCCCGTTCGACCTCACGACGATGAAGGTCAGTGATGGCCGCAACGCAGCCTTGGCCAACAGCGCGTTCGGCACGGTGTTTGGTGTGGTCGATGGCAAGCCGCTGCCGGTCTGCGACTACGCCGGGTTCGCGCCATTCGGTTTCGGGTATCGTCGCTGCCCGGGCGAGCAACTCACCATACAGGTGTTCGAGGACTTCCTGCGGAAGGTCTGGCGGGACAAGATAACCTTCCGCAGTTTGAATCTGGCGAATCCGCGTCAGGTGCCGATTGGTCCGAATGCCGTCATCGACGACAACATCACCTTCGCCCGGCCGTCCTGATCGGCGAACTGTGGTGCACGGCTACCAGAACTGTCGGAGGGTAAGCCCGACGGACCAGGCGCTCGGCTCGCTCACGGGCTTGGCGACGACGGATGCGGCATTCAACACCATGTCCCCGCCGGGCCAGAGCTGCGCGCCCATGCCTGCGCCCAGTCGCAGAGTGTCGGCGGCGTTGCCCTGACGGGCCCCGTCGATGCTCGTCTCCCCGCCGACGTTGTAATAGGCGTCCGCTGACAGCCAGATGCGAGGGGTGATGTTGCGGCTTGCATGGCCTTCCACGATGAGCAGCGGGTTCTGTGTCAGGCGGCTTGCACCGCCAGCCTGGAACGCGTTGTTCGGGGTAAAGGTCGCCACCGATACGTAGGTCTCGAGCCATGTCCAACCGCGGTCAGGCGTGTAGCTGAAGTTGACAGTGGGACGCACGGTCCATCGGTTTACCGACGGGTTGAGCACACGGCTTGGTTGGTATTCGCCGAGTGGCGTCCCCACGTACAGGTGGAAGCTGGAGAAGGTCTGCGGCACGAAGCTGGCGAATGCCTCGCGGGTCAGAGCAGGTCCGCCAAAGATATTCATCTGCCACAGAAAGCCGACATCGGACACACCGCTGACCTCGCTGCGGTTGGAACCCGAGCTTGATGCCACGTTGAGATATGGCACCACGATCGACAAGCCGCCCGTGCGCCCCCAGAAATCCATGGTCCGCGTCAGGACGAGGGATTGCGACACCACGTTGGTGCGGATGGGTGCCGTGACATCCAATCCGTCCTCTGGCGTCACTGAGGCGGCATAACCGGCATTGTAGAAGGCGAACCAGCTATCAATCGGCGCGTTCAGATAGTCCCGGGCGGAGCCGGCCAAGGCGCCGCCCGGATAAGATAGTGCAGCTCCCAGGGCGCACGTCATAGCAACCGCGCGGCACGCAGGTCGCGACGTGCGGGACATCATCCGGCCCTGGTTCCCCCCGTCTTCGACTCGAACTGCCCGCCTCATCAGACGGGCGGCTTCGTAGCCCTACAGAGCGAGCGTGACGTGTCACCAGGGCCGGAAGCCGAGGCGATGCAGGGGTGGCCGTCGCATCGATCACCCCGGCAATCTTTCACGGTGTCTTCGTCGGCGCCGGCGAGCCATGCTGGATCGAGGCCAGTTCTTTTGCGTTGAGGTCGTCGGCGCTGTGGTCAGCACTGACAGCAGTTGCTTTGGGCATCTTGTGGGCGGGCGCCGGATGCGTCACGTGACGCGGCTGGACGCTGCCCTGAGCGGGAGCGGTTTGCGCAAGCGCAGGACCCGCGGCGAGCGCAAGCGCCGAAAGACCGACGATGAACGTGAGGCGAGACATGGGATGTTCCTTTCCGAGTGGAGGCAAATCCAGGCGTTGGGCCGACCAAACCACCGCGTCCAAGCAGGATCGGTTCTTGGCATGTCCAGAATGATCTGCCCGGTTGATCTATGCAACGGTCAACCCGGTAACATCCGGTCGCAGAGAGAAACCACTGCATCGGGTGGGGGCACGTCAAACTTGTTGGTTCCGAGCCTCCGGCTTAGGATGGTGGCGGTGACAATGCTGGTTGCTACGGCTGATCGTGAAGCGACCGCATCAGGTTCGCGGGACACAGCGGGGGTCGTATTCGGGCGCAGACGATCAATTGGTCCGAAGTTTGTTGGGACCATTCTGGTTCTTGCGTTGTTGACGTTGCCATCCGTCGCACAGACTTCTTGGGAATTGATAACCCCTGGTGAGGAAGCAAGCGACAGGGCAGCGCCTCATGTACCGGGGCCGATGGACCTGCCTGCGCCTCCTGAGATTGAGCTACTACGTCCCGATATATCCGCACCGATCAAGAACCCGGTGACGATCGAGGCACGCTTTCGGGCCGGTCCTGGCGCGTCGATCGACATGGGGAGCTTCAAGGCCGTATACGGGTGGCTCGGGATCAACATCACCAGCCGGCTGCTGGAACATGCCTCCAAGACGCCAAATGGGCTGGTAGCTGAGAACGTCGATATACCGTCGGGCGATCACAAGGTGACGCTCTCGATCGCGGACAGTAACGGTAAGACGGCATCGCGAACGTTTCAGTTTTCGGTCGCCCGTTGAAGTAGCACTGGGTTCTCTACCTCGTCATTCGATCGTCCGCGGTCGCTCGAAGTTGATCGGAATCAGGACGTTTGATGCGGAATTAACGCGTGGTCCGCGACGGCTCTGCAGAGCCTGGGCAGCCTGTGCGACCGAATTGGAGCCTGACTGAAACTTCCAATTCAGTTCAGGAATGGGGTGGGAAAGCCGCAACTTATGGACTGAGCGCATCCTTATGGATCTTGCCGTCCTTCATGATGACAAGAAAATTCTTAGCCGGATCCGCGACAAGCTTGACGTCCTCGATTGGATTGCCGTCGACTAGCAACAGATCGGCGAGCGCGCCCTCCTCCACAACCCCCAACTTACCGGAATAGGGATTGCGCGGGCCGGACAAGCGAAGCAACTCGGCATTGGCGGCAGTCGCCATCTGCAAAATCTCGGATGCGCCATACCAGCGCGTCAGATGGGTCAACATGGTGCCCTGGCGCATGGTCAGCGTGCCGGAGAATAGCAGATCCGAGCCGAATGCCGTCTTGATCCCGTACTTTCTTGCCAGGGTATAAGCGGTATCCGTGGCGGCAAGGACCTGAAGTTGCTGTACCCGGCTTTCGCCAGTCAGGCAGATCGAGTCGTCATCTCCGACGAATGGTTGAATGCTCAACCAGGTGCCCTTGTCAGACATCAGCCTGGCCGTCGCTTCGTCCATCAGATGACCGTGTTCGATGCACCTGGCCCCCGCAGCGATCGCCCGCTGGATCGTCGCGGACGTGTAGGCGTGTACCGTGGCGTAGGTGGCCCAGTCTTCGGCTGCTTCGACCCCGGCGCGCAATTCGGGCTCGGTGAACCCGGCTGCGTCCAGCGGGCTACGCGGTGTCGAAATGCCACCACTTCCTACCAGCTTGATCTGCGACGCAGCCTGCATGAGTTGTTCGCGCACACGCAGCCGCACCGCATCCGGACTATCGGCGATGATGCTGCCGCCGGATTGCTCCACGCGGCTGAGCGTGCCCGTGACGCTCGGCACATCGGACAATGGACGCAGGTCGCCGTGCCCGCCGGTGGCGGTAATCATGGCACCGGACGGATAAATGCGCGGGCCCGGAACGAGCCCGTCGTCGATCGCCTGCTTCAACGCGAAGGAAGGCCCGCCAAGATCCCGGATCGTGGTGAAGCCGCGCATAAGCGTGCGCTCGGCCTCCGCACTGGCGGCCAGAAAGATATAGCCGACATCCGCGGTCATCAGAGCCGTGATCGGCAGCGCGGCAAATATGGAATGCCAGTGTGCGTCGATCAGGCCAGGCATCACGGTTCGGCCACCGCAATCGATCACCTGCGCGCCGTCCGGTGCCGCGGGGTTGCCCGCCGCGAGGGCCGTGATGCGGTTGCCCTGGACGAGCAGACTGAGCCCGTCGCGCAGCTTGCTCGATGTCCCGTCGAACAACCGGAATCGCGTGAACAGGATCGGCCGCGCGGAGCCGCCCGGCACCTGTGACGACTGTGCGCTGGCAAGCCTGGGCAAGCCGAGCGATGCGATCGAGGCCGCCAGGCCGGTCGCAAAGCCTCGGCGTGAAAGATCGGTGTTGATCCGGCGCGTCAGAGACTGAATTTGTGGTCCCTGGCAGAGGCAGCCGACGTGATTGGCCGAAGTCGTTGCATTATCCGATGTGCAGGAAAACACGGTTCCTCCTAATCGCTCAGTACCAGGGGCCTGCAATCTAATATGTACGCCGGATGCTCCTGTTCTACTGCGGAACCAGCGTTCGTCGATTAAACCTGGCACATCCTCATCTGCTCATGCCGTCATCCATGGCCACTTCGATCCGCACGGAATGGTCGGCACCACCCGGCAAAATCGACCCCGCGATTTACACGTCAGTGCGCATGGCAGTGAATGAGCCCAGTGTCCCAACCCTCTGCATCAGGTTCCAAATAGTACCCGACAAGCTGAAATAGCCGAGGGACTCTGCCCCTGCTCCGACAGATCGTATATTGACAATACCAATGCTAGGCTCGATTGGGCGAAGGTGCGAGCGGACGATGACTGGCCCAGTTCGCCTGACGCCGGAAGCCGCGGCGCAGAATGCGGTGCATGGAGACGACAATGCTGTTCGACGGCGGTTTCACGTTCACGAATTTTGCTGCCGACCTATTGGCGGTCTTCCTGTTTATTCTCTGGTTCTGGCTGCTTATTACCGTCGCCGGCGACCTGTTTCGACGTACCGATGTGTCGGGATTTGCGAAAATCCTGTGGGTGATATTGTTGATCGTGCTGCCATACCTGGGCATTTTTTTGTATCTGCTCACGCAAGGCCGTGGGATGGCTCATCGGAATGATGATCGAATCAAACGAGCCCGGGACGATCTGCGCCAGATCGTGGGCTACAGCGTGGCGGACGAAATAGTCAAACTCGAAAAGCTCAAGTCAGAACGGTCGATTACAGAGCAAGAGTACTCGCGCCTTCGTGCGCGATTGGTGGAGTAATACCAGCCACCGCTGGAACCGACTCTCGATCTCCGTCATGGTCGGGCTTGACCCGTCGGCTACCAGCAACCAATTGCGAACGATGCAATCCCATTCAGCAACCATCCGATGAAGATGACCGGGTTGATCCTCGGGTCAAGCCCGAGGACGGTCATGACGGGGTTGGATCGTTGCGTGCGGTGCGTCAACAGCAAGGGCGGCTGGTATAAGGGCGCGAACCATATCGGGCGGCCTATATCAAGGTTTCAGCCTCGCGCCTCTCACTGACCAGAGAACAAACGCCCGCAGATTGCTGCCTGTCACCATTCCTATGATGTAGACCACAACGACGAGGACGGCGAGCGGCAAGCGCAAACTGAACCAGAGGAAATCCATACTAACGATTTCCATGTTCTCGTATGCGAAGATCAGCGTGGCCAAGCCCAACAAACAGACGATTGCCAGGTAGAACCATCGCATCGTGTGTCTCCCTCCTGCTGCCCCACGCCTGTGCCGCTCGGAACGAATGGACCGAGAATCCCACCGCTCAAAATCCGCAACGACGTCAGGGAGCGTCAGCGCGTCGGTCGGCAGCCCCGCGCGCTTCCCTACCACAAGCTCGGCGCCGGGCTACCGGTTGATCATCGGTCCCATGGAAGGCACGCTGTTGCCGAGGCTGAACATGCACGATGCGAAAGCGTTGTCGTAACTGAGTTTGGATCGAAGTGTTGGCGTTTGAGGTGTTGCGGGCAGCCAGCGCGGTGCCGCCAAGTGCGCCAGCGGCGGCTCCGATCCCTGCACCCTGACCGCCGCCGATTGCGGCTCCCAGGCCCGCTCCGAGAACTGTGGTCAGCGCTGCCGTGCCAATGCCTCGCAAGTTCGCGCCCTGAGCCTGGTCCCTGACCGCCTGGTCGGCGAAGTTTCTGCACACCGCCTGATCATTCTGGAACTGCGAGAACGACGTATTGGGTCCAGGCATCACTGGAACGGTCGGACCCATCGGGGTCTGGGCGCAGGCTGTCAGCAGCAGTACTGCGGTCAGGCAGCTAAGCGATTGCTTCATGATAAACCTTCTCCGTAGGCGGGGCATCGCGTGTTGCGAGGGCCCGTCTTGTTCCCGCCCGGCAATGCGATCCCGAGCGGCAACACCTTGTAGGGCGGCAACGCCCGGCACACTGCCCGCAACCTCAAGCTCCTGATAAACGCTGCGCTGCGAGATGCATGTCGATACGCTTGCCGTGCGCACAACGCATCGTAGGCGCAGCCAACCGCTTCGCAATGGATCGGAGTCCCATAACCGTGGTACCCGTCCCAGGTTAGCCCCGCAGCGATAAGGAATAGGGCACACGCGACTCTCGATGGGATCGACTCTATCCGCGAGAGCGGCACGTTGCGAATTCGAAAAGTGGCGGCTGCGACGTCGATCCCGCGGAGTGCGAAGCGCAACGTTTGACGCCGACGAGGCAACTCGGCGTTGCGGTTCAGCCGGCCCGCAACGCCAGACCGACATAGAACCACCCACTCCCCTGCACGAACAGCTCGATCGCGATCAACGTGCCGAGAACCCAAAGGCCAGGCCAGGGCAAGGTGAGATAAATCAGTGCGCCGATCACGATACTCGCGATGCCGCAAAGTAGCAGCGCTCGTGTCTGGATGCCTCCGGAGCGGAGAACAGCCGCCACTCTCAGAATGCCGCCAGTGACAATTGTCATCATCAACAGCAGCGTCAGTAGAGCCGCACCGTGGGCGGGCTCGCTCATGGCCAGCAGACCTGCCGCTGCGTACAGGATGCCGCTGCACAGGCTGAGTGCCATGCCGCGCCACCGTCCGACTATCAGAGAATGCAGGATCTGGAGCACACCACCGGCGACCACGGTCGCGCCAATGACAGCCGCACTGGCTACCGTGACTGCGATCGCATCGACCCAGGCGACAATGCCAAGTGCGAACAATGCAACGCCCAGGGCGACGAACCAACGCCACCGTCCGGAGACGTTGGTCGTGGCGGCATGACCGTCGCTCACGCGGTGCCAAACGCCAGCAAGGCGGCGTTTCGGTCCACCATGGCTGCTGTGTCGATCATGATCTGGTTGGTTCCGGCGCGACGATGAACCAGGCGACGAGGACCTCCGCAGGCGCGGATCAGAACGCCAGAGGAAAGCGAACCGCCAGTGCGCATCAACGGCACCCTTCGTTTCTTGACAGCGACACCTGGAGCGTCAGTTACGATCAGGAGCCCTGGCGGTCGCATAACCCCAATAGACCCGTGCTTCTCGCGGCGTCCTGAGGCCAGCGTCCCAAATCCGTCCCCGGCATGCCAATAGTCCGATGCAGTGTGATCAATGCGCCAGAGCGTCCAGGATGCGCGCCCACGAGTGGATGCCATTCCGGTAGCTCGCCAGTTCGGCCGTCTCACCCGGGCCGCGGCCACTGTCCTGTCGCTCGGGTAACGACGCCACGATGACATCCGTCCCGATCGCCTCCCTGAGCGCATGGATGGCCGGCGCTGCGTCGCCGCACCCGAATACGGCCTGGCCCCATTCCGCGATCAGCGCCTGTTGGGCTTTGCGGTAAATGGGCCGGCTGGTGTCAAACCGGAGGGCCGGGATGGTGGTTCCTGATGCGAACTCAATCCGGAACCCCGGCGGGAGACGGGCGCGCGCGAATTCACGAAAGGCTTGGCGGACGACATCGGGATCCTGACCGCAGACCAAGTGGAACGACAGCCTGGCGAAGGCAGGCGAGGCGATCACCTGTTCCGTGCCGTCGTCACTCCGATTGCCGCTGACGCACTCGATCTCGCATGTCGGCCATACTGGCATCGCCTCAGCATGAGGGGCGGCACGCTGGTCGTCCCGTGCGGTCAGGTCGAGGGGACACGGCAGATCGCCCGTATCACCGGCTGCTCCGCTCCGCCGCTCGCACGGCGTCCGAAGCGGATCATCGACGTCAGCATAGAAACCGGGAAGTGCCACACGCCCGGACGGGTCGTGTAGTTCGTCGAGGATGCGGGCAAGAATTCGGGCGGGATCGGCCGCGACCTCAGAGGCGGGCGCCGCAAGCTGGTCGCCGCGAGCCGTGATGGTCAGTTCCTCACAGCACAGGCCACGCAACATGGCGTTGATCGTCGGCACTGTGCCGCACGAGATCACTGCGGCTGGCGCAAGACCGACATCGGCGCGCAGTTCGTCTGCATACATACGCATAAAGGAGGTCAGCCCGGGCGATCCCGATCGGCCCTCGCCCTCAACCAGCACTGAAACGGGCGTCGGCAGTTGTCCGGCCACTTCCTTCCACGCGCGACAGGCTTCGATGAAGGCCATCAGCTGGATCGACTGGTCGGCGGAGCGTTGGTGTAGTGCATCGGCGACCGTCGAAGGGACGGCCTTGCCGCTCCCTGGCCAGAGACCGGCGGGACGCACTTCGTAATGGCCACAGAACAGTATGGCGGATCCTCGCGCGCCGCGGTCGTGGCCCAAGGCGATCGGTCGGCCAGGCGTGTCGCGGACGTTGGCGCTGAATCCGATGTCGCGGAGCTCCTCGACGAACCACTCAGCGCAAGCGCGCGGTTCGGTCGCCATCGCCCGGTCGGTTGCAACCGAGCGCAGATTGCTCATTATGGTCATCCGCTCGATCGCCGCATCAAATCGGCAGTCGGCGTGGCGGATGACCGCATCGAGGAGCGACCCGATGCCGGCTTGTCCCAGTCCCCCATGCCTTCGCCGAACCCTTCGTGTTGTCAGTCTGTAGCCTCCTTCCCCGCACACGTGAGCCTTCCGAACATCCCTGTTGGCTCAATTAAGGCGATGGTACGGATCACGTGGCGAGGACGACAGCGTCTTGCGTCCCGTTGCTCTGCGCGCGGTTCCCAAATGAGCCGAATTTCTAGTCCGAGGGCTCCGCGAGCGGCATGGGCTGCCCGCTGATCCGCGACCTTGTCGCGTTCCGGGTGCTCGACAGGGGGGAGGAAGGTCGCTCCGTTAAGGCCGTCGAGAGGCGGATGTGGCGTCTGGCGATCATGATCGAGGTCCACCAGGAAACCGCGAAGGTGCCGGCGTTATGCACGCATGCCGAGGCATCAGGCCCCCGACCTGCAACTTGACAAATATCGCGCGATTTGATTAGTCGTTCGCAGTAATCGCCTTTTAAGAATGACGGGGTAGCGGGGGTCCGCTATGGGCGCGACTGCTGCGTATGGTGGGCTTGTGCAAAGCGTGGGCGTGCCTGGGCCCTTGGAGAGCAATGAGTCCGGCGGCCAGGTTGCCAGTATTGCTTTCACAACGGAAGGCTTGCCTCCCTCGCAACAATTTGATGCCTACAAACAGTATTGTTCCCCAGTAATAGACATTTCGCCTGTTGAACGATCCGACTCTGGCTTTGCGGCGCGCTGTGAGATGTGGGCGCTTGGACCCTTTGCAGTTCGGCGGATCCGTACACCGGCGGGGCACTTCGCTCGCCACGCTGTGCAGATCCGCCGTGATGGTTTGGACCATTGGGTCTTCAACCTGGTGCGCTGTGGCCAACAGGAGGCTCGCACATTGAGCGGGGTGCTGCGGACGGGCGCCGGTGCACTATCGGTCTTCTCGCTCGCGGGGGCCTATGAGGCTCGACGGACTGATGTTGATTGGGTGGGTCTCTTCGTTCCTCGCGGAGCCTTTCCGACTGTAGACCGGATCCTCAACCACAATGAGCACCTTGCTCTGGACGGCCCGCTTGGTCGGCTGTTTGCAGCATATCTGACCTCGCTTGCGGACGTTCTGCCGTCCATGAGCCAGCGTGACCTCCCTCCTGCAATCCAGGCAACGCAGGTCATCCTTTCGGAGTTCGTCACTTCGTCGGCGGATGTTCTCTCTTCCAATGATTCGTGTTTCGATACACTGCGTCTGCGTAGCGTCCGCGACTATATTGATCGAAACCTTGGATCATGGAACCTTCACACTGGGCGCATCTGCAAAGAGGCCGGTGTATCGCGTTCTAATCTGTACAGGATGTTCCAGCCGTATGGCGGCGTTGTCCGCTACGTCCAACGTGAGCGCCTACGTGGCGCTCACGAACTGCTTGCCGATCCGACGTGTACGCGGGCGATCAATGCGATTGCCAACGACTACTGCTTTTCGGATACGTCGACCTTCAGTCGAGCCTTTCGCCAAGAGTTTGGATATCCTCCGACGGATCTAAGAAAGCATGTTGAGAGCGGAGGGGCTGCTCCCCACAACGGTCCGCGGCCGTCATGGCCGAACGCGGCCATGGGAGGTTGGGAGGTCTTATACCAAGGGCCTTAAATGTTGACGTACCTGCACGTAACGGTCCAATCCCGTCATGGCGGGGCTAGACTGGGCTGTCTCCATCGAACGGTTGCTGACTGGCCTTGCATCGTTCGCAATTTGGTGCGGGCACAAGATGGCCGGGTCAAGCCCGGCCATGACGTGGGGGGCGAGAGTCGGTATCTTCGGCGCTTGGTATTATACAGTTCCTGAGGCCGTTGACGCCTTGCCCCCTCTTCAATAGTGCCCCTTTCAAGTGATTTGACCGCTGCGACAGTCCGCGCCGCGACCGTGTCCTGGATCTGGGCCTCGAGCGTCTTCGCGGTCAGTGCCTGCGCAGAATGTCGCCGATGCTGGTGCAGGGTTGCGCCGGGCGGGTCGCCGCGGGATGTGGCGCGTCAGCTCTGACCGATGCGGCGGCACGCACCTCGCCGGGGCTGACGCCGAACGTGGCGCGAAACGCCCGACTGAAGCTAGACGAATCGGTGAAGCACAGATCGCGCGCCATCGCGGCGACGGACTGAGTGTTCCTGCTGTCGGACAGCCGACCGCGTGCCTCCGTCAGCCGATGGCGCTGGATGTAGGCCGTTACGCCACCCTCGGCTTCCAGCATCCGATATAAGTTGGAACGTGACATCCCAACCTGACGGCACAGCATCTGCGGTCCCAGGAGCGGCGATTGCAGATGAGCGCGGACCGTTTGGCGTACCCTCTCGAGGCGGCCGACATCGATCAGCATACGCGCCGCCTCGACCCTCGCCGCCGAGGGGGCAATACAGGCGGCGACCAGCTTGCTGATCGCGATCGTCAGGTGCGGTGCGTCGCTTTCCGGCAGAAGCGGGAGCCGCTCAAGCAAGGTCAGGAGGAAGTCGCTGAGAAGCCGATCGAGCGGCACACTCTGTACCGAACCAGAGGCAGCATCCAGCAGCGGTGCGATGTCGCGAAACGTGTCACGCGACAGCAGCAGGTCTACACGCTCAATGTCTGAGCGCTCGCTCGACGAAATCTGGCCCAGTGACCAAACGTAGGATTGACCCTCCTGAACCTCGATCGTCCCCCTCGATGTTTCGAGCGAGGTCGTGCCGCGCACGAGTTTGGTGACGACCCAATGGTCCACGGGCAGGTGCCGGATCAGTCGCGCAGATCGGACGCTACGCGCCGCTGGGGTAGTGATCTGTGTCACCAGCAACCCGTCATCGAGCTTCCAGATCCGGTTCTCCGCGCAGAAGCCCTCGCTCATCGCTCTCTGTGGTGTCACGTCAAGCAACGGCAGGCTCCAAGCCCGCCAGCCCTCATACTGGTCGCGAACTGGCAAGGCTCGGGTATCAAACACCTCTGGCATCATTGCGTTGCGCTCATGGCAAGAGACGGGCGCGACATTCTGCCTTGTGCCACTGGTCGATGGTTTTTGATCTGCATCGGTGACCCGGACTAAACGGCGCGCAGCAGGCTGCGCAGACTGTGGCCTGTGGCGTCGTGGCAGTGCGTGGATTCCGCGCCTGCGCCTGGCGCGGGGCGCGAAGCAGCGCGAACGTCGTTGGGTGTCGCGCCAAATTCCCGCCGGAATGCGCGGCTGAACCCTGACGTGTCGGCAAAGCACAGGTCTTCCGCGATGGCCGTGATCGGCCGGTCGACGGACGGATCCGACAACAGCGCATAGGCCTCGAGCAGACGCTGACGCTGGATATAGCGTACCACCCCGCCTTCGGTGTCCATCAGCCGGTACAGCTTCGATCGTGACATGCGCAGGCTGCGACACAGCAGGCGCGGCCCCAAAGCCGGCGACCGCAGGTACTTGCGGACAACGTGGCTCACCCGCTCCAGCCGGACGAGATCGATCTGCGGTTCGGCGGCGCCTGCTCGGTCCTGTTCCGGCGCCAGGCAGGCGGCCACCACCGCCCCGATCGCGTCACTCAGCCGCGGCAGGTCGTCCGGAGCAACATCAGGCAATGTCTGTTCCAGCAGGCCCAGGAAGTCGGCAAGAAGAGCACCCAGGGCGGTGTCCAGGGCGGTTCCCCGTGCCCGGTCCAACGCTGGCGCGAGATCGGCGAACTGCTCACGCGACAGATAGAGTTGCAGGCGCTGGTCCTCCTGCCGTTCGCTCGTCAACGCATCCGCCAGCGACACAATGAACGGGGTTCCCGGAGGAATGCTCAACGTCGCATCGCCGCTGCTGATCAGGCTTGTCTCGCGGCGGCTCAGCGTGATGACCCAGTGATGCAGCGGGCTGCGGCGGACGTGTGTGGTGTTGCGCTCGACACGAATGGCCGGTGCCCAGACACGGCTGAGCATGCACCCACCGATCTGCCAGTTGTCGCTGCGCGCGCGAAAGCCAGCACTCGGCGGATCGTGCGGCAAGACATCGAACACACCATCGAACCAGCCCATCCAGGCTTCGAATTGTTGCTGTGCCGGCAGGCCGCTCGTCGAGAAGGTTTCCCCTATCATCATTCCTCTCCTGGACTACGCCACGACAGCCGGAGTTGGTCCATGCGCTGTTTGCACGCTTTGATCCGGATCAAGTTGCGCCAAATACTTCTACCAGCCCCGCTGATGAGCATTCCCTTGGTTGAGCTTTGCAGCCCTTGGCTGCGCTGGCTCTCCCATACGCCGCTGGGCGGCCGTCGTGCGCCTGTTTGCGACGTGGCGCAAAGGGTTGGGACGCTAGGCCAATCCTCGACCAAGGAGCGCCGCTATATTGGGCCAAGAACAGCGCGAAGCTCGGCAGCCATAGGAGCCTGGGGCGGGCTCCCGGTCGTTGGTGCCATGCGCCTCCGGTTCCTCGACTTCGACCACTTGGGAGGAGATGCTCTCGTGCAATCCCGCTTCATCGCTGTCCTGATCTGCCTCATGCTGACGGCTTGCGGTGCGGTCGCCCCGCCACCGGACACTGCGCAACTGCCGCAGGGGGCGTTCGGGACCACCGACAATGACATGGCGGCCGCAAACCAGGCCTCCTGGGCATTCGCTTCGGCCGCGCGCACACGGGACAATCCTGTGGATGCCGCCAGGGCCGTCGCCGCGGTCGATTTTCTTGCTGGCCAGCTCAGCAGCAGCCCTCGCTGGAACTCCGTCTCGTCCCTCACCAAACAACAGATGCTGCAGACCCGGGCGGATCTTCGCCAGACGCTTGGCATCGTGCCCAACGCGCCTTCTCAAGCTGTGGTAAACGCACTGTTGCAGTTTGCTTCGGCTTGGCGGTCCGGCAATCAACCGGCCGCACTGCAGGCGCTTGCCAACCCGGCGTTTACTCAGCCACCTCAGCAGACCCTGCAGATTCTCAGCAACCTACCATCGATCCCATCCGCCAACCTCGCGACGTCGAGCGCGTTGCGGGACATGTCACGCGCGATCGGCAGCGGGCGGCCGTAAGGTCCGCTGGCGCGCGGCATGCTCCCGTTGCAGCCTGAGCGGCGAACCTCATGCCCCGTCCGGCTGAGCTCTTCGAGTTCCGCAGTCGTCAGGCCGTGTCGGTGCGGCATGCATTGCGCGCGGATTTGTCCGGTGACCACCGCATCGGATCATCGCCAACTCCTGTCCATCGCGTCGGCGAGCTGTGTCAGCACCGTCTGCATCAGCGCCACGACATCCTGATCGGTGGCCACAGGTCCCGTTGCGGTGAATCGTGCACGCTGACGCCGCGTGGGTTGGGTTGCATTGCGAGGCACGATCGTCCAGTCGGCTTCGAGCGTCGCCATACCTGCACTGGTCACATCAAACGTGCTGATCGTAAGAAAGATCCTGTCATTTGGTGCCTCCGGCTGCGGCTGGTCGGTCACCAGTGCATCCGGGCGCCGCGCGGCAAGCAGTCCGGTCAAATAGCGGGTGACACCAATTGACAGGCGGCTGGCCCACCGCCCGTGGGTACTGCGCTGAAGCGTGCTCCCGTCGCGAACAAGGATGTCCTGTGTGTCGAGAGAGTCGGGAATGACCACTCGTCTGATCTCGATCACCAACGCCCGGCTGGGGAGCGGTGCCGCCTGAGCCGGCGAGTTGGATGGTTCCAACGTGTAGATGGCCAGCGACGGCGATGCGCAGGAGGCAGCAAGCAACGGAAGTGCGACAAAAAGGATCGCGGCTGCGAGCCGACGAGGGCTTGAGGCAGCTATGCTCATGGCCGACGTCCTGTCAGCAGGAGCTGCGGATTGTGTTCCACATCGTTGGCGAAACCGCGCAGTGACGCCGCGGAGGCAGCCAGATCGCGCAGCGTCGCGTCGAGGTTGGCGCGAGTCTCGCCGCGGCTCGAAGTCAGGCTTTTGAGATCGTTCAGCGTTTCGCGTGCCTGCTGCACCGTTTGGGTGGATGACGCGAGCAGAGTGTGCAGGTCAGCGCCGCGCTGGCTCAGCTGCTGGTCGCTGTTAGCAACGAATGCCGTGACGCGGGTCAGCGTGTCATCAAGATGGCTCTGGAGATCGGTGATCGCCTTGGTGGCGGCCTCAGCCGTGCGTGCCGAACCATCGGATGTCGCCCGCAGGCTGGTCAGCAGAGGCGGCAGATCCTTGTCCAATCTTTCAGACAGCGCGCGCATGCTCTGCAACGCGCCGTCGGCATTCGTGACCAGATCCTCCAGCGGGAGCTGACTGAGCTGCTTTTGGACCCGTTGTATCGTGGACAGTCGGGTTGGGATCTCCGGCAGGCTGGTCACGTTCGGGTGCATCACGGCGGGCGCGGACTGATCGAAGTCGAGATCGATCTGCGACTGGCCGGTGACGAAGCTCTGCGTATTCAGCTCCGCCCGCAGGCCGCGCACCGCAAGGGCCGACAGATCGAGCACGCGGCGAGCGTTGCTGTCGTCGCCCATGACGCGAACCCGGTCTGGCTCAAGTTGGACCGTTACCGGAATATAGGCGGTGTGGCTCTGCGGGTCGAACTGCAACACAATGCTTTCCACGGCGCCGACACGGACGCCTCGGAATGTGACTGGCGCGCCGACGGATAAGCCGCTGATCGAACCCTGAAAGACAACTGCTGCCCGCACGGTCGGGCTGAACAGGCGAAAGTTACCGAACAGCACGATTGCTCCAATTGCCAGGACCAGGCCGCCGAACACGAACACACCGATGGTCGTCTGCTTTTCCGCCATTCCATTCATCCTTTTCCGGCAGCGGAGCCGCTGGCGTGTTCACGCTGCATGAATGCGCGAACCTGTGGGTCCGTGCAGTTGTCCCGCAACGCCGATGGAGAGCCGTGCGCGATCACCGTCTTGGTCTGCGCGTCGAGAAATACGCCATCGTCGGCGATGGCGAACAGGCTCGGAAGCTCGTGGCTGACGATAACGATTGTGGCGCCGAGGCCATCACGCAGGTTGACGATCAGGTCGTCGAGCCGACTGGAGGTGATCGGGTCGAGGCCCGCGGATGGTTCGTCGAAGAACAGGATGTCGGGATCGAGCGCAAGCGCCCGCGCCAGGCCGGCGCGCTTGCGCATACCGCCGCTGAGTTCGGACGGCAGCAGATCGACGGCGTGTTCCATGCCGACGAGGCCGAGCTTGAGCATCACCAGACGGCGGATAGTGGCGTCATCCAGCTTGGTGAACATTTGCATCGGCAGGGCGACATTCATGCCGACGGTCATTGCGCTCCACAACGCCGCATTCTGGAACAGCACGCCGAAGCGGCCGCGGCCAATCTCGGTCCGTCGCTGCTCGCTGCTGCCCCAATAGTCCTCACCTTCGACGAGGAATTTGCCCACGCGCGGACGTAGCAGACCGATCATTGATTTCAGGACGGTGCTTTTGCCACAACCGCTACCGCCCATCACGGCGAAGATGCTTCCCCGCCATACGTCCAGCGACAGGTCTCGCTGAATGACCTTGGGGCCGAAGGCAAGTGTTACGTCCCGAAACGCCAGGAGCGGCGTCTTGTCTGCCGGTGCGAGGAGTGGATCAGCCATGCGCTATATGCCGACAACGTCTGCAAGGACCGCAAACACAGCGTCCATCGCAATGACGCCGACAATGCCGACGACGACCGCACGGGTGGCGGCGGTGCCAACGTCGGCGGCGCTGCGGCCCGCCTGCAACCCGATACGACAACTCGTCAGGCCGATCATGATCGCGAAAGCGATGGTCTTGGTGAAGCCGAACACGAACTGGTCAAATGGGATCGCGTCGAGGGTCTGGCTCAGGTACCCAAGCGACGTGATATTCAACATGGAGATGGAGACCACGAAGCCGCCTAGCATGCCAACCAGACAACCGTAGAGGTAGAGCAGCGGCATCGTGAAGACGAGGGCGAGGACCGACGGGAGGATAAGATAGTCCGACACCGGAATGCCGACAACTTCGAGAGCGTCGATCTCTTCATTGCCTCGCATGGTTGCGATGCGTGCTGCGTAGGCGCCGCCGGTGCGACCTGCCATGACGATCGCGGTCATCACAGCGGCCATTTCGCGCACCAAAGCGAGACCGACCAGGTTGGCTACGAAGATATCGGCCGCGAACCGGCGCAACTGTACCGCACCTACAAAGGCCAGGATGGCACCGATCAGGAAATTGACCACGCTGACAATGATCAGTGCGGATGGCCCGGCCGCGCGTACGTTGTCAAACAGATCGACCCCACGGATCATCGCCTTGGCGACGACCGCCCGCAGTCCGCCCTTCACGGTGGCGGCCAACAATTCGCTGAGCACCCCGATATCCTCGAACATGCCGAGCGTCTTGCTGCCAAGCCAGTAGAATGGCCGGAAGCCGCGGCGGCGCGATGACCCGGGCTCACCAATCGTGGTCGGCAGAAGACCCAGTAGCTTGCGCGCGGATTCCGGCAAGGAGGTGCCGTCAAGGGCGAGACCCGCGACGGCGGCGGCGCGCTTGACGTCCCAGAGAAACGCGATCAGCCCGCTATCCCAACGGCCAAGCGCGGCGGTGTCGAAGGCGAGCGCGCCGCCACGCTTGTTGTCGAGCAGGTCTCTGTCGGGGAATTCGGGGATGCGGCCGGACTGGGCGATCCAATCGCCGCCGAGCACGAGGATATTGCGACCATTCGTCCGCCGAAGACTCCAGGCCGGCGATGAATTGTCAGGCACCGTGAACGTCAAGCCGCTACCTCGCAACTGAGAGCTTCCAGCATGACAGGGGACCAGTCCACCGTCACCGTCTCTTGCGGCACCAGGTTACCACCCCGCTAGTGGAGCGGCAGCAACCACGGCACGAGCAAGACGCTCACTATCAAAACGACGATTGTAAATGGCGTCCCAACCAATGCGAAATCGCCGAACGTATAGTTACCTGGGCCAACCACCAGCGTGTTAACCGGTGACGAGATCGGTGTCATAAAAGCGGACGACGCCGCCAACGCCACAATCATCGCGAATGGATATGGCGAAGCCCGAAGATCGCCGGCGATGGCGAGCGCGATGGGGGCCATCAGCACGGCTGTCGCCGTATTCGAGATGAACATACCCAACACTGCCGTTATGATGAACAGCATTGCCATCACGACGTGCGGTCCGGCACCACCGATCAAGGCCACTAACCCGTCGGCGGCCAGATCGACACCTCCGGTTCGTTGCAGCGCGACTGAGAACGGCATCATCCCGACAATCAGGACGAGGCTCTTCCAATTGATCGACCGATAGGCGCTGTTCAGATCGACGCAACGAAACAAGCCCATCAGGAGGCAACCGATCAGGGCTGCCTGCACATTCGGCACAAGGCCGCTCACCATCAAACCAACGACGAGCACGAGCACCGCCAACGCTTGCGGCGCTCTGCTCGCAGCCGGGAGAGCCTCGTCCAGTTCAGCCGGCATGTTGAGCACGACCATGTTTCCGCCCTCGGCATGCAGGCGTTTGATGTCTGCCCAGAATCCGACGAGCAGAAGCGTATCGCCAATCTTGAGCTTTTCGTGCAGCAGGCCATGACCATGCACCGCACGGCCGCGTCGAAGGCCGATGATCGTCAGCCCGTGTTCGCTGCGAACCCTGGCCGACAGCACGGTCCGGTCGATCAGGGTCGACTCGTTGTGAACGATGGCCTCCACCATGCCAATCTCGTGCCGCGAGTCGGTAAAGTACCCGCTGTCGTCGTCGAGTGGCAGGGCATCAAGTACATATTTTTGCCGGAGCGTTTGCATCTCGATCTCCGAGACATGAACATCGACCAGCAGAGTGTCGCCGACCTGTAGCTCGGTCTGTGCGACAGGCCGGATCATCTCGGTGCCGAGTTTGAGGTTTCGGACGATTGCCACAATGTTGATGCCCACCGCCCGCAGGGAAAGCTCTTCCAGGCGCTTGCCCACGAACGGCGATTCAGATGTCACACGAACCCGGTACTCGCGGTCCGTCAGTTGGTATTGGTCGATCCACGTTTGCAGGCTCGGGCGGCGCCGCGCCGCAGAGGAATCGCTTTCCCTCGAGGCCAGCAATCTTCGCGCGAATGCCATGTAGACAATCGCGAGAACCAGCAGTGGCAGACCGAACGGCGTGAAACTGAAGAAGCGAAATCCCTCCAAGCCGTGCCTGGCGAGCTCCGCGTTCACCACAAGGTTGGGCGCGGTCGCCACGAGTGTCAGCATGCCGCTGACCAATGCGGCGACGCTCAGCGGCATCATCAGCCGGCTCGGCGCCGTGCCTGTGTTGCCGCAGATGCGCAAGACCACCGGAATGAAGATCGCCACAACCGCGGTGGAACTCATAAGGGCTCCGAGGCCGCCGACCACCAGCATCAGCAACACCAGAAGACGTGTTTCGCTGGTTCCTGCCGACGCGTTCAACCAGTCGCCCAGCCGCCTGGCGACCCCGGTCCGAACCAGACCCTCGCCGATGACAAAAAGTGCCGCAATCAGAACAATGTTGGAGTCGCTGAAGCCGGCCAGTGCCTCACTGACGCTGATGATGCCGGTGAACGGCAGCGCCACGATCATGATCAACGCCACCATGTCCATGCGAGGACGTTCGGCAATGAACATGGCGATCGCCGCCGCGAGCAGCAAAAGAACGATGGCGAGGTCTGTGGTCAAGATGGCTTCTCCACGTGTGGCAGCATGCCCGCCTCGTCGGCCTGCTTGTGCCTGAGTTGCCGGCAGGTGGCGACACTGCGGAAGAGGTTACCACGCGTCATCGGCGTGTACATGTCATGTGGGCTGCATCAACGATCAGCCGCGCGTCCCACCATTGTACCTCGTGTCCCAAACCGACGAATATGCAGAAGATTGCTGGGCCAAATCGCGCCAGAAATCCCGTGACAGCTTGCGCGGCTGTAATACCGGGGTTTATCAAGCGCGTAGTTTGGAGCGTGGTCATGAGCGCCAATTCTGACACTGCGGTAGATAGTGTGCTCGCCCAGGTGGATCACGATCTCGATCAGGCCTGCCAACGCCTGTTCAGCTTGCTGCGCATTCCCAGTATCAGCACGCAACCCGAGCATGAGCCGGACGTGCAACAGGCGGCTGAGTGGCTCCGGGACCAGCTCGCAGATCTGGGATTCGAGGTCGCGATCAGGCCGACTGCCGGGCATCCAGTCGTGCTCGGTCATCATCCCGGACCCTCTGGCACACAGGCGCCGCGTATCCTGTTCTACGGGCACTACGATGTACAGCCGCCGGATCCGCTCGAGCTCTGGACGAGCCCGCCGTTCGACCCGCAGATTGTCGAAGGTCCACGTGGTGCTCGTATCGTTGCGCGCGGCGCGGTCGACGACAAAGGACAGCTGATGATGTTCGTCGAGGCGCTCCGCGCCTGGAAGGGTGTCGGCGGCGGCATTCCCGTCCCAGTGACCATACTGCTGGAGGGAGAGGAGGAGATCGGCAGTCCGAATCTCGAACCGTTCCTCGCTGCCAACAAAGAGTCGCTTGCGGCGGATTTCGCGCTGATCAGCGACACCAATATGTGGGACATCGATACGCCGGGTGTAACCACGCGGCTGCGCGGCATGTGCAACTGCGAGATCACCCTGAAGGGTCCCGATCTCGACCTGCATTCTGGGCTGTTTGGCGGATCCGCGCTTAATCCGATCAATGCGCTGACACGGATCCTTGGCGATCTGCACGACGAACAGGGCCGGATACAGCTTCCTGGTTTCTATGACTCGGTAAGCGCGGTCACGCAGGAGCAGCAGGCGGAATGGCGGGCGCTCGGCTTCGACGAACGGTCGTTTCTGCGCGGCATCGGTTTGTCCGCTCCAAGTGGTGAAACTGGGTTGCCGGCACTGGAGCGCATTTGGGCGCGACCCACAGCCGACATCAATGGCATATGGGGCGGCTACACGGGGACTGGCAGCAAGACGATCATTCCATCCAAGGCGTCGGCCAAGGTTTCGTTCCGCCTGATACCCGATCAGGACGCGCAGGCAGTCTTTGCGTCGTTTCAGCGCTTCGTCGCCGATCGGCTGCCGCCAGGGGCCGAGGTCTCGTTTGAGGCCTTCGGGATGTCGCCGGGCATGGAGATTGCGACGGACACGCCATGGGTGAAGGCGGCACGCGCTGCCCTTCGGCAAGAATACGGGCGACCCGCTGTGATGATCGGTAGCGGCGGGTCGATACCTGTGGTGGAACAGATCAAGCGCACACTCGGGATTGATACGCTGATGATGGGCTTCGGGCTGGATGACGATCAGATCCACAGTCCGAATGAGAAGTTCGAGATGCGCTGTTTCCATAAGGGGACACGATCGCACGCAATACTGTTGGGGAAGTTGGCGGAAAGTCGATGACGGGCGATTGCCAAACACTCTGATTGCTGTGGGCGGCCCCGGATTTTCGCACCGCTGGGGCATCGGGGTGCGCCCACAAAGAGCTGCTCCATGATGGAGGAACTGATGAAGCCGCAGCGAAAATATCTGAGCATCATCTCGGGGATCGCTCCAATGGGCGCGGTCGGACTATCACTATTGCTCGGTTCGACGCTCTCAGCTGGGGCTGCCCAGCGGGTTGCCAATGCGCAGCGTCCGGTCGCCGAACAGGACGTCTCCGAGAGACTCGCCGCCATTCGTGAGGCAGTTTTCACAGTGGCTGGTTCCGGCCTTGGCGCGAACCATAGCGATCCGAACATCCAATTGGTCTGGGGCAATCGGTGGTTCAACGGAGGCTGGAACCGTGGTCGCGGATGGAGACGACCATGGGGCAATTGGCGGAACTTCTCAGCGCCATGGAACAATTTCTGGCGCAATTGGTAGCCCACCTCAGCGCCCCAGGTTGAGCGAGGCGTCCAATGCCCGCGATAGAATTGCTGGTCATCCAGCCCACACCGTTCTGCAACATCAATTGCTCGTACTGCTATCTGCCCAATCGCAGCTCGAAGACGGTCGTATCGTTGGAGACGCTATCGAACCTCTTTTCGGAGGTCTTCGCGTCGGGCTGGGTACAGGACCTCCTGTCGGTTGTGTGGCATGCGGGCGAACCGATGGTGTTGCCGACAAGCTTTTATCGAGATGCGTTTCGAATCATTGATGCGCTCAAGCCGGCCGGCGTTTCGGTCAGCCATTCATTCCAGACCAACGGAACGTTGATCGACGATGCCTGGTGCGACTTACTAATCGAAAAGGATGTGGGCATCGGCGTCAGCATTGACGGACCGAAGCACCTGCATGATCGAAATCGCCTCACGCGATCAGGCTTGGGCACGTTCGATCGGACGATTGCGGGGATTCGACAGCTCCGCAGGCGGGGCGTGCCTTTTCATGTCATCTCGGTGCTATCGTCGCTGAATTTGCAGGTACCTGGCGAGATGTTCGACTTCTACGTCTCGGAAGGGATCAAGGAGGTCTGCTTCAACGTCGAGGAGTCCGAGGGCAGTCACGTATCGCCAACCTTCGCGCGACGGGACGTCGAGGCAGAATACCATTGGTTCATGAGTGAGTTCTGGCGCCTGTCCGCGGCCAACCCGGGCAAGCTCAGCTTCATCCGTGAGATCGATCATGCAATCCAGCAGATACTGCGACCACGGGATGCCGTAACAGCGAACCAGTTGATCGAGCCGTTCGCAGTGACCAGCATGGATGTTACGGGCAACATCTCGACGTTCTCGCCCGAGCTTCTCGGGCTGAAGAGCGAGAAATATGGAGATTATCTGCTCGGCAACATCAACACCGATCGGCTCGTCGATCTTCCGGGGCGCAAGAATCTGGCCAACATGCAGCGTGACATCCGCGCGGGCGTCGAGTTGTGCCGGCAGGAATGCCAGTATTTCAGCGTGTGCGGTGGTGGCGAGCCGATCAACAAATTGTCTGAAAATGGCACGTTCGTCAGCAGCGAGACTGCCTACTGCAGGCTGACGCGAAAGCGCGTGACTGATCTCGTGCTGAGTGCGCTCGACCGTCTCCCTGCGAGCGGGTCTTGCGCGCATGCCCCAGATGACGTTGCCGGCGATCTGCCAGGTCTGGTCCGTGGCGGGGGTGGCACGGCAAGCCACATAGTACCTTGAGTCGGAGGATAGCATGAACAGCTTGCTCGGACGATATACCGCCTGCGCAATCATCGCATTGATGCAGACGGGTGTAACGACACTGGCACACGGCCAAGGCACGCCAGTCCCTGCCGCCACCGGCGCGACAGCCAAACCCGCGGGCGATAACGCCCCGGGATCACCCGGGGAGGACGCCACGGATGCGGTGCCTTCGTTAGTGGACCTGCCGGTATTCTACGTCACCAGCGTACAGATCGTGCGGACTACCACCGATCCAAAGATGGATATCGTGAGCGTGACCGGGCTGGCATCGTCAGGAGGTTGGGACTCCCCGCAGTTGGTTCCGACCTATGCGGGGAAGCCATTCGACGATGTGCTTGATTTGCAGTTCATCGCGGCCGCTCCGGCGCAATCTCAGCTCGCCGGCGGCTTCGTTCCAGTCAGTGCGCTTTTCACACTTGACCCGGGCCAGTCGTTCAAGGGCGTGCGTGTCCACGCTTCCGAGAACGCCATCTCTGTTGCGCAGATCCCTGGCAGCGGCGGAGCGACGCAACAAGTGAATGACTGCAAGGATTGCCTGGGGAAGAAGTTCGCCGCAGCGGGACAGGCACAGTCGGGAGACCAGGGCGTGGTCCGGCAAGAAGATCTGCCCAAGGTCCTACGCGTGATCCGGCCTACGGATGGGATCAGGGGTTCGGATCCGGATCCGAACCGTCTCACGCTGATGCTCGACGACAAGGGGATCATCGTCGAAGCCTTCTGGGAGTGACGGACCGGCCCGCCGAAGGCACAGGACAAGAGCAACTGGCGGCGTTATAGCAAGGTCTCCTTGGCGCTCTGCTGCCCGCACAAGTTGATCCGCTCAGGCTCCAAAAGTTTGAGGCGCTGGTCTGTTCCTATGGCGAACGTATGCACGTAGAAATAGGTTGCTGCATCATCGGTTGACCCCATAACCGGCGATGGCGCGGATACGATGTGGAGTCCGCCGCACTCCCCGATCCAATCAACATGCCGATGCCCATGCATGATCACGGCGCGTCCGCCGAGGTGGAGCAGCCGACGAATGAACCAGCTACCGTTGATGAGAGCGGTCCCGATACGCTCGGACAGTTCCTTTGCCGCCTGGGGATATTCGACGACGTGATGATGCAGAGCGACGATCCAATGGGCACATGGGTATTGATTGATGACAGCCCTGCAGGCGCGATTCTGATCAGCGGACACGAGACCCAGCGCATTGGTAAATGAAAAATGCGTCTCGGCATTGGAGTTGAGTACGATGATCCCGAGCCCGTCGTCCGTGTCCGGCGGCAGCACCATCGGAAAGATCACAGCCCACAGCTCCGCCAGTGATCTCGATAGGCGCGCCGAACCATTGTCCGCGAAAGCTGCGATGTCGACGGCGCAAGGTTGCAGCACGTCGGTCAGGGTGCCTCCGATCCGGCCGCTTTTTCTTTCCACGACATGGAGTTGCCTGCCTTGCAGCATGCCGAGGGCGGAAATTGTGCGCATCTGGCGCAGTCGCTTCGTTGGACTTGTCGGCAAGTCCATCCGGGCAGGACTTGCGCGGTCCACCACGTTGACATCGTGGTTGCCCGGCAACGCGACCACAAGTTCTGCCAGTTGAGGGCATGCGGCCAATGCGGCAAAAAACTCGGCCCACTCGGCGGAGCGGCCGGCGTCAGTCAGGTCGCCCGTCAGCAGGATCACGTCCAGCGGACGCGTTGTGTGGATCTCCTGCAAACGCGCGAACGTCTGGCGCAGCCGTTCGTTGCCGCGAGGACCGGAGCGCCCGCTTTCAATCCGAAACCCATAGCGCTCGCCTACCGTGTGGATGTCCGACAAATGCGCGATCCGCCATGTTCTGTCGCCGTCTGATGATCCTGCGTATGCACGGAGGTTGCGTGGCTGGGCCATCGTTGCGTCGGCGATTCCCCAGATCAGCGCGGCTGCTGCGAAGTAACCAGAGATGAGCACCAGACTGTTGGCCAATACGACGGGCACCAACCGAAATGGCGTAGCGAGATCCCCCAGGTTGCCGACCCACCGCGAAGCGGGCCACACCAGGGCGACAACGCCAATCCCCAGCCCACACATCGCGAGGCCCGAGATGGCCGCGATGCATGAGCGAACCAAGGCGCGCCGGTCTTCACTCGTCCACGCCGCCAGCGGCCGCTCGGCAAGATGCCGCAGACCTTCGCGAAACGCTGTATACACGGGTTGAACAGCCAGGGCGTTCAGCGACCAAAAGCTGTTTTCGGCCAGTCGCAGCAGTGGGCGGCCGAGGAACCAGCCAATCGCCACCAGAGGCAGCAGCAGCAGCGCCGGAAGGACCTCGGTGAGGATGTTCGCAACCTTGGATACGACCGAAGCGATCCAGATCGAGGCAAGGAGCGGCGCCGCTCCAAGCAGCAAACCGGGAAAGCCTATCAACAACATCCAGACCAGCGCGAGCTTGGGGAGGCTGATCTCCGCGAGCAGAGTGCCCATCAACGACAACAGCGATCGCCGCTTGGTGCTGGCAGCGTCATCCTCGATGTCGCCGTTTCGCGGATCGAGGATCGGCGTCATCAATGTCTCCTGCGGGGCGCCGTGCAACAGGTGGCTCATCGGTCCCGTAATGCGGCAGGTGCTCCGAAGAGTTCCGTCACCCAGCGGCTCGACACATGCTGGTCGCAGATGGTCAGGATCGCAATCACGATTGGGACGCCGATAAATGCGCCGGCGATGCCCCACAGAAAAGTCCAGAAAAAGACGGAGAACAGCACCATGAACGGCGACATGGAGAGAACGCTGCCTGCTATTCGGGGCTCGAGGTAGCTGCCGACAAGGAACTGGATGAGATTCAGACAGCCGAATATCAGGACGACGCTCTGCCAGGATCCGAACTGGGCGACGGCGAAAAATGTCGGCAGTATCGTTGCGACCAGCGGGCCAATGAAAGGGATATAGTTGAGCGCGAAGGCGATGACACCCCACTCCTGCGCAAGTGGTAGTCCGCACAGCGAGATGAAACCCCACACAAGCACGCCTGTCACCACGCTCATCAGCGTTCGGACGAGGAGGTATCGCCGGAACTTCGCAGCGGTGTTGAGACCACCGGCCAGAAGCACACGGCTGGCTTCCTGGTTCTTCATACCGCGGATGCGACGAGTCGCATCGTCCACTTCCATGAGGCCCAGGATGACGTAGATCAACACAACGAGCGAGAAACTCAGCGCGCCGTTTACTCTTGTTGTGATCGCCTGGAACAGTCGGAGTATCCACCCCACGTTGAAATGCTCTGTCCAGATAGTCTCGACCACGATGCCGTGCCCTTCGAGCCAGTCGGTCAACTGGTTATAGAGAAGCTGGAACCGGGCGGCGTCGGTGACGATGTAGCGACCGACCCTGTTGAGCCCCCATGTGATCACCCACGCGAAGGCGCCGATGACCACAATCGTGACGAGCATGCTGATCGCGAGAGCCACAAGCTTCGGCAGCCATGTCTGCAGCTTGCTCTGCAACGGCCAGACAATCGCGATAACGAAGAGCGCAAAGGTCAGCGGCGCAAAGACCGGTTGCCCGATGCCCAGACCGGCGACCACCAGGATTGCGGTGCCGACACCAACCATCGCACGGAGTCCACGATCGCTAATTCGGCGTGCTCTTTCGGCAGGATCGCGCATGGTGTCGAGGTCCTCGGCGGCTGACGTTCTCGGCCTCCCTCGATGCGGCGAGGCTGTAGCCGGTGCCACGATCGTGCGCTCACGCTAACGGAGATAAGCCGTGGGCGCTCGATGTGATACGTTGGCGAGTCCATCACGGGCGGCGACCGATGTCGAGACTCCATCGCAGCTCATGATAGCAACGACTACACGGAGCTTTGTTTGTTCTGTTGATCTGCCAGCCGGCATCGCGGTTCGTGGCCGAACTGATTGGGACGGTTGGGGCCACCACTGGGATTTTGAGCCAATTTCCGGCGTCGCCGAGGTCACTAACATCAGCACATGATGTGCGACGACCGGAGCACGGCGGAGAGGATGCCCGCATGCGGTGGTGGTGATCCGAAGTTTGCTTCGCCCAAGATGCGGATCCTGGCGGCTGATGATCGCGATTGCGCCTGGTCAGGCGCTGATGTCCTTCAACGTCACCTCATTGCCATTAAGGTGGCCATTGCATGATTTCAGGCGGTGATAATGTTGCGCATGCTGAAACTGACGCGGCGGCGGGATCGAGCTACGTATCCACGGGGCACCTGCCCGATGCCGACGAGGTGACAGCAGCGGTCAGACGTTCATACGAACGCTTCAGGGAAAATTCCGACGGCAAGAACTCCGACGTCTACCCCGCACTCGCCAGCGTGCGCAGCGACCTGTTCGGCGTGTGCGTCGTCGGAACCAACGGCAATGTCTACCAGATCGGCGACGCCGACCATGAGTTCTCGATCATGAGCGTGTCGAAACCATTCGTTTTCGCCCTGATCTGCCAACGCATGGGTGCCGAGGAAGCCCGCAACAGGCTTGGCGTGAATGCCACCGGCCTGCCGTTCAATGCATTGGCGGCGATCGAGCGAGGGCAGGACGGCCGGACGAATCCGATGGTCAATCCGGGAGCGATCGCGACGACCAGCCTTGCACCCGGAACGACTGTCGATGCGCGATGGCGGTTCATCCACGAAGGCTTGTCCGGTTTCGCCGGACGACCGCTGTCACTCAATGCCGAGGTGTTTGCTTCGGCATCCGAGACCAACTTCCGCAATCAGAGCATCGCCCGTCTGCTGCAGAGTTATGGTCGGATCTACCTTGATCCGGCGGAAGCGACCGATCTTTATACCAGGCAGTGCTCGCTCAACGTATCGGCGCGAGATCTGGCGGTCATGGGGGCGACACTGGCCGACGGTGGCATGAACCCGTTGACCAAACAGCAGGTCGTTGACGCCGACAGTTGTCGTTACGCGCTGGCGGCAATGGCGACTGCCGGACTTTACGAGACCTCGGGGGACTGGCTTTACGATATCGGGTTGCCGGGCAAGAGTGGCATCGGCGGAGGTATCGTCACCGTTTCTCCGGGCAAAGGAGGATTGGGAACCTTCGCTCCACCACTCGATCAGGCTGGCAACAGCGTGAAGGGTCAGCTTGTGGCCCGGTTCCTTGCTGCTGAACTCGGAATGAACCTGTTTGTGTCGAAACCAGAGGCATGATGTTGGCCAAGCGAGTTGTGGTCTGTGACGAACTTGATACGGAGACCTTCGTGCACCGCAGCTTGCTGTGGTTTGGGTTGCTGGCGGCTGTCGCGGTCGGGTTGGCGGCGTGTGGACCGAAAAAGCAGGCTGCGGCCCCTGAACCGCGACCGGTACGAACGGTGACGGCCAAGTCACAGAATGCCGGAGAGAAGGTCGTGCTGACTGGACACATCCAGGCCGAGGACGAGGCGTCGATGGCATTCCGCATCGGCGGGCGGATGACCGATCGGTTCGTCAATGTCGGCGACCGGGTCAAGCCCGGACAGGAACTTGCCAGACTGGATCCGCAGAACGAGGTGAACGCCCTGCGTTCTGCCCAGGCGGGTCTGACCGCCGCGGAGGCGGCATTGACACAGGCGCGGGCCGCCTTTGAGCGGCAGAGGACGTTGCTGGCGCAAGGCCACACACCGCGAGCCCAGTTCGATCTTGCCGAGAAGGCATTGCGGACGGCGCAGGCGCAGGTCGATGACGGCGAAGTGCAGGTTAGGATCGCCGCCGACCGGGTGAGCTTCACCGTGCTGCAGGCGGATGCCGCCGGAACGGTCACGGCCCGCGGCGCGGAGCCTGGCGAGGTGGTGCAACCAGGACAGATGATTGTGCAACTCGCACGTCAGGGCGGACGAGACGCCGTATTCGACGTGCCCGCGCAGGTGTTGCGATCGGCGCCAAGCGATCCTCAGGTGACGATACGTCTGACGGACGATCCCAGCGTGACGACGAACGGACGTGTGCGTGAGGTCTCCCCGCAGGCAGATCCCGTGACGCGAACATTCCAGGTGAAGGTTGGCCTGACCGATCCGCCGGAAGCGATGCGGCTCGGTTCGACCGTGAACGGTTCCGTCGGCCTGCAATCCGAGGAAGTGATCACGATCCCAGCCTCCGCATTGACTGAATTGAACCACCTGCCAGCGGTCTGGATCGTCGATCCGTCGAAGCTGACCGTCTCGCTGCGCAACATCGAACTCCTGCGCTTTGATCCAGGAACCGTCGTCGTCTCCCACGGTCTCGACACTGGTGATGTCGTCGTCACTGCCGGCGTCCAGGCGCTCCACCCGGGTCAGACTGTCCGCCTGCTCGGGCCATCAGCCTAGTGGGCTTCAATCTCTCCGAATGGGCGCTTCGCCATCGCTCATTTGTCGTCTACCTGATGATCGCTTCTGTCGTGGCGGGGCTGGCCTCTTACCGAAGCCTTGGCCGCAATGAGGATCCGGCCTTCGTCATCAAGACGATGATTGTGCAGGCCGCATGGCCGGGCGCCACGATCAATGACACGCTGCTCCAGGTTACCGAGCGCATCGAGCGCACGCTCCAGGAGACCCCGAACCTCGACTTCCTGCGTAGCTACACCAGCCCTGGCCTGACGACGATATTCGTCAACCTGAAGGGCAAGACGCCTGCCAGCGAAGTTCCGGATATCTGGTACCACGTCCGCAAGAGCGTGGGCGACATGCGGCACACGTTGCCGTCTGGAGTCGTCGGCCCCGGCTTCAACGACGAATTCGGCGATACCTTCGGGATCATCTACGGCTTCACCGCGGATGGATTCACCCAACGCGAATTGCGCGACCAAGTGGACGAAGTGCGTTCGCGATTGCTGCTCGTCCCGGACGTATCGAAGATCGAGATGCTGGGTGTCCAGGATGAGCGGGTCTTCGTCGAGTTCTCAATGGAGCAGCTTGCCGGACTTGGGATCGACCGCTCCGCACTGATCGCCGCACTCCAGGCGCAGAACGTGGTCAGTCCTGCGGGCACCATCCAGACCGGCGATGAGAAGCTGTTGCTGCGGGTCACCGGGGCGTTCGAATCCGAGCAGGACCTGCGGAACATCAACTTCGTCGCGAACGGACGCATGATCCGCTTACGCGACATCGCTGAAATCCGTCGCGGTTTTGCTGACCCGCCGCAGCCCCTGTTCCGCGTCAATGGCAAGCCTGCGATCGGCCTCGCCATTGCAATGCGGGAGGGTGGCGACATCCTGGCGCTGGGCCGGAATATCGAACAGGCGATGCATCGCATCACCGCTGACCTGCCGCTCGGCATCACGCCGATTCTGGTCGCCGATCAGCCGCATGTTGTTGACCACGCGATCAGCGATTTCACTACGTCGCTCTGGCAGGCGATCGCCATAATCATGGCGGTGAGCTTCGTCAGTCTCGGCATGCGCGCCGGATTGGTGGTCGCGCTTTCCATCCCGCTGACGCTTGCGATCGTCTTCCCGATCATGCAGTTCCTTGGGATCGACCTGCAGCGCATCTCACTCGGCGCGCTGATCATCGCCCTGGGGCTGCTGGTCGATGACGCGATGACAACGATCGACGTCATGACCTCGCGGCTCGCCGCTGGTGACAGCAAAGAGCAGGCCGCGACGTATGCCTACAGGTCGGTGGCGGTGGCGATGTTGACGGGATCGTTCATCACCGCAGCGGGCTTCGTGCCAATTGGATTCGCGAAGAGTTCGGCCGGCGAATACACGTTCTCGATCTTCGTCGTGGTCGGTATCTCGCTGATCATGTCCTGGTTCGTTGCGGTGCTGTTCGCTCCGCTTCTCGGTGTGGTCATGTTGGCCAAGCCGGACACGTCCAAACCGAGCAGGCCAAGCCGGATCCTTGGCGCGTTCCGAGGGCTGCTGGTCGGTGCGATGCGGGCACGCTGGATCACCATCGGCGTGACTGTCGCGTGCCTCGTTGTGGCACTGCTGTTATCGCCGCTGATACCTCGGCAATTCTTTCCGCCATCCGATCGTCCGGAATTGCTCGTGGATCTCAGGTTGGCGCAGAACGCCTCCATCTACGCAACCGATGGTCTCGCAGCGCGACTCGATAATGTGCTGAAGACGGATCCCGACGTCGCGAGCTGGAGCACTTACGTTGGTCGCGGCGCAATTCGCTTCTATCTGCCACTGGCGGTGGAATTGCCCAACGATTTCTTTGCGCAGGCGGTTGTCATCGCGAAGGACGTTGCGGCGCGCGAGCGGCTTCACGTGCGGCTCGAGGAGGTGCTCGCAACACAGTTCCCCAGCGCGGTGGCGCGCGTGTCGCCGCTCGGACTTGGGCCGCCGGTCGGTTGGCCGGTCCAGTATCGTGTCAGTGGTCCGGATGTGGCGCAGGTTCGTGACATCGCATTGCGGCTTGCCAGCATCGTGGCGAGCGATCCGGACGCTCGGCACGTCAATTTCGACTGGATGGAGCCGGCCCGCATGGTCCGGATCAATATCGACCAGGATCAGGCTCGCTTGTTGGGGCTCAGTTCGCAGGCACTGGCGCAGGTGCTGAATTCCGTGGTCACCGGTTCAACCGTTACGCAACTGCGCGACGGCATCTATCTCGTCGATGTTGTTGCGCGCGCGACCGACGAGCAGCGCGTCTCCCTCGCGACACTGCGCAACGTGCAGGTTCCGCTGCCGAACGGGCGGACCGTGCCGCTGAGCCAGCTCGCCAGCTTCGCTTTCGACCAGGAATTCCCGTTGATTTGGCGCCGCGACCGGGTTCCCACGTTGACCGTGCTTGCTGACGTGGCGCCGGGTGAACTACCTGAAGGCATTGTCGCAACGTTGGCGCCGGCGGTGGCGGAACTGATTGCCGGCCTGCCCGAGAACTATCACATCGCTGTCGGCGGAACGGTCGAGGAAAGCGCGCAGTCACAGGCCTCCGTCATTGCCGTGGTTCCCTTGATGCTGTTGCTGATGATCACCTTCCTGATGATCCAGTTGCAGAGTTTCAGCCGTCTTTTTCTGGTGCTCATTGTGGTGCCGATGGCGATGACTGGCGTTGTCGCAGGGTTGCTGATCTTTCAACGGCCACTCGGTTTCGTGGCCATCCTCGGCATCCTCGCGCTGATCGGCATGATCGCCCGCAATGCGGTGATCCTGATCGAGCAGATCGAAGCAGAACGGGGCGAAGGCAGGCCGGCATGGGAAGCAGTGATCGAGGCGAGCGTGTCGCGCTTCCGTCCCATCATGCTGACAGCCGTTTCGACGGTGCTTGGTCTGATCCCGATCGCAGCGACGATATTCTGGGGGCCCATGGCATTCGCCATCATGGGTGGCTTCCTGGTGGGCACGGTCGTCACGCTGATATTCCTACCGGCGCTTTACGTGGCGTGGTTCCGCATCAAGGAGTCGCCTCATGACGACGTAGTGGCGCATGCAAATGGCGACTGACGGCAGGAACCTGCTTGTCGCAGCGACGACGCGCGCTGTGTGCTTCTGCGCCTTCTGGCTGATGCTCGCTGGGTTCAATCCTGGTGATCTGCCGGCCGCTGCCGTCGCGGTGGCTGGGGCGACATTTGTCAGCCTGCGCCTGCTGCCGCCGGGCCGATGGCGCGTGTCGCCGCTTGGCGTTGCGAGGCTCGCGCTGCGCTTTCCGGGTCAGTCAGTGATTGCTGGTGTGGATGTCGCGCGCCGCGCGTTCGATCCACGGCTGCCGTTGCACCCCGGCTTCGTGACGTACGTGCCGAGGCTTCCGCCCGGCGGCGTGCGCGACGAGTTTTGCGCGCTGGCCAGCCTGATGCCGGGAACGTTGCCTGCCGACACGAACGAGGACGGGACATTGCTGGTCCATTGCCTCGATATCGGACAGCCGGCGGCGGCACAGTTGGCGGTGGAGGAGGCAGTGTTCATGCGCGCGGTGGACTGTGGCTGAGTTCCTGATCGCCGCAGCCGGGTTCGTCCTGGCGATGGTGGCACTGGGACTGGCGCGCGTCCTGCGCGGGCCTGGCGATGCGGATCGCATGATGGCGGCTCAATTGCTCGGCACGGGTGGCATCGCGGCGCTGCTGCTGCTGGCGTTCGGGTCCGCCATGCCGGCTGCCGTGGATGCCGCCCTGACACTGGCCTTGCTCGCTGCTTTCGCCGCAGTCGCTTTCGTCAACAACGCCCCTGGCACGGATGCGGCCAAGCGCCGTGCGACCGACAGTTGATGCGATGCGGGTTCTGCTCGACATCTTCACGGTTGTCGCGGTTTCGGCGGGTGCCGTGTTCTTCCTGGCAGGCACGGTCGGGTTGCTGCGCTTCCCGGACTCGATGTCGCGCCTGCACGCGTTGACCAAGGCTGACAATCTCGGGTTGGGCCTGGTGGTGCTTGGCCTTTTGCCACAGGTCGATGGACCTTTGGCAGCGCTGAAGCTGGTCGCGGTCTGGCTGCTGGCCCAACTGGCCGGCGCGACGGTCACCCAACTCATTGCCCGCGCGATCCGGCGCGGCGGCCGGCAGGCATGACCGCCGCGATGGCTCTCGATCTGGGGTTGGGCCTGCTGGTGGTGGCGGTGGCGGTGTGGACAGTCGTGGCGAGGTCGGCCTTTGCCGCGGTCGTCGGCTTTGTCACGTTCGGCCTGCTCCTGGCGATCGCCTGGGTGCGCCTCGCGGCCGTCGACGTGGCGCTGACGGAAGCTGCGATTGGCAGTGGCGTAACGGGCGCCTTGCTGATTGCGGCAGCCGCGCGCCTGCGTCCCACAGAGTTGCGCTCGGTAAGCGAGCGGCCCGGTGCATTCCTGCATGTCGTGGCCGCAGTGCTCGCTGTCCTGGTCTCGGCCGGTCTCGCTGCGCTGGTGCTCTTGCCGGCCAGCCCGCCCCCCAGCCTGGCACCGGCGGCCGCGGTGCACCTGCCGGAACTCGAGATCGGCAACCCGGTGACCGCCGTGCTGATGGCGTACCGCGCGTTCGACACTCTGCTCGAAAAGGTGGTGCTGCTGCTCGCTCTGATTGGCGTGTGGTCACTCGCGCCGGACCGCTTCTGGGGCGGTGCCCCAGGATCGTGGCCGAGCACCCGTACCGGCGGTGAATTGACCCTGCTTGCACGGCTGTTGCCGCCGGTCGGAATTATCGTCGGCATTTACATTCTTTGGGTCGGCGCGATCGCTCCAGGCGGTGCCTTCCAGGGCGGAGCGATCCTCGCCGCAATGTGGCTCCTCATCATGATCGCGGGTTTGCGGGCAGCTCCCGAGATCGGCCAGCGGTGGCTGCGGCTCGTGCTGGTGGTCGGGCCGGCGGTCTTCCTGGCAGTCGGGTTCGCGGGATTTGCCCTTCCCAGCGGCTTCCTGTCGTACCCGGCACAGTTCACCAAACCGTTGATCATCATCATCGAGGTGGTGCTGACCCTGTCGATCGCCGCGATCCTTGGGCTCCTGGTCGCCGGCCCGCCAGAACGCGAGCGGCAGCGATGAGCGCCGCGACGCTATACGGGCTGTGCAGTGCGGTCCTGGTGGGCCTAGGCCTGTTCGGCGCGATCGTACACCCCCAGCCGTTGCGTAAGATCCTCGCGTTCAACCTGCTCGGCGCCGGCGTGTTCCTGCAGTTCGGTGTCATCGCCCGCCGGGGTGCCGCGGCCGGGATGGGTGGCGATCCGGTGCCGCAGGCGATGGTCATCACTGGCATCGTCGTCGCGTTTTCGGCGACAGCCCTGGCAGTCACGCTGCTGTTGCGGCTGTACCAGGTTTCCGGTGGCGCGACCCTGAGCGTTGAAACGCAGTCGCGTTCGGCGAGCGATGGAGGCGGTCGCTGACCGCGCAGACTGGCGGCTTCCTGCTTGTGCTCGCAGTTGCGGTACCAGCTGCGGGCGTGGTGCTCGCGTTGGCGCTGGGTGGACGCCAGGCGGAACGCATTGCACTGGTTACGATGCCCGTGGAGCTTTGCATCGCACTCGTGATTGCTGCTGACATCTGGCAGGCGCGGATGCCGATCACCTACCACCTGGGCGGCTGGGGACCGCCGCTCGGAATAGCGCTTCGCGCCGACGGGCTGTCGGCCATCATGGCAGTGACCACGGCGGTGGTGATCGGCGCCATTGGATTGTTTGCGCGGGCGGGTTTCAGCGTACCGGAGGGTGCCCGGGAAACGCGTGCACCGATGGCTTTCTGGACACTCCTGATGGGTGTCTGGGCGGGACTGAACGCTGTGTGGTTCGGCGCCGACCTGTTCACGCTGTATGTCGCGCTGGAATTGCTGACGTTCGGCGCGGTTCCGTTGGTTTCGCTGGATGGACGGGCGGAGACGTTGGCCGCCGCCCTGCGCTACCTGTTGTTCGCGCTGCTTGGTTCGGCGATGTACCTGCTGGGCGTTGCGCTGTTTTACGGCGCGTACGGCACGCTTGATATCGGGCTGCTGTCCGGTCTGGTTCGTGCCGAGCCGGTTGTGTGGGTGGCTGTCGCGTTGATGACGGCGGGGCTGATTGCCAAGACCGCGCTGTTTCCGCTGCACCTATGGCTGCCACCCGCGCATGCCGGTGCCCCGGCGGCCGCCAGCGCGTTGCTGTCGGCCCTGGTGGTCAAGGGCTCGTTCGTGCTGATCGTGCGGATTTGGTTCGACACGGTCCCGAGCCTGCTGAACCAGGCCGCCGCCCAGATGCTCGCGGCGCTGGGTGCGATGGCCATCGTGTTTGGCAGCGTACTTGCGCTCAGGCAGGAGCGGCTGAAGCTGCTGATCGCGTATTCGACGATCGCGCAAATCGGCTACCTGTTCTTTCTGTTCCCGCTAGCCTCGGCGCCTTTGGCGGTCGCGTCTGGAGCGACGGAGCTTTGGAGCGGTGCCGCATGGACCGGCGGCGTGTTGCAACTCGTTTCGCATGCCGTTGCGAAGGCAGCCATGTTCATGGCCGCCGGGCTGATTGCCGAGGCGCTGGGTCACGACCGGATTGCCGGGCTCGGCGGCATCGGACGGGCGCTGCCGATGACAGTGTTCGCGTTCGGCCTGGGCGGGATGTCGCTGATGGGGCTGCCGCCCAGCGGCGGGTTTGTTGCCAAGGCGATGCTGCTGATGGCGGCGGTGGCCGAGGGTCAGTGGTGGTGGTCGGTGGTGATATTGGCGGGCGGTCTGTTCGCCGCCGGTTATGTATTCCGCGTGCTCACGCCGGCGTTGGCCGCAACGGATGTACCCCTGACGCTGCGAGTTCCGGTGTCGAGTGGTCGGCAGGTCGTTGTCCTGGCGTTGGCGATCTGTGCGCTGTTGCTTGGCCTGGTGCCGCTGCGGCCCTCGTTGCTGCTGGAGGTCGGGCGCCACGTCCCCACGGCGGTGATTGCGCCATGAATGCAGCTGCCGGATGGCTGCTTGGTGCAGCGCTGGCTCTGCCGGTCGCGATGCTGCTGGCCTGTCTGTCGGCGCGGCTCCGCGCGCGGATGCCGGCACTGCTGGCGATTGCACCTGTGCCGGCGTTGGCTGCCGCGTTGCTGGCGTCGGGTGGGACGCTGGCTTTGCCGCAGATGCTGCTGCGGCTGCGGTTCGCGCTCGATGAGCCTGGCGCGCTTTTGCTGGGGACCGCGGCGCTGCTGTGGATTGCGGCGGGTATCTACGCCTCGGCATGGTTGCGCGGCAGGCCGGATGGCGGCCGCTTCGTGGTGTGGTGGCTGCTGACGCTGAGTGGCAGCGTCGGCGTCTTCATGGCTGCCGACCTGGTGAGTTTCTATCTTGTGTTCTCCATGGTCAGCCTTGCGGCATACGGACTGATTGTGGATGACGCGACGCCGAGCGCCCGGCGAAACGGGCTCATCTACGTGGCGCTGGCGCTACTCGGCGAGGCGTTTCTGCTGATGGCCTTCGTGCTGCTGGCACAAAGCATTGCCGGCGACAGTCTGCTGATCCGCGATGCTGTGGCGGCGCTTCCGACGTCGCCGTGGCGCACCTCTATCCTGGTCCTGCTGATGTTGGGATTCGGGGCGAAGATCGGGCTGGTACCGTTCCATATCTGGATGCCGCTCGCCTACCGGGCGGCGCCAATTCCTGCGGCGGCTGTGCTCAGCGGTGCAGCGGTCAAGGCCGGCGTTATCGGACTGATACGCTTTCTGCCATTGAACGTGCCGACACCCGAATGGGGTCAGGCGCTGGCGGTAGCCGGGCTGTTCTCGGCGTTCTACGGCGTCGCCATCGGCATCACGCAGCGCAACCCCAAGACCGTGCTGGCGTATTCGAGTGTGAGCCAGATGGGTGTGATCGGCACCGTGCTCGGCATGGCGCTCGCCGTGGGCGATGGTGACGCTGCGTTGTCCGTTGGATTTTACGCGGCGCACCACACTCTCGTGAAAGGTGCACTGTTCCTTGGGGTCGGTGTGGCGCAGATGACGGGGGGACGCCGCCTGTGGGTGTTGGTGCTGCTGCCGGCAGCGATAATGTCGTTGAGTCTTGGCGGGTTCCCTTTGACTGGGGGCGCGCTCGCGAAGCTGGTGGTCAAGGCGCCCGTCGGCGACGGCATCGTGGGTATGCTTATGAGCTTGTCCTCGACCGGAACCACGCTGTTGATGCTTCACTTCCTGTGCCGTCTCGCGGTCTCGTCGGCGCCGCGTGCGACTGCGGCAGCACCGACACGATTGGCGCTGCCGTGGCTGATCATGGTGCTCGCCAGTGTTGTGGTTCCCTGGGCGATCTACCTGGGCGTCATGCACGGATCGATCGCCGACACCTATGCGGGCGCGACACTTTGGTCGGCGTTTTGGCCGTGCTTGGCTGGTGGCGTACTGGCGATAGGCCTTTGGCGCGGCGGCAGTCGATTGCCGCGCGTCCCCGACGGGGATATCGCGCGTGTCCTGGTGGCGGGCGCAACGCGCTTCGCCCGTGTCGTGGGCCTGACGCTCGGACGGCTGGACGAGGTGCTGCGACAGTGGCCTGTTGCAGGCGTGGCGCTGGTGGGACTGGCAGTCATGCTGACGGCGCTGATGCTGACTGCTCGATGAATGCCAATCATAGGCTTGGCTAACCAGCTTCCAATACTGTACGACAGTTGGCACAAGAGTTCCATACCGGGAACCAAGCCCGCTCCTGGTGCAGCTACCGCAGCGGGACTGCGTATGGCCGATAACATTGATGGCGGCACCAGCGATGTTATGGCAAGCCGCTGACAGTGCGAACGATTCTACGGTGAGCACTCCGCCGGAGGTGGCACGGCACATGCCAGCGGCGGGTGGCGGGCTGGCCCCCAAACTTCAGAGGACATCTGCAAGAGATATTGGGACACTTGGCACGATCAAGAGATGCGATGCTCATCTCAGGCACCACGGACATTGGTAAATACCCCAGCGGAGCACGACAGCAATAGCTGCGGAAGGCAGTAGTGGACTGCCCAGAATTGCCACCAACCACGGAGATGATACCATGAAGATGAACTACACAACTGTTGCACTGGCGGCGCTGACGGCTGTTGTCGTGGCAGCACCGATCGCTTATGCGCAGGTCGCAACCACGCTGGAGCAGGCAGAGCTTGCCGGCCTTTCCCCGGAGAAAAAGGCTGAAGTCCAGTCCCGGTTGGGACAAGGCGGCCAGACAGTGTCGGAAATCTTGACGACAATTCTGCTCAACAGCATCAAGCTGAAGCATCCGGCGAGCAAGATCGTGGCCATGGATTTCAATCGAGGGATCGCAGTCGTCCAACTAACCGACGGGAAAGTAACGCCGGTACAGTTTGATACGACCACGCTGGTTATCAAAGGCTGATTGACACCAATTCGGTGACTTGCGGCAACGCCGGCAGCCTCGGGGACCGATGCGGTCGCCGAGGCTGCCTTGCTGAGAACAGGAACAGTAATCATGTCTGATCTGCTGGTTATCGAATTTCCAACTGAAGCCCAGGCCGACGAAGCTCGTCAGAAGCTGCTGGCCATGCAGAGCGAATATCTCATTGAGCTCGGCGATGCAGTAGTCGTTACAAAGTGCCCCGAAGGGCATGTCAAGTTGAACCAGTTGTTCCAGCCGGTCAGATCGGGTGCGGTATCCGGCATGTTCTGGGGCACCCTGGTTGGCCTGCTGTTCATGATGCCGCTTGTCGGTGCCGCGGTCGGTGCTGCGTCCGGTGCGCTCAGTGGCAAACTGACCGATGTGGGCATCAATGACGATTTCATGAAAAAGGTCGGCAAGACTCTGCAATCCGGCAATTCGGCACTGTTCCTGTTGGTCCGCAAGATGACGACCGACAAGGTGGCGGCCGCATTACAGGGGTCTGGAGGCACTGTGTTGCGCAGTTCGTTTGACGAGACGAAGGAAAGCGCCTTGCAGGCGGCGCTCGCGGGCGCGCAGGCGGAGGCGGCTCACGCTCCGGCGAGTGCCTGATCACGGCAAGACAGCAGGGGGAGTTTGTCCATAGGCGCCGCGACCTGCGCACGGTGACATTGACAGTTGGGCGTTGGTTGCTTACGCGGGTCAATTCTCAACCCTTGCGAAGACCTGCACGCTGGCAGCGTCAGCAGTTGTTTGCCTACGCGACAGTGGGACAGCATGACAGCCCGTAAGTCTTCAGCCGCGTCGAAGTCCGCAGAACGTTCACCGCTGGATGTCGATCTTGCGTTGCAAGGCGGTGGTGCGCATGGCGCCTTCACCTGGGGCGTGTTGGACCGTCTGCTGGAAGAGACGTGGCTGCGGCTGGACGGCATCTCCGGTACGTCGGCTGGCGCGATGAACGCGGCTGTTCTGGCATCGGGCTATGCGTCCGGTGGCGCCGAAGGCGCCCGCTCCGCGCTGGCGCAGTTCTGGCGCAGTGTCTCCGGCGCAGCGCTGCTGAGCCCCTTCCAACGCGGACCGATTGACATCATGCTCAATCGCTGGACGCTCGACAGTTCACCGCTCTTCATCGCCATGGATCTTATGGCCCGCCTGGTCTCGCCATACGACCTGACCCCATTCGGTGGTAATCCGCTGGCGGCGCTGCTCAAGGAAAGCGTCGATTTCGCGGCACTGGCGGACGGGCCGATCAAGGTGTTCGTGACGGCGACCAATGTGCGGACGGGGCGCGGCAGGGTGTTCCGCAAACACGAAATCACGCCCGATGTGCTGTTGGCATCGGCCTGTTTGCCGTCGATGTTCCAGGCCGTCGAGATCGATGGCGAGGCTTATTGGGACGGTGGCTACGCAGGCAACCCCACCATCACCCCGCTGGTACGAGAATGCATCTCACGCGATACGATTCTGATCCCTCTGAACCCGGTCGAACGGCCAGGCACTCCACGCACCGCACGCGACATTCTGAACCGGCTGAACGAGGTGTCGTTCAACGCCGTGTTGCTGAAAGAGCTCAAGATGATCGCGCTGCTGCGCGAGTTGGCTGACCCAGGCCATGGCGAAGGTGCGCAATGGGCGGGCATGCGCATCCATTTGGTGCCGAACGACATTATGGCGGACCTCGGCTATTCCTCTAAGCTCAACGCCGAGTGGGCATTCCTGACGATGCTGCGCGACGAGGGGCGGCGGGCCGCTGAAACTTTCCTGGCAGCGCACCGCGAGGATCTTGGGCATCGATCATCGCTCGATATAGACCGGTTGTTGGATGGCACGTGACAGGAACCCGCCAATGAAGACCAAGTATACCAAAGGCACCCGTGTTGGCGGGCTCTTCGCATCGATATTGCTGATCCTGACGGGATGCTCGCAGACGGTTTGGGTGGATACAGGAGCGACCGAGGCGGATTCCCAAGTGGCGATCCAGCAATGCCTGTCCGCCGCGTATCTACAGGCGCCGTCGGCTCCGACCATCGCCACGATCGGCAGTGGTGTGCCCTCGCCTTCATTTACGACCTGCTCGGGCCGCGGATCCACTGGGAGCTGTATCACGTCGCGCGGCCGCTACACGCGCCCTCTGGTCCTTCGAACTGATAGCAATGCCAGCGCGCGTAACCAGCTCTTCAGGCAATGCATGAGCGCAGCCGGCTGGTCGGAGCAAACGCGGAGCAGCCCTACGACTGTAGAGGCACCTGATACCGATTGGACGAGGGGCTTCGACGTTGGCCTTACGGGGGCGCAGTGTGCCGCTCCGCCGAGCGGCACTGTCAACGGTACCGCGTGGTCGCTGGGTTGCCAGAGCGGCCAGAGCGCTCGATGAAGGCGACAGTTCCGCTCGACGTTTCGTAGGTTGGACCTCATGGGTTGCCGGTTGCCCATACACCGGAGGCACCCTCAGCGGCGCTGCGCGATCCCGATTGGGACGTTCGGGACAGTCTTGGGACACCTACCCCATGCGAAACGTACGCCCGACTGTTTAGAATTAAATCAGTAGGCAAGTCTTGCGGGCGTATTGGTCGCTGTTCGACCGACGCTCGCCACGCAATGCGGTGAGTCGATCTGCCAAACTGATCGAAAGTCGAACGTGCAAATTTCCAGTGCCTTCGTCGTTGGTGTCCTGGCAGCAGCGGTGGTGGCTGGCCCTGCTGTGGGGCAGCAGCCCTCGATCGAAGACCTGATGCGGAAGATCGATGCGTTGCAGCACCGGGTCGACGAACTGGAAAGCCAGCAGAAGACGATCAAAACACAGGTCGCTCGATCGCGTCACAACACAGCCCCAACAACAGCAACCACGGCACCTCCCGCGGCGTCTGCGGTCGCCGCCCCCGCCGCGGCGGCTGCACCTGCTGAGACGGCCACGGCAAAGGTGGAACCACAGATACCGGCGTTCGAATCCACCGTACCTGGGCTGCTGCCGCCTGAGCCGATGGGGAATCAATTTTCGAACGAGGATGCGCTGCGGTCCGATCTGCCGGGCCTGTCCATTCGGATTCCGGGCACCGACACCCAGGTGCGCCTCTACGGGTTCGCGAAGCTCTCCGGCTGGAGCGATCTGAACGCCCGTAACCAGACTGATGCACCGACGGCGCAGACGATCCCGCTGAACGACAGTCCCGCCGCCATGCAGGGCGGCGATTTCGGCATGACGGCGCGCTTTAGCCGGGTCGGAATGGACACTCGGACGCTGACCAGCTGGGGCACGTTAGAGACCCGCATCGAAGGTGATTTCGGCGGTGGTTCGCCGACCTCGAACAACGCGCTGTTCCGACTGCGACAGGCCTGGGGCGAACTTGGAACTGAAGAGTTCAGAGTTTTGATCGGCCAGGCCAATAGCCTTTGGAACGAGGGGGTCTTTGAAACACTGATCGACGCGACCAACCTCAATCAGTCCTTTATCCGTCAGGCGCAGGTGCGAGTGACCGGACGGCTGGGCGCCGGGCTGACCGGCCAAGTCTCCCTGGAAGCGCCGGAAACTCAATATACCTCGGCTGCCGGCGTGTTCACCCCAAACTCTAGCGTAACCGGTAGTCCGAGCCCGGCGTTCAATGCCGCTCCCGATCTGCTCGGCCGGCTGACCTATCGCAATGACGGCCTCGTGCTCGACATGCGAGGCTTGCTGCGGCAGCTCAGCATCCGAACCGCTGGCACCACGGCCGCGCCGCCCGCGCAGACCCAAAACGCACCTGGCTGGGGCATCGCCGTGCATGCCCGGGTGCCGATGCGATGGATCGCGGACGCACTGGGACCCGACGAGCTCCTCGCCATGGCCTATTACGGACAAGGCATCGGACGCTATTTCCCTGGCAACACCTCGGGTCAGGACGCGCTGTCGAACATCGGCCAGCCTGGTTCGTCCTCCAGTTTCAGTCTGAACCCGCTACCGACCTACGGCGCGATCGTGGCGTACCGGCGCTTCTGGACGCCACAGCTCCGCAGCAACCTTTCGTATGCCTACGCACATGAGGACTATCCATCTTACGCACTCGGTTTCACGCCAGGTTCGGCTGCGGCCTTGGCTCTGAACTCTGACATGCAACAGGTCTTCGCCAACCTGATCTGGAGTCCCTTCGCGACGGTTCACGACGTGACCTTCAACAGCGGTTGGCTCGACGTGGGGTTGGAATATGTCTTCACTCGACGCGATCTGTTTGGCGGTTCGGCAGCCGCGGGTTCCGCTGGGGCTGGACTTGGAGTCGCCAATCGCATCCTTGCTGCGGCAGTCGTGCGGTTCTGAGTGCACCATTGCAGATCGCCAGGAAAGCTAGGCCCGCCACTCTCAGGTCGGATATTGTCAGCTGAAGGCGGCAAGCCCGGAGCTTGCGATGTAACACCGGTGGCTCGACCAACGATGGGCCAACTGCAAAGCAGGCATTGCCTGGCGTATTGTCGGAGGGGCGACGAATGAGTCAGACCACGGTGGCAGGAAAGACATTCCTGCAAAAGCTACTCGATGGCGTCGAAGCTGTCGGCAACAAGGTGCCGCACCCCGCCGTGATCTTTCTGTTGATGTCGGCCATCGTCATTGTGCTGTCGTTTATCTTTAATCTACTGGGAACGAGTGTCACCTATCAGGTCATCGACCCGGAGACGCACAAGGCTGTAACCACCACCGCTGTTGTCAACAGCCTGCTGTCGGCGGAGGGGATCCGCTTCATCATTGTCTCCACGATCAGAAACTTCCTGGGGTTCACGCCGGTTGGCGTCATACTTGTCGCCATGGTGGGCGTTGGCCTGGCGGAAGAGGCCGGCCTGATCAACGCACTGATCCGCAAGATCGTGCTGGTGGCTCCGCGTAAGGCGATCACCTTCATCATCGTCGCGATGGGCGTGCTGTCGAGCGTCGCGTCCGACGCAGGCTACCTGGTCCTGATTCCCTTGGGAGCCGCTGCGTTCCTGAGCCTGGGCAGGCATCCCATTGCTGGCCTGGCCGCAGCATTCTCCGGCGTCGCCGCGGTCTTCGGCGTCAACCTGATCATCACGCCGATCGACGGCGTGCTGACCGAGATCACCAATGATGCCATTCATCTGCTCAACCCGGGGTATTCCATCTACCTGACGGCCAACCTGTATTTCTCCATCGTGTCGAGCATCTTGATGTGCGTGGTTTGCACATTCATCACCGAGCGGGTGGTTGAACCTCGGCTTGGCGAATACCACGGCGAGCGTCCCACCGAAGAGAGTGCGCGTGCGTCGGCCGAAGAGGCGCGGGGCTTGCGATTTGCGGGCTATGGGCTGATCGGCATCCTGATCGTGATCGCGTTGCTTGCGCTGCCGCCGGGCGCGCCGCTGCGAAACCCCGAGACAGGCTCGCTGATCGGCAACTCGCCCCTGATGAACAGCCTGATCGTCCTGATCATGCTGCTGTTTCTCGTCACCGGATATGCCTACGGCAAGGGCGCCGGCACGATCAACACGATGACTGAAGCCATCGCCGCGATCACCAAGACCTTTAGTGGTCTCGGCGGACTGCTCTTCCTGTTCCTGGTGATCAGCCAATTCCTCGCGCACTTCAATTACAGCAACCTCGCCACGATCGCGGCCGTTCGGTTATCGGATCTGATTGAGAGCGCGAATTTTGGTTCGCTGCCGTTGCTGATCGTATTCGTGGTTATCACCGCCGTGGTCAATCTGATCATTCCCGCCGCGATCGCGAAGTGGGCTATCCTCGCGCCGATCTTTGTGCCGCTGTTCCTGAAGCTGAATGTCGCACCCGACGTCGTGCTGGCGGCCTATCGGGTCGGGGATTCGCCGGGCAATGTGATCACTCCATTGATGGCCTACTTCGGCATGATCGTGATATTCGCACAGAAGTATCAGAAAGAGGCGGGCGTCGGTACGGTCGTGGCGATGATGCTGCCCTACACCGCTGTTTTGTTTGTTGTGTGGACTGTACTCCTGGTCCTTTGGTACCTGCTTGGAATTCCGCTCGGGGTTTAACCACCGATCGCGACGGTTCGTCATCATGTTTCATCAGGGAATACACGCATGCGGCGGGTAGCATGAGTCATATCGCGATTACCTTCGCGATCGTCATCGGGATTGTCGTCCTGTTCGTCTGGAATTGCGTTCCGGTCGTTCTGGTGGCCCTCGGCACGGCGCTTGCGTTGTATTTCACCGGCGTGCTCAATCTGACCGAGGCGCTGGGCGGACTCGGGGACCCCGCCGTCATATTCATTGCGTCGTTGTTCGTCGTCAGTGCTGGCCTCGACGCCACTGGCGTAACGGCATGGGCAGGACAGGGCTTGATCGCCCAAGCAGGGGAGAGCCGAGTCCGGCTGATTGTCCTCATGATGGCCCTGGTGGCGCTGCTCACCGCATTGATCAGCGTCAACGGTGCGGTCGCAGCGCTGTTGCCAGTGGTCGTCGTCATGGCAATTCGCCTCGGCCGCTCTCCCTCGCAACTGCTTATGCCGCTGGTATTTGCCGCGCATGCCGGATCGCTTCTGGCGCTCACCGGCACACCGGTGAACGTGCTGGTGTCGGAAGCCGCGACCGATGCTGGGCTGCCACCGTTCGGGTTCTTCTCGTACGCCATTGCCGGCCTTCCACTGGTGGCTGGAACGATCCTGATCGTGGTGCTGTTCGGACAGAAATTATTGCCGGAGCGTAGTGGACGAACGCTGCCACTGGATCTGAGCAAGCACGCGCGAACCCTGGTCGAACAATACCGACTGGAGGATGGACTGTTCCAACTCGGCGTGCGTGCGCGCTCACCGTATATCGGTGCGGCACCGGCTGCCATCGACCTGACCGACTATCCGGGGCTCACGCTGGTCGCCATCCAGGCAGGCGACGGGAGCGGCCGGCTGCGACGTCCCACACTCGCCGAGGGCGACATCCTGATCGTGCGGGGCGACGCTGAATCGGCCGGCGGTCTGGCGTCCGACAACCTGCTCGCATTCCGGGCAGAAGACGCACCGACTGACGTTGCGGAGACGCTATTCAACCGCAGCTCTGGTCTGGCCGAGGTCGTGATCCCACCGCGTTCGGGGTTGATCGGGCAGTCGGTGTTTCCCGGGATGGTCACACCTAGCGGCGACCTGGTCATCCTCGCGGTGCAGCGCAGAGACGAAGATCAGGGACCGGACGAAACGATATTGGCCGCGGGTGACACGCTGTTGCTCCAGGGGACCTGGCAGGCGCTGGACGAACACCTCGACGATCCGGATGTGCTGGTTGTCGACTCGCCGGAGCTGGTTCGCCGGCAAGCGGTTCCGATGGGCGCGGGGGCGAAGTCAGCGATCGTTGTGCTGCTCGGCATGGTGGTGCTGCTCGCGACGGGCGCAGTGCCTTCGGCGATCGCCGGCCTGGTCGCTGCCTGCGCAATGGTGCTGTTGCGCGTGGTCACGGTGGAACAGGCGTACCGCTCAATCAACTGGACAACGGTGATCCTGGTCGGTGCCATGATCCCGCTGTCCACGGCCATGTCCAAAAGCGGTGCAGCGAACCTGTTGGCGGAGACGTTGGTGCATCTGGTCGGTGACGCCGGTCCTTATGCACTGCTTGCCGGATTGTTCGTGCTGACGGCAATCCTCGGCCAGCTCATCAGCAACACTGCAACAGCGCTTATCATCATTCCCATCGCGGTGGCAGCCGCGCACGAGATCGGCGTCTCCCCACGACCCGTGCTGATGAGCGTCACGGTAGCTTCGGCGGCTGCCTTCCTTACCCCGGTCGCGACCCCCGTCAACCTGATGGTGATGGGCCCGGGCGGCTACCACTTTGGGGATTACTGGAAACTCGGGCTCCCGTTGCTGCTGCTGTTCTTCGTCGTCGCGGAGTTCCTCGTTCCAATGTTCTGGAGCTTTTGACAAGCGGCAAGCGTGCCAACAATTGCCACCAGACGGCATCGGTGCGTCGGTGATGCGTATTGGAGCTATGGCCTGATGCGGCCCAGATCGGCGCCCGACGGCAAGAAATTGTGCGCCGGGACCCATCGCAAGACGGTCTCCGGCAACCACGGACGGTCACGCCGCCATTCAGGCGTGGTCTGCGGCATCGTTACTGTTCCAGAGCGGCACGGACGGCCGGACCGAGCAGGCGCAGCCGATCTACAGGCTCGTTGGCGAAGACGAAGCGGATATAGTCGTGGCCGTGCGCCTCGCCCCAGCCTTGCATGGCAGTGGCACAGACACCCTGTTGCAGAAGGCGCGCGGCCATCTCGGCGCCATCCAACCCGAAGTCTGCCACCCGAAGCAGCATGGACCAGCCGCCGGCGGGCATGCCGAATGGCAAACCGTGCAACGCCTCCGCCACTGAATCGCGCCGGCGCTGCAATTCCGCAACATAGCCTGGCAGCGTTTCCTGCGAGCGCTCAAGCGCGATCGCCGCTGCATCCTGTGCGATGCCCACCGGCACGACGACATTGGCCAATGCAACCGCGACAAGGTCAGGCATCAGCCACTCCGGCGCGATAGTCCAGCCGACGCGCCAGCCGATCATTCGTAACTCTTTTGAGGCGGCGCCGACGGCAATCGTGCGCTCCGCCATGCCCGGCAGACCGGCCGGGTGCAGCACTGTGCGTCCGTCGAATAGAAGCCTCTCCATCGCGCTGTCGACGATCAGCAAGAGGTCGTGCGCCACGCATAGTTCGGCGACGACGGCCCAATCATCCGCGTCCAGCACACCACCGCTGGGCATCGACGGCGACATCAGCAGCATCGCGCGCGTCTTCGGGCTGATTGCTGAACGGATCGCCGCGCGGTCGAACTGCCAGGTCTCTCCAGGTCGGAACACGAACGGCACGGCGCGCGGCACACCGCCGGCCAGCCGGACACGGTTCAACAGACCGACATAGGTGGGGTCGGTTACCACCACCTCGTCACCGACATCGATGGTCGCCAGCAGTGCATTCAAGATTCCGGACAGTCCGCCGGAAGCGATGACGCAATTGCGCAAGCCGTCATAGGCGACGCCAGACATCGCTGAGACATGGCGCGCCGCTGCCAGGCGCAGTCTGTCCTGCCCGACGAAGGGCAGATAGGAATTGGCCGCGTCCTCGCCTGCGGCGGCACGGGTCCGCGCGATCGCCTCGGGATCGGGAGGGATGTCGGTGTCAAGATTTTCCAGGCGCAAGAAGTCGCGGCCGGAGGCGTCGGCGAGCGATCCCATCCGATCGACACCGATCCCTACGATGTCGCGCAAGCGAGAAGGACGCGGACGGTTCATGGCTCGATTTCCGATCATAGACAATCTCTGATCAAAGCATGAGCGTGGCGACACCACGCGGTCCAGACCCCGTCCACAAATGGGCTGAGCGTCGCACGATCGAATGTCACCCAACCACGGGCGCGATGCGGCTCGTCGAACGTGATGTCGCAATTCCCTTGGCGACCCATAGTCGCGGCATTCACTGCAAGCCGCTCATCCTGTCAGCCACCATCGCCGAACAATCTGCGCAGCATTGCCGAAAGGCCGCTGCCGGCTTGCTCGATATGGGCCTCCGATGCCTGAGCGAACGAGTCCGGCATCTTCGGCGCTGATGGACATCCGGGAGCTCGGAGGCCGTGTGAAGGTCCAGCCGAGAGCTTCAAGATAGCAATCCTGCAAATGATCACGCAAAAAATACGGCAGCGCATCGATGAGCAGTGTGGCAGTGCCACCGGCTGGAGAACGCGGAACTCCATGGTCCAGGATGCGGCCCCAGGCATCCCGGGCGGTTCGTAACGTTGCGCTGTCGGTGATGCCAAGCAGCTCCTCCAGCTGCGCCAGCTCGATCCGATCATCAGGATCGTCCCGAGGAGGCAACGAATCCCTGAATTGACCACCATGAGGGCAGTGCAGTGCCGGCCCGACGTGGTGGAATGCGAGTTGCCCTGTCACTGCGGGAGGCAGGGACGGAACAATATCGCTACCATATTCCAAGCGAGCCGTTTTCTGCCACAAGCCGCGCGACCTGTAGGCGATCTCGAATGCTTTATTGCCAGCGCGCGGCATGCCAAAGGTGAGGACACCTGCGATCCGCCCCACATCGATCGCTCCGCCGCGTGGGATGCCGTCCGCCAATCCTTGATCGTCACCGGTGAGGCGCCAGGCAGTCACGACTGCCAACGCACCACCGAGGCTGTGGCCGACGAGGAAGATGTGTTTGGAGGTCCCTCCGAGCGCCTCGATCAAGGCCGGCCAAACACCGGCAACGCCGTCGTAGAAGCCGCCGTGAATGCCATCCGGCCCGGTGCGGATATTGAAATCCGTGATCCAATTGGCCGCTATGACCGGGTCCGTGCCAGCGAAAGCGACAACGATCGCCGACTCGCTCTCGGCGACGAATCCCTCCGTGCCACCCTGACTGAGCCTCGTCACGCATTTGAAGCCCCACCGTTCCAAAATGCGCTCCAGTTTGCGCTTCGCGCACGTTTCGGATCGGTCCGCGGTGGTTTCGTAGGCGGCTTGCGACATCCACATGAGAGCTTGCGCCAGCTCAATGCCGAACACCTCGGTCTGAATCCTTTCAGATAAAGAACAGGTTGGGTAGACGTCCTCGGGAAAAGTAGTCAAGAAGCTCATGGCCACATCACTTATTGCCAGTGAAACCGATTGCGGCGGCCAGGGGATCGGTGCCCGCAGCTTCATCCCCTACCATTTGACTATGGAACCTGTCTGCACTGATGGTCGCCAATGCGATGCCGGCGATGATGGTGATCGTCCGCGCACCCGTCGGGACGCATCACCGATGGAGCGCCGATGAGCATCAGGCGGACTGTGGCCGATCAGGTGCAGCAAAGCGTGGATGCGCTCGCAGTTGACAATGCCGTGCTCCCGGTCGAAGGCGCGGAGGCCCGATCGGCCTGCTTCCCCGCAGGTGCTCTCATACGGATCCGGGGACGCGCCGCGTCCGGTTCACGTTGGGTGTTTGCACGTAGCCGCAGCAAGTTCTCGGGGAAGGACTGCACTCGAGGCCCTCATGACCGGACTCTTCGTGAGCTACGAACACCTGACAAACCACGAGTTAGCCATAGACCGACATCGATTTGTTGACACATCGTCAGGCTGTGGACAGATTGTGCGGCGGCTTGCCAAGCCGGAGCAAGCCGACTGAGGATAGGCAATGACCAGAACCAGCCGACGGGCGCTTTTACTACTTCCACTGGCAATTGCGGCCTGCTCGCCCACTTCCAGCCCACCAACGGTCGCCAGCACGCAACCACCACCACCCCTTCCGGCTCACGTTCCGCTTGCTGATGTGGGATTCGCGATCGCAGCCGCGCAGAGCAGCCTGTTCGCGCTGCAAATATCGCAGTTGGCCGTGCAGCGGGCAAGCCGTCAGGGCATCAAGGATTTCGCTCAGAGTGTTATAGACACCCAGACTAAGTCTTCTGGCGAACTGGTGGGGATCATGCACGCGAAGGGGCTGGATCTGCCCGACTCATTGACCTCGGCACAAGCCGAAGCAATTCAGACCCTGGGCAACACCCAGGACGGCCCGCGCTTCGCATGGACATATTTCTCGGCCCTGGTGCGGAGCCAGAATGGTTCGCTACAGCAGATGGAGTCGTATGCCAGCAAGGGCACGGATCCTGCGTTGAAAGGTTTCGCGGCGGCGCAGGTTCCTATTCTCCAAGAGCAGCTGGCCAGGGCCCGTCAAGTTCCGCGCCAACGTTGAGTGGTTGGGAGCGGACCCCAATAGTAACACGCAGTAAGGCGGTTATCGCGTGTTACAGGTGAAGGTGCGGTGCCAACTTGAATACCGGCGTCGAATTGCTGCGTGCGAGTGATTCGCTCACCCGCCCGAGCCGGCAACCCACTGATCCGATTCGCAGATTTCGATTTTGGCCTTTTTGCCTACTGGACACATACGTCGCCGGTGCCCTCTTCGAGACGCCGAATCGCTTTACATCGCGGCCGTCTTGTGAAGAGCTACATGGACACTTTTCGGGAACGCCTTTCACTGACGAAAATCGGAGGAAGATGAGTTGGCCCCAAGTGCGGCCGCGTGCGTGCACCAGCCCGCCACCCTCGTTGAACTTTCCCAGTTTGCCAGTGAATTCGGGAAAAGTGGACCGATCGATATTGATAGTGGTTGAAAGTGGAGAATTTCTGGAGCGATGAAATTCCTTCTTGAATTCAAAAGCCATGCGCATCTGACGGTTTGAGCGACGGGCGCCTTTAAGGCGGAGAAATTTTTTGCAACGACAAATCAAACCATTAGGCCCGATGCGAACGATCGAGTTGGAACCGACGCTTCAAGTAATCCTCCCCGTTCACGCCATCCCGATTGTTCTGCCGCTGTGCCCCCCCACTCGATCATTCTTGGCCGTTCCGGAAATCACGAAGCAGGTGAGGACGTTGATGTCCTTCACCTCATCGATGATGCGGCGCTAGGATCGCGTACGGCATGGTGCGGCTCATGGACTCGTTCGGCCTCGCTAAGCTGATGGGTTATTACCCTTGGCGCAGGAACTGAATGGTCGTGGAGCCGGGGAAGCGAATCGCGAACGCTATCTCGGGAAGCACCCGCAGTCAGTGCGCCGGCAAGTTATCCGGGGGGCTTGCGCCGCTGCTTGGAGCGCGCCGGCTTGGGACATTGAAGGCCGTATATATGCCGAAAGTGGCCGTACGCTCGCTACGATCTTCTTCCTGCCGCTTACCCCATGCTTCCCCAGTTTTGACGAACAGGGCGGGGAAGCAGAAAACGGTCGCGAAGGACCGCTCTAAGAATCTGATTTTCTTGAGAAAATCTGGAGCGGGCGAAGGGATTCGAACCCTCGACCCCAACCTTGGCAAGGTTGTGCTCTACCCCTGAGCTACGCCCGCACTCCGGATCAGGGCGCGGTTTCTAGGCGGCTTCCCGGCCGATTGCAAGGAACCGATACACCATGCCCTCGCGCACGAACCTCCCGCACGACCCAGCCTCTGGACGCCGGCCCCGCGGAGCGGCATGGTCCCCCGAGCCCATCGCCACGCTTGTTTGGCGTCGTCGGCGCAACATCTATGCCTCGACGGACTAACTCGAAGGCCAAGGAACCATGGACGACCTGATTATCGGCCAGAACCCATCCGCGCAGGGCGGCGACGGCGCCGCCGTGATCATGGACGGCGACCAGAAGACCTTCATGAAGGAGGTGATCGAGGCGTCTCGCACCCTCCCCGTGCTGGTCGACTTCTGGGCGACTTGGTGCGGCCCGTGCAAGCAGCTCACCCCTACGCTGGAGAAGGTGGTGAAGTCCGCCGGCGGCCGGGTGAAAATGGTGAAGATCGACATCGATCAGAACCGCGCCCTGGTGCAGCAGCTCGCCCAGCTCGGGCTGCCGATGCAGTCGGTGCCCACGGTCGCCGCCTTCTGGCAGGGCCAGATCGCCGACCTGTTCCAGGGCGCCGTGCCGGAATCCGAAGTGAAGCGCTTCGTCGAGGGCCTGCTGAAACTTGCCGGCGGCTCGATGCCCAGCGCCGACCTCCTCGCCGAGGCGAAGGCTGCGGTGGAGGCAGGCGATCACGAGCACGCTGGCGCATTGTTCAGTGAGCTGCTGCAGCAGGAGCCGGAGAACCCCGACGCCTGGGGCGGGCTCATCCGCGCGCTGATGGCGCTTGGGCAGGAGGACCAGGCGCGGGAGGCGCTGGCCCAGGTTCCCGAGAAAATCGCCGACCATGCGGAGATTGCCGGTGCGCGCAGCGCTCTGGCGCTCGCCGAGGAAGGCCGCCAGGCCACCGGCCAGTTGCAGAGCCTGCAGGCACGCGTTGCGGCGGATCCGAAGGATCTGCAGGCGCGGTACGACCTCGCCACTGCGCTGAACGCGACGGGTGAGCGCGAACAGGCGGCCGACGAGCTGTTGGAGATCGTGCGCCGCAACCGCACCTGGAACGAAGACGCCGCCCGGCTGCAGTTGCTGAAGTTCTTCGAGGCCTGGGGCTTCGACGACCCCGCCACGACCGCGGCTCGCCGGAAGTTGTCGTCGGTCCTGTTCAGCTAGATGGCAGCCTTCCACCCAAGGGTGGAGGACCTGCCGGGCGAGTTCCCGGTGTTCCCGCTGTCCGGCGCGCTGCTGCTGCCGCGCGGCAAGCTGCCGCTGCGCATCTTCGAGCCGCGCTATATGGCGATGACCGAGGACTCGCTCGGCCTGGGTCGCATGTTCGGCATGATACAGCCCGACCCCAATGCAGCGGAGGGCGACGGTGGGCCCGGCCTGTACCGCATCGGCTGCCTCGGCCGGGTGTCCGCCTTCAACGAGACCGACGAAGGCCAGTATGTGATCACGCTCACCGGCCTGGCCCGCTTCGCAGTCGCGGCCGAAATCGAGATGCGCCGTGGCTATCGCCGGGTGCGTGGCGATTTCTCGGTGTTCGCGGCCGACCTGGACCTGGCGTCCCGGCCCATTGGCGTGGAGCGCGAAGCACTGGTGACTGCGTTGCGCAGCTACTTCACCCATCGCGGTATCAACGCCAACTGGGATGCGATCAAACGTCTGCCGGACGACATGCTGGTGGTGACACTTGCGATGGTCTGTCCATTCGAGCCGGCCGAGAAACAGGCGTTGCTGGAGGCGCCTGGCGAAACGGACCGTGCATCGGCCCTTTTGACGCTGTTGCAAATGGGAGCGCTGGCGCCAGACACGCAAGGTGGCCACAGCGTAAGCTGAGCGGGGTGCAACTATGGACGAAGCGGTCGAGACGAAGCGCCAGGCGCCCATCGATCCCCGGCTATTGGAGATCCTGGTCTGCCCGCTGACGAAGGGTCCCCTCGAATACGATCGGGAGGCCAACGAGCTGATCAGTCGAACAGCCGGGTTGGCGTATCCGGTGCGCGACGGCATTCCGATCATGCTTCCCGAGGAGGCACGCAAGTTGGAGGAGTGATGCCGGGTCAGGCCCAGTAAGTCTGGCCGTGACGATACGGAGTTCCGACAATGATCGTCCCCACCGAGATCCGACTGAACAAGGCGGAACGCGTATTGTACGTGGCATTTGATGACGGAGGCCAGCTTGCCCTGCCGGCGGAATATCTGCGAGTGGAAAGCCCAAGCGCCGAAGTGCAGGGACACAGCCCGGACCAGAAACAGATCGTCTCCGGCAAGCGAAATGTAGCGGTGGTTGCCGTAGAGCCGGTCGGCAACTACGCAGTGCGGCTGGTGTTCGATGATCGGCACGATACTGGGATCTACTCGTGGGATTACCTGCGCGAGTTAGGGCGCGATCACCAACGGCGGTGGGACGCTTACCTGGCGGCACTGGAAGTACGCGGCATGAGCCGAGACCGAGGCTAAACGACGCGAGGCAAGCTGGGTCGGGGGAGGGGGCCGGGCGAGATAGGTGGTCGGACCAGGGAGGCTAGAGCCGGCCTAACCCACCACCAGAACCTCCGTTACCCCGATCGCCAGCACCTGCCGCAGGTCATCCAGCGCCAGCGCGATACACCCCTCGGTCGGCGCATAATCGCCCCGTGCGACGTGCAGGAAGATCGCCGAACCGCGCCCGCGTTCCACGGGGGCGTCGTTCCAGCCCAGCACACCCACAACGTCATACAACGCGTCCCGCCGCCACAACTCCTCGTAGTGCCCTTCATGCGGCAGGCGGATCATCCGGTTGTAATCTTGCTCCGCCGGATCGTCGCACCAGCCGTCATTTGGCGCGATCGGTTCGACCGCCACCGCGCACTCCGGCGCCCGTACCCGATCCGCCCGGTACAGCACCCGCCGCAACGGCAGCGCGGCAACCGGCGTCGCACCGTCGCCCTCCAGCTTGTCCAACCGCACCCCGCCGCGACCGAGCGCCGCGCGGTATACCTGCTCGCGCAGCACCAGCCGCCCATCGGTATGTACCAGCGCCTGCATCAGTCGAGCAGGTGGCCGAAGCGCTCTGCCTTGGTCGCCAGGTAGTGGTCATTCACCCCGTTCGGCGCGAACAAGTGCGACTCTCGCCCAACCACATCCACGCCGCAGGCGATCAGAGCGGCGATCTTGTCTGGATTATTGGTCAGCAACCGGACGTGATGCAGCCCGAGCATATCCAGCATCGTGGCGGCGATGAGGAAGTTGCGTTCGTCCGCCCCCCACCCAAGCGCCCGATTCGCGTCCAGCGTGTCGAGTCCGCGATCCTGCAACGTGTAGGCTCGCAATTTGTTTACCAAGCCGATGTTGCGGCCTTCCTGAGCCAGATAGAGCAGCACGCCGGCGCCTTCCTGGCCCATGCGCTCGATGGCGCCCCGAAGCTGCGCGCCGCAGTCGCAGCGCAGGCTACCCAACAGGTCGCCGGTGAAACATTCGGAGTGGATGCGCACCAGCGGCGCCGCGACGGTCTCCGGCTGGCCGACCACGATGGCGAGGTGCTCGATCGCGGCTCCTTCGCTGCGGAACGCGACGATGCGGGAGTTGGGCGCCCCTTCCAGCGGCACATCCGCCGAGGCGATGCGGCGCAAGCCGGCCGCGGCGGCGGCCGGATAGGCATCGAGATCAACGGCAGGCACGCTCAGCAGGCCCAGGCGTTCCGCCTCTGCCAGCCCGTCATGTCCGAGCGGCGCGGCCAGCACGGCCGGCAGCAGGCGGCCCAGCTTGGCCAGGATCAACGCGGAAGCGGCCAATGCAGGCGCTTCGGCGGGCTCGGGCTGGATCGGCAGGAACTGTTCCAGGGTCGGGTCGGCCAGGCTCCGCAACGTCTCCAGCGCCAGCAGCGCCTCGCCAAGCGCCAGTGCCACGACCGGACGCCCCGGCTCCACCGGACTGTGCAGCACGGCCGCGGCGCGTATCGGCGCCAGGAGCAGCACGGGGGCCTGCGCCGCGAGCGAGCCAAATTCGGCAAGACCCCGCGGCCCGGCCGTCTCCGCGGCCAGCAGCACGAGCGGCTTGTCGCCGGTCAGCAGCACAGGCGTGCCGCGACGCAGGTCCGCGGCCGCCCGATGAACCGTGCGCAGGCTCAGGATCGTCGGGTCGGACGCCACCCTATCCATTCGAACCGCGCCATGGATGCGCGCATGTTTCATCGGAGTGCACGAATAAGGAGCAATGCAGGCCCATTTTGGTCACGATTTACGATATACCTGCTCCCCACCGACCTAAGAGGCAACACACGCCTGCTGTGTGATGCCGCCAGAACGACTATATGGCGGAGAGCACGAAAAGTCTTGGCCATGCTCACAGAAATGTGAGCACTCTTGAGACTGCGCGAATTGCAGTGGCAGGATGAACTGGCTGTTGGCTTCGACCGTTGGTAACCGCTAGGCACGCGGCATTCACCGCGGCCGAAAAGATCAACCGCGCACGAAGCGCAGAAGCGAGAGGTGTGAACGATGTCGGCAGAGCGACCGATCCTGATCGTTGATGACGACGAAGTTCTGCGTGAGACGTTGGCTGATCAGCTTGCGCATGACGGCGAATTTACCGCGGTCTCCGCGGCGACAATCGCCGAGGCCGAGGAGAAGCTCGGTTCCAAGGACGCGCGGTTCGATGCGGTGATCCTGGATGTCGGTTTGCCGGATGGTGACGGACGAGACCTCTGCAACCGCCTGCGCAAGCAGGGGCAGAAAATGCCGATCATCATGCTGACCGGATCGGACGCCGAGACCGACGTCGTGCGCGGCCTCGACTCCGGCGCCAACGACTACATTGCCAAGCCGTTCCGCCTGGCTGAGCTCCTGGCACGGCTTCGCGCGCAGCTGCGTATCTTCGAAAACAGCGAGGATGCGGTGTTCTCCATCGGGCCATACACGTTCCGGCCGTCGGCCAAGCTGCTCCAGGACGTGGCGCGGAACCGCCGCATCCGGTTGACCGAAAAGGAAGCGGCGATCCTCAAGTTCCTCTATCGGGCCGGGACTCGGGCGGTGGCTCGCCAAGTGCTGCTGAACGAGGTCTGGGGCTACAACGCCGCCGTCACCACCCATACGCTGGAGACGCACATCTACCGGCTGCGCCAGAAGATCGAGCCGGACCCGACAAACGCGCGGCTGCTGGTCACCGAAGGTGGTGGGTATCGGCTGGACCCCGAGGGCGTACCGGCGTCATCGGTGGTAGCGGCTTAACAAGCTTTCCAACCCCGTCATCGCCGGGCCCCGAACCGGCGATCTCGGCCCGCACTGGGTTCGCGATCGATGCAAACAGCGGCGGCGGGTGCTGCGCTTCAGGGCGCAGCGCCTGTTTCGGGCGACGGCGCCGTGAGCATTTCTTCGAAATGCGCTACGAAGCGCTTCGCCTGCTGGACGGCCAAGGTCGCCCGGTCCGCAGAAACCTCAGCCTTCCGGCCAATTTCGTAATCAGCGATGCCTTGAGATCGTAGTTCCTGTAGAGAAACGACTGCAGCTTGGGATTGAAAGAGGGGTTGTCTTTGATCGGCCGATAAAGCTCAGCGTGGCCGACACAGCTCAGCGTGTACGTCTTCGTGCGTCTTGACCGACTTTCCTGTTCGCTCGGAGATGAGCGCCTGTACGGCATGAAAACCCCGCGAGATATGCGGTGCGGCCGCCGAAATCATAAAGTTCGATCGCCAGGATGGCCTCGGCCTCGGTGAGGAGTTTGCGCGCCTTTATCGAGAAAGTGCCCGGGTCACAACTCGACACCATCGCGCCGGATCTCGCGCATCAGTGGTGTACGCTGCTGGTAAGCGGTCGTGACATCAGGCTTCGTATCGAAAAACGCACCTGTCTGGTCGAGAAATTCCATCCGCAAATCAGCCAGCTGGTCGAGTTCCTTCCACCGATCGGGGAGGGATTTCAGGAAGACCGCAACATCATAGTCGGACTCCGCACACGCATCGCCCCGGGCGCGTGAGCCGAACAGCACCACGCGGTCGATCCGGTCGCCATACATCGCATCAAGCGCAGCCTTAGAGCGCTGCAGGACCGGATCGTCGGTCGGCCGGACCGTCATGCTGGTCTCCATCCACTCCCGCACTGTAGCAGGCTCCACCAGCCGGAGCGACGCGCCACCGCTATCCCACCAGCTCCGCCACCTTCCGCAGATCGTCCACGAACGCCCGGTATTCCCGCGCCTTCGCATCGTCGTCCGGCACGCGCAGCAGGAAAGACGGGTGAACGGTGACGAACACCGCCTGCCCGTCCGGCCCTTCGATCGGCCGCCCGCGCTCCCGGCCAATCGTGACGGGACGGCCGAGTATCGCGCGTGCCGCTGTCCCTCCCATCGCCACTACTAATTTCGGCCGCAGCCGTACCAGTTCCACGTCGAGCCAGAAGCGGCAGGCCTGGATCTCCGGCGCCTCCGGTGTCTTGTGGATGCGCCGCTTGCCGCGAGGCTCGAACTTGAAGTGCTTCACCGCATTGGTGATGTAGATCGTGCGGCGGTCCACGCCGGCCTCCTCCATCGCGCGGTCCATGATCTGGCCGGCGGGGCCAACGAACGGACGGCCGATCACGTCCTCCTGGTCGCCGGGCTGCTCTCCCACGAAAATAACCCGAGCGTCCGCCGGACCCTCCCCAAACACGGTCTGGGTTGCAGCTTCGTAAAGGTGGCAGCGCTGGCAGTCTGACGCCTCGCGCATCGCCTCCCGCAGCCCTTCATCCGGATGCAGTGACAGCACCACCGGCCCAAGTGCCGGGCGGTCCGGCGATCGTGGAGCCTCATCCAGCGCCTCAGCTTCCGCAATGGCGGTGCCAACACGCGCGCCGTGCAGCAGGCTGGCATGATGCTCCCGCCACCAATCCTGCAATCCATCGTCGTCATGCACGGTCCTGCGGCTGGCACCCTTCGAGAACCGCAGCTCGCCGCCATCCCAATGCGCCGCCCCGTCAGGCGTCACGATCGAGAATGCCAGCTCGGGAGACCGCCGCGCGATCAGTTGCACATTGGCCTCCAGCACGAAATGCGCCGGCTCATACCAGCCGAGATAGCGGACACCGTTGCCCTCCTGCACCGGCACGTAGCGGACATGCGTGCGCATCCGGTGCGCCTCGGCCCGTACCGCCAGCGCCAGCGCCTGTGCGCGCCGCAGATCAGCCTCGTCGGGCTTCCCGCCATTGGCCCGCCAGACGAGCCGATACAGGAGATCGAACCGCGCCGGCTCGCGCGCCTGGATCGCCAGAGCCGCCACCGCCACCAGCGAGCGCGACACGCCAAAGCTGCCGGTGCCCTCCTGCAGCGGATCGCCATCCTCGTCGTGCGAGCGAACGGCCCAGCGCACCTCCTCGGGCGCCGTCCCGGCTAGTACGAGCGAGCGGGCGGCCTTGCGCCACCCCTCCCAATCGGTCTCGTTCGCCAGCACGATCCGCCGCATGGCCTGAGCAAACTCCTTCCCGCGGCGCTTTCCAAGACCGGGCAGCGCGGTATGCTCATGCCATGCCACACGCACCCGAAGCCTTCGTCACCATCGGCGCGGCAACGTCGCCGAGTTTCTCGCGCGATGGGGAAACGCTGTTCCATTTGCGAGGTTCCGGATTGCCCCAGGTCTGGGCTCTCAACCTGGACACGGGAGCCGACCGGCAACTCACCGCCCACGACGAGAAGGTCGCGTTCATTCGCCGCTCGCCGGTTGATGATCGGCTGATCTACGGCATCGATCGCGGCGGCGACGAGCGCCAGCAGTTGCTGCTGCTGGACGGCGACGCAGAACCACACGAACTGACCGCCAATCCGGCATCGATCCACGACTTCGGCGGATGGTCGTCGGATGCGACGAAAATCGTCTACGCCGCCAACGAGCGCGATGAGGCGCATTTCGACGTCTACATCCAGGATGTCGCGAGCGGCGTTCGGCAGTGCGTTTACCAGGGCGACAATATCGTCACAGTATCGGGCTTCCGTTCCGATGCGGCAAAGCTCGCATTGCTGAATGATCGTGGCTACGGCGACATGTCGCTGCTGGTGCTCGACGTGGCAACAGGCGAGGCGAGCGAGGTCGGCGAGCCAACCAACTGGCAGAGCGTGCGCTGGGCTAGCGACGGTCGCACGCTGCTGGCGCTGACCGATCTCGACGGCAGCAACTTCGTCCGCCTGTGCCGGATCGATCCGGACACCGGCGCATATATCGTTGTATATGCGGCAGACGATCGCGACGTGGAGGCATGGTCGCTGTCATCCGATGGCAGCACGCTCGCGACAGTCGAGAATGATCGCGGCTATGCGGTATTGCGGGTCGGGCCGCTCGACAACGAACGCCCCGTCGTGACCGGGCTGCCGCATGGCGTGGTCACCGACC
>CAVSBG010000015.1:0-23721 GCA_963726125.1 uncultured Alphaproteobacteria bacterium | reverse complement strand
TACGAAAGGGTCTGACTTCTCATGACCCTGCATCACTGGCTTCGGCCCTCCGGCCTTCCCAGTGCGGACCGCCCTTCGCAGCGCGGCCAGACATGAGATCTCCCGGTTCCCAAACAGAAGGTTTCGACGGCGTGCCAGGGTCTCAGACCACGCGGGACCGGCAGGGCACTCGCGTTAACGCACCCCGCCGTGTTGCCTTCCGCTCCACAGACAGCGTCGGCATCCCAGATCAACGAGCTTTCACAGCTCAATACCTGGCCCCCCGTCACCCCTGTCAACGCTTCATCCCTGGCCTCGCGGCCAGCAACACATCAACTCGGGGCCGATGCGGTTCGCTCTACCTTTCATCGTAAGGCACTTGCACCCTCTCCTTCTCCCGGTCTCCCGGCGCACCCGTGGCCTCGACGTCCTCCCTGCTTCCTCCGTGTTAAAAACCTTGCGGACGCCCCACCTGCACGGTCGCCGTGACGCAAGGCCACGCGACGCAAGACCAAGCGCGAACCGTTCCGATCGCACGCCGACGCAATTCAAGCGATTGTCCTAGCCCCGCTCCAGGTCGCCGTCCGCGCGTAGTGCGGGCAGCTACGCCGCCGGACGGTCGCCACGAACGTATCCACATCCGCCCGCAGCGTTTCGGACTGCCTGGATAGCTCGCCCGCGCCAGCCAGCACCTGCGTCGCCGCCGCGCCGGTTTCACTCGCCGCCCTGCTGAGCCCGCCGATGTTGGTGGCGATATCGCTGGTGCCTTGCGCGGCCTGGTGCACATTGCTGGCGATCTCGCGCGTTGCGGCACCTTGCTGCTCGACGGCCGATGCAATCGTGGTGGCGATTTCGCTCATCTGGCGGATCGTCCCACCTATGCTGCGGATCGCCGTCACAGTCTGCTCGGTCGATCCCTGGATTTCGCTGATCTGCGCTCTGATCTCCTCAGTGGCCTTGGCGGTTTGCGTCGCCAGCGACTTGACCTCACTGGCGACCACGGCAAAGCCCTTGCCGGCGTCACCGGCCCTTGCTGCCTCGATCGTGGCGTTGAGCGCCAGGAGATTGGTCTGGCCTGCGATGTTCTCGATCAGTTGCACGACTTCGCCGATGCGCTGGGCAATCGTGTTGAGCCCCTCGACGGTCGTGTTGGTCTTGTCGGCCTCGACGACCGCGTGAGCAGCAATCTTCGAGGACTGTTCGACCTGCCGTCCGATCTCCAGGACCGACGATGAAAGCTGTTCCGCCGCACTGGCGACGGTCTGGATGCTGGCCGATGCCTGTTCGACCGCCGCGGCGACAGTCGTCGCCTGTTGCGTGGTCTGCTCAGCCGTGTGGGTCATGGCCTGAGCCGACGCCTCCATCTCGGTTGCCTGTGACGCCACGGCACTGACGATACCCTTCACACCAGCCTCGAAATTGTCGGCGAGGTTGGTCATTGACTGCTTGCGCTCCGCCTCGGCCTGGGCCTTGGTTCGCTCCTGTTCGGCGCGCAGCCGCTCCGTCTCAATCATGCTGTCCTTGAACACCTGCACGGTGTCCGCCATCTGGCCGATTTCATCCTTGCGGCCCACGCCGGGGATTTCGACCGCCTTGTCACCGCCAGCCAGCGCCCGCATGGCAGCACACATACGAACCACCGGGCGCGAAATCCCACGGCCGATCAGCCATGCGAACGCGATGCCGATCAGCAGGCCGGCCACACCAAACAGCATCACCTGGGTGCTGCCACTCGCGGTGATGCTCTGGGCTTCCTTTTCAGTCGCTGCCTGCTCGGCAAGGTTGCTGTCCTTGGCCTTGACCGCGTCTGCGGCCATGCTATCGCCGGCCTGCTGCATGCTGCCGTTCATCATGGTCGTCTGTTCGACTTCCAGGCCGACAGCACGCTGGAATGCCGATTGATACGTATCGATCAGCTTGACCTCGGCGCCAAGCAGGACAGTGACCTCCGTCACGGCGGCAAGCTGCGTCATGGTGGCCTTCAACTCGGCAAATCTCTGTGCGGCGGACTTTGCGGCCGCATCATCATGACGTCCGAGTCGCTTGTTCACGTCGAGCCGGACCAAGAGGGCGAGCCGGCGCGCATCGATGACTACTGGCAACAAATCGGTATTGCCGGCTTTCACCACCGCCTCAATCAACGTGGTGAACCCGTCGGTCATCTGCTGACCCACCACATCGAGAACGTCCGTTTGGAGCTTGCCCTGTTCAAGGTTCTTGGCACGCAGAGTTTCGAAGCCCGTAATATATAATGCCGCCTGCTTCCCGATATTCTCCAATACGGCATGGCGTTCCGGATTGGTGACGCGCGTGAGTCCATCAGCAATTAGTTGACGTAATGCAGCAGCGTATTGGGTCGCCAAGTCCGCGGTAGCCTCGTCATTGGAGAAGTTGTACTCACGCACGCGACCGCGAAGGCGCGTCACCGCCAGATCGATATCTCGAAATGTCGCGGATCTGGCGACCAGCTCGGAGTAATTTTCAATCGCGGACGTGACCCGGTTGAACGACAGAGTGGCCATCACGGAACTCACTGTGAGGATGAGCAGGATCAAGCCGAAGCCAGCGGCGATCTTGTTGCTGATCCTTAGATTGGTGATGAATGCCAATCCGCCTGTGTTTTCAATCATAAATTTATTCCTCGTCGCGTGTCAGGAGGTCTGCAGCAGGTAGCGGCGATTGCGTGCCTGCACCGGGTGGGCATTATTCGCGAACAATGTCGCAAACTGGCGGATCTGATCGGGCGACGCTTCGACCACCGAGCGCAACACCGACCATGTGACGCCTTCCGAGCATGGCGGCGTGGTGAGTGAGCCCATGTAACGAAAGAAGCCGCTTGCGGCTGGCAGCAGCGAGGCGGGATTGATCGCGAGTTCCTGCGTCTTTCTCCAGCCCCTCCTGGAGCGGCATCGCGTTCCAGATCGGTCCGAGTGAGGGGTTCGCTGCGCCAGGCTTAATGAATACCCCGATGACCGCCAGATCGCCTGCCGCCGAGCGATGAACGAGATGACATTCGAGATCGAATGCCTTGCCGGACAGCAGGTGTTCGCTCGGATGATGAAAATGAAATTGCAGTAGTTCGTATGTCGTGCCGCCGATGACACACAGCGAACCCGGATCCGCATTCACCTGGATCGTGTGCCCATTGTTGATGATCCGGAGTCTCATGTCGTGGTAGGCGATATCCAACCCGCCAAGCTGCGCGGTCACGGGATCTGCCAGGTCGATCGGCGACTGTTGCACGCCGAACTCGCACGATTTGAAGTCAGCTGAAAGCTCGCCCCAGTGGCCGGCTCCGGCCTCGCCCTCATAACTCCAGTGTGGCGGTGATGTGCCGCCCGACGGTCCGTGTGCCGGTTGTTGGCCGAGGCTCCGTCGCGACAGTTCGCACCACACGCACCCACCGATCGCTGCGCCGAGGAAGCCCCGCCGTCCCGGCCTATCGCCAACACCGAATGATTGCCGGTCCCTGGGCATCGCGGCTTCTTCCTGATTGTAGGCGCGCCCGGACAGTGCAGTTGGAAGGATGAAGGATTGGCTAACTATCGTCGGGCGCACGGGAACAGCAGACTGCAGCCCCAATGCTTCGCGTATGTATGCATCTCGGCATTCGTCTCGACCAAGCGTACCGCCTTGCGGCCAAGAGAAGTTGTTGCCCTTGGCAGACTGCGGCGGTTGGTAAGTCGCGAGCATAAGCAGGCTCGTCAAGCCGATGGCGGTGATTCCGCTCTCAAGCCACTCCCCACAGTGTCAAATTTCCCGACCACCGCCAGCACGAAGCATCGCCACCACGGGCCTCAGTTACTGGATTCATCCTCCATTAACGCCATACCCGTATAGATCGGACCATGCATGTTCTCAGCCGCTTCAAACTTCGCGCCAAGCTGACCCTGCTACTCGGGCTTTCGGCACTCGCCGTCGTGCTCTCGATTGGCGCAGCAGCATGGCTGATGCACGAGCGGATGTTTAGCGACCGCATCGATAAGCTGCGTGCCGTTGTGCAATCGACAATCAGTATCGCCCAATCGCTCGAGAGTCGGGTGGTGGCGCATCAGTTAACTCGGGAGCAGGCACTGGCGCTGCTGCGGGATGACGTTCACGCCATGCGATTTGATAATGGAGGCGGCTACATCTACGCTCAGACATTAGACAACACGGTCGTGCTGCACGGCACCGATCCCGCGATGGAGGGCAAAGCGGTACCGACCAGCACCGTCGACGAAAACGGCCGGCCGATTACCGAGCTGATCCGAGCCGCACTGAAAAGCAGCGACGGCGGCATAGTGTCATACTCATTTCCCAAGCCGGGACAGACGCAGCTAGAGCCAAAGGTCTCCTACGTCGCCCGCTTCGCGCCATGGGACCTGGTGTTCGTCGCCGGCGCCTATGTTGATGATATTGATGCCGCGTTCCACGCCATGTTGTTTCGGTTAGGGGTGATCGGCGGGGTGGTACTGTTCGTTACGATGATTGCCGCATTTCTGGTCAATCGAGATATCACCGGGTCGCTCGGCGCCTTGAAGACCGCTATGGAGCGGCTGGCAAAAGGTGATCTCGGCACTGCAATTCCTGGCACGGACAGGCACGATGAAGTCGGCGGCATGGCCGCCACCGTGCTGGTGTTCAAGGATAACATGGCAGAAACTGAACGCTTGCGGACCGTGGAGGAGACGACCAAACGTCAGGCGGCAGCCGATCAGAAAGCGGCTCTGCGTGAAATGGCAGATGGTTTTGAGAGCAAGGTCGGCCATTTGGTTGGTGCGCTTTCCTCGGCTTCAACGGAGTTGGAAGCCACGGCGCAGTCGATGACCGGTACGGCGAACCAGAGCAATCAGCAGGCCACTGCTGTCGCTGCGGCGGCGGAGGAGGCAAGCACGGGTATGCAGACCGTGGCATCGGCCGCCGAGGAACTCACGGCCTCCATCGGTGAGATCAGCCGGCAGGTCGCGCAATCGTCGAAGATCACCGCCAAGGCGGTGGATGACGCCAAGCGAACCGATGCTATTGTGCATGCGCTGGCTCAGGCTGCCGAGAAGATGGGTCCTGTTGTGGGTATGATTACCGACATAGCGAGCCAAACCAATCTCCTGGCACTGAACGCCACCATTGAGGCCGCTCGTGCCGGCGATGCCGGCAAGGGCTTCGCGGTCGTGGCGTCCGAGGTCAAGAGCATCGCCAATCAGACGGGCAAGGCGACAGGGGAGATCGACGCACAGATTACGCAGATCCAGACTGCAACGAGAGAGGCCGTCGAAGCGATCCAAGGTATCTCTGCAACGATTGAGGAAGTAAGCGCGATCTCGACCACCATCGCCGCAGCCGTCGAGCAGCAAGGCGCCGCCACGTCGGAGATCGCTCGCAACGTCAAGCAGAAAACATAAAAAAAAAAAAAAAAAAAAAAAAAAAAAAAAAAAAAAAAAAAAAAAAAAAAAAAAAAAAAAAAAAAAAAAAAAAAAAAAAAAAAAAAAAAAAAAAAAAAAAAAAAAAAAAAAAAAAAAAAAAAAAAAAAAAAAAAAAAAAAAAAAAAAAAAAAAAAAAAAAAAAAAAAAAGTCGCGTCATGCAAATCGGCAATCGTCCAAAACAGGGTAACCGCTTAGCTGCCAATGCAGGAGGTTCGCCACAGAACAGCAAAAGCGGTGGCTTGGCAGGGCACGAGCAAAGACGCTACGCAGCGCATCGCGGCGATATGCTCTCACGCCTCGTCATGATAACAAGCACACACATCGCCCGCGCGAAACATCGTCAACCACGAGGTGCTCAATCTGGGGATTCACACTCCATTAACATCCAATCCGATATAAATCATTGCCATGCACATCCTCAGCCAATTCAAGCTTCGCACCAAGCTAAGCCTGCTGCTCGGGTTTTCGGCGCTCGCTGTCGTGATCTCGATTGGCGCAGCAGCATGGCTGATGCAGGACGGATGCTTAACGACCGCATCGATAAGCTACGTGCCGTCGTGCAATCAACGATCAGTATCGCCAAATCGCTGGAGAGCCGGTGGCGGCGCATCAGTTCACTCATGAGCAGGCGCTGGCGTTGCTGCGTGATGACATTCATGCCATGCGGTTCGATAATGGTGGCGGCTACGTTTTTGCTCAGAGCGTGGACAATATCCTTCGTGCTGCACGGTTCCGTTCCGGCTCTGGAGGGTATAGCCGGTCGCCAACGTCACCGATGAGAATGGCCGGCTGATTACAGATATGATTCATGATGTGTTGCAGATCAGCGATAGCGGCATCATAGCCTACTCTGTTTCCCAAGCCGGGGCAGCGGAGCTCGCAGCCAAAGGTTTCCTACGTTGCGCGTTTCGCACCGTGGGACATCATGTTCAGCGCTGGTGCTTATGTTGATGATATTAATGCCGCGTTCCATGCCCTATTGTTTCGGTTAGCGTTGATCGGTGGTGTGGTGTTGTTCGTTACACTCGTCGTTGCATTTCTTGTCAATCACGATATTACCGCATCGCTCGGCGCCTTGAAGACCGCAATGGAGCGGTTGGCAAAAGGTGATCTCGGCTACTGCGATTCCCGGCACGACAGGCACGATGAAGTCGGCGGCATGGCCGCTACGGTGGTGGTTTTCAAGGATAACATGGCTGAAACTGAACGGTTGCGGGCCGAGGAGGAGGCGATCAAACGTCAGGCCGCAGCCGATCAGAAAGCTGCTCTGCTTCGAGATGGCAGATGGTTTCGAGAGCAAGGTAGGCCATTTGGTTGGTGCGCTTTCCTCAGCTTCCACGGAGTTGGAGGCCACCGCGCAATCGATGACCGGCACGGCGAACCAGAGCAATCAGCAAGCCACTGCTGTCGCTGCGGCGGCGGAGGAGGCAAGCACGGGTATGCAGACCGTGGCATCGGCCGCCGAGGAACTCACGGCCTCCATCGGTGAGATCAGCCGGCAGGTCGCGCAATCGTCGAAGATCACCGCCAAGGCGGTGGATGACGCCAAGCGAACCGATGTTATCGTGCATGCGTTGGCTCAGGCTGCCGAGAAGATCGGTACTGTCGTCGGTATGATCACCGACATAGCGAGCCAAACCAATCTCCTGGCACTGAACGCCACCATTGAGGCCGCTCGCGCCGGCGATGCCGGCAAGGGCTTCGCCGTCGTGGCATCCGAGGTCAAGAGCCTCGCCAATCAGACGGGCAAGGCGACAGGGGAGATCGACGCACAGATTACGCAGATCCAGACTGCGACAAGAGAGGCCGTCGAAGCGATCCAAGGTATCTCTGCAACGATTGAGGAAGTAAGCGCGATCTCGACCACCATCGCCGCAGCCGTCGAGCAGCAAGGCGCCGCCACGTCGGAGATCGCTCGCAACGTACAGCAGACGACACAAGCAGCGCAGGCAGTGTCGTCAGGCATTAACGGGGTGAGCCAGGCAGCAAGCGAAACAGGTGCAGCGGCCGGGGAAGTGCTGACCGCAGCATCCGACGTGTCCAAGCAGGCCGAGCAACTCTCCAGCGAGGTCAACACCTTTGTAGCGGGTGTCAGAGCAGCGTAACACAGGTGCGGGCCAGCATCGGCGCGGCTGTCGATCAAGGCAGCACGGATGGCTGACGCGCACCCGTGCAGCACGCCACAACACATCGCACGAACCTGCAATGAGCTGCACCATCAAAACCAAAGCCGGCAACTGTCCGCGCGAGGCTGGCCCGATCCTCAGGCGGCGGCACGGCGCTCCGGCAGCAGGATTGCCGACAGTGCCGCCACCAATCGATCCATCATCGCGTCGGTGTGCAGCGGCGTCGGCGTGAAGCGCAGCCGCTCTTCGCCCCGCGGCACAGTGGGATAATTGATCGGGGTCGCGTACATCCCGAACTCGTCCAGCAGCCGCCGGCTCACCGCAGTGCATAGCGCCGCGTCGCCGACATGCAGCGGCACGATGTGGCTGGTCGATGGCAATACCGGCAGCCCGGCTGCACGCAGTCGGCGCTTCAATGTTTCTGCCCGCTCGAACAATGCGCTGCGTCGCACGGCATCAGCACGCACATGCCGCACACTGGCCAGCGCCGCGGCCGCGATCATCGGCGGCAACGAGGTGGTGAAGATGAAACCAGGCGCACAGGAGCGGATGTAATCGACCACCGACGCATCGCCGGCGATGTAACCACCATGGCAGCCGAACGCCTTCGCCAACGTGCCCTCGATGATATTGATCCGCGCGGCCACTTCATCACGCTCCGACACGCCGCCGCCCGATGGACCATACATGCCCACAGCATGCACCTCATCGAGATAGGTCATCGCGCCATAGCGCTCCGCCAGATCGCAGATGGCAGCGAGCGGCGCGATATCGGCATCCATCGAATATACCGACTCGAATGCGATCAGCTTCGGCGCATCCGCCGGTGCGGCGCGCAGCAGCGCCTCCAGATGCGCGAGGTCATTGTGCCGGAAAATGTGGCACGCGGCCTTCGAGCCCTTGATTCCGGCGATCATCGATGCGTGGTTCCGCTCGTCGGAGAATACCAGCCATCCTGGCAGCGAATTCAGGATGGTGGACAGCGCCGCCTGGTTCGAGACGAACCCGGAGGTGAACAGCAGCGCCGCGGCCTTTCCGTGCAACGCCGCCAGCTCCGCCTCCAGCGCGTCGTGCGCGGGGCTGGTGCCGCTGATGTTCCGCGTGCCTCCGGCCCCCGCTCCCATTGCCTTCGCTGCCGCGCACGCCGCCTCGATCACCACGGGATGGCCGCCCATCCCCAGATAGTCGTTGGACGACCAGACCAGCACCTCGGAGCCATCCGGGCGCAGATACAGCGGGAACCGCTCGGCCTGCTTGCGCAACGGCGTGAAGCGGCGGTAACGGCCTTGCGCCTCGATGGTCGCCAAGCTGTCCCGGCAATGGGTGTAGAAGCTGTGCATTCCGAAACGCCTCCGACCTCGCATGGTCACACTACTGCCACGAGCAACCCACGCCCATGCGTACAGTCCCGTAGCCGCATGAAGATTGCTTAACGATTAACGCACGTAGACGCGGATCTCCTGCGCGCCGCCCGCCGGTTCCGTGCGCAACCCAAGATGGATGCGCGCCGCCGGCACACCCTGCCCCATGATCGCGCGCATCACCTCGACTGCCCGACGCTGCTCCGCCGCCGCGTCGCCACCCGAAGGCAACATGCCGATCACGTCGTATTCAACTCCGGGGGCGCGGGTCTCCGCGGCGTGCACCGCAAAGCGCAGCAGGCCCAGATAGTCCGGCGGCGGACCGGCATAGTCGATGGTGACCAGCGGGGTCCGCGTATCGACCTTCGGAGGCGCCACCGCCTCGGTGGTGGGTGCCTCCGGCGACGGCGCAAACGTCGTCTGATCGATCAGCTTGCACCCTGCCAGCAGCAATCCTACCGCCAATACCGACATCGCCTTCATTCCGACCCGTGTCCCCGGCCTCGACCTGGGGAACTGTCTTGCAGCGAACCGCCCGGCGGGCAAGATGCACCTTTGCATCCGGGGAACCTGCATGTCGGCCCAGACCAACCAGCGCATCGACGGAAAGCGGCTGTGGGACAGCCTGATGACGATGGCCCAAATCGGTGCCACGCCGAAGGGCGGTGTCCGCCGCCTCACCCTGACCGACGTGGACAAGCGCGGCCGCGACCGTTTCCGCGCCGAGTGCGAGGCCGCAGGACTGACGGTGCGCGTCGATGCCATCGGCAACATGTTCGCCCGCCGCCCCGGCCGCGATCCGAACCGCCTGCCGGTGCTGTTCGGCAGCCATCTCGACAGCCAGCCGAGTGGGGGAAAATTCGACGGCGCGCTCGGCGTGTTGGCCGGGCTGGAGGTGATGCACAGCCTGAACGACCTCGGCATCGTCACCGAGGCGCCGCTGGAGTTGATCAACTGGACCGACGAGGAAGGCAGCCGCTTCGGCCATTCGCTGATGGGCTCGGGCGTGTGGGCCGGCGTGTTCGGGATCGACAAGGCTTACACGCTGACCGATGTGGACGGCGTCACGGTCGGCGCGGCCCTCGACAGCATCGGCTATCGCGGCGAGCAGCCCGCGGCCCCCTTCCCGGCCGACGCCTATTTCGAACTCCATATCGAGCAAGGGCCCATCCTCGAACGCGAGACCAAAGACATCGGCATAGTCACCGGCGCGCAGGCGCAGGTCTGGTATGATGCGGTCACGATTGGCCAGGACTCGCACGCCGGCACGACGCCGCCATCCACCCGCAAGGACGCGCTGGTGTGCGCCGCCAGGATCATCGACCTGGTCGATCGCATGATGCGGGCGCACGGCGAGGACGGGCGTGGCACGGTGGGGCAGCTTCTGGTGTCGCCGAACAGCCGCAACGTGATCCCAGGCGAGGTCCGCTTCTCCGTCGAATTCCGCCATCCGCTGGACACCGAGGTCGATCGTCTCGACGCGCAGTTCCCGCGCGAGGCGGGCTTCATCGCGCGAGACTGCGGCGTGACGCTGGAACTGACGCAGTTGTTCAAGATCCCGGCCCAGCCGTTCGATCCCGCGTGCGTCGATCTGGTGCGGCAGGGCGCGGCGAAGCTCGGCTACAGCGCGCGAGAGATCGTCTCCGGCGCCGGTCACGACGCGGTCTACGTCGCGCGCCACGTGCCCACCGCGATGATCTTCACCCCGTGCAAGGACGGCCTCTCCCACAATGAGGCGGAAAGCATCCAGCCGGGCGAGGCGGAGGCGGGCGCGCAGGTCCTGTTCGAGGCGGTGCTGGCTCGTGCCAATCGAGTGCACGAGTAGGCTGCCCGCAGGCATCGGCCCTGGCGCGCCAATGGACAGGACGTATCTTCCGACCAACCACATATGATATCGATCGCCATGGACATATCATCGCGCAACACCTCAGGAGACCATGGCGCAGCCCTCGCTCCGCCTATTGCAGAGTTCGAGGTTGTCCGCGTCACGCGCAACGTGAGGGCTGAGGGCCACCGTCTGCCGAAGAATACCCGCGGCACAGTGGTCGCGGTTTATGACCGGGGAGCGGCATACGCTGTGGAAATCGCCGATCTCCCAGATGGCGCGGACGTCGTCACGCTGCGGGCCGACCAGATCGAACGCATGCACTGAAGCAGGACGGCGTGTGACACGGCATCTACCGAACGCGATTGCTGCCGTGGTGGAAGAGCGACGTATTCGCGAATGCCTCCTCGACGTGACGCACCTAACGGGAGGATCAAAGGCAAATTTCTTCATCGCTCACGGAATTGCCCCGATGCCTGGGAACGGCTGCAAGCCTCCCTGATCATCCAGGGCCGTGCGAATATCGTGACCAGGACTGCTGAAACCATGTGGGGTACGCGCTTCACGGTGCAGTGCAACTGTCCGACGCCCGACGGGCGCAATCCGTGTGTACGGACCGTATGGCAGATAGAAGACCACGTACCTCGGCTACTCACGGCAATCCCGATTTAGACCTCGCGGTTTGCGGAGCGAGTGGCTTCATGCTCTGCACGGATGGACAGTCGCACGACGAGGTGGAGAGCTTCGGTCGCTGAGTACCTTTGCAACAAAGTAAGGAATCCTGGCAAATTCGGGTGGTTCTCAGTTTGATAGAGACACTACCCTAATTCGCGGGTGTCTGAGCAGTCTCGGCACGGAGGCTGTTAGCCGGGAGCGCGAAGATGGGGTGGCGATGTCGTTTGAGCCGGGATCCGGTGGCGCGGATTGAGGCTGGAGTGAACCAATGATGCACCGCGCCTTGGGCGTGCTGGTCGTCCTGCTGCTTGCCGGCTGGCAGTCGCTAATGGGCGTTGTCAGCCTGGATGTGCAGACTGTATTCGACACCAAAATCTCACACCAAATGCCGATATCGGCATCATAATGTAAAGCCCGGCCCGAGAAGGCTGTAGAGCCCGGCCATAATGGGGGTTGGTGTTATCCTGCGCGTCCTCGCCTGACCCAGAGCAAGTTCAGCCGCTCGCGGTCCTTTGCCGCCGCGCCCTTTTTCACCGACGCCAGAACGATGCCGCCCGCGATCAGGGCGATCCCGACCGCGTGGTAGACGTGGAACTGCTCGCCCAGGAAGACGACTGCCAGGATGGAACCGAACACCGGCATCAGGTGCCAGGATTGGCCTGCTCGAGCCGCGCCGATCAACTCGATTCCGCGATTGAAGAACAGGTAGGCGACGAAGGACGGGAACACCGCGATGTAAGCCAGAGCCAGCCATGCGGGGAGCCCGCCGTCGATGCGGCCGCCCTCAGCGACTTCCCATAGATAGAACGGCAGGATCATTGTCGATCCGATGCCCATCGTTGCCACCAGAAAACTCATCGGATGCGTCGCCGGCCGCACCCGGAACAACGCCGCATAGACGCCGTAGATGACCATGGCCACGAGGATCCACACATCACCTCGGTTGATCGACAGATGCAGCAATAATTCCAGCGAACCGTGCGCCGCGATTACTGCCACGCCGACGAGCGACAACGCCACGCCGGCGGCCTGCCAAACCGATGGTCGATCGCCAAACAGCGCGAAGGCCCACAGGATGATGATCAGGGGGCCGGCGGATTGCAGCAGCAGGACGTTGAGCGCCGTCGTGGAGGTCAGCCCGATGTACGACATTGTGTTGTAGGTCGCGATGCCGGTTGCGGACAGCAGCAGCATCAAGCGCCAGCGCCCTAACAGCACCCTCCAGTCACGGCGCAAGAATGGCCAGGCGAAACCGATGGCTATCAGAAACGCTCCGGTCCACCGCCAGTAGGCCAGTGTAATCGGCGGTACCATCCCGACCATGCCCCGCCCAAGCACGATGTTCCCGGCCCATAGCAGATTGGCGAGGACGAGCAGCGTCCATGCGGAATTCCAGATACGCATGCGAGGTTTCCGAGGATGGCGTCAGTAGGCCCCGGCCCATCCGTCGCGGCGAGGATCTGATCCAGCCATCCGCACCCCGTTCTCGGCAATGCGAATGGCCTGCACGCTGCACGGCGCTTCTAATGGTCCGACGCGGTTCAGCCGATGTCCGAGACGCTCCAGGCCGCTTAGTACATCTTCGCCAAATCCCGGCTCGATCGTGAGGCGGCCGTCGCCTTCATGCGGCCAGTTGGCGCCCTGGCCTTGCTGGATCGAGGTCCAGCGCGGCGCCTCGAGGGCGGTCTGCGGATCTGCGTCGAGGTCCATCATTGCAGTCAGCACCTGGAGGTTTACCTGCACCTGGTTGTCGGCGCCGGGCGTGCCTTCGACGACCCACAGACTATCGTCCTTGAACACCATCGGCGCGTTCATCGTGTGCCGCACGCGCTTGCCAGGCGCGAGGCGGTTCGCGTGGCCCGCTGCGAGATGCCAGTACGCCATGCGATTGTTCAGCAGCACGCCGGTATCGCCTGCCGTAACGCCCGACCCGAAGCCCGAGTTCAGGCTCTGGATGCCGGACACCGCGTTGCCGTCGGCGTCCACGACACAGAAATACGTGGTGTCGCCCACCGCTGCTTCCGGCTCGGCCAGTGACCGGTCACTCGCGTGCGCCATGTCGATTGCCGCGGCGCATTCATCGGCATAGGCGTCCGACAACAGGCGATCCAACGGCACCTCGCCGAAGCGAGGGTCCGTGCCGTAACGTTCCCGGTCGGCAAATGCCAGCTTCTTCGCTTCCACCAGCACATGGATGCGGCGCACCGGATCGAGTGCCGCAAGGTCGAAACGTTCGGCGATCTTCAGCATCTGCAGCATGGTGAAGCCGGTTGAGTTGGGCGGTGTCTGGGTAACGCGGAATCCGCGGTAGGCGATCGCGATCGGATCCTGTTGCTGGGGCTGGAATTGCGCCAGATCGCGTTCATCCACCAGCACGCCTGTCTCGCGCATGCCGGCGGCCAACCGCTTTGCCAGGCGGCCGCGATAGAACGTTTCTGCGCCGTCGGCGGCGATCTCCTCCAGAGTTCGTGCCAGGTCGGGTTGGCGGATCAACGTCGTGAGCACCGGCGCGCCGATATCCAGCCCTGCCAGGAAGACCGCACGGGAGCGCGCATCGGCGGCGAGGTACGGGCGGACCTCGGTGGCTAAATGCCGATAGTGGTGGCTGACCGCGAAGCCCTCACGTGCATGCTCGATTGCGGGACCGCACAACTTCCCCCACGGCAAGCGACCATGTGCCGCATGCATGACACCGAGGCCGGCCAGCAGTCCCGGTGTCGATACGCTGAGCGGCCCACGCACCGCCATTCCGCTGGCGCGGAAACGCTCGGGCGTTGCGGCCAATGGTGCTCCCCCGGTCGCGTTGAAGCAGCGCGATGTGGCATTCTTTGCGGTGTAGACTTGGTAGAATCCGTCGCCGCCAAGCCCGGACATGCCAGGTTCCACGACGCCAAGCGTCAACGATATCGCCACCGAGGCGTCGATCGCGTTTCCCCCCGCGCGCAGCGTGTCGAGCCCCGCCTGCGTAGCGAGCGGTTGGTTGGCGCCCACCGCGCCATTGCGGCCCATGATCAGAACGCGGTGGTTGCGGGACGGGAGGTACATGGATTGGCTCCGGCAGTGGTGTGCATTACAGATGGGTGTCAAAGAACTCCGCCACGGCGCGGTAGATACGGCGTCGATCGTCAGGCCGGATGAAACCGTGGCCGGCATAATCGAAGGTTTCATACGAAACCTTCTTCTGGCGTTCCTGCAGCGCGGTGACGAACTGCTCGCTCTCGCCCATCGGAACTCGAGGATCCCGCGACCCGTGTGCGATCAACACCGGGGCGCGTATCCGCTCCACCCGATGGATCGGCGAGATCCGCGCGAACAACGCGGCGTCGCGCTCTGGATCGCCGTACTCGGCCGCCCGGTGGTTGCGGCGCCAGGGTCCGGTTCCCTCCAGCAGAGTTACGAAGTCGGCGATGCCGTAGTAGTTCACCGCGGCGCGCCAAAGCTCCGGATGTTCGGTGATTGCGGACATTACCATGAACCCGCCGTACGACTGTCCCATGATGCCGATGCGCTCCGCATCGATCGCCGGATGCGTTGCCAGCCAGGCGCGCCCGTGCGCCAGGTCGGTCACGCTGTCGAGCCGCCGGTGGACGTCATCGCTCTCGGTGTACGCGCGGCCATAGCCGGAACTGCCGCGCACGTTCGGCATCAGTACGGCTAAGCCCTGCGCCAGCAGCATCTGGATGTCGGGCCGGAAGTTTGGCCGCGTCTGACCGACCGGGCCGCCGTGCACCCAGACAACGGCCGGATAGCCGGCGGCGGGCCTCTGGCCGCGCGGCAACGCCAGCCAGCCTGGGATGCGTGAGCCGTCGAAACTTGGCCATTCCACCAGCTCGAGATCGACGAAATCCAGTGTTACGTCGGGGCGCCATACCACGCTGGCGGACCCGTCGCGCCAGAGCCACAGCGAGGGCGGTTCAGTCGGCGCCGCGGCGCTGAACGCCAGCGCGCTGCAGTCGGGCGACCAAGCCAGGTCGGTGACCACGCCATGCGGCAGCCCGGTCACGACGGGGCGTTCGTTGTCGAGCGGCCCGACCCGCAATACCGCATAGCCGCGATCATTCTCGACTGTCGCGAGCGTGCTGCCATCGGATGACAGCGACCATGCCTCCACGTCGCGATTGTCTGCCGCATATACAACGATATATGCGCCGGTGTCCGGATCGATCCGGCACAGGCGGACGAAGTTGCTGCCGTCGAGATCGGTCAGCGCCAGCAGCGTGCGACCGTCGCTAGCCCAGCGCACGCTCTGCCAGTTGGTTGGCTCGCCGACCTCGCTCGCCTCGCCTGTTGCCACGTCGAGCACCAGCAGCGACATGTCGCCGTAGCCACGATCATTCAGCAATGCGAGCTTTGCCGCATCGGAACGGAAGCCCGATACTGTGACGATATTGTCGCCCTGGTAAACGCACTGCCGAACGCCGCTCGCGACATCCTGGATGTAGACGTCGAAATGCGCCTCATCGCGCTCGTTGGCGGCGTAGACGATTTTCGTCGCATCCGACGACCATCCGCCGAAGTCGTGGATCGATGCCGGATTGGCGGTCAGTTCGTGTGGTTCTGCGTCGCCGTCCAGCAGCAGCAACTGCTGGCGCTCGTCGCCGCCGCGATCGATGCCGTAGATCAGCCGATCATCAACCGGCGAGCGGCGAATGAACGCGACCTTCTCGTCGTGGGCGGTGAGTTGCCGGTCGGCTCCCGTGTCCAGGTTGAGAGCCCAGACCTGGGGCAATCCGGAACCTCGCAAATGGAACAGCGTTTCCCCATCGCGCGAGAAACTCGGCGACGTTGCCGCGCCGATGGTGACGAAGGCTTCGGGTGCGTGTGGCATGGCATGAGCATACCGCGCTGCCCGGTCTTGGAAAGCGCCGCGGGAAGGAGTTTGCTCAGGCCATGCGGCGGATCGTGCTGGCGAACGAGACCGATTGGGAGGGGTGGCGCAAGGCCGCCCGCTCGCTCGTACTAGCCGGGACGGCGCCCGAGGAGGTGCGCTGGGCCGTTCGCTCGCACGACGAGGATGGCGATCCGCTGCAGGAGGGCACCGGCAGCTTTGGCGTGTCGCGCTCGCTGGTGGCGGTGGCGGCTCTGGCGATCCAGGCGCGCGAGCCGGCGCGGTTCGATCTCCTGTATCGGCTCGTCTGGCGGGCCAATGGCGGGAAGCCCGACGAGGCTGATCTGCGGCGCGCACAGGCGCTGGCGCTGGCGGTACGGGCCGAGGCGCACCGGATGCGCACGCATGTCCGCTACGTGCCGGTGCAGGAGGGCAACGGTGTCCGCTATCTCGGCTGGTATGAGCCGGCGCATTTCGTGCTGGAGGCCAATGTGCAACTGATCGCGCGGCGGTCTCCCGAGCTGGCATTCTCGATCGTGACGCCTGACGGGGCGGCGCATTGGGATGGCGGCGAGCTGCGGTTCTCGAAGGGTGCCAGCCGCAGGACCGTGCATGACGACGATGGATTGCAGGATTGGTGGCGGGAGCATCATGCCAGCCTGCTGCACGGCGCGCGTGTTGGCACCGCCATTGCGGAAGCTGAGGCGCTGGATGAGGCTCCACGATCGCCGGACCGCCCGGCACTTGGGCCGGTGGTGCTGTCACTGCATCCGGATGAAGGGCTGCGGGAGGCGATGCGCGAGGCGTCAGACTGCCAGCGCTGCCACCTTTACGAAGCTGCAACCCAGACCGTGTTTGGGGAGGGTCCGGCGGACGCTCGGGTTATTTTCGTGGGAGAGCAGCCCGGCGACCAGGAGGACGTGATCGGCCGTCCGTTCGTTGGCCCCGCCGGCCAGATCATGGACCGCGCGATGGAGGAGGCCGGCGTGGACCGCCGCACGATCTACATCACCAATGCGGTGAAGCACTTCAAGTTCGAGCCTCGCGGCAAGCGGCGCATCCACAAGACACCGGAGGCGCCGGAGATCCAGGCCTGCCGCTTCTGGCTCGACGTGGAACTGGTACGGCTGCGGCCGAAATTAGTAGTGGCGATGGGAGGGACAGCGGCACGCGCGATACTCGGCCGTCCCGTCACGATTGGCCGGGAGCGCGGGCGGCCGATCGAAGGGCCGGACGGGCAGGCGGTGTTCGTCACCGTTCACCCGTCTTTCCTGCTGCGCGTGCCGGACGACGATGCGAAGGCGCGGGAATACCGGGCGTTCGTGGACGATCTGCGGAAGGTGGCGGAGCTGGTGGGATAGCGGTGGCGCGTCGCTCCGGCTGGTGGAGCCTGCTACAGTGCGGGAGTGGATGGAGACCAGCATGACGGTCCGGCCGACCGACGATCCGGTCCTGCAGCGCTCTAAGGCTGCGCTTGATGCGATGTATGGCGACCGGATCGACCGCGTGGTGCTGTTCGGCTCACGCGCCCGGGGCGATGCGTGTGCGGAGTCCGACTATGATGTTGCGGTCTTCCTGAAATCCCTCCCCGATCGGTGGAAGGAACTCGACCAGCTGGCTGATTTGCGGATGGAATTTCTCGACCAGACAGGTGCGTTTTTCGATACGAAGCCTGATGTCACGACCGCTTACCAGCAGCGTACACCACTGATGCGCGAGATCCGGCGCGATGGTGTCGAGTTGTGACCCGGGCACTTTCTCGATAAAGGCGCGCAAACTCCTCACCGAGGCCGAGGCCATCCTGGCGATCGAACTTTATGATTTCGGCGGCCGCACCGCATATCTCGCGGGGTTTTCATGCCGTACAGGCGCTCATCTCCGAGCGAACAGGAAAGTCGGTCAAGACGCACGAAGACGTACACGCTGAGCTGTGTCGGCCACGCTGAGCTTTATCGGCCGATCAAAGACAACCCCTCTTTCAATCCCAAGCTGCAGTCGTTTCTCTACAGGAACTACGATCTCAAGGCATCGCTGATTACGAAATTGGCCGGAAGGCTGAGGTTTCTGCGGACCGGGCGACCTTGGCCGTCCAGCAGGCGAAGCGCTTCGTAGCGCATTTCGAAGAAATGCTCATGGCGCCGTCGTCCGAAACAGGCGCTGCGCCCTGAAGCGCAGCACCCGCCGCCGCTGTTTGCATCGATCGCGAACCCAGTGCGGGCCGAGATCGCCGGTTCGGGGCCCGGCGATGACGGGGTTGGAAAGCTTGTTAAGCCGCTACCACCGATGACGCCGGTACGCCCTCGGGGTCCAGCCGATACCCACCACCTTCGGTGACCAGCAGCCGCGCGTTTGTCGGGTCCGGCTCGATCTTCTGGCGCAGCCGGTAGATGTGCGTCTCCAGCGTATGGGTGGTGACGGCGGCGTTGTAGCCCCAGACCTCGTTCAGCAGCACTTGGCGAGCCACCGCCCGAGTCCCGGCCCGATAGAGGAACTTGAGGATCGCCGCTTCCTTTTCGGTCAACCGGATGCGGCGGTTCCGCGCCACGTCCTGGAGCAGCTTGGCCGACGGCCGGAACGTGTATGGCCCGATGGAGAACACCGCATCCTCGCTGTTTTCGAAGATACGCAGCTGCGCGCGAAGCCGTGCCAGGAGCTCAGCCAGGCGGAACGGCTTGGCAATGTAGTCGTTGGCGCCGGAGTCGAGGCCGCGCACGACGTCGGTCTCGGCGTCCGATCCGGTCAGCATGATGATCGGCATTTTCTGCCCCTGCTTGCGCAGGCGGTTGCAGAGGTCTCGTCCGTCACCATCCGGCAAACCGACATCCAGGATCACCGCATCGAACCGCGCGTCCTTGGAACCGAGCTTCTCCTCGGCCTCGGCGATTGTCGCCGCGGAGACCGCGGTAAATTCGCCGTCATGCGCAAGCTGATCAGCCAACGTCTCACGCAGAACTTCGTCGTCATCAACGATCAGGATCGGTCGCTCTGCCGACATCGTTCACACCTCTCGCTTCTGCGCTTCGTGCGCGGTTGATCTTTTCGGCCGCGGTGAATGCCGCGTGCCTAGCGGTTACCAACGGTCGAAGCCAACAGCCAGTTCATCCTGCCACTGCAATTCGCGCAGTCTCAAGAGTGCTCACATTTCTGTGAGCATGGCCAAGACTTTTCGTGCTCTCCGCCATATAGTCGTTCTGGCGGCATCACACAGCAGGCGTGTGTTGCCTCTTAGGTCGGTGGGGAGCAGGTATATCGTGAATCGTGACCAAAATGGGCCTGCATTGCTCCTTATTCGTGCACTCCGATGAAACATGCGCGCATCCATGGCGCGGTTCGAATGGATAGGGTGGCGTCCGACCCGACGATCCTGAGCCTGCGCACGGTTCATCGGGCGGCCGCGGACCTGCGTCGCGGCACGCCTGTGCTGCTGACCGGCGACAAGCCGCTCGTGCTGCTGGCCGCGGAGACGGCCGGGCCGCGGGGTCTTGCCGAATTTGGCTCGCTCGCGGCGCAGGCCCCCGTGCTGCTCCTGGCGCCGATACGCGCCGCGGCCGTGCTGCACAGTCCGGTGGAGCCGGGGCGTCCGGTCGTGGCACTGGCGCTTGGCGAGGCGCTGCTGGCGCTGGAGACGTTGCGGAGCCTGGCCGACCCGACCCTGGAACAGTTCCTGCCGATCCAGCCCGAGCCCGCCGAAGCGCCTGCATTGGCCGCTTCCGCGTTGATCCTGGCCAAGCTGGGCCGCCTGCTGCCGGCCGTGCTGGCCGCGCCGCTCGGACATGACGGGCTTGCAGAGGCGGAACGCCTGGGCCTGCTGAGCGTGCCTGCCGTTGATCTCGATGCCTATCCGGCCGCCGCCGCGGCCGGCTTGCGCCGCATCGCCTCGGCGGATGTGCCGCTGGAAGGGGCGCCCAACTCCCGCATCGTCGCGTTCCGCAGCGAAGGAGCCGCGATCGAGCACCTCGCCATCGTGGTCGGCCAGCCGGAGACCGTCGCGGCGCCGCTGGTGCGCATCCACTCCGAATGTTTCACCGGCGACCTGTTGGGTAGCCTGCGCTGCGACTGCGGCGCGCAGCTTCGGGGCGCCATCGAGCGCATGGGCCAGGAAGGCGCCGGCGTGCTGCTCTATCTGGCTCAGGAAGGCCGCAACATCGGCTTGGTAAACAAATTGCGAGCCTACACGTTGCAGGATCGCGGACTCGACACGCTGGACGCGAATCGGGCGCTTGGGTGGGGGGCGGACGAACGCAACTTCCTCATCGCCGCCACGATGCTGGATATGCTCGGGCTGCATCACGTCCGGTTGCTGACCAATAATCCAGACAAGATCGCCGCTCTGATCGCCTGCGGCGTGGATGTGGTTGGGCGAGAGTCGCACTTGTTCGCGCCGAACGGGGTGAATGACCACTACCTGGCGACCAAGGCAGAGCGCTTCGGCCACCTGCTCGACTGATGCAGGCGCTGGTACATCCCGATGGGCGGCTGGTGCTGCGCGAGCAGGTATACCGCGCGGCGCTCGGTCGCGGCGGGGTGCGGTTGGACAAGCTGGAGGGCGACGGTGCGACGCCGGTTGCCGCGCTGCCGTTGCGGCGGGTGCTGTACCGGGCGGATCGGGTACGGGCGCCGGAGTGTGCGGTGGCGGTCGAACCGATCGCGCCAAATGACGGCTGGTGCGACGATCCGGCGGAGCAAGATTACAACCGGATGATCCGCCTGCCGCATGAAGGGCACTACGAGGAGTTGTGGCGGCGGGACGCGTTGTATGACGTTGTGGGTGTGCTGGGCTGGAACGACGCCCCCGTGGAACGCGGGCGCGGTTCGGCGATCTTCCTGCACGTCGCACGGGGCGATTATGCGCCGACCGAGGGGTGTATCGCGCTGGCGCTGGATGACCTGCGGCAGGTGCTGGCGATCGGGGTAACGGAGGTTCTGGTGGTGGGTTAGGCCGGCTCTAGCCTCCCTGGTCCGACCACCTATCTCGCCCGGCCCCCTCCCCCGACCCAGCTTGCCTGGCGTCGTTTAGCCTCGGTCTCGGCTCATGCCGCGTACTTCCAGTGCCGCCAGGTAAGCGTCCCACCGCCGTTGGTGATCGCGCCCTAACTCGCGCAGGTAATCCCACGAGTAGATCCCAGTATCGTGCCGATCATCGAACACCAGCCGCACTGCGTAGTTGCCGACCGGCTCTACCGCAACCACCGCTACATTTCGCTTGCCGGAGACGATCTGTTTCTGGTCCGGGCTGTGTCCCTGCACTTCGGCGCTTGGGCTTTCCACTCGCAGATATTCCGCCGGCAGGGCAAGCTGGCCTCCGTCATCAAATGCCACGTGCAGTACGCGTTCCGCCTTGTTCAGTCGGATCTCGGTGGGGACGATCATTGTCGGAACTCCGTATCGTCACGGCCAGACTTACTGGGCCTGACCCGGCATCACTCCTCCAACTTGCGTGCCTCCTCGGGAAGCATGATCGGAATGCCGTCGCGCACCGGATACGCCAACCCGGCTGTTCGACTGATCAGCTCGTTGGCCTCCCGATCGTATTCGAGGGGACCCTTCGTCAGCGGGCAGACCAGGATCTCCAATAGCCGGGGATCGATGGGCGCCTGGCGCTTCGTCTCGACCGCTTCGTCCATAGTTGCACCCCGCTCAGCTTACGCTGTGGCCACCTTGCGTGTCCGGCGCCAGCGCTCCCATTTGCAACAGCGTCAAAAGGGCCGATGCACGGTCCGTTTCGCCAGGCGCCTCCAGCAACGCCTGTTTCTCGGCCGGCTCGAACGGACAGACCATCGCAAGTGTCACGACCAGCATGTCGTCCGGCAGACGCTTGATCGCATCCCAGTTGGCGTCGATACCGCGATGGGTGAAGTAGCTGCGCAACGCCGTCACCAGTGCTTCGCGCTCCACGCCAATGGGCCGGGACGCCAGGTCCAGGTCGGCCGCGAACACCGAGAAATCGCCACGCACCCGGCGATAGCCACGGCGCATCTCGATTTCGGCCGCGACTGCGAAGCGGGCCAGGCCGGTCAGCGTGATCACATACTGGCCTTCGTCGGTCTCGCTGAACGACGACACCCGCCCGAGGCAGCCGATGCGGTACAGGCCGGGCCCACCGTCGCCCTCCGCTGCATTGGGGTCGGGCTGTATCATGCCGAACATGCGACCCAGGCCGAGCGAATCCTCGGTCATCGCCATATAGCGCGGCTCGAAGATGCGCAGCGGCAGCTTGCCGCGCGGCAGCAGCAGCGCGCCGGACAGCGGAAACACCGGGAACTCGCCCGGCAGGTCCTCCACCCTTGGGTGGAAGGCTGCCATCTAGCTGAACAGGACCGACGACAACTTCCGGCGAGCCGCGGTCGTGGCGGGATCGTCGAAGCCCCAGGCCTCGAAGAACTTCAGCAACTGCAGCCGGGCGGCGTCCTCGTTCCAGGTGCGGTTGCGGCGCACGATCTCCAGCAGCGCGTCGGCCGCCTGTTCGCGCTCGCCCATCGCGTTCAGCGCGGTGGCGAGATCGTAGCGCGCCTGAAGATCCTTCGGATCCGCCGCGACGCGTGCCTGCAGGCTCTGCAACTGGCCGTTCGCCTTGCGGCCTTCCTCGGCCAGCGCCAGCGCGCTGCGGGCACCGGCGATCTCGGCATGATCGGCGATCTTCTCCGGCACCTGCGCCAGCGCCTCGCGCGCCTGGTCCTCCTGCCCGAGCGCCATCAGCGCGCGGATCAGCCCGCCCCAGGCGTCGGCGTTCTCCGGCTCCTGCTGCAGCAGCTCGCTGAACAGCTCGCCGGCTTGCTGGGGATCGCCTGCCTCCATCGCTGCCTTCGCCTCGGCCAGCAGGTCGGCGCTGGGCATCGAGCCGCCGGCCACCTTCAGCAGGGCCTCGACGAAGCGCTTCACTTCGGATTCCGGCAGCGGCGCCCTGGAACAGATCGGCGATCTGGCCCTGCCAGAACGCAGCGACCGTCGGCACCGACTGCATCGGCAGGCCGAGCTGCGCGAGCTGCTGCACCAGCGCGCGGTTCTTGTCGATGTCGATCTTGACCAGCTTCACCCGGCCGCCGGCGGCCCGCACCACCTTCTCCAGCGTCGGGGTAAGCTGCTTGCAGGGCCCGCACCAGGTCGCCCAGAAATCGACCAGCACGGGGATGGTGCGCGAGGCCTCGATCACCTCGTGCATGAAGGTCTTCTGGTCGCCGTCCATGATCATGGCGGCGCCGTCGCCGCCCTGCGCGGATGGGTTCTGGCCGATGATCGTCGTCCATGGTTCCTTGGCCTTCGATTGTCCGTCGAGGCATAGATGTTGCGCCGGCCGCGAGACAAGCGTGGCGGCGGGGTCGGGCAGAACATGCCGGCCGCGGGGCGGCGTCCAGAACCTCGGTGTGCGGGGGTCCCGCGCGAGGGCAGGTGGATCGGTACCTTGCAATCGGCGGGGAAGCCGCCTAGAAACCGCGCCCTGAACCGGAGCGCGGGCGTAGCTCAGGGGTAGAGCACAACCTTGCCAAGGTTGGGGTCGAGGGTTCGAATCCCTTCGCCCGCTCCAGA
>CAVSBG010000014.1:0-165717 GCA_963726125.1 uncultured Alphaproteobacteria bacterium | reverse complement strand
GGATCTCCTGGGCCGGCGCCGGATGCACGCCGCGGTGATGCCAGGCTGCTCCTGCCAAGTCGACCAGCGGCAGCAGATTAAGGCGCAGGCCGTTCTCGCGGATGATCCGAATGATACCCAGGGCCGCCCGGCGCAGGGCGTACGGATCACCCGACCCGGTCGGACGTTCGCCGATCGCGAAGAAGCCGACCAGGAGATCCAGCTTGTCGGCCAGCGCGACGGCGATCGAGACGGCAGCGGTAGGCACCGCGTCGGTCGGGCCCTTGGGCGCGTAGTGGTCGCGGATGGCGTCGGCGACCAGTGCGTCCTCGCCGTCATGCAGCGCGTAGTAGCGACCCATCACCCCCTGCAACTCGGGGAACTCGCCCACCATGTCGGTAACAAGATCGGCCTTGGCGAGCCTGGCTGCATCGCGGGCCAGCGCCGGACCTGCATCGACGAGCGGAGCGATCTCCTCCGCCAGGCGTTCGAGTCGGCGGACGCGGTCGCCCTGGCTGCCCAGCTTGGCCTGGAACGTGACGTGATCGAGTTGCGGGACGCGTGACTCCAGTCGTGCCTTGCGATCCAGGTCCCAGAAATGCCGCGCATCGGCGAAGCGGGCGCGCAGGACACGCTCGTTGCCGGCGATCGACACGGCCCCGCCGTCCGATGGTGCAATGTTGTCGACAAAGCCGAAATACGGTGCCGCGGAACCATCGGCGTTGCGAAACGCGAAGTAGCGCTGGTTGACCCGCATCGAGACCTGTCGGAGCTCGGAAGGCAGGTCCATGTACGCCTGATCGATGCGGCCAATCAGCGGAACCGGCCATTCCACCAGCCCGGCCACTTCGTCCAGCAGGCCGGGGTCGTCAACGATGGCGAGCTGACGTTCCTCGGCGAGCGCGGCGATACCCCCTCGGATGATCCGCCTGCGTTCATCGGCGTCGACGATGACGCGGCGGTCACGCAGCTTGTCGGACCAGTCCTGGACCGACGGTACGGCGAATGCACCTGGGGCATGGAAGCGATGGCCCTCGGTCAGGTTGGCCGATGCCAGCCCGTGCCCATCGTCGTCGCCGTCGCGCAGATCGAACGGCACCACCACGCCGTCGAGCAGGCAGACGACGCGACGCAGCGGACGGACCCAGACGAAGCCGCTCGACCCACCCCAGCGCATCGACTTCGGCCACGGGAAGCGGCGCAGCAACGGTGGGATGGCGCCGGCGATCAATGCCGCGGCGGGGATCGCGGCCGCGGTCTTATCCAGAACCCAGTAGTCGCCCTCCTGGCGCAACTGCTCGCGGCTGGCGTTGTGCTTGCGGAGGAAGCCGGCGAGCGCCTGCTCGGGAGCATTGGCGCGTGGGCCGCGCTCGGTCGAGCCGCCAGCGGTCACCTGCGCGGCGACTTCAGCGGCGAGCGCGATCCGGCGCGGACCGAAGAAGGTCCGGATGCTGGCTGGCGAGAGTGGCGCCAGCGCCTCGGTCGCCAGACGCGCAAGATCGTCCGCCGCGCGGGCCTGCATGCGCGCGGGGATCTCCTCGCTGAAGAGTTCCAGGAAGAGCTCCGGCATGTCAGCCCTTCAACGCCGGCTCGATGTCGGTCTGCGAGAAATCGTTGCCCTTGAACAGCAGAGGTTCGCCATAACGCTTGGCCAGGGCATAGGCGAAACAGTCGCCGAAATTGAGCCGAGCCCGATGATGGCCACGCCCGAAATCGTTGTGGGCTGCACGACTCCTGTAGGCATCCTCGACGGTGACATCTTCAATCCGCAAGCGGAGAGCACCGGCCAGGTCGTCGAAGCGAACCCTGACCGCGGGATCTTTATAGGAATCCACGATGATGGCCGCCTCCACCCAATTAGCGGCGGACATGCGCAGGACCCCTGCATCCACCATTGCGGAGGCGAATGCAGGCTCATCCTCCTCGTTGAGGATGATTGCCAGAAGGGCGGAGCTGTCCACGATCACTTGGGGAGGCCGTTCTCGTCGTAGAGCCAATCATGGTTCGATGAGGGGAGCGGATGCTTGAGATGATGGCGGATATCGGCGGTGATCTCACGCACCCGTCGCAGCCGTTCCTCGCGGTCACGCGCATGTTCCTCCCGTGCCAACTCGGCCTGGAGCGCCCGGATGACCACGCTGGTCAGGCTCTCTCCTGTCAGTTCGGATATGCGGGACGCCAGCCGGTAGGCATCCTCACTCTTGATGTTCAATTGCGTGCCCATGTTATGCCTTGGTAGACTATTTTGTGACCAAGGTAGAACTACGCTTCCGATTGCCAGAAGTCGAGTGTGAAGCGCGTGGCACGACCTGAACGGCGTTATGCCGCGCTGAGCGCTATTTCGCGTGTGATCGCCATGATGCGCTCATGGCGGCGGCGGCGGGCGAGTGCGCGGTCGCGCTCCTCGCGCAGCGCAGTCACCACCGCAAGGCGCAGGCTGTCGCCGGTCAGCTCAACCAGTTCGGCAGCGAGTTGGCAGGCCTCGGCGTCCTCGATCAACAGCTCTTCCATGTCGTTTCCTTCCGTTTTGTCGATCATTTATGATTTCGGGCGAAGCCCGACTTCGGCCTCGTCATGGCCGGGTGCAGACCCCGGTCACATGTGGCCGGGCGTGACCCGGCCATCATTGCTGGTCTCCAGCCACCCAGGCTTCGCAACAGCCCTTCGCCAGGACGCGAACGCGCCCTATGTAACTGGCGCGCTCCGTCACACTGATCACGCCGCGCGCATCCAGCAGGTTGAACAGGTGGCTCGCCTTGATGCACTGGTCGTAGGCCGGCAACGCGAGCCGTTGCTCCAGCAGGGCGGCACATTCGTGCTCGGCATCGGCGAAATGGCGGGTTAGCAGCGCGGTATCGGCATGCTCGAAGTTGAATGCGCTGTATTCGCGTTCGGCACGCAGGAACACATCGCCGTAGCGGACGCCGGCGCCGTTGAAGTCGAGGTCGTAGACGTTGTCCACGTCCTGCACGTACATCGCGAGGCGTTCCAGGCCGTAGGTCATCTCGAAGCTGGGCAGTATGACCGGGATGCCACCGACCTGCTGGAAGTAGGTGAACTGGCCGACTTCCATGCCGTCGCACCAGACTTCCCAGCCGAGGCCCCAGGCGCCCAGCGTCGGGCTCTCCCAGTCGTCCTCGACGAAGCGGAAGTCGTGCAGCAGGGGATCCAGGCCGAGTTCGCGATAGCTGCCCAGCAGCAGGTCCTGCGCGTCCGCGGGGGACGGCTTCATGATGACCTGGTACTGGTAATAGTGCTGCAGCCGGTTGGGGTTTTCACCGTAGCGGCCATCAGTCGGGCGACGGCTGGGCTGCACGTAGGCGGCGCGCCAGGGTTTCGGGCCCAGGGCGCGGAGTGTGGTGGCGGGATGGAACGTCCCGGCACCCATTTCGACGTCGTAGGGTTGCAAAATGACGCAACCCTGCCGCGACCAGTAGTCGTGGAGCCGCAGGATCAGTGCCTGAAAACTGGGCGGGTTGCCTGGCATACGACCGGGTCAAGTTGATTTCGGCGCCACATAGAGCACCCGCGCGGAACGGGCAACCGTCTCCAAGCGTTATCCTGGGACGCCGCTTCGCCGACCGCTGACCTCAAGGCGGCACGCTGGTCACAACCCCGTCAAGATCTCGCCATAAGTTTGCCACAGTCCGTCAAACGGCCCATATAGCAGTCCATTGGAGGGCGATCAGATGCATGGTGCCACAATATGGTTGGAACTGGCCGAACGCGCGCGAACCCGCGCCGATGACATGCTCGATCCGGCTGAACGCCTCGCGGCGCTGGCAATCGTGGCGGATTACGAAACGCGCGCAAGGGATTCAGGGCCCGCCGCAGGGTCCGCGTGGTTCTCCGCTGCCTCCACCTCGCGGGTATGGTAGCTGACAGCGGCAATCAGGCCTGTATCGTGAAGTGATCGCAGCTGCGTAACGCCGTCTCGTCTGCTTGCGCGGTCCCCACATGAACGTCGATGGCCAGACCGACGAGACCATCCGCGCCATCCTGACGGACACGCGCCGCATCGCCGTTGTCGGCGCCTCGGACAAGCCTTGGCGCCCGTCCCATGGCGTGTTCGGCTTCCTGCTCGGCCGGGGTTATGATGTCACGCCGGTGAACCCCCTGCTGGCGGGACACGTCATTCATGACCGAACCGTTGTCGCGAACCTGAGCGAGGCCTCTCCACTGGACTTGGTGGACATCTTCCGTGCCTCGGCGAACGCGGGCGTCGCAGTGGACGACGCGATCCGGCTCGGCGCACGTACGGTCTGGATGCAATTGGGCGTGATCGATATGGTGGCGGCCGAGCGGGCGCGGGCCGCGGGCATCGTCGTCGTCATGGACCGCTGCCCGGTGATTGAAGTCCGCCGTTTGCGCCTCACACACCATTGAAGCGGCGCCCAAGCCGCGCCACATCGCACGCCACGGAGCCCAGGAGGGTTGCCCCATGACCAACGAAGAACGCGACATCATCACGCAGTTCATTGCCCGCGTCGGCGGTGCGCAGGCGGCACAGCCGTCGTTCGGCGGCTCGGTGCCAGCCACCACGACGCAGGCGCTGCCACCCGTCGATCCGGAGGCCGATCGGTTCATCGCCGATCTGTTCAGTCGCTATCCGGAGGCGCGCTACCGCATCACGCAGCTCGCCTTCGTGCAGGAGCACGCTCTGGCGGAGGCGCAGAACCGGCTCCAGCGCATGGAATGGGAAGTGCAGCAGGCGCGCCAGCAGGCACAGCAGGCGCCACAGCAGCAGCCGCCGAGCGGGTCCAGCGGCGGGTTCTTCAGCGGGTTGTTCGGTGGCGGAGCACGTCCGGCAGGGCCCCCACCGCAACCGCAGCAAGGCGCGCCGGTGTGGAACCAGGCGCCGCAGCAGGGTTACCAGCAGGCGCCGCCTCCTGGTTATCAGCAAGCCCCGCCACCGCAGCAATACGCCCCGAGCTATCAACCCGGCATGTTCCAGCGCTCCGGCTCCGGCTTCCTCGGATCCGCGTTGACAACCGCCGCGGGCGTCGCGGGTGGCCTGGTCGCCGGGAACGCGCTGATGAGCCTGTTCTCCGGCTCACACGGCGGCGGCTTGGGCGGTGGATTCGGTGGCGGCGGCAACACCACGGTGATCGAGAACAACCCCTGGGGTGGCGCCGCGGGCGGGAACCAGGGCTATGTCGATCAGGGCAGTTGGAATGATACGTCGTCGGCTGGCGCGGCCAGCAACCCGGGCTATGTCGACAACGGCACCTGGGACACGTCGGGGGGTAGCAGCCCGGCGGCACTGCCTGACAACACCAGCGATCCCGGCTGGGATACAGGTGGCGGCGGCTCGGCCGACGACACCAGTTGGGACACCGGCGGCACGGATGATACCAATCCCTGACGCCGCGATGGCGTGACGAGTGATCCAGGAGCGGTCGCGCCGGTCTCGCAATAGCTCCCGTCGGTTCGGCGCCAACTTGGCCAGTGCCGGCAGGATACCGTGAAGGGCTGGCGGCAGAACACGCGCCATGAGCTGCTGCGCGGACCGGGATTGCGGTCAACGTAGCCTCGCCCATCGCTACGACTGGAGCCTGCCCCGTCGGTCCGCCCAACTCCGTGGACAATCCATCGCATCGGAGGCACACACTCGGCCATCCCGAACCGTGCAGGACCCATCGATGCCGAAGACCGACGTGGGACGCTCCGAGGACCTTCTGGCCGAACTTTCCAAATGGGTGGCACTGGAAACGCCGACCACGGACCCCTGTGCGGTCAACCGGCTGATGGACCTGGCCGAGGCCGAGCTTGCCCGCGCCGGCGCCTCGCTGACCCGCATCCCTGGCCGAGATGGCTACGGTGACAACCTGATCGCGCGCACACCCGGCGAGGGTAAGCCGGTGCTGGTGGCCGGTCACCTCGACACCGTGTGGTCGCACGGCACGCTCAACGACATGCCGTACCAGGTGAATGGCGAGAAGGCGCACGGGCCCGGCATCTACGACATGAAGGCTGGAAGTTTCCTGGCATTCCACGCGGTGCGATCGATCCTGCGCCAGAAAATCCCCACGCGCCGCCCGATCGTGCTGCTGCTGACACCGGATGAGGAGGTCGGCAGCCCGACCTCACGCGAATGGATCGAGCGCGAAGCCAGCGAGGCCGCCTGCGTGCTGATCCCGGAGCCCGCCGGCAAGGGGGGTGCCTGCGTCACCGCGCGAAAAGGTGTCGGGCGCTTCGTCATGCGGGTGGAGGGCCGCGGCGCGCATTCGGGCGGTGCGTTCGAGGAAGGCGCATCGGCCGTCGTGGAACTCGCGCGGCAGATTGTGCGCCTGCACGGCATGGTGGATCTGGATCGCGGCATCACCCTGAACGCTGCCCCGGTGTGGGGCGGATCACGGCCGAACGTGATCTCGCCCGATGCCGGCTGCGAGATCGACCTGCGGGTCAATTCGATCGACGACGGCGCCCACATGGAGCGCACGCTGCTGGAGAGCACGGCACTGACACCGGGGTGCCGTGTCGTGGTGGAAGGCGGCATGAACCGTCCGCCATTCGCCGAGAACCCCGGCATCCTGGCACTTTACGAAACGGCACGCGGCATCGCCGAGCAGGTCGGGATCATGCTGCCGCGGCAGCACCGAGGCGGCGGATCGGACGGCAATTTCACAGCCGCGATGGGAGTGCCGACACTGGACGGCCTTGGCTGTCCCGGCAGCGGCGCGCATGCCAGCCACGAGCACATCCTGTGGCAGCACCTCGCGCCGCGAGGCGCGCTGATGGCGGGACTGCTGGAGGCGCTATAACGTTCCCGGCGCCCCCCGACCCTTCCGGCCGAGCCCATGAGCCCCTCGCTGCTGCCTGATTTGGTGCATCTTCCGGTGCTGGCCGTCCTCATCGCGGTCGCCCTGGTCTGCATCGGCGTTGGCGTGTGGGTCGGGGCCCGGTCGGCTGAGACAGCGCTGGTCGCCGGCTGGGGCGTTGCCGGCGCGGCGACCGTCGTGGTTGGCACCGTCACCGCCGTGCCATTGTCCTGGGTAATGCTGGTGTTGGGCGCAATCGGTATTGCCGGCATCGGCCGGACGATCGCGGGAACGTTTCGTGGGCATCCCGTCATGCAGTTCGGCATGGCCGGCCGTGTCGGTCTGCTGGCGTTGCCGCTGGCGGCTGGTCTCGAGAGTATGGATGCCACCGGCTGGGATGACTTCTCGCACTGGTTGCCGAACCTCGCCTACCTTTGCATCCACAGCCATTTTCCCACCCTCGCCGAGCCAAGCGTGTCCATCCATCCGGCATACCCATACGGCTTGGCGCTGCCCGGTTATGCGTATTTCCTGCTGTTCGGGAGTGTTCGGGACAACGCTGCGATCATCTGGAACCTGATCATGCTGGTGGCAGCGGGCGCCGCCGTAGCGACGCTGCTGTTGACGCGATTGCAACGAAGCTATCCGGATTTGGCAGGGGCGCGCGCGTTACCCTGGGCGACGGCCGCCATAGGCTTGCTGATCGCTGGCCTCGCCTGCCCGAGCTTCGTTGCCAAGATCGTCTTCAGCAATATGGCCGATGGCACGACCGGCGCGGTGCTCGCCGTGCTCGGATTGCTGCTGTTCGAGTGGGTCGCGGCGATCCGCGACAGCGATGCAAGGCGGCGGAATCGCATCGCATTGGTGCTGGCGTTTGCCAGCGTTACGCTGATCAACCTGCGCCAGGCCAACGCAGCACTCCTCGCGTGGCTGGTGTTTGGCTGCTTGCTGGCTGGATGCCTGCGACGCCCCCGGTTCGGGATTGCCGACTTGGCATCCCTGGCGATCGTGGTGCTGTTGCCGTTGGTGATCTGGTCGCTGTGGAACCGCTACGCGATCCAGCAGATACCCGGTGGACAGTTCGCGTTCCTGCCGTACAGCGATTGGCACTTTGCGGAATTCCCCGAAACGCTGCGCAACATCGTGCACGTGATGCTGACCAAGGGCGGCCTGTTCGCCTTGATCCTGCTGATCTGCATTCGCGCCGTGCTGGCGTTCCGCGCGCGCGACGCACTGGATGCGCCGTCGCGGGTGGTGCTGGTCAGCGCCGCTGTCGTCTCCGTGTGCAATATCGCATTCCTGACGTTCACCTATCTCGCGGCGGACTTTTCCGTTTCGGAGGCCCGGGCCGCGGCAACGTTCTGGCGCTATGCCGGCGAGACCGGACCTTTGGCGGTGGTTGGCTTTGTGGCGGCGATGCCTCTGGCGTGGTTGCGGCGGGTGCCCATGGTTCCGACCATGGTGGCACTTGTCGGGGTGACCTTGATCGCGCCGATCGCCGCCGTGGGGCTGTATCGCTATGACCTGGTGTCGCCGATACCGGTGCTGCGCCACGCCTCTGAGGTGACAGTCGCGGAGGTGCCTCCGACGGCGCCGATACATATTGTCGATATGACGGGGAACGGGTTTGGCGCCCTCGTGGTCGCCTATCAGATCGCGGCCGCTGATTACGCGCGCGGTTCACCCGCACGCACGACGCCGATCACGTCCCGCACGGCCGGTATCCCGCCGCAGGATGCCGCCAAGATCGACCTGGCCGCCGCGCCATATCTCTGGCTGGTCGAGGGAGCGCCGGAGATGGACCATTTGTTCGGGCTGCGGCTCAGCGCTGGTTGCAGCTACCTGTTGCGACGAGACGCAGCCGGTTTCTCGATCGTGGCGGGCTGGCCGTTCAGTCGTTTCATGCGCAACGAGCAGCGCACTGGCTGGTCTTCCGCCACCGGTGCGTCCTGCACGCGATGACGACCACGAACGGGGCGCGGATTATCAGGCGTCGGCGAGACAGATGGCCAAGCGCGTGAGTGTCGGCACGGCGGCCGTGAGCTCAGCAACGCGCACCTTTTCGGTCGGTGTGTGTGCTTCGGCTATGTCCCCGGGACCGAGCACCACGCATGGCGCGATCGCCTGCAATTCGGAGGCATCGGTGCCGTAGGGAGCGGTGCCGGCGGGCTTGCCGACTTCCTCGACACACAGACGAACCAGCGGATGATCGATGGGTAGCTCGGGCGGAAAGCCTTCGCGCGCCTCGGTTACCTGAATGCCACAGCGGCTCGCCGCGGCGTACACCGCCTGCAATACCGGCGTCGGATCGACCTTGGCGGAATAGCGGAACTTGATCCGTGCCGTGGCCTTGGGCACGGTCACGTTCACCGCCGCACCGTGGTTGTCGATCACCACGTTGAAGTCACTGAACGGCGGTGTGTAATCGGCATCCTGGAGAGTGGTGTCTTCGCGCAGGCGCTCGAACACCGCCTTCATCTCCATCAGGAACGGGATCAGGTCCCAGTTGGCGTTGCGGCCACGGCCAGTGCTGCTGTGCGCCTGCACACCAGTGGCGACGCAGGTGAAGGCGATGTGGCTGCGATGGCCGCGTACCGGCACCATGCCGGTGGGCTCCACGACGATGATGCCACGCGGCTTCACGCGTCGGACCAACTCGGAGGTTTGCGCGATCAGCCGCGCCCCTTGCTTGGTGGTTTCCTCGTCCGTGGTGATCAGCAGGGTGATCGGGACGTTTGCGGGGAGCGAACCAGCCGCAACAATCGCGGCGGCCACGGGGCCCTTCATGTCGGTGCTGCCGAGACCGTGCATCAGGCCATCGTCGAGACGCGCGGACCAGGGGTCTTCCTGCCAGCCGGTATCGGGCACGGTGTCCATATGTCCGGACAGGGCAATGCCGCCCATCGGGCCGCGATGCGCCACCAGCGCACGTTTCGCCACTCCAGCGGGATCAGTGTAATCGAGGCGTTCGATATCGAAGCCGGCCAGCGCGGCCTCAACGCGGTCGGCCACCGGCAGATTCGAGATGAAGCTGCGACTGTCGATTTGCACCAGGTCACGGGCGAGTTCGAGCAGGTCAATCATCTGGGGAACCATCCTCGGCAGCCAAAGTTTGCAGGACCGCGCCCAATCCGATCATTTCTGGGGCCACCTCATCATAGTACCTGATGGTGCGGCATCCTGCCAATGACGCGTGGAAACATGCACGCACTCGGTGCAGGGACCGCTGGAAGCGCGCCCCTCCCCTGACAGCGCGAGAACGGGCACACTGTAGTCATGACACCTGCATACCTCGATCCGCGTAGCGGCCAGACGTTCCCGATCGACCAGCCGCGCTGGTGTGGTCCGGATCATGCTCCGCTGCTGTTGACGTCGCTCCCAGGCCTTACCCGGCAGCAGATCGAACCGGCTACGCGCAGCCTCTGGCGCTATCGTGCCGCGCTGCCGTTCCAACCCGACGAACCGATCACCATGGGTGAGGGCTGCACGCCGCTGATCCGTCGCAGTCTGCATGGCGCCGCAGCGCTGCTGAAATGCGAATGGATGATGCCCACCGGCAGCTTCAAGGACCGTGGTGCCAGCGTCATGCTGTCGCTGCTGCGCGCGCAGGGTGTGCGGGATGTGCTGGAGGACAGTTCAGGCAATGGCGGGGCCGCGGTGTCGGCTTACGCGGCGGCCGGAGGAATGCGTGCGACGATCATGGCACCTGCCTCGACCAGCCCGGCGAAGACGGTGCAGATGCGCGCGCATGGCGCCACGGTGGAGCTGATCCCGGGCTCGCGGCAGGACACCGCGGATGCCGCGGTGCGGCGCTCGGAAAGCGTGTTCTATGCCAGCCACAACTGGCACCCGTTCTTCCTGCAAGGCACCAAGACGCTGGCGTATGAACTGTGGGAGGATCTCGGCTTCCACGCCCCCGACAACATCATTACGCCATGTGGCGCGGGATCGAATGTGCTTGGCTGCGAGATCGGTTTTTCCGAGTTGCTGCGTGCCGGCGAGATCGACGCCATGCCACGGATATTCGCGGCTCAACCGGCGAATTGCGGGCCGATCGCGGCGGCGTTCATTGCCGCAAGCGATGTGCCGGTTGCCACCGAGATCGCACCGACGATCGCTGAAGGGACGGCGATCGCACAGCCGATACGGCTGGCCGAGGTGCTGGGGACTTTGCGCGAGACACGCGGCGGTGCGGTGATGCTGAGCGAGGCGGAGATCGCCGGTGCCACGCTGGAACTGGCTCGGATGGGGATCTACGTTGAACCGACCGCCGCGCAGCCTGCTGCGGCGTTTGGCAAACTGCTGGGCGCGGGGACGATTACGGCGGAACAGACCACAGTGTTGGTGCTTACTGGCAGCGGGCTGAAGGCTACGCCTCGGATTGCGGAATTGCTGGGGGTTGCGCTGTGAGGGGTGGTGTTGGTCGGGGCGATACTGGGGCGGCCCCCTCCCCCCGCCCCCCTCCCGCAAGGGGAGGGGGAGGAATTGGGCGATGAGACTTGGCGATCTTCCGACGCCTTGCCTGGTACTCGACCGGGGCATCCTGACGCGCAATATCGAGGCGATGGCCCGGGCGCTGTCCCGGCACGGAGTGCCGCTGCGGCCGCATATGAAGACCGCGAAATCGATCGATGTCGCGCGACTTGCGACCGCGGGACAGCCGGGTGGCATCACCGTCTCCACGCTGGCCGAGGCGGAGTATTTCACCGGCCATGGCATTGCGGACATTCTCTACGCCGTCGGCATTACGCCGCAAAAGCTTGACCAGGTCGCCAAGCTGAACACCGCGGGCGCCGCAATCATTGTGCTTACGGATGATCTGGACATGGCGAGCACCATCGCCGCGCATCGCCAGCCGCCACGGGTGCTGATCGAGATCGACACCGGCGAAGGACGCGGCGGCGTCACGCCGGACGATTATCTGCTGCTGGAGATTGCCGCGCGACTGGGGCCGTATCTCGCGGGTGTCATGACGCACGCTGGCCACTCCTATTCCGGGCGCAGCATCGACGACATGGTGCGCATCGCCGAAGCCGAACGTGCTGGCGTGGTGCGCGCGGCCGAGCGCCTGCGCGAAGCGGGCCACGAAGTCTCCATCGTCTCGATGGGCAGTTCACCGACCGCGCTGCACGCGGAGCATCTCGACGGGGTCACCGAGGTGCGAGCCGGCGTCTACATGTTCGGTGACCTGTTCCAGGCGGAGATCGGCACACACGATCTGGATTCGATCGCACTCACTGTGCTGACCAGCGTGATCGGCCGCCGTCCGGGGCGGCTCCTGGTGGATGCCGGAGGACTTGCGCTGTCGAAGGATCACAGCACCGAGGCCGCACCGAAGGATTATGGCTTTGGCCTGGTCCTGGATGTTGCCGGGCGGCGCAGCTATGGCGATACCATCGTGCGGCGCGCCTATCAGGAGCATGGCGTGGTGGAACCTGATCCCCCCCATCGCCTGGACCTGCCGATAGGCGGGAAACTGCGCATTGCGCCCAATCACACCTGCATGACCGCAGCCGCACACGACCGCTATCACGTGATTGAGGGGAGCGACGAGATCGTCGCCATCTGGACTCGGGTCAACGCCTGGTAGAGGCTGGCGAAAGCCCTTTCGATCGCGTTGCATTGCGCCTAAATCCGTCCGCATCGAGAGGCGCCGATTTTGAAGGGGTCGTGTCTTCCAGAACACTGATCCAAACGAATGGGGATCGTATCCAGGGTCCTCCACACCGGTTTCACCAGCCCTTGCACTGGTGGGTTTCGTCGGACTGTGTCTGCTGGTAGGTGCGGCTGGCGGTACGCTGATCGCGGGGACGGCATGGGGCTGGTTCCTTTCGCTGACCCGCCCACCGGGTACTGCGCCGAATTGGTTGTTCATCCCCGTCTGGACCTGCCTGTACAGCATGATGGGCCTTGCCGCCTGGCTGGTGTGGCGCCGAGCGATCGGTACGCGGGCGTTACGCGCGTGGGGTTGGCAGCTCGCCGCCAACGCATTCTGGGTGCCGGCATTCTTCGCGCTGCACAGCCCACCGCTGGCGTTTGCGGTAGGCCTGGTGCTGATCGTGTTGATCGTGGTGACCATGCGTGCCTTCGCGTTGCTGTTACCAGCGGCCGCCTGGCTGATGGCACCCTATCTGGCCTGCTCGGCGTATACCGCCTACCTCACCGCGGGCTTCTGGTGGCTGAACCCGAATTGAGCTAGGCTGCGACTATGAAATGGCTGTTTCTACCGGCTGCGGCCGCGATCACGTTGGTTACCGCTGCGGTGCCAACGGTGCATGCTCAAATGATGCCCGGCCAGCCCGGAGCAGGGCCGATGCCCACGATTGGCCCTGGACCCAAGGCCGCCGCGCCAAGGGAAGTACCGCCACCGGCGGTGCCTGGTGCTGCATCGAACAGCGCGAATGTGGCGCCGGCAACCATCACGCCGGCCGAAATGGAACCGAATGACGAGCTGTTCGACGCGATAAACCGCGGTGACATCGCGGCGGCGCGGGATGCGATCAGCCGTGGTGCCGATTTGCGTGGGCGCAATGTTCTTGGCATGACCCCGATGGAGCTGTCGGTCGATCTGGGCAGGAACGACATCTCGTTCCTGTTGCTGTCGATGCGTGGTGATAACGGTCGCCGTCAACCCGCCTCCGCCACGGCCGCGGCGGAGAAGCCCCAGGCGGCCAAGCCCGGGAAGACGCGCCATGCTGCTCCGGCGGTGGCCAAGGCAGCCACCCCGTCGCAACCGGCGGCACCGCAGACGCCGCGGCTGTTCAGTGGCGATGGCGGCGCGCCGAATCCGAACGCCGGCTTCCTGGGGTTTGATTCCGCCCGTCGCTAACCGGGGTCACGCACTCCTTACCGAGCCGAGATTGGCGTCACCGGCGCGGGCGCCACATATCGCCTGTCGGATTTGGACGGGAGGTTTCGATCCATGGACGGACAGGATTTTCACCAGGACGCGCGGACAACAGCGCTCTCCATGATCAAGCTGCATGGGCTGAGGGCGCAGGCTATCGCGTCGGAACGCGCCGCCGAGATGCGCCAGAAGGGCGACATAGCGGGCCTGGACCGGTGGCAGCAGGTGCATGTCGCGATCTGCGAATTGCGGCAGACCGCGACGGCGTCCTGAGCTATTTGACGGGTTCAGGCTGGCGAGTGGGGAGCGGCTGCGCGAAGTAGCGGCTCTTCATGCCCTTCTGGTTCTCGTAGAGCGAGCCTTGCAGCTTCGCGGGCGGCAGCGGCAACCGGACCGGCGCGTTTTCCAGCCGCGGTTCGCGGTGCTCGCCGCAGACCATCAGTTCCTTGAATGCCTCGATGCCCGGGGGAAAGCCGAGCAGGGGCCAGGCATCCGCGGCGCGGAACTGAAACAGCAGCAGTCGGCGATCCATGTCCGAGACGTTGGGCGCGGAGCCATGGACGGCGCGCACGTGGTGCACCGTGATGGAACCAGCCTTGCCGGTGAGCGGGATGGCACTGGTGTAGTCGCAGTCGTGGTTCGCGGGGTCCATGGCGCCGCAGAAGATGCCATCCGCGTGGTGGTCGAAGATCGGGCCGCGATGGCTGCCGGGTACAATCATCAACGGGCCGTTCGCCAGCTCCATGTCGTCGAACATGACCCCGACGGCGGCGAGATTGTCGTTGGTGTGTGGGTAGAAGGCCCAGTCCTGGTGCCACTCGACTGGGGCGCCGAAGCCGGCTGACTTCATGTTCAGCTTGGCCGTGTCGAAGCGAATGTCTGGGCCCCAGAGGTCGCGCAGTACGGCGAGAATCTTGGGATGCCGCACCAAGTTGCCGTATTCCGGATGCTGCTTATGCGTCAGCTTGATGCGACGCACCCGCGGGTTGTCGGGCGTGTGGCTATCTTCCAGGTCGTAGATGTCGTTGTGCGCGGTGATGTTGCGGGCACGCTCGACGAACTCATCGGTTACCCGCCGAAGGCGCTGGATCTCGTCCATGGAGAGGACATCCGTGACGACGATGGCGCCGACGTCGTGGTATTCTCCCAACTGGGCCTTGGTCAGCATTGCGTTCCTCCCGCTGCGGACCGGCCCACTATGTCACGCGAGCGGCGCATGCACTACCCGTCGGCGCGAGGCACCCAGGGAATGCGGTTGAATTCGATACCCTCCTCGGCGAGGGATTCTGCCTGCTCGGGGCTGGTCTCGCCGTAAATGCCGCGTTTGTCGCTTTCGCCGCGGTGCATCTTGCGGGCTTCCTCGGCGAATTGCGGTCCGACGTAATCGCAGTTCTTCTCCACCTCGGCGCGCATCTTCTGGAGCATGGCGCGCATCTGGGCCGGCATCGGTCCGGCGGCGACGGCTTCCTGGGCGGCGGACTGCTCAGGCGGCGGAGCGGACTGCGGAATCGGCGCGGGCAGCGACTGACCCTTGGCGACGGCGGGACGCATCAGCGCGCGCTGCACCTTGGTGTCACCGCAGTGTGGGCATTCCAGCATATGGCGTTTCGCCAGACGATCGAAGGCGGCGCTGTCTTTGTACCAGCCGTCGAAGTCGTGACCCTCGCTGCAACGTAGATCGTAGTGAATCATGCTCCCTTGCCTGCGCTCAGATTCGTCACTTACAGATGGCGGATACTGGCAGTCCCGGCAAGGGAGTGCCAAGAGGTTTGTGGCCCGCCAAAATCTCCTCTATCGCGAAACCGGGGAAGGACAGAGGGGAAGCCGCGGTGCGGGCAACACCCCCTCCCTGCCCTCCCCCGCGAAGCGGGAGAGGAAGTGGCAGCATCAGTGGATGCGCTATTCTGCGTGTAGCAGCGGGTCCAGCTTCCCGGCCCCGTCCAGTGCCACCAGGTCATCGCAGCCGCCGATGTGCCGGTCACCAATGAAAATCTGCGGCACGGTGGTGCGTCCGCCGGAGCGGCGGATCGATTCCTGGCGCTCGGCCGAACCGTGTGGCGCGTTGATCTCATGGAAGGCTACGCCCTTGCCGCTCAGCAGATGGACCGCGCGCGAACAATAGGGGCACCAGGGTTGGGTGTAGATATCGATTACGGACATGACGGACTCCTTACCGGAAAATCTCGGGCCTCATGGCGCGGCGCGCAAGGCCTTCCGTTCCGCCAAAGCGCTGACCAGCTCTGAACGTCTGAACGGTTGATCCTGACCAGCCAGCAGCAGGTCTTGCGAAGTCGCCTAAAGTGGTATCGCGAGCAACGTGTCGAACCGCGAGCTGTCGCAGACCACGATGCGCTCGGCGAAGCGGAATGCCCCATCCGTGTCTGGCTCTACGCGATCGAGATAGACACCCGTGGCGAACAGGTCCATGCGACCGTCGCGCATGGTGCGCACCACCAGGAACGGCGTTTCGGCTGTGATTGCAGTGCCAGGTCGAAGCGCCGGCATGCCGACGATGTGGCGATAGCTCTGGCGCTCGTAGATGTTGGCCTCGCGCAACGCCGCGACCCGGTCCTGGAGCATCGCGCGTGAGTCGGCGTAGACAATGCCCGCCGCGTAGCCGCGACGCTGATTGTCGGCGGTGGTGATCTTGTAGGTGCACTGCTCCACGAACAGCTGCGGCCAGTCCTCGAGCCGATCGGCGTCGATGCAGGCGGCGTATTCAGAGTTCAGCGCTGCGAGACGGAACAGCGTGTCGGCGTCGCTCATGTCAAAGCGCCATGTGCATGCGGTACGCCTTCCAGAAGCCGCGTACCGAGGCTTCGGTGGCGCGGGTCTCCTGTGTCTCGGCGCCGGAGCCGCCCATTTCGACCACCGACAGTTCGTCAGCCGCGGCGGCGATGCCGCGTTGCACGAAGCCGCCGACGGCACCGTCCTCCATCGAAACGTAGCCGGCCGGGCCTACGAGGTTGTTCTGCTTCAGCCGGTGGGTGCGCAATTCCGGCGAATCGTCGGTGAAGCCGAGATAGGTCCAGTTGAGGTCGGTCGCATCGACGCCGCGCGGCACGATCTGACGCACTGCCAGTGCGTTGTGCACCTGTTGCAGGATGAAGCCGGGGAAGATCGACAGGATCTGCAATTGGATGTCGTCGTGGAACTCGTTGTGCATGCCGAGCAGGCTGGGATCTGCCAGACGGAAGCTCTCCTTGTCGGAGCGCAGGCCCTCATACGTTGTGTCTGCGCCGCGCGGTGGGGCCAGCGTCGCCGATGCATGGTGCTCGCCGGTCTCACTGACCAATACGCCACCGCCGGAACTGAGGCGCGTGATGCGAAACGTGGCGAAGAACAGGTGCAGCAGGCTGGCGTGGTAGGTGTCGCGCACGTTCTCGAAATAGAGCTTCCAGTTGTTTGGCAACGCCTGGGTGAAGCGGCCGATGATTTCCAGCCGGCGGTTGCCCAGCACGCGGCGGACACGGGCGACGATGTCGGGGCCTAGCCAGGATTCGAACTCGGGTGCGTCGGCTGAGAGAGTGCCGAACACCATGCCGCAGAACGTGGTGACGCGCAGCTTGCGCGGGCCGTGCCGCGCCATGTCGAAGTCGGCAGGCATGCCGCCGCGGCCGTTGACGCCGCGCGCGAATGCGATCGAGCGCAGATTGCCGCGCAGGTCGTAGCGCCACGCGTGGTAGACGCACTGGAAGTCCTTCCCGCTGCCGCTGTCGTCCAGGCAGATCAGGGCGCCACGATGGGCGCAGCGGTTCTCGAATGCGGAGACGTCACCGTCCTCGGCGCGCGCGACCACCACGGGCATGGCGCCAACGAAGGTGGTGCGGTAGTCGCCTATGTTGGGGAGTTCGGTCTCCAGGCAGAGGAAGTTCCAGACTGGGCCTTCGAAGATGCGCTTCTGCTCGAGGGCCAGGACGTCGGGGTCGGTGTACAGCCAGTAGGGGATGCGGGTGAGGCCTTCCGGCCAGATCCGATCGGGGATTGCATCCATCGGCGCGTCCTCCTGCTCCAATACCCCCACCCCAACCCTCCCCCGCTTCGCGGGAGAGGGGGGTTCACCAGTACCAGCACTCCCTCTTCCGCGAAGCGGGGGAGGGTTGGGGTGGGGGTGCCGCGACTCTAATTCAACCTTGGATCCGGCACACGCGCCGCCACCAGAACATCCACCGAACGCACGCCGCCAGCCAGCAGCGCCTTGCCGCAGGCGTTCGCGGTGGCGCCTGACGTCATCACGTCATCCACCAACAGCACACGCATGCCCGCGATACGGCTCTTTCGCGATGGCTTGACCGCGAAGGCTTCCGCCACCTCCGCGGCGCGTTCCGTCGCTGACTTCTCACCCAGCGATGCGGTGGCGCGCCGCCTGACCAGCGCATCCAGCAGCCACGGCCGTCCGGCAATCCGGCCCACCGCCTGTGCCAGCAAGGCCGCCTGGTTATATCGCCGGTGGAACAGCCGCGAGCGATGCAGCGGCACGGGCACCAGCACGTCCGCCTCCTGCAACAACTCGGCGCCGGCACGCGCCATGTGGGGCGCTATCGTCATCGCAAGCTCGGTGCGATCCGCGTGCTTCAACGGCAGGATCAGCCGACGCCCTTGTTCGTCATAGCGCAACGCGGCCCGCGCACGGTCGAACACCGGTGGATCGGCGCGGCAACTGGGACACAGCCGATCGGGTCCGCCCCATGCCGAAGCGGCGAACGGCACGCCGCACCGAGCGCACATGGGTTCGGTGATGAATCCGATCTGGCGGAAGCACTCGGCGCACAGCAGTCCCGGTTCAGCGACAAATGTGTCGCATGTCACGCATTGCGGCGGCAGCAGCACGTCGAGCATCGCACGCCACGGTCGCCGTGCGACATCCCACGATCGCCGGGCGAGATCAGTGTGTGGCAGAGGCCTCACCAACACCGAACACTACCGTGTCGTCGCGCTTGATCTGGTTCGCCAGCTCGATCTCCCACGTGAGGTAGGCGTTCATTGCATCCTCGACACCGGAATTGCGATCATACGCGCGTAAATACGAATCGATGCACGCCTCATCCGGCGGCGTGGTGCGATCCTTCACCAATGGTCGGCCGAACGCGTGCCAGGCGTCGGTGCCGCCGTCGAGCGCCCGCACGTCGGCCGTGCTCAGGGCCTTCACCTCGTCCACCGCGAGCCGCGCCGCCAAACCGTCGGGCGAGGTGATAACCACGTGCTTCGCCCCTGCCAGTTGCGGCTTCAGCGCGGCGAGGCGCGTGCGCACGCCCCAGATCGCGCCGGGGATATGGCCGTCGCGGTAATCGATGCTGCGCGCGAGATCGATCACCATGGTGCCCTCGCCGCTGTCCAGCAGTGCGACCAGCCCCGTCACGTCGATCGTTGCGACCTTGGCGCCAAGTTCCGGCACCGGCAGGCGCTCGCGGCCAGTGGTGCGGATGGCGTCCAGACCGCCTTCCACCACGAACACGTCACGGCATCCCAACTGGCGTAGCCAGGCACCTGCCATGCGGGCGCGGACGCCGGTGTCGTCCACCAGCACGATGCGCGCGTTGCGGACGCCGACCCATTGGTCGGTGGCCTGCACCAGCTGACCGCCTGGCGCGCTGACACTGCCGGGGCGATGGCCGGCGCGATACTCGGCGGGATCGCGCACATCGAGGACGTACAGCGTCCGGTCGGGGTCGTCCTCGAAGCGTGCGAGATCGATCGCGCCGATGACCCCGACGCCGGAGTTTTCAGCAAACGCCTGGGCGCGCTGCAACGCGGTTGCCGCGGTCTTTGGGGTGCCGGCCGTGAAGCGATCGGTGCGGCCGCGATCGCAGCGGAAGCCGGCCAGCTCCCAGCCCATCGTGCCGTTGCGCAGCGCCACGACCTTGTTTGGAATGCCGGCGCGGCGCAGGCTTTCGGCGCCCATGATGCTGCGTGTGCGGCCGGCACAGTTCACCACCACCAACGTCTTTGGATCGGGGGCGATGTCGCCGATGCGATACACCAGCTCGCCGCCCGGAACGCTGACGCCGGTGGGGATCGACATGCGCACGAATTCCTCGTGCGTTCGGCTGTCCAGCACCACGATGTTGCGTCCCTCGTCGATCCACGATTTCAGGTCCGGCGGGTCGACGCTTTCGGTGCCGTAGTGATGCTCGACCCATTCGCCGAACGCCTTGGAGGGCACGTTGATGCCGGAGAACAGCTCGTAACCGGCGGCGGCCCATGCCTTGGTGCCGCCGTCCAGCACCGCAACATCGGTGCAGCCGATACTCTCCAGCCAGCTTGCGAGTTGCTCGGCGACGCCGCGTCCATCATCGACGCAGCAGACGCGCACGCCGGGACGCGGCAGCAGCGTGCGGGCGCGCACCTCACGCTTGGACAGCGGACAGGGCACCGCCCAGAACAGGTGCGAAGTGCCGAATTCGCCTTCCTCGCGCGCGTCGAGCAGGGCGAGTTCGTGACCGTCAAGCAACCAGGCATGCAGCGTTTTTGCGTCGATGCGTTTCATGGCGGCCCTCCGCTTGCACCCTAGGCGCGGCGGTCAACGCTTGGCAACGCGTGTTGCCGCGTGCACAGGGAGATGATGGACCCGGCCATGGAGGTGTTCGACCGCCGCGCCGTGCGGCGCCACCGCGAACGCGCGGCGCACACGGTGGACAGCGTCACCGACGTGCTGCGCGATGTTGCCGAACGCCTGCTGGATCGGCTGGACGATACCACGCGGCGGTTTGCCCATGCGCTGGATGTCGGCGGGCGGGGTGTAGTTGCGCCATTGCTTCGCGCACGGGGAATCGACGTGGTGAGCTGCGATCTGTCGCCCGCGATGGCGGCGCGGAATGGTGGGCTGGCGGTTGCGGCGGACGAGGAGTTCCTGCCGTTCGCGCCGGCGAGTTTCGACCTTGTGGTCGCGAGCGTGTCGCTGCATTGGGTCAACGACCTGCCCGGAGCGCTGATTCAGCTTCGGCGCGCGCTGCGTCCCGAGGGTTTGCTGTTGGTGAGCCTGCCGGCGCTCGGCACCCTGGACGAGCTGCGACGGGCGCTGACCGAAGCCGAGGCGGCATTGAGCGGTGGCGCGGCGCCGCGTGTGTCACCGTTTGCCGAGCTGCGCGACTGCGCCGGGCTGTTGCAGCGCGCCGGGTTCACGCTGCCGGTCGCGGACCTGGAGGAACTGCGCGGGCTCTATGCCGAACCGCTCGCGTTGCTGCGGGATCTGCGTGCGGCCGGCGAGACGAACGCGCTGCTTGAGCGCGACCGCCGTGTGCCGCCTCGGGAGCTGTTTCCGTTGGCGTTGGCGGCGTTGCCGCAGCAGGACGGCCGCGTGCCGGTGACGCTGCGGCTGGCGATGATGACGGGGTGGGCGTGATGGCCAAACATCGCACGCCCTAGCCGCATCGTCATTCCTCGGCGAAACCGGCGGCGCGGCCGAGCTTCCGCAGCAGCATGCTGAGCTGCGCCATCTCCGCCCCGTCCAATCCGCCCATCGCGGCGGCGATGTCCGCGGCGTGGCGAGTGAACAGCGGTTCGATCAGCGCGCGCCCCGCCGCTGTCAGGTTGACCTGCACTGCCCGCCGGTCGTGTTTCTGCCGGGTCCGCTGGAGCAGCCCGCGCGCCTCCAGCTTGTCGACCAGGTCGGTCATGTTGCCGGGGCTGGTCAGCACCTTTCGCCCCAGTTCGCGCTGGCTCAGGGCGCCCTTGTGCAGCAACGCCTCCAGGACGCCGAACTGCGTCGTGGTCAGACCGGCGGCCGCGAGCCGTGGTTCCACACGCCCGAGCACCGCCCGACCGGCGCGCAGCAGCTTCACATACGCGTCCAGCGCCTCGATCGTGCGCGCATCGTCCACGCCGAACGGCTGGGCGGCCATCAGCGCACGCTGCCGCCGTTGCGGCTCAGCGGTTCATCATCACCGGCAGCGCTGAGTTCTCCAGCACGTGACGCGTGACGCCGCCGAGGATCAACTGCCGCAACCGCGAGTGCGAATAGGCGCCCATCGCCAGCAGGTCGCAGCCGAAGTCGTTTGCCGCGGCGAGCAATCCGCCGCCGACTGAATTGCCGGCCGAGCGGAACATCACGATGTCGGCGTGCACACCATGCAGCGCCAGGTAGGCAGCCAGGTCAGGTGCGGCCGGTCCACGCCGCTGGTAGCCCTCGGCCGACAGGATGCGTACGGCATCGGCGCGTTGGAGCCAGGGCAGCGCGGCATACACCGCCGATGCCGACTCGGCCGTGCCGTTCCAGCCCAGGCACACGCGGGAGCCGATGGTCGCCGGCGGGGTGCGCGGCGCAATCAGTACTGGCCGACCGGAGTCGAACAGCACGGCATGCAGGGCATCCGACGATGACACATCCTCACCGGCATCAGGATGCGGCACCACCGTCAGGTCTGCCAGCCGGGCCTGCTGGGCGACCAGGTCTTCTTCACGCCCGGTCACCGAAGCGAAGGCGGCGGTGGCCGCCTCGGTCCCGGGCCGGGCCTCCGAAATGATCACGTCATGCTGTGCCACGAACCGGTCGAACATCGAGCGGACGGCATGCGCCCGGTCGCTGCTTTCCTTCTCGGTGGCGGACATCATTTCTTCGATCATCGCACCGGACAGGCCCTCGCCGGCGAGCGGCGCGACATCGCGGCTGTCGACACGCACATGGAGCGCGGTGACATGTGCGTTCCACAGGCGCGCGATCATCAGGCAGGTGGACAATGCTGCCTCCCCGGCAGCGGTCCCCGTCAGCGGCAGCAACAGCTTACGGATAGCCATGGTACGGCCCCTCCTCGCTTGTGGTCAGCGCGGTGTTTCTAGCACGGGTTATGTCAGTTGCGTATCACGTGCTGTTGGAGTGCCTGACGCGCCCGGGCGAAGGCGTGGTCCGGCGAGAAGCTGACATCGACCGGAGTCCAATCGCCGGCCTGCGGACTGCTCTCGGCCGCGGCGCGCAGCACAGCCGGCGTCGCGTCGGACGCATCTCCCTGGCGCGAGCTGATGCGTTGTTCGAGCACCGGCAGCGGCGCTTCGAGCCACAGGCCGACGAAAACCACGCCGGCTTCCAGCGCAGCGGATTGCACCAAGGCACGGTCGCGCGGATCGATGAACGTGGCGTCCGCCACGACGGCGTGCCCACCGGTGGCGGTCTGGCGCACCAGTTCGGCGAGTTGGGCGAACACGGCGTGACTGGCCGCGTCACTGTAGGCGGACTGAGGGAGGCGCTGTTCGGGGGCGACGCCGTGCTGGCGCTTGCGGATCTCATCGCTGCGCAGCACGAGCGCACCTGGCGCGTTGCCGAGTTCCGGGGCCAGTGCGCGCGCCACCGTTGACTTGCCAGTGCCAGGCAAGCCGCCAATAGCCAGGGCGATCGGCGGTACCACGCGCAGATAAGCGGTGGCAGCGCCCAGGTAGCGTTTGGCCAGCGCACTGTTGCGGCGCTTCGCTTCGACATGCGCGCGCACCATGGCGCGCAGCGAGAGGAACACCGGCAAGCCGCGCGTCAGCGCTGCGTCGCCGGTGCGCGCGACATAGCGGTTCAGCACGCGGTTGGCCGCAGCGCGATCGACACGCTGGTCGAGGTCCATCAGCAGGAACGCGAGGTCGTAACCCAGGTCGATGGTGGCCATTGCCTCGTCGAACTCGAGGGCGTCGAATAGCACCGGCTCGCCGTGCCACAGGCAGAGATTGCCGAGATGCAGATCGCCGTGCACGCGGCGGACGAAGCCATCGCGAGCGCGCTGCTCGAGCCAGGGGGCGATGCTGTCGAGGCTGGCGAGGAGTTGGGATTGCCAGGTTCGCACAGCGGCTTCGGGCAAGCCCGCATCCAGGGCGGATTGCGCGTTGCCATCGGTGACGCGGCGCATGGCGGGGTATACCCCTGCCGTGCCATGGGGCGGCGGCACCCCCTCCCCAACCCTCCCCCGCTCCGCGGGAGAGGGGGTGTTGGCGGCGGCGCCGGGCTCCCTCTCCCGCGGAGCGGGGGAGGGTTGGGGAGGGGGTGCCGCCGCCCCATGATACGCCGCCACCGCATCCCCTAGCGCATCCAGCAACGCCGGCGTAAGCCTGCCTTCAGCGGCCACGACATCGAGAAAATCGTTGGGCGGCACACGCGCCATGCGCAGTACCCAATCAACGACCTGCTGATCGGTGTCGGCGGTCTCGCCCACCACCAGCACGCCATCGGGACCGCGCACGAGCGGTACTGCATCACGGTACAGCTCCGGCGCGGCGGGCTTGTTCAGTTCCAGTTCCCGCAGCGTGAACCGACGCCGCGCCTCCAGCGTCGAAAAATCGAGGAACGCGAGCCGCACCGCCTTTTTCAGCTTCCACACCGTGTTGGCGCCGACGAACACCAACGAGATGTGCGTCTTCACGGGCGCCGAGCCGGCCAGCCGGCGCAGCAGCGCCACCGCCTCCGCCTGTTCCGGTGGCGTGGTCACGGCGGCATCAGGGATACAGCTTGCCGATCGTCCAGCCGCCCGCGACGGCCAGTGTGTAGACGGTGCGGTCGTGTAGCCGGAACGGCATGCCCTGCCAGAACTCGAAGCGCGCCGGAATGACGCGGAAGCCCGACCAGTTGGGAGGACGCGGGATGTCGTCGCCGGGATACTTCGCCTCGAACTCCGCGAGCCGCTGTTCCAGCAGCGCCCGCTCCGGCAGCACGCGCGACTGATCTGACGCCCAGGCACCCAGGCGCGAGACACGTGCGCGAGTCGCGAAATAGGTATCGGATTCGGCGTCCGTCACCGATTCTACGTGACCCTCGATGCGGACCTGGCGTGCCTGTGGCTTCCAGTGGAACAACAGCGCCGCGTGCGTGTTGGCGGCGAGTTCCTCGCCCTTGCGGCTGTCCACATTGGTGTAAAAGACGAAGCCACGGGCGTCCGCGCCCTTCAGCAACACGATACGCGCCGCGGGAACGCCACCCGGCGTCGCGGTCGCCAGGGTCATCGCGTTCGCGTCCTCCGGTTCGTGCGACCAGGCTTCTGTCATCCAGTCCTGGAATTTCGCAAACGGGTCGGTGACGACAGATGACGAGTCAGGCATCGGCGGCGTTTCCCTTCTGGTCAGGCCACTTTGCCGCCATGCCCCATTTGCACACAAGCGCCCCATTTTACACACAAGCGATGGGACCGGGCGGCGACCAGACCAATGCGCGAGGCGTTGTGGTCAGGCGTCGGATACCGTCGGTGTCGTAGCAAAGGTCGCTTGCGGCGACTTATCAGCCTTACTTGTTGTGGCGGGGCTGGATTACCGGCTTCTGGCGATGTCGTGCCTGCCACGGGACGCCCGCAACGGACGGCTCGGGATGGGGTGGGACGAATCAGAACGGCGGGGCTGGCCGTTATCCGGCCCCGTGCAGGGCAGTTGCACCCCCTCCCTGCCCGCTGGCGCGGGAGAGGGGTTCTTCAGCGATGGGTCAGGGTGGGCCGGTGGCCGGCGCTGCGGTCGGGTTGAACGGATCGACCGGTGGTTCGCCGATGAAGAAGCCGAGGACCTGGCGCATCTCGTCTGGTTTCAATCGTAACCAGTCCAAGGTACTGCCGAGTTTCTTGTCCTGCTCCTGAATGAAGGTTTGTTCGCGGTGGGTCTTCTCTCGCATCAGGGTGGCAACGTTGCCGCCGAAGTAATGCATGACCTCGAATATGCCGTTCCAGAATTCGGGGGTGCAGAAGCCGGGCACGACGGCGAGATCACGGCAGATCTCGGTGATGGTGCGACCGACCGCTCGGCGGCGCACCTGACGATCGAGATCCTCCAGTGAGGGCATGAAGAGTTCTGGATCGTCGTGGCCGGGCGGCAGCGACGGTCGGGGCTTGGCTTTGGGCTTGGCTGGTTGGTCCGCTGGTGGCTCGGCCTGGAGCTCCGCGGTCGCGGGCGATGGTTCGTCGGTGCGGGTTCGGCGGATCACGATGCTGATGTCGCGGCCGGTCGCGGCGCGCGCGAGCAGGAAACGCTGCAGCGCGGCGGCACGCAGGATGCCGCGGTTGAGGTGGGCCATGATGGTGGAGAGGTTGGCGGTGCCGAAGCATGCCGCGAGGGCGGGGAATGTGGGGGCGGTGGCGCGGTGGGGGACGGTGGCGAGAAGATGCCGGCCGTAGCCGAGCAGGATGCGAACGATGTGCAGGACGACGGCGATGTACTCGGGCATGGGGGTGCCGGGTTGATCCTGTGGGGGATCGGACGGCGAGGCTGGGCCGGGTATGTCGGCTTGCATGACAGTTATCATAAATAACATAATGGGATTGGGCAAGGCATATTTTCGGTACGTGACGGATAGGTTCCGCTGGCAAAGCATCGCGCTTTCACGTAACAGTAATGATAATAGAGCACGATCGCCTCAGGTTGAGCTATCGCAGTTCCTCATGTCGGTTCCCAGGTTTAGCGCTTACATCAGCCAGTTACCCCACGAGCGCGCTTGGTTAGGCGACAGATGCAAGGGTTAACACGAAAAACGCAAAGGGCCGCAAATAACGCGAATGGGGCCCGCGTCACGAATTCGGACATGACGAACTCGGTGCCGGAGGCGCTTATGTTAGCGTCAGTGGGGTTTAGCCCGGGATCGCGATGACGTTGAGGAGGCGCCTCTGCGTATCAAGACATCAACTTTGACCGCGAGCGATTCTAAGCGATCATACTCTATACCAGTGGCCCTAGCTGTTGGCGCCTGATATCACTCCCAGGACGTTTCCGCGGCCGCGTTGCGACCCGAGATACGGCCGAAGGCGAGGCATTCGCCGATATTTCCGGTACCCTGATACAGATAGCTGTAAATCGATCCGAGTTCTCCCGCGCTGTACAGCCGTGGGATCGGCGTGCCGTCCGGCCGCACGATCTGCGCCTTCTCATTGCGCCGCGGGCCGCCTTGCGTGTTGAGCATCGAAGGCGACAGCTCGATTGCATAAAATGGTTGGTTGATAATCGACGCCATCATCAGCCTTCGACCGAAATCCGCATCATGCTTTGCCGCAGCGTGGCGGTTCCATCGCTCGACGCTGTCCGCCAGCGCTTTCGGATCGAGCCCAACGGTCGGAGCGAGCGCGGCGATACTGTCGGCACGCCTGATCCAGCCCTTCGCGAGTTCGACGCTGTTGTCCTCGCTCCATTCATAACGCTCGACGATCTGTGTCCAGCCGTGGCTCGGATGCTTGTCGTATAGTGGGCCGGCCGAGAACATCGTGTGATCGAAGATCAGGAACATGGGGCACGGCGTGGACAGCGGCAACCAGCGTCCGTTCACCGGAATTTTTCCGTGTCGCGTCTTGTATTTTTCGTCGGTGAAGCGCCGCCCATCCGGGCCGACCACGATCATGCCGCCGGGCATCTCCTTGCTGTAGTGAAGTGCCTGCATGGAGAACGACGTTCGGACCTCGGGCACCTTAAGCGCCATCGAAGGACCCGCGTAGTTGTTCATGTGCCAGAGATCTGCGCCGACCGACATCGCCATGGTGATGCCGTCGCCTTCGTTGTACGGCGAGCCGGAAGTGTAACAGTATGGCACGCCGGGCAGGTAGTTCCGGATCATCTCCTGGTTGTTCTCGAACCCGCCGCAGGTCAGCACGACGCCCTTGCGCGCCTTGACGTTGATCGACTGGCTGCCGCGCTGGGCGCGCACTCCGAGAATCTCCTTGGTGGTGTCGTGCTGGATGAGTTGCCGCCCGGGCGTTTCATAGTGAACGGGGATCGGACGCTGCTTCACCAGACGCTCGAACAACTGCCACGTGTACGAGTAGCCGTATGTTGGACCGTCATGGAATTTGTGCACGCAGTCTGATCCAGGCAGATCCGGAAATTCGATGCCGACCGGTGGATGCTGGTGTTCCTGCGGGTCGCCGCCGAGGCCTGCGAGCCACGCATTGTTCTGGCACATCTCCTCCGCCCAGACCTTCATCATGGCTTCCGGCACGGTGTAGGGTCCGCACAAGGCGGTGAGGTAGGTGATTGCCTGGTCGGCGGATGACGTATTCAGATAGCCCTGGCCAGCAACCCGCGTGTTGCCGCCCTCCTGACCTTCGGGCGCCTTTTCCAAGATGACGACGTTGGCGCCCGACTCGAACGCGGTGACCGATGCGGCCATGCCCGCTGCTCCGAACCCGACGACAACGACATCGGCTTCGACGTCCCAGTGATGTGACATTGTGAATGATTGCTCCGCGAGGTGGTGCGGATGACGGAGCCAGTCCGCAGTCGGTCGATAGCACGATGACGTTTCGGCGAGCAATTTGGCTGCCGGGCAGGGGCGATCCGGGAGCTGTGTAGATTCTGGAGCTGTGTAGATTCTATCGTGGGGTCGGCAGCCGGGTTATTTCACGCAGAGGGCGCAGAGGTCCGCAGAGACCGCAGAAAAGGGTTTATGCGCTTTGCGCTGCGGCTCGCGGCCCCAGCGTTTTCTCGACACCGGGTGTTGAGGATTACAAACAATCTGAGTCTCTGCGGACCTCTGCGTGAAATAACCCCGGCTGCGGTCAACGCAGGTGGAGCTTCCTCACACCGGCGCCGACCCCGCGACCACGCGGATCGGTCGCCCGATAGCGCCAGCGTTGCTGCGCAGCGAGCTTGACGATGCCGCTTGCCCGCGGGATGGGTCCGCGATGACCCAGAACATCTACGACAACCCAAACTTCTTCGCCGGCTACAGCCAGTTGGGTCGCTCGGTCGAGGGGCTGGACGGCGCCGCTGAATGGCCCGCCCTGCGCGCCCTGCTGCCGGACCTGCATGGCCGCGCGCGTGGTGGACCTGGGCTGCGGCTTTGGCTGGTTCTGCCGCTGGGCGCGCGAGGAGGGCGCGGCCGGGTGGTGGGGCTGGACGTGTCCGAGAACATGCTGGCCCGCGCGCGCACCGATACCACCGACCCAGCCGTCAGCTATGCGCGCGCCGACCTCGAGCACCTCGATTGCCGGAGGCGTCATTCGACCTTGCTTATAGTTCGCTCGCGCTGCACTACGTCGAGCATCTGGACGCCGCTGCTTGGCGCACGTCCACCGGGCGCTGAAGCCGGGCGGGCGCTGGTCTTCTCCGTCGAGCACCCGATCTACACGGCGCCGTCGCAACCCGGCTGGTCGACCGACGCGGACGGTCACAAGACCTGGCCGGTTGATGGCTACCTGGTGGAGGGCCACGCACCACGGACTGGCTGGCCAAGGGCGTCATCAAGCAGCACCGCACCATCGGGACGTATCTGGGCCTGCTGCTGCGGCTGGGTTCGCGCTTGACCCATGTCGAGGAATGGGGTCCGACCGAGGCGCAGATCGCCGCGCGGCCGGCACTGGCGGATGGAGCGCCAACGGCCGCCCTTCCTGCTGGTGGCGGCGCGGCGATAGCGCTGGGCGGCACTTGCCCAGTATCGTGACGGTATGCGACCAAGGCGACTCGACCCCAGAAGGATCGACCATGCCCGACAGCGCCCCCGTCCAAGGCACACTGATGCAAGGCAAGCGTGGCCTGATCATGGGGGTGACCAACGACCGCTCGCTCGGCTGGGGTATCGCCGCAGCCTGCGCCGCACAGGGAGCGGAACTCGCGTTCACCTACCAGGTGGAGGCGCTTGGGCGCCGGGTGCGCCCACTCGCGGCCTCGGTTGGCGTCGGCGGATCGGCTGTTCATGTGCGACGTGGGCGACGAGGCCAGCATCGACGCGGCGTTCGCGGCGCTGCGCGAACAGTGGGAGGGCCTGGATTTCCTGGTCCATGCGATCGCGTTCGCCGACAAGACCTATCTGCGGGGCCGCTACCTCGACACGCCACGGGCGGCCTTCCTGCAGGCGCTGGATATCTCCTGCTACTCGTTCGTCGCCGTCGCGCAACGGGCGGTGCCGATGATGCGACCCGGCGGCAGCCTGCTGACGCTGAGCTATGTCGGCGCGGAACGCTGGACGCCACACTACAACGTGATGGGCGTGGCGAAGGCGGCGCTGGAAGCGTCGGTGCGCTACCTGGCTGCCGACCTGGGCGGCGCGGGATCACGGGTGAACGCGATCAGCGCGGGGCCGATCACGGACGTTGGCCTCGGCGGGGATTGGGGACTTCCACTACATCCTGCGCTGGAACCAGTTGAACTCGCCGATGCAGCGGAACGTCACGATTGGCGATGTGGGGGGCGCTGGCGTGTATTTGCTGTCGGACCTGTCCGGGGGCGTCACCGGCGAGGTGCACCACGTCGATTGCGGCTACCATATTGTCGGCATGAAGAACCCCGCAGCGCCGGATATCGGCATCGTCGAGGGGTAGGACCCGATGAGCGATCTCTACGACGAGGACATCCTGCTGTGGAGCGAGCGGCAGAGCACTCTGCTGCGCCGCATCGCCGCGGGCGAGCCGGTGAATGAACGGCCGGACTGGGCCAACATCATCGAGGAGGTCGAGAGTGTGGGACGCAGCGATCTTCGCGCCGTGCAGTCATTGTTGCTCCAGGCCATTCTACGCATGCTCAAGGCCGAGGCTTGGCCGAACTCTCGCTCCGTTGCGGCCTGGAACTCCGATGCGCGGCTGTTCCGCGTCCAGGCGCGCGACGCTTTCAGCCCATCCATGCGGCAGCGGCTCGATGTTGCTCATATCTACGCCGACGCGCTCACGGTGCTTCCTGACATGATGGATGGACAGCCACCGCAGCCGGTTGCTGCGGCGTGTTCGATGACACTGGACGAGTTGCTGGGCGTTTGACGCGATGAGGATCAGCCGGATCTACGCGGATGCAGATGGTGGCTCGCACTTTGCGGATGGCGCGCCCCCGGTTGCGGACCTCCGCCTGTTTGCGCGGATGCCGCTGTTTCAGGTCACGCGGCTTGTGGACGCCAATCCGGTGAAGCTGTTCTCGGTGCCGGCGGACGTGGGGGTGGCCGAGTTGCACACTGCGCCGGAACGGCAGCTTGCCGTGTCGCTTAACGGTTGGGTCGAATACGAGACGACGGACGGGGGCGTGCGCCGACTGAAGCCAGGCGAGCTCATGCTGGTCGAGGATACGTGGGGCAGCGGTCACATCACGCGGTTCGATGATGGCGAGCAGTGGTTCCTGCACATCCCGGTCCCCGACGATTGGCACCTGGTCTGACGCGATGTCGCACAACAGCTTCGGCCACCTGTTCCGTGTCACCACCTGGGGCGAGAGCCACGGGCCGGCCATTGGCTGTGTGGTCGATGGTTGCCCGCCGCGCATCGCTTTGTCGGAGGCGGACATCCAGCCCTGGCTCGACCGCCGCCGCCCTGGTCAATCGCGCTTCACCACCCAGCGCCAGGAGCCCGACGAGGTCCGCATCCTGTCGGGCGTGTTCGATGGCCAAACCACCGGGACGCCGATCGCGATGCAGATCGACAACGTGGACCAGCGCTCACGCGATTACTCGGCGATCGCGGCGCAGTTCCGGCCGGGTCATGCCGATCTGACCTACGAGCTGAAATACGGCGTCCGCGACTATCGTGGCGGCGGCCGGTCGTCTGCGCGCGAGACGGCGATGCGCGTTGCCGCTGGCGGTGTCGCTCGCAAAGTGCTGGGCGAGACGGTGCGCATTCGCGGCGCCCTGGTGCAGATCGGGCCGCATCGTGTGGATCGGGCGCGGTGGGATTGGGATGCGGTGGGGGAGAATCCGTTCTTCTGTCCGGACCCCGTTACGGCCGCGCTGTGGGAAATGTACTTGTCTGAGGTCCGCAAGGCTGGTTCCTCCTCCGGGGCTGTTATCGAGGTCGTGGCCGACGGCGTGGCCCCAGGCCTTGGGGCGCCGATCTATGGCAAACTGGACGCTGACATCGCCGCGGCGTTGATGTCGATCAACGCGGTGAAAGGCGTTGAGATTGGCGAAGGCTTCGCCGCTGCCACACTGTCGGGCGAGGCCAACGCCGATGAGATGCACATGCGCGACGGCATGGTGGAGTTTGCGTCCAACCACGCCGGCGGCATTCTCGGCGGTATCTCCACCGGGCAGCCCGTTGTCGCGCGGTTCGCGGTGAAGCCGACGAGTTCGATCCTGACACCGCGCCAAACGGTCGATCGCGGCGGCCACGACATCGAGATCAGCACCAAGGGCCGTCACGATCCCTGTGTCGGCATTCGAGCGGTGCCGGTGGGTGAGGCGATGCTGGCCTGCGTGCTGGCCGACCACCTGCTGCGGCATCGGGCTCAGAATCCGGATGCGCCGACGATCGCACGGCTGCCGCGGAACTAAGCCTGGCTGGAGATGCGGTTGATGTAGATCAACGCGGTAGTCCGGGGATCGGACCAATGTAGCCCTTGCATCTCTTGTGCATCGGAGCAGCCAGAGAAGGAGGGTGTCATGTCAGCCACATCAGGTCCTGCCCTGACAGTTGATTCGCTTGTCGCGGAGCGCGATGCGAAGCGTCAGCGGGATCACGAGGCCGCGGAGCAACTGCACCAGCGCAAGGAAGAAGAACTCGGGGCATTCAGGAAGCGTCTCGATACGCTTCAGATGACCGAGGACGTGATCAAATCCGGCCACGACAAACTCAGGCGCGCGTTCGAGGCCGGCGCCAGCGAGTTGATGATCTCGGCGTTTCCCAGCAGCTTCTGCAGTGATGGCGGGCGCGCGATCATCAATGCCGGCGCGCCGCCGATCAACCGGCCGACCGATGAGGAATTGGCTGCGCGGGAGGCAGAACCCGAGTGGCTGGCGACGATGCCGGCCGGAGTCCAGAAAGTGTTCGACTACTGGAAGGCGAGCTTGAAGCCGGGTGGCTTCGGCTTCAATGCGCGCATCATCAATTATCCCGATGGTAAGCCAGGCGATGTCGGGCTGTTCGTGTCATGGCCGAAGAGTGTGATGGAGTAGTGGGTGTTCCTGCTCCGCGGCATCAATGTCGTGGCGCAATTTCGGCCGCGACATGATCCAGCGCAGTCATCGTTTCGCTCGGCAGCTCCAGGTTGGCCGCGGCCAAGTTTTCGCGCAGATGCCCAAGCGATGACGTGCCGGGGATCAACAGGATGTTGGGCGCGCGCTCGAGCAGCCAGGCGAGCGCTACCTGCATCGGTGTGGCACCGATGCGTTGGGCGACATCGGACAGTGCCTTCGCTTGCAGCGGGGTGAAACCGCCGAGCGGAAAGAACGGCACATAAGCGATGCCCGCGGTGGCGAGTTCGTCGATCAGCGCATCGTCGTGGCGGTGCACGATGTTGTACTGGTTCTGCACACAGACGATGTCCGTGATGGCGCGCCCTTCCGTGACCTGCCTGGATGTCGCGTTGCTGAGGCCGACATGACGGACCAGCCCTTGTCGCTGAAGCTCCGCCAGAACGGTGAGCGGCGCCTCGATCGAGCCCTCGGCAGGCCCGTGGACGTCGAACAAGAGGCGCAGGTTGACGACATCGAGCGCGTCCAGGCCCAGGTTGCGCAGGTTGTCATGCACCGCGCGTGTCAGGTCGTCGGCCGAGAAGGCTGGGTTCCACGAAGCGTCATCGCCGCGCATGGCGCCGATCTTGGTGACGATCACCAAGCCCGCGGGATACGGGTGCAGCGCTTCTCGGATGATCTGGTTGGTGACGTGGGGGCCGTAGAAGTCGCTGGTGTCGATGTGATCGACGCCGCTCGCCACCGCCTCACGCAGCACCGCGAGCGCGGCGGCTCGATCTTTAGGTGGCCCGAATACGCCCGGGCCGGCGAGTTGCATTGCGCCATATCCCAGCCGCTTCACGGTGCGATCGCCGAGGGTGAACGTTCCGGCTTTGCTGACGTCGATCATGGACCTTCTCCTCTGAACCGAACGCACATGTGGAGAGCAGGAGCCTGCGCGATAATTGGTTATAGTCGGCACGGGCTGTTCGAATAGGCGAACAATGGCGGCGGACCTTGGCGACCTGACTGCGTTCGTGGCGGTAGCACGTGCTGGTGGCTTTCGCGATGCGGCGCGGGCAATGGGCGGCAGCGCCTCCAGCCTCAGCGAGGCCGTGCGCCGGCTCGAGACCAGGTTTGGCGTCCGGCTGCTCAACCGTACCACGCGCAGTGTCGCGCCAACCGAAGCTGGTGCGCGCCTGCTCGAGCGGCTCGGTCCGGCGTTGCGGGAGGTCGAGGCCGCGCTGGACGTGGTCAACGGGTTCCGCGATCGACCGGCCGGCACGCTCCGGCTGAACGTACCGGTCGTTGCGGCGCGCCTCATCCTGCCGCGCATCGTGCCGCGCTTCCTCGCTGCTTATCCCGACATCTCTCTCGAGGTAATCGCCGAGGACGGTTTCGTCGACATGCTGGCCAGCGGCTGCGATGCAGGGATCCGCTACGACGAACGGCTCGAACAGGACATGATTGCCATTCCCATTGGCCCGCGTCAGCAGCGCTATGCCACTGCGGCGTCGCCCGCATATCTGGATCGGCGTGGCCGCCCCGACCATCCGCGCGACCTGCTGGACCACGCGTGCCTGCGCGGTCGCTTCAGCAGCGGCGCGATGACCGCCTGGGAGTTCGAACGCGACGGGGAGGTCGTGAAGGTGGAGCCGACCGGTCCGCTCATCGTCCGTGTCGGTGCCGCGACCGACCTTGCTGTCGAGGCAGCCGTCGCCGGCAGCGGGGTTATCCAACTGTTCGAGGAATGGCTGCGTCCGTATCTCGATAGTGGCGCGTTGGAGGCAGTGCTGGAGCCTTGGTGGCAGCGCTTCTCAGGGCCGTTTCTTTACTATCCCGGTCGTCGCTACCTTCCGGCCCCGCTGCGCGCGTTCGTCGATTTCATCAGGTCGGTGCAGGTGTGGCCTTGATTCGGCAAAAGGACCACGTCGTCAGGCGGCCTTCGGTTTCCGTGGGCGACCGCCCATGCGACCGTTGGCGCGCGAAGCCGCTGCCCTGGCCCGGGCGATCTTCATGGCGGTGGAACCCAAATGCTCCTCGAGCAGGCGCGGCACCGAAATGTCCGCATCGAGGCTGGGGACGTGCAGGGCGTAGCCTCCAGCTTCGACCTCGATCGCGCGTAGATCGTCTGGCCCGGCATGTTCGAGACCCGGGAGTACGGCGAGTGGGAAACCAACAGTGGTTCCGTTGTTCAATGTGATGATCACGCGCTCCCCGCGCCGATCGTAACTGGCGTTGGTCGCGAGAAGAGACTGTTGCATCCGGCGCATGCCGCGCCGCGTGGCGACGGCGAACTCTTGCGGCGTGGGGGCTTTGAACTCAGCCATGAATGCGTCTCCATTGCTCGCAGATCGCTGTCAGATCTGTCGCCACCATTTCGCCGATTGCGGACATCTCGGCGAGCCGAAAGCCGGATTGATCGATCAGCGTCACCGGGCCATCCGGCCAGTTCAGCGCCAACCGTGCCCATGCGCCATCACGCCGGATTGCATGGACATGCGGCGGCGGGTGGTCGTTCGCGTAGATGACCACACGAACGTTCCGGACCCGCGCGACGGTGGGCATGACTTAGTGTGGCGGAAACCTGAGGGGATGTCTAGGTTTTGTGGGGGCGTCCGATACCATGGTGTACCCAGGGTGGACGTCGCTTGGCCGATTGGTCGTGACCTGAGCGCCCACGGGACCGCGGAAATACGCCGGTGCGGTCCGCTTACGGTCTGTGCCTGAACGCAGGACCTGCTCCATCAATACGCAATTCCGCTTTGCGATGGCGGGGGCACGACGTATGGAGACGGGGCCTGGCCTCGCCATCACCGGGCGCGAAAGCTCTTATGGACTGGCGATTTTGCCGCATCAACCTGGCCCATCGGACAAGCTTAGCTGTGCGCTCACTCCGTCATCCAGAAGCCGGAGCTGAGGATAGGATGATACTGCGGACCGTTACTGCGCCGCCACCCGCGTCTCGGCCAGTTCCGCGTCGATCGCCGCCTGCACCGTGTCCAGCGTATGCTTTACCTCGGCCGCCTCGTGCGCGAGCGAGACGTAGAACTTGCTCTCGCCCTTCAGGATGCCGCCCTCGCGGAACCGCGTGTTGAAGCGCTTCTGCATGTCCACATCGGCGCGCAGCCAAGCGCGATAGTCGGCGATGTCGCCGGCGGCGTAGACGATGTCGAACAGCGGCGGCACGCCGATGATCTGCGCCGGCAGTCCGGCCTTTTCCAGCATACGCGTGATGCCGGTCATCAGCTCGGTGCCGGTGGCGAAAATCTTGTCGTACGAGCCGGGACGCTTCAGCACCTCCAGCGTGGCCAGGCCTGCCGCCGCGGCGACCGGATTGCCGGACAGCGTGCCGATCTGGGTGAGGAAGCGTTCGTCGCCGACCTTGCCGCGGTCGAACTGCGCCATGATGTCCTCGCGTCCGGCGATCGCCGCCAGCGGGAAGCCGCCGCCGATGATCTTGCCCAGCGTGCACAGGTCGGGCGTGACGCCGTAGAACTCCTGCGCGCCGCCGTAGGAGAAGCGGAAGCCGGTCACCACCTCGTCGAAGATCAGCGGGATGCCGTGTTCGGCGGTGGCGTCGCGGAGTGCCTTCAGGAAGCCTGGCTTCGGTGGCAGCAGGCGCTGGAACGGCTCGACGATGACGCCGCCGAGTTCCTCGTGATGCTCGTGGATCAGGCTGGCGGCCATCGCGGGATCGTTGAACGGCGCGATGATCATTTCGTCGCGCACGCTGCGCGGGGATGCCGGGTGAATCTGGCACCGCCTGCGGGAAGTTGCCGGGACGCTTCGGCGCGAGGCTCATCAGGCTGTAGTCGCTCATGCCGTGATAGCCGCCCTCGAACTTGAGGATCTTGTCGCGGCCGCGGAAGGCGCGGGCGACGCGCATGGCGTAGGCGTCGGCCTCGGTGCCGCTGCTGACGAAGCGGACTTTCTCAGCGCAGGGCACCGCATCGACGATGGCGGCGGCCAGCTTGATGCCGTGCTCGTTGTTGGCGAAGAAGGTGGTGCCGCGGGGGATTTGCGCCTCGACCGCGGCCATCACGTCGGGATGGCAGTGGCCGATGAACATCGGGCCGGAGCCGAGCAGGAAGTCGACGTATTCGTTGCCGCTGACGTCCCAGATGCGGCCGCCTTTGCCCTCGCGGATCACGATGTCGCCTGCCAGGTTGCCGAAGCTGCCGGCCGGCAGCACGCGCTGCGCCAGATCGATCAGGGATTGCTCTTCGTCGCTTCGGATGCGTGCGCCCATTTGCCGTTACTCCGCTTGTGCCAATGCCATGCCGTGTGCCCGCCGGCGCGACCGCCAGTCGCCGACCAGAACCGCCACGACAGTGAGTGCCATGAAGCACACCGAGCTGTAAAACACCCAGCGTGGCGCGCCATTCTGCACGAACCAGCCGCCCAGGATAGGACCGATTGCGCCACCGACATTGAAGCCGGTGGTGACGACACCGAACACGCGGCCGGCCATGCCGGGTGGCGCTGCGGCACGTACCAACATGTCGCGCGAGGGCATGATCATGCCCGCGAGGAAGCCCGCCGCGGCCATCGCCGGGAACAGCAGCATCACGCCCATGTTGACCGAGCCGACGGCGAAGATCAGCACCGCGGCAGTGCCGAAGCCGGCTGCGGTGACCTCGGCGTGGCGGCGGGTGGCGTCGGCGACGAAGCCTCCGGCGAGCACGCCGATGGCCATCGCCATCAGGTAGGCGGACAGGATGGCGTTGGCGGTGGACGGCTCCAGCGCATACATCGCCACCAGGGCCACGGCGGAGAATGTCGAGATCGCGGCCGACGACAGGCTTAGCAGCGCGAACAGGCCGGTCAGGCCAAGGATCACTGGCGACAGCACCACGCGGATCGATGCCTGTGCGGTGTCGGGCCGTTGCGTTGCCGCATGCTGCTGCGTCAGCGCGCCATCGAGCCCAGGGGCGAGCAGCAGTGGCACCGCGACGGCCGGTCCCAGCAGCGCGGCAAACGCCAGCGCGGGTTGCAGCCCAATCGTGCTCGCCAAGAGCACCATGACGGCGGGTGCGATCGCACCGCCGAGGAACCCGGCGAAGGTATGCACCGAGAATGCTCGGCCGACGCGGGACGGGTCGATCACCGAACCGAGGATCGCGTAATCCGATGGGTGGTAGACCGAGTTCGCAACGCCGGCGATTGCGGCGCCCCCGATCAGCCAGGCATAGGTCGGGAACAGCGCGATGGAGCCGAAGGCGACGGCGGACAGGCACAGCCCAGCGACCAGCATGCGGCGTGGGCCGAAGTGGTCCACCGCGTAGCCCATGGGAGCCTGCACCAGCGCCGTCACCACGTTGTACACCGTCGCCGCCAGGCCAAGCTCGATGAAGCCGACGCCGAGGCGGACGCGCAGCAATAGAAACAGCGGTGGCAGGACGAGCTGGTGGAAGTGGCTGACCATGTGCGCGGCGGAGATCAGCCACAGCGCGTGGGTCTCGCCGGTTTTTGGTGTCGCGGACGTCATGGTGAGCGTTTTAGCGGATTGCAGCGGGCAGCGCGACCGGGGCCAAGGCGCATTTCCCGCAATTGGGAGAAGTTGGGTGGTCCTAAGGATTCGCGCACCGTCGCATCTGAGCCGGCCAGATTGGCGTTGCTCCAGCGAACACCCCGCCTTGACTTGGCACGACCAACGAAGTTACTACATTTGTTACAACGCAATCATCGGAGCGAGCCATGAACGCGCTGAAACTCACCCAGATCGGCAATTCCGTCGGCGTGATCCTGCCGAAGGAGCTGCTGGCAAAGCTTGGCGTCGGCAAGGGTGACACGCTGTATGCCATCGACATGCCTGACGGCGTGCGGCTCACCACGGCCGACCCGGACTTCGAGCAGCAGATGGTGGTGGCCCGCAGGCTGATGAAGCGCTGGAGAAACGTGTTGCGTGAGCTTGCCAAGTGACCGTCTGGCTGTCGCAGCAGCTCATTCTGGCGATTTACGATGAGCAACTGGCAGAGCACGGCGGCGCTACCGGCGTGCGCGATGCTGGCCTGTTGGAAAGCGCGCTCGCACGACCACTCAACCGCGCGAGTTACGGCGAGCCGGACATAGTCGAACTGGCTGCGGTGTATGCAACCGCGATCGTCCGCAACCACCCCTTCGTTGATGGCAACAAGCGTACCGGGTTTGCCGCCTTGGTCATGTTCCTGGCCCTGAACGGTGCCGAATTCGAACCTCCTGAAGTCGACGCAACGATGGCGATCCTACGGCTCGCCGCGAGCGATACGACTGACGACGAATTCATCGCCTGGGTTCGCTCGCACGCGGTACTGCCGCCATGATCCGGCGCCGAATCAGCCGTCGGCCTATCTCCTCGAAACCTCCTGTCCGGTACAGCCGTGTCGCGTGCTCGTTCGCCACATCGACCTCGAGATGCAGTGTACGCACCCCCAACCATGCCGCCTCGGCCAGTGCGAACGCCAGCAGCCTCCACCCTAATCCCGCGCCACGCGCCTCCGGCACCAGATACAGATCGTCGATGAATCCATCCCGCCCGCCGTGTTCCACGCTATAGCGGAGCGTGATGATCAGATAACCCACCGGACGGTCGCCGTCCCGCAACAGCCACACCCGAGCCAGCTTTATGCCCCGGGCGATCGCCACCAATGCTGCCTCGCCGGCTGCATCCAGCGTTCGCCCCCGACTTTTTGATGAAATGTCCGTGCCAGCGTCAGCAGCACCGCCGCGTCGTTGGGGCGCACGGCTGCGATTTCGCTGGTCAAACGGCTCGGCTGGGCAGGCGTGCGCCACTGTGGCAGAAAACCGCGCGATCATGGAGGCCGCCATGCCAGCAAAGCCGCGCGTCATCACTATCGAGGAGCACTACCAGGACCCCGACGTGCTCGCTGCCTACGCCCCCGAGGATGCGCGCCAGCTCCCCGCCCTGGCCGAACGCCTGAACGACCTCACCGGCCTGCGCATCAAGGAAATGGACGAGGCTGGCATCGACATGCAGGTGCTCTCGCACGCCAACCCCGGCCTCCAGAAGCTCGACGCTGCGGCCGCGGTGCGCCTTGCCCGCATCGCCAACGACCGCCTCGCCGAGACCGTCCGCGCCCACCCTGGCCGTTTCGCCGCGTTCGCCGCCATCCCCACGCCTGATCCCAAGGCGGCCGCCGACGAGCTGGAACGAGCGGTCATCAAGCTCGGCTTCAAGGGCGCGCTGATCAACGGCACCACCAACGGCGTGTTCTTCGACGACAAGCGGTTCTGGCCGATCTGTGAGCGCGCCGCTGCTCTCGACGTCCCGTTGTATCTGCATCCGACCATGCCGCAGGCCGCGGTGATTGACAGCTACTACCAGGACTACGTGCAGGACTGGCCGATGATCACGCGCGCCGCCTGGGGCTTCACCGTCGAGACCGCAACGCAAGGCGTGCGCATGGTGCTGTCCGGCGTGTTCGACGCCTATCCCAACCTGAAGATCATCCTCGGCCATCTCGGCGAGGGCCTGCCCTTCCTGCTCTGGCGCATCGACATGGGCTTCAAGCGTGAGGGCCCAGGCCGCCGCGCCTTCCGCGACGTGTTCAGCGAGCACTTCTACGTCACCACTTCCGGCTTCTTCTCGGATCCCGCATTGCTTTGCTGCGTGCAGGAGCTTGGGGTCGACCGCATCATGTTCTCGATCGACTACCCCTTCGTGCTCAACAAGCCGGGCACCGACTGGCTGCCGACCATCCCGCTCTGCGCCGAGGATCGCGCCAAGATCGCGGGCGGCAACGCCGTACGGTTGCTGAAGCTGTGATGCGCGCACCATCGTCAGAACGACCCAGCCAGGATGCCTGACCGCATGGCCCAGACCGAGAAGCTCTTCCTTCGCCAGTTCATCCGATCGCCGCGCACCGTCGGCGCGGTGCTGCCTAGCTCGCCCGCACTCGCCAGCACCATGCTCGCCCCGGTCGATTTCGCCAGCGCGCGCGCGATCGTGGAATTCGGGCCAGGTACCGGCGCTTTCACGATCGAGATCGCGCGCCGGCTGCGACCAGGCTGCCGCTATCTCGGCATCGAATTGAGCGCCGACTTCACGCGAAACCTGGCGGCGCGGTTCCCCGGGTTGACCTTCGTGAACGCCAGCGCCGCCGATCTCACGGAGATTCTGGCAGTTCACGACATCGGCACGGTCGACGCCATCGTCTGCGGCCTGCCCTGGGCGACGTTGCCGGTCTCGCTGCAGGACACCGTGTTTGCCGCGATTGACCGCGCCCTGGTGCCAGGCGGGGTGTTCGTGACGTTCGGCTATTTCCAGAGCCTTGTGCTGCCCCCCACCTGGGCGCTCCGCCGCCGGCTGCGTGAGGAGTTCGCCCAGGTCAGCCGTTCACCGGTTGTTTGGGCGAATGTGCCGCCGGCGTTCGCATATATCTGCCACAAGGGGAAATGACCTCGCCGCCCGGCAAGGTTCGCCCCCGGATGGGTGGGCACTCCTGACGTTTCACGTTACAAGATGTTTAAGCGACCCGATTCGCCCTGCTTGCCAGCCCTGCTGCCTGCTCGGTTAGGGAGGAAAAGGCTTCAATGAGCGACACCCTGAGCCGGCGTCCCGGCGCCCCAAATGCGCCCGTAATGGATGCCGAGGCGGTACGCGCCGCATACCGCCGCTGGGCGGGTGTCTACGACGCGGTGTTCGGCGGGGTCCTGCTGGGCGCCCGGCGCCGCGCCGTGTCCCTGGTCAACCAACTCCCGGGCCGCGACGTGTTGGAGGTCGGTGTCGGCACCGGCCTCGCCTTGCCCACCTACGCCCGCGACCGCCGCATCACCGGCATCGACCTGTCCGCCGAGATGCTGGCACTCGCCGCCAAGCGCGTTGGTGCCCTTGGTCTCCCCAACGTTAAGGCGCTGCGGGAAATGGACGCCGAGGCAACCGATTTCTCCGATGCGTCTTTCGACATCGCGGTGGCGATGTTCGTCGCCTCGGTCGTGCCGCATCCCCGGAAGCTGATGGAGGAGATGCGCCGCGTGGTCCGCCCCGGCGGCCACATCCTGTTCGTCACCCACTTCGCCGCGGAGAGAGGCCCCCGCTGGTGGATCGAGCGTGCCATGGCGCCCGCATCCCGCGCGCTCGGCTGGCGCCCCGACTTTGCCATGGACGCTCTGATGACTCCGGACGAAATCGCACGCTGCACGACAACCCCGCTGCCGCCGTTCGGCATCTTCACACTGGTGCGCGTGGCGAACTGATCGCCGTCGGTTTCGTACCACTCTGCTCGACTCATTTGCGCGAAGCGCCAGATTCTATCTCTCGGTGTAATCTGTGGCCTAACCTGCTTCTCTGTGAAATCTGTGTTAATACTTGCTTGATCTTCTTGTCCATCCGTCATCGCTATCGCGTGAATGCATTGGCTTATACCCGGAATTACAATATAGTCGTGCGATTCTGTTCGATATACCATTACTTTCAATAAGTCGTGTCGGGCGTGGTGGTGGGTTCATGGACACCCACGGGTGAATCGGTTGATGGATCTCCTCTGCGGGTCGATTTTGACCAGCGACTGCATCTGGAATTTCACAGCAGCGTCCTCTCCGGCGGTCGGGCAAGAACACCCGGCATTACTGGCTGGATTGTTTCGTCAATCCGTGTTTGGCGGCCTCGCCGGGGTATCAGGACCTGAACGGCGCTGATCTTGCCCATGACCCGGCGATACGAGCACGGGCGCTCCCGAAGGAGGGTGTTCGGGCCTCAAGATTGGCTGCGCTGAAGGGCACCGCGACGCTGCAGCGCTTCCCGGCAGCGCTGAGATCGGTCCAGGACATTGCCAGGAGGGCAAAAGGATGCCTACCGTTCACAAAGACCGTAAAGATGGACGGTTCATATGAGAAATATCGCCTTACAATAGGCTTATTCACATGACGCCCCTCCCGACAGTAGTAGACCAGGTTTTCCGATCGGTGCTTTGCAGACCCGCGGATATGGACGGATTAAGTCGTTACGTTGATTTCCTGGCTAGTGGGAAAATCGATCTCGCCGGCTTAATCGACGCATCATACAAATGCCGGGAATACCTGATGGTTGTCGGACCTGCGATCGAGGAGGTGCGAACAGCATATCGTCTCTTGTTTGAACGAGAGCCAACTCAACCAGAAATTTACCACCACGTGCAAGCTTTCCGAGGCACCTGCAGCAGCGACGACGAGGCGTTCTCCTTGCTTCGCACCGACGGCACCGCTCGCGCTCGATTTGAAATAAGACCGCTCAAAATCGAGATGGATATAACGAATCAATGCAACATCAGATGCATAATGTGCCCCTTCAGCGACCCCGCCGTCGGGAGTTGCAAAAGACGCGACCTAAGCAAGGAGACTTTCTTACGCTGGGCGGATGATATGTTCAGCTGGGCCGCTTCTCTCGGGCTAATGTTTGGCACTGAACCGACCTTGAATCAGAACCTTGTACCCTTCGTTAGAATAGCTAAAGAATACCGTGTCCCGAATGTCTACTTCAGCACGAATGCGATGAAGCTAACGCCCGCGCTGACTGGAGCTCTAATTGAGGCAGGCCTCGATGAGTTCAACGTCTCGCTCGATTCTGCCAGTAAAGTGACCTTTGAGCGCATCCGGCGAGGCGCCAAATGGGATACTGTCGTTGGTAATCTGAAGTCCCTCAGAGACCAGAAGGCAGCCCGTAAAATTAGCCGGCCGCGACTTCATTTGTCATTTGTGCTGATGCGATCGAACATTCAGGAACTGCCGCAATTCGTCGAACTTGCAGCAGAGTTGGGCGCAGTTGTGGTTTATATTACCCACCTGGTTGCATATGATACGTTGGGGACGGCCGCCGAATCACTGGGAACGAATTTGGATGAGTTCGAGCAATATGTTGATAGAGCTCGCTCGTTGGCTCGACAGTACGGCATACATGCCGTTTTTCCACGGTTTCGACAGGTCGGCATCAATTTCACCCTTCCACGTAGGTCAACTCAGGAGCAGCAGCCCAGTCATCTGGCTGACATAGACCTGGCGCGCGAAGCTCATGGTTTGCCTAGACGATTCGCCACGGACGAAGCCAATAGCTGTTGCCCGTTTCCTTGGCATTTCATTGCTATCCAGCCGGATGGCTCAGTTGTTCCGTGTGGTTGGTGGCATACTGGTCCTCCTATGGGCAACCTGCACACCCAACGCTTTAAGGAGATTTGGTCGGGGGAACCAATGCGAACCTTACGCAGTCAACTCGTAAGCCGCCACCTCGGAGCGAATTGCAGCAGATGTCCCGCCGCCGGCATGGGTTCCTCAGATAGTTCGAATTCGCACCAATCGCGTTGATCCCAACGGATGACCCGCCCGGTCGGCAATTGATTTCAGTGATCCAATCTGAGCCTTCCCGACCGATAGGGCGGTCGATGGCCAACGGCTCAGGTGGCACTGGTCGGTGACCAGAGCCCCAAGCTCTCTTCGGCCAAAAGTTAGAGTCCTGGTTTCCCGTCACGCCCATCGTGACGGTGTTTCCCGGTTCGGTCGAGCGGCGCTTCGCCGGTAGAACTGCAAGCTATCGATGACCCAAGGACCACCCCAAGCATCCCGCCATCACCATCCGAAAGCTCAGCTCCCACGCACCTTCGGCGGCAGGTCCAGCCGCAAATGCAGTTCCTTCAGCCGCGCCGGTGACACCTCGGCGGGCGCCCCCATCATCAGGTCCTCGCCCTGCTGGTTCAGCGGGAACAGGATCACCTCGCGGATGTTCGGTTCGTCCGCCAGCAGCATCACGATGCGATCGATGCCCGGCGCCGCCCCACCGTGCGGCGGAGCGCCGTAGCGGAACGCGTTCAGCATACCGCCGAACCGCTTCTCCACTTCCTCCGGCGGATGTCCGGCAATCGCGAACGCGCGCACCATGATGTCCGGCCGATGGTTGCGGATCGCGCCCGGAACACAGCTCCGCACCGTTGCACACGATGTCGTACTGGAACGCCTTGATGGTCAGCGGGTCCTGCGTGTCGAGCGCCTCCAGCCCGCCCTGCGGCATGCTGAACGGGTTGTGGCTGAAGTCGACCTGCCTGGTCTCCTCGTTCAGCTCGAACATCGGAAAGTCGGTGATCCAGCAGAACCGGAACGCGCCCTTCTCGATCAGCCCGAGTTCCTCGCCCAGCCGCGTCCGCACCACGCCTGCGAACTTCGCCGCATCCTCGCGCTTGCCAGCCGCGAAGAACACCGCATCGCCCGCCTTCACGCCGCACGCCGCACGCACCGCCTCCGCGCGATCCGCTTCCAGGTTGCGCGCGATCGGTCCCTTCGGCCCGTCCGCGTCGTAAACGATGTAGCCGAGCCCGCCGGCGCCCTCAGCCTTCGCCCAATCGTTCAGCTTGTCGAAGAAGCTGCGAGGCTGTGTTGCCGCACCCGGCGCCGGGATCGCCCGCACCACGCCGCCCGAAGCCGCAATCCGCGCGAACAGCCCGAACCCCGAGCCGGCAAAATGCTGCGTCACGTCAGCAATCTTCAGCGGATTGCGCAGGTCCGGCTTATCCGATCCGTAGTCCAGCATCGCCGTATCGTACGGAATCAAAGGCCACGGCGCCGGCGTCACCCCGCGCCCCTCCGCGAACTCCTCGAACACCCCCGCGATCACCGGTTCGATCGTCGCGAACACGTCCTCCTGCGTCACGTAGCTCATCTCGAAATCGAGCTGGTAGAACTCGCCCGGCGACCGGTCCGCGCGCGACGCCTCGTCCCGGAAGCACGGCGCGATCTGGAAATACCGATCGAACCCCGCCACCATCGCCAGTTGCTTGAACTGCTGCGGCGCCTGCGGCAGCGCGTAGAATTTGCCGGGATGCAGCCGCGCCGGCACCAGGAACGCGCGCGCCCCCTCTGGACTGAATCCGCCGTCAGTATCGGCGTCTGGAACTCGGTGAACCCCGCCTCGATCATGCGTCGCCGGATCGAGGCGATCACCCCCGCCCGCAGCATGATGTTCCGGTGCAGCTTCTCCCGCCGCAGGTCGATGAAGCGGTACTTCAACCGGATGTCCTCGGGGAATTTCTCGTCGCCCGCCACCTGCATCGGCAGCACCTCGGCCGCCGACTGCACCACCAGGTCGCTGACCCGCAGTTCGATCTCCCCCGTCGGCAGCCGAGGGTTCACGGTGCCTGCCTCACGGTTCACCACGTCGCCCGTGACGGTGATCACGCTCTCCGGCCGCACCGCGTCGGCCGCCGCGAACGCCGGCGAGCCGCTGGCGAACACGCATTGCGTAATCCCGTAATGATCGCGGAGGTCGATGAACAGCAGCCCGCCGTGGTCGCGCTTGGCGTGCACCCATCCCGAGAGACGGGCAGGCTGCCCGGCGTCGCCGGCACGAAGCGCGGCGCAGGTATGGGTCCGATAGGCGTGCATGGCAGGCATATCCCGGCTTGCTGGAGGGGTCGGCAGACAACCGGCGCACCCGCGCCATGTCAACCCAGTGCTCCCCCTCTTGTGGGAGAGGGCGTTGGACAGAGCAGCCTGCGAGGCCGCACGGTTCCCCGGCGACAGGCGGTGGCAGTGGCGGTGGCGGTGGCGGTGGCGGTGGCGGCATTGCGCGCAACGCCAGGGAGGCGCCATCATCCCGGGATGGACAATCCGTCGGCGAGTGCGGCGCCCGAAGCCTACGGGTTCGGCACGTCGAATGGGCCGGAGAAACCCGATGTCGCCGGAGTGAGCGCATGAGCGATAGCTTCTTGCCGGTAACCTCGAACGACCTTCCCATCCTGCAAAACGTTCGAGACCCGATTCCGTGCAAGATCTGCGGCGGTAACTGTGCCCTCGACGGCGTGGTGGACTTCAACAAGAACGGCAGCGAGCCGAACGGCGTGGTGCTGCCGCTGCTTGGCGTGCCGGTCTACTACCATCGTTGCCAAGACTGTGGCGCGGTGTTTACCGTCGCGTTCGACCATTGGACGCAACAGGATTTCGTTCGCCACATCTACAACGGCGGCTATACCACTGTGGACCCAGACCACATCGAGGCGCGCCCACTCACCAACAGCCGCATCGTAGCGGACTTCGTCACCCGCGCGCAGGGCATCCGCATTCTCGACTACGGCGGCGGCAATGGTCGACTGGCGCAACATCTGGTCGCGCGCGGCCTGAATGCCGCCTCGTGGGACGCCATGGCGCCCGACCAACACAGGCCGCTTGCCGGAAACTTTGATCTGGTGACGTGCTTTGAAGTGATGGAGCATACGACGACGCCAATAGAAACCTTCGCCGAGATGCTCTCCTTCCTCAGCCCCGGGGGAGTAATATTGTTCTCCACGCTTACCATTGACAAACTGCCGCCTCGGTCGCTGCAGTTTTGGTACATAGCGCCACGAAATGGCCACGTCACCATTCACACCCGTCGCAGTCTGGCCGCTCTGGCCGCGCGTTTTGGCAAGCGGCTGCACCATTTCAGTGACGGAATGCATCTCTGCCTGACCGAGCCACCCAAATGGCTTCGCTGAGGACCAGGAATTCGTGGCAGCAGCCAAACCTGGGCCTGACCGAGCATGACTGTGACAAGCGCGGCCGATAACAAGGCAAATCGGCTCTGCGCCAGGATGACCAGGGAATAGTCGCGAGACCACGAACGTCAATCAACAATCAACGCCACGAACCGGGGAGCACGCCATGCCTGACGACATTCTGCCATTCGACAAGACCCGAGATGCCGGCCTGTCCCGCCGTACATTCACCGCATTGTCGTTCGGCGCGGGCGCCATGGTCACCGCTTCGGCTCTGGCTGCCGACAAGGCGGTCGTCGAGGCCGACGTGATCATCAAGATGACGGATGGCGATTGCGACGCCGCGCTGTTTCATCCGTCGGACAGCGGCAACTGGCCTGGTGCGGTGATTTTCGCCGATGCGCTCGGGTTGCGGCCTGCATTCCGCGACATGGGGCGCCGCCTGGCAGCCCAGGGCTACACCGTCCTGGTGCCTAACCCATTCTACCGCACCCGCAAGGCGCCCGTGCTGAGCGGGCCGTTCGACTTCGCCAAGCCAGAGGATCGCGCCAAGCTGACCGACCTGATGGCGCCGCTCACGACCGAGGTCAAAACCCGCGACGGGGCGGCGTTTATCGCTTACCTCGACACCCTCCCCCAGGTAAACCGCAACGCACCGATCGGTGTGTCAGGCTATTGCATGGGCGGGCCATACACGATGTACACCGCCGCCGCTGTTCCGGAACGGGTCCGCGCAGCCGGATCGTTCCACGGCGGCAATCTGGTCACCGACAAACCAGACAGCCCTCACTTGCTCGCCCCCAAGATCAAGGCCAACTACTATTTCGCGATCGCGACCAACGATGATCAGCGCCAACCCGACGCGAAGGACAAGCTGCGCGACGCGTTCGCCGGCGCGGCGCAGCCGGTCAAGATAGAAGTCTATCAAGGTTGCCAGCACGGTTGGTGCGTCAGTGACGGCATGGTCTACAACAAAGCCGAGGCAGACCGCGCCTTCAGCGAACTCGTGGCGCTATACGCGAAGGCACTCACCTGAGCTGAGACTTAGCGCCAGTCGCTATTGCGAATTGCAGGGAAACGTGAGTCATGAAGCAGCCACGTTTCGACGCGTGGACTCGGCGACTTATACCAGTGGCCGAAATGATTAACTATCCCACCCCGCCAAGGCCAGGATTGAACTCGGGCCTCTCGCTCCGCGACGACCTTGCGAAAGATGCAAACCCATTCGGCAAGCATCCGATGGAGACGGCCGGGTGAAGCCCAGCCATGATGGGGTTGGCAGCGCCCCTCGCGCCCCAGCACTCGCCAACCGAGTTCCCTTCCACCCCCACTCAGTGATCTAATCCCCCAGGCCCCACCCGGGACCGAGGAGACGCACGCATGAAATTCATGTGGTTCCACCTGATGCCCTACACGGAACTCCCCGAGGACTTCCGCGACAGCCATCCCTCGGTCTGGGTCGATATCCACTCCTCGCTGTTCGACCCGAGACGCGCCCACCACATGTACAACGACTTCATGGATGAGCTCGAATTCGCCGCCCAGTGCGGCTTCGACGCGATTTGCGTCAACGAGCACCATTCCAACGGCTATGGACTGATGCCGTCGCCCAACCTGATCGCCTCGTCGCTGTCCCGCCGCACCACCGACACCGCGATCTGCGTGATGGGCAACTCGCTGGCGCTGTACAACCCGCCCACCCGCGTCGCCGAAGAATTCGCGATGATCGACGTCATCTCCGGCGGCCGCCTCATCGCGGGCTTCCCGGTCGGCACGCCGATGGACACTTGCTACGCCTACGGCCAGAACCCGATCGCAGCTCCGCGAGCGCTACCTCGAGGCCCACGACCTCATCATGCGTGCCTGGCAGGAGCAGGACACCTTCGCCTTCAACGGCCGCTACAACCAGCAGCGCTACGTCAACATCTGGCCGCGCCCCATTCAGCGCCCGCACCCGCCGATATGGATCCCCGGCGGCGGCTCGATCGAGACCTGGCAGTGGTGCGCCGAGACAAGACTACGTCTACTCGTATCTCTCCTATTACGGCCACAAGGTCGGCCAGGCGACGATGGATGGTTTCTGGCAAGAAATGTCCCGCCTCGGCAAGGATCGCAACCCGTACCGCGCCGGCTTCGCCCAGACGGTCGCCGTGGCCGAAACCCGCCAGCAGGCGATGGATCTCTACACCGAAGCCGCAGAGTACTTCTTCGGCCGCTGCCTCCACATCGACCAGCGCTTCGTCGCTCCGCCTGGCTATACAACCGAAGCTACAACGCGCGTCGGCCTGCAAAGCCAGGTCGCCAAGGCCGCCGCCTACTCCGATAAGTTCAAGCTGCTGCCAACGAAAATGCCGGACCTGGTGCAGAACGGCTACATCATCACCGGCACGCCGGACGACGTGGTGCAGCAGATCGAGGAACTCGCCAACAACCTCAATGTCGGCAACCTCATGCTGCTGCTGCAGTTCGGCAACATGAACAAGGAACTCACCAAGTACAACACGAAACTGTTCGCCGACCGGGTCATGCCGAAGCTGCGCGACAAATTTGCCGAGTGGGAGCACCGCTGGTGGCCCAGCCCCATGGACGCTGGCCGAACGCGCCGAACTTTCCGCGTACGAGCCGCGTCAGGCCGCCGAATAACATGCCCGACATCACGACCCGCTGCTGTGTCGTCGGCGGCGGGCCGGCCGGGATGATGCTCGGCTTCCTGCTCGCGCGCGCCGGCATCGATGTCGTCGTGTTGGAAAAGCACGCCGACTTCCTGCGCGATTTCCGCGGCGACACCGTGCATCCCTCCACCATGGAGGTGATGCACGAGCTTGGCATCCTGGACGCCTTCCTCGCCCGTCCCGCACAGCGAAATCCGCACGCTCGGCGCGCAGATCGGCGACGAACGTTCCTCCAGGTCGCCGATTTCTCCCATCTTGCCGACACAGGCAAAGTTCATTGCGTTCATGCCGCAATGGGACTTCCTCGACTTCATCGCGGACCAGGCGAACCGCTTTCCGACGTTCCGACTGATGATGCCGTACCGAGGCCACCGACCTGATACGCGAAGGCGACCACATGATCGGCGTCCGCGCCCGAGGCCCCGACGGCATGTTGGACATCCACGCCGAACTCATCATCGCGTGCGACGGTCGCCACTCGACCCTGCGCGATGCCGCCGGCTTCGGGGTCGTCGAGATCGGCGCGCCGATGGACGTGCTCTGGCTGCGCCTGTCCAAGCACGCCACGGATCCCGCACAGACGCTCGGCCGCATCGATGCCGGACGCATCTTCATCATGCTGGATCGCAACGACTACTGGCAGTGCGCCTTCGTCATCCCAAAGGGCGGCATCGACGAGGTCCGCGCGCGCGGCCTCGATGCCTTCCGCGCCGAAATCGTGCGTCTCGCATCGTTCCTGCAAGACCGCGTCCACGAACTCACCACCTGGGACGACGTGAAGCTGCTGACCGTAGCGGTGAACCGGCTCAACACCTGGTTTCGCCCTGGTCTGCTGTGCATCGGCGACGCGGCCCATGCGATGTCGCCGGTCGGGGGTGTCGGCATCAACCTGGCGATCCAGGACGCCGTCGCAACCGCCAATATCCTGGTCCCGCGTTTGACCCGAGGCCAGGTAACACTCGATGACCTGCGCGCCGTGCAGCGTCGTCGTGCATGGCCGACGCGCATGACGCAGCGCCTCCAGGTGGCAGTGCAGAATCGCGTCATCAGCAACGTGCTGCGCACCACCGCGACGCCGACGCCGCCGTTCGCCGCGCGGATGCTTGGGCGGTTCGCCCTGCTGCGGCGCCTGCCGGCGCGCATTATCGGCATGGGCTTCCGCCCCGAGCACATCCGGCACTGAACAGCCGGTCGGCTGATTTCTCGCCGGTGGTGTGAGTCAACTCATACCGCGCCACGCGCCCTCCGCGGCATTCCCGGCTCGTTCGGATCGAGGAGCCGCGCCATGCATCGCCCCAGTCGCCCGCATCGTTCCGCCATTACTCTGGCCGCAGCCGGAGCGTTCGGGCTGATCGCCAGCGGGATCGCGCAGGCTGGCCCGGTCACCGGCAGCGGCGTCCCCATAAACACCGTGCAACCGTCCCTTGGGGTGACCTACCTCGTGCGCACGCAGGACCCGACCAATTTCGCGGATATCGGCCAGATCGAGGCGTTCGGCGGCGGCGTCGTCCCGGGCGGCTTCTCCGTCGCCAACGGCCAACTGATTTCGATCGCCAGCAACCCCGCACTGTTCTCCCGCATCGGCACGACCTACGGCGGCAACGGCGTGACCAACTTTGCCCTGCCCGACCTGTCGGGCCGCACCGTCGTCGGCTTCGGCCAGGGCGCCGGACTGACCAATCGCAACCTCGGCAGCGTGGCGGGCGCCAAAACGCAGACCCTGACGCCAAACCAGGTTCCGCCGTTCGGCGGCGCAAGCGGCATCCTCTCGGCCAGCCAACCGGTCTCCATCCTGCAGCCGTCGCTCGCGCTGAGCCAGGCGGTGGTAACACAGGGATTCTTCCCGACGCCGAATGGAACCGAGGCGCAAGGACCCGTCATCGGTCAGGTGTTGACCTACGCCAGTCCGCTACTTCCCAACGGGCGCCTGTCTGCCAACGGCCAACAGGTGCCGATAAACCAGAACCAGGCGTTGTTCTCCGTGCTGGGCAACACCTACGGCGGCACCGGCTTCACTACGTTCGCCCTGCCCAATCTCAGCGGCCGTGCGGCGACCGAGGCCGGTTCGGCGCCAGGGCTTACCCCCGAAGCCCTCGGCACGATCATGGGCGCCGAGACCACCACGTTGCGCGTCGCCAACCTGCCGCCACAGCCCTTGCGGCTGTCCAACGGCACTACGTCGGTCATTGGTGGTGGCCTACCATTCGGTGTGCAGCAACCGACACTCGGGCTGCACTACATCATCGCCACGCAAGGTGTGTTCCCGACCGCCGGGACGGTCCTGCCGGATGGTGTTCCATTCCTCGGTGAGATCAGCCTGTTCGCTGGCAATTTCGCGCCTGTCGGCTGGCAATTCGCCGACGGCCAGCAGTTGGCAATCAACGCCGACCCAGTGTTGTTCGCCATTCTCGGCACCACGTTTGGCGGCAACGGCTTCACCACCTTTGGGCTGCCGGACCTGCGCGATCGTGTCGCCGTCGGCACCGGAAATGGGGTCTTGCTGGGCGAGATGTTGGGCCAGGACACCGACACCCTGAATTTGGTGCAATTGCCGGTGGGTTACCCATCGGCGCTGCCCACGACGTCGCCAGGTACCCGGAACCACCTACCGTGGCAATCCTGCTGGCTGCCCTGCTGGGCCTCGTGGTCATGCACCGCCGCCTGCCTCTATCCCCTCTCCCGCGCCTTGCGCGGGGGAGGTAAGGGAGGGGGTGAGACGCCCACCGCAACTCACCCGTTGCGGAACGTGTAGCTGTATCCATTGAGCGCCGGTGCCCCGCCGAGATGCGCGTAGAGCACCTTCGAGCCCACCGGGAAGAACCCCTTGCGCACCAGGTCGATCATTCCCTGCATCGACTTCCCCTCGTACACCGGGTCGGTGATCATCCCCTCCAACCGCGCACTTAGCCGGATCGCCTCCAGCGTCTCCTTCGAGGGCACGCCGTAGCAGGGGTAGGCATAGTCCTCCAGCAGCACCACGTCGTCGTCAGCCACATCCGCGCCAGCTATCAGCGCCGCGGTGTTCCGGGCGATCTCCAGCACCTGAGCGTGGGTCTGCGCCGGCGTTCCCGATCCATCGATCCCGATGACGTTGCGCGCCCGGCCATCCGCGGCGAAGCCCACCACCATGCCGGCCTGTGTGGAGCCGGTGACGCTGCACACCACGATGTAGTCGAAGCGCAGCCCCATTTGTGCTTCCTGCGCCCGCACTTCCTCGGCGAACCCGACATAGCCAAGCCCGCCGAACTTGTGCACGGACGCCCCCGCGGGAATGGCGTAGGGCTTGCCTCCCCGAGCGCGCACTTCCTCCAGTGCCGACGTCCAGCTTTCGCGGATACCGATGTCGAAGCCTTCGTCCACCAGGCGGGTCTCGGCGCCCATGATGCGCGACAGCAGGATGTTGCCGACACGGTCGTAGACCGCGTCCTCATGCGGCACCCAGCTTTCCTGGATCAGCAGGCACTTCATGCCGAGCTTCGCCGCCACAGCCGCGACCATGCGGGTGTGGTTGGACTGCACGCCGCCAATGGACACCAACGTGTCGGCGTTCGACGCGATCGCGTCGGGCACGATGTATTCCAGCTTGCGCAGCTTGTTGCCGCCGAACGCGAGGCCCGAGTTGCAGTCCTCCCGCTTGGCGTAAATTTCTACCGCGCCACCGAGATGCGCGGTGAGCCGCGGCAGGTGCTCGATCGGTGTGGGACCAAAGGTCAGCTTGTAGCGGGGGAATTGCGAGAGCATCGGGACAGGTCCAGTTACGTCAATTGATATCGGACGGAGGCAGCCAACCAGCAACGGCTGCACCTGGCCAGCCTGGGTGCGCCAGCGAGCACATGGTAGATGGCATGCCGTGATTGCCCGATCCACTGTGTGCCCACGACCGAACGGCGCAAACGCTTCTACTGTGGTGCCTCGGGCCCCGATAGCGGCACCCGAGATGGCACCAGACTACGCTGCCACTGGCCAAGTCCTCTCGCTCTCGACCAGAAGACCGGCGACTTGGTGACTGGGCAGCGGGGGACTGAAGAAATAACCCTGAACCTCGGTGCAGCCGCTCGCGATAAGCTGCTCAAGCTGCGCCGACGTCTCCACCCCCTCAGCGAGGGTGATGATCCGCAAGCTCGCGCCAAGCGCGGCAACAGCCCGCACGATGGCACTACTTTCGTCGCTATCGGCGAGGTTGCGTACGAACGACTGGTCAATCTTGATCTTGTCGAAGGGGAAGCTGCGCAGATAGCTCAGCGATGAGTAGCCGGTGCCGAAATCATCCATTGAGATGCGCACGCCGAGGGCGCGCAGCTCGTGAAGCATAACCAATGTCCGTTCGGCGTCGTGCAGCAGGACACTCTCGGTGATCTCCAATTCCAGGCGTTCGGCAGGCAGACCAGACACGGCCAGTGCATTTGCAACAGCCGCTACCAGATCTGGATCGCCAAACTGCACAGCCGAGACGTTAATGGCGACACGCGGCGCTTCGCCTTTGAGATCGCCGCGACCCCATCTGGCGGCCTCGGCGCAACCCTCGCGAAGCACCCATTCACCAATCGGTACAATCAGCCCGATTTCCTCGGCCAATGGAATGAATTCCAAGGGAAGCACCAGTCCGCGAGTTGGGTGGTGCCAGCGCAGCAGTGCCTCGAAACCACTTATGCGTCGTTCGAGAATACTCACCAGCGGCTGGTAATACAATTCGAACTGACCCTGCTCCAGGGCTCGCCGCAGGTCGATCTCGAGCTTGCGCCGCGCCTGCGCCTGCGCATCCATGCCGGGATCAAAGAAGCGGAGACCTCCGCGCCCATCCTCTTTGGCACGGTACATCGCGAGGTCGGCGTTGCGCATCAGCGTATCGACGTCATTGGCGCCTGCATTGCCACCTGCCAGCGCCACGCCGATTGACACACCAACGACTATGCGATGATCGTCGATCATGTAAGGCTCGCTCAGCGTTTCAATACACCGTGCGGCGAGCACCTGAGCAGCATTAGGTTGCTTGACGTCCGTTTGCACCACCGCGAACTCGTCGCCGCCCAGGCGGGCCACGGTGTCGACCTCGCGAACCTCCGCTTGGAGCCGTGTCGCCACTTCGCGCAACAACGCGTCCCCGATTGGATGGCCCAGCGTATCATTGACGTCCTTGAACCGGTCCAGATCCAGGTAAAGCAGTGCAAACGACTCGCCACGGCGAGTGCGACGCAACGCGCGCTCCGCCTCGCTGCGGAAGGACAGGCGATTTGGCAGGCCGGTCAGGGTATCGTGGTGGGCAAGGTGATTGACCTTATCGCCCTCTCGGCGCAGTTCGTCGGTGGTCTGGCGCAAGCGTGCCGTGAGGTTCTCGAGGCCGATGGCGTGCCGGATCGAGAAGAGAAGGTAGGTGACGATCATCGTGGTCATTGTGATGCCCGCTCCGAGCGTCACGACGGCATTCCAAGTCCAAAAGCCCCCGCCAAGTGGTTCATCTGGGACGAAAATTGCGCCCCAATGCTGGTCGTCCATGTCCAGCGAACCGATCCAATGGGGTCCTGCCAGCACGGTCGCTTCGCTCGGAGCGGGTTCTGGCACGGCGCTTGGGTGGGACGAGTGCCAATATATGAGGCGGTCGCCAAAGGGCCTATAGGGGTCGAAGAAATAGATGTTCACCCCCGTCATGTGCATCCGGCTTGCCAGGACATCTCCTATCATCTGGCCGGTTTCAAACACGTCGAACACGACACCTTGCACTGCCGTGACGTTGTGATCGTCGAGCCGGCTCGAGCTGTACACTGGCAGAAATCCGATGAACCCCTGCTGCTGGCGGCTCTGGTTCACGAGAGTGAGCGGCGGGGTGGCGGCCGGCAGACCGGATGCGAGCGCCGTATTGATGGCCTGCCTTCGCAACTTTTCGGATCCAACATCGAATCCTAGCACGACCAAATTAGGGGCCAAAGGATCTGAATAGAGAATCGGATAATACTCGTCGCGGTCTTGAGCCCGTATCAGCTTGCCTTCGGCATTCCGCTCGGTGATCTGGAAGTGTGCGAAGCCTGTGGCCCGCATGTTCTGTTCGAACGCCTCACGCTCGTTCCTGGTGACGCGCGGCGACCACCCGGTGTCTCGCAAGCCCACGAATCGCTTCCGTAAGCTTGCAGAGAAGGCTTCATATTCGGCGGCACCGATGGCATGCGCCGTCGATTCGAAGAATGCTTTCAATGTGAAAAGCACGCCTGCTGCATTCGACAAATGTTCGTTCAGTGCTTGCTCATGGCTCTTGGCGCGATCCTCGAAGCTCAGCCGGGCGATGTTGGCATCCCAGTGTGCGACCGTCAGGAACGCCCCGATCGAGGCCAAACCGCCGATGAGTGCCAACAGCATCACAGGGACATAACGGAGTGCTCCGTTATGTCGATTGAATATCGCCGACGCACCGCGTGGGGAGGAGGCGGCAGATTGAGTGTCAATATCGGCACGACTCATATCGACACTTTCTCCAAGAAGGCCGCAGATGCATGCCCGACACGGCCGGGCTGGCTGGTACATTTACGCCGAGTGTGTTGAGAAACCGTGTCTGCGGGTTGGTGCGCAACGGTTCCGATACCGGGACTGCGGCACGCAGTTCAACGAGCGCCGAGACGGCGTCCCGAATCGTGCGTCGCATTCCTGGTGTTCGCCGGCCGCGCCACAGCCTCGCGGCATCTCGGAGGCTGACTAGAAACGATTAAGCAACGGCGTTGCGGGTCATATCGAAGTGTTAGCAGTAGTGGTTGCGTGATCCGTCTGCGTCAATTTTCTTGTGCTTGCAAAGACTGCGGGATGACGCGTTGGCCTGGACGGTCAGCGACACACTACGCTACTGCATGGTTGGGCCAGCATCTTCACCACGGTTCCGTCCGGTCGTGTCAACGCGTGAAAGTGGTTGTCTCGCTCACGTCTTCGTGCCTGCTGATAGCCCTCCACATTCCACCTGACATCGCATTCGCTCGCGCCACGGCAATTACATGCAAGCCGCGCTGGCAAGAGCAGTGATATCGGCACCGGTAATCGAGCCCGCTGAACAGGACTGCTACCCGCCGAGTATGCGGCTGCGGGATCCCGCGCGTCCTACAGGAGAAGCATAATGCCGGAACACTATGACATCCTGATCCTCGGCAGTGGCGCCGGCGGCAAGCTCCTGGCGTGGCACCTGGCCAAATCCGGACTCCGCACCGCGGTGGTGGAACGCCGCTGGATCGGCGGCTCCTGCCCGAACATCGCCTGCCTTCCCAGCAAGAACGTGGTCTCGACCGCCAAGGTCGCGCACCTGCTCCGCCACGCCGCCGAATTCGGTATGCAGACCGGTCCCGTCACCGTTGACATGGTCGCGGTCCGCCAGCGCAAGCGCGCCATGGTGGAAGACCTCGTCGCCCTTCACCTGCGCAACTACACGGCGAGCCGCGCCGAACTGATCATAGGCAAGGGTCGCTTCACCGCACCGAAAACTCTTGAGGTCAGCCTGAACGATGGCGGCACGCGCGTGCTGACCGGCGACAAGGTGTTCGTTGACGTTGGCACACATGCAGCCATTCCAAACATTCCGGGCCTCGAGGACGCCCGACCGCTCACCCACATCGAGGCCCTCGAACTCGACCACCTGCCGGCACATCTCGTCGTGCTCGGCGGCGGCTATGTCGGACTGGAACTGGCGCAGGCTTATCGCCGCTTCGGCAGCCGCGTGACGATCATCGAACAGGGCCCGCGGATCATCGCGCGCGAGGATCCCGACGTCGCCGAGCAGGTCAAGCGCGTTCTTGTCGCCGAAGACATCCAGGTCCTGGAGTCGGCCCAGGTCGTTCGTGTGCAGGGACGCTCCGGCGAGCAGGTCAGCGTCACCGTGCGCACATCCTCCGGGGAAACGAACATCGAGGGCAGCGACATCCTGGCCGCCGCCGGCCGCGTCCCCAATACCAGCGGTATCGGTCTCGAACTTGCCGGCATCGGCCTCGACGATCGTGGCTACATTCGTGTCAACGAGCGGCTGGAGACGAGTGCACCGGACGTTTGGGCGGTGGGCGAATGCGCCGGCAGCCCGCAGTTCACCCACGTCGCCGAGGATGACTTTCGCATCATCCGCGACAATCTCGCGGGAGGTGCTCGCAGCACGCATGATCGGCTCGTGCCACACTGCATGTTCACCGAGCCGCCGCTTGCCCATGTCGGCCTCAGTGAAGGCGAGGCAAAACGCCAGGGCATCGCCGTGCGCGTGGCGACCCTGCCGATAGCCGCTGTGTTCCGAGCCATGACCACCGGCGAAACGCAGGGCTTCATGAAGGTCCTGATAGCGGCGGGTGACGACAGCATCCTCGGCTTCACCATGCTTGGCGCCGACGCGGGCGAAGTGATGGCCGTCGTGCAGACCGCGATACTGGCAGGCTTGCCTTACACGAAGCTGCGAGAGGCAGTCCTCACCCACCCGACCATGGCCGAAGGGTTGGGTTTCCTGTTCTCGAACGTGCCCCCACTAAGCGCGCCGGCGCGTTAGTGCTGGTGCTTGACCTCACTGCAACTCACCACGCTCGACGAGCCTTTGCCGCCTGCCTGTGCGTAGCAGAAGGAGAGCACGTTGCCGTTGATCTCGCCATTCAGGTAGCCATCGGTATCGGCGACCACCACATCCTGAAGGTGCTTCCCGTGCAGCTCTCCGATGAACGGTTCATCCGTCTTTTCGCCATTGCCGGACAGCGTCGTTACGCCCCAGAAGCGGCGGCCATCCTGGCCTGTGACGGTGATCAGGAGATCTTTCTCGCTGAGCCCCGGCTTATCGAAGGTGCCCTTGTTGGTGGGCCAATGGGCACCGGCGCCCGCAATGATGGAGTAGCTCTTGCCGACCCACTTCCCGGTCACGTCCGGCACCTTGTCAGCGCCGAACGCGAGCACCGGACAGGCGATCAGCAACCCGACGGCAAAGCCCATGAACCGTGTTGGTTTCATCGGTAACCTCCTTGGTATATCAGACAATGGCGCGGTGCGTGTTTGACGCCGTCATCACGCGCCCGCGCCGGCAAAGCAAACTTCCCGCTAGGCAGGCATGACATCCGGTGGATCCTTCGGGAATTGCGCAACCACGGCAGGATCCAGGTTGAAGGTCGCGGCAACCATCTCCGGCGGCGTGTGCGCGAGCCAATCGGCCAACGATACCTCCTCGTAGCGATCCGACCGGAACAACGCCAGGAACACCAGATCGTCTGACCCAGTGTTCTCGACGTAATGTCCGAGTCCTTTCTTCACATAACCAATATCACCAGGGTGGAAATTGGCAGTATTCGCCTGCGGTCCCGCATTGAACACCGTCATGCGCGCCGAACCCTTAAGATAGTATTGCCACTCATCAGCGTTCGGATGCCAGTGCATCGTCCTGACGCCACCCGGCTTCACCGTCGCCAGGCCGGCCGCGATCGTCTTCGAAACACGGAATGTCGTGCTGTCCGCGATCTGCACGAAGCCGCTCTTCGAAGCGTTGGCCGGCTTCACGTCCGACAGGGAGAATGTGAACGGGAATTCCGGCGCGCCGGCCGTGCTTGCCACGGAGGCCTGCGCCTCCGCCAACGGCCCGGGCACCTTGCCTTGAAAGATCCAGCGGTTCTGCAGCGGGATGTTGCGGAACGAGTCCGCGGGCACGCCGAAGTTCTTCGCCAGCACGTCGGGCGGCGTGTGCGCCAGCCAGTCGGTCGCGGGCAGCGTGTTGAACTCCGAGGACGTGCCGTTGTCGAACGCCAGCACGAACTCCGCCCCGTCCGGCCCCAGGCCTTGCAGCGAATGCGGCAGGCCGGCCGGAAAATACCAGAGATCGCCTTCCTTGACGTCCTGCACGTACGGGCGCCCCTGTGCATCCAGCACCGTGATGCGGCAGTGGCCGTAGGTCATGATCGACCACTCCGCCTGCTGGTGCCAATGCAGCTCGCGCGTGCCGCCAGCGGACAGCCGCATGTTCACGCCGGAGATCTCGCTCGAGATGGCGAAATCCGACTGCGTGACCTGTCGCCCCCAGCCACCGTCCTGGATGCGGCGCGGCGCCAGATTAAACGAGGCCCAGAACTGCGGCATGCTGCCAACGTCGGTCGGCGGTGGCTCGAGGAACGTTGGCATGGTGTTGGCCAGCGCCGGATCATGCGGGCCGGGTATCGTCAATGTGTCGGGATTGGTGACGTTGACCGTGCCCTCCGGCGGCAGGTCCGGATTTCCGAATGAGGCCGCGCGCGCCACCGTCGCGGCAACCGCCACGCTCCCGGCAGCCGACGACGCGAGCACAGTACGGCGTGACAGTGGCTTCATCTGAGTCTTCCTTGTCGATTTGAATTCGCGGGACGCCGCCGATCGGAGATCAGGCACCGTCCTTGTTGCCGGGACCGACTGATGACGGCTTGGCGCTGGCCTGAGCCACCGCCGCCTCCAAGGACATGTCGCCACGCTCAACGGCGTCGATCAGCTCCTGCCGGCCAGACTGCCGCAACTGCCGCGCCAGCGAGACTGCGTCCACGCTGACACGCATCCATTCAGGCAGAGCCATCACCCCTCCGGTCGACCGCACCATCCAGGCAGTCTGTCGTTGCCATCCCGGTTATTCTCCCGTGGGCGCGCCGTCATGTGCAAGCACGTTTTCGAGACAGCAACGGTCCGCGCCTTCCCCTGATCCGCGGATTGCTGTCATGTATTGAGGAACCGTACAGCGAGACAGCATTGCCATGCCAAAGGTTCCAGTCGCCACCCTGCTCGCACTATTGGCTTGTGGCCCGGCTCTGGCCCAGCCGGCGACGAATTGACCCCCGCCGTCGTCGCAGAAGCCGGTGGATCATGGTCCCTTCACGCCCGAGGCCAGCAGCGCCTACCAGGGCGGCGGGGTGGTCCTGCAAGGAGCGCCCGGCGCGCCGCCGCCGACACCACAACCCACCCCCCCGGGCCAGACGCCTGCCAATATGGTCAAGCCCTGACGGTCCGCTGGGGTCTGGCCAAAGCGCATGTGTCGCCCGTTGCGGTAGCGAGGCGGGGACCGCGACGGCTTACCGCGAGTTAATTGGCACATTCATGTCCCGCTCGTTACGTCACGATCCGTTACCGACTTGGGGGCGCGCTGGAGTCTGAGGCCGGCGCGCCCCGCTTTTTTTGGTCCGTTTGCCCGGACGCATGCCCTCACCCGCTCCCCAGGAACGTCAGGCTGATCGCCGCCAGCAACACACCGATCGCGACATCCAGCACCACCAGCCCCGCCGCGGCGACCGCGCCAATGCCCAACGTCAGCCGGAATGCAAACCACTCCAGCCACAGCGCCCAGCCGATGCCGACGAGTTGCGCCGCCTGATCCAGCAACGCCGGCGCCCCAAGCAGTCCCGGAATGCTGAATACCACCAGCAACAGGTACTGCACGACGTTGCACCAATTCCACAGCGCGATCGCCCGAGGCCAGCGTGCCCCCAATCCCATCACGTTGACCAGGCGATGCGACAGCACCGCGAACCCGCACCATCCCAGCACATAGGACAGCAGGTCCAGCGCAAAGCTGTGGGCCAAATGCGGCGGCGTCCCCGCCTCGGTCCACGCCAGCAGCCGCAGGCAGACGAACGCCGGCAGGCAGATCGCCATTGCCCAGAAGCTGCGCGCGGCGCCGGCCATGTCGGCCTCGACGTAGCGCAGTCCATCGACCCGTCCGCGCGCCAGCAGCAGCGCGCCCTGCACCCCGTTTGCGACGGCCGAGGCGATGCTCATTTGCCTTCCAGCCCGGCCCCCCCGACATACAGGGCGAGCATCCGTGGTCCCGCCACCAGCAGCACGGTGGCGAGATTGACCCCGACCACCATCAGCCCCGCCTGAGACCATGACAGCCCCAACCCGTGCCGCGCGAGGAAGCAGTGCAGCCACAGCCCATACCCCACTAAGCCAACCAGGACCCCGGCGCGAGCCGCCTGTGGCGGCAGCCCCGCAATGGTCAGCACGCCGAACGCCAGCAGCATCAGGCTGCCGACGATTGGAATGACCCACTGGCACCAGTTGAACGCGGTGGCAAAGCGCAGCCAGGCGTCCTGGCGTCCCCACCGTCGCGCCGCCTCGAACGTCAGCACCGGCGGCGCCAGCACGGCGCACAGGGTCTCCAGCAAGGCCCCGAGACCATCGAGCCCGGCGCCACCGAGCATCATCAGCACGCCGCCGACCAGCGGGAACGCGACCAGCGGCGCCAGGCTGGCGAGGAACGTCTCACGCGTGCTGCCGAACTGCGCCAGGCCGTCGGCCCTGCCCCGTGCCAGCCGAATGATCCCCACCACCACGCTTCCCGCCGCTGGCCGCGGTCCCCGGGTGTGTCCGCTCATGGCAGGAATTCAGCGAGGATCGCGCGGTAGATGCGCGCCAGGTCGCGCAATTCGGCCACCGGTACGCGCTCGTCCGTCTGGTGCATGGTAGCGCCCACAAGTCCGAACTCCGCCACGGGACAATACCGCGAAATGAACCGCGCGTCCGAGGTCCCGCCTCCGGTGTCGAGCTTGGGCTCCACGCCGGAGGCAGCGACGATGGCCCGTTGCAGCTTGTCAACCTGCTCGCCCGGTTCGGTCAGGAACGATTCGCCGCTGATCGCGATGTTGAGGTCGAAGCGTTCGGCGTGCTGTTCAAACACCGCCCGCAGCCAGGCGGACAGCGACGCGCCGCTGTGCTGGTTGTTGAACCGGATGTTCAGCATCGCCCGCGCCGCTGCCGGGATCACGTTGGTCACGGTGTTACCCACGTCGAGGCTGGTGAACTGGAGCGACGATGGCTGGAACCAGTCATTGCCCGCGTCCAACGGCGCCGCGGTCAGTGCGGCGGCGGCTCGGATCATGCGGTGCACCGGGTTGTCTGCGCGCTGCGGATAAGCCACGTGCCCCTGCGTGCCGTGGATCGTCACGGATGCATTCAGGCTGCCGCGCCGGCCGATTTTCACCATGTCGCCAAGCTGTACCGGGCAGGTCGGCTCGCCGACGACGCAGAAGTCGGGGATCTGGCCGTTCGCGTGCATCCACTCCAGCACGCGGACCGTGCCGTCGGTCGCCACACCTTCCTCGTCGCCGGTGATCAACATGCTGATCGAGCCGCGAGGCCTCCCGTGCTGCGCCGCAGCGGCGACGAACGCTGCGATGCCGCCCTTCATGTCGCAGGCGCCGCGTCCGTACAGGATGCCGTTCCGCACCTCGCCCGCGAACGGTTCGGCTTGCCAGCTTGCCGCCCCAACCGGGACCACGTCGGTGTGGCCGGCGAAACAGAAGTGTGGCGCGCCTGTCCCCAGGCGGGCGAACAGGTTCTCGATGTTGCCGAAGCGCAGCGGCGTTACGGTGAAGCCAAGCTGGCGTAGCGCGTCGGCTAGTACGCCCTGCGCGCCGGCATCAGCCGGTGTCACCGAGGCGCAGCGGATCAGTGCCTGCGCCAGCGGCAGCGGATCTTCGAATGTCACGCGGCGCCCCCTCCCCCGACCCTCCCCCGCGCAAGCGCGGGAGAGGGGGCAGTGCTACTCGCCTCTCCCGCGCTTGCGCGGGGGAGGGTCGGGGAGGGGGCGCCGCCCACTAGGGACCTCATCAATCCCGCAGCAATTCGTTGATCGACGTCTTCGCCCGCGTCTGCGCGTCCACGGTCTTCACAATGACCGCGCAGTATAGCGACGGCCCCGGCGACCCATCTGGTAACGGCCGTCCCGGCAGCGATCCCGGCACCACGACGGAATACGACGGCACGCGCCCGACATGGATCTGTCCGGTCGCGCGATCCACCACCTTGGTGGACGCGCCGATGAACACCCCCATCGACAGCACGGCGCCGCGCTCCACTACCACGCCCTCGGCGACCTCGGAGCGGGCGCCGATGAAGCAGTCGTCCTCGATGATCACGGGATTGGCCTGCAGCGGCTCCAGGACGCCGCCAATGCCTACCCCGCCGGAAAGATGGCAGTTGGCGCCGATCTGCGCACAGCTTCCCACCGTCGCCCAGGTATCCACCATCGTATTGCGTCCGACCCAGGCGCCGACATTGACGAAGCTCGGCATCAGCACCGCGCCCGGCGCCACATAAGCCGACCGCCGCACCACGGCGCCGGGCACCGCTCGGAACCCCGCCTCGCGGAACCGGTTCTCGCCCCATCCGGCGAATTTCAGTGGCACCTTGTCCCACACCGGAGCGCCGCCCGGGCCCTCCATCGCGACCGAGTCGGTCAGTCGGAACGACAGCAGCACCGCCTTCTTGAGCCACTGGTTGACCTGCCACCCAGCGCCGGTCGGTTCCGCCACGCGTTGCGCACCGCTGTCCAGCAGCTCGAGCGCCGCCTCCACCGCCTGCTTCGCCTCGCCCCCACTGGCGGACGACAGTGTGTCGCGTCGCTCCCAAAGCTCCTCGATCGGCTGTTGCAGTGCGTGCTGGCTCATACGGTGGCCCCCGGTGAATGCGCGCGGACCATGCGCAGCGGTCCGGCGCGTGTCAACGCGACTTGGTCGCGCGCGTGAACGCGACACGGTCCCGCGCGTGACAAGGCGACACGGCAACGCTTCGTTAGCTTGGATAGCGTTAAATGGCGAGGTCCGACACAGGGCGTTGACGGTATGAACGACTCGATCATCCATTCGCGGCCTCCTGGAGCCCGGGCGGCGCAGATCCTGCCGCAGGCACTGCTCGACAGCAGGCACCGCTGGCGCGACCTGGCGACGCTCGGTGCCGACATCGCCTACGAAACCGATGCGTTTGGCCGTATCGTCTTCCTGGCGCCCGATCCAGCTCTCGGCTGGCCATTGGCCACCCTGATCGGCCAGCCTGCTGAGCTTTTGCTGTCCACGGGCACGGCCACCAACAACTTCAACCCGTTCCGTGTCACCGCGCTGGTACGGCGCCGGCGCACCTGGCTGAAACGTGCCGATGGCAGCAGCGCATTGGTTGTCATCTCCGCCGCCCCGGTGTTTGACACCGAGCAGCGCATCGTAGGCAGCCGAGGCACTGGGATCGACACCACGGAGTTCGACGTCCATTCCGGCCATGTCGCAGCCGCGCTCCGACGCGGCGAGATCCTCGATCACATCCTTTGGCGCATGGGCCAGGAGGTGCACGCCGCGCGCATGATGCAGGCCGTGCTGGACGCGCTGGTGAACGCGCTGGGCGCCGAAGGCGCCGCGGTGATCAACGCGACCGCCAGCGACGGCGTCGCGCTGCTGCATCGCGCCGGCGGTGGTGCCGAGGAGGTGCTGCCCGCGGCGATCCTGCTGCTCTCGACGGCGACCGGGCCGACGGATGTCGTCGCCAAGGACGGACGGCCGATACTCGCCGCGGTCTGCCTCACCCGGTTCGGCGACCGGGCCGGAATTGCGCTGTGGCGCTCGCCCGGTCTGCGTGGCTGGGATCAAGACGACAAGCTGCTGATCGAGTCCGCCGCCAGCCTGATCCGCATGGTATTGGAGCACGAGAAGATCCAGCAGGAGATGGCGCTGCAGGCACGCTCCGACCCGCTGACGGGGCTGCTCAACCGCCGTGCCTTCCTTGAAGAACTTGAGCGCCACGTAGATCGTCTGGACCGGGAGGATGCACCTGGCACTCTGCTGTTCGCCGATCTCGATTATTTCAAGCCGGTCAACGACAGGCTCGGTCACGACGTCGGCGATCAGGTGCTACTTCGCACCGCCGCCCTGCTGCGCAACACGGTCCGCCCGACCGACCTGATAGCGCGCCTCGGCGGCGACGAGTTTGCGCTGTGGCTCAATGGCGCGGACCACATGACCGCGGCGGAGCGCGCCGACCACCTTTGCCAGACCGTGCCGTGCGAACTGCGCGAGATTATCGGCGAGGACGGTCCCGGCACCGGCATATCCATCGGCATCGCGACCCGCGAGGTCGGCAGCCATGAACCGATCGATAACCTCATGCGCCGCGCCGATATGGCGATGTACGAGGTGAAGCGGGCGGGCCGCGGACACTGGCGCGTCGCCACCATGGAAGCGACATGACCGAGGCCGCCCGAGTCCGCCAAAGCGCCCGAACCACGACGGAGCCGGATGTGCTGTTCGATCTGGCGCGCGACCCCTCGGTCACCGTTCGGGCGGCCCTCGCCCTCAACACCGGTGCGCCGCCGCAGGTGAACGACCTTTTGACAGCGGATCCCGATGAACGGGTACGCGTACTGCTCGCCCGTAAACTGGCAGCGCTGGTTCCCACGCTGTCGCCCGCGGATCAGGTGCAGCTCTATCGGGACACCTGGGAAACGCTGGGCACGCTGGTTGAGGACGAAGCGGTGCACGTCCGCGCCGTGATTGCCGAGGCGATCAAGGATCTGCCGCATGCCCCGCGAGGACTCGCGCTGAGACTGGCACATGACACCGAGCTGCCGGTGTACGAGCCGGTGATTCGGCTGTCGCCACTGCTGACCACCGAGGATCTGGTGGTACTGGTGATCAGAGCGCCCGCCACCGGCACGGTGCTTGCCGTTGCGCGACGCGCAGGGATCGAACCCCCCGTGTCCGACGCCATTGCGGCCAGCATGGACAACGTTGCCATTTGCGCGCTGCTCGCCAACCCATCGGCGCAGATCCGCGAGGCAACGCTCGATGCGCTGGTGGCGCGTTCGACGGATCATCCGGACTGGCATGAACCGCTGGTGCGCCGCCCCTCACTGTCGGCTCGCTCAGCGCATTTGTTGTCCGAGATCGTGGCGGCACGCCTGTTGGAGGAGCTGGCGACCCGAACCGATCTGGCTCCGGCCCTGAGCGAAGAGTTGCGGCGGCGCGTCGCGGCACGACTGGCCCAGACGCATGAGCCATCGGAGCCGCGTGATCCGACACTGGAGGAAGCGTTGGCCCAGGCGCACACGCTGGCGATGCGTGGGCAACTCGGCGAGGACGCATTGCTGGAGGCGGCGCGTCTTGGCGAGGCCCGCTATGCCACCGCGTTGCTGGCGGTGGCCGCCGGCACCCCGGTGTCGGTGGTTGATCGCGCGGCATCGCTGCGCAGCGCCAAGGGGATGATCAGCCTGGTGTGGCAGGCGGGCTTCACCATGCGGGCGGCGGTCTCGCTGCAGACGTTGCTTGCGCGCGTGGCACCGGAGGTTGTGCTGACCGCTGGCCCCGGCGGGAGTTTCCCCCTGGCGGTTGAGGAGATGCGCTGGCAACTGGAATTCCTCGGCCGGGTAGGACGCTGACAGCCTCTGCGCAAGGATATCCCGGGACAGCGATGCGAGGGACGGGCTAGACGACCAGACGGATCTTCGCGGCATTGGCCGGCTCGCGGGGTAGTCCTTCGGTATCGATGAACGATCCCCACATGTCGCCATTGTAGCGTTCCAGCGAGAACTGACGCGGACGATAGCTCGCTTCCTGCTCCGGCATGATGTGCTTCACGCCGACCGAGTACTGGTACACCATGCCGTCCGGCCCTTCGAAATACACCATGACCGCGGTCGAGATCGGATGGCGCCCCGGGCCGTAGATGATCTTCACGCCCTGCTGCTTCAGCCAGTAGTAGGATTGCATGACATCATCGATGTCCTCGACCTGATGATTGATATGCTGGATACCCGGCCGCGTGGACGGCATCAGAACCACCGTGTGATGCACCGTGCCGATACGCAGGAACGTCGCGTCGCCGAGCCAGTCGGACACACGCGCATTGACCAACCGGGTCCAGAATTCGGTATCCCGCTTCGTATCAGTGCTGAACAGGGCGACGTGGCTGAAACTCGTGATCCCCACATCGCGCGCGGGAAAGAACCGTGTGCCGCTGTTATAGGGGCGCGCCACGATCTCCAACTTGTTGCCGCTCGGATCGGATGAGGCGATGAACGCCTTGGTGCGCCGGGCGTCGCATTCCTCACGCGTGCCGAAATGCACCGGTCGTCCCGCCTGTTCGAGCGCCGCGCCCACCGCATCCAGATCGTCCGGATCGATCAGCTCCAGCCCGATCGTCTGGTCCGCGGGGTCGCCCTCGAAATACACCAAGGTATGGTCGCGCGTGTCACCGCGAACTTCGGCCCTGTCACTGCGGAAATAAGCGGCCTTGCCCTCGCGGGCCACCAGCTGCAGGCCGACGATGTCGGTTGAGAACTTGATCGCCGCTTCCAGATCCTGTGTGCCGAGACGCGCATAGCGGATGTCGTGCAGATTGATCATGGTGCCTCCTTGGGTCCGCATCGAATGCGGCGGTCTTTCTTTCCAGCGGCGCATTTAGTCGTCCACCGGGTGCAACCTTGCGGCGGTATTCAAGCGCCGCTTTGTCCAGCGCGGCAAGAGCCACTCAGGTGCGAGGCCCTCTCAATCCGCGAACCGCCGTGATGTCGACCTCCATCAGCAGTTCCGGGCTCGCCAGTCCCTTGACCACCAACGCACTGAAGCAGGGCACGACGCCGTCCAGCCGTCGCAGCACGACATCCGAAACGTCGCTGAGGAACGCGCGGTCGGTCACGAACACCGTCGCCTTCACCACGTCGCTCACGCCGGCACCTGCCTCGCCGAGCAGCACCGCGACGTTGTCCATCGCCTGTTCCGCCTGTGCGACGGCGTCGCCGGCACCGTGCATCACTTCGTTCAGGTCGGTGCCTGTCTGGCCGCGCAGGATCACCTGATTGCCGGCAACCACGGCCATGCAGAAATCGCAATCGATTGACTGCTGCGCAAAGCCATAGCGCACCGCATTGGAATGATACGGGCGCAGCCGCACGTGGGGTGCGCCCTGCTTGCGCAGGACATGCGCGTCGATCTCGAACAGGATCTCCGGTCGTGCGAACCCGGTGACGATCAGCCCAGTGGAGACCGGATGAATGCCGCGGAAATGCTTGCCGATCACGGGGTACACGGCGGCGCGATACGCACGATCACTGATGTAGACTGTGATCTTGCATACCTCGTCCATGCCTGACCCGGCTTCGCGCAGCAGCGTCGCCAGGTTGGTGAGCGCGAGGTCGGCCTGCGTCGCGGCGTCCTCCGGCCGTCGGTCCAGTCCTACGGTGGCACTGCCATCCAGGGTCGCGCCGGTCTGTCCGCGTATGAACAATTCGGTCTCGCCGGCCACCACCATGGCGCCCTGCCACGCGATGTCCTGACCGAACCAATCCTTCATCTCGAAGGTGCGCATCCGCTGCACGGAGGCACCGATGACAGCCTCGGCATCGATCTGCACCATAAGTTCCGGCAGTGGCAGGCCTGCGACCACCAGACCGGTGCTCACCGGGAAGACATCACGCAGGCGTTGTCCGATCGCCTCATACACGGGCTTGCGATGCGCCCTATCAACCAGCGACGTGGTCAGCCTGGTGATGTCGCGAAGTGAGCCGCCCGCTGCGTTCAGCGCCGCTTCGATGTGGTCAAGGGCGGCGTGGGTCTGGGCGGCCGCATCGCCTGGGCCGGCGACTGAACCATTCGGCCGCAGCGCGCTACGTCCGCTCAGGAACAGACGCGTGCCGCACCGCACAGCGCCCGCGATGGACGCCGCGCGCTGCGGCACAACGTTGAACGGCAGCAAACGGTCGGGCGGCATCCAGACTCCCTCCCAGGGAACTCTGGACACTACCCAAGCTGCGGCGAAGCGCTAGTACCTGCGGCCCGTACGAACAGTACGGCGGCGGTGGCGCGTACACGACAGCCGGGGGCGGCGCGTAATACGGCTGCTGCTGCGAGGCGATCACACCACCGATGATCGCACCCACTGCCAGCCCACCAACGACGCCGGCCGCGACGTTGGCGCCGTTATTGTTGTGGTGCCAATCACCACCATTATGCCAGCCGCCGCCATCATGCCCGTGCCAGTCGCCATTGTGGTGCCAATCCGCGTGCGCGGCAGGAGCCGCCAGCAGTCCGACAGCAACCGGCGCAGCAATTAGCAAGCTTGACCAGATTCGCATGGCACGATCCTTATCTTTGCTTATGGCCCGGAATGTGGTGGTCGCTCGTGTCTGCAATACGGCAGCGGCGTGATTTCATGGCGGCGGCTCGTCCGCTCAGTGGAACGTGCGCCCTCCATCGACTGCCAGGTTCACGCCGGTGACGAAGGAACTCTCGTGCGACGTCAGGAACAGGATGGCCGCGGCGATTTCCTCGGGCGCAGCGGGCCGCCCCAGCGCGTAGCGGTTCACGATCGCGGGAATGATACCACCGGCCGCGTCACGCAGCGTGCCGTCGGTCATCGGCGTTTCCACCGCCCCCGGACATACTGCGTTCACCCGGATGCCAGGCGCCAATTCGGCGGCCAAAGCGCGCGTCATCGCGATCACGCCGCCCTTCGACGCTACATAGGCGGTGCTGCCGCCACCCGTCGGCAGCAGGCCCACGCCCGACGCGAGATTGACGATCGTCGCCTGCGCCGCCTGACGCAGCAGAGGCACGGCAGCCTGCACGCACAGGAACGTGCCGGTGAGGTTCACCGCGATCGTGGTGTTCCACGTCTGCGCATCTGTCCCCATCAGGTCCTTGTTGATGAACACGCCGGCGGCATTCACCAGCCCGTCCAGCCCACCCAATACCTGCGCGGCTTCCTGCATCGCACGCGTCACGCTGCCGGTGTCGGATACGTCGGCGGCGATGGTGCGGACATCGGCAATGTTCGCGATGTTGCGATCCAGGACGACCACCGAAGCGCCTTCCTGCACGAACAGCGCGCATGTCGCGCGGCCGATGCCGGACGCGCCGCCGGTGATCAGGATCTTGCGGCCTGTCAGTCGTGGCATCGACGTTCCCTCCTTATGGCGTTGCCTGTTACCGCTTAGCATGACACGGTACCAGCAGGTAGCGCGTGGCAGGAGGCGCCAATGGACGTCGGCATGATGATGATCTTCGCGGCCTATGGCTGGGAGAACATCAGCGACGATCAGGTGTGGGACGAGGAATTGCGGCTCGCGCGGATCGCCGCCGACTCTGGTTTCAACGTGCTGTGGTCCGCCGAACACCACTTCTTCGACTACTCGTTCTGCCCTGACAACCTGCAGCTGATGACCTACCTGGCTGGCGCGTGCCCCGGTATCGACCTCGGCACCGCGGCGGTGATCTTGCCGTGGCATGATCCGGTGCGCGTCGCCGAACAGGCGGTGGTGCTCGATCTGCTGTGCAAGGGGCGGCTGCGGCTTGGGACTTGGCCGCGGGCTGGCGCGGCGCGAGTTCGCAGCGTTTCGCGGCACGATGGATGAATCACGCGAGCGCTTCGACGAGGCAGCGCCGATGATCGTCGACGCGCTGCGCACCGGATTCATGGAAGGCAAGGGCAAGCACTATCAGCAGCCGCGCATCGAGTTGCGGCCACGGCCGAAATACAGCTTTGACAATCGTATCTACGCGGTGGCATCCAGCGAGGATTCGGTGGAATCCGCGGCGCGGCTCGGCGCGCACATGGTGATGTTCTCCGATCGGCCATGGCCGATGCGTCTGCCGGCGATCCAGCGCAACCGCGAACTGCATCGCAAGTTCCATGGCCGCGAGGCGCCGACCGATGCTGATCGCCGATTTCTGCGTCTGCTGGCCGAAGCAGGATGAGGTGGAGGAACTGGCGCGCAGGCACATGGGCAGCTTCGTGCACAGCAATTTCGAGCACTACGAACTGCTCGGCGATCACTTCACTACGGTGAAGGGCTACGACGCTTACGCACAGAAGGCGGCGATCGCGAAGGCGGCGGGCATGGACGGCGCGATTGCGGGCTTCATGAAAGCGGCGGTGTGGGGAACGCCCGACCGCATCCTGCGCGAACTTGAATCGCGGCGCTCGGTGATCGGCGAATTTGAGCTGGACACGGCGTTCCGCTTCGGCGGCATTCCGTATGATACGGCGGAACGATCGCTGCGGCTGTTCGCCAAGGAGGTGCTGCCGGTGCTGCAATCCTGGAAGGCCGATGCAATGACCAGCGCGGCAGCAGAGTGATGAGCGAGGAACTGCTGTATCGGTTGGAGAACCGCGTCGCGGTGCTCACGCTGAACCGGCCGGAGCGGCTGAACGCACTGACCAGGGAGATGATGCAGGCGCTGCTCGCACGGCTGTCGTCGTGTGCGATGGATGATGCGGTCGGCTGTGTGGTGATCACCGGCGCTGGGAGGGCATTCTGTGCCGGCGGCGACGTGCGGGTACAGGCTCGCGTCGCGGCGGAAGGCTCGCCGGAGACCCCCGAGCAACGCACCGATACGCTGCGCGTGTCGATGGAAGCGTCGCGGTTGCTGCACGAGATGCCGAAGCCGACGATCGCGATGCTGAACGGCGTGGCGGCAGGGGCGGGGATGTCGCTGGCGTTGGCCTGCGATCTGCGCATCGCCGGCCACAGCGCGCGGATGACCACGGCGTTCGCCAAGGTCGGACTATCGGGCGACTACGGCGGCACATGGTTTCTGACACAACTTGTTGGCACGGCCAAGGCGCGGGAGCTGTATTTTCTGTCGGACGTGCTGGATGCGGCGCGGATCGAGGCGTTGGGGCTGGCCAACCGCGTGGTCGGCGACGATGAGCTGGGCGCGGAGACCATGGCATTAGCTGAGAAGCTGGCGAACGGACCGAGCGTGGCTTTCCGCTACATGAAGCGGAATTTGAATGTGGCGGTCGCCGGTCCGCTTGCGGCTGGATTGGACAGCGAGGCGTACGGCATGCTGCGATCCCGTGCCAGTGAGGACCATAAGGAAGCGGCACGCGCCTTTGTCGAGAAGCGTCCGCCGGTGTTCCAGGGACGTTGAGAATGCTCCCTCCCCCGCTGCGCGGGAAGGGAAGTTGATTTACTTTGGCGTATATAATACTACCCATCAGTAGCCACTTGGAGCCGCAGCGCATGACCGAAGCAAGACCGCCCAGCACCGTCGACGTGGTGATCGTCGGCGCCGGGTTCGCCGGGATGTACATGCTGCATCGGCTGCGCGGTCTTGGCATGTCGGCCCGGGTGTTCGAGGCTGGAAGCGGCGTTGGCGGCACCTGGTACTGGAACCGCTATCCCGGCGCGCGCTGCGACGTGGAGAGCATGCAGTACTCCTATTCGTTTTCGCCCGAACTCCAGCAGGAATGGCAGTGGAGCGAGCTGTTCGCCTCACAGCCGGAGATCCTGCGCTACGCCAACCACGTCGCCGACCGGTTCGACCTGCGGCGTGACATCCAGTTCGATACGCGAGTGACGCAGGCGCGGTTCGATCGTGGGACGCATCGCTGGGAGGTGCGGACGGATCGGGGCGATGTCGTCTCGGCGCGGCATTGCGTGATGGCGACCGGCTGCCTGTCCACCGCGCGCGTGCCGGATTTTCCCGGGCTCGATCGGTTCGGCGGCAAGACCTACCACACAGGTCACTGGCCACATGAGGGCGTTGATCTGACCGGCAAACGTGTCGGCGTCATCGGCACCGGGTCTTCGGCGATCCAGGCGATCCCGGTGATCGCGCAACAGGCCGCTCACGTCACGGTCTTCCAGCGCACGCCCAACTTCAGCATCCCGTCGCGCAACGGCCCGATGACCGACACTTACGCGGAGTCGTGGAAGTCCGACTATCCCACGCACCGCGAGAAGGCGCGCCGCATGCGCACCGGCATTCTGAACAACCCGAACGATGTGTCGGCGCTCGAACTGACGGATGCCGAGCGGGAGCGCATCTTTGAGGAGCGATGGGCCGCCGGCGGCACCAACTTCATGGCCGCGTTCAACGATCTGATCCTTGATGCGCAGGCCAATGACACCGCCGCCAAATTCGTGCGCGACAAGATCCGCGCGATGGTACGCGATCCGCTGACTGCGGAACTTCTGGCGCCGAAGAACCATCCCATCGGCACCAAGCGCATCTGTGTCGATACCGACTATTACACGACGTACAACCGCGACAACGTTACGTTGGTCGACGCGCGCACGACGCCGGTCAGCGAGATCACCGAGCGTGGCCTGCGTGCCGGCGACACCCTGTACGAGTTCGACGCCATCGTGTTTGCCACCGGCTTCGATGCGATGACCGGCGCGCTGACCAGCATCGACATCGAGGTGGATGGCGTGACGCTGCGGCAGAAATGGGAGGGCGGGCCGACCACTTACCTCGGCATCATGACCGCGGGATTCCCGAACCTGTTCATGATCACCGGGCCAGGCAGTCCATCGGTGCTCAGCAACATGATGGTGTCGATTGAGCAGCACGTCGATTGGATCGCCGATTGCGTTGCTTATCTACGCGCGCACCGGCTGGACTGCATCGAGGCGACACAGGCGGCCGAGGACGCATGGGTCGCGCATGGCAACGAGGTCGCGCACAAGACGCTCTATCCCCTGGCGAACTCTTGGTACATGGGCGTCAACATTCCCGGCAAGCCGCAGGTGTTCATGCCGTATATCGGTGGCGTCGGTGCGTATCGCGACACTTGCGATGAGGTCGCGGCCGATGGGTATCGGGCGTTTGCGCTGTCCGCACAGGAGGCCGCGCTGGCGGCGGAGTAGCCGCTCGGGCGAAGGTTCAGGCGGCTCGAACCTTCAGCCACCACCGCAGCCGCCATAATTTCTCCTCTCCCGCGAGCGGGGGAGGCAGGGAGGGGGTGCATCGTGACCAACCCCCTCCCCAACCCTCCCCTGCTTCGCGGGAGAGGGAGATTGCGCTTGGCGCGCTGGCCCAACAAAACTTGAAGTACTGTCCGGCCGCCCGCGCTTGATCGCGCAGTCCGCCGCGCCATCTGCCGGGGCGAAATGGCCAGTGCATCGCCGCCCGAAATCCGCGGAACGGTTGTCGCATGCTTCGCGTTGCTGCCGGTGCAGTGGAGCGCGCTGCATTTCGCCCCGTGTGGCCCGAAACGCCCGATTACCGTGGAACTCACCCAGGGCCAGATCCAGGCGGCGCCCGAGTATGTCGACGGTGCAAAACCGGCGCAGGTGGTGATCGCACCCCCGATGGCCCCAACCTCGTCGCAATGATTGCATGCCACGAGACGGCACACTTCCCGCGCGCGGTCCGCGAGCGCTCGATCTGCTCAATTTCTTCGTGGCCGACGTGCAGACCGGGTTCGGACCTTTCGTTGCCGTCTACCTCACGACGCATAAGTGGACGCAGGTCGAAATCGGCTTTGCGCTGACGCTGGGGACGATCGTTGCACTGATCAGCCAAATCCCCGCCGGCGCCCTGGTGGACGCCATGCGCAACAAACGTGCGGCGGCGAGCGGCGCCCTCATCGGCGTTATCATCGCCGCATCACTGCTGGCGCTTCGGCCCACACAGTTGCCGGTGCTTGTCGCCCAGGTCCTGCATGCCTTCGCGAGTTGCATCCTGACGCCCGCTATCGCGGCGATCAGCTTGCATCTGGTCGGCCACTCGGAACTGGGCGAGCGGCTCGGCCGTAACGCGCGCTTCGCGTCGCTCGGCAATGGGCTTGCGGCGGCGGTGATGGGCGCCACCGGTGCGTGGCTCTCCAGCCGCGCCGTGTTCGTGCTGACCGCGCTGCTCTGCGTGCCCGCGCTGATCGCGTTGACCGGCATCGGCCGAGGCCCCTATGCGCGGCGGCAGACCACGACACGCATGTTCGACTGGCCAGGGCTACGCAAACTGTTCACCGATCGCCGCCTGCTGGTGTTCGCTGTCTGCGTGGCTCTGTTCCACTTGTCGAATGCCGCAATGCTGCCGTTGGCGGGCGCGGCGGTGACGATGCGCGCCGGGCAGTATGCCAACCTGATCATCGCCGCCTGCATCCTGGTGCCACAGGCCATCGTGGCGCTGCTGTCACCGTGGGTGGGGCGGCAGGCGTCGGTCATTGGGCGGCGGCCTTTGCTGCTGCTCGGGTGGGCGTCGCTGCCGTTGCGCGGCCTGCTGCTGGCGGTGTTGCCGGGACCCTGGCTGCTGGTCGCCGGCCAGGCCGTGAGCGGCATCAGTGCCGCGGTGTTCGGCGTGATGCTGCCGTTGCTGGCGGCAGACCTCACGCGAGGCACGTCGCACTTCAATCTCTGCCTGGGCTCGCTGGGGTTGGCGATGTATCTCGGGGCGGCGCTCAGCACCACGTTGGGAGGATGGATCGCCGACGCCGCCAGCCTGCAACTCGCATTCGGCACGCTCGCCACGGTTGGATTGCTGGGAACTCTGGCGATCTGGTGGGCGATGCCGGAGACGCGCACCGCATAGGTGCGCGCTACGTTAGCCGATCGGCCTCGAACAGACTTGCCAGTTCGTCGGTCGCCTGCTGCTCGTTTTGGATGAGCTGCTTTTCGTCGCGGTAGATCGACTGGGTTTCCATCAGCGTCTTTTCATCGTGGGCGCGGAACAGCGTGATCGCCCGTTCCGCCGCCGCCTCGTCGAGGCCGAGATCGGTGAGCGCCATCCGGGCAAGCTCGAGACTGGAATAGAAAGTCTCCCGTACCAGCCCGACATCCCGGTCCATCAGCAGATGCGCGTACCAGCGATTGCGTGCACGCGCCAGAATGGTGAGATTGGGAAAGTTGCGCTTGGCCATCTCGACGGTGCGCACCACGCCGGGCGGATCGTCCATCGTGATAATCAGGAGCTTTGCGGTCTCGGCGCCCGCGGCGCGCAGGACGTCGGGGCGCGTGGGATCGCCGAAGTAGACCTTGGTGCCGAAGCGTCGCACCACCTCGACCTGACCGGCATTGCGCTCCAGTGCCGTGAACGGGATCCCGGTCATGCGCAGCACGCGACCGACGATCTGGCCGAACCGGCCGAAGCCGCAGATGATCACGGGCGTCGGCGCGGCGTCGATCGTGTCGTACACCGGCGGCGGTGCTCGCCGGAGCCGCAGCGCCGCTTCGGAGCCGGCGAACAGTATCGGCGTCGCAACCATCGATGCGGCGGTGACCAGCGTGGCCAGCGCGGCGTGCTCGTGCGAGAGCGCGCCGGCGGCAACGGCCGCACCGAACAACACGAAACTGAACTCACTGGCTTGCGGCAGCGCCAACGCGAAGCGCAGCGCGCTTATTGTGGAGCGACCACCGATGCGGTTGAGACCAAAGGCAATCACCGCCTTGGCGAGCAGCAGAGCGGCGGTCGCCTCGGCGAGCAGCGCGGGCTGTGTGCGCGCCAGATCCAGATCGGCCGCCATGCCAACAGACATGAAGAAGAAGCCCAACAGCAAGCCCTCGAACGGTTCGATGTCGGCTTGCAGTTCATGGCGATACTCGGACTCCGATAGAAGGACGCCGGCCATGAAGGCACCGAGCGATGGCGAAAGGCCCGCCTCGGTCGCGATCAGCGCAGTACCAGTGACAAGCAGCAGCGCGACAGTGGTGAATACCTCGGGCGTCTTCGTGCCACCGATGGCGCGGAACAATGGGCGCAGCAGGAAGCGGCCTCCGATCAGGATGACGGCGACAGCAAACGCGGCGCGAGCAACGTCACGCCACGGAACGTGATCCGGCAGGCTGTTGTCGGACAGCAACGGGACGATCGCGACGAGCGGAATGAACGCGAGGTCCTGGAACAGCAGCACGGCGAAGGCGTCGCGGCCGGCGGGCGTGGTGAGCAGGTCACGCTCGGCCAGCATCGGCAGGACGATGGCGGTGGACGACATGGCCAGGCCCGCGCCCAGCACGGCGGCGCCCTGCCACGGGATGCCTGCGAAGTAGATCGCCAGCGCGGCGAGCACTGCGGCGGTTATCACTACCTGCGCCGAACCCAACCCGAATACTGCGCGGCGCATCACCCATAGACGTTGCGGCCGGACTTCCAGGCCAATCAGGAACAGCAGCATCACCACGCCAAGGCTGGCGATCGAGCTGATGGCGTCCACGCTGGTGATCAGACCCATCCCGGCCGGGCCGATGACGATGCCCGCCACCAGATAGCCCAGCACGCTGCCGAAGCCGGCGCGCCGGGTCAGCGGGACGGCGATGGTGGCGGCGGCGAGCAGGACGACGAGGGTTACCAGCATCAGCAGTCCGGCAGGCGCTGCTGGACCGCGGCGAAACGATGCGCCAGCGCGGTGTAGAGTGGACGGTGGCAGATCAGTCGCGACACGCCGAATGCCAGGAACGAGGTCGCCAGCAATGGCACGGTGACACGCTGGTCATCGGTCATCTCCATCACGATCACCGCCGAGGTGATCGGTGCCTGCACCACACCGGAGAAGTATCCGACCATGCCAAGGAGCACGACCGCGCCCGCCGGGGCTGCCGGCAACAGGTGTGACAGCCCCTGGCCGAGCGCGGCGCCCACCGACAGGGATGGCGCGAACAGGCCGCCGGGAATGCCGCTGATATAGGAGATCACTGTGGCGAGGAATTTCAGTACGCCATAGGAGGCGGGAAGTGTAGTGGTCGCCTCGACCATGCCGCGGGCCTGCTCATAGCCGGTGCCGTAGGTCTGGCCGTGGGACAGGACGCCAAGCACCGCGATCGCCAGGCCGCAGCTCGCGGCAAATGCCACCGGATGGCGGATCAGCATCTGGCCTGCTCGGCCCGGCAGGCCACGAGCGGCGTAGACCAGCGTGGCGCTGAACACGCCGCCAGATAGACCACCCGCCACGCTGCACAGGATCACTGCGATCCAGCCCGGACCGAAATTTAGCTGGGCGGCCGTGTGGCCGAAGTACGAGTAGTTGCCCATCAGCGCGAGCGTCGTGACGCCGGCTATGATAACTGCGGTGACGACAGCGCCTGACATGCGGGATCCGAAGGAGTGGCTGAGTTCCTCGATGGCAAACACCACGCCGGCGAGCGGTGTATTGAATGCCGCTGCGATCCCGGCCGCACCACCGGCCAGCACCAGCGCGCGTTCAAGTTCCAGGCGCGGCAGGCGCGGCAGGCGCGCCATGCCGCCGAGTGCGTGCATGATCGTGGCACCGATCTGCACCGTTGGACCTTCCCGGCCGATCGATGCGCCGCATAACAGGCCGAACAAGGTGAGTATGGCCTTGCCGACTGCGATGCGCACCGACAGCACGCGAGCGATGGCGGCTCGGTCGGTCATGTGCTGCGCGGCGATCACCTGCGGAATGCCGCTGCCCTGCGCGCCTGGGAAGACATGTCGCGTCAGCAAATAGGACACGGCGAAGCCGGCGGGACAGACGATGAAGGCAACCCACGGACGTGGCGCCTGGAATCCCACGAACAGCTTCGTTGCGAGCCCGGCCAGCGTCGCGAACGCAATCGCCATCAGTGCGACCAGGACGGCGCCGAACCAGAAAACCAGCTGACGAAGTCCGCGGCGGGGTGAGACGAACGGCAGTCGTGCGATGAGGCGGAACCGGCGAGGGATCATGGAGGGCATGGCACCGGCAAGCTACCCGGATTCGCCCGCGTGTCCACGCGTTGGGGAGGTGAGACGGGATTGGTGGCACCCCCTCCCCAACCCTCCCCCGCGCAGAGCGCGGGAGAGGGGGTGATTATGCCTCTCGCACGAAGCGATTGCGCAAGACGCCCAGGCCGGTGAGTTCCACCTCGACGACATCGCCGTGCTTCAGGTCGGGGGAGGTGCCGTCGGTGCCCATCCAGATGACGTCGCCGGGATACAGGGTGAGGTAGCGCGTCATCGCCTCGATATAGGTTGGGATGTCGAAGATCATGTCGTTGGTCTTGAAACGGATGTCCTCGCGGCCGTTGACGCGGACGATGGTGTCCATCGCATCGATGTTCACATCGGTGTCGATCCACGGACCCATCGGCTTGAACGTGTCGGTGTTTTTGCCGCGCCAGAACGTGCGGTCGCCTCGCTGCCAGGTGCGCTCGCTCACGTCGTTGCCGACGGTGTAGCCGAAGATGCACGACATCGCGTCGGCCTTCGACAAATGCTTCGCCTGCTTGCCGATGACGACGACGAGCTCGCCTTCATAGTTGATCTTCTCGGTGGCATCCGTGGGGATCACCACGTCCTGATCATGTGCGACCAGCGCGTTGTTGGCGCGGTAGCCGATGTCAGCCTTTTCCGGAAACACTGGTTCCACGCCGCGCTTGGCGGCCATTTCGCGGATGTGCGCGGCGTAGTTGATGCCCGCGGCATAGAATGTGCGCGGGATCACGGGGACTTCGAGCGTCACGTCGGCGAGCTTGTGGGTCTTGCCGGTGGGGTTTGGGTTGGCCCATGGCTCGCCGCTGACCTCGGTCACCGTATCGCCCGCGAGCGAGCCGTAGGACGTGCGGTTGTTGGCGGTGAAGCGGATCCAGCGCATGTCAGGCGACCTCTGCCAGTTCGTGCACCGGGCGCAGGAAGTCGGGGTCGAACACCTTGGTCGCCATCACCTGGCAGCGGCGCATCAGCCTGATCTCGTCCGGTCCGTAATCGGCGATGGCGCGATGGATGGTGCCCAGGTGGTCCCACACCAGCAGGTCGTTCTCGTTCCAGGTATGCGTGTAGCGGAAACGCTGCTCGAGCTGGAACTCGAACAGGTACTCCAGCATCTCGTCGCTCTCATGCTCCGAAAGTTCGTTGATGCGCATCGTGTAGCCGGGGTTGCAGTACAGCACCTTGCGGCCGGTGATCGGGTGCGTAAGGAACAGCGGATGCACCACCGGAGGCCGCTGCTTGCGTTGCAGGTCGGACATCGGTGGGCGCTCGCTCGCCTTGTTGCGGCGCATGTGCTCCCAGAATTTCTCGAAGTTGTGCGTCGCGGTGGCGTCGGCAAGCCGCGTCCTGATGCCGGCTGGCAGCGCTTCGTAGACTGCATGCATGTTGGAGAACTCGGTACCGCCAAGCGGCACACCGTTGCGGCGCGGAATGCGGATGCCGTAGAGCACGTTCACGAAGCCCATCACGTCGCGATACGACATGTCGGTGTGCCAGTCCTGGCCGGCATCCGGCAGGCCGACGTACTTGCCGTCCTGCTTCAGGTTCGAGAGCGTGCCGACATGGGCGTAGTTGTCCTTCGCGACGTCGGGCGCGGAGCTGGGGCCTTGGATTTCGCCGAAGCGCTCCGAGAAGGTGCGGAGATCGCCCATGTCGATCTGCTGGTCGGGAAATCGCAGCACGCCATGGTTGCCTAGCGCCAACAGGATCTCGGCGAAGGCGCGATCCGTCAGGTGCTTTACGTCGATGCCATGGATCGTGGCGCCAAGGATTGCGCCGGTGGGTTCAACGGTGAGCATGCGTCGTCTCCCGGGTGGAATGGTTGGCCAAACTCTAGCGCAGCGACGCAGGGCGGCAAAGCGAGGCGCACGGTTCCTGCTACTTTGCAGTGACGAACCGCGCCGACGTGGACTCGCCGCGGTCGGGGTCGACGACGAAACCCTTGCGGGCGGCCCAGGTACAGTTTCTGCCAATACAACGGCAGGATGCCCGCGTCCTCCATCGCCACGCGCGTCGCATCAGCGAGCAGCTTGTTGCGTTTCGCCTCGTCGAATTCCGCGCCCGCCTGTTTCAGCATCGCGTCGAAGGCAGGGTTGGAATACCGCGCCCGATTGAGCGAACCGGTGCCGGCGTCCTTGTCATAGCTCGCCACGACACCGGACAGTCCATTCAGCGAACTGCTCGCCACACTGCCGTAGCTGAACAGGAACAAGCTGTATTTCCGTGCCGTCGCGCCGGGGGCGTAGACGTTGTAGGGCAGCACCTCGACGCCGTTCACCTTCAAGCCGCCGCGTGAGAACATCTGGCCCAGCGCCTGGGCAAGCTGCAAATCGTTGGGGAAACGATTGTTGGAGCCGTGCACAGTCACGCCGAATCCAGCCGGGTAGCCAGCGTCCGACAGCAGCTTCTTCGCGCCCTCCGGATCAAACGCCACCGGCTGCAGCGATGGATCGTAGCCACCCATGCCTTCCGGGACGACCTGGCCCGCTGCCTCGCCCGCGCCGGCGACAACGCGGTCCACGATCGCCTGACGGTTGATCATCTTGGAAAGCGCCAGGCGTACGCGGCGGTCCTTCAGCGGGTTCACCTTCAGCGGCGCACCGTCCTTGTCGGTCAGAAAGGGGCTGTCGTCGCGCCCCTGGTCCATCGCAAGATAAATCAGCCGCGTCGAGGTTACCGAATACAGCGCCACGTCCTGGCGGTTCTGGAACACCGAGATATCGGACGGCGGGATCTGCTCGATCACATCGACGGCGCCGGACAACAGCGCGGCGCTGCGCGCGGCGGGGTTGCTGAGGAACTTCAGGGTGACCGTGCTAAATTCCGGCTTCTCGCCCCAGTAGTTTGGATTGGCCTCCATGACGACCTTGTCGCCCGGGATCGACTGCTTGAAACGATAGGCCCCGGTGCCGATCATCGCCTTGCCGGCGGCGAAGTCGGCGGAGGTGACGGAGGCACCGAGCTTCGCCGGCACGATAAAGATCCGGCCCACCATATCCATCAGCAGCGGGGTCGGCTGGTCGGTGTGGATGCGGATGGTGAGCTTGTCGATCACCTCGGTTTCCTTCACCGGGCGCACGAAGCTGGCGAGCGGGCCGGGACTGTTCGGCACATCGCGCGCGCGCTTCAGCGAGAAAGCGACGTCGTCACCGGTGAACGGCGTGCCGTCGTGGAAGCTGACGTTGGGCCGCAGCTTGAGCTCCCAGGTCAGCGGATCCACGACCTGCCACGTGACGGCAAGCTTGGGGTGGATGCGAAGCTTGGAGTCGAACTCGATCAGACTCTCGAACATGTTCTCGGCCGTCGCGATGTCGTTGCCGAGGTCGGAGAACTGCGGGTCCAGCGAGTTCTGCTCGGTGGCACGACCGATGGTAAGGTCGGTCGCGAACGCGGCAGAGGCTGCCATCAGGATCGCGCCGGAGAGACAGGCAGCCAGCAGTCGGCATCGGCGCAGCATCGTTCGTTTTTCCTATCGTCTTGGACTCGCGGCGATCTTGCTTGCCGCAGGGGTGATGCTCAACCCTCGCATTGGTAAACAATTTCGGCTATGGTCGCGCGCATGTACGCTTCCGGTTCACTGGATCGGCAAGTTGCGTGGCTGCGGGTGCATGCCGAGCGCACGCTCGCGCGCAATGCGGAATTGCTGCAGCGCAACTACGAAATTCGGCAGGCGACTGCCAAAACGATCGAGGAAGCGCGTGCGGCACAGATCAAGTGCCGCGAGACGCGGGCGGACAGCCTGCGGCTGAAGTCGGTGCAAATCCGACATGGCGTCACACCGCCGCCGCCGGCGCCTCCCTCACTGATGACCCCGCCGATGTTGCTGGAACTTGCCGCCGAGTTCGGCGAACTGGCAGCGCGCGCCGCGACACCAGAAAGTGCGGCGGCGTTCCACGACCTGATGTTCCGCTACACGGCACTCGCGGGTGGTTACGATACCAGCGCCGCGCGCAGCCAGTACTGTCACTGAACGTCAGCCGCCACGGCGGCGGGGCATAGGGATCAGCGCGGGCACCTCGTTGCGATAGCGCGCGTAGTCCGCGCCGAATTGCGCCGTCATGAACTGCTCCTCGATCTGGATCTTGCGCAGGAACGCGCCGGTGAACAGCGCCAGACCCAGCAGTCCCCGCCATTCGCCCATCGCGATCGCCGAACCAAGCACCGCAAGCAATATCCCGGTGTAGATCGGATGCCGCACGAAGTTATATGGCCCGCTGCGGATCAGCTCGTGGTCCTGCTTCAGCGTGACCAACCCGCTCCAGTTGCCCCCGAGCCAGACACGGGCCAGAACGCAGAAGCCAAGCCCGATCGCCACAAGGACAAAGCCCAGCCAGTACAGCCACACCGCACGAGGCAGGTAGCGCGTCGCCAGATAGGGGCCGGCCAGACGCGGCGACATCATGATGCCGACGCCAATCAGCAGCGGCGCTATGTGGGTCAGCCTCGACGCAACGCCCTCGCGACGACTCGTCGTCTTCGCGCTGAGGCCGGCAACGCACCAATAGATGGCCCAGACCAGCCACAAGGCCAGGATGGGGTCATCGCGAAGCTCGCGCACGGCGGTCCCGGCGCTATCCGCCGCTGGGCCTTGCCCCCAGGATCCGCTCGAAGCGGTCGCAGTAGGCAGGCCACACGTCAGGGTTGAGCAATCGCGGGGGGCGTTTGCCGTCGAGGATATCGATCAACTGCTCGGCGGCGAACCGTGCCATGTTGTCGCGCGATTCGACCGTTGCGCCGGCGGTGTGCGGGCTGACCAGCACGTTGTCGAACGCCATCAGCTTGTGGTCGTGCGGCGGCGGTTCGTCTTCCCAGACATCCAGTCCCGCGCCGGCAATCTGTTTCGCGGTCAACGCGGCTGCCAATGCGTCCTCATCGTGGATGCCGCCGCGCGCGGTGGTGACGAAATATGCGTGCTTCTGCATCAACGCGAATTCGCGGGCGCCCATCATGTTCTTGGTTTCGCGCGTGTACGGCGCGTTCACCGATACGTAGTCGGCCTGGCGCAGCATTTCGTCGAGCGTCGCCACCTTCTCCGCGCCCTTCGCGGCGATCTGGGCAGCGGTCAGATACGGGTCGTAGGCCAGCACGCGCATGCGGAACAGGCCCTTGCACAATTCGGCCAGCCGGCCACCGACATTGCCGATGCCAATGATGCCGATGGTCTTGTCGAGCAGCTCGGTGCCAATGTAGTCGTTGCGCGGAATGCCGGGCGCGCGGCGCATGCGCCGATCGACCTCGATGATGCGTTTCGACAGCGTCAGCAGCATCGCCAAGGCGTGCTCCGCCACGGCTTCCTTATTGCCACCGGATTGGTTCACCACGATGATGCCCTGGCGCGTGCACGCATCCACGTCGATCGTATCATAACCGGCGCCGTTCGATGACACTGCCACCAGATTCGGCGTCTTCGCCAGCAGCGCATCGGTGACCTGCAGGTGCTTGCCGATCACCTGGCGCGAGGCACCGATCTGGTAGGCGTGCGCCTGCGACAGCACCGGTTCGGCTTCCGCGTCGGGCGTTTCGTTTTCCAGCTTGTTCAGTTGGATGTCAGGCCGCTTCGCCAGGATCTCGGCAAACACCGGGCCGGACAGATACTTTACATAGAACACGCGCTTTGCATTGGGCGCCATTGGATGTTTCCTCTTCGAGTATCAGCGCAGGCTGCGGCAGAAGCGTTGGATGCGTGCGCACGCTTCGCGCAAGGTTTCGGTATCGGTCGCATAGCTGAATCGGAAATGGTCGGGGCACAGGAACACTGTGCCGTGCACCAGTGCGACGCCCTCCTCCTCCAGCAAAGCGGTGACGAATGTCAGATCGTCCGTGATCCGCACGCCGTACGGCGTCGTCTTATGAAGGCAGCCGGCCATCGAGGGAAACACGTAGAACGTGCCTTCCGGTTTGTGGCACGTAATGCCCGGCGCGGCGTTCAGCATCTCCACCACGATATCGCGGCGCAGACGAAATGCGCTCACCATGGAGTCGATGAAATCCGTCGGTCCGCTCAGCGCCGCCAGCGCCGCTGCCTGGCCGATCGACGATGTGTTGGAGGTGGACTGGCTTTGCAGCTTGTCCATCGCCTTGATCAACGGCAGCGGCGCGCCAGCAAAACCGATGCGCCAACCGGTCATCGCGTAAGCCTTGGAAACACCGTTCATCGTGATAGTGCGGTCCTTAAGCCGAGGCTCCACCTGCACGATTGTCGCGGGCGTTTCGTCATACGCGATCTTCTCGTAGATATCGTCAGTCAGCACCCAAACATCCGGATGCCGCAGCAGCACGTCGCACAACGGCTGCAGATCGGCCGCAGTGTATGCCGCACCGGTGGGATTGCATGGATTGTTGAGAATGAACCAGCGCGTGCGCGGCGTGATCGCGGCTGCCAGATCGTCCGCGCGCAGCTTGAATCCATGGTTCTGGCCACACGCAACGAACACCGGCCTGCCGCCAGCAAGCGCGACGATGTCGGGATAGCTGACCCAACACGGCGTCGGAATGATCGCCTCGTCGCCCTCGTTCAACGTGGCGAGCATGGCGTTGAACATCACCTGCTTGGCACCCGTCGAGATGATGATCTCCTCCGGCCGGTAAGCGACGCCGGAATCACGCAGGAACTTGTCCGCCACCGCACGACGCAACTCGGGCGTGCCGGCGACGTCGGTGTATTTGGTCTCGCCGCTCTCGATCGCACGGATCGCCGCATCCTTCACGTGCTGCGGCGTGTTGAAATCGGGCTCGCCCGACGATACGCCGAGTACATCGCGCCCCTCGCGTTTCAACGCTGCGACCTTCTGTCGCACGGCGATTGTCTGGCTTGGGCTGATGCGGTCGAGGCGTTCGGCGGTGAGTTGCATGGGGCAGAACCTAGCGTCGGGTTGCGCATCGCGGCAACCGGCCGCATCGTCCGCCGCATGTATCAGCCATTGTCCGATCAATCGGGACCGCCCGATGTCTATGTGCGTGCAGCACCACCGCCGCCTCCCACTCAACCGCTCGACGGATGGCGCCATGTCGCCGTCGCAGTGATCGGGGGTGGCTTCACCGGGCTTTCCACCGCATTGCACCTCGCGGAAGCAGGCATCGACGTCGCCCTGCTGGAGGCGAAGGAGATCGGCTGGGGCGCATCGGGGCGCGCATTCGGGCAGGTGGTGCCGTACCTGAAACTCGGCGAGCCGGCGATCCTGCGACACTACGGTACCGAACGCGGCACCCGCGTCATCGATGCCGTGGCCGCCGGACCCGATCTGGTGTTCGAACTGATCTTCAAGCATCGGATCGAATGCTGGGCGACGCGATCGGGTCTGATCTTCGCCGCGCATTCGCCGAACGGGCGGCGCAATCTGGAACGCCGCACGCAGTACTGGCAGCAGCGCGGCGAGCCGGTTGAAATGCTGGAAGGCACAGCCTGCGCCGAGGCCATCGGTTCCCCGCTGTATTCGGCGGCGTCGCTCGACCGGCGCGGCGGCAACATCAATCCGTTCGCGTATGTGCGCGGCCTGGCGCACGCCGCGGTAAAGGCAGGAGCCACCCTGCACACGCGAGCTCCCGTCCGAGGTCTCACCCGGCGCGACGGAAAATGGGCGGTCGATACTGGTGGCACCGGGGTTACCGCGGACAACGTGGTGATCGCTACGAACGCATATACCACCGATCTGTGGCCGGGGTTGCGCGAGAGCATCATCCCGATGCGCGGGCACGGCTTTGTCAGCGCGCCGCTGACGGACAACGTGAGCCGCTCGATCCTGCCACAACGGCAGTCGCTGACCGATACAAGGCTGCTGTATTCCGGCGCGCGCATGTTGCCGGACGGAAGGCTGCACGCCAGCGCGCACGGCCCAAGCTTCGGCGCCGAACCTCGTGCGGACTGGGCACGCGTCGATGCGCGCATCAGGCGGCTGTTTCCGCAACTCGGCACGGTGAAGTGGCAGCAGGCCTGGACCGGCTGGGTGGCGATGACGACCGACCATTTCCCTCGGCTGCACGAGTTGGCACCTGGGCTGTTTGCCGGGCTTGGATACAACGGGCGCGGCATTGCGGCGGCGACGATGATGGGGCGCGATCTCGCAACGCTGGTGCGCGGTGCGCGCGATGATGCGACGGTCTTCCCGGTGACGCCGATGCGCGCTTTAGGCTGGCATCGCATCGCGCCGACGCTGATCCGTGGCCTGGTGCAGGTCTACCGCGTGCGCGACATGGTGGACGACTACCGGTTGCGGCGCGCGGCCTGAACGGAGGGAACAGTCATGAGCGTTGCAGACAAGGTCGTGCTGATCACCGGCGCCGCGCGTGGCCTTGGCTTTGAATATGCCCGCGCCCTCGGACAGGCTGGCGCGCGCATCGTCGCGGGTGACGTTGCCGATTGCACGACCGCTGCTGACGCTGCGGGCAATGGCGCGTTCGGCGTGCGCCTGGACGTGACCGACATCGCCTCGGCCAATTCGATGGTGGAACAGGCAATGGAACGTTTCGGTCGCGTCGATGCGCTGATCAACAATGCAGCGCTTTACGGCTCGCTACGCGGCGGTCGGTTCAATCAGATCGCCGAGGCCGACTGGGACGCGGCAATGGCCGTGAACGTCAAGGGCATCTGGAATTGCTGCAAGGCGGCGGTGCCGGCGATGCGTCAGTCCGGTGGCGGATCGATCATCAATGTCGCCTCGCTTGCCGCAACCTACGGTATGCCGTTCGCACTACACTACACTACGTCGAAGGCCGCGGTGATCGGCTTGACGCGCGGCTTGGCCCGAGAGCTGGGGCGCGACAACATTCGGGTCAATGCGCTGGCGCCAAGCGCAGTGATAACCGAAGGCACCGCGGAATTCTTCGGTGATCGACTGGATCGAGGCCTGGAGGTGATCCGGGCCGGGCAATCGATACAGCGCACGCTGGAACCGGCGGACCTGACCGGCACCGTGGCGTGGCTGATCTCCGACGGGAGTTGTTTCGTTACTGGACAAACGATTGCCGTCGACGGCGGGACAGTCATGCTCTGAACGCCCCTGGCATGTGGCCCGCCGCACCGGTAGATTACCCGCAACACTTCGTTGCAGGGAAACGTCCATGTCGAAATCCAACTTGTCACGCCGTGCCATGCTCGCGAGCCTGGCCGCCAGCCCGGTGGCAATGGAGTTCCTGCGCGGCGCGATTGCCGAGGCCGCACAGAGCAGCCTGTCACAATCCGGGCTCGTTGGCGACGTCCAGGGACCGACCATGGTCACCGATCCCGCGAAGATACCCAAGAAGTTCTCCGAAGCACCGATGCTGGCCGACCTGGTGAAGGCCGGGAAGCTGCCCCCGGTGGAGCAACGCGTCCCGGCGGAGCCCATGGTGTGGCAACCATTGAACGAGATCGGCAAATATGGTGGCACCTGGCGGCGCGCGTTTACCGGACCCGCGGACGGTGAGAACGGCAACCGCATCCAGTCGTCCGACAAGCCGCTGAACTGGAGTGCGGACGGCAGCAAGATCGTGCCCGGCATGGCCAAGGGTTACGACCTGAGCGACGACGGCAAGGCCTACACGCTGCATCTTCGCAAGGGCATGCGGTGGTCGGACGGCTCGCCGTTCACCGCGGACGATTTCATGTTCTGGTTCGAGGACATCTACGGCAATCCGGAAATCGTTCCGACGCCGACACCGGAAATGCGCCCCGGTGGCAAGCCTGGCCGCATGGTGAAGGTTGATGAAACCACGGTCCGCTGGGAATGGGACGTGCCGTATTTCCTGTTCGAGGACATCATGGCCGGCGATACGGCGATGGGCGGCGGACAGGCCGTGCGTCAGGCCGCCAAGGTCAGCTTCGGAGCTTACGCGCCGAAACAGTACCTCAAGCAATTCCTGCCGAAGTATTCGTCGGTTGATACGGTGAACGCAGCCGCCAAGCGGGAGGGGTTCGATAGCTGGGTGCAGATGCTGCACTTCAAGAAGGACTGGGAGTTGAACCCGGATCTGCCAGTTCTGGGGCCTTGGCGCAGCGTGCGGCCGATCAACAACCCGATCTGGCTGCTCGAAAGGAACCCGTACTACTACGCGGTGGATACCGCAGGGAATCAGTTACCCTATTTCGACCAGGTCCAGTTCACGCTGGCCGAGAATCTCGAGGTCATCAATCTGCGCGCGATGGCCGGCGAATATGATGAGCAGGAGCGGCATATCGATCTGGGCAAGCTGCCGGTGCTGCTGGAGAACCAGGACAAGGGGAACTACAAGGTCCATCTGGATCTTGGGTTCGCCGGCTCCGACTTCATGTTCCACGTGAACCAGAGCTACACGGGCGACGCCGAGGTCCGGAGGTGGCTGACCAACGCGGATTTCCGACGCGCGTTGTCGCTTGGCATCGATCGGGATCAGTTGAACGAGACGTTCTGGCTCGGCGTGGGAACGCCTGGTTCGCCCGCACCCGGCGAGACGATGCCGCAAAGCCCGGGGCCGGACTGGCGCAAGAAGTGGTCCGTGCTGGACGTGGCGCAGGCCAATGCCTTGCTCGACAAGATCGGCTTGGCGAAGAAGGACGCCGATGGGTTCCGCGTGCGTACCGATAACGGCGAGCGGTTGCGGCTTCAGGTGATCGCGATTGCGGCGTTCCTGCCCTATCCGAAGCTGTCGGAAATGGTCGCCGATCAGTGGCGCAAGATTGGCATCCAGGCTGATGTGAAGGAGATGGAGCGCGGGCTTGGGTTCGCCAAGCAGACCAACAACGAGCATCAGTTGTTTGTGTGGAATAACGGCGGGACGGAGCTGCTCTACCTGTTTCCGACCTGGGCGGTCCCGGTCATTCCTGGCGCGGCTTTCGGTCCGGAATACGCGACTTGGTTCTCCTCCGGTGGCAAGCAGGGGACGAAACCGGACGATCCGAATATCCTGAAGATCTTCGAGCTTTATAGTGAAGCGTCCGGCTTGAAAGCCGACGGGCGCAATCACAACGCGCAGGAGATCTGGAAGATCCTGGTTGACCAGCAGTACCGGCATCGGCACGGTCGGACAATCGCCGGCCGGCCTTGGTGTGCGGCTGGTCAGCAACAAACTGGGCAACATCGCGGCCCGCGTGTGCAATGCGCAGCACTGCCGGACGCCGGGCAATTCACACCCGGAGACATGGTACTTCAAAGCATGAGGCACCCGCACCACCCATTCTCCCCCTCCCCTTGCGGGAGGGGGGCGGGGGGAGGGGGCGCCACCCGCCAGCCAAGGCTCCGTAGCCATGATCCTCTCCCGTCTCGTCGCCGCCGTTCTGACTGATGCTGACCTACATCGCCCGGCGCCTGTTACTGGCAGCGATCACGGTCTTTGCGATCACCCTCGTGACGTTCGCAATCCTCCACTTGCCGCCGGTTGATTTCGTCACTGCCTATGCTGCCCAGGCCGCCGCCTCGGGTTCCTCGATCTCCGCAGCGGAGGCGGACGCCATGCGCCTGGCGTACGGACTGAACCAGCCGCTCTACGTCCAATATTGGAAGTGGATAGCGATGGTGGCCCACGGCAATTTCGGCCGTTCCTTCGAATACGGACGCCCTGTGACCGAGGTGATCGGTGATCGCCTGTGGCTGACGGTGGCGTTGTCGCTGGGAGCCATCGTCGTCACCTGGGGACTGGCCTTGCCGATCGGGATCTACTCAGCGGTGCGGCAATACTCCATCGGCGACTACATCTTCACGTTCCTCGGCTTCGTCGGATTGGCGATCCCGAACTTCCTGCTGGCGCTGATCGTGATGTATTTCGGTCTGACCCTGTTCGGCATCAGTGTCAGCGGGTTGTTCTCGGCGGACCAGCAACTGGCACCGTGGAGCTGGACCAAGCTGGTAGACCTGTTGCAGCACCTGCCCGTGCCGATACTGATCCTGTCGCTCGCCGGCACCGCGCAGCTTGTCCGAATCATGCGCGCCAATCTGCTCGATGAACTGCGGCGCCCCTACGTGGTGACCGCGCGCGCCCGCGGCCTGCCGGAACGCCGCGTCATCCTGAAATATCCAGTGCGCGCCGCGATGAATCCATTCGCTAGCACCATCGGCTATCTGCTGCCGCAACTGGTCTCCGGCTCGATCATCATTTCCGTGGTGCTCAGCCTCCCGACGGTGGGACCGCTGCTGCTGCGTTCGTTGCTGTCGCAGGACATGCTGCTGGCGTCCACCATCATCCTGCTGCTCGGCATACTGACGGTGGTTGGCACACTGTTGTCCGATCTGCTGTTGATGTGGATTGATCCACGCATCCGGCTGGGCCAGATGCGATGAGTGACGCGGTCATTACCGAACCGCTGGTCACCGAGGCGGAAACCCGGGTTGCGGTCGCAACGCAGCGCCAGCTCATCTGGTGGCGCTTCAGGAAGCATCGGCTGGCGGTGGTCAGCGCGATCATCGTCGGACTGTTCTACCTGGTCGCGGTGTTCGCCGACGTGATTGCCTATGCGCCTCCCTTCGATACGCAGGCGAGTCGCAGCTATATCCCGCCGCAGCCGATCCACTGGTTCAATGCCAACGGCAGTTTCGACCCGCATGTTTATGCGCTGAAGGGCAAGCGCGACATGCGGACATTCAAGCTGACCTACGTACCGGATCCCAGTGAACCGCGCGACCTGGTGTGGTTCGCGCATGGCTATCCGTATTCGTTCCTCGGTCTGTTCCCGACCGACATTCACTTGTTCGGCGTTTCCGACGGCAAGCCGGAAAACGCATTGTTCCTGCTCGGCACTGATCAATTGGGGCGCGACGTGTTCTCGCGGCTGGTGCTGGCGACGCGCACGTCGCTCACGATTGGTTTGGTCGGCGTCACACTTAGCCTGGTGCTGGGCGTGTTACTGGGTGGCATCTCCGGACTGCAAGGCGGTTGGGCGGACGTTGTCATTCAGCGCGTGATCGAAATCCTGCGCTCCATCCCGACGATACCGCTGTGGATGGGGCTCGCCGCCGCCGTGCCGGCAAGCTGGTCGCCACAGCAGGTGTATTTCGCCATCACCATCATCATTTCCCTGATCGGTTGGACCGAACTGGCGCGTGTGGTGCGTGGCCGGTTCCTGGCGCTGCGTGAGGAAGATTTCATCGTCGCCGCGGAACTCGCCGGAGCGTCGCGGCTGCGCATCATCTTCAAGCACATGGTGCCGTCGTTCCTGTCGCACATCATCGCAGCGGTGAGCCTGGCGCTACCGGCGATGATCATCAGCGAAACCACGTTGTCGTTCCTCGGGCTGGGGCTGCGGCCACCGGCTATTTCCTGGGGCGTCATGCTGCAGGATGCGCAGAACCTGCAGACGCTGGGTCTGGCACCATGGCTGCTCTTCGCGGCAGTGCCGGTGATCGTGGTGATCCTGGCGTTCAACTTCCTCGGCGACGGGCTGCGTGACGCAGCCGACCCTTATGGCTGAACCGATCCTCTCGGTCCGCGACCTGCACACGCATTTCTTTTCCGATGAAGGCGTGGTGCGTGCGGTGGACGGCGCATCGTTCGATCTGTTCCCCGGCCAGACGCTCGGGATTGTCGGCGAGTCGGGATGCGGCAAGAGCGTCACGGCACGATCGATCCTCCGCATCGTGGAACGGCCGGGACGCATCGTTTCAGGCGAAATCATCCTGCGACGCGCGGACGGACGCGAAAGTGATCTGGTGAAGCTGCCGGCGGACGGTGCGGAGATCCGGGCAATTCGGGGCGGTGAGATCGGCCTCGTGTTCCAGGAGCCCATGAGTTCGCTGTCGGCGTTCCATTCCGTTGGCAACCAACTCGTCGAGGCCATCCGCTTGCACGCGCCCTTGTCGAAGCGCGCGGCGCGGGCACGCGCGATCGAGCTGTTGGCGATGGTCGGAATTCCCCGTCCGGCCCAGCGCGTTGACGCGTATTCGTTCGAATTGTCCGGTGGATTGCGCCAGCGCGTCATGGTCGCGTTGGCGCTTGCCGCCGAACCGCGCATCCTGATCGCCGACGAACCAACAACGGCGCTGGATGTCACGACGCAGGCACAGATCCTGGACTTGATCCGGCGCTTGCAGCAGGAGCGCGGGCTGGCGGTGATCCTGATCACGCACGACATGGGTGTGATCGCCGAGATGACTGACGACGTGGTGGTGATGTACCTGGGGCACGAGGTGGAGAAGGGCCCCGTTGACGCCATTTTCCATGCGCCGCGGCATCCGTATACACAGTCGTTGCTGCAGTCGATCCCCAGCGTGCTGGCGGAACCTCGGGCGCGGCTGGCGACGATCGCCGGTTCGATCCCGCATCCCTACGCGCGGCCATCGGGGTGTCCATTTCACCCGCGGTGCCGGGAGTTCATCGCTGGCGTCTGCGAGAAGTCGTTCCCCGTGGAGGTGGCAGTCGCCGACCGCCATGACGTGGCGTGCCACAGGGTGATCAGGGAAATCGGTGAAGGCGGAGAAGGAAGAGAAGCTGGGTTGGAGCGAGGGGGCGATGCCAATGCGGGCACGGCCCCCTCCCCCCGCCCCCCTCCCGCAAGGGGAGGGGGAGGATTTTCCAGCTTCTCTTGCTTTGCGGCGGACCCCACATGACCGCGGTTCTCGACGTTCGCGCGTTGCGTAAGTACTACCCGATCCATCGCGGACTTCTGGGCCGGCTGGCCGGACAGGTGCGCGCGGTCGACGATGTCAGCTTCTCCATTGCACGCGGCGAGACACTGTCCTTGGTCGGCGAAAGCGGCTGCGGCAAAACCACCACGTCGCGCTGCATCCTGCGCGCCGTCACGCCGACGTCGGGCGAAATCCGGTTTCGTACCGAAAGCGGCGCCGAGGTCGATGTGGCGGGACTTCCCCGCAAGGCTCTGCGGCCATTGCGGCGGCAGATGCAGATGATCTTCCAGGATCCGTTCTCGTCGCTCAATCCGCGCATGACGATCGCGGAGATCATCGGCGAGCCGCTGCTGGTCAACGGCATGACCGACACCGCTGCCCGCAACGCGCGCGTGGCGGAGCTGCTGGAGCTTGTGCATCTGCCTGCCGCATACCTGAACCGGTTCCCGCACGCATTCTCCGGCGGACAACGCCAGCGTATCGGCATCGCACGTGCGCTCGCACTGTCGCCGTCGCTTATTGTCGCGGACGAGCCGGTATCCGCGCTGGACGTTTCGGTGCAGGCCCAGATCGTCAACCTGATGCTGGAACTACAGGACCGGCTCGGCATGGCCTACCTGTTCGTCGCGCACGACCTGTCGGTGGTGAAGCACGTCAGCCACCGCGTCGCCGTGATGTACGTCGGCAAGATTGTCGAGATTGCCCCGACCACCGCGTTGTTCACCTCGCCACGCCACCCGTACACGGAGGCATTGCTGTCAGCCGTGCCCGTGCCGGACCCGCGGCGGCGCGCGCAGCGGATTGTGCTGGAGGGTGACGTGGCGGATCCATCCGATCCGCCACCAGGCTGCGCGTTCCATCCGCGCTGCCGCTACGCGATCGATCGGTGCAGGCAGCAGGTGCCGGCGTTGGAGGAAGTCGCGCCGGGACATTGGGCGCGATGTCTGCGTGCGCGTGAGTTGGAGTTGAAGTCAGTGGTGGCGTGAGGCGCTCTCCTTACGCGGGCCAATCATCGCGAGTCTCCGAAAGCCTGCTGTCTCGAGCAACACCACCGCCGCGAGCCATCGCGGAGCGCCGGGCATCCTTCGGATCGCCGGATCACGGACGGGACGCGCTCGCCTCAATGCCTGCGCCCGGCGCGGCAGCACTCCCTCCAACCCGTCCGGCGGTCGTCTTTGCCTTGGCCCAGCCTCCAAGGAACGCGAGTCCCGCTGTTCCCAGCAGCACAGCTGCGTCCGCAAGATCGCGCGCCGCCAGGTCCAGGTCCCTATCAGTACCGGGCCTCGATCGTATCGAGCAGGAAGTCGCGGAACGCGATCATGGCGTAGAACGCGGACACGCCGCACATCGTCCAAAGCACCGCAACCAACGCGGCATCGGCGAAGAAACCCACCCCACCGGCGGCATGGCTCGCAACCTCCAGCCCTATCACAATGACCAATGCGGCAAGCCCCTCTGGGGTCGCCAGGCCCAGTATGATGCTGCGGAGCGCCTCACCATGCACGGCCTCGGCCGCCTTCGGCAGCACATAGGCCAGCCGGCGCCTGGCGTCCCACTGTGCCAGCGGGACAGGGGGCTGCGGAGCGACCGTGGCTCGTGCAGGTGTCGCGGATACCACTGGTGGCGCTCGGGTCGGGCCACCGCCGGGCTCTCCGGTCGCCGCTGCCGATTCGGACGACACGGCCGCATGCCGCAGCGGCAGTACCAGCGCTTCGATACGGTGACAGTTGATCCGGGTCGCGAACTCAACCAACAGCGCGTCATCGCTCAGCTGCCTGCCCACCAGGTGATGGCAATGCCAGAACAACCGAAGCTGCGCGACGGCAAGCGGCCGCTGGCGAAATCCGTGCAGCACTCCCGCAATCCGACGCGAATCCAGCCGCTGCCGCGCCAGCTCCACCGGCCAGGCGACATCCGGGCCTCAGCAGCAGCACGAGCGTCTGGCCCAGACGTATCTCTGTCACATCGGCTTGGCGCAAACGCGAATGCGCCGCGATATACACGCTTGAACTCCACTCGGTCGTTCCGCGCGCGGGATGCGAGCAGCTTTGCCCGGTCGCGGTCAAGGCCGATTGAACCCCGACAAAATCCGTCGTCAGGAAGCTTTTGAATTCGCGCGCTCAGATGCTATGCAATTGCGCGGGATCGTCGTGCCAATACTGCGCCGCAACCTGGCAATGTCGGCCACGGCGGTGTCAGCAGCACGACCCAAGGCGTCGAGACGCACATCTGGAGCCGCATGAAGCATGCCCACCTGGGCCCGCCAGACAGCACTCATGACCATGTCGTCACCGCTCGGCGACGATCAGCTGATCCCTATCTCTCTCGTGGCGAATGAACAGATCAGTCAGCCGTTCACGTTCGATGTCCACGCGGTCTGCCAACAGGGCGTGGTCGATCCCAATACTCTGCTGAACCGGCCCTGCTGCATCACCTTGCAGAACGCCGGAACACCGGTCCGCTACTTCCACGGGATCGTCCAGGCGATCAGCGCCGAGGGCGCGGTGCGCGGGCAGGCGGGGGTTGATCAGTTCCAGACGTATCACCTGGTCCTGGTCCCGAGACTCTGGTTCCTCAACCAGACCGTTGATTGCCGCGTCTATCAGAAGAAGTCTGCCGCCGACATCATCAAGGCGATGTTCCAGGACCTCGGCCTCACCGACGTCAGCGGACCGCCAACCAGCACGGAGCGGGAATACACCGTCCAGTTCAATGAAACCGACCTCCACTTCGCGACGCGCCTGATGGAGGAGGAAGGCTGGTTCTATTTCTTCGAACATGAAGCTTCCAAGCACACCCTGGTCATTGCCAACCAGAACCAGGCGTTCAAGGCCATTGCCGGAGCAGGCCTCCACACGGTCGGCGGTCAAACGGAAGGCACCTATGTCAGCGACTTCAACCATGCGGCGGTGACCACCCGCGGCAAGATGAAGTTCAAGGACTACGACCCGGTCAAGCCGGACACACTGCTGGAGAATGAGCAGCCGACCACGCTGGAGACCGCGGGAGCACCAACTCGCGACGATTTCCGCTGGCCAGCGCTAACATTTGAGACTGACACCGTCACTGATCGTACCAAGCGGGAAATGGAGGCCGCCGAGGCCACCGCGTCATTGTTCGATGGCACGACCCGGTTCGGCGGCATCGTCCCGGGTGGCAAGTTCACCCTCGCAAGCCAGCCGGCCAGCCCGTACGACGACACCTACGTCGTGCAAAGCACGATCCACCAGGTCAGTGACGAGACATGGATCACCGGCGGCGGCACCGCGGACTACTCCAATCGCTTCACCTGCTTCCCGGCGAGCGTGACATGGCGGCAACCGCTGATCACGCCGCGTCCGCGCATGGACGGGATTCACACCGCGATCGTGCTTGGGCCGGACGGCGAGGAAATCTACACGGATGATCTCGCACGGGTGAAGGTCCAGTTCTATTGGGACCATCGGAAGGACGCGACCCCCGACATGGCCGTGTGGGCGCGTGTCATCATGCCATGGGCCGGCAAGGGCTGGGGCGCGCAGTTCATCCCGCGTGTCGGCACCGAGGTCGCGGTGGCGTTCGTCGACGGCGATCCCGATCGGCCTATCGTCGTCGGTGGCCTCTACAACGGACGTGACACACCGATATACAGCAAGGCCGACAAGACCAAGTCGGGCATCAGGACGCGCACCAGCCTGAAGGGCGGTACCTCCGACTACAATGAGTACACGTTCGACGACAACAAAGACAACGAGCTCATCTACGAACAGGCCCAGAAGGACCTGTCGACCGTACGTCAAGCACGACCAGACGCTGAAGATCGACAACTGCCGCATCGTGACGGTGAAGAAGGACGAGACGGTCGACATCCAGAACAACCAGACCATCAAGATCAAGCAGGACCATAGCCTGACGGTCACCGACGGCAACCACTCGATCGACGTCGCCAAGGGCAACCACAGCTTCAAAGTCGACATGGGCAACCACACGATCGACATCGCCAAGGGTAACCACAGCTTCAAGGTCGACACGGGCAACCATGACGTGAAGGTCGCCATGGGCAACATGAGCAGCACGGTCTCGATGGGCAACCACTCGACCGACGTGACGATGGGCAATGTCAGCCTTAAGGCCGGGCTCGGCTCCATCACCGATGAGGCGATGCAGTCGATTACGCTGAAGGTCGGTGGCAGTTCGATCAAGATCGACCAGATGGGCGTCACCATCACCGGCATGATGATCAAGATCCAAGGACAGATACAGACACAGATCCAGGGCCTGATGACACAGGTGAACGCCGACGCGATGCTGATGGTCAAGGGCGCCATCACCATGATCAACTGATCCCGCATGTCGCAAACATTGGCAAAGCTCGGCGGCGATCTCGCGGCGATCCGACCTCACCTCACATTGGAGGCCGCAGCGGATACTGCCACGAAAGCCTGCACCCAGGTCCCCGAGGCGCTGGAAAGGCTCACCGCTGGCGGCTTCCTGATCGAGGCCACGCGCCTCGTCGCGCACGCACTTCCGAAGCGCGAGGCGGTATGGTGGGCCTGCATGTGCGCCGTACACACCGCGCCTTCAGACCTGCCCGACACGGACCGGAAGTGCCGCGAGGCGGCGGAGGACTGGGTCCGCCAACAGGCCGAGACCACGCGCCGCACTGCGTTTGACCTGGCGCAGGCCAGCGGCTTCGGCACGCCCGAGGCATGGGCAGCCATGGCGGCGTTCTGGAGTGGCGGTTCGATGGCGCCGGAAGGCCAGCCGGCCGTGCCGCCGGCGCCTCACCTCACCGGCACCGCGGTCGCCGGCTCAGTCGCTCTCGCGGCCGTGCGCGGGGACGCGGTTCGGCGCGATGCGAGATTGCACCAGTTTCTCGAAAGTGGGCGTAATATCGCCACGGGCGGACCTGGCCGGTTGCCCGCTGAAACCGGCTGAGCGCCCCGCCCGTGGACGACGAACGGCTGATGCCATGCAACTGACAATGACGGTTCTGCGCTGCCCGGACTCGGTGGTCCCCGAGACACGCAATGTGTCCGGCGGCGAGTATTCTGTTGGCCGCGGGCCCGGCGTGGACTGGATCCTGCCGGACCCCGAGCGGCTGCTGTCAAAGCGCCACTTCGCCCTGGCGTACCGCGGCGGCGGCTGGCAGCTCGCCGATACCTCCACCAACGGCACCTTCATCAATCGGGAAGAGAACGCCATCGGTGCCGGCGACATCCGCAGCCTGCGCGATGGCGATCGGGTGCGTGTCGGCGCCTACGAGATCGAGGTGCGGCTCACCGAGGATGCCGTGGCGCGCCCAGGCAGCGCCGGCAATAGTCCGTTCAACGATCCGTTCGGGATGGACCCATTCGCGGGACACCGCGAGGTGCGCAACCCATTCGATGAACCGGATCATCCGAGCATCCGCATCACCTCGGCGCAATTGCCGCCGGACTTCGACCCGCTTTTGCCGGAGCGCCACGAAGCGCCGTTCCGCGGGCCTACCCAGGCGGACCATACGCCGGCCATGCAGGACGCGTTCAACCTGTCCAATCAGGTCGAACAGATGCCGCTTCACGCGGGCGGTGTGATACCTGGCGACGATCTGCTGCCCGACGACTGGGACAAGGATCTGCTGGAAGGCATCGCGCCCACCGGCGCACCGGCTCCCGCCCAGGCGGCCCCGCCGCCGCCCCCGGCTGCGCGGGTTGCGTCGCCCCCACCGCCACCGCAGGCCAGGCCGGTTCCCCCACCGGCACAAGCCCAGCCGGCAGTGGAGTCTCCGTTCCTTGAGGCCGAGGATGAACTCCCGACCGCCCCGCCACCTCAGCCGGTTCCTCCTGCCGTCCGCCGTGCCGCACCGCCGCAACCGCCGCCGCCAGAACCCATGGTCGCGGATGACGGAGCGCTGCTGGCGGCGTTCCTCGAAGGCGCCGGCATGCAGGATACGCCGCCCAAGGATCCGCCGGCCGCCATGCTCTCGTTGGGCAAGGCGTTCCGGAACATGGTCGCCGGACTGCGCGCCGTGATGATGGGGCGCGCCGCGATCAAGGGCGAGTTCCGCATCGAGCAGACGATGATCCAGGCGCGCGGCAACAACCCGCTGAAGTTCTCGGCGGGCGACGACGATGCGCTGGCCGCACTGCTCGGCGCCGGCAGGCGCAGCGATATGGCCGCGCACGAAGCGGTGGCCGATGCACTGCGCGACATCAGGCTGCACGAACTGGCCACCATCGCCGCGATGCAGACCGCGGTGCGATCGGTGCTGGAGGGCCTCGATCCGGCGAAGCTGCGCGCCGAGGCAGAACGCAGCGGTGGCATGACCTTGCTGCCGGCACAGAAAAAGGCGCGCGCATGGGACGGCTATGAAGCGCTATACACTCGCACGGTGCAGGCGCTGGCCGATGATTTTGATAGCGTGTTCGGCAAGGCGTTTGCGCGCGCGTATGAACGCTCGCTGCAGGAAATAGCCGCAAAGGAGCGGGAATGATCCGTCGTCGCTCGCTTCTCTTGCTGCCCGCGTTGGCGGCACCCCTCGTGCTGCTGCAATGCGCGCCGCCGCCGAAGCCGCCAGCCGTGCTGACGCTCACCATGATCGGCAGCGCCGACCAGAACCCGGACCTCGCCGGGAAGCCGGCGCCTGTCGCGGTGCGGATTTACCAGCTCACCGCGACCGCGAAGTTCGAACGCGGCGACGTGTTCGCCTTGACCGAGCACGAACAGCAGACGCTCGGCAGCGACGACGCCGGGTCGCAGGAATTCGTGCTCTCGCCCGGCGAGACCCAGACCAAGACCTTCGAGCTGAAGCCGATGGTCCAGGCCATCGGCATCGTCGTGCTGTACCGCGACATCGACAACGCACAATGGCGGGCCGATGCACCCGCGGCGGCCAGCGGGCCGACCAAGCTGCTGCTCAACGTCGGCAAACTTGCGATCTCGCTGAAGCCTGCTCCTGCATGATGCTTGGCGCCGCCCGTTCGGCTGCGCCATGATATTTACCGATTGGGGGGATGCCGCTCGATGAGCTGGACGAATCGCGTGGTCTGGCAGGAAGGCATGTTCCTGCGCACGCAGCATTTCCAGCAGCAGGATCGCTGGACCGAGCAGCTTGTGCGCGGACGCGTGCAGGCGATGCGCCCGCATCCCTGGGGGCTGGTCGACTACGCGCTCGACCGCGATCTGCTGGGCACCGGCCGCTTTGCGCTCGCCTCGGCGGCCGGCGTGTTCGAGGACGGCACGCCGTTCGCCTTGCCGGGCGAGGCGGATCATCCACCGCCCCTGGAGCTGCCTGACAGCGCACGCAACGTCCTGATCTACCTGGCGCTGCCGATACGGCAGGCCGGCGCGGTCGAGGTGGCGGACAGCGCCACCGAGGGGCGTTACGCAGCAAAGCCGTTCGAGGCGTACGACACCCACTCGGCCTCGCCGCAGCCGGCGGAACTGCAGGTCGGGCGGCTTCGCATGCGGTATCTGGTGGAGACGGACGAACGCACCGGCTACCTCTGCATCGGCTTGGCGCGCGTCACCGAGGTCACCGCTGATCGGCGAATCATTCTGGATGAGCGCTGGATGCCGCCCGCCTTGGTGTGTTCCGCCGTGCCGCCGCTGACCGGGCTGATCGCGGAATTGTCCGGCATGCTGAACCAGCGCGGTGAGGCGCTGGCAGCGCGGATGACCGCGCCGGGCCAGGCGGGCGTCGCACAGGTGCAGGATTTCCTGCTGCTGCAATCCATCAATGGCTGGCAGAACGTGCTGGCGCATTGGGCCGATGCGGCGAACGTGCATCCGGAGGCGCTGTATACCGCTTTGGTGCAGATAGCCGGGGAGTTGGCGACGTTCCTGGAAACGCGGCGCCCCACGGCGTATCCGGCGTACCGGCACGATGATCTGCAACGCAGCTTTGCGCCGGTGGTCGCGGATTTGCGACGTGCGCTCGCGACGGTGCTGGAGGCGAATGCGATCCCGATCCCGCTGCGCGAGGCGCGGCATGGCGTGCGTGTTGGGCCGATCACCGACCGCTCGATTTTGCGCGCGTCGAATTTCGTCCTGACGGTGCAGGCCGACGTGCAGGCTGAGCAACTGCGGCGGCTGTTCCCGTCGCAGGTCAAGATCGGCGCGGTCGAGCACATCCGCGAACTGGTCAACGTCGCGCTGCCGGGGATTGCGGTGCGGCCATTGCCCGTGGCCCCTCGGCAGCTGCCATTCTACGCCGGCGCCACGTATTTCGAACTGGATCGCGCCAGTCCGCATTGGCAGCAGATGCAGAACTCCGGCGGGTTCGCCATCCATGTATCGGGGGATTTCCCCAATCTGAGGCTGGAACTTTGGGCGATCAGAGGATGAGACACGGCACTCTCCCACACCCCCTCCCCAACCCTCCCCCGCTTAGCGGGAGAGGGAGTGCTGCCAAACTCCCTCTCCCGCTAAGCGGGGGAGGGTTGGGGAGGGGCTCGCCCCAATGAGCGACAATCCCTTCTCCGAACCAGACGATTCCGACCGCACGGTCATCCGCCCGGCACCCGGCGGACGCCGGGCGTCCCCACCGCCCCAACAATCATCCCCAACCCCATCAACCACCGACACCCGCATGGGGGGAGCTCCGCGTCCCGCTGGCCCCGCGGCGCCGACTCCAGCGGAAGGTGCGGAACGCATCAGCTTCGGCCTCTCCCCCCTGATCGAGGCTGCCGCCCCCCTGCTGCAACTCCTGGGTCGCCTGCGGAACACCCTGCGCCAGCCCGACCCCGGCGACCTGCGCGAGCGCGCCATCCAGCAGGTCCGTGCATTCGAGCAGGCAGCGCGCGACGGCGGCGTGCCAATGGATCAGCTCCGATCCGCGCACTACGCGCTGTGCGCCAGCCTCGACGACGTAGTGCTGAATACGCCGTGGGGCAGCAGCGGTGCATGGGCAGCGCGCTCGATGGTGTCGACCTTCCACCAGGAAGTACGCAGCGGCGAGCGCTTCTTCCAGCTGCTGGATCAGCTCAAGCCGAACCCCGGCAATTTCCTGCCGGTGCTGGAGCTGATGTATCTCTGCCTGAGTCTGGGGTTCCAGGGGCAATATCGCTTGTCCCCGCGCGGCCCCGGCGAACTCGATCGCATTCGCGAGGACCTCTACACCATCATCATCCGCCAGCGTCAGGCGGCGGACCCGGCGCTGTCGCCGCACTGGCAGGGCGTGCCGGCACCCTACAAACCCGCACGCGTCGTGATACCGACATGGGTGATGGGTGCCGCGGCACTGGCGATCATCGGACTGTTGTTCGTGTGGTTCTCCACCGGGCTGAATGCTGCGTCCGACGATGTGTTCGCGCAGTTGCTCAGCGCCCCGGTGGCGAAGATGCCCGCCATCACCCGCGCCGCTCCCGTGAAGCCGCCACCACCGCCGCCACCGGCCGCGGCTCCCGTCCCCGACTCGCTCTACACATTCCTGAAGCCGGAGATTGATCAGGGGCTCGTCACCGTCGTCGGCGACCACGCAATGCCGATCGTGCGCATTCGCAACACCGGCATGTTCGCCTCGGGGAGTGCCAGCGTGGCGCCAAGCTACTACCACCTGCTGGAGCGCATCGGCGAAGCGCTCAAGGTCGAAAAGGGGCCGGTGACAGTGGACGGCTACACCGACAACCAGCCGATCCATACGGTGCGGTTCCCGTCGAACTTCCAGCTGTCCCAGGCGCGTGCCGAAGCGGCGGCGGCGATCATCTCGAAGGCGCTGGGAGAGCCGGGCCGCATCACCGTACAGGGCCACGGGGATGCTGATCCGATAGCGTCCAACGCTACGCCCGAAGGCCGCGAACAGAACCGGCGCATCGAAGTGGTACTGCGGAGGCAAGGCTAGTGTCCGCTCACACTGAGGCCAGCGAGTTCAGCGCGTTTGGGACCTCCCCCTCCCCTTGCGGGAGGGGGTTGGGGGAGGGGGCGTTGGAGTTGGGGCTACCCCCTCCCCCTACCCCCTCCCGCAAGGGGAGGGGGAGGAACTTGAACTTGAACTTGAACTTGAACCTGAAATTGAACTTGAACTGGCACGGGCTTGCCACGAGCACCACGGCGCGCCCGCGCGGTCGCGAGTCCTGAACCATGCGAGCCGTGCTTCGCTTCCTCGGGTCCCGCTGGTTCCTCAGCTTCATCGGCGTCGCGCTGCTGAGCGCCCTGGTATGGCTGTTCGGCCCGTTCCTGTCGTTCCTGGAGGACTGGCTGCCGCGCGTCATCGTCATCGTGGTGATGCTGCTGATCTGGGGCGGCGTGAACTTCTGGCTCGATCGTCGGCGCAAGAAGAACGAGACCGCCCTGGTCGAGGGCGTCACCGCCGTCCAGGCCGACCCCTCGGTTGCCGCATCCGCCGAGGAAGTCGCCGCGATGCGCGACAAGCTGACCACCGCGCTGGCGCTGCTGAAAAAGGCCTCCGGTTCACGCGGGTATCTGTACGAACAACCCTGGTACGCCATCATCGGCCCCCCGGGCGCCGGCAAGACCACAGCCCTGCTGAACGCCGGACTGTCTTTCCCGCTTGCCGCCGAGATGGGCCAGGGCGCGGTCGCCGGCGTCGGCGGCACCCGCATGTGCGACTGGTGGTTCACCGAGACCGCGGTGCTGATCGATACCGCCGGCCGCTACACCACGCAGGACTCCGATGCGGCGGTCGATAAGGCGGGCTGGCAGGCTTTCCTCGGCCTGCTGAAGCGCACCCGCGCGCGTCAGCCGCTGAACGGCGTGTTGATCGCGATTGCGCTGTCCGATATCGCCGCTGCTCCTGCCACCGAACGACTGGCCCACGCACGCGCCATCCGTCGTCGCGTCAAGGAACTCTACGACCAGCTTGGCGTTCGCGTGCCGGTCTACGCGTTGTTCACCAAGGCCGACCTCATCGCCGGCTTCACGGAGTTCTTCGACGATCTGGATCGCGAGAAGCGCGCCCAGGTCTGGGGCGTCACCTTCCCGCTGAACAAGACCGAGGCCGGCACCGCCGGCCTCTTCGGCGCCGAATTCCTGTTGCTGGTGGAGCGCCTCAACCAGCGCCTGCTCGATCGTTTGCAGACCGAACGCAGCCCGGATCGGCGCACGCTGATCGCCGGCTTCCCCGCCCAGGTCGCCAGCCTCGCCGCACCGCTCGGAGAATTCCTGACCGAGGCGTTTGGTGGCTCACGCCTCGATCCGGCACCGGTCCTGCGTGGCGCCTATCTGACCTCCGGCACCCAGGAAGGCACCCCGATCGATCGCCTCACCGGCGCGATGGCGCGTAGCTTCGGCATCGACGCCCAGCGCACGCAGTCACTACGGCCGGAGCAAGGCCGCAGCTATTTCCTCGGCCGGCTGCTCAAGGAAGTCGTGTTCGGCGAGGCCATGCTGGTCTCGCGCGATCCCGCCCAGATCCGGCGCAATCTGTTTATGCGCGCGGGCGCCGCGGCGATCGCACTGCTCGTGGCTCTGGGTGGGGCGGCCGCGCTGATCCAGACACGGCAGGCCAACCAATTGGCGCTGGAGCAGTCGAACGCCGCGCTCAGCGCGTACACCAAGCTGGCGCAGTCGCTGCCCTTGGATCCGGTTACCACTGGCGACCTCCCGCCGATCGTACCATTGCTCGATGCGGCCCGCGCACTCCCGTTCGGGGTGGATGCACCACCGCCGCCATCGCAATGGTTCCCCGGTCTGTCGCAGACCGCCAAGCTCGGTGCGGGTGCGCGCGAGGTCTACCACCACGACCTGCAACACGTCCTGCTGCCGCGTCTGATTGTTCGCCTCGAGGCTCAGATGCGGGCGCATTTCGAGCAGCCGGCGTTCCTGTATGAGGCGACCAAGGTCTACCTGATGCTCGGTTCATCCGGACCGTTGGACCGCGATCTGATCAAGGAATGGATGCAGCTGGATTGGCAGGCATCGTGGCCTGGTCCGGCAGCGCAGCCGGTGCGTGACAGTCTGACGAAGCACCTCGCGGCGCTGCTTGACCAGCCCTTGGAGAAGGTGCCGCTGGATGGCGGACTCATCGAGGATGCGCGCCGCACCTTCAGCCGCGTCACGCTGGCAGAGCGCGTCTACAGCGTGATCAAGAATTCAGCCATGGCGAGGGCACTGCCGCCGTGGCAGCCAGCGACCGCCGCGGGTGCCTCGGGCGTGCGCGTGTTCGTGCGCAAGTCGGGCGCACCGATGACCGATGGCGTGCCGGGCTTCTACACGGTCGATGGGTTCTACAAGGTGCTGCTGCCGCAACTGCCGCTGGCAACCCGGCAGGTCGCCAGCGAAAGCTGGGTGCTCGGCAAGGATGCGCAGATCGATCCGACCAGCCCCCAGGTCCTGTCGCTGCAGCGTGACGTGATCGCTCTGTACACCGGCGAATACGCCAAGCGCTGGGACGCGCTGATGGACGATCTGGACGTGGCGCCGATGCACAACCTGCAGGACGCGGTGCAGGAGCTGTATATATTGGCGTCACCACAGTCGCCACTGCGCGATTTGCTGGCGGGGATCACCCGGCAACTAACTCTGACGCAGCCGCCGCCTGCACCTACTGGTGCGGCCGGCGCCGTGCAAGGCGCCGCCAATGCCGCCGCGGCGGCCGCCAACAGTGCGACCACCGGCCTGCAGGGACTGTTCGGCTCGACCACCGGCGCGCCGCCGGAGCCGCCAGGCAAGGCGATCGAAACCCGCTATGCCGCGCTGATCAATTTCGTCGGCAAGGGACCGGGCGCTCCAATCGACAACGTGCTGAAGCTGCTGAACGACCTTCAGTTGCAGCTATCCAAGTTGGCGGGCGCGCCATCTGCCGGCACGGCGGCGGCGATCGGGGGCGGTGACGACCCGGCCGCGCTGCTGCAGGCCGAGGCAAGCCGCGATCCGCCGCCGGTTGGTCGCTGGCTCCAGGCACTTGCGGTCACCGGCAACCAGTTGCGCGGCGGCGGCGCATTGGATCAGGCGAAAAAGGCATTCAACGCGCCGGGCGGGCCCGCATCACTGTGCAAACAGGCAGTCGCTGGCCGCTACCCGTTCACCCCCGGGTCGAAAACCGACATCCCCCTGGATGACTTCGCGCGCCTGTTCGCGACCGGAGGATTGCTCGACAAATACTTCGCCGACAACCTGGCATCATTCGTCGATACGTCCGGACCCGTGTGGAAGACGCAGGCCGTGGCGGGCGTCGCGCCGCCGGTGACGCCGGCCGATCTCGCGCAGTTCCAGCGCGCGTCGCAGATCCGCGACCTGTTCTTTGCCGGTGGTGGCAATCAGCCGACGGTGCGGTTCGACATCACGCCGATGGACACTGACGCCAAGCAGGTCACGCTGGACCTCGACGGGCTGAGCGTGGTCTACGCCCATGGGCCGCAGCGCTCGACGTCGGTGACGTGGCCAGGAGCGAATCGTATGAACAGCGCGCGCCTGGTGTTCGAACCGCCGCCGTCGAGCGGCCCACCGGTGTTGCAGGCGACCGGCCCTTGGGCGCTGTTTCGGCTGTTCGGCATGGGCAACCTGACGCAGAACGGTTCCGCCGATGATTACACACTCAGTTTCAATGTCGGCGACCACCATGCGACGTTTGAAATCCGCGCCGGGTCTGTGCTCAATCCCTTCGCGCCCGGTGTGCTGCGTGACTTCAAATGCCCGGGGTTGTAGCCGGCTTCTACGGCAAGTTGCCGGCGCGCGGTGACTTCGTCCGCGCCGGGCTGCCGCGCGACTTCATCGATCCCTGGGACGCCTGGCTGCAATCCGTCATCGCCGGCAGCCGGGCGCTGGCAGGCGACGCGTGGCTTCCGGCTTATCTGGAATCGCCGGTCTGGCGCTTCGCCTTGCCACCCGGCATGTGCGGCGATCTGGCGGTGCTCGGGCTGATGCTGCCCAGCGTGGACAAGGCGGGACGCTATTTTCCGCTCAGCTTCGCTGCACTGCATCCCGTCGGCATCGCTGTCGCGTCGGGCGATGCCTGGCTCGATGTGTGTGAGACCGCTGGACGCGAGGCACTGGAACAGGATACGGAACCGCAAGAGATCGTCGCTGTGCTGGGTGTCCCCGATCCGTCGGATTTAGCTGTCGCCATGCCCGATGCGGTGTGGTGGAGTGACGGCTCGGAACGAGTGCGGCCGGCACGCATGACGTTGCGATCGTTGCCGGATGTGGCAACCTATGCGGCGATGTTGGGCGCAGACGTCAGGGGGGATAGCACATGGGAGCCCACGTCTTGACCGCCCCGCGCCTGCGCTCCTGGTCCGCCAGCCATGCCGGCACAAAGCGAAGCCACAATGAAGACGCCTACGTGGATCGCCCCGACATGGGCATGTTTGCGGTGGCGGACGGCGCCGGCGGTCATCAGGCGGGTGAGGTCGCTTCGGGCATGATCGCTGAAGCACTGGAGGCGATTCCGTCCGACCTCTCAGCAGCGGAGCTTCTGGCCGAAGTACGCCTCGCGATCGAACGCACCCACGTTGCATTGCGTGAAGAGGCGGCGCGGCGCGGACCCGACGTCATGGTGGCATCCACTGTCGTGGTCATGCTGGCGCGCGGCGATCACTTCGCATGCCTATGGGCTGGCGATTCGCGCGCCTACCTGCTGCGCGGCGGCGTGCTCCGCCAGATCACCCGCGACCACAGCCTGGTGCAGGAATTGCTGGACGCCGGTGCCATCGGGCCTGACGAGGCAATCAATCATCCGCGTGGCAACGTCATCACCCGCGCCGTCGGCGCGGAGGTCGATGACTTCGTGCTCGACAAGGTCAGTGATCGGCTGGTGTCCGGCGATCGGTTCCTGCTGTGCAGCGACGGTCTGTGCAAGACCGTACCCGAGGATCAACTGGCAGAGTTGCTCGCCGCCCCGAATGGCACCTCGCCGTCCGAATCCCTGGTGGAAGCTGCACTCGTGCTGCAGGTCACTGACAACGTAACCGCCGTGGCGGTCGAGGCTATATAGTAGGCGCGCCCATCGTCATTGCCGTCCTCGGGTTGCCCCGAGGATCAGCCCGGCCATCCACGACTTCCCTGATCGCAGCAAAGGGAACGTCGTGGATACCGAACCGCATCGGCCTGACGATGGAGCATTGCCAATAGTGGCACTCGTAAGTAGTGGCACTCGTAAGCGCCACGCCCCGTCATGGCCCGCGCTCCTCGTCATGGCCGGCGCTCCCAACCCCGTCATGGCCGGGCTTGACCCGGCCATCTGCATCGGATGGTTGCAAACTGCGATAGTGTCGCTCGCAACTTGGTGCGGGTAACCGATGGCCGGGTCAAGCCCGGCCATGACGGGGGCGGGGGGCCTTCACCCGGCCATGACGGGGTGGAGAGCGCGGACCATGAGGGGGATGGCGCCGCCTGGTCTTACATCTTCTTCTGCTGCGTCAGATCCCAGCCGACAACTTCCGGCTTGCCGCTGGTCTTCGCATCCAGCACGCTGTACTTCCAGCTCACCTTCGCGAAGTTGAGCGACAGGCTCTCTTGCGGCGCGTCGTCCGAACCTGCGCTGACGCTGTAGCCGCTCAGGCCGGCATCCGTGAGTTCATACTCCAGGTACGACTCGACCTTGTCCTTGGTGGTGGACGTGAACTTGATCGTCACCTTGGCACTGAAGTCGCCGCCGACGGCATCCTGCCACAGCTTCGGTGACGCCTTCTCCATGCGCTTCGTCACCACGACTTCACTGACCGACGGCTCGGATCCTTCGCGGGTATCTTCGGAACCATGCGGCGAGGTCACACCACGACCGACGCCCCACTGGAACGAATTCACCTGGATCCAGTCCTTGAACCCATCCGTGGTGACCGACCCTGCGATATCACCATATTTCATGTAAATGGCCACGATGACGCTCCTTTTGCTGTTAGGCCAAACTCTAACCCAAACTCAGCCGATGTGGTACTGGAACGACCCAGCCGTATCCACGCCCACTGTGATTCCACTGATCGATGCACCTTCGGCAAGGCGCGATAGGACTTCCGCAGACAACTCGGGGAGCAGCGTTCGCGAGAGGATTTTCTCGACATTCCGTGCACCCGATGATGTTTCAGTACACCGCTCGGCGATCGTTTGCACGAGCGATTTGTCCCAGGCAAATTTCGCTCCGTATGTCTCCTGCACGCGGCGCCGCACACGGTTGAGCTGCAGCTCGACGATCTGCTTGATGATGTCGGGGGCCAGCGGGAAGTAAGGCACCAGCGTCACACGGCCAAGGAACGCCGGTTTGAACACCTTCATCAGTTCCGGCATCAGCGCCTCTGCCAGTCCGGCCGCATCGGGCGCCGTTTCGGGGTCTGCGCACAAACGCGTGATCAGATCGGTGCCGGCGTTCGATGTCATGATGATGACAGCGTTCTTGAAGTCGATGTCGCGACCCTCGCCGTCCTTCATGTTCCCCTTGTCGAACACCTGGAAGAAGATGTCCTGCACGCCGGGATGCGCTTTCTCCATCTCATCCAGCAGGATCACCGAATACGGCCGCCGCCGCACCGCCTCGGTCAACACGCCACCCTCGCCATAGCCGACGTAGCCGGGCGGACTGCCCATCAGCAGGCTGACCTTATGTTCCTCTTTGAACTCGGTCATGTTGATCGTGGTCATGTTCTGCTCGCCGCCATACAGCAGATCGGCCAGCGTCAACGCGGTCTCCGTCTTGCCGGTCCCGGACGTGCCCACCATCAGGAAGACGCCGATGGGCTTGCGAGGATCGGTCAGGCCTGCGCGGCTGGTGCGGATCGCTTCCGCCACTGCTTCCAGCGCGTGCGACTGGCCGACGATGCGTGCCTCCATCGCCTCCTTCAGATGCAGCACCGTGCGGATTTCGTTGGACTGCATGCGGCCGGTGGGAATGCCCGTCCATCCCGCAACGACTTCCGCCACCGCCTGGCGATCCACCACCGGATAGATCAGCGGCACCTCGCCTTGCAGTTCGCGCAGACTGGCCGAGGTCCCGGTCAAGCTGGTTCGTAGCGCGCCCTTGTCCTCGGTGTTCGCCGCGTCCTCGATCTTCGTCCGCGTCGCGGTAATTTCCGCAGCCAGCGTCTTCTCTTTTTCCCACCTTGCCTCGAGGTCCGTGAGTTCCTGCGCGAGTTGCTCGCGCTCCAACAGCAGCTCCTCGCGGCGCGTCTCGTGCGGTTCACCGGAGGCGATCTCGCGGTCGAGGATACCAACCTCGGTGTCGATCAGGGCGATGCGCCGTTGCCGGTCCTCTACTGGCGGTGGCACCGCAGCCTGGCTCATGCCGACACGCGCGCATGCCGTGTCGATCAGGCTGACCGCCTTGTCCGGCAACTGACGCGACGGGATGTAGCGCGCGGACAGCCGCACCGCCTCACTCACCGCCTCGTCGAGGATGCGGACGTTGTGGTGCTTCTCGAGCGTGCTGACCAGTCCACGGACCATCGCAACCGCCATCGGCTCGGCTGGCTCTTCGACCTTCACCACCTGGAAGCGCCGCGTCAGTGCCGCATCCTTCTCGAAGTATTTCTTGTACTCTGCCCAGGTCGTCGCCGCGATGGTGCGCAATTCGCCGCGTGCCAATGCAGGCTTGAGCAGATTGGCGGCATCGCCCTGTCCCGCCTGGCCGCCCGCACCAATCAGCTGATGCGCCTCATCGATGAACACGATGATCGGCTTTGGACTCGACTTCACCTCATCGATAACGCCACGTAAACGATTTTCAAACTCGCCTTTCACGCCAGCGCCGGCCTGCAGCAATCCAAGATCGAGCGTGCGCAACGTCACGCCTTGCAACGACGGTGGCACGTCACCGGATGCGAGACGCAACGCGAAGCCTTCCACCACCGCCGTCTTTCCCACACCGGCCTCACCGGTGAGGATCGGGTTGTTCTGCCGTCGCCGCGTGAGGATATCGACGATCTGGCGGATCTCGCTGTCGCGGCCAAGGATCGGATCGATCTTCCCTGCCCTCGCCTGCGCTGTGAGATCGGTGGTGAATTGATCCAGCGCGCCCGATCCACGCGGCGCCATCGCCGCACCGTCGCCACCAGCCGCTTCACCTGCGGCGGCCGAAGCCTGCGCTTCCGCAGCCTCGGTACTGTTGGCGGTGATGGTCGCGAAGTCGCGCTTCAGTGCGTCGGCATTGATCTTCAGCAACTGGCTCGATGCCTCGCGCGCCCGCCGTGCCAGCGTTTCATCGGCGATCAGCGCCCACAGCAGATGCCCTGAGCGTACGCGTGTCGCGCCCTGCTCCAGTGAGCCCAGCAGCCACGCCTGCTTGCCCAGGTCCACGATATCGGGCGCCAAAGCCGGCGCCCGCGAATTGCCGGTCTTCAGCTTCTCCAGCGCATGGTTCAGGTCAGTGACGAAGCGACCCTGGTCGATCTCGTACTGCCGCAGGATCGCCGCCACATCGCAGTCGGCGCGATCCGCCAACGCCAGCAGCCAATGCTCGATCTCGACGTTGTAGTGGGTGCGCGACAATGTCATGCCCGCCGCCGCCTCGAGTGCGCGACGGCACACTTCGTTCAGTCGTCCAACCAGCTGTTTCAGATCGATGGTGGCCATCAGTTATCCTCCAGGGACGCGTCGGTCCCCCTTTTCGGCAGCGAAGCTTATGTGTTACGCGAAGCGACTGTCCAGTAAATGAGAGGCGTATGAATGGCGGACCCGCCGGATGGCTTCGACCTCGAGGCCCTGCTGGCACCGATAGCAGGCGACGCGCCGCAAGGCATCGATATTCGTGAGGATTTCTCCTCCACGTCGCCTTATAATCGTCTGCGCGACGCTCGCTCCGAGGCGCGTGACGCGGAACGCGGACAGGACGCCGGTACCGAGAACACCGCCGACCCGACGCCACTGTGGCGCAGCGTGCGCGAGCTTTCGCTGAAGACGCTGGCGGAAACCACGAAAGATCTGGAAGTCGCCGCCTGGGCAACCGAGGCGATGGTGCGCAGTCATGGGCTGGCCGGCCTGACCGCGGGCGCGCAACTCATGGCCGGGTTGGCCGAGCAGGTACTGGGACGGTGTGTTTCCCCTGCCGGATGACTACGGCATGGAGACGCGCGTCGCGCCCGTGACGGGGCTGAATGGTCGCGACGGCAATGGGTCGCTGATCCAGCCGCTGCATATGATCGTACTGTTCAACCGACCCGACGGCTCGCCGATAGCCTTCTATCAGCACCAGCAGTCGCAGCTGCTCGCCACGCTGGACGCCGAACGGCGGCAGCAGCGGATCGAGGCCGGTGCCATCCCGCCGGACGACCTGGACCGGGAGGCTCGCGCCGCGGGCGGTGCTCGCTTCGCGGCGCTGCTGGCCGATGCGCGGGCTGCACGTGATGCGTGGCAGGCGATGGCTGCGGTGATCGACGAGAAAGCCGGTGCCGACGGCCCGTCCACCACGGCGGTGCGCGACCTGTTGTCGGGCATCGTCGAGGTCTGCCAGCGCTACGCACCGGCGGAAGCCGCCGGCGAAGCGGACGCTGGCCCGATCGATGCCGCAGGCCCCGAAGCCGCTGCCGGCACCGCAGGCGGCGGCGGTTTCAGCGGAATCGCTGCCAGCCCAGGGCAGGCGGCGTCGCGTGAGGATGCGTTGCGTGCGCTGGGGCAGATCGCGAACTTCTTCCGCCGCACCGAACCCCACTCGCCGCTGTCCTACACGCTGGATGAGGCGGTGCGCCGCGGCCGCATGACCTGGCCGGAACTCCTGGCGGAAGTCGTCGCCGACACCGATACCCGCAACACGATCCTCACCACGCTCGGCATCCGTCCCCCGCCTCCGCCGCCGGAGGAGTAGAACCTGCCCGAAATGTGATAATAGACGTGTGAGCGGGCTCACAAATTCAAGGATTTATTGACCGTAGTCATCTCGACTGTCTAATCTTTGGCGCCAGGCTGACGGCGACAGGTCGCCGATGAAAGGCTGTGTGCCTGAGCCGCTAAACCGAATGTGGGGAAGCCATCATGAGTGCCAGCATCCACGACAAGCTCAATCGCGTCCGCAAGCCGCGCGTGCACATCACCTACGACGTGGAAACGGAAGGCGCCGAAATCCAGCGCGAACTCCCGTTCATCGTCGGCATCATGGGCGATTTCTCCGGCGACCCGACCCAGCCGCTGCGGCCGCTGGCGGATCGCAAGTTCACCCAGATCGATCGTGACAACTTCAACGACGTGATGGCCAACATGAACCCGGGCCTGAAGCTGCGGGTCGACAACAAGCTCTCGGAAGAGGGCGGCGAAATGGCCGTCGACCTGAAGTTCAACTCGATCGAGGACTTCGAGCCCGCGCGTGTCGCCCAACAGGTGCCGGCACTCCGCGCGCTGATGGAAACCCGCGCCAAGCTGCGCGACCTGATGAGCAAGGTCGACCGCTCCGAGGAGCTCGAAGGGCTGCTGGAGCAGATGCTGAAAAGCGAAGACGAACTGAAGTCGCTGTCCAGCCAGTTGGGGCTGGACAAGAAGGAGGGTTGATCAATGTCAGGCGCCCAGACCGAAGCCAAACCGGCCGCCGCTGAAACCACGGAATCCGCCTCCTTCCTGGATCAGGTCGTCGCCGCAACTAAGCAGACCACGCCCGATCAGACGCAGGACCTGGTCAAGAACCTGGTCGAGCAGGCGCTCGCGGGCACCGTCACGTTCGACAAGAACCTGACGCGTACCTTCGACCGCGCCATCGCCGCGATCGATCGCAGGCTGTCCGATCAGCTCAACGCCATCATGCACAGCCCGAAGTTCCTCGCGCTCGAAGGTTCGTGGCGTGGGCTGCATTACCTGGTGATGAACAGCGAGACCGGCACCAGCATGAAGCTGCGCGTGCTGAACCTGCCGAAGCGCGAACTCTCGCGCGACCTGCAGCGCGCGGTCGAATTCGACCAGAGCCAGCTGTTCAAGAAGATCTATGAAAACGAGTTCGGCACGCCAGGCGGCGAGCCATACGGTTCGCTTATCGGCGACTATGAGTGGACCCAGCATCCGGACGACATCGAGACCCTGCGCCTCGTATCAAACGTCGCGGCAGCCGCGTTCGCGCCGTTCATCTCGGCCGCCGGCGCCGGCATGTTCGGCTTCGACAGCTGGCCCGAACTCGCCAAGCCGCGCGACCTCGCGAAGATCTTCGAGACGCAGGACTACACCAAGTGGCGCAGCTTCCGTGACAGCGAGGACTCGCGCTTCGTCAACCTGGTGCTGCCGCGCACGCTCGCCCGCCTGCCATACGGCGCAGCGACCAAGGCCATCGACGAGTTCAACTACGAGGAAGCGCCCTACGACGCGGCCGGCGCGGCCAAGTCGATGAACCATAACGAATACTGCTGGATGAACGCCGCGTACGCGATGGGCACCCGGCTGACCAACGCCTTCGCGCAGTACGGCTTCTGCACCGCCATCCGCGGCGCCGAGGGCGGCGGCAAGGTGGAGAACCTGCCCTACCACGTGTTTACCTCGGACGATGGCGACCAGGACGCCAAGTGCCCGACCGAGATCGCCATCACCGACCGCCGTGAATTCGAGCTGTCGAACCTCGGCTTCCTGCCGCTCTGCCACTACAAGAACACCGACTACTCGGTGTTCTTCGGTGCGCAGTCCACGCAGAAACCGAAGAAATACGATCGCCCGGAGGCCACCGCCAACGCGGCGATCTCTGCGCGCCTGCCCTACATCATGGCCTCCAGCCGCTTCGCGCACTACCTGAAGGTCATGGCGCGCGACAAGATCGGCAGCTTCATGGAAGCCAGCGACTGCGAGCGTTGGTTGAATCGCTGGATCCAAAACTACGTCAACGGCAACGAGAACGCCGGCCAGGAGATGAAGGCCCGCTACCCGCTGCGCGAGGCGAAGGTCGAGGTGAAGGAGATCCCCGGCAAGCCCGGCTCGTACAACGCAGTTGCGTATCTACGGCCGTGGCTGCAGATGGAAGAGCTGACCACCAGCCTGCGCATGGTCGCGCGCATCCCTGCCGCATCGAGCTAAGCCGATTTGAACGCAGAACGTTGCGGGAGCATCACTGCAAACTCCCTCTCCCGCGCAGCGGGGGAGGGTGGAGAGGGGGTGCAACAAATGCAACACCCCCTCCCCGACCCTCCCCCGCTGCGCGGGAGAGGGAGTTCCTATGTCAGTGCGGGTTGAACACCTGTTCAAGCGATTACCCTTGATCTCACCAGGTGTGACCATGACGGAAGACACACGGCCGACCTCGTTCTGGCTCGAGCGGCGGCCCCTCCGGTGAACGAGATCGAACTCGCGGTGGACGTGACCATCGAGCCGGCGGCGACCTCCGTCCCACCGCCTGTGCGCGATGCCATCCTCGCCGGCACTTTTGTCGGCAACCGCGATGCCGCGCTCGCCGATGCCGTCGCCGGCTTCCTGGCCGGCGAGGCGGGCGAAGCGATCACGTGCTGGTTCGGCGCGGAACGTGGCGCCCGCCTGCGGATCGATCCGCAGGCTTTGCGCGATGCGATCGACCGCGACATCGCCTCCATCGACGCGCTGCTGTGCGAGCAGGTGGACGCCGTCCTGCATCACCCCCGCCTGCGCAAGCTGGAAGGCACCTGGCGCGGCATCGCCTGGCTCGCCGACCAGGTGGACACCTCCAACCGGTTGAAGATCAAGATCCTCAACATTGGCTGGCCGGAGATTTGCCGCGACCTGGAACGCGCCATCGAATTCGATCAGAGCCTGCTGTTCCGCAAGGTGTACGAGGAAGAATTCGGCACGCCGGGCGGCGAACCCTACGGCCTGCTCGTGGTCGACCACGACGTGCGGCACCGTGCGACCGTTGAATCCCGCACCGACGATGTCACCGCGCTCGGCCTGCTGTCAGGCGTCGCCGCCGCAGCCTTCTCGCCGGTCATCGTCGGCGCCTCGCCCGCCTTGCTGGAGGTCGATGGCTTCGCCGACCTGGCAACCACGATCGACCTCGCCGCACCGCTGCGCAACGCGGAACACGCACGATGGCGCAGCCTCTCCTCGCGCGCCGACATGCGGTTCGTCGGCGTCGCCCTGCCGCGCGTATTGGCACGCCCGCCGTGGCAGGACGACGGCACCCGCGCCGACGGCTTCCGCTACGCCGAATACGCGCCGACGCATGAAGAACGCGTCTGGATGAACGCAGCCTATGCGTTCGCCTCGGTGGTCGCGCGGGCGTTCGCGCAATACGCCTGGCCGGGCGACGTCCGCGGCGTCGAGACCGATCGCGTCGGTGGCGGCCTGGTCACCGGGCTGCCGCTGGAACCGTTCCGCACCGACCCCGACCATGTCTGGGTGCGCAATCCGGTCGAGATCGTGTTCACCGATCGCCAGGAACGCTCGCTGCTCGATGCCGGATTGATGCCGGTGTCCGCGGTCCCATTCAGCGAGGAACTGGTGTTCGGTGCCGTGCGCAGCCTGCAGATCCCACAACGCTATCAAGGCCCGAATGCCAACGCGGCCGAAGCCAGTGCGCGGCTGTCCACCCAGATCAACTCGATACTCTGCGCGTCACGCTTCGCCCATCATCTGAAGATGAAGGGCCGCCACATGGTGGGCTCCTTCAAGACCGCGGACGAGATCGAGCGCTTCCTGCAGTCCTGGCTGGTGCAGTACGTCAACGCCAACCGCTCCGCCGGCGGCGAGACGCTCGCACGCTTTCCGCTGGTCGATGGGCGGGTCAGTGTGACGGAGATCGCCGGCCGGCCTGGCAGCTTCGGTTGCGTCATCCATTTGCAACCGCACTACCAACTCGATGATATTTCCGCCGCGTTCCAGCTCGTCACCGATCTCAGCGGTCGATGAGCACGGCGGCGTTGGAGGATACCGATGAGCGGAACTGACCAGACCGCCGCGACGCTGTTTCGCGCCGGCAAGCTCGACGATGCGATCGCCGCCGCACAGGCAGCGCTACGCAAGGCGCCTACCGACCTTAACGCGCGTGTGCTGTTGGGCGAACTGCTGGCGTTCTCCGGCAACCTGGAGCGCGCCGACGTGGTGCTGGACGCCGCCTCCGCGATCGATCCCGGCACGGCCCTCGTGGTGGCGGAATTCCGCCAGCTCATACGCGCCGACATGGCACGGCGGCAGTTGTTCCGCGACGGACGCGTACCGGAGTTCCTGTCCGACCCGACCGAAACGCAACGGCTGCAACTCGCCGCGCTGGTGGCGCTGCGCGCCGGCGATCTGGCCGAGGCAGCGAAGCAGGCATCCGCCGCCGAGGCAATGCGGCCCCGCACCTCCGGGCAGCATGGCGACGTCGCATTCGATGACTGGCGCGACGCGGACGACCTTCTGGCCGGCAGCTTCGAGGTGTTGACCACGACCGGGAAGTATTTCTGGATCCCGACCGAGCGCGTGCTGACGCTGGAATTCCACGCGCCGAAGCGGCCGCGCGATCTGCTGTGGCGGCGCGCCTCGATGTCGGTGGATCAGGGGCCGGATGGCGACGTCTACCTCCCGGTGGTCTACGCCACCGACGAGACCATGACGGACCCGCAGCGGCTCGGCCACGAAACCGACTGGCGCGAAGCTCCCGACGCCCCGGTGCGAGGCATCGGCCAGCGTCTGTTCATGGTCGGCGAGGAAGCCCTCGGCATAATGGACCTGGGCAACATCCGCTTCACCGTTTCGCCGACAGGTGCGCCCAGCGCATGAGCGGTCGTGGCGGGCCTCACGCGCGCGAAGCGACACGCATCCAGGCACCGCTGCTGGATCGGCTGATCGACGATGCGCCGGATCGGGATCGTGATCCCCCACAGTCCGCCGCGGATACCATGACGCTGCTGCGGAATTCGGTGCGGCGCGACCTGGAGGCGTTGCTGAATGCGCGCCGGCGGTGGCGGTCATGGCCCTCGCGCATGACGCAGCTTGCCACCTCGCCGATGGGCTACGGTATTCCTGACTTCGCCTCCGGGGCGTTCAACGACGCGCGGCAGCGGGAGCAGCTGCGGGTGCAGATCGAGGACACCATCCGTCGGTTCGAACCGCGGTTCCTGTCTGTGCGGGTGCATCTGATTGATGCCAAGGAGCGGCTGGAGACGACGCTGCGGCTACGGATCGAGGCCGTGCTGCAAGCCGAACCGGCCCCCGAGGCAGTGACCTTCGACACGCTGGTCGACCCCACGAGAGACGACATCGTCGTGCGGCCCGGCAATGTGGGCTGAAGCCGTCGCGAGCAAACCAGGTAAAGTAAAGGTAGCAGAGGCAGCCTCCCCCTCCCCTTGCGGGAGGGGGTTGGGGGAGGGGGCCCGTCGCCTCCCTGAGGCGCTGTCAGTCTGATGTCGGACTCGCTCCTCTCCTATTACGAACGTGAACTCGACGCCATCAAGCGCCTGGCGGCTGAGTTCGCCGACACCCACCCGAAGATCGCCGGCCGCCTGCGCCTCTCAGCCGATGCGGTGGACGACCCCCATGTCGCGCGCCTTCTCGAGGGTGTCGCGTTCCTGGCGGCGCGCGTGCATCACCGGCTCGATGACGAATTCCCCGAGCTGACCGATGCCCTTCTGGGCCTGCTCTACCCGCACTACCTGGCTCCGGTGCCGTCCTGCATGGTGGCCAAGTTCGACTGTCAGCCCGACCTCATGAACCCGGCGCGGCTGCCATCCGGCGTCGCGATCGAGACCGAGCCGGTGAGAGGCGAGGCGCTACGCTACCGCACCACCGCGCCGCTGACGCTATGGCCGATCGAGGTGGAGAACGTCCGGCTGTCGGGCCTGCCTGTCGTCGCCCCCGCCAACCCGTCCGCCCCCGGCGCCGTGGGCGTACTGCGCATCACGCTGAAATGCGCCTCACCCGAAGCGACCTTCAACCGGCTCGGCGTGGAACGGCTGCGCTTCTTCCTGCGCGGGCCGGTGAACCAGACGCTGGCGCTGTATGAGCTGCTCGGCGCCCACGCAATCTCGGTCGCCTATGCGGACAACGCGGTCGACCCCGCGCCGGTGATCGTGCCGGCAACCGCGATACAGCCGGTTGGCTTCTCGCCCGAGGAAGCGCTGCTGCCGCTGTCGGCACGCGGCTTTTCTGGCTTCCGGCTGCTGACCGAGTACTTCGCATTCCCGGAAAAGTTCCTGTTCTTCGACTTCACGCGGATGGACGCGAAGACGCTGGTGTCCGGCGGCAATCGGCTGGAGGTGTTCGTCTACCTGGATCGCACAGTCGCGGAGCTTGAGCGGTCCGTCGCACAGCCGTCCATGGCGCTCGGCTGCGTGCCTCTGATCAACCTGTTTCGCCAGCGCTGCGAGCCAATATCGCTGAACCACATGGACACCGATTACCGCATCGTGGCCGACGCGCGCCGGCCTCGGGCGGCTGAGGTGTGGAACGTTGAGCAGGTACGCGAAACCCAGCCCGACGGATCGTTCCGTCCGTGGCGGCCGTTCCACCGATTGTCCGACAACGATCCACAGCCAGGGGAACCGGGGGGATTCTACCATGTCACCCGGCGGGAGGCCGCCCCCGGCGTGACCGGAACCGAGGTGTTCCTGGCACCACATGACCCTGATTTCGATCCGGACGCCGCGCGGGAGCCGGTGCTTTCGATCGACGCGCTCTGCGTGAACCGTGATCTGCCAACAGATCTGCCGTTCGGCGGCGGCCATCCGCGGCTGCGCCTGGTGGAGGGTGCGGCCGCCGTGGCAGCGCTCAACGCGGTCACTGCGGCCACGTCGACCCTGCGACCGCCACTGCGGGAGAACGGTTTCTGGCGGTTGGTATCACACCTGTCGCTGGGCCACCTGTCGGTCACCGGCGGGGCAGACGGTGCGGCGGCGCTGAAGGAGGTGCTGCGGCTATACGATCTGCGCGAGACCGCCGAGACGCGTGCCGCCATCGAGTCGCTCATCGGTGTCACCGCCACGCCCGGCACCGCGAGAGCTCCCGGCCGTGCCGGCGCCTTTTGCCGCGGACTGGATGTAACGCTCGAGTTCGACCCGCGCTCCTGGCAGGTCGGCGGACTATATCTGTTGGCCGCAGTGATGGAGCATTTCCTGGCCCTCCACGGCACAGTCAACAGCTTCACCCGCACCCGAGCAGTGCTGCGTGGTCGGCCGGGCATAGCCGGTGCCTGGCCCGCCCGCAGCGGCACCCGCGTGCTCGCATGAAGCCCCACCACGCCACGGATCTTCCCCCTCTCCCGCTACGTGGGCGAGGGTTGGGGTGGGGGTATCCCGACCCACCCAACTCCCACGCCACCGCCTTCGCCCGCCCATGAAACCCCGCTCCGTGCTGACCCTCCTGGCCACCAGCCCCCGGCGGTTCCGTTTCGACGCGGCCGTGCGGGTGTTGACCTGGGCGCGCCAGACCCAGGACCCGGCGGACGCGATGCGGTTCCGCTCGCCGGTCGGACTGGTTTATCCGGCAGCCGACGTCCTGGAGGTCCGGCCGCAAGCCGACGCTCCGCCAGACGTCACCGTGGGAATGATGGGCCTCACCGGTCCCTCCGGCGTGCTGCCGCGCTACTACTCGGAGATCGTCACCCAGGCGCTCCGAGCGCGCTCCGCCGAACTCCGCGACTTCATGGACCTCCTGGCCCATCGCTTCGTCGCGTTCTTCGCGCGTGGCGGCGCCAAATATCGCCCCGCCAGGACCGCCGAGTCCGCATCCCTGCGCGGTGCCGAGGGCCAGGACACCGTCGCCCAGGTCCTCCTCGCGCTGACAGGCTACGGCACGCCGCATCTGACCGACAGGCTCGCCGCGGGCTGCGAACCACTGCTGCACTACGCCGGGCTGTTCGCCCTCCGGCCGCGCTCGGCGGATCGCCTGGGCGCCATGCTGTCGGACTGGCTCGGCATGCATGTGGAGGTGGTGGAATTTGCCGGCGCCTGGCTGCCATTACCGCCCGACCAACGCACCCGCCTGTCCGTCAACGGCGCCTGGTGCCGGCTCAGCGTCGATGCCGCTGCCGGCGTGCGGGCCTGGGACCCTCAGGCTCGCATCATCCTGCGTGTCGGACCGCTCGACCTGCAGGGCTTCCAGCGGTTGTTGCCGAACCGGGTCGCGCTCCACCGACTGGTCTCGCTGGTGCGCGCCTATGTCGGTTTCGAACTGGGGTTTGCCATCAATCCGGTCCTCGCCGCCCGCCAGGTGCCCCCGCTACGGCTGAACGCCCAGGCTGATCCGCCGCCGTTGCTCGGCTGGAACACCTGGGTGCCGGGGCCAGCAAGCGGCTTCACGGCGCGTGGGGACGCCGCAGACGCGGTGTTCGAGGCCGAGGTGATCGAGGCGCAGCGCCTCGACTGGCGCAAGTCGGAGACGGTGGGCAAGCCGGGTACGGTGGGCAAGGTGGAGACGGTGGCATGAGCGGCTGGGGCGGCGGCTACGTTACCGACGTACCCTACATGACCGGCTATTATCGCCATCAGTCCCCCGCGTTGCTGACGCTGGCGTGCCTGATGGGCAACGTGGCCGCCTCGATACCGGCACCCGACGATCCGGTGAGTTATCTGGAGCTGGGGTGCGGCCAGGGATTCGGCGCGCTGCTGTTGGCGGCCAGCAACCCGCATTGGTTCGTCACCGCCATCGACTTCAATCCGGCGCACATCGCAACCGCGCGTGGCTGGGCGGCCAAGGCGTCGATCGAGAACATCCGCTTCCTGGAGGCCGACCTGTCTACGTTGGCGGGAGAGCAAGCCGCCGCGGCGGTGCCGGAGGCCGACTACGTCAGCATGCACGGTCTGTGGAGTTGGGTTCCTCCGCCAGTGCGTGACGGCGTCGTCAGGCTGCTCGGCGACAAGGTAGTGCCGGGTGGTGTCGTGCATGTCAGCTACAACGCGCTGCCGTCGTGGGGCCCCGGGCTCGGGATGCAGCGGCTGCTTCATGATGCCGGACGCCAACTCGGCGCGCGCAGCGACAGGCAGGCCACCGAGGGCTTCAAGCTGGTGCAGGAACTCCACGCCGCCGGCGCCTATCAGCTGGTCCGCTCGCAATGGATGACAACGCTGATCGAGCGGATGGCGGTGTTGCCGACGACGTACCTCGCCCACGAGTACATGAACGACTCCTGGCAGCCGTGCTTCCACGCCGACGTCGCCAAGGCACTGGCCGGCGCGAAGCTCGAATGGGCCGCGTCTGCCAACCTGGTGGAAAACTTCGGCGAACTGACGCTGTCGCCCGAACTGCGTGCAATCTCGCAACGCTTCGATGACCCCCTGCTGCGCGAGCTGGTCAAGGACATGTGCCTGAACCGCACGCTGCGACACGACGTGTTCGTGCGAGGCGCGCGGCACATAACGCCGGCGAGGCGGAATGCAGCGTTGATGGACGTCTGGCTGTCGCTCAACATCGCGCCGGATGAAATGCCGTTCGAGGTGGAGACCCCCGCCGGTCAGGCCGAGCTCAACAGGACATTCTACGGACCGATCGCCCGCGCGATGGCGGAGGGACCACGCCGTGTCGGCGATCTGCTGGCTCTGCCCGACCTCGACGGCAAGCGCGACAATCCCGCCGAGTTGGTTGGCATGCTGGCCGGCGCCGGCCTCGCGGAGCCGGCCCTGCGGCCAGGCATCGAACCCGCGCCAGCCGCGCTGCGCTTCAACCGCATGATCCTTGCCGAACTCAGCCGCACTGAGAATCTCGGGCACCAGTTCGCTGCGGCGAGCCACATGCTCGGAATGGGAGCGCCAAGCAGCATGTTCGATCTGTTCGTGCTGGAGCGCGTGCTGGACGGCCAGGGCGAGAACCACGTCGACGACTGGATCCGGCATATTGCTCCCGGCGCCGACGAGGCAGGCCGCGGACAGCTTCGCGAGGTGCTAATCCGCTGCCTGCACGTGCGTGTGCCGGTGATGCGCGCCCAAGGCGTGGTCTGAAACTGCAGATATCCAAGTTGGCTCGCGAGACGCGGTGCAATTATTCGGATCACTCCCCCTCCCCTCGCGGGAGGGGTTGGGGGAGGGGGCGCCTCCCGCCGCCCCGCAGCGTTAGTATCCCTACGGTCGCAGCAACGCCCACGTTGAATGCTGAAAAACTTCTGGCAATTCCAAATTTTTATTCTACAACGTTACGGATTGATCGGCGATCTCGCCGAGGGGGATGACCTGCGACCACGATCGTCCTCCGTACGGATCGCCAAATACGCTGGCCGGAACGCTCAGCACCGAGCCATAAGTGATTTCTTTCCGCTACCGGCATGATAGCCTACCGCGCTCACGCGCTGGACCTCTCGTGGTACGACGGCACCGGTGCCCCGGATGGCTCACTCCCGCCGCTACCGGACGAGTTCGGCTTGGCCGACGCCTGGGTCTGGCGGCCGACGCCCGACACAACACACGCACCAGCAAAGCCGCTCATCGTGGCCGCACCCGCGGCCGACCCTGCCACACCGTTCCCCAGCCCCGCCGCAAACGCACCCGCCCAGCCGTTCCTGCCAGCCGGCACGTCGCAGTTTGTGTTGAGCTCGCTCACCGCGCAGGACGCCATCGTCTTCGGCAGCCCGGCCACCACCGCCAGCTCGACGCTGGCCGACGACAATTCCGATATCGCGATGGGTGCCAACCTGGCGCGCGCCATGTTCGGCGTGGATGGCACCGGCATCAGCATCGGCATTCTGTCCGATAGTTTCAACGTGAATGGCGGCGAGGCGGCCGACATCGCCGCGGGCAACCTCCCCGACGCGAACGACATCCACATCCTGGCGGAAGGCCCGGCCGGAGCGACCGACGAAGGCCGAGCCATGGCAGAACTCGTCCACCAGGTCGCTCCAGGCGCGCAGATCTATTTCTACACCGGCGACAATAGCGAGACGGATTTCGCCACGGGCATCCAGACGCTTGCGAATGCCGGCTGTCAGGTCATCGTCGACGACCTCGCCTATTTTGACGAACCGTTCTTCCAGGATGGTGGCGCAGTGCAGAAGGCGGTGGAGACGGTGGTCGGCGAGGGCGTCGACTACTTCACCTCTGCCGGCAACGTTGCCAACGATTTCTATGAACATAGCTGGATAAGCCTGGCGACGACACTGCCCGGCGTCAGCGGCACCGTCACGGCATTCGATTTCGGTACGGCGGCGGGCGGCGCAGCCAGCCCGTTCGAGACCATCAGCATTGCAGCCGGCGGCACCTGCAATCTCGACCTGCAATGGGATCAGCCATTTAAGACCATCGGCGGCAGCGACGGCACGGTGAACAGCCTGTCGATCTACATGTTCGTCGACGGCAGCCTGATGTTCTCCGCGACAACCGACGCGACGACGGGAGGCGGCAATCCGTTCCAGTTCCTCGGCGTCAAGAACGAAGGAAGCTCGGCGGGCACGGTGCAGATCGCTGTTGTCGATTTAGTCGGACCGGTGCCGGGGTTCTTCAAGATCATCGACCAGAACGACGAAGGCACATGGGGCGCAACATTCATCGATCCCAACGCCGGCGTCGGCTCGGGCACCGTGTTTGGTCATGCGCTGGTAGCAGACGCGAACACCGTCGGCGCCGTCGACTATGCCAACACGCCGGCGTTCGGCGTCAGTACGCCGGTGCTGGAGAGTTTCTCCTCGGTCGGCGCCGGCCAATTCCTGTTCGATGCCAACGGCAACCGGCTGGCCAACCCGGTCCCCACCAACAAGGTCGACTTCACCGCCCCCGATGGTTCAGCGACCAGCGTATTCGATCCGTTCAACGGAACCTCGGCCGCGGCACCCGACGCTGCCGCCGTCGCGGCGCTGATGTTGCAGCTCAACCCCCACCTGACACCCGCCCAAGTGACGGCGGACCTGGAGGCAGGCGCATTGGCAATGGGCGACGGCCCCACGGCGGACGGCGCGGGTTTCATCCAGGCAGTGCCGGCGCTGCAGGCCGCGTCTGCCGCATGTTATGTCGCAGGCACACTCATACTGACGAATCGCGGCGAGTACCCGATCGAGCACCTGCAAGCCGGTGACAAGGTCGTCACCCTGGCGGGCGAGATGACCGTCCGCTGGATCGGCTGGCGGCAGCTAGATCTGATGCGGCACGCGGATCCCAGCGCGGCGCGTCCGATCCGTGTGCGCAAGAACGCCATCGCCGACGGATTGCCGCGTCGCGACCTGCTGGTCTCGCCCGATCATGGCATGTTCGTCGACGGGACGCTCATCCCGGCAAAGCTGCTGGTGAACGATGGTTCGATCGCAGTGGATATCTCGGTGCAAGCCGTTGCGTACTATCACGTTGAACTGGACTGCCACGCGATCGTGTTCGCCGAGGGCCTGCCGTCCGAGAGCTACCTGGATACCGGCAACCGCTGCATGTTTGCCAATGCGTCCGGAGCGATCGAACTGCACCCGATGTTCGCCTCGGCCCAAACGAAATCCCGCGTGCGGGACGGCTGCGTGCCACTGAGCCATGAAGCCGCGCTGGTGCGCCCCGTATGGGAGCGGCTCGCGGCACGCTCGCATACGTTGGGGCTGCCCATACGCGCGCTGATCGCAACGCACGATGCCCGCCTGCGTCTCGCCTTGCCGGACGGTCGAAGCCTGGTGCCTACTGTTACTTGCCGGGACCATTTCGCATTCGTCCTACCGTCCGGAAGCGCCGCGGTTCGCATCCATTCACGTGCCTGTCCGGCAAACGAGGCCCGCCCATGGATCGACGATCGGCGACGGCTTGGGGTCTGCATGAAGCGGATCATGGCGCACGGGCCCGCCGGCAAATATGATATCCCGGTGGATCATCCACTGCTGCGCGAGGGCTGGTGGCGACCCGAAGGCCAAGGTCACCATCTTTGTCGCTGGACCGACGGCAATGCACTGCTGCCCCTGGTCGAGGCTTCACATCTGCTGGAATTTTGGCTTGCCGATGCGATGGCCTATCCTGAGGACGCGACCGAGGCGGCAGCGCTAGCGGCTTAACGGAACGGTCGCAAGGCTTTGCGGGGCCTTGCGTCACTCGCCCATGGTCGGAATATGGCTCCGACGCCCCCTCAACCGAGGCAAGCTCCGGAGCCCGTTCCATGACCGCAATCCTGTCACCCGAGCAATGTGCACAGTACCAGCGTGACGGCTATCTCTTCCCGATCGATTGCCTGACGCCCGAGGAAGTGCGCCACTACCGCACCCGTCTCGAAGACTTTGAGCGCGAACAGGGCGACACGTTCGGCAGGCTCCCCGACCTGGTCCGTTCCAAGTCACACCTGCTGTTCACCTGGATGGACGACCTCGTGCGCCATCCCAAAGTGCTCGACGCGGTGGAGAGCATCATCGGGCCGAACATCCTGATCTATCACCTGACCTCCTGGCTGAAGGAGCCAAACGAACCGTCGCACGTCTCCTGGCATCAGGACGGCACCTATTTCGGCCTCGATCCAGCCGAGCAGGTCACCGCCTGGATAGCGCTGACCGATTCAACTCCGGAGATGGGTTGCATCAAGCTACTGCCAGGCACCCACGTGATCGGCCAGAAGCCGCACGACGACACGCAGGCGCCCGGCAACCTGCTGTCGCGTGGACAGACCATCCGGCACAAATTCGACTATACGAACTACGTGCTGATGCCGCTGCGAGCCGGACAGATCTCGCTGCACCACACCTACGCCGTGCACTGTTCGGAGCCGAACCGCACGGACCAGCGCCGCATCGGCATCGGCGTCAGCTACATCCCGACGCATTGCCGCCTGGTCAACCAAGGCGCCCGCGTCACCGCGGCTTTGGTGCGCGGCCACGATGACTACGGCCATTTCGATCCGGAGCCGCGCCCGACGGGAGATTTCGATGCCGGCTCCCGCGCAGCACATGCCGCCTCGGTGCAGAGCTTCTTCGAGTCGAACAAGCTCCTGGCGGCGCGGCGAAAGTCCGGCAACGTCGGCATTTGACCTGGTCACGCCGTGGCCTTCAGCGGCGGGCCGAGGAACTCGACGTGCCACGCCTTCCCGAACGTGTTCAATGCATCCTGGTCCAGCTTGCCGTCACGCATCACGTCACCAAGACCGCGGAAGAACGCAACGGCATCCAGCCCCGGGATGATCTGGATGAACTGACGCGCGGGTGCGTCGGTTAGATTGACGAATGTATGGGCGGAACCGCCCGGAGCGGTCACCACGTCGCCCGTGTCTGCCGTGAAGCGCCTGCCGTCCACCTCGAACAGGTAGCGGCCTTCCAACACGTAGAAGACCTCGGTTTCACGGTGACGGTGAAGCGGTGGTCCGAAGCCAGGCGCGTTGATTGTCTCGATCGACGTCAGCGCCCCGCCGGTCGTATCAGGCGGGACGCAGACGCGCAGGCTCAGCCCGATCTGCGGAATCAGTATCGGCGGCTCCTGATGTGTCGAATGGAGAAAGCTGAACGTCATAGGGGCGACCTCATGGCACACGAGCATCGCCATTATGCGGGCTCAAGGCCCGTATGTGCAGCCCAAACTGCCGGCACGGCCAATACCCGACGCTGCCCCTACCTAGTCAAGGCACCGCGGGCTTCCGCCGCTGGATCGAGTGGCGCGCCGCGCACTATAGCATCGAGGCTACGAACGCACGGCGCGCCCACTAGAATGTCAGCGCCGTGCCAGCAGATAGCCGACGACGCCGCAGATAAATCCACCAATCAAAAGTGCGATGAAGGGCTGCTCCTCGACGGATTTGGCGACGACGGTCGCAGCTTCCCGCGCTTTGTCTCTGGCCTGGCCATAGGCTTGTTCCGCCATCTCGGAAGCCTGGCCGGCCAATCCCTCCACTTGGGTCTTGGCGTCCCCCGCCATGGCACCGGCGGTGGCCTTTGCTCGGTTCGCAAGGTTTGCAGTGTTGGTGTCACTGAACGTGTTATCCATAGATCGCACTCCTGTTAATCAACCATGTCGTAATGCGCCGCTGATGCGGACGCCTCTCGTCAGTGCGCCTTGTGCGACTTTGACTTCGGCTTTGCTTCGGCCGACCGTTCGTCGCTTGGGTTCACCGGCGCTGGCGGCATGCCACCTTTTGGTTCCGGGTCCGCGATGTATTCGAACTCGGGCCCGTCGTTCCACGGACCACGGACGTCCTCGCCCTGCGACAGGTTGAAGACCAGCGTCACCGTGTCATCGGGCGGCACGTTGCCGAACATCGGATCCGTCAGCTTGCCCATCGCATCGAGGGCTTTCATGAACATGTTGGCGTGCGTGATCTCGCGCGTCAGAAGATGCGTGAGCGTCTTCTTCGTGCCCTCGTCATCGCACGCATTGATGAGTGCCTCGTAGGTCTGGCGGGCTCCCGCCTCCGCGGCAATGTTCGCACGCAGGTCCCGTACCACATTGCCACCCTCGTTGATGTAGGCGGCGGTCCAGCAACTGCCCTGGCTGTCGAGAAAGTGGGGGCCACCGCCTTTCAGCCTGAACAGAGGTGCATCGTAGACCGGCGTCTGGTCAATCTTGCTGGTGTGCTGCGCGATAAGCTTTCCCACCATCTCAAGATGGCTGAACTCCTCAAGCGCGATGTCCTGCAGCATGTCGCGAATGCCCGCATTCTCAACATGGAAGGACTGCACCCAGTACTGCAGTGCCGCCGTAAGCTCGCCGGTTGCACCACCGAACTGCTCGAGCAGGAAAGTACCGAAACGTGCGTCCGGTTTGCCGACCTTGACCGGCTGGATCAATTCCTTGCGGTGTAAAAACATGATGTTCTCCTGCGCGAAGATGATAGATCGCTGCGCGAATAAAACGAAACGCCCCGGAGACGCATCAGCGCCTCCGGGGCATCGTACCGGTCAGATCGAACGACGATTCGAATACAGCGCCCGCTCGCGCGCGACATCCGCTGGGGTGAACGGCGCGGAGTTCTCGTCGAACGCGCTCCAGCCGCCATCCCGATAGGCTTTCTCGCGCGTCACCGTGTCGATGCGGCCGTGGCGTTCCATGATCGCCTCGGCGATTGCAAAGTGTTCATGGTCAACGCGAGCAGTCACCAGCGCGCCACCGCGGCGCACCGCTTCCGCGTAAAGATTTGCCTGTTCCTTGGAGACCCCGGCGGAAGTCAACGAACCGATCAAACCGCCCGTGGCCCCGCCGGCTGCGGCGCCTGCGACAGCTCCGACCGCAGTCGCGACCAACCAACCGGCGGCAACCACCGGCCCAACGCCAGGGATGGCGAGCATCCCCAACCCTGCGAGCAGGCCAACGCCGCCTCCGATGGCGGCGCCAGCGGATGCGCCTGTTTCGGCTCCGGCGGTGGCACCATGAGCGGACTCGCCTGGCACGTCGCGAACATCAGACCTGTGTGCCACCATGCTCATGTCGGAATCAGGGATGCCAGCAGCCTCAAGATCACGAACGGTTTGCGAGGCCGCTTCGTAGCTGTCGTACAAGCCTGTAACGGTCCTGGTTGTCATGAATGTCATTGTCCTTAAGGAAAGAGGGAACGGCGATCAGGGTTGCCTCTGGGTGAACGCGCGTACTAATTCGAAGTGACGTGCCCTTGGTAGTCGAGGGCAACATCAACGGTTTTGCCGTCCTTCATCGCGTGGCCGCGCCAGATGGACTTACTGTCCTTCGCCAACCCTGACACCTGCGTGTAGCCCTGAGCCTCGATACGCTTTTGCGCCTGCGCCATGGTGAAACTGTTCGCACCAGCGACCGGCGCCGCCGTCGTGTTGCTGTTGCTGTTGGTTGTGACCGCAGGGGGCATCGTGGAGGAATGTGTCGGCGTGGTGGTGGAAGTGACCGCGGGTGACACCGTCGAGGAGGGTGCGGTTGTGGTCTGGGCGAAAGCGACGCCCGCGCCCAGGGTGCTGAGGACAAGGGCAGACGTGATTATTCGGTTCATTCTACTTCTCCAAGAATACGACGTGCCTGAGGGGCTTTTAGCTAGGTAATATTTCGTATTGGATCGACCAGTCCTGGAACTGTACACTTCCGGAGTAGGCGAACACCAAAGCAAACCTCCGGACTAGCTTTTGTACTGAAGTGCTCTGCACGGCGTGTAGTTGCAGGTATAAGCCAATCAGTACCTCGTCGCGCTGACGACCACCGAGGGCAGCCGCCGTACAGGCAATGAAGGCGCCAATCAGCATCGAAAGCGCGAGAAAGATTGAGAGATATGCTCCCGCCTTGCGTGCCGCGTCAGCTGCCTGGCGAACCTTCAACTCGGCGGCCTTTTCTTGCGCTATGACGTCGTCGACCCGCTTCTCGGCGTCGGCCTGCGACAAGCCCGTCCGAGCTGCAACAAGCTGCGCGAGGTACGTCTTGTCGCCTGCCGGCATGGTGCCGCTGCGCATGCCGTTCAGCAGAATTCGCCCGCTCTCAGCCCGCACGTCCCCAGCCGAGGCATTCGGGCTGGGATGATCCGTCCGGAACAGGCTGTCCACGAAATAACCCGTCGGGTCGCTTGGTGCAGAACGTGACTGCCCGGCGGCCTGAGTCATGCCCTGGCTCGCGCCGGCGGCGGCGCCAGAGGCAACGGTCGATACCACGCTAGCCGTCCCGCCCACCAGCGAGGATGCCGCCGAGGCGAGGAAAACTGCGCCGACGACTGCGGTGACAGCCCAGGTGAGAAGGCCGTTCGCGGTATCGCGGAAGAACACTTCATGCGTGTGCAGGCCGACCCATTTGGTCCGCATCCGACCTGTTATGTAGCCACCGAGGCCGGATGCCAGCCATTGCGTAATGATGAGCCACAGGCCCGTCATGATCGAGAAGGTCGCCGCCGAAGCTCCAACGCCGGGCCACGGCGACACCGCCGCCAGCCCGAATCCTGACCCGAGGGCCAGCAAGACCACCGACAACGCGGCGGCAGCAAAGGCGCCGCCGAGGATGGCGGGCCAAGCGACACCGGACGTCGCGGCCTCAAGCGGGCCTCGATCCGTTTCGTAGAGGCCCGGCCGGACGGCTGTGTCTATAGTTGCCATGAGCGTTCGCTCCCTCTCGTCAATGCCAGATCAACGCGAGCAGAATAATGATCGGGATCGGCACGCCCAGCAGCCAAAGAAGAATTCCGCGTCCCATAGTAACCTCCATGCTTTCGACCGTATCACCAGATAACGCCAATGAATTGGTAACCGCGATCGCACCTGCAACAGCAGGCAGTTTCGTTTGGTAAGTCTGATCCATTGACCGCCGCAGATGGTTCGATGCTGAAGGCAACGATAAATCCGCGTCGACGGCTACAAGTTGACTTCCGATAAAGACCGAATTGTGTTCGTTGCTTGCCCGAACGATCACGCTGTCATGAGCCTGATGTTGTTGTTTCACAAATATACGAGAGGGGGCAGGCTTCGCTTTATGTGGGTCAAAGAGCGGCAATCCCGACATGTGTCTTTGCTCGCGGTCAGTTGTGGCATCGTTCGCGCTGCGATTGATCCACACGCCAATGATCGATGGCTCGATTCAAAGGCTTGTGACGCCGATCGTCCGCCTCCATGACCCTGCAGATGGTGTCCTCCCCCTCCCCTTGCGGGAGCGGGCCAGGGGGAGGGGGCTTGCCTCGCGCCACCGCCCTTTGCGGTTCCCGCCATCCGCCGTGTACAACCACCGGATGCCCCGTCCGCCCCGCGCCGGATTCGCGCCACCTTCCCTCATCGCCACCTCGGAAGCCCTGAGCGCCCTCTGCGATCGTCTCGCCGCGGAGCAGTTCGTCACCGTCGACACCGAGTTCATGCGCGAGCGCACCTACTGGCCGGAACTCTGCGTCGTACAACTCGCCGGCGCCCATGAGGTTGCGGTGGTGGACGCCGAGGCCCCCGACATAGACCTCACCCCATTGGGGAACCTGCTCGCCGACCAGGCGGTGATGAAGGTCTTCCACGCCGCCCGGCAGGACATCGAGATCTTCGTGCTCCGCTTCGGCGACGTGCCCCGCCCGCTGTTCGACACCCAGATCGCCGCCATGGTCGCCGGCTTCGGCGAGCAGGTCGGCTACGACGCCCTCGTCGCCGCGCTCACCGGCGGCTCCATCGACAAGGCGCATCGCTTCAGTGATTGGTCCGCCCGCCCGCTGTCCGCCCAGCAGATCACTTACGCCGCCGCCGACGTGACCCACCTGCGCGACGTCTACACGCGCCTCCGCACGCGCCTGGAAGCCGACGGCCGCCTCGACTGGGTCGCCGAGGAAATGGCGGACCTCGCCGACCCCGCGAAATACCGCCCCGACCCCGAGGCGGTGTGGGAACGCCTGCGCCCACGCAGCAACAACCGCCGCTTCCTCGGCATGGTGCGCGCACTCGCCGCATGGCGGGAGCGCGAGGCGCAGCGCGTCAATATCCCCCGCCAGCGCCTGTTGCGCGACGAAACCCTGCTGGAAATCGCCGCCACCGCACCTGACTCGCCAGACGCCCTCGCCCGTGCCCGCGGCATCAGCCGTGGCTTTGCCGAAGGCCGCACCGGCACATCGCTGCTCGCCGCCATCGTCGAGGCCAAGGCCGTCCCCGACGAAGACCTCCCCGCCGCGCCGCGGGCACGCGACGGCGCTCGCCCTTCGCCAGCCCTGGTTTCCCTGTTGAAGGTCCTGCTCGCAGCCAAATGCGAGGATCACCACGTCGCCCCACGCCTCGTCGCCAGCTCCGACGACATCGACCGCCTGGCAACCGAGGAAACACCTGACATCGCCGCCTTGCACGGCTGGCGACGCGAGGTATTCGGCGATGACGCCCTGGCGCTCCGGCAAGGGAGGATCGCCCTGGGCGTCGCAGGCCGGCGCATCCGGCTGATCCCCGCCGGATAAAGATTGCCCCATCCAAACGGCGTCACTAAACGTACGCTGGCGATCACCAGTCACCGGTCAAATATGCGCGGCACGAACTGTGTCACAGGCAGGCTGCACCATTGGCTTCCACGGTTGGTCCCCGTTGCGCTCGCCGTCCTGCTGATCGTCATCAACGGTGTGATCGCGCTCACCTACCTGCATGACCTTCGCCTGATCAACGTCCGCGTTGACCGCTCGCTCCAGACCATGTTCGCGCTCGGGGAGCTTGAGGATCTGGCTGAATCAGCCGGACAGAGCCTGCGCGCCTATCGTCTCTCCGGCGATGCACCGGTGCTTGCCTCCTACCGCAAGGCACAGCTGGAGCTAGCTGCGCAGCTCGATCGATTGCGAGGCATGGTCACGGATGACAGCGAGCTGGCCAAACGAACTCGAGAGCCTGGCAACGCTGAGCGAACGAAACACGACGGAGCTGGCGTCAAATCTGCCTCTCGCCGAATCACCGTTGACCAATAGTCTTTTGGCCCAACAATTGGCTGCCAGCGCCGACCAAATGGACGATATCGTTTCCAGGCTGCACGCGATGATGACAAGCGAGCAGAGGCAGATGCACGTCGACCTCGGCACGATTGACGCGCGCGACACCAGCAGACTCGCGATTGGCATGATTATCAGAACTATTGCCATCGTGTTGGTCATTACCGTGATTGTCATGATGCGCGACAACGTGCGAAAAAATGAAGACCGGGCCACGGCGCAGTCCAGTGCGCTACGCGAGAGCGAACTTCGCTCCCGCCACATCTTTGAGGAAAGTCCGCTCGGCGTGCTGCTGGCAAACCGGGACGACCAACGCATCGTGGAGGCGAACCCGGCGTTCTGTCGCATGCTGGGCTACACCTCCGAGCAGATCGCCGAGCTCACCATCACCGACATCACCCACATCGATGACCGCGAGTTGCTGAACGATGCCGCGCGCCATGTCGTGGAGGTCCGCTACGTCACCAGTGCCGCGGCGATCGCCTGGGCCCGCGTCAGCCTGACGCAACTGAGCGCGGTGGGTTATCGCCAGCCACTGCTGCTCGGCCTCGTGGAGGACATCACGCGTGAGAAGCGCGCCGAAGCAGAGCTGCGCCAGGCGCAGAAGATGGAGGCCATCGGCCAGCTCACCGGCGGCATTGCGCATGACTTCAACAACCTCCTGGGGGTCATCCTCGGCAATGCTGAATTCCTGAGTGACGCAGTCCACCACCACCCGGACCAGATCGCCCTGGTCAAGGAAATCATCGACAGTGCGCTGAGCGGCGCCGACCTCACGCGACGGTTGCTGGCCTTTGCCCGCCGCCAGACCCTGCAGCCGCGGCGGATCGACCTGAATACGTATCTGCCGAACCACGCGGCGATCCTGCGCCGGCTGCTCGGCGAGACGATCCACGTCACCATGACCCTGGCGCCCGACCTGTGGCCCACCCGGGTTGACCCTTCGCAGGTCGGCGACGCCTTGCTCAACCTCACCATCAACGCTCGCGATGCGATGCCGCTCGGTGGCCGCATCCAGATCAGCACCGCCAACGTACATCTGGAGGATGACCCGCGGGACCCGGTGGTGGCACCGGGCGACTACGTTGTCATGACGGTGTCCGATACCGGCATGGGCATGCCGCCCGAGGTGCTGGAGCGCGCGGCGGAACCGTTCTTCACCACCAAGGAACCGGGGGCCGGAAGTGGGCTTGGGCTCGCCATGATCTTCGGATTCGCCAAGCAGTCCGGCGGTCATATGACCATCACAAGCCAGCACGGACGCGGCACCACGGTGCGCCTCTATCTGCCGCGGGCGCAGGGCTCGGAGCCCGACGCCGGCGACGGGGGGCCGGGATTGCCGTTGCCAAGGGGACACGAGACCATTCTGCTGGTCGATGACAGCGATGAGATGCGCGTCATTGCAGGCCGTCATCTCAACTCGCTGGGCTATCGCGTCACCGAGGCGGCGAACGGCCCAGCGGCACTGGCCATCCTGCGTGGCGGACAGACGTTCGACCTGTTGTTCACCGACATCATCATGCCCAACGGCATGACCGGCCATCAGTTGGCAGCAATGGCGCGACAGTTGCGGCCGAGACTGAAGGTGCTGTTCGCCACCGGCTACGCAGGACCTGAGATGGAGCGCGCAGCCCTCGGCATGACGCTTCGCAAGCCATACCGAAAACAGGACCTCGCCATCAGCGTGCGGGCTGTCCTGGAGGGCTAGGCGACCAAGCCCCCCACCTACCCCCTTATCGGCGCCCGCAGGCCGGCGACCTCCACCAGCAGTTTCCGCAGCACCGCCTGGCCGAAGCTTGCAGTATCCCGCGCGACCACGACGAATGCGTCGGATCCGCCGATCACGTTCTCCCGGTAGTACTTCTCCAGATCCGGCTCGACCTCGACGATCGGCAGGCCATTGATCGTGACACCCGCCGCCACCGCCGCGTCGCGTGCCTCCGTCACCGGCCGGCCGTCGTTGTTCGCCCCGTCGCCGGACACGTCGACCACCCTGCGCGTTGCCATGTAGCCGTTCCCCATCAACAGCCCGACGCAAAAATCGATCGCCCCGCTGATCGAGGTCCAGCCCGGCCCAGGCAGGATCGCGGTCTCAATCGAATGGGCAAAATCCTCGGCGCCTGACGCGTCCTTGATCACCCGCCACCCCACCACCTGTTCCTGCCGCCGAGCATCCGTCCAGGTGACATAAGTGAGTGCAATTTGGCCGTGGTTGCCGCCCCGTACCGCCTCGATGAACGACGGATGCCGCAGCGCGGACGTATACCCACGCATCTGCATGAGCAGACGGTCCTGGCTGATGCTGCCCGAGCTGTCCACCGCCAGCACCAGCGCCACATCCACCTCGGCGCGCGGCCCATTGCTGACCACGTCAGCGAGCACAACCCGCCGCCTACCTAAGCGCGTCTGCCGTTCCCTGGAGTCGATCGCCATCGCCCCCCCATCGCCTTAGTCGCCGCCCTAGCGTCGTCTATTTGGACAACCGCGACAATTCCGTGACCCCTCGTGCATCGTTTAATTGCGCCGCGCGCCGCGTTGGACTAGAGGCAGGTCCGGCTGACGCCCAGGGTGCCGCCGGCACGAAACCATCTGCTAGCGAGGCATGCGTACCCTTGGTTACCTATGCTGCCGCGCCATGCGGCAATCGTGTTCCACCCTCACCGGCTGATCCGATGACCCATGCACAGGACACCTATGCCCGCGCAGAACGAAGCTGATATGGCCCCACCCCACCCAGCGCATCTGAAGGCCCTGGAAGCCGAGAGCATCCATATTCTCCGGGAAGTTGCCGGCCAGGCGGCCCACCCCGTGGTGCTCTACTCGATCGGCAAGGACTCCTCGGTCCTGCTGCACCTGACCCTCAAGGCGTTCTACCCCGCCAAGCCACCCTTCCCGCTGCTCCACATCGACACGACGTGGAAGTTCCGCGACATGATCACCTTCCGCAACGCCACCGCGGAGCGGTTCGGGTTCGATCTCCGGGTCCACACCAACCCTGAGGGCAAGCGCAACAACATCAACCCGTTCGACCACGGCAGCAGCTATACCCAGATCATGAAGACCGACGCGCTGAAGCAGGCGTTGACCGAAGGCAAGTACGACGTGGCCATCGGCGGCGCCCGCCGCGACGAGGAACGCTCCCGCGCCAAGGAGCGCGTCTTCTCGGTCCGCGGCCCCGGCCATAGCTGGGACCCCAAGCGGCAGCGCCCGGAACTCTGGCACCTGTACAACGGCAACCTTGCCCCCGGTGAGACCCTGCGCGTCTTCCCGCTGTCCAACTGGACCGAGCTGGATGTCTGGACCTACATCCAGTGCGAGGGCATCGACGTCGTCCCGCTGTATTTCGCCGCACAGCGCCCGACCGTGGAACGCGATGGCCTGATCATCGTCGTCGATGACGAACGCATGCGCTTCAAGCCGGGCGAAAAGCCCGTCGATCGCCTGGTGCGCTTCCGTTCGCTCGGCTGCTATCCGCTGTCCGCCGCCGTCGATTCACCCGCATCCAACCTGGAGGAGATCGTCGAGGAAATGCGCACAACGCGCGTATCCGAGCGTGCCGGACGGCTGATCGACCAGGACCAGGACTCCTCGATGGAGATGAAGAAGCGCGAGGGATATTTCTGATGCCCGACTCCCTACTGCGCGTACTCGCCTGCGGCTCGGTGGACGACGGCAAGTCCACCCTCATCGGCCGCCTGTTGTTCGAGTGCGGCACCATCCCCGACGACGTGATGGCGGCGCTGAAGCGTGACAGCATCCGCTTCGGCACCGTCCCCGGCGGCACCGACTATGCCCTGCTGGTCGATGGCCTCGCCGCCGAACGCGACCAGGGCATCACCATCGATGTAGCCTACCGCTTCTTCGAAACCCCACGCCGCCGTTTCATCCTCGCCGACGCGCCAGGCCACGAACAATACACCCGCAACATGGTCACCGGCGGATCCCAGTCCGACCTGGCGGTGCTCCTGGTCGACGCACGCAAGGGCCTGCTCGTGCAGACCCGCCGGCACGCCGCCATCGCCTCGCTGCTTGGCATTCGCCAGGTCGTCCTCGCGGTCAACAAGATGGACCTCGTCGACTTCGACCAGGCCGTGTTCGACAAGATCGTCACCGACTTCTACGCGTTGCTCGGCAAGCTCGGCCCCCTCGCCGTTACCGCCATCCCGGTCTGTGCCCGCGACGGCGACAATGTCACCGGCCCGAGCACACACATGCCTTGGTATTCCGGCACCACGCTGCTGACCGCGCTTGAAGGCGCCGAACCCACCTCCCACACCGCCGAGCGGGCCTTCCGCATGCCGGTGCAGCTTGTCTCGCGCCCCGACCACACGTTCCGCGGCTATGCCGGGACGGTCGCTACCGGCACCATCCGCCCTGGCGCCGCCGTGGTGAACGCGACCTCCGGCGTCGAGGCCGCGGTCAAGAGCATCGTCACCATGGACGGCGAGCTCGAGGAGGCAGTCCCCGGCCAGGCTGTCACTATCGTCCTCGATCGCGAGATCGACGTATCGCGCGGCGATGTGCTGTCCGTCGCGCCCGCCCCGCCGCTGGCCGACCAGGTAACCGCCTGGGTGGTGTGGATGGACGACACGCCGCTGTTCCGAGGCCGCGCCTACCTGTTCATGCTCGGCACCCAGACGGTGGTCGCGACCATCACCGAAATCACCACCCGGCTGGATGTGGATACCCTCGGCGAAGTGCCGGTGCGCGAGTTGGCCCTCAACGAGATCGGCCGCGTCACGATCTCGCTTGCCCAGCGTGTCGCCTGCGAGCGCTACGCCGTCGGCCGCGAACTCGGCGGCTTCATCCTGATCGACCGCCTGACACGCAACACCGTCGGCGCCGGCATGGTGACCGACCTGCGCGCCGGCGCCGCCAACATCCACTGGCACCGTCTCGACGTGCACAAGGAGGCGCGCGCCGCACTGATGGGCCAGAAGCCCGCGGTACTTTGGTTCACCGGCCTGTCCGGCGCCGGCAAGTCGACCATCGCCAATCTCGTCGAAAAGGCGCTGCACGCCCAGGGCCGCCACACCATGAGCCTGGACGGCGACAACGTGCGCCACGCGTTGAACCGCGACCTGGGTTTCTCCGAAGCCGACCGCGTCGAGAACATCCGCCGCGTCGCCGAGGTCTCGAAGCTCTTCGTCGAGGCTGGCCTGATCGTCCTGGTGTCGTTCATCTCGCCCTACCGCGCCGAGCGCATGCTGGCCCGCGACTGTGTCGAAGCCGGCGAATTCCTGGAGATCTTCGTCGACACCCCGGTGGACGAGTGCCGCCGCCGCGATCCCAAGGGCCTCTATCGCCGCGCGGATGCCGGCCAGATCCGCAACTTCACCGGCGTAGACGCCCCATACGAAGCGCCTCTGGACCCCGAAATACAGCTGCCAACGATGGGCGCCCCACCCGAAGCCCTGGCACAGCAGGTGGTCGATGAACTCCGGCGCCGGGGAATTATTGGCTGAGGCAAAGGCGGAAGCTGAGGCCGAGGCTGAGGCTGAGGCAAAGGCAAAGTCTCCCCCTCCCCTTGCGGGAGGGGGGAGGGGGAGGGGGCGGCGGCCCCGCCGCTCACAACCCTGGCCACCGAAATCCGTGCCTGCCGCGTCTGCGCCGCTTACCTTCCGCTAGGCCCGCGCCCCGTGTTCCGCGCCTCCACCACGGCGCGCCTACTCATCATGAGCCAAGCCCCCGGCACCAAGGTCCACGAGACCGGACTGTCGTTCAACGACCCCTCCGGCGATCGTCTCCGCGCCTGGCTTCAGATGGATCGCGACACTTTCTACGATGAATCTCGGGTTGCGATCCTACCCATGGGCCTGTGCTATCCCGGCCGCCTTCCCAACGGAGGCGACGCCCCTCCTCGCCCCGAATGCGCGCCACTCTGGCATCCCCGGCTGCTGCCGTTGATGCCCAACATCCGCCTCACACTGCTGGTCGGCACTTACTCCCTGACCCACGTCCTCGGCCGCGGTGCAATGACCGACTACGTTCGCGACTTCCGGGCCCATCTGCCGCGCCATTTCCCATTGCCGCATCCGTCCTGGCGCACCACGGCCTGGGAACGTCGCAATCCCTGGTTCGCCGAGGAGGTCCTGCCGGCGTTGCGCCAAGCTGTCACCACCACGCTTGGCGAATGAATGCCGCCAGGCGTTCCAATATGGTATCGCCTCACCACAGAGGCTCGGAGCCAAAATATACTGCGCCTCGCGCGAAGTGCATTCATTACACTTCTCCGTGCCTCTGCGCCTCTGTACTACTGGCCTTCGCAGTCAATGCGAGTTTCCGGCAATGTGCCTGGAAGGGGTGCGTCGCGTGACTGTGGCGCCGCACCACGGAAGAGAGTCCGGCGCAGATGCAGTGAGGCGATGCACACAGAACACGCTGATGCTTCCGTGCGGCTCCAAGCCCGTCGTTCATACATTCGCCATGGACGGACACGCGTTGCCGGCATCGAGTCATACAACCACTCACTGAGCGGGACTCATCCTCCCACTTGTATGGGACGTGGTCCGGCGATGATATTCGGCACAACGCATTGGCAGTCGGACCGTGAGGCAAGTAAGGACTTTCAACCACGGATGCACGCAGATGGTCCCAGAAGCAATGTTGCAAGGCGGGTAAGCCGCGCTTTCTCGGAGCCTAGTTATTTGCGTTCATCTGCGTGCATCTGTGGTTGAAGATTCTTTTGCTGTTTCCGCTGTTGCCGGCAACGCCGAGTACAGGCTCGCTGGTTTTGCTATCGGTCACCATCAATGAGAACTGGTATCACAGGGGAGCCGCGGCCCAATCCCCATCCGCGTGTTCTGCGTGCATCGCCTTGCTGCACCTGCGCTGAAATTCTTGCTTTGCGGTGGCGCTGACCAATGCTGGCGCACGCGTTGCCGGTCGCGTCGCCGCATACGCTTCTGGCACTACACCATGGCATGGCGCGTGTATGGCGCCGAGTTTCGGCTGCGGCCAACGGCTGCGCTACGGTGCATTTTTCTCAATCAAACAGTCCGGCTGTCCAGATCCGCGTTGAGCCGCAACGATTGTTTCGGCCAATTCATATCATATCTATGATTGGGCGGCCTCCACATCCAATAGCTGAGCACGCTGCTCTACCACACCGCTGCCGTCGCAATTCCGCACGCCGCCAGCAGCACCAGCGCGATCACACTGAAGCGCGCATGTGCCTGCGAATACACAGTTGCATACACCGCCTTCACCAGGTTGTTCGACGACGCGGCAACCAGGATCGCGCCCGCGCCAACCTGAACGGTGATCCGCGCCGCATCGCCCTGCGCCAGATTGAGCACGAACGGATCGATATCGGACACGCCGACGATACCCGCCAGCGCGTAAATGCCCGCCGCACCGAACCGCTGTGTCGCCCATGCGGTCGCAACGGAAATCACCACGAACAGCACAGCGAACGTCGCCGCCGTCCCCAGCTCAAGCGGATTGGCCGGCGCACCCGCTACCGGCGCATCGTGCGTTGCCCGCCCGCCTAGCCAGTACCACCCGAGTGCCATCACGCACCCCAGCGCCGACAACCCCACCAGCGGCGGCGCCAACACCACCGCGAGCGGACGATTGAACACCAGTATAATGAGTAGCAGCCGCAAGTACATCACCGCGGTGGCGAGCACGATGCCCGCCTCGGTCTCCCGCGCCGCATCAGGTGCGCCGCGCATCCGTCGCGACAGCACCAGTGTTGTCGCGGTCGAGGAGTACAGCCCGCCAAGCAACGCCACCAGCAGCCCCCCTCCAGGCGGCGCCACATAACGCTGCAGCAGATAGCTCGTATACGACACCGTGCAGACCGCTACCATCGCGAGCCATACCTGATGCGGCGTGATCGGCGTCAGATCGGTCACCGGCGTATCCGGCAGCAATGGCAACGCAAATCCAGTCAACAGCAGGAAGCGTCCCGCGTTGACAATCTCGCCCAGCTCGATGCGGCGAGCGAACCCGTGCAGTTCCTGCCGCGCCGTCAGCAGCAACACCGCCGCAACCGTGGCGCCGACAGCGACCCACGGTGGTTCCGCCAATGCAACCGGTCCAAGTAGATACGCCAACACGTTGCACAGCGGCACCATCAGCCCGACATTGGGCAATCCCTCGGCATCGGTTTCGTCGACATGTCGCCAGTAATAGCAGCCGAGCCAGCCGCTCAACGCCAACAACCCGGCGCTCAACGGCACCAGGTGCGCCGGATCGAGCCGGTACAGCAGCGCCCCGGTCAGGGCCAGCAGCGGAAAGGTACGGATGCCCCCGGGGCGCTTTTGATTTGCCCGCGCATAGAACTCCTCGAAGGCAAGCCCGAAGAAGAATCCAAGACCGAGCAACAGCAGGAAGGTAATGGGCAAAGCATTGGGCATGGGTCGAGCCGATCCTGCACCTTTGGTGGATGCGCTGCTATGCCGGCTCCACGCGAGATGGCTCTCCATGTACCACCGGGCACTCCAACGCGCGCGCCTCCACGAGCGCCATCCAGTCGTTGAATATTGTACGATACACCATGACGTCCGCGTGGTGCTGGTAAGCCTGCTCGACCCCGCGCTGCCAGGCCTCGTGCCATTCGCCGTCGCACCACGCCTCGGTCGCGCGAATCAGTTCGACAAGCTCATCGAGATCGCCATACGCGGCGCCGCTATGCCCCAGCATCGCTACGAGTTCCGCCACGTCGCGCACCAGACAATGGCAACCGGTCGCCATTGCCTCCGCGATCGAGGTCGGTTCACCCACCGGCGTGGCCGCGGTATGGCCCGACCTGTGCATCGTGTGAACGTAGATCCCCGCCCGCGACACAAGTTCCGCGACGTCCTCGCGTGGCACGTCGAACAGCAGCTCCGCCGGCGTCCCCATGCTCTCATGCATGGCTCGCAGTTCGTCCGCATACGCCTCGGCGCCCTGGCAGGTGACCGCCGCCAGCACGAAACGATAATCCGGCAACATTCGCGCCGCCTCGAAAAAGCACGCGAGGTCCTTGGACGGCAGCGCTGACGAGGTCCGCACCACCAGTCGCCGATCCTTGTCAGGCCACGGCTTGAACAGCCGTGTGTCGAACCCAACCGGCGTCGGCTTCAACCGGCCATCGTCGATCCCACAACGCGCGATCTGGCCCGGAAATGCATAGACAGCAACGGCAAAGTCATTTGCCAGCCAAGCTGCCAGACTGTCTCGCGTGGTGTCGAAGCCATGCGCTCGTACCGTCACTGGCAAACCGGCCGCGGCAAGCTCGTCGCGCCGCATGTTAGCGAAACCTAGCCAGTGCACGTGGATGACATCAGGACGAGCCGCCTCGACTGCCGCAGCCAGACTGCCACGATGAATGGTCACGTCGGTCGGATACAGCGACGCGCCCGCCGACGTGCACCAGACCTCGACATGAACGCCCCAACGCCGCATGCAGGCCAGCTCGGTCTCGGCATAGGTCTCGCTGAGCTGCGGATAATGCCAAACGACATACAGCACTCTTGGACGGTGCGCCGGCACGGGCGGTGGAAACCATTTGCTCCGAATGGCCACCTCCGCCGGCCACCGCGGAACCGCCAATGTGATGCTCTGATCGCCGCACTGGCGATATTGCGCCCCAAGTACGGCAAGCGGACGCGCCGGCTTCTCCACGGTGAACCGCAATGCGATGTCCCAGTCCACCATCCGCACGAGATCGGTATCCCAGCCGCCGCAGCGCGCCACCAGATCACGCCGGTGCACCATGACATTGGTATCGATAAAGTTACCCGCGAGTAACAAGTTCCGATCGAACGGAACCCACAAGATGCATCGCTGCTGCAGTCCATGATCAGAGGTGATCAACGCGCCATACACGAGATCCACCTCGGGCTCCGCCGCCAGGCAATCGACCGCGCGAGACAGGAAGTCCGGATACCAGAGATTGTCGCTGTCAATGTATGCAATTAACGGCGCACTGGACTCCACGATGCCACGATTCCGCGCGACCGATCCGTTCGCCCGCGCCTGCCGCACATAACGAATGCGTCGATCGGCCAACAGCGGCGCAACCACAAACTCGGTATTGTCCGTGCTGCCGTCGTCGACGATGATCAGTTCCCAGTTCGGGAACCGCTGTGCCTGCACGCTCGCAACCGCCTCGCCGAGCACGTCCGCGCGGTTGTAGGTAGGCAGGATCACCGCAACGGCGGGATCGGGCAGGCTTTGCACCGCCCGCGCCGCGCCTGGGGGCCGTGCCGTCGCAGTACCGGCAAGCAACTGCTCCAACAGGTAACTGCGCTCGTCATGCAACAGGCTGCACTGCTCTAGCTGCTCGCCGAACTGATCGATCCGGTCAGCAAGCTGCTTGTGCAGGACGCTCTGCCGCTCGTGCAGCGTTCTGCTTTCGTCAAGCCGGACGCCATGTCCATGCACATCGGCACGCGCATCGCCAAGCGCCTGCTCGAGCGAAGCGATGCGCGTCTGCAGCACGATGACATCGCCTTCGATGGTTGCCTGATTGTCCGTCACCCGGTTGTTCAGCGTCACGATGTCCTGCTGCAGTGCGCGCATGACAAGCCGAAGCTGATCGAACTGTTCCACAGTTTCGGCGCGGTGCTGCCGGACAATGGCGTCGCGGAAGCGGCGCACCAGGGGCCGCACATCAAGACCGAACCTGGCGAGCACAAGCACGATACGACGCGGCAGGCTGGGAGACGACGCCATCGGTACCTGCAAGTTCGCCATGCCCGACGATTGCGCCGGACCAGACCACGTTGCCATCGAATGTCTGGCCGATGCAAGGTTACCGTGGCCCTGTGCGGCGGTTCTGCTCCTGCCTCACCTTGCGCTATGCTGCCGCGACAGCACACGGAGGACGCGATCATGAATGACCTGTTCGACATCATGCAGACCACGCGCTCGATGCGCCGGCTGAAGCCGGATCCCGTGCCCGACGAGCTGATCCGCAAGATCCTGGAAGCCGGTTCCTGCGCGGCCAACGGCGGCAACACACAGCGTTGGCGCTTCCTCGTATTGAAGGACCCGAAGATCAAGCAGGCGGTGCAGGCCTGGTACAAGAAAGCCTTCGACGAAGTGGTCGGCCCACGTTACGCCACCAGCGCGCCGCCCCCAGGCGTCAGCCCCGAGCGCTACAAGCGCCAGCATTCCGCGGTCGCATACCTCACCGACCACTTCCATGAGGCTCCGGTCTGGATCGTCGCCTGCATCGATGAAGGCAAGACCGAACCAACGCGCTGGTCTGGCGCATCGATCTATCCGGCGGTGCAGAACATGTTGCTGGCAACCCGCGCCCTCGGCTTGGGTTCAACGCTGACCACGCGCCATCTGCTGTACGCAAAGGAAGCCGAAGCAGCGATGGGCCTGCCCGAGGGTGTGCACTCCTACGCTATCCTTCCCATCGGCTACCCGATGGGCAACTTCGGTCCGGTCGGGCGCGGCAAACTCGCGGACATCGTATATCAGGACAAATGGGGCCAGCCGTACGCCCCACTGAACTGACGGAGGCCATGATGCCGCGCATTCCTCCAATTGCCACCAAGGACCAGCTGCCAACCGAGCACCAGTACGTGTTCGACCAGGTGATTGAGGTGTTCGGGCGCGTGCGCGGCCCGTTCAGCATGTTGTTGCATAGTCCGAAGCTCGCCGAACGGCTGCTGCCGATGGTGCCCTTCGCGCGCGAGGGCACCGTCATCGATCCGAGACTGCGGCAGATCGCCGTGCTCGCCGCGGTCCGCGAGCGCGACAGCAACTATGTCTGGGCCGCGCAGGTCGACGTCTCTCGTCGCGTCGGCCTGCCCGAGCCGGTAATCGATCTGCTGCGCGCCAAGGGTGACCCGTCATCGCTGCCCGAGGAAGAGCGCGACATCGTCGCCTACACGCGGCAACTCATGCGCACCAATCGTGTCGAGCAAGCGGCTTTCGATGCATTGCTCAAGCGGCACGACGCCCAGTGGCTGGTCGAGCTGACGACGGTGGCAAATTTCTATGTCGCGCTCTGCGGTGTCGTGAACGCTTTCGACGTGCCGACGCCGCCCGACGGAGACCGCTTTTGAATCCTGCACGGATAGATCTTGCTGCGCTGTCCCAATCAAGCAAGCAGGGATTTCCGCCGCAGATGACGCAGATGAACGCGGATAGGATGTACGCCCTTCGGCGCGTGCGCGCGCCAGTAAACAGATTGGCGCGCGTGCGCTGATGCGCATGTATGGCACGCATCTATTTGCGTTCATCTGCGTCATCTGCGGCTAAAAGTTTCTTGCTGTGCCGCGCAAAGCCCTAACTTCCCAAGTCGGGACCAAACGTTTTGCGTCCTCCGCTAGACCGAATTGAGGCAAGCCCCCGTGCGAACGTCGGTGATTGTGCCCACCTACAACGCCAGTGATCGGCTTGGTCGCACCATAAAAGCGGTCCTGGCACAACAATGCCGCCCCGCCGAGATAATCGTCATCGACGATGGTTCCACCGATGCGACCGCTCAGACATGTCGGAACTTCGGCGACAGTATTATCTACCACCGCACCGATAACGGCGGTCAGCAGGCGGCACGCAACCTCGGTGCCTCGATTGCCACGGGCGATTGGCTATCGCTGCTCGACCACGACGACCTCTGGGACCCGGAATACCTCGCCGAGGTCAATAGTTTCGTCACCAGTCACAACATCGATGTCGTCTGGTGCAACTGCCGAACTCTGCGGGAAACCGCCCAATCCGCAACGGTGACGGTACCAGACAGGTTCCGCCAACACGCCCCCGCCGGCTTTTGGCAAACACGCGGCATCGCACCGGATGAGCATTGGTCTGTGTTGCAACACTACGGCTGGCGCGACTACCTGACATTCCATCCACCGCAGCCCTCCGTCACATCCATCAGGCGCGACGTCTACCAGCGCATCGGCGGCTTCGATCCGCGGCTGCGTAACAACAACGCCGAGAACATGGAATTCGAGCTCCGCGCGCTGCGATCGTCGCGCATCGGCATCATCTGGCAACCGCTCGTCTCGATCACGGATCACACGGCCAGCGCAGGTGCCGACACCAACAAGACCATCGTCGACGTCGTCGCGCTCCTCGAATTCGTCCTGCAACACCATCGCCTGACCACGGATGAAACCGACGCCATCACCGAAGCAATCCAACAGCGACTGCCCCGCGCCATCAGCGGCGCATTCGCCATGCGCGACTTCCACGCGCTGCGCCGTTACGCCGCCACATCCAAACCCAGCCTCGACTGGAAATCCCGCATCAAGCTCGTGATCGCGCGACTGCCACACTCCGTAGCCGGCCATCTCGCCGCTATCCTGGAAAAATAGCCCGCTCGATCTCCCGCTGTCGAAATCCGCCGTGCTCGAACGTCATTGGGGCAGTCGTGCATGATGCACGGCAGCAACCCACGAGGGAGACCACGATGCAGTACCTGCTGCTGATCCATTCCGACGAGTCCGCGATGAAGGCCGCGCCCCAGGAAGCGACCTCCCAGATGCACGCCGCCTACATGGCCTACACCGAAGCCCTGTCGAGCGCCGGCGTCCTCCAAGGCGGCAACCGGCTGCGCCCCACCGACACGGCCACCACGGTGCGCATCACCGGTGGCAAGACCCAGGTGCTCGACGGCCCTTACGCCGAGACCAAGGAACAACTCGCCGGCTACTACCTGATCGACGTGGCCAATCTGGACGCCGCGCTCTCCTGGGCCGCGCGCTGCCCCGGCGCCAGCCACGGCTCGATCGAGGTCCGCCCGATCTGGGCCATGTGATGCCGCGCGAGGGCGACCAGAATGCCAGCCGGGCAGCCGAATTCGCCGCCCGCCGCAGCTACGGCAGGCTGGTCGCCTACCTCGCCGCGCGCACCGGCAACGTTGCCGCGGCCGAGGACGCGCTGGCCGACGCCTTCGCCGCCGCCCTCGCCGACTGGCCCGCAAGCGGCGTGCCCCGCAACCCGGAGGCCTGGCTGATGGCCGTCGCCCGCCGCAGGCTGATCGACGCCGCCCGCCGCCGGCGCAACAGCGATGCCGCCGCCGAGCATGTCCGCCTGCTCGCCGAGGAACTTGCCGAAGCCGCGGCCGCGGATCACCCGATCCCCGACGACAGCCTCGGCCTGATGTTCGCCTGCGCGCATCCCGCCATCGATCCCGCGATCCGCGCGCCCTTGATGCTGCAGACCGTCCTCGGCCTGGACGCCGCGCGGATCGCTGCCGCCTTCCTCACGTCGCCCTCGACCATGGCCCAGCGGCTGGTCCGCGCGAAGCACAAGATCCGCCGGGCCGGCATCCCCTTGCGCGTGCCCGACGCCAGCGAATTGCCGGCTCGGCTGGATGCCGTGCTGACCGCGATCTACGCGGGCTTCGCCGAGGGCTGGACCGACGCCACCGGTCGCCGCGACCTCGCCGACGAAGCCATCTGGCTCGGCCGTCTCGTCGTCGCCCTGTTGCCCACGGAACCCGAGGCCCTGGGGCTGCTCGCCCTCATGCTGCACGCCGAAGCGCGCCACGCAGCGCGGCGCGACACAACCGGCGCCTACGTGCCGCTCGCCGAGCAGGACACCGCGGCGTGGGACAGTGCCTTGATCGATGAAGCCGAGGCGCTGCTGCATCGCGCCGGCGCCATGGCGACGATCGGCCGCTATCAGCTGGAGGCCGCGGTCCAGTCGGTGCACGCGGCGCGCCGGGTGACCGGCCGCACTGACTGGTCGGCCATCGAGCATCTCTACCAAGCCCTGAACCAACTCACCGACTCGCCGGTGGTGGTGATCAACTGCGCCATCGCCGTCGCCGAACTGCATGGAGCCGCTGCCGGTCTCGCCCATCTCGATGCGCTCCCGCCGGACAGCCGCATCGCCCAGTACCAACCCTACTGGGCGGCCCGCGCAGATCTCCTGTCGCGCCTGGGCGCGCGCGAGGCCGCGAACGAGGCATACGATCGCGCGATCGGCCTGGAATTGGACCAGGCGGTGCGAGCGTTCCTTCAGCAACGCCGTTGCCGCGCCTAACGTTTCTGCGCCAGGATCAAGCCGGCCGCGCTGCTCCACCGTCATGGCCGGCCAACGTGCCGGCCATCCTTGGCGCCACAGTGCTGCGACCGATGGCCGGGACCGGGACACCCCCGGGGACTTCGGCCGGCCCTAACGCAGAAAGTAACGATGGGAGCCTGGTACGATCCATGAAAGAGAACAGCATACGGCGGGCGGCGCGCGAGGGGCGAGCCGCGCTTGGCACCGGGCTCAAGGAGTTCGCGTCGCGCGGCGTCCCCTGGATCATCGAGGCCTCCGGCTTCGACTACTGCATGATCGACCACGAACACGGCGCCTTCGACCTTGAAACGATCGCGGATCTCGCCGGGTGGTTTCAGGCCACCAACGTCTCCGCGATCGTGCGCATCCACAAGTCCTTCACCTACCTGATCCCCGCGATCCTCGATCAGGGCATCATGGGCGTGCAGGTCTCCGAGGTCGACAACGCCGACGAAGCACGCGCCATTGTGCGGGAGGCGAAATATCCGCCGATCGGCAATCGCGGCATCTCGGGCCAGGGCATGCACACCGGCTACCGCAGCCATGGCGCCCGTCACGCGACCGAGTATGCGCCATGGGCCAATGCCAACATCATTACGTGCGTGTCGATCGAGTCGCTCGAGGGCCTGGAGAATGTCGAGGCGATCGCGGCCGTGGAGGGCATAGACATGATCGCCTACGGCCACTCGGACCTGAGTGCGCGCCTCGGCGTTCATCTCCAGCTTGAGCACCCGACGTTCAAGGCCGCCGTGCGCCGGATCGCAGAGGCGTGTGGGGCGCATGGGAAGCTGGCCCGAGGCTCGGCGGAAACCGAGGCGCAGATCGAGGAGTACTGGCAGCTTGGCTGCAAGGTGTTGAACCTGCCCGGCACCGACGTCAGCACCTATCTGGATGGCCTGAAGGCGCGTGCCGGGCGGGCCCATGCGCGGCTCAAATCCATCGGCGTGCCGGTGCCTTGAGAAGCGCGGCCGTAAGGCCGGGGGTCTCCTATCGCTGCTGAGTCAGCTTGCCCGCGGGGCGACCCGGAGCCCGCCGGCCTGATTCAAACTTCCTCGGCTTCGCCGGCGATCTGTCCCGCATCTGGTCGATGATCTCGATGTCCTCGTCCGTGAGGCCGATCTCGCGGGCCAGGGCCGCAAGTGCCTCGCCGAGGCGAACGCGCTTTGCCGGCGTCAACGCCCGCTCCAGGATAACGCGGATCGCGGCCTCGGCGCTGCGCACGTGCTGGGCGGCGAGCACGCCCAGCGCGCGATGCACCTCATCGGGCACATTCCAATCATGCGGCCCGCCGATACGGCGCGATCCGCGCCAGGTCAGCATCAATCTCCCGTCGCCGCTGCAGCAAGTCGTGGTCGGCCTGGAGGCCAAGCCAGAACCCCTCCGAGACACCGAAATACCGTGCCAGCCGCAAGTCCGTATCCGCAGTGATCGATCGTTTGCCGAGCACGATTTCGTTGATCCGTCGCGGCGGCACCCCGATCGCACGCGCAAGGCCGTTCTGCGTCAGACCCATCGGCTCGATGAACTCCAGCAGCAGAACCTCTCCTGGCGTGGGGTTGGGAATTTGCCTGGTGGTAGTCGACGATTTCGACACGGTCGGGACCTCCTGTCGTCCAGACGAAGAAACTTCGGCTGAACAGTTTCAGTGCAAGCCAGGACATTCGGCCTCTGGGATGCTATATCAGAGGCCATGAGGCACATCGACTGGACGGAATGCGCGCTGATCGAGACGGTGCCCGGCAGGGTAGGCGGCCAACCGGTGCTGCGCGGCACGCGCCTGCGTCCCCAGGACCTCCTGATCAATCGCGATGAGGGTATTGATTGGCTTTCACGCAATCACGGGGTGGCCCCGGAGACCATTCGCGAGCTGTTTGCCTTCTACGACGCCCATAAGGCAGCGCTTGTCCCGCATCCTTCTTGACCACAATCTTGCTCGCGATCTCCGCGATCTGACTTCCTGGCCACGACGTCAGGCACGCGGTTGAAATGGGGTGGCACCAGATCGGCAACGGGGAGCTGCTGACCATTGCCGAGGCGGCCGGTTTCGAGATCGTTATCACCGCGGATCAGAACATTCGTTATCAGCAAAACCTGTCCGGGCGTCGCTTGTCGCTCGTGGTGGTATCGACCAATCACTGGCCGACGCTTCGAGGCTCGATCGGGCTGATCGTCGAAACCCTCGGTCTCGTAACGTCCGGGAGCTACCACGAAGTCGCCGTCGAGCAACCTCCACGACGACGCCGACCTCCCCCCGGCCGTCCAGAGTCCTGAACGCGACGGACCGCATTTGACACAAGCGTCCGGTGCGGTCCGCGGCCCATGCGGCTGGACGAAGTGCGTCGATGAGGATGTTCCAGGACAGGAGTTCTGCGACGCGGTTGACCACTGCGGTCAAGCACCGGTGTTGAGATGGGTGGCGCGCACGCGCAGCGCGCGATGCACCGCATCGGCCGCATTCCAGTCATGCGGCCCGCTGATACGGCGCGATCCGCGCCAGGTCAGCATCAATCTCCTGTCGCCGCTGCAGCAGGTCGTGGTCGGCCTGAAGGCCAAGCCAGAACCCCTCCGAAACTCCAAAATACCGCACCAGCCGCAAGTCCGTATCTGCGGTGATTGATCGTTTGCCGAGCACGATTTCGTTGATCCGTCGCGGCGGCACCCCGATCGCACGCGCAAGGCCATTCTGCGTCAGACCCATCGGCTCGATGAACTCCAGCAGCTCCTGGAGTGGGGTTGGGAATTTGCCTGGTGGTAATCGACGATTTCGACCGCGATCGGGACCTCCTGTTGTCCAGACGAAGCAGATGCGCCATTGCCGATCGATGCGGATGCTCAGTCAAGAACAGCGAGAGTTCACATCACTCGGAAAGATGCGCCAACAACCTTGGCGCCGGATAAAATCGACCTCGGTTTCTTCTTCGAACGTCAATAATGATAGGTCGACCGGTCGCGCGAAGCACCGTCCCTCGATGAGCTGCCGTATCTGATCCGCCACATTGTGGGCGGGACATAGGATCAAAAGGTCGATGTCGGCGGCAGAATACAGCTCGCGGAGGGCCGAGCCGAAAATATACCACTCGGTACCCGCAATCGTGCGGTCGATTTCCGCAGCACACGATGCCAACGGTTGGACCAACGATCGCGTACTCAATTTTGAGCCAGCCGTCTCATTAGGTCTCCCCACATACATGCTTCAGCCCCCATTGACGCGGCGGCGTCATGCGCGGCACTGGTGATGCCGCCGTAACTGGTCATCTTTAGCGCAACATCGAATGTGCCGTAACGGTCACGGACATGACGAATGTCCTCTGCCGACATCATATAAGTATCGACAAGTGCTATTGTGAAATCCGGCCCGTCCCAGCGATGCGCTAGGAATTTTCGGTCAAAGAGACGCTCAACCTGACTGACCGCGCTATGCTGACGAATGCCCGTTTCGACGAACTCGTAGTTTCTGAAGCGATAAGACGAAACATCGTCGAGACGAGCCGCGCGACCGAGGTCACCCATCCCGCCGAAGGCAGCGGGTACGTTATGCACCAGATCGATCGCCGGGCCCGACCAGATGGCCTTAGATGGCACGTTTACTACAAAGTCCGGCTTTTCGGATTTCTGGAAAAAGGGGACTACGTGCTGCTCCGTAACCATCTCTTGCTCGCTCAGCGCGGCCACAATGAATGGTTTTTGGTCGGAGCGGTTTACGATGAGCAGCCCACCATCTGAAAGACCTGCCGTCGTTAGGTCGTGATTTTCCTTTAGCTTTTCTGCAACCCATTGAGCAATCCGATCTTCAGCCATGTCTCAACCCTTTAGTATGCTGGCCATCTCGGCGGGAAAGCGCGCTCCGTCTTCATTATAGCCTTCAATATGCCGCGCTTCGAGATCGTCGACATGTTGTCGAAATACTTCGACCGTGGCCGTTTCCTGCCCCCGCAGAAGATGCTGATTGGCATCGAACAGAGCCAGGACGCGCCTATTGTTCGGAAGGATCCGGACGAGCATCTTTCGCCCCCACAGATCTTGCGCTCCACTCTCGGGGTTGACCGCCGCCGCGATGTGAGGACCGTATTGGTCGAAAATGGTATGATTTTCACGAAGTAACGGTTCGATAGCAGCTCGTGCGGCGATTCGGTCGCTATACTTTGTTACCCCGAACAGGGCCTGGAGTTTCACCGCATGGTCGCGCTTCCAACCCAGCATCGTCGCGTCGCAAAATTGATCGGGTGCCTTATCAACCATCGTGTGGCAGTTCGCGCAAAGTAGGACGAGGTTCTCGAACGCGCCCCGTTGGGTCTTTGTGAGCTTTGCACTGGCGCGCGGGCCATGGTCTTGGGCAGCAAAGACGTGTGCCATCTCCGCTATATGAATAGCCTTACCAGGCAGATCGACGAAAAGCGCGCACTGACAACCCGGGTTTTGGCAATATCCGGCTGAAGCCGCAAAAAGCCGACGCTGCGTATGGGCAGCGGGTGAGGCGGCGCCACGAGGACAGGACAACATCAAACTCCCACATTGCGCAACGGCATGGCCAGCGGGTCGAGGAGGGTGGGCTTAAACTGAGAGACAAATGCCATTCGACATTTGATTGTCATACATTGTATCTGAGCGTCTCCAACCCTGCCCACCGTCCAGCGATGGAGCCACAACCCAAAATAGCGCATCCTCCCCCCGATCAACGACCAAGCGGGGAAACAAATGCGACTCCAATCCAAAATAGCCCTACTGACCGGCGCCGCCGCCGCAATCAAAGGCGAGCTAATGGGCTTCGGCGGCGCCACGGCCCACCTCTTCGTCCGCGAAGGCGCCAAAGTAGTGCTAACGGACATCCGCGACGACCTGGGCGAGCGCGCCGCGGCCGCCCTCCGCGCCGAGGGCCACGACGCCCGCTACCTCCACCTCGACGTAACATCGGAACAGAACTGGGCCCAGGTCGTCGACGCGGTGATGGCAACCCACGGCCGCCTCGACATCCTGTTCAACAACGCCGGTGTCGGCTTCCCCGGCAAGGTCGAAGACATCACCGTCGAAATCTGGGACCGAGAACTCAACGTCCATGCCAAGGGCGTCTTCCTCGGCACCCGCACGGCGATCCCGGCCATGCGCAAAGGCGGTGGCGGCTCGATCATCAACACGTCCTCGGTGATGGGCATTGTCGGCAGTCCCACCTCGCCGGCCTATTCAGCCGCCAAGGGCGCCATCACGACCTTCACCAAATCAGCAGCGTTACAATACGCGAAGGAAAACATCCGCATCAATTCCGTGCACCCCGGCTACGCCGACACCCCGATGACCGACAAGCGCTTCAGCGACCCCACCGTGCGCCAACAACTGATCGATCGCACGCCGATGGGCCGGCTCGGCACCGCCGAGGACATCGCCAACGGCGTCCTGTTCCTGGCGTCCGACGAAGCATCCTGGGTCACCGGCTCCGAACTGGTGATCGACGGCGGCATGACAGCCCAGTAACCGCCCCCGCTCCATCGCCCAGCGGCCGCACCCACCTGCCTCTGGCGTTCCAACCCGTCTCCCCATAGACAATATCGCACCACGGCACCGGGGAGCCTCTCATGGCGCGCGCATTGAAGGTCGCGGTCCAGATGGACCCGATCGAGACCATCAACATCGACGCCGACTCGACCTTCGCCCTGATGCTGGAGGCGCAGCGCCGCGGCCACACGCTCTGGCACTACGAGGTCCGCCACCTTGCCCTCCGCGAAGGCGTCAAGCGCCAGGGCGAACGCCGCGAGGACCGCCTGTTCGCCCGCGCCCGCCCCGTCACCGTCGAGCGCAAGCGCGGCGCCCACTACGTCTTCGGCGACCTCGCGGAAGTGAACCTCGCCACCATGGACGTTATCCTGATGCGCCAGGATCCGCCCTTCGACATGGCCTACATCACCGCCACCCACCTGCTGGAGCACATCCATCCGAACACCCTGGTGGTGAACGACCCCGCCGCCGTGCGCAATGCGCCGGAGAAACTGCTGGTCACCCACTTCCCCGACCTGATGCCCCCCACCATGATCACCTGGGACGTGGAAGCCATCCGAGCCTTCCGCCGCGAATACCAGGACATCATCGTCAAGCCGCTGTTCGGCAACGGCGGCGCCGGCGTGTTCCGCATCAAGCCGGACGACGAGAACCTCGGCGCGCTGCTGGAAATGCACTTCGCCCGCTCGCGCGAGCCGCTGATGTTCCAGCGCTACGAACCCGCGGTGCGCCAAGGCGACAAGCGCATCATCCTGGTCGACGGCGAGCCCGTCGGCGTGGTGAACCGCGTCCCCGCGGAAGGCGAGGCCCGATCCAACATGCACGTCGGTGGCCGGCCAGAAAAATGCACCCTCACCGCCCGCGACCGCGAAATCTGTGCCGCCATCGGCCCGACGCTCCGCCAGCAGGGCATGATCTTCGTCGGCATCGACGTCATCGGCGACTGGCTCACCGAGATCAACGTCACCTCGCCCACCGGCATTCAGGAGATCGACCGGTTCGACGGCATCAGCATCGAGGCGATGATCTGGGACCGCATCGAGGCCAAGCGGACCGCGCAGCCAGCAGCCTAATCCTCCGCCCGACCGCCAATAGCGTTCTTGCCGATCACTGCCAGCGCGATCAGCGAGAAGGCGGCGATGCGCAGCAGATAGAACCAGCTTCGTGCCTCGCCGTGCTCCGGCACCAGCGCGACCAATGCCGCATTCAGCGCAAGCAGCCAGAATGCCGCCGCAAACGCCGCAAACAGCAGGTCGCGGCTGCGCCACCAGAACTTCAGGAAGAACACCCCGCAGGCGAGAAAAGCCGTCACTATCGCGCCGGAGAGGAACATGATGATGGCCGGTAAGCTCACTACGAATCCCAGATGAAGCCGAACAGCATCACGCTGGCAGCCAGCAGAACCGTGATCGCTCGTATCAGCGTCAGGTCATTTTCCGGCAACAACAGCACATCGACGGCGAGCACCAGGTTGTTGAGCGCAAGCATTCCGAAGCAGATCGAGCTCCAGATCAGCAACCTGCTCCGGCTACGGAAATAGGCGCGCAGCAACAGATAGGCGCACAGCAGACTGGTCGCCACACAAAGCAGATAGATGACCCCCTCAACCGGGGAACCGCTCCATTGTACGACCATCTATGCGCCGCTCCCGTGCACAGCGCTGCTGTCGAACACGGGCGGCGGTGCCATCCGATCGCCGGCACGGTTCATCGGGAATTCCGCTCAGGTTCCTGGCGACCGCTTGGGGCGCAGCAAGAATGCGTCACCGAACACTTTCTCCAACGGCCGCTGCCGAACCCCGGCTGCCGTGGGCAGCGGCTCGCGCGCGCCCGCATAGGAGCGCAGGCTTGATACATCGTGCAGCAGTACCCGCGAGCCATGCGTCTCCACGCCGAACACCCGCAGCGCGGTGAACGCGCGTGACAGATTTTCGGCGCGGCAACCGAGCCAAGGCGCCAGCAGCCCCTTGCTGACCGGCAGCCGGAATTCCGCCGTCGGCGCTGCCGGGTCCGTCATCAGGCTCAGCAGGTAGGTGCCCAGCCGCTGCGCCGCGACGCGCACCTTCAGGTCCACCACCTGCCGCGTCATGTCGGCCAGTTCCGCCGACATCGCGCGCATCATGGCCATGGCGGCCACCGGATGCCTGGTCACCATCTCGCGCATCGGCTCCGCCGCGATCCGCACCAGCCGGGCGTTCGTCACAACCTGCGCACCCATCTGATACGGCTGATTGGTCAGCACGTTGGCAAGCACGAAACTGCTGGCCGGACCCAGGATGTCGATCACCGTGGTCGAGGCATCAGGCGTCGTGCCCGTCAGGCTAACCCGGCCGTCGAGCAGGACGTAGAGTGACTCGGGCAAGCCGCCCTCGCGAAACAGCACGTCGCCGGGTCCTGCCTCGTCCAGCTCGCCGTTGGCGGCGAGCTCCTCCAGCACGTCGCCGTCCAGCTGGTCGAAGTTCGGCACGGTACGGAGCATCGTCTCGATCGACTGCATGGCGATCCTCGTGCCTGCGACACCAATGTCACGGATGTCTCACTGTGCTGTTACCCCGCCGTCGCGACCTTTTCCAGCGACAACACGATCAATATTCGAACTGGTAGGTCAGTCCGACGCTGGACCCAGTGGAGGACGCGCCCGCCGTGCCCCCCGCGCCAGTGGCGGACGGGGAGCCGGTACCGGCCGTGCCCTGCAGTTTGAGCCCCTTTGCGATATCGACCTGGATCGTTGCTTGAGTGCCACCACCCGAAGCGCTTTGCTGAGCACCAACATATACGCCCCGGGCGATATAGCGGCCGGCCTGCAAGCTTGGACCTCCGCCGGGGCCGTTACCGACCGATAGCCGGTCCAACCCGAGGCCCTGGCGTACCGAGCTGAGCGGATCGCCGATGCCGCCACCGACACCCGTCAGCGATGCGAGGCTGGCGGCGATGCCAGCCACCTGCAGGGGACCCAGCGAGCCGGTTCCTGTGCCGAACAGCAGGTGTGCCAGGATCTCGTCCTGTGGCAACTGGGGGACGCTGGTCAGCGTCACCGTCGGCTTGCTGGCGGTGCCGCCGATGGTGAGCGTCGCCGTCACGCTCGCGCTGCTGCTGGTGGCCACCAGATGCAGCGACGGATCTGCCACGCTGCCACCGTTGAAGCTGATGGAACCCTCGGTGAAGGTCAGTTCCGTTCCGGCAAGATTGATGTCGCCGCGCCGCAAGGCGAACCCCCCCTGCGTTCGCGGTGCGTTCAGCGTGCCGCCGAGCTTCAGTGTGCCACCGAATTCAGAATCCAGGCCACGGCCACGGACGAAGATCTGCTCCGGCGCTGAAATTGTCAGATCCAGCGCGATGACCGATGGCGGCGCAGACGGCGGCGGTGGCGGTTTCGCACCGGGCAGACGCACCGGTAGCACAGCGATGCTTGTGGGGATCCGCTCCGGAATCTGGATGTTGGCCTGGAGCACATGCACCGAGCCGCCAACGGCGAGCTGCCCCAGCGCCTCACCGCGCACAGTCAGGTCGGCGTTGAGCAGCGCGCTGACCAGATCGCTCGCCAGCGGCTTGGCGTTGCGCGCCGTCACGGTGAGGTCCACCGGCATTCCTGGCGCCATTACGCCGACAGTGCCGCTTGCGGTAATGGTCCCCTCGCCGGCCTTCGCGCTGAACTGCGCTATGCGGATGGTCTGACCACTGCCGACAATCCGAGCCGTTACATCGGCCAGATGGATGCCGGACACGTAGTCCTGGATATCCCCGCCGGTCAGCCGCGCGGTCCCTGCCACTGACGGCGCCGCGACACGCCCATCGATCGTCGCGTTCAACTCCACCCGTCCATGCACACGCTGGCCACGCGCGGTCAGGATTGGATCAAGCATCGCCAGATCCAACGTCCCGCCGGCCCGCAGCCCCAGAGACCCGGAAGCCGCCAGCGGCGCGCGCCCATTCAGCGTCAGCCGCGCCGAACCTGCCGCGAGCCGTGCATCGATCTGCGCATCCGTGCCGTTCAGCGTCGCATCCGCGGTGATGGTGGCAGCCGGCACGGCGCGCCCCGGTCCACTGCTGGCGCGCAGCCCATTCGCCGCGAGATGCACCTTGCCCGCCGGCCGCGCCGATGTGCCGGTGACCCTTGCATCAGCGGTGATCGTCCCGTCGAACGCATAGTCCGGCGAAATCGTCGCCGCGATACCGGCCGGCAGGTTGCGCAGCGACGCGGTCAAATCCAGCGTTGCCCCCACCCGACCAGCCACCTCGAGCACCGCCTGCCGCACGCCCAGGCGTAACCGGTCGATCGACACGCCGTCGCTGAAACCCACCCGAACCGGCGCGAGCAGTTGCACCGGCAAGCCATGCCAATCCCCTTGCAGCGATGCCACACTGACGGTACGCGCAGCGGTATCGACCGTCGCAGCCGCGCTTACCCGCCCCGGCGCGCCTTGCAGGTCCGGCAAGGCGGCCGACAGCTTCACCCCGATCGCATCAGCCGGACCCTTCGCCGTAGCGTTCAGCGAGCCGCTGACGCCACTCGCGGCGATGCCCGCCACGTCCAGCCGCGCGTCCAGCACCGGATGCGACTGCGGCTGATCCACGTCGGCAACCAATGCAATGCGCGATGCCGACGCAGTCCGTGCAACGGCGGCTCCCTCGACCTGCAACGTCAGATGCAGCTTGTCCGCGGTGGCATCGAGCGCCGCCTGCACGCTGCCGGCAATCGGCTGTCCGACCAGAGGCGCCAGGTCCGCCAGGCGCGTCATCGCCAGATGGACGTTGCCCGTGGGCACCATGGTCGCGATCGGCAGCTCCAGTGCGCCACCTGCTTGCAGGCTCTTCCAGCTCGCACGCTGTATGTCGATCGCCACCCCGTCGGTCTGGCGCCGCATGGCAATCGCGACGTCGACCGGCGCATCGAGCAGCGAACCTTGCGCCGTGATCTGAGCGCTCGGCTTCGCGGGCAACCCATCGATCGCGATGTGCGCGCTAAGGTCCCCCGACGACATCCCCTTCGCCCCGACGCCACCGTTGATGTCCGTGATCGACGACAGGTTGTCGGTGGCGCCGCTCACGCGCCCCGTGGCCTTGAACTGCCCCGACAAACCCGGATCCGCCGCGGCGAGGTCATTGACCCCGAGCGCCCAATCCAACGCGACCTGGTTCGCCGCCACCGAGCCTTTCGCGGACAGCGACATCGCCTGCCCGGTGAACTCCAACTGCGACAGGCTGACGTCGTTGCCTCGCAGCGTCGCCGTCAATTGCAACCGCCCGTTATCGCCCACCAGCGAACGGGCCTGTTCCATCCCCCCGGTCACCCCGACGGTCCCGCTGGCATTGAGCGTCGTGGTATCGCCTTGCATCACCGCGTGCAGCACCAGCGTCAGCGCGCCCTGCAATGCCACCTGGTCCATCGCCGCATACGGCGTAAGATCGGGAAACTTGATCGTCGCATCGACGCTGCGCTGGGTCCCCAGCTTGGCGTCGGCATCGACCGCGAGCAGCTTGTGCCGCAGCGTGAGATGGACCGGCCGATCGGGCTGATCCAGCGTCGCGTTCGCCTGGACGATCAGCGGCTCGCCGGCGAGCAGATCAGGGTTCGGCACCGGTAAGCGGAGCCTCGCAATCTGCCCATCGACCGTCAGATGGCCAGCATTGCCGGCGATATCGGCGGTGATGCCGGACACCGAACCACCGGCGACTTTCAGCGCGTTGATCTGCACGCGACCGGTTGCGTCCGGCCGGGTGAAGGCGCCGTGCACGTGAGCGTCGAGCGACACGGACTGCCACGACACATCCGGCCGCGGCTGCATCGCTGGCGCCTGTGCCGATACCATTAGGTCGGCCGCCTCGTGCACGAGGTCGAGCTGTCCCGCCGGCCGTAGCGTGCAACGGACCAGCCGCGAGCGCGACATGCGTGGTCAAAGCGTCGCGCGGTCCCTGCACCGTGCCGTCGACGGTGATCGCTCCGATGTCGGGCAGACCCGCGATGCCAGCGACCAGGCCACGGGCCGCTTCGCTCGCGTGCAGCGTAGCCTGGATCGTGTTCGCATCACTGGTCGCGTCCACCGTGTACCGCCCGGATCCGCCGAGTTGATGAACCTCCAGCGCCACATGGAAATCGCTCAGGCTGTTGGCCTCTCCCGACCCGGACACGGCGACGGCGGCCGCAGTCCCCGCCACCGCCGCCCCAACTTCCAGCCGGTCCACCTGCAGTGCGCGCAAGGTAACCGGCACGGGCAGGCTGATGCTGCCACCCGAGGACTGCCCCCCAGGCACGCGCATGACGTCGACATCGTCCGCAGCCAGGCGGTCGATGACGACGCGCCGATGCACCAATTCAAGCGGCGACCAGTCGAGTGCGAGATTGGTGATCGTCGTGTAGTCGCCCTCCGGGTCGCGCAACGCCACGTGGCCAACCCGCAACGCGTCCGGAAAGCGGCCCGACAGGCCGGCGATCCGGACCGTGTCGCCGGTCAGCCGTGACGTCATGCTCTCGATCGCCCGCTGCCCGGCCCCGGTGTTGGCCGCGATGAAAACGCACGCGATCAGCAGCAGCGGAATACCGATGATCCCCGCCACGATCCAGCCTAGCCACTTCGCCGCACGCCGCATTCAGAATGCCTGCCCGATGCCGATGTACAACTCGAAAGCGTCGCCATGGGGCTCCCGGTTCAATGGCACCGCGACATCCAGGCGAATTGGGCCGATCGAGGTGTAATAGCGGGCACCGATGCCCGCCCCCACGTGCCAGTTGGAGGTGAACGGAGATCCATTTGCTGTGACCTGCCCGGCGTCAACGAACCCGACGAAGCCGTAGTGCTCCAGGATGCGCTGGCGCAGTTCGACCGAGCCGGCGCTGACGGCGGTGCCGCCGATCGGGTTGCCGTCCGAGAACTGCGGCCCGACCGACTGATAGCGATAGCCGCGCACCGTGGCAGAACCGCCGGCATAGAATTGCTGGTCCGGCGGCAGGGCGAATTGATCCGCGCCGAACGCTTTGCCGACCAGGCCGCGCGTCGCAATGACCGTGCGCCCGCTACCTGTCAGGTCGAAATACGCCGAACCGGACAGCTGCGCGATCGTGAAGGTCGCGCTCGGCGTGCCCAGCGACTCGGTCGGCGTCAGCAGCAGCGCAGCTCGGAAACCACGGGTCGGATCAAGCAGGTCATTCGTGTTGTCGAATTTCACCGAAAGTGGCACGCCCACGAGGTTATAGCGGTTATCCACCCCCTCCTGGCTGATCTCCTCCTGCTCGCCGCTCAGCCCGACGCCGACGGTCCAGTGTTCCGACAGCTTGCGGTCGATCTCGATCTTCTGCAGCAGCGCACGCTGGTCATACGCCTCCAGGCTCTGCTTGACCGCATCGAGATCGATCTGCAGCGACTGATCGCGCCGCAGGAAATCCGGCTTGATGAACTGGATGCCGAAATTGTAGCCGGGCTTCTGCACGGCACTGCCGCCCAAATTCATCCCTGCCGTGATGTTGAGCTGCTCGGCGTTGCCGAACAGGTTCCGGTCATGCCACGCCGCCGTCGGGTTGAGCCCGAGATCGGTCGAATAGGCAATGCCGAGTTCAACCGCGTGCAGCGGCCGCTCGGAGACATCCACGGTGATCGGGATGGTGCCTTGCGGGTCAAGCTGCTCCGCCGGTACCACGCGCACCACCGAGAACACACCAACATTCGCTAGATCGGCGCGCGCCGCCTCGATCGTGGCCGGGTTGTATGGTTCGCCGCTGTGCAGGGCCAGCCGCCGCCGCACATACTCCTCATTCACCGTCTTCAAACCCGTGACGGTGATCGGCCCGATATCCGCGTACGGCCCCGCGCTGACCTCGAACGCCACGTCGATCTCGTCCCGCGCGAGCACCAGCGTCACCGGCGGCAGATCGACTTTCGCGAGCGGGTGCCCCGCGGCACGGATCGCCGCCAGCAGCCGTTGCTGCGCCGTCAGTACATCGGCGGCCACCGCCGGCGCGCCAGGAGCGAGGCCCAGGCTCTGCCGCGCTGCTTCGGGCACATCGCCCTCGACCGCGACCTTGCCGAGATGGAACAGCGGTCCCGGGTCAAAACTCGCCACCACCGGAACCGGCGGCTTGTCCGGCGCGTGCTCCAGCAGATCCGGCAGGTCGGCTTGATCCAGTGGATGGCCATCGATCGTGAGGCTGACCGTTCCCTTGTAGTAGCCAAAACTTTGCAGCGCCTGCTGGAACCGCCCGACATCGGCGCGCGCCCGGGTGACCAGCGCAAAAGGGCCAACCGGTGCCTTCTCCCGCAGCGACTCGAGCTGGGACGTATCATGCAATGCGCTGTCCATCGCCGCATTGCCCGTCGGCTTCAAAGTGACCTCATAAGGTTGCGGGTCCGCCCCCGACGCCAAGTCTGGCACCAGAAGCAGAGCGACAATCATGACGAGGACGAGCACACGGCGCATGACGTGCACGGTAACGGTGTGCGGGGTTCCCCCCACTGTCACGGTTGCGGCATTGTTAGGAAACAGTGAGCGAGTTATCGGGGCCAGCCATGAGGGAAACCTCCCGTCGTCCGCCAAGCCTCACCGCCCGCCGCCTCGTGTTGGTGGACGGTGAGCTTCCCGCAGATACCTTGCTCGCGCCAGCCGACAACCACCGGGCGGGACTACTGAGACCCCTCCGCGTCGTGCGCCGCGCCGGTCTTGTATTGTTGTGGACCCTGTCCTGTGCCCCTTTTCAGGTGCTGTTCCTACTGCTGCCAGGGCGCCTGAAGGTGGCGCTCCCGAAATTCTATTGGTCGCGCGCCTGTGGCCTGCTCGGGCTCCAGGTACGGGTGATCGGGACCACCGTCAGCGGGCCAGGCAAGCGGCCGGTCGTATTCGTCTCCAATCATTCTTCCTGGCTCGACATCCCGGTGCTTGGCGGGCAGCTCGATGCCTGCTTCGTATCCAAGGACGAGGTTGGCGGCTGGCCGGGCATCGGCACGGTCGCGCGCCTCGGGCGAACCGTGTTCGTCTCCCGCCAGCGGCAGGCCACCAGGCGCGAGCGTGACGTGATGCGCGAGCGGCTGGCGGCCGGCGACAACCTGCTGCTGTTCCCGGAGGGTACCACCTCGGACGGCGCGCGTGTGATGCCCTTCCGCACGCCGTTCTTCGCCGTGGCCGAGGGGCCGGATCCACCGCTGATCCAGCCGGTTTCCGTGGTCTACGACCGGCTCGCGGGATTGCCGACCGGGCGGGCGAGCCGTCCGGTGTTCGCCTGGTACGGCGACATGGACCTGGCGTCGCATTTCTGGCGTCTCGGGCAGTATGGCGGCCTGCGGGTCACCGTGCTGCTGCACCCGCCGATGGATCCGGTGCTCTACGCCGGCCGCAAGGAGCTATCCCAGGCGGTGTGGCGGGTGATTGCTGACGGCGCCTCCCGCTTACGGCAGAACCGGCCGGTCGAGATCGCTTCAGTGCCGACACAGGCCGCCGCCGAACCCACACACGCCTGACCGCTCCCTCTCCCGCGCTATGCGCGGGGGAGGGGGCGCACTCAGCACCATGATACACTGCTGGGATCGGACAGAAATTTGCCTGGACGGGCAAGCGACGCCTATCCTTTAGTGTGGACCCTCTCCTTCACGGTGGGTCGTCGCGTGGAGTGAAGCATGCGCCAGCGCATTCCGGCCTTCTGCCCGCTCTGTGTCTCGCGCTGCGGCTGCGAAGCGGTCATCGACAACGGCCGACTGGTTGCGATCGAGCCGGACAGGTCGCACCCGACCGGCGCGGCAATCTGTGCCAAGGGCCGCGCCTCTCCCGAACTTGTCGAGGCCTCTGACCGGCTGCTCTACCCGCTGCGGCGCACCCGGCCGAAGGGCGATCCGAATCCTGGCTGGCAGCGCATAACCTGGGATGAGGCGCTTGCCGAGACGGCCGCCCAGATGCAGCGGATCGCCGCCGAAAGCGGACCGGAGGCTGTCGCCTTCGCGGTCACCACCTCCTCCGGCACGGCGATCTCCGACGCAGGACCATGGGTCAACCGGCTGATCAACGCCTTCGGCTCGCCCAACAACTGCAATGCCTACGAGATCTGTTCCTGGCACCGTGACTTCGCCACCGCGTTCACCACGGGTGGTCCGATGGGCATACCGGACTACGAGCGGGCCGGCTGCATCCTGCTATGGGGCCACAATCCGAGCACCTCGTGGCTCGCTGCCGCCGGTGCGGCCGCCAACGCGCGCGCACGCGGCGCCAAGCTCGTGGTTGTCGATCCTCGCCGCGTCGGACTGGCGGTGAAGGCCGACCAGTGGCTGCGGGTGCGGCCAGGGACCGATGGCGCGCTGGCGCTCTCCATCGCCGGCGAAATGATCGCGCACGGCTGGTTCGATGCCGCGTTCGCGCGCGAGTGGACCAACGGTCCATTTCTCGTGCGCGATGACAACGGCAGGTTGCTGCACGCGGATGAGCTCGCCACTGGCGGCACCGCGGGTGGGTTTGTCGCGTGGGACGAGGGCTGCGGCGCCGCCGTGCGCTACGATCCGCGGTCGCGCTGCTACCAGTCGAACCCCGCCAGCCTCGCCCTTGCCGGCATGTTCTCGGTCGCCGGCCGCGAGGGACCAATTGCCTGCCGTCCGGCCTTTGCTCGCTTCGCCGAATTGTGCAGCGGCCTATACGCCTGAGGATACTGCCCAGATCACCGGCGTCACGGCCGACGCCATACGGCAGACCGCGCATTTGCTCTGGCATCATCGCCCGCTGGCATATTTCACCTGGACCGGGCTCGAGCAGCACACCAACGCCACGCAGACCGCGCGTGCCCACTCCATCCTGCACGCGCTGACCGGCAGCATCGATGTGCCAGGCGGCAACGTCCATCTCGCGCAGGTTCCGGTGAATGACGTCAGCGGCGTGGAGCTGCGCCCTACCGGGCAATGGCAGAAGGCGCTGGGACGCGAAGATCGCCCGCTCGGTCCGGCAGCCGCCGGCTGGATGGCGTCGGACGATCTCTATCGCGCGATCCTGCATGCCGCGCCGTACCGTGTTCGTGGCCTGGTGGGCTTCGGCGCGAACCTGCTGTTGTCGCATGCCGATGCTGCCAACGGCGCCGCCGCGCTGCGCAAGCTCGAATTCCATGTACAGACCGATCTCTACCTGACGCCGACTGCGGCGTTCGCCGACATCGTGCTGCCGATTGCCAGCGCCTGGGAACGCGAAGGACTGGCCGTCGGGTTCCGCCTCGACCAGTCCGCCGCCGAACGGGTGCAGTTGCGCCCGGCCATCGTTGCACCGAAAGGCGAGGCCCGCGCCGACATCGATGTGGTGTTCCATCTTGCGCAGCTTCTCGGTCTCGGCGAGCACTTCTGGAACGGCAATGTCGAGGCCGCGATGCGCCACTACCTGGCGCCCAGCGGCATCACGCCGGAGCAGTTGCGGGCGGCGCCAAATGGCATTCGGTTCCCGCTGGAGACGACGCACCTCAAGTATCGGCGCAATGGCTTTGCGACACCCTCAGGCAAGCTGGAAATCTTCTCCGAACCATTGCAGGCGATCGGCCAGCCGCCATTGCCGCTGTTCGAGGAGCCGGCGCATGCGCCACCAGGTCGAGGCACCGCCAACGCGAGCTTCCCGTTGATCCTGACATCGGCGAAGACACCGCTCTACTGCCACAGTCAGCACCGGAACCTGCCGCGCCTGCGCAGTTCATTACCGGAACCGCTGGTCGAGATCAGCCCGGCGACCGCTGCGGCTCGTGGGATCAGCGAAGGCGATTGGGTCGCCATCGTGACACCGAAGGGACGTATTCGTGCACGCGCCCGGCTAGTGGCGACGCTGGCCGACGGCGTGGTGGGTGCACAGCACGGATGGTGGCAGGCGTGTCCGGACCTCGATCTGCCGGGTTACGATTCGTTCGGCGGCGATGGCGCCAACCTCAACCTGGTCATCGGCAACGAGGACGTGGATCCGGTCAGCGGTTCCCCACCACATCGGTCCTATCAATGCGAGATCGAGAAGTTGCCGCAGCCGGTGGCGGCCGCCGCGCATGTGGAAGCAGGTTACGATCCTGTCGCGTGAGGAGCGACTGCCAACCCCGTCGTGGCTGTCCTTGGGCTTGACCCGAGGATCAACCCGGCTATCTCGACCCGCACCAAATTGCGAACCATGCAATCCCGGTCATGATTCATCTTAGAGGACAGGACAATTGCTCGAATTGCTTCCGGGTGCGATCGAACCAGTTCCCCTATGGTCTTGCGTCGCGGCGACGGTGAAGCTGGAACGTCCGCAAGGTTTTCAGCACGGAGGAAGCAGGTGAGGACGTCGAGGCCACGGAATAAGGGTTCTAGGCGCTTCGCGCGAAGCGCAGTTGCATTCTGCTCCG
>CAVSBG010000013.1:0-809475 GCA_963726125.1 uncultured Alphaproteobacteria bacterium | reverse complement strand
TGAAAATCTCTAAAGACTTCCCGGTAATGGGAGGTCTTTTTTTATTAATTGACTTATTAAGTAATAGGCATTAAACAATGTCGTATTTCATTATTTGTTTAAGCTGTGTTCGGGTTTTAAGAATCAGGGTTTCGGGATTGAAGAAAATGCCGAAGGCATGAAATGATTATAGAAAAGAACATCAATCAACCTTCTGAACCCCGAAGGGGTGAAATGATTGATAGATAAAGCATTATAATCATGTCATCCCTTCGGGATTCAAAATAAAAATCATTTCAATGCTATAATCATTTCATCCCTTCGGGATTCAAAATCAGTGAATGTAACCAGAAAAGATTAGACACAGGGAATATAACATTAAATTATTTCTCCTACTTATCAATCGGAAAGTCTTAATTTTGTAGCTTAATTTGTAATGCATGAATATTGTCCTTGTAGATCAACTTTCAAAATCATATGGCGAAAAAGTTCTTTTCGAAGAGATTACTTTTGGAATAGAAGAGGGGCAGAAAGTAGCGCTTGTAGCCCGCAATGGGGCAGGCAAAAGTACTTTACTGCGCATAATGGCCGGTCTTTGATGATGCTGATTCAGGAAAAGTGGCTTTCAGACGTGATCTGAGAGTGGCATATCTTCCTCAAAAACCCGAGTTTGTTGAGACCAATACTGTCATTGGAGAGCTATTCAATGCCGAAAACAATATCATGCAGGCCATCAGTAGATATGAATCATGTCTTTAGATAAGTGCCGCAGTAGGGTTCTGGTACAGATTCAGCAACGCATGGAAAAAGCCATGAGCACGGATGGATGCGTTACAGGCATGGGATTATGAAGTGAAGGTGAAAGAGATTCTTTCAAAATTCGAAATAGGTGATCTGGAGCAATCTGTATCCTTGTTATCAGGAGGACAACGCAGAAACTTGCACTGGCACGTGCACTGATTGAAGAGGCAGATCTGTTGATAATGGATGAACCAACCAATCATCTGGACATCGCAATGATCGAATGGATGGAAGATTATTTCAAACGTCAACGCCTGACATTATTGGTTGTGACCCATGATCGTTATTTTCTGGATAATGTCTGTGATGAGATCTTAGAACTTGACACAGAATACAAATTTTGAATTCCAAAGGAAACTACAGCTATTTTCTCGAGAAAAAAGCTGAACGTGAAACGACTGAGGCAACGGAAATAGAGAAGGCAAAGTCGTTATATAAAAACGAGCTTGAATGGATGCGACGCATGCCCAAGGCCCGGGGCACAAAGGCAAAGGCCCGGATCGATTCATTCTATGAAATAAAAGACAAGGCTTTTCAAAAGACCGAAGATAAAATTCCCAACCTGGAACTCAGGATGAGTCGTATGGGGGGAAAGGTGCTTGAAGTCCATAATATCAATAAGTCCTCCAGACCTTTAAATGTAGTTTCTGATTTTTCGTATACCTTCAAAAAAGGTGAACGCATTGGCATTGTAGGTAAGAATGGGGTCGGGAAAATCTACTTTATTGAATCTGTTGACCGGAAAAGATCGTCCGGACAGCGGAAGGGTCATAGCAGGTCAGACTTTGGTGATAGACTCTGTTTCTTCAGGAAGGATTGGTCCCCATCGAAGACAGGCGCATCATAGATATCGTCAAAGATATAGCTGAATACATACCTTCGGGTAAAGGAACGGTATCAGCTTCGGCGTTTCTGAATTATTTTGGGTTCACTTATCCCAATCAATACAATTATTTCTCGAGTTTAAGCGGGGGAGAGAAACGTCGTCTGTTTCTGTTGAAGCTGCGGTCAGGGCGCTGAGGCCCGGGGTCAATGCGGTAAACGGGGCTTCCACCGTTACTGTGGCAACGTTTGCGCCAGTTGTCTTGCTATTGCTCAACACGACACACAACAGGGTCGCCGGATCCAGGAACGGCGGTGGCGTGAATGGCAGGGTGCCGGGAACTCCACTACAGCCCTGCGGGCTGAGATAACCAGGACTGCCGGCTGGTAAGGTGCTCGCCCGCACGGCCTGATCGGCCAGGAGCTGCATGGACTGCACCATGAACAGATACCGTGCCACGTCCCATGTTGCGATCAAGAGAAACAGGAACATCACCGCAACGAGGGCAAACTCCATGCTGGTGGTTCCGGCACGGGCAAGGCGACGGGCGGCCCTACTGAACGCGTGCAACATAGCAGGCGGATGGTGTTGCGAGAGGCGAGATCTTCAACGGTGAGGTCAACCAGGAGGATGTATTGACGCTTGTTGCGACGTGGACCAAGCGTTGTGTGGTGTCGGATCCACACGAACTGCACGAGCCGGAAAAACCACCGCAGACACCCGATCCGGACGCACCGTCGCCCAGACATTCGCAGCCAACCGTCGTTGTGACGGCTGCTTGTAGTGTGCTCGGCAGGGCTGCGGCGACCGCGGCGTGGATGCCACCGTCGTCGGTGGGAAACGTCATGGCATATTGCCCCCCGGCCCGGACTGCCACGTTGAGTTGGGCGTACTGCAGCATGGACAGGCCAACGTCGAATGCGAACAACAGTAGCGCAAGCACCATCGTTGCGACCAACCCGAATTCCAATGCGGCGGCACCGCGGCAGTCCCTCAACACGCGGTTCTTCGATGATCGCAAAGCGCAGATGAGCATGCGTTCACCCACCGAGATTCGCGGTCTGAGTTTTCGGCATCACCGTGCCATACGCGTCGCAGCCAGGTGCGAAGCTGGTCTGGCTGGTCTTGTTCAAATTGACGGTGTTGGCAACCAGAACGGTACACGAGGGAACCGTCTGGCTTCCGTAATTGACTGTCGCGCGTGGAAAATAGAGCGCACCGTTGAGATAGGCGCTGGTGCCACCGGTAATGTTGACCGCGCCCGTGCCGTTTCCATAGAACAGAACACCGGTCATAGCTGCGGCAAGGCCAGCCGAATTGTTCGTTGCGCTGGTCGTCGCGTCCGGTGAACCGAAGTTTATCGAACCATCGTTCGCGCTTACGAACACGGCAGACGAATTGATCGTCAAGGTTCCAGCCGAGCTTGTCGGATCATCAACGAGCAGGAGAAAGGTTACGCCGTTGCCTGGTATGCAGGATCCGGTCGACACGGGGATGCCGCCGGTGGCTGTGTCCGTGCACTGGATGGTGCCGCCATTGATGGTCAGTGGCGTGTTGAGGAAGTAATACGTTCCGGGCATCACCAGCAGCGTTCCGGAACTGATGGTTATGCCGCCGGGACAGTTGTAAGCGTAGGGCAGCGCGGCGGGTGGGTATGTCGGGTTTCCTGGAATGCCCGCGCCGGACACCAGAAATCCTGAAACAGTGCAGGATGAGATGAGGTTGTATAAGGACGGAGAAGCGGAAGTTGGCAGTGATGGGGTTCCCGCCAGATTGTCGAGCGGCTTGTAGGGAATGATCGTCGCGGGTTGGTAAGCCTTGAAAGCCTGGCCGACCCCGCCGGCTCCAACAGGCAGGCTGGAGCAGGTCGCAAGTGGCGAGCAGCTGCCGACGGCTGTCATGCCGAGCAGGTTGATTGTCGGCGCGCCGGAAATGGTGATTGCGGTCTCGTGATTGGCGTTTGAGGCCAGCATGCAGCCAGGGGTGAAGCCCATGTTGCTGAAGATCGTCAAATCGCCGGTGATGGACACCACGCATGCCGGCGTATTGGTGTTCACAAATGCGACTGCCTGCGTGCTTAGGGTCGGAAGTATATCACTGAACAAGGATACTATATACGTTGCCGCGACCGCTACGTTTATCTGTATTTCATTGACCAGCCACGAACTGGCGCCTGCCGCACCATTAACATAGCCGCTGGAAGGTGCTGGCGTGTTGATTGTGAAGCTGAAGCCGCCGGTGCTGCCTCCGGGCGAGTACCCGTTCTGTAGGGCTGCATTGATAGCCGCCGAGTTGGCAGCAGCTTGCATGGGTCCGCCACATTCCGTGGTCGTGCACAGGCCATTCGCGTTCGCATAAGTCGCGTTGGCGTCCGCGGCGGCTCGAGCCCCTGCGAGCGCTGCAGCATCAGCGGCGTTCTGTGCCTGGATCCATCCTACGTACCAACTGCCTACTTCTGTTGCGAGGCCAACCATCCCGAGGAACACCAGGAAGGTGACCGCGAAGGTCAACGCGGTTACTCCGCGCTGGTCGGCCAGAAGTGTGGGGAGCCAGCCTACCCGGCGCGTCAACACTGCGCTCCCAAATGAGGCAAACCTGCTAACGCGCATTGCGGCATGTGGTCGCCAGTGATTCCACCGATGGGTGTCACAACCGTCTTAATTTTTATCATTCGGTGAATTACTTGTCAAAGGTTACAGCCTCGTGTTACAGGCTCTCCGGATCGTGATCGATCTGCGCGAAACTGTGGTCTGCTGAACGAATCAGGGGCGGTTCGGGCGAGGGAGCACAATATCAAAAGAAGGGGCGAGTTAACGCATGTTGGACAAAATCGTCGGCACTGTCCGCGCCGTGGCCCATGACCGGAAGGGTGTCTCCTCTTTGGAGTATGGCATTCTGGCTGTAGCGATCGTGGGTGCGGTGGCCACGGCGGCTTTGACGCTCGCTACCGATCTCACTTCCCTGTTCGACAGTGTCGCGTCGGCGATCACCGCAGCCGTGACCAAGGCCGGCGGCTGATCGGCGCCGACACGCCGCACTCCTCCGGACCAGGCGGATGGGCGAAGCGCTACCTTTCGACGGAGCGCGAGATCCTGCCGTCACTCCCCTGGCGCATTACGGCAATGGAGGCCAACCGGAACCTAGACACCCAACCGGAACCTGGACACAGGGCAACGACATGACGGGGTGGTCGGGCGAACTCATGGCGGCGGTAATCGTGGGCTTGCTGCTGGTCGCGGCCTGGACGGACGTTGCTACGCGCGTCATCCCCAACGGTGTGGTTGCCGCGCTGGCACTTGTCGGTCTCGCCGCGAGGTCGTTCGCCGGTATTTCTGCCATGGCCGTATCGGCGGCGCTGGCCCTGTTGCTGTTTGTGCTGCTCGTGCTGCTCCACTCGCGCGGCATGATGGGCGGCGGTGACGTGAAACTCGCCGCTGCCACCGCAATCGGGCTGCCGGCCGCATCGATCTACCATTTCATCGTGTATACGGCGTTGGCTGGTGGCGTGCTGGCATGCGTGCATCTGGCGCTGCGATTCGGCCTGCGACATTCGCAACCCCGTGCGCCGCGGCGGGGGGCTTCGTTGATCCGACGCGTGCTGGCGGCGGAACGCTGGCGGATCGCGCGGCATGGGTCGCTCCCGTACGGCGTGGCCATTGCGTGCGGCGGTATCTGGGCCGTGCTGACTGCTCGGGGGGGCTGAGCCATGTCGTTGCGGGTCGTCATCATCGGCCTGATGATGGTCACGGCCCTCGCCCTGGGGCTGATCGGTTTTCAGATCGCCAATCCGACGCGACCGAGCACGACCGCGATGGCGCCTGTGGTGCCGTTGACCGTGACCTACCTGGTTGCCGCGCATCCGGTCTCGCCGGGGACGCTGGCGCGGTCGGACGACTTCACGCTGCGGACCGCGCCACCGGAGAAGGTGCCGTCGGACGCCGTCATCAGTAGCGATGAGGCGCGAGCAGGGCTGCGTGGCGCGTTGGTGCGGAGCTACCTCGACACTGGCAAGCCGCTGCTGAACAGCGACCTGATGCGGCCGCGTGATCGCGGGTTCCTGGCCGCCGTGCTGTCGCCCGGCACTCGCGCCGTGTCCATCGCGGTGGATCCGGTGAGCGGTGTCGGCGGGTTGATCTGGCCCGGCGACCATGTCGACGTGATCCTGACGCAGGAGACGCCGCAGGCCGGGGCGCGGCCCGCGGTGACCAGCGAGGCGGTGCTGAGCAACATGCGCATCATCGCGGTGGACCAGGACATGGCGCAGGGCGCGCCCTCGAGCGGCAACACGGCCGGCAAGCTGGCCGCGACGGTGACGCTGCAGGCGACGACGGACCAGGCGGAGCGGCTGGCGGTTGCCTCGCGGCTGGGGCGGCTGAGCCTGGCGATCCGCTCGGCGGCGGACGACGAAAAGACGGACAGCACACATGCGGTGACCAATGCGGACGTGTCGACGGTGCGGCCGCCGGCCGCGACGCCGGTCGGGGCGCGGGTGCAGGTGATCCAGGGCGACCAGCGCAACGAGGTGAACTTCCGATGAGCGGCACCTGGCGAGGGCTGGCGATGCTGGCCGCGATGGCGCTGGTCGGTGAGCCGGCGGTGGCGCAGCTGACGCCTCGGCCGGCGCCGGCGCCTTTGGCGGCTGCTCCGGCTCCGGCGGCGCCGACGCATCCCGCGGCAGCGGCTTCGGCGGAGACGACCAAGAGCCAGGCGATCACGTTGCCGGCGGGCACCGGGATGCTGCTGCGGCTGCCGGCGGCGGCGGCGACGGTGATGTCGGCAGATCCTGGGGTGGCGCGGGTGCAGCCGGCGTCGCCGACCAGCCTGTTCCTGATGGGGGTGGCGCCGGGGCGGACGACGGTGGTGGCGACCTCGGAGAGCGGGGCGGCGATTGTCGAGTACGACGTGAACGTGGGGCCGGGAGGCGGGGCGAAGACCCAGGCGGGCGGGGCGATCGTGCCGCCGGCGGTGCCTCAGGCCGCGGCGGAGATCTCGCCGGCGACTGCCTCGGCCATTCAGTCGGCGATCGGGCGGATGGTGTTGGGCGCCACCTCGGTGCGGGCGATGCCGGCGGGCGGACGGGTCGTGCTGACGGGGACGGTGCCGACAGCGGCGGCCTCGCAGCAGGCGGAGGCGATTGCGCGCGGGTATGTCGGCGACAAGGCGGTGGTGATCTCGGAGCTGCAGGTCCTGAGCAGCATCCAGGTCAACGTGCGGGTGCGGATCGCGGAGATCGACCGGACGTTGACGCGGCAGCTTGGGTTCAACTGGCAGGTGATTGGGGCGAACGGCTGGCGGTTTGGGCTGCTGACGGGGGCGGGGGCGGTCGCCAACACGACGCTGAATATCCCGGGCACCAGCGGGGTGCCGGCCTCGATCATCAATCCGGCGCTGCCGCTCGGGTTGTCACCGTTCATGAACGCACCGGTGCCGCCTAACCAGATCGGCGCGGGGTTCACCTCGGGGAGGTGGGACGTTAACGGGATTATCGATGCGTTGGCGGCGGATCAGCTGATTACCATACTGGCGGAGCCGAATTTGACGGCGCAGTCGGGGGAGACGGCGAGCTTTCTCGCGGGCGGCGAGTTCCCGGTGCCGATAGCGGCGAGCAGCAGCAATGGGTCGCCAACGATCACGGTGGAGTTCAAGCAGTTCGGCGTGAGTCTGGCGGTGGTGCCTGACGGTGCTGTCGCCGGAGCGGCTCAATCTGCGGGTGCGGCCGGAGGTTAGCCAGTTGAGCTCCAATGGGGCGGTGAGCGTGCCGATACAGGGCGGGACGGTGACGATACCGGCGCTGACGGTGCGGCGGGCGGAGACGACGGTGGAGCTGGGGAGTGGGCAGAGCTTCGCGATCGCGGGGTTGCTGCAGAAGACCACGGTGGACCAGACGAACGCGCTGCCTGGGATTGGCGAGGTGCCGGTCATTGGGGCGTTGTTCAAGTCTAACAATTTCCAGCGGGGGGAGTGGGAGCTGGTCATTATTGTCACGCCTTATCTGGTGCAGCCGGCGCCTAGTGCTCAGGCGTTGCGGGCGCCTACGGATGGGTTCCGGCCGGCGACGGATCTGGATCGGATTTTGCTGGGGCGGCAGTTGGCGCCTTCGTCTGGGAGCGCGCCGCTGGATGCTGGATTCATACTGAAATGAGGACTGGGCTGGCGGTTTAGCGCGAGCTTTGTGCGGGTCGTGGCGGCGGTTGGTGGGTTTGTGGTGACATGAGGACGGATGTGCGGTTGACCCCCTCACCTGGCGCTTCGCGCCGTCCTCTCCCGCGTAGGGGAGAGGCAAGCTTCTTTGGCCTCCTCCCTGTGCTCTTCCTCCCTGTCCGCGTCCGCCCTGTACCTGCTCTTTCCTTTGCTCGCCCTGTTGGTTGGAGGGTGCGATCCGCACCAGGATCCGATCGACAAACCGGGGACCTGGAGCCTGCCGCCGGCTGGGCTGACATCGAATGACGAGAACCTGCGGACGATGTTGGTCAATCCAAACGACCTGGTGGCTGGGACCGGAACGAAAACCAGCACGGGAAGCGAGGCCGCGGCGCCGGTGAGGCGGCTGATCACGGGGCAACGGGCCAAGCTGCCGTCGTCGGAAGGCTCGCTCATTCCCACCAATGATGCATCGCAGCCGGGCGGCGGCGGCGGGTTTGGAGCTGGCAGTGCCGGACCAATCCAGTAATGCCGGCTTAGCAGTGGCGCCGCCTCCGCTCGAGATCGGTCGCAAGGTCGTGGCGTTCGTCGATGACGAGGTGACGGACGCGGCGCTGCGCGGCGGGCTGACGGCGCTGGGCAGTGAACTGGACGTGCGGCGGGGGACGATACGGAACGCGGTCCGGTATTTCGAGAAGCAGACGCCGGGGCAGGCGATCATCGTGGATATCACGGGCGAGGAGAACGCCCAGGGCGTGCTGGACGATCTGGCGCGGGTGTGTCCTCCGGATGTGCGCGTGTTCGTGGTGGGGGCGAGCACGGAGATCAGCTTCTATCGGCTGCTGGTGCAGGATTTGGGGGTCACGGAGTACCTGCCGAAGCCGCTGACGCGGGACGTGGTGCAGCGGCTGCTGTTGCCGCATTTCGGTGGGACCATGGTGTCGTCGCTGCGGGGCGGGCACCTGGTGGCGGTGTGCGGGGCGCGCGGCGGGGTCGGGACCAGCTCGATCGCGCTGAACCTGGCGTACGAGATCATGGGGACGGTGAAGGGGCACGTCGCGCTGGTGGATTTCCACGTCCAGGGTGGGGAGATCGCGCTGATGCTGTCGGCGCGGCCGGGGCCGGGCCTGCGCATCGCGCTGGAGGATCCGGACCGGGTGGACGGGCTGTTCCTGGAGCGGGTGGCGATCACGGTGGAGCCTCGGTTGCGGCTGATCGCGGCGGAGGAGGCGTTCGACGCCGAGGTTGCGGTGACCGAGCCGGGGGTGGCGCGGGTGCTGGACCTGCTGCAGCAGAAATTCAACTTCATTGTCGCGGATATGCCGATGCCGCCGCCGCCGGCGATGCAGCGGATCATCATGATGGCGCGGCAGGTGGTGGTGGTGCTGACGCCTGACGTGGCGAGCCTGCGGGACACCCAGGCGATCCGGCAGTTGGTGACCGGGCTGACCGGGGCGGACCGGGTGATTACGGTGCTGAACCGGTACGACATGAAGGGCGGGCTGGACCAGGCAATCATCGAGAAGGCGCTGGGGGTGAGGCCGGACGTGGTGATCCCGGATCTGGGCAAGCGGATGCTGGAGGCAATCAACCTTGGCATACCGGCGATACGGCGGGTGCCGGCGCTGAAGCGGCACCTCGCCTCGCTGGTGCGGGAGATCGCGGGGGTGGATGCGAGCTACTCCGGGCGGTCGTGGCTGCGGCGGATGTTCGGCGGATGAAGACGTTCGGGCGTCGCGATCAGGCGCTGTCGATACCGGAGCCGGTGCCGGAAATTACTGCCGCGCGGCCGTTGGGGGCGATGGAGACCGAACAGCTGACCGGGGAGCTGCGGCGGCGGGTGCTGAAGCAGATCGATCCGGCGGTGGCGGCGGACCTGACGCCGGTGGCGCTGGAGCGGCAGCTCGAGCAGGTGATCCACGATATCGCCAACGAGGAGCGCTACGAGCTGTCGGGGCGCGAGCAGATGCGGCTCGCGGAGGAACTTGCCAACGACATGATCGGGTATGGGCCGATCGAACCGCTGCTGCGGGATGATACGGTCAGCGATATTTTGGTGAATGCGCCGGACTGCGTTTACGTCGAGCGGTTCGGCAAGATCGAGCTGACCGACATCGAGTTCCGCGACACGGACCACATTGCGGCGATCGCGCAGAAGATCGTTTCTCGGGTGGGGCGGCGGATCGATGAGGCCAGCCCGATGGTGGATGCCCGGCTGCATGATGGCAGCCGGGTCAATGTCATATTTCCGCCGTTGGCGATCGACAGCCCTTGCATCTCGATCCGCAAGTTCGCGCGGCAGCGGCTAAGCCTGAGCACGATGATCGACAACGGCACGATGACGGCCGGGGTCGGGCGGATGCTGGGGATCGCGGCGCGGGCACGGCTGAATGTGGTGATCTGCGGCGGGACGGGCTCGGGCAAGACGATGCTGCTGAACGCCATGAGCCAGATGATCGATCCGGGGGAGCGGATCATCACGATCGAGGATGCGGCGGAGCTGAAGCTGCAGCAGCGGCACGTGATCCGGCTGGAGACGCGGCCACCGAATTTGGAAGGGACCGGGCAGATCGCGCAACGGGACCTGGTGCGGAATGCGCTGCGCATGCGGCCGGACCGGATCATCATCGGCGAGGTGCGCGGCGCCGAGGCGTTCGACATGCTGCAGGCGATGAACACCGGGCACGATGGCTCGATGTGCACGGTGCACGCGAACACGGCGCGCGATGCACTGACGCGGGTGGAGAACATGGTGCAGATGGGGCAGTACTCGCTGCCGGCGCGCGCCATACGGCAGCAGATCGTGGCGGCGGTGGACCTGATCGTGCACGTCGAGCGGCAGCACGACGGGGGGCGGCGGGTGACGCAGATCGCTGATGTTTGCAACCTTGAGGGCGACGTCATCACGATGAACGAGATCGCGACGTTCGAGTTCGATCGCGAGGACGAACGGGGGCGGATCGTCGGGCATTATCGGGCCTCGCAGGCGCGGCCGAGCTTCATGCAGCGGCTGGAGTATTTCGGCCTGAGCCGGGCGTGGGTCGCGGCGAACGGCGAGGTGTAGCGAGCGATGCGCCTGACGCTGCTGGTGCCGTTGCTGCTGTTGCTGATCGCGGCGATCGGGCTGGTGCTCGCTTATGTGGTGGACCGGCGGCGGCAGCGGCTGCTGCGGCGGATCGCGGCGGCGGTGCCTGCGATGCCGATGCGGTCGCCGCTGGTGCCGTTGCAGGAGCAGGGGCTTCGGATGCGCCGGGTGCAGGCGGGTGAGGCCGGGCTGCTGGCGCGGATGATCAACCTGCCGGTCGATCTGCCGCTGGCCAATGTCATTTCTCCGGTTTGGGTGTTCCTGGTGGCGCTGATCGCCGGTGTCGCCGCGGCGTGGTTCGGGCACCTGCTGGCTGGATGGTACATTTCGTGCGCGGAAGGGGTGGTCTCGGCGTTCCTGATGGCGCGCTGGACGTTCGGGTGGGAGTTGGGGCGATACCGGGGAAGGCTGGTCCGGCAGTTGCCGGATGCGGTGCAACTGGTGATCAGCGCGACGCGCGCGGGACTGCCGGTGACGGAGGCGTTCCAGGCGATCGCCTCGGAGATGCCGTCGCCAACGCGCGACGAGTTCGTGCGGGTGGCGAACGAGGTGGCGCTGGGCGTGCCGGCGGAGGATGCGCTGCTGAGCATGCACCGGCGGACCGGGGTGACCGAGTATGCCATATTTGCGGTGACCATCGGGGTGCAGCAGCGCAGCGGTGGGCGGTTGGCGGAGACGATACAGAACCTGGCGGACATGGTGCGCGAGCGTCTGTCCATTGCGGCTCGGGCGCGTGCGCTGGCGGGGGAGGCCAAGGGTTCGGCGATCATCATGGCGGCATTGCCGGTGGTCGCGGGGATCATGCTGAGCTTTATCCAGCCTGGGCATCTCGATCCGCTGTTCCATGATCCGCGCGGCATCCGGATGTTTGTGTTCGGGGTCACCACGCTGTTCCTCGGCATTGTGACGATGCGGCAGATGATCCGGGGAGCGACGCGGGATTGACCGACGACCGTATCCTGTTGGCGCTGGCGGCGATTGGGTTGGCGATCCTGCTGGTTGCCGGCGCGGCGGTGCTGATGCTGCGGGAAATGGCGGCGCGCGACCTGGAACAGCGGGTGGTGTCGCTGGCGAATGGGCGGATCGATGGGGCGGCGCTGGGATCGCCCTCGGCGCTGGGCGGGATGCACCGGCTGCTGAGCTGGATTGGCGCGACGGTAAGTGGGCGCACGAAACTGTATTCCGATCGCGATCTGATGGTGCTGGAAGGCATGATCTCCGGCACCGGCTTCAATCCTCGGACGGTGCTGCCGCTGGTGCTTGGGGCCAAGGTGGTGCTGGCCATTGGGATTCCGCTGGTGGCGATCCTGTATGCTCGGTTCATGGGGCTGTCTGGGGGGCAGCAGTTCCTGACGCTGTGCATCGCCATTCCGCTTGGCCTGTTGGGACCGGACTGGGTACTGACCTTACTGCGGCGTCCCTATCTCGCTGCGCTGCGGCGCGGTGTGCCCGATGCGCTGGACCTGCTTGTGGTGTGTACCGAGGCGGGCATGGCGCTGGAGAATGCGCTGGAGCATGTCGGCCAGGAAATCCGGCATTCGAACCCGGCGATTTCCGTCGCGCTTGGCAAGCTGCTCGACGAGATGCGGGTGCTGCCCGATCGGCGGGACGCGTTCCGCAATTTCGCGGATCGCTCGGGCGTGGAGGGGGCGCGGCGGGTCGCCACCATGCTCGGGCAGTCGATGCAGTACGGCACGCCGATCAGCCAGGCGCTGCGCACGGTGGCGGTGGATCTGCGGCGCGAACGGATGGTGGCGTTGGAGGCGAAGGCGGTTCGCTTGCCGGTGTTGCTGGTGCTGCCGTTGATTTTGTTCATCATGCCGTCGCTTTTCATCGTACTTGTGGGTCCAGCGATGTTGCACCTGATGGATTCACTGCATGCCGCGATCATGACGCACTGAAGGGGCCGACGATGATCCGTGGTTTTCGGAAGTCCGCGCTGTTGGCAGCAGCACTCTGTGCGCTGTTGAGCGGCTGCGCCCAGCCGCCGGGTGGTGAAGCCGACAGGCAGAACATGAATGCGGACTCGCGCCTGCGGGTGGCACTCGCGGCGGAGCAATCGGGTGATCGCGACCTGGCGATCTCGATGTACCTGGCTGCCGCGGAGCAGGCGCCGAACGATACGGTGGTGCTGCAACGTTGTGCCGAGGGGTTGGCACGCAGCGGCCGGCTGGACGAGGCGGCGGCACTGTTGAAGCGTCACATGCAGAGTGGGGCGGGACGGCCTGACCTGATGCTGACGCTGGGTTCCATCGAGGTGCTGGCCGGGCAATCGGCGCAGGCCGATGCGATGTTGAGCGAAGTGCTGGCGGTACGGCCGGACGACGTGAAGGCGCTCACCAACAGAGGGATCGCGCTCGACATGCAGAAGCGGCATGCGGAGGCGCAGGCGCTGTATCGGAAGGCTCTGGCGCTGGCGCCCGGCGATGTCGCGATCAGCAACGACCTGGCCTTGTCGCTGATGCTGTCGGGCCATGCGGAGGAGGCTCGCACGGTGTTGTTGCCATTCCGCGACGTTGCTGACCTGCCGGAGCGGGTCCGCATCAACCTGGGCATCGTCGAGGCGGCGGGGGGCGATCATGCCGGTGCGCAGCAATTGCTGTCGGGCAGCGTCAACGCGCAAGACCTGGCGGCGCTGACGCAGGCGATACAGTTGCGCGCGACGCCCTGAGCGGAGGGCGGTGGAGACCGCCGGTCGGCCGCGCGATGACGCGACGGGCCACTGCGCTGGTCTGATCCGCAGCGTCCTCCTATGGGATGGCTACTGACGGGGACTGAATCGTGGGTCGGGGCTTGGCATGACGGAAACGAGCCCGGCCGTGACGACCAGCCCGGCCATGACGACCAACCCGGCTGTGACGACCAACCCGGCTGTGACGAAAACCAGCCCGGCCATGATGGGGCCGGCGCTGGGTATCCGGCCGAGGGATTTGTGCGGGTGCAGAAACCTGATCGCAATCTTGTGGGTGTGTAATGGGCGCTCAGCGGGAACCAGGCTCGCCGATCAACGTCATGCGTTCGGCGGAGCGCGGACTGGAGCGTGTGATGTCGCAGATCGCCGTGGTGTGGCGTTTGGTGGGGCCGATGCTGCTCGCGCATCCGCTGGTCATCGCGCTGCGCGCCTGGATCCGGGCGATGGTGCGACTGCTGATGGCCCTTGTTGTCGCAGTTGCGGCTTATGGGCTGGCGATGCTTGTCGTTGTCGAGGTCTACCGGCCGGATCGTCCGATGGCGGCCCTGGTGTATGGCGTCGGGCTTGCAGTGGCCACCTGGTTCGGAACCTGCGCCGGCGCGCTTGCGGCACGGCACAGCCAGCAGCGGTTGATGGCGAATGGGGCCGCGGCGCTTGCGTTGGCGCTGGCGGTTGGTTTCGCGGTCGAGGGTGGCTCCACTGGCCCGGGGCAGGGGTATTACCTGTTCTATGTGTTTGCCAGCGGGGTTGGAGGGTTGGCCGCGACCCGGCTGCTGTCTTCGTTGCCACAGCGGCACGTGGCGGCGGCGTAGCGACCGCCTCCGAGGCGGGCACCGGGGGAAAGGCACGCCGCGGACGCAATCGCGTTCGTCCTGGCGTCTGCTTGTGAGCCGGGGTTGGTTCCCTCATGATCCGTCCGCACCGGGGCAAGGGTGGTGCATCCCGGCGTGGGGAGTTGCATGACCGTTGCAAGATTGAATTGGCCGCTGATCTGGTCGGCCGTGGTTGTCGTGGCAATGAGGCTGGTTGCCGGTGACGCGATGGCACAGACACAAGCCTCGCCGGCGGACCCCAAGAGTGGTTCCGCGCAGCAGGTGCCACCGGTGAACCTGACGTCACCGCAGGGATACAATCCGGGTGAGATGCTGAAGGGGCTGGCGAATCCCATTGTGGCGATTGTCGATGGCCACCCGATCACGCTGGCCGATGTCGGCGATGCCATCCGCAACCTACCGGTGAACATGCGCAACCTGCCGTTCGAGGACCTGTATCCCGGGGTGCTGGAGCGGTTGATCCAGCAACAGTTGCTGGTGGAGAAGGCGCGGCACATGCAGCTCGATCAGGATCCGACGGTCAAGCGGCATATGCAGGAAGCCGAGGAGCGGGTGCTGGAGAACGAGTTGCTGAATCGCGTGATTGGCAATTCGATCACCGAGGAAGCGCTGCTCGCGCGTTACCAACAGGAATACGCCAACAGGCCGGGTCCCGAGGCGGTGGATGTGAGCGTGATCCTGGTGCCGACCGAGGCGCAGGCGCGCAAGGACATCGCGGAGATCGCGGGCGGCACGGATTTCGCGACGGTAGCGAAGCGGGACAGCCGGGACGGGAGCGCCGACAAGGGTGGCAGCCTTGGGTTCCTGCGACAGGACCAGATGGTACCGGAGGTGGGTGGCGTCGCTCTGGCGCTGGAGCCGGGTCAGGTCTCGCCAAATCCGATTCACAGCCAGATGGGATGGTTTGTGGTGAAGGCGGCGGCCCGCAAGCGGGTGCCTGTCCCCGGATTCGCTGAGGTTCGGGAACAATTGCGTCGTCAGTTGCTCGAGGAAGGGGTCGCGAGCGCCGTGAAGGATGCGATGGTGAACTCAACCATCGAGCGGTTCAACATGAACGGCATTTCATCCGGCCAAACCTCTGATGAACCTGGGAAAACCAGTGGGAACTGAACGCGGGCTGGGCGGTTCAATAGTGAGACGGCAGGATCTTTTTGCCCGCCGCGACTTGCGGCATACCATAACAGGGAGGCAATTCTGTAGTAAAATATAGACACATCCTCGTATGTTGCGATAATATCATTATTGATCGTTTACATCGCGGAATCGACATGCTAACGGGTACCCAACGAGTGATTGGTTGTCCGCTGTCCGGCGGTCGGCTTGGCTCGGTCGGTGGAAGGGAATCAGGTCGATGCGTAAGGCTCTTACGGTGTTCGCCGCGGGAATGGTGGCGTTGGCTGGTGGGGCCTGTTTCAGCCCATCGATGGCGACGCCGCTCGAAGTGCAGATAGCGAGCACGCCCGTTAGTCTGACGGACGGGAACCTTCTGATCACCGTGACATCCTGCAACATAAACATTGCCGGTGCCGGCTCGGTTGCCTGCGGGACGGGCAACAATCTCTACCTGACGGCTTCCAATGCGATGGTGAACGGAACGCCGACCACAACAGCGGTGATTTAAAGTGGCATGGATGGCAGCACGCCGATATTTAGTGCGTCTGCCGGCGACAAGAACTCCGACCTTTCGGTGACCTTGACCGTGCAGACGATCGATCACTCGGCTGGGCTTGTCAGCTCGGCGCTGGCCGTTAACGGCTCGGCCGACACGAGCGGCAACCTGACCTCTATTGGTACAGGCGAGAGCGTTTACGGGCAGAACTTTCAGTTGCTTGGTGTGCTGAACGGGACAGCGGCGGGGCCGGTGCAGACGACCACCTTTGCTGCTCAGAACAAACTGACCTTGGTCAAGGACATCAGCGACAAGACATCCAGTGCCATGCCGGGGACGGGAATGATGATCCTTACCTCGGTAAGCCAGAGTTGGGGGCAGGTGCCTGAGCCTGCCTCGATCGTTTTGTTGCTGACGGGTGTCGCTTCGCTCGGTGTGCTTCGTCGCCGCCGCGCACACTAAGCGCTATCAGCAACTCACTCCGCCTGCTCTGGACGGTCCACCGTCCGTTACAATTGAAGGGTGGCCCCCTATGACAACTCAACCGTTTGGCACCCAGGTCAGTGGGGACCTGACCTTCACCAACGTCAACATTTCCGAGACTGACACTGGCCTTATTCCAAGTGAGGTCAGCCCATTGCTGCCTTATGTCGGAGGACTTCTGCCGACCGACATCGTAACTGGTGAAAACGGCCTAAGCTGGGTTGGTTTCAGTGCAGAATTGAACGGTGGTGGCGCGGGTTCTCCGGCCGCGTCGATCCAGTTCACCCTCTCGTTCGATGTCACCGCTACGGGCACGAGCGTGATCACCGGGTTCGATCAATTCTTTCAGACGGACTTTGATGACGGCTCAGGTGTCAGTGCCAGCGCCATTGAGACGGTGACTGACAGCAGCAACAACGTCGTGGGCTCGGGCACGTGGGTCGCTGGCGGCGGCTTGTCGCCGATCACACTCGCGCAGGGCTACCAAGATCTGCACGTGTCGCTGACGTTCACCGAGTCGGTTGCGGCCAACTCGCCGACCACGGATCAGATCGGCATCAGCATCATGTCGCAGGGCTTCACCGAAGGCCCACCGCCCCCGCCCCCGCCCCCGCCACAGTTGGCGGCACTCGGTGATTTCGTTTGGTACGATACCAACGACAATGGCATTCAGGATTCGGGAGAGAATGGCGTTTCCGGCGTCACGGTGGAGCTGGAAGACACCAGTGGCAACATCCTGTCCACGACCACGACGGACGCGAACGGGGCGTATCACTTCACCGGCCTGACGCCTGGGCAGTACGAAGTGCAGTTCGTTGCGCCGGCTGGTTCGGGCGATGTGTTCAGCCCGTCGCTGCAGGGCGGCAACCCGGCAGCGGACTCCAACCCGAACGCGTCGGGTCTCACGGGGCCGGTGACACTCGTTGCGGGTGAGACTGACAACACGATCGATGCCGGGCTGTTCCAGCCGCCGTCGGCGTTGGGCGATTACGTGTGGCTGGATACCAACAACAACGGCATCCAGGATGAAGTTGGGACGGGTATTTCCGGCGTCACGGTGGAACTGGAGAACACCAGCGGCGCGGTGATCTCCACGACCACGACGGACGCGAATGGGGCGTATATTTTCACCGGCCTGGCGCCTGGGTCGTATGAGGTGCAGTTCATAGCGCCGACGGGTGACGCGTTCAGCGCGGCGCTGCAGGGCGGCAACCCGGCGACCGACTCCAATCCGAACGTGTCGACCGGGGTGACGGCGCCGGTGACGCTGGTGGCTGGCCAGACTGACCTCACGATCGATGCTGGCCTGCATTATCTGCCGGCGGCGCTGGGCGATTACGTATGGCTGGATACCAACAACAACGGCATCCAGGATGAAGTTGGGACGGGTATCTCCGGCGTCACGGTGGAGCTGGAGAACACCAGTGGTGGTGTGATCTCGACGACGACGACGGACGCGAACGGGGCGTATCACTTCACTGGGCTGGCGCCTGGGTCGTATGAGGTGCAGTTCATTGCGCCGACAGGTGACGCGTTCAGCGCGGCGCTGCAGGGTGGCAACCCGGCGACCGAACTCCAATCCGAACGTGTCGACCGGGGTGACGGCGCCGGTAACACTGGTGGCTGGCCAGACTGACAACACGATCGATGCCGGCCTGCATTACCTGCCGGCGGCGCTGGGCGATTACGTGTGGCTGGATACCAACAACAACGGCATCCAGGATGAAGTTGGGACGGGTATCTCCGGGGTCACGGTCGAGTTGGAGAACACCAGCGGCGGTGTGATCTCCACCACGACGACGGATGCGAGCGGGGCGTATCACTTCACTGGGCTGGCGCCTGGGTCGTATGAGGTGCAGTTCATAGCGCCGACGGGTGACGCGTTCAGTGCGGCGCTGCAGGGCGGCAACCCGGCGCTCGAACTCCAATCCGAACGTGTCGACCGGGGTGACGGCGCCGGTGACACTGGCGGCTGGCCAGACTGACAACACGATCGATGCCGGCCTGCATTACCTGCCGGCGGCACTGGGCGATTACGTGTGGCTGGATACCAACAACAACGGCATCCAGGATGAAGTTGGGACGGGTATCTCCGGCGTCACGGTCGAGTTGGAGAACACCAGCGGCGGTGTGATCTCCACCACGACGACGGATGCGAGCGGGGCGTATCACTTCACTGGGCTGGCGCCTGGGTCGTATGAGGTGCAGTTCATAGCGCCGACGGGTGACGCGTTCAGCGCGGCGCTGCAGGGTGGCAACCCGGCGCTCAACTCCAATCCGAACGTGTCGAGCGGGGTGACGGCGCCGGTGACGCTGGTGGCTGGCCAGACTGACAACACGATCGATGCCGGCCTGCATTACCTGCCGGCGGCGCTGGGCGATTACGTGTGGCTGGATACCAACAACAACGGCATCCAGGACGAAGTGGGCACGGGCATTTCCGGTGTGACAGTGGAGTTGGAGAACACCAGCGGTGCGGTGATCTCCACCACGACGACGGACGCGAGCGGCGCGTATCACTTCACTGGGCTGGCGCCTGGGTCGTATGAGGTGCAGTTCATAGCGCCCACGGGTGACGCGTTCAGCGCGGCGCTGCAGGGTGGCAACCCGGCGCTCGAACTCGAATCCGAACGTATCGACCGGGGTGACGGCGCCGGTGACGCTGGCGGCTGGCCAGACTGACAACACGATCGACGCTGGCTTGCACTACCTGCCGGCGGCATTGGGCGATTACGTGTGGCTGGATACCAACAACAACGGCATCCAGGACGAAGTCGGCACGGGTATTTCCGGCGTCACGGTGGAACTGGAGAACACCAGCGGTGCGGTGATCTCCACCACGACGACGGACGCGAGCGGGGCGTATCACTTCACTGGGTTGGCGCCCGGGTCGTATGAGGTGCAGTTCATAGCGCCGACGGGAGACGCGTTCAGCGCGGCGCTGCAGGGTGGCAACCCGGCGCTGAACTCCAATCCGAACGTATCAACCGGGGTGACGGCACCGGTGACGCTGGTGGCTGGCCAGACTGACAACACGATCGATGCCGGCCTGCATTACCTGCCGGCGGCGCTGGGCGACTATGTTTGGCTGGATACCAACAACAACGGCATCCAGGATGAAGTTGGCACGGGCATTTCCGGTGTCACGGTGGAGCTGGAGAACACCAGTGGTGGTGTGATCTCCACCACGACGACGAATGCGAGCGGGGCGTATCACTTCACTGGGCTGGCGCCTGGGTCGTATGAGGTGCAGTTCATTGCGCCGACGGGTGACGCGTTCAGCGCGGCGCTGCAGGGTGGCAACCCGGCGCTGAACTCCAATCCGAACGTATCAACCGGGGTGACGGCGCCGGTGACGCTGGCGGCTGGCCAGACTGACAACACGATCGACGCTGGCTTGCACTACCTGCCGGCGGCATTGGGCGATTACGTGTGGCTGGATACCAACAACAACGGCATCCAGGACGAAGTGGGCACGGGTATTTCCGGTGTCACGGTGGAACTGGAGAACACCAGCGGTGCGGTGATCTCCACCACGACGACGGACGCGAGCGGGGCGTATCACTTCACTGGGTTGGCGCCCGGGTCGTATGAGGTGCAGTTCATAGCGCCGACGGGAGACGCGTTCAGCGCGGCGCTGCAGGGCGGCAACCCGGCGCTCGAACTCCAATCCGAACGTGTCGACCGGGGTGACGGCGCCGGTGACGCTGGTGGCTGGCCAGACTGACAACACGATCGATGCCGGCCTGCATTACCTGCCGGCGGCGCTGGGCGACTATGTGTGGCTGGATACCAACGCGAACGGCATCCAGGACGATGGAGCGACTGGAGTCTCCGGCGTTACGGTCGAACTGGAGGACACCAGTGGCCACGTCCTGTCGACGACGACGACGGATGCCAGCGGTGCGTATCACTTTACTGGCCTGGCGCCCGGGTCGTACGAGGTGCAGTTCGTTGCGCCGACCGGGGATGCGTTCACCTTGGCGACGCAGGGCAGCAACACCGCGGTCGAACTCGAATGCGAACCAGTCGACCGGCCTGACTGCGCCGGTGACGCTGACGGCCGGCCAGACCGACAACACGATCGACGCCGGCCTGGTGCTGAAACCCAGCAGTCCGCCGCCGCCCGGCATCACGGTCATCAAGCTGCCGTGTGAGGTGGTCGTCGGGACGTGCGGCCAGGTGACCTACACGTATGACGTAACCAACACCGGGTCGATGCCGGTGAGCGGCGTCAACGTCGTCGACAACATCGGGACCGCGGCGAACCCGAACGATGTGACGCCGAACGCGGTCACCTCGAACGGCTACAACGTCGGCGACGCCAACCAAAACGGTGTGCTGGATCCAGGCGAGACGTGGGTCTACCAGAACACGATTAATGAGTTCGGGCAACTATTCCAGCAAGAGCAGCTCGGCGCATTGCTCGGTCAGTGGTCAGAACCTGGGTAGCGGCTGCACGACGTGGTTCAATTCTTCCTTCACGCCGACGTCCTGCAAGGATGGTGCGACCTATACGTTCCAGAACATCACCTGCACGATCAGCGGACCGGGCTGTGGTACGTTCACCGAGTGCGTTCCGAACGCGGTTGTGACGTTCTCCAACTCCTGCTCGCAGGCGACGACCGTTTACGACTCCTCGCAGAACTGCTGGATCACGACGCTGCCGGCCAACTGCAATCCGGGCGACGTGTTCCTCAGCGGGCTGCCGTGGCAGGTGCCGAACGGCTGCAATCTGTCGGGCGCGACGGTCTCCTGGAACATCGGCCAGAGCGCGAACAACTGCGGCTCATCCGGGGTGAACTGGCAGGTCGGTTGCCAGGGTTACAGCAGCTTTGGCCAGAACGGCTGCGACGGCAACGACGACTACAACCAGATCGGTGTCAAGGCGTGCGACAACCAGAGCGGCTACGGCGACGGCGGTAACACCAATTGGGGTTATGGCTATGACAACGGTGGCTCCGGCGGCTATTGCAACTATGGCTGGGGCAGCGGCGGCTCGAACTGGGGCGGCTGGAGCGGTTGGGACGGCTCCAACAACGACTGCGCAGGCACGCCGGAGAACCAGTACACCTCCAGCAACTGTGGCTCTAACGGCGGCGGTGGTTGTGGCGGCTGGGGCTATGGCGGTGGCGGTGGCTCGTGCGGCAGCGGCGGCAACAACGACGGCGGCACGTGCGGCAACGGCAGCGGCAGCGGCACCTGCAGCCAAGGCCAGCTCGGCAACAGTCCGGAGGCAGACACCGTTACTGTCACCGCAACGACGCTGGGTCAGGGCTTCAGCCTCGGCGATGCCGGCAACTACGGCATCATCGCGTTCAATCCGACGAAGTTCGTTGGCTCGAGCAGCGGCGCGATCAACGGCAGTGTCGGTCTTGGTGCGTCGTGCGGCTCCACCACCGTGCAGCTCAACGGCGAGAAGATCACCGGCAACCTGGTAACGACGGGCACCAAGCCGTCGAGCACCGGCGGCACAGTCACCGGCAGCACGACGGGCAACAGCGCCACGCTGGCGGCTGACATCACTGCGCTGAAGGCACTGTCGACGCTGCTGGCGGGCGAGCCTGGCACCAACATCGCGTTGAGCTCGGGCATGGTCATCCAGGCGACCAACGGCACGTTCGACACCTCGGGCGACGAAGTGTTCAACATCACCAAGTGGGCGAACAACATCACCATCAACGGTGATGGGACGCACAACGTGGTGCTCGACTTCGCCTCCGGCATCACGCCGAACCTGGACAACGTGACTTTGACCGGCGGCCTCACAGCCAGCGAGGTGCTGTTCAACTACACGGGCAGCAGCACGATCAGCGGCACCAGCGGCGATACGTTCAATGGCTCGGTCCTGGCGCCGAACGCGGTGTTCAACGTCAGCACCAACGTGACGGTCAACGGCGACCTGTTCGGCGGCGCGAGCAACCAGGCCTTCACGTTCAACGGCGGGTCGAAGCTGTTCGATCCGGCGAACCCCAGCTCCAGCACGACGACGACCACGGTGACCGCGTCCGACTCGAAGGAAGTGGAAGTGCTGAGCAACAGCAGCTCGATCAGCGTCAATGGCTCGACGCCGACGGGCAGCCTGTCGTCGCTCTATGGCAAGGGTTCGGCGCTCGAGTTCAGCTACAGCCCGAGCGACACGGTATCGGTCAGCACCGCCAACATCGGTTCATCGACCGGTCACAACGCGGACTCGCTGGCGTTCATCGAGATCAGCAACAAGAGCACGCCGTTTGCGGCGGGCGCGCAGATCTACTTCCAGGGTGAGGTGACGACCGGCGAGAAGATCTTCGCGGACGCCTCGCTCAACCAGCTGACCAACACGCCGGTCGCCGCGCCGAACAACGTATTCAGCACGACGGCTGGCGCGGATATCTACATGTATGTGTTCAACAGTCAGTCGGACTTCCAGAACAACGTGGCTCCGATCCAGTCCGAGAAATACAACACCAGCGGCAGCCAGGCGATGCACTTCAATGACCAGATCGGCAGCCTGAAGGTCATTGGCTACGTCGGCGCCTCGGGCGGCCACCTGGTCTCCTAGCGGTTCCCTCGCCACCCTGCCGCGCGCGGCGCTATAATCCGCGCGCGGGAGGTGGTGGATGGCGACGGACGCGGCGAACGGGAATTCGGTCGAGTATTTCGTCGATCGCCACGAACGCGAGGGCCGTGGCGCATCGTTGATGTGCCGAGATCCGTGGCGTTCGTTGAGCTACGGCGCACTGGCGGAGGCGACGCGGCGGTTCGCCGGCGCGTTGCGTGGTGCGGGGATTGCCCGCGAGCAGCGTGTGGTGCTGCTGCTATTGGATACCATCGATTTCCCGATTGCGTTCTGGGGTGCGATCCGGGCCGGCATTGTGCCGGTGCCGATCAATACGCTGCTGACGCATGAGATGGTGGGCTACGTCCTGGCCGATAGCCGCGCCAGCGCGCTGGTGATTTCAGCGCCGTTGGTCGGGCCATTGCTGCCGGTGCTGCACAGCGTTCCGGAATTGCGCCGGATCATCGTGTCGCAGCCGGACGGTGGCGATGCGGCCGCGATGGACGATGCGCGGCAGACCGGGTTTGGCGCGTTTGTCGGCAGTGGCGATGCCGACACGGCCACGGCGATGACGCCGGCGGACGAGGTGGCGTTCTGGCTGTACTCGTCGGGTTCGACTGGTGCGCCGAAAGGTGTGCGGCACGTGCACGGCAGTTTGCGCGCGACGGCCGATACCTATGGTGCGCAGGTGCTGGAAATCGGCGAGAGCGACGTGATGTTCTCGGCGGCGAAGGCATTCCACGCCTATGGGTTGGGGAACTCGCTGACATTTCCGATGTCGGTTGGTGCGAGCTCCGTATTGTTGCCTGATCGGCCAACGCCAGACGCCGTGCTGGATACCATGGCACAGCATCAGCCGACGATGTTCGCCGGCGTGCCCACGCTGTATGCCGCCATGCTGGCGAACCCTCGCATTGGACCGAAGGCCGGTTCGTCGCGTTTGCGTCGCTGTATTTCGGCGGGGGAGGCGCTACCAGAGGATATCGGGCGACGGTGGTCCAGGATGGTCGGGGTGGATATCCTGGATGGTATCGGGTCGACCGAGATGCTGCACATCTTCCTTTCGAACCGCGCGGACGATGTTCGGAACGGGACCTCCGGCAAGCCGGTGCCGGGTTACGATGCGACGATACTGGATGAGCATGGCGGCCGCGTGCGCAACGGCGAGGAGGGGGAACTGGTGGTGCGCGGACCGTCGTCCGCCGAGGGCTACTGGAACCAGCGCGACAAGACACGCCGCACATTCCGCGGCGAGTGGACTTACACGGGCGACACTTATATTCGCGACGAAGACGGGTATTTCCGGTTTCGCGGGCGGACCGACGAGATGCTGAAGGTCAGTGGCGTGTGGGTGTCGCCGTTCGAGGTGGAAGAGGCGCTGATCTCGCATCCGGCGGTTCTGGAGTTAGCGGTGGTGGGCGCGCAGGACGGCGATGGGCTGACCAAGCCCAAGGCGTTCGTCGTGTTGCAGGAGGCCGCGAAGCAGCAGGACGCCGAGACGGTGAAGGAACTGCTGAAGGCCCACGTGAAGGAGCGTGTTGGCGTGTGGAAGTATCCGCGCTGGATCGAGTTCGTTGAGGGATTGCCGAAGACGGCGACCGGCAAGATTCAGCGGTTCCGTTTGCGATGATGCTCGATGGGCGAACGCTGGAGACGCAGTGGTGGGGTCCGGGGCCTGACGCCGCGGCGACACTCGTGTTGCTGCATGAGGGGCTTGGGTGCGTTGCGCTGTGGCGCGATTTTCCTGAGGCGTTGGCCGCGGCGACCGGGTGCGGCGTGTTCGCGTATTCCCGGTTTGGCTATGGCGGTTCCGATAGCGTCGCCTTGCCACGGCCGATGAGCTACATGCATGACGAGGCGGTGGATGTGCTTCCCGCGGTGCTGGACGCGGCCGGGGTGCGGCGCGCGGTGTTGCTCGGGCATTCCGATGGTGGATCGATCGCCGCGATCCACGCAGGTGCGGTGCAGGATCCGCGTGTGGTCGGCATGGTGCTGATGGCGGCGCATTTTTTCGTTGAGGAGTTGAACATCGCCAGCATCCGCGCGATCAAGGAGCATTACGAGCAGGGCGATCTGCGGGCTCGGCTAAGGCGGTATCATCGTGACGTGGATATGGCGTTCCGTGGCTGGAACGACGCGTGGCTGGACAAGCGGTTCCGTTCGTTCGACATCACGGCCGAGGTGGCGCGAATCCGGGTGCCGATACTGGCGTTGCAGGGAGCGGACGATCCTTATGGGTCGGACGAGCAACTGCGCGTGCTGGAACGTGCGGCGCGATGCTCGGTCGAGACGCGGCTGATCGAGGGCGCGCGTCATTCGCCGCATCTGGAGGCTCGAGATGCGACGATGGAGGCGATTGTGCCATTCGTCCGCAATCTGCTGGTGGAGGCGGCGGCATGACGCGCATCGACTTCCAAACGGAGCCGGACCGGTATCGCCATTGGCGGCTGACCTTCGACGGGCCGGTGGCGACGCTGATCATGGATGTGGATCCGGACGCTGGTCTGTTCGAGGGCTGCGAGCTGAAGTTGAATTCGTACGACCTCGGCGTGGATATCGAACTGGCAGATGCGGTGCAGCGGCTGCGGTTCGAGCATCCGGAAGTGCGCTGCGTCGTGCTGCGGTCTGGCAAGGAGAATGTGTTCTGCGCCGGTGCCAATATCCGCATGCTGGCGAAGGCGTCGCACGGTCACAAGGTGAACTTTTGCAAGTTCACCAATGAGACTCGGCTAGCGATCGAGGATGCGTCCGCTAATTCCGGGCAACCCTGGATCGCGGCGGTGAGCGGGAGTGCGGCCGGTGGAGGCTATGAACTGGCGATGGCGGCCGAGCACATCATGCTGATCGATGATCGCCGATCGGGCGTGGCGTTGCCGGAATTGCCGCTGCTGGCGGTGCTGCCTGCTACCGGCGGGCTGACGCGACTGACCGACAAGCGGATGGTGCGGCGGGATCGCGCGGACGTGTTCTGCTCCACCGAGGAGGGCGTGCGCGGACGTCGCGCGGTGGAGTGGCGGCTGGTCGATGAGGTGGTGCCGCCGTCGACCTGGGAAGCGAAACTGCGTGACCGCGCCTCGGCATTTGCAGCGGAGTCCGATCGGCCGGCGGATGCCAAGGGCATTGCGTTGGCGCCATTGCAGCGCGAATTCAGCGATGGCGGCGGGACGTATCCGCACGTGCGGGTCAGCTTCGATCGGGTGGCGCGGCGCGCCGACGTAATGCTGCTCGGTCCTTCGGGTGCGCTGCCTGGCGATGTGGCGGGCGTGCATGCGGAAGGTGCGGCATTCTGGCCGCTCGCACTGGCGCGCGAGCTGGACGACGCGCTGCTGCATTTGCGGCTGAACGAACCGACGCTGGGGCAGATCGTATTGCGATCGGAGGGCGATGCGGCGGCGGTGCTGCGCGTCGACGAATTGCTGGAGGGGTTCAAGGATGATTGGCTGGTGCGGGAGATCCGGCTGTATCTGAAGCGCGTATTCAAACGCGTTGACCTGACCTCGCGCAGTGTCATTGTGTTGGTGGAACCGGGGAGCTGTTTCGCCGGCACGCTGGCCGAACTGCTGTTTGCGGCCGACCGTTCGGTGATGTTCGCGGGCACCCGGAGTGGCGACAATCGCGGTCCGGCGCGTGTGCAGCTCTCGCTGTTGAATTTCGGTGCGTATCCGATGGGCAATGGGCTGACGCGGATCGCGACGCGATTTCTAGGGGAGGCTGACAGTTTTGCTCAGGCGCGCCAGCGCGTGGGGGAGTCGTTGGCTGCGGATGCGGCGGACGCGCTGGGCCTGGTTACCGCCGCCTTTGACGAAACGGACTGGGATGACGAGGTGCGCGTAATGCTTGAGGAGCGTGCGTCGTTCTCGCCTGATGCATTGACCGCGATGGAAGCCAATCTGCGGTTCGCCGGACCCGAGACGATGGAGACGCGCATCTTTGGCCGCCTGACGGCGTGGCAGAACTGGGTGTTCCAGCGGCCGAACGCGGTGGGCGAGCAGGGATCGCTGAAGCTTTACGGCAGCGGGCTACGGCCAAATTTCGATACCGAGCGCGTATAACGGGAGAGTAACGATGCCCGATGGAACAGCAGTTGACTACGATGGGCTGATCCCGAACAACGTCGGCCTGAACGACGACCTGCGAGTGCGCCGGGCGCTGGAGACGTGGCACCCCGGCTACATCGATTGGTGGCGGCAGATGGGGCCCGAGGGGTTCCAGGATCGCCTCGTGTATCTACGGACGGCAGTCGGGGTCGGATCGGAAGGGTGGGCCAAGTTCGGCTTCGTTCGTATGCCGGAATATCGGTGGGGTGTGCTGCTGGCGCCCTCGGTCGAGGATCGCAAGATCGGCTTTGGGGCGCATAAGGGCGAGCCTGCGTGGCAGGAGGTGCCAGGCGAATATCGCGCGATGCTGCGGCGGTTGCTGGTGATCCAGGGTGATACAGAGCCGGCCTCGGTGGAACAACAGCGGCACCTTGGGGCGACAGCGCCGTCGCAATACGACATGCGCAATCTGTTTCAGGTGAATGTCGAGGAGGGCCGCCATCTTTGGGCGATGGTTTACCTGCTGCAGAAATACTTCGGGCGCGATGGGCGGGAAGAGGCGGAAGAATTGTTACGTCGTCGATCTGGTGACCGGGATAGTCCGCGCATGCTGGGTGCGTTCAATGAAGCGACCCCTGATTGGCTGTCGTTCTTCATGTTCACGTTCTTCACGGATCGTGATGGGAAGATGCAGTTGGCGGCGTTGGCACAGTCGGGGTTCGATCCGCTGTCGCGCACGTGCCGGTTCATGCTGACCGAGGAAGCGCACCACATGTTCGTTGGTGAGACCGGTGTGCAGCGGATCGTGCAGCGAACGTGCGAGGCGATGCGTGCTGCGGGGATCGACGATCCTTCGGATGTGGAGCGAGTTCGGGCGCTGGGGGTGATCGATCTGCCGACGTTGCAGAAGAAGGCCAATCTGCATTTCTCGCTGACGCTGGATCTGTTCGGGAGCGAGATCAGCACGAATGCGGCGAATGCGTTCAATGCGGGATTGAAGGGACGCTATCGCGAGGACAAGCTGACTGACGATCATGTGCTGATGGGCTCGACGTATCCCGTGCTGCGGCTGCGGGACGGTGCGATTGTGCGGGAGGACGTGCCGGCGTTGTCGGCTTTGAATATGCGGCTGCGCGACGACTTCGTGGATGATGCCAACGCGGGCGTGACGCGCTGGAATCGCGTCCTGGAACGGGCGGGATTGGAGTTCCGGCTACGGCTGCCGCATGTGGCGTTCAATCGTCGGATTGGGGAGTTCGCCGCGATTCATGCCGACGCGGAGGGGAATGTGCTGTCCGAGGAGCAATGGCAGGCGGGGCAGGGTGCGCTGTTGCCGTCGGCCGACGACAACCGGTTCGTTGTCAGCCTGATGCAGCCAGTGCAGACGCCGGGTGCATTCGCGTCGTGGATCGCGCCGCCTCGGATCGGCATCGACAACAAGCCTGGCGACTTCGAGTACGTGAAGATCGAGGCGTAGCGGTCATATGGTCGCGCCTGCCGAACGATATTTCGAGGACTACCACGTTGGCATGGTCGATGAGTTCGGCTCAGTGTTGGTTACCGCGGAGGAGATCGTCGAATTCGCCCGGCGGTACGATCCGCAGACGATGCACGTTGATGCGGCGGCGGCGGCGATGGGTCCGTTTGGTGGGCTGATCGCGAGCGGCTGGCACACCGGATCGCTGACCATGCGGCTGTTTGTCGAACACTACCTGTCCAAGGTCGCGACGTTGCCCTCGCCGGGGATCGACGAACTACGCTGGGTACGGCCAGTGCGTCCGGGCGACACATTGCGGATGCGCGTGACGGTGGTGGAGGCGCGACGATCGAAGTCGAAGCCGGACCGGGGCATTGTTCGCAGCCTGGTCGAGGTACTGAACCAGAACGGCGAAGTGGTGATGAGTCAGCGGCCAATGAACCTTATGCTTTGTCGCGATGCTGGGTCGTCAAAGTAAGAAAGCTTTGACGCGGCGCGAAACATCTGCGTTCATCTGCGTTATCTGTGGCTGATATTTCTTGCTGCGCTGCATGTGGTTCTGACCTCGCGGTCAGTCTGACAGAGCCTCGACAGCCTCACGGAGGGCGTGGGCCAGTCGGTTGCGGCCGCGTACAGCACTGACCGTCAAGTAGCGTGCGCTGTCGGTGTTCGGCGCGACCTTGGCCAGTTTGCGCAGTGGATCGAGCACCGGCCATGCCGGCAGAGGCAACGCAGGATCGTGTGAGAACCGGTCGCCCGAGGTGTAGTAGACCGGTGCCAGCGCACGCGACGCACGCATCAGAGCTGAATCGGAATGATGGCCGGCGGCCTTGCTGCCTAGTGCCTCTGCGGCGGTGGTCAGGTTGTCAATCGACAGTCGGTCACCTAGTGCCGTACGCAGAGCGCTGAGTTCCTCCAACAGGACCTGGGCATGTCTGGTGAAGTCCAGTGGCAGCACCGGATCGGTCAGCAGGCGCCAAATCGTGTGCACGTAGACCCGGGTGTCGCGCACGAGATTCCTCTCGTCGATCTTGTCCAGCAGGTCGTGCGGCGTGTGCCACCACCATCCCAGTGCGTTGCGCATCTTCACCGGCGCAGGAGGCTGCTCGCTGAGCGCGCCAAACATTGCTGGGATGCCGACGCCCCAGAATGACTGATCGGACGATCGCGACATGCGCTTGCCGGCATAGTCTGACCCAGCTTGCTCGCCGATCGCGTCGGCGGCCAGAGCGATCAGCTCCGGAGCGGCGGCGGCGTTTTTTAGAACCGTGGCGCCGACGCCGCCGGTGGAATCGACATTCACGTGCACGGCGCAGCGACGATCGAGTTCATCCCAATTCTGATCGACGTACCAGGTGGAGCCGGAGTAACGACCGTGGGAATGGCCTGACCAGAAGCATAGCCGCAGTCCACGCTGCCACTTCGTGCGCTCGCGCGCGGTGAGGCGGGCGACTTCCAGCATCGTTGCGTTGGCGGCGCCGTTGTCCATTACGCCATAGTACCACGTGTCGTGGTGGCCGGAGTAAAGGATGAACGGGCCATTCGTCGCGGGACCATTGATCTCGGCTTCGAGTATGGGCGTTTGCCGCCACCCCGTATCTACTTCGGCGTGCAGCGTGACCTTGGGCTGTTCGCCGCGCACGAGGCGCTCACGCAATGCGCTACCGTCGGCGTTGGACACCGTGCAGACGACGGTGGTTGGAAGGTCTGATTGCGTTTCGCCTGATGGGCTGCCCCAAACGGGTGAGACGCACATCTCGTGCAGATGCTCGTGCGGACTGATCTGTACCTGGCCCACCGCGCCGGCGTGCGATGCGCGCGCGGCCTGGGCGGGGCTGGCGATGCCCTCCATCAGGACGATCGCGCCTTTGAGGTCGCGCCCGGAGAAGTCCGCGGTATCGCCTTCGCCGAGGTAGACCAGGCGGCCGGTGACGCCGTTCAGCGGCGAACTGCGCGAGAAGGAATGCGTGATGCTGGTGAGGGTCTGATTGTCGACGTCGACGCGTGCCTTGCCGGGCAGGCTGATATAGGCGTCGTGCATGATGAGCCGCGTGCGATAGCCGTACTCATCCAATTTGCCCTGGAAATAGCGCAGGCTTTGTAGCTCATCGGGCGTGCCGGACAGTTTGATCCAGCGGGCGAGCTCCTGCATGTGACCCATCAGCATCGTGCCATCGACGGCCTCGCACAGCGAACGGCGGATCGTGTCGCTCATGGTCCATCTCCTTCCCGCGGGGCGCGCGGAGCCTGCCGAGGGTGACGGGTGATGGCAAGCTCGCCTAGGCTGAGGCGAAGCAGGGAGGTCATCATGGTGCAGTGCTTCTGTGGGATGCCGCACGATTTCGGCAGGCGCGGATTCCTTGGCGTGCTGATGGCGGCGGCGGTTGACGGCCAAGCGCCTGTTCCGACTTCAGCAGGGCCGGCGAATGCCGCGCTGATCGATGATCTCGTAGCGGCGAACCGCATTCTGTACGATCAAGGCGTGGTCGATGGTTTTGGCCACGTGAGCGCGCGGCATGACAAGGATCCGAACCGATATCTGCTCGCGCGCAGCATGGCGCCGGCGTTGGTGACGGAAGACGATATCATGGAGTTTGATCTGGACAGCACGCCGATCGATCAACGGGGCAGGGCGGTCTATCTGGAGCGGTTCATCCATGGCGAGATCTACAAGGTGCGGCCGGATGTGCTGTCGGTGGTGCATAGCCATTCGCCGGCGGTGCTGCCTTATGCCAACACCAAGGTGCCGCTGCGGCCGATGAATCACATCTCGGGGTTTCTGGGCGGCGGTGTGCCGGTGTTCGAAATTCGCGACGTTGCGGGGCCTGCTTCCGATATGCTGATCCGCAGTGCTGCGCTGGGGCGGGCGCTGGCGGTGACGCTGGGTGCGAGGCCGGTGGCGTTGATGCGCGGACATGGTTCGGTGGCGGCGGCGCAGTCGGTGCGGCATGTGGTGTTTCGCGCGGTCTATACGGAGGTCAATGCACGGATGGAAATCGACGCACTGCGGCTCGGGGAACCGACGTTCCTGAACGACGGGGAAGCCACGGCGGCGATGAAGACCAACGATGCTCTGGTCGATCGGCCATGGGATCTGTGGAAGCGTCGCGTGACGGGGAAATGATGCGGAAAGAGTCGTGCTGCGATCAGCGAAGTCGTGGCGGTTGCGATAAGCGTGAGTACCGACGGGTCGTGGCTTCGCGCGCGTATGCGGCAGACCGATGCGCCTTCTTACGTGACGGCGACGTGATAATTGAAGCGCCGGGTGCCAACGTCTTTGACAAGATTAACTTCGTAACAGTTTAGAGCCGGCTTCCAGGCTCTTGCCAGCAGCGTTAGGCCAAGCTCATTTGCCAGAGTTTGCAGTTGCAAGATATTTCCGCTATCCATGAGGTACATTGTCGGATGGCCGTAGTCCCAGCGGTAACCTCCCTGTATCTGCACCCGCTGGAAAATAATAGGCACGCCATTGGGGTGTAGGTTAAGGTCATAAGAGTTGAAATACTGTAACGGCGGCATCACTGCGGAATTATTGGCCTCGAAATGGAGGACGGCGGCAACCAGTGCCTCGCGCACGTCGTCAAATGTCGCTGGCATATCTGCTCTCCAGCATTTCCGCGACTAACTGTATTGTAGCGAATCGCTTAAGTCAAGAAATTACTGAACCGCTTATGCGAGTTTGCTATCAGGGGGTATCTGTATCTTTTCTCAAACATTCTAAAGGACATTTTGAAATTTTTGGCCGAATGCTATTATAAAACGTTGCTGCCTCCGGGGGCGCTGGAAGATGTACTTGGGCGACGATTTCGTCGCAGTGAACCGTATTCTATTTGATCAAGCCGTAGTCGGTAGCCATGTGACCGCAGCATGACAAGGATCGGAACTGGTGACAGCTCGCGTGCAGCACGACGGCGGTGTTGGGAGGGCTGCGGCGGCTATGAAGACCAACGACGCGTTGGTTGACCGGTCGTGGGATCTGTGGGAGCGGCGGGCGGCGGCGAAAGTGCGAGAGTGATAGCAGACCATCTCTTGTCACTGTCATGGTTGCGCTGGTCGTGGCGGCACGGCGTCACTACAGGTGGCCGGGACCAGCCCGGCCATGACGGTGGGAGAGGGCATCGGTGATTTTGCGTGCTGCGATCAGGGAATTCGTGAGTGGCCGCGACAAGCGCGACCAAGACGGGAGCGATGGATCAGGCGGCATCCTTCAGCAGATCGGTCACCACGTGCTCGAGGTGGCGCAGCGTGTTGCACACGGTGACGACGTGGCAGTACGGCGCGTAGCGGAACATGTCCGAATTGCCGGTTCCCCACGCGGAACGATATTCTGGGTTGAGCCAGATGACACGCTTGGCACGTTGTGACATCCGCTGCATCACTTCGGTGCGCGGATCCGTGCGGTTGCCGCGGGCATCACCGAGAATGATGATCGTCGTCTTGTTGGAGACGTGCTGCATCCAGCCGTCCTCGAAATCGGCCAGCGAGTTGCCGTAGTTCGATGAGCCAAAGCCGATGAGGTGCATGATCTTGGCGATGGCGGCCTCGATTGGTTCCGCTTCAAGGATGTCGCTGACTTCGATCAGGCTGCTGGCGAAGGCGAAGGAGCGGATGTCCTTCAGAGCCTCGTTCAAGGCGTAGAGGAACATCAGCAGGAACTGCGCCATCGCGGCGACCGAGCCGGACACGTCGCACAGCACCATCACGCGCGGTTTCTCGATGCGCTTCTGCTTCCACACCGTGATGAACGGCACCCCGCCCCAGGCCATATTGCGCCGCAGCGTGCGACGGACGTCGAGTTGACCGCGCAACCGGCGGCGACGGGTCTTGGCGTAGCGGGCAGCCAGGCGCTTCGCCATCGCGCGCACCAGGATACGCATCCGATCCAGGTCGCGGCGTTCCAGATTGGACAGCCGCGCGGATTTCAGTAGTTCCTCGCGGAACTTTTCGGTTTCGCCGCGCGCGAACAGCAGAAGGTTGCGTTCGACCAGATCGCGGGCCTGATCGCGCAAGGCTTCGATGCGGTTCTCCAGGCGATCCGCCGCGGCGGCGGCGCCGTCCTTGCGGAGCGCATCGATGTTGCGTTCAACCTGACGCAGGCCCATGCGGTCGAGGATGCGGCGCGCATACAGGTTCTTCTGGGTGAAGAAGCGAATATTCTGGATGCCGAACTCGCGGGCAGCTTCTTCCATGGCGGTGGCGAGGCCGACGCGGTCGTCGTCCGTCAACATCTGCGACAGTGAACTGCCACCGCCACTGCCGGTACCTTCACCACTGGCGCCCCCTTGGGTGGGCGGGGCGAGGTGGTCAGGCGTGATGTCCCCACCGTCCTGCGTCAGAGCGTCGCGCTTGAAGTAAAGATCGAAGCATTCACTGAACAAATTCTTCTCATCGGGCGTCTTTGCCAATACCAGTCCCAGCGTGTCCTTCAACGCGGTGCGGTCGGCAAATCCCACCATCTGCACGGCGCGCGCTGCGTCGATGCCCTCGGCTGCCGAAACGCGGATGCCTGCGCTGCGAGCGGCTTGCAGGAACTGGCGGAGCGGTTCGCTGGTTTGCATTACGCTGGCAGCCCGGCCTCCTGCCGCGCCTTCTGGGTCAGGGTGGCGAGTTGCTTGTTGGCGACCTCGATATCGGCCTCGAATTTCAGCAGAACGTTCAGGGTGTCATGCACCATGTCGGTGTCCAGTGCTGCCGCGTGCAGCAGGACCAGCACGCGCGCCCAATCGATCGTTTCGCTGACCGATGGGACCTTCTTCAGGTCCAGCGTGCGCAACTGCTGGACGAACGCCACGAGTTCGCGACGAAGGCTGTTCTCGATGCCTGGCACGCGGGATTCGATGATGCGGCCTTCCAACTTCGCGTCTGGGAAGCCGATATGGAGATGCAGGCAACGGCGCTTCAGCGCGTCGCCGAGATCGCGCGTGCTGTTCGATGTCAGCAGCACGATCGGCGCGACCAGCGCTTCGACGGTGCCGATCTCTGGGATGGTGACCTGGTAGTCGGATAGGATCTCCAGCAGGAAGGCCTCGAATTCCTGGTCCGACTTATCGATTTCGTCGATCAGGAGCACTGCGCCGCCCGGCTGCTGTAGCGCTCGCAGCAAGGGACGCGGTTCGAGGAACTGTTCCGAGAAGAAGATGTCACCGAAGGATTGCAGCTTGTGCAGTGCTTTCGGCAAGGTCTCGGCGCCACCGAGCACGTCGCCGATCTTGTCCTTCAGTATTTGGGTGTACAGAAGCTGCTTGCCGTATTTCCATTCATAGAGCGCTTTCGCTTCGTCGAGCCCCTCGTAGCACTGCATGCGGATCAGCGGCAGGTTCAGCCAGGTGGCGACTGATTTGGCGAGCTCCGTCTTGCCGACGCCGGCTGGACCTTCCACCAGAATGGGCTTTTGCAGGTGCTGCGCGAGGTAGACCGCGGTGGCGATCTGCCTGCTGGGGATATAGCCGGCCGACTGCAGACCTTGCTCGACCGCATCGATCGAGGATAGGGCCGGCGCCGCTCCCGGCGGAAGCGCGTCGTTCACTTCGGGCTCCGCTACTGTTCAGTAGGTCCGTCGCATCCGGTTCTCCGAATGTCAAACGGGGTGGCGGAGGGAGACCGTATCGTTCGACGCACCCCCTCCCCAACCCTCCCCCGCGCGATGTGCGGGAGAGGGAGTCTGTGGGCCGGCTGGCATTGACCGATCCTGGTGATTGGTGAAACGCTGCCGCCATCCTTGGGAGTACCCTTATGTCCGCTCTCTCCAATAGCCGCGTCGCCTGGTTCAATGGCGAATTCATGCCCGAGGGGCAGGTGCTGATCCCGTTCCGCGACCGGAGCTGGAAATACGGTGATGGCGCGTTCGACATGACCCGCACCTTTGAAGGCCAGCCATTCCGGCTAAAGGAGCACATCGACCGGTTCTATCGCTCGTTGCGCTATCTGCGGATCGATCCCGGCGTCGCGCCGCGCGAGATGGTTTCGCTGTCGGAGGAAGTGATAGCGCGGAACGAACACCTGCGGGCGAGCATCGGCGACTGGTGGGTAGGCCAGCGGGTCAGCCGCGGCGTCGATGCGGTGGGCGACGAGGGCTGGGAGCACACCGGGCCGAACGTGGTGATCGAGGTGCTGCCGCTGCCGTTCAAGAAACGGGCGCCATACTTCCGTGACGGCGCCGATGTGATGGTGACGTCGATGCGACGGACGTCACCGACCATGCTCAGCCCGCGCGCCAAGATGCACAACTACCTGAACATGATCGTGGCCGAGATGCCGGTGAAGGCGAGCGATCCCGATGCGTGGGCCATCCTGCTGGACGAGAACGGCAACCTCGCCGAGGGGATGGGCAGCAACATCTTCATCGTGCGCGATGGCGGATTGCTGACGCCGCGGCAGAAATTCGTGCTGCCGGGGGTGAGCCGGCAAATGACGATAGACCTTGCGGCGAAGCTTGGCATTCCGTGCGAGGAACGCGACCTCGACATGTTTGACGCGGAGACGGCGGATGAGATGTTCCTGACGTCGACCAGCCTGTGCATCATGCCGGTGCGGCGCTTCAATGGCGCTACGGTGGGCGACGGCAAGGTGCCGGGGCCGGTGACGGCTCGGTTGACGGCGGCCTACAGCGAGGAAGTCGGTTGCGATTTCGTGCGGCAGTATCTCGATCGGCTGACGTAATCGCTGGAGGGCCATTGTCACCTTTAAGCGTGACAGTGGCCCTCGCTGCGATGCTAGCGTTTACGCAGTTCTGCAATGCAGTGATAACGATCGCTGGTATTGCGCCAAGTTTCTACTTGGCATGGATGCCTTTTGGGCGCCAATCGAACTGAAGCCAGCCGTTCGCGAAGCCCACAGTGGCCTTGGGCGGCGGCCTTGGACTTCGGGGGAGCCCGCTGATAGCGTGCCGCTCGCCGGACGCCGCAGGAACGTGGCGCAGACCAGGGGGAATCGGCAGAATGAAACAAAGTTTCCGCGCCGCCGTGTCCATGCTGGCCGTTGGCTTTGCGACCGCGCTGGGCATGACGGCAGCCGAGGCGGCATCCTGCCCCGATCCGCACCAGATGGACGGATTCAAGACCTGTGCCGATGTCGCCAAGGCGGAGCAGGAAGGCGAGGTGGTGTTCTACACGACCGACCCGCCGCAGGCGACGACGGAAGTCATGAACGACTTCATGAAGGCGTTTCCCAAGATCAAGGCGACCTTCCTGCGGTTGCAGGCCGGCAACCTGTTCCAGCGCCTGATGAGCGAGCGCCAGGCGAAGACCAACGTCGCCGATGTGATGTCGATCTCCGAGATGACCTTCGCGACCGACCTTCAGAAGCGCGGCGGCTACATGCTGTATGAGTTGCCCGAGTACGCGGCCTACAAGCCGGAATATAAGAGCCAGCCGGAGGGATATTTCGCCTGGGGCACTTTTATCGTTGCCGGCCTGGCCTACAATCCCAAGTTGGTACCGGCCAATGAAGCACCCAAGAACTGGCCGGATGCACTCAATCCGATCTTCAAGGACGCGGTTAACACCAAACTGTCCACCTCCGGCCTGCAGCACGCCAGCTGGTACCTGCTGCGCAAGCTCTATGGAGAGGACTACTGGACCAAGTTCGCCACGCTGCAGCCGCGCGGCTTCGACAGCTACGTGCAGCAGTTCGACCGCATGGTGAACGGCCAGGACAAGCTGGTGCACACCGCGCAGTATTCCGCCTTCCTGCAGCTGAAGGCGAAGGGTGCCGACCTGGAATTCGTCTTCCCAACCGACGGCGTGGTCGTGGCCCAGTCGATGTACGGCGTGATCGAGGGTGCGCCGCACCCGGAGGCGGCGAAGCTGATGCAGGATTGGTTCCTGGGCAAGCCCGGACAGGCATCCCTGCAAAACCACCATTTCCTGTCGTCGCCGCGCACTGACATGCCACCGCCGCCCGGCGGCATTCCCACCAGCCAGATGAAGGTGCTGGCGGTGACCGACTGGGATGCCTTCCTGAAGTCTCGCCCGCAATTCGTGCGCGAATGGGACAAGATGACGGGCATGCGCTGAACCGCATCGGCTGGCAGGAATGAACACGGCTGTGCAGAGGCGCGGGCCCGACCGCCGGTTGGGCCGGTTCCTGGTGGTGCCTGGAATTCTGGCGACCATCGGCCTGCTGGTGATCTACCCGGTGTTCTTCCTGGTCACCGAGTCGCTCAACGTAGGTGACGCGGGCACATTTCCGCCGGAGGAAATCGGCCTCGGCAACTACCAGGACATGGTGTCCGACACGCAGGTGCTGTGGAACACCGCCTTCGTTGCCGGATTGGCCACCGTCATGGCGCTTGGGTTCGGGCTGCTGCTGGCCTGGATCCTGACGCGCACGGCGATCCCGGGCCGGGCGCGGCTGGAGCGGCTGATGGAGCTGCCCTACTACATGACGCCGCTGGTGGGCGCGCTGGCGTGGGGCGTGATCGCGGCGCCGAAGACCGGACTGGCCAACCAGCTGGCCCGGCTGCTGGGCACCAACGGGGATCTGCTGAACATCTATTCTCCCTGGGGTATCGCCTGGGTGATGGCGCTGTTCGAGGGCACCGTGGCGTTCGTGATGATTTCCGCGGCGATGAAATCCATGGACCCGTCCATGGAGGAGAGCGCGCGGGTGCTCGGCGCCGGGAAGTTCCGCGTGGCGCTGACCGTGACCCTGCCGATGATCCTGCCGGGCATCGTCAGCGCCACGATCTTCGTGTTCGCGGAGATGCTGAGTGCCTTCGCCGCGGCCTTCGTGCTGGGAATTCCGTCCCGCTTCATCGTGATCACTACGGTGATCTGGCAGTCCACCTCGGCCTATCCGCCGGAGTATGGTCGCGCCGCGGCGATGGGCCTGTGCCTGTTCGTGGTCCTGGCGGTGGCGATCGGCCTGGCGCGGCTGGTGCTCCGCAAGGGCAGCTACGCGACCATCACCGGCAAGGCGTTCCGCCCGCGCCCGCTGCGCCTGGGTGCCAGGGCCTGGCCGTTGGTGACGGTGTGCTGGGCCTACCTCAGCTTCGCGGTGTTCCTGCCTATTGCGGCCCTGTTGCTGACGTCGTTCCAGAAGTTCGCCACCGTGATCGTGGGCGACATGCGCTTTACTTTGGACAATTACGCATCCGTGTTCCGCCAGGGGGCGGTGGCCTCCGCCCTGGCCAACAGCATCATGCTGGGCCTCGGCGTGGCGACGGTGGGGTCCTTGCTGGTGGGGGTGCTCACCTGGGTAATTTTCCGCGCCCGCGTGCCGGGGCGGTCCCTGGTGGAATATGTGGTAATGTTTCCGCAGGCGGTGCCGCGGCTGGTGTTCGGACTGGGTCTGCTTTGGGCGTGGCTGTGGATTGGGCAGGTGTTGCCGTTCACCCTGTATGGCACGCTTTGGCTCCTCGGCCTGGCCTACCTGACCGTGCTGCTGCCGCTCGGTGTGCGCACCCTGGCCGGCGTGGTGCTGCAGATCGACAAGAGCCTGGAGGAATGCGCGCGCGTGTGCGGCGCGTCCTGGGGCTATCAGATGCGCACCGTGACCTTGCCGCTGATGCGGCCCGGCATCGTCGCGGCCTGGCTGCTGATCTTCATCTCCTCGGTGAGAGAGCTGGGAGCCTCGCTGTTCCTTATGGGGCCGCATTCCAAGGTGATCGGCCCCGCCATCGTGGACGCGTGGCTGACCGCGTCGTCGGAACTTTCGTCAGCGATGGCGCTGGTGCAGACCGGCGTGGTGTTCATTGCCGTGATTTTGCTGCTGCGCGTCACTCGGCGCTATTCGGGAGAACCCGCGTGAGTGCGACCGATGTCCGCATCGATATCCGCAACCTTGTCGTCGATTACGGCGACGTGCGCGCGGTGGACGATGTGTCCCTCAGCGTGGAGCGCGGCGAACTGGTGACGTTGCTGGGCCCATCGGGCTGCGGCAAGACCACGACGCTGCGATCCGTCGCCGGCCTGGAGGATCCCACCGGCGGATCGATCGCGCTGAACGGTACGCTGGTCTTCTCGGCGTCGGAGCGGCGCAACATGCCGGCGGAGAAGCGCGGCGTTTCCATGGTGTTTCAGTCCTATGCGATCTGGCCGCACATGACCGTGTTTGACAATGTCGCCTACGGTTTGCGGGTGCGCAAAATGTCCGCGAACGACATCCGGTCCAACGTGATGCGCGTGCTGGACTTGGTGCAGATGAGAAATTTCGCCGACCGTCCGTCTTCCAAACTTTCGGGGGGACAGCAGCAGCGCGTGGCGGTGGCGCGTGCGATCGCGTTCTCCCCGGAGGTGCTGCTGTTTGATGAGCCGCTGTCCAATCTGGACGCGAAGCTGCGGGTGTCCATGCGGGTGGAGTTGCGCGAGTTGCAGAAGGAACTGGGCATCACCGCGCTCTATGTCACGCACGACCAGGAGGAGGCGCTGGCCATTTCCGACCGGGTGATCGTGATGAATGCCGGACGGATCGAGCAGATCGGCACCCCAGAGGACATCTACCGCCATCCGCGCACCCTGTTCGTCGCGGACTTCGTAGGCAATGCCAACGTTATCCGCGGCCAGGCGAACGGTGCGACGGCGGGGGGCGAGGTGGATTTCGTGGCCGTGGGCGGGCCGGTGCTACGCGCGGTGTCGGGGCATGCACACGCCAAGGGGGATGCGGCGGCGTTGCAGGCGGCCTATGTCGATATCTTCGCGCCCGGACGAACAGACGTGCCGAACGCCACGCCGGGCACGATCCATCGGCGCATGTTCCACGGCGACTTCATCCAGTACGTGGTGGACTGGCCGTGCGGACAGCTTCTGGTGCGCCGTCCGCCGACCGACCTGTTCGCCGAGGGCAGCGCGGTGACGGTTTCCTTCGCGCCCGAGCATTGCGTGGTGCTGTGATGCCGTCCCTGGCCTGGTCGCTGGTGAATCAGCCACCTTGCTGTCCCACCAAAATCAGCGGTGCACCACTTCATAGGAACCAATGATTCCCACTCGTGCGGATTGGGTGGCGGCTTTGTGCGACCCAATCTCGTGCGCCGTCGCCACGCCCGCCCATTACCGTGACAATGCCGCTGCCGCGGCAGCGGCGTTCGTCAGCGATTGACGGCGCCGTTGGCCTGCCGCCCAGCCAGCATGGTGTCGAGGCGCTGACCGACAGCATCCGAGACATCGCTGACCGAATGTGAGCTGGCGGTGGTAGCGCTGGCGACAGGCGTCGCATCAGCGGATTGGGTGTTGGATATGGAGGTGGCGTTGCTGCATGCAGCAAGCATCACCAGAGCCGACACTGCGGACAGTGTCCGGCCAGCCAGACGTTTGTTCTGCATAGTCGAGGTTTCCCGGTCCTTCGAAAGCGCTGTTGTGGTTGTTGGCTTATCTCGCGGAACCCCGAATCCGCTTCATTGCCATCTCTTCATCATCCATGAGAATAGTGAAGCAATCGCCAATTCGAACCAACGTTGACGCGAGTAGACCCATTCACGTGATCACTGTGTCGTGAATCGCACCGTCGCCGATGTACGGTTTCACTAATACTTCAGAACGTCCTCAGCTGTATAACAACTATGTCACGCCATTCTGGCGGAGCCATTCGCGGTAATGTGGGCGACCTGTCCGCCGACAATGGTTGCGACGATGCGTGGCACGTTCGGGTCGATCAGCACCAGGTCGGCGCGCAGGCCCTCGGCGATGGCGCCTCGATCCGTCAGCCCGGCTGCAGTCGCGGGGTTGGTCGATACGAGAGCCCAGGCCTGGGCGAGATCGAGCACACCTCGGCCTGCCAGCTTCAACGCGGCGCGAGGCATGGCTGGATAGTAGTAGTCGGAGGTCAGCACGCCACAGATGCCGGCCTCGGCCATCAGCGCGGCAGACGCCCAGCCAAGATGCGAGCCGCCGCGCACGACGTTGGGGCATCCCATGGCGACCCAGTCACCGGTCTCGCGGGCTTGCTTGGCGACATCCTCCGCCATCGGGAATTCACAGATGCGCGCGCCGCGGTGGCGGAATTCGTCGCGCGTGGTGATGGTGGCGTCGTCATGGCTGGCCATTGGCACGCCGGCTTCGCGGGCGGTCGAGGCGATGCGGTCCAACGCCGCCGGCACTGCATGTTCGCGGGCGGCGATCCGCTCGGCGAGGGCGCGGAACTCGTCCAGCTTCATCCCGGCGCGGTCGCTGTATTTCGCACCCGCGACCGGGTCGGCGATCTTCTTCAGGATCGCAGGCGTGTGGTCGTTGAAGGCGACCAGATGCACTCGGCCGGCGGCGATGTCGGCGAGCGCGGTTTCCAGCGCGTCGAGGTTGAATGCTTCCCAACGCAGATGCACGCGCATGTCGCAGGTCCAGCGGCGCGCCTCCAGGGCGTTCAGCAACGCCTGCCATGTGGTCAGGCTGCGCAGGCCCGGTTCCCATGACAGCGTGACGCCGTGGAACGCAGTGGTGATGCCGTTGGCGAGCAACTGCGCCTCGGTATCGTGCAGCGCGATGTCGGCGTCGAAATCGACGCCGGGGCGCGGCTGCAATTGGCGCTCGAATGCGTCACCGTGGATATCGACGATACCGGGCAATACGAGCAGACCGCTTGCGTCGATCTCCTTACCGCTGCTGCCGTTCCCGTTGCGACCGATGCCGGCGATGATGCCATCGTCTAGCGACAGGTCGATGTCCTGCTCGCCGTCGGAACGCAACAGCACCCTTCCGCCAGTGATACGCAGTCTTGTCATTGCTTACTCTCTCAGGGTTCGAAGACGATCTGCACGCGGGGCGTGGGATAGCGCGAGAGGCCGAATTCCACCACCGTGCCGGCGCGGTCTACGTTGACATTCTCGGTGACCAGCAAGGGGCGGTTGCGCGGCATGCGCAATAGTTCCGCTTCCTCCGCGTTGGGCAGGCGTGCGGTGACGCGGGTGACCTGACGCAGGTAGTCGGTGACGCCGACAGACTTCAGCGCCTCGGTGATGGTGGGCGCTGTGCGAAGCGCGTCGAGGATGCCGCGCAGCCGTGCAGTGGGGAAGTAGTGCTGCGACAGGCTCACCGGGCGATCGTCGGCGAAGCCCAGTCGTTCTAGCAGCACGACACGGCTGCCGGAGCGAATGCCAAGACCAGTGGCGATGTGCGAATTGGCGGCGGTTTCCTTGAGCTGGAGTAGTCGACCGGATGGCTCCATGTTGTGGCGACGGATCCATTCGGAGAAGCGGGTGCGAGCTTCGACGGCGTACTCCAGGACGTCTTCCGCGACGAACGAACCGCGACCTTGTTCGACGCGGACCAGACCGCCGCGCGACAATTCCTCCAGCGCGCGACGCACCGTGTGACGGTTGACGCGGAAGCGGGCGGAGAGTTCGGCTTCCGTTGGCAGGCGGCCGCCTGGCGGGTAAGTGCCGGCACCGATATCGTGCTGCAGGCGAGTCGCAATCTGCCGCCACAGCGCGACGCCGTCCTGGCGGTGCACTGGCTCGAGTGGCGTCACTGCAACTTCATCCATCTGGCCGCTCATTCGTGCAACTGATGACTTGACGATAGCCGAGTCTCGGTCTAGCTGTCTAGACATCCGAACAAGCGTAGGCTCCTCCCAATGCCCGATGCCCTGTCACCGGATCAACCAGACGCCGCGCGGCGCCGCTGGATGGCGGTACTGGCGCGAGCAGATGCGGCGGAGCTTGGCGAGCGCCTCGACGCATCAGGTGAAGTGCCGTCGTATCGGCTGCTGCGCGGACCGGAGGCCGGGCTGGTCATGGTGCGCGGTCGTGCGGGAGGAGGTGGGGCTCCGTTCAATCTCGGCGAGATGACGACGACGCGGTGCACGGTGCGGACGGATTGCGGATTTGTCGGGCACGCCTACGTCGCGGGTCGCAAGGAACGACTGGCGGAACTCGCGGCGCTGGCGGATGCGCTGCTGCAGGACCCGGCGCGGCAGTCTCGCATGATGGTCGATGTGGTGCAGCCATTGGCGGAGCTTCAGCAGGCCCGCCGCGATGGCGTCGCGGGCAAGGCGGCGGCGACGCGGGTGCAGTTCTTTGCGATGCGGAACATGCGGACATGAGTGCGACGATCGAGCTTCCGGGATTTGCCGATCCTGTTGGTGACGCACAGGCAATTTTCCGCGCGGTACTGGATGCGATGGCGCGGCCGGGGAAGTTGCATCAGGTGGGGGCAGGGCTTGCGGCGCCGGCGCCCTTGGATTGCGCGACCGCTGCGGTGCTGCTGACGCTGATCGACAACGAGACGCCGCTGTGGGTCGATCCCGCCGCTGATGCAGCCTGCGCGTGGCTGGCATTTCATTGCGGTGCTGCGATCACCGATGTGGTGGGCGAAGCGGCGTTCGCTCTGGCGTTGTCGCTGCCGGAGTTGACTGCGCTGTCATCGGGCTCCGACGAAGCGCCGGAGGAATCTGCGACGCTGATCCTCCAGGTGCAGGCGTTGGGAAGCGGCGCGCGGTATCGGCTTGCGGGGCCTGGATTGCGGGAGCCGGCCATACTGGCGGTGAACGGGTTGCCAGGAAATTTCGTAGCGGCGTGGCGGCAGAACCACGCGCTGTATCCACGCGGGGTGGACGTCATTCTGTGCTCGGGGACGACGCTGACGGCGTTGCCACGCAGCGTATCGATCGAGGAGGCCTGAACAATGGCCTATGTGACGGTCAAGGGCGGCGAGCAGGCGATCGACAACGCACATGCCTGGTTGGCCGAGGAACGGCGCGGTGATCCCGCGGTGCCGGATGTTTCACTGGCGCAGATCGAGGGGCAGCTTGGCCGTGCGGTGGATCGGGCGATGGGCGAAGGTTCGCTGTACGACAGGGAACTTGCGGCGCTGGCTGTGAAGCAGGCACAGGGCGACCTGATCGAGGCAGCGTTCCTGTTGCGCGCATATCGCACGACGCTGCCTCGATTTGCGCATTCGCTGCCGATGGATACCTCGGCGATGCTGATCAAGCGTCGCATTTCAGCGGTGTTCAAGGACCTGCCGGGCGGACAGGTGTTGGGTCCTACTTACGATTACACACATCGGCTGTTGGACTTTGGGTTGGCGGATGGCGCTGACGATGTTGGTGCGCGGCGGGGGGCGGTGGATGGGGCGGCTATGCCGCGCGTGCCTGACATTCTGGGGCAAGAGGGACTGATTGAACCGGACGGCGATGGCGAGGCGGAACCGGGCGATCTGACGCGCGAGCCGCTGGCATTTCCGGCGACACGCGACGTGCGGCTGCAAGCGCTGGCGCGCGGGGACGAGGGGTTCCTGCTGGCGCTGGGGTACTCGACGCAACGAGGGTACGGCGGGACGCATCCATTTGCCGGTGAGATCCGCATGGGCGAGGTGTCGGTGGAGATCGAGCCGCCGGAGCTGGGCTTCGCCATTGATATCGGCGATATCATTGTGACCGAATGCCAGATGGTCAATCAGTTCAAGGGCTCGAAGACGACGCCGCCACAGTTCACCCGCGGCTACGGGCTGGTGTTCGGATTTTCCGAGCGCAAGGCGATGGCGATGGCACTGGTCGATCGTGCGATGCGCGCGGAAGAGTTGGGCGAGGAGGTGACGGCACCGGCGCAGAATGTCGAGTTCGTGCTGTATCACTCGGACAACATCGAGGCGACGGGGTTCGTCGAGCATCTGAAGCTGCCGCATTACGTTGATTTCCAAAGCGAGCTGCAGAATGTGCGGCGGATGCAGCAGGAGGTTGCGCGGGCGATCGACGGGGCGCCCCCTCCCCCTAACCCCCTCCCGCCAGGGGAGGGGAAGAACGCTCGGCAGGGCGTGGTGTCGCCATGAAGGGCTATAACTTTGCCTATCTGGATGAGCAGACGAAGCGGATGATCCGCCGTGCGTTGCTGAAGGCGGTGGCGATCCCTGGACACCAGGTGCCGTTCGGTTCGCGGGAGATGCCGTTGCCGTATGGCTGGGGAACCGGCGGGATCCAGGTGACCGCTTCGGTGCTTGGCAGTGGCGATGTGCTGAAGGTGATCGATCAGGGCGCTGACGACACGACCAACGCGGTGTCCATACGTCGCTTCTTTGCGCGGACCGCGGGCGTGCAGACCACAACATATACCGCCGATGCGACAGTGATTCAGACGCGGCATCGGATTCCGGAGAAGACGCTGAGGGACGATCAGATCATCGTTTATCAGGTGCCGCAGCCGGAACCGTTGTTTCGCTTGGAACCTTCGCGCATCGAGACGCGTCGCATGCATTCGCTGGCGGATTACGGACTGATGCATGTGAAGCTGTACGAGGATATCGCTCGGTTCGGGCAAATATCGATCAGTTATGATTATCCGGTGATGGTGAACCACCGCCACCTGATGTCACCCAGCCCGATACCCGCGTTCGACAATCCGAAGATGCACCTGATGCCGGCGTTGCAGTTGTTTGGAGCGGGGCGTGAGAAGCGCATCTATGCGATTCCGCCATGGACCGAAGTGCAATCGCTGGACTTCAACGACCATCCGTTCCGGCCGATCCGCGCGCCACATCCGTGCGGACTGTGTGGGGCGACTGATTCTGTATCTGGATGAAGTGGTGATCGATGATCGGGGAGGGCGGTTGTTCGTCTGTTCCGATACCGATCATTGTGCCGAGCGGCGAGCGGCGGGCCATGTCGGCAGCGAGGGCATGAAGGAGGCAGCGGAATGAGCGATGAGACTCTGCTGTCCGCGCGCGGCTTGTCGTTGTCGTTCGGGGCGTTGCACGCGCTGGTGGATGTCGATGTCGATCTATGGCCTGGCGAGATGCTGGCCGTGGTTGGCGAATTGGGGTCCGGCAAGACGACGTTGCTGAATGTGCTGTCGGGACGATTGGCGCCGAACGGTGGAGCGGTCTGGTATCGCGATCCCGCTGGGCATCTGCACGATGTGCATGCGATGCCGGCGCCCGCGTTGCGCACATTGCATCGGTCGGATTGGGGATTTGTGCATCAGGACCCTCGGCAGAACCTGCGCATGAACGTGACGGCTGGTGGCAATGTCGGCGAGCGGCTGATGGCGCAAGGGGCGCGGCACTATGGCGACATCCGTGCCCAGGCGATCGACTGGCTGAACCAGGTGGAGATCGACGCTGATCGCGTGGACGATATGCCTCGTACGTTTTCGGGGGGCATGCTGCAACGGTTGCAGATCGCGCGCACCCTGGTCACGCATCCTCGGCTGGTGTTCATGGATGAGCCGACCGGCGCATTGGATGTGTCGGTGCAGGCGCGGCTGTTGGATCTGATCCGCACGCTGGTGACGCGTTTGCAGATCGCCGCAGTGCTGGTCACCCACGACATCGGCGTGGCGCGGCTGCTCGCGCATCGGATCATGGTGATGCAGCGAGGGCGTGTGGTGGAGACGGGGCTGACCGATCAGGTGTTGGACGATCCCCAACACCCTTACACGCAGTTGCTGGTCAGCTCAGTGTTGCAGGCGTGAGCGGGATGCTGCGAATGCGGTTGCCTCGGGGAGATGAGGGGTGGTATTCCAGGAACCGGAGGGCGGTTACTGTCGCCCTCCGGAACCCGGTGGTTCAGAGGCGGATCAGGATTGTGAGCCGGATCCGCCTCTTCCCCCACCGGAGCAGTAGCCAAACGCGTATGCGCATGGTTCCCCTCCGATGGTGTACCTGCGGTGCCCGGGCAAAATGCCCGGTCATCCACGCAAGCCGCGACCGTCACGCACGCATACAGTGGCGTGCGGTTTCGTCCTTGCGGACTCATCAGGCGGCGATGGGCTGGTTGATGCATGACGCCACCATGCGCTGCATGCCTGAACAAGGCGTTGCTGGAGCGATGCAATGACCGGCCAGCTCATGCTGCGTACCAATGCGCTGGCGAAGGGCTTCACGCTGCATCTGCGAGGTGGTGTGCATATCCCTGTACTGTCAGGCGTCGGGCTCGACGTTCATGCCGGTGAGTGTGTCGTGCTGTCGGGGCCGTCTGGTGCCGGCAAGTCGACGTTGATGCGCAGCCTGTATGGCAACTATCGCGTAGAATCCGGCCGCGTGTTGATCCGTCATCATGGCGAGATGGTCGATCTCGCCAGTGCGGATCCTCGGACGATACTTGCGGTTCGCCATGATACATTGGGCTATGTCAGTCAGTTTCTGCGCGTGGTGCCGCGTGTGCCGGCGCTGGATATTGTTGCTGAAGTGCTGGTTGGGCGTGGCAAGTCGCCAGAGGAGGCGCGTCGTGTTGCGACGGACCTGCTGCTGCGGCTGAACATTCCGCGGCGGTTGCATGCATTGCCGCCGGCCACATTCTCGGGCGGCGAACAGCAGCGCGTGAACCTGGCACGTGGTTTCATCGGCGGTCATGCGGTGCTGTTGCTCGATGAGCCGACTGCGTCGCTGGATGCGGCCAATCGCGCTGTCGTTATTGCGATGATCAATGAAACGAAGGCACGCGGCATAGCCGTAGTGGCGATCTGCCACGACGCCGACGTGCGCGATGCGATTGCCGATCGGCTATTCACTTTGACGCCGCTGCAGGATGCCGCATGAGCTATGAGACGATCTTCACCAATGCGATGGTGGTGCTGCCTGATGCAGTAGTGCGTGCGACCCTGGTGGTGCGCGACGGTCGCATTGCCGATGTGCAGGCCGGGTCATCAGCATTGCCAGGCGCACGCGATGTGGATGGCGATTACCTGATCCCGGGTATCGTCGATACGCATACCGACAATCTGGAGCGACAGGTGCAGCCTCGTGCGCTGGCACGTTGGCCTTCGCGTTCCGCCATGGTCGCGCATGATGCGCAGTGTGCCGCGGCAGGCGTTACGACGGTGTTCGATGCGCTTTGCCTCGGTGATCTGGGATTCGACAAGGAGCGCATTCGGACGTTTCGGGATGGCGTGATCGATCTCGATGCGTTGAATGATGCGGATCTGCTGAAAGCTGAGCACTTCCTCCACCTGCGTTGCGAGGTGCCGGCGATGGATATGCTGGCGTTGTTCGATACGGTCGCGGATCATGTGCTGGTTCGGATGGTCAGTCTGATGGATCACAGTCCGGGCGTTGGGCAGTACGCCAATCTGGATTTCTATCGCGCGCTGCGGCGGCGCGGCGGGCTGGACGATGAGTATATCGAGCGACGCATCCTGGAATTGCAGGCGCAGCGGGAACGGACTCGAATTCCGCATCGGCGCGCACTGCTGGAACGCATCGCTGGTCGTGGGATCGCGATTGCGAGTCATGACGATCGGACCGAGGAGGAGGTGGCGGAGAACGCCGCGGACGGGATCGACATCAGCGAGTTCCCGGTGACCATGGCGGCGGCGATGGCAGCCAAGGCGGCGGGGATGCAGGTGATCGCCGGCGCACCGAACATCGTGCGCGGCGGATCGCATTCCGGCAACGTATCGGCAGCGGATCTGTTGGAGAATGGCGCGGTGGATGCGTTCGCCTCCGACTATGTGCCGAACAGTCTGGTGGAGGCGGCATTCCAGTGCGCACCACGGATCGGCCTGCCGCAGGCGGTCGCGCTGGTCACTGATCGAGCGGCGCGTCTGGCAGGGCTGGAGGATCGCGGGCGACTGGAAGCGGGACAACGCGCCGACGTGGTTCGCGTGCGGCTGCACGAGGGACTGCCGGTGGTGCGGCAGGTCTGGCGCAGCGGAGAGCGCGTCGCTTGATGCGGCCTGACGCTCGTGTCGCGGTGTATTATGCGCCCGCGGTGGATGATCCGTTGTTTGCCGAAGCTGCGGTGTGGCTCGGGCGGGATCCAGAGAGCGGCGCGCCGGTGCCACAGCCGGACATCGTCGATATCGAAGAGGTTACGGCGGAACCCCGGGTTTATGGTTTCCACGCGACGCTGAAACCGCCGATGCGATTGGCGGAAGGGCGGCAATGGTTCGACGTGGTGCAGGCGGCGGACGAACTGGCCGCCGGTATCGCGCCATTTGAATTACCACGGCTCGCGGTGTCCGATGTGCATGGGTTTCTTGCGCTGCGTGAGACAGTGGAATGCCCGGCGTTGCAGGCGCTGGCGGATGCGTGCGTGGAGCGGCTCGATCCGTTGCGGGCGTCGGTGCCTGAAGCGGAACTGGCACGCCGGCGCCGCTCGAAGCTGACCCCGCGGCAGGATGAGATGCTGGTGCGGTGGGGCTATCCTTACGTGTTCGACACGTGGTTCTTCCACATGACGCTGACGCGTCGGCTGAGCGCGGAGGAGAAGCGCGTGTTCATGCCGGCCGTCGAAGCCCATCTCGCGCATGCGATCGGACTGGCGCGCCGCGTAACGGATATCTGCCTGTTCGTGCAGCCGGCGCCAGGCGAGCCGTTCGTTATCGAGGAACGTCTGAAACTGCGCGGTTGAGGGCGTCGAGAAAGCGCGTGATGCCGGACTCCAGCGAGCCATCGTTCACCACCGTGTCGACTGGGATGCCTGGTGGCAACGGCACCGTGCGCGCAAGGCGTTCGGCGATGTCGGTGGCGCTCTCACGGCGACGGGAGGCCAGACGTGCGGCGAGGATTTCGGGCGGCGCGATGACCTCGATCACGCGCACGGGGAACCGCGACGCGGCGACGGCGATGACGGTGCGGGAGACGCTGGCTACCGCTACGGCGACATCGTTGATGGCAGTGGCGGGAATGCCGTAGCTCAGTCCGTGCGCCTGCCATTGCAAAGCGAAGTCGCGTTGGGCGAACTCGGCTTCGGTGACGGCCTCGTGTGCCTCGCCGCCGGCTTCGGCCGGGCGCGTAATGACGCGGCGGACGAAACGGAAGCGCTGATCGTCGGCCAGCGCGTGGCGGGCTGCGTCCAGCAGTGTGTCCTTGCCGGCCCCGCTTGGTCCGACCACGCAAATCAGCATCACGTCCCCGCACATTGACGGCGCGCACCCTGCCGTTAGCCTGCGCGGTACGCAACGGAGAATGGCGCATGTTCACCACCCGCCCAGAGATTGCCGGCACGTTCGGTGTGGTTGCCAGCACACATTGGATCGCCAGCCAGGTCGGCATGGCGGTGCTGGAACGCGGCGGCAACGCATTCGACGCCGCGGCTGCCACGGCATTCACCTTGCAGGTGGCGGAGCCGCATTTGAACGGGCCGGGGGGTGACGCGCCGATCATTCTGCACTCCGCGAATACGCAGACGCAGCAGGTGATCTGCGGGCAGGGCGTGGCACCGAAGGCGGCGACGCTGACGAAATTCCGTGACCTGGATGTCGATCTGATTCCGGCGACCGGCGTGCTGCCCGCGGTGGTGCCTGGCGCATTCGATGCGTGGTGTCTGCTGTTGCGCGATTGGGGGACATGGGAGCTGGCCGACGTGCTGGCGTTCGCCATCGGCTATGCGAAGAACGGCATCCACATCGTGCCGCGCATCAGCGCAACGATCGAAAGCATGCGGATGCTGTTCGAGGCGGAGTGGAAGTCCTCCGCGGAGGTATTCCTGCCGCATGGCAAGACGCCGGCGCCAGAGAGTTTGTTCGCGCGTCCGGCGCTGGCGGCGACCTATGAGCGCATCTGCCGCGAGGCACTGGGGGATTCGCGTGAGGCCCGCATCGATGCGGCGCGCGGTGCCTGGTATCGCGGCTTTGTAGCGGAGGCGGTGGACAAGTTCTTCCGATCCACCGAGGTGCTGGACGTGACGGGGCGCCGGCATCGCGGTCTGCTTGCGGCTGATGATTTCGCCGGTTGGTCGGCGACGGTCGAAGACCCGGTCTCTTATGAGTATCGCGGGCATACGGCGCTGAAGTGCGGTCCGTGGAGTCAGGGGCCGGTGTTCCTGCAACAACTTGCACTGCTGCAAGGCTTCGATATCGGTGCGATGGATCCGTGCGGCGCCGAGTTCGTACACACCTTGGTGGAATGCGCCAAGCTCGCCTACGCGGATCGCGAAGCGTATTACGGCGATCCCAACTTCGTTTCTGTGCCGCTCGGTGCGCTGTTGTCGGATGAGTACAACGCAGAGCGGCGCAAGCTGGTCGGCCGCAATGCATCGATGGAGCTACGACCCGGCTCGGTGCCTGGCCATACGCCGATTGTCGATCGTGACGGGGCAAGCCGCGCGTTTCTACTGAATCGCGAGCCGGGTGCCGGGGAACCGACCGTGGCACGGCTTGGGGTCATCGGCGCTGATACATGCCATCTCGACGTGATCGACAAGCACGGCAACATGGTGAGCGCGACGCCGTCCGGCGGTTGGCTGCAATCGTCGCCGGTTGTTCCGGAACTCGGCTTTTGCATGGGCACGCGCGGGCAGATGTTCTGGCTGAAGCCGGACCTGCCGAACAGCCTGGAGCCTGGCAAGCGCCCGCGCACCACTCTGTCGCCAAGCTTCGCGCTGCGCGACGGCAAGCCGTGGATGGCGTTCGGCACGCCGGGCGGCGAGCAACAGGATCAGTGGGCGCTGACGTTTTTCCTGCGCATGGTCCACCACAACATGGGCATCCAGGAAGCGATCGACGCGCCGTCTTTCCACACCGAGCACTGGCCTTCGAGCTTCTGGCCGCGTGTTGCCCGGCCGGGCAAGGTGGTGCTGGAAGGGCGCTTCCCCAACGCGGTGATGTATGAACTGAAGGCGCGTGACCACAAGGCGGAGAAGGGTGACGACTGGTCGGAAGGGCGTATCTCGGGCGCTCGGATCGAGGGCGATCAGATGCGCGCAGGTGCCAACCCGCGCGGAATGCAGGGTTACGCGGTCGGGCGCTGATGGCCGGATCAGGTTCGGCCATGACGAAAATGGTCCGGGCTTTCGCCCGGAGGTAAATAGAATGCGGCGCCTGATCCAGCCGGGACCGGTTCAATCAGAGCGGATCGAGACGTGCGAAGGACACAGCCGGCGTCTGGAGTTTTCGCTGCAACCAGGATTGACGCTGAATGAGGCGCTGACCCGGCCGCTGTTGGATGCCGGCATGACGTGTGCGGCGCTGGTGTTCCAGAGTGGTGCGCTCGGGCCGTTCAGCTACGTGATGCCGGGACCGTCGACCGATGACGCACACGTGGCGTATTTCAGCGCGCCTCGTTCGCCAACCGGCGAGACGGTGGTGGAGATCGCCAATGCAACGTTTGGCCGGCGTGACGGTGCGCCGTTCGTGCATTGCCATGGCGCCTGGATCGAGGAAGGCACCCGCAGGCGCGGTGGGCACATGCTGCCGCAAGAGTTGATCGTTACGCGCGCAACTACTGTGCATGCATGGGCGCTGTCTGATGTCGTGATCCGCGCAGAGCTGGATGCGGAGACGAACTTCACGCTGTTCGGTCCGGTAGCAGAGCACGTGGCGACGGAAGGCGACCGGACCATTGTCGCGCGCATCCGTCCGAATGAGGACATCACCTTGGCGATCGAGCGGATCGCCAGTCGCCATCACATGCATTCCGCGATCGTTCGCGGCAGCCTGGGCAGTCTGATCGGCGCCCACTTCACGGATGGTTCGCGCGTGGAAGATCACGCAACGGAAGTGTTGGTGCGGTCCGGGCACATCCACAATGGCGAGGCGGTACTGGATATGCTTGTGGTGGACATGGCAGGGCACGTGCACGAGGGGCGGTTGGTGCGTGGCGACAACCCGGTCTGCATCACTTTCGAACTCGTGCTCGAGGCCGTTTGACGGTGGGGCGTAGCGCACGCGCCACACGGCTGACGACGTCCTTCCAGTCGCCGGCATGCTTCTGACGGAACAAGCGCGCGGTCGGGTACCAGGGGCTGTCAGTGCGATCCAGCAGCCAGCGCCAATCAGCGCTGTGCTGCAGCATGATCCAGACAGGCTTGCCCAGTGCACCGGCAAGATGCGCGACAGCTGTATCGATTGTCACCACGACGTCGAGCTGCGATATCAGTGCGGCTGTATCGGCGAAATCGGCCAAGTCGGCGCTGTGGTCGATCAGCGCTGGATGCGCGGCCATGAATTCGCGATGCGCCGGCGGAACCTCCTTCTGGAGGGCGTGGAATTCGGCATTCGGCGTGGAAAGTATTGGCAGCAGTAATTCGATGGGGAGTGAACGCTTGGCAATATGCTGCGAACCCCACCAGGCGAGTCCTACGCGGCGGCGTGTCGGCGGACCCAGTCGTTGCTGCCACGCGGCTTTGCGCTCCCGCGGTGCGTGCAGATAGGGGACCTTTGATGGGACTGTCGCAAGATCGGTACCGAACATCATCGGCAGGCTAAGCAGCGGCGTGACAATGTCGGCGGCTGGCTCCGGCTCCGTGTCGGCTACGACCGTTTCGACGCGTTGCAGCGTCTGCATCATCGACTTCAATTCGATGTAGGTCTGCACACTGACCTTTGCACCGTGTGCCGCGAGCAGCGATGCGTAGCGGGCGAACTGGATCATGTCGCCATGGCCTTGTTCGGCGATCAGCAGGACGCGCTTGCCGACGACCTCAGTGAGCGCGGGGACACGTGCTCCGGCGCGGGGTGGATCGTGGTCCTTGACGTGCCATCGGCCCTCATATTTCAGCCAACCGTCCTTGTATTGGCCTAGCAACAATAGGACCAGGCTCTCGTTCCATTCTGCGACACCAGGATCGGTCGCTGCGATCGCGTGGCATTCGGCGCGCGCTTCGTCATAGCGTCCCAGACCAACAAATGCATGGCCAAGTGCAGCGTGGATGTCGGCCAGCCGTCCGGGTTCGATCTCGACGGGTGCGTTCATCAAGGCGGCTCGAAAACTCGCGACCGCGTCATCGAGGCGATCGAGTTCCGCCAGTGCCCGGCCCATGTTGTAGTGAGACGCAGCGTGTCCGGGCGCGAGGCGTTGCACCTGTTGGAAGCACTTGATGGCCGCCGCATGCTTCTTGTTGCCAGCGAGCGCATTGCCAAGGTTGTTGAGCGTGCCTGCATCATCGGGACGAGCGGCAAGAGCGCGCCGCAACGTGGTTTCTGCCTGTTCGTATAACTTCAGCCCGAGCTGGGCGGTCCCCAAATGGTAGTTCGCCTGGGCGTCATCCGGTCGCTCCTGTGACGCGCGCGTCAGCCAGGTGATGGCATCGGCGAATTGCGATCGATCGAGGTGCACAACGCCCAACAGGTGCAGAGCATCGAAGTGCCGCGGATCGAGTTCGATCAACTCGCGGCAGCAGCGCTCTGCTTCGGTGAGGTTGTGCGCACGATAGTAGCGGGCGGCGGCAAACATGCCGTACGTTGGAACGGGGCGGCCGGTGGCATCGATCTGGAACCTGGTACTGAGTGCGTAGCTCATCCGTCAGGGCAGCGCGCGTACCGTTATCCTCGCTTCTTCCCGGGTGACGTCGCGCGTGACGGCTTGGGATGCTTCGGTGGAGCCGTACGCCGTGCCTTGACTGTGGGCTTTACCGTCTTGCCGGCTCGTAGATCGGCAATGGTGGCGCGCGTGGTGATCTGGTCGGGGTTCATGCGCAGCTCTATCACGGCGGGCTTGCCACTTTCCACGGCGCGGCGGAAAGCCGGGGCGAAATCAGCAGTATCGCTGACCACTTCGCCGTGGCCACCGAATGCATCCGCGAACTTCGCGAAATCGGGATTCGTGAGACCGGTTCCGGAGACACGGCCTGGATACGCACGTTCCTGATGCATGCGGATCGTGCCGTACATCTGGTTGTTGAACACCAGAACGATCGGCGCGACGCCGTGGTGGAACGCGGTGGCGATCTCCTGTCCGGTCATCAGGAAGCCGCCGTCGCCAACCATGCTGACGACCATGCGATCGGGGAACGCGATCTTGGCGCCAACGGCGGCGGGAACGCTGTAGCCCATCGCACCATTCGTTGGGCCTATGTAGCGCTGCTCGTCACGGAAGTTGATGAAGCGCGTGGCCCAGCCAGCGAAGTTGCCGGCGTCCGTGGTGACAATGGCGTCGGGATCCAACAGTTCTTCCAGCTGGCGCATTGCGGTGCCGAGATTGAGCGTTCCTTCATAGTTTGGCACGGCACGTTGCGCCTCACGCAGGGAGCGCAGTTCCTGGGTCCAATCGGTCCAGGTCGCTTCCACCGGCTCCAATGCGGCGACTGCGTGGGCGAACGCGTTTAGGTCGCTGACGATACCTAGCGCGGGACGGAACACGCGGCCGATTTCGCTGCCATCAGGGTGGACCTGAATGATCGGCACGCTGCCGGCCATGTCGAGCAGCGTGTAGCCTTGCGTGACCGCGTCGCCGAGGCGCGAGCCGATCGCCAGAATCAGATCGGCTTCCTTCGCCTTGCCGATAAGGCCTGGATCGGATCCAACGCCAAGGTCGCCTGCGAAGTTATCAAGTGTGCCGTCGTAGAGAGCCTGGCGACGGAAGCCGACAGTCACCGGCACGTCATTGCCGAGCAGGAAGTCGCGGATGGCGGCACGACCAGCGTCCGTCCAGCAGGACCCTCCGAGCACGGCGAGCGGCTTGGTGGACCGCGACAGCATCATGCGCAGTTGCGCCAGTGCAGCAGGATCCGGATGCGGCGGACTGATGGTGGCACGCGGGAGGTCGGGAACCTCGATCGTGTCCTTCTGCATCTCTTCCGAAAGCGCGATCACCACCGGGCCTGGGCGGCCGGATACCGCAACGTCCATTGCGTGCGCGACGATTTCAGGGATGCGTTTGGCCTGATCGATCTGCGTCACCCACTTGGCGAGCGGGCTGAACATCCGGCGGTAGTCGACTTCCTGGAACGCGTCGCGACCAGCGTCCTCGTGCGGGATCTGGCCGATGAACAGCAGCATGGGCGTACTGTCCTGCATCGCGACGTGCACGCCGATGGCGCCGTGGCAGGCGCCGGGGCCTCGCGTGACGAACGCGGCGGCAGGGCGGCCAGTGAGCTTGCCGAATGCCTCAGCCATGTTCACCGCGCCGGCTTCGAACCGGCACGTCACCAGCTTCAGTTTCTGACGCACGTCGTAGAGCCCGTCGAGCACGTCGAGATAGCTCTCGCCTGGCACGGCAAACGCGTGGTCGATGCCTTGCGCCACCAGGGCATCCGCCAAGGCTCGCCCTCCCGAACGCGGAACGATGCGTGCCTTGCGCGCCTGAGCCAGTTCCATCCAAGCCTCCCGTGGTGCCCCGCAGGGCGTTCATTCAGCATAGGCAGAACGGGTTAGATCCGCCACGCCTCGGCCGTTTCATGCCGGCGGCAACGGGTACGTAGAACTCCCATCAGCACAATTCCGAATTGTCGGACGCTCACTCATCGGTGTTTCCTCGCCTTAAATCGAACAAAACCTCCGCCAATTTCCGCCCTTGCCTCTGCCGACGTTAAGCGTATCTGGTGACCACACGAACCAAGAGGTGCTGCGATGCTACAGAGCATGAACTGGCTTACCACCGACAAGATCGCCCGCGAGCAGTTCCAGGTGTTCAGCCAGCTCGGCGAGCAGATGCAGCTCAGCGAGGACGATCAGCGGCGCGTGCTGCTGCTGTCGGATATGCAGTGGTCCCATTGGGCTGACTTCCGCCAGGACGGGCCGTTGCCGGCGGAACCTCAGCTTCCGGTGATGCTGCGCCGTCTGGGCAGCGCCAGTCACCGCCTGGCCGTGCTGGCGGATCGCCGCGGGGCGCAGGCGTAGGCTCCTCGCAGTGTTTCCTGCTACGCTGCCTGTGGTGGCGGAGCAGGAGGCGGCATGCGGGCGATATTCGTACAGATCAAGTGCGAGATGGGGCAGGCCTATCGCGTTGCCCGCGAGGCCGCTGATACCATCGAGCAGCTCTCCGAACTTTATTCCACGTCCGGACAGTATGACCTGCTCGGCAAGTTCTATCTGGAGCCCGAGCACGACGTCGGCTTGTTCGTCACCGAGAAGATCCAGGCGTTGCCGGGGGTGAAGGACACTTACACGATGATCACCTTCAATGCATTTGGCGGAGGGCGTTCTTAGGGACGCCGCGCGACCAGATCGATTTCGACGAGCGCGCCGCGTGCGAGGCCGGTGACGCCAACGCAGGTGCGAGCCGGCAGACGGTCTTGCGGAAAGTAGCTTCGATACACAGCATTCATCGGCCCATAATCCTGCTCGAAGCGGGTCAGATAGGCCCGCACGCTGACCACGTGCTGCAGCCCCAGGCCGAGCCCACGCAGCACGATGATAAGATTGTCCATCACACGACGCGTCTGTGCCTCGATACCATCCGGCAGCGGTGCGGAGTCGTCGTCCGGCAGTGTCGGCATCTGGCCGGTGAGGAATATCCAGCCATCGGCCTCCACTGCATGTGAGAACGGCGCAACCGGTGTCGGCGCACCGGCAATCATTTGGAACAGCGGCTCGGTCATGTGCGCGCCGCGGCGATCGCCGCCCAGACACGATAGGGTGATGCCGGCATATCGAAGTGACGGATGCCGAGTGGCGCCAACGCATCGTTCACCGCATTCATCGCAGCGGCCATGGCTCCGACGGTACCAGCCTCACCGACGCCCTTGGCGCCCAGCGGGTTGACTTTGGTGGGAACCTCGCGCGTGGCCATGTTGATGTCCGGCAGATCGTCCGCGCGCGGCATCGTGTAGTCCATGAACGATGCAGTCAGCATCTGGCCGGAATGCGCATCGTGCAGGATCTGCTCGCCGATCGCCTGGCCGACGCCTTGTGCCACGCCGCCATGCGTCTGGCCCGAAACCAGCATCGGATTGAGCACGCGGCCAAGTTCTTCGACCGCGCTGTAACGCACGACCTCGGTCATGCCTGTGTCGGGATCGATCTCCACTTCACAAATGTGCGTGCCGTTGGGAAAGGTCACCGCGGAGGCAGCGAATTCACCGCTTTCGACAAGTTCATTACCGTCGATGGTCGCGGCGCTCGCAACTTCTGCGAGGCTGACGGAACGGTCCGTGCCCGCGATAGTGAACCGGCCAGCCTCAAACGTGACATCGACCTCCGCGGCTTCCAGCAGTTCCGCAGCGACCTGCCTCGCCTTATCGATCACCTTGTTGACCACGAGGTCCACCGCGCCGCCGCCGATACACAATGCACCGGAGCCGCCGTTGCCCTTGCCACCGCTGAGCATGTCGGTGTCGCCCAATTCATAGAGCACCTGATCCATGGGAATGCCGAAGCGATCGGACACGAGCTGGCAGAACGCTGTTTCGAGCCCCTGTCCCACCGACATAGATCCGGAGCGCAGAACCAGCGTGCCATCCTCGGCGAGACGCAGGCTGGCCTGGTCCTTCGCGGGCCGCAGGAATGGGCCGCCGGCGACCTCGATACAGTTGCACAGGCCGATGCCGCGCAGCTTGCCGCGTGACTCTGCGTCGGCGCGACGGGCGGCGAAACTGTCCAGCTCGGCGATCTCGGCGGCCTTCTCCATGTTGCCTTCGAATTCGCCACAGTCGTAGGTGAAGGTGAGGGCGGTCTTGTAGGGCATTGCCTCGGGCGGGATCAGGTTGCGACGGCGCAATTCGTACGGGCTGATGCCGAGTTCGCGCGCGGCGATGTCGATGATGCGCTCGATCGTGTAGGTCGCTTCGGGACGCCCCGCACCTCGATACGCCGCCGTGGGCACCGTGTTGGTCAGGATGCCGCACGACTCAGCGTAGATTGCCGGGATGTGGTAAACGCCGGCGGTGCCGCCGATGTTGCCAACCGGCCAACCCGATCGGCCGGTCACGTAGGCGCCAAGGTTCACGTCCCAGCGCAGTTTCAGTGCAGTGAACCGATGGTCCGCATCTAGCGCCAGCTCGACCGTGATGCGCATCTCGCGCGCCTGCTCATCGGTGAGAAATCCTTCGGTGCGATCGGAAATCCATCGCACCGGGCGCTGCACCTTTCGCGCGGCCCAGGCGACCAGCGCATATTCCGGCTGCACGCCTGACTTCATGCCGAACGAACCACCAACGTCCTCGCACAGGACGCGCATCTGCGTCGGTGGGATGTTGAAGTTGCCGTTGGCCATGCCGTTGCGAAGGGCATACGGAGACTGATGCGCGGCGTGGACAACCATGCGGCCGTCGCTGTCGATCTCTGCCCAGGCGCCGCGTGGCTCCATCGAATTGGCGGTGACCCGCGATACGGTGAATTGTAAGCGCGCGACGTGGGCTGCGTTGCGCAACGCCGCGTCGGTTGCCTCGGCGTCGCCGCGCTTCCACAGGAAACCGATGTTGTCGGGCACGTCGTCCCACACTTTCGCTGCATCGGGTTCCAGTGCGGCGACGGCGTCGGTGACCAGTGGCAGCTCGCGATAGTCCACCATGACAGCCTCAGCCGCGTCCTTGCCGGCTTCAATGGTTTCAGCCAGCACCAACGCGACCGGTTCTCCAACAAAACGAACGCGGTCGGCTGCAAGCAGCGGCCGATCGGTCTTTGGTGCAGGACTGCCGTCGGGACGCGGGAAGTTTATGCCGCCGGGTATCGGCGACACGTCCGTCAGGTCAGCCGCAGTGAACACGGCGACAACGCCGGGCATGGCGCGCGCTGCGCTCGTATCGATGCTGGTGATCGCGGCATGGGCATGATGCGTGTGTGCCAGCACTGCGTGCAACATGCCGGGTGGACTAGGGTCCGCGCTGTAATTACCCTTGCCGGTCAGCAGCCTGGCGTCCTCTCGCCGGCGAACCGATCTGGTCTGCATCGTTGCCATCAGCGATTATCTCCTGCTGCGACAATCACGTCGCTGGATGGTAGCGGATTGCCATCCAGCACGGATTGCATATTGGTGAAGGCGTGTCGGGCAATGTCGGCGACAAGGTCGATGGCACTGCCCGCGATGTGCGGCGTCACCACCACCTGGTCGAGCTTGAACAGCGGGTTGTTGGGGTCCGCCGGCTCCTTGGCAAACACGTCAAGCCCAGCACCGCGAAGCTTGCCGCTGACCAATGCGTCGTATAGCGCCGGTTCATCCACCACCTCGCCGCGCGCCGCATTCACCAGAATGGCACCGGTCTTCATCTTCGCGATCGTCGCAGCGTTGATGATGTCGCGCGTGACCTTGGTCAGCGGCACGTGCACCGAGACCACGTCGCTGCGTTCGAGCAATTCCTCCAACGACACCGGCGTCGCACGCAATGCTTTTTCCGTCGGACGATCGGCACGGCGGATATCGTGGTAAAGAATCGTCACATCGAACCCAGCGAGACGATGCGCAACCATGCGGCCGACATTGCCGAAGCCCAGGATGCCAACCGTTTTGCCGGAGAGCTGATACGCCCGGCCACGAATTTGCGGACGGATCCAAACACCGTCGCGCAGCTTACGATCGGCCAGCGACAGGCAGCGATAGGTGGCCAGCATCAGCATCACCGTGTGCTCGGACACCGCGCCGGCATTGGCACCGGCGGTGATCGCGACCGGAATGCGTGCCGCCCGTGCAGCGTCGAGATCGAACTTGTCGACGCCGATGCCCCACTTGTGCAGCAGCTTCAGTTTCGGCGCAGCACGGATCATCTCGGCATCCACGGCAACCGCGGTCAGGATGAAGTCGGCATCGGCAACCATCGCCATCTGCTCGGCGCGATCGCCGCGTTCGCCGAACTGGATCGCAAAACCTGACGGCAGGACCGAACGGATTTCGGACTGCACCTTGGGGTCCATGATGTCGAGGAAAGCTACTCTGTGGGCCATTCGTCTGCTCCTCTATGCCGTCATCTTGAGGCCCACGCGCTCTGCGAGCAACAATGGCGGGTAATCCCTGGGAGGAAGCCATGGCAGACGAACTGCGCGACATCCTGCGCAACCGCGTAAAGGAGAAGCTGGCGCGCGACGAGGTGGTGGCGTCGATGACGGTGCGGCTGAGCCGTTCGATCGAGATCGCGCGCATCGCAGCGACAGCGGGGTTCGATACCATCTACGTGGATGTGGAACACAACACGCTGTCGATCGACGCGGTGTGCCAGATCTGTATCGCTGCAATGCAGTGCGGGATCACGCCGCTGGTGCGCGTGCCAGCCAATACGCCGGAGTTCATCTGCCGGCTGCTGGACGGCGGTGCGATGGGGGTGATCGCGCCACATGTACGCTCGGCTGAGGAGGCGCGCGAGGTGGTTCGGTATGCCAAATTCACCCCGCAGGGTGAACGGGGCGCGGGTGGCGCGCTGCCGCATTATCACTATCGCAGCTTCCCTTCGGCCGTGGTGAACCAGGCGATGAACGACGCCACGATGGTGGTGGTGATGATGGAGACCGTTGCGGCGTTGGAAAACGTCGAGGCGATTGCCGCCGTGGATGGCGTCGACATGATGCTGATAGGTACCAACGATCTGTGCAACGAAATGGGCATCACCGGGCAATTCGATCATGCGAACGTGCGGGACGCGTATCTGCGCACCATCGCGGCATGCCGCAAGCACGGCAAGCATGTCGGGGTTGGTGGGTTGGCGTCGCGGCCGGATCTGATGGCGGAATATGTGCGGCAGGGCGCGCGCTACGTTTCCACTGGCACGGACCTGTCGTTTCTGCTTGCGGCGGCGGCGGACAAGGCGAAGTTCGTGCGTGACATCAAGGCCTGAGCGTCACGTCCGCATCGAGGCAAAGTCGCCGATGCAGGCTGTCACGATTGCCTCGATCGAGCCGAACACGCGCGCGCCGGCCGCAGTCAGGCGTTGCGTTTTGGAAGCGAGCGTACCGGCTTCGCCCAGTACCAGGGCACCGGCATGACCCATGGCGACGCCCTCCTTGGCTTCCCGGCCGGCAATCAGCGCATAGACCGCCTTACGTACGCCGAGACGTGCGAGGACGTCGGCGCATTCCTCTTCCTCGCTGCCGCCGACCTCGCCAACCAGTAATATTGCGTGGGTGCGGTCATCGGCGAAGAACACCGGCAAAAGATCGGCGAAGCGGACGCCCTTGACCTGGTCGCCACCAACGCCCACCCAGATGCTCTGGCCGAGGCCCGCCAGCGCGAGGCGGTAGCCGCATTCGTAGGATAACGTGCCGCTCTTCGACATGATGGCGAAGGGGCCGGGACGCAGGCAGACGTCGGGCAGGAAGCCGAGCTTGATCTCACCGGGGATCGCAATGCCGGGGGTGGAGCCGCCGATCCAGACGGCGTCGGCGCGACGGACGGCACGGCCGATGTGGATCGCGTCATGCAGCGGGATACCCTCGGCAACCGTGACGAGCAGCTTGATGCCGGCGGCAAGAGCTTCTTCAACAGCAGCCCGTGTTTCCATCGGTGGCGCAAGCACGACGGATGCGACGGCGCCGGTTGCCAGGACGGCGTCGCGGCAATTCGCAAAGACGGGGACGCCGGCTGCTTCCGGTGTATCCGTGCGGCTGGATGTTCCGCCGACGATATTGGTGCCGTATGCGCGCATCAGCGCGGCGTGGGTACGGCCCATGCGGCCGGTGATGCCTTGCACGATGACCGGTGTTCCATGGGTGAGGGAGCCGATCATGCCGAAGCCTTCGCTACGGCGTCCATGGCTTCCTCGAGGTCTTCGGTCACCAGCATGTTGGGGTGGCGTTCCGCCAGGATGCGTTTTGCTTCGGGGGCGCCTCTGCCAACGAGGCGCGCGATGACTGGGACTCGAAGGCCTGGTGTCTGCTCCATCGCGGTGGCCAGCAGTCCGCCGAACTCGGCGAGATCAGTGATGCCGGCAAAGACGCTGACCAGTATCGCGCGCAAGGAGTGGCGCGACGTGATCCACTCCAACACGCGTATCGCGCGGGCGGGGCTGCCACGCATCTGGCCGGTGCGGATGTCGCAGAAATTCAGCGGCTTCATGCCGCGGGCGGTGAGTTCGTCAATCAGCATCATCGACAGGCCGGCGCCGGTGGTGACCAGGCCGATCTCGCCTGCGGGGTCCAGTTCGACGTAGTCGAAGCCCTCGGCAAGCTTGCGGTTGGCATCGGCATAGGTATTGGGGCGCGCCTCGATCAATGCAGCGAGACGAGGTTGGCGCTCGACGGCGGAGAGATCGAGCACGATTTTCGCATCGCCCGCTTCACAGCCTTCGGGGGACACGAACAGTGGGTTGATTTCCGCCAACGCCAGTTCGCACTGGAGCAGCATGTCGGCAAGCTTGCGACCAGCCGCGTGGATGTGGTCGCGCATCGCGTCGGGTTCACCGGTTGTCAGTTCGCTCAGCGCCTCGGCCACGGCGGCGGGATGCGGCGGACAGAGACGGCCCTGTGCAGTGTGGGATTGTTCGATGTCGATGCCGCCTTGCGCCGCGTAGATGACGCGCAAGCCGTAGCTCGCGGCGTCCACCATGACGGCGAGATAGCGTTCGTCACCCGTGGCGGCCTGTTCGATCAGGCAGGCCGCAACCTCATGCCCCTTCAGCCGTTTGCCCAGCATGCGATGCACTGCCGCCGCCACGTCCTGCGGGGTCTCGCAGCGCACCACCCCGCCGGCCTTGCCACGACCGCCGACTGGTACCTGGGCCTTGACGATCCAGGGGCCTTCCCCCGGCAGAGTGCCGATCGTTGCGTCTGAAACCAAAAGCGCGGTGGGCACTGCGATGCCGTGCTCGGCCAGCAGCGCCTTGCCGTCGGCCTCGATCAGCAGCATGTCAGTATGTTCCGAGGCCCAGGATGCCCTGGTCGAAATCCAGATCGCCGACGATCTTGCGGCCCATCAGGTCGCGCAGGGTTTCCGAAGTGCCGCCGCCGATGCTGCCGTAGCGGGCACCACGGTACAGACGCGACACCGGCGCCTCGTCGGTGAAGCCAAAGCCGCCGTGAAGTTGCACTGCTTCCGATGTGACGCGCAGCGACATCTCGTTGCAGAACACCTTTGCGGCGGCTGCCATGAATGGATCGGGAAATGGATTGGCAGTCAGGCAAGCGCGATAGAGGATGCCGCGCCCCGCCTCGATGTCCTTGAACATGTCGGCAAGCTTCCAGCGTATGCCTTGATGATCAGCGATGGGCTTGCCGAACACCGTGCGTTCGCGCACGTAGTTCACCGCTTCGTCGAACGCGCCTTCCGCCAGTCCGAGCGAGATCGACGGGTTCAGGCAGCGCTGTGTGTTGAACGCGGTGAGCAGCTTGCGGAAGCCGTCCTCGCGGATCACCAGGTTCTCCAGCGGCAGTTCGCAATCGTCGAATTGAATCTCGTAGAGGTTCTCGCCACCCATGGTGTGATAGGTGCCAGTGACCTCGAAGCCCTTGGTGCCGGCTTCCAGCAGCACGCAGCCGATGCCTTCGCGGCCGGGCTTGTTGTCGATGCGGGTGAAGATGATGAACACCGCTGCTTCCGGCGCGCGGCTGATCAGCGTCTTGGTGCCCTTCAGTATGACTCGGTCACCGACAATGCGCGCATTGGTGCGGTAATTCGCAACATCGGTACCGGCATGCGGTTCGGTCATACAGATCGCAAGCATGCACTCGCCGCTGACGACCTTTGGCAGGATGCGCTCGCGAAGCGCGGCGGGGGCGTAGCGGGCAATCACCCGGGTTTGCACGCCGGCCTCACCCAGCACGGCCATCGCGGTCACGTAACAGACTTTCGCGATTTCTTCCAGGATCAGCGCGGTGTCCAGGATTGGTAGGCCGAGACCGCCGTATTCCTCGGGCACCGACATGCCGAGCACGCCAAGGGCGGCGAGCTTCTTCATGTTCTCCCAGGGGAAGCTGCCATCCATCCACTTGCCGGCGGTGGCCTTGAACTCGGATTGCGCCAGGTCCCGCACGGAGGCGACCATCTGGCGTTGCTCCGGGTTGATGTGGAAGTCCATGTCGATGCGCGTCCTGCCGAGTGTGGAGGCGCGAGTGTAGGCGCGGTTAGCGAGCGCAGCCAATCGGTGCGGTGGTGGCGCTCGAAGCCTACGCCGCGCAGCGGCCGAAATTGCTTTCCGTGTAATCTGTGGCTTTTATTCTTCTCTGTGTAATCTGTGTTGAATCTTGATTACTTGCTTGCTTGTTTCGTGCCCAAGTACCTTCTCTCTGCCCAATTCACACCCCAAAGCCTCGCACCCATCCGTCGGCGGTGCGCGACCTTGACGCACTCGATATCCATCTTCGCCGAGGAGCCGTCGGCATTCGAGAACGCCGAGCTCAACTATGTTCTTCCACCGGAAGCCACCATCCATCCATTTGCCGGCGATGCCCTTACCATCTGGCATTGCTGGAGGCTGATGGGAAGCCCGAGCTGCGTCTGCTCGAGCAAGGAACCGAAGGCGCGGTCGCAGGCGCGTCCAATCGACGTTGGGTATCGCTGGCGCTGGGGCAGTGACTGGACGGCGACGGTTCAGTCGTCCACGGTGAAACCCACCTTCAGGGTCACCTGGTAGTGCGCGACTTTGCCGTTCTCGATATGGCCACGCACGTGCTCGACCTCGAACCAGCCGAGATTGCGCAGGCTGAGCGCGGCCTTCTCGATGGCTCGATCGATAGCCTTGCTGACGCTTTCCTCGGACGAGCCGACGAGTTCGACGACCTTGTAGACGTGGTCGGACATGGACGTGCTCCTGCACCAATGGTGAAAGGAGAACGGTCCCCGTGGCGTGGTGTTGCCGCCGCGCACGCGATCGGGAACAGGCGGGCGTGGGTTCGTCGTGTGAAGATGTAGGTCCCAGGCTTCGCCGGGACGGTATCGGGGGCGGGCCGCGTCGGTACCGACGGGATAGCCTTACTGTTTGAATGCCCCAATGACGGCCCGTGCTCCGTCAACACCGACAGGTGCCACCAGAATCGGCAAATCCAGCCCGGCGTCTGTGAATGCGGCCAGCCGCTCGAGGCACCGTGCAACCGGACCGATCAGGCACACCGCGTCGAGGAAAGCGTCGCTCAAGGCATCACCGCCGGCGCCTTGCTCGGCCTTCTCCGCCTCTGCCGTGAAGCCACTGACGCGAAGCAGGTGCTGAAAATAGGGCAGCGTCGTGTAGAGAGCGAGATTGGCGCGCGCTGCGGCCATCAGAGCAGCAATGTCGTCACCGACGAACGTCGGCAGGCCGAGCGTCATCTCCAGCTTGCCGCGCTCGGGGGACCTCGTGCGTCCGCGTGCCACCCAGGCTTTCGCGCGGGTGAGGCGCTCCGCGGACCAAAGGAATGGCATCACGCCATCGGCGATTTCGCCAGCGAGTTCGACCGTCGTCGAGATCATTGCGCCCAGATATATCGGCACCGGGTAGTTGGCGGCCTGTTGCGGCAGGTGAGTGGCCGGGCCGTCACCACGCAACCAGCCGGCGACCTCGGTGGCATAGCTGCGCAACGTTTCGGTCGGCGACGACATGCCGATGCCCAGCGCCTGGTTGATCGGCTGGTGACTGACGCCGAGCCCAAGGATCATGCGGCCACCTGTCGCATCCGCGATCAGTGCCGCGTGCTTTGCACAAATATAGGAATGTCGCAGGTAGATGTTGGCGATCCAGCTTCCAACCTTGATGGTGCTCGTCGCGTCGCCCATCAGTTGCGCGGCGGCCAGCACGTCAACGTTGACTTCGGCGGCAAAGATCGCCTCGAAGCCGGCTGCCTCCGCCTCGTGTGCTACGGAGCGGATTTCGGTGGCCCGCCATCCAGTACCCGGGATTATTGCCAGTGCCAGTCTCTGTGCCACGGCTCATCTCCTGATTGGGAGGTGGGATCAGGCTGCGACACAGCTTAGGCCGTGATTGAACGTTGCGAAAGTCTGTCGCGACGATTGCGGGATGAACTGGGAGGGCGTCGAGCCCGAGCGGGGTCTGTGCCGGGCAAACCGGCCCTTCATTGCTGCGCCAATCACAAGTTTGGCGATATGGCGGCCAGGACATTTATCCGAGGCATCGGTTTGTTGGCTCGGGCGGTAGGATTTGAACCTACGACCAATCGGTTAACAGCCGATTGCTCTACCGCTGAGCTACGCCCGATCACGGCCAAGGGCGGGTATCTAGTCGGGTCGCGCCACCTGGTCAACGGAGACTGGCCGCCACAGGCCACACCTGCCACACTTGCGGTATGAACCCTGACGCAATCGCCCACTACCGCCGTGAGGGCTACCTGGTCGTTCCCCAGGTACTGGATCGCAACCACGTGGACCAATGCCTGGCCGCCCTGACGGCCCTGGCCACCGATCCCGCACTGGAACCGGGCAACCGCGACGGCAAGAGCGCCTTTGTCGCCCTGGAGCCCGGTGCCGACCCCAGCGCCGCCGACCGCGCCGACCTGATCCGAAAATTCGGCGACTTCACCGATGCCTCGCCGCCCTTGCTGCGCGCCGCCATGTCGGTGCGGCTGCACGCGGTGCTGGATGCGCTGATGGGGCAGGGCCGGGTGCTACTGCAGGAGATGGCGCTGGTGAAGCCGCCGAAGGTCAGTGGCGATAAGCCGTGGCATCAGGACGCTGCCTACTTCCGCGGCAGCGATCCCGCCCTGATGTTCGGTGTGTGGATCGCGTTGGACCCGGCGACGGTGGAGAACGGCTGCATGGAGGTGATTCCCCGGTCGCACCTTGCGGGTCCGGCGCCTCACGTGCCGCACCAGGACATCAACCTGTGCACCGTTCGCCCGGACCTGGTGCGGCTTCGGGATCGCCTCGCCCTGCCGATGGAACCGGGCGACGTGCTGATCTTCTCCAGCCTGATCCATCACTACACCGCTGCCAACCGTTCCAACCAGCGGCGGCGGGCGTTGCAGTTCCACTACCACCAGACCGGGCTGGAATGGGCCTCGCTGGAGGCGCACCGCGCCCTGTTCCACGACGCGGATGGCGAATACGCCGGCTGCACGGTCGCCAAGGGTGCGCCATTCGTCGCCGCGTCGAGTTTCGTGCCGACCAGATTGCGGCCGGTGGTGCCGGTGGCCTAGATCGCGCCGCCGATACGCCAGATAACTGGTCGTACGGGTTTGCCGACCTGCCGCCCACACCCGCCGCTTCGCCATGTTGGCGAACGCAAAACGCGCGGCTATAGCTAACGGCAGTGCGGGCATGGCGGAATTGGTAGACGCGCAGGTCTCAAAAACCTGTTCCTTCACCGGAGTGTCGGTTCGATCCCGACTGCCCGCACCATCATCGCATTCGTGAACCGCTGCGATCTGGCGGCCAGCCTGGGTCACGCGGACGTGCTTGCGCAGTCGTTGTAGCCGCAGGGCGAGCGGCGCAACATGCCTCCCGACGGACAGTGGCATCGCATATGACGCAACAGAGCATAGCCAGAAGCCAGGTCCTCCTGGTTGAGGACGAGGCGATCATCGCCATGTTGATGGAGGATATGCTCGCGGAGTTTTCCTGCGACGTGCTCGAGACGGTTGGCGAACTCGACGCCGCGACCGCCGCCGCCAGGACTGCGCGCTTCGACATGGCCTTTGTCGACGTCAACCTGCGTGGCGCGCCGGCTTACCCGGTCGCCGCCATCCTGCAAGCCCGTGGCATCCCGTTCGCCTTCGTCACCGGCTACGGCAGTGCCGGATCCGAGACGGCCTATGCGGATGTCCCCGTATTGCAGAAGCCATTCCGCGCGCAGGAATTGGAAGCGATCATCGAACGCCTGCGGGCACAGTCGATCGCCAAGGGCTCATAGGTCGCGGCGGTTGCCGCGCCTGTCGTCACTGGCGAGAGTGGGGAACCGTGCTCGGGTGTCGTTCACCATCTGCCGAACGTGACGCGTTCGACAGCATGGTGCAGGGATTTTCGCCAGGGTCCAGGCGAAACACCCGCATCGTTCGTTCGCGCTCGCTCCCGGTGAACGCGAACGTCAGGTCCTGCGGTTCGTTCGAAGCTCGCACGATGCAACGCTGGCAGTGCTCTTCGCAAAAGTACGCTTCGTCCGACGGGATCCAGTAAAGCTGCACCGTCTCCATGTCCGGTGCCAGCAACCGCAGCCGCAGCGTGAGCGTATCGATCGCGCTCGTTGGTTGAACAGGATTGCTGAACACGACCCAGGGGTCGACAACAGTTCCATGGATGAGAGTGCCGCATCCCTGCTGTTCGACGGTGACCCCCTCCCTGGCTGGGGCACTCGGCTCGAGCGGGAGGCCGACATAAGTTTGCTGCATCGAAATCATGATGGGTCCAGCCATCACGCCGTTCGGCAGCCATAGGGCAGCGCCACCATCTCTCTTGCGTGCCCAGCCGATATGCCCGGTATTGGTCAGTGCGAAGCGCTCGAGGTCGGAATGCGTCTTGACCAACAGATCGAACACCATGCCGATTTGTGGCGTGTCCAGCTCCTCCTTCGTCTTGTGGCCGAGCTCCCTTTCCCAGCCAGGGTGGCTGCCGCGCAACCTGAAGTTCAGATCATCCATCATGAGCCATCCGCCTGGCCGCAACAGCCTGATGACAAGCAGGGCGGCGAGCGCGTCGGTGACCCACTCGTGAGCGCCGTCCAGGTAGCAGAAATCGACACACGGCTCGCAGCGTCCGGCGGCGGTCTGTGCCCGCAGCATGCCCATCAGGGTCCAGTCGTATCCGGCAGGATGCACGATGGCGCGGACATGGCGCTGCATGCCGGTGACCTGGGCAAGTTCCGAGATGTTGTGTTTTCGATCGGGTTTATGATCGATGGTCGTAATGGTGCCCCCACCGATTTCCTCCAACGCCGCCGCGATCACGCAGGTCGTTGCGCCGTGGCCGGTTCCGAGTTCCAGACAATCCCTCGACCTCGTCGCAATGACACACTGATAGACCTCGCGCAGCGTTGCTTCCGCGAGCAGCACCACGCGAGTGTTGATAGCCTTCTGATGATTGACGAGGATGCTGTAGATCTGCTCGAACTTCATGACGCTATCCCGCTTCGGCGACGTACAGCGCTTCGAGCGCACGACAGAGAGCGGCGGCGTCACACGCCTGGCTTTGCAACAGCCGTTCGCGCATGCCGGCACGCAGGGCAGCCAGATCGTTCCATGTCTCCGGCGTTCGAGCGAGCCTAGATCGCAGCTTCGATATAACCGGCGCGGTCGTCCATCACCCAGTCCGGCAATCCGGCGGCGAGCAGCAGCGAACGGCTTGTGCGGCCGGCCCAGCGATCGCCGTTGAAGCTCAGCACGGGCACGCCCTGCCACAGCGCCTCGGTTGTCGTGGTGCCACCGTTGTAGGGAAAGGTATCAAGCGCGACATCGATCCGCCCATAGGCACGGAGAAACTCGTAGTGCTCGTCCCGCCCTTCCAACAGCAGCCGTTCGCCGGCGATGCCGTGGCGGGCAAACCGCCCCATGAGTGCTGCGCGATTGGATGCATCATCCAGCGTGCCGTTCTTCAGCAGAAGTCGTGTGTCCGGGGCATCAACCATGATGCGTGACCATGCTTCGATCACTGTATCGGTCAGTTTGTAAGCTGAACCAAGGCAGCCAAAAGTGATGTAGCCATTGGCAACACAGGGCGGTGGCGTCAGGTCCGGCACCGGATAGCGCACGGCGAATGCGAGGTAGCTGCCGGGCATGCGATGGATCCGCTCGCAATAGAAGATCTCTTCATCTGGGGGCAGCACGGCCGCGTCACCGACCAGGCAGTCGAACACCGTCATCCCGGTGGTTGCGAACATATTGAACCAGCCGATCTGCCGCCGCGCCGGACGGTACATGAACAAGGGCAGCCGGCGCTGTGCACTGTAGCCGTTCAAATCGATCAGCACGTCGAGGCCCGCCGCCACGATGTGCCGCGCCAGTTGTTCATTGGACAAGGCGTTGGTCTGCCAGATGCGATCGTCCGCATGATCGACATAGCCCGAACCTTCCGTTGGATCGCCGCCATCGGACAGCATGTGGATTTCGAACCGGTCTCGATCGTGCTGGTTGATCACGCCGAACACCGGCTTCATCCAGTTGCGGTCGCCGAAGAACGCGGACACGTAGCCGATACGCAGCTTTCGGCTGTGATCGTGGAGTGCCGGTGTGAGCGGGTGAATGTCGCGGGCGATTCGCTTCGCCCAATCCCGGCGCATGGCGAGCACGGCCCCATTGTCCAGGCTGGCGCTACCTGGCGCGATGCAGGCCAACGCATCGAGCGACACGCTGCTCGCCTCGGGATGGCCGCTCTTCGCCGTCAGGAGGTAGTGCTGGACGGCCTCATCCACGCGCCCGAGCTGGAACAGCGCCTCGGCCAGGTTGCAGCGCGCGCCCGCGGTGTCCGGCTGCAACGCCAGCGCGCGCTGAAGCGCATCCGCCGCGCCGCCGTACGAGCGGACCGACAGCAGGCAGTGGCCCAGCCCGTACCAGCCATCCGCGGACTTAGCGTCCGCCGATAGCGCCTGTCGGTACAGTGCGGCCGCCTCCGCGAACCGCTTCTTCAGGTGCAGTCCATCGGCACGGTGGAGGATCTCAGCGGGGTCGGCCATGGCGATAAACTGGCACAGTCAGCACATGCGTTGCCACGGTATCGCTGCCCGATCATTCTGTGCCGATGGACGACGATTTCCGCAAAGCCGCGCTGGACTACCACCGCCTTCCGCAGCCAGGGAAACTGGCGATCGAACCCACCAAGCGGATGGCGACGCAGCGCGACCTGTCGCTCGCCTATTCCCCCGGTGTCGCCGCCGCCTGCGAGGCCATCGTCGCGGATCCCACACGCGGCATTCGACTACACCGTGCGCGGCAACCTGGTCGGCGTGATCTCCAACGGCACGGCCGTGCTGGGCCTGGGGAACATCGGCGCTCTGGCCGGCAAGCCGGTGATGGAGGGCAAGGCCGTCCTGTTCAAGAAATTCGCCGGCATCGATGTGTTCGATATCGAGGTGGACGCCGAGGACCCGGAGCGCTTCTGCGACGTGGTGGCGGCGCTGGAACCCACGTTCGGCGCCATCAACCTGGAGGACATCAAGGCCCCCGAATGCTTCGCCATCGAGGCGGAGCTGCGCCGGCGCATGCGCATTCCGGTATTCCACGACGACCAGCATGGCACCGCCATCACGGTGGCCGCGGCAATCCGCAACGGGCTGGTGCTGCAGGGCAAGGCGCTGGCGGACGTGCGGCTGGTCACCTCGGGCGCCGGCGCCGCGGCGCTGGCCTGCGTCGATCTGCTGGTCTCCATGGGGCTGCGGCCGGAGAACGTGACTCTGACGGACATTGGCGGTGTCGTCCGCACCGAGCGCGAGGGCATGCTGCCCAACATGGCGCGCTACGCCCGCGACACCAACGCGCGGACGCTGCACGACGTGTTGGGGGGCGCCGACGTGTTCCTGGGCCTGTCCGCGCCGCGGGTGCTGAAGCCGGAGTGGTTGTCGCTGCTGGCGCCGAAGCCGCTGATCCTGGCGCTGGCGAACCCCGATCCTGAAATCCTGCCCGAGGACGTCGCCGCCGTCCGTCCCGACGCGATCGTGGCGACCGGACGCAGCGACTTCCCCAACCAGGTCAATAACGTCCTGTGCTTCCCGTTCATTTTCCGTGGCGCACTGGATGTCTCCGCCACCACGATCAACGAGGAGATGAAGATTGCGGCTGCCGAGGCGATCGCCTCGCTGGCACGCATGGAAGCGTCCGAGGTAGTCGCCGCGGCCTATGGCGGGTCCGCGCCGGTGTTCGGTCCCGAGTACATCATCCCCAAGCCGTTCGACCCCCGTCTGATCCTGGAGATCGCCCCCGCCGTTGCGCGTGCCGCCATGGACAGCGGTGTTGCCCGCCGGCCGATCACTGACTTCGCGCAGTATCAGGGACATCTCCAGCGGTTCGTGTTCCGCTCCGGCCAACTCATGGCGCCGGTGTTCGAGGCGGTGAAGCAGACGCCCCGCCGTATCGTCTACGGCGAGGGCGAGGACGAGCGGGTGCTGCGGGCTGCGCAGACGCTGGTGGATGAGGGCATCGCTCGCCCCATTCTGCTGGGTCGCCGCGCCGTGATCGAGCGCAAGATCCGCGAATTGGGTCTGCGCATCGACCTGACCGAGGGCGTGCGCGTGATCGACCCCGCAGTGGATGATGACGTGTTCCACCCGCTGCTGGCCGATTATCAGACGCTGGTCGGTCGCCGCGGCATCCCACCCGACGATGCCGCGTTTGGCCTGACCCGGCGCGGCAGCGTGGCCGCGGCGATGCTGCTGCACGCGGGGTTGGCCGATGCAGCGATCTGCGGCGGGACCGCCAATTGGTGGCGGCAGGTGCGCTACGTGTTGCCGATCATTCCGCGGCGAGCGGGGGCCAGCCGCGTGTACGGGCTGGGCTGTCTGATCCTGCAGCATGGCACGCTGTTCATTTGCGACACCCAGATGGTGGTGGATCCCACCGCGGAGCAGATCGCCGAAATGACCGTGCTCGCAGCCGAGGCGGTCGCGGAATTTGGCATCACGCCGAAGGCGGCGCTGTTGTCGCACTCGAATTTCGGTGCCAGCGATTCGGAGAGCGCGCGCAAGATGCGGCAGGCGTTGGCGCTGGTGCGCGAGCGTGCACCAGGGCTGGAAGTCGATGGCGAGATGCACGCCGATGCCGCCCTGGTTGCGGCGATCCGCGACAAGGCGGTGCCGGACAGCCGTCTTTCCGGGACCGCGAACCTGCTGGTGATGCCGACACTGGATGCAGCAAACATCGCATTCACGCTGCTGAAGGCGGCATCGGACGGCCTGCCGGTGGGACCGATGCTGCTGGGCATGAGCAAGCCAATCCACGTGCTGGTGCCCAGTGTGACGGCGCGCGGTATCGTCAATCTCAGTGCATTCGCGGCGCTGTGCGTGGGGGCGGGGTAGGGGCGTCGCCGACAACGCAGCCATGGAACGGCGTTCAGGTGGGTATCGATAACGATCCGTCAAGGCTTTGGCTCTTCGGCAGCGGCATGCACACCGTCTATAACGCGCGCATCCAATTGCTGGCCACGGCGGTTAATAATCTCGGCGTCGGAGCGGTTATGGCCGGGTTCGTTGCGCCATTGGTGAATGGTTCCGTTGGCGATCTTGCGCACGTCGGGGTATGGTTCGCACTCGGCGCCGATCTCGTGGCGATGGCGCAGATCATTCTCGGGAGGCTGCGGTGAGCTTGCAAACCTATTGGTTCATCGCACCACTGGCAGGTATCGGTCTGTCAGCTTTTGGCTGGCTCGCACTCTGGGTCACGAGGTCGCACGGCAAGGCAGCCGCGGAGTAACCAGATGCAGACACGGAGTACGTCCTGCGTCGCGGGGATGCCAGGGTTTAGTTAGGGGATCGGCGCCTGGCCGAATAACCCAAACGCCCCCTGCTTTGAAGATCTGGCTGTCGAATTTTGTCTACCAGATAAGCTTTGATCGCATCTTCAAGTGCGGATTCCATTAATGCGTGTCCAATGATCGCCGCTTCGCGGTCCGTATGCGTTTTGAGGGCCTCTATCTCGCCCCAGATCGGGGCTTATCCCAGCGAGGTGCCTTCGCCGTAGCTCCCGATAGATCAGTCGCTTGCCTTCGGCGCCACGGATCGCCAGCACGGCGCGCCGCGTATCCTCCGCGCCCAGCCGTGACCGGTTGTCCCAACGGAAGCCTTATAGGCAATGCGTTTTGTCATGTGAAAGGGATCTAGGATTATTTTCTTGACGCGCGCCGTTCCTTATGGTCTTACTTCCGCCATGCCAACCCCGGCCTCTCTCTCCTCCCGAACCGCCGCCCCCACCGGGTTCGAAGCCGTCCGGGAGAGGCTGTCCAACCTCCTGCTCCTCCTCGTCATCGCGATGCTCACCACCTGGGCCGAGCGACTCATCGCTTCGCTCCGTCAGCGCACCGAAACCACCGACCTGACCGACATCACGCGCGACTTCGGCACCACCGACATCGCGCTCATCCTCGAACGCCTCACCATCGGCCTGCAGCGCCTCCGCACGCTCGAGGAAAAGGTTCGCCGCGCCGTGGCCGGCCTCGACACCGACCCGCAGATCGAATCCACGAGCGCCCCCTCATCCCCGCTCAGCCTGTGCACACCGCAGCCACTCGGCCTAACGCCAGAGGGCATTTCTGTCCTCTCGCTCCTCGCGCCCGAGCTGATGGCCAGCGCACCGGTCCGCGCCACCGGCCCACCCCGACCCCCTGGTTCAGCCCGCAAACCCCAACGGGGCCTGTCCATCCTCTCATACCGAGGGGCATGGCCGGCCCCGCCGTGCCGATTCCTCCTCCCCTCGAGCGGGATGACATCCGACTGAATCACTCATCGACCTCCGGCCCCAACTTGATGGCTGCGACCAAAATCCCGTCGGAATTGAAGCGGTCCTGACGCGGCGCCTTGCTGGCGTCAACGAATTCGGAGGCCTGTGCCGGCAGCAAGCAAGAAATGGAACCGCAAATCACGCAAACAGATCATGTTGCCAAAGCCGCTGATGCGACTGCCTGGCCCCCCGCCACGGCCGGTGCGAACCGCGGCCAAGTTCTTTCAGCACGGAGGAAGTGCCGAGGACACGGTGATCACGGAGTAGAAGCGGTCGGCTTCGACGGGAGCTACACCACGTAGCGACGAAGGCCATCCACCAGGCGTGGCACGTTGAAGTTCAGCAGCAGCCCGACGTGGATCCCGCTCAACCGTAGATACGTTCGGAGCTGCACCTCATGGATTGGCAGGATCGTGCTGACGGCTTTGATTTCCAAGATAAGCTCGCCCGCGACGACCATATCCGCCTTGAAGCCGTCGCCGACTTCCGCGCCCTTGTAGAGGACGGGGATTGTGACTTGCCGGCCGAAGGCAATGCTTGCGTCTACCAATTCTCGGCACAAGCACAGCTCATATACGGATTCCAACAGTCCGGGGCCGGTATGTCGGTGCACCTCGATCGCCAACCCGATCACCGATCAGTCAAGGTTTCCGCAAGAAGCATAACGCCTTCTCCGTGAGCACCGTGCTCTCCGCACTTCCTCCGTGCTGAAAATCTATGAAACGTTAACGCACCGGCATTGCGTGTGTGGGCCTCGGCAACGCGTCATGCCGACGGCGACCACAGTACGACGGCCTGGGTGTGGTTCAACCAACAGCGTTCGCAATAGGAGCGAATCTGTTTGCGTGTCTTGCGCGTTTTGCAGTTCCATTTTTCCGCTGTTCGACACACTGCCCCGTCCAACGCACGCTGAGTGGCGGCTACCGCGAAGTAGCGATCCCTCCGTGCCAACAACAGTGAGACATCCGCCCCCGGAAGTTTAAACCCTGAGTAGCGAAAGCCGTGTCAGAGCCCGGTCCAGGGGGCAAAGCCCCTTGGCGGGTTCGGTTGACCGGGCATCGAAAGGTTCCCTAGCATCACCCCGACAGCATCGCAGCGGAGATCGGCATTGGCGGGTGGAGCAGCCTGGGCGTGACGCTCTACCTCTCCGATATGCCGTTATGGCTATCCATCTTCCTTGTCGTCGTGCTTCCCACGTTGGTTGCGATGGCCGGGCCGTTTCTCGTTCGCAAATGGTTTGGGCTCGAGAAGCTGGTCGTCAACAACGAGGTCGCCGGATTCAAGTTCGCCGTCGTCGGTGTGATCTATGCGGTGGTTCTGGGTTTTGCGGTCGTCGTGGTGTGGGAGAAGTTCCGCGACGCCGAAGCGGCCGTGGTGCAGGAAGCCTCGGCCTTGGTTGCAATCGACCGCCTCTCGCAGGGACTCAGTCCGGAAGTGGGCGCGAGCATGCGCCAGCACCTGATCGATTACGGTCAGTTCGTGATGACAACCGACTGGCCCGCGATGGAACGTGCCAGGTTCAGCGCGCGGGCCGGCCAGGCGCTGGCCGATCTCTATAGGGCAGTGCTCGCGATCGATCCAAAGACGCCGCGCGAGACGGTGATCATGGCGGAAATGCTCAACCGCGTTGACACAGTCACCCAGGCCCGCCGCACGCGGCTGTTGCTGGCGACCGGCATCGTTCCGGCTGTATTGTGGTCGGTATTGGTTGCCGGCGCGGTCCTTACCTTGAGCTTCACGTTGTTCTTCGGTGCCCACAGCATCGGCGCGCAGACCCTGATGACGGGGATGCTCGCCGCCATCATCTTCCTCGCGCTGTTTGTCGCCATCCAGATCGACCACCCATTCACCGGTTCGGTCAGCGTCGGTCCCGAAGCGATGAAGGCCGCGATGGATTCGTTCGACGATGCGCGCTGACAACGATCACTGAACTGGTGCGATGAACTGCCGCGATTGACCCTGCCATCGCGGCGTCCGTATGCTCCGAGGCAACGAAATCCGAACAACACCTGGGAGCGTCCATGCTGCGCGCACTTGCCCTTTGCCTTGGTCTGCTGGCGCTTGCCGGTGTACCAGCGCACGCCCAACAAACCATCAAGATCGGCGTCATCCTGCCGTTCTCCGGTCAGTTCGCCGATACCGGAGTCCAGCTCGACGACGGCATCAAGCTCTACATGCAGCAACACGGTGACATGGTTGCCGGCAAGAAGATCGAGGTGATCCGCAAGGACGTCGGCGGCATCGCCCCCGAGGTCGCCAAGCGGCTCGCCCAGGAGCTTATCGTGCGCGACAACGCAGACATCCTTGCCGGCTTCGCACTGACGCCGAACGCGTTGGCCGCCGCCGAGGTCTCCGCGCAGGCGAAAAAGTTCATGGTGGTGATGAACGCGGCGACATCGATCATCACCACGAAGTCGCCCTACCTGGCGCGCACGTCGGTCACCGTGCCGCAGCTCGACGAAGCCTTCGGCACCTGGGCCGCGCATAACGGCATCAAGACCGCTTATACATTGGTCTCCGACTACGGCCCTGGCCTCGATGCCGAGGCCTCGTTCCAGCGCGCGTTCCAGGAAGCCGGCGGCAAGATCGTCGGCTCCGTCCGGACGCCGGTGGCGAACCCCGATTTCTCCGCCTTTGTGCAGCGCGCCAAGGATGCCAACCCCGACGCGATCTTCATGTTCGTGCCAGGCGGCACGCAGCCTGCCGCGCTGGGCAAGGCGCTCGCCAGTCGAGGCATCACGCCACAGAACACCAAGATCCTCGGCCAGGGCGAGATCACCTTCGAGGACGCTCTGAAGAGCCTGGGCGACGACGCTGTCGGCATCATCACAGTCGCCCATTACGACTACAATCATGGCTCGTCGATGAACAAGGAGTTCGTTGCCGCCTATAACAAGGCATTCGGCCGCAACCCCGACATCTATTCCGTCGGCGGCTATGACGGCATGCACCTGATCTACGCGGCGCTGGAGAAGACCGGAGGCAACGCCGACGCCCAGGCCCTGATCGACGCCGCCAAGGGCATGACGTGGGAAAGCCCACGTGGACCGATCTCGATCGACCCCGACACCCGCGACATCGTCCAGACGGTGTACATCCGCCGCGTTGCAAAGGCCGGCGACCATTTGGTGAACGTCGAATTCGACCAGGTCCCGGCGGTCAAGGATCCGGTCAAGGCCCGCATGCCGAAATAGCATCACGCGCCGTCGTGATCGCTCCGGCGTTAGGCGTCCTGTTCGACGGCTTCGCGTACGGAATGCTGCTGTTCCTGTTGTCCGTCGGACTTTCCGTGACGCTCGGCATGATGAACTTCGTCAACCTCGCGCACGGCAGTTTCGCCATGCTTGGCGCTTATGTGACGGTCACGCTGATGGCGCTCGGTTGGCCGTTCCTTGCCACGCTGCCCGCCGCGTTCCTGATTACCGGCGTTACCAGCATCGCCTTCGAGCGCTCGCTGTTCCGACGCTTGTATCGCGCCAGCGATCTGCAGCAGGTGCTGCTGACATTGGGCCTGGTGTTTATATCGGTAGCGGCGGCTGCGTGGTTCTACGGCACGATGCAGCAGCCGATACGTCTGCCGGCGTATCTTCGCACCTACGCGACAGTCATCGGCATCAACCTCAGCATCTACCGTCTGTTCCTCATTGCGGTCGCGCTCGCCGTCACTGTCGTTCTGGTTGCGGCGCTGGAATATACCCGGTTCGGTGCGCAGGTCCGCGCCGCGGTGGACAACCAGCGCATGGCGCAGGGTCTCGGCATCGACGTGGACCTGGTATTCGCCATCACGTTCGCGCTCGGCAGCGGTCTCGCGGGGCTTGGTGGTGCGCTGGCGATCGACATTGTTGGCCTCGATCCGAACTTTGCATTCACCTATCTGATCTATGTGCTGATCGTGGTGGCGGTGGGCGGGCTCGGCTCGATCCGCGGCTCGCTGTTAGCAGCGATCGTGCTGGGCGTCAGTGATGCGGCGGGCAAATATTACGTCCCGACGCTTGGCGCGTTTCTCATTTATCTGGTGATGGTCGGCCTGCTGCTGTGGCGACCGTCAGGGTTGTTCGGCAGGCGGTAGCCGGCGGGCGCCCCGCCAACCGGAGATGCCAGCGATTGGCCCGCCTCCGGCTCCAATTGAAGTGCGACACACCAATCGTCATGGCCGCCCTTGTGGCGGCCAACCACGTCTTTCGCGCGCCTGGCGAAGACGTGGTTGGCCGGGACACGCCCGGCCATGACGTATCGTGTGTCGCGCTCCATCGATGGCGGGCACTACGATGGGGAACGAGGTCGAGTGGGATGCGCCGATGGAAGGACGACACGTTGCCACGTTGTTGAAGGTAATCCGCTGCCATGGTCGACGCTGCCTGCCCATCTGTATATCCCATCCCGGGTGACAGAGCCGCCGCCGCTCTCCTTTAACTCATGGCAAGGACTACGAAAGATGGGTGCGCTCCGAGGTGCCGTGATACCAGTGACGCCGTTCGAACAGAACTGCGCGGTCCTGTGGGACGACGCCACCAAGCAGGCGGTTGTCGTCGACCCCGGCGGCGACGTCGATCGTATCCTCGCCGCCATCGCCCAGGCCGGCGTCTCCATCGAGCGCATCTGGCTGACCCACGGCCATCTGGATCACGCCGGCGGCGCCGCCGAACTGAAGGAAAAGCTCGGCGGCATCCCCATCGAGGGCCCCGACCAGCGCGACGAATTCCTGCTCCAGGGCCTGGAGGAACAAGGCCGTGCCTACGGCTTCGCAATGCGCAACGTAACCCCGGACCGCTGGCTGCAGGAGGGTGACAGTGTCGCCTTCGGCGAACACCGCTTCGACGTCCTGCACTGCCCCGGCCACACGCCGGGCCACGTCGTGTTCGTCAACCACGCCGCGCATTTTGCATTGGTGGGCGACGTGCTGTTCCAGGGCTCCGTCGGCCGCACCGATTTCCCCTATGGCGACCACGCCGCGTTGATCAGCGCCATTACCGACAAACTGCTACCGCTCGGCGACGATTTCTCGTTCCTATGCGGCCATGGTCCCGGTTCGACGCTCGGCGAGCAGCGTCGCAGCAACCCGTTCCTCAACGGCGCCACATAATGGCCGCACGCCAAAGACTGAACACCGCCCCCATCACCCACCGCAGCCTCACCGTGTCAAATTGACCTTGGCCAGGTCGATGAGCTGACCCGCGCGTCCATCCAACACCGCCTTCAGCATGAACAGCCCAAAGTCCTGCGCCTGAGACAGCGTGGTCTTCGGCGGCATGATCAGTTCCTGCCGCGCGCTCACCACATCCACCAACGCCGGCCCGTCGTGACGCAGCGCCTCCGCCAGCGCCGCCTCCAGATCCTTCGGCTGCTCGACGCGAATGCCCTTGATACCCATCGCCTCCGCCATCGCCGCGAAATTAGGATTGCGCAGCTCGCACTCGGTATCGAGGATACCCGTCGCCTTCATTTCCAACTCGACAAACCCAAGCGTCCCGTTGTTCAGCACAATCACCTTCACCGGCAGCTTCATCTGGCTGAGCGTGATGAAGTCGCCCATCATCATGCTGAACCCGCCGTCCCCCGACATCGAAATGACCTGCCGCCCCGGATAGCTCGCTTGCGCCCCGATCGCCTGCGGCAGCGCGTTCGCCATCGAGCCATGATTGAATGACCCGATCAGCCGCCGCTTGCCGTTCATATGCAGATACCGGGCCGACCAGGCTGTCGGCGTTCCCACATCGCAGGTGAACACCGCATCCTCGCTGGCCAGCTCATTCACCAGTCGGAACAGGTATTGCGGATGGATCGTGCTGCTCCGAGGGCTGCTCTCCGCCAGGTCATCCAGCGCCCGCCGCGCCTTCTTGTAATCGGCCACCGACGCATCCAGATGCTTCGTGTCGGCATGCGGAGCCAACCGAGGCAGCAGCGCCTTCAGCGTCTCCTTCACATCGCCGACCAGACCGATATCAAGCTTGCAGCGATTTCCCAACGCCTCGGCACGCAGGTCGATCTGCGCAATCTTCGCCGCCTCGGGATAGAATTGCCGATACGGAAAATCAGTCCCCAGCATCAGCAGCGTGTCGCAGGCCTTCATCGCGAGATAGCCGGACGCAAACCCGATCAGACCCGTCATCCCCACGTCGTAAGGATTATCGGTACTCGACGTGCTCCTTCCCCCGCAGCGGATGCACGATCGGCGATTGCAACGTCTTCGCCAGCGCGAGCACCTCGTCATGTGCCCCCGCGCAGCCCGCACCACAGAGCAGCGTCACCCTCGCTCCGCGGTTCAGAAGTTCCGCCAGCTGATCCAGGTCCGCCCCCTGCGGCACCACGACGGGAGCCGGGGGAACCATGACGGCCGGAGGCGTGGCGTCGATCGTTTCCAGTGCGACGTCGCCCGGGATCACCACCACGCCGACGCCCTTACTTCCAATAGCCGCTCGGATCGCCCGCTCGAAGATCCGAGGCGCCTGCGCGCCCTTGGAGATCAGCTCGACATAGTGGCTGCAATCCTTGAACAGGTTCTCCGGATGCGTCGCCTGGAAGTAATCGGAGCCGATCTCGCTGCTGGGGATGTGCGCCGCTATCGCCAGCACCGGAACCCGCGAGCGCTGGCAGTCGAACAGTCCGTTGATCAGGTGCAGATTGCCGGGCCCGCAGCTTCCCGCGCACACCGCCAGGCTGCCGGTCAGGTGGGCTTCGGCGCCGGCGGCAAACGCCGCGGCCTCCTCGTGCCTCACGTGGATCCATTCGATGCCGCCCTTGCGCCGCAGCGAATCGATGAACCCGTTCAGCGAGTCGCCGACAATCCCGTAAACCCGTTTGACGCCCGCCTTCTTGAGCGCATCGACCATGAAATCGGCAACAGTCTGCGGCATGACGAACCTCGCTGGGAACGGACAATGACCTTACATGGTCCATCGTCCGGTACCCCCGCAAGCCTCGGCTGTTTTGAACGAAGCCGGTGTTCAGTGCGCCTCGGCGCCCCCGGCCGTCGCCGGCTTGGCCAGCAGGAACGTGAATGGCAGCGCCAGGAAGAAACTGCCAGCCATCAGCAGCAACACGTCGTTGTAGGTCAGTGTCAGCGCTTGCTGCTCCACCATCATTGCAATCCGCCCCAGCGCCGCCACATGGGCGTCACCGGCTTTCGTGGCAGTCATCATGTGCGTCATGTTGCCCAGTGCCTGCGTCGCCGCCGAGCGCGACCAGGTCACCTGTTCGTCCAGATGCTGCGTATGCACCGCAAGCCGCGATGTCGCGATGGTGTTGATCATTGCCAACCCGACCGCACCGCCCAGATTGCGCATCAGGTTGTACAACCCCGAAGCGTTCTTCACCGCCGCCGGCGGCAACCGCCCGAGCGCAATCTGATTGACCGGCAGCATGATCAGCATCATCGAAGCACCGCGCAGCGCCTGCGGCCCGAACAGTTCCCAGAACGCCGAGTCAACCGTCAGGTTCGCCATCCACCACAGCCCGCTGCCGAACATCACCAGCCCGACCGCCAGCATCACCCGAAGATCCATAACCCGCGCAAGCTGTCCCGCGATCGGCGCGGACAGAAACATTGCAGCGCCCGTCACGAACATTGTCTCGCCGATCTGGAGGCTGTCATAGCCGCGCACCCGCCCCAGGAACAATGGCACCAGATACACCGAGCCATACAGCCCCAGCCCCAGCACGAAACTGAACAACGAACCGAATGCGAAGTTGGCATTGGCGAATGCGCGCAATTCCACCAACGGATCGCGCCGCGTCAGCATGCGCCAGAAGAACAACGCTCCAGCGACCACCGCGATCACGCCGCACCACGCGATGGTTTCATCCTGGAACCAATCCCAACGGTTGCCTTCCTCCAGCACGTATTCCAGCGCGCCGAGGAACGACGCCATCAGCACCAACCCGAACAGATCGAAGTTGTGCCGCAACGACCAGTCCGGCTTGTCGATATCCAGGCAAGTCCACACCGCACCCGCCACGACCAACCCAACCGGCACGTTGATCAGGAACAGCCAGTGCCACGAATACTGATCCGTCAGCCACCCGCCCAGCGTCGGACCAATGGTCGGCGCCATCGTCGCGGTCAGACCGATCAGCACCGACATCTGTGTCCGCTTCTCACCGGGGAACAGCAGGAACGTCGTGGCGAACACAGTCGGGATCATCGCCCCACCGATGAAGCCCTGCGCGGCGCGGAACACCACCATCTCGCCCAGGCTGGATGCCCACGCGCACAACAGCGAGAACAGCGTGAACCCCAACGCGCTACCGACGAACAGCACCCGAGTGGACAGCAGGCGCGACAGCCAGCCCGACAGCGGGATCATGACGATCTCGGCGATCAGGTAGCTGGTCTGCACCCACGACGCCTCGTCGGGGCTGGCGGCAAGCCCGGCCTGGATTTCGGATATAGATGCGGAGACGATCTGGATATCCAGGATCGCCATGAACATCCCCAGCACCATGGCCATGAAGCCGAACCACTGGCGCCAGCTCAGTCGATCGGCAGCGGCACTCATGGCAAGGCATGCCCCAGCGTAGCAGCGGCGGCACCAAACAAGCCGAGACGCTCGGCATCGGGTCCACGCGTATCCACTTCGGCCGTGACCGACAGCCCCGCCCGCAGCCACTCGGCGTGCGAGGCCTGCGCCGGATCGATCACCAGCTTGACCGGCACCCGCTGCACCACCTTGGTGAAGTTGCCCGTCGCATTCTCCGGCGGCAGCAGGCTGAACAGCGCGCCGGTCGCCGGCGCCAGGCTGTCCACCCGGCCATCCACGGCCCCATCAGGATCGATGTCGGGGATCAGCCGCACCTTCATCCCGGGACGCATGCGATGAAGCTGCGTCTCCTTGAAGTTGGCCACGACGTAAAGCTTGTCGCGCACCGGCGCGACCGCGATCAGCTGCGTCGCAGGCGTTACGTGCTGCCCCAACTCCGCCGCCCGGTTCCCGGCGATGCCGTCAAACGGCGCCCGGATCACGGTGTAGGCGAGGTTGTTCTCCGCCAGCGTTACCGCCGCAGTGGCGTTCTGCTGGCGGGCCTGTGCCTGCACCACCTGCGCGCCCAGCACGTCCAGCTGCGCCTGGGCTGCCGCCTTCTGCGCCTGCGCCGCCACCACGGCCGCATCGGCCTTGTGAGAGTCGGCGATCGCCTGGTCGTTGGCCTGCCGCGAGGCCCAGCCGCCGGCCACCAGCGACCCGGAGCGCTTCGCGTCCGCGCTGGTCCGCACCTGCTCGGCCTGCGCCTGAACGATGGCGGCCTCCGCTGCATCGATCATCGCCCGCTGCTGCGTCACCTGCCGCTGCGCCGTCTGCACCGCGGCAGTCGCCTCGGCCGCGGCCGCGGTGGCCTGCGCGAGGCGGGCCCGCCAGTCGGTCGGATCCAGCACGATCAACGGATCGCCGGCATGCACACGCTGGTTGTCGGTGACCTTGATCGCCGCCACGTCGCCCTCGATGCGAGGGCTCGAGTACGGCGATGTCGCCCTGGACGTAGGCGTTGTCGGTGCTCTGGATGTAGCGGCCCTCGGTGAACCACCACGAGGCGGTGACGCCGGCGCCGACCACCACGACCAGGGCCGCAACGGGTCGCCACGCTCGGCGCAGCCCGCGTGAGAGGCGGGACGGCGGCGCAGGCGTCTGGGTCTCCGCTGGCACGGCCAGCGGCTTGTCGGCTATCGCGTTCATTCCGGACTCCTCTGAACTGAACGGTTCAGTTCATCCCAGGATGGCGATCATGCGCGAGTAGGTCAAGGGTAAACTGAACGGTTCAGTTCACTCATGTTTGACCTTGCAAATGCCCGAACGCTCTGCCCAATTATGCGCCATGAGCGCCACCGCCGAGCTGCGGCCTGACAGCGAGTCCCCCAAGCGGCAGGGCGTCCTCGACGCCGCTACCGCGCTGTTCATGGCGCAGGGCTACGGCGCGGTCAGCATGGACGCGATCGCCCGCGCCGCCGGTGTGTCGAAGGCGACGCTCTACGCCTACTTCAGCTCGAAGGATCAGTTGTTCGCCACGATCATCAGCGACGCATGCCAGCAGAACATTGCCAGCGCGACGATCCTGCCGGGCCTGGAAATGGACCTGCGCACCGCCTTGATCGATTTCGCCGGCAGGCTGCTGCGCTTCCTGCTCGAGGATCGGGCGCTGGCGATCCACCGCGTGGTGATCAGCGAGAGCGTGCGCTTCCCGGAACTGGGGCGCGCGTTCTACGACAACGGCCCCGGCATGTTCCGCCGGGTGTTCGGCGAATGGCTACAGGCGCAGACCGATGCCGGTCGGCTCAACGTCCCCGATCCGATCCTGGCCGCCGATCAGTTCATCGGTCTGTTGCGCGGCGGCGTATATCTGCGCGCTACACTCGGCCTGGAACGGCCGACGGACGCGGAGATCGATGCCGCCGTGACCTCCGCAATCAACGCCTTCGTGCGGGCCTACGCGCCCGCCTAGCTGTTCGGCGCTTTCGGCGCGGTCGACGACGCCTGGTGATGCAGCGTCCGCTGCGTCTTGTGGTAGGCGCGGATGTCGGCTTCCGTTACGTAGCCTCTCTTGTCCTTGTCGATCGCGTCGAAGTGGTGGGCAATTGACGGATAGCCCGCCTTTGCCTGATCCAGGGTCAGGTGGCCGTCGTGAGTCGTGTTGGCGTTGGTGAAGCGCTGTTGCGAACTCAGGTGCGTGTGCGTCGTTGCCTTGGCCGTGGACGAGCCCGTCGATGACGTCTGCGCCTGCACCGGCAGGGCAAGGGCGCAAGCCGCGAGCAGCGGAAGCAGGAAGCGCATGGCAGAACCTTTCTGGCTAAGCACCGTGTGCCGCTACACTACAAATCCTAGCCTAATGAATTGCTAATGCTGGTATCCATAGGGTGAGTGGGTTTCTATAGTGCCGTAACGTCCGCGTCACGATGCGGGCGCAATCGGAGGGCGCTATGAATATTCACTCATGGCATGAACATCGTGACGCCGTAGAGTGCCTGCTCGCAGTCAGCGTCGATGCGGGCAGACTGATCGACTACCCGCGAGACGCAAATAATGAGATGCCGATCATACACGCGGAGCAGATCCGGCAGCTATTGCTCGGTCGCCGAGAAGCTTTCCGGCTTGGTGCCGCACCGAGATCGGGCGGGGTTCGAATCCGCGGCGCCCGCATTGCAGGTGCGCTCAATCTAGATGATTGTGCCGGCTCGGGCGAGATGCTTCCGGCTTTGGCGCTGGAACAATGCGACATCACGGACGAGATCAATCTCGATGGCAGCCGGATTTCGCGATTGTCCCTTAAGGGCAGCCGCTTTCGCGACATCAAACTGCGTGAAGCGGAGATAGGCGGGCCGTTCGACTTCTCAGGTTGTCAGCCGTTCAAGAGCCAGACCGGTGAAAATGAGCCAGCATGGATCGACGCGCGTGGTGCGGTGATCAATGGCCAGATCACTGGGTCAGCCGCGACGCTGCAATTGCCGCCAAAACGGCAGGACTTTGAGATCGAGCCCGAAGGCCCTCGGTTCGCGCTCTGGCTGGCCGGTGCGGATATCCGCGGCAGTTTGCGCCTGTGCTCAGGATTCACCGCGTACGGTGGGGTATCACTTGACGGTGCACAGGTGCATGGCCACGTCTGGTGCGATCGCGCGCGGCTGGTAGGCATCGAGGACGATGCCTTCAATGCCCAATCAGCCCGAATTTTTGGCAACCTGATGCTGCGCTCGCGCCATGCGGTCATCGTCAGTGGGATCCCACCTGACCAGCTCGAAGAGCGGGACAAGTTCCACGCTTCAGGGTGGGTGTGGTTGTTGGGGGCGCAGATCAGTGGATATCTCGATCTGCGCTACGCCAACATCGATCGCCCGGCGGCAGACAACAAATCGGCCCTGGTGCTCGACCAGGCCGATATCGGTGCCACACTGCTTCTGCAGAATGCGACCATTCGCAACGGTCACGTAAGTTTTGTCGGAACACGCCTGCGCGGCAGCCTGAACTGCACAGGACTGAGGCTGCTGGATCTGCCACGTGACAACACGGCCTTCATAGGCTCCAGCATGGAGATCGGGGATAGCGCGGATTTTGATGGCGCGTCATTCGAAGCGCCTGTCGATCTGGCGGGCGCGCACGTGGGAGGCAGCCTGTCATTCAACGGTGTGCACGTGCGGCGCGCGGCAACCGGTGGCACGGACATCGCGCTCAATGCCGTGAACATAAACATTGCTGGTAGTGCGACCTTCGGTGCTTGCGAACCGGCGGTGCCTGGAGACCAGCCAAGATTGTTCGATTGCCAAGGACGGATCGATCTGACGGGCGCGAAAATTGCCGGAGATTTGAAATTCGAAGGTGGCACGCTCAGGAACTATGTCGCCAACGGCGAAGGCATCGCTTTGAAGGCAGAGCGGGCACAGATTGCAGGGTCGGTGGAGTTCCGTGACAATTTCAGAGCAGAGGGAGAGATCGATCTGGCGGGTGCGTCCGTCGGTCAGGACCTGAAGTGCACGGACGCGTCCTTCAATAATCCCTGCGACGCTGCAACCTATGGCTCAGCCATCTATGCCAAGGATCTTCAGGTCGGTGATGATGTCCAGTTGATCAATACGGTGGTGGACGGAAATCTGCGGTTCGAGCGCATGCAGGTCACAGGAAGCCTGCGCTGGGATGGGCTGACCATCGGCCAATGGCGGAACCATTTATCTTCCGCGCCGCTCGACCTGCGCCATGCCCGGATTGGTTCGGTCCTGAAGGCTGCGGCGCTCCGTTTCCGGCAGCCATATTCCGGCATTGACCTGCGTGGGGCGATAGCTTCCACGGTCGAGAGCCGTTGGCCTGATGGCTGGGGCGGCGTCCAGGCCTACGCGCACGGCCCGGAATGTTCGATCAACCTCGACGGCTTCACCTACGAAAGGCTGGCATTGAGCTCTGTCGCCGGGACCCGGCGAAACCTGAGACTGCGCCGCTCGTGGAATATCCCCACTGGCGGTTGCGCGCCTCCGGCGAATCAACGTGGCGACCATCTGCTCGATTGGGTGCTGCACCAGCCGCGACAGGACGACTTGCGTGTGGCCGGCGAATTAAGCCCGCCCGCATTCTTTCCGCACCCGTTTCGTCAACTTGCCCGTGTGCTGCAAGCCCAGGGCGAGGAGGAGGCCGCCAGGACCGTCACCACAGGCGAGCGTTGGGCGGCTCCAACGGAATCGGGTGGCCACCGATTGCTGCGGACCTTGTATGGTTTCTTCTTCGGCTTCGGTTTGTCGGGTACGCGCGCCAACCTCACGCTGCTTGCTTACGTCGTGTTGGGGGCTCTTGGGGTCGGCTATGCGCAATCCAACAACATGCTGGCGGAAAACGTGGTAGTCACTGCTTCGGCGTACATCCAACCATATGACGAATGGACCGAACGGGTGTTTTTGCGAGCCCCCAAGGATGGCGTGTTCGAAAAGCACATCGCATGCACTGATACCCCGGACAATTTCCTCACGCATGTTGTCTATGCTCTGGACATGATCGTTCCGTTCATTCCGCTGCATCAGGAGTTGAAGTGCGAAATCGTGCCGGATCAAGGGACAAGCGCGACTTTGTGGCGTGCCGCCAAGGCAGGCTATTCGCTGCTTGGTTGGATCGTGTTCTCGGTATGGCTCGTAACGTTTTATAGCCGCTTGAAGCGGCCTGGACCCGAAATCTGATCGACCGATTACGCTTAGAGATTCGTTGAGATCGCAGCACGCAGCATCTGCAGCGCCGTTTCGATTCCGGCCCGGTCGACGTCGAGATGCGTGCAGGCGCGGGCGCGATAGCGACCCATGGTGGACAGCATGATGCCCGCATGCCGCAGCGTTCGATGCGAGTTCGTCCGCGGTCAGGCCGCTGGCCGGAGGTGTCGAAGAACACCAGGTTGGTTTCCGGTTCCTCCACCGTGACGCCCGGGATCTGCGCCAAACCGCGCGCCAGAGCCTTGGCGTTGGCATGATCGTCGGCCAGCCGATCGATGTTGTGGTCCAGCGCGTAGATGCAGGCGGCGGCGCAAACGCCGGCCTGACGCATCGAACCGCCGAGGCGCTGCTTCCAGCGCCACGCCTCGTCGATGAACGCCTCGGAGCCACACAGCACGGCGCCGAGCGGCGCGCCCAGGCCCTTGGTGAAATCGACCCAGACGGAATCGCAGCCGGCCACCATCTCGTGCGCCGGAATGCCGCTCGCCACGACGGCGTTCATCAGCCGCGCGCCATCCATGTGGGTGGCCAGGCCGTGCTCATGCGCGGTGTCCAGCACCGCGTTCAGCTTATCCAGCGGCCAGACCGAGCCGCCGCCGATGTTCGCGGTCTGCTCGACCGCCAGCAGGTGTCTGCGTCGGCATGTTGCGGCTGCGTCTCGCGGAACGCATCGCGCAGGGTGGCGGCATCGAACTGCCCGCGCTCGCCGCGCAGTCCGAGCACCAGTGGCGCCGGTCAGCGCGCCGGGGCCGCCGCCCTCGTTGGTGATGATGTGGGCGGTTTCGTGCGCGATGATCTCATCGCCGGCGCGGCAATGCGTCAGGATCGGCGATCTGGTTGCACATCGTGCCCGAGGGCAGGAACACCGCCGCCTGCTTGCCCAGCAGCGCCGCCATGCGGTCGCACAGCTCGTGCACCGTGGGGTCGTCGCCGTGCTGCTCGTCGCCGACCTCGGCGCGCATCATGGCGTCCTTCATCGCCGGGCGACGGTCGCGTCTGGGTGTCGGAGTAGAGGTTCACCCGCACCGGCGGCAGGTCGGCGGTCGGGTCGCTTCGGGGCGTAGAGCATACATGTGTCAGCTCCTCACGGGTGCGGCGTTGGGGCATCGGCAGCGGCGGGGGGACCGTAGACCTCGCGCGCCCGTTTGTTGAAGGCGCCGACCATGCGGCGGACCGCCTCGTTGAATACCACGCCGATGGCGGCTTGCAGGATGCGGCTGCGGAATTCGAAGTCGACGAAGAAGTCGACCTCGCAGCCGGTCGGGTGGGGGAGGAAGTCCCACTGGTTGTTAAGATAGCGGAATGGGCCATTTTCGTAGCGCACCTTGACCCGGTGCGGCCGATCCAGGGTGACGCGGCTGGTGAAGGTTTCGCGAAATGGGCCGAAGCCGATGGTGAGGTCGGCGACCAGCTCCGTCGGCAGTGCGCGCTGCGGACGCGCGCGGCGACGCACCAGGGCAGGAACTGCGGGTATTTCGCCACGTCGGCCACGATGTCGAAGAGCTGCTCGGGCCGGTACGGGACGATCTGGCGTTCGGCGTGGGTCGGCATCAGGCGGAGGTGGCGCGTTGCGCCTCGCGTGCCGCTCGCAAGGCGGCGAAATCGGCGTCCGCGTGATAGGAGCTGCGGGTCAGCGGCGTGGCCGAGACCAGCAGGAAGCCCTTGCCTCGCGCCAGCGCGGCGTAGTCGGCGAATTCCTCGGGCGTGACGAAGCGTTCAACCGCGGCGTGCTTCACTGGTCGGCTGCAGGTACTGGCCGATGGTCAGGAAATCCACCTCGGCGGAGCGCAGGTCGTCCATCACCTGCATGATCTCGATGCGCGGATTCGCCCAGCCCCACCATCAGGCCGGACTTGGTGAAGATCGATGGATCGAGCTGCTTCACCCGGTGCAGCAGCGACAGCGAGGCAAAGTAGCGCGCGCCGGGGCGGATGGTGGGATACAGGCGGGGAACGGTCTCCAGGTTGTGGTTGTAGACGTCGGGTCGGGCGGCCACGACGATCTCGGCAGCACCTGGCTTGCGGAGGAAATCGGGCGTCAGGACCTCGATCGTGGTGGCCGGTGCCGCGGCGCGGATGGCGCGGATGGTGGCGGCGAAATGGGCCGCGCCGCCGTCTGGCAGGTCGTCGCGATCGACCGAGGTGATGACGACATGCACCAGCCCGAGCTTCGCCACGGCATCGGCGACCCGCTCTGGTTCGTCGACGGCCAGCGGGCCAGGCTGACCGGTGGCGACGTTGCAGAACGCGCAGGCGCGGGTGCAGGTGTCGCCCATGATCATCATGGTGGCGTGGCGCTGGGACCAGCATTCGCCGATGTTGGGGCAGGCGGCTTCCTCGCAGACCGTGACCAGGCCGTTGGCGCGCATCAGGGCGCGGGTCTCGTGGTAGACCGGATGCGTGGGCGCCTTAACCCGGATCCAGGCGGGCTTGCGCTGAATGGGGTTGTCCGGCCGGTGCGCCTTCTCCGGATGGCGCAGGGCCGCGGTGCGGTGGTCGATGACGAGGCGAGTCGACATGACGGAGATGTGGCGGGCGGGGCAGGGGGCGTCAAGCTGCGCCACGGCGCGAATCCCCTCTCCCGCAGGGCGGGGGAGGCAGGGAGGGGGTCGTTCGGTCGAGTTCTGGTCTCGCCCAATCCCCATTCAATCGTCTAACGCGCGAACCCCGCCAACTGCTCCTCCGCCCAGTCGATCGTCTGCGGGATCGAGCTGCCGGTGAACATTTTCGCCAGCATCAGCGGCATGGTGCCGGCATTGTAAATCTGCACAGCGATCTCCGGCGGCGCGGGTGTACCGGCAACGTCCGGCTGCGCGTGATCCGATGCGCGAACAGGGTAGTGATAGACCATGCCGCGCGGCGGTCCTACCTCCTCCCAGATTTTGAAATCCTGCATGCTGGCGAACGGCGGGATGTCGTAACCGAGAACCGCAGTAGTCCGCTCCTCCACTTGTGCACGGTCGCTGATATATTCCAGCAATTCCTTGGCGGCGGTCTGGTTCCGGCTGAATGACCACAGCCCCCAGAAGTACGGATTGAACGGGACGAACCGCCCCTTCGGTCCGCGCGGCGCGGAGAACGTCCAGCAGTCGGCGGCGATCTGTGGCTGATCGCGCTGCGCAACCGCAAGCACCGACGGAGGATTGAAGATCAGTGCGCTCTTGTTGGCGATCAGTGCGCGGTTGTTCGACGCGCTGTCATAGCTCAGCACGTCCGATGGCAGGAACTTGACCAGACGCGCGCCATATTCCAGCACTTCGCGAACGCCATCCGACCGCACAGTAACGTTGCCCTTCGCATCGACGAGCTGCGCACCGAAGGCACTGAACAACGCGCCGCAGAAGGTCACGCAGTCGCCGGAATTCGACAGCCCCAGCGCGAACGGCATGCCCGCCTTGGCGCAGGCCTCGGCTGCGGCAAGGTGGGCATCCCAGGTCCAGGCATCAGCGCCAGGCGTGTATTCGTTGCTGACCGGATAGGCCGCCAACACGTCGAAGCCGGCCTTTTCCTTGAGCACGCTGACGCGCCCGACCGGCGGCAAATTCTGCGATCCTGAATTGCTCGGCACCGCGATCCAGTGACCGCCGGGCCGCGCGAGATACTCATTGACCTGGTTGGTCGGACCATACTTGGCGATCAGCCGTTGCATGACGTCATCTACCGGCGCCAGTGCGGCGGCGTGATTGTGCACCTCCCAGCTTGGCAGTGCGATCACGTCGTGGCCGGTCTTCGACTGTTGCTCCATCGAGGCGGTCATCAGCAGCTTGTTGGCCGCGCCCATGTAGTCGACGCTGACCTCGACCTTGTTCTGCGCTGCCCATGCATTGATCTGCTTCGACATGACATCGTTGCCGCCGGGAACCCAGTGGTCCCAGAATGCCAGCGCCAGCTTGCCGGCAGCTGTGGCGGTTCGAATATGAACCAGCGGCAAGACAGCGGCTCCGCCGATACGCAATGCGTTGCGGCGGCTCAGCCGGGCGTTGAGTGTCGTCATCGTCTCCTCCGGCGGCCGTTCTGTTGTCCGGCCCTGCGAACCGCAGCCTACGCGATGATGCGCCGCATGCGATACCGGCAGTCGCCGTTCAACGGTCCTCGGAACCTCGTCCGATGTCGATCATATGCAGAAGCCAAGCGCGGCTCCCGCCTTCATCGAAGTGGGCTTGCAACAGAATGCGGCAGTTGTGGTCGACCAAATGGCGCAGCGTCGTATCCAGGTCCTGTCTGGCGCCATCGATCAGCTTCGCACGGTCCTCCGCGCTGACCTCCGGCATGTGTTCAAGCTGTTCCCGTACGTAGCTGACGCCGCCACTTTTCACCTGGGCGTCTGTGAAAACCTGAATGATGCGCCGCAGGTCGGGAATTTGGCTGTCGTCGACGCTGCACGTGGTGAGCGCAGGCAATACGGAACCCGGTGTCAGCCCCTGCTCGTACGATGGATCCTCTTGCGGATTGACCGCCGGCAGTTCCATCGCAAGCCGTTGCAAGCAGTCCCAGCACTGCATCCGGATCGGATCTGCCCGGGCGGCCGATGGAGCCAGGAACAGCATCAAAGCGGCGCTCAACAGGAGCCGCAGCACCTCATGCATCGTGTCGACAGGCCTGATGCGGGAACACGGTCTCCATCCTCTTCATGCTCGGATCGATCCAGATTTCCGGGCTCCGGTCAAACCCCATCCTTGCCCGTATTGGATCTCCGCATGAACATGCCTGGCCCTGCACAGTTCCACGCAAGCTGAGTCGACAGAGCGCGGCGGTCAGTTCTCACCAACCGCGAGGCTCTGGTTGATCTCTCGGGCACCCTGTATCCTGCGGATGGTGGATCGCCGCCGAAGGGGGAGAAGAAATGTCACCTGCATGCCGCGACCGCGGCTGAGTTCGATGCTGGCTTCCATCATCGCTTCCGGCCTTGCCATCGGTGCCGTCTACGCGCTGATCGGCATAACCTACAACACGATGTTCTCCGCCTCCCGCGTGATGAGCTTCACCGCGGGCCAGGTCGGCATGCTCGGCAGCGTGTTCGGCTCGTTGTTTGTGCTCCGCCTTGGTCTGCCGCCGATCATCGCCTTTCTGGTGGTACTGGCCGCCGGCGCGGCGATCGGCGTGATCACCGAGTTCGTCGCTGTGCGTCCCGTGCTCAGCAAGCTGGACCAGCACCTCTACGTGCTATCGACGCTCGCGCTCGCGCTGATGATCCAACAATTGACGGCGATCGAGTGGAGTACCGAACCCCAACCGTTCCCCCGCCTGTTCGGTATCGGCAACGGCGGCCCGTTCGATGAAAAGTTCTGGCTGCCGTTGCTGGCCTGCGCCGCCGTGGTTGGCGGCCTGGAACTGCTTTACCGCCACACGCTGGTCGGCCGAGCCTTCCTGGCAATCGCCGAGGACAATTTCGCCGCCCGCGCGCTCGGCTTGCCGGAGCGCAACTTGCGCATGGCGAGTTTCGCACTGGCCGGCATCATCGGCGCACTCGCCGGATTTGCCAGCGGGGAACTGCTGCTCGCCTTCTTCGCCAACGGCGCGATGCTTTCGTTCTACGGTTTCGTTCCCGTGGCATTAGGTGGCCTGGGCAACAACCGAGGCGCACTCATCGGCGGTCTCGCGCTGGGTTTGTTCCAACAAGCAGCGAACTTCACGCTCGGCGGCGTGTTCGCGTCGGTCGCAGTCTTCATCGTGTTTATCGTGGTGCTGCTCGCCGTGCCACAGGGCCTGTTCGGCGCCACCATGGTGCGACGGGTATGACGATCGATACCGGCAGTACGGCGCTTGCGCCGCCCTCAGTGCGGCCCGCGTCGCAGACGGGCTTTCGCATCGCCCTGCCGTTCCTGATCCTGTTCGGTCTGGCGGTGATTTTGCCATTCGTGGCCAACGACTACTGGACGCTGATCGCTACCCGCGCGGCGATCTATTGGGTGCTGGTGGCCGGGTTGAATCTCGCCGTCGGCTTCGGCGGCCAACTTGCGATCGGTTACGTCGCGCTGCTCACGCTCGGTGCCTACACGGCGAGCATCCTGGTGCTCGGCAATCTCGGTCCACCCTGGCCGGCGCTTGCAGCATTGGCAGCCGCCGGCGTAGTGGGCGCGATCGCCGGTGTGATCATCGGACTGCCGGCGTTGCGGCTGCGCACCTTCTACTTCGCGATGACCACGCTCGGCTTCGCCACCATCATCACCCAGATCGCCCTGGCCTGGCAGAGCGTCACCGGCGGCGGCACCGGCGTGCCCGGCCCCGAGTTGCCGTATCCATTCAGCACCGGTCGCGGCTTCTACTTTTTCTGTCTGGCTTTCGCCGCACTGTGCACCTGGATGACCGCCAACATCGCGCACAGTCGCTTCGGCCGTTCGCTTGTCGCGATCCGCGACGCCGAAGTTGCAGCCGAGGCCACCGGAATATCCAAACCCGGCCTGCTGATAGCGGTGTTCCTGTTCAGCGGCGCCACCGCGGCGATCGCAGGCGGGTTGTTTGCCACACTGCAATCCTACATCACGCCGGATGCCTTCACCTTCGACCTGTCGGTGCTGTTCTTCATCGCCATTCTGATCGGTGGCCGTGGTTCCATCATGGGTCCGTTGCTCGGCACCATTATCCTGACCGTGCTGCCCGAATTTGCCGCCCCGCTGGTCGCCTGGTCGACGTTCCTCTACGCAACGCTGCTGCTTGTCATCGTGCTGGTAATTCCCGGTGGCATCGCGGACCTGCTGGACTTTGCAAATCGCAAGCCACTGGAAAGCGATCGTGCCATCGTGCCGCGACCCGCGCTGCTCAACGAGTTGCTGAACCACGGCACCGCCGACCAGGCGATCGTGCTCAACGGTGTGGTTCTTAGTTTCGCCGGGGTGCGCGCGATCGATGGGCTCGACCTGGAGATCCGGCCGGGTCAGGTGCACGGACTGATCGGGCCGAACGGCTCTGGCAAAACCACGACGCTGAACGTGATCAGTGGCTACAATCGCCCCGAGGCAGGGCGCGTTGCTCTTGGGACGCATGATCTGGCGCATCGCGCACCGCAGACCCGCGCCGGTTTCGGCATTGCCCGCACCTTCCAGACACCCAGGCTGATCGGCGAAGCGTCCGTGCTGCAGAACGTAATGATCGGCGGCACCATCGACGGCACCGCGACCTTTGCTGAATTGCTGCTATCTCTGCCGCGCCACCGTCGTGATGAGGTCGCGTTGCAGGCCGAAGCAATGCAGTCGCTGCGTGTCGTTGGTCTGGAGGCGCTCGCTGCAGTGCGAGCCGACAGATTGCAGCACAGCGAACTGCGTTTCATGGAAATCGCGCGCGCCCTGATGCTGCATCCGGTGTTCCTGCTGCTGGATGAACCGGCCGCGGGTCTGTCCACCGACGAAATCCAGCGTCTCGGCGCGCTGATCACAGCGATCAGCCGACGTGGCACCGGCGTGCTGCTGGTGGAGCATCATGCAGACCTGATCTTCGACATCTGTGACCACGTCACCGTGTTGAACCTGGGGCGCGAACTGGCCTCCGGCACGCCCGCCGACATTCGCGCGCACAAGGAGGTGGTCAGTGCCTATCTCGGCGCCTGATACGTTGCTGACCATCGCCGGACTGCAAGCGGGCTACGGCAAGATCGGCGTGCTGCACGGCGTCGACATGACCGTCAGGCGTGGCGAGGTCGTCGCGTTGCTAGGACCGAACGGAGCCGGCAAGACAACGCTGTTGCGCGCCGTGTCCGGCCTGTTGCCAAGCACCGCGGGCAGCGTGCGGTTCGACGACCAGGACCTGCGCGGCGTCGGTCCACGCGAGACAGCGCGGCGCGGTCTTGTACATGTAATCGAGGGCCATCGGGTGTTCACCCAACTTTCGGTCGCCGACAATTTGTTGCTGGCCGGCTACGACCTGCCACGCGGTGAACGCAACGCGCGCGTCGAGGAGGCACTGGCTCATTTCCCCGAACTGGCAGCCAAGCGCGGCGATCGCGGCAGTGCATTGTCCGGCGGGCAGCAGCAGATGTTGGCAGTCGCGCAAGGCCTGGTACGTCGGCCACGCCTGCTGATGCTGGATGAGCCGTCGGCTGGCCTGTCACCTGTGCTGGTCGATCGTGTGCTCGCGGTAGCACGCGCGCTGAAGGAAACCGGCACCGCGATTCTGCTGGTCGAACAGTTGATCGAGAAGGCGCTGGCGCTAGCCGACAGGGTCTTCGCGCTAGCCCGTGGCCGTGTCGTGTTGGAGGCCGCTACCAGCGAACCAAACCTGCCACATCGATTGGAACACGCCTATTTCGGCCAGGACGTGCCGAGTGCGATCCACACCTGACCGAATTTGTTACCCACCCGGCGGCACGATCACCACCTGCTCGGTCGTCAAATACGATGTGATCTGGCCGATGAACAACCCGCCATCGGCAAACCAGCGTTGTGCTTCCGCGGTTTGTGCCATCTGCAACCGCGCATCGTGACTGTCGAACCAGGCTTCGGCGATACCATCGATCGGCGGGTTCACCTCCATTGTCGGCACATCGGGCCGGTTCGGTTCCGCGATGATGCGAGACAGTACGAAACCGCGCAGCCCCGGCACGGTCAGCGCCATGGTTCCATGAATGTCGATCCAATGCCGCAGGAACGCCTCGTGCGTAAAGCTGTGCTTGCGCGCGATGAACGAGATTGCCTTCACGATCGGCGCTGGACCACGAAGCGGCTTGATGACTGTCGTTTCCTCAGTGCGGAAACTCTTGACGTGGCCAATGAACTTCGCGCCGTCGGCGAACCATGTCTGTGCCTCGGACGACGCGGCCATGCGCGCCTGAGCCTCCGTGCTGTCGGCCCACGTCTCCGCAATGCCATCGATCTCCCGTGGCATCTGGATCAGCGGCGCGTGCGGATGGGTCAGCGTGTCGGTTATGTGCGAAATGGCATAGCCGCTCAACCCAGGAACCTGGTGCGACATCGGAACATGGATGTCGACCCAATGACGGACGAATTGGTCATGCGACAGGTGATCGCGGCGCGCCAGCAACGAGATTGACTTGATCATCGTTTTCCTCAGGTGTGCGGTCGCGACTTGCATGTCCGCCGACAGTTTCGCGCGAACTGTGAGGGATATGTCGCCTGCGTGCAACGGCACGTACCCTTTGCTTCACCACGCGCGCACGGCTATCCTGTGATCCGAACGAGGCGATAGGACAACAAAACCTCGCCTGCCGAGAATGTTGGGAGCGAAATAGATGAAGATTACACGCCGCCGGTTTGCTGCCGGATCATTGGCCGCCGCCGGTGCCTCCACCCTCGCGCGACCGGCACTCGCCGACACCTCGCCGATCGTCATCGGCTATCCCGCGGCGCTGACCGGACCAAGCTCCGCGCCCGGTGTTGGCAACAACCGCGGCGTCGTCTTTGCGGTGCAGGCGATCAACGACGCCGGTGGCGTGAAGGGGCGCAAGATCGAGGTACTCACACGCGATACCCAGGGCGACCCGACCAAGGCGGTCAACGCAGTGCAGGAGATGATGGGCAGCGCCACCGTGCACGCGATCTGGGGACCGAACAATTCCGGTGAGTCACTGGCGACAACGCCGATCATTTCGCGCCGCGGTATTCCGAACATCCATGAATGCGGCATAACTTCGCTGATCGACCCGGTGAAGTTTCCCAATGCCTATCGGCTAGGGCCGGCCAACTTCCAAGCGTCACAGCCGCCGCGTCTCTACTGCATGGACGTCCTGAAAATAAACCAGGTCGCGGTGATCGGCGACAGCACCGGCTACGGCACGATCATGGTCAAGGACTCGGTCGACGACTTCAAAACACACAACGGCCAGGTGGTCTACCAGGCACAGATCGATGCAACGCAACTCGACATGATGCCTGACATGCTGCGCATGCGGAACGCCGGTGCCCAGGCGATCGTGGTGTGGACCGTTTCAACTGGAATGATCGCGCGTCTGCTGAACGCACGCGGCACGATGGGGTGGGACGTGCCTTTCGTGGGTCACCAGGCGATGGGGTCCGGCGAGGTCGGCAAGCTGCTCGACAAGCCGGATAACTGGAAGAAGGTGTACATTCTCGGATTCAAAAGCTGCAGCTTCGATGCGGCAGGCAAGCTGCCACCGCGCACTCAGGCATTCGTCGATAGTGTCAAAGGCAAGATCCGCCTGGACGACACGTCGTTGTGGTGGGTTGTTTCTGGTGCCGATGCCATCAACTTGATCGCCAAGGCCGTCGAGGAGACCGGTTCGTCGTCGCCCGAAGCGATCATCGGGTACTGGAATACTGTGAAGAAATATCCCGGCCTGTTCGGCAGCTACACCTACACCAAGGAAGACCACAATGGATTTCCGACCGACGAAATAGTGATGTCGGAAGCCAATTCGGCGCGCGACGGCGCCTTCACTCTGGCGCCAGGATATTCCTGAGTTCAGGCACACTCTGTAGCAACGGATGGACGAAAGATCATGCGACGCAGTGTCGACCGCATCCTGGTTTCGCACGCCGGCAATCTGCCGCGGCCCAATTATCTTGATGAACTGATCGGGCAGGACAGGAGTTGTGCGCGCGACACAGAATACACCACCCGCCTGCCTCGCTCCGTTCAGGAAATAGTCGATCGGCAAATCCAGCTCGGCGTCGACATCGTCAACGACGGAGAGTTCGCCAAGGCCGGCAGCTATGGCGGCTACATGCATGATCGGGTCAGCGGCTATTCCATGGTGCCGAACGATCCGAAGGTGCCACCAAAGCGGGCAGGGACCGCCGAACGCGATCGCCGCGACTTTCCTGGCTTCCACGCCTGCGGTCTGTGGTACTCCGGCTCAGGCGGCCCCATCCGGCCGGGCTTCGCGGTTCCAGGACAGGCGCTCAATGCCACCGAGCAGGAAGGTCGATGCTGCACCAGTGCCGTGACATATACCGGACAGGCCGCGGTGCAGAGCGATATCACCAACCTTAAGGCGGCGATCGCCGGCAAGGACGTCGAGGGCTATCTCGCCGCACTCGGACCACTCAGTCTTGGTGCCGGCATCCGCAACCAACACTATGCCAAAGAAGACGACTACATGACAGCGGTCGCCGATGCATGTCGCGAGGAATACAAGGCAATCACCGACGCCGGTCTCGTAGTGCAGATCGATGAACCGGAGTTCTGCACATCGTGGATGTTCTATCCCGATTGGGATGTGCCGCAGTACCGCACCTTCCTCGAACGGAGCGTCGAGATCATCAACCATTCGTTGCGCGGCATCCCAACGGAACTGGTGCGCTTCCACACGTGCTGGGGCAGCGGCCACCGCCCCCATGTCAATGACATCGAGCTCCGGCACATCGCGGATCTGCTGTTGCAGATCAATGCCCAACGGTACCTCGATCGAGGCCGCAAACGTGCGCCACGAGCACGAATATCATGTGTGGGAGGACGTGAAGCTGCCGGACGGCAAGATGCTGATGCCGGGCGTGGTGGGACATGCCACCGACCTGGTGGAACATCCGGAACTCATCGCCGAGCGCATCGTGCGATACGCCAGGTTGGTCGGCCGTGAGAATGTGCAAACCGGCAGCGACTGCGGTCTAGGCTCGCGCGTAGGTCACGAGGAAGTGGTGTGGGCCAAGCTAAAGGCGATGGCAGAGGGCGCGCGGATCGCCAGCGCGCGACTCTGGCCGGCGTGATCCTGAACCAACCAGCGGAACTCTATCATGGCCAGTCTTGGCCATCCATCATGCCCGTCCTTGACCATCCGTGATGGCCGCGTTCGCCTCCTCGTCATGGCCAGGCTTGACCATCCTCGCGCGCACCAAAACGCAGCCCCAGTCAGCAACATTTCCATTTAAATGGCTAGGTAAAGCCCGCTTCACTCATCGGCGCTCAGATGTGTATCACCTTCCCATACGCATCCAATACCGCCTCGTGCATCGTCTCCGACACTGTCGGGTGTGGGAACACCGTCTCCATCAACTCCGCCTCAGTGCTCTCCAGCGTCCGGGCGATGGCAAAGCCCTGGATCATCTCCGTAACCTCCGCGCCGACCATGTGAGCGCCGAGTAGCTCGCCGGTCTTCGCGTCGAACACCGTCTTCACCATGCCCTCCGGCTCACCCATCGCGATGGCCTTGCCATTGCCGATGAACGGGAAGTGCCCGACCTTCACCTCATAGCCGGCTTCCTTCGCGCGTGCCTCGGTCAACCCGACGGACGCCACCTGCGGACGGCAATACGTGCAGCCTGGAATGTTGTGCACGTCCATCGGGTGCACATCGTTCTGCCCAGCGATCTTCTCGACGCATAGCACGCCCTCGTGGCTCGCCTTGTGCGCGAGCCACGGCGGGCCCGCGAGGTCGCCGATTGCATACACGCCAGGTTCGCCGGTGCGGCAGTATTCGTCGATCACCACGTGCGCGCGATCGACCTTCACGCCAGTGCCTTCGAGGCCGAGATCCTCCACGTTGCCAACGATGCCAACGGCAGAGATCACGCGATCCACCGTTATGTCCTGGCTCTTGCCGCCTGCCTCCACGGTGACGATGACGTTGTCCTTGCCCTTCTTCGCGCCTTTCACGGCCGCGCCGACCAGGATGCGGATGCCTTGCTTCTCAAACGCCTTGTGGGCGAAGGCAGAAATTTCCTCGTCCTCGACTGGAAGAATCCGAGGCAGCACTTCAACGACCGTCACTTCGGCGCCCATGTTGCGATAGAAGCTGGCGAACTCGATGCCAATGGCGCCGGAGCCAATCACCAGCAGCGACTTTGGCATCGTGGGCGGGATCATCGCCTCCTTGTAGGTCCAGATCAGCTTGCCGTCTGCCTCGATGCCGGGAAGCTGCCGCGCGCGTGCACCGGTAGCCAGGATGATGTGTGGCGCCTGCATCGTCGCAACGGGCTTGCTATCTTTTTCCACCGCAACGGTCTGCTTGCCGGCCAGCTTGGCAGTGCCGCTGAACACGGTGACCTTGTGCTTGCGCAGCAGGAACGCAACGCCTTGCGACAGCTGCTTTGCGACCGCGCGCGAGCGCTTCACCACCTTGTCGATCTCGAAACGAGGCTCGACCGCGGCGAAACCAAAGTCGGGCAGGTGGTGCAGGAGGTGGTTGATCTCAGAAGTGCGCAGCAAAGCTTTGGTGGGGATGCAGCCCCAGTTGAGACAGATGCCACCGAGCTGATCGCGCTCCACGATCGCAGTCTTCATGCCGAGCTGTGACGCGCGGATGGCTGTGACATAGCCGCCAGGGCCACTGCCGATAATGACAACATCGAAGGACTGATCAGGCATTTTCAGCTCCGTTGGCCAGTGCGATCAGCGCCTCGCCGGTGAGTTGCTGGGGGATCCAGCCCTGTGGAGGCTTCGCACCGATGCGGCGGTAGAATTCGATCGCCGGCGTGTTCCAGCCGAGCACGTTCCACTCCATGTGGGCGCACTCGCGCGCAAGAGCGATGCGCGCCAGGTGGCGGAACAGGGCGTAGCCGATGCCGCGGCCGCGATGAGCGGGCTCGACGTAGACGTCCTCCACGAACAGCCCGTATTGGCCGGAGAACGTGCCAAACAGGAAATACCAGAGCGCGAAACCGACGGTAGTGCCGTCGACTTCAGCCAGGACGGAGTCGATGGCGGGTTTGGCGCCGAACAGGACATCGTGCAGGGCGACTTCGGTGATCTTGAAACGATGCTCCAGCTTTTCGTACGCCGCGAAGTCACGCATCAGGCGGTGAAGAGTAGCGATGTCCGATGGAGTGGTGGGGCGGAGGGTAAAGATCACGGGCCACCCCCACCCCAACCCTCCCCCGCTCCGCGGGAGAGGGAGTGCCGCCGCCGGTGAACTCCCTCTCCCGCAAAGCGGGGGAGGGTTGGGGTGGGGGTTTCGCCCGCCATGCTCACAGCAGCAAACTCAGCGGATCCTCGACGATCCGCTTGAACTCGCGCAGCCACCGCGCCCCAAGCGCGCCATCGACCACCCGATGATCCACGCTCAACGTCACCGTCATAACAGTCGCGATCGCCAACGAATCATTCTTCACCACCGGCCGCTTCTGTCCTGCAGCCACCGCCAGGATCGCCGCCTGGGGTGGATTGATGATCGCGGCAAACTCACTCACCCCGAACATCCCCATGTTGGAGATCGAGAACCCGCCGCCCTGAAACTCCTCCGGCTTCAGTTTGCCGGCACGAGCCCGTCCCGCCAGGTCCTTCATCTCGCGGCTGATCGTCGCCAGCCCTTTTTGGTCCGCCTTGCGCACGATAGGCGTGATCAGCCCGTCAGGGATCGCCACGGCGACGCTGATGTCGACATCGTCGAACAGTGCCATTCCATCGTCGGTCCACGCGGCGTTCACCGTCGGCACGCGACGCAACGTCGCAGCCGACGCCTTGATCACCATGTCGTTGATAGTGATCAGGTACGCCCCATCGCCCTCCTTCGGCGCCTTCGCATTCAGTTCCGCCAACATCTTGTTCATCGCGTCGATCTCTACATCCATCGAGACGTAGAAGTGCGGAATAGTGGACTTCGCCTCGGTCAACCGGCGCGCGATCACCTTCCGGATCGAACTGTGCGGCACAAGCCGATGCGGTGCCGTAATTGCGGTGGCGGCTTTTGCAACCGGTGCGGCCGAAGGTTGAACGGCGGTAGGCGCTGGAGCCGCCGCCGGGCCCTTCTGCTGTGCCGCCTCAATGTCAGCTTTCACGATCCGGCCGTTTGGTCCGCTGCCCTTCAGTGCGGCTAGATCGATGCCGGCCTGCTTCGCCATTCGTCGTGCGAGCGGTGATGCGACGACGCGCTCAGCACTCGCATCGTGCCCGTTGCCGCTCTGCGATGCGGGCTGTGGCGCTCTAACCGGTTCAGCTTGCTGTTCCGCCGCAGGCGCAGGTTTGGGCACCTCCGGAGCAGGCGCCGCCTTTGCAGCTGCAGATGGCGCGGCAGTGGCTGGAACCGCTTCCCCCTGATCCACCAGGATCGCGATCGGCTCGTTGACCTTGACGCCTTCGGTTCCGTCGGCGACCAGGATCTTGCCCAGCACGCCTTCATCGACCGCCTCGACCTCCATCGTCGCCTTGTCGGTCTCGATCTCGGCGATGACGTCGCCGGCGCGCACGTTCTCGCCTTCCTTCTTGAGCCAGCGTGACAGCGTGCCCTCGGTCATCGTTGGGGACAGCGCCGGCATAAGGATGTTGGTTGCCATGAGCCGAACCCCTCAGATGATCTTCTTGACCGCAGCGACAACCCATTCGGGTTGCGGCAGTGCGAGCTTCTCCAGATTGGCAGCGTAAGGCAGCGGCACATCGACGCCGTGCACGCGCATCGGCGGTGCATCGAGCCAATCGAATGCATGCTCGATGACCTGCATGGCGACCTCGGCACCGATGCCGGCGAAGGGCCAGCCTTCCTCCACCGAGACGATCCGGTTGGTCTTCTTGACGCTCTCCACCACGGTCGCCGCATCGAACGGACGCAGTGAGCGAAGGTTGATGACCTCGGCCTCGATGCCCTCTTCGGCCAGCATCTCCGCTGCCTTCATCGCCACGCCGACCATGATGCTGAACGCGGTGATCGTCACGTGCTTGCCAACGCGTTCGATCTTGGCGCGACCAAGCGGCAGGATGAAGTCCTCATCCGTCGGGCAATCGAAGGTGTGGCCGTACAGGATTTCGTTTTCCAGCACGATGACCGGGTTGGGGTCGCGGATCGCAGCGCGCAGCAGCCCTTTGGCGTCGGCAGACGACCACGGCGCCACGACCTTCAACCCAGGCACATGCGCGTACCAACTCGCATAGCATTGCGAGTGCTGGGCAGCGACGCGCGATGCAGCGCCGTTGGGACCGCGGAACACGATCGGGCAGCCCATCTGTCCGCCCGACATATACAGCGTCTTCGCGGCAGAGTTGATGATGTGGTCCATCGCCTGCATGGCAAAGTTGAATGTCATGAACTCGACGATTGGCTTCAAACCATTCAGCGCGGCACCGACAGCCATGCCGGTAAACCCGTGTTCAGTGATCGGCGTATCGATCACCCGCTTGGGTCCAAACTCATCGAGCAGACCCTGGCTGATTTTGTAAGCGCCCTGGTACTGCGCGACTTCCTCGCCAATCAGAAACACCTTGTCGTCGCGCCGCAACTCCGCTGCCATCGCATCGCGCAGTGCCTCGCGTACCGTGATCGGCTTGGTCGGCCCCCAGTCCTTGTCAGGTTCAGCCTGTGCTATTGGCTGCGGCGCGGGCGCGGCAGCGGATTTCGGCGGCTCCTCGCGCAGCTCCTGCTTTGCCGATGCCGGTGCAGTGGCCGGTGCAGGGGCCTCGCTCGTGTCCTCACCGTTGGCCGCGATGACCGCGATCGGTGTGTTCACCGCGACGCCCTCGGTGCCCTCATCGACCAGGATCTGCGAAAGCTTCCCCTCGTCGACCGCCTCGACTTCCATCGTCGCCTTGTCGGTCTCGATCTCCGCGATCACGTCACCGGCGCGCACATCGTCGCCGACGTGCTTCAGCCAGCGCGACAGCTTGCCCTCGGTCATGGTGGGCGACAGGGCAGGCATCAGGATCTGGGTAGACATCGCTCAGCCCTCCACCAGCACATCGGTCCAGAGCTCTGACGCTTCCGGCTCCGGACTGCTCTGCGCGAAGTCGGTGGCGTCCTGAATGATCGCTTTCACCTCGTCGTCGATCTGCTTGATCGTTGCTTCCTCCACGCCCAGCGCCTCCAGCCGCTTCCGCGCGCCGTCAATCGGATCGTGCTGAGTACGCATCGCCTGGATTTCCTCACGCGTGCGATACCGCGCGGGATCCGACATCGAGTGACCGCGATAGCGATAGGTCTTCGCCTCGATCAGGAACGGCCCCTTGCCGGCACGGCAATGCGCCACCGCCTGGTCGGCTGCCTCCTTCACCGCAACCACGTCCATGCCATTGATCTGCAGGCCGGGAATGCCCCACGGCGCGCCGTTCTTCGACAGATCGCGCGACGCCGAGGCGCGCTCGACGCTGGTGCCCATGCCGTACCTGTTGTTCTCGATCACGTAGATCACCGGCAGCTTCATCAGCGCGGCGAGGTTGAAGCTCTCGAACGTCTGCCCCTGATTGGATGCGCCCTCGCCGAAATACGTCACCGCCACACGGTCATTGCCACGATACCAGTCGCTGAAGCCGAGTCCGGTACCGATGCTGATCTGTGCGCCGACAATGCCGTGTCCGCCGAAGAAGTTCTTCTCCTTGCTGAACATATGCATCGACCCGCCCTTGCCGTGCGAGTAACCGCCCGAGCGCCCGGTCAGTTCCGCCATCACGCCGCGCGGGTCCATGCCGGTTGCCAGCATGTGGCCGTGGTCGCGGTAGGAGGTCACCACCTGGTCGCCGTCCGACAGCGCCATCTGCACGCCGACCACGACGGCCTCCTGGCCGATGTAGAGATGGCAGAAGCCACCGATGAGCCCCATGCCGTAGAGCTGTCCCGCCTTCTCCTCGAAGCGGCGGATCAGCAGCATGTCGTGATAGGCCTTGAGCAGGTGTTCCTGGTCGATGGCAGGTTCGCGAGCCTTGCCGCTGCGCTTTTTGGTTTCGGCTGCGGTTGCCATGGGCGCCCCCTGGTTGCGGAACCTCACAGGTAGCGACTGACCCTCCCATCGCGCAAGCGCAGGCGGCAGAAAAGTCTTATTGTGCAATGCAATAGGTGAGGTTAACCGGATTTCGGTTAATCCCTTGTGGTTGACCGCATACCTACGATTGTCTGGCTGCCACTATTGCGCACCGATCGCGCGGCCGGAAAGGTTGTTTCGTCCAGCCGGGGGAATTCGCAGCGAGATTTCCTGACCTACCCCAGTGCTCCGTCCCGCCGCAGCCCCTCGACGTCGTTCGCGCTGATGCCCAGCCAGCTTCCCAGCACCTCGCCAGTATGCTCGCCCAGGATCGGCGATGCAGCCACTTCGGAGGTCTTGCCGTCCACCCGTACCGGCCAACCGGGCATCTTGAAGTCGCCGTGCTCCTTGTGGTGCATGACCTGCATGATGCCGCGCTGCTCGAAGGTTGGATCGTTCTGCAGTTCCATCGTGTCGAGCACCGCACCGCACGGGATGCCGGCGCTGCCGATGAGATCCATCGCCTCATGCTTGGTGTGGTGCCGCGTCCATCCGGCGATGATCGCATCGACCTCAGGCTCGCGTTCTACGCGATCCATTGGCGTGGCATAGAGCGGATCGCCGATCAGGTCCTCGCGGCCGATCAGTTTCAACAGCCGATCCCAATGGTCGGGGTTGGCGCGACTGGTCATCAGGTAGACGTAGTCGTTGGGCCCGCCTGGCTTGCACGGATACAGCCCCATCGGCGCGTTGCTAACGCCAGGGACCTTGTCGCCGCCGCGTTGCGCTGGCTTGCCGGTCAGACCCTGGGTCGCGAAGTTGATGCGCATGTAGTGCATGATCGCGTCCTGCATCGCGACCTGCAGCCGACTGCCCTGGCCCGTCGCGTCGCGCTTACGCAGTGCGCCGAGGATGGTGATCGCCATCAGCATGCCCGTGCCGGTGTCGCCGAGCGAGATGCCGGGCCGTGTCGGCGGCCCATCCGGCGCGCCGGTGACGCTGAACGTGCCGCCACAGGCCTGCGCAATCATGTCGAAGGCGAGGTTCTTCTCGTATGGACTGCCTTCGCCAAAGCCTTTCACCTGGGCATAGATGATGCGTGGGTTCAGGTCGCGAACGACGTCATAGCCGAGGCCGAGCCGCTCGACCGTGCCCGGCGCGTAGTTTTCTACGCACACATCCGCCTTGCGGAGCATGTCCTTCACCAGGTCCAGCCCGCGCGGCGATTTCAGGTTCAGCGTGATCGACTTCTTGTTCGCGTTGAACACGTGGAAATAGTACGGGTCGTTGTCGGGCTGCCCTGGGCGCAAGCGACGGCCGGGATCGCCCATGCGGGGGTTCTCGATCTTCACCACCTCCGCGCCGAGCCAGGCGAGCGCCTCGGTGCAGGACGGACCAGCTTCGAACTGAGTGAAATCGACGATGCGAACTCCGGCTAGCATGTCGAATTGGGTGGTAACGTCCGGCATGATTCTCGGTTCCTCCCGATCAGCGCGGCGACCAGCGTGCCATATGGCCGCATCAACGTCAGCAATCTTTCGAGATAGGGCCGTTAATGCTCGCGTGATCTGCCCCTGGCGGCGGCGCCGGCGCCGCAAGCTGCCGTCCGACCAAACGGCGGTTGCATCAGGAAGAAGGATGCTGCCTATGCCGCTGCATCATCATGTGAACCAAGTGCACGCGTGACTCGAACGCACCCATCATGCGTGTCGCAGCCTCGTGGAACATGTTGTTGGCCATATGATCGAGGAGGTGGCTCTTGAAGTGGAAGTCGATAACAAAGTTCACATGCGTCCCCTCGCCAGCTGGCGTGAACGTCCACGTGTTTGTCAGGTGCTCCAGCGGTCCTCCCTCAGTAGCGCGCACCAGCACTTGCCGCGGTGGATCCAACGTGACTTGGCTCGTAAAGCTTTCCCGGAATGGGCCGAACCCGATCTCGAGGTCAGCGATGATTTCCTGCGGATCCTCGTGGTGAATACGTGCGCCGCTGCACCAGGGCACGAAAGAGGGATAGTCCTTCACGTCCGCCACGACCGAGTAAAGCTCGTCGGCCGTGTAGGCAAGTGTCTTTTGCTCCTCGTGACGTGGCATGTTCCCCTTCTCCTGTTCCGCCTCTAAGCACGCGCGGGCTACCAAGCTCCTGCCCCGCTGTCATGATTGAACGATCGTGACGTATCTCGAGGCAACAGCCTGCGACCGCTACTCCTGCGCGCCGGCGAACGGACGTCATGTCAAGTCGGGCGAATCGACGAAACCCGCTGCCCTCCTCAGTCGGCGAAGCCCCGTCTACTCCCAGAACGCGGCGGAGCGACTGAACCGGTCCCAGGACTGCTCTATCCTGTCGCGCACGCGGGCGCTGTGCGCTCCAAGGAAACCCAACACCAAGCCGATGGCGTACGCGTGCCCGCCGCCGTTCTCCCCCAGTTCGGCGAGCAGAGATGCCGCCACCGCGCCATCGTTCAGCGTGCCAAGTCGATCCTGCAGCTTGCTTAGGCGGCGCAGATAGCGGCTGGTCGCCTTGGCGGGATACAGCAGCGAGAAGATCTCGGCGGCATACCGCAGGCGTTTGGCGCGCAGGCGTATCGCGTGCAGCGCCGGCGGCTCCAGGCCGGCCAGATGACCATCCACCTGCACCAGTCGTTTTAACCGCCGGTTCAACTCACGGGCGGCGAAATCGTCGAGCGGGAGCACGAGTTCGGCTTGTTGGGCTTCGTCCAGTTCAGCATGCCAATCCTGGCTGGCGGCGAGACAGGCCAGTGCGATCCCAAGGCCACGAAACTCGCTGCCGCCGAGGTAGACGCGCAACGCCTCGTGGTAGGCGCGTCGACGCCGCTCGGCCGCGGCCAGCAGCCGTTGCAGCCGCTTCTCCTCGGGAAATGCGTCGGTGATCGCGACGACCGTCTCGGTGAGGAAGACATCCCAGTCGCGCGTCGGACCCAACCTGGCGGCCAGTGCCTTGAGACCTGCGTCGGCGGCATCGAGGGTCGGGCAGCGCAGCGCGCGGCCGAATACCTTGATGGCCGAGCGCAGCCGTCGCACCGCGACGCGCATCTGATGCACTGGCTCCGGGCCGTCCTGGCCGTTGGCGGCCGCAGGCGCGAAGTGCAAAATCACGCCGCCCAGATGGCCAGTGACATGCGCAAACGCCGCGGCCATCCCCAACCCCGTCGGCAACTCGGCGGGTCCGGTGGCTTGGGGGGGCGGCAGGCCAGTCACCACGGCAAGCGCCTCGCTGGCGAGGCTGGCGCACGCCACGGTCAGTCGAAGCTCGCCGGCGATCGCCGTTGCCAGCGACTGCACGGCAACGGCTGCACCCTCCAAACGGACGCGGCTGATGCGGTGCTCAGTCGCAAGCGTGCGCACCATACCGTTGAGCAATGTCAGGACGACACCGCCCTGTTCGGCGGCCAGCGTCAGGGTCTGTGCACGCCCCTCGAAGGCAACCAGTGGCACTCGCGGATCGGGCAGCGAATGGCCGAGCGCGGCAGTCGTGCGGTCCGTCGCCAGCACCTCGGCCGGAACACCGAGTGGTTGCATGGCAAGCCGCTCGAGCCGCCAGAATGGCCGCTGTTCGGCCAGGGCCAGTCCATCGGCAGCGAGCGCATGATCCGGGCTGTCATGCCAGACAATGCGCACCGGACGGGTGCGCGCTCGTCCGCTCTTCATCGGCGCCAGCAATGCCAGCCGTGGCAGGCGCGTGGCGTCGTCCGGAGCCAGGTCCAACTCGAGTTCCATTTGGGTCAGTCTGCTGTTTCGACCGCCTCGCCATCGCGCAGGTCGCGGGGCGTCAGGAACCGCACGAGCTGTCCGCCGCCGGCGCTTAGCTGCCGCCACGGGCTGGCTATGGCGAACTCAGCCAGCGCGCCGGTGGGAAAACCGGCAAGCAGCCGATTTGTTGCGTCGCTAAGCGAACTCCTGCCCGCCAACGACACGCCGAACTCATGCATGCCGGGGTTGTGGCCGATCACCATGACACTGCGGACGGTCTCACCCAGATCGCGCACAACGGCGAACAATTGCGCAGCGGTGGCCAAATAGAGCACCTCTAGCGGCTCCAACAACGGCGTTTCGTCCCATGGCTCCAGTGCCTCCAGCGTCTCCTGCGTGCGGCGCGCCGGCGACACCAGGATGACATCAGGTGCCAGACCCAGTGCGCGCATCGCCTCCCGCATGGCGGCAGCGGCGCGGCGACCTCGCTTGTTCAGGGAGCGCTCGCGATCCGGCAACGACGCATCGTCCCAGGACGACTTGGCGTGACGCAGGAGCAGAAGCTGGTGCATGGAGCAGGCGATCCGGCGCTGGCAGGCGCCAATTGTGCCACGTCGCCAGGGACTTGTCGCGACCCGTCCAACCGTGCAATGTCACCTCTCTGACTTGTTTGGGGCAATTCAGATGCAACTCGGTCGGCGTCACTTACTGACAGCCGGCGCTGCCCTCGCATTCGGGCGAAGCGCACAGGCGGCGCTGCCAGTGCCGCAGGGCCGGGAGCTCGCATTCCGCATCATGCGTCACGGTTCGCAAATCGGCAGCCATACACTGCAATTCCGCTGCAATGGCGACGCGCTCGAGGTCGATATCGCGGTCGATGTCAGGGTATCGCTCGGGCCGATCCCGTTGGTCCACTACAGCCACCGCAACCAGGAAACGTGGCAGGCTGATCGTCTGGTCGGGCTCGATTCGCACACTGATCGCAACGGCACGATCATGCGGATGTCAGCCTGCGCCACCAACGCAGGTCTGCGGGTGGAGGGCAGCGGCACCGCTCCTTATATCGCGCCGCACAACGCGCTCGCTTCGACATACTGGTACAAAGGCGTGCTGCACGGCCCGATCATCGGGACACAGGACGGGATGCTGGTGCACCCAGCCATCTCCCAGCCGGAACCGAAGCCGATCCATCTCGCGTCAGGCGCGGAGATGCCTGCAAAGCGTTATGTGTTGACCGGCGATCTCGACGTTGAGCTTTGGTACGATGTCAGCGACGCCTGGGTCGGCATGCAATTCAGCGTCGACGACGGCTCGGTCATCAGCTACGAGCGAATCTAGCCGGCTCAGCGCTTGGTGCCGCCGGCCTGTGCGGTCCGCGTTGGCTCCGGGCAGGCGACCACGTCGATCGGCTGCGGCAGCGCCTTGCTGGCCGCGTAGGCCGGCAGGTCGCTGCCTTTGGTGATTGCCATGACCTCGGTGAACAGCCCGACATTCTGCTGGCAGAAGAATGTGCCCTGCTGGATGCCGCGTTCAGACTGCGTATTCGCCAGGTTGGTGATGTAGTCGTCGTGTTCCCGCTGAGCACGCCCGCCGAATATACGGACGAAATATGAATGCAGGTTGTGTTCCTGCACCATCAGGTCCTTACGGAAGTGCTCCACGAACATGTTGTACTGGTCCTGCTGATTGCAGGTGATCGCTGTCACCATCAGCTTCGCCTTGAGGCCGGCGATGTCGAATGCCGTGACGTCCGGTGCCTTCGCGCATGGCGCGGCGCTGGCGATACCTGCACACCCCAGTAGGCCACAGAGCACGCCCGACATTATGATCCGCATATGAATACCCCCCGTACGCAACGAAGTCTGCCCGTCGCGCGCGCCGGGCGCAAGATCGGCTGCCGTGAGTGAGAGCAATGCACGGATGGCGGTGCCGCCGGCCACTGACCACTATATCGGCATGAAAGACACACACATGATCGATCGTATGTCGCACGATCAGCTCTGGGACCAGGTGATCCGCCGCGAGCCCGGAGATTTCCTTTATGCCGTCACCACGATGGGGATCTATTGCCGCCCCGGCTGCCCCTCGCCGCGTCCGCTACGCAAGAATGTGCGGTTCTTCCGCACCGTCGGCGAGGCAGAGGCGGCCGGCTTCCGCGCCTGCAAGCGCTGCGATCCGAAAGGCGAGCGGGCACGGCTGGCCGAAGCTGTGGTGCAGGACGCCTGCGCCTCCATCGAGGCCGCGGAAGAAATCCCGTCGCTCGACACGCTCGCCGCGCGCTCGGGTTACTCGCGCTTCCACTTCCTGCGCATGTTCCGCGATCACACGGGCCTGACCCCGCGCAGCTATGCCGAGGGCGTGCGCGCACGACGCTTGCACACGGCGCTCGCCGGCGGTGCTCGGGTGGCGGATGCCGTCGCCGCATCGGGTTATGGCTCGGAAAGTCGCGTCTATGAGAAGACCGGCGAACTACTGGGCATGACGCCTGGCGCCGTGCGTCGCGGCGGCGAGGGAGAGGTCATCCGCACCGCGTTCGCCGACTGCCCCTTCGGCCGGCTCCTGGTAGGCGCGACCGACAAGGGCGTCTGCTTCATCGGATTTAGCGAGCCGGACGAGGCATTGCTGGGCGATCTGCGCCAGCGCTTCCCGCGAGCGCGGATCGTTGCCGACGATGCGGCACTGGCTGACGCCGTCCGTCGGGTGCTTGGGTTTCTGGAGGAACCGAAACAGGGGCTCGACCTGCCGCTCGACCTGCGTGGCACCGCGTTCCAGCAACGTGTGTGGCTCGCGCTGTGCCACATTCCGCCGGGCGAGACCCGAACCTACGGTGAGGTTGCCCGCATGATCGGCAATCCCAGCGCGGTCCGTGCCGTGGCGCGCTCCTGCGCGACCAATCCAGTGGCGCTGGCGGTACCGTGCCACCGTGTCATCGGCCGCGACGGCACCATGACGGGTTATCGCTGGGGGGTTCCGCGCAAGCGCGCGCTCCTGGAGAAGGAGCGCGCCCACGCAGACGCTGCTGACTAACGGCCGATAATGACGGTAGACGAATCGTCTTGCGCCCGCTCCTGCTGGTTCTGAGCGGCATGCCAGTCACGACGCGCGTCGCGCTGCTCCTGGGCCGCGGCCCCGTAGTTGCCCATGGCCGCGTCCATCTGCGCGTCGCGCCGCTCCGCACGGGCATCGGCGCGGTCCTGCTGAGCCCGCTGCTCATGGCGGGCGGCATCGCTGTCAGGAACCTGGAAAATGACCTGGCTCATCGCTGGGATGGCATAGAGCGATGCAGCGAGAGCGATTGCTGAGAATGTGCGCATGTCTGCCTCCATTGCTGTATCGTGGCGTGCAACGGGGAACATGTGGACGAAGTTTCATCCATAACGCATCTGTCAGCGGCAGCGGGATACGGCGGTTTTCCCCTTTCCGAGTTAGCCCGATTTCGCGGATTCGACCCGGAAAGCCGATATTGGCCCCACATAAGGTTCGCTAAGTAGCTCGCATTACATGATTATTTTGGGTGGCATGGCTGAAAAACGGTGCAATGAAGAGCTACCCCCATTCTGTTTGCCGGGTCCCCCTCGCAAAATTCGCCGTCTCACGTTTTGTGCGAGGGAGGATGGCGAGACGCACAGCGGCGGGCATGCCGACAGCAGAATCCGAGTCGCACAGGGGGTTGGCAGCGGCGTGGAGATCAAACGCGAGGAGGCCCACTATCTATGAACCGCTCTCGACCATCAGCGTGTTCTGGCTAAGTCGGCGCCCTCATCTTCCTTTGTCACGTAGTGCTGCGAAGCGCTCGAGAGGGCACCGTTGCTTCCGCCAAGGTCGCAATGACTGCTGCTGGAACGCGCGTCACGCTGTCGCGGCACGCGTGAACTTCGTCTGCAACGACCCGACCAGGCCTTGGGGCAGGAAGATGATGAACACCACCAGCAGAGTACCGTAGATGATGTTGTCCCATCCGACCGCTCCGGTGCCGAAGAAGATTCGTAGGCTCTCGGCCAGCAGAATGGTGATGAACGCGCCGACCGTCGGGCCGAGCAGCACGTAGATCCCGCCTACCACTGATGCAAACACCATCTGTAGCGAGACAGAAATTCCACTGACCGTGTCAGGGGAAATGAACATCTGATACTGGCAGTACCAGTGCACCAGCGAATCCCGTCATCGCCGCGCTGAGCAGCGTGATCTTCAGTTTCTCCCAGGTCACGAACACGCCGGTTGCCGCGGCCGCGTCCTCATCTTCGGCGATTGCCTCCAATGCGTAGCGCAGCATGCTGCGATCGACCCGATAGCGGATGAACAGCCCGACGCCCCATACGCCCAGCGCAATCAGGTACCACGTGGTCTTGTTGGTGAACTGCAGTGCGTAGACCGAACTGCCGCCGTTGTAGCGTTCCGGCGTGTAGCCCAGCGATCCACCGGTGACATCGCGTGTTGCGGTGATCACCTGCAGCACGATCGCGCTCAACGCCAACGTCACCAGCGCGAAGTAGTGGCCAACGATACGGAAACGAAAACATGGCCAGGCAATCACCACCGCAACGATCATCACGGCGAGCATCGCCACTGGGATGCCAAGCCAGGGCGTCAGGTGGAAATAGTTCCACAGCAATGCCGTGGCATAGGCGCCGATGCCCATGAACCCTCCGTGCCCCAGCGAGACCAGCCCGAAGCGGCCCATCACCGACCAGGACGTGTACATGAACGACCAGATCAGCACGATGACCAGAATGTGCAGCGGATAGGGTTGGTGGTAGACGAACGGCAGCGCGACCAGCGCCGCGCCGGCCAGCCACGGCCAGATCCGGTTCATGCCCGGCGTGCCATCAGACCCTGTGGCCGTATGAACATCATCGTGATGAAGAACGCGAAGGCGAACACATAGCCCCATTCGAGGTCGAGATAGAGACCGCTGACCGAAATGATCTCGGCGAATACGAATGACGCTACGAATCCGCCGATCATGTTGCCGAGGCCGCCGAGCACGCAGATCATGAAGGTGGTGGGGCCGAAGGTCAGGCCGAGGAACGGGTGCACGTCGTATTGCAGCACCAGCAGTGTGGACGCGAGGCCCGCCAGCGCGCCGCCGATGGCCGACGTGATGATGTAGATGCGCCGCGCATTGACGCCCATCAGCGGCATGATCTGGCGGTCCTGTGCGATGGCGCGGATCGCCGTGCCGGTATAGGTGCGGGCAAGGAACAAGTACAGCGCCACCATGCCGGCGAGCGCCGCGCCGAACGCCAACAGGCGTGCGTAGCTGATATACATGTCGGCCACCTGCAGCACTGGCAGGCGAACGCCGAGGTGACGGAAGTCGATGCCGAACATGACGGTGGCAGCGCTTTGCAGGAAGAACAGCACGCCGCCCGTCGCCAGCAACTGGTTGATCGGCGCCGCGCCGAGCAGCGGCGCAATCACCAGCACATGCAGCAGAACCCCGAGCACACCGACACCGGCAATGCAGATCAGCGCGGCGAGCAAGTACGGGAAGTGATATATCGTGAACAGAAAGAACATGCCGTACATGCCGAGCATGATCAGTTCAGCGTAGCATATCCACACGACATCGATCACACCGAAGATCAGGTTCAGGCCGAGTGCCAGCAGTGCCAGCACGCCGCCCAGCAGCACGCCATTGAGCAGCGCCTCCAACAGATAGATGTCGAAGATGCCGAACATCGCCTACTGGCTGGTCTGGGCGGAATGCTTACCGGCGGCGTAGCCTTGATTGTAGGAGCTCTGCTCGTTTTTCTTCACCTGGTCGTAGATCAATCCACCGGCGAGGCCTGCACCGGCGCCAATTACAGCGCCTAGACCGGCATTGCCGGCCATGGCACCGATCACTGCACCACCAGCGGTGCCGATGGCGGTTCCAGATAGGGCACGTTGCTCGGTTGGACTCATGTTCGAGCAGCCGGCCAGGGCAATCGCGCCGGCCAGGAGTATTGCGGCAATGGGTTTCATCCGTGCGTCTCCTAGTTACTTGCCGCGCGGGCAGGGGAAAATCTTGACCAGATAGCGCGTCAATCCGTCCGCTGGACGCTGGTCCAGCACGCCAGGGGTGGACCTGGCCCATTGCACGAAGTCCGTCAGGACCTGGGTTCGCGACGGTGTCGGATCAGGCACGCAGAACAGCCGATTGACACGGCGCGCTGCGTTCTCCTCATCGAGCACCCGGAACACGCCGAGCGCGAAGCCGTGGCAGAAATTCACCGCTGCCGTCATCATCGGATCCGGTGGCGTCGCCGAGCACAGCTCCACCAGATCGCCTGTGCTACGAAGTTGGAAGGTATCCTCGGTGACCGCGGCGCGCCCCGTGGACGGCAGGATCGCCGCGCACAGTGTGAGGCCGGCCAGCCAGTGCTTGCTCAGCATCTCTCTCCCCTTGGTATGGTCCGAAACGATTCGGTTCTTACCTCACTGTCAGACGCCAAGATAGGCCTCGCGAATCTGTTCGCTGGCGAGCAGAGCATCGGCCGTACCGCTCGCGCGCAACGTCCCGGCTTCCAACAGATAGGCGCGGTCCACGACACGCAGCACCTGGCGAACGTTCTGCTCGACGATGAGCACGGTGAGGCCACTCGCGCGGATGCGCTCCACGAGGCCGAACACTTGTTGGACAATTACCGGCGCGAGCCCGGCGGAGGGTTCGTCCAGCAACAGCAATCGCGGCTCCGACATCAGCGCGCGACCGATGGCGCACATCTGCTGTTCGCCGCCCGACATGGTGCCGGCGAACTGATGGCGACGCTCCAGCAGGCGAGGGAAAAGCTGATAGACGAAATCAAGCCGTTCGCGAAACTTCGACCGGGCGGCCGGAATGAAGCCGCCCATGCGGAGGTTGTCCTCCACTGTCATGCGCGGGAACAGACGGCGGTTCTCCGGAACGTGCGCGATGCCGAGTTCGACGATGCGATGCGGCGGTGTCGCGATAAGGTCGGTGGCTTCCATTCGCATGGTGCCGCGCATCGGACGGATCAGGCCGGAGATGACGCGCATCAGGGTCGTCTTGCCGGCGCCATTGGGGCCGATGACCGCCACGGCCTCGCCGGCATTCACTTCGAGGGAGATGTCGAACAGCGCCTGGAAGCTGCCGTAGCCGGCGTCGACGGATTGGAGTTTTAGCACGACGTTGCGCGCCCTCCCCAATCCTCCCCCGCGTAGCGGGAGAGGGGGCGGAACACTCCCTCTCCCGCTACGCGGGGGAGGGTTGGGGAGGGGGCGCTACCCACGCCTCTAAACCCTCGCCGCCGCAAACGCCTGCGTCTCCGCGGCATCGGTACCCAGATAAACCTCGATCACCCGCGGATCCGCCGCCACCTCATGCGGCAGTCCCTCGGCGATCTTCTCGCCGTGGTCCAGCACCATCACGCGATCCACCACGCGCATCAGCACGCCCATGATGTGCTCGACCCAGATGATGGTGATTCCAAGCTCGCCGCGGATCCGCCGCAGCATCTCCGCCGCCTGCTCCATCTCCGTCTCATCCAGCCCACCGAGGCTTTCATCCGCCAGCAGCAGCTTCGGCTGCGTCGCCAGCGCCTTCGCCAGTTCCAGTTTCTTCAGTCCTGCTGCGCCAAGTCCGCTGACCGGTGCGGTGCGATCTGCCGCCAGGCCGACCATCTTCAACGCACGTTCCGCAGCGTCGAACGCGCCGGTCTTGGTCGTGCCAACGCTGCCGTAGAAACCCGCCAACACCACGTTCTCGAAGATCGACAGCCGCTTGAACGGTCGCGGGATCTGAAACGTTCTGCCGATCCCGCGGTGGATGATCCGATGCGGCAGCGCACCGGCGAGTTCCCGTCCATCGAACCGGATCGAACCTGCCGTCGGCGGAAACGTGCCGGAGAGCATATTGAAGATCGTGCTCTTGCCCGAACCGTTCGGGCCGATCAGGCCGAGGATCTCGCCCTGATCGACCTTGAACGAAACGTTGTTGACGGCGATGAAGCCGCCGAAGCGCTTGGTCAGTCCGGCGACTTCCAGCATGACATCACTGCGCGTATGGCGAGGTCTTCGGCAGCTTCAGCACCGGCTCGCGCTGCTGCTGCGACTTCGGCCACACCACGTAGCTCTTGTCGTCGATATACTGGATTACCACCGGGAAGGCGCGGTCGTTCTGTCCCGCCATATCCTTGTCGGGCCCCTCGAACTTTACGCCGAAGCCAAGCATGGTGCCGCCGTCGGGGACGTCCGTGTCCACCGCTGCCTGGCGCAGCGCGTCGGCGTTGACCCCACCGTATTTCTTGATCGCGCGCGGCAGGACATCCGACAGGAACAGGTAAGTGTTGGAAGCCGCCATGCCGAGATGCGGCGACTTGATGATGGTGCCGGGCTTCACCTTCATGTAGGCGTCACCGACCATCTGGATCAGCGGCGGCAGTTCCGGCTTCAGCGCCTTCGGGTTGGTCTCCCAGATCGAGATCGGATCGACGTCGAAGAAGTAGTTGGCGTCGTTGCCGACAGCCTGCTTGATCCCGGTGTAGTCGGTGTACCCGGCGCCATGGCCGATCAGCGCATTGAAGTGCAGTCCGAACTCGCGCGCCTGGCGCAGGAACAGGCTGATGTCGGGATTGTAGCCGGTGTGCAGGATCACGTCCGGCCGCGCGCGCTTCAGCTTGGTGACCAGCGATGACAGGTCCGGCGCAGTGACCGAATAGCCTTCGTTGACCACGACCTGCATGCCGGCCTTTGTCGCACCCTCGACATTGCCCTTGGCGACGTCGGTGCCATAGGGGCCATCCTCGTGGATGATGGCGACGCGCAGGTCCTTCGGGTCCTTGCCAAGCTGTGCCTTCGAATAGGCCGCGAGCATCTCCGTCGAAGCCAGGCCCCACTGTGTGCCATAGGGCTGCGGGCGGAACACGTATTTCAGATGCCGATCCCGCAGCACCGGCGAGGCGATGCAGGTGGTGATCCACATGAACTTCTTGAATTCCTCGATGCGCGCCGCCGCTGGCACGCATTCGGCCGAGGAGTAGAAGCCCAGCAGCATGTCCACCTTTTCCTGCTCGATCAGGCGGACCGCTTCGTTGATGGCGACATCGGGCTTGCTTTGCGCGTCCGCGTAGACCGCCTGGATCTTGTAGCCGTCCACGCCGCCGTGGGCGATGAACCAGTCGATCATTGTCTTGGCGCCGAGGTAGTGGAGCTCGGAGCCGCCGCCGGCGAATGGGCCGGTCAGGTCATAGACCACGCCAATTTTCAGGGTCTTGTTGGCATCGTCTGCACGTGCATTTGCGGTCAGCGCCAGCAAGCCCGCGCCGAGGGCAAGCCCACGCAGCACGCGGGCCAGTCCTTTTCGGATCATAGCGTTCCCCCAGTTTTGTTCATTTGTAAGCCTACCCAGTGGACAGCTTATGGACCCGGAACGTCCGCCGTCAATCACGGACTTGCGAGCAAGCGCGGTTGCGCTGGTCGCTCAACAATCCCGGAGATGGTCAATAATTGGTGATAAGACTGTGATGCGCTTCGCCGAGATTGGCGAGAGTGTGACGATCCGATCGTGATGTAAAACGCAACGATTCACCAATTTCGTAGGCTCATCCTGGTGATTTCCGCTTGAACCAGGCCGGCAAGCCGAAGCATTCGCGCCCGGCGCGGTGGTCCCATCTGCGGTGCTTGCGAAACGTGTGTGCAACCGCAACAAAGTAGACGGATTGCGGCCGCGCCGAATAGAACTGCGGCAGTCTGCCGGCGTAGGATGGCTGGTTCTCGCCGCTTTGGCCTCCGTCCCGATCCCGATCCGCACACCCCCGTCAGGAGCGTTCCCATGGACCTGAATGAGACCCGTGACCTCAGCCCGCTCGATCGCGACCCGCGGGCTCTCGTGGGCGCTGTCCAGACAGAGACCGGTCCCAACGGCGAGGCGAAACCTGGTAACGGCCACTTGAACGAGCATGCTTTCGGCATGCATCAATTGCTGCATGCCCTGCAGGCGATGCGCATCGGCGATTTCTCGGTCCGTCTGCCCAGCGACCAGACCGGCCTCGAGGGCAAGATCGCCGATACGTTCAACGAAATTGCCGCGGCCAACGAGCGCATGGCATCAGAGCTTGAACATGTCGGTCAGGTCGTGGGTCGCGAAGGCAAGACCCGCACAAGGGTGAAGTTCGGCTTGCAAAGCGGTGCCTGGGCGGCGATGGAGACCTCGGTCAACGCCTGATCGACGATCTGTTGTGGCCGACAACGGCAGTGACGCATGCGATCACCGCGGTGGCGCAGGGTGACCTGTTGCAGACCGTGCGGCTGGATGTCGATGGCCGGCCGTTGCAGGGCGAGTTCCTGCGGCTGGCGACCATCGTCAACACGATGATCAAGCAGCTATCTGTGTTTACCTCGGAAGTGACCCGCGTCGCCCGCGAGGTGGGTACCGACGGCAAGCTGGGTGGTCAGGCGCAGGTGCGCGAAGTCACCGGCGTGTGGAAGGACCTGACAGAGTCGGTGAACTCCATGGCGTCGAACCTGACGGCGCAGGTTCGCAACATCGCCGACGTAACGATCGCCGTGGCGAACGGGGACCTGTCGAAGAAAATCACCGTGGACGTGCGCGGCGAGATCTTGCAGCTCAAGGAAGCCATCAACACGATGGTGGACCAGTTGCGCTCGTTCGCCTCCGAAGTGACCCGCGTGGCACGTGAGGTCGGCACGGAAGGCAAGCTCGGCGGCCAGGCGGTAGTGCCCGGCGTTGCCGGCACCTGGAAGGACCTGACGGACAGCGTCAACGCGATGTGCGGCAACCTGACCGACCAGGTGCGCAACATCGCGCAGGTGACGACCGCCGTGGCGCGCGGGGACCTGTCGCGCAAGATCACCGTCGATGTGCGCGGTGAGATTTTGGAGCTGAAGGAAACCATCAACACGATGGTGGATCAGCTCAACGGTTTCGCCGGCGAAGTGACGCGCGTCGCGCGCGAGGTCGGCACGGAGGGTCGCCTGGGCGGGCAGGCGAACGTGCCGGGCGTCGGTGGCACGTGGAAGGATCTGACCGACAACGTCAACTCGATGGCGGAGAACCTGACGGCGCAGGTCCGCAACATCGCCGAGGTGGCAACCGCGATCGCCGGCGGTGATCTGTCGAAGAAGATCACGGTGAACGTGTCGGGCGAAATCCTGCAGTTGAAAGAAACCATCAACACGATGGTCGATCAGCTCAACGCCTTCGCGGGTGAAGTCACTCGCGTTGCGCGCGAGGTCGGTACGGAAGGGCGGCTCGGCGGCCAGGCTAACGTGCTCGGTGTGGCGGGCACTTGGAAGGACCTGACAGAATCAGTGAACTCCATGGCCTCCAACCTGACCGGTCAGGTGCGCAACATCGCCGAGGTGTCCACCGCCATCGCCAACGGTGACCTGTCGAAAAAGATCACAGTGAACGTATCGGGCGAAATCCTCCAGTTGAAAGAAACCATCAACACGATGGTCGATCAGCTCAATCGTTTCGCCGGCGAGGTCACGCGCGTCGCCCGCGAGGTCGGCACGGAAGGGCGCCTGGGCGGACAGGCGCAAGTCTCCGGCGTCGCCGGCACGTGGAAGGACCTGACCGACAGTGTGAATTCGATGGCGTCCAACCTGACAGGCCAGGTGCGCAACATCGCCGAAGTCGCGACCGCGGTGGCGCAGGGAGACCTGTCGAAGAAGATCACGGTGAATGTGTCTGGCGAAATCCTTCAGCTGAAAGAGACCATCAACACGATGGTCGATCAGCTCAACGCCTTTGCCGGCGAAGTCACGCGCGTGGCACGCGAGGTCGGCACGGAAGGACGTCTGGGCGGGCAGGCGAACGTGCCGGGCGTGGCGGGCACGTGGAAGGACCTGACCGACAACGTGAACTCCATGGCGTCGAACCTGACGGGCCAGGTGCGCAACATCGCCGAAGTCGCAACCGCCATCGCCAACGGCGACCTGTCGCGCAAGATCACCGTCGATGTGCGCGGCGAGATCCTTCAGTTGAAGGAAACGCTGAACACGATGGTCGATCAGCTCAATCGCTTCGCCGGTGAAGTAACGCGCGTCGCGCGTGAAGTGGGCACCGAAGGGCGTCTGGGAGGGCAGGCGCAGGTGCCAGGTGTCGCGGGCACGTGGAAGGACCTGACTGACAACGTGAATTCGATGGCGTCGAACCTGACGGGTCAGGTGCGTAACATCGCGGAAGTCACCACGGCCGTGGCGCGCGGCGATCTGGGCCGCAAGATCACCGTGGACGTGAAAGGCGAAATCCTGGAACTGAAGAACACCATCAACACGATGGTGGACCAGCTCAACGCGTTCGCCTCGGAAGTCACGCGTGTCGCGCGCGAAGTTGGCACCGAAGGCAAGCTGGGCGGACAGGCGGCAGTGCCAGGTGTGGCGGGCACGTGGAAGGACCTGACCGACAACGTCAACTTCATGGCGTCCAACCTGACAGGTCAGGTGCGCAATATCGCCGAGGTCGCAACGGCTATTGCGAGCGGCGACCTGTCGAAGAAGATTACCGTGGACGTGCGCGGCGAAATCCTGCTGCTGAAGGAAACGCTGAACACGATGGTGGATCAGCTTCGTTCCTTCGCCGCCGAGGTGACACGTGTTGCGCGCGAAGTGGGCACCGAGGGACGATTGGGCGGACAGGCTGTGGTGCCCGGCGTCGGTGGCACGTGGAAAGACCTGACCGATAACGTCAACTTGCTGGCAGCCAATCTGACGACACAGGTGCGCAACATCGCCGAAGTCACCACCGCCGTGGCGCGCGGCGATCTATCGCGCAAGATAACAGTCGATGTGAAAGGCGAAATCCTGGAGCTGAAGAACACCATCAACACGATGGTCGATCAGCTCAACGGCTTCGCCTCCGAAGTCACGCGTGTGGCGCGCGAGGTCGGCACCGACGGCAAGCTCGGTGGTCAGGCGCAGGTGCCTGGCGTGGCCGGCACGTGGAAGGACCTGACCGACACGGTGAACGTCATGGCCGCAAACCTGACCGAGCAGGTGCGCGGCATCGTCAAGGTGGTGACCGCGGTTGCTAACGGCGACCTGAAGCAGAACCTGATGATGGCATCGAAAGGCGAGGTCGCGGCGCTAGCCGAAACGATCAACAACATGACGAACACGCTGGCAACGTTTGCTGACCAGGTAACGACAGTGGCGCGCGAAGTGGGGGTGGAAGGGCGGCTAGGCGGTCAGGCGAACGTGCCAGGTGCGGCAGGCACGTGGAAGGACCTGACCGGCAACGTGAACCTGCTGGCGGCAAATCTGACAACGCAGGTGCGCGCGATCGCCGAGGTGGCGACCGCGGTGACCAAGGGTGACCTGACGCGATCCATCCAGGTGGAGGCGCGCGGCGAGGTCGCCGAGTTGAAAGACAACATCAACACGATGATCGACAACTTGCGGCTCACCACGGACCGCAACACCGAGCAGGACTGGCTGAAGACAAACCTCGCGCGGTTCACCAACATGCTGCAAGGCCAGCGCGATCTGGCCACCGTGGGGCGCATGCTGCTCTCTGAACTGGCACCGCTGGTTGAAGCGCAGAACGGCGTCATCTATCGCGTCGATCAGGAGAACCAGGACAGCGTGGCCCTGCTGAAGCTGCTCGCTGCATACGCCGATGACGCCGCGGCAGGCCATCCCGAGAGCCTGCGCATGGGCCAAGGTCTGATCGGCCAATGCGCGATCGATGGTCGTCGCATGCTGATCACCGACCTGCCTGTCGACGCCGTGCCGATAAGCTCCGGCCTGTTCAGGGCAACGCCGAACAATGTCGTCGTGCTGCCGGTGCTGTATGAAGGTCAGGTGAAAGCAGTGATCGAACTCGGCTCGGTCGGTTCCTTCACCGACCTGCAGATCTCGTTCCTGGAGCAGCTCACCGCCGGCATCGGCATCGTGCTCAACTCGATCGAGGCGACGATGCAGACCGAAGGCCTGTTGCAGCAATCGCAACAGTTGGCGACGGAACTTCAAACCCGCCAGCTAGAACTCCAGCAGACCAACGAGCAGTTGGAGCAAAAAGCGCAGCAGCTCGCCGAACAGAACGTCGAGGTGGAGCGCAAGAACCAGGAAATCGAACAGGCTCGCGGTGCGCTCGAAGAGCAGGCGGCGGAACTTGCGCTGACGTCGAAGTACAAGTCGGAGTTCCTGGCGAACATGTCGCACGAGTTGCGCACGCCATTGAACTCGATCCTGATCCTGGGCCAGCAGCTTGGCGACAATCCCGACGGCAACCTCACGCCGCGCCAGGTGGAATTCGCGCGCACCATCCACGGTGCGGGCACCGATCTGTTGAACCTGATCAGCGACATCCTCGATCTGTCGAAGATCGAATTGGGCACGATGTCGGTCGATGCCGAGGAAATCCTGTTGCCTCACCTACAGGAAACGGTCACGCGGCCATTCCGGCACGAGGCGGAAAGCCGCGGCCTGTCATTCAACATCCAGGTCGATCCGACGCTGCGTGGCATCACCACCGACAGCAAGCGCCTGCAGCAGGTGTTGAAGAATCTGCTGTCCAATGCGTTCAAGTTCACCGAGCACGGTGGGGTGCAGCTCAGCATCACTGCGGTCCATGGTGGATGGACGACGGGACATCCGATCCTGACCCACGCGCCGACCGTCGTGGCATTCGAGGTCAGCGACACCGGCATCGGCATCCAGCCCGAAAAGCAGCGCATCATCTTCGAGGCGTTCCAGCAGGCAGACGCCTCCACCAGCCGCAAGTACGGTGGCACCGGCCTTGGTCTCGCGATCAGCCGCGAATTGTCCAACCTGCTGGGCGGCGAAATCCAGCTACGCAGCAAGCCAGGCGTCGGCAGCACCTTCACGCTGTATCTGCCGCTCGCCTACATCGGCCCCGCAACTCCGATCCGCGGCGCGGCGAATGTCGGTGCGGCGCGGCATCCGGATGTAACGCTGCCCAGCCCCGTGCGTCTCGCCGAGCGCCCCACCGAGACGCTCGCCGATGATCGCCACAGCATCGTCGAGGGCGACACCGTGCTGCTGATCGTCGAAGACGATCCGCACTATGCGCGGGTGCTGGTGGATCTGGCGCACGATCATGGCCTGAAGGTACTGGTGGCGATGCGGGGTACGGACGCGCTGACGCTGGCGCGCGAGTACCAGCCCACTGCGGTGTCGCTCGATGTGTTCCTGCCGGACATGCTGGGCTGGACTGTGCTGAGCCAGCTCAAGCAGAACCCGATGACCCGCCACATCCCCGTACAGATCGTTACCCTCGACGAAGATCGGCAGCACGGTCTGGCGCGCGGCGCGTTCTCCTTCATGACCAAGCCGACCACGACGGAGGGCCTGGAGGAGGCGCTCGGCAAGATCACCGACTATGTGAAGCCGCGTCGCAAGAAGCTCCTCGTGGTTGAGGACAATGCAGCCGAGCAGCTCTCCATCACCGAGCTGCTGGGCCACGACGACATCGACATCATCACAGTCGAAACCGGCCGCGAGGCAATCGAACTGCTGCGCGAAACCCCGGCCGATTGCGTCGTACTAGATCTGCGTCTGCCGGACATGTCCGGATTCGAAGTGCTGGAACGGATCCGCGACGATGACGAACTGACCAACGTGCCCGTCGTTGTCTTCACCGGCCGTGAACTGTCGCCCGAGGAAGATGCCCAGCTCCACACCATGGCTCGAAGCGTGGTCGTGAAGGGTGTCGAATCGCCGGAACGTCTGCTGGACGAAACGGCGCTATTCCTGCATCGCGTGGTATCCGATCTGCCGGCGGAAAAGCAGCGCATGCTGGAAATGCTGCACAGCTCCGATGAAAGCCTGGTCGGACAGAAGGTTCTGCTGGTCGACGACGACGCCCGCAACATCTTCGCACTCAGCTCGGTGTTGGAACGCCGAGGCATGGAAGTCCTGACCGCCACCACCGGCAGTGAGGCTATCGACACCCTCCAATCCACCGCTGGCGTGGCGATCGTGCTGATGGACATCATGATGCCCGAGATGGACGGCTATCAGACGATGCAGGTGATCCGTGCAAAGCCGTCGTTCCGACGCCTGCCAATCATTGCGTTGACCGCCAAGGCAATGAAGGGCGACCGTGAGAAGTGCCTGGAGGCCGGTGCATCCGACTATCTTGCGAAACCGGTGAACACCGAACAGCTGCTGTCCGCTCTGCGTATCTGGTTGCACCGCTGAGGATCCGACAATGAGTCCCAGCGAAAAGGTCAACATCCTGCTGGTCGACGACCAGCCGGCCAAGCTTATGAGCTACGAAGTGATCCTCTCCGAGCTTGGGGAGAATCTGATCAAGGCGAACTCGGCAACAGAGGCACTACACCACCTGTTGCGGCACGAGTTCGCCGTGGTGCTGATCGACGTGGTGATGCCGGACCTCGACGGTTTCGAGTTGGCGGCAATGATCCGCGAGCACCCTCGCTGCCAGCGTGTCGCGATCATCTTCGTCTCCGCGATCCAACTGAGTGAACCGGACTTCCTGCGCGGCTACGAGGCAGGCGCGGTGGACTACGTGCCAGTTCCGGTGGTACCCAAACTGTTGCGCGCCAAAGTGCGCGTGTTCGCCGACCTCTATCGCAAGACCCGCCAGCTCGAGCAGCTCAACGCAGAACTGGAACGGCGGGTCGACGAACGCACTGCGGAACTGGCACAGGCCAACTCGGAACTGGAACAGCGTGTGGAAGAACGCACGCACGAACGCGAATTGGCTCTGGCGCAGGTGCACGAGATGCAGAAGCTGGAGAGCCTCGGCCAGCTCACCGGCGGCGTGGCGCACGATTTCAACAACCTGCTGATGGTGATCCTCGGTAACCTTCAGCTATTGCGCAAACGGCTGCCGGATGACTCGCGACTGCTGCGCTTGGTGGACGGCGCGATGCAGGGCGCCGACCGTGGTGCCACGCTGACCAGGCGCATGCTGGCGTTCGCACGACGACAGGCGTTGCGACCGGAAACCGTGGACGTGACGAAACTGGTGCAGGGCATGGAGGAGATGCTGCGACGCACCTTGGGACCAAGTATCGAGATCATCACCGCCTACCGCCCGGAACTCCCGGCAATCCGCATCGATCCAAACCAGCTTGAACTGGCGCTGCTGAATCTCGCACTGAACGCGCGTGATGCGATGCCACAGGGAGGACGCCTGGTGATCGGCGGTCGCTACGTCGCAAGTACGGCGGATTACCCGAAGGAGCTGGCGGCCGGCCGCTATGTCTGCATGACGGTCTCCGATACTGGAGCCGGCATGGACGAGCCCACGTTGAAGCGTGCCGCTGAACCGTTCTTCACCACCAAGGGCGCAGGGAAGGGGACTGGACTGGGACTGTCCATGGTGCACGGTGTTGCCGCGCAATCCGGCGGCCTCATGCGCATGACGAGCATGATCGGCGAGGGCACAACGGTGGAGCTATGGCTACCGGTGTCAGAGGCAGTGCCGACGGCCGATCTCTTGCAGCCACCCGTGTCGCTTACCAATGGTGCGCGTTCGTATCGTGTGCTGGTGGTGGACGACGATCCGCTGGTGGTCGCGAGCACCGCGGCGATGTTGGAAGATGTCGGCCACGTGGCTCTGGAGGCACCCTCCGCTGCGCGTGCACTTGATATGCTGCGCCACGGCACCAGCGTCGATGTGGTTGTCACCGATCACGCGATGCCTGGGATGACCGGCGCCGAACTTGCGCGACAGATCAAACAGACCTGGCCCAATCTGCCGGTGATCCTCGCCACGGGCTATGCTGAACTGCCGAACACGGAAGATCCCGGCCTGCCGCGTCTGTCGAAGCCGTATCTGCAGGAGGAACTGGCGGCGCAGGTCGCCAAGGTGGTCGCCGATCCCGCCACCAATGTGATCTCGCTCGACAGCATGCGCCGCGCGTAGGAGCGCTCTAGCCAAGACTCGGCACATTGGTCAGAGTGCCGGGCATAATGGAAATGTCCCTGGATCTCCTGGGCAACGCTGTTGTCTCGGGGCTGTTGCTCGGCGGTTTTTACGCGGCCGTGACGATCGGCGTGTCGATTTCGTTCGGCATGTTGGATATCGTCAACATCGCGCATCCAGCCTTCATCATCCTCGGGTCGTATATCGCCTATATCGGCAACACAATGTTCGGGATCGATCCGATCTTGGCGAGTGTCATTGCGCTGCCCGCGTTCTACTTGTTGGGAATGGCAGTTTACCAGGTTTATTATCTGGCGTTTGAAAGTCGTGGGCAGGAAGCACTGCGCGGTCTGGCATTCTTCTTCGGATTACTGTTCATCACCGAAGTCACGTTGGTGCTGGTTTTCGGCGTGGATTACCGGCTGGTCGATGCGCCGTATATCGGCGCCAGCCTGCATCTCGGTACCATTGACCTGCCTCTGCGCCTCCTCGTGCCATGCCTGGTCGCTCTCGTGATGATCGGCGGCTTGCAGATATTCATGGTACGCACGTTCATCGGTCGAGCGATCCTCGCCGTCTCCCAGGATCAGCTGGCGTTGCGGCTGATGGGTGCGAACCCGATCCGGATCAAGCGTATTGCGTTCGCCATATCGATCGCCACCGCCTCACTCGCCGGCGCGGTGCTGATCGTGATCCAGCCGGTCGAGCCATCGATCGGCCGCGACTATATTGGCCGCGTGTTCGCGATCTGCGTCCTGGGCGGCATGGGCAGCTTTCCCGGCACCCTCGTCGCCGCAATGACGCTTGGCATCGTCGAGAGCCTGACCGCAACATTCTACGGCCCATCCTGGGCACCCGCCGTATCTTTCGGCTTCCTCCTGGTAACGCTGGCCGTTCGCCCAGCCGGCATATTCGGGAGATAGATCATGGGCGGAACCAAATTCGTAGTGCTGCTGCTGATCGCCGCGGCCGCAGTATTTGCCGCGGCCTGGTCGATCGGCAACGCCTACGTGTTCTTCGCCGGTTATGTGGTGCTTCAGTACATCGCATTGGCCACGGCGTGGAATATCCTCGGCGGCTACACCGGCTATGTGAACTTCGGCACCGCCGCGTTCTTCGCCTTGGGTGCCTACACAACCGTAGTGCTGCATAAACTCACCTCGCTGCCCTTGCCGATCATGATGCCGATCGGTGGGATCGTCGCAGGGATCGTCGGATTGGGCACGGGTTACCTCACCTTGCGATTGCGCGGCGCGTTCTTCTCGATCGCGACCCTGGCGCTGGCGGTCGTGTTGCAGACCCTGATCACCAATTGGGATTTCGTCGGTGGATCCCGCGGCGCCTACATCGTCCGTCCCGCGAAGGCGTGGCTGTTCGGCATGGACTACATCAACTACCTGTTCCTGCTCATGCTGGCATTGGTGGTGATCGTGCTGGCAACAGCGCGCGCAATCGAACGTTCGCGGTTGGGCTACGGTTTCGCAACAATCCGCGATGACGAAGTCGCAGCCGAGGCATCCGGCGTCCCCACCCTCCGCCTGAAGCTCCTGGCAACAACCTTGTCCGGTGCGTTCATGGGCATGGCCGGCGCACCGCTGCCCTATTACGTGACGTACCTCGATCCAACCTCGGGATTCAGCCTGGCGTATGCCGTGAATGGCGTTGCCATGCCGCTGGTCGGTGGCACGTCGAGCTGGCTTGGCCCGTTGATCGGCGCGGTCCTGCTCGGTACGCTGCAACAGGTCGCCACAGTAACCATATCATCCGCGCTCAATTTGCTGATCGTTGGCCTTATGCTGGTTGGCTTTGTCATAGTAGCGCCGAACGGCATCCTCGGTCTCTTCCAGCCACGTTCAAAACGCGCGCCGGCATGACCACTGACGCGCTCCTCGAAGTCTCTGACCTGGGCAAACGCTTCGGCGGCTTCGTCGCATTGGAAGGCATCGAGCTCACCGTCCGCAACGGTGAACGCGTCGGCCTGATCGGCCCCAACGGATCCGGCAAGAGCACGCTGGTGAACTGCATGTGCGGCACGATGCGCCACGAGATGGGCAGCGTCCGCTTCGGCGGCCAAAGCTTGGACGGCTTGTCAGCGCATGAACGCACACGACTCGGCATCGCGCGCAGCTTCCAGTTGCCGCGCCCATTCAACACGCTGTCGCTCGCGGATAACCTGCGCATCCCATTGCTCTACGCGGTAAACACCCGCCGCGGCGCAGCCTTGACCAATCAAGCGATTGTCGAGCGTTGCTCGGAACTGCTGGACATGGTCGGATTGGCGGACAAAGCCACGCACCTGCCAAGCGACCTGACACAGATCGAAATGCGCAAGTTGGAACTGGCACGTGCCATGGCCGCCGCGCCGCGCCTGCTGATTGCCGACGAAGCAATGGCCGGCCTGTCCCACACGGAAGTGGACGATATCCTGGCGCTGCTGATCCAGCTCAACGAGCAGGGCGTCACCATCATCCTGATCGAGCACATCATGCGCGCGGTGATGCATTTTTCGCAGCGCCTTGTTGTGCTGGTCGCGGGCCGCAAGATCGCCGATGGCGGCCCAGCCGAGGTCGTGCGCGACCGGGACGTCGTGCGGGCGTATCTTGGCGAGTAGCCTCGCCATCACCGGTCTCGATGCCGGCTACGGCGCGGTGCGCGTACTGCACGACGTGTCGATATCGGTAAGCGAGGGCGAGACGGTAGCGTTGCTCGGCACCAACGGCAACGGCAAGAGCACGCTATTGAAATGCGTGATGGGAATTGTGCGGCCGTCCGCCGGCAGCATCGTCGCCGACATCGACGGCGCACGTCACGAACTGGTCGGACGTTCCACGGAGGCTATCGTCGATCTCGGCATCGCCTTCGTGCCGGAAGGCCGCCGGTTGTTCCCCAGGCTCTCTGTCACCGAAAACCTATTGCTGGGCGCATTCCGCAAATCGGCACGCGCGACGATCGTACAGAACCTGGATTTTTGCTTCGAAACGTTCCCCCGCCTGAAGGAACGCAGCCGTCAGCTCGCCGGCAGCATGAGCGGCGGCGAGCAGCAGATGCTGGCGTTGGCACGTGCGCTGATGTCGGCGCCGCGGATGTTGCTGATCGACGAACCGTCCGTCGGGCTGGCGCCGTTGCTGGTAGCGCGCACCATCGACAAGATCAAGGAACTTAAGGATAGCTATCAGCTCACTGTGCTGATGGCAGAGCAGAACTTCACGCAGGCGATCCGCATTGCCGACCGTGGCTATGTCATAGTCCACGGCCGCATCGAGTTCGCCGGCGAACTCCGCGACGGAACTGAACGACAATGAGCTGATCCGGCAATTCTACCTGGGAACATGAGACCGGTGCTTCGCGATGGATGACGATCTGGTCGTCTGGCTCATCCTGTTGCTGGTCGTGGGTATTGGCGGCTGGTTCCTGGGCGTTCGCGGATACTTCAAATCGCGGCGCGCACTACGCGAAATCGCCGATCTGCGTCGCCAGATCGCAACCGCAGCATCTGCACAGGTGACGGCTCCCGAGCCTTCACCGACATCTGTGCCGACTTTCGTCGCGCAACCAACACCCGAACCAGAGCCGGTATCCGAACCCGAATTGGTGCCAGCGGACTCCGAGCCTGAACCTGCGCCCGAGCCAGTCGCCGCTATGCCCGAACCGGCAAAGCGACCGGACTTCGAAACACTGCTGACAACACGCTGGGGAGTCTGGCTCGGTTCCGGCGCGCTGCTGCTGGCTGGCGTGTTCCTGATACGTTACGCCGTCGATGAGGGGCTGCTTGGCCCCGCAACGCGTTGCGCGTTGGCCGCGCTGCTGGGTATCGCGCTGCTCGTCGGCGCCGAGTGGCTGCGCCGTCGTGAGGCGCTCGAGCAGGTGCTGAAGGATCGAGCCGCGCCAGGCCTTGCGGCCGGCGGCGTCGCAATCCTGTTCGGTGCAGCATACGGCGCCGGCGTTCTGTACGACCTGGTGCCGCCGCTGATCGGCTTTGCGCTGATGGCAGCAGCATCGTTCATCGGCATGGCGGTATCATTGCGGCACGGCCAACTTGTTGGCGCGGTCGGCATCGCCGGTGCGTTCGTATCGCCGGCGCTGGTGCAGACACAGGATCCGTCGCTGCCGGGCCTGTTCCTGTATTTGCTGCTCGTTACCACCGCGGCGCTTGCCGTAGTCCGCTACACCGCGTGGATTTGGCTCGGTTGGGCAACGACGATCGCGGGCGCAATTTGGGTGTTGCTCGGCCTCGCCACGGGGGCGCACGGCGAGATCTGGGCCGCCGCGCTATTCGTGCCTGCCGCCGCCGCATTGAACCTCGCACTGCTGCCGCCGGCCGCGCTCGAGCACCCGATCGGACGATATCTGTCGTGGGTGCCATGTGCGGCGCTGGGCGCGGTCGGGTTGATCGTGCAACTTGCGGTGACCGAATGGTCCACCCGCACCGGCATCCTGTTGCTGGCACCGATCATGATCGTCAAGGCGGCACGCGAGCCGCGCCTCGCCTGGCTGCCCTACCTCTCCGCCTTGCTGATCCTGCTGATGCTGGCAAGCTGGTCGCTGGACCTGTGGGCTCGACCGGACTTCGTGTTTCCGCCGGAGGCATGGGTCCCGCCGGATGTATCGACATTCCTGTGGACGTCAGGCTTCGTCGCCGCAGGCTTCGCCGTTGCCGGATTGTGGTTCGAGCGGCGATCGGTACGTGCCGTGTCATGGGCCGGGCTGGTCGCATCCGTGCCGGTTCTGACGCTGGCAGTCGCCTACGCGCGGGTGGAACAATTCAATCCACGCGCAAGCTGGGCAGCCGTGGCTCTTGCGCTCGCGGCTGGTCTGAGTGCCGCTGCCGCCGCCGCATTGCGCGAGCACGGTGCCGTCGTACGTCAGCGTGCCGGGGCGCATGCCGCCGGTGCCGTTGCCGCGCTGGCATTGGGATGCGCCATGTTGTTGGCGGATCAGTGGCTCAGTGTTGCCGTCGCGCTTTTCCTGCCAGCGTTGGCATGGGTGGAGGCGAGGGCGGATCTGCCACCCCTGCGCCAGGTCGCTCTCGCCGTAGCTGCATTCGTATTGGTCCGGCTATTCCTCAATCACTACGTGGTCAACTACGCATTCGGCGAAATCCCGCTGCTGAACGGCCTGCTCGCAGCGTACGGCATTCCGGCCGCCTCATTCGCGCTCGCCGCACGGATGTTCCGCCAGCGTGGCGATGATCTGACGGTGGCGGTGCTCGAAGCGGGCAGCATCGCGTTTGCCACTGTGTTGGTGGTGCTTGAGATCCGCCACTTCGCAACGTACGGCGAGCCGTTCACACCGGATACCTCGTTCCTCGAGGCCGCCTTGCAGGTCGCATCCCTGGCAATCCTCGCGAGCACAACGATGCGGATCGCGACCCGGCTGCAACGACCGGTGCTGCAATGGGGCTGGCGCATCCAGGGCACGCTGGCGCTTGCCGGCGGGATCGTGCTGCTGATGGCGAATCCCGCCGTTACCGGTGATCCGACGGGGCATTGGCCGCTGTTCGACTGGCTGCTGCCAGCCTACATCGTGCCCGGTGCGCTCGCGATCGCGGCAATCCGGCATCCCGCCACCGCGGAGCCGAAGGTGCTGCGGCCTGCGCTGGCCTGTTACGCGCTGCTAGCCGGATTCGTTTGGGTCACGCTGGAGGTCCGTCACCTGTTCCATCTCGATGCCATGGGCTTCGACACGGTGCCGGTCGAGGACGCAGAACTTTGGGCATGGTCCGGAGCGTGGCTGGCATACGGTGCCATGGTGATGGCGGTCGGCATCGGCATGCGCGAGCAGAAGCTACGCCTCGCAGCGCTCGCGGTGCTCGGACTGGTGGTCGCGAAGGTCTTCCTGGTGGATATGGGCGATCTGGTCGGACTATGGCGCGTGCTGTCGTTCCTTGGCCTCGGCCTGTCACTGATCGCACTCGGCGCAGTGTATCGGAGGTTTGTGGCCAAGGCCTGAGCGCAACACGCCCCGCCCAAGCCACTCAATTTTGAAGCGCATCGACGGAACCTAAGCCTAATCTAAAGTGTTTCCCAGTTGTGGCGCGAGGCATGCAAATGATCGGTTTCTGGCAGGTTCATTTTCGACAAGGCGGCCGCATGCTCTGCGACGAACACACGTCGCGCGAACTTGCCATCGCTAACGCCTGTGACCGCTGGCTCGAAGATCCCGAGGTTTGGATTACCGGCCCCCACGAAGAAGTGGTGCAAAGTGCCGAGGTGGAACGCATCTACCGAGACCGATATTTAGCCGACAAATCTGCCGCATAACCCGTACGAGCTGACCGGGCGTCCCCTCTAGGCCCCGCTGATCACGCCAATGCGTCCGCCAGCGCACCGAAGTGGCGCGAGATGACCCAGCTTACCTCTCGCCTTCGCCGCAGCGCTCAGTTCATTCGTGAGCGCTCAGGAAGCATCCAGGAGCGACTGCGCCCACAGAACCTTCATGCCCCGTCGCTCGATTGGCTGAACTTCCTGATCGCCGATGTCCGCGGTGGACTGGGCCCCTACATCATCGTCTATCTGATCACCGAACAGGGATGGAGCCCGACGACGACCGGCCTGGTCAGCACAATCAGTGGCTGGCTCGGCCTGGCCGCGCAGGCGCCCATCGGCGCCTGGCTCGATCGCACAGGCCGCAAGCGCGCCGTCATGCTCTGGGCGCTGCTCGGACTGTCATGTGCCGTCCTCGTGCTCGCCTGGGCACCAGGTTTCTGGCCAGTGCTGTTCGCCAACAGCATCATCGAGGTCGTAAGCGGCGTCTTCGAACCGGCCATCGCGGCGCTGACCGTCGGCCTCTGCACCCGAGACGTCCTGACCGCGCGCATGGGTCGCAACGCCGCCTGGTCGCGTGCCGGCAACGTTGCGGCCGCAGTCCTGTCCGGCCTCATCGCCTGGCTGTTCTCCACCCGTGGTGTCTTCCTTCAGGTCCCCGTGCTGGCGGCCATCGCCGCGTTCGTCGCGATGACCATTCCATACGGCAAGGTGGACCTCCGCCGCGCGCGCGGCCTGCAGCCCGAGGACAACGAACACCGCGGACCGACCGGCTCCCTCGCACTTCTACGCAACCGCCGGCTCCTGGCATTCGCCGCGTGCAGCTTCCTCTATGAACTGGCCGATGCGCCCCTGTTGACCCTGGTCGGCCAGAAGCTCGGCACCGATCGGCCGGGCACCGGAATGATCTTCACCTCTGTGCTGATTATTGCGTCGCAGCTTGGCATGCTCGCCTCCTCCATCCTGGTTGGCAAGCGAGCCGACCAGTTCGGCTATCGGCTTCTGCTGGTGATCGGCTTTGTCATGCTCCCAGGGCGTGCCGTCCTAACCATCCTCTCGGGCGACCCGGCATACCTCGTCAGCATTCAGGTTATCGGCGGCATCGGCACCGGTCTATTTGCCGCGCTGACGCCGATATGGCTGGCCGATGAGACCCAGGGTACCGGCCGCTACAATCTGGCCCAGGGAACCATGGCCACGATGCGGTCACTCGGCGCAACGGCAAGCGGCCTCAGCAGCCAACTCATCGTCCAGCATCTCGGCTACGCCGCTGCGTTCAGCACCTGCGGCATCATCGGTGTGGCCGCAGCCGTCCTGTTATGGCGCGGCCTCCCCCCAGAGAAAGCCGCTCTCGAGAAGCACGAAAGGGCAGGCGACGGTTAGCAGCGCGATGAACTACTGCCACGTCGCGAACGGCGCTCAGGGGACGGCGGCCAAGACCGGCGAAATCAGTGGATGCGCTGGGTGGCTACGTTCGGCGCACAGATCTGTGCCACCAACACTTTGATCGCAGTGGATGCTGAGGTCCGTACCTGGTCGCTCGGCCGGCGGCAGGCCGGTCTACGGCGACCCGGCGTAGCTATTGCGGAAAACGTCAAAGAGCTTCGTGGCTTCTTGCTCTGTTGCCTTCTCAACGGTCGCCGCCGTCGCGCCCGGCGTACCTGAGTCAACAAATATGATTGTCGTCGCTCCACCTTCGATACTGGACGGGTGCAGATTGACCTTTGTGCAGTTGCCTTCGCTGTTGCGGGTCAGACAGAGTTCCGTGCCCAGGGCTCGGTGCAGCGCCATCGAACCTTCGCCAATCTTGTTGAAGGGGCCTCCATCCGCGACGATCACTGGTACGACGATGTCGCGGAAAATGACGACGCCGACGTTGCCCAGGTGAACTCCGGTCTTGATTGAAAAGCCGTTCCTGATATTGGCATCGGCATTGCCGGCATTTGGAATGACGACATAGGCAACTGTGTCGGAATCCGTCGGACCATTCTTTCCGTCGGGACCCGGGAATTCCTTCGAGGTATCCTTTAGGTCGGTCAAGCCCGGTGTGTGAGCCGCGACCCATGAGCCGTCATAATCAACGCCGAGTTTGGAAGTGAAGGCAATCGCGTCTCCCGGTAGACCAGGCACGCTCTTGAATCGCACCAGACGCGTCAGATGGTTTGGATCTCCCGAGCACTTTCGGAAACCCTCCATCGGCATTCCTGCGAAGACGTTGCGTTGGTCGCATTCGCTGAACTGATTTCGATAGTTTTCGTCAACAGGTATCGCCTTGCTGAAATCGATCTGGGCAGGTGTGACACTCGGTGGCGGTTTCGGCTGTGCAGCGGCGTGCGGCGCCGACGGTGAGCAGCCGCCAATGATCAGAAAGGCCAGCAAGGGGATACGCATTGGATCGATCCTCCGTCTCAAACGCCTCTGTCGGGCGATTGGACCAAGCATCTAACACAAGGCCGTTACTCTGCGTTACATAATTCGCTGCGTCAGGACAATCGAGTAAAGCACGGTCCAGGCCGCACGGCTCAAAAGCTCCCTCTCCCGCGAAGCGGCGGCAGCGTGCCCTCTTCTTACCAGCCCGCCGAGAGCGTCGCGCGTGAGACGGGTTTACCCGCTTGCCCGAGGTAGTCCGTAGCAGTTACACCAACGGACTGAGCGTCCACTCCGCACTACGGGCCGTCGGCGGTTCGCAGAATATCGGCAGCGCGTTCTGTGTCCGCATGGTCGGCTCTATCCCCATCGCCGAGCGCAACGACCGGAACCACGCCCCATGCGCAACCACCAGCACCGCGGGCGGCTGTCCGGTCGCCCGATTGGCCGCTGCCACCGCCCGGCGCCGCAGCGTGGCAAATGTCTCGGCACCCTCGGGGGTCATCTCACCAGCCAGCCACACAGCGAACCAGTCGCTCATCGACTTGCCTTCCTGCACGCCGAACGCCACCTCCCGCAGGTCGTCATCGATCGCCACCGGCAATGCCAGCGCTTCACCGACAATCTCCGCCGTCACCCGAGCGCGCGACAATGGCGACGCGACGATCGTGGCGATGCCACGATTGCGCAGCTTCTGCGCGGCCAGTCGCGCCTGCGAAAGTCCAGTCGCATTCAGTGGAATATCGATGCCGCCCTGCGAAAGACCCTGGGCATTCCAGTCGGTCTCGCCATGCCGCAGGAACCAGAACGGCACCTGCGCCAACGCAACCTCCTGGAACGCCCCGTCCATCACGTCAGTTCAAGCCTTCCTGCTGCAACACGCGCTGCACCGCTGGCCGCGCCATCATCCTCTTCAGATGCGCATCGCAATGGCTCGGCAGCGTCATGTTCATGCGCTTGGCGCCCCAGAACTCGGTGTAGAACAGCGCCGAGTTAGCTATGGAGAACGCACCAACCAGATAATCCTTCCCGCCAAGTGCCTTATCCATGACAGCGAAGCCTTTCTCCACCATCTCCTTGCCACGCTCCTTCACCTTGTCCTCATCCGCGGGGTTCGGTGTGTAGTTGGAAGCGCGGAACAGCCGCGAGAAGCCTTGCATGTGGATCGTGCTGACCGCGTAATCCAACGCCTCGAACGCGCGCGTCTGGGCGTCAACGTCATCCGGAAGCAGCTTCTTCTCCGGATTTGTGCGCGCCAGCCAATACGCGATCGCCGGATACTCCGTCAGCACGGAGCCATCGTCGCGCACCAGTGTCGGCACCTTCGATTTCGGATTGACCGCGGTGAAGTCTGCCTTGTACTGCGCACCCTCGCGCAGGTTGACCAGTTGCGCCTCATAGGGCTTGCCGATCTCTTCCAGCAGGACGTGGATGCCGACGGAACAGGCACCGGGCGAATACATCAGCTTCATGACTTCTCTCCCTCGTCGATGGTGAACCCTGCGCTACGCACCGACGCGCGGGCGCTCGAGACCAAGGTTCTCCCGCAATGTGGTGCCGCTATAGTCCTTGTGAAGCAGCCCGCGGCGTTGCAGTTCGGGGACAACGTAACGCACGAACTCCTCGTAGCCGCCGGGCACATGCGATGCGGCAATCACGTAGCCGTCGCAGGCGCGGTTGGCGAACCATTCCTCCATGCCGTCGGCGACATCCTTCGCACTGCCGATGAACCGAGGATGGTCGCGGAACGTTCCGCGGTGGCTGATCTCCATGAAGTCGCGCGTCGTTGGATTACGGATGCCCTTCACGCGGAAGATACGATCGCGAATGCCCTGCGCGCCCGTCCAGGAGTTGATCTCCTCCTCGCTCCAGGGTTCGTCCAGCGGCTTCTTCGACAGATCGACGTTGAGCACCTCGCAAAGCAAGGAGAGTTGGTCGATCTCTTTCGGCAGCTTATCGATCATCGCCACCTTGTCTTCCGCCTCGGCGCGCGTCTCTGCCACAACTGTATAGATACCAGGCGCGACCACCACTTTCTCCGGATCACGTCCCGCGTCCGCAAGCTGCTGCTTGAACGCGGCGTAGTCGGCCTTGCCCTGTTCGATCGAGTGGTAGACGACGAACACCAGTTCCGCCCAACGCACGGAGAAGCGGCGTCCGCGACCACTCTGTCCGGCCTGGATCAGCACCGGATGACCCTGCGGCGAGCGCGGCACGGTGAACGGTCCGCGTGAACGAAAGAAGTCGCCCTTGTGATCCAGCCGCCTCACCTTGTCGGGATGCGCAAACAGGCCGGTCTGCTTGTCCACCACCAGAGCGTCGTCGTCCCAGGAATCCCAGTGCCCGGTGACAACCTCCAGGAATTCGTCGGCGCGGTCGTAACGAAGATCGTGGTCGCCGTGTGCGGCGTGCCCCATGTTCAAAGCCTCGCCGTCGTTCATCGAGGTCACGATGTTCCAAGCGGCGCGGCCATTGGTCATCAGGTCCAGCGTCTGGAACACGCGCGCGACGTGGAACGGTTCGTAGTACGTGGTGGAGCAGGTCGAACCAAGCCCGAGCCGTTCGGTCGCCATGCCCATCACCGTCAGGATGGTGATCGGGTCCATCTTCACGCAACGGATCCCGTTCGCCACGGTGTGCGCGTGGTCGCCCCCGAAACGGTCCGGCATCGCCAGCCGATCGTCGAAGAAGCCGACATGGAACTTGCCAGCTTCCAGCACCCGGGCGATGTGGCGATAGTAGTCGGCGGTCATGAAGTCCGGCGATGCCTCGGGATGCCGCCACGAGCCGACGAAGTTCGTGCAGTTCTGGGCTTGCAGGAAGGCAACCAAGGTCATCTGGCGCATCGACTTCTCCTCGCGTCGCGGCGGCGCCGCCGAAGGTTGTCCTAGCATGTGCTGGCGCTGCTGCCCACGGCGGCACCCGCCCCGCCGTCGTGGTCGCATCATGTCCGGGAGGCAGGTTCCTTGAATGCCGCAAAGTAGTCGTCGATTGCGTCGCTGATCGCCTGAACCAGGACGCGTCTGTGTGCGGCTTGCCTGAGCAGCGACTCATCCTGCCGGTTTGACAGAAAGCCCACCTCCAACAGCACGCTCGGTATCTTATGCGACGCCAGGACATACAGGTGCGCATGACGCGCCGGCGAGTCCGTCATCCGAACGTCGTCCGCGAGCTGGTCGATCATGGTGTATTGCAGCCAGGCAGAACCCGGCTCCGGTTCCGGCCCAGCCATCGCACGCGCAATAATACCCGCGCTGCGTTTGTCCGCCGCGAAATGGGTCGTCACGTCATCGCTGCTGATATAGACGCTCGCCCCGCGTGCGCGACGATCGCGTGATGCATCCGCATGGATCGCAATCAACAAGTCCGCATCATGCGTCCGCGCAAACGCCAGTCGTTCCGCGAGAGAGACGCTCCGGTCGCCGGTCCGTGTCAGTGCGATCCGATAGCGACCGCCGCGCGACAGTGTATGCTGCAGCTCCTGCGCGGTCGCCAGGGTTATGGTCTTCTCCTCGGTGCCGGTGACGCCGATGGCGCCGGGATCGTTGCCGCCATGACCGGGGTCGATGACGATGAGTGGCCGATCTGTCTGTATCCGAGCAGGTTCAATCGCGCGCTTTCGTCCCGCAACGTGATGTGCCGGTCTGGCCGACTCGTGCGTCGTACGATGGCTGGATGCGAGAGCCTTCCGTGCGTGCTTCGGTGGCACTGACGCATGGTGCACGCTCGACGCGGCAACATGATGCGAGGCGTGCGTGGTCCTTGCGACACTCGCTGGCGAGTACAGAGCTGGCCCGAGCACCACCATCAGCGACACGCAAACACGTATCGTGCCCGCTGCGGCAAGACCGCGCCGCCGATCCCCGACCCGCTGCATTCGGTTTCCCCGTGCCACCTCACACGGGACGTATCAGGGAAGTCCCGTGGCGTTAACTGGTCCCATGCTGCATCGCGCCGTTGCTCACACGTTTGTCAGCATCCATCCGGACGTCGGCTCAATCAAACAGCGAGCTCACCGAACTCTCATCCGAAATCCGCTGCATCGCCTGTGCCATCAACGGCGCGATGGTGAGCTGGTGGATGTTCGGCGCCAACCGCATCGCCTCGGTTGCCAGGATTGAATTGGTGGTAACCATCCGCTCGATTGGCGAAGACGCGATACGCGCAACTGCTCCGCCCGACAGCACGCCGTGTGTCACGTACGCCCCCACGGAGCGAGCGCCAGACTTGATCAATGCATCCGCGGCATTGCAGTGCGTGCCCCCGGAATCCACCATATCGTCCACCAGGATACAGTCGCGCCCCGCCACATCGCCGATGACGTTCATGACTTCGGAATGTCCCGCGCGCTCACGGCGCTTGTCGATGATCGCCAGGTCGCAGTTCAGCCGTGTCGCCAGCAATCGGGCGCGCAGCACGCCGCCCACGTCGGGCGAGACGATCATCAGGTCACGACCCTTGTAGGTCTCCTGGATGTCGCGGCTGAACAGCGGCGCGGCGTACAGATTGTCCACCGGGATGTCGAAGAACCCCTGGATCTGTGCGGCGTGGAGATCCATCGTGAGCACGCGGTTGGCGCCCGCCACGGTAATCAGGTTGGCTACCAGCTTTGCGCTGATCGGCGAGCGCGACGCGGTCTTCCGGTCCTGCCGCGCATAGCCGAAATACGGCATGACCGCGGTAATCCGCCGCGCCGAGGAACGCCGCAGCGCATCCAGCGTCACCAGCAACTCCATCAGGCTGTCGTTCGCCGGATAAGATGTGGGTTGCATCACGAACACATCCTCGCCACGGACGTTCTCGTGGATTTCCACGAACACCTCCATGTCGGCGAAGCGGCGGATCGAGGCTCGCGTGAGCGGCAATTTCAACGTGGCGGCAACCGCCTCGGCGAGCGGGCGGTTGCTGTTGCAGGCAACGATTTTCATGCAGCTCGGCCGGTCAGAGGGATCATCGGACCGGCTCTACTCCGGCCTTGGGACTTTCTAGCAACGCCCCCTGGCTCTGTCCATGAACCGCCGCCGCCGCGGCCTTCCCCGGCTCCCCAGGCTTACCCGGCTCCCCTGGCTTGCCCGGCTGTCCATCCTTGCCCGGCTCGCGGCCGGACTGCCGCAGGATCACGTCATTGACGCCACCAGCCGCCTCGGTTGCGACGATGACCGCGACATCGGCCCAATAATGATCGAGCGAGCCCGCCGGAATTTCATTCAGCTGTACCACCTTGCCGCGCTCGTCCCCGCTGGGCACCTTGACGCTCCACTGGATCTCCACGCGCTGCTGATTGCCCGCTATCGGCACCATCTTCACGTCGCCCTGCACCACGAAGTCGGCGCCGTTGGCAGTGTCCTGCACCACCGGGCCCAGCGCGGACAGATGGGCTTTCATCTGTTTGGTCAGTGTCGCGTTGCCATCGCCCGGTGCACCGGTGACGGTCGTCACATCAACCTTGGCGACCCGATTGTACAAGCTGTTCGGATCCCGGTGCAGTTCGGCAGTCTGAATGCCGGTGAGCAGGCTGGAGATCTTCGGCGCAGCGTCGGCCGCGGCCTTGTCCAGCGTTACGTCCGCGCCCAATGCCCAGGCTTGCGTCGACACCGGAGCCCCTTCGGCCTTGCCCATGTCTTTGCCCTTGGGGTCGATGATGGTGAACACGGGAACCACGGTGCTCCCGCGCGTTTCCGCATCGGTGACCAGGCGCCAGTCGCCGCTGTGCACTTTCCCGGCGATCGCCGGCACCTCGATCGCCTGCAACCCAGCCGCGATGTTGTCGGCCAATTTTCGGCTGGCGTCGTCCCCCAGCAATGCATTGGTCGGAGTCGGTACAGCGAGCCGCGGCGTCGGCGGCTGGGCAAGGATGCGACCATTCGCGCCGGGATTGCCGAGAAACGGCTCGGGTAGGTCGCCACACGATGACAGCAGGAGCAACAACAGCAGGGAAAGACAGAACCGCACGAATGACCTTCAGTCCAACGTGATGATGGAAATCTGGTGCCCGATCGGACCGCCCCCGCCAAGGGTGCGCCGCCGATGCGAGAAGAACCGCGCCTCGTCGGCAGCGGTGTCGGCGTCCAGCCTGTGCACCGACGATACGCCGGCCGCGGCGAGACGGGCCGCACAGTAGCCGGACAGGTCGAACTGCCAGCGCGCCTCCCGCCGCCCGCCGCCAAAGAACGCGTCGTGCTCCGGATCCCGCGCCAGAACCGCGTCGCGCAGATCGCCCCCGACCTCGTAGGAAGCCTGGCCGATGCAGGGTCCGACAGCCGCGGTGATCGACGATAGCTGCGCGCCAGATCGGACCATCGCGTTGACGGTGGCCTCGATGACGCCCCCGACCGCACTCCGCCACCCCGCGTGGGCAGCTCCCACGACGCCAGTGCGGGCATCGGCGAACAGGATCGGCGCGCAGTCGGCGGTGACGATACCCAGTGCGATGCCGGGGCGGTCCGTCACCATCGCGTCGGCGCGCGGGCCAGCGCCTGGTAGCCACGTCTCGTTGACCGTGATTACGTCGGCGCCATGCACCTGCAGCAGCCCGACCAACCGCGTCGGTTCGGCGCCGACCGCGCGGCAGGCGCGCGCCCGGTTCTCGCTCACTGCGTCCCGCGAGTCACCACTCGAGAGACTGCAATTGAGACTGGCGTAAGGGCCCTCGGAGACCCCGCCCTCTCGCGTGAAGAAGCCATGCGGCACGCGGAGCGAGTCGGTAGTCAGCAACATGAAGGGTTTGTGGCGGTGCGTCCTGGTATTGTCCAGGGCGCGCTGGCGTTCAGTGCCAGTGCGGATTGGCCGGCCAGGCCTGCTCCGAGGTCTTCACGTCGCCGCTTGCCCACCAGCCGATGGAATTCATCACCTTGGCGAGAAACTGCACGCCCATGATCAGGTTCGCGTTGGCCGCATCCACCCGCGCGGCGACGTGTTCGAGTTTCGCCTCGATGGTCTTCTGGTTCCGGCCGAGCTGCTGGATCTTCTTCTCCAATTCGCCGATGGCCTTGTAGATGTCGGCTTCGTTGGGCGTATGGACGGCCGGCAATCCGGCGCCGTTGCTGCGAGGCATCAGGCAGCGAACCCGGGCGGCGTTGCGCAGCCTGGGCTGCAAAGTGCCAGTGCCTTGAAGAGCCGGCCCATCCGGTCCGGTTCGGCGAGCCGCCGCGCGGCGTCGGTCAGACTGAGTGCGCGCGCCGGCGGCAGGCCACGCGCAAGGCGACCGGTGCGCTGAAACAGGCCGAGGCGGGTCAGCAACACGCCCTGCGGAACGGGTCCATGAGTTGCCCCGCCAGCGTTGCGCGCGGTGGCGGCGAACGCTGCGAAATCCACATGGGCGGTCAGGTCGGCGGTGCCAGACACGGTCAGCGGATCAGCGGGTCGGCCGTCGCGGAGGGCCTGAAGACTGTCGCCTGGCGCGCTGCGCTCCGGGCCGTAGTCCAGGAAGAGTGCCGCGCCCGGCTGAGCAGAAAAGCGACTTCCAAGCGCGTGTGCGATGGCCATGGCTGGTTCATTCAGTTCGTGGATTATGTCGCTGGGAATGATGTCGCTGTGCACGCCGGCCCCCTCCCCCTCGCCCCCTCCCGCAAGGGGAGGGGGAGGATCTGCAGGCAGAGCACTCCCCCTCCCCTGGCGGGAGGGGGGAGGGGGAGGGGGCCGGCGTGCCACAGCGGGAGCGGGCCAGCCTCAGACAGTAGGCGAGGGCTAACCGCCACCTCGACAAACCGCCCCTCCGCTACGAACCGCTCCATCCATCCTGCCTCGCGCCGCACGAACTGCCGTATCGGCAGCGCGTCGAGGAACTCGTTCGCCAGCAGCAGCATCGGACCCGCCGGCACCGTCTCCAGCCGGTCATGCCAGACCGCCCCCGGCAGATGTTCCGCTTGCAGCGCCCGCAGCCGCGGCGACGTCTCGACCAGATGCAGCCGCAGTGCCGCCCCGAACGCAGGCGCCACCTGCGCCACGGCCCGCAAAGCGTCCGCCATCAGCGTGCCGCGGCCCGGCCCGCATTCCACCAGCAGCACCGGGTCCGGCCGTCCGATCAGCTCCCACGTTACCGCCGCCCACAGCCCCAGGATCTCGCCGAACACCTGGGTAATTTCCGGCGAGGTGGTGAAGTCGCGGAACGGGTCATGTGTCGCGTAGTAGGCCGCGTTGGCGCGCGCCATGAACCGATCGAGCCGTTCCATCACCGCGTGCGCAGGATCAGCCACGCACCCACGAGCAGCATCGGGATCGACAGCAATTGACCCATCGTCGCCCCACCGATCAGATACCCAAGATACACATCCGGCTGGCGAAAGAACTCGGCGGTTGTACGCGCAACACCATAGCCAACCAGGAACGCGCCAGTCAGACAGCCCAACCGCGCGCGGATGCTCGCACGCCGCGACAGCGCGAACATCACGCAGAACAGCACCACGCCTTCCAGCATCACTTCATACAGCTGGCTCGGGTGTCGCGGCAGGTGCAGCGGATCGTTGGGGAAGATCATCGCCCAGGGCAGCGACTCGGGTGCCGGCCGCCCCCACAGCTCATCATTGATGAAGTTCGCCACCCGTCCGAGCCCAAGCCCGATCGGCGTGCACACCGCCACGCGATCGGCAAAGCCCAGAATGGGGATGCCGTTCCGGCGACAGAACCACCACGTTGCCAGCGCCACGCCGAGCGCGCCGCCGTGGAAGCTCATGCCGCCTTCCCAGACGGCGAGTGCCAGCGCGGGATGCGCCAGGTAATACGCCGGCTGGTAGAACAGCACGAAGCCGATACGTCCGCCGAGCACCACGCCCAGCGTCGCCCAGGTGAGATAATCGTCCGCCTGCGCCTGCGTCGCCACCTCGGGCGTCTTGATGACCAGCCGCCGCAGCAACTGCCACCCCAACACCAGCCCGCCGATATAGGCCAGCGCGTACCAACGTATGGCGAATGGCCCGATCTGAACCAGCGTCGGGCTGAGGTCCGGGAACAGCAGGACGGGGATCATACGTAGGGATCGGGCTGCGTCAGGTAATCCTGCACATAACGCCGCACGCCTTCTTCCAGAGGCGTGAACTGGCGACTGTAGCCGGCCGCCTGCAGCCGGGCCATCGGCGCCTCGGTGAACGACTGATATTGCCCCCGCAGCGCTTCCGGCATGTCGACGAATTCCACCTTGCGCGGCATCCCGGCCGCGTCACACACCGCATGCGCCAGGTCCAGGTAGCTGCGGGCCTGCCCGGTCCCGAGATTGAACAGCCCGTTCACCGACGGCGTATCCAGCAGCCACAGCAGCGTGTCCACCACGTCGCCCACCCAGATGAAGTCGCGCCGCTGCTCGCCGTCCGCCAGTCCCGGCTCAGTCGAACGATACAGCCGGGCAGACCCACCTGCGACCACTTCATCGTGCTTGACCTTGACCACGGAGATCATGTGTCCCTTGTGGTATTCGTTCGGGCCGTAGACGTTGAAGAACTTGAGCCCGACCCATTGCGGCGGGTGCGGCCGCCGCTCGGCGATCGCCCGGGCCACGCGGAGGTCGAAGGCGTGCTTGGTCCAGCCATACAGGTTGAGCGGCCGCAGCCGCTCCAGGCTCGAAAGGGCTGTACCATCGTCGAACCCGTTGCTGCCGTTGCCGTAGGTTGCGGCGGACGAGGCGTAGACCAGCCGCACACCATGAATGGAACACCAGTGCCAGATGTCCCGTGGCAACTCCACGTTGATGTCCCAGGCCGCATCGCCATCCGTCGCGGTAGTGCTGGAAATGGCGCCGAAGTGGTAGACCATCTCCAGCGGGGGGCGGCTCTCCAGGAAGCTGCTGATCTCATCCGGCGGCAGCAGCCGCGACGGCGGATGTTTGGCCAGGTTGCGCCATTTTCCATCGCTGCCCAGCCGATCGACGATGATGGTCTCCTGACCGCGGCGCACCAGGGCAGCCTGCAGGTTCGAGCCGATGAAGCCAGCGCCGCCAGTGACCAGAATCATGGCGGGCGTTATAGAACTGAGTACCATTCCACAAAAGCCACCGAGGGGTTAACGCGATGACCGAGCGGCCGCGCTTCTTTGACGACCTCGCCGGCGTGGCCGGCGGCGCCATGTCGGCACTCGCCGGTCTGCGCGAGGAGTTCGAGGCGCTGGCCCGCGCCCGCATCGACGAGGCGATTCGCCGCCTGGACCTCGTGAAGCGTGAGGAACTGGACGCGATGGAGGAGCTCGCCGCCAACGCCAAAGCCGGCCAGGAAGTGGCCGAAGCGCAACTCCGCGAGATTTCCGAGCGCCTTGCCGCACTGGAAGTGCGAGTCGCGGCGATCGAGACACCGAAACAGTCATCGTGACCCTTGCGGCGCGGCGCGGCGCATCGCTAGGCTCGGATTCGTGGTTAACCTGGTTCCGTAACCCCAAGATACGGTAGTCCAGGAAACCGTCCCGGCCTTCCTCCACGATGGGAGACCACGCATGTCGATGACGGCCCTCAGCCACGACGCTGCCGCCAATCCCCTGGACATCATGGAGCAGATCGTCATCGCCAACGATTGGGCGTTCGACCGGCGCAGTGATTCCGAGATGGCCGCCGAAGCCCCCGGCCGCTGGTGCGACTACGGCCTGTACTTCTCCTGGTCGCACGAAATAAGCGCCATGCATTTCACCTGCACCTTCGACCTGAAAGTGCCGGAGAAGCGTCGCGGCCTGCTCTATGAACTGCTGGCATTGGCCAATGACCGCCTGTGGATCGGCCATTTTGGCATCGAGAGCGGCGACGGCATGCCGGTGTTCCGCCACGCCGTGCTGCTGCGCGGCGCGCCCGGCGCCTCGGCAGAAAGCCTGGAGGACATGGTGGATATCGCGATCACCGAGTGCGAGCGCTTCTTCCCCGCCTTCCAGTTCGTGCTGTGGGGCGGCAAGTCGCCGCAGGACGCACTGGCGGCCGCCATGCTCGAGTGCGTCGGCGAGGCATGATGGCCGGCTCACGTTCAACGCGGGTTCGCGCATGAGCCTGCCCCCCATCCTGCTGGTCGGCTGCGGCCGCATGGGCAGTGCGATGCTGTCCGGTTGGCGCGAGCAGGGACTGGCCGCGTCGGTCGCCGTCGATCCCGCCCCCGACGCGGCGCGCATGGCGGGCCCGGACCTGACCGTGGTGCCGGATGCTGCCTCCATCCCGGCGGGTTTCGCGCCCGCCGCCGTCGTTCTGGCGGTGAAGCCGCAAAGCGCCGCCGAGGCGCTGCCGCAACATGCACGCAACGCCGGCCAGGCGGTGTTCCTGTCGATCATGGCCGGCCGCACCATCCGCGGCATGCGCTCGCTGCTGGGCGAGAGCGCTGCGATCGTGCGGGCGATGCCGAACACGCCGGCGGCGGTGCGTCAGGGCGTCACCGTTGCCTGTCCCGGCGCCGGCGTCAGCACGCCGCAGCGCGTGTTGTGCGAGCGCCTGCTGCAGGCCATCGGCGTCGTTGCCTGGGTCGACGATGAGGCGCTGCTCGACCCGGTCACCGCGGTGTCCGGCAGTGGCCCCGCCTACGTGTTCCTGCTCGCCGAGTTGATGGAACAGGCGGCGCTGGAGCAGGGCATCCCGCCTGACCTCGCGCGGCTGTTGGCCAGGCAGACGGTGTCAGGCTCGGGAGCGTTGCTGGCGGCCAGTCCCGAGGATGCCGCGGCACTGCGCATCGCGGTCACCAGTCCCGGTGGCACCACGGAACGCGCGCTCGCCGTGCTGATGGCGTCGGACGCCTGGCCAGCCGCGGTCAGCCGTGCGATCGCCGACGCGACGAAGCGCTCGCGCGAGCTGGCGGGCTGACCGTCAGCGTAGGCGACTTACCGTCCGAGAAAGTCCCGGCATTCCCGTCAACCCGTTACGATGATGTGCCCAAAGAACCCCGAATTTGGCGCGTCCACGGTTACTTTCATGGTGACCGCCAGATTGACTGATCCGGACGCAAAAGCGGCACCCGAGAGCGATCCCAGATCGACCGCACTATCGTTGAAGTAGTTCGCAGCAGACGCCGCGTCGGCGAACGCCTTGGAGACGTCGACCCCGTTGGCATTGATATCGAGTGAGACGCCGGTCACGCCAGCCCCGGCCAGCGGGGTTCCGCCATACAGTCCGACGACGAGGTCCCTCGACAGGTCGGCCGAATTCAACGCGACCTTGAAGTCCGCAACGCTGGTGATCGTTTCGATCCCCGTCGTCCCCGCCGCGTAGCTGCCACCGAGCGAACCCAGCCCCAGGAGCGACGGGTTGCTGCCGATGGCTCCGGCAATCGTCGGATCCGAGGTGATAACAGGCGTTGTGTCGGCCGCGAGGGGCGCTCCCGTCACCAGGGCCAAGGCCTGTTTGGTGGTGATGAAAGCGGGCGCCGGTGCACCGATGACCGCCTCCGCCGTCACGGCGACCGTACCGGCAACGCTCGTCAATGCTGTCCCGGTGACGCTCGTCACACGGGCGCCCGACGGCAGCGATGTCGATGCGACCGCCTCCGCGGTTCCGCTCTGGCCGGTCGCCGCAGCCGACGCAATGGCGCTTCCGGCGCCGCTTGGCCCGGCTCCGCCCGTCGCGACCGCCGTGGAGGTGATGGTCTTGCCTATGGCATCGGACGAAGCCGTTGCGGCTCCGCCAAATCCGCCGGTGACAAGGCTCGTGCCGCCGCTGCCACCAGTCGCCGAGGCAACGGCACTGACTACATCCGGAGACACGGTACCGGCCGTCGTCGTGGGTGAGCCGGTCACCATGATGGTGGCGGTCGCGGCCCCGCCGTTACCGCCGGCCGGTCCGTTGTTGTCGGTGCCTCCGGCGCCTCCGACCGCGGACGTGGTGCCCTGGATCGTGGCACTGTGCAACTTGGCTTTAGTGTCATCGAGCGTCAGGCTCGAACTCGCAGCGCCGCCATTCCCGGCGACGCCGCCGACGCTGGCGCCGCCCGCGCCGCCTGTGGCTACCTGCGTCAGGGTCAGAGTGCCGCCGTTGGTGGTCCCCAGAGCGGCGTTCAACAGCGTGCTGAGCGCCCCGGCTCCGCCATTCGCGCCGGACACGCCTGTCCCGCCGCTGCCCCCTGTCTGCGCCACCACCGACGTCGCATTGGCAGCCGGAGCTGTCGTCGTTGCAGCGGCTGTCGCTGTCGCCATGGAAGCGGTCGCGGTCGCAACCCCGCCGGCGCCGCCCACGTCCCCGACCCCAATGGCCTCGCCGCCGGATCCGCCAGTCGCCGAACTGGTGGCGGTAGCCAGCTTCGCCGCCGTACCGACCGTCGCCGAGGCTGTCGACCCGCTCACAGTGCCGCCGGTGTAGCCGGCGTTGGTCGCGAGCGCGACGAAGCCGGGCCCCCCGAGCGCGCTGGCAGTGGCGGTGGCGGAGCCCCCGGTGCTCGTCGCCGAGGCTGTGGATTTTGCCGTACCGGCAGGCCGAATGCCGGTTCCCATGCCACCGCCGCCGCTGCCCCCCGTCGAGACCGCCACCGCCGTTACGGTCAACGCTCCCTTCAGCACGGTGGAGGCGGTTGCCGCTCCGCCGATGGAACCCACATTGCTGCTCTCGGCGCCACCGGAGCCGCCCGTGGCGACCGACGTGCCGGAAATGCTGGCCATCGGTGTCGTGGCCGTGGTGCCATCGAGGCTTATGGCGGCGCTCGCCGCCCCGCCTCCTCCGCCAGTGGCTCCCGGTGCACTGCCGCCGGAACCGCCGAGGGCTACGTCAGTCAGGACCAGCGCACCGCCGTTCGTGTTTTCGTTGATGGTGTTGTTCATCGAGGCGGAAGCGGCTCCGCCTTGGCCACCGGCGGCGCCACTGTCCGTTCCACCGGATCCTCCGTCGGCGGTCTGCGACAAGGTCAGCGTGCCATTATTTGTGATCCCGCCGACGGAGTTTGTCAGGGTGCTCGCCGCACCCGCGCCTGCTGTGGCACCGCCAACGCCGTTGCCGCCGCTGCCGCCCGTCTGCGTCACCGTCGCGGTAGCCGAAGCGGCCGCCGTCGTCGCTGTTGCCGTCGCCGTTGTTCCGGTTACGACGCCACCCTTGCCAGCCGCATGGCCCAAACCAAAACCAATGCCCCCAATGCCACCTGACGCGGTACTCGTAGCGGTGGCGGTGGTGCCGGAGGCGGAGGCAGTCGTTCCGCTCGAGCCGGTCCCGGCGGCGCCATTACCGAACACCGTCGCGCTGCCTCCGCCGCCGTTGAGGGTGGTTGCAGTCGCGACCGCAGGGCCGCCACTGCTGGTGGCGCTGGCGGTCGCTGTCGCCGAACCTCCGGTACCGCCGGAGGCCGCGTCCATGGACCCACCGAGACCACCCGTCGCCGTCGCCTTCGCGGTGACGGCCTGGGTGCCCGCGATGATGCTGGTTGCGGTCGCATTGCCGCCGGCGACGCCGACATTCCCGGACCCGTTGCCCGCACCGGCAGCGCCGCCGGTGGCGATAACATCGCCTTCGACCGAGGTGCTGGCCTTGTGGTTGACGGTCGCGGCGTCGGTGACCGTCAGGCTGGAACTTGCCGTCCCGCCAATGCCGGCGAGGTCGCCGGCGCTGGTGCCACCCACACCACCGATGGCGGTCTGCGACAGCAACAACGCTCCGCCATTGGTCACGCCGCTGACGGCATTGAGCAGGCTGCTGGAGGCGCCGGCACCACCGATGGCTCCATTCAGACCAGCGCCGCCATTGCCGCCGGTCTGCGTCACCGAAACGGTTGCGCTGCCCGATGTGCCCGTGGCGGCGACCGTGGCCATTGTCTGGGTCGCGATCCCCCCCGCGCCAGCCACCTGAATTCACGCCCGATCCAGCGCCGCCGTTGCCGCCGGTCGCGGTGCTCGTCGCCGAGGCGCTGGCGCTGCTGGCGGTGGCGCTGGTGCTGCTGACGCCACCGCCCGCGGCGCCACTGCCGTATCCGTTGGCCGCGCCGCCGTTACCTCCGATTGCGCCCGCCACCGCTGCTGCCGAACCACCAGGGCTGGTCGCGGTCGCGTTTGCGGTCGCGGTGCCGGCGGCGCCACCGTTGCCAGCGGCGGCGGCCGCTCCACCATTGCCACCAAGCGCCTTGGCGGTGGCGTTCACGACGCTGGAACCCTTGCCGGTCGCAATCGCCGCCGCCGATGCCGAACCACCCGCTGCGCCGTTGCCAGTGCCGGTCGCGTTGCCGCCGTTGCCGCCGGTTGCCTGGGCCAGGGAAGTCGCGAATTGAGCGCTGGTTATTGTCGCGGATGACGTTGCGCCGCCGCCGCTGGCACCGGCGGCTCCACCACTTGCCCCGCCATTGCCACCCGTCGCGACTGTCGTGCCGGTGACACCGAGGCTGAGGCTCGAGGAATTGGTCGTCGTGTCGTTGAAGGTCAGGGTGGACGTCGCCGCTCCACCGACGCCGCCGAGACCGCCAGCGCTGGTGCCCCCGGATCCGCCGATTGCAGTCTGACTCAGGGCGAGCTGAAACCCTTTGGTTGTGCCGCTGACAGCGTTGGTCAAGGTGCTGGACGCGCCGGCCCCACCCGCCGCGGGGCCGACCCCGGGCCAAGTGAAACTACCGGATCCAACACCGCCGTTGCCGCCGGTCTGGGTCACCGAGGCGGTAGCATTACCCGAACTGGCCACCGCCTTGGCGGTGGTATTGCTTGCGCTGCCTCCGGCACCACCGAAGTTGCCGGCACCCCAGCCAGCGCCACCGGAGCCGCCCGTCGCCACGCTGTTCGCCATGGCATTATTGAGTGCCTTGGCCGAGGTGATGATCGCGGACGCTGTCGTGCCGTTCACTGCACCGCCGGCACCGCCGTTGCCGAAACCGCCCGGAAGCGCCCCGCTGTTGGCGTCGCCGCCGTTGCCACCGGTCGCGTTGGCGGTCGCCGATGCCGCTCCGTTCACGCCGGTTGCCGCTGCGACCGCCTTGCCGGAGCCACCCGCGCCACCAGCACCAGCCCCCGAGGCGCCGCCACCTTTGCCACCTACCGCAACGGCGTTGGCGGTCGCCGCACTGCTGATCGCCACGCCCGTGCTCGCCGCACTCGCGGTTGCGTTGGCTGCACCACCGGCGCCATTGCCGGTTCCGTTGCCCGGCCCGCCCCGGCCGGCCGTCGCCGAAGCATTGGCCGTGACCACCAGGGCGCCCTTGATGGTGCTGGCTGCGATCGAGGCGCCTCCCGCTGTGCCAACCCCGGTGCCCGCACCGCCGGCGCCGCCTGTCGCGGCGGTGTCGCCTTCGACCGATGCGCTCTTGGTATCAGTGACCGTCAAGGTGGAAGATGCCGCCCCGCCATTGCCCCCCAACCCACCTGAGCTACTGCCGCCCTGGCCGCCGACGGCGTACTGGGCCAGCGTGAGCGTGCCCCCATTGGTGATCCCGCTGACCGCATTGTTGAGCGAACTGGCGGCGCCGGCCCCGCCGTTCGCCCCGTTGGAACCGCCGCCGCCGTTGCCGCCGGTTTGCGTCACCGTCGCCTTCGCGATACCCGCACCGGTCGCCGTTGCCACCGCTGTCGTGCCGCTGACCGCACCGCCTGTGCCACCGACATGGCCGCTGCCCGATCCAGTGCCGCCGGAGCCGCCCGTTGCGGACGTCGCCGCCGTAGCGCTCGTGCCGGTCGCCGATGTCGCAATACCGCTCACGCTGCCGCCGGCACCGCCGTTGCCGGTCCCTGCTGCCGGTCCTCCGACATTGGCGCTGCCACCGCTGCCGCCGGTCGCGATGGCGCCCGCGGTCGCAGACCCACTCGTGCTGGTCGCTGTCGCCGTAGCGGATGTGCTGGAGGCCCCCGCGCCGCCACTGGCTCCGGTCGAACCGCCACCACCATTGCCACCCGTTTGCACCACGTTGGCATTGGCGGAACCTGACCCCGTTACCGCGTTCGCCAAGGAACCGGTCGCCGTCCCACCCGCGCCACCGGTATGGCCGGTGCCGGCTCCCGTGGCGCCGGAGCCGCCGGTCGCGGTGCTGCTTGCAGCCGCGCCCGTCGTGCCGGTCGCCGAGGTGGTTGCGGTTGCCGTTCCGCCCGCGCCGCCATTGTTGCCGGGATGGGTCGGCGGAGCCGATCCGTCGTTCCCGGGCGCGCCGCCCCAACCACCGTTGGCGGTCGAGGTCGACGATACCGTGCCTGGCTCGGACGTCGTTGTGTTCGCGGTCGCATTTCCGCCGCTGCCGCCCGCGCCGCCATTGGCTCCGGCGCCGCCATTGCCACCCACGCCGCCCGTCCCGCCTGTTGCCTCAGCCGAATTTGTCGTGGCCGTGGACGTCGTGTTCGCGGCGCTCGCATTTCCGCCGTTGCCGCCAGTGCTCCCCGCTATGCCGGGCCCTGAACCATTCGTGCCCGCGACCCCGGTGGCGCCTGTCATTGGAACGTCGGTCATGGGAATCCCCCTGCTGCCAGGCCCGGGATTCGCGGCGTCTGGCTGTGCACTGCCGCGTCAGGTTCGGTGGCTGGAAACGCTCACCAACCCACGGCGCCGCGCTTGCTACGGCCAGGTTCGTTTCTTGGGAGTTACATCCAGGGATCTTGCGGAACGGATCGCAGAGTTTCCGTTGTGGTCCCTGCGTCAGCGCTCCGCTGTGGCGCTTGAATTGCTCTATGCCAATTTCCGTCCAACTGAAAACAGTGGATCAGTACAGCGGGCGCTGCCTCAGCAAAGTCTCATGTGCAATGCAAATGAAACTCGATCGGCTTGCCCAGACTGGGAGGCATCACTTTGACGGCGACCAGCTATAAATTCGCTGTAGCGTCTCACCCATCAAAATGGCACGCTCGCCGTCGGACAGCCGATCGGTGACCCGAAACGCCTCGACACCCTGCTCATAGCTCAGCACGTCGACTGCTCGGGTCCAGTCGGTCCCCCACATGCACCGGTTGAGGCCGAACGCATCGAAGATGCGCCACAGCGGGTCCCAGATGTCCTTATAGGGGAACGCCTCGTGCGACAGCGTGCAGGCACCTGAGATCTTCACCGTAACGTTCTCCCGCGCCGCCAGCGCCAGCAACTTCGGCAGATCGGCGAACGGTGCCGGCGGGGCAGGGGGCTCATGCGGCTGTGGCAGCCCGACGTGATCGATTACCACCGAGGCATTGGGATTGCGCGCCGCCAGCGCTCCGGCCTGGTCCAACCGTCCCGTCGCCATCAGGTTCACCGGCAACGAATGCCGCGCCGCGGCCGCCAGCACCCGATTGAGTCCCGGATCCGCCGCGTCGTTCGAAACGCCCTCACGGTTAAGCATGATGCGGACGCCAACGGTGCCCCTTGTCGCCGCCCATGCGTCGATCGTGTCGGTGACGCCCGGATCGCTCGGGTCGACTGGCTTTATCAGTCCGAACCGGCCAGGATGCGCCGCGTGGACCTCCAGCGCGTAGCTCGCGTCGTAGCGGTACATGGCGAACGGCGACACCAGGAGCGCGCCATCAACTCCGACTGCGTCCATGGCAGCAACCATGTCGTCGCCGGTGACCTCAGCCGGTCCTCGCAGAACGCTGGCCCATGGCCGACCCGGATGATTACGTTCGTAGGTGTGCACCTGACAGTCGATGGTCAGCATGATCTGGCCCTTTCATCCACGGCGGTTTGGCGTCGCGCTACCTGGAGTGCCGAACCAATATGCGCGGCGCAACCCGGCAACATCACGGCCTGGCGGCGGGGGTGACCTTTGGCGCGACCGGTGCTGTCTCCCGCCGCAGGCGATGCTCGCCCAGGAACAGCAGGATCGGCGCAGCGATGAAGATCGACGACGACGTGCCGACCACGATACCGAACAGCATGACCCAGGCGAATCCGGAGATCGACTCGCCGCCGAACAAGGCGAGCGGCAGGCTGGCAAGAAACACCGTCATCGAGGTGCCAAGCGTCCGGTTCAGGGTCTCGTTGATCGACTGGTCGATCAGGTCGCGCAGCGGCAACGTCTTGTATTTGCGGAGATTTTCCCGCACGCGGTCATAGACGACGACCTTGTCGTTGGTGGAATAGCCAAGCACCGTCAGGATCGCCGCCACCATCACCAGGTCGAACTCGATTCGCGTGAGCGCCAGGAAGCCGATGGCCTTGGTGATGTCGAGGATCAGGGTCACCACGGCGCCGACGGCGAACTGCCACTCGAAGCGGAACCAGATGTAGACCAGGATCATGACCAGGCTGATGCCGAGCGCCAGCAGGCCGTTGCGGAACAACTCCGCCGAGACCGAGGCGCCAACGGCATCGGTGCGCAAGACCTTGGTGCCGGGGACGGCCTTCTCCAACGCGGCACGGACGCGGGTCACCGCTTGCTGGACCGCGGCTTCAGTAGATTGGGCGCCCAGGCGGATCAGCACCTCGGACGGGTCGCCGAACTGCTGGACGCCCTGCTGCGGGATGTGCTCCTCGGCCAGGGCAGCGCGGATCTTGGCGAAATCGGCGGGGCCGGGTGTGCGTACCTCCATCACCACGCCGCCGGAGAAGTCGATGCCCAGGTTGAGCCCTGGGTAGAAGAACAGCACGACCGACGCTGTGGACAGGATCGCGGACACGATCAGACCCATGAACCGGCCACGCATGAAGTGGATGGTCGTGTGGTCCGGAACGAGACGGAACATAGGGCGCATGAACATGGCGGATCAGACCGGCAAAAGCTGCGGGCGCCGGGACACGTACCAACGCGAGACCAGTAGTCGCGTCAGCATCCAGGCGGTGAACAGCGAGGTGGCGATGCCCACAGTGATCGTCACGGCAAAACCCCGGACTGGGCCGGAGCCGAACACGAACAGCATGACGTGAGCCAGGAATGCGGTGGCATTTGAGTCGAATATCGTATTGTAAGCTCTTGTAAAGCCGTGTTCCAGCGCTGAGAGCGGCGGGCGTCCGAGGCGCTGTTCCTCTCGGATGCGCTCGTTAATCAGGATGTTGGCGTCGACCGCCATGCCGAGCGTCAGCAGGATGCCGGCCATGCCGGGCAAGGTCAGCGTGGCCTGGAGGACAGACATGACGCCGAGCATAAGCACCAGGTTGACCACCAGGCAGATGTTCGCGAACCAGCCGAACAGGCCATAGAACGTCGCCATGAAGCCGATGACCAGCAGGAAGCCGATGGTCAGCGAAATGGCACCGGCGCGGATCGAGTCGGCGCCAAGTTCGGGGCCGACGCTGCGTTCCTCCACCACGGTCAGCGGAGCGGGCAGCGCGCCGGCACGCAGCAGGACGGACAGGTCGGTGGCACTGGAGGCGGTGAAATTGCCGCTGATCTCGCCGCGGCCGCCGGTGATTGGCTCGCGGATCACCGGGGCGCTGATCACCTTGCCGTCCAGCACGATGGCGAAGCGATGGTTGACGTTGGCGCGCGTTATGTCAGCAAAGCGCCGTGCACCTAGGGAATTAAAGGTAAAATTGACCACCCACTCGCCGGTCTGGGAGTTGGAGCCGGCGCGCGCGTCGGTGAGGTCGCCGCCGTCGACGTCCACCCGGCGGCGCACCGCGATCTTCTGGTTGGGGTTGTCCTGCATCGGCAGGAACTCGACGCCGGGTGGCGGCGGGCCGGCGGACATTGGATTGGCGGTATCGTCGACGAGCTGGAACGTCATGTGGGCGGTCTTGCCCAGCAACTCCTTGATCCTGTTGGGATCACTGATGCCGGGAAGCTGCACGACAATCCGCGAGTCACCCTGCTGGGTGATCTGCGGGTCCACGACACCCGTCTCGTCGATGCGGCGGCGGACGATCTCGATGGACTGCTGCACGGCGCCGCGGCCGCGGGCGTTGAGGGCGACCGGCGACAGGGTCAGGACGATGGTGCCGTCGGGCGTGGCGGCCATGTCGAATTCGGGTGTGTTGGTGGGGCCCTCGGCGGAGATCAGCGGGCGAATCGCGGCCTGTGCGGCGTCCAGTTTGGTGGCATCCCGCAGTCTCAACAGGATGCGGTTCTGTGCGGGCTGCGCCTCGAGCGTCTGGTAGAAGATCGCGCCAGGGCGGAGAGCCTGACGGATGCCGTCCACCATGCCGTCCAGGCGTTCCTTGACCACCGACTTCATGTCCACCTCGAGCAGGAGGTAGGAACCGCCGCGCAGATCGAGGCCGAGATGCACCTGCCGCCACGGCAGCCAGGCGACCGGCGCGGGGAACAGGTTCGGGATACAGAGGATCGCGCCAAGCAGGCAAAGGCCGAGGATGACCGCGGTCTTCAGGGGCGTGAAGTACATCATGGGTGGCGGGCGCTTCCTCCGGGCGTGACGCCCCTATGCGCCAGGGTTTTTCCAGCGTCCAGATGGGGCGTCGGGACGGCGCGAGTTTCTGTCTGCCGTTGCTAAGGGGGAAAGGCTGGGCGGAGCGGTCGCCACGGCGCAAGTCATGGGCTGTCGCAGCGGGTCGCGAATCGGCGCATCATCCTGATGCGTGACGGCCTGGGTTTCATGAATACCAACCTCCTGCGTTCAGGCGACCCGCCCGACTCGGCCCGACAAGCTACCGCAGGATATGGTTCCGACACGAACTGACGGAGAATATGACACCGGGGCGAGTTGGATGGCACGCGCACCGCAGATTGCCATTGCGAAAGGTTGGGGAGTGCGCACTTCGACCTGTCGGATAGGCGACAGCTGGCTGTCTGTTGGCAAGTCAGAATAGTATACCTTCGCATTCGACTCATGCTGTGGGCGTGCTCGGTCTGTTGTTCAGTGCACTGGCTGAACGGGCAGTGACGCCAGACACGGCTAACGGGTCAGACACAATTGCAGATCGTCTGGCGTTCGCGCCAAGCAATGCCTCTCCCGATAGCGAAGCACCGACTGTTTTTTGCGGTATATCATTAAGCGATGGCACAAAAGCCGCTGCCATAGACTTCGCGCACGCAGTGCCCTGTATTTGCGGGGTATCCTGGCATTTTCCAAGCGTCGATTTGATCCCCGGAGCGTTCCCACACGCACGATTGATCGTCTGGTTTGGCCTAAGCACCACGCTGGCCATTATTTCACCGGTATGGAACGCATAAATGCTGGTCTGTTAACAGAAGGAGGAGTTAATGATCCGGGTTCTACGAATGAAATCTGATGGGCAATAATTCCGACCATAACGATAAGCTTGACATCACCGATACAGCCCCCGATCGCCGCCGGCCTGAGCGAAGCGCCTATACGAACCGCTCCCTTATCGCTCTCCTGCGCGGGGAACCGCTGAGCCAACCGGAAGAAAACATTAAAGATGCGGTGGCGAACACCGACGCTGCCATCCAAGCGCCCGGCGGCAGCGATAACGATCTTGCCCCCGCAGTCGGCATCCTCGTGTCAGTTGGGTTGGGGCTGCTACTCTGGGCCATCATTCTTCTGATCATCTGGCCCTTTATTCATGCATGGGCGTTTGCACACTAGCCATACGTGGCATGCGGCCGGCTTCCCGGCGGCCATCGATCGAGACAAAGCGTTGGTGTGATGCGCTGGGACCCATATCGTCCCGCGACCAAACGTTCCGGTTCCCGCACCACCGATGCCGTCTTTCCAAGACTGCGACAGAATGCTCGGGACAGCGATCCGGCGCCTTCCATCGAAATAAACGAATCAGACATTCCCCCTCCGATGCCTCTCAGTTCCCACTTTCGTGAATACTGCGGAATAAAGCCTACCCCTGCGCCCTGGTCCGCATCCGTTGCGCGTAGACGTTGATCACCAAGGCCACCAGCAGGATCAGCCCGCGGATCAGGATCTTCAGGAAGCTGTCGATGTTGATGTGGTCGAGCCCATTGTTCAGCACGCCCAGCACGAACAATCCGATGATCGTGTTGCCGATGCCACCCTGTCCGCCGAACAGGCTGGTACCGCCGACCACCACCGCGGAGATGCTGTCGAGCAGGTAGGTATCGAACTCGTTCTGTTGTGCACTGCCGAAATAAGCCACGCCCAGCATGCCGGCGACACCCGAGCATAGCGCCGAGATGATCATCACCGCCGACAGGATCATGCGGACATTGACGCCGGAATACTCGGCAGCCTCGCGGTTGCCGCCGGTCATATATACGTAGCGGCCGAAGCGCGTGTAGGTCAGCACGATGTGGCCGACCAACAGGAACAGCGCGGCGACGATGACGATCCATGGGACCGGGCCGAGCGAGCGGGAACCCAACGTGCCGATCAACGGCGGCACGGCGTAGGCGATCTGGCCGCGGACCAGCAGCGCGCAGATCCCCGCGGCGATCTGCAACATCGCGAGCGTCATGATGAAGCTCGGGATGCCGATTCGGGTCATTCCGAACGCATTCACCGCTCCCAGTGCAATGCACGAGGCGAGCGCGATCGCGATCGCCGCCCAGCCAGCCAGCGGGACATTGGCGATCGTCACGCTGGCGTCCTGCACGGTGAAGAACGCCACCACAATGCCGGTCGCGTTGGCGATGCTTGCGACCGACAGATCGATCTCCGCGCACAGGATTACGAAAGTGAGGCCGACCGCGATGATGCCGGTCACCGAGATCTGCGTCAGGATGTTCTGCAGGTTGCCAACCGAAGCGAACGAATCGCTCGCCAGCGAGAAGAAGATTACCAGCGCGAGCAGCGTTGCGAACGGCGCGATGTTGCGCAGGCGGCCGTGCAGCCAGTCAGCGATCCGGGCGCGCGGGGTTATGGGTGCATCGGTGACTTCGGTGGAGTCGTTCATGCGGCTTCCAGGAGGCGGTCCTTGCTGACCGGTTCGTCGGCGAATTCGCGCACCACGCGGCCCTTCTTCATCACCGCGATTCGGTCGGCGAGCGACAGCACGGTTTCCGGTTCGGTCGAGACGACCACGATGCCGACGCCCTGGTCGCGCAAGCCGCGCACGATATTCACCACGTCATCCTTCGCACCCACGTCCATCCCGCGTGTCGGCTCGCTCAGCAGCAGGACGCGGGGCAGATGCGTAAGCCATTTCGCGAGTGCGACCTTCTGCTGATTGCCGCCGGACAGCGTGCCGAGCAATCGGCCCACACGTGGCGGCCGGATGTGCAGGCTGTCCACGTGGCGCTCGGCGATGGCGCGCTCCACTTTCGGGCGCAACCAGAGCCGATCGATACGATCCAGTATAGTGATCGTCATGTTCTTGAATACCGGTTCTGCGGCGAACAGCATCATCCGGCGGCTCTCCGGCAGGAACGCCAATCCGGCCCGCCGTGCGCGGGTCGTGGAAGAGAGACGCAGCGTGCGTCCGTCGAGCGCGATGCGGCCGTGCTCGGCGGGCAGGCGGCCAAACAGCGTACGCGTCAGTTCCATCTGGCCGGAGCCGAGGAAGCCGTAAATCCCCAGCACCTCGCCGGCGCGCACGTGGAGCGACACGTCTTGATACGCGCCAGCCCGGCTGAGCTGCTCAATCTCCAGCACCGTCTTGGCGCCCGGCCGGCTGTGCAGTGGGATGTCGGCGAGATAGCTCTGCTCCAGCCCTTCGTGTCCGGCGCCGATCATGCGGTCGATGATCCAGCGCTTGTCGACGGCGGCACAGGACTCTGTCGCGACCGTCTGGCCGTTGCGGAATATCGTTACGCGGTCGCAGATCGCCAGCACATCGTCGAGGAAGTGCGAGATGAACACGATGCTGCGGCCGGCCTCGCGGAGGCGGTGCAACAGGGCGAACAGGCGCGTCCACCTCCGGCGGCGATAGCGCCGACGTCGGTTCGTCCAGTATGAGAATGCGCGCCCCCGAGAACAGTACGCGCGCCAGTTCCACGAGTTGCTGTAGCCCGAGCGGCAATGCCCCCATGGGTGTGCGTGGATCGACATCGATGCCGAGGCTTTGCAGATGTTCGCTGGCGCTCCGTCGCATGGCTCGCCAGTCGATCAAGCCGAAGCGGTTGAGCGGCTGGATGCCGAGATGGACGTTCTCTGCCACCGACAGATCGCGCACGGCGGACAGTTCCTGATGGACCATGCCGATACCGGACGCCACGGGCATCTCGCGGCGACGCGTAACGCACAGTGCGGCCGTCGAGACGCATCTCGCCCTGATAGTCGACGTGCACACCGGCGATGATCTTCATCAGCGTGGACTTGCCGGCGCCGTTCTCACCGACCAGCCCGTGGATCTCGCCGCGCAGCAACGAAAACTCCACATCGCGCAGTGCGGCGACGCCACCGAATGCCTTGGTGATCCCGGAAAGCTCCAGCAGCGGCGGCGTCACGACGTGGGTCAAATCAGGAAGTGCGTCTCCATCCACGCCATCCCCGGCGCATTGGCCTTGGTGACCACGGGACCGTCGGTGACGATATTCTTCGGGATGCCATTCGCGCCGGTCTTCTCGCCGCCGACCACCGCGGCGACTCCAGCGACGATGGCGCCCCCATGGATGCGGCATGATGGGTTGCGCACTGTGGCGTGCATGCGGCCATCGCTGACCGCGGCGAGTGCCGGCGGCATCGCATCACACCCGCCGATGAGGATCTCTGTGCGGTTGTGCGTCTTCATCACGTTGTAGGCGGCGAGCGCCATGTCGTCGTTGTGGAAATAGGCCGCGCTGATCTTCGGGTATTTGGTCAACAGGGTTTCCCAGATGCGCGCAACCTTCGTTACGTCCCAGTCGGCGGGTTGGGTGTCCAGCACCTGGATCTTCGGATACTTCTTGACGACTGATTCAAAGCCGCGTGCTCTGCCCTGTGCGCCCGTGTGGCCCAGCGCGCCCTGGGTCATGATCATCGTACCTTCGCCGTTGATCGCATCGACCAGCGACTGCGTCACCGACGAACCCATGAATTCGTTGTCAGGCGCCAGGAAGCTGTGGACGTTGATCGTGTCGAGCGGCGCGATCAGCGTATCCATGTCGATGACCGGCGTGCCGCCCTCGATCATCTTGTTCACCGGCGCAGTCAATGTGCCGATACCGAAGGCCTGGATCGCCACGAAGTCCCACTTCTGCGATGCCATGTTATCGATCGCCGCCCGCTGCTTCTGAGCGGCGAGTTCACCGTCGAACCAGGTCACGTCGACGTTGAACAGCTTGCCCCAATATTCGGCCGCTTGTTTGCCCTGCGCGCACCAGGTTGCCTGCAGGCCGGCGTTGGAGAAGGCGGCCTTCAGCGGCTTGTCGGAACGGCCCGCCACCTTGCCGACTTCCTGTGCGAGCGCGGGGTTGATGCCAAATGCCGCCAACGCCGCGGCGGCGCCGGTCAACGAGCCTTGCAGGAATCCCCTACGCTTCGTCATGGCCGTTCCTCTCGGTTATGATTGTAGCGACAGTAGTCGGGCGCCGTAGTGTGAGGCAACAGTGCATGAGCCACGGTGATGGTCGCCAGTCACAGCATTATTTATGGCATCGTCATCTGGTGCTGCCGTTTGTGCATGGGCGGCAGGAGATGGCAGGGTATTCCTCAGCATCGCGCATGCCGGGATCGCGCGTCATTCAGTGAGGATGGTTCCATGCATATCGGTCTTATCGGCGGCATTGGTCCGGCCGCCACCGAATTCTACTATCGCGGGTTGATCGATCGTCACGCCAAGGCCGGCACCGCTCCTGACCTGACGATCGTGCATGCCGATGTGCGTGAGATGGCGGCGAACCTGGCGAGCGGCGACGCACGCAAGCAGGCGGAGATCTTCGCGCGGCTGGTCCAGCGCCTGGCGGCGGCAGGCGCGGAACTCGTTGCCGTGACCTCGATGGGCGGCCATTTCTGCATCCAGGAACTGGCGGCGATTTCGCCGTTGCCGTTACTCAACGCGATCCCCGAAGTAGATGCGGCGATCCGACAGCGCAATCTGAAAACGATCGGCATCATCGGCACACGCAACGTGATGGCGAGCGGGCTGTATGGTGGCATCGCATCCGCGCGTATCGTCGTGCCGGATGGGGATGCGCTCGATCAGGTCCATACCGCATATATCACGATGGCGGGTGTCGGACGTGTCACGGACGAACAGCGTCAGGTGTTCTTTTCGGCCGGACGCCGGCTATGCGAGACGCAAGGCGCGGACGCCGTCATGCTCGGTGGCACGGACCTGTTCCTCGCATTCCAGGGACAGGATTGCGGATTTCCCGTGCTCGATTGTGCCGATGTGCATGTCGAGGCGCTGTATCAGCGTTCTATTGCCGGCGGCCGGCTCGATCAGCCCGCGTAGAGTCCCTGCCAGTTCGGAAACGTCGGCTGCAACGGCTGCATCAGTTCACCGATCGTGTGGTGGAGCCGTTCCAGGATCCGCATCTTCTCCTCGGTCGATCCGCTGAACTTGTAGCCGCACCGCAACAGCGGATTGCGCAGCGCGTTCTCCACCAGCCTGCACACATCACTGGCGGAAGCATTCGGTATCAGGCCGCGCACCGCCAGCGCATGCACGAACAGCACCGCGCAGCCCCTGCGGGCAGCAGGATCGGACGCTTCCAGCGCCAGTTGGATGGTGGCGGCGATCGAGTACTCCGGTTGCTCGATCCGTAACGTTGCGAGACACCAGCGCACTACGACCTGCCGCGCGGCGCGCATGCGGGCATCACGGTTGCCGGAGCCCGCGCGTTCAGTCAGCGCGCCGGACAGATCGGATAGGGCCTGCTCAAGGTTCAACACCGCCGTTCCAGTCCAAATTCAATGACCCGGATCACGATACTCGTCCGCCAGATCTATCGCATCATGAACGAGCCCGCCACAGCCAAGCTGCTCAGGCACGCCGCCCAGGGCAGTCAAGATTACTGGACCACTGAGGCACAGAGCAGGTCACAGGTGGGTATAAGCGCATTCTGTTCTTCAACTCTGTGCCTCTGTGCCTCTGTGGTGAAAGGCCTTCCTTCCCGCCCACACACCGCAGTCGCCGCGGACTTCCACAGAGGAGAACCCATGTTGCGCTTCGCACGAGCAATTGCCTGTTGACCCCACGCAGTGCCAAATGCCATCGCACTGGCGTCCCCCGACTGTTGAGTTGACCGGTGATACCACCGGGATACCCTCGGACGGTCAGTGTCCATCCATCGTCAGGGCAGGTGCGTCGTGAGCAGCTTTGAGATCATCACACCGTTGCCAGGGGCCAATTTCGGCGGCGTCGTTCGGCTTCGTGGTGCGCCTGGCGCACAGGCCTTCATCGCTGCGGCGGAAGCGGAACCCGAGGCGTTGCCGGCCGCGCTGGCAGACTGTGGGGGCCTGCTGCTGGTCCCAGGAATGCAGGCGATGGCGGATGCGCCGGAGCTGCTGGTACGCCTGTCGCGGAATTTCGGTGCGGAAGTGGAAGACTACCGCGAGACCGGGACGCCACGAAACGCGATCCACCACACCACGCCCGAGATCCTGCTGGTGTCGAACACGCCGCCCTGCTCGCGCCCACCGCCACGGCGACCCGATCCGCCAATGACCGAGGACGGACTATTGCCGGTGCAGTTCCCGCACCGGCGGGGCTGGCACACGGACCAGAGTTATCGCCGGCCGCCACCCGACCTCTCGTTGTTCCTGGCCGTGCTTCCCGTGCCCAAAGGCCAGGGACAGACGTTGTTCGCCGATGCCGCCTCGGCGTACCAAGCGCTGCCGCCGGCACTGAAGGCGCGGGTCGATACGCTCGAGGGACTGCATGCCTCGTCGAGCAACAAGCGCACGCGCGACGCGGTGCTCAACGGCGAGACACCCCGCGATCTCCCGCCACATGAAAGGCCGCAACGCCAGCCTGTGGTGCGTGTTCATCCGGTCACCGGCAAGCGCTCTCTGTATCTCTGCGAGTATGGACAGATGGACTGGCTGGAGGGACCGTTCGTCGGCATGCAGCCGGGTCCCCACGGTGATGGCGCTGCGCTGCTCGCGGAACTCATGGCGCATGCGACCCGTCGCGAGTTCGTCTACGTGCATGAATGGAACGTGGGCGACCTGCTGGTGTGGGACAACCGCTGCCTGCTGCACGCCGCCACCTGGTTCGACGCGGACAACGAAGCGCGCGTGATGTGGCGCACCACGGTCAGCGGCAATCCCGGCGCGATCTATGCGGGCGAACGCAAGAGCTGGATCGCGGCGGCGTAGGTTCCGCGCGACGCAGGTCGGTCCAGCGGCTGCCGCTCAATGTGCGAGCCCGCCGACAACCACGAAGTTCTGTGGATCGCGTTTGCCAGCTCTTCCACCGGAATGCATATGCGCAGCGTCACGCCAAACCGCGCATTGCCCGGGGGCACGTCATCCCAATAATGCAATGAATGCGGGATATCCGCACGTGCGGTTTGATGAGCGGGGAGGGAATCGGACCACCATGCGCCACCGAGCGTCTCATCGACTCGACCGGTCGAGATCACTTGCGTCCTTGCCTCGGCGCCGAGGCGGATCATTGCTGCGGTACGCAAGGCAACGGCGGGATGAGACGGAAGCGCCGCGATCCGGTCACGGCAGCCGCGCCGACGACGACCCCGCCGCGTTACCGCCGCGGGTATTGCAAGCTCAACACGTGCAGGCCCGAGGCACCGGCAATGGCGGTAAACGGCGGTTCATCGGGGTCGACAAATATGCATGACCGTGCTGGCAACTCCCGGCCCTCGCACAGCATGTTGCCGGACAACACGAGCCAGAACTGCCCCGCGCCGGTTGATGGCTCGGGGCCGGTGATGTGTTCCTCCCCCGCGAGGACATGGCTTCGGGCGCACAGCCCATCCTCGGCTGACATGCTGTCACCCGTCGCCTCGCGATGCCAGCGTGGCCTGGCACGCAGCGTTGCGCGGTTGCCGGGGAACTCCATATAGCGCGCGCCCGGATCCCAGCCGTTGCGCAGCGTGAAATATTGCAATCCGTCCGCGCCGGCCGATAGCGGGCCGTACGGCGACCAGGCGCCTGCGAAGTGCACTGCGGGTACCGCGATGTCGTGATGCCCGAGCCTGCCCGCGCCGCCCACAACGACCTGGAACTGGTCGGCCTGATGGTAGTGCGCGCCGACGATGGCGCCAGCATCCTGCTCCACGAGGAAGGCCATCGGATAGATCGTGCCTGGCTCCGGCGATGTCTCCGCACCGCTTGTGTAGCGATTGGCGCCGATATAGGTCGTCAGCCAGAAGTTGGCGCCATTCGAGTTGGCGCGCCGCCGGGATGGACACACATCCTCGGCGGAGGCAATCACCGGCATTGGCTGCACCTTTCCCTGAACGCATCGGACCCCCAAGATAACAGCCATGAGCGAACAAGACATCCTGGGTGCGATCCGCTTCGATACCGCCGGCTTGGTCCCCGCCGTCGCCCAGCAGCATGACACCGGCGAGGTGCTGATGCTCGCCTGGATGAACCGTGAGGCGATACTCGAGACGCTTGCGACCCGGCGCGTGTGCTACTTCAGCCGCAGCCGCAAAGCGCTATGGCGCAAGGGCGAGAGCTCGGGCCAGCTGCAGCACCTGAAGGAACTGCGGCTGGATTGCGACGGCGACACGTTGCTGCTGCTGGTCGATCAGGAAGGCGTCGCTTGCCACACGGGGCGCCGCAATTGCTTCTTCCGCGCGGCACGGGACGGTGAGTTGGTCGAAATAGCGGCGCCGCTGGTTGCGCCGGAAGCGCTGTACGGCGGCGGAACTGATCACTGATCGCGACCGTTCATCCCTCACTCTTCGTGTCAGGGTCATGGTCCATCGCGTTCAGGGTTGCGTTTTCATAACGCTGCCTGAACCGTTCGTGCCAGAAATCCAGCGCTCGATAGGTTTCGGCCAACCTTCGGTAGGTATCGGCAAGCATCGGATCCGCACAGCGTTCCGCAAAACTTTCGAAGCGCTTTGATAGCGTAATATAATCAGTATGTTCAGCCATCATGGGGTTTCAAATGTGCAGGGAGCAGGTATCGCAAAGGTTGCGATCATGCCATCTGGGTCGTGGTAAATTCTCTTTGAAGAAAGACAGATGTGAACTCGCTCACTTGGCAAACTCGTAACGATCTTCCTGGCGCCTCTGCGGCGGAACTGCCGCGGGGCGCGCCGGCGGCCTATGCGTTGGCCGAATGACCCTTATCTACATGATTGCCGGCGAAGCCAGCGGCGATGCGCTCGGCGCCAGGCTGATCCAGGCGACCATGCAGCGGCGCCCGGAGATCCGCTTCGCCGGCATTGGCGGTTCACAAATGTCGGCGCACGGCGTGGACAGCCTTTTCCCTATCCAGGACCTTGCGCTGATGGGACTGCTGGAGGTTCTGCCGCGGCTGGTCCAATTGCGGCGCCGGTTGCAACAGACGGTCGCCGATATCGCGGCACGGCGACCGGACATTGTGGTGACGATCGATAGCCCGGGCTTCACGCTGCGCGTGCTGAAGGCGATCCGTCCGCTTGGCATCCACCGAATCCACTATGTCGCACCCCAGGCCTGGGCCTGGCGTGAAAGCCGCGTGCGGCATTATCCGGGGCTTTGGGACCAGTTGCTCTGTTTGTTGCCGTTCGAGCCGGACTTCTTCGCCGGCCATGGCCTGCCCGCCACATTCGTCGGTCATCCTGTGCTGGAGAGCGGTGCCGATAGCGGTGACGCGGCCCGTTTCCGTGCACGCCACGGCATCGATCCGAATGCCCGCATTCTGACCGTGATGCCGGGCAGTCGCCGCACCGAGGTCACCCAACTCTTGCCAATACTCGGCGCGAGTTTGCAACGCCTGCCCGATCTGGTGCCGGTGGTGCCGCTGGCAGGGCCGGTCCCCGATGCAGTCCAACAGGGCACGCGCGATTGGCCACGCCGGCCGGTTCTGGTGACCGAGTTGCAGGACAAGTATGACGCATTCGCTGCTTCCGCCGCCGCCCTCACGAAGTCGGGCACCTCGACGCTGGAGCTGGCGATGGCGGGCGTGCCGATGGTGGTGGCCTATCGCGTCAATCCGTTGAGCGCGGCGATCGCGAAGCAGTTGGTCAAAGTACAATATGCCTCGATCATCAATCTGATCGCCGGCCGCGAGGTGATACCCGAGTTCATCCAGCAGGCGTGCACGCCGGATCGGCTGGCGGCTACGATGCGGATGCTGCTGGACGATCCCGTGGCGATCGAGGCGCAGCGCACGGGCTGCCAAGAGGCGCTGAACTTGCTGCGTCCGCCTGGGGGCACACCCTCGGAGGCCGCCGCAGCTGCTGTACTGCAAGGGTTATCCGCGTGAGGGCAGGCGATGGACGAGGCCGTCTGCATAAAGAACAAGAAGACAAGTATTTTCGCCACAGATGTACGCAGATGCACGCGGATAAGTTTTTGATCCGCCGAAGAGCGGAGCGAATGTGCTGAGGTAAAGTAACCAGTAAATTGATTTATTAATCAAACCTTAGGCCCACAGGTGACAGAACTACACTGCAACGAATAACGGCTCCCAAAGTCGGTTCGCCCAGGCTCGATCTGCGTCTATCCGCGTACATCTGTGGCAAAAGTTACTGTTCTTTTTACTGCGTACTCAAAGACCCCGCCCCGATGAGCCCCGATACCTCCATCCGCACCCGCGAGGCCGCCATGCTGTCGGTGACCGCCAGCGCCGCCGCAAGTGCTCGTCGTCCAGCCGCCGCATCCACCAGCACCGGAGCGCCGTCCAGCACCGCCGCAACGAATGCCGCATGTTCGGCGGCGAGCGAGTTGTGGTCCTGCCAGGAGATCTCCTCCATGCCGAACCCGGCGACGTCCGGCACCGGCGTGCCCCGGTTGCGGGCGATCACGGTCAGGCGGCGGTTGGCAAAGTCCACCCCCAGGTAACCGTCCGGGGCGAATACCCGCATGCGGCGCTCTGTCCGCATCGCCACGCGGGACGCGGTGATCGTCGCGACGGCGCCATTCACGAAGCGCAAACGGGCGTTGGCGATATCGGCATGCTCACTTGCCACCGCGGCGCCCACGGCGTCCACGCTCTCGATCTCGCTGGCCACCAGCGACAGGACCAGATCAAGGTCGTGGATCATCAGGTCGAGGATCACCGAGACATCCGTGCCGCGCTGTTTGAACGGGGCGATGCGGGTGGCCTCGATGTAGAGCGGCGCGCCGAGGCGACCGTCCAAGGCACGAAACGCGGCGGAAAACCGCTCAAGGTGCCCCACCTGCAGTACCAGCTTCCGCTCGGCCGCCAGGGTCGCCAATTCGTCGGCCTGGGCCAGGGTCGCCGCAATCGGCTTTTCGACCAGCACGTGCTTGCCAGCCCGCAGCGCCTGGACGGCGAGCGCATGGTGTGCCTCCGCCGGGGCGGCGATCACCACGGCGTCGCAGGCGGCCAGCAGGGCGGGGAAGGGGAGGTCGGGAGCGCCTGCCTCCCAGCCAACGGTCTTGGCGCGGTCGCCGTCTGGATCGAACACGCCGGCCAGCATGGCGCGCTCGGACGCCGCGACCTTCAACGCATGGTAACGGCCGAAATGGCCGGCGCCGGCGAGGCCGATACGAAGCCGGGAGGACACCATGCGATCTGCGATCCTTTGCGGTGGCCGGCGCCGGGTGAAATAACGCTGCAACGGCCAATGCGCCACATTGGCGACCATGAGCGGTTCCTCGACACTGGCGCAAGAGTGGCCGGCGCAACGGCGGTTCGGCGTGTGGACCGCTCGCCGCCGTATAATGGTATGCGCCGCGCTGCTGCTGGTGTTGGAATTGGCCGGCTTTGCATTCTTCGTGGCCGGGACGCATGGCTGGGTCACGCCGCTGCGGCGTCCGGTCAGCACCGACTTCGTCAGCTTCTACGCCGCCGGCCGGCTGGTAGACGCAGGTACAGCGGCGCTGGTTTACGATCAGGCGGCGCACCATGCGGCGGAGCAGGCGGCGACCGAACCGGGCATCGCCTACAACTACTTCTATTATCCGCCGATCTTTCTCCTGTTGTGCGCGGTCCTGGCGCGGTTGCCCTACCTCGCTGCGTTCGTTGCGTTCCAGGCGGCTACGCTGGTGCCGTCGCTGCTGGTGGTTCGGCGCATCCTGCACGAGCGCGGTTGGGCCATTCTGCTCCCGCTGCTGGCGTTTCCCCCGGTCTTCTTCACCCTCGGCACCGGGCAGAACGCGTTTCTGTCCGCCACGCTGTTCGGAGCGGCTACGCTGCTGGTTGATCGGCGCCCTGCGCTGGCCGGGATGTTGTTCGGAGCACTTTGCTACAAGCCGCATTTCGGGCTGCTGGTGCCGGTGGCGCTGGTCGCGGCGGGGCGGTGGCGGTCTTGCATTGCGGCCGGTCTGACGGTGGCCGGTTTGATCGGTCTGTCCGTGCAGATGCTCGGCTGGGACACCTGGCGTGCGTTCTTTACCGCTGCTTCCGGTGCGCACGAGATCTATGAGACAGGCGTCGCGCATCCCGCGATGGCCAGTCCGTTCGGCGTCGGTACTGGCGTTTGGCGGCTCAGCGGCGCTGGCATACGCGGCGCAGGCGGTGGTGACGGCGATCATGGTCGCGACGGTGTTCTGGGTCTGGCACCGCGGCTGGAGCCTGCCCGTGCGCGCCGCGATATTGCTGGCGGCGACGCCGCTCGCAGTGCCGGTAGCGCTGTTCTACGACCTGGTCCTCTCTGGGATCGCGCTGGCCTGGTTGGTGCGATGGGGCCAACAGCATGGCTTCCCGGCGTGGCTCCGAACGGGGGTCGTTGTGCTCTATGTCGCGGCATTGCTGACCGGGAACTTCGGCCCTGAGACGCATCTGGTGGTCACGCCGCTGGTCGCGCTCGGCGCGTTCGCGTTAGCAGCCGCGGCCGCCTGGCAGGAGAGAGGGTAAGCACAAAGTGCACAAATCTCCCCCTCCCCTCGCGGGAGGGGGTTGGGGGAGGGGGCCGCCGCCCCAAACGCGCGAGTTGTCCTCTCCCGCTAACGGCGCGGCATACCCTTACGCCGCCAGGTCCCGCATGATGCGATAGAGGTCGCTCTTGCCTTCGAACCCGATGCCGGGAAGTTCCGGCAGGGTCACGATGCTGTTCTCCACCCGCGTGCCATCGGGGAAGCCACCGTACGGTTGGAACACGTCCGGGTAGCTCTCATTGCCGCCAAGCCCCAATCCGGCCGCGATCGCGAGCGACATCTGGTGGCCACCGTGAGGGATGCAACGGCGCCATGACCAGCCGGCGTCCTTCAGCATCGCCAGCGTCCGCTGGTATTCGCACAGCCCGTAGGACAGTGCGCAGTCGAACTGCAGCCAATCGCGGTCCGGGCGCATGCCGCCGTATCGGATCAGGTTGCGCGCGTCCTGGTGGCTGAACAGATTCTCCCCAGTCGCCATCGGGGCGGGATAGAATTCGGCGAGCGCCGCCTGCAGTTGATAGTCAAGCGGGTCGCCGGCTTCCTCGTACCAGAACAGCGGATAGGCGCTCATCATCTTCGCGTAGTCGATCGCAGTGGCAAGGTCGAAGCGGCCGTTGGCGTCCACCGCGAGTTGGGCGTTATTGCCGATCGCCTTCAGCACGGCTTCGATGCGGCGGCGGTCCTCGGCGATTGTTTCGCCACCTATCTTCATCTTCACGACCGTGTAGCCGCGATCGAGATAGCTGCGCATTTCAGTGCAGAGCGCGGCGTCATCCTTGCCGGGGTAGTAATAGCCGCCCGCGGCATAAACGAATACGCGCGGATCCGCTTCGATCCCGTGGCGCTCGGCGAGCAGCCGGAACAGAGGTTGGTCCGCAATCTTCGCAACGGCGTCCCACACGGCCATGTCGATCGTTCCGACGGCGACCGAGCGATCGCCGTGGCCGCCGGGCTTCTCGTTGGTCATCATGGCGGACCAGACGCGGTCGGGATCCAGGTTGTCGCCGGTCGCGTCCAGTAGGCTCAGCGGGTCAGCTTCCAGGATGCGTGGCGCAAAGCGTTCGCGAATCAGGCCGCCCTGGCCATAGCGTCCATTGGAGTTGAAGCCATAGCCGATGACGCGCTTGCCGTTGCGTTCGACATTGGTCACCACCGCGACGAGGCTGGAGGTCATCTTCGAGAAGTCGATATAGGCGTTGCGGATCGGCGAGCTGATCGGCTTCGTGATCTCTCGAATGTCAGTGATGCGGATTGGCATGGCTGGGGCCTTGGTGGGAGGTGAAGGATGACGATGCGATCGTGCGGGCCGGACGGTTTTCCTTTACTTCATAGTACAGGCACGACGGCCACGGAGGTGGCTGGATTTTGACGCTGCCCGCCCAAAGTGCTCAAGCCGTCGGCAACGATAAGACATGATTGACTAGCTCCTGCGCCATGTCGCGCCAGGCGTGGTGTGGATCGGCAGATACGCCGCATGGTGGTTCGTCATGCGGCGCATCGATGGCATCGCTCAACGCCACCGCGAAACTCGCCGCATCAGGCTCGGATAATGTTGCTCGTGGCGCGTGTTGCAATTGCTCGATAAGCCCGCCCACTCTCGTTCCCACTACGGAGCGTTCTGCACCAATCGCCGCTGGACCGACGCCGCTCTGGCTGGCTTCGCGATACGGCAACAGCACGACATCTGCCCAGGCGATCAATTTGCCGATCTCGTCCTCCGGCACCCAGCGGTTCTCGACAGTGACACGAGGCGTAGCGCGCAACTTGTCTAGCTCGGGCGCCTCGGGTCCATTGCCCACAACTCGGAGTTCCCACTCATTCTTTGCGCGGAGTTGCGGTATCGCCTCGGCGAGCAGGTCGAGCCCCTTGTAGGCGAGAAGTCGGCCAAAGAACAGCAATCGCACCGGCCCGCCATGCGCGCGCGGTGGCGGCATGTCATCGAATGTGAATGGCGGATGTGACAGGATGATGAGTCGGCCGCTGTCGACAGCTGCCTGTTCACGCAGCCGGGCAGCGACGTGCTCAGTCAGTGCGACCACGGCATCGGCGCGCCGGATCAGTTTCCGTTGCAACCATAACCGCATGGGCATGCCGTCGCCGGGATGCGCGTCGGCATCATGCACCACCACCACCAGGCGTACGCGGTTGCGGCGAAGCGCAGCCAGCATCACGAGATCGAACGGTCCGGGATGGGCGGCAATCGCGATCTGGGGACGCAGCGTAGCGATCCGTCGTGCGAGTTCCTGCACGATCCATGGCGCCTGCAGAAGGCGCCAGAGATAGCCTGACAAGCCCTGATACGTTTCGACAGGCAGATCGCAGTGCGGCGCGTCGCGACCACGCAGAATCTCGGCGCCGCTCGACAGTGACAGCAATGCGTCGGTATCCGGGAGCATGCGAAATCCGGCCGCTAGTTCGACAGCGAAGCGCGGGGCACCGCCGCGACGTCCCCACTGCCAGACCAGCACGCGCATTGTCAGAGCCGATCGTTCAGGTGGCAGGCGCTGTTGTGGCCGGCAGCGATTTCGCGCAGCCGCGGTGCTTCCTCCGCGCAGCGCGGCATGGCGTGGGGACAGCGAGGATGGAAGTGGCAGCCGGACGGTGGCGCCAATGGGGTTGGGATCTCGCCCTTGATCGCCGTGAACTGGCGTTTGCGTGACTCGATGCGCGGAACCTCGGCGAGCAGTGCCTGTGTGTAGGGGTGGTTGGGGCGCGCGAACACTTCCGCGGCGGGCGCACTCTCCACGATGCGGCCGAGATACATTATCAGCACGCGATCCGACAGATGCTCCACCACGCCTAGGTCGTGGCTGATGAACAGGTAGGTCAGGTCGAGCTCTGTGCGCAGGTCCATGAACAGGTTGAGGATCTGTGCCTGGATTGAAACGTCGAGCGCGGCAACGGCCTCGTCACACACCAGGAATTCGGGCTGCACCGCGAGTGCCCGGGCGATGCCGATACGCTGGCGCTGACCACCGGAGAACTGATGCGGATAGCGACGCTTGTAAGTCGGATCGAGACCGGCACGGTGAAGCTGCGCATCGAGATAGGCATCGAAGTTCGCCCGCGTGACCAGCTTATGCACGAGCGGTGCCTCGCCGACGATGTCCTCGACGCGCAGGCGTGGATTGAGCGAGGCATACGGATCCTGGAAGATCATCTGGACCTTCAGCTTCGCATCTCGCGCTTGTGTCGGCGGTAGCGTTGCGATGTTGTTGCCCTTGAAGAGCACCTCGCCGTCCGATGGCGGCATGATGCCTGCGACCATGCGGCCGAGCGTGGATTTCCCGCAGCCGGACTCACCGACCAAGCCGACGACCTCGCCACGTTCCACTGCCAGATCGACGTTGTCGACCGCCTGCACCACCTCGTTTTTCTGCGCGACGCCGAAGCGGCGAGACAGTGAACGCGCGGCGCGTGCGGCCGTGTCATAGGTTGGGCCAAAGCGCTTGGATACACCGCGCAATTCGATGATCGGCGCTGTCATGCGGGCACGGCGACGAGAGGATGAAAGCAGCGGGTTATCTGTCCGGGCAGCGGTTCGGTTGGCTGCGGCTCCTGTTCGCAGACAGCCGTGGCATGTGTGCAGCGGGTGCGGAAGGCGCAACCTGGCGGCAGGCTGAGCAGGCTTGGCGTCATGCCGGGGATCTGGCGCAGCTTCACACCGCGGAGGTTGCGGCTGGGAACACTGCCGATCAGGCCGTGTGTATACGGATGTAGTGGGCGATCGAGCACGGCTTCGGCGGCGCCGGTCTCGACGACGCGGCCGGCGTACATGACAGCGATCTCGTCGGCCAGGCCGGCGATCACCGATAGATCGTGGGTGATCCAGATCAGCGCAGTGCCGTAGGTCGCCGTGAGCTTCTGCACCTCGGCGAGGATCTGCGCCTGGATGGTGACGTCGAGCGCCGTGGTGGGTTCGTCGGCGATCAGCAGGTCGGGATGGTGCAGCAGCGCAATGGCGATGGCGACGCGCTGGCGCATGCCGCCGGAGAACTGATGGGGATAGGCGGTCAGGCGTTCGTCGGGGCTCGGGATGCCGACCATGCCAAGTGCATCACGGGATCGGGCGCGGGCATCGGCGTGGGAAACCTGTGCGTGGGCTCGCACTGCCTCGATCATCTGCGTGTCGATTCGCAGGACCGGGTTCAGCGTCATCATCGGGTCCTGGAAGATCATCGCGATGCGGTTGCCTCGCAGTGCGCGCATGTCGCGTTCGGAGAGCTTCGCCAGATCCTGTCCCTGGTATAGGATGGAGCCGCCAGCGATACGGCCTGGCGGGTCGACAAGGCCGATGATCGAGAAGCCGGTGACGGTCTTGCCGGAACCGGATTCGCCGACCAGTCCCAGCACCTGGCCGCGTGCGATGGAGAACGACACGTCGTCCACCGCCTTCACCACGCCGGCGCGGGTGAAGAAGTGCGTGCGCAGGTTGCGCACTTCAAGGGTCGCGGTGGTCACCGCTTCAGGCGCGGGTTGAGCACGTCGCGCAACTGGTCACCGACCAGGTTGATCGAGACGATGGTGATCAGCAGCGCGATGCCCGGATAGACGCTGATCCAGTACTTGCCGGAGAGCATGTACTGGTAGCCGTTGGCGATCAGCAGGCCCAGCGACGGCTCGGTGATCGGCACACCGAGACCTAGGAAGGAGAGCGTTGCTTCAAGTGCGATGGCTCTGGCGATCTGCTGCGTGATGATCACGATGAGCGGGGGAAGGCAGTTGGGAAACAGGTGGCGGAAGATGATGCGGTGTCGCGGCAGTGCGAGGCACTCGGCGGCCTCGATGTATTCGCGACGGCGTTCCACGAGTGCGGTGGCGCGGACGGTGCGCGTGTAATATGCCCATTCGACGATGACGAGCGCGAGCACGACGTTCATCACGCCTTTGCCCAAAACGGCGAGGATCATCAGCGCGACGAGAATCGACGGGAACGAAAGCTGCAGGTCCACCAGGCGCATGATGGCGGCATCGCTGCGTCCCCCCGCGTACGCTGCGAACAGGCCGAGCGTGGTGCCGAAAATGCAGGCGATCAGCGCGGAACCGACGCCGACGCCGAGTGAAATGCGCAGGCCGTAGAGGATGCCCGACAGCATGTCGCGACCCTGGTCATCGGTGCCGAGCAGGTAGGTATAGCCGGCGCCCGATGCGGAGCCGGGTGGCAAGCGGCCATCCATAATGTCGAGCTGCGCGAGGTCGTAGGGGTTCTGCGGCGCGATGAGTGACGCGAAGATCGCCGCAAGCGCGATCAGGACGAATACGACGAGACCCGCAAGCGCCATGCGGGATGCGGCGAATTCCGCGACGAAGCGGCGGAATGGGGTCTCTTCACGGACCGGCGTGGGGAGTGTCGCGGTACTCATCGAGTGCACCGGGCGGTGCGGTGTGGGATGGGCCCCCTCCCCCCAACTCCCTCCCGCAAGGGGAGGGGGAGAGCTGAGACTAGAATTACTCCCCCTCCCCTTGCGGGAGGGGGTTGGGGGGAGGGGGCGCATCCAACACCCACCGTCACCCCTTGGTCTCCAGACGCACCCTTGGATCCAGCACAGTGTAGAGCACATCGACCACCAGGTTGATCGTCACGAACAGCAGCACGATCATCATCAGATATGCAACAATCACCGGCCGATCGAGCACGTTGATGGAATCAATGATCAGCTTCCCCATTCCGGGCCAGGCGAACACGCTCTCCGTCACGACGGCAAATGCGATTGTGGACCCCAATTCCAACCCGACCACCGTCACAATCGGTATCATGATGTTCTTCAGCACATGCACGAAGATCACTCGCGCCGGCGACAGCCCTTTTGCGCGTGCGAACTTGATGAAATCCATCGGCAGCGTCTCGCGCACCCCGGCGCGGGTCAGGCGCAGCACCAGCGATATGTTGAACAACGACAAATTCAACGCTGGCAGCAAGAGATGACGCAGTCCATCCAAGGTCAGGAACGACCACTGAACACCGAACAATTCGGCCGTCGTGCCGCGCCCCGTGCTGGGCAGCCAGCCTAGCTGCACGGCGAATACCATGATCAGCATCAGCCCGACCCAGAACGTGGGCAACGAGAAGCCCAGGATGCTGCCGGCCATGATCGTGCGTGCGACTGCGCCGTCCGGATACAGCCCGGCATACAACCCAAGCGGTATGCCAAACACGATCGACATCAGCACCGCCGTAACCGCTAGTTCCATCGTCGCCGGCATCCGCTGCGCGATCAGCGTCAGCGCCGGTTCGTTGAATACGAAGCTGCGGCCGAGATCGCCATGCAGCGCATCGACGACGAACAACAGGTACTGCTTCCACAGCGGCTGATCGAGGCCCAGTTGCGCGATGATGCGGGCGCGCTCCGCCTGGTCCGCCTCTGGCGAGATCAGGATGTCCACCGGGTTGCCAACCACGTGCACGCCGATGAACACGATCACTGACATCGCAACGATGACGAACAGCGCCTGAATCAGCCGCCGGATCAGCCAAGTGGTCATTCGGTCTCCCGGAACCCGCGCGGCTTATAGCCGGGCCGGTTACCCCAGGCTAGGCAGCCAGCGGATAGGCCATCGCCACCATGGCGTGAAGCTGGACCTCGACCATCGTCCCAATCCACCCCATAGGGCAATGGCCGACATTCGCCCGCCCAGGGTTTGCAAGCACGATGCTGTCGGGATGATCGTGCACCCACTTCGCCGAAGCATTGTCACGGCGCGATGTGGGCCAGATTGGACGATGCAGGCGACCCGTATAGAATGCGGGAATGGATCGAGCGGATGCGGGCGCGCTGCGCCAGACCACAACCGAACTGCTGTCGAAGCTGGTGTCCTTCGACACGACCAGCCGCAATTCCAACCTTGCGCTGATCGGGTTCGTGCGCGCGTACCTCGATGCGCACGAAATCCCGTATCGTATCAGCACCGATCCGGCCGGCGAGAAGGCCAATATCCACGCCATCATCGGCCCGCAGGGGCCGGGCGGCGTCGCGCTGTCAGGCCATGTCGATACTGTGCCGGTGGACGGTCAGGCCTGGAGTACCGATCCATTCTCCCTGCGCGCCGCCGATGGACGCCTCTATGCGCGCGGGTCGGCCGACATGAAGGGCTTCGTCTCGGCTTGTCTGGCGGCAGTGCCCGACATGAAGGCGCGCAAGCTCGTGCGGCCGCTGCATCTGTTCATCAGCTATGACGAGGAAGTCGGCTGCTTCGGCGCCAAGCGCCTGCTTGAGGACATTGACGAGTCGGGGCTGAAGCCGGCGCTGTGCGTGGTGGGCGAGCCCTCGGGAATGCAGCCGATACTGGCGCACAAGGGCAAGCTGAACCTTCAGGTGCGCGTTCGCGGCTTGCCCGGCCATTCCAGCGAACCGAGCAAGGGCGTCAACGCCATCCAGGCGGCGGGTGAGGCAATTGCCTATGTCGCGGCGGAAGCTCGCCGGCTCGCGAAGGAGGGCCCATTCGCCGACGGGTTCGATCCGCCGCACACCTCGATCCACGTCGGCACCATCCAGGGCGGGACAATCCTCAACATCATCCCGGAACGCTGCGAGTTCATCATGGAGTGGCGCACCATTCCGGGCGATGACGCGATGCTGCACGTGCAACGGATGCAGCAATTCGTCGCGGCCAATATCGAACCGGCGATGCATGCGGTGAACCGCGGCACCGGGTTCGACTTCGAGGTACTGATCCAGATGCCGGGATTGTCGCTCGACCCCGACCACGAGCTGACCTCGATCGTCAAGCAGCTCACGGGTTCCAACAGCACCGGCAACGTGAGCTATGGCACGGAGGGCGGTTACTACCAGGGTGCCGGAATTCCGACGATCATCTGTGGGCCTGGCCATATCGCGCAGGCACACCAGCCGGACGAATGGATCGCGCAGGAGCAGCTCGACTCTTGCGACGCGTTCATCCGTCGGCTGGCGGATCGTCTGCTGGTCTGAGCCCGAGCGCGGCACGCATGCCCCCGATCGCGCAGCCGCCTCTGCCATCGTTCGATGTGCGGCTCACCGCACCGGACATCGGGCCTTGGATCGCGGGCAACACCGGCGTTCCCGGCTTCACCACCCGCGTCGCGCATGAGCCCGGGCCACACATTGCACTGCTGGCGATTTCGCACGGCAACGAGATTGCCGGTGCTATTGTGCTGGAGAGACTGTTGCGCGAGGGGCTGCGGCCGGCACGCGGGAAGCTGACGTTCGGCTTCGTCAATCTCGCGGCGTACGAACGCTTTGATCCGCGCCAGCCGACCGCGTCGCGGTTCGTCGACGAGGACATCAACCGCGTGTGGGACATAGCGACGCTGGATAGCGCGCGGCGTTCCACCGAGCTTGATCGGGCGCGCGAAATCCGGCCGCTGATCGACACCGTGGAGGTGCTGTTCGACCTGCACTCGATGCTGTGGCCGTCGGATCCGCTGATCCTCTGCGGCACGTCGCCAAAGGGCAGGCAGCTCGCCCTGGGCGCGGGCGTACCGCGATTGGTGGTGGCGGATCATGGCCATGCCAGCGGACGGCGGTTGATCGACTATCCACGCTTCGCCGATGCGGCGACGCAGTGTGCCGCCAGCCTGGTGGAAGCCGGTCAGCACTGGGAAACGGCGACCGTCGATACGATGCTGGCGAGTGTCGCGGGTCTGCTGCATTCCCTCGATGTGCTGCCAGATGACGCGGCGCTGCCTATCCCCACCGGCGGCGTACGGCGTTTCGCGGAGGTCACGATGCCGGTGACGGCCGCCACCAGCGCCTTCGTGTTCGTGCAGTCCTATCGCGGAGGCGATATTGTTCCCCGCCGCAATACGCTGATCGCATTGGATGGGGACACCGAAATCCGGACGCCGTACGATGACTGCCTGCTGGTAATGCCCAGCCTGCGGCCAAGCCGGGGACACACGGCGGTACGGCTGGCGCGATTTGTCGACGTGCCGGTGTGCTAATTCTCCCCCGCCCCTTGCGGGAGGGGGCCGGGGGGAGGGGGCCGAGCCACTTCATGTCTACGCTGCCGGCTCGCCCTGTATTGGCACCTTGCCGAAGCCAGCGATGATGGCGGTGACCTCCGCGATCGCCGCCTCCGCCTCCGTCGCGTCGGTGCCCTTGGCGACGATCGAGACCCCGTTGCCGGTCGGGCGGTAAAACGGATAGCTGCCGATATCGACGTCGGGGTATTTCGCCTGTACCGCACCCAGCGGCGCGGCGATGATGCCTTCCGGCAGGCCGCTGACATGTACCGCGCGTGACACGATCGGTGCGCCGCCTTGCAGTCTCGGTGCCAGCCATTCGAACATCGATTGCATGACGCGCGGCACGCCCGCCATGACATAGACATTGCCGATCTGGAAACCCGGCGCGACCGACATCGCATTGTCGATCAGCGTGGCACCGCGCGGCATCGTCGCCATGCGCTGGCGGGCGGCATTGAAGTCGCCGGGCTTATAGCTGCGTTCCATGCGCGCCCACGCCTCGGGATGCGGTTCCCATGGTACGCCGAACGCGGCGGCAACGCATTCGCTGGTAATGTCGTCATGCGTCGGTCCGATGCCGCCGGTGGTGAACACGTAGTCGAATTTCGCGCGGACCTCGTTCACCGTGGTGACGATGGTGTCCGGCACATCGGGAATGACCCGCACTTCGCGCAACGGAATGCCAATCGCGCCGAGGCCAACCGCAAGGAACCGGATGTTGGCATCCTGGGTCCGTCCGGACAGGACCTCGTTGCCGATCACCAGCAGGCAGGCAATGGGATTGGTCACGGGCATGGCGCATTCCACTCGGGCTGCAACAAGGCATACATCCAGATCGATCGCGGTTCACCTGCCACACAAAGCCGGTCGCGCAGCAAGCCTTCGCGCCGAAAGCCAAGCCGCTCGGCGAGACGCACGGAACGGAGGTTGTCCGGCTCGATCTCGGCTTCCACGCGGTGGGTCTGGAGGGCATCGAAGCAATGGCGCAGCAGGGCGCGCATGGCCTCTGCCATGTAGCCGCGGCCCTCGAATTCGAGGCGCCAGGATCCAGCCAACCGCGAGCCTGCGGTTCCAGGCCTGCCGGGCGTGATAGTTGACCATGCCAACGAATGCGCCGTCCCGCTTCGAAAGCACCGCCCACGCCGCGTGCCAAGTCGGCTCCGCCGCGGTCGATTGACGAATGCGCTGCTCGGTTTCGGCGATGTCGCGGCTCGGCGGTGCGTCCCAAAAGCGCATCGAGCCCGCATCGCCAAAGGCTGCGTGAAGGCCAGGTGCGTCTGCAAGGTTCAGCCGTCGCAGGCGCACACGTTCCGCGCCGAGTTCCGGCACGTCCGGTCCACTGTCCGGTTCGTCTGTCACCCGAGACCGCGCGCCTTCAGCCGCTCGATCAGCAGCTCGGTAAGCTGCTCGGTTGCATCAGCCTGCCGTTCCGGCGGGATGTGCTCGGCGAGAGCATAAGCTGAGCCTTCCAAGAGGACGCCGATCACCAGGTACGGGTCCGCGCCGTCGCGCAGGATCAGTCGGATGACATGCGCCAGCATCTCAATGGAGTTCGGCTTTCTGGCTGATGCCTGGTTGGCCTGTTGGATCAGCCTTTCCAGGGCTCGGAAGCGTTGCTTTGGCACCTCGCCAGCATGATGGACACCAGGGGCCGGTGGCAAGCCGTGACGCGGCCACGAAGCCCCCTTCTCCGATGGACGCTACTACAGAAAATCCCGCAGCAGCGGGATCAGCGGCTTGTCGGCCGGCGGCATCGGGTAGTCTGCGAGCTTGTGCGGGCGCACCCAGGTCAGCGTCTGGTTCTCGCGCGGTCTCGGCACGCCTTTCCAGCGGCGGCAGAGATACAGCGGCATCAGCAGATGGAACCGCTCGTATTCGTGCGAGGCGAAGGCGAACGGTGCGAGACAGGCGGCGGAGACGTCGATCCCCAGCTCTTCCTTCAGTTCGCGGATCAGCGCGGCTTCCGGCGTCTCGCCGGGGTGCAGCTTGCCGCCTGGGAATTCCCACAGGCCGGCCATCTTCTTGCCCTCCGGTCGGCGCGCCAGCAGGACGCGGCCGTCGCTGTCGATCAGCGCGCAGGCGGCGACCAGGAGCAGCGGCTTGCTACCTGGAACCTCGGTGGTGGCGGGTTCCGGCGCGGCATCACCGAAGATGTCGTCGCGCGTGGCCTCGAAGCGCCAGACGGCGTGTTCGCCGCCACGTGCCAGGAAGCTGTCGGTGCCCTCGCCGGTCTGACGAAAGCCGATGCGGCGCAGCACCGCGGCCGAAGCCGGATTGTCCGTGATCACACCGGCTTCGAGACGATCGAGGTCGAGGTTGGCCAGCCCCCAGCGTGCGAGGCGGCCAGCCGCTTCGGAGGCGACGCCGTGGCCCCAGAAACGCCGCCCGACCCAATAGCCGAGCCGGCCGCACCGAGCGCCGCGGTCGATGCGCAGGCCGACGACACCCACCATGATCTCGTGCTCGCCTTCGCGGCCGGTGATGGCGAGTTCGTAGGCGCGGCCTTCCGCCAGGGATTGGCGCGTGGAGAGGATCCATTGATCGGCCAGTTCCCGAGGGTAGGGGAACGGCACCACGGCCAGGTTCCGCGTCACCTCCCAGTCGTTGACCAGCCGATGCAGTGACTCGGCATCCTCCGGGGCCAGGGGGCGCAGGATCAGTCGTTCGGTCGCGAGCGGGGCAAACGTGTCCGGCGGCGCCAGCGGATCGAGCGGCCCCGCGTCGTCAGCGCGGCGCCGAACCCGCTTGCGCCGTGCGACTCGCGGCGGCTTCGTTTCACCAATATCGGTCATGCCGGGAAGGTGGCGCAGGCAGCCGTGCCGGCGCAAGGTGACTACTTTGATGCTCCTCTCCCGCGCAGTGTGGGAGGGTGGGGAGGAGGTTGCTTGCGACCCCTGCCAGCCCCTGGACCAGCCATGTTGGCTGGCGCCTCAGAAGCGGGCGTGCCCATGCAAGGCTTTGTGTCAGCGTGCCGTTGCTGATGCGCACGATAACACGCTCGCGAGTGCGCCGCCGGCCGTCTGGAGCGCCGACCCCGACCTCGCGACCCCGGTGAGACGTCTATGCCCGGGAGCCCGGCCCCGACAGCCCAGGGGTGAACAATTGGTCGATGTCCGACAAACTGACCAGCAGGCGGACGAGCTGCGCCTGGCTGTGCGTGTCGGTCTTCTCCATCACGTCTGCCAGATGGCGGCGGACGGTGAACAGGCTGATCGCCAGCGTCGAGGCGATCGCGCGCGGCTCGCGCCCCTCGGCCAGCAGCACCGCAACCGCGATCTGCGCCCGGCTCAGCCCGAACATCTCCCGCAGCGCCGCTGCGGCGGGCCGGATGCCTGCATCGAGGTCGGCGATGGTCAGCAGCACGCGCGCTGGGGCCGGAAACAGGCCGATCCGCTCCGGTCGACACGGCGTTACCTGCACCGCATAGGGCCGCCGCCCGGACGGCCGCGGCACGGCCAGGCTGCTGCCGTATGGCTGGTCCGGTCCGGCCGCTATACGGACGGCGTCGGCAAGTCGTTGCCTGGTCGTTGGGTCGGCGGCGGCCAGCACACCCTGCACCGTGTGCAACCCGTCCTGTGCGCCGAGCGCATCTTCCGCGGCGCGGTTGGCGTAAAGCACGCGAGCGGAACGATCGAGTACCACCACCCCGCCGCGCGAGGCGGCCAGCACCGCCTGCATCTCGCCATCCAGACGCGAACCAGTCGGCAGCCGTTCCGCAAGGGCGACCGCGCGGCGCAGATGCGGCATGAACTGGCGGAGCCGGTGGGCGTGCTCGGGCAGATACTCGCCCCGGCTGGGTGAACGCGTCAGGTTGATGATCGCCGCCTCGGGCCCCTGGCGCCAGACCATCAGGCCCAGCACGCCGTGGATTTCACGCCGCAGCAGGAAGTCGTTGTAGTACTCCGATCGGACCAGGTCGGCTTTGGCCATGACCTGCCAATCGATCAGGAACGTGCCGGCCGCCATGCCAGAGATGGCCTCGGCCAACGGGTTGGCGCGGGCGAAGCGACCAAAATAATCGGTGAACTGCGCCTCGGTGATGCGGCCGAACACGCCGTGCCCCTGGCCGGTACGCAGGTTCTTGCGGATGAAGGCGGTGGCGCCGCCGCCGACCACGTCGGCCATGCGGTTCATCACCGGGATCCACAGCCGCTCGTCGAATGCGGCATCGTAGATCAGGTCGGTCAGGCCAATTGCGTCGTCCTCGGTCACCGCAAATCCCATGGTCGCGAGGACACACGTGGCTGTGAAAAGCTTGTGATCCTACCGTCTTAGAATATAGCAAAATTGGCGCGTGTCAGCAGAAATATAAACGTGGTGCTCGCTTTTGGTGCGTTTGCACCATCCGTCGGCACTCGGTTTCCTGCCAAGCTGAAACTGCGCGGAAAGGATTAGGCCGCGCCGCAGCGAATTGCGCTGCATCGCCCGCACCGGGCGGCTACCGACGGCGGAGAAAAGCCATGAGGGTATTGCAGGTTCGTCAGATCAACCAGTTGACCACCGGGACCGCTCGTTCGCGCGCCCCCATCGCCGCGCCGGCCGGCGCGATGTCTCGTGCCGCCCGGCTGAATTGGCTGCTCGGCAGCGTCTCGGCGGTCGCCCTGGCTGCGGCCCTGGGTACGCCCGCCGCGGCGCAGAGCTGGACCGACGGAACCGGCAACTGGAACGTCAATTCGAACTGGGGCAACAACCCGTTCCCGAACAGTGCCGCCGCCTCGGCCACCGTCAACAACGGTGGCACCGCCAACGTGAATACCGGCATCACGGTCGGCACGCTGACCATCGGCTCGGGCAGCGGCGTCGGGATCAACGACAACCAGTCCCTGACCATCGACAACAGCATCGCAAATTCAGGCGTCGTGTCGCTCAATTCGGCCGGTAACACGACGAACCTGATCCTGGGCGGCGCGTCGGTGTCGCTGACCGGCGGCGGGCAGATCGTACTGAACAACCAGTTTGCCAACCGCATCTACGGCGCCGTCGGAACCGACGTGCTCGACAACGTCGACAACACCATCTCAGGCGCGGGCCAACTCGGCGTCAACCAGCTTACGCTGATCAACGAGGCGGCGGGTGTCATCGACGCCAACCAGTCGACCCGACTGGAGGTGCAGCTCTCCGGGGGCGCCACCAATGCCGGCATGATGGAGGCGACCGCCGGCGGCACGCTGCGCATCCTCAATTCGACGATCAACAGCTCGAGTGGCGGCACGATCCAGGCGCTGGCCGGTTCGGCGGTCAATCTCGACGGCGCGACCCTGACCGGCGGCACGCTGGCGACCTCGGGCACCGGCGTGATCCAGAACGTCAGCGTCAGTACGCTGGACGGCACCGCCGGCAACACGGTGACCAATACCGGACACGTCCAGGTCGACGACAACACCAGGCTGAACATCCAGGGCGTCATCAACAACACCGGCAGCATCACGCTGAATTCGGCCGGCAATTCCACCGACCTCGAGATCACCGGCGGCGCCGCGAAGCTGCAAGGCGGTGGGCAGCTTGTGTTGAACGACCATGCCAGCAACCTGGTGTTCGGCGCCACTGCCAGCGCCGTGCTGACCAACGTGAACAACACGATCTCCGGCGCCGGCCAGCTCGGCGATAACCAGCTGACGCTGATCAATCAGGCGACGATCAACGCGACCGGCGGGAATGCCCTGGTGGTGAGCACGGGCCAGGGAGGGCCAGTGCAGAACACCGGCCTGATGGAGGCCACCAATACCGGTGGGCTGACGATCCTGAACACCACGGTCGATAACACCGGCAACAGCAACGCCGGCCAGATCGTCGCCAATGGCGGCAACGTCCTGCTGAGCGGCGGCACGATCCGCGGCGGCACCATCACGACGCCGTCGGGCGACGTGCAAACCAGCGGTGGCGGCAACCACCTGGACGGCTCCGCCGCCGGCGCGCCGCTGAACAATGCCGGGACGGTCGCGGTGACCGACAACACCAACCTGGCGCTGGAAGGCACGATCAACAACACGGGAACGATTGCGCTGCGCTCGGCCGGCAACACCACCGACCTGATCGCCAACAGCGCGACGGTGACGCTGACCGGCGGCGGCCAGGTCACCATGAACGACCATGGCAGCAACCGGATCTACGGCGCCAGCGCGAGCAATGTCCTCGACAACGTCAACAACACCATCTCCGGCGGCGGCCAGCTCGGCGCCGGCCAACTGACGCTGAAGAACGAGGCCAGCGGCGTCATCGACGCGAGTTCGGCATCGACCACGCTGCACCTTAACACCAGCGCCAACGTGGTGATCAACAATGGCCTGATCGAAGGCACCGGCGCCGGCCAGTTGCAGATCGAGGGCGGCACCGCGATCGACAGTTCCGGCGGCGGCACCATCCTCGCCGGCGCGGGATCCGGTGTTGCCCTGAACGGCGCCACGCTGACCGGTGGAACACTGAAGACCGCCGCCGGCGCGGCCATCTATACCGCCGGCGGCGTGGATACGCTGGACGGAACCAGTGGGAAGACGCTGAACAACACCGGACTGGTGCAGGTCAGCGACAACAACACGCTCAACTTGCAGGGTGTGATCAACAACACCGGCACCCTTGCAGTGAACTCGAACGGCAACACGACGACGCTGGAGCTCACCAGCAGCAAGGTCACCCTGCAGGGCGGCGGCCAGGTCGTGCTGAACAACCACACTTCGAATTTTATCTATGGCGCGAGCGGCGCCGATACGCTGCTCAACGTTGACAACACGATCTCCGGCGGCGGACAGCTTGGCGACGGCCAGATGACGCTGACCAACCAGGCGACGATCAACGCCAACCAGAGCAGCGCGCTGGTGCTGAACACTGCCGGGAATGTGGTGACCAATTCCGGGCTGCTCGAGGCCACCAGCAGCGGCGGCCTGACCATCGCGGGCGGCACCGACGTCGACAGTTCCTCCGGCGGCACCGTCACCGGGACCGGTGGCCCCGGCGTGGTGCTGAACAACGCCACGCTCACCGGCGGCACGCTCACCGGGCTGGTGCAGACCAGTGGCGGCACCAACGTGCTCGACGGCACGGCCGGCAAAACGCTGACCAACAAAGGCACGGTGCAGGTCAACGACAACCAGGCGCTTCGGCTGCAGGGCGTGATCAGCAACACCGGCAGCATCACGCTGGCTTCCGGCGGCAACACCACCGAGCTGTTCATCAACAGCCCGACGGTGACCTTGCAGGGCGGCGGCCAGGTGGTGCTGAACAACCACACATCAAATTTCATCCTTGGCGCCGTCGCTGCCGATACGCTGCTCAACGTCGACAATACGATCTCCGGCGGCGGACAGATTGGCGACGGCCAGATGACGCTGATCAACCAGGCGACGATCAACGCCAACCAGAGCAGCGCGCTGGTGCTGAACACTGCCGGGAATGTGGTGACCAATTCCGGGCTGCTCGAGGCCACCAGCAGCGGCGGCCTGACCATCGCGGGCGGCACCGACGTCGACAGTTCCTCCGGCGGCACCGTCACCGGGACGGGTGGCCCCGGCGTGGTGCTGAACAACGCCACGCTCACCGGCGGCACGCTCACCGGGCTGGTGCAGACCAGTGGCGGCACCAACGTGCTCGACGGCACGGCCGGCAAAACGCTGACCAACAAAGGCACGGTGCAGGTCAACGACAACCAGGCGCTTCGGCTGCAGGGCGTGATCAGCAACACCGGCAGCATCACGCTGGCTTCCGGCGGCAACACCACCGAGCTGTTCATCAACAGCCCGACGGTGACCTTGCAGGGCGGCGGCCAGGTGGTGCTGAACAACCACGCCAGCAACGACATCCTCGCAGCCGCCGCCGGTAACACGCTGAACAACGTCGACAACACGATCTCTGGTGCCGGCCAGCTTGGCGACGGCACCGACATGCCGCTGCTGAACGGCGGCACCGTCAACGCCAACCAGAGCAACACGCTGTTCGTCAATATCGGTGGTGCCGCCAGTACCAACACCGGCTTGATGGAAGGCACCGGGTCTGGCGGGCTGGTGCTGCAGAACGGCAGCTATACCAACAACGGCACCGTGCAGGCGGGCGACGGCAGCAGCGTCACCTATCAGCCGAGCGCCATCAACGCCAACGCCTCGGGTGGGACGCTGACCGGCGGGACCTGGAACGCCATCGCCAACGGCCACGGCGCCACCCTGGCGATGACCGGCGGACCGATTACCACCGATGCCGCCAACATGACGCTGTCGGGTGCCGGCTCGGTGATCGAGGCGTACAACGGCAGCAGCTACGTCGACATCCAGAACAGCCTGACCAACATCGCCACCGGCGGGAAACTGCACGTGCTGAACGGGCAGAACTACACCACCAGCACCATGTCGAATGCGATCAGCAACGCCGGGCTGGTCGACCTTGGCGGCGGCACGTTCACCGATGCCAGCTTCAGCAACACGGGCAGCCTGTCCGGCTTCGGCAAGGTCACCAACACTGGCGGTGGGCCGGTCAGCAACAGTGGCCAGGTCACCGCGACGGGCGGCAACCTGGTGCTGAGCCAGGGCGTCACCGGCACCACCGGCAACGTCACCATCAGCAAGGGTGCCTCGCTCGACATCAGCGGCGCGTCTGCTGGCAACACCGTCGCCACGCTGCTGCATAACGGCAGCAACCTGAACCTCGGCAGCCAGAACATCACCGTCAACAGCGACTACAACAACGCGAATTTCGGCAGCGGCAACAGTTTCAACAACCACGCCAACGTCACCGGCAGCGGCAGCATCCTGGCCGCCGGCACCGGGCTGCAAATGAGTGTTTCCGGCACCGGCGTGACCGGCGGCACGACCTCCAGTCCCGGGCTGGCGCTCAATGTGCATACCAACAGCACCAACAGCGGGACGTTCGACATCAACTGGGCCGGCACCAACGCGCCGGTGCTGCGCGGCGGGGTGCAGACAACCAGCGCGCTTGCGGTCTCGGCGCCCGGGTTTGGCCCAATCGCGGCCGGAGGCTCGCAGGCCGAGACGGTCACGCTCACCGGGGGCGCGACCGCGGGGGCGTTGACCGGACAGACGCTGACGGTGAAACCAAACTTCGACAACGTCCAGGCCCAGACCATCGCCGTGACCGGCGGCGCCTACAACCTGGCGAACCCGAATACCATTGCACCGATCAATATCGTGGCCCACACGGGCGACGGCGGTGGCTCGGTGAGCCAGGCGCTGACCATCCAGAATATCTCTCTGGGCAACAACGCCTTCCAGGAGGGGCTGAACGCCAATTTCGGCGGCTTCAGCGCGGGCGCCGGCAATACGATCACGCCGACGCTGACCGGCTCGATCACGAACCTCTTGGCAGGGGGCACCGATAGTTCCTCGATGAAGGTCGCCATCAGCACGGCGTCCGCGGGCGTGTTCAACGGGACCGTGACGGTGGACGAGGCGTCGAACGGGGCGGGCACCAGCGGGCTCGGAATTACCGCGCTGCCATCCCAGCACGTTGCCGCGACCGGCTCGGTGACCGTCGGCACGTTCAATTACGCCGTTGCGACGGTGAACAACACGCAGCCGATCAGCTTCGGCAACGTCAGGCAGGGATCGAGCGTCGCCAACCAGGCGATCAGCGTCAGCAACACCGGGCCCGTCTCGCCGTTCACCGAGGCGCTCGACGGCAGCGTTGTCTCGGCGCCCACGGGCTTCACCGCGACGAACAGCTTTACCGGCCTGCAGGCGACGTCGCCGCCGTCGTCGAACACCAGCATCAGCGTGGGCATGAAGACGAGCACCGCGGGCAAGCAGACGGGCAACGTGGTCCTTGGCTTCGTGTCGGACGGCACGGGCATCGGTGGCGACGGCACGACGACGCCGTTGAGCAATCAGAACGTGGCGGTCACCGGCGCGGTGTATCGCCTGGCCGACCCAACGCTGAATACGCCGGCGGTCACCCTGGCCGCGCGCGTCGGCCAAACGGCGCCGACAGCCAACGTCAGCGTGACCAACACCTCGCCGGACAGCTTCACCGAAGCGCTGAAGGCAAGCTTCGGCACGGCGCCGACGGGCTTCACCAACACCGGCTCGATTGGCGGCAGCGGTCTGACGGCGCAGGGAACAGATGCCAGCAGCCTGGCGGTCGGGCTGGCGAGCACCAAGACGTCCGGCATCACCACCGGCCTGGCAACGGTGACCTTCGTCTCCACCGGTGCCGGCACGGACAACGCGGCCGACATCTCCGACGGTTCGGCGAACGTCTCGCTGACCGGCAAGGTGTATCAGACCGCCGTCGCCTCGGTGACCCCGAGCGTCGGCTTCGGCATCGTCCACGTGGGCGACACGGCGACGCCGCAGACCGTGACGGTGAGCAACACCGCGAGCGGCGCGCTGGTGGATTCGATTGTCGGCACCATGAACGTCAGCCCGTCGCCGTTCTCGGTGGTCGGCGGTGGCTCGCTCGGCAGCGGCGTCGCTGCGGGCGGCAATTCGGGCAGCGCGCTGAAGGTCGGGCTAAACACCGCGACGGCCGGCGTCTACACCGGCAGCGCCAACCTTTCGCTGTCGAGCCATGACAGCGACCTGGGCGACAAGGCGTTGACCACCAGTCCGGTGGCGCTGAGCGCCACGGTCAACAACTATGCGGCGGTCGGCCTGGCCGGCGCGACCAAGGGCACCCTGACCGGCGGCGGCAGTGCCTATACGCTGAACCTCGGCACGCTGACCAAGGGCAACGGGTCCATCAGCGCTGTACTCACCGCGCTGAACGCCGCCCTTGGGCCGGCCGACGCGCTGTCGCTCGGCAGCGGCGGCTTCAGCGTGCTCAGCGGGGTCGGCGAGTTCGGCCTGACGGTGAACGCGTTCTCCGACCTGGCGGCGGGCAACACGCAAGCCAACGCGCTCGACGTCTCGCTCAACACGTCGAACAGCGGCACGTTCGACGAGGTCATCCAGTTCGCGGGCGTCGGCTCGAATGGCAGCGGCTGGAACAGCGGCCTGAACGTGCTGGACCCGACGCTGACGATCGAGGCGTCGGTCTCCGGCGGGTCCGGGCCGCCCAGCGTGCCGGAGCCGTCGTCCTGGCTGGTGATGCTGTCGGCGCTGGCTGGGCTGGGTGGCATCAGGCGTCCGTGGCGCAGGAGGCGCGCCGGCACCGGCCGGGTCGCCAGTGCCCCTGCCGCCATCGAATGAGTGGCGACCGGCCGGCCCCTTCAGGCGGTCGCGCGGCAGCGACACCTCGCCACGATCCGCAAGGGACAAGCGCGGCGCGGCCGCGCGGCCGGTCGCGCGGACCGTTCGAGCAGACCGCGCTGTACGTCGCCGCATGTGCCGCCGTGCTGAGCCTGCTGATGATCGCGGCCAACACCGGGATCTTGCTGATCGATCGAGTGGTGCAGCAACAGGTCAACGAGCGGCAGCAAGGGATCAACGAGGGCGCGCAGATCAACCGGGTGGACCAAGTCCTGGTGCGGGCCCTCGCCATGCAGGCGGCGAGCGCGCATGACGACGCGCTGCGCGATCTGCTGAACCGCAACGGCGTGACGTTCCAACTGACGCCAACGGCGGCCAAAGCGGCGCCGGCGGCACCCGCGGCGTTATCGACAGCCGTGGTCCCTGCGATGGCGCCGGCAGCCGGCGCCGCGGCACCTCGGAAGGACTGAGACGATGCGTCGGATTGGCGTGGAAGCGGTGGTTGCCCTGCTCGCCATCGCCGTGCTGTTGATGGCGGTGCTGGAAACGACGCAGCTCGTGGTTCAGTACTCGACACTGGCCGACGTACGGGCGGCACAGCAGCCGAGCGTGCGGGAGGTTGCCAAGGTACGCGCGCAGTTGGACACGCTGGTGACGGAGACAACCCGCCTCGCCACCGCGGGCAATGCCGATGCACGGGCCGTGGTGGAGGAGATGCAGCGGCAGGGGATCACGTTGCGCCCGCCGTCCGCGGATCACTGACCCCCACGCCCAGCACTGCTGACGCTTCCGTCGGTTGCCAGGGAACAGTGAAACGCCAACCCACTCCGCTCCCGGCCAACCATGGCCAGGGCGGCCAGGCCAATCAGCGCGACCGCGCCGTAAGCGGCGATTTTGGGACGGGTCCTTGAGGTGGCCAATACCAACACTCACTGAGCGCGACTCATCTTCGCACTTGTATCGTCAGGGCGTGGTCCGGCGATGCCATTCGGCACAACGCATTGGCGGTCGGACTGCGAGGCAAGTAAGGACTTCCAACCTCGGATGCACACAGATGGACACAGATAGTCCCAGACGCAATGTTTCAAAGCGGGCAAGCCGTGCTTCCCTGGAGCCGAGTTATTTGCGTTCATCTGCGTGCATCCGTGGTTGAAGATTCTTTTACTGTTTCCGCTGCCGGCGGCAACGCCAGTATAGGCTCGCTGGTTTTGCTATGGGTCACCATCAATGAGGACTGGTACAACTCGATGCCCCTGCGCCCTCCGCAAACATCCGCTGCATTTCAGGAACCGCTGCCATCTGGCGCATCCATGCGAACGAGCCGTCCTCCCGCATGGCACGGCCGGCATCGAGGAACGCCGCCATCGCGAGACGCGACAGCCCACCCCCGACACTGATCCGCTTGGCACCCGCGTCCGCCAACTGAGCCGCCGTGATGTCGGGATCGAGCCAGCCGGTGACGATGTTGAACGGTCGTTTCAGAGCGCCCACCACGTGGCGCACCTCTGCCAGGGTGCGCAGTCCCGGTGCATACAGCACATCGGCGCCCGCGGCTTCGTAGGCCTGCAGGCGGCGGATCGTATCGGCCATGTCCATGCGTCCGTGCAGCAGGTTCTCCGCGCATGTCCGATAACGCCGTGTGGTCTGTTCTGTTGCAAGCATTCAACACGGAGACCACGAAGAACCACGGAGCAGCACTGAGCGGTTTTAGACGACAAATCGCCGTAGGCCGTCCTTCAACAGTCGCGCATGGAAATTGAACAGCAGACCGAGGCACAGCCCGCTCATACGGAGGTGGGTCAGGACTTGGGCATCGTGCGCGGGCAGGAGATTCGCAACAGCCTTGATTTCAATGATCACTTGTCGGTCCACGAGGATGTCCGCGCGAAAACCTTCGTCGAACTGGGCGCCTTTGTAGCTAACCGGAATTCCGGCTTGCCGTTGGAAGGCGATTTCCGCTTGCTGCAACTCGTGGCAGAGGCAGCTTTCATAAACCGACTCCAGCATGCCCGGTCCCGTCAGCCTATGCACCTCGATGGCAAGCCCGATGATTTGTTCGGCGCAGGCGGGATTTGGCCTCGCCCTGATGCCGGCGAGCAGCGTGCGCGACGAGCTTCGCCGTGGCCTGCTCGTGGAGCTGGATGTGCCCGCCATGCGCACGGCGATACGGATCGTCGCGGTGCATCGTCGCAACGGCTACCTGAGCCCGGCCGCATGCGCGCTGTTGGAATTGCTCACGGGTGAGGCGAGGCGACCAGCCGTGCGGAGTCAGCGGATCGAACCGCCCTGCAGGGCGGTGCAGGCGCTTTAACTCAATGTTGGGAATTTTCGCCGAGGGTGTGCGTCCCGGCCAGTCACCCCAGCGGAAAGACACTCATGAGCTTCATTCGTCTCAAGGTGCGCACGCGCATCTATCTCGGCTTCGCGGCGCTCGTGGTCCTGAGCCTCGGCATTGCCATATTCGGCGTCATGCAGCTTTCCGGAGTTGGCTCGAACGTCGGCACGATGAATGCGTTGGCCGGAAACACGGGTCGCGTGTTGACCCTCACGCGGCAGTTCGAGGCGATCCGCCGGGCGGAGACGCGCTATATGTTCGAGGCGACCGAGGCCTCCATGAAGGAGGCGAGGGACAATGCCAGCCAGGCGGACAAGCTGCTGACCGATTTGGCCGCGGCCACCCTGTCCGAGGAGCGCCGCAAGACCTATCACGCCGTGCAGGATGCGTTGCGCGCGCAAGGCGCGAACCTCGATAAGTTTCGCGACCTGAGCGCGACCTGGGTCGCGGAGCGGGCCAAACTGTTCAGTGGCGGCGATGCGCTGACTGCCGCCACGGACAAGCTCGTCACGGCCGCTCGGGCATCGAACAACGAAGCAGCGGGCAACGCGGCCGATGCGTTGGAACGTAGCGTCCTGCTGGTTCGTATCGCGAATTGGCGGTTCATGGCGACGGAGGACAAAGGTGGCGTCGCTACATTCAATACCAACACCGAAAAGGCTCGTGCAGCGCTTGCCGACCTGAAGAAGGCCGCCAGCCCTGAGGTGAACCAATTGGCTCCTCCGATGGAAGCCGCGCTGGCCGCTTACGCAACAAGCTTCGCGGCATATTCCACAGCCAAGTTCGCGGTCGAGACGCTCTACAACGACCAGATGCGGCCGCAGATGATTGCCATGCAGGGCCAGCTCGACACGGCCGCGGCATCGCTGTCGCAGGGATTCGATGCCAGCCGGACGGTCGCGGTGGACACGATTTCCAGCGCATCGACATGGCAGGAGATGCTGGCCGCGGTGGCGCTTATTGTCGGCACCGGCCTGGCCTTCGTGATCGGCCGTGGCATCGTCGGGCCGCTCACCAGCATGACCGGCGTGATGGGCAAGCTCGCCGCCGGCGACAACAGCGTCGACATCCCAGCGCGCGACAACATCGACGAAATGGGCGACATGGCGCGCGCGGTGGAGGTGTTCAAGGAACACGCCATCGAAGCGGAACGGCGGGCCGCGGAACAGGAAACCGCACGTGCCGCGAAGGAGCGCCGGCAGGTGGCAATGGAGCAGCATACCCAGGATTTCGGCAGCTCGATCTCCGGCGTCATGGCTTCGCTGGCGGGATCCGCCGACGGCATGCGCCGCGCCGCCGAGGCGATGTCGGAAGCGGCCAATGCCGTACATACCGAGGCCAATGGCACGGCTGGCACCGCCAGCAAATCCTCGCATGACCTGATGGCGGTTGCCGCGGCCGTCGAACAACTTACCTCCAGCATTGCGGAAATCTCGCGGCAGTTGGCGGCGGCGTCAGAGGTCTCGCAGCAAGCCGTGCAACGCGCGGAGTTGAGTCACGCCACCATGCAGGGCCTGTCCGAGGCGACCGCGCGTATTGGCGATGTGGTGCACCTGATCAACGACATTGCCAGCCAGACCAACCTGCTGGCGCTGAACGCAACGATCGAAGCGGCGCGGGCGGGGGAGGCCGGCAAGGGCTTCGCTGTGGTTGCGGGCGAAGTGAAGGCGCTGGCGGCCCAGACCGCCAAGGCCACCGCGGAAATCGGCAGCCAGATCGACACCGTCCGTACCGCGACCAGCGAGGCGGTGACGGCGATGGCAGAAATCGGCGGCATCATCGGCAAGATCAACGAAGTGTCCGCAGCCATCGCTGCCGCGGTGGAAGAACAGAACGCCACGACGCATGAGATCGCTGCCAGCGTGCAGGCGGTGTCCAACGCCACGGCCGGCACGGCGCAGGCCATGGAGCACGTGGTTCTGGTGGCGGACAACGCCGGCACCGCCAGTCAAGACGTTTTGTCGGGCGCAGCCCAAATCGGCCGTGAGGCAGAAACCCTGCGCACCGAGGTCGATCAGTTCCTGGTCGCGGTGCGTGACGACACCACCGACGAACGCCGGCGTTACGAACGCATCGCCACCAACGGCGTCATGGCCAACGTAGAAAGCAAAGGCCGTCCGGCGACCCGCATGACTCTGCGGAACGTCTCACGCGGCGGTGCGGCTTTGGCCAGTGATTGGACCATGCCAACCGGCACACAGGTCGAGATCGAACTGCCGGATGCAGGCGGCTCGGTGCTGGCGCGCGTGGTGCGTTGCGGCAATGGTGAACTGGGGGTGGTGTTCGGTTCGGAGCCACAGGCATTGCAGCGGATCGATCGTTTCCTCGCCGGGTTGACAAAGCGGGCGGCCTGACCCGAGGCGGCAATCCCCTGGACGCCGCCGCCATGACGCGCGAGCCTCTCCCGGCAACGGGAGGAGTTCGCGCTCATGCAAATCGGCATTCACCTGCCCCATATCGGCCGCAAGGCGAGCCCTGATGCGATCCGCCGCGCCGCGGTGCAGGCCGAGGAACTTGGCTTTGCGGATGTCTGGGTCAGCGAACACATCATCATCCCGAAAGACGCCAACTATCCGCCGTCGCCGAATTTCTGGGACCCGGTGCTGACGCTGACCTGGGCGGCCGCTTATACGCAGCGCGTGAAGCTGGGTACCAGCGTGCTGGTGTTGCCGATGCGGCATCCGTTGCCGCTCGCGAAGGAGCTGGCGACGTTGCAGAACCTGTCGCAGGGGCGGCTGATCCTGGGCGGCGGCGTCGGCTGGATGGAGGCGGAATTCGACGCCCTCGGCGTGCCGTTCCGCGAGCGCGGGCGGCGCATGGATGAAGGCATCGCGCTGATGCGGGCGGTGTGGAATGACGACCCGGTGACATTTCCGACGCGCTGGATCGCGGCGAAGATCGATACCATGCGGATGCAGCCGAAGCCGTGCGCGCCAATACCGATCTGGATCGGTGGGTCGTCCGATGCCGCTATCGCCCGCGCGTTGCGGCTGGATGGCTGGCATGGCAGCCGGGTGACGCCCGAGCAGGCACCGGCAATCGTGCGGCGTCTGCGCGAGGCACGGCCTGGCGCGGATTTCACCGTGTCGGTGCGGGCACCTTACGAACGCGACATGGGGGCGGTGCGGGCTCGGCTGGAGGCTTACAAGGCGGCGGGTATCCAACATGTGCTGATTGCGCCGGAAGAGCGTGAGATCGACGAGTACCTGGCGGCGGTGGAACAGGTGGCACGCTGCGCCGAGGGATTATGAACTTGCTGTCATCGGCGGCCTTGGGCTTTGTTGTGGGCGCCAATAACGAGGGAGGCTCATGACATGGCCAATGCGACTGGCGGCTGCCTGTGCGGCCGCGTGCGTTACACAGTGAGCGGCGATCCGGTGTTCTCCGGCCTCTGCCATTGCCGGAACTGCCAGCGCTATACCGGCTCGAGCTTCGAGCCCGTCACGGCGTATCCGGCGGGCGCGGTTTCTGTCGAAGGCGAGCTGAAGACGTATCAGGACACTGGCGATTCCGGAAAGTCGGTGTTCCGACGGTTCTGTCCGAACTGCGGATCCGGCGTGCTGGCGGAAGCGGAGGTCATGCCGGACATGGTCATGGTGCTGGTCGGCACGTTGGACGACGCATCGACGTTCCAGCCCGCCATGGAGATCTATTGCGGCAGCGCTCAGCCGTGGTTCCATGCGGGCGGCGAACGGAAACGGTTCGCCGCGATGCCGGGCTGATCCGGCTCCGCTGGACAGGTCGATCGTGAGGCGCGAGCTTTCCCCCTGACCAGGAGGAACTCGTGCGCATGATCAATCCAGCCACCGATCGGGTGCTGATCACCGGCGCCGCTGGCGCCATTGGCACCGCACTGCGCGATGGGTTGCGCGCGGAGTGGCGCCATTTGCGTCTGGTCGATGCTCGGCCGATCGCTAATCCGGCTGCCAATGAAGAGTGCATTGTCGCCGACATTGCCGATCGTGCCGCGATCGAGCGCATGATGGATGGCGTCGCTGCTGTCGTACATCTGGCCGGTGTCGGCGGCGACTACACGCTGGAGGACCTGTGGCGTGTGAATGCTCGCGGTGTGTTCGATGTGTTCGAGGCGGCGCGGCTGTCCGGGGTGCAGCGCATCGTGTTTGCGTCGAGCAACCATGCGCATGGCTGTTATCCGATCGAGGAGGCGGTCTCTCCTGCGTTACCGCCTCGGCCTGACAGCCTGTACGGGACGTTCAAGGCTTGGGGCGAGACGATGCTGCGATGCTATTTCGATCGACACGGCATCCGGTCGGTGTCGCTGCGCATCGGGACGTACCGGACGTTGCCAATCGATCAGCGGTCGTTGGCGACCTGGCTGTCGCCGGGCGATGTGGCGCGGCTGGTGGACCTGTCGCTGCGGCATCCTGATCCTGGCTGCCTGGTTGTGAACGGCTATTCCGCGAATACGCGGTTGAAGGTCGCGAAGGCTGGTTGGGATGTCCTCGGTTATCAGCCGCGGGACAACGCCGAGGATCACATCGAGATGCTGCGTGCCAAGGGCATCGATGTTGATGGCCCTTGGGAATGGCCTGAGCACGGGGGGTCGCATGCACAGGTGCCGGAGCGGCCGCCTCGGCGGTGATCGGTGGTGCGGTGGCGGGTTGACAGGCGGCTTGGCGAGGAAGGGGCTGAGGAGCTGGTTTGGCGCGTTTAAGGAAATTGGAACCGCAAAGCACGCAAAACACGCAAAGGGCGGCGGGGGCCTTACAGGTCCAGGACGATGCGCTTGATCTCCAGGCGAGGCCTGCCGAAGTTGAGTAGCAGGCAGAGATGCAGGCCGGTGGCCTTTAGGTAATTCAGGCACTGCGCGCGATGAATGTCATCGATCGCCTTGGCTACTTTCAGTTCAACGAGAACGGTGCGTTCGACGAGTAGATCAACGGCATATTGGCCGACCACGATCCCATCGTAATGTACGAGCGTGGAATGTTGTTGCGCGACGTCGAGCCCAGCCTTGCGTAGCTCGTGGAGCAGGGCGTTTTCGTAGATTTTTTCGAGGAATCCAGTGCCCAGCGTTTGGAGCACGGTCAGGGCACAGCCGATGATACGATTGGACAAGGGGTTAATCCCGTTGCCATCGGTGTCCATTTGCGTGCCTGGCGTGTTTTGCGGTTCCATTGCCTGTTTACTGCCGGCATGAGATTGCCAATTCGTTGACGCCGGCAGAGGGGGCCGACGGGTCAGGGCGGACCGGTGGCGATGGCGGCGGGGTCGAACGGGTTGACCGGGGGCTCGCCGATGAAGAAGCCGAGGACCTGGCGGGCCGCGTCTCGGGTCAGGTCCAACCAGTCCCAGTTGGCGTTGGGATTGTGGTCCTGCTGCTTGGCAAATGCCTCCCGGCGCTGGGTTTTCTGCTTCATCAGCGTGGCGACGCTGCCGCCGAGGTGATGCATGATCTCGTGCACCACGTTCCAGAAGGGAGGGGTGCAGAAGCCGGGGACGACGGCGAGGTCGGAGCAGATGTCGAGGATGGTGCGGCCGATCGGGCGGCGGCGCACCTGGCGCTCGAGGTCCTGCGAGGTTGGCATGAAGAGTTCGGGATCATCCCAGCCGTCGGGGAGGGATGGCCGGGGCGCTCGCTTGCGGGCGGGCTGGGGCGCGGAAGCTGATTGCTCGGGTTCGGTGGCTGTTGCGGCGGGCTGGGGTTGTGGCGCGCGGGGGCGGCGGTCGGGGAGCTCGATGTCTTGGCCGGCGGCGGCGCGGGCGAGCAGGACGCGCTCCAGGGCGGCGGCGCGCAGGAGGCCTCGGTTGAGGTGGGCGAGGATGGTCGCGATGTTGGCGGTGCCGAAGCATGCGGCGATGGCGTTGAAGTTGGGGGCGGTGGCGCGGTGGTGGATCGTGTCGATGAGGTGGCGACCGTAGTCGAGCAGGATGCTGACGACGTGGAGGATGACGGTGATGTTGCTGGGCGGAGTGGTGGCGGCGTGATCCTGTGGGGGATCGGGAGGGGATGCGGTTGAGACGGGCTCCATGGTGGTGGCATGACTAACAAAATACCGTTAGGATGTCCAGGAAAACTTTCTTTGGCCGGCATGTGACCATACTCGGCACGGCTGTGCATGGCCGGGTCGGAGTTCCGGGGGTGGGTTTTTCGGCCGAGTTGATTCCGGGTTCCCATCGGCATGGCCACTCGCTTGCTGGTAACGGGCGCCCGCCATCGATGGAGCGCGAGTCACACGCCCAGGCGTCATGGCCGGGCGTGTCCAGGCGTGTCCCTGCCGTCCACGTCTTCGCCAGGCGCGCGAAAGACGTGGTTGGCCCCCACAAGGACCACAAGGGCGGGCATGACGTTTGGGGTGTCGCCTTCAACGATTCTGGGTAGTCGTGGACGGGGCGGCCAATCTCGGGTCGTGGTGCACCGCTCAGTCGGGTTCGATCGATGCCAAGCAGCAGCCAACGAATGGCGGTGCGGGTGCACCGCCACGAGCGGCTGCGAACCTGCGCGCGAGAGCATTGGTGTGCGGATGAGACAATGCCGTTTCGCCCGCATCATGTGATGAACCGAACGGAGCGCAGCCTGATGGCGGCGTGTGCCCTCGGCGGCCGTGGGTGTTTTGGGGCGGATGCTACGCGCAAAGCTTTCGTCAGGTGGTTGCACGGGACCACGGTCGCCGGCGAGCAGCTGCGATTGTGCCGCAGGCGGTAGCGTCAGGGAAAAATATCGGACTTTTTCCTTTACGAAAGCGCCGCGATTTAGCATCATGTATCGCGGGTGGTGGCGGGCACGTGGGTTCTGGAGAGCCTTTGGCAGCGTACAATTCCTGGCCCACGCGCCCACGTGAGCGTATGAACTGCAAGCCGGCCGCGCAACGATGACAGGAGCGGCCTGCCATTGCGGCGATTGGAAAGCACCACCATGCCCGATAGTGATCGGCTCCGTCGCTCCGCTCAGATCGTCAATCTCGAACAGGGGTGCAATCCCGGGTGAAAGACCGCCCAGTCCGGTTCGATCGATGCTGAGCAGCAGCCAGCGAATGGCGATGCGCGTGCAGCGTCGCGAAATGCTGGGCTGGCCGATCTTGGTTTCACTGGCGCTGCACCTGACGTTATTCCTGTCGTTCCTGATGATTCCGGCGGCTCCGCCACCGACAAGTGCATCGGAGCCGCTCACGGTGGATTTTGTTGTGGGGGAAGGGCCGGCAGAGGCGACGTCGGAGCCGCCCGCTGCGCCGGAGGCAACCGCGGCGCCGATTGCTCCGCCCACACCGGACGTGCCGCCGCCCACGCCGGTTCAGCAAGCGGAGATACCGCCACCAACGCCGGCACCGGTGCCGCCGCCCCCACCGGTTCAGCAAGCTGAGATACCGCCGCCGACGCCGGCACCCACACCGGAGGTGCCGCCGCCGCCACCGGTTCAGCAAGCCGAGACACCACCACCAACGCCGGCACCTGCGCCAACGGCTGCTCCGCCACCACCGGCGCCGGTGGCGCAGGTGCACCCGCAGCGGGCGCCGCCGCCACAGCGTGCCGCCGCCCGCGCTCCGGGCAACCCGGCGGGGGCGCCTGCGCACGCGCCGGCCGGGCAGAATGCCGCGGGCGGCGCCAGCGCTGCGAACAATGGCGCCGCCTGGATGGGGAAGCTGAAGCAGTGGTGGGACCAGCACGCCGTCTATCCTAAGGAGGCGTCGCAGACCAATGAGGGCGGCAACGTAAAAGTCCACATCGTTATTGCCTCGGACGGGCAGGTCACGTTGATCGAAGTGGTGCAAAGCTCGGGCTTGAGTGTGCTAGACGCGGCGGCGCTGGCGGTGTTTCGCAACGCCCATCTGCCGCCGTTCCCGCCGGGCGCGCCCGCGCAACCGGCGGATGTTGTGGTGACGCTGCACTACAACCCGGCGGACAGTGGCGGGTGATCCGATTTAACCCCAGGGCCTGACACCACCTCGCGCGACATGAGACAGCGACGCTGACGCCAGATATTTTGCGCAGACGGAGTGATGCCGGTCGTCAAGGAAAAAGTCATGGACATTAGTCTGAACGCGGCCAATGCTCCTGCCTGTCGCCTCGCTTCAGCAGAAAGGCTGGCGTTGTTCTAAAAAACGCGGGAGAATGCTCGATGCGGTTGGCGATCGTTTCATCTGGCCTTGCTGCGGCTTTTGTTCTGATGCCTGTGGCCGCCGGCTACGCACCGGCGCTGTGCCAGGACTTCAGCATCACGAACCAGGTGGAGCCGGGGAACGCGGGGCGCCGCGACGTGATGCGGCAATTGCAGGCATGGTGGGACGCTCACGCCTACTACCCCAGACACGCGTCGAACAGCGATGAGGGCGGCACTGTCAAAGTCCATCTGGTGATCCTGCCTGACGGCAGGATCTGGACGATCGATGTGGTGGAAAGCTCGGGATCGCGTTCGCTCGACACGGCGGGGCAGCTCGGTGTTCCGCAGAGGGTCGGTGCGGCCGTTGCCGGAGGGCGAGCCGAAGGCGGATATAGACATTTCGCTGCACTACGTCCTGGCGCACCGGCACGATCAACCGGCGGCTGCCGGTTACACGCCGGTGTTGTCCAAGAGTCCGTTCACCATAGCGAACGATCCGGTCAAGTCGCCGATCCTTGAGACGATGCTGCAAAGGACCTGCACTGGAACGATGGTGCTGGCGGGGATACCAAATCATCCTTGGTACGGAACGCGTTTTGCAGCCCAGGCAATCTTCTTTCGCAAGCCTGATGGCACGCCATGGGTCAAGTTCAATGAGCGGGGCTTTCCCAGCCTCGCTCCGGTGACGGAAGTCGGCAAGATGGTGACGTGGACCGGGCGACAGGAGCTTGCCGGGGGAGGGAAACGCGAAGATAAATGGCTTCAGTACACCGTATGGCCTGACGGCGATAACCGTCTCCGTGGCGCCATCGGTACCTATTCATAATAGATCTGGCATCGCGTATATTGCCACAGGGGGTGGAGACTCAGTAGAGCTCACCTGCGCAACAGAAGTCTTGCCTACGATTACATGGAATGATTTGGTTGCGCAGAGCATGGCTACACCTTCACCTATTGATCCACCCTGACGGCAACAGCTGGATGGTGGATGTGGTGGAAAGAAGGAGTTGGTGGATAAAAGGGGAGAAAACTCGATGCGGTTGCCGGTCGCTTTATCTGCCCTTGCCGCGGCTTTGGTTCTGACGCCGGTTGCCGCCGGCTACGCACCGGCGTTGTGCCAGGACTTCAGCATAACGAACCAGGTTGAGCCGGGGAACGCGGGGCGCCGCGACGTTATGCGGCAATTGCAGGCATGGTGGGACGCGCACGCCTACTATCCCAAACACGCGTCGAGCAGCGATGAGGGTGGCACTGTCAAAGTCCATCTGGTGATCCTGCCTGACGGCAGGATCTGGACGGTCGATGTGGTGGAAAGCTCGGGATCGCGCTCGCTCGACACGGCGGGCGGCTCGGTGTTCCGTGGCGGGTCCGTGCGGCCGTTGCCGGCGGGGGAGCCGCAGGCGGATATAGACATTTCGCTGCACTACGTCCTGGCGCACCGGCACGATCAGCCGGCGGCGGCCGGTTTCACGCCGGTGTTGTCCAAGAGCCCGTTCACCATAGCGAACGATCCGGTCAAGTCGCCGATCCTTGAGACGATGCTGCAAAGGACCTGCACTGGAACGATGGTGCTGGGGGGCGTGCCAAATCATCCTTGGTACGGAACGAGTTTTACGGCCCAGGTAATCTTCTTTCGCAAGCCTGATGGCACGCCGTGGGTCAAACTTTATGAGCGGGGCCATCCCAGCCTGTCGCCGGCGATAGAAGTCGGCAAGATGGTGACGTGGACCGGTCGACAAGAGCAGATTGGGGGAGGGCAGGGCTACATTCAATGGCTGCAGTACACCGTATGGCCTGACGGCGATAACCATCTGCGTGGCGCGATAGGGACTATACATAGTAAGTCTGGCGTCGCGTTTATTACCACTGGGGGAGGAAGCACAGTCGATCTTACCTGCGCAACAGAAGTATTGCCTACGATTACATGGAATGATCTGGTTGCACAGACCATGGCTTCACCTACACCTCTTGATCCACCCTGACGGCAACATCATCGATGTGGACGGCCCGTGGATTGGCCTGAGCACGGGGGCTTCGTGCACGGGTGCCGGAGCGGCCGCCTTGCCGGTGATCGGTTGGCGGCGGCGGTTGACTGGTGGCTTGGCGATGAAGGGGCTGAGGAGCTGGCTTGGCGCGTTTAAGGAAATTGGAACCGCAAAACACGCAAAACACGCAAAGGGCGGCAGTGGCTTATAGGTCCAGGACGATGCGCTTGATCTCCAGGCGGGGCCTGCCGAAGTTGGGTAGCCGGCAGAGATGCAGGCCGGTGGCCTTTAGGTAATTCAGGCACTGCGCGCGATGAATATCATCGATCGCTTTGGCTACTTTCAGTGCAACGAGGACGGTTTGTTCGACGAGTAGATCAACGGCATATTGGCCGACTACGACCCCATCGTAATGTACGAGCGTGGAATGTTGTTGCGCGACGTCGAGTCCAGCCTTGCGTAGCTCGTGGAGCAGGGTGTCTCCGTAGACTTTTCGAGGGATGCAGCGCCCAGCGTTTGGAGCACGGTGAGGGCACAGCCGATGATACGATTGGACAAAGGGTTAATCCCGTTGCCATCGGTGTCCATTTGCGTGCTTGGCGTGTTTTGCGGTTCCATTACTTGCTTACTGCCGGCACAAGATTGCCAATTCGTTGACGCCAGCAGAGGGCCCGCGGGTCAGGGCGGGCCGGTGGCGATGGCGGCGGCGGGGTCGAACAGGTTGACCGGCGGCTCGCCGATGGAGAAGCCGGGGACCTGGCGCCCGAGGCAGACAGATAAGCCGCTCTTGTTGCCGACGCAGAGGGCGACTTAACGTGATCGGTCTTATACCAGCCGCCGCTGGAACCGACTCTCGATCTCCGTCATGGTCGGGCTTGACCCGGCCATCGGCTACCCGCAACAAATTGCGAACGATGCAATCCCAGTCAGCAACCATCCGATAGAGATGACCGGGTCAAGCCCGGTCATGAGTGCGTCCCGTGAGGACGCTTTGTCTGCACGGTGGAAGTCCGTGCCTGGGATGGTCGCAATCCCAGAAATTGAAGGTAACTGCGTCGCCGCGAGGCGGGGTGGAGAGCAACCGGAGGTGAACCGGCAGTCCGTAGGATGACGAACCTGTTTCGGCGGGATCTCGTGGCGAGCCTGCTCATGAGAGGCGAAGCCTGGAACAACTGGTGGCGCTGAGGCGACTGATACTCAAAGCGACCATCAGGCGGATCACGTGGTTGAGGTCGGAATGTCGGGACGGCAGAGCGGCGTAAGCGGAGAGACCTGACGGTCTGGGTGAGGCTGTCAGGAGTCAGAGCCTTCATAATACCGAGGCCGCTTCGAGCGGTGGAGACGAGCGGCTAGCAAAACCGTTCCGAGGGAAGGGAGGCAGGAAGCTGGATGCGAGAGGTTTGGTTTGGAGCAAGAGAACCCCGGTAGTGCCGTCAAGGCTAAGCAAGGGAGAGACGCCCCCGGTGGGGAACCCCACGGACTGTGGTGGGCGGAAGCATCCATATGGACGGATCGCATGGTGTCGGCGCTGGGTAACGGCGTCAAAGGGGGTAAGTGGTTCAGCCTGATCGACAAGGTGGTTCGTCCGGCGACTCTGGAAATCGCGTGGCAGCGTGTCGCGCGCAACCAAGGGGCGGCGGGCGTGGACGGTCAGAGCATTGAGAGGTTCGAAGCCCAATCGGAGCGATATCTGCGTGAACTCCAGCGTAGCCTGACGGAGGGTCGCTACCAGCCGGACCCGGTGAAACGGGTGGAGATACCCAAAGGAGACGGTAAGACCCGGCCTCTGGGGATACCGACGGTGAAGGACCGGATTGTACAAACAGCACTGAAGATGGTCATCGAGCCGATCTTTGAAGTTCAGTTCAGACCGGGGAGTTTTGGGTTCCGGCCGGGACGGGGCTGCAAGGATGCGTTGCGGGAAGTCGATCGCTTGCTGAAGGAGGGTTACACCCATGTGGTGGACGCCGACCTGAAGAGCTACTTCGATACCATTCTGCACGACAGGCTGATGAGGCTGGTGGAGGGTTCGATCAGCGATAGCCGGATTGTGGCCCTGATCGATGGCTTTCTGCGGCAGGAGATCATGTCGGACGTAGCACGCTGGCAGCCAGCGGCGGGAACGCCCCAAGGGGCCGTGCTGTCGCCGCTGTTGGCCAATCTGTATCTGCACCCGCTCGACGTGCTCATGGAGCAGAGCGGCTACCGGATGGTGCGTTATGCCGATGACTTCGTGATCCTCTGCGCATCGGAAGCGGAGGCGGCTGCGGCACTGCGCCAAGTAACGACGTGGGTGAATGCCAACGGCCTGACCCTGCACCCCTGCAAGACGCGCATCGGCGACGCCGCACAACCCGGCCAGGGGTTCGACTTTCTTGGCTACCGGTTTGAGGCGGGGCACCGGTTCGTGCGCGATAAGAGCCTGCGGGCTTTCAAGGACAAGGTGAGGGCCAGGACGATCCGCAGCCGGGGCGATAGCCTGGAACGGATCATCGCTGACCTCAACCCGATGCTTCGGGGATGGTTCGGCTACTTCAAACACGCCAGGCCACGCTTGTTCCGCAGGATCGACCAGATGATCCGGCGGCGGCTGCGAGCTATCCTGCGCAAGCAGGAAAAGCGGCCGTCAATAGGACGAAGTGAAGCAGACCATGGACGATGGACCAACGCCTTCTTCGCGGATCACGGGCTGTTCACCCTGCTCGCAGCCCATGAAGACGCGAGGTGCTCCCGATGAGGAAACCAGCAACTGGAGAGCCGTGTGCGGGAGAACCGCACGCACGGTTCGGAGGGCGGGGAGACGGTGTCTTCCCGACCCCTATCGGGGTCGGATCGTTGCGTGCGGTACGTCAACAGCAAGGGCGGCTGGTATTATGCGGCGGGCATCAACGGGGGTGACCGAGCGCTCGGATGCGGTGGATGCTACGGCAACCAGGGAACTGGCACAAAGAACCGTCCGCCTACGGTCTTCAGTGCATTGTTCTCACTGCTTAGCGCGACATCACGCAATGCGATCAGCAGCTGGCCAGCAACGGTCTGCCGCCAGAACCAAGTATCCACCTGGCGGCTCGACGGCGCTGCGCCGGTAGCCTGGGCTGCTTCCCCATATAGCGCCTTCACGTCATCGCATAGGAACCGCAGCGCCAGCGCCGGTGTATCGTGTCCCACCACACTGGGCAGTTCACCCGCCAGAAATCGCGCTGCAAATGCAGGCCATGCCGGTGGCGACTGGAAGCTCAAGCCCACGGTCGTTCGGCCGAAGCGCGCCTGCGCCTGCCGCCATAGAGGCATGATCAACGCAAGTTCAGCAGCGAACGATGCTGCCCAGGCATCCGGTGTAGCCGGCATCGCGGTCAGCCTCGGTAGCGCGGGGGGCTGCCAGCCCGGCGTATCCTGCAGACCCGGCGGATCCTCCGCGAAGTCCTCCAGAATCACCGGCCCATCGGTTTGTTCCAGCAGCCGCAACGCAGCGAGCACGATGCGTCGTTGGAATGCTTTGTCTTCCGGCTCACCGACCGGGCGCCCGAGCTGTGCCGATGTCCATAGACCGCGAGGCGGACGGGTCTTCTCCATCTGCGCACGGACCGAGCCGAGCGCCACGGTTGCGATCCCGCGTTCTTCCAGCATGTGGGCCAGCGCGCACACGGCGCGCGTGCAGAGGGGTCAGACAGGGCTCAGCAGAACCGCGTCGATCCGTTCCTGCCGCAACTGCCCAGCGATCTGGTCCGCGGCCTCGGTCATGCCGGCCGGATCGGTGGAGCCCATCACCGTGTAGTGGGTCTCTGCCACGCCGCCGATCACGCCCTCGGCCGCCAGTTCGCGCAACCGGTCGATTGGATAGACGACGTTGAGGTCGCGCTGGAACCCGGTGCGGTCGAAATTGATCGAGACATGGCTGATCAGGATATCGCCGTTTGGCACCGAAGCCGGCAGGAAGCGGCATTCGGCGCTGCCGAACGGGAAAGGCTTATCGCCACGTTGGATCAGCGCGGCGCTGGAGACGATCGCCACTCGGCGTTGTGCCAGCGGTGGGCCGTTGACGAAGGGTTGGGTATCGAAACTCGGGCACGGAACGGCCAGCACGGCATCGCGCGTTGGCTGCGGTATGTCCTCAAGTCGAGCCATGATCATTCCTCATTCAGCCGGGCACCGTAGAGCGATTGGGGTGCGCCAAGTGTGTCGTGGGGCGATTGCCGTTCGCGGCCGACCGTTTGGTTGCGCGTTGAGCTGCTAAGCGACGGCCGGATAGTTGGAAGGAAACAGCGCCCGTAGCGCCTGCTCGTCACGTTCCTGCTTGAACGCGTGACCGGTGCCAACGGCTCGCGCACGCGCAACGGCCGGGCGCGCGTCGATCGCGGCGAACCACTTCTTGATGTTGGGATATGAAGCGAGCGGATCGGCTTCGCCTTTCAAGACTCGGGAGGCGCGGTCGATCCAGCCCCAGAGCGACATGTCGGCGATGGTGTAGCTATCGCCCACCATATAGGTCCGGCCGGCGAGATGGTCTTCCACGACCTGATAATGCCGCTCCGCCTCGCGTCGATAGCGATTGCGCGCATAATCCAGGCCCTCAGGCGCGGCGAACTGGAAATGCACGGCCTGGCCGGAGAAGGGGCCAAGGCCGGAGGCGATGAAGAACAGCCAGGACAGCAGTTCGGGCCGGTCTTCCGGCGAACCAAGGAACTTCCCGGTCTTGTCGGCCAAGTAGAGCAGGATCGCACTGGAATCAAAGACGCGGGCCTCTCTGCCACCAGGCCCGTCGGTGTCGACGATCGCGGGTACCTTGGCGTTTGGATTGATCTTTCGGAAGGCGGGCGAGTGCTGCTCGCCTTTGCTCGTGTCAACCGGCAGCATCTCATACTGCAAGCCGGCCTCTTCCAGGAGAAGCGCAACCTTGGCCGGATTGGGCGTTGGATGGAAATAGAAGCGGATCATCTTGGTTGTTTCTCCGTTGTGCGCGCGGAAGGCTTGGGTTTTTGGGCGGGTTTTCCGAGCATGCTGAGCGCCTGACGGGCAGCGCCCTCGAGGACCGCCCGCTCGGGATGGCCTCGCGCGAGTACGCGCAGCCCCATCACTGTGGTCAGCAGCAGCCGGGCGCTATCCTTTGCATCCAGGTCAGGCGATATGCTGCCGTCACGCTGACCTGCGATCATGCATCGCCGGAAAAAAGCCTCCAGTTCACCCATGCGTGCCGCCACGATGTCGGCAATGTCCGGATCATGCGGTGCCACCTCCAGCGCCGAGTTGACCAGAAGGCAACCGAGGCGGCTCTCCAGCGAGCGTTCAACGATCTCGGACAGAAAGGTCGCGATCGCCTGGCGCGGCGGCAGTGTCTTTTCTAAGCGGGCAATGCGGGCGCGCATGTTGGCATCCAGATAGCGGTCGAGGCACTGCGTGAAGAGCGCTCGTTTGTCGCCGAAGGCGTTGTAGACGCTCGCCTGTCCGAGCCCCATGGCGTCTCCGAGATCGCGCACGGAGGTGGCGGCGTAGCCGGCTGCCCAGAAGCGCTGCATTGCAGCCTCGATGGCCATGGCTTCATCGAACTCACGCGGTCGGGGCACTATCGATCCATCCGGTTTCCATCGTATTGGAGCGGACGCTATAGAATGGCTCGCTGGTTGGCAAGTGGCTGTCTGGGTGGGAATGAGCCAAGCACGGTGTTTGCTGGGCCTAAGGCCGGAGCGACCGGCTCGGCGGTGATCGGTGGTGCGGTGGCGACTGCCGATGAAGGCGTGGCGGGCGGGAGCGGAGATCAGGCGGAGCCTTATCGGCGTGAGGCAAGCATAGGGCGGTGGGGTCGGTGGGGTTGACTAGGCGGCTTGGCGAGGAAGGGGCTGAGGAGCTGGTTTGGCGCGTTTAAGGAAATTGGAACCGCAAAGCACGCAAAACACGCAAAGGGCGGCGGGGGCCTTACAGGTCCAGGACGATGCGCTTGATCTCCAGGCGAGGCCTGCCGAAGTTGAGTAGCAGGCAGAGATGCAGGCCGGTGGCCTTTAGGTAATTCAGGCACTGCGCGCGATGAATGTCATCGATCGCCTTGGCTACTTTCAGTTCAACGAGAACGGTGCGTTCGACGAGTAGATCAACGGCATATTGGCCGACCACGATCCCATCGTAATGTACGAGCGTGGAATGTTGTTGCGCGACGTCGAGCCCAGCCTTGCGTAGCTCGTGGAGCGGGGCGTTTTCGTAGATTTTTTCGAGGAATCCAGTGCCCAGCGTTTGGAGCACGGTCAGGGCACAGCCAATGATACGATTGGACAAGGGGTTAATCCCGTTGCCATCGGTGTCCATTTGCGTGCCTGGCGTGTTTTGCGGTTCCATTGCCTGTTTACTGCCGGCATGAGATTGCCAATTCGTTGACGCCGGCAGAGGGCGCCGACGGGTCAGGGCGGACCGGTGGCGATGGCGGCGGGGTCGAACGGGTTGACCGGGGGCTCGCCGATGAAGAAGCCGAGGACCTGGCGGGCCGCGTCTCGGGTCAGGTCCAACCAGTCCCAGTTGGCGTTGGGATTGTGGTCCTGCTGCTTGGCAAATGCCTCCCGGCGCTGGGTTTTCTGCTTCATCAGCGTGGCGACGCTGCCGCCGAGGTGATGCATGATCTCGTGCACCACGTTCCAGAAGGGAGGGGTGCAGAAGCCGGGGACGACGGCGAGGTCGGAGCAGATGTCGAGGATGGTGCGGCCGATCGGGCGGCGGCGCACCTGGCGCTCGAGGTCCTGCGAGGTTGGCATGAAGAGTTCGGGATCATCCCAGCCGTCGGGGAGGGATGGCCGGGGCGCTCGCTTGCGGGCGGGCGGGGGCGCGGAAGCTGATTGCTCGGGTTCGGTGGCTGTTGCGGCGGGCTGGGGTTGTGGCGCGCGGGGGCGGCGGTCGGGGAGCTCGATGTCTTGGCCGGCGGCGGCGCGGGCGAGCAGGACGCGCTCCAGGGCGGCGGCGCGCAGGAGGCCTCGGTTGAGGTGGGCGAGGATGGTCGCGATGTTGGCGGTGCCGAAGCATGCGGCGATGGCGTTGAAGTTGGGGGCGGTGGCGCGGTGGTGGATCGTGTCGATGAGGTGGCGACCGTAGTCGAGCAGGATGCTGACGACGTGGAGGATGACGGTGATGTTGCTGGGCGGAGTGGTGGCGGCGTGATCCTGGGGAGGATCGGGAGGGGAGTTGGGTGGCTCGGTTGGCTCCATGTGGTGGTATAACTAACGGAATTTGGTTGGAGTGTCTAGGAAAAGTTTCTGAGGTTGGAAAGTTTATGGGCATGCGCTCGGTAAGGCGATCCACGGTTGGGTGGGGGGCAGGATTTTTCGTCCGAGTTGATTTCGGGTTCCAACCCCATGCGCCACTCGCTTGCCGGTAATGGGCGAGACCTAGCGGACGGGGCCGCCCCTCACTGGGTGCATAATTCAAGGATACTTTCGCAACGAACCTTGGACGCTGAATAGAAACCGCTTTTCGGTGGCAGAATTCCGTTGCAGAATCGCGCCATGAAATCGGCTATGCCTTCGAGGCTTGACGGACGGCGAGAGCGTGGCCGTCCAGGTGCACCAGTTCCGCCGCGCGCTCGGCTCGCTGACCTAGGTGAGTAGATGCAAGCTGTCCTTATCCAAGCAAAATGCCCATATTGTAATACTAACAACCGGATGATGATCTCGGCCAAGAACTCAACGCCTCCCAAGTGCGGAAGCTGTGGACGTGTGCTGTTTGCTAAGTTCGCTGTCGTTATGGGATACGTGTATATCCTGTCAAACGCGGGTATGCCAAATCTCCTGAAAATCGGCCAAACGTCTGGAAGCATACGGCGTAGAGTGGATCAACTTAGTGCGGCGACCGGCGTTCCCCACCCTTTCGTCATTGAGGCGTATTTCGTGTCTCAGCGTCCAGCAGAGGACGAAGAGCGGTTGCACGCCGCGTTGGCTAATCACCGCCGCCCCGGAAAGGAGTTCTTTGATCTCGCTCTAGACAGCGCACTCGTCCACGGCAAAGAGGTTCTTGGCAGGAAGGCTCAATACATTCGCAATCTGCACGGCCCGTTCAAGGAACCTTAGCCACCTGTCAGACCAAGCGCGGACGAGCGCTGGCGGCGTCAAGACACCAAATATGCAAGGCAGAAATGGAGGCCGCAGGTGGTTGTTGCAGTTTCAGATGTTGTGATTGCTCTGATGTCCCTGATACTGGAATTTAGGCAAGGTGGCGTTGTTTTCGGCTCGGGAAGTTGCAAGGAAATTGGGAGCCCCGGACGACGCGACCGCAACTTTGCACGTCAGTTGTCACAACGTTAGTTGCCACAGTTGCGGCCCGTCAGATAGCAGAGGAAACTCTGGCGTGAGAGGCGGTCAAGCAAGGCTACTGTCCCACGCATCCCCTCGATCTCCTGCGCGAACATGTCCGCCATGACGGTGATCCGGGCGACCTGCACCTGGTCTGGAGCCTGAAGGAAGGTGTCTGAGGACAGGGATGCGAGTAGCAGCCGCGCGCAGGTGATGATGTTATATGCTTCGGATATCCCGCGCGCGGCTTCTGGCGAGAGGCCGCCGATCTTGTCGGCTACCCGGTCGAATACCGGATGACCAGACGGAAGAGAGAAAAGGCCACGCAAGCGAACAACCCGCGCGTCGTAGGGAATCTGCGCAAGAGCCTTGATATTTTCGGCGGTCCGTTCCGCTTGTGATAGCCGCAGATACGCTCCCAACTCGCCGGCAAGTGCCGCCGCGACGGCCTTCCTAGCCAGATGCTCAGTTCGGACGTCGATCCCGACCTTGGTCAGCAGACCGATCACGCCTGTCACCACGGCCAGCACTATAGCCCACATGGCTCGCCTCCATTGCCTTATACAGATTTTATATAGAGAATGCTGTCGGCGCAGCGGCACACCCGTCACGTAGTGGATTGAGCCAGCGATTGGAGGATTTCTCGCGAATTGCCAAAGACTTGCTTATGGGCTGCCGTTTGTATCTCGCGGTTGAGCCTAGCGACCTGCTCGACTGACACTGGTCCGGCTTCAAAGCCGGTCCGCTCCTCCACTTCATCGAGGATGACCGAGAGGGTGGGGCTTACGGGATAATAGAAAGCCAGCAGCATCGGTGGATCGCCCGGCACGGGAGCACGCATGAGATTCACTGTGGGCTGATCGCCGGTGATGAAAGGCGTGCCGGTGTGGTTTTCCAGAAGGATGAGCGGGCGCCTTTTTCTTTCCAGCATCAGACTGCAACCGACGTTCACCGCCATTATGTGTGTGACGACATTCCAGCAGCGCTCAAGGCTGAAGCCGAGCTGCTCCTTCGTTCGCGCTAGGGTCTTTTCGCGGACCCCTTTGGTGCGGAGAGCTTGGAGGCTGAGGAAATGAGTGAACTGACCGCAGAGCAGGGGGTCGTCATAGAAGCTCAGGTCTTTGGCCCTGATGGCGTCAAAGATGGGCTTAATGTTGCCCTCTAGCCGAGCGTGAAATTCCTCCTCTGCATTGATGATCTGGTGGCCAATGATGGCTTGCACTCCAGCGTCGCCGGCAAACGGCAGAGCCGCCTTAAGGCGGCCCGGCGCGCCAAACATGTAAAGGAAGTTTTCGAGCACCGGCTTCGCGTACTCCGGGCTGTCCTTCATGAGCAGCCGGATGCCGTGGATATCAGCATTGGTGAGGGTTTGCAGTTTATAGAAGTCCCGTTCGACGGCGACTTTACGGCAAGGAGCCTCGAAAATGCACCCTGCCTGAAGACAGAACAGCTTTCTGCCAGTCGTCCATGCATCCAGATAGCTTCGCCAAACATGGTGCTGGCGGCGGGTGCTATTCCCCAAGCCGCGCGACTTCATGCGGCCCACGGTCCGTAGAGCCGAGTTTTCCAGAGAATCCAAACGCGCTGAAAATGGGGCAGGGCGGGCATCATCGCCGGCGTCATGGCGGCCTCGATCTCCGCTTGCCGGATGCCGAACTCGCTGATGTTGAGATTGACGAGCAAGCTGGCGCGGCCGGCGTATAGCTTCCCAATCTTCGCGACGATAACTGCCGACAGTGCTGCCGGCACCTGATCGGCACGTGCGATCCAATCCTCGATCGGGTCGTCCACTATGGTCAGCCCGTAGCCGGCGTTTCGCTTCTCGGCGTCCCGATACTCATCGCCGCGGCGCCGACCGGGAATATCGGCCTCTGCGCATTCAATGCGCTCGATCATGTCGCCGCCCCGTGCTTCAAAGTCGGGCCATTGCTCGCGCTTAGCAACCAGCCGGATGGATGAGCTTTGCTGATGCCTCCCGAACTCTGCAGCAAGCCATGCGTCGCGAAGGAATTCGACGCCGCTCTGGCGGAAGAATGCGGCCGAGCCCATTGCATTGTTGACGGCGGACACGTAGGCGGCCATGTCGGCCGGCGTGCGCCAGTCGGATAACCAGGCGCGATGAGCGGCTAGCTCGGATTTGGACAGTCTCGGCATGTAATCTCCGGGGCCCGAGCTCGTTCCGCCAAATCCACTATATAAGGACTGCGCCCCCTCCCTGAATTCAGGAATTTTGCGCCAGATAATGTCCCTTGTCAGGGACGAGTTCGGCTGTTCGGGCCGAAATTGGCCATCCACTGACTCGACGCGAATGTCCGCATTTCGTCGCATCCCAGTGTGCAGGCGGGTTGTGGCAATTCAATCCAAATCCGACATCCAAACCGGAGCACGGCCCCCCACCGTCCCACCTCTGGTGAAACGCCGGTCGCACCGGCATACTCGCCGGTAGCAGATAGGCATCGTGCATGACCGCCGTGTTGGCAAGATTTTGCTCAGGCCGCGTCCATTACGCCTGGGTTGCGCTGATCGTCGCGTTCACCGTGACGCTCGGGGCGGTGGGCGTGAGGGCGGCGCCCGGCGTGATCATCGTGCCGCTGGAGCGGGCGTTCGGCTGGAGCGCCGGAACGATCTCGGGCGCGGTGTCGCTGAACATCCTGCTGTTAGGCCTGACCGGGCCGTTCATCACCGGGTTGATGGAAACGTTCGGCCTCAAGCGCACCGTGCTGTCGTGCCTGGCGGTGCTGCTGACGGGCGCGGGATTGTCCACGCTGATTACCGAGCCGTGGCAGTTGTACGTCACCTGGGGATTGCTGGTGGGGGTCGGTGCGAGTGCCGGCGCCGTTGGCATGGCCTCGGCTGTCGCGAACCGCTGGTTCGTCACGCATCGCGGGCTGGCGATGGGGCTGCTGACCTCGGGCAACGCGGCGGGGCAACTGATCTTCCTGCCGGTGCTCGGGCGGTTGTCGCAGGATTATGGATGGCGGAGCGTCTCCATCACCGTGACGTTGGTCATTGTCGTGCTGATCCCGATCGCCGCGTTGCTGCTGCCCGAATTGCCGGCGGCGGTCGGGCTGGGGCCGTTGGGTGCCGAGGTCGAACCACCCGCACCGCCACGCAGCGGCAACCCGTTCCGTATTGCGATCGACGGGCTGATCCGCGGCGTCCGCTCGATGGACTTCTGGCTGCTCGCCATCAGCTTCGGCATTTGCGGCTTTTCCACCAATGGCCTGATCGGCACGCACCTGATCGCGTATTGCGTCGATAACGGCTACTCGCAGTTTGCCGGCGCGGGCATCCTGGGATCACTCGGCGTGTTCAGCCTGATCGGCTCGACCATTTCCGGATGGATGACCGATCGGTTCAATCCGCGCATCCTGCTGTTCTGGATCTTCGGGCTGCGCGGGCTGTCGTTGCTGGTGCTGCCGTACACCAACTTCGACACCGTCAGCCTGACGGTGTTCGCGGTGTTCTACGGGTTGGACTGGATCGCGGTAATGCCGCCGATATTCGCGCTGGTGAACGAGGTGTTCGGCAAGAAATCCACCCCGGTGATCATGTCGTGGATCTTCGCCACGCATCAGATCGGCGGCGCGATGGCAGCTGTGGGCGCCGGGGTCGTGCGTACCTGGACCGGCAGCTATCTGCTGGCTTTCATGATGAGCGGCATCGCGTGCCTGCTGGCATCGATCCTGGTGATGCGGATCGCACGATCACGCCCGGCCATCCTGGTGGCGGGGGAGTAGCGACGGGGCTGCCTGGAGGGTATCGCCGCTTCCCCGTACGCACCGGCCGCGGGTTAGCTTGCATGATCCGTTCTCCTATTGGTCGACACGATCGCCGGCCCTGGAGTTCTCATCGCAGTCCGGCGGATGGGGCCACGTCAGGTTGCGGTAGCAGGCTTGCGATCGCGATGTGGGCTGGACCCGAACGTGGTTTAACCCTTCGATCACGGGAGTACCAATACCGCACCGTCTAGCCTGGTACACCCACTGTGCTACGTTTGGACCATGACAAAGCTTCTCGACGACGCGCTTGAAGCAGCCCGAAATCTGCCTCCTGCCGATCAGGACAGCATCGCCCGCGTCGTGCTACGCCTTACTGGAATGGACGACGAACCGCCGGTTGCACTCTCCACCGACGAGCGCGCCGTTCTCGCCGCTTCGAAAGCCGCTGCCGCTCGTGGTGAATTTGCCACCGACGATCAGGTGCGGGAGATTTGGGCCAAACACGGCTTGTGAAGCTTCGCTACACCCTTCCGGCACTCGCCGATCTTAACTCGGTTCTCGACTACATAGCGGCCCATTCACCGCGCGGCGCGCGGCGCGTTCATGCCCGCATACAGGCGGTCATCGATCTTCTGTTGCTATATCCGGACATCGGCACACGTACGGACGATCCGGCCATCCGTCGCATGACGGCCTTCCTCACCCCTACCTGATTTTCTACGAGGCCACGGAAACCGAGATCATCATCCATGCCGTTCGTCATGCGGCACGTGATCCATCAAGCATGCCGGGTGGGCGCGGATAACCGCCGGACCGAGACGCTGCATCACCCCGGGTCGATCAGGCTCAGCACGGCGGGATGGTACTTCTCACCGTTCCCCGCTTCTTCCGACGCCTTCAACCGTTGCATTGTCAACTCCGCCCCCGGTACCTCGAGCCCGGAAGTGACCGCCATCTCGAGCGCATACGATAGATCCTTGATCGCGTAGCGGGTGGAGAACGCACGCTCTGGGAAGTCGCGCGGCAGCATCGACTTCATGCCATGACTGCGCAGCACGAAGCTGTCGCCGGAGCCCTTGGCGATGGTCGGCAACAGCAGCTCCGGCGGCACACCATTGCGGCGGCCGATGGCGATCGCCTCGGCCAGCGCGCAGGTGTTCTCGAATACCAGCATGTTGTTCAGGATCTTCACGACCTGACCGCAACCGATGGGGCCGCAATGGGTCACATCGGTGCCCATTGTCTCCAGGATCGGCTGGACGTGAGCGAACACGGCATCGGTGGCGCCGACCATGATCGACAGCTCGCCGCGCGCGGCGGCCTCGCGCGTGCGGGCAACCGGGGCGTCGGCGAAGCCGATACCACGCGCGGTCAGACGGGCGCCGATGTCGCGGGTCAGCGCAACCGACGAGGTTGACGTGTCGACCACGCACTGGCCGGCCGCCAGATGCGGTTCGAGCTCGCCGATCACCGCGGCGACCGCCTTGCCGTCGGGCAGCGACAGCAGGATCAGGTCGCAGCGTCGCGCCAGCTCCGCCAGTCCCGCGCCTACGACGCCATCAGTCGCGAGGCGGGACAGCGGTTCGGGACGCAGGTCGTGCGCCAGGACGGGATGGCCGACGCGACGGGCGAGGTGGCCGCACATCGGCTCCCCCATCACCCCCAGGCCGATGAAGCCTAGCGTTTCGATCTGCCGCAAGCCATTGGCGCTATTCGGCATTTTCCCTCTCCTCCCGGTGTATCGGGCAGTCTAGACTGCCAGTGAAGCAGCCGGGAGAGGGCCATGTTCGCCGCCGTACGAGGCACGCGGATCTATTTCGATGTCGAGGGCATGGGTCTGGTGCCGGACGGCGCGGTGATGCGCGAGCGGCCAGTCGCGATGGTGATCCATGGTGGGCCGGGCGGCGACCATAGCGGGTTCAAGCCGTCGTTCACGCCGCTCGCCGCGCGGATGCAGCTGGTCTATTTCGACCACCGCGGGCAGGGACGGTCAGCGGCAGCCGACCCGGCAAGCTACACGCTCGATCAGAATGTCGAGGACATGGAGGCGCTGCGGCAGCACCTGGGGTTGGGGCCGATCGTCTCGATTGGCACGTCCTATGGCGGGATGGTCGCGATGGCGCATGCCGCCCGGTATCCGGGCTCGGTGTCGCACCTTGTGCTGATCGTGACCGCGTCGCACGGCGGTTTCATACCGCGCGCGCAGGCGATCGTCCGCGAGCGCGGTACGCCGGAGCAGCAGGCGGTGTGCGAGAAGGTCTGGGCAGGGGCGTTTCGATCGGCCGAGGAGATGCGGGAGTTCTATGCCGTGATGGGCCCGATGTACGCACGGTCGTTCGACGCGGCTGCGGCGGAGGCGGGCAGGGGGCGTGGCATTCTGTCGCCCGAACCGCTGAACCGGGCATTCGGGCCGGATGGGTTCCTGCGTCGGTTCGACCTGCGGCCGGAGCTGGTCAGGATCACCGCGCCGACATTGGTGATGGCGGGGCGGCACGATTGGATCTGCCCGCCGGAGTTCTCCGAGGAGATCGCGCGGCTGATCCCAGGATCGGATCTGCGGATATTCGAGCGCAGCAGCCACTCGATCCGCAGCGACGAACCGGAGGCGATGGTCGATGCGATCCTGGGCTTCATTGTGTATCGGCCGGGGCAGGGTGGGTGATCATTACGTAGTCGGACGGTATCTGGTGGAAGCGCCCCCTCCCCCAACCCCCTCCCGCGAGGGGAGGGGGAGTGGCCCATTGCTCAGCGCTAGACGAAATCAGGCGGCCGCGGCGGGGTCGGTCATTCGCCGGATGGTCCCCGTTGTGCTGTGGCCCGCCTGTAGCTCGACCAGATAGACCGTGCCGCCCCAGCTGTGCACCAGTTCGGCGCCCACCACCTGATCGATGCGGTAATCGGCTCCCTTTACCAGCACGTCCGGCCGCAGCGCCTGGATCAGCTCGAACGGCGTCTCTTCGTCGAACAGCACCACCAGGTCGACCGGTGCCAGCGATGCCATGACCGTCGCCCGCGCCATCTCGTTCTGTAGCGGCCGTGTCGGTCCCTTCAGCCGCTTCACCGAGGCGTCGGTGTTGAGCGCGACGATGAGCCGATCGCATCGGGCGCGCGCTTCGGTCAGCAGGCGGACGTGCCCGGGATGAATCAGGTCGAAGCATCCGTTGGCGAAGCCGACGCGTAGCCCCTGGGTGCGCCATGCGGCGGCGCGGAGTGCGGCTTCCTCTCGCGTTGCCACCTTGCGATCCGTCGCCACCAGCTCTTCGAGGTGCAGTGCAGCCAACAGTTCGTCCCGGGTGACGGTTGCGGTGCCTTGCTTGCCGACGGAAATCCCCGCTGTGATGTTCGCGAGCATGGCCGCCTCCGGCAACGGCGCCTTGGCGCCCAGCGCGACTGCGAGCGCGGCCACCAACGTGTCTCCGGCGCCCGACACATCGGCGACTTCTCGGGCGCGGGTCGGCAGATGCATCGCCGGCAGATCACGCCGGACCAAGGTCAGCCCCTTGGCCGAGCGCGTCACCAGCACCGCCTCGCCCTCGACCATCTCCAGCGCACGCCGGCCGGCACGGTCGGCCTCGATGTCGTCGGCTGCCTCGATCTGCGTGGCCAGCCGGACCTCATGCTCGTTGGGGGTGAGTATCGTGGCGCCGCGGTAGGCGGCAAAGTCGGCGCGCTTTGGGTCCGCGATCACGATACGGTCGCAAGCGCGGGCCTGCGCCAGGGCGCCTCGCAGCACGGCGTCGGTCAGCAATCCCTTCGCGTAGTCGGACACGATGACCACGTCCGCGGCACGCAGCACGTCCGCAAAGCGTTCCAGGACGGCCTCGGCCGTGGCCGGGTCGATGTCGGAAGTGGTCTCCTCATCCAGGCGCAGCAATTGGTGCACGCCCACCATGAAACGGGTCTTGCTCGTTGTGGGCCTGCCGGGCGCAACCACGAGATGCGGTTCTACCCCTGGCGCGGCCGCCACCAATCGCGTTAATTCCGTGCCTGGCGGGTCATCACCGATCACGCTAACCAGCGAGACACGCGCGCCCAGTGTGGCGATGTTGAGCGCGACGTTGGCGGCGCCGCCCAGCGTCGCGCGGCTGGCGGTCGGCCGCAGCACCGGTATCGGTGCTTCGGGGGACAGACGGCTCGCGCTGCCGCTGACATAACGGTCCAGCATGACGTCGCCGAGCACCAAGACCCGTGCGTCAGCGAAGCGGCGGACGATCTGCGCCAGTTCGGTATCGCCTGACGATCGATCCACAATCTGCATGCAAATGACACCCCTCAGGCTGCGTCAACCACACGATTCCCGCGACCGCACGCGCCTTGGCCAGGGTATCGACCCGACGTCGGTATCGCATGTGCAACACAGGCTTCGCAACGACGATACCATTTTCGCTGCACCGCGATAAAGCAGTTCCCACTCCGATTGCTTGCGGCTACTTTGCGGCTGCTGCCAAATTGCGTGACCGAAACCGCCAGGGCCGATAGCCAGGAGGCGCCGTGAAGTACCTGCCGCCGTTCGATCTGATCCGGCGCTCGGTGGAGATTTCGACTGTCCGCGGGGAATTGCGTGTCAGTCTTTCCTACGATGACTTCGTCAGGGTTCTGCGCCTAATGATCTCCGGCATTGAGGTCAACGAGGAATGGTATCTCACGGAATACCCCGACATTGCCCAGGCGATCCGGGAGGGCAAGGTGGGGTCGGCGAGGCAGCATTTCATTGATGACGGCTTTTTCGAGGGGCGGCGACCCTTCCCGATGGACGTGGACGAACGGTGGTATCTGGAGCAGTATCCCGATGTGGCGGAGAGCGTCCGCACCGGGGTCGTGGGCTCAGGTCAGCAACATTTCGTCGAGGACGGCTATCGGGAAGGTCGGCTGCCACACGGGTTCTAGGCCGTGGGGCGGAAATCGGACATGCCGTATGGGCGCGTTGGCTTGCTGATCACGATCAGTCGTTACGCCCGACAAGGCAAGCCAGATCGGAATTATGGATTGGTGTGCGGGGAGACGCTGGTGGACATCCGGCCGAGGCATTACGGAACGCGCGAAACCATTGGGGCCAGCGCGCAGGCATGAGCCGAACTCCATCAGTGCGGACATCAGCCAAGGTTCCGCCAGCCGACACAGCCTCTCATCCGTCGGCGGATACCACCCCACCGCCGCCTGCGGCACGCGGCCGTGGCCGTCGGAAGGGCGCCGCTGCGCCTGAGCCCGCTGCACCTGTCGCGCCGCAGGTCCAGGTCGACATCGATCCAACGGTCAGTTCCGCCTTCATCTTCGAGCGGTACGACCTGCTGCTGCGCGGACGGGCTGTTTCGGTCACGCCGGTCGAGGAAATCGCCCTCAAGCTGGACGATGCGGTCATCGGGCGTGTCGAGTTCGGTGCGATGGACAGCGCCGTTCAGGGGGGATCGCCGGAAGACGGCAACGGCACCCAATACGTCTTCTACCTGAATGTGTTACTGCCCCGCGCCGAGGCTGAGCGAAAATGCACCTGTATCCTGGCGGTGCGCACATCGGACGGGCACATCCACGAGTCAGTTTTCGAACTGTCGGTCGACCCGTCCGCTGAGATACCGGTCACCGTCTTGACCGGTCAGACCTATCCCGGCGCCGCCTACGCCCACATAAGGCCACCGATCATCCTCTACGTTGAGCGTGCCACGCTCGATAACCGCAGGCACGTCCAGTTGGCTGGATGGGCGATATCACGCACCTCCATGGTAGCGATCCAGGCGTTCGTCGGTGATCAGAAGCTTATTCCAGCGCAGCTTGGCGGACGGCGTGACGACGTGGCGAGCGCCTTCCCAGCCTATGCTAACGCCCGCTTGGCGGGCTTCGCGCTGACCAGCGATATCGTCGCCGCGCAGGATCAGGACCTCTCGATGGTCCGTGTGCGTGCTATCAGCCGTGACGGCTTCACGCACGAAGTGATCGTGCCCCTTGAGCAGGTGCATAATCTTGCGGTGCCGGAACCTGCGCGCGCGGCAACCGCTACGGACGCGCCCGCCGCAGCGTACCCTCCTGCGGCCGGGTTCCAGATAGGCACCGACCTCGCCGCACTCGTCGGCGAACCAGTGCTTGTCTCACCACCCGCCCCGGTGGTTGAGCAGCGCCCCCCGCCGGATCCGCGCCGTGAAATCCGCCACTTCTGTGACAACATGGACCTGCAACCCGAAGGGCGCCTGTCCGCCGTCGGCTGGGCGGTCTGTGCAATCGGGATATCAGCGGTTACCGTTTATCTCGACGGCGAGGCTATAGGCGACGCTGAGCTCGGGCTTTTGCGCGAGGATGTCGGCAACGAACATCGCCACATCCCCATGGCGCGCTACGCCGGCTTTCGCTTCGTCAGGAATCTTCCCGATGTGCCCGCCGGCGAACACGAGATCCGTGTCGTCATGCGCAACGGGCTCGACGATGAGCAGCACGAGGTCCGCAACGTCCTGATTGAGCGCGACGAACCCCCGCCGCCGCCCGAGGCGTCGTCGCCCTCGCAGTTCCGCCTGGAGATCGACACCCCCGCAATCGTGTCTAGCGTCGCCGTCGAACCGATCACTGGACGCCTGACCATCGAAGGATGGGCCTTGGCCCGTTCCGGGATCAGCGGGATCGAGGTCATGCTGGATGACCAGCCGCTTGGCGACGCACATTATGGCCTGCCGCGCCAGGATGTCGGGATCGCGTTCCCCGATTGGGTGGATTCGCTGCGCAGCGGTTTCGCATTCCACTGCCCGCCGCGCGCCCTGCGGAACGGCGAACATGTGATCCAGCTCAATGTGCGTGGCCGTGCGGGCGAGTTGATGGAGTACCGCTTCAACATCACCATCCGGAAGTCGGAGGAATTCGACGAGGGCATGTCCATTCGCCGGCGCATGACGCAGGTGGAACGCGATGTCGCCGAGGATGTACTGAGCAGCCTGGGCCATCGGCCCGGTTTCCGACTGATACTGCCGTTGCCGTCGGAGCCGGTTCCGGATCAGTTCCTTGCCACCCTGGCGTCGTTGCGAACCCAGACCTACCGTGATTGGCGGCTCGATGTGCTGCCCAGGGACACCACCATCGGCGACGCCATTCGCGGGCTGATCGAGCAAGCTGCCGAGGATCTGGCCGAACGCATCGACGTGCTCGATCCATCGGATCAGGCATCATTCGGCCAGCCCATCAGCAATCCGCAGACCTCCTCCACGGGGCGGCTGGTCGGCTTCATCGGCGCAGGCGACGAGTTGGGCTGCGACGCGCTGCTGCAGATCGCGATTGCCAGCGGTCTGCATCGCGACGCCGACCTGCTTTATGCGGACGAGGTCAAGCTGAGCCAGGTGAGCCGGGAGCGGGAGCCGTTCTTCAAGCCGGATTTCTCGCCGGATCTGCTGCTGTCAACCAACTATATCGGTCATCCCTGGTTCGCCTCCACTGCGCTGCTCGGGCGAAGTGGCCTGACGCCGGCGGAACTCCTGGCGAAGGGCGAATACGATGCAGTGCTGCGCTGCACGGAGAAGGCGGACAGCATCCACCATGTGCCTCGCCTGCTGTGCGCGCGAGGGTCGCAGTGGATCGACGACGAAGCCATGGAAACAGCCGCGCTGACGCAGGCCGCCAAACGCCGCGGGATCGCTGCTGAAGTCGTGCCCGGTGCGGTGCCGGGTACCTGGCGCTTCCGGCGCACCGAACCGGTAACCGGGATGGTATCGATCATCATTCCGACCTGCGCCGCGAGAGGCTACATCGAGGCCTGCATCCGCTCATTGCGTGAACGCACCGCCTATCGCAATTTCGAGATCATCTGTGTCGACAACATCCCCGACAACCAGGTTGCCTGGAAGCTGTGGCTGAAGCAGAACGCTGACGTAATCGTGCCGATGCCGGATGAGTTCAACTGGTCGCATTTCAACAATGTCGGCGTTGAAGCAGCCTCCGGCGAATACCTGCTGTTCCTCAATGACGATATCGAGGTGATCCAGCCGGATTGGCTCGACGTCATGCTGGAACATGTCAATCGGCCGGAAGTGGCGGTGGTCGGTCCGCAACTCCTCTACCCCGACAACAAGGTGCAGCACGCGGGCATGTTCCTCGCCACCCCAGGCATCGCGCGGCATGCCTTTCGTTTCGCGCCCTCGGATGATCCCGGCTATTTCGGTCTGGCACTGACCCAGCGCAACGTCATCGCAGTGACCGGCGCCTGCATGCTGATGCGGCGCGGCATCCACCAGGCGCTCGGCGGCTTCGAGGAAGCGCACCAGATCATCAACAACGATCTCGATTTCTGCCTGCGCGCTCACCAGGGCGGCAAGCTCATCGTCTACACGCCCTATGCATCGCTGATGCATTACGAAGCCGCGAGCCGTGATCGCTTGAAAGACGTATTCGATCTTGGCCATTTCGAGCAGCGTTGGAAGTCCATATTCACCGGTGGTGATCCATATTTCAGCCCGCGCCTGACGCGCTCCTCCGACGACTACCGTCCCGACGACGAACCGGTCGAGCTGATATACGCCGGCCACCCCTTGTTCCATCACGACGACATCAAGCGGATCTTGGTGGTGAAGGTCGATCACATCGGCGACTTCATCACGGCGATTCCGGCGATGCGGCGACTGAAGGAGATCTTTCCAGCCGCTTCGCTCCACGTATTGGCGAGCCGCGCGGCGCGCGCATTCGCCGAAACCGAGGACTGCATCGACGAATTCATCGAATTCGAATTCTTCCATGCCGTGTCTGGACTTGGACCGAAAGACATCAGCGAGGAAGAATACAAGTCGCTCCGCGCGCAACTGACGCCGTATCGCTTCGACATCGCCGTCGATCTCCGCAAGCATCTCGATACCAGGGACGTGCTGCGCTACACGCCGGCGCGCTATCTGGTTGGTTACGACTACATGGGCCAATACCCGTATCTCGACATCGCTTTGGAATGGGAAGGCGACAAGGGCCTGCAGCGCAAGCGCAGCCATGTGACGGATGATCTCGTCAACCTGGTCGAAGCGATCGGAACCGCAGGGACATCGGGCCGCACGCGGCTGGCGATGGGCGGTCCGGCCGGCGGCATCCCGGACTTCCTGCCGCCCGAGGCGCGTGCACTGTTCGTCAAGCCGGTCGCCGCGGTACATCCAGGGGTCGGCAATGTCATGCGTCAGTGGCCCGCCGAACACTTCGCGGCATTGATCGACCTCATGATGGAGAAGAACGGCGTCAACATTGTGCTGATCGGCGGCAACGAAGAAGCGGAACTGGCCGAGGAGGTGCTCGCCCAGGTGCTGCGGCGCGATGGTGTCGTTTCACTGGTTGGCAAGACGTCGCTGCGCCAACTGCCCGAGCTGCTGCGTGCCTGTGTGATTTATATCGGCAACAACTCTGGTCCAAAGCACATCGCCGCGGCGCTTGGCGTGCCGACGATCGGACTTCATTCCGGTGTCGTCGATGCGATCGAATGGGGGCCGATCGGCCAACGCGCGATCGCGCTGCGGCGCAATATGACGTGTAGTCCGTGCTATCTGGCGCGGCTGGAGGATTGCCCGCGAAACTTCGCGTGCATGCGTGGGCTTGAGCCAATTTCGGTCCAAGAAGTCGCCGAGGTATTCCTGGCTCGGCCGGTTGAGCGGAAGCTCAGTCCACTGCTTGTCGAGCGGGAACCGAAGGTCGTTGCGTCCCCACCAAAGGCCTCGCGTGTTGGTGAAGCGCCATCCGAAGCCTCCGCTGAACCACCTGACGTGCCAGACGAGGCTGTCGCCGCACCGCCGGAGGAAACATCCGCGCTCGAGGCCAAGCCGAAACGCAAGCGCAGCCGCGCTCGACAGGGATCGCCCGCCTCGGCCGAGCCTTGATCAGGGCCTCCGCCGCTGGGAAGGGAAGGGCGTTGCGGTGGACATCGTTGCCAGCGCCGTGTCCGGCCGGTAGGAGCAATACATGAACGATGATGCGTTGATCTCGCTCGCAGAGAAGCTGGCTTTGGAAGCAGGTGAGGCGATCCTCGCCGTTCGCGCTCGCGGCTTCGATGTGGTCCGCAAGGAGGATCGCTCGCCAGTCACCGAGGCGGATCATGCCGCTGAAGCGATCATCGTCGCGGGCCTGCGCGAAGCGACGCCGAACATCCCGGTGATCGCCGAAGAGGAAGCTGCGGCCGGCAGGGTCACCGAACCCTGCGCGGAGTTCTGGCTGGTCGATCCGCTGGACGGCACGCGCGAGTTTGCCGCCGGCCACGATGAGTTCGCAGTCAACATCGGACTGGTGCGCAACGGCCGGCCGGTGCTGGGCATTGTCGCCATTCCGGCCACGGGCGAAATGTTCGGCGGTATCGTCGGACGCGGCGCGTGGAAGCGCGTCGGTTCGCAGCAAACCGCGGTGAGCGCGCGACTTTCGCCGGGGGAGGGGCTGACGGTGCTGGCCAGCCGGTATCACGGCAATAGCACGCGTCTGGACGATTTCCTGCGCGGCAAACGTGTGGCGAAGCTGATCAACTTTGGTTCCAGCGTGAAGTTCTGTCGTTTGGCGGAGGGAATTGCCGATCTGTATCCGCGTTTCGGCCGCACGATGGAGTGGGATACGTGTGCGCCCCAGGCGCTGCTCGAAGCGGCCGGCGGCACGGTGCGGACTTTCGAGGGTGAGGTGCTGCGCTACGGCAAGCCAGGCTGGGAGAACCCGCACTTCGTGTGCACGGGCCGGCCGCCGCCGGCCGATTGATACCAACCGTCGCTGAAATCGATTCTCTAACCCGGTCGTGGCTGGGCTTGACCCGGCCGTCGGCTGCCTGCATCAGATTGCCAACGGTGCAATCCCAATCAGCAAGCACTCGATGGAGATGACCGGGTCAAGCCCGGTCGTGAGTGCGTCCCGTGAGGACGCTTTGTCTGCACGGTGGAAGTCCGTGCCTGGGATGGTCGCAATCCCAGAAATTGAAGGTAACTGCGTCGCCGCGAGGCGGGGTGGAGAGCAACCGGAGGTGAACCGGCAGTCCGTAGGATGACGAACCTGTTTCGGCGGGATCTCGTGGCGAGCCTGCTCATGAGTGGCGAAGCCTGGAACAACTGGTGGCGCTGAGGCGACTGATACTCAAAGCGACCATCAGGCGGATCACGTGGTTGAGGTCGGAATGTCGGGACGGCAGAGCGGCGTAAGCGGAGAGACCTGACGGTCTGGGTGAGGCTGTCAGGAGTCAGAGCCTTCATAATACCGAGGCCGCTTCGAGCGGTGGAGACGAGCGGCTAGCAAAACCGTTCCGAGGGAAGGGAGGCAGGAAGCTGGATGCGAGAGGTTTGGTTTGGAGCAAGAGAACCCCGGTAGTGCCGTCAAGGCTAAGCAAGGGAGAGACGCCCCCGGTGGGGAACCCCACGGACTGTGGTGGGCGGAAGCATCCATATGGACGGATCGCATGGTGTCGGCGCTGGGTAACGGCGTCAAAGGGGGTAAGTGGTTCAGCCTGATCGACAAGGTGGTTCGTCCGGCAACTCTGGAAATCGCGTGGCAGCGTGTCGCGCGCAACCAAGGGGCGGCGGGCGTGGACGGTCAGAGCATTGAGAGGTTCGAAGCCCAATCGGAGCGATATCTGCGTGAACTCCAGCGTAGCCTGACGGAGGGTCGCTACCAGCCGGACCCGGTGAAACGGGTGGAGATACCCAAAGGAGACGGTAAGACCCGGCCTCTGGGGATACCGACGGTGAAGGACCGGATTGTACAAACAGCACTGAAGATGGTCATCGAGCCGATCTTTGAAGTTCAGTTCAGACCGGGGAGTTTTGGGTTCCGGCCGGGACGGGGCTGCAAGGATGCGTTGCGGGAAGTCGATCGCTTGCTGAAGGAGGGTTACACCCATGTGGTGGACGCCGACCTGAAGAGCTACTTCGATACCATTCTGCACGACAGGCTGATGAGGCTGGTGGAGGGTTCGATCAGCGATAGCCGGATTGTGGCCCTGATCGATGGCTTTCTGCGGCAGGAGATCATGTCGGACGTAGCACGCTGGCAGCCAGCGGCGGGAACGCCCCAAGGGGCCGTGCTGTCGCCGCTGTTGGCCAATCTGTATCTGCACCCGCTCGACGTGCTCATGGAGCAGAGCGGCTACCGGATGGTGCGTTATGCCGATGACTTCGTGATCCTCTGCGCATCGGAAGCGGAGGCGGCTGCGGCACTGCGCCAAGTAACGACGTGGGTGAATGCCAACGGCCTGACCCTGCACCCCTGCAAGACGCGCATCGGCGACGCCGCACAACCCGGCCAGGGGTTCGACTTTCTTGGCTACCGGTTTGAGGCGGGGCACCGGTTCGTGCGCGATAAGAGCCTGCGGGCTTTCAAGGACAAGGTGAGGGCCAGGACGATCCGCAGCCGGGGCGATAGCCTGGAACGGATCATCGCTGACCTCAACCCGATGCTTCGGGGATGGTTCGGCTACTTCAAACACGCCAGGCCACGCTTGTTCCGCAGGATCGACCAGATGATCCGGCGGCGGCTGCGAGCTATCCTGCGCAAGCAGGAAAAGCGGCCGTCAATAGGACGAAGTGAAGCAGACCATGGACGATGGACCAACGCCTTCTTCGCGGATCACGGGCTGTTCACCCTGCTCGCAGCCCATGAAGACGCGAGGTGCTCCCGATGAGGAAACCAGCAACTGGAGAGCCGTGTGCGGGAGAACCGCACGCACGGTTCGGAGGGCGGGGAGACGGTGTCTTCCCGACCCCTATCGGTGGGTGGCTGCCCGGTCGTGACGGTGGGTGGCTGGCCCGGCCATGACGGGGTTTGCAGCGCGGCGAGTTTCTCACTGCCCCTTAGCGAGCCTGCGCTCCATGCTGCGGCCGTAGGACGACATGGCAAAGCAACAGACGAAGAACATCACCGCGGAGAACACATAGCCTTCGGTCGCGAAGCCGAGCCAGGCCGGATCCTTCAGGGCCTGCTCCACCGCGCCGAGCAGATCGAACAGGCCGATGATCGTCAGCAGCGTGGTATCCTTGAACAGATCCACCACCGTATTGATGATGCCCGGCACTACGATACGAAGTGCCTGCGGCAGCACAACGAACGCCTGCATATACGACCAGCTAAGGCCGAGTGAGAATGCGGCTTCTTCCTGGCCCGGGTCGACGCCCTGCAAGCCGCCGCGCACCACCTCCGCCATATAGGCGGCGTTGAACAACACAAGAGCCGCCATCGCTCGCAGCAGTCGATCGACCGAGACGCCCTCGGGCAGGAACAGTGGCATCACCACCGCTGACATGAACAGGACGGTCAGCAGGGGCACGCCGCGCCATAACTCGATGTAGCCAATCGACAGAGTTCGCACGACCGGCAATTGCGAGCGCCTGCCGAACGCCAGCAGGATCCCAAGCGGCAGGGATCCCGCCACGGTGACGAACGACACGATCACGTCGAGCATCAGACCGCCCCACTTCGACGTATCGACGAAGGCGAGCCCAGCCACTCCGCCCCAAAGCAACACGCCGGCGAGGACGGGAAACACAGTCAGCAGCAGCAACAACCAGAGCCACCGGTATCGTACCCCGTCACGCAGCACCGGGGTGGCAAACGCCACCAACAGGGCGAAGGCAACATTGACGCGCCAGAATTCACTGGCCGGATAACTTCCGTAAATGAAGCGCGGGAACCGCACGCGAATGAAGGTCCAGCAGGCGCCGTCGCCGGTGCACGCCTCGCGGGTCATCCCCGAGATCGTCGCGTGTGTCACGGCCCAGCGGAACAGCGGCGGCAGAATGAGGCCCGCCAGTAGCAGGACGACAATGGTCAGAATGCTGTTGAAGACTGAGCTGAACAGATTCCGACGCGCCCAATCGAACGCGCGCTGAAGCCTTCCGCCGGTGCGCTCCGGCATGAGGTCGCCTCGCATAGGCACGCGCTGTCCGGCGACCGTATCGCTCATCGCCCCACCAATGCGACGCGGCGGTTGTACCAGTTCATGAACATAGAGACCGTGAGATTGATCGAGAGGAAGACGCCCATCAGCAAAGCAATCGATTCAATCTCGCGGTTCGACTGCATCATCGCCGTGCCGGCAAAGATCTCATACAGCTCGGGATACGCGATCGCCGCGCCGAGCGAGCTCGACTTGATGATGTTGAGGTACTGGCTGGTAATCGGCGGCACCATCACCCGCAGCGCCTGTGGCAGGATGATCTTCGACAGCACCTGACGTGGTCGCAACCCCAGGCTCAGTGCTGCCTCGCGCTGGCCCTTGTGCACCGACAAGATGGCGGAGCGCACGATCTCGGCGATGAACGCTGAAGCGTAGATCGAAAGACCGGCCCAGAGCGCAGCGAGCTCTGGTATTATCTGCACGCCGCCGGCCATATTGAAGCCGCGCATCTCGGGGAATTCGGCGTGATCGATGCCCACGGCGAACAGCAGGATCGCCAACGGCAGCAGCACGAAAGATTTTACGCCGACCGGAAAGCCGCGCCAGGGCACCCGCCAGACGAACGGTATGGCCAGCACCAGGACCAGCGCCAGCGGCCATAGGGTTGTTGCAACGTCGTTTGCGATCAAGCTCGGCAGAAAGAGACCACGGATATTCAGCAGCACCCCGCCTGGCAGCACGATGCTCTGCCGCGGTCCGGGCAGGGTCTGCAGCACCGCCACGTACCAGAAGATGATCTGCACAAGCTGCGGCGTGTTGCGTATCAGCTCGATGAAGCAGAGCGCGATGTTGCGCACCAGCCAATTGGTCGACAACCGCATGATGCCGACCAGCAACCCGAGCAACGTTGCCGCGACGATACTCATCGCCGAGACCAGTAGCGTGTTCAGCACGCACACCAGCAGCGCGCGCGCGTAGGTGTCGCCGATGGCCCATGGGATCAGCCGGAACGGGATCTCGAAATTCGTCGGGTCGGCCAGGTAGCCGAACCCCAAGCCGCCATGCCGTCGGGTCGAGGTCTCGACGGCCATTGAACCAAGGAACCAGGCGACCGCCACCACGCCGGCCAGTAGGAACCATTGCGCGGTCCGCGCGCGTGATGACGGTCGCCTTACCACGTCAGTCGATCATTTCCAGCTCGGCGTCAGGAACAGCCCGCCTTTCGTGTACAGGTTGTTCATGCCGCGCGGCAGCCCCAGCCCCTTGGAGCCGAAGTAGGTTTCGTAGATCTCCCCGTAATTGCCGATATCCTTGGCAATGCGGTAGGCCCAGTCGTTGTCGACGCCGAGCAGCTTGCCGAAATCGCCTTCCAGACCCAGATAGCGCCTCACCTCGGGATCCTTGGTTGACGCCTTCATCTGATCGACGTTGGCCTGGGTGACACCAAGCAATTCGCCTTCGATCATGGCGTACTGCACCCATTTCACCAGCCGCGACCAACCCTGATCGCCCAGCCGGGTGAACGGGCCGAGCGGCTGCAACCCGCCGATGGTTTCGGGGATGAACATCCAATCGTCCGGCTTCTTCATGGTGGAACGCGCCGCCGCAACGGATCCGCCGTCATCGGTGTAACCGTCGCAACGTCCGGCGTCGGCGGCTGCGAAGGCCTCTTCCGGCTTGTCGAACAGCAGCGTGTTGATCTTGACGTTGTTGGCCCGGTTGTAGTCGGCGATGTTGGTCTCCAGCGTGGTTCCGGTCAGCACGCATATCGTCGCACCATTCAGGTCCTTCATGTGTGCGACGTTGAGGCTCTTGCGCACCATGAAGGTCTGGGCGGTGAAGAAGTTGTACGCTGGCTCGTCGAGGCCGAGCTGCGTGTTGCGGATGAACGTCACCTCAGAGTCCCGGATCAGCACGTCGATCTCGCCCGACTGGAGGACGGAGAACCGCACCTTGGACGTGGTGCCGATGTACTTGACCTTGTTCGGCGAGCCGAGCAGGGCATCGGCGATGGCTCGGCAATAGGCGACATCCAAACCCTGCCATTCGCCCTTCGCATCCTGGAAGGCGTAGCCGGGAATACCGGTGTCTACCCCACAGATGAGCTCACCGCGCTGCTTGATCTTGTCCATCATGGCGCTCTTCAACTGATCCTGCGCCGATGCGGAACCAGCAAGTGCTGCCAGCCCGATAAACGCCGAACATGCTACGGCCGTCCAGAAACGGAACCGGAACATAACCCCCTCCTTTTGTTTGATTACATATCCGCCATATCCTAGCGGACGTTTCCGGTCTCGTCACCGGACAATCGGACGGTATACTCCCCGCAATCGCAGGGGTAGTCGCCATGACGATCGAATTCATCGGCATGATCCATCACCGGCATGCCTCGGAAATCCACCCACCGGCCGGGCCATTGTTCGATCGCGGCTATGTTCGCGATTTCGCTCAGGCAGCCGAGGCGGCGGCATTCGATCGCGTGCTGGTTGGCTATTTCTCGGATGGCCCGGATGGATTTCTGCTCGCCGCCGCTGCCGCCGCGCACACCGAGCGGCTAGGCTTTCTGGTCGCGCATCGGCCGGGTTTCGTCGCGCCCACGCTGGCGGCGCGCAAGTTCGCCACGCTGGATCAGGTCACTGGCGGGCGCGCGGCGATCCACGTGATCTCCGGCGGGGACGATGTGGATCAGTTGCGCGACGGCGATACGTTGCCGAAGGACGAACGCTACGCGCGCACCGATGAATACGTGGACATCCTGAAGCGCATCTGGACCGAGCCGGGCCCGGTGGACCACGCCGGCCGCTACTATCAGTTCACTGGTGCCTCGACCGCGATGCGCTGCGTGCAGCAACCACGCATTCCGATCTACTTCGGGGGCGCCTCGGATGCCGCGATCGAGGTCGCTGGCAAGCATGCCGATGTCTACGCGTTATGGGGCGAGACGCACGAGCAGGTTCGTGAACTCACCACGCGTGTGCGCGCGGCGGCGGCACGCCATGGCCGCGAGGTTCGGTTCAGCCTGTCGCTGCGCCCGATCCTGGCAGCGACCGAAGACGCAGCGTGGCAACGTGCGGAGAGCATCAAGCAGCGGATCGCCGAATTGCGTGCCAAGGCCGGTCTTGGTGCGCGCGAACCGGCGAACGAAGGGTCACGCCGGCTGTTGGCCGCGGCGGCACAGGGTGAACGGCTGGACAAGCGCCTGTGGACTGGCGCCGCGCTGCTGACCGGCGCGCGTGGCAATACCACAAGCCTGGTTGGCACACCGCTTCAGGTGGCTGAGGCACTCTGCGACTACTATGACCTCGGCGTGACCACGTTCCTGATCCGTGGCTTCGATCCGCTTGGACGATGCGATCGAATATGGCCGCAGCCTGTTGCCCTTGACGCGCGAACTGATCGCTCGGCGCGCGCGGATCGCGGCGGAATAGCGGATGCCGCTGCTCGGCAAGGCGGTGCGGCATGAGTGGCCGCTCGACTGGGACTTTCTCACCGTTAATCACGGATCGTTCGGCGCGGCGCCACGCGTTGTGCTGGCGGCACAGCGCGATTGGCAGCAGCGCATGGAAGCACAACCCAGTCGCTTCATGCGCACCGTGCTGCCGGATGCCCTGCGCCATGCGGCTGAGCGGCTCGGTGGCTTTATCGGCGCCGACGGCAACGACATCGGGTTCGTCGACAACGCGACGACCGGCTGCAACGCCGTGCTGCGTTCATTGCGTCTTCAGCCGGATGACGAGATCGTCGTGCTGAGCCATGGCTACGGCGCGGTTCGCAACACGGTGCGCCATGTGTGCGAGCGTGCCGGCGCACGCGTCGTGGTTGCGCAGGTGCCTTTTCCCACATCCGAACGCCGATACTATCGTGGCGAATATCGCCGCGGCGCTGACTTCGCGCACGCGATTGGCGGTGGTCGATCATATCACGTCTGGCAGTGCGCTGGTACTGCCTCTGCAACGTATCGTCGCGGCGTGTCATGACGCCGGTGTTCCGGTGCTGGTGGATGGGGCGCATGCACCGGCACAGGTGCCGCTCGACATGCGTGCTATTGGCGCCGACTGGTATGCCGGCAATTGCCACAAATGGCTGTGCGCACCGAAGGGCTCCGCGTTCCTGTACGCGGCGCCGGATCGACAACACGATCTGCATCCGGTGACGATTTCGCACGGCCTGGACAAGGGATTTCTCGACGGAGTTCGATTGGACGGGCACCCGCGATCCGAGCGCGTGGCTCGCGACCGACGTGGCAATAGATTTTCATGCACGCCTCGGCGGCGAAGCAATGATGGCGCGCAATATCGCGCTGGCTGCGGAGGCAACCTCGTTGCTGGCACGTCGGCTGAACACCGAGGTCGGCGCTGTCGGGCGCGCTGGCCGGATCCATGGGCATGATCCGCTTGCCGCTCACGAGTGATGCAACCGCCGAACTGTCGGCGGAGATCCGTGCGCGATTGCTGGAGGCGGGAACCGATGCGCCAACGCACGTGCAGGCCAACGCCATCTGGCTGCGCATTTCCGCCGCGGCTTACAACGATCTCGAGGATTACGAACGGCTCGGCGACATCGTTGCACGCATGCTGCGCGCGCTACCGTGAGACGTCTGCTCCGCTGAGGCCCGTTACCTCATTGGTCGCGGCTTTGATGTCTGCTTTGGCGCTGTACGTTGTCTATGCGCGCCGACCCGACCCGACCCGCCGCGGCCAGCGCCGCTCGTGCCCACGGGGGCAAGCTCATCGGGCTCATCGAGCAGCCGATCCGGCGCGCACCAGAAAGCGCGGTCTATCATATGGCCCTGCTTCGGGTAATTCAGCGGGGGAACGAACGATGCAATCCCAGTCAGCAACCATTAGATGGAGATGACCGGGACACGCCCGGCCATGACGGGGTTTGAGAGTCAATCTTTCAGGCACCTGGTATAAGAGAATCGAGTTGGGCAGGGCGCCGGCGTCAGCGTGGCGCGGTTTGGTGCACCCACTTACGGGTTGGAGCGCTTATTCTGCAGCGGGGCCCTAAGCACGGATACACGCAACACCATTGGTAAGCGGGGGCACGGCCTCGGCACATGCGGCAACAGCGATCGGACATCGCGTTCGGAACACGCATCCAGTTGGCGGCGCGATCGCACTGGGCGGATCACCCGCCAGCAAAATGCGCTTTCTCCGCCGCGCCGGATCAAGGCTTGGCACTGCTGACAGCAGGGCCTGCGTATAGGGATGGCGCGGTGCATTGAACACCTGTGCCACCGGCCCGGTTTCCATCACCCGACCGAGATACATCACTACCACCCGCTCACACAGGCTGCGCACCACCGCGAGATCGTGGCTGATGAACAACAGTGCCAGCCCAAGGCGTGTGCGCAGGTCGGCCAGCACGGCAAGCACCTGCGCCTGCACTGAAACGTCCAGCGCCGACACTGGTTCATCGGCAACCAGGAAGTCGGGTCCCGTTGCCAGCGCACGGGCGATGCCGATGCGTTGCCGCTGCCCACCGGAAAACTGGTGTGGATATCGGTCCGCATGCGCCGGCGGCAAACCGACCTGCGCCAACAGCGCCTCCACGCGCGCACGCCTTTCCGAAGACGGAACGATATTGTGGATCTCGAGCCCGTCGGCGATTTGCGAACCGACAGGGCGACGCGGATCCAGGCTCGACTGTGGATCCTGAAACACGATCTGCATGCGCCGCCGGATCTCGCCCCGTTTCGCCGTCGCGAGATCGATGCCATCGAACGTGACGCTTCCCGAAGTCGGCGTCAGCAGGCCCAGCAACAAACGTCCCAGAGTGGTCTTGCCTGAACCGCTTTCACCAACCAACGCCACGCTTTCTCCCTGTTCGATCGCCAAAGTCACATCGGTGATTGCCTGCACCGGAGGCGTGCGCCGCAATCCACCTGCACCGAAATGCCGTGTCAGATGTGCGGCAAGTACCAGCGCCGTCATGCCAGTTCCCGCCAACGCAGGCAGCGTGTGGTGTGGCCAGGCATTGCCTCGACCAACGGCGGTGGGCGCTTGTCGCACTCTGCCTGTCGGATCTCACACCGCGGCGCGAAGACGCAACCCGGCGGCATGTGATGCGGTGACGGCACCGTGCCAGGTATACCCTCCGGCAACCCACCATCCTCGTGGGGAGCGCTGCGCAACAACGCGATGGTGTACGGATGCAGCGGTGCTGCGAAGAGTTCCCGCACCGGTCCCTGTTCCAGCACCTCACCTGCATACATCACCAGCACATGATCGGCGATCTCCGCCACCACCGGCAGGCTGTGGGTGATGAACACCAATCCCATGCGCAGCTCCCGACGCAACTCCGCCAGCAGCTCAAGCACCTGTGCCTGTATCGTGACATCGAGCGCAGTCGTTGGTTCGTCGGCGATCAACAGGCGAGGGTCGTTGGCAATAGCCATTGCGATCATCGCCCGTTGCCGCATGCCGCCAGAGAGTTGGTGCGGATAGGCACGCGCATGGCGCTCGGCATCCGGAAAGCCGACGCGCGTCAGCAGTTCCTCCACTTCCTCCTTGGCTTCCTGGCGCGACACGGAGAAATGCGCCCGCATCGCTTCGGCGATCTGTGCACCAATGCGATGCACCGGATTGAGGCTGGACTGCGGGTCCTGGAAGATCATCGTCAGCACGCCGCCGCGGACACGGCGAAACCGCTCGTCTGTCAGCCGCAGCAGATTGTGTCCCTGCAGCCAGGCACTCCCCTCGGTGACGCGTGCCGCGGGCGGCAGCAGGCCGAGCAGTGCCAGCGCGGTCAGCGATTTACCGGATCCACTCTCGCCGACGATGGCCAAAGTGCCGCCGGCGCGCAGTGAGAACGTCACATCGCGCACCGGATGGATCACGCCGAGCGGTGTCGCAATCTCTATGCTCATGTTGCGCACATCGAGGACCGCATTCCCCGATGGCACCGGAGCGGACGGTTGCGGCGGCATCGTCCGGCGTTGCCACAACCGGTCTGGCTCCGCATGCGGATCAACCGCATCACGCAGCGCGTCGCACAGCGCGTTCATTGCATAAATCGTCACGCACAGTGCAGCGCACGGCCACAACAGAAGCAGCGGCGCCTGTGCCATGGTGGAGCGTGCCGCGCCGATCATCAGGCCCCAGGATGGCGCCGGCGGCACCACACCCAGGCCAAGGAATGATAGGCCCGAACTCAAGCACGATCGCGGATGCGGCCGCGAGACTCAGTTGCACGAGTACCGGTCCCGCGATGTTCGGCAGGATCGTGCGTACCATGATAAGGCTCGGCCTGGCACCGAGTGCGCGCATCGCCTCCACGTAATCGCGCGAACGCACCGACAGAACGCCAGCGTTCACGACACGCACGAAGCCGGGCAGATAGAGCACGGCGAGCAGCGGTATCAGCGTGCCCGCGCCTGGCCCGACCAACGTGACAATGAGCAACGCCAGCAACAGCGGCGGAAAGCACAGCACGATGTCCATGCTGCGAACCGTCAAAAGCTCGGTGACGCCGCGCAGGTAACCGCCTGCGAGGCCAAGCACGACGCCGAAGATGCACGCCAGCGCCGCCGAGGCCGCGGCGACCAGCAGCGAGGTCCGCGCGCCCCACAGCAGCCGGGACAGCACGTCGCGCCCGAATTCGTCCAGGCCGAGCGGATGCGACAGCGACGGAGCCGCCAGATGGTTCGCGACATCCATGCGCAGCGGGTCCGCCAGCGGCAGTATCGGCACCGTCAGCGCAACTGCCGCGATGACCGCGACGGCGACCACTGGGGTGCGGCGAAGCTGCCTCATGCTGCGCTGACACGCGGGTCGAGCACCGCGTAGAGCAGGTCAACCGCAAGATTGAGCAGCACGAACAGGATCGAGATGACCAGCACGACGCCCTGCACCTCCGGGTAGTCGCGCGCGTTCACCGCTGAGACCAGAAGGCCCGACAGGCCGGGGTAATTGAACACGTATTCGACCAGCACCGTGCCGCCCAGCAGCGTGCCCAAATGGAGTGCCAGCACCGTCACCACCGGCATCAGTGCATTGCGCAGCACGTGATGCAGCAGGATCCGCACGGGACCAAGGCCCTTGGCGCGCGCGGTTCGGATGAAGTCCTGTTGCGATACATCCAGAACAGCGGTCCGCGTCATGCGGAACACCACGGCGGCGAGACCGATGCCGATGGTGAGAGCCGGCATCGCCACCAGGCCGAGGTGCGCGATCGGATCCTGCGCGAACGGCACGTAGCCGCCCGCCGACACCCAGTGCAGGTGTTGTGCGAAAATCAGCACCAGCAGTGTGCCGAGCACGAACACCGGCACGGCGAGCGCGAATGCCGACAGCACCGCGCCGAGGTCATCGATCAGGCCACGTGGCCGCAGCCCCGCCACCATCCCGCTGGGGATGCCAAGCACCACCGCGATGATCGCCGCGGCGACGATGAGTTCAAGTGTGCGCGGCAAACGGGTCGCGATCTCGCCGCCGACCGGCGCGCCATCCTGCAATGACTGCCCAAGGTCACCGACGAGCAGATTGCCAAAGTTGCTGAAATACTGGGTCACCAGCGGACGATCGAGACCCAGCTGTTTGTGCAGCTCGGCAACCGCCGCGGGATCCGGGGCAACGCCACCCTGCGATAGCAGCAGCTCCGCCGGATCGCCCGGCACAAGCCGGATGGCGAGGAACACGATCGACGCAACGACCCAAACCAGGACAAGCGCGGCGACGATGCGCCTCAAGTACCACGGCATCAGATGAACACCACGTTCAGTATCGGCGAGACTCAGTCCGCGGCGACCGCGACCCCTGCCGAAGTTTCACCGTGGCGCCTGTCATGGCGGTGGCCATCTTCTGCAGTGCGGCGACGCGGAATTTCATAACGACATCATGCTGCCACACAGCATCGCCCGCAATACTATTCAGTGAACGTGTCGAAAGTGTTCGTATCCTGGACGTTCGCCAGATGGCATCGGGCGGGAGGTTCCTCGCCTCAGCCGGTGCTGGTCTCCTCGATCGTCGTGCCTGAGTAAAAGGTCAGCGCGCCCGGAAGATTGTGGAAGCCGCTGACCCTTTTGCTCATCGCGTAACCTTGCGCACGGAAACACAGGCCGACCATCGGCGCTTGTTCCAGGAACACCTGTTGCAGCTCGGTATAGATTGCATGACGCCTGGTATCGTCGAACTCGCTCCTGCCGGCCGCGAGGAGTTCGTCGATCTTCGGAACGTCGAGCCCGAAGCTGCGCACATAGGACGGCGCCAGGTTGCCCGCGAGGAATGGCGCCAGGCCGTCCGGATCATTGTACTCCGACGCGCTGCCCATCACCGCCAATTCGTATTGCCCACGATTGCCCAGTGTCACGCGTGTGGACCAGTCGGGCAGCACCAGTTCCGCCTGGATCCCGACCGCGGCCAGATGCTGCTGCACGACTGTGGCGGTGTCCTTGTGCATGCCGTATTGCGCGGTGGACAGCAGCTTGCAGGCGAAGCCGTTGCCGACACCGGCCGCTGCCAGTAGCGCCTTCGCCTTGGCGGGATCATAGGGCCAGCCATGCGCCAGTTTCGCATCGTAGAATGCAGTGCCTTCGGTCAGCGGCAGGCCCTCGATCGGAGCGCCGCGCCCGAAGAATGCCGCCTTGATGATCTCGTCGCGCCGGATCGCATGCGCAATCGCGACCCGCACCCGTGGGTCGTCGAACGGCTTCACCTTGGCGTTGAAAGTCAGATACATGAATGGGCCCGGCGTGTTCTGCAACGCCAGTTTTGCGTCCGCCTCGATGCTCGGCATGGATTGCCACGGCACGTATTCGATGAGGTCCACATCGCCCGCCTGCAACGCAGCGACCCGCAGGTTCTCGTCGGCGTAGGCCACCATGCGGAGCGACTTCACCTTCGGCAGACCGGGCCGGTAGAACTTGTCGAACGCCTCGAATTCAAGCGCGACACCGCGTTCCTGATTGGTCAGCCGGAACGGGCCCGCGCCGATACCCAATGGATTGTCCGTGGTCGAATCCTTCGCGAGTATCGGCAGGAAGTAGCTTGCAAGCAGGTAGGGCAGCGTCGCCATCGGCTCCTTCGTGACCAGGCGGACGGTCTTGGCATCGGGCGTGTCGATCTTGGTAATGCGCTGCATTTCGGCCCGCAGATAGGCGGTGGATTTCTCACCCGCCACCTGTTCGATCGTCCAGGCCACATCTGCCGAGGTCACCGGCGCGGCGTTCTGGAACACCGCATCGCGTAGATGCAGCACCCACGCGCCGTCGTCGGCATGTTCCCACTTCTCGGCGAGTTCGCCGCGCAGGTTGCCGTTCGCGTCATAGCCCAGCAGGCCACGATGAAACATCAGCTTTGCCGTTGCGGCCGCAGTGCCCGCATTCGCCCACGGCGCCATTGTTGGCGGATACGACGACAGGCCAAACACCAGTTTACCCGGTGTCGTGGCGGCGCGGGCAGACATGCGGAGGAACGGCAATATGGCACTGGCGGCGAGCAGTGAACGGCGTGTCGATGTCATGCGCAAAACCCCAGGTAACTACAAGCGAGCGATCGGGAGGCAGAAGCGGCCGTCGGCATCAAATCGTATTTCGCCGCAGATATCGCAGATGAAGCAGGGCTTAACCAACTGTCCATGGTCTCTTGCGAACATTCATTCGAGCGGCACAAATCATCTGCGGCATCCGCGTACATCTGTGGCGAAAATTCCTTACTTGCTTACTTGAGCCTCTGCGCCGGCCGATGATGAGAGGGCGTAGACGCTAGACGCTGTCGCGCCGTCCAGCCGTCCTTCGGCGACGTCGCGCTGAACCGCGTCCTTCGCGCGCCGTCCAGGCGAACCATAGCCGCCCGACCCGGCGGTGACGACTTCGACGATCTCGCCCTTCCGCAACGCACCGGAGCCGTGATCGAACGGCACGGCGCCACCTCGCAACACAACCGCGGCGTTGCCGCCCGGCAGGCCGCCGAACAATCCCCATGGCGCGGAGAGCCGGCGCGCGATGTCAACCCGCACGCGACAATCCGCCTCGGCACGATAGACGCGGCGCAATCCCATGCCGCCGCGATATGTCCCCGGGCCGCCGGAAGCGTCCACCAGTTCGTAGCGCAACAGCGTCAGAGGATATTCGATCTCCAGCGCTTCCACCGGCAGGTTCGACGTATTGGTCAGGTGCACGTGCACGCCGTCGAGCCCATCCTTCGTCGCCCGCGCGCCCGAGCCGCCGCCGATCGTTTCCAGATAGACCCACAACGAATTGTCGTGCGGCTGATGCCCGGCAAACGTGATCGAGGTGCAAGCGCCGTTGGTTGCGGCGATCACCCGCTCTGGCACGGCCGCGGCCAACGCGCCGTGGATCAAGTCAACCACACGTTGGCACATGCCGAGCCGCCCATTCACCGCTGCGGGATGCACGCAGTTCACCACCGTGCCCTCGGGCGCCGTCACGTGCAGCGGACGCGCTAAACCGGCATTCGGCAATATTGTCGGATCCACCAGTGTTTTTGCCGCGTAGTACACTGTCGACAGGAGCGCGGTGTAGGTCATGTTGAGGCCGGCGCGCACCTGCGGTGGACCTTCGAAGTGCAGCGTCATCTCATCGCCGGCGACCGAGATCTCGCAAGACAGATCGAGCTCCCCATCGATCTCCGGGCAATCATACCGATCGGCGAAACGATACGTGCCATCCGGTATCGCCGCGATCCCCGCACGCATCTTCCGCTCGGCGTAGTCCTGCAACGCATCGCCCGCTGCCAGCACGACATCGCGCCCGTACTTCGTGCACAGCGCCTGCATGCGCTGCACACCCAGCCGGTTCGCGGCCATCTGCGCGCGCAGATCGGAGAGCCGTTCCCGAGGCACCTGGCAGTTCAGCAGGATCAGCTCCTGCACGTCGCGCTGCAGTTCTCCGGCGCGATACAAACGTATCGGCGGGATGCGCAGGCCCTCCTGATAGATGTGCGCGTGCCCGCGATCGGCGAAGTCGGCGTGATGCGCCAAGTTCACCGCCCAGCCGATGATGCGCCCTTCGACGAAGATCGGTTCGGCCAGCACGATGTCGGGCAGATGCGTGCCGCCGCCCTCATAGGCGTCGTTGCCGCAGAACACGTCGCCGGGACGCATCTGCTCCATCGGATGCCGCTTCATGATGTGCGGGATCAGGCCGATGAAGCTGCCGAGATGCATCGGGATATGCTCGGCCTGGCACAACGTGTTGCCGTGGACGTCGAACAGCGCGGTGGAGCAGTCGCGGCGTTCCTTGATGTTGGTGGAATACGAGGCGCGGATCAGCGCCTCGCCCATTTCCTCGGTGATCGAGGACAGCGCACTGCCAATCACCTCGACGGTAATCGGATCGACCACGACACGGCTGATCGGCACGGCGACATCGTTCATGGCATGCGCTCTTTCATAGATTCGTCATCCCGCCATCGATGATGAGTTCGCTGCCGACGATGAAGCGCGACTCATCCGATGCAAAGTAGACCACCGCGTCGGCGATCTCCTGCGGTTCGCCCATCCGGCCGAGTGGTATCTGACTGGTCAGGCCAGCCTTTGTCGCGTCGCGTTCCGCTGCGCTCAGCCCCATGCTGTCGAAGATCGAGGTCGCGATCGGTCCCGGACTTATCACGTTCGTCCTGATGCCACGCCCGATCAGCTCGCCCGACAAGGTCTTCGCCAGTGAGATCAACCCCGCCTTTGACGCGCCATATACGGTCGTGCCCGCCATGCCGATATGCGCGCCGATCGAACTGTTCAGCACGATCGAGGCCGGATTGCCGAAGATTGGCAGCAATGCCTGGATCAGGAAGAACGGCCCCTTCAGGTTCACCCCGAAAGAGCGATCGAACTGCGCCTCGTCCCATTGCTCAAGCGGGCGTATCTGAGCGACCCCGGCGTTGACGAACAGCGCATCGAGTTTGCCGAACGCTTCGCCGACTGCCCTTGCAATAGAGCGCTGCGTGGCGACGTCCCCCGCATCGCCAAGCAGCCCAACCACGTCGTGGCCGAGCGTTTCCCGGGCCTCGGCAAGGTGATCGGGATTGGTGCCTGTCACCGCAACTCGCGCGCCTTCCTCCAGGAAGCGGCGAGCCGTTGCCAGGCCAATGCCGCTGGTGCCACCGGTGATCAGCGCGGTCTTGTTCAGCAGACGGCACACGCGAGCATCCTCATAGCGTTTCCAGGATCAGGTTGAGGTACGGATCGACGCGTCCCACAGTCCCGGGCAGCACCAGGGTCGTTGCGTCCATCTGCTCGACGATCGCCGGTCCGACGATGCGGTTGCCTGATTGCAGTTGCTCGCGATCGTAGATCGGGCACGACACCGCACCACCGGCTTCCGGCAGCCACACATCGCGACGGGCCATGATGGCGCCCGATGCATCCGGCCCGGCATCCTTGTGCGCCTGGAACGACGCCTTTGGCACGACGCCGGCTGCCTCGATCCGGTAGGTGACCAATTGCACGGGTTCATCATCGGGGGCAAAGCCGTACATGCGCTGATGCGCCGCGGCAAAGCCCTCCGCCAATGCATCGAGCGCAGCGCGCCCGATCTCGCCCTCCGGCAACGGGATCGGCAATTCGTAGTTCTGTCCGGCGTACCGCATGTCCACCGTGCGCGTGATGCGACGTGCATCAACCGCGATGTCTTCCGCCTCGAACCATGCATCCGCCTGGGCGCGCAGCACGCGGAACGCATCGGCGATGTCGGGCAACGCCGCCGAGGACAGCGCGTGCAACCGCGTTGTTGCGAAGTCGGCACGCAGGTCCGTCAGCAACAGTCCCATCGCGCACAGGATGCCCGGGCTCCGAGGCACCAGGATGCGCCCGATCTCCAACTCCTTCGCCAGTCGTGCAGCGTGCAGCGGGCCGGCGCCGCCAAACGCCACCAGCGTGTAGTCGCGCGGATCATGACCGCGCTGCACGCTGATCACGCGGATCGCGCGCGCCATGTTGGCGGTGACGACGGAGATGATGCCTTGCGCGGTCGTCATCGCATCCATGCGCAGTGTCGTCGCCAGACGCTGGATCGCCGCGCGGGCCAGGTCCTGGCGCACCGGCATACGGCCACCGAGCAGATGCGTCGGGTTAAGTGTCTGCAACACGACGTTCGCGTCGGTCACCGTTGGTTCCTGGTTGCCGCGCGCGTAGCAGACCGGACCGGGATCAGCGCCGGCACTGCGCGGGCCCACCTTTAGCAGCCCACCCGAATCAACGTAGGCGATCGAGCCGCCACCGGCACCGACGGTGTGGATATCCAGCATCGGTGCCTTGATCGGATAGCCGTGCACCACGGCCTCGCTCGCCAGCCGGCACTGTCCGCCTTGCAGCAACGCAACGTCGGTGGAGGTGCCGCCCATGTCGAATGTGATCAGGTCGGAGAAGCCAGCGAGGCGGCCGACCTCCTGCGCGCCTACAACGCCGGTCGATGGCCCCGACAGGACCGTGCGCACCGGCAGCCGCGCCGCCTGATCGAAGCCTATGACGCCGCCATTGGATTGCGTCAGATGCGGCGTCGCGCGCATGCCAAGCCCCGCGAGCCGATCACCCAGGCGGCGGATATAGCCCTGCATTACGGGGCCGAGATAGGCGTTCACCACAGCGGTGGACATCCGCTCGAATTCGCGGAACTCGGGTGCGACCTGGTGCGACACGCAGGCGAACGCCTCGGGGAAGTCCTCCGCAAGGATGCGGGCGGCGGTTTCCTCGTGCGCCGTGCGGATGAAGCCATACAGGAAGCAGACGGCGACGGCCTGGACGTCTGCATCGCGCAAGCGCCGCACCGCCACGCGGAACGCCGCCTCGTCCAGCGGCACCTCGACCGATCCGTCGTGCCGCACCCGCTCCGGTACTTCCAGGCGCAGATCGCGCGACACCAGCACGGGAGGTTTGTCGGCTTGCAGGTCGTAGAGGTCGGGCCGCTTCTGCCGGCCGATCTCCAGCAGGTCGCGAAACCCGTCGGTGGTGATCAGTCCGGTCTTCACGCCGCGATGCTGGATCAACGCATTGGTTGCCACTGTCGTGCCGTGGCCGAAATAGCCGATGGCGGCCGGCGCCGCATCGACCTGCGCGAGCGCTTCCGCCACGCCCTGTGCGATGCCGCGCGACGGGTCGTCGGGCGTGGAGGCGACCTTCCACACCTCGACACGGCCGGTGTCCTCGTCGAACAGGCAGACATCGGTGAAGGTGCCGCCAGAATCGACGCCGACACGCCAGGCCATTGTGCGCAACTCTCCAGTGTTCTGTGGTCAGGTGACCGCGTGCACCATATGCTGTATCGCAACATCATGTCGCCCCCCGTCGATCTCGTGCAGTCTGATGAGCGTCTTCCGACCCGCGCCGGCGTGGTGGTCATCGGCGGCGGCATCATCGGCACCTCCACCGCGCTGTTCCTGGCCGAGAAAGGCCATTCGGTGGTGCTGTGCGAGAAGGGCCGCATCGGCGGCGAGCAGTCCAGCCGCAACTGGGGCTGGTGCCGCACCATGGGGCGCGATGCCCGGGAAATCCCGCTGGCCATCGAAAGCCTCCGCCTGTGGCGCGGCATGAATACCCGCACCAACCGCGAGACCGGCTTCCGCCAGGCCGGCATCGCCTACCTGTGCGAGACCGAAAAGGACATCGCCAAACACGAAACATGGCTGTCCGAGGCGCGCCAGTATCAGGTGGACGCGCGTCTCCTGCGTGGATCCGAGATCGATGCGCTGGTGCCTGGCGCGTCGAATAGCTTCATTGCCGCTATGCACACGCCAACGGACGGTCGCGCCGAACCTTCGCACGCCTCACCTGCGATCGCCGAGGCGGCACGGGACGCCGGCGCCACCGTCCTGACTGAATGCGCGGTGCGGGGCATTGAGACCCGGGCGGGGCGCGTATCCGGCGTGGTGACAGAAAAGGGCCGGATCGCGTGTGACGCGGTGGTGCTTGCCGGGGGCGCCTGGTCGCGGCTGTTCTGCGGCAACGCGGGCATCGACTTCCCGCAGCTGAAGGTGCTGGCCTCGGTGTTCCGTACCGCCCCGCTGGAAGGCGGACCGGAGGTCGCGGCCAGCGGCGGTGTGTTCGCGTTCCGCAAGCGGCTCGACGGCGGCTACACGATCGCCCGCCGCAACGCCAACATCGCCGACATCACGCCGGATTCCATCCGGCTGCTGCTGAAATACCTGCCGACGCTGAAGGAAAACTACGGCGAGATCCGCATGCGCTTCGGCCGCCGCTTCCTGGATGAATGGCGCACGCCGCGACGCTGGTCACTGGACGCGACTACGCCGTTCGAGGCGGTCCGCGTGCTGGACCCCGCCCCACGGCAGGCAGTGCTGGAGGAAGCGCGGTCCGTGCTGTCGCGCAGCTTTCCTGCCTTTGCGCGCATGCAGGTCGCCGAGAGCTGGGGCGGCATGATCGATGTCACCCCCGACGCGGTGCCGGTAATCGGCGAGGTGCCATCGGTGCCCGGCTTCTTTCTCGCTTCAGGCTTTTCCGGCCATGGCTTCGGGATTGGTCCGGGCGCGGGGCGACTCACCGCGGACCTGGTCGCCGGCGACACGCCCGTCGTCGATCCGGCGCCTTTCCGGTTCGAGCGGTTCAGCTAACGGGGGAGGGGGGTGGCCGCGGGCGACGCCCCCTCCCCCTCCCCCCTCCCGCAAGGGGAGGGGGAGTGCGAGTTGCGGCCTAGGCTCCCTCGGTGAGTTGCCCGCGGCCAACGGCCCTCAGCGAGGCACGTAGATCCGGCCATCGAACAGCCGCCGCGCGGTCCGGTAGAATGCCCCGCTATGCGCGACCCACGCCCCGGCGTCGTTCCGCGAAACCTCCGCGCCAACCACCAGGATCCCGCTCGGCATCCCGATCCGCACCTGCGCGCCTACCCCTGGAGCCAGCGCCTCCGCCACCACCGTGCCGGTGATACCGGCCGCAACCGCGGTGCAGAGCGAGGCCGTCAGCGGCAGTGCCCGATGCGGCTGCCCGTTCGACAGGAACCGCGCCGTCAGATCCACCTGAGCCGCACCAACAGGCTCGCCCGACAGCGTCGGCGCATCCATCGGTGGTGCCACGAACCCGATGATCGGCACCCCGGGGGTCGCGCGCGCTTCCGCGTCGTCCTTTGCAATCCCCATCGCGATCGAGGCCAGCCGCCGGATCACCTGCATCCGTTCCAGCAGCGCCGGATCGCGCTCCAATTCATCCGGCAATTCCCGCCCCGTCAGCCCGAGGTCTCGCGCACGCACGAACACACAGGCATTCGCCGCATCGACCAGCGAGACCTCGATCGTGCCCACTCCCGGCACATCCAGGCGATCGGCTGCACTCCCGGTCGGTAGCAGCTTGCCCGTCGTTGCCCCGCCAGGCGCCAGGAAATCCAGCCGCACCGGCGCGCCCGTGCCGGCAACGCCCGGGATCGCCAGATCGCCATCCGTGGCGGCTCGCCCATCCTCCAGCGGAAACGTCGAGCGGATGATCTTCCGCGTGTTGGTATTGAAGATGCGCACCACCGCGGTGTCACCATTCGGCCGCACCAATCCCTCGTCCACTGCGAACGGGCCGACCGCGGAACTCATGTTGCCGCAGTTGCTGCGGTAATCGACGCGCGGCTCCCTGATTTGGACCTGCGCAAAGGTGTAGTCGATATCTGCATCCTCCCGCTCCGAGGGTGCCAGCACGCAGATCTTCGACAGCGACGAGATGCCGCCGCCCATGCCATTGAGCTGGCGTCCATTCGGATCCGGACTGCCCATCGCCCCCAGGAACAACGGATCCCACGCCGCGCGCTCCGGCAGATCGCGTGCATGGAACATCACGGCGCGGCTGGTACCGCCACGCATGAACACGGCCGGAAGCGACAGCAGCGGCATGAACGTCCTCCTGGGTTGGGGGAAGCATTGCATCAACGGGGGAGGTGGCAAAGCTGCTTCGTTGGCGGCCACCAAGTTTCGGCGCGAGGCGGTCCGGATCGGTTGTTTTCAGGTCGCGCCCGGGGGCAGGTTGGCTGTTGCCAACGGGATCCGCTTGTCGCGCAACCGGGCAAGTACTCCTCGGCAGCCTATTCAAATGCGAAGATGCGCTTCCAGTCATTTTTCATGCTGATCACCGTCCAGCTGCGGGACTTTGCTTCGTCCAAAAGCGCTTGACTGAACGTGCCCACCGTGGTGTCCGGCAGCCCGCCCGCGGGACCATAGGCATATTCGCGTTGTTCATCATCGTGATGAACCAACATCTTGAGCCGTGCACCCTCGCCGGCATCGGTCCATTCCAGCATTTCGCGGTCACCGTCGGAATTACCAAAGGCCGCGCAAGGTCGCTTGCCGATGAAGAGATCAATGCCGATGACCTTGCCGGCGTGATCGTCATTGAGAAACAGCTTGGGCAGCCGCATCACCTCTGGCCTGCCATTTTTGGTCGCAAGCTTCGTCACCAAGCTGGAACCCACGACCTGCTCAGGCGGAACGCCGTAAACTCTCTGGGCGTAGGCCCGCACGAAATCCTGGCCACCTCCCGTGACGATGTAGGTCTTGAAGCCGTTGGCGCGCAGGTGGTCCATGACCTCGCGCATCGGCTGATAAACCAGGTCGGTGTAAAGCCGCTTGAACCTGGGATGCCTGGCCGTCGCCAGCCATTGCCGGACAACGTCCAGAAATTCTGCCTGACTCATTCCGCTATGCGTGAGAAATACGATTTCGGCCCAGTCCCGTTCGGAGAACTTCGCAATCGCCGCCATGTTATTGCTGAGCACGGCCTGGAATGGCTCGTGGTTGCGCCACTCCGGATGCTGTGGTGATAAAGCATGCACCCGGTCGAGCGCGAACATGGCCTGGCAGTAGACCGGATGTTCCACCCACATCGTGCCATCCTGATCGAAGGTCGCGATGCGGTCCTCGGGCGCCACGAAAGTCCGGCTCGACGTGTCGGTGGTGGCACGCACGAAGTCTAAAATCGCCTGCTTTGCCGGGCCTTCGTTCCATGATCCCAAGGCATCCGGCGATGTCTGGGCGTGTGCGCGCGGCAGTGTCGCCGAGGCCTCAACGATGACAGCCGTGATTCCGAGCAGCAGCGAGCGGCGGCCGATGGTGGCGGAAGCATTCTTGTCAATAGCCATTGTTCAACCTCGCTCAGGTTTCCGACAGCGCACGCACGCGCTGACCGCTATCGTAGAACGCTCCCTGCTGGGCGGGGTCACCTTTGCCGTTGGTCGTCCATGCCCCTGCGTAGCGCTGAGGTCCGTCCGGTTCGGCGCAATCATAACAGATCACTTGATGCGCGTACCGATCCGTAGTGACATTGGCGAACGTGTCCGGTAAGCGAACGTGACGGGAGTCACGCCTTCTGTCCACGCAGGTCCGACGATGCGGGGAATGGCTGTGGGTAACAGGGGGGAGCAGGTGATGGAGGGACTACGACCGGCGCTATTGCGGATCGGTTGCGCAATCGTAATTGCGCTGGGTTGGCTTACTGCTGCTTCGCCCTCACACGCCCAGATCGCATCCACGCCGGCAAACCAGGGAGCGACGCCCGGCTGGACATTTGCCATTACCCCTTACGCCTGGTTACCGAGGGTCTCGACCACGTTCAGTTACACCGGGCCGCGCGGTGGCAACGTCACGAGCAACATCAGCGCCGGCATTGGTGACTACCTCTCCGAGCTGAATTTCGCGATGATGATCGGCGGCGAGGCACGCTACGACCGCTTCACGATGATGACCGACATGGTCTACGCCAACGCGAGCATCACCACGAGCCACAGTCACTTCTCCTCGGTCAACCTGGGTCCAGGTCCGATCGATATCCCCCGCTCTTCGCAACTCAGTACCGGCACGCGCCTCGCCGCCACGGTATGGTCACTGGCCGGCGGCTACACATTGCTGCAAGGAGACTGGGGCAATCTCGACGCCGTCGCTGGTCTGCGCATGTTGTTCCTCAGTGCAAACTCCAACTACACGCTTGCCAACGACATCCTTTTGCCAGACCGGACGATCGCGCTGTCGCATAGCGGCAGCCTCAACCTGGGAGTGAGCAAGGTCGAAGGGATCGGCGGCGTGACCGGCCGCTTCAACATACCCAACAGCAAATTCTACCTGCCCTTTTACTTCGACGCCGGCGGCGGCAGCGTGCCATTCACCTGGCAGGCCTATGGCGGTGTCGCTTATCAGGCTGCAAGCTGGGTCGATCTCTCGCTTGGCTACCGATACCTGTCGTTCCAGGGCGGTAGCCGCAACGGCTTCCAGAATCTCAACCTCGGTGGCGCGATGCTCGTCACCAATATCCGATTTTGATACAGGTATCGCTGACGGTGATTCGCGCCGCGAACGGCGAGGTCCTGTTCCACTCCTGCGGTTGGCAGATGGCGACCGCGGCGGCACGGGCGATCGCCAGGATGGTCCCTGTGCTCGCACTTCCTGCTGCGAACGGTGTGTTGATGTGTAAAAAAGTGTCGACCCGGACGCACTACTTTGACGAAATGCCTGTTATCCAGACGGAAAGTCGCAGACGGATGTTTGCGGGCTGGCCTGAAGAGCACGCATCCTGCGGCTACGGACCACGTTGAAGAGGCGGGCGCTTCGGGCTTATAGGCTCGCAGAATGACGCACCGCGCGACTCTCCTGCTTTGGGCTTACGCAGCACGTATCGGCACGGCTAATATGCGCAATACGGGAGTGGCAACAACTGACGCGAGGGCCTCATCGTGCCCGTGAGAACAGTCACCGATAACGGCCCTTCCAAGGCCGGGCCTAGCCAGGATATGATCTTGATTGCGGGCGGCACCTTCCGCATGGGATCGGATCAGCACTACCCGGAGGAGGCGCCCGCTCACCACGTGGCCGTCGCCTCGTTCTGGATCGATCGATCGCCGGTCACCAACCGCGATTTCAGGCGCTTCGTCGACGCGACCGGTTACGTCACTGTCGCCGAGATCGAGCCAGACCCCAAGGACTATCCGGGCGCACTGCCGCACATGTTGAAGCCTGGCTCGTTGGTGTTCACCACGCCTCGCCGGCCTGTCGATCTCAACGACTGGTCGCAATGGTGGAAGTTCGAGTTCGGGGCGAATTGGCGCCGGCCACGCGGGCGTGGCCAGCCGAACCACGGCCTGGACGATCATCCAGTGGTGCACATCGCCTTCAAGGACGCCGCAGCCTATGCGGCCTGGGCGGGCAAGGAATTGCCGACCGAGGCGGAATGGGAATACGCGGCGCGCGGTGGCCTCGATGGTGCTGAGTTCGCCTGGGGCGAGGAACTGACACCAAACGGCCGTTACATGGCCAACACCTGGCAGGGTGCATTCCCACGGGAAAACCTGGCGGCCGATGGCTACGCGAGAACGTCGCCGGTCGGGGCATTTCCCGCCAACGGCTACGGTCTGTTCGACATGATCGGCAACGTCTGGGAATGGACGACTGATTGGTTCGCCACGCGCCATATCAGCGATGCACCGCATCCCTGCTGCATCCCCGATAACCCGCGTGGCGCTCGCGAATCTGATAGCTACGATGGCCACAACGCGTCGTCGCGGATTCCGCGCAAGGTCGTCAAGGGTGGTTCGCATCTCTGCGCTCCCAACTACTGCCGTCGCTACCGCCCGGCCGCACGCCATGCGCAGCCGATCGACACCGGCATGAGCCATGTCGGCTTCCGCTGTATTGTCAGGCAGACAATGACATCGCCATGACAGGTGACGCGCAGAAGCTTGGGCTCTTGGCCAGGCTGGTCCTCGCCGCCCTCATTCTGCTGATCATCGGCGGGATAGCATGGCATGGCATTACCGTCGCGATCATCCTGCGCATCTGGCACGACCTCATCGATCGGCCGAGCGGGCCGATGGCTTTCCGCTTCATCCTGCAGCCACTCATGGCAGCTATCGAGGCGATCCTGCACGGCCGCAGGGACGCGCGCACCGGCCGCACACCGTATTTCTGGACCGTGATGAGTAACCGGCGTGAGCGTTTGGACCGGCTGCGGGAAGGCCTGAACGCGACCGCACGCATCATTTTGCTTGGCATCGTCATGGACGTGATCTACCAGATCATCGTCCTTCATAGGTTCTATCCGGTCGAGTCAGTCATCGTCGCGGTAGTGTTGGGATTTGTTCCATACCTCGTGCTTCGAGGTATCGTCACGCGTGTGCTGTTGGGCTGGCGCGGCGACAATTCCCGGCGTCAGGTGTGAAATAGGACACCAGGCATGGCGGATGCGAACATCGACACAGACGCGGAGCGGTTTGAGGTCAGGGTGACGGCCGATACCCATTTCGGCTGGCTGCGCACCCGGCTCAGCGTCGAGCGCACGATGATGTCGTGGATACGAACCGCCGTATCGCTGATCGGGTTCGGTTTCGCGATCGTCCAGTTCTTCGAGCGCATGGATCAGATGCCTGGGGTCCAGCGGTCGCTGTTCCCAAATGCGCCGATGTATCTCGGGCTGGCGTTGATATCGTGCGGCATCCTGGCACTGGTCATCTCGATCTGGCAGTACCAATGGACCGCGCGCTATTTGCGAAGCGGTTCGTTCGCTCGTGTCGCTGGACTAAAGCAGGGAATGCAATCGCCAGTCCTGGCGGTGGCGGGCCTGCTTACCCTGATTGGCCTGTTTGCCTTCGCGGCTGTGCTGCTGCACTTGGGGTAGCCGCCCCGGACTGATCGAACTACGCGTCAGACGTCGCTTTGGCTGCGCCTACCCACCAAACCACGCAAGGGGGACCACGATGGCAAAATCCGACAAACCGAACATCCTCATCCTTTGGGGCGATGACATCGGCTGGTGGAACATCAGCTATAACAGCCGCGGCCAGATGGGCTATCGAACCCCGAACATCGACCGCATCGCGAACGAAGGCGCGGCGTTCACAGATTACTATGGCCAGCAAAGCTGCACGGCGGGGCGCGCCGCCTTCCTCACCGGGCAGAACCCGATCCGCACCGGCCTGACCAAGGTCGGCATGCCGGGAGCGTCCGTCGGGCTGCATGCGGAAGACCCCACCATCGCGGAACTGTTGAAACCGCTGGGTTACACCACAGGCCAGTTTGGCAAGAATCATCTCGGCGATCGGGACGAATATCTGCCTACGGCGCACGGCTTCGACGAGTTCTTTGGCAATCTCTATCACCTCAATGCCGAGGAGGAACCCGAGGATGAGGATTATCCGAAGGATCCGGCTTTCAAGCAGCATTTCGGTCCGAGGGGTGTGTTGCACGCATGGGCGGACGGCAAGGGTGGCCAGAAGATCGAGGATACCGGTCCTCTTACCAAGAAGCGCATGGAGACCATCGATGAGGAAGTGACGGAGCATGCCCTCGCCTTCATCGACAAGGTCCACAAGGAGGGCCAACCGTTCTTCCTTTGGTACAACACCACCGCCATGCACTTCCGCACCCACTCGGCCGCGAAGCACAAGGGCAAGAGCAACGGTCAGGGCGAATACAACGATGTCATGGTCGCCCACGACGAGAACATCGGCCGGATGCTGGCCAAGCTCGATGAGTTGGGGATCGCAGACAATACCATCGTGATGTATTCGACGGACAACGGTCCGCACTACAACAGCTGGCCGGACGCCGGCATTACCCCGTTCCGCGCCGAGAAGAACACCAACTGGGAAGGCGGCTGGCGGGTGCCCGCGTTCGTGCGCTGGCCCGGCAAGATCAAGGCGGGGTCCGTGTTCAACGACGTCTGCTCACACCAGGATTGGTTGCCAACTCTGCTGGCCGCGGCGGGCGATCCGGACATCTCGAAGAAACTGCTCGAAGGCCATACCGCGGGCGACAAGACCTTCAAGGTTCACATCGACGGCTACAACCTGGTGCCGTATCTGACCGGTGAGGCGAAGGAGAGTCCGCGGAAGTTCTTCTTCTATATCAGCGACGACGGCGACATCATGGCTCTGCGCATGGGCGATTGGAAGATGGTCCTGGCGGAGCAGCGGGCGCACCAACTCATGTGCTGGTTCGAGCCGTTGGTTAAGCTGCGCGCGCCGAAAATGTTCAACCTGCGCCGCGATCCGTTCGAGCGGGCGGATGAAAACTCGAACACCTACTGGGACTGGGTGATTTCTCACGCCTATATGCTCTATGAGATGCAAGCCATTGTGGCGCAGCAGATCAAGGCCTTCATGCAATTCCCACCGCGCCAGAAGCCCGCCGCCTTCAACCTGGATGAGGTACTTCGCCAGGTCCAGGAAGCAGCCGGCAGCACCAACCACTAGGCGGTTGGCGGGCCGCAGTACTTAACGCCCCGCCGGTCAGCACGACCCACAACGACAACCTGCCGCCAACGTTCGGCGGCAGGTTGCCGGCTGTTCCCGTCGCGGGTAACGCGACATGCGGCTACCCATGGATCGGTTGACAGGTCTTAACTGCGAGGCGTCAGCCACGCCCGAGGGGTCGCGATAGGCATGGGCTCCCTGCGGGTGTAGACCGGCTGTTCAGCATCCAATTGAGCAAGCTACGCATGAAGGGGGCCCACTGTGAGCGCCATCGCTGCCAGTCACCGTCGGATAGCGTCGCCGCTGCACTACCGGTTGCATCGCTACGCGGTTGAGGCTGCATGCGTGATGCTTGGTTTCGTTCTGGTGATCTGGTCGATCACGCCAATCTACAACATGTTCATGATCGCTCTGGACAGCCACTCCGATGTATTTAGTGGGCAGATCTGGCCAGAGCATCCATCGCTGGAGAACTTCCGGGTCGTGGTAACCGAGGACTTCTGGTACCTCTGGCACTTCTGGCGTCAGTTCGGCAACAGCTTCTTCGTCGGCCTGATGACCACGTTCCTGACCTTGCTCATCGGTTCGCTGGCCAGCTTCACGGTTGGGCGGATGCGGCTGCGCCAAGGCTGGATGCTGAGCAATGCAGCGCTGATGACCTATGTGATCCCCGCGTCATTCCTGGCGATCCCGCTGTATCGGATCATGGGCATCTATGGATTGATGAACAGCCTGTGGGCGGTGATCTTCTCGATGGTGACGTTCGCCACGCCATACGCGATCTTCATCTTCTCGCAATACGGCAAGTCGATCCCGATGGAGCTTGATGAGTCCGCTCGCATCGATGGCGCCAACCCGCTTCAGATCTACTTGCTGCTGTACCTGCCATTGATGGCGCCTGCGTTGGTGGCCGTGGGAACCTATGCTTTGCTGCTTGCGTGGAACGAGTACCTGTATAATTTCCTGATGCTATCGACACCGCAGAGCATGACCGTCGCGGTCGCGCTGGCACAGTTCCTCAACAGCGATGAATTGCCGTGGAACTACATGATGGCGACCGCGATCATCTACGCGGTGCCGCCGGTGGCGCTGTACTATTGCTTCCGTCGTTACATGGCGGCGGGCCTGACAATGGGCGGTGTAAAGGGCTAGCCAGCCTGAGGGTGGGAATCTCCCTTGCGGGAGGGGGGAAGGGGGAGGGGGCGCCGCCAACACCAACCCAACCGCCGTCACACCTAGCCGCGCGACCGGCTGCGCGTCCCAACAATGACCGCGCGACCGCCTGGACGCTCCCGGCCGTTCGCTCCACAGTGCCAGCATGTCCAAGCCGCCCAACATCGTGTTCATCATGGCGGACGACCTCGGCTATGCGGACGTGGGCTGCTACGGCCGCCCCGAGCTATCTACCCCCAACATCGATCGCATCGCCGCAAGAGGCGCCCGCCTGACGCAGGGCTACGCCAACTCCGCGGTGTGTTCCGCGACGCGCCTCGCGTTGATCACCGGCCGCTACCAGTACCGCCTGCCGCTCGGCCTCGAGGAGCCGTTGGCCGGCAAGACCGATGTCGGCCTGCCGCCCGAACACCCAACGCTGCCATCCCTGCTGCGCCAGGCCGGTTACGCTACCGCACTGGTCGGCAAGTGGCACCTCGGTGTTCCGCCCCACTTCGGTCCGACAAAGAGCGGTTACCAGCAGTTCTACGGCATCCGCAGTGGTGCCGTGGACTACTACACCCACCTGAATGCCCGCGGCACCCACGACCTGTGGGACGGCGACGAACCCGTCCACCAGTTCGGCTACATGACTGACCTGCTTGGCGATCGCGCCGTGTCGACGATCGACAGCGCCGCCCGCCACAACCAGCCCTTCCTGCTCAGCCTGCACTTCAACGCACCGCACTGGCCATGGGAGGCGCCCGGTGATCGCACCGAATCGGATCGTCTGCGCGGCAGCAATCTCCGCCATTACGACGGCGGCACCCAGCAGACCTATTATCGCATGATCCAGGCGATGGACCTCCAGATCGGCCGCGCGTTGCAGGCGCTCGATGCGCACGGCATCGCCGACGACACCATCGTGATCTTCACCAGCGACAACGGTGGTGAGCGCTTCTCCGACACCTGGCCATTCACCGGCATCAAGACGGAACTACTGGAGGGAGGCCTGCGTGTGCCGACACTGATCTGTTGGCCATCCCGCATCCCAGCCGGCCAGGTCAGCGATCAGGTCGCGATTACGATGGACTGGTTCCCCACATTGCTGGACGCAGCCGGCATCACGCCAGCCGAGGACTACCCATCCGACGGCATCAGTCTTCTCCCGATGCTGACGGGCCAGCGCCCGCCGATCCCGCGCAAGCTGTTCTGGCGCTACAAGACCAATGCGCAGCGCGCCCACCGTGACGGCAACCACAAGTATCTCAAGATCCGCGACAACAGCTTCGTGTTCGATGTCGTGGCCGACCCGCGCGAGCGCGCCAACCTATGGCACCGCCGCCCCGAGCTTGCCGAGGGGCTGTTGGCCGACTGGCAAGCCTGGAACGCCACCATGCTGCCGGAAATCCCCGACAGCTTCGGCGAGACCTATACGGCCGCCCAACTGCCCGATCATATCGGGCTTGCGTAGGCGAGAGCACACCATGACCCTGCAATTCGGCTGGTGGGATCACTTCGAGCAGCGCTCCGACATCCCGCTATCGCAGCAATACGACGAGCGCATCGGGTTGATCCAACGCGCCGAGGAACATGGCTTCTACGGCTACCACGTCGCCGAGCACCACTTCACCACGCTCGACATGGCGCCATCGCCCATCGTCTTCCTCGCCGCCGTCGCGCGGTGCACGTCGCGCATCCGGCTCGGCACCATGGTGCTGTGCCTGCCGCTCTACCATCCGACCCGGCTGATCCAGGAAATCTGCATGATTGACCAGCTCTCGCATGGACGTTTCATGCCGGGCGTCGGCCGCGGCGTTCGCGACGTGGAGCACGAGTGGTTCGGCAGTGACACGAGCCAGACGCGCGACGCCTACGACGAAGTGCTCGGTGTGGTGCTTCAGGCGCTCAGCACTGGCCGCATTGCGCACCACGGCAAACGCTTCCACTACGACGACGTGCCGGTTCATTTCGACATGGTGCAGAAGCCGTGTCCGCGCTTCTGGTATGCCGGCAACCTGCAACGCGCGGCCGAGCAAGGCATGAACGGCCTCGGCCGCACCACGCGAGACATGGTCGAGCAATACTGGCAGATCTGGCAGGCTGGTCGCGACGCGACAGGACCCGCGCTTCCTGGGCGAGGACCCGCTGGTCGGATCCACCCGCCACATCGTCGTCGCCGACACCGATGCCGAGGCAGTGTCTCTGGCCCGCCGTGCCTTCCGTGCCTACGCCCACCACTTCCACGCCACCGAGGTCCGCATCGAGGGCGGCGTGCCGCATTACGGTGCGCTGCCACGTCCCGGCGGCGTCAACGCCGATGCGATGCTGGAAGCCGGCCACGTGCTTGCCGGCTCCGCAGCCACCGTGCGCGAGCGGCTGCGGCGCTTCGTCGATGCGATCGGGCCACAGCACAACTACTTGTGCGCCGCGTTCCAGTGGGGTGATCTCACCACCGAGGAAGCCTGCCGCTCGCTCGACCTGTTCGCGACAGAGGTGAAACCGGCGCTGGCCTGATGCGCTACCATGCAAGCCCATGATCGCCTTCGCCGAACTGCTCGAACGCCTGGTCTTCACGCCCTCCCGCAACGCCAAGGTTGCGTTGCTGCGGCGCTACTTCGAGACCCAGCCTGATCCGGACCGAGGCATCGGCCTGGCCGCCGTCACTGGCGAGTTGTCGTTTACCGCCGCCAAGCCTGGCCTGATCCGCGAACTCGCCGCCGCGCGCACCGATCCGGTGTTGTTCGCCTGGTCGTACGACTATGTCGGCGACCTCGCCGAGACCGTCGCGCTGATGTGGCCCGCCGCGCCGACCAACGCGCCGCCACCGCGTCTCCCCGACGTGGTGGAGGCCCTGGAATCCGCGCCGAAATCCAGGCTGCCGGAGATTGTCGCCGCCTGGTTGGATGCCTCCGACCCCTCGGTACGGCTGGCGCTTCTGAAGCTGATCACCGGCGGCCTGCGCGTCGGCGCCTCCGCCCGGCTGGCGAAGATCGCGCTGGCCGAGATCGGTGGCGTCAGCGCCGACGACGTGGAGGAGGTCTGGCACGGCCTCGCCCCGCCCTATCTTCCCTTGTTCGCCTGGCTGGAGAAGCGCGCCCCGCGCCCTGACCCGGCTCAGGCCCCGGTATTTCGCCCGCCCATGCTCGCCCATCCGCTGGAACTCTCCGACATCGCGGCAATGCAGCCCGACGATTGGCGTGCCGAGTGGAAATGGGACGGCATCCGCGTTCAGCTCGTTGCAACGGAGGGCGGCCGCCGGCTCTACTCGCGCGGCGCCGAGGACATCTCCGCCGCATTTCCCGAAATCCTCGAGGCGATGGATTTCCAAGCGGTGCTCGATGGCGAGCTGCTGGTGGTGCGCGATGGCCAGGTCGCACCTTTCGCCGACTTGCAGCAGCGGCTGAACCGCAAGGTGGTCAGCGCGCGCATGATGGCCGACTACCCCGTTGGCATCCGGCTCTACGACATGCTGTTCGAGGCCACCGACGACATCCGGCCGCTCCCATTCGACGACCGCCGCTCGCGCCTGGAATCGTGGTATGCCCGGACGCAGCCCGCGCGTATGGATTTGTCCGATCTGATCCGGTTCTCCTCGCTCGACGAGCTGATGGCCTTGCGTGACGGTGCCCGCGCCGCGTCGATCGAGGGCCTGATGCTCAAGCGCGGCGACAGCGCTTACCTTCCGGGCCGCATGAAGGGCCTCTGGTGGAAGTGGAAGCGCGATCCGCTCACCGTCGACACGGTGTTGATGTACGCGCAACGCGGCCACGGCAAACGCAGCAGCTACTATTCCGACTACACGTTCGGCCTGTGGCGAGGCGACGAACTGGTTCCGGTCGGCAAGGCCTATTTCGGCTTCACCGACCAGGAGCTGGCATTCCTCGACCGCTGGATCCGCAACCATACGGTCGCTCGCTTCGGCCCGGTGCGCGAGGTGGAGAAGTCCATGGTCCTGGAAGTCGCATTCGACGCCGCCCAGCTCTCGACCCGCCACAAGTCGGGCGTCGCCATGCGCTTTCCCCGCATCGCCCGCATCCGCACCGACAAGCCCGCAGCCGAGGCCGATCGGCTGGAAAGCCTGATGGCGTTGGTGGAGAACAAGCCCGGACAATCGTTCGAATCCGGGAGCGATCAGGCACCTTGATCGCTCCGATTGCACCGGGCGGTTAATTCCCTGTAGAGAGTTGGTGGCGTCGTCTGCGTCACGACTTCCGCGTGCCGAGCGGGTGGTGGCGCGATTGTGAGCGAGGGACGCTCCCGGCCAAGTGAACCCAGGGGGCCCAATACGTTACAGCCCGTGCCCCCTGGCTGCCGCAAACTGCCTGTGGTGTGCGCTCGAACCGAATCGACCCAACCGCAACCAGGCAAGGCATGGCACCGAAGATCTATCATCTGCACCCATTGGTCGCGGGCGAACTGTCGCACTGGTCCGACCACTTCGCGCGATGCCGCGCGATGGGGTTCGACACCGTGTGCGTGGCGCCCCCTTTCGTGCCTGGCAACAGCGGCGACATCTTCATCACGGCGGACCACGAGGCGCTGCATCCGGCACTGGGATGGCCGGGTTCGGCGGACGAGGGGATTGCGCGGATCACCCGGGCGGCGGCCGACCATGGCCTGCGCATCTGGCTGGATCTCGCGATCGATCGGGTGGCGATCGATGCGCCGCTCGGACAGCGTGAGGCCGGCTGGTTCGCGCCGGGAAGTTGCGGCGGGATGCCTGATCCGCGGCGCACGCCGTATCGGCTGGATGTCGCCTATGCCCGGCTGGGACAGACCGAGGTCGCCGAGGCGATGGTCGGGTGGTGGCTCGATCGCCTGGGGCGGTTGGTGCAGGCGGGCGTGGCCGGGTTTCGCTGCCTGGAGCCGGATGCGGCGCCGGCTTCCATCTGGAAGCGGCTGGTCGATGCGCTGCAAGGCAATGCATGCCGGTTCCTGGCCTGGACGCCGGGGGTCGAGCGCGCTGCGTTGCCTCGGTTGGAGGGGATCGGGTTCGATTATGCCTGCTCATCGCTTGCCTGGTGGGACGGGCGGGCGAATTGGCTGGCAGAGGAATTCGCGCAATTGCGCCGTATCGCACCCGTGATCGCGTCGCCCGAGCCGTCGTTCTTTGATCGTCGCGCTGCGCGTGCGTCTGTCGGTGACGAGGCCGCTTCCTGTCGTCTCGCGCTGAAGCTGGCTGCGGCGACGGCAGACGGCATCTTCGTGCCAATGGGATTTGAATACGCCACGCGTCAGCGATTCGATGCCGCGCTGGCGCAACCGTCAGACATGGAGCGCGCGCACACAAACGCGCCGGCGGATCTGAGCACGGATATCGCCGAGGCCAATGCGCTGGTCGATGAGGTGGCTCAGCAAGGCGTTGACGCAACGCTGCAACAAATCAGCAGCGCGCATGATCCGGTCACCATGCTGCTGCGGGCCGATTCAGCGGACATGCGGACCGCGTCGAGTGCGGTGCTCGTGTTGGCCAATCCGGATACGCGTCGAGACGCAGTGCTGGACGCTGCGATATCACCGCTGCCGCCGCGGGCGGGTGCTGCGCTGTTGTTGGTGCAACCACTGGATGGCGGGGATACGCCCGGCGCGTTGCTGCATCCCGGTGAAGTGCGCGTGCTGGCTTATGAGCCGACGGATTTGATTGTGCATCCCCTGGTCCGCGATGCTGATCTCGATCCGGTTCGCCTGGCCGCCTCTCGGATCGCGATCGAGAACGTGCAGCCCAACGTGCCGGACGGACCTTTCGCGGTGAGCCGTCTGGTCGGTGAGCGCGTCGTGGTCAATGCGGACATCTTCGCCGATGGCCATGAAGTGCTGGCCGCGGAGTTGCTGTGGCACACCACCGATGAAGCCGGCTGGCATCGGGTGTCAATGCACCTGGTGACCAACGATCGCTGGGAAGCAAGCTTTTCACCACAGCGCGTCGGGCGGCATCGCTTCACCATCGAGGCATGGTGGGATGTCTGGGCAACGTTCCGCCACGATCTTTCCGCCAAGCACGCGGCTGGGCAGGACCTGAAGCTGGAGATCGAAGAAGGTCGCCGCATGTTGGAGGCGGCAGCGAAGCACGCGCCGCAGGCCACGCAGTCTGCTCTGTCGAATGCAGTGACGCGGCTGCCGTCGCTCGATGCCGTCGCACAGGTGGCACTGCTGCTCAACGAGACGACGGCCGAGCTTATGCGCATCGCGGACGATCGGACATTCGGGACGCAGCATGTGCCGGCCATCGCGCTCGACATTGAACGGCCGCAAGCCGGATTTGCCAGTTGGTACGAGATGTTTCCACGGTCGGCCACGGATGATCCCGCGCGGCATGGCACGTTCACCGGTGTCATCGAGCGGCTTCCGGCAATCCGCGACATGGGATTCGACGTGCTGTATTTCCCGCCGATCCATCCAATCGGCACGACCAATCGGAAGGGCCGCAACAATGTGCTGCGGGCAGCGCCCGACGATGTCGGCAGCGTCTACGCCATTGGCGGTCCGGAGGGTGGGCATGATGCGGTGCATCCGCAGCTTGGCACGCTGCGAGACTTCCGCGCACTGATCGCCGCGGCCAAAGAGCACGCCCTGGAGATTGCAGTGGACTTTGCGGTGCAATGTTCGCCGGATCATCCATGGCTGCGCGAGCATCCCGAATGGTTTCGCTGGCGGCCGGATGGGTCTCTGCGCTACGCCGAGAATCCACCGAAGAAATACGAGGATATCGTCAATCCCGATTTCTATGCCGAGGCCGCGATACCGGGGCTGTGGCTGGCCCTGCGTGACGCGGTGCAGTTCTGGGTGGATCAGGGCGTCCGCATTTTTCGCGTCGATAATCCGCATACCAAGCCGCTGCCCTTCTGGCATTGGATGATCGCCGATATCCGCGGCCGCCAGCCGGATGTGCTGTTCCTGGCGGAGGCCTTCACGCGGCCAAAGCTGATGTATCGGTTGGCGAAGGTCGGCTTCACCCAGTCCTATACCTACTTCACCTGGCGACACACGAAGCAAGAGCTCACCGAGTACCTGACAGAACTGAATGAAGCGCCGGTGCGCGAATTCTTCCGCCCAAACTTCTTCGTCAACACACCTGATATCAATCCCGTCTTCCTGCAGACATCGGGACGTGCGGGATTCCTGATCCGCGCCGCGTTGGCCTGCACCCTGTCCGGCTTGTGGGGGATGTATTCGGGCTTCGAGATCTGCGAGTTGGCACCTCTGCCGGGGCGCGAGGAATATCTCAACTCCGAGAAATACGAGATCCGCGTGCGGGACTTCACAGCGCCCAGCAATATCGTCGGTGAAATCACCACACTGAACCGGATCCGAAGGCTGCACCCCGCGTTGCAGAGCCATCTTGGGATTACCTTCTATCCGGCGTTCAATGGCCAGGTGCTGTATTATGGCAAGCGCCTGCGCGGTGGCAGCGACATGATACTGGTTGCGGTCAACCTCGATCCGCACAATGTCCAGGAAGCGGACATCGAGGTGCCGTTGTGGGAATGGGGGCTGCCTGACCATGCGTCGCTCGCGGCCACCGACCTGATGCGCGGTCAAAATTTTGTGTGGACTGGCAAGCGCCAGCACATTCGCCTGGATCCCAACGATCTGCCGTTCGCCATCTGGCAGATCGCGCCGCTGGAGGCTGTGTAAATGGATACTGCGCCCGTACATCCGACGCCCGCGACGCCGGTTGTCACCTCGTTGAGCGAGGACAATCAGTGGTACAAGGACGCGATCATCTACCAGCTTCACATCAAGTCGTTCTTTGACGGCAACAACGATGGAATGGGGGATTTTGCCGGCCTGATCTCAAAGCTCGACTATATCGCGGACCTTGGTGTCAATACGATCTGGCTGCTGCCGTTCTATCCCTCGCCACGCCGTGATGATGGCTACGACATTGCGGACTATCGCGGCGTGCAACCGGATTACGGCACGTTGGCCGATGCCAAGCGGTTCATCGCGGCGGCCCATGCGCGCGGTATGCGGGTGATCACTGAACTGGTGATCAACCACACCTCCGACCAGCATCCGTGGTTCCAGCGCGCGCGTCAGGCGAAACCTGGTTCCGTGTATCGCGACTTCTATGTCTGGTCGCACGATGACCACAAGTTCGCGGAGACACGCGTCATCTTCATCGACTCCCAGCGTTCCAACTGGTCGTGGGACGAGGTGGCGGGTCAGTACTATTGGCATCGGTTCTATCCGCATCAGCCGGATCTGAACTTCGACAACCCGCGCGTGCTGAAGGAGGTCCTTTCGGTTCTGCGCTATTGGCTGGAGCTGGGCGTCGATGGCTTGCGGCTGGATGCCGTGCCGTACCTGGTGGAGCGGGAAGGGACCAACAACGAGAACCTGCCCGAGACGCATGCGGTACTGAAGCGCATCCGGGCTGAGCTGGACGCACATTACTCAGACCGGATGCTGCTGGCAGAAGCCAATCAGTGGCCAGAAGATGCCAAGGATTACTTTGGCGATGATGACGAATGCCACATGGCATTCCATTTCCCGCTGATGCCGCGGATGTATATGGCAATCGCGCGGGAGGATCGGTTCCCGATCACCGATATCCTGCGGCAAACGCCGGAGATCCCGCTGAACAGCCAATGGGCGATCTTCCTGCGCAACCACGACGAATTGACGCTGGAAATGGTGACCTCCAGCGAGCGGGATTTCCTGTGGGAGACCTATGCCGCGGATCGTCGCGCTCGATTGAACCTTGGCATCCGCCGCCGGTTGTCGCCGCTGCTGGAACACGATCGGCGGCGCGTCGAATTAATGAACTCGCTGCTGTTCTCCATGCCGGGAACGCCGGTGATCTATTACGGCGACGAGATCGGCATGGGCGACAACATCCATTTGGGTGATCGCGACGGCGTGCGAACCCCGATGCAGTGGTCGCCGGACCGCAACGGAGGTTTCTCGCGCGCCGAACCGGCGAGCCTTGTGTTGCCGCCCGTGATGGATGCGCTTTACGGCTACGAGGCGGTCAACGTTGAGGCACAGTCGCGCGATCGTCATTCCCTGCTGAACTGGATGCGCCGCGCAATTGCCGTGCGGCGGCAGTATCAGGCGTTCGGTCGTGGCAGCTTCCGGTTGCTGTACCCGAAGAACCGCAAGATCCTCGCCTATCTGCGCGAATATGAGGGACGCGCCATACTGTGCGTTGCCAATCTCGCCCGCACGCCGCAGGCAGTGGAGCTGGAGCTTACTGAATTTGCTGGCCGGACGCCGATAGAATTGGATGGCGGGTCGGTGTTTCCGCCGATCGGTCAGCTTACCTATCTGCTGACCTTGGCACCCTATGGATTTTATTGGTTCCTGCTGGCCGATGAGCAGGAAGGTTGGCCATCAACACACACGCCAGAGCCGGAAGCCATGCCCGAATATCAGACGATCGTTATGCGTCACCGCTTGGAAGATGCGTTGCTGGCGGCACGCACGTCGTTGGAGCGCGATATCCTGCCAGCGTATCTGATCAAGCGCCGCTGGTTTGCCATGAAAGACCAGGCACTGCGCACGGCGCGGGTGACGTCGCTGGTTGCCCTGCCGCACGCCGAACAGGACGTGCTGCTGGCCGAGATCGAAACCGAGACATCGGGTGGTACGGCACGCTGGTCGCTGCCTCTGGCGATAGCCTGGGAGGATCGACCGACCGGCCGGTTGCCGGCACAGCTTGCGCTGGCGCGGGTGCGTCGCGGCGCCCGGGTCGGATTGCTGACCGATGCGTTCGCGTTGCCGGAATTCGCGGCCGCGGTCATGGCCGGCCTGGCGGCCAGTTCACAGTCCGGCGACATTCGCTTCGAGCCCACCTCGCGCATGGTCGAGACCGTTGTACCGGCTGGGGTCGAGATGAACTGGCTTTCGGTCGAGCAATCCAATTCCTCGATGATCATTGGCAATGTCGCGATGCTGAAGCTGTTCCGTCGCATTGCGGTGGGGCCGCATCCGGAGGCGGAGATGGGGCGCTATCTGACCGAACAGGGCTTTACCAATATCGCTCCCCTGCTGGGGGAGGTGGTCCGCGTGGATCCCAATGGCGACCGCCACGCCCTGGCGATTGCGCAAGGTTTCATCCGCAACCAAGGCGATGCGTGGACGTGGACGCTCGACCTGCTGATGCGGGGGCTGGGCGAATTGACCGCGGACATGCGGCAGACACAGGCCACCGAGACGGAGCAGCACGAGGATTACGATTCGATCGCAACACTGCTTGGCAAGCGGCTCGGCGAAATGCATGCGATCCTGGCGCAAGACTCCAGCGATCCGGCGTTTGCGCCGGAGTCGGCATCGGGAGCGATCACAGCGCAGTGGGCGGAGCAGGCCGAGCAGCAGCTCGAGGCTGCATTCGCCGCCCTGGATGCGCAGACCGAATGGGACGAGGCGGCGGCACGTGACCTTGCCGCGGTGTCGCCGGCGCGCGATGCGCTTGCCGCGAGCGTGCGCTCGCTTGCGGCGGCCGGCAAAGGCGCGACGCTGACGCGCATCCACGGTGACCTCCATCTGGGTCAGGTGCTGGTTGCGAACGGCGATGTCTACATCATCGATTTCGAGGGCGAGCCTGCGAAACCGATGGAGGCCCGGCGGGCGAAGAATCACCGGCTGCGCGATGTCGCGGGGATGATCCGCTCGTTCGACTATGCGGCCGCGGTGGTGAAGCGGAAGAGTGTCGCCAACCAGGCGCACGTGACCGACCCCAGCCGTGACGCGTTCCTGCAAACGTTCGCTGAGCGCGCGGCGCAGTGCTTCCTCGCGGGGTACCGGGACGCGTTCCCGGTGCAGGATGAAGCGGCGGAGCGGGATTTGCTGCGGCTGTTCCTGATCGAAAAGGCGGCATACGAGATCGTCTATGAAGCGGCCAATCGTCCTGGCTGGATCGATGTGCCATTGCATGGCATGGCGCAAATCATTGGCACCATGGTGACAGCATGAACGATATCGTTGACCTGGTGGGATTGCCGGCAGGCGTCGAAGAGACGCTTGCCAACGGCACTTTGCGCGATCCGTTCTCTGTGCTCGGTCCGCACGAAACGGCGGCCGGGTGGATCGTGCGTGCGTTTCTGCCAGGTGCATCGCAGGTCCAGGTCGTCGCACGCCAGGGTGGCGGCGTGATCGGGCGATTGGCACCGGTTGCGCCGACTGGACTTTTCGTGGGTGAGGTCGCCAGTGCGGAGCCCTATCTGTTGCGCATCAACTGGCCAGGCGCTGTGCAGGAGATCGAGGATCCCTACTCGTTCGGACCCCAGCTCGGTGAACTGGACCTGCATTTGTTCAACGAGGGGCGGCATTTCGAGCTCGCCTCGCATCTCGGCGCCAACGTGGTGACGATCGACGGCGTGCGCGGTGTGCGGTTCGCGGTGTGGGCGCCGAATGCGCGATCGGTATCGGTGGTGGGCGACTTCAACACCTGGGACCCGCGGCGCAATCCAATGCGGCTGCGCTATCCGGCCGGGGTGTGGGAGCTTTTCATCCCGCGCCTTGCCGCAGGTGCGACCTATAAGTTTGCCATCACTGGAGCGGATGGCTGGCGACTGCCGCTGAAGGCTGACCCGCTGGCGCGTGCCACGGAAGCACCGCCGGCGACGGCGTCCGTGGTGATGGATCCCACGCCGCATGCCTGGCACGACGACGCGTGGATGCGCGACCGTGCCCGTCGCCATGCGACGAATGCGCCGCTGTCGTTCTACGAGGTCCACGCAGCATCGTGGGTGCATCCTGATGGCCGAACCCCCACCTGGGATGAACTGGCCGAGCGGCTGGTGCCGTACGTCAAGGAGATGGGCTTTACCCACGTCGAGCTGATGCCGGTAGCGGAGCATCCATTCGGTGGTTCATGGGGCTATCAGCCTTTGAGCCTGTTCGCGCCGAGCGCGCGCTTCGGGCCTCCCGAGGGGTTCGCACGATTTGTCGATGCCTGCCATCGCAACAACATTGGCGTCATCGTCGATTGGGTGCCTGGACATTTCCCAACGGACGCGCACGGCATGGCGCGCTTCGATGGCACCGCGTTGTACGAGCACCAGGATCCGCGCGAAGGATTTCACCAGGACTGGAACACCTACATCTACAACTTCGGACGCCGGGAGGTGCAGGGCTTCCTGATTGCGTCAGGCCTCTACTGGATCGAGCAGTTCCATGTCGATGGACTGCGCGTCGATGCGGTGGCGTCGATGTTGTACCGCGATTACTCGCGCAAAGAGGGCCAGTGGATCCCCAATGTCTACGGCGGCCGCGAGAACCTCGAAGCCATAGGGTTCCTGCGTCACTTCAACGCCGTGGTTGCCGAACGCTGCGCGGGAGCGATCACGATCGCCGAGGAATCGACTGCGTTCCCAGGCGTGTCGCGGCCGATCAGGGAAGGTGGACTGGGGTTCTGCTACAAGTGGAACATGGGATGGATGCACGACACGCTCGACTATATCGAGCATGAACCCGTGCATCGCACGTGGCACCACAACGAGATGACGTTCGGATTGCTGTACGCGTTTGCCGAGAACTTCGTATTGCCGCTGTCACATGACGAAGTGGTCTACGGCAAGCATTCCCTGATCGGCAAGATGCCGGGAGACAACTGGCAACGATTCGCGAATCTACGAACATATTACGGCTTCATGTGGGGGCATCCCGGCAAGAAGCTGATGTTCATGGGCTGCGAGATCGCCCAGGAGCACGAATGGAGCCATGACGGCGAACTCGATTGGGCTGCGCTTGGCGATCCCCTGAGACTTGGCGTGCAGCGTCTGGTCCACGACCTGAACCGCGTCTACGCGAGCGAGCCGGCACTGCATCAGCGGGACGCTGTCTCTACCGGCTTCCGTTGGGTGGTCGGTGACGACAGGCAGAATTCGGTGTTCGCGTTCCTGCGCCAAGGCGACGAAGGTACCTCGCCCGTGCTTGTGGTCTGCAACATGACGCCGGTGCCGCGCAGTGGTTATGGCGTCGGGGTTCCGCGGGCTGGGCGTTGGCTCGAACTGATCAACACCGACGCCGCGGAGTACGGTGGGTCCGGCATGGGCAACAAGGGCAGCATTCGGACCGTTCCGGTGCAGCGCCACGGCGAAGCACAATCGTTGGAACTGACCCTGCCACCGCTGGCCACAATGTATTTTCGACTGGCTGACTGAGTGATATGGCTGGGGCGCGCCTTCCCTCGATGGTACCCAGTCAATGCCCCGGCTACCCGATGCTCTGCTTTCAGGTCGACCATTTCCACTCGGGGCGACCTGGGACGGGCTTGGTATCAATTTCGCGGTCTTCTCCGCGCATGCTGAACGGATCGAGCTGTGCTTGTTCGAGCCTTCCGGGCGGCATGAGATCGCGCGCTATACAATGCCGGAATACACCGACGAAATCTGGCATGGCTATCTGCCGGACGCCTCGGCCGGACTGGCCTATGGCTATCGAGCGTACGGTCCCTACGAACCGGAACGAGGGCATCGCTTCAATCATTTCAAGCTGCTGCTGGATCCCTATGCGCGCGGCTTCGTCGGCAGGCTGCATTGGACCGATGCGCTCTATGGGTTTCGGCTGAACTCGCCACGCGGCGATCTGTCGTTCGATCGGCGCGACAGTGCGCCGGCGATGCCCAAGGCCGTCGTGGTCGACGACTCGTTCAACTGGGGCGACGATCGGCCGCCGGCGGTGCCGTGGTCCGATACCGTGATCTATGAGGCGCATGTGCGCGGGCTGACCATGCTGCGGCACGATATCCGCGCACACGAGCGCGGCACGTTTGCGGCGTTGGCGCATCCCGCCGTCATCGACCACCTGCTCCGCCTGGGCATCACCGCGATCGAGCTGATGCCAATACATGCGTTCGTGCAGGATCGACCGTTGCAGCAGCGCGGCCTGCGCAATTTCTGGGGCTACAACACGATTGGTTTCTTCGCGCCGGAGCCGTCCTACCTGTCGAACCACTCGGCGAATGAGATGCGCGTCGCGGTGCGCCGGCTGCACGCCGCGGGCATCGAAGTGATCCTCGACGTCGTCTACAACCACACGGCCGAAACCGAAGAGATCGGGCCGACGCTGTCCTTTCGCGGCCTCGACAACGCCAGCTATTATCGGCTGGAGGATGGTGATCTGCGGCGCACGGCAAACGACACCGGCACCGGCAACACACTGAACCTGTCGCATCCGTGCGTGCTGCAAATGGTGATGGATTCGCTGCGCTACTGGGTCGACTCCTTTCATGTCGACGGATTCCGCTTCGATCTCTGTTCGACGTTGGGGCGCGAGTTGTATGGCTTCGATGCCGGCGCAGGCTTCTTCGATGCGGTGCGCCAGGATCCGGCGTTGGCTGGCGTGAAGCTCATCGCGGAACCGTGGGATGTCGGACCTGGCGGTTATCGGCTCGGCGGTCATCCTCCGGGGTTCGCCGAATGGAACGACCGCTTCCGTGACGGTGTACGGCGTTTCTGGCGCGGTGATCAGGGACAGCGGCCGGACATCGCTGCGCGGCTTTCCGCATCCTCGGATTTTTTTGCCCACCACGGACGGCGGCCGTGGGCTTCGGTGAACTTCGTGACGGCGCACGACGGATTCACGCTGCAGGATGCGGTCAGCTACGCCGAACGTCACAACGAGGCGAATGGCGAAGGCAACAAGGATGGCAACGCTTCCAACCTCACCAGCAACTGGGGTGTCGAAGGGCCAACGGACGACGCAGCCATCAATCACCTGCGTGATCGGGTCAAGCGGGCAATGCTGGCCACCATGTTCCTGGCGCAAGGCACGCCGATGCTGTTGGCCGGTGACGAATTCGGCCGGACGCAGCATGGCAACAACAACGCCTATTGCCAGGACAACGAGATTTCGTGGCTCGACTGGACGATGGCATCCAGTTTCGAGGGCAACGCGCTGACCGACTACGTCGCACGATTGATTGCGCTGCGGCAAACGTATCCCGTGCTGCGAAGCCCGGTGTTCCTGCACGGCGCCGTGCAACCCGCTCCCGGCATCCTGGACATCGCCTGGTTCGATCAGGACGGTCAGATAATTTCGGCTGAGGCGTGGAACGATCCCAACCACCGCACGTTGGTGTTGCGCCGTGCCATGTCGGGAACGGACGGGAAGGCCACTATTCTCACGTTATTGCTCAACCCTACGAGCGAAAGCAGGCATTTTCGTCTGCCGGCGCCACGTTCGGCGGCAACATTGCTGTTGGATAGTGCTTCGCGGGAGCTTGGCGAACGTTCGTATGCTGGCAATGAAATCTCGGTCGGAGCCCACAGCGTGGTCTTGATGCACGGCGAACTTGAAGTAGCGACGGGATGAGCGACAGCCACGCGCAGGTCCTGCCATTTGGTGCTGCCATACTGGATGATGGACAAACGCGATTCCGATTCTGGGCGCCGGCTCAGCAAACCGTGAGTGTGGCTGTTGAAGACGGGCCGATCGTGCCGATGGCTCGCTCGCCGGATGGCTGGTTCGAGGCGATCGCACAATGCCCGGCCGGGACGCGCTACCGCTATCGACTGGCGGATGGGACGCTGGTGCCGGATCCAGCATCGCGTGGGCAGGCAGCTGACGTGCATGATCCCAGTGTCGTGATCAATCCGGCGGCCTACGCGTGGCGCAACACGTCGTGGCGGGGACGGCCGTGGAAGGAAGCGGTGCTGTACGAACTTCACGCTGGCGCTTTCGGCGGGTTTCGTGGCGTCATCAAGCAGCTCGCGAAGCTGGCGGCGTTGGGTATCACGGCGATTGAACTGATGCCGATCAACGATTTTCCGGGACGGCACAACTGGGGATACGACGGCGTGCTGCCGTACGCGCCCGACACCAGTTATGGCACGCCCGACGATTTGAAGGCCTTGGTCGATGCGGCGCACGATCTGGGGCTGATGATCTTTCTTGACGTGGTGTACAACCATTTTGGTCCGGACGGGAACTATCTGTCGTTGTACGCGCCGCAATTCTTTCGGGAAGATCACCAGACACCGTGGGGCGCGGCAATCGACTTCCGCCGACCGGCGGTCAGGCAGTTCTTCACGGAAAACGTGCTCTACTGGCTGATGGAATACCGCTTCGACGGGCTGCGTTTCGACGCAGTGCATGCAATCGATGATCAGACCTGGGTCGACGAGATGGCTGCTGCCGTGCGTTCGACGATCGAGCCGGGACGCCACGTGCATCTGGTGCTGGAACACCACAATGATGCCTCGCACCTGGAGAAGGATTGTGACGCACAGTGGAATGACGACGGACATAACGTATTGCACGTGCTGCTGACCGGCGAGGATGCGGGTTACTACAGCGACTACGCTGCCGAACCCGCGCGCAAGCTGGCACGCTGTCTGGCGGAAGGCTTCATCTATCAGGGTGAACAGTCGCAGTATCTTGGCGGACCACGGGGCATGCCGAGTGCCCATCTGCCCCCCACCGCATTCGTGCTGTTCCTGCAGAACCATGACCAGATCGGCAATCGCGCCTTTGGCGAACGGTTGACGACATTGGTCGAGCCTGCGGCGCTGGAAGCGGCGATCGCTTTGATGATGCTGTCGCCGCAGATCCCGCTGATCTTCATGGGCGAGGAAAACGCCAGCAGGACGCCGTTCCTGTTCTTTACCGACCATGGCGCGGAACTGGCCGATGCGGTGCGCCAGGGGCGCCGCAACGAATTCGCCCGCTTCCCCGCCTTCGCCGATCCGGAGAAACGCGAGCGGATCCCCGACCCGAATGCACCGCGTACGTTCGAGGCGTCCGTGCCGCATGGCGACAAGGCGCACGGTCCATCACGTGAGGCATTGTATCGAGACCTGATCGCGCTGCGGCAGGCTGAAGTCGTTGCGCGGCTGGATGGTGCGCATGCGCTGGACGCAAAGGCGGTGGGACCGAAGGCCGTGCTTGCGCGTTGGCGGATGGGTGACGGTTCCGTGCTGACGTTGGCGAGCAATCTTGATCATGCGTCCGTGTCGATCACACCTCCGCACGGGCGTCGATTGTTCGCACCGTCAGATGATGCGGCGATGGCGGCGCAGTCCGGCACGCTGTCCGGGCATTGCACCTGCGTCTGGCTCGATGATGCGGATCGGGTGGACAATGAATGACGAGGCCGTGCGCGACCTGGCGCGTCGCGCCGGGATCGCTGTCGAGTGGAATGATTATGCGGGACGGCCGCAGGTTGTCGCGCCCGATGTGCTGCAGCGGATCCTCGATGCGCTCGAACTCCCATCGACGACGCGTGGCGATCTGTTGGACAGTCGCAAGCAGGTCTCACGTCGAGCGAGTCCGACGACGCTGCCGCCATTGATCACCGCGACCGCCGGGCGGCCAACGCGGCTCGACGTAGGCGCTGGCGATCCGAGCGGGGCGCGGCTGGTGCTGGAAACCGGTGAGACCCGCGATGTGACACTGTCGCCGGTGCGCGGGCGCCTGCGTCTGCCGGCAATCACCGAGACCGGCTATCATCGCCTGCTGATTGACGATCGCGACATCGTCGTGGCGGTGGCGCCCAGCCGGTGCATGACGATCGACGATGTGGTGCCTGATGCGCGGCTTTGGGGGGTCGCGGCCCAGGTCTATGCGCTGCGCCAGCACGGCGATGGCGGTATCGGCGATGCTTCCGGCATCGCCAGTTTCGCAGAGTTGGCCGGAGCGCACGGCGCCGATGCTGTCGCGCTGAGCCCGCTGCATGCGTTGTTCACCGCAGATCCCGCGCGGTTCGGGCCATACTCGCCATCAACGCGGCTGTTCCTCAATCCGTTGCACGCATCACCGGCATTGGTACTTGGCGACACACATGTGGCGAGCGTGGTCCGTGAGCATGGTCTGAGCGAAGCCCTGGCAAGGCACGCGGACGATGCGTTGATAGATTGGCCGCGCGCCGCAGCGGTGAAGCTGGCGTTGCTGCGGCATCTGTTCGAGGCTTTCACTGCGGGACCCGCGGACAGCGCACTCCATGCCGATTTCGCGCAGTTCCGCGCGGATGGCGGTGAACTGCTGATGCAGCATGCCGTCTTCGAGGCGCTGCATGCAGTGCAGTCCGCGGCGGGCGTCAGCGATTGGCGACAATGGACGCTGGATCTGCGTGATCCCACTAGCCCCGCGGTCGCCGTATTCGCAGCCTCGCATGAGGACGAAGTGCGGTTTCATGCTTTCCTGCAGTGGTTGGCGGATCGCTCGCTCGCTATTGCGCAAAGCCGGGCGTTGGCGGCGGGGATGCGCATTGGACTGATCGCTGATCTTGCGGTTGGAATGGATCCGACCGGCAGCCATGCCTGGAGCCGGCAAGGCGACATTCTGGCCGGGCTTGCCATCGGTGCGCCACCGGATTTACTCAATCCTCGAGGCCAGAACTGGGGACTCACTGGGTTTTCGCCACGTGCCTTGATCAATGGAGGGTTCGCAGCGTTCCTTGCCACTGTTCGTGCGGTGCTGCGTCGCGCGGGTGGCGTACGCATCGACCATGCGATGGGATTGACCCGGCTTTGGCTGACCCCCGACGGGGCTGATCCAGCCGACGGTGCGTACCTTACGTATCCACTGGTCGATCTGTTGCGATTGCTGGCTCTGGAATCAAAGCGTCATTCGGCCATCGTCGTCGGTGAGGATCTCGGGACGCTACCGGATGGATTCCGCGAGACGCTGGACGCGGCCGGTCTCCATGGCATGCGCGTGCTGTGGTTCGAGCGCGATTGGCAAGGATTTATGCCGCCGGGAGCATGGAACCCCTCCGCGGTCGCGATGACCTCGACGCACGACCTGCCGACCACGGCAGGCTGGTGGCGTGGTCGCGACATCTCGACGCGCGCGGCGTGCGGACGCCTTGGTGTCAATGAGCGCGAAGAGCAACTGGTGGAGGAGCGCGCATCGGATCGTGAGCGGTTGTGGCACGCGTTCACCGATGCTGGTGTGGCAAACGGCGCAGGGCCACCTTCGGATGATCCCGCAAGCTTCGTGGATGCGGCCCTTGCGTTCACCGCTGGCACTCCATCGCCCCTGTTCCTGCCTCCGCTCGAGGATGTGCTCGGCCTGGAGGAACAGCCAAACCTGCCGGGCACTACCGATCAACATCCAAACTGGCGGCGCCGTATGACGGTAGAGGCCAATATGCTGTTCGACGAACCCCGTGTTGCGGCGCGTGTGGCGAAACTGGCGGCAAGGCGGCCTCGGCTATGAACGTGCCACGCGCTACCATGCGCCTCCAATTGCATCGTGAATTCACCTTTGCGGATGCAATACAGGTGGTCCCGTATCTGGCGGCGCTCGGGGTCAGTCACGCCTATGTATCGCCAATACTGACGGCGCGCCTGGGCTCGACACATGGTTACGATGTCGTTGATCCCACCCAGGTCAGCGCTGAACTGGGCGGAGAAGCCGGTCTGCGCGCCTTCGTTGCGGCACTACGAAACGCCGGTCTTGGCATCATCGTAGATATCGTTCCAAATCACATGGCGGCTGGCGGCATGGAGAACCCCTGGTGGGGCGACGTGCTGCGACACGGCCGCATGAGCCGTTATGCGCATTTCTTCGATATCGATTGGGACAGCACGGATCCCACACTTCACGGCAAGCTGCTCGCGCCCTTCCTTGGCGATCCGTACGGGGAGGCATTGCGATCCGGCGCCCTGACGCTGGAGCGCAACGGGTCGGAACCTGCTGTCTGCTACTACGACAATCGCTTTCCGGTGCGCGACGAAGACCATGCGGAGATCGCGACCGCGGAATCGGCGACGTACGATGCGACAACGGAGGCGGGCAGGGAGCGTCTGCATCGTCTGTTGGAGCGGCAGCACTATCGGCTTGCGTGGTGGCGCAATGCGGCCGACGAAATCAACTGGCGACGGTTCTTCGACATCAACGGCCTGGCGGGGCTGCGTATCGAGGACGAGGCGGTATTCGATGCCACGCACGCAACGTTGCTGCGGCTGTACCGCGAGGGATTGATCGACGGTGTGCGGGTCGACCACGTCGATGGCCTCGCTGATCCACCGGAATACTGTCGGCGACTTCGCGCGCGCTTTGCCGCGCTCGAGGGCCAGCGGCCGGCGGACGCGCCGAAGGGCCCCGCATGGCTGGTCGTGGAAAAGATCCTGGGTGCCGGTGAGCACCTGCCGGATGACTGGGCAGTCGATGGAACCAGCGGCTACGATTTCATGGATGTGGTCAGCGGATTGCTGCACGATCCCGCCGGCGAAATGCCGTTGCGCCAACTATGGGCATCGATTAGCGGGCGCACGGACGAGTTCGCGGTGGAGGAACTGGCAGCGCGCCACGATGTGCTGGCGCGATCGTTCGGTTCGCAACTGGATGCCGCGGCAGCATCGCTGCATCGCCTGGCGAGGATGCGGCTGGAGACGCGGGACGTCACGTTCGCCGCGATCCGCCGCGCTTTGGTGGCACTGCTGGCGCATTTTCCAGTGTATCGCAGCTACGGATGGCAGCGACGCTCCGCCGGTGATGCGGCAGCATTTGCCAAGGCCGCTGCCGGAGCCATGCATGACTGCCGTGCAGCCGATCGCCCCGTCGTTACTTGGGTCGATCGATGGCTAGGCGGCGAGGGGGATCGGCAGGCATGCGTCCGGTTCCAGCAACTGAGTGCGCCGCTGGCCGCGAAGGCTGTCGAGGACACCGCCTACTACCGATACGGCGTGCTGCTTTCCCGCAATGAGGTGGGGGCGGATATCGCTCAATTCGCGGTCACGGCTGAGCAGTTCCACGCCGCTTCCGAAGATCGTCGAAAACGCTTCCCGGATGCGATGCTGGCAACAGCGACGCATGACCACAAACGCGGTGCCGATGTCCGGGCGCGGCTTGCGGTGCTCAGCGAGATGCCGGGTGAGTGGGAGGGCGTGGTTCGCCGCTGGCTGGCGCTGAATACACCGCATCGACGCTTTGGTGACGGGCCGATGCCGACGCCCGGCGATGAGGCGATGCTCTATCAGATGATCGTCGGTGCCTGGCCCACGGATTTGACAGCCTCGGATGCGGCGGGAATGCGCCAATACGCGGAGCGATTGGCCGCGTGGCAACTCAAGTCACTGCGTGAGGCCAAGCTTGCCACGGATTGGACAGTTCCGAACCTTGAATACGAGGACGCAGCGGAATCATTTCTTTACACGATCATGGCTGATACTGACGGGTTTGCCACGGAGGCGGCGCACTTCGCACACCGCATCGGACCGGCCGGAGCAGTGAATGGGCTGGCGCAGATACTGCTTAAGCTAACCGCGCCAGGCGTCCCGGACCTCTATCAAGGGACCGACCTGTGGGATTTGAGCCTGGTCGATCCGGACAACCGCGGTGCCGTGGATTTCGAGCGACGGCTCGCGGCACTGCGGGCGAAGGAAACGCCGAACAGGCTCGCAGCGCATTGGCGCGATGCCCTGGTCAAGCAGGCCGTGATCCAGCGCGCGTTGGCCGTGCGGCAGGAGCGGCCCGCACTGTTTGCGCGCGGTTCGTACGTGCCAGTGACAGCAACTGGGCCAATGGCAGCGCATGTCGTCGCGTTTATCCGATCACACGGCAACTCGCATTGCCTCGTGGTGGTCCCGCGGCTGCCGGTGAAGCTGTTGCCGGGCGGTGATACGATCAACATTCCTGCCGCCGTTTGGGACAGGACCACACTGCATCTGCCGCACGAGGTCGCCGGCGCGAAGCTACGTAATACCATCGACGGCGGCTGTGTTGGGCCGCTCGGCGGTAGCCCGCTTGTGGGCGATGTGCTGCGGGGATTTCCGGTTGCCCTGCTCGCGTCGGGGTGACGAACGGCCCAACTTTGCGGACAAACCAAGCCGACCGGGACGCGCAGGACCCGCTGTCCCGGTGGCTCAGCACGAAGCGCCGGAAGCTACTCCAGGCTGATAGAGCCGGCCTCAGGTCCCTTCTGGCCCTGGACGACGCCCATCCGCACGGTCTGTCCCTCCTGCAGCGGGCCTAGGCCGGCCCGCTCCAGAACGGTCGCGTGGATGAACACGTCCTTGCCGCCAGACTGCGGCGTGATGAAGCCGAATCCCTTGTCGGGATTGTACCACTTCACCGTGCCGGCCATGTCGACCGCCGTGCTCAGGTCCACCTGCCGTCGGGGCCCATCCGGTCGCGGCCCGCGCGACTGGAAGCCACCAGCGCCGGCGCCACCGGGTCGGCGAGGCGGCGCCGCGGTCGCGGTGCTCTCGTCAACCGAGACCACCTGATCGACCTGGCGGCCTTTTTGCCCCTGGCCCACGCGGATCTTCAGCGTGGCGCCGGGGTTTACGGTCTGGACGCCGACCGCCTGCAGCGCGTTGACGTGCAGGAAGACGTCGCCGGTGCCGTCGGTCAGGGCGACAAAGCCGTAGCCCTTCTCGCCGTTGAACCACTTCACGGTCGCCTGTAGCTCAGGTCCGCCTGCACTGGCCATGAACGCCGGAAACGTCGGCGCTGAAGGCGCGTTGTCATAGAAATTATCGTCGTCGAAGCCACGGCGCCGTGGGGGGCGCTGGCGATCGTTCCTGGGGGGTCGCAAGGGTGTGCTGTCCTCTGTGATACGCGGTTTCCACCCTAAGGATACCCCCGATCGCGTCGCGTTGGTAGACCGTTCCGTCAAGCTCGAAAATGCCAGCGCAACTCAGTCGAAAGCACGCTTGATCCGCGCCCAGTCCTCCAGCGCCCGCTCCTCTCCGGGGGTGATCGGAATGACCAGCTGGCTCCATCCCGCGTCGCGCAAAGCCTCGATCCGCTGCTTCAGTTCCTGCTCACTTGCGGTGAATGTCGTTCGCCGGATCAGCTCCCCGGTTATGAACTTCTGTTCTTCCGGCTTGAGAAAAACGAAGTGCCCACGATGATTGTTCAGATATCGCGCATCGGATGGTTCGAAGCCGCGCGCCATCGCGACATATCCGTCGATCTGCTGCTTCACCGATTCGGGCACCGGCGAGGTGTTCTGCCACCCCTCCATGTCGAGGTCCGCCGCGCGGTGCAGCAGCACCGCCGCTCGAGGTCCAGCCTGTGCGACAGCGCGCGGACTGTCCGCGGTTTCACCGTCCTGTAACACACAGCCGCACGCCCAGGCGGTGCTGTACAGGTCGCCGGCGGGACGGCCGGCATCCGCCCAGCTCTGCCGCATGCCCTCCAGCGCCGACATCGCCCCTGGAACGTCGGAAATGAAGCTCTTCCAGCCGGCATTCAGCTTCGCCGTCAGCGCCTGCGACTTCGGGCCGTACGCCGAGACATGCAGCCGGATCGGGTCCGTCGTGTTGATCAGCCCGAAATCCGGGTTGAGGAACCGGATCTTCTTCCGCTTGCCCTCGATGCTGGTCTCCAGCGTCTCGCCATTCAGCAGCCCGTAGACGACACGGATATACTCCTCCATGTCGGCCAGCTTCATTGCGCCGAGGCCCATCGCGCGACGCGCCGAGAACCCGGTGCCGACGCCGAAATCGATCCGTCCCGGTGCCATGCCGTTCAGCGTGGCGAACGCATTGGCCGTCACTGCCGCGATCCGGTTGGACGGCACCAGTACGCCGGTCCCCAGCCGGATCCGGCTGGTCTTCAGTGCGGCCGCCCCCATCGCGACGAAGCAGTCCGCGGTGATCATCTGTGTGTCGAAGAACCAGGCATGTGTGAAGCCGAGTTCCTCCGCCCGTTGCGCGAGCTTCCAGCTGTCGTGCGATGTTGCGATGCCGATACCGAAATCCATGGGCTGGTTTCCTCCAACTGGACTGTTCTCCGCATTTGCGGGAGGCTTAAGGGAATACCGTGACTTCCGCCGCGTCTTTCAGCAAGTTGGCCGCCGCGGCCCAAGTCCGGGTGCGGCGTTGTAATGACAAAGGGGGATACATGTTCCGAACCTCACTTCTGGCCGCGGTGTTTGCCGCGGGCGTTATGTCAGCCGCCTCGGCCGCCATGGTCGAATTCCACGCGACGATGAACGGCGCCCAGGAGGTTCCGCCCAACCAGACAACTGGCAGTGGCGACGTGCTGGCAACGCTGGACACCACGAAGAAGGAGCTTTCCTACACGGTCGAGTGGTATGGCCTGACCGGTCCGGCCACCGCCGCGCACTTCCATGGACCGGCGAAGCCTGGCGCCAACGCCGGCGTGTTGGTGCCGATCGACGGCAAGTCTCCAACCAGCCCGCAAACCGGCACCGCCACGCTGACCGATGCCCAGATCAAGGACCTGATGGCTGGTCTGTGGTATGCGAACGTCCATACAGCCGCCAACGGCGGCGGCGAAATACGCGGCCAGTTGATGCATGGTGGCGCGGCGGCCGCACCGATGAAGCACGCGACCCCCGCGCCAGCCAAAAAGTCGTAGCAGGGAAGACCGAGGCTTCGCCCCGGACCCCGACCAAGAGGCTCCGCCTCTTGGAACTCCGCTAAGGGCGTAGCCCTTAGGACCCATTTGTTCGGCTCTGGAGGGGGTGGCACTGACCTCAAGCGAGGTCAGTGCCACCCCCTCCAGAGCCGAACATGACGGATTCCAAAGGCTCCGCCTTTGGTGAGGGGGCAAAGCCCCTTGGCGGGTTTCAGGGCAGAGCCCTGATCTTCCGTCCAGGGCTTGAGGCTCGCCAGCGCGGCGCGCACACTCGGCGCATCGTGGGGCACCGATCCGAAGCACCGACCCAATGCGTCTGAGCGCCCCGCACCGACAGGCCAGCTTGCTGCTCGGCGCAGCGTTCATCACGTTCGCCGTCGGCGCGGCCTGCATGCACTCCTACACGGTGTTCCTGATCGCCTTCATTGAGGCGTTCGGTTGGTCACGCGGCGAAAGCTCGATCGCTTACTCGGTATCACAGATGGTGGCGGGCCTGACCTCGCCGCTCATTGGCGTTCTGGTGGACCGGCTAGGGCCGCAGCGGTTGGTGCTGATCGGCGGTGTGCTGCTGGCCATGGGACTTCTCGCCAGTTCCTATGCCGACGCGCTGTGGCAGGTGATCGTGTTGTACGGCGTGGTGATGACGCTCGGCGCCAACTGCCTTGGCCTTGTGGTGTTCGTTCCGGTGCTCTCGCGTCGATTCGTGTCCAACCGAGGCATGGCGGTGGCCATCGTGCAGTCCGCCAACGGGTTCGCTCGTGCCTTCTCGGCGCCGCTGTCACAGATGCTGATCGACGGGTTCGGCTGGCGCGGTGCCTACCTGGCGCAGGGAGGCTTCATGGCGGTCGCAGTCCTGCCGCTGACCGCGCTGTTCAGGACGTCGCAACAGGATCGCATCGCGAGCGCCGCACGGGCGCAAGCGAGCGGCGGGTGGACGCTGCGTGAGGCGATGCGCACGCCGCATTTCTGGCTGCTGTCGCTGGTCTATGTGTTCACCGGGCTCGGCAGTTTCCTGGTGGCGCTGCACCAGCTTGCCTTCGCCGTCACCATCGGGTTCGACAAGCTGTATGCCGCCGAGGTGCTGGGCCTGGGCGCCTTCCTGTCGCTGCCGGGCGTCATCATCACCGGTTGGGTGTCCGACTACATCGGCCGTGAACTGTCCGCGGTGATCACCTACGGCACGTCGATCATCGGCGTGGCGTGCGCGCTGCTTATTACGTCGCCGGACCAGCACCTGCTGCTGTGGCTGCACTCGTGCTTTTTTGGCCTGACCTGGGGCGCGCGCGGGCCGGCGATCACGGCCAAGACGGCGGATCTGTTTCCGGGGCCACGGTTGGGCACGATTCTTGGCGCGATCACCATCGGAACGGGGATCGGTTCCGCCTCCGGGTCGTGGCTGGCGGGGTGGAGCTTCGACGTTACCGGCAGCTACCACCTCGCATTCTGGCTCTCGATCTTCTTCTACGCATGCGGCAGCGTGGCGTTCTGGATGCTGCGCCGCCCGCCCCGGCGTCAGATGGAGGTCAGTTGAACTTCCCGTGTATTTCTTCTGGTATCACGTTCACGGGATCGCTAGAACCGTCAGGTCAGAGGCTGGATGGATTTGCCCGGATGCGCCTGTTCGCTGCATTGCTGACTTTCTGTTGTCTTTCCGCCTGCGCGATGACCCCGTCCGCGTCGCAGGCCGATCAGGCCGATTATGACTATGGATGGCGCACGCATCAGGCGACTCTGGATGCCGATGCGATCATGCAAGGAATGGCGCGGGCACGTGAACAGGCCTCGGCGATGGCGCGGTCCTCGCAGTAGGATCTACATCGCCCGCTAACCCTTTGTTTACGGCAACGGCTGCCTCTTCCGCTCCGCATTCATCGCAAGGAGCTGGCAGGAGCCGTGGACGGCCCACAGAACCCAAACCATGACTTTTGGCGTGGCAGGCGTGTCCTGCTGGTTGGCGATACCGGCTTCAAGGGCGGCTGGCTGGGCCTGTGGCTGCACCGCATGGGCGCCGAGGTTGGCGGGTTGTCGTTGCCGCCCCCGACGGAACCGAGCCTGTTCGCGCTCGCTGGGCTGGCGAAGCTGATCCCGACGACGTTTGGCGACATTCGCAATCTCGCAACAGTGCGATCTGCGGTGAACGAATGGCGGCCGGAGATCGTGTTCCATCTCGCGGCGCAGGCGCTGGTGCGCCGGTCCTACCGCGAGCCGGTGGAGACCTTTGCGGTCAACGTGATGGGCACGGTGCACGTTCTGGAGGCGGTCCGTTCGGTTCCGACCGTACGTGCCGTGATCGTGGTGACCAGCGACAAATGCTACGAAAACAGGGAATGGCCGTGGGCCTATCGTGAGACCGAGGCGATGGGCGGGCGCGATCCCTACAGCAGCTCCAAGGGGTGCGCGGAACTCGTGGCGGCGGCGTATCGCGGATCATTCTATTCCGCCATCGCGACGGCTCGCGCAGGCAACGTCATCGGTGGCGGCGACTGGGCCGAGGATCGGCTGCTGCCGGATTGCCTGCGGGCATTGTCCTCCGGCGAACCGATCCGGATTCGCCATCCGGCGGCGGTGCGGCCGTGGCAGCACGTACTGGAGCCGCTGTGCGGCTACCTGCTGTTGGCCGAGCGTCTGCATGATGATCCGGCGGCGTTTGGCGACGCCTGGAATTTCGGTCCGGGCGAAGATGATGCGTGGCACGTCGGTCGGATTGCGTCATTCATGGTGAAGCAATGGGGCGAGCCGGCGAGCTGGTGCGAAGTGGGCGGCATCGCACCGCACGAGAGCGGCGAACTGAAGGTCGATGCCTCACGGGCTCGCGCGAAGCTGGGTTGGGCGCCGCGGCTGCGATTGCAGGAGGCGTTGGGCTGGACGATCGAATGGCATCGGCGGCTCGATGCCGGCGCTGCGGCGTTGGCGCTCACCGATGAGCAGCTTGGCTGTTACTGCGATATCGGTCAGCCATGACGGACTGCCGCTTTTGCCGGGCGCCGCTGACGCGAACCTTCGTCGATCTCGGCCGGGCGCCCTTGTCGAATGCATTCCTGTCGACCGAACAGATTCCGCTGCCCGAGGCGCATTATCCGTTGCACGCCTACGTTTGCGACAATTGTCTGCTGGTGCAGCTCGAGGAGTTTGCGTCGCCGGCAACGATCTTCGGTGATTACCTGTATTTCTCCTCGTATTCCGATGCCTGGCTGCGCCATGCCGAGGTCTATGCCGCGCGAATGATCCAGCGGCTTCGGCTCGATTCGCAATCGTTGGTTGTCGAAGTGGCCAGCAATGACGGCTATCTGCTGCAGTATTTCCGCCAGGGCGGCATCGATGTGCAGGGTGTGGAGCCGGCAGCGAACGTCGCGGAGGTTGCGCGAGCGAAAGGCATTGCCACGGAGGTCGCCTTCTTCGGCGTGACGACGGCCCGGCGTTTGGCGGACGCGCGGCAGGCCGATCTGATCTGCGCCAACAATGTTCTGGCGCATGTGCCGGACCTGAACGATTTCGTCGCGGGGCTGGCGATTCTGCTGAAGCCGTCGGGCACGATCACGGTGGAATTTCCGCATCTGTTGCGACTGATCGCGGAGCGGCAGTTCGACACGATCTACCACGAGCACTTCTCATATTTCTCCCTGCTCTCGGTCGATCGTGTGTTCGCGCATCACGGCCTGAAGGTGGTCGATGTTGATCGTCTCGCGACGCATGGTGGCTCGCTGCGCATCCACGCCTGCCACTCGACTGCGGGACTGCAACCCACCGATCGGTTTCACGATGTCATGGCGGAGGAGCTCGCGGCGGGCCTCGCCGACGCCGCGGCCTATGAACGATTCGGCGCCACGGTGATCGACGTGAAGTGCGACGTACTGGAGTTCCTGATCTCGGCGCGACGTGAAGGCAAGACGGTCGTCGGCTATGGCGCGCCGGCCAAGGGCAACACGCTGTTGAACTACTGCGGCGTGGGACCCGAGCTGCTGCGCTTCACGGTGGATCGCAGTCCGCACAAGCAGGGGCGCTACCTGCCTGGCTCGCAGATCCCGATATTCGCGCCGGAGCAGATCCTGACCGCGCGGCCCGATTATGTCTTCATCCTGCCGTGGAACCTGCGCGATGAGATCGTCGAGCAGATGTGCGCGGTGCGCGAGTGGGGTGGCAGGTTCGTCGTGCCGATCCCTCGCGTTGAAGTGCTGTGACGTTTCGCCGTGGAAGATTGAGCCTTCCAGGGCTATAAGCTCCGCATCATGACAAGCGTCGCAGGCATCAGCGCTGGCACCGCGCTGCCGACCAATGTTCGGTCGTTGCTCGATCAATCCGCCCGTGTGACCAAGGTACGTGCGCGCGCGCCGCTGCGGATCAGCTTCGCCGGCGGCGGCACCGATCTGCCCTCTTATTCCAACACCTTCGGGGGCTGCGTGTTGAATGCGACGATCGAGAAGTATGCTTATTGCTCCATTGAGGTGCGCGACGATCGCAACGTGAAGTTTGCTGCGTTGGACTATGAGTTGGAATTCGAGACCTCGGCTGAGGAAACACTTGCTCCGATCGGTGTGCTCGCACTGCACAAAGCTGTGCATCAACGGATCGTCGCCCAGTTCCTAGGCAACGCATGCCTGCCGGTGACGGTGATGACAAGCTCCGATGCGCCGGCGGGATCAGGGCTTGGGTCATCATCCACCCTCGTGGTCGCGATGATCGAGGCCTATCGCGAACTGCTTGCGCTGCCACTCGGTGAATACGACGTGGCGAACCTGGCGTATCAGATCGAGCGTGTGGATGTCGGTCAGGCTGGTGGGCGACAGGACCAATACGCCGCAACGTTCGGCGGCATCAACTTCATGGAGTTCAGCGGCGAGCAGACCATTGTCAATCCGTTACGTATCCGCCGCGCGACGCTGACTGAACTGGAAGCGATGCTGGTGCTGTATTTCACCGGCATCTCGCGCGAGTCGGCGCGGATTATCACCGAGCAGTCGGCGATGCTCAGCAGTGGGCACGAAACGTCGCTGGAGGCGATGCATCAGATCAAGCGCGATGCCTACGTGATGAAGGATGCACTGCTGCACAACGATCTTCGCGCGTTCGCTGAAACAATGGGACGGAGCTGGGAGGCGAAGAAGCGCACCGCCGCGGGCATCACCAATGACGAGATCAACCGCGTCCACGATGTTGCGATGGCGGCTGGCGCCTGGTGCGGCAAGGTGTCGGGTGCCGGTGGCGGCGGCTTCCTGTTCTTCATGGTACCGCCGGAACTGCGGCCGCAATTGTTGCGTGCGCTGGCGAAGCAGCCAGGTTCGACGATGACGTGCGGCTTCACTGAGGGCGGTGCGCACGCCTGGCGGGTGTGAAGCCACGCCTTGCAGGCGCTCTCGGAACTGGACATGCTGCGGCGCAATAAACCAGACGGGGGCACATCAATGAGGCGTCGGTCTTTCCTGCGGGCCGCAGCGGCTGGCGTTGCGGCGGCTTCACTTCCGCGCTTTTCCATTGCGCAGCCGGCCAATGCGCGCGTGCTGAAGTTCGTGCCGCAGGCGAATCTGACCGTGCTGGATCCGATCATCACCACGGCTGCGGTGACCATCAACCACGGATGGATGGTATGGGACACCCTGTTCGGCGTGAACGCAATGCAGCAGGCGAAGCCGCAGATGGCCGAGGGCTACACGGTTTCCGACGACGGCCGCACCTATCTGATCAAACTGCGCGATGGCTTGAAATTCCATGATGGCGAGCCGGTGCGCGCGCAGGACTGCGCGCCAAGCCTGGCCCGCTGGGCGATGCGCGACACGTTCGGACAGACCGCGGCGAAGTCTGTGGATACGTGGGGCTCCGCGGACGACAAGACCATCAAGATCACGCTGAAGCGGCCGTTCCCGTTGCTGATCGATGCGATTGCCGTCGGCACTTCCTTCATCATGCCCGAGCGGTTGACGAAGACCGATCCGTTCAAGGCGGTGCCGGAGATCATCGGTTCTGGACCGTTCCGCTTCCTCAAGGACGAATACGTGTCGGGCGCCAGCGCGGCGTGGCAGAAGTTTGATGGCTACGTGCCTCGGCAGGAGGCGCCGGAATGGACCTCCGGCGGCAAGATCGCGAACTTCGAGCGTATCGAGTGGAAGATCATCCCGGATGCATCCACCGCGTCCTCTGCGCTGCAGACCGGAGAGATCGATTGGTATGAACAGGCTCAGCAAGACTTGGTGCCGATGCTGCGCAAGAACCCCGAGATCGTAACCGGGCCGTCCAATCCGCAGGGCTACATCGGCATCATGCGGTTCAACTGCATAAACCCGCCATTCGATGATGTTCGCCTGCGCCGTGCAGTGATGGCCGCAGTCAATCAGGAAGACTACATGCGGGCGATCATGGGCGATGACCATTCCGCCTGGCAGATCTGTCGCTCACAGTATCCCTGCGGTACGACCTACGGCACGCAGGTGGACCTGCCGGTGCAGAAGGGCGATCTGGAAGCCGCGAAGAGGATGATCAAGGAGGCCGGCTACAGCGGCCAGAAAGCCGTGATCATCAATCCGACAGATTTCCCGACGATCGGACCGCTCGGCGATATCACCTACGACATGTTCAAGAAAATTGGCATCAACGCAGATCTGCAGGCGACCGATTGGGGCAGCGTGGTGCAGCGGCGGACCAGCAAGGAGCCGGTGGATAAGGGCGGATGGTCGGTTTTCCACACCTGGGCGACCGGGGCGTTCATCCTAAATCCGGTTGTCACCGCGCCGTTCCGCGCGCAGGGCAAGGCAGGGTGGTTCGGCTGGTACGACAACCCGAAGATCGAGGAAATGACGCAGCAGTGGCTGGACGCGAAGGACGACGACGGACGCAAAAAGATCGCCGCGGCAATTCAGCTGGAGAACTACTCGCAGGCCCCGACGATAACGCTGGGTCAGTTCCAGATACCCACGGCGTATCGCAAGAGCCTGTCAGGCAAGCTGGAGTATAGCGGGCCGTTGTTCTGGAACGTGAAGCGGGCGTGAAGTGAGCCGCCCGCGCGCAATGGCTCGGGCGGCGGATCGCGCGGCACTGGTATCGGTGGCGGCGGTTCCTCGATCGGCGTTGGTTCGTCAGGATCCGGTACGTCGGCTGGCTGACCGGGCGGCTTTGGTGGATCGGACAAACGGTGGGTCATTCGGCAGGCTGCTCGCTGAGAACCCCGGGGATCGGATGTTCCATCACCTGCCTGATTGCTTCTCGCGCGCGCGTCAGCGCGATGGAGGGCGCGCTGTCCGGTTGCAGCGCGAACAATACAAGTGACCGTCCGGTGATCTGATACTCGTCGCCGCTGGCGATGCGTGATGCACTGTTGAGATCCGGCACATTGGTGTCCAGCAGGCGGCGCCAGTAGCTGCCGCCGACGCCTTCGGGCAGCGTGAATGTCACGACGTCATGATAGGCGTTCAGTACCAGCAGGACCGTCGCATCCAGCGATCGCCGCCTGATCCCGGTTGCCTGCGCACGCCCGTCCATCAACATGCCGAAGCAGCGGGCGTTGGTGTCCTGCCATTGGTCGCCCTCGATGTCGGTCGCCGACGGCGTCAGCCAGCGCACGTCCTTCACGTCCAACTCCGCGTTGTACTCGCCGGTGAGGAACCGAGACCGGCGCAGGATGGGGAACGCCTCGCGCAGAGCGATCACGCGGCGGACGAAGTCGATCAGCGAAGCGCCGTCCTCGCCGATGTTCCAATCCACCCAGCTTATCTCGTTGTCCTGCCCATAGGCGTTGTTGTTGCCACGCTGGGTGCGGCCGAACTCGTCGCCAGCCAGCAGCATCGGCGTGCCTTGCGACAGCAGCAGCGTCGCCAGCAGGTTGCGCATCTGCCGGCAGCGCAACGTCTTGATCTCCGGATCGTCGGTCGGTCCCTCAACACCGTGGTTCCACGAGATATTATCGGAATGGCCGTCCTGGCTGTTCTCGCCATTCGCCTCGTTGTGCTTCTCGTTGTAGGAGACGAGGTCGTGCAGCGTGAAGCCATCGTGCGCGGTGATGAAGTTGATGCTGGACCACGGTTTGCGGCCACGGCGCGCAAATGCATCGGCCGAGGCCGCGAGCCGCGTCGCCATCTCCGGCAGCTTGCCTTCATCACCCTTCCAGAAGCCGCGCACGGTGTCACGGAACTTGTCATTCCATTCCGCCCAGCCGGGTGAGAATCCACCGACCTGATAGCCGCCGGGGCCGATATCCCATGGTTCGGCGATCAGCTTCACCTGTGACAACACAGGGTCCTGCTGGCAACTTTGCAGGAAGCCATGCGATTCATTGAAGCCATCGTGCTCGCGGGCAAGGATGGTGCCGAGGTCGAAGCGGAAGCCGTCGACGTGCATCTCGGTGACCCAATAGCGCAGTGAGTCGGTGACCATCTGAAGCACGCTGGGGTGCGACAGGTTCAGCGTGTTCCCGGTGCCGGTGTCGTTGATGTAGTAGCGTCGCTGATCAGGCAGCAGCCGGTAATAGGACGCGTTGTCGATGCCACGGAATGATAGCGTCGGTCCGCGCTCGTTGCCCTCGGCAGTGTGGTTGTAGACGACATCGAGGATGACCTCGAGCCCGGCATCGTGCAGCCGTGCCACCATCTCCTTGAATTCGGAGAAGACGAAGGCAGGAACAGCGGAATATCGCGGATCAGGGGCGAAGAATCCGATGGTGTTGTAGCCCCAATAGTTGGTGAGGTCCTTTTCCAGCAGATGCCGATCGTTGACGAAGGTGTGGATTGGCAGGAGTTCCACCGAGGTAACGCCAAGCGAGCGGATGTAGTCGACCACCTCCTTGCGTCCGAGGCCGGAGAACGTGCCGCGCAGGTTCTCCGGCACTGCGGGATGCAGCTTGGTGAAGCCGCGAACATGGGTTTCGTAGAGGATGGTACGATCCCACGGAATCTCCGGGCGGCGTTCGCGTCCCCAGGTAAAGGCCGGATCGATGACACGGCACTTCGGCATGAACCGGGCGCTGTCCCGACGATCCAGGCTGAGGTCTTCATCCCTGGAGCCGATGGTGTAGCCAAACAGCGCGTTGTCCCAGCGCAGGGCACCGACGAACGACTTGGCGTAGGGATCGAGCACCAGCTTGTTGGGGTTGAAGCGATGGCCGTTCCGCGGGTCGTGCGGGCCGTGCACGCGGTAACCGTAGATCGTGCCGGGGCGCGCGTCGGGCAAATAGCCGTGCCAGACCTCGTTGGTGTATTCGGGAAGCTGAATACGCTCCAGTTCGGTGCGTCCGGCATCGTCGAACAGGCAAAGCTCAACCTTGGTGGCGTTGGCGGAGAACAGCGCGAAATTGACGCCGAGGCCGTCCCACGTGGCGCCCCGTGGGTTGGGCGAGCCCTCACTGATACGCGATTTCCGCACCCCGATGGCCATGATCCGTCCTTCTGTGTGGCGAGGCGGCTGCCCCACCATCTGATTTACGGAAATGAACCGTTCTGCCGGTGTATTACCAAACAACTCTTGTTCAGTGGTGGAGCGGCTTCCGCCAACATGACTTACCGGCGGCTGCAGCGTCGCTTCACGGTCTGGTGAAGCGACGCTGCAGCGCGGTTGGTCAGTTGAAGTTCAGTTTCAGTCCGGGCTGATCCCAATCCAATGCACCAAGCCGCCCGGTCGCTGATAGCGTTACGTAGGCCGTGCGCATGTCGGTGCCACCGAAGCATATGTTGGTGGGGAATTCATCTGGCATGGTAACCTGACGCACTACCTTTCCATCGGGAGCAATGACCGTGATGCAACCGGCGTGCAGCGTGGCCACGGCCACGTCGCCGTTGGCCTGCACGGCGAGGCTGTCGAAGCGCTGGAAGCCGCCGAGGCCGGCGACGATCCGCCCGCCATGCGGCGATGGCCAGCCTTGCTTCTTTACGACACCAGGTGACGCAACGTCGAACGCCCAAAGCCGCGCCGGTTCGGTGTCGGCGACGTACAGGACCTTGCCATCCGGCGAGAGGCCGCAGCCATTGGGGCTGAGGATCGGGTAGGCGACCTCGACGATTTTCGAGCCATCGGGCAGCGCGTAGTATAGACCGCCGTGGTCACGCGTGCGCTCATAGCGCTTGCCGAGATCGGTGAAGTAGAAGCCACCCTGCGTGTCGAACACTAGATCGTTCGGCGCGGACAGCTTGCGGTCGCCGCAGTGGGTGTAAAGCACGCGCGTATCGCCGGTCTTTGGATCGATGCGCTGAATGCAGCCACCGTCGTAATCGTCGGCCGGGCCCACCGCCATCCAGTGACCAGGCAGGTATTTGCCGCCGCCGTTGTTGCACAGATACAGCGCGCCATCGGGACCGAGCGCCAGGCCGTTCGGTCCGCCACCGGCATTGCCGACAGTGGAGCGCGCGCCATCCGATCCTATGCGGGTGCAGCAGCGGCCGGCGATCTCCGTCAGGATGACGGCGCCATCAGGCATGACCACCGGGCCTTCGGGAAAGCCGAAGTTGCTTGCGACGATGCGGACTTCTGCCATTTGGTTTCCTCCTGCTTATGATTACGCGCGGTTGCGGGTCAGCAAGCGACCTGCGTGCGATGCGACCGCGCCTTTGCCGTGCACGTAGGCCGACTGGCCATTGATCCAGGTCTCCATGATGCCGTCGGCGGGCTTGGTTGGTTCGGCGTAGGTCGATGCGTCGCGCACAGTTGCTGGATCGAACAGAACCAGGTCGGCGTAGGCGCCGGCGCGGATCACGCCTCGGTCGATCAGTCCGAAGACATTGGCGGTGTGGCCGGTCATCTTATGCACCGCCATTTCCATGCTGAACAGGCCGAGGTCGCGCGCGTAGTGGCCCAGCACGCGGGGGAACGTGCCCCAGAGGCGCGGGTGTGGATAGGCGTCGTGCGGCAATCCATCGCTGCCGATCATCGCCAGACGATGCGCGAGGATGCGTTGCACGTCCTGTTCGTCCATCTGGAAGAATATCGCGCCGGCGGGCAGCAATCGTTCGGCGGCTTCGCGCGGCGTTGCCTTCCATTCGCGCGCGATGTCATCCAGCAAACGGCCCGCGCATTCGGGGTGCGGAATGGACCAGGTGATCTGTACGGGAACGTCGGGTCGAAGGCGTTCTGGCATCAGGACGGTAGAGCCGGCGGCGTAGGGGTAGATGTCGAAATCCACGCGCTGTGCGGCGGCGGCTGCGTCGATGCGCGGCAGGGTTTCGACGGAGCGACCGTAGTTTTCCGGCATGGCGCATTTGTGGTGGCTGATCACGACGGGCGCACCGACGGCACGGCCAATGAGCAGCGTTTCCTCGATCGAGAGCAGCACGTCATTGGCTTCGTCGCGCATGTGCGTCACGTAGAGGGCACGGGCGTTGCGCAGCGCTTCCGCGACAGCGATCACTTCGTCAGTGGGCGCCATCATGTTTGGTGGATAGTAGAGGCCGGTGGAGAAGCCGGATGCGCCTTGCTCCAACGCCTCCGCCAGGCGGCGCTGCATGTGTGCCGCTTCCTTGTCGGTGGCGGCGCGTTGGGTGTCGCCGTTCATCGCCTCGACGCGCAGCGACATGTGGCCGATCAGCGCGCAGGCGTTGACTGGCGCGGGATCGCGGGCGAGGCGTTCGGCGTATTCACCGAAGCTGCCGAAGGTCCACCAGGATTGATCGCCGAGCAGATCGAGCGGCGGCACCGGGCGCGACGTCATGCGTACCGGCGACAGGCTGATGCCGCAATTGCCGACCACGACAGTGCTGACGCCTTGCGACATCTTGCACAGCATGCACTCGGGGCCGCAGAGCACTGCGCGATCGTCGTGCGTGTGTGCGTCGATGAAGCCGGGGGCGATCGCCTTGCCGGTTGCCATTATCTCGCGGTCGGCCGTTGCGCTGCCCAGGTCACCAATGGCGGTGATGCGATCGCCGGTGACCCCGATATCCGCGGCGAAGCGTGGCGCGCCCGTGCCATCAAACACGGTCGCGTCGCGGATGATCAGATCACAGCGCAGTGCCACGGCGATCAGCTCCGCAGTTGCTTTGTTGCGGTGGTGTCGAGCGTGCCATCCGGCGCGACGGCAACTTTGTAGAGCGCGCGGGCATTTTCCGCCGATACCAGGTCGTCGCGTACGTCACGAGCGACTTGTGCAGGATCTCGCGCCAATGGGTCGCCCATGCCACCGCCGCCAGGTAATTTCAGAATCAACCGATCGCCGTCGGGGATTACCTGATAGCCTTTCGTGCGCAGCGTCTTGCCGGATTTCAGGGCGACCACGCCGGCGGTGCCGTCCAGTCCGCCCTCGCGGCCTTTTGGCGCGTTGGCGACGCGGTCGAAGGTAGCGTTGACGGCGAATTCCAGATCGCCTTTGGCGGCGACTTCCATAATCTGACCGGTGCCGCCACGCGTGCGGCCGGGACCACCTGAATCGGGACGCAATTCCTTGCGCCAGAACACGACGGGGGCGACGTTTTCGGTGGCTTCAACCGGCATGGTGCGGACGCCGGAGGGGAAGGCCGTGGCGTTCAGGCCGTCCTGAGTTGGTCGACCACCGGTGCCGCCGGAATTGAAGGTGATGATCTCGAAGTCGGAGATCACGGGACGGTTGCCGCGTGCCTGACCTGATACCGATCCACCACCTCGCAGCGGCATGTTCCACAATGCCGAGGCGCCTTCGGCCATGACACGTTCCGGCACCGCCTGGTGCAGGCAGCCCATCATCAGGTCCGGCAAGAGATGGCCGATCACGTGGCGGACGGACACGGGATAGGGATGCGGTGCGTTGAGGATGCAGCCCTCGGGGATCTTCATCCGGAACGGTGCGAGGCTCGCCCAGTTGTTGGGGATCTCGGGAGCAACCACGCACTTGATGCCGAAGCAGGAATAGGCGCGGCAATAGGCGGGCGGCACGTTGATGCCACGCGAGGCGAGGCCGGATGTGCCGGCGTAATCGACCTCGATGCCGTCATCCAGGATGGTCATCTCGGCTTTCAACGTTACGGGTTCTTCGTAGCCGTCGGAACGGATTTCTGCGCGGTAGGTGCCGCGTGGGATGCGCGCGATCTCGGCGAGCGTGGCGCGCAGCGAACTGTCGAAGATGAAGTTTGCGAGCGGATCGAGACTGTCCATCTCGAATTCATCCATCATCTCGACCAGGCGGTGCACGCCGGCGTCGTTGCAGGCACACAGCGAATAGATGTCGCCTTCCAACTCGACAGGGAGGCGCGAACCGGCGCGGATGAAGTCGAAGAAGGTTTCGTTGGGTTGGCCTTGTTCGAAGCATTTGACGATCGGGATATACATGCCTTCTTCGAAGACGGAACGGCCTTCGGGTCCCATACCGAGACCGCCGACATCGATGACGTGCGCCGTGTTGGCGAACAGGCCGACGATGCTGCCGTTGTGGAATGCTGGGGTGACGACGGTCAGGTCGTGCAGATGGCCGGTGCCAAGCCAGGGATCGTTGGTGATGTAGTGATCGCCCTCCTGCATCGTATTGGTCGGGTATTTGCGCAGGAAGTGACCGACGCTTTCCGCCATGGAGTTGACGTGGCCGGGCGTGCCGGTGACCGCCTGCGCCATCATGCGTCCTGCGAGATCGAAGATGCCCGCGGAGAGATCGCCGGCCTCTCGCACCGTGGTGGAGAACGCAGTGCGGATCATGGTCTGTGCCTGTTCCTCCACGACCGCGATGAGGCGGTTCCACATGATCTGGCGGTGGATCTGCGCGAGCGCGCTGGTTTCGTGGGACATCACGCGGACTCCTGCGTCAGTTCGATGTAGCCGAGGTCGTTCACCGTCGCGTTCCAGCCTTTGCCGACCAGCGTGGAGGTCTCGTCCTCCGCGACGATGGCGGGGCCGGCGATGTGCACTCCCGGTGCAAGCTTCGTGCGATCATACACCGACCAGGGGGCGACTTCTCCCGTGGTGGTATCGCGCACGAGTTGGGACCGTGCAGCGACGGCGTCCGGAACAAACAGCGCGTCGTCGCCGGGGATCGGTGCGGCGGGCTGGTCGTGCGGGATCGTCGCGACGACGACAGCGTAGCTCATGATCTCGACATCGGAACCGGGCACCGGGCGATCGTAGAAGCGCGTATATTCGGAATCATAGGCAGCGCGGATCTGTGGCACGTCTTCCTCGCCGAGTGGGCGCGGCGGCAGCGGCACGGGGATTTCGTGGCCTTGTCCGACATAGCGCATGTAGGCGATGCGGTTCTGCGCGATTGGCGCGCCGAAGCTGCCTTGTTCCACGACCTCCAGTGCTTCGGCTTCCATATCGGCGAGCAAGGTATTCACCGCGACGACGTCGAATGTGGAAAAGCGCTGATACAGGCTGCGAACAACCTCGTAGCCGACAGGCGCACGGAGGAAACCGATGGCGCTGCCAACGCCGGCGCCGGATGGCACCAGCACATGCTTGATGCCCACCTTCTCTGCCACCCGGCAAGCGTGCACTGGGCCGCCGCCTCCGAACGCGATCAACGTGCGGCCTTCATAGGTCTTGCCGGACTCGATCGCGTGAACGCGCGCGGCGTTGGCCATGTTCTCGTCGACCATTTCGATAACGCCGAGCGCGGCCATTTCCGCGGCCAGACCCAGCTTGCCGCCAACATGGGAGGTCAGCGCGTCGTGTGCGGCCGCTGTATCGAGCTTGATGGTGCCGCCGGCGAAGTGCACGGGGTCGTAACGGCCGAGCGCCAGGTTGGCATCAGTGACTGCCGGTTCGGTACCACCACGGCCATAGCAGGCGGGGCCAGGCTCAGCACCGGCGCTTTCCGGCCCGACAGCGATGCGGCCCATCGTATCGACATGCGCGATGGAGCCGCCACCAGCACCGATCTCCACCATCTCGATCACGGGAATCCGCAGTGGCAGACCGGAGCCTTTGCGGAAGCGCCCGACGCGTGCGATCTCGAACGAGCGCGACGTCTGCGGCTTGCCATCGTCGATGAGACAGATCTTCGCGGTGGTGCCTCCCATGTCGAACGACAGCACGTTGGCGATGCCGCATTCGCGCGCGATGGTGGCGGAGAAGATTGCGCCACCGGCGGGACCACTTTCCACCAGGCGGATCGGGAAACGACAGGCGGTTTCGACCGTGGTCAGTCCGCCGCCCGACAGCATCAGGAACACCGGTGCCGATACCTGGAGGCCACGCAGCCCGTCCGCAAGATTGCGCAAATAACGCGCCATCAGCGGCTGCACGTAGGCGTTGGCGACCGTGGTGGAGAAGCGTTCCCACTCGCGCATCTCGGGCGACACTTCGCTGGAAAGCGATATCGGAATATCCGCCAGTGCTTCAACCAGAATGTCGCGGGCACGGCGTTCGTGCACCGGGTTGACAAAGGCGTGGAGGAAACCGACGGCGATGCTTTCGACGCCTTCGCGTTGCAGGACTGGTATCACTGCCCGCACGGCTGCGGAGTTGAGTGGCAGCAGAATGTTGCCTTCGTTGTCCAAGCGTTCGGGTATGGGCAGGCGCAGGTAGCGCGGAACCAGCGGTTCGGGCAGCACGATGTTCAGGTCGGTACTGGTCGTAACGGCTCTCATTGCCCATCGCGATCACGTCGCGAAAGCCCTGGGTGGTGATCAGCGCGGTGCGGGCGCCTTTGCGTTCGATCACCGCGTTGGTGGCGAGCGTGGTGCCGTGGATGACGATGCCGATATCGCTGGCAGCGACGCCGGAGGATTGCAGGATGCTGCGAACGCCCGCCAGCACGCCTTGCTCGGGTGCGGTTGAGGTGGTGAGGACCTTGATGGTGGTGCGCTTGCCGTCGTGCTCGAGCGCAAGATCGGTGAAGGTGCCGCCGATATCGACGGCAAGTCGAGCAGATGGCATCAAATCCTCGTCGCTGTGGGCGGAGTGGCAGTCAAACCCGTTCTCGGGGCGATGACAAGCGGAGGCTTGCCTGGACGGGTTCCGGTTGATATCGTGATATCTATGGCTCAGCTTGTCGTGCGCAACCTCGATGACGACGTGAAGGCGAAGCTGCGCCGCCGGGCCGATGCGCATGGCCGCAGCATGGAGGCGGAAGTACGCGAAATCCTGCGCGACGCGGTGAAGGAAGAGGCGCGTCCGAAGGAGGGTCTCGGGACCCGGATTGCCAACCGATTTGCCGGTATCGGATTGCGGAAAGGCGAAGAGATTCAGGAGTTTCGCGGCTACAGGATCAAGCCTGTCACCTTCGACTGATGGTGATCCTCGACACCAACGTGCTCTCCGAGCTGATGCAGCAGAGGGCCAATCCGTTGGTGAGGCAGTGGCTGGATCGGCAGGCCGAACTCTCGGTATGGACCACGGCGATCACCATCTTTGAAATACGTCACGGCATCGAACTCCTGTCTAAAAGTCGCCGCCGTGCATCGCTTGAGGCCGAATTCGAGCGTTTCATCGAGGATGATATCCAAGGCCGTATCGTCCCCTTTGATGCGCAGGCAGCGACTGTTGCCGCCGGCCTGATGGCTCAGCGTCAGAGGGCGGGCCGTAGCGGCGACCTGCGCGATACCATGATCGCCGGCATTGTGATCGCCAGTCACGCAATGCTCGCCACCCGCAACATGCGGCACTTCGACGATCTGTCGGTTCCCGTCGTAGACCCGTGGGCTGCTTGACGCGGGGTCAGTACACCACGCTCTCCGGCATCGGCTTGTTGTCGCGCACGCGTTGGTAACCGAACGCGGTCAGATCAAGCGTCTGATAGCCACCAAATCGGATCAGCTCGCTGACGGCGCGGCCGGTCGCCGGGCCGTGCTGCACGCCGTGGCCAGAAAAGCCCGACGCGATGATCAGGTTGGGGATCTCGGGGTACGGACCGATGACCGCATTATGGTCCAGCAGGCACTGGTCGTAGTGACCGGCCCAAGCGCGCTGCACGCGCAATTGCTCCAACGCGGGAATGCGGTGGGCGAGCAGCGGCCATAGCGGGTCTTCCAACAGGTCCATGTCGGGGTTGAAGTCGGTACCTGGATGCGGGTCGTTTTCCGCCGTCGGTGATATGCCGCAGATGAAACCTTCGCCCTCGGGGCGGATCCACATGCCGGACGTGTCGAACACCAACGGCATGTTGCTGCCATCCAACGGCGCGCGGATCATGAACGCCGTGCGTTTGCGGGGTTCGATCGGCAGTGGAATGCCGGCGAGCGCCGCGACGCGGCCCGATGCCGGGCCGGCGGCGATCACCACGTTATCCGCGGTGAACCGTTCGCCGCTGGCGGTCCGCACCGAAGTTACCCGACCACCGGTGGTTTCGATTGCAACCGCTTCGTCGTGGAGGTAGCGCGCGCCTTTCTCGATCGCGTCGGAGCGCACGGCGCGGAGCAGACTGTAGGCGTCGAACCAACCCTCGTGCTTCAGGCCGAGCGTGGCGCACGTAAGGCCCTCTGCATTAATCCAGGGAAACCGCAGCGCAATCTGGTCGGCTTCGAACAGGGCGACCTGTGCGCCCTCGGCAAGCTGCATGTCGCGGTTGGCACGCAGCGTCGCCTCACCCTGCTGCGTGGCGAGGACGAGATAGGCGCGGCGAATCAGGCCAGCGCGCTCAGCCATCGCTTCAATGAATGACGCGCCGAACAGCGACATGCGCACGTTCTGCGGCAGCGAAAACTGCGTGCGGATCGACGCGGCTGATAGCGTTGTCGATGCGTATTGATAGGTCGGATCCTTCTCCAGGACCACAACCTCCGCGTGTTCAGCCAGGAAATATGCGGTGCAGGAGCCGACGATACCGCCGCCGATGATGAGGGTGCGAGACATCGGCACAACGTGGCGCGGCGCGGGCACTTCCGCAACCCGGCCGGGTTGGCGATAAATGGGCAACCGAACGGGGAGAGGCTGATGCCGTCACGACTGGTGCTTGCCGCCTTGATGCCGCGCGACGTGGTTACGCGCGCGCGGGAGGAATTCGACGCAATCGTGGTCGATGGGAAGGATGACATGACCGCGGCGCAGCTGATCGAAGCCGCCAACGCGCACCGCGCGGATGCCATCATGTTCACCAACACCCTGCCGTTGAGCGCGGACGCGATTGCGCGGTTGCCGACGAGCGTGAAGGTCGGCGCGACCAGCAGTGTCGGCTATGACCACATCGACGTGGCGGCGGCGAAGGCACGCGGCATTGTGGTGACCAATACGCCGGACGTGCTGTCGGAATGCACGGCCGACTTCGCCTTCACGATGCTGCTGGCGGCGGCGCGGCGCGTCTACGAGTACGACAAGATCATGCGCTCGGGATGGCGGTTTCGCATCGGGCAGGGTGACCTGTTGGGCATGCGGGTCAGCGGCAAGACGCTCGGCATCCTGGGGATGGGGCGTATCGGCAGAGTGATGGCGCGCCGCGCCCGCGGCTTCGACATGACGGTGCTGTACCATTCGCGCAACCGGCTGCCGCCGGATCTGGAACAGGGCGCGCAGTATTTCGCCTCGTTCCACGATATGCTGCCACACTGCGACTTCCTGTCGCTGCACGCGCCCGCCGGTCCCGCGACCGACAAGATCGTCAATGCGGAGGCACTAGGAAAACTGAAGCGCGGTGCCGTGTTGGTGAACGTATCGCGTGGCGGTCTGGTGGATGAGGACGCGCTGATCGACGCGCTGACATCCGGTCAGTTGTTTGCGGCCGGGCTTGATGTGTTCCGATCGGAGCCTGATTACGACATGCGATTTGCCAAGTTGGATAATGTGATCCTGTCGCCGCATATCGGCAGCGCTTCGGTGGAGACGCGCAACGCCATGGGGTTCCGCGCGTTGGACAACATCGCGGCGGTGCTGGCGGGGAGGGGAGCGATCGATCCGCTGTGGCGATGATCTACTTGATCAGCCCGGCGCTGCGCGGCAGGAATAGCGACAGTTCAGGGATGCAGATGATCAGCATCAGGCCGATCAGCAATGCGACAAGATAGGGCCAGTAGCTGCGGGCATGTTGCAGCACCGGGACCTGGGCGAAGCGCAGTGCCATCAATAGACCTACGCCCATTGGCGGCGTGAACAAGCCGATGCCGACGGCGGCGGTCTGCACGATGTCGAAGTGCACGGGGTGGATGCCGATCTTCATGGCGACCGGGAATACTACGGGGATGAGAACGACTGCGGCGGGCAGACCCTCCAGCAGCATGCCGAATAGCAGGGTCATGAGTGCGACGCCGGTGAGGAACAGCCAGTGCTGGGACTCCAACGGCTCCAGCAGCCGGCCGAGCAGTTCGGGCACGCCGGACAGGCCCATCAAATACTGAAAGACCGTCGCGACCGCGAGCAGGAAGATCACGACGCCGGTCAACACTCCGGCGTCATAGGCGATGTGCAGCACCTGCATCCAGGTGACGCTGCGATAGTAGAAGCGGGCGGCGATCAGCGAGTAGAAGGCGACGATGGCACCGGCCTCGGTTGCGGTGAACGCGCCGAGATAGAACCCACCGAGAATTACTACGGGGATCACCATCGGCACCGCAGCGTCCTTGGCGGCGTGCAGCAAGCGATGCCAGCTTGTCTCGGTATCCCTCGGCCAACCCAGTATGTGCGCCTGGATCAGCACCAGGGCACACAGGCACAGTCCAACGACGGCAGCAGGGATAAAGCCTGCCAGAAACAATGCGACGGCGGATTGGTTCGTTACGGCGGCAATGACGATCATGAAGATCGCGGGCGGCACCAGCATGCCCATGGCGGTGCCGGCGGCAATCAGGGATGCGGCGTCCTCGGCGCGATAGCCGGCGCGGCGCAGCGGTGGCACCAGCGCAGAGCCTAGCGCGGATACTTCAGCCATCTTCGAGCCGCAGATGTCGGAGAAGAAATACGAGACCACGACTACCGACATGCCAAGGCCGCCACGCAACCAGCCGACCATCGCACGGGCAAGTTCCACCAGGGAATGCGACATCCCGGCGCGCTCCATCAGGCTGCCGGCAAACACGAAGGATGGAATCGCCAGAAGCACCCAGCTTTGCGATGCGGCGATCATGCTGGATCCGAGCTGTTGCATCGGGTAGCCGCCAAGCCACAGGCCGGTGACCGCAGCAGTCCCGAGGCAGAACACGATCGGCAGCGACAGCAGCAAAAGTGCCACGAAGACGACGGCCGTTGCGGCGAGGATCACGCGCTACTCCCTCACGTCCATGATGTCGTGTTCCGGACCCGCGGGATTGCTGGCGGCTCGCAGCGCATAAAGCGTCATGAGGATGCCGCCGACCACGGACGCGGCGTAGAGCCACGCGAGGCTGAATTCCAGCGCCGGCGACGTCAGCATCGCATTAAGGATCGCGAGCTTGACGCCAACCCATGCGATCAGGCCGCCGAACGCCGCGATCAGCAGGTTGTTGAACACATGGAGCACATGCTGCAAACGCGGGGGGAAGCGGTGCGACAGCAGGTTGAGGGTGAAGTGGCTGCGCTCGGCAACGCCAACGGCGGCACCGACCAGGGTGAGCCAGCAAAGGGTGGTCTCGCCGACCTCTTCGACCCAGAAAAAGTTGATCGGATCGACGTCGAGCCAATCGGTGATCGGCAGCATGACGTAGCGCATGAACACGCCGTAGAGCATGACGCTGATCGCCAGCAGCACGAGACCGCCAACCACGATCTTCGGGATCGCGAGGGCGGCGTTGATCGCCCTCGCGCCGAATGGGGGCATTCGCTCAGACCGTGGTGGCGGTGATCAGGTCCCACAGTTCGCCGTACTGCTTCTGGTATTGCGGCCAGACTTTATCCTGCGCCAGTTTTCGGAATGGCGCGTGGTCGGGCATGTTCACGGTCATGCCGAGCGGTTCCAGCAATTCTTTCGCCTTGGCGAGCGTGTCGATACTTTCAGTGTTCTTGCGCGTCATGGCCTGGGCCTCGCGCGCCCCGTCGAGCATCAGTTTCTGCTGGTCGGGGGTGAGGGCATTCCACATGCCAAGGTTCATGGCGACGAGCGTTGAACCGTAGTTGTGGCCGGTCATCGAATAGTATTTCGATACCTCGTACGCCTTCAGCGGAATCATGTTGACGACTGGCAGATCGGCGCCGTCGATGACGCCTTGTTGCGCTGCGGTGATCACCTCGTTCCAGCCGAGCGGCACGGCGACGGCACCGATGCCGTTGACAGTGTCGGTGAAAACCTTGGAGGGCTGGGTGCGGATCTTCAGGCCGCGTAGGTCGCGGGGTTCATTGATGGCGTGCTTGGCGTTCCAGAAATGACGGAAGCCGTAGTCGAAGTAATACAGGACCTTGACGCCGTATTTCTCCTGGAAGGTCTTGTCGAGCTGGTCGCCGACCTTGCCGTTGAGGATCTTGTAGGCCTGGTCATAGGAGCTGATCAAATAACCGACGAGGAACACACCCATCTCGGGGAAGATCGTGGCGGCGGCGCCGGACGGCGTGCCGATGGCGACACTGCCGGTCTTCACGCCGTTCATCACGTCGATTTCCTTGGTCAGCAGGGTGCCGCCGTGGAACTCGACCTGGAGTTCGCCGTGGGAACGATCCGTCATTGCCTTGGCGAACCAGTCGAGCGCGACGGCGCCCGATTCCGGAACTGGTGTGATGTGGGCGATGATCAGCTTGATGGGCTTGGTCTGCGCGATGGCCGGGGCCTTGCCGAGGGCGAGGATGCCCGCCAAACCCCCGGCGCCGCGCAGGACGTTACGGCGCCGGATGATTGCGCGCGGAAAAGGAATGAGCGTCGTGGTCATTTGACGGCCTCCCAGCAGTCGTTTTCATTCGTTGCGACTGATCATAGGCCGAGGCGAGGCGGGGCGTCCACCGCGGATGGAATTGGGAGGGGGCAGTCAGACCCCCACCCCAACCCTCCCCCGCGTAGCGGGAGAGGGGGGTTGGTGCTGCCTACTGCAACGCGGTCAGTTCGCGCGCGGACAGTGATTGAATTGCTGAGAGACGCTTGAACAGCACGTCGGCGCGAATGTCGGAGGCACCGGCGTCGAGGCAGTCTGCGAACTTGTCGTAGATCTGCGCCTCGGTCAGCGGGCGTGTTGCGTGGCCAGTGGCGCGCTTTACCGGCTCGCCCGCGATCGTGCTGCCATTGGTCAGCTCCACCGTGACCTGATCATGCGGAGCGGCGCCGGGCATGTCGGCGTTGTACTCGGTGGTGGTGACGATCTCGACCTTGCGCATCAGGGCCTGGATGTCGGGGCGCTGAACGAATTCGTCGGTGAGCTCGCGCAGTCCGACGCGCTTGGCGATGACGCCGCTCGCCATGGCGAACTCCATGCTGAACTTGGCGGACAGGCCGGTGTCGGGCTCGTGATTGCGCAGCACCGTCGCGAAATAGTCGCTGATGTTGACTGTGATCTTCTTCACGTCATCCGGCTTGATCGGCGTTCCGTTCACCAGGTCCAACATGCAGTCGATGGCGCGATGCGTGCAGTAGCACGTGGGATACTTCTTGATGCCGAGGCCCTGCGTCAGGATGGCCCAGTTCTCACCGGGATGCGCTTCGCTGTCGCGATCCTCGGTGCCGCTGGGCGAGATTGCATGCAGGAAGCCTTGCGGATGCTCGAGCGCGTCCATGCTGGCGGTGAACCCGGCCTCGGCGAGACGCGCCGCCATGATGCCGGCGTGAGCGGCTTTGCCGGCGTGGAACGGCTTGGTCATGGTGCCGAAGTTCGCCATCAGGCCGGAACTCTGCGAGGCGCCGAGCGCGATCGCCTGCGCGGCCTTTTCGGGGTCCAGACGGCGCAGGCTGGCGCAGGCCGCCGCTGCGCCGACGGCACCGTAGAGTCCGGTGGGGTGCCAGCCCTTCTTGTGCAGCAGTCCGCTGTCGCGACGAAACAACTCCGCCCAGGTTTCGTAGCCGGCGACGTAGGCGACGATCATGTCGGCGCCCGAGGCGTTCAGGGTTTCGGCCTCGGCCAGGATGGCGGGGACCAGCACGGTGCTGGGGTGGCCGCGCAGGCCGACGTCGTCGTAGTCGAGCGCGTGGGCGGCAGTGCCGTTGATCCAGGCGGCCTCCGGGCCGGTGCTCTTCTCTGCGCCAAAGGTGAGGGTGGCGGGACCGTCGGCGGGCGCCAGCACCTGCTTCATGATGCGCACGCAGTCCTCGCGGCGGCCGGCGATCATGGTGCCGATGCAGTCGATGAAGCCAAGGCGCGCAATGCGGACGGCCTCGTCCGGCAGGCGGTTCGGCGAGAGGTCGGAGACGAACTGGCCAAGCGTCTTTGTCAGCGACATGGTGTTTCCTTCCCTATGGCGGGTCATCACGCAGCTTCATCAGGAACGCAGGGTCGGTCAATCGACCGGTGCGCCGGACGGCATCGCGCAGCGTGTTTGACGGTACGGGAGTGAGGTCCTCGTTGGCGTGGGTGCTTGGCGCGAGGCGCGCGGCGCCGGCAGGTCGGACCCAATCAACGGGCGCGCAGAGCGGCGGAAGGTCGTGGCGCGCCCCGCGGGGCCTGGGTGCCAATGCCGGCTTTGTTCCACTCGATCTGTTTGACGCCCGAGCCGCTAATCCCTACAATTACCAGCGTAAACGCCGTGTGCGTCCCCAGCGGAGGGGTGGCCGAGTGGCTGAAGGCGGCGGTTTGCTAAACCGTTATAGGGGGTCAACCTCTATCGTGAGTTCGAATCTCATCCCCTCCGCCAATTCAGAACAGAACTGCGAACGCCGGAAATAGCGGATTTTACGCCGCTGGCGGCGGCGAGTGTTCGGAGCAGATCGCCCTTTGCGGGCCAGTCGATGACACGCCACGCCGCGACATCATGTTTGACGGGACGGCCAAGGCGCGGCCAGGGACCGGGCACGACATATAAGTCGGGCGGCAATTCGCCGACTGAGGCGCGGTCGCGCAGGGATGAGCGGTGCCGAGACATTGCACCAGGATCGCGCGAGCAGAGAAAAAGCGGAACGACCCAATCCCAGCCGTTGCTACGCTTTGGGCCATTGCTCGTCACGCTTTCTGCTTGGTCCTTGGCGAGACAGCCAGTCCGAGAAACACGAGGACGGCTTGGTTGAGCCGCAGGATATCTTCGTCGTCCAGCCTTCCGACGTGCGCGCCAACCTTGCTCTTGGGGACGGTAGTAATCTTGTCCACCATCAAACGCGATGCCGCCCGCAGGCCATTGCGCTCGTTCGGCTCCACCGGCAGGCGGAACAATGGCGCATCGATCTCGTCCGTGGTGAAGGCACAGATGGTGATTGAATTGGTCGCGTCGAAGCTATCGTCCTGGACGATGGCAACGGGGCGCGGCTTGCCCGCGTAGTCCTTGCCGCCGGCGACGGTCCAGATGTCGCCTCGTCTCATTCATCGCCCCAATCCGATATCGCGTCGATGAACGCTTGATCATCCGCCCCATGACCACTGGCGGCAACGGCGGCTGACTGACGATGTGCTTCGGAACGGAAGGCGGGAGAGCGCACGTCGGGCACCCAAATCTGGATCGGGCGAAGGCCCTGCTCCCGCAGGCGCTCACGATGTTCCCGCACCTTGATGCGCGAGGGCTTGGCGCTTGATGCCGAGGCCATGACAAGTCTCCAAAATAGTTACATGTAACCTATCATGGGCCACTGGCCCTCGCCAGAACTTTTACCGGCTTCGCTACCGGGACGAACCCCTCCTCTTTCGGGCATGGCTCGCTGACAGCTATGCCGATACCCCACCGGCTGCGCTCCGGCATCCAACTGCGCAAGTCGTCGCGCCGCTAACCAGGACAACAGCGCTTGTCGGGCGTCATGGCACGGCCCCGCTTAGTGTGACGCCGCGCGAGATCAATCGATTTGTTGCGTTCGCTGCTTCGAGCTGGATTGCCGGACCGACCTCTGACGGCGTCCACCAAGCTCTGAAAGACCGCCGGGACCCTCGACATTGAGCCGGCCCCTGTTTCACGGGAGGGCTATGGCGTAGACATGGTGCTCATCATCGTCGGTCGTGGCCCGCCATTTAGCTAGCCGCAGCAAGCCACCACAAGCCGAAATCCTTGATTTCACTGAGTTTATTGCATATCTCCGGGTCGCCACGGGACGCCCGATAGCGCGCCGAGGCGGGCCAGACTGGCGCGAGGCCCCGGCATTCATGGCGGCGTTGCACGGCGAGGCAGGCATGAGCGCGCGCGCTGGCGTTGGCGTTCCTGATCCTGACCCGCCGCGCGGTCCTGCGAGCTGCGCGGCGCACGCTGGTCCGAGATCGACCTGACCACCGGCATCTGGACCGTCCCAGCCGAGCGCATGAAGGCGGGGCGCGAGCACCGCGTGCCGCTGTCGCGACCGGCGCTGATGATCCTGCTGCAGCTGGCGGAGGTCGGGGTCGGGTCTGGCTTGATCTTCTTCGGTCGCGCGCGCGGCAAGCCGCTTTCGGATATGTCGCTGACCGCCCTGGTGCGGCAGATGGGCTACGACCGGCTAACGGTGCACGGCTTCCGCAGCACCTTCCGCGACTGGGTGGCGGACAGTGGCGGGCCTGCCGACGCGGCGGAGCGTGCCCTGGCTCACGTCATCGGCAACAAGGTGCGGGGCGCCTATGAGCGCACGGATCTGCTCGATGTGCGTCGCAGGCTCATGGCCGACTGGGCCGCCTACCTCGCCAAGCCGGAAGCCGACGTCGTCGCACAGCGCGCAGCCTGACTTCCGATAACCGTTACCGATAAGGCCACCAGCCCGATGACCACGCACCCGGTCCCCAGGCGGCACTGGCGGAACTACAGCACCGACAACCTACCGACCGGCGCCGAGGCGCTCGCCGAGCCGTTCGCCGCGTTCCCGTCGTGGTTCCTGCGGGTGACCTGCGACCGCTGCGGCAAGCCGGAGATGGCCAATCAGGCCACCAGCCGTGGGGCGACAGGCTGCTCCGCGACATCCGCGACCACATGCGTCACGACGGCCGGTATGCCGCCGCGTAGTCCGGCCGGTTTAACCCGCCCGATGGCGGCGGGTCAGGGCCAGACAGGTCAGGGCAATGCCCAGAAGAGCGATGCCGGCGGGTTCGGGAACGGGAACGGGAACGTTCAGGACGATGTTGTCCAGTCCGGAGTCATCAGTCGCCCGAAGCGGACAAAGAGCACGTTCGTCCAATCGAGCGTGGCGGTCGTTACCGTGGTAACAGCGTTCAAGGTGTCGACGACCTGGCCGCCGCCGACAAGGACGCCAAGGATCCCAATGCTGGTGGTGCCGCTGCCAATATTGCTTGGCCCGATCTGCAGGCTGGCGAGGTTGAAAGCGCCACCCCCGGTCCGCGCAAGGTTCAGCCTATTGCCCGGTCCAAAGTCGAAAAAGCTTGTCGGGTCGCCGATCAGCCGGCTGCCTTGCTGCGAGTTGAACACGGCCGAATTGGTGGTCGTCACGGTCACGGTAAACCCGGCTTCCGAATATGGGTGACCGGGGGAGATTTGAATATAGCCTCCTAATGGGGCACGACCCTCGAAGGTCATTGTCGCGGCCCGCGCCGGGGACGCCAGCAAGCCAGCCGCCAGTAGCGCGTATGTCAGCTTCGTCTTCATGATGGGTATCCTTACTCCAACGTCATGTAATGGGCGCGGTATGGCGAGGGCAAGGCGGTGTATGTCGCGGGCGGGGAGGATTTGATAAACGTCGAACCTGGGCGCTGAAGTCCGCCGTGGCTGGTCGGCTGTGGCGGCCGGGCCGGGCGCGCGGAACTCATCACCGGGATCGAGGCCGCGAGCAGCCGCCCGGTGCGGCGGATCGTGCTGCTGGAGGGGTGACCAGGAGGGTCTGATGGCCGATCGACCAACCTACGAAGAGCACATTCTTTATTTGATGATCGAACTCGATCGAGCGCTCGCTTGCAAAGCACCGCATGGACTGCGGAACAGAGTGACGTCGTGAGGCAGCGGTGGGAGGGGCTGTTGGAAAGGCTGCTGGCCGGCTACCCCCGTCCTGACGAGCAGCAATGACCGACGCCAGCGCCCAGGATTTGGTGCTCTTGGGCACAACCGGTCCTGGCGAAACCACACAAAAGTGAAGCTGACCCGGTTTCGTGGACACCGGACCGTTTGTGTTCAAGGCGTCCGCGCTCACCGCTGTCACGCCGGGGATGCGCAGGCCGCGGATGCAGGAGACGCCACCCATTTGTGGGGGTTATACTGTTGTTCGGGTTAGTTACATTTGGTGTTGTACGCGCTCCCCGCCACCATGACGTGGCCTTGACGGCCTGACGAGCAGTGAGCTTGCTCGACGGCACCTGCAAGTCTCTGCCAGGATGCATCATGCAATCGCCGCCCGCCCAAGTGATCTACCTCCCGTTCGAGCGCGGGCCGTTCCGCATGTCCATGTCGCTCACCACCGTGCCGGAGAGCGCATGGTTCGAGATCGATGAACGTTACGTCGAGGAGATGGCAGAACGACGACGGCTGCTGGCGGAGCGACACGACGACGTGTTTGGTGCATCGCCCCCATCCGAGGCCGCACGCGCCGAGACATTGCACGAGATCGTTGCCAATCTGACGACACATGCGCCGCAGTGGTTCTCGCGCACCGGTGACACCTTGCACAACGCACTGACCGGCGAAACCTGGGACCTCGCCGCGCCACCATATGATCCGCTGGAACTTGCCGGGCGGCTGACACAGGAGGACCTGTGCATCATCCAGACCTGCGATGCTGGGCCACGTTTTACTGCGGCGCTGTTGTGCTTTCCCAGCCGCTGGCGGCTGCATGAGAAACTGGGCAAGCCGCTGACTGCGGTGCATGGACCGGTGCCATTCTATCAACAGCGTCTCGCCACACCGATCGATCGCTTCATGGCGAAGGTGAAGCCGGGGCATATCGCCTCGCGGCTCAACTGGTCGGTGATGGACGATCCGGCAATGTATCAACCAGGCGGGCATGGGCGGCAGGCGACCAACACGGCAGTCACGCCGGATAACGCCGGGGAGACGCTGTATCTACGCGTGGAGCGGCAGACGCTGCGGCGATTGCCGATCTCGGATGCGGTGCTGTTCGGCATCCGTGTGCATTGCTACCGCATGGCGACGGCGATCACGACCCCGGTGGTAGCGGAACGGCTGGCCGAGGCCGTGCGGGCGCTACCGGAGGAGACCATGAACTACAAGAGCCTCAAGGTGTACGGTTCGGCGTTGCTGGGCTGGCTGGACGCGAAGGTGGTGCAGGCAAGTCGCTAGCTAGAACCCTTCCCTGGCCCTACCCCGCGTCGCGCGAGAGGGGACATCGTCACTGGTGCGGCGGCCCGCCAAGAGCAGCCAGTCGCGGAAGGCGACAATCTTTGGCTGTTCGGCGGTGGCGCGCGGACTGACCAGCCAATAGGAAAACTCCTGCGGCCACGCGACCTTCAGCACGCGCACCAGCGTTCCCTTGTCGAGTTCCGGACGCGCCAGGGTTTCGGTCACCAGCGCAATGCCCTGATCAGATGCGGCGGCGCGGATCAACAGCATCTGGTCGTCGAAGCTGATGCCGCTCGCCGCGCCTTGGCCGGCGTCGGCAACACCCTGCGCCTGGAACCACAATGCCCACTCCTGTCGTTCGGCGTCGTGCAGCAGGTTCAGTCCGCGCAGGTCCGCCGGGGTTCGTGGCCGGTGTGGCAAGGAGGCGAGGAACCGCTTGCTGGAAACCGGGATCATGGCAATGGTCGCGATGCGGTCGCAGCGCAGGCCGGGATAGCTGCCGAGGCCGTGGCGGATCGCCACGTCCACACCTTCGGTGGCAAAGTTCGCCAGGCGGCGCGTGGTAACCACGTTCAGCTCAATGTCCGCGTGGCGCGCGCGAAAGCCGCCGAGACGCGGCACCAGCCAGGATTCCGCAAAGGCCGGCGGCGCGCTGACCGTGAGCACGCCGGCGCCTGGCGTGGCCTGCAAGCGGCGCGTCGCCTCGCCGATCTGGCGGAACGCGTGGCGGATCGGCACGAAATAGCTCTGACCCGCTTCGGTCAACACGAGCGAACGGTTGCCGCGCCGGAACAGTTGCGTCCCGAGCCGTTCCTCGAGGCCGCGCACGAGCTGGCTGACGGCGCCCGGCGTGACCGACAGTTCGGCGGCGGCCTCTTTCATGCTGAGGTGGCGGGCAGCGGCCTCAAAGGCGCGCAAGGCATTCAGCGGTGGCAGGGGCATCGGTGCTTCCCGGTGAGCGATCAGGATAGATATTCTCATCCGAATCTGCCACGAAGAATCGTTTGTCCCCGGTCATGCGCTGCATCACATCGAAGAGCCGAAACGCTCGGTGAAGAGGACCGCGAATGAACACTCGTCAGGACATTGGCGTGGCGCGCCAGATCGGCAGCTACAGCGACGGCGTCGAGGTGCCATCCGGCAAGCGCTGGCTGTTCACCTCCGGCACGCCGGGCCTCTCACGCGATGGCACGCTGCCGGCTGACATCACGGGCCAGGCCGAACTGGCCTGGATGCACATCAATACTATGCTTGAGCAGGCGCAGATGACCGTCGATGACATAGTCAAGGTTACGCAGTACCTGCTGAGCGCCGACCATATCAAACCATATGCCGCGGTTCGGTCGCGCTTCCTTGGCACGGCGCGGCCGGCATTCATGCTGCTGGTTGTGCCGGCGCTGGTGTGGCCGAATATCCTGCTCGAAGTCGAGATCGTTGCGGCAGCATGAGCGAGGTCATTGCAGTACCGGAGGTCGGTGAATTCCGCCACGGCTGGCCGGTGGTGCTGGCGTGTTTCTGCACCGCGGTGTTCGCCTGGGGGTTCGGGTTCTATGGCCAGTCGGTCTACTTCGCCGATCTGCATGCCACCCGTGGATGGTCGGCGTCGCTGATCGCGTCGGCGACCACGGTCTATTATCTGACCGGCGGCGTGTTGCTGATTTCCGTGCATCGCATGATCAACCTGCTCGGCCCCCGGCTGTTGCTGGCGTCGGGTGCCGTGGTGCTCGGCGTGGGTGCCATCGGTCTCAGCCGATCGCAGGCTCCGTGGGAGCTCTATGCATGGGGCGTCGTGATGGCGATCGGATGGGCAGCCACGACGACCACGGCGCTCGCGACGACCTTGGCCTATTGGTTCGATCGGCGGCGCGGTCTGGCGCTGAGCCTGGCACTGAACGGTGCCAGTGCGGGTGGGTTCACGGTCACGCCGGTGCTGGCGCTGCTGGTGCACAGCGCAGGCCTGGAACGCGCCGTCCTGCTGCTGGTGTCGGGCGGATTGGCAATCCTGCTGCCGGTCGTTCTGCTGGGCGTAGGGCGCGTGTCGGTGATCGATCGCGCCGCCACGTCACGCGGCCAGGCGCGGCACGACGCGGATGGGCTGCCGGCGCCGGCGACCCAGGCAGAGGCGCTGCGCAGCCTGCGGTTCTGGAGCATTGCCGTGCCGTTCGCCCTCGCATTGGCCGCGCAGGTGGGCTTCATCGTGCATCAGTTGGCATTCCTGATTCCGCATCTGGGAACCGGCGGCGCCGCCAATGCGGTGGCGGCAACCGCCTTCGCCGCGGCGGCCGGCCGGCTCGCGATGTCGCCGGTGATCGATCGGCTGAACCAGCGCATCGCCTCCGCCGTGAGCTTCGCATCGCAGGCGTGCGGGCTCGGCCTGATGCTGGCGCTGCCGGATCAGCCAGCGGCGCTATATGCCGGCAGCATCGTGTTCGGGCTGTCGGTGGGCAACGTCATCACCATGCCGGCGCTGATCGTGCAACGCGAGTTCGCGGCGCGGTCGTTCGGGCTGGTCATCGGGCTGACCTCGATGGTTGGATATACGCTGCTGGCGTTCGGGCCGACGCTGCTGGGCGTGGCACGCGATGCCACCGGCGGATACGACGCGGCGCTGGTGCTGTGCATCGTGCTGCAACTGACCGGGGCGGTGATCGTGGGCTTTAGGCCGAGTTGAGGGCCGGCCCAGCCGGGAAGTTAAGATGGATTCCAAAGGCAGTGCCGGAGCCTGCCCTCGGGCTCGACCCGAGGGGTGAGGGTCCAAGGAGCGAAGCTCCTTGGCGGGTTGCAGGGCAGAGCCCTGATCTTCCCGACCTACGCCGCCACACCACGCGCATGCAGCAGCCGCAGCGTGCGATCGACCCACTGCGCCGTCAGCTTCTCCTGCGCGCCGTTCTGCATCAGCCGTTCATGCAGCGCGGTAAAATCCACCCGGTCCAGTGCCTGGTCCTGGTTGAAGCAGGAGAACACCACGCTCCGTTCCCCGCTCACCGGATCGACCTGCGGCTGCAGACACTGCGCGCAGACCTCCTTCATCATGCACTGCATCGGCGAGTTGATCGATCCGATTGCGCTGTGTCCCACCTTCAACAGCGGCGCCAGCACGCCATGCCGCGCCGCGCCGACCGCCTGCATCATCCGGTCCGAGCCAATAACGATCAGACGATCGGCCTCCGCCAACCCGACCTCACCCCCGAACGCCGCCATCGCCTGCACGATGTTGCCGACGAAGCTGCGATCCTGCGGTCGCGTCGGCACGAATCCCGGCGCCTCATCGCAGCACCACACGATGACATCCGCGGCGCGTTCGATCTCCGCCACCTTGTAACGATCGCGCATCTGCTTGTAGCCGGCGAAGTAGATCACGCGTGATCCCGCCGCGCGGAGTGCCGCGCCGATCGAGAACAGCACCGCGTTGCCCAACCCGCCGCCCACCAACGCCACCGTCGTATTCGCAACAATCTCGGTCGGTGATCCTGTCGGCCCCATCAGCACCACCGGCTCACCTGGCTTCAGCAGTGCGCAGATGTCGGACGAGCCGCCCATCTCCAGCACGATCACCGACACCAGCCCACGCTCCGGATCGGTCCAGGCGCCGGTCATCGCGAGGCCTTCCATGGCCAGCACGGTGCTCGCCACCCCCGCCTCGCTGACCCGTGGCGCCAGCATTTCGTAGTTCTGCAGCCGATAGAACTGCCCTGGCCGGAACGCGCGTGCCTGCGTCGGCGCGTGCAGCACCACCTCGACGATGGTGGGCGTCAGCCGTTCCACCGCATGCACAGTCGGCACCAGCTCCCGCCGGCACCGTTCGATCAGGTCTGCGCCACCAACGTCCGTCGCACCCATCGCACCAAGGATTCGCGACACCACCGGATAGCCGCGCTTCGCCCCGCCCATCGCCTTCACGACATTGCCGAAGAAGCTCGGATGCAGGTCGCCGAAGAAACTGATGAACCGTCCATTCTCGGCGCGATGCATCAGCACCTGCGTTACGTCGGGCTTCGCCAGGCCGCGCACCACGGTGACCGGCGCCCCCGTCTCATCGACCGCCTGGAAGTACCGCCCGTCCAGTGCGATGCGTCCGTCCTCGCGCGCCAATACGGTATTCGGCTGCGTCCCCGCCGCCACCAGGATCGCGCGCGCCGGCAGCGCGACCTCCGATCCATCCGGGCGCCGCAGCCGCATGCCTGACGCATGACCGAACGCGTCGACCTCCACCGCGTGCGGCGACAGACCTTCGGCGAAATGCACCGCCTCCTCCATCGCTTTCGCCACTTCCTCGTGGTTCAGCGTGTAGGACGGGCTGTCGATCAGGCGCCGCCGATACGCGATGGTGACGCCGCCCCATTCATTCAGCAGCCGTGCCAGCGCGGGTGTCCGTCCCTCCCGCGCCGCCGCCTCGCGTTCCAGCGCAATGGCCGAGGCATGCGCCAGGAACTCATCGGCAATGCCGGTCTCTTCGGGGTTCCAAGCCGCACGTACCGCCGCCTCACCACGCTCCGCCACCAGCGTGCGATACCGCCCCGCGAATTTCTCCACCTGCCGCACATAATACGCGAGGCTCTCTGTCGCGGTATCGATCGCGGTCAGGCCGCCGCCGATCACCACCACCGGCAGCCGCAATTGCAGATTCGTGATGGAGGACAGCTTCGCCGCCCCGGTAAGCTGCAACGCCATCAGGAAGTCCGACGCCGCCCGCACGCCACGTGCCAAGCCGTTGGGAATATCCAGCACCGTGGGCTTGCCCGCCCCCATGCACAGCGCGATGTGGTCGAACCCCATCGCCCAGGCATCGTCCATCCCGAGCGTCGCGCCCCCGCCGAAACGCACCCCACCGAAATGCGCGAACGACGCGCGCCGCTCCAGCAGCAAGCGCACCAGCTTCAGGTAGTTCTTGTTCCACCGCACGGTGATGCCGTATTCGGCCACCCCGCCGAACCCCGCCATCACCCGATCGTCCAGGTTCTCGAACAGCGTTTCCGCATCGCGCACCGGCACTTTGGCATCGAAGCCCAGCGGCTCGATCTTCAAGCCATCGATCGCCACCACGGTATGGCCGTCATTCATCAGGTGATGCGCCAGCGTGAACCCCGCCGGCCCCAGCCCCACGATCAGCACCTTCCGCCCGCTGTCCGGCAACGGCAGTGGCCGCCTGATATCCAGCGGATTCCACCGCGTCAGCAGGGCATAGATCTCAACGCCCCAAGGCAGCCTCAGCACATCCTTCAGCACGCCCGTCTCGGCCTGAGGAATATCGACCGGTTCCTGCCGCTGGTAGATGCAAGCCTTCATGCAGTCATTGCAGATGCGATGCCCGGTCGCCGCCATCATCGGGTTGTCGATCGCGATCGTCGCAAACGCCCCCAGCACAGACCCCTGAGCCCGCAGCGTGTGCATCTCGCTGATCTTCTCATCCAGCGGACACCCCGCGAGCGTCACCCCGAACGGCGACTTCTGAAACTCTCCGGTCTTCCGATCCTTCAGCCCATGCCGGCAGGAATCCTTGCCCTGCGTATGGCACCAGATGCAGTAGTTGATCTGGTCCAGCGCCTGCTGCGTGTTCATCCCCGCATCGGTCAGCGCAAACCCCTCGCGCGGCCGCCAATGCGCCTCCGGCAGCCGCAGCATCGTCACGCCGTCGCGCTCGATCGTCTCCACCGGCACCAGATGCTGCGGATCGACCCGATGAGGCACCCGGAACAGCGTGCCCCCCGCATGCGCCGCACGCCCCGCCGAGGTCAGTGTCGCCCACGCCGCATAGCGCATCGCGACATCCAGCACCTCGGCGTCGCCCGCAGCCTCCCACGCCGTCACCCGCTCGGCGAACACCGCCTCGGTCAGCGCCCCGCCGATCACCGCCTCCAACGCCGCCCGCAACGCCGCGCCATCGAAGCCCGCCGGGTCCGGATACTTCTTCACCGCCTGCCGCTGCACGAACAGCCGCTTGCAAGCATGGATCGGGTCCAGCGCATGCGTCTCCAGCGCCAGCGCCAGCGTCTCCGCCTCGATCCCGAACAGCGCCGCGACGAACCCATCGAGGTGAGGCCCCAGCGCCACCACCAGCTCGCTCTCGTCCTTGACCGCCAGCGCATCCGGCGCCGCCCGAGCCGCCATCAGCCGCGCATGCAGCGCCGCGTCCTCCGCCGCGAGCCCCTCCAGGAACAGGCGGTCCAGCCGAACCAGCCCTTCGCGCTCCGCCAGTTCGGCAAAGCTGAACCCAAACCCCAACCCGCCAGGCACGGCATCCATCACGCGTTCAACCTATGTTCCGTAGCAAGCCGAACAACTGCGCCTGTTCCCCTGGCGACAACGGCGCCAGCACCGCCTCATGCGCGCCCCGAGCGGATGCCACGACACCGCCGATGAGCGCAACGCCTGCCTCGGTCGGTTCCAGCACCGCGGTGCGGCGGTCCATCGGATCACGGCTCCGGTGGACCAGTCCGCGCGCCATCAGCCGCCGTACGACACCCTGTATTGTCAGCCGAATCCATCGCCGCGTGCCGCCCAGCAGGTTCTGCGTCGTCCGCCCGAGCTGCACCACCTTCAGCCGCGCGGTGAACTGCGTCGGCATCAGGTCCACCCGCGCCATGGCAGCCGTGAAGATCGACACCCGCCGCCGATGCGCCCGCCGCAGCAGGAACCCGATGTGGTCTTCAACGGTGAAGCTGGCCAGGCCCTCGTCGCCCGGCGTAATGGTCGCGTGCAGGGTGGCCTCCGGCCAGTTTGTTCGTAGACAAATGATGGGGAGAGGGCCGGCTTGGTCAAGCAGGCAGGGTGGGGGCCAGTGTCCCGGTGGGTGCATGGTCGGAGGCATGGGGCCGCGAAGCCCGATTTAGCCGACAATAAATCATCCCGGTGGCACAAGGCTCCCGCGGACAACGAGCCCATTCCGTCAATCTCCCCCATGATAAAAAGACGTTGAGATCGAGCAGGAGGGCACTTCCTAAATTCTGGGCACCAGTACGCAGAATCGTTGAAGCGCGACACACCAATCTTCATGGCCGCCCTTGTGGCGGCCAACCACGTCTTTGGCGCGCTTGGCGAAGACGTGGTTGGCCGGGACACGCCAGGTCAGGCCCGGCCATGACGCGTAGGCGTGTGAACTCGCGCTCCATCGATGGCGGGTACGAGCTCGCTGGGTCGTTGCGGGACTGCCACGCGCGTGGCAGCGTCATCCTCTGCTTCAGCCAGCTTCAGCCGAAGCGGTTGACGAAGGAACCGTCCCTGTGTGGCCCAGCTTGGCAAAGCTATCAGAGGAGGCTGGCCTGTGCCTTGCCGGGACCGGCGCGGAACAAGCGATAATGCCGACGTGCGGCGCGGCGCAGAGTAGATGCACGTGACCATTCCCGAGACGTCCGCCCTCGTCGCGCTTCCCCCGATGGCGCGCTTTGCCATCCTGCTGCTCGGTGTGTTGGCGGTCCGCTGGGCCGGTCCGCGATTGCGACTGCCGGACTGCGTCGGCTACATCCTGCTTGGCGTCCTGGTCGGGCCACATCTGCTCGGCATCGTTCCAAAGCATGCCGACGTCGCGAATTTCTTCGCCGAGCTCGGCAAGCTGCTGCTGATGTTTTTCGTCGGGCTGGACATTGACCTCGAGCAGTTCGCGCGGGCGCGGGGGCGAGCAGCCCTGTTCGGCCTCACGACCTTTGCCCTACCGCTGGTCTGCGGGATCACGGTGGCGCACATCTTTGGTTACTCGCCAGTCTCCGCGCTGCTGGTTGGTTCGCTGATCGCGTCACATACGCTGATCGCTTTTCCGATCATCAAGGCGGCGGGGCTCTCGGCACGCCCCGCGGTCGTCGTCACAGTCGGCGCGACGATGCTGACCGACATGCTGTCCCTGTTGGTGCTCGCTGCCTGCCTCACCACGCACCGGACCGGCTTCGCGCCCGCGGCGATCATGCTGCAGATTGCTGAACTGATCGTCTTCGCGGCGATCCTGCTCGGCGTGGTCGGTCCCTTGGCGCGCCGTGTCGCAGCCGCACTTGGTGACAGTGAGACAGCCAGCTTCACTCTTCTGCTCATCGTCGTCTGCGCTGCTGCCGTCGCCGCGGAAGCGATCAACCTTGAAGGGATCATCGGTGCCTTCCTCGCCGGCATGGCGGTAAACCAGGCAGTGAAGACCTCGAACGCGAAAGAAAAACTTGAGTTCATCGGCAACAGCGTCTTCATCCCTGCATTCTTCATCGTGACGGGGTTTCTGATCGATCTGCGGCTGTTGGCTGTGTCGCTGACCTCGGACCTGCCGCTTGTGCTTGCCATCATCATCGCGCTGATCGCCGCGAAATGGCTGGCGGCAGAGCTGTCGGGACGTGTCTTCGGGTTCGACGCGACCGACCGGCTGTTGACCACCTCGCTCACCTTGCCGCAGGTCGCTGCGACACTGGCGGCCGCCTTGGTTGCCTATGACGCGGTGAACGCCGCCGGCGAACGGCTGATCGATGGCAGGATGCTGAATGCCATGTTGGTGCTGGTGGTGGTCACTGCCATAATCGGCCCTGTGCTGACAGAACGCGCCGTGGCGCGGCGCCGCAATCTACCACCCGGCGGTGATCCCCTGGCGGGTGCTGAGGCTCCAGCATACATGTCGGGCTGATCGATCAGGATCGGACAATCAGTCCCGTACAATCATCAACCCATCCCGACCACCGGTACGGGCCAGGAACGTACGGCTCTTGTCCAAGAGGGTCACGACGGACGAAATGTCCGGATTACCGATAAGGGGACGGGGACGGACCCGTTGGCAAGGAGGCGATTGAATGGGCGGCCTATTCTACCAGCATCCACTGCTGATTTTCGCGTTCGCCTTCGTGGTGCAATGCGCGGCAGCCTGGATTGGGGATCTTTGTCGCCGCCGGTCTGCACCGATCGACGAGGCCGCGCGCAAGGATTTCGGTACAATTTTGCCGGCGGCGCTGACGTTACTGGCGCTGATCATCGGGTTTAGTTTTTCCATGGCGTCGAGCCGGTATGATCAACGCAAGACGCTGGAGGAAGCGGAGGCGAATGCGATTGGTACCGAATATGTGCGGGCGGATTTGATGGCGGCAGCGCAGGCGGCGCAGATTCGGGAATTGTTGGTGAAATATACCCAACACCGCATTTTGTTTTACCAAGGCACTGATGCGGTGCAACTCCGGCAGATTGATAGCGAAACGGCGGCGTTGCAGAGCGAGTTGTGGCACGCCGTCACCCAACCGGCGCTTGCCGCTCCGACCCCGATTGCAGCACTCGTGGTTGCAGGCATGAATGATGTGCTGAATTCGCAAGGCTATACCCAGGCGGCATGGTGGAATCGTTTGCCGACAGGCGCCTGGGTGCTGCTGACAGTGGTAGCGATCGTGGGCAACTTCTTGTTTGGATATAGCGAGCGGCGCGATGGAGGGCCGCGGGCGAAGTTGATGCTGATGTTGTTACCCTTGATCGTGTCTGTGCCGCTGTTTCTGATTGCCGATATCGATACGCCGCGTGGTGGGGTTATTCGTGTGGTGCCGCAGAATTTGATAGCGTTGGTGAAGGGGTGGGGACCGCCGTAGCGAGCATGCGCGCATCTCCCGATTCTCCCAGCCCTCTTTCGCGCCTCGGTGCTTTACGTTGACTGGACTGAACCGCCGCGACTTATACCAGTGCTCATCGATGATGACCCATAGCAAAATCAGCGAGCCTGAACTCGGCGTTGCCGGCAACAGAGAAAACAGTAAAATAATATTCAACCACAGAGACACAGAGTCTCACAGAGTAGTCACAAGAGTATTTATTAAAAATTACTCTGTGACTACTCTGTGGACTCTGTGCCTCTGTGGTTGAAAATCCTTACTTGCTACGCAGTCCGACTGCCAATGCGCGGTCCAACACAAGTTGGCCGCGTTGCTGCCAAATCTTGATAGTGACCAATGCGTTGTGCCGAATGTCATCGCCGGACCACGCCCCGAACATGACAAGTGGGAAGACGAGTCGCGCTCAGTGAGCGTTGGTATTAGCCCACATCGTTCCGCTGTCCGCTCACCCCGTTGCGCAGCGTATTGAGCCGTTCCAACGTTGCCACTGCAGCCTCTCGGTTAGCCGCGGCCAGTGCCAGTGCCATTGCTTCCAGCCCCACCAGAGTTCCGCCATGCAGCGCAACGCGCTGAGGCTTCCCGCGCGGAATGACCAGCACGACATCCGTCCATTTCGTGATCGCACTGTCCGCTGTCTCGGATACCAGTATGACAGGCAGACGAAGCCGCCGTGCCTCCCGGAACAAACCGACGACCTCGCGATAAGCCCGGCCATAGGCGAGAGCGAGCACAACATCCCCGACACGCAGCTCCAGCATCTGGTCCGCAAGCATGATCCCCGTCGCATCAAGGCACATGCTGCGCCGGCCGCCACGGGCCAACAAAACCGCAACATAACGCGCCAGTGCCGCCGAAGGTCCGATCCCGAACACGACGATGCGCTTGGCGCCATGCAGCACCGGCAGTGCCCGGCCCAGTTGTTCCTTGAACTCCGCCGAACGAAGCGTCGTCAGTGCCTCTTCATGCGCCGCAAGCACCGTATCAACAGCCAGAATTGCGTCATCACCCAGATCATCCAGCGTTCGGCGCATGTCGTCAGCCGACGTCGTGACATCTCCCTTGAGTAACGCCACCAGGGCGCGCTTGAGATCGGCAAGGCCGGCATATCCCAGCGCCTGCACAGTTCGCACCACGGTGGCGTCCGACGTACCGGTGCTGACCGCCAGATCCATCGCCGAACTGGCCAAAGCCGCCGCGGGATTCTGTGCGATGAAGGTCGCCACACAGTGGCCGGCAGCACCAAGCGAGCCCCCCAACCGCGAGATCCGAGCCGGGAAGGTCTCGTTCAGCCTATCGGTAATGTCATCCAAGTGCGCCGCTCCTTTGCCTTGCCCGTCGCTGATGGTGTAGCATATACTCCGTAATGTAGTAGAGCGTAGTGGATATTACCAGACCATGGATGTCACCTGGGCCCATGCGGCACCTTCCGTTCTCGCTGCCTTCTTCGCCTCTCTGGTGGAGTGCGTCGAAGCACTGACCATCGTGCTCGCCATCGGCGCGGTGCGCGGTTGGCGAAGCGCCCTGGGTGGCAGCGCAGCAGCCTTGCTCCTGCTCCTGGCAATAGTGGCGGCGGTCGGCCCTGCCTTGTCGCGCATTCCCATCGACATCATGCAGCTGACCATCGGCGCCTTGTTACTGCTGTTCGGCATGCGCTGGCTGCGCAAAGCGGTCCTGCGCGTCGCAGGCGTGATACCGCTGCACGATGAAGCCGCTGCCTTCGCCAAGGAAACCGCCCGCCTGCGCGGGCTCGGAACCGCCGGCCGATGGGATGCCGCTGCCGCCTTCGGCAGCTTCCAGATCACCATGCTGGAGGGCATCGAAGTGGTGTTCATTGTCATCGCCATCGGGGCAGGGCGAGCCGGCCTGTTGCTGCCCGCCAGCGTCGGCGCGCTGGCGGCATTGCTGCTTGTCATCGCCCTGGGTGTTGTCCTGCATCGCCCGCTTGCGAGCATCCCTGAGAACAGCCTCAAGTTCGTCGTCGGAATCCTGCTTGCCGCGTTCGGCACATTTTGGCTTGGCGAAGGCCTGGGCATTTCATGGCCAGGATCTGACTGGGCCATTTTGGGCCTCGCAATCGGCTTCCTGCTGGTGGCCGCGATCACCGCCTGGTTCTGCCGCCAGAAAGCGCTCCAGGCAACTGTCCTCGTCACCGGAATGGAGCGTGCATGATGCACAGGGTTACACCTGTTCTACGAGAACTGCTTGGCCTGTTCGTCGATGATGCCCCTTTTGCGTTGAGCGTTCTCGTCTGGTTGGCAGGTTTTGCCCTGCTGTCGCCGAAGCTGCCTTTGCCAGTCGCGTGGCATGGCGTCCTGCTGTTCGCCGGCCTGGCAGTCATCCTGGTCTGGCATTGCCTCCGTCACAGCTCCCACCGCACCGGCCACGCACCACGAGGCGCAAAGCCGTGAGCGCAGTGACCGAAGGCCTCAGCAAGGTTCCAGCGATCACCATCGGGTTCTGGCTTATCAAGATCCTCGCCACCACGCTCGGTGAGACCGGTGGCGATACGGTGACCATGACGCTGAACTGGGGCTATCTCGCCGGCACCGTCCTCTTCTTCGCCGCGCTCCTCGTGCTGGTCATTGCACAGATCATGGCGAAGCGATTCCAGCCGTTTCTGTATTGGGCGACGATCGTCGCCTCTACGACCTTCGGCACAACCATGGCCGACTTCGCGGACCGCTCACTGGGGATAGGTTACACAGGCGGTTCGACGCTGCTGTTCGCTTGCCTCGTGGTCGTGCTGGGCCTTTGGTACCTGTCGCAAGGCACAATCTCTGTGAATACAGTGAGCACGCCGAAGGTGGAGGCCTTCTACTGGGCAGCTATCACCTTCTCGCAGACACTTGGCACCGCTCTCGGCGACTGGATGGCCGACACCGGCGGGCTTGGATACGAGCGTGGCGCACTCGTTTTCGCGGCAGGGCTCGCGCTGATCGCAGGCCTGTACTTTTGGACCAACGTATCGCGCGTACTGCTGTTCTGGGCGGCATTCATTCTGACCCGTCCGTTCGGCGCCACGGTGGGCGATTTTCTCGACAAGCCGGTGGCGCAGGGAGGGCTCGCCCTCAGCCGGCCACTGGCCTCGGTAGTGATTGCGGCATTCATCATCGTGTGCCTGCTGGTCCTGCCTCAGCGCGCCGGCCAGCATCCAAAAATGTCGGAGCAGGCACTATGAAATTTTGAACTGAGCCGCGACGCCAACCGTGGGGGATGTCCATATGCGCAACGAGCTTGCCCAGAACTCGTCCGTGGCTACCGTCATCGGCCTGCCGCGTGCCATGGACGTTACCCGCAGCTACTGGTTCGCGATGCTCGCCGCCAGCGCATTCGGGACGAATGTGGGCGATCTCTGGGCTCAGGACCTGTTTCCAGGCCGCATCGCCAGCCTGGCATCGCTGCTGTGCATATGCGTCGCCGCCGTCTGGTATCATCACCGTGCCGCCGCGCGCACCGAGGCCGGTTACTGGGTTGCGATCGTTGCAATGCGGGCGGCGGCGACCAACCTGGCTGATATTCTTACCCACGAGCTGGCGCTGGGCTACGTGCTCGCCTCCGTCCTGCTTGGGGTACTCACCCTGATCGCAGCGCGTTTCACCGACCCGGACTTGTCACGATCAGGTTCGCCCCGTGTCGATGGCGCCTACTGGGCCGCGATGTTCATCGCTGGCGTGTTTGGCACGGTGGCCGGCGATCTGATCCACCACAATATCGGACTGTACAACGCCTCCATTGCCCTATGCTTTCTGCTTGCGGCGTTGATCTTCATTCGTGAGACCAGTGCACCGGTCTCTACGCTGCTCTTCTGGTCGATCGTCATGGCAGAGCGCTGCGCCGGCACCGCCGTAGGCGATGCGCTGGCAAGCCGCCGAGCCGTGGGACTGGGAGTTCCGATTGCGTCCGTCTGCACCGCTGCCCTGACGATCATCTCGCTATGGGCGCGTGCTCAACTCGCGCGACGATAACCACACGATTGGGTCTGCCCGTCGGCGCCATGGCGGTGCCTCAGAAGGCCCCATTACGACAAAATGTGGTCTCGCCCAGCCACGACGTAGCGAACTCTCGATGGAAAGTCCGACAGCGCGGGCCTCCCCGCCCCGCTTGGCCCCCACCGAGGGCCGGGACCAGCCCGGCCTACATGCGGGGCACTGTGCCATCGCCACCGCAGCGCGACGCACCGCCCCGATCTACCACTACAGGAATACAATCCTTGACGCACCTAACTCATGCGTTATATACACCAACCAATGCCACAAACCGACACCACTTCGTCAGTCGCCTCCCCTACCGATCCCCCGCAGGATCACCCCGCCACAACTCTGCCCCACAACATCGAGGTCATCCTCCAGTCCGTCGGCATCCTGTTCGACTACGGCCGCCACCTCATCGACACGATCCGCCGCCGCGCCACCGCCCCCAACTTCAACGCCATCGCGGCGTGTTTCGGCACTGCCAACCTCGCCACCATCCTCGCCCACCTCAACCGAGGCCTCCTGCGCGCCGCCGCCCTGGAGCGCGTCCTCCTCGCCCGCGCCGCCACCGGCCGTGACATCGACTTCGTCGAACGCCGCCCCCGCACACCCCAACCACAACCCACCCCAGCAGCCACCGAACCCGACCCACAAACGGCGACCGAGCCGCCCACCAAGCGCAAGCGCGCATCCCGCCCCGCCGGCTGGGACGATCCCGAACTCTTCATGCCGACCTCGGAGGACCTGGAGCGCCAGGTACGCCGGAGCCCCGTCGGCCACACCATCCGCGAAATCTGCCTCGATCTCGCCGTCGTCCCAGGCCTCTGCCACAGCGGCTTCTGGAACCAGCTGTTCGAGCTCATCACATATTTCGGCAGCAATGTCGGTAAGCTGATGGAGGAAAAATCCCGCCGCCGTGTGGCATTTGCCAAGGAGCAGGACCGCATCCCCACCAGCAACTGGGACTGGGTGGAAATGACCCGGGACGGGGTCCGCCAGGTCCTCGGATTCTTCATCGGCGAGCCACCAGTAAACCCCCTCGACCTCGAAGCGGCCACCGCCACCGGCCCACCCTGACCTGCCGCAGCCCCTCTGCTGGCGTCAACGAATTGGCAGGCTTGTGCCGGCAGTAAACAGGGAAATGGAACCGCAAGACACGCCGAGCACGCAAATGGACACCGATGGCAACGGGGTTAACCCCCTGTCCAGACGGACCATCGGCCGCGCCCTGACCTATGTCGTTGATCTAATCGTCGAACACACAATCCTCGTCGAGGCGAAAGCAGCCAGGGCGATCGATGAGATTCATCACGCAGTGCCTGGATTATCTGCATGCAACGGCAAAGCCACCGCCGCCATTTGCGTGTTTCGCGTGTTTTGCGGTTCCATTTTCCTTGCGGTCGGACACACCGTTCAGCCCATCTTGCGCAGCAGTGTGAGTAACCGGACCCGCTCGTCCGGCGTCAGTGGCCCCAGCGCCGCCATATGCGCGCGCCGAGCAGCCCCCACGGCACCGCCGATCAGTGCAACGCCTGCCTCGGTCGGTTCCAGCACCGCGGTCCGGCGGTCCATCGGATCGCGCCCCCGGCGGACCAGTCCGCGCGCGGTCAGCCGCCGCACCACGCCCTGTATCGTCGCCGGATCCATCGCCGTGTGGCGTCCCAGCAGGTTCTGCGTCGTGTGCCCCAGTTCCACGATCTTTATCAGCGCGGCGAACTGCGTCGGCGTCAGCTCCACGTGTGCCATCGCCGCGGTGAAGATCGAGACATGCCGCTGGTGTGCCCGTCGCAGCAGGTACCCCACGTGATCCTCGAGGGCAAAGCCATCGAGCGCTTCCGCTGCCGGCGCGTCTCCGATTGCCAAGCCTGCCTCCGGCTCATTTTGTTAGCACGCAAATGATTGGGCCGCCGCTCCCTCAGGTCAACTCCCGCTTCGCGAGAGAGCAGAGCAATCGGGCGCACGAGTAGGAAGCCAAGGTCCCGCACGGAGGTCTCGTAAGTTCAAGGCACAAAGGGCCACTGAGAAATAAATCATACCACTTCGCGCGAAGCGCCATGAACCTTTTGGTCATGCTCGGTGGCTTCGTCTTCTCGGTGACCTCCGTGCGGACACTTTCCTTGCTTTGCTGGCTGTTCACCCGATTGCCCTGTGCGGGAGAGGGAGACGGGGAGGGGGTGCAGCGAGCCTACGCACCATTGCGGCTCCCGATCTCGCGCCTGCCGTCCCAAATGCCACCACGCCCGGGACGCAGCATTGCGACAGATTTTTTCGCTGCCAGCTCCGCTTCGGTGTAGAATGTCGCTTTCGGTAACAGGACCTATTCCATGCGTCGCATTCTAACCCTGCTCATTCCAACCAGCGCCGTCGCCCTGAGCGCCTGTGCCGTGGCGCCGCCGCCTGGCCCTTCGGTAATGGCGGTGCCCGGGCAGGGAAAAAGCTTCGAGGCGTTCCAGCAGGACGATTTCGGCTGCCGGCAATATGCGGCGTCGCAGACCGGCGGCGTCCCGCCCGGCGTCGCAGCCTCGAACAGCGCCGTCGGCAGTGCGGTCGCCGGCACCGCTTTAGGGGCCGCCGCGGGTGCCGCCATCGGTGCCGCGGCAGGTGCGGCAGGTCCCGGTGCGGCCATCGGTGCCGCCACCGGTCTCATCGCCGGCAGTGCCATCGGCTCCAACGCCGCTGCTGCATCATATGGCGGCGTCCAGCAGGCCTACGACATCGGCTACGGCCAGTGCATGATCGCGCACGGCAACACCATCGAGCCATCACCGTCCGCATATGCTGGATACCCGTCCGGCTATGGAGGAGATCCGTACGGCTACCCCGCCGCGGCACCGGGCTACTACGCCGCACCTGCCCCAGCCTATCCGTACTACGGCTACCCCGGTTACTACGGCGGCTTCGCCGGTCTGCCGTTCGTTGTCGGCTTCGGCGGAGGCTGGGGCTGGGGCGGCGGTTGGGGTTGGCACGGCGGCGGTTGGGGTGGCGGCTGGCATGGCGGCGGCTGGAACGGCGGCGGTTGGCATGGTGGCGGCTGGAACGGTGGCGGCGGCGGTTGGCACGGTGGTGGTGGCGGCGGCTGGCATCACTGAACCGCGCTTGACTGATCGAAGATACTACGGTGCCTTGCCCGTCGTTCCGCCGGCCGGCATCGGCATGCTCAGCGCCCCCCATCGCATCGCGCGCCGCCGGTGCGCCGGCTCCTGGCTTCTCCACCGTTACGTTGGCCGTCACCTGCCCAGCCTTTTCGAATGTCAGCGTGACCGGAAACGCATCGCCTTGCTTCAGCGGCTGCTTCAATCCCATCAGCATGATGTGGTAGCCGCCGGGTGCCAACGTTACCGGAGTGCCAGGCGACACCGCCAGTCCCGCGATCTCGCGCATCTTCGAGACACCGTTCTCGCTGAACGATTCGTGCAGCGCAGCCGACGCGGCAACCGGTGTGGCAACGGATGTCAGTCGATCGGGCGCGCCAGTATCGGTGATGGTCAGGTAGATCACGCCGGTCTGCCCGGGGACCGTGGCACGCGACCAGGCATGCTGAACCTGAACGCCGTTCTGTTGGGCAAGCGAGCCATTCTGCTGACCAAATGCAATGAACAGCGCGGCAATCAGCAGACTGCCCAAGATGCGCACCAGGACACGGATCATGCTGCCCTCTTCCGATAAGACTACGATATCAACTTACCCAGATCGGCCGCTATCTCCGGGCCGGTCTCGTCGGTGCGGATCGGCGCGATGAACTGTCCATCCGGACCCATCAGATACAGCACCGAACTGTGGTCCATCGTGTAATCATTGGCTCCCGGGCCGGTGCGGTGCTCGGCATAATACACCCGATACTCGTTCGCGACTTTGGCGATCTGATCAGGCGTCCCCGTCAGCCCGAGCAACTTCGGCGTGAACGCCGCGGCGTATTGCTTCACCACCGCCGGTGTGTCGCGCTTCGGGTCCACCGTGATGAATATCGGCTGCAGCCTGTCAGCCTTCGCACCAAGGTGGTCCAGTGCCTCGGAGACCTCGTTCAATGTGGTGGGACAGACATCGGGGCAGAACGTGTAGCCAAAATAGACCAGCATGTACTTGCCCCGGAAATCCCGGTCGGTGACCTGCTTGCCGTTGCCGTCCTCCAGCACGAACGGACCGCCGACCAGCGATGCGGTGCCGCCTTCGCTCAGCCAGAAGAATGCGCCCGTGCCGAGGATCAGCACCGCGGCGAGCAGTCCGACCAGCCCGTAGATGAACGGCAGGGACGTACTACGCGGCTTGCCGGCGGCAGGATCTGGCGGAGTGGGCATGGCGCGGCGGAATCTAGTCCAGACGACGCGTGTCAGAAAGCCCCGCGAGCCTCGCTATACGGTTTCGTAATCTGCCAGCTTCCAATCGTCGGGTTCCGCCGCGGCGCCATCGTACCAAGCGGTGACCAGCGGATGCGCGCGCACCGCATCGCAGTAGGCGCGCGTTTCGGCGCTGATCTCGGGCCGCCAGGTCAGCAGCCGCGTCACCACGGGGGCGTACATGACATCGCCGACGGTCAGCGTTGCCCCGAACAGGAACGGCCCGGCCCCGGCAAAGCGGCAGCGGGTCTCCGCCCACATCGCCTCGATGCGCGCGATGTCCGCAAGCGCCGCCGGAGTCCGACCACGGCCCGAGAAGTCGCGGCCGAGATTCATCCACATCGACTGGCGCAATCCCATGAAACCGGCGTGTATCTCCGCGCTGATCGAACGGGCATGCGCGCGGGCAATGCGATCGGATGGCCAAAGCGATGGTGCCATCTCCGCGCAGTACTCGCAGACCGCCAGCGATTCCCAGACCCGCGCGCCTCGATGTTCGAGGTAAGGCACCAGACCATTCGGCGACAGCTTGCCAATGGCCTCGGTCGGCCCGGGGCGGCTGAAATGGATCAGCACCTCCTCGACATCGAGCTTGGCCAGCTTCACCGCCAGCCAGCCACGCATCGACCAGGACGAATAGCGGCGATTGCCAATGTAAAGCCGGCCCTCGGGCATGCGTTCCGCTCCTCAGTCGAACAGCTTTTGCGGTGCGGGCGTGGGCCGCGAGTAGTCGCGCGCGCAAAAATCGCCGCCCATGTAGCGTTCCTCGATCGGATTGCCGCTGACCTTGCCCGTAAGCTGCCCGGCAAACGGATCCGCGCTGTCGATCGGCCGCCAGCCGATGCTGTCGCGCGCATCGTCCTTCCACCACGTCATGCGCTTGTTGTCCGACGCACCCCAGATCACGCTGCACGCCACCTGCTCCGCCAGGACACACCGCGTGACCAGCCGGCAGAAGTCCGGATACGACAGCCAGGTCGCCAACATGCGTGCGTTGCGAGGCTCCGGAAAGCACGACCCGATCCGCAGGAACACGCTCTCCACGCCGTGCTTGAACCAATACAGCCGCCCCATCAATTCGCCATACGCCTTCGACAACCCATAGAACCCATCGGGCTGGAACTGCGTGTCCGCGGCGATCGTCTCCGACCGCTCATGAAAGCCGATGGAATGGTTGGAGGATGCAAAGACCACGCGAGCCTTCTCCCGCCGTGCCGCTTCATAGACGTGATACAGCCCGCGGATATTAGGCCCCAGCACTTCCTCGAACGGCCGCTCCACTGACACGCCGCCGAGATGCACGATCGCCCCGCAATCCTCCGCCAGCCGCGCGATCGTAACACCATCGCTCAGATCGGCCTTGGCGAACGCCGCACCCGACGGGATCGCGTCGGGGAACGGCGTGATGTCGGTAAGGCGCAGCGTCCACCCCTCGGCAGCCAGTGCCTTGGTCAGCGCGCGGCCCAGATTGCCGGATGCGCCGGTGATCAGGACGGGCTTGGTCGGGCGGTCGGTCATCATGCCTCCTTCGTCGCAACGTTAACACTGTATCTCTTGCATGATCGCGGCCCGCGCCCAAGGATGCGTTCCACCACGCAAGCGCAATTGTGTGTGGAGGAATACGCATGACCAAGGTGGCATTGTCGGGCGCGAGCGGGAACATTGGCCAGGTGTTGCGCCCAGCGCTCCTGAAATTGGGCTTCGGTCTGCGTTCCGCAGGCGGGCGGCGCGCGCTGACGCAGATCGCACCGCAGGAGGAAGTGTGCCACGGCGATCTGCGCCAGGCGGCGTTCGTCGATACCCTGCTGACCGGTGTCGACGTGTTGGTGCACATGGCCGGCACCAGTGTCGAACGTCCGCTGCCCGAAATCATCGAGAACAATCTGGTCGCCTTGAATGCAGTCTACGAAGGTGCGCGGCGCCACCGCGTGCGGCGCATCATCTTCGCCAGTTCCAACCATGCCGTCGGCATGCACAGCGTCAATACCAAACTCAGCCTCGATTGCGATCTGCGCCCCGATGGATTCTACGGGTTGAGCAAGGTGTGGGGCGAGGCGATGTCCCGGATGTACTGGGACAAGCACGGCATCGAGGGCATCTGCCTGCGTATCGGCACCGCGATCGAAAAGCCGACCGAATTTCGGCACCTCAGTACGTGGCTGGGCAACGACGATCTGGTACAGTTGATCGAGCGCTGCATTACTGTGCCGGATATCGGCTATCTCGCGGTGTGGGGTGTTTCGGCCAACACGCGCAGTTATTGGGACAATGCGGGTGCCGAGCGGTTGGGATATCGGCCGACGCAGAATTCCGAGGACTACGCTGCGGAAATCCTGCGCAAGCCGAATCCTCTCGATCCGGTTGCGCAGCGGTTCCAGGGTGGCAGCTTCGTCACCATCGACTATACGCCGCCGGAACAACGGCCGCTTGGAGTGGGTGCCTGACACCATGCAGACGATCGAACAATGCGCCGAGGGTTTGGCGAACGGAACGATGACCAGCCGCGCTTTGGTGGAAGCGTGTCTGGAACGCATCGAGGATCCGGACGGTGAAGGATCGCGCGCCTTCATCAAGGTGCATGCGGAGCAGGCGCGCGCGATGGCCGACGCGATGGATGTGCAGCGCCGCGTTGGCCGAGCGCCAAGCCGCTATGCCGGCATTCCCGTCGGCCTGAAGGACCTGTTCGATATCGCCGGCGAACCGACACCGGCTGGCTCGCGCGTGCTCGCCGACGCGCCGCCGGCGACCGCGCATGCCACGGTGGTGCAGCGCATGTTGGCCGCCGGGTTCGTCCCGATGGGCCGCACCAACATGACGGAGTTCGCGTTCTCCGGCCTCGGCATCAATCCGCACTACGGTACGCCGCGATCGCCGTGGGATCGCGCGTCGGCACGCATCCCCGGCGGCAGTTCGTCCGGCACCGCAGTGTGCGTTTCTGATGGCATGGCGATAGCCGGGCTGGGCACCGACACCGGCGGTTCGTGCCGCATTCCTGCGGCGTTCTGTGGCATCGTCGGCTACAAACCCACGGCGAGGCGTGTGCCGATCACCGGTGTACTGCCGTTGGCGCCGAGCCTCGATTTCGTGGGACCGCTGGCACCGAGTGTCGCCTGCTGTGCGGTGATCGATGCGGTGCTGGCTGGAGAAGCGCCGGCAGTTCCCGTCGCTGCAGGCTTGGATGGCATGCGATTGGCAGTGCCAACAAATATGGTGCTCGACGGCATGGATGCGGATGTTGGTGCCGCGTTCGATCGTGCGTTGGCGGCATTGTCGCGGGCTGGGGCGCACATCGTTCGCATGCGCTTCCCCGAGTTCGACGACGTTGCCGCAGCAAATGCGAAGGGCGGTTTCGCCGCGTCCGAAGCCTATGCGTGGCACCATGCACTGCTGGCGGAGAAGGGCTCGGGCTATGATCCGCGTATCCGCGTGCGCATCGAGCGCGGTGAGCGGATGACTGCGGTCGACTATCTCGACGTCGTTGCGGCGCGTCGGCGCCTGATAGCTGCATTCGATGCGCGGACGCGCGACATGGATGCGCTGCTATTGCCGACCGTGCCGATCGTCGCGCCGCGCATCGCCGACCTGGACGATGAGCGCGAGTACAACCGGATCAACATGCACATTCTGCGCAACACGGCGCTAGGTAATTTCTTCGACCGTTGTTCCATCAGCGTGCCGTGCCATCGAGACGGCGAGCCGCCGGTCGGTCTGATGTTGATGGGCGAAACGATGGGCGACGCCCGCTTGTTCAGCATCGCCGCCGCAGTCGAGGCCGCGCTACGCTGAGCCCCCATCGTCATGGCCGGGCCCGCGACCCGGCCATCAGCCACCACGAGACACAGCGCAACGGATGCTGGCTCTATGAAACAGGAAGCGTGCCAGATCCCGCCATCATGCCAACAGCAGCACCTGGCGCGTCAGCAGCCCATCCGGATCGCGCAATTCATGCACGATAGTGAAGTGGTCGGCTCCCGGCACCGGCAACAACGGCCCCGGTGCATGCGCCGCCGCCCGTTTGGCATGCAGGTCGCGGCTGTCAGAAACCAGTGGCGGCAGTTCCGCAGTGCCATATGCAATAGCGAGCGGCTTGTTCACCACTGGCAATCGCAATGGCGACAGTGCAACGATTTCCGCCTCGGTCAAGTTCAGCTTATCGTTGAGATAGGTGTCGCGCACCGGTCCCAGTTCGAATATGCCGGATATCGCCAGTCCGGCGACGACGCTGCGATGCGCCAGGCCCATGGCGGTAAGATGGCCACCCGCCGACCAGCCCGACAGCACGACCGGGCCGGCCATGCCGTGTGCCGAACCGTGTTCCGCCAGCCAGTCGAGCGCCGCATGGATCTCGGCATTGATGTCGGTCATCGTCGCGTCAGGGCACAGCGTGTAGCCAGGCAGCGCCGCCGCCCAGCCATGTGCATACGGCCCAGCGATCAGATTGGCGAACAGGTCCTTGCTGTTGCGCTGCCAGTATCCGCCATGGATGAACACCAGGCACGGCGCCTTCGGATCAGTCGCTGGAAACAGGTCCCACGTGTTCCTCTCACGCGGACCGTAACGTTGATCGAGGTGCTCCGGATGCGCTGCGCGGAACGCCGCGGATGACGCCTCGCGTGCAGCGTTCAGTGAGGGGCTGTTCTTCACCGCCTCGCTGTTGTTGTAAGCCGCATCGCGTTCGGCGCGACTCATCGTGCCCCAGTTCATGTCATTGCCTTCAAATACCAATCCATGATCTGCCGTCCTTGCCAGAACACAGTGCCTGGCTTGGCCGCCATGTAGCCGAGTGCCTGCTCGAACCAGCCGATGCGATGCGGGACGCCGCTGATATAGGGATGCACCGCCAGTCCCATCACCTTGGCGCCCTGCGTTTCGGCCTCGGCATACAGCCGATCGAATTGCGCGACGGTGCGCGTGAAGAGTTCCTCAGCATGATGATGCTGGATCATCATCATCGGAATGTCGTTCAACTCGACGCTATAGGGCATCGTGAGCATCGGACCATGCGCAGTGCGCAGCGTGCACGGCAGGTCGTCCACCACCCAATCCGCGCAATACCGGATGCCGGCTTCCGCCAGCAGGTCGGGCGTCTCCAGTGTCTCGGTGAGCCCGGGCGCAAGCCAGCCAACAATCTCATGGCCGGCCGCATCGCGCAGCGCAGCCACTGCGTCGCGGATCATCGCGCGCTGGTCGTCCACCAGATGCGTGGCGATCTGGCGGAACCCATGCCCCATGAACTCCCAGCCCGCCTCGCGCGCGGCCTGCGTCACCCGAGGATAGTTCGCCGGCACGGTTCCATTGATCGTCATCGAAGGCGCGATGCCATGCGCATCGAGTGCCGCCTTCAAGCGCCAGAAGCCGACGCGCATGCCGTATTCATGCCAGGCCCAGTTGGGCAGATCCGGCATCACCGAGGCACCTTGCGGCGCGGTCAGCACCTGTCGCGGCATGGCGCGCGCGATGTCCCAGTTCTCCACGTTGACCACGATGAAGACCGCGACACGCTTGCCATTGGGCAAGGAGAGGCGAGGGCGGTCGATGCTGGCCTGGTAATCGAGGCGCGCGGTGGGATCAAGAGGATTGGTCATTGTTGGCCATCATGACCACGGTTGCCGTACGTCATCAAGACGAACCGAGGATGAGCCCGAAAGGCCCCGACCAGGCACCGCATCACAAAGGCTTTTCGCCACAGATGTACGCGGATGCCCGCAGATGATGCCGTCGGCGCACTACATCTGTGTATATCTGCGTAATCTGCGGCCGAAATGACTTCGCTTGCTTTCTTGCTGCCAAAGTCCCGGCCAGATGTGTCCGGCTACGAGCCCTTCGGCAGTTCGATCCCTGCCAGCGCCTGCCACACGCGGATGACGAACGCGTCGTCCTTCGCACCGTCGCCGTGCGCGGCGGCGGCGAGGAACAGCTGATGCGCCGCGGCGGCCATCGGCAGCGGGAAGGTCAGCGCGCGCGCCTGGTCCAACACGATGCCAAGGTCCTTGACGAAGATGTTGACCGCCGACAGCGGCGTATCGTCGCCCTCCAGGATGTGCGGCACGCGGTTCTGCCACATCCACGAACTGCCCGCCGACGAGGAGATCACCTCGAACAGCGTACGCGGATCCGCGCCAGCGCGGATGCCGAGCGCCATCGCCTCGGCCGCGGTGGCGATGTGCACCCCGGCAAGCAACTGGTTCACCATCTTCACCGTGCTGCCGACGCCGGCCTTGTCCCCGAGCCGCCACACCTTGGTGGAGATCGCATCGAGCACCGGCTGTGCCTTCTCGAATGCGGCATCCGACCCGGAGGCCATCACCGTCATCGTGCCGCCATGGGCGCCGACCTTGCCGCCGGATACCGGCGCGTCCAGCATCAGGAACCCAGCCGCGCCGATCTTCCCATCCAGCGCGCGTGCGGCTTCCGGGGCGACCGTGGCGCAGCACAGTATCACCGCGCCTTTGCCCAACTTCGCCAGACAGCCCTGCGCGCCGAACAGGACGTCCTCGGTCTGCGCCGCGTTCACCACGAACACCACGACCGCCTCGGTGTCACTCGGCAATTCGGCCGCACTGCCAACCGCGGTACCACCGGCGGCGGACAATTCCGTGCGTGCTGCCTCGCGAACATCGCAGCCGCACACTTGATGCCCTTTGCGCACCAGGTTCAGGGCAGAGCCCATTCCCATTGTGCCAAGCCCGATGACCGCGACCTTCATGGCTTATCTCCCTTGGCGGAAGCGTTCGACCGCGGCGACCAGCGCGCGGCGAATGCCTGGCTCAAGTGCCGAGTGGCCAGCGTCCGGCACGATCGACAGGCGTGCCGAAGGCCACGCCGCGGCCAACTCGAAAGCGGTCCGCGGCGGACAGATCATGTCGTAGCGCCCCTGCACGATTTCCGCGGGGACGCGGGCGATGCGATCCATGTTGCCAAGCAGCCCCTCGGGCGGCAGGAACAGATTGTGGGCGAAGTAGTAGGCCTCGATGCGCGCCAGCCCCAGCGCGGTGCGGTCCTGGGCGAAGGAGCTTACCGTTTCCGGGCTCGGCAGCAGCGTGCTGCACGAGCCCTCATACACCGACCATGCGCGGGCCGCCGGCAGATGCACGGCGGGATCCGGATCGATCAGCCGGCGCAGGTAGCCGGCGAGCACGTCGTGTCGCTCGTCTTCCGGCAGGAACCCGACAAAGGCCGCATGCGCGTCAGGGAACACCGCGGCCAGGCCGTGCAGGAACCACTCCACCTCGATCGAGCGTCCGAGGAACACGCCGCGCAGCACGCAGCCGATGACGCGCTCGGGGTGGGCCTGTGCGTAGGCCAGTGCCAGGGTCGATCCCCACGAGCCGCCGAACAGCAGCAAGCGTTCCAGCCCGAGATGGCGGCGCAGGATCTCGATGTCCAATACCAGGTCCTGGGTGGTGTTCTCCTCCAGGCTGCCGAGCGGCCGTGATCGGCCAGCGCCGCGCTGGTCGAAGATGATGACGCGCCAGAATTCCGGATCGAAGAATCGGCGATGCACCGCACCCGCGCCGGCGCCTGGGCCGCCATGCAGGAAGAGCACCGGGCGCCCGCGGGGATTGCCCACTTGCTCCCAGTACATGACATGGTTGGCCGCGAGCGGCAGGTAGCCGGTCTCGAAAGGCCCGATCTCGGGGAACAGGTCACCGCGTGGCATAATGCCGGATGGTATAGCAACGCGGGTGGTGCGGAACAGGGGCAGCGCGATGCAACGTCTATGGATCGCGCTAGGCGCGATGGCGGGGCTGACGGCGGTAGCGATGGCAGCGCTGGCAGCGCATGGCTTGGATTGGCTGGACCCGGCCGCGCTGCAAATGGTGCGCAACACGCTGGAGATGCACGGGTGGCACGCGCTTGCGCTGCTCGCGTGCGGGTTGTGGGCGCCACGCGGCGGGCGTCTGGTCGACTGGGCGGCCGCGGCGTTCGCCATCGGGCTGCTGCTATTCTGCGGCGCTGTCTACGCCCTGGCGCTGGGTGGCGTGCATGTGGCGATCGTTGCGCCGGTGGGTGGCACGTTGCTGATGGTGGGATGGGCGTTGCTAGGCCTGTCGGCGGTATTATTGGCACAACGCAATTAGCTTCACCCCTCTCCCGCGAAGCGGGGGAGGGAATGGAGGGGGTGCCCCGATGCCATGGCACCGCACTCGAAACCGCAGTACCATCCCCGCAAGCCAATAAAGAGTGGGGCAGAGACATGGCGCGTTTGACACGTCGCGGACTTTTGCGGGCCAGCACCGCCGGCCTGGCGGCATCGACCGTTGGGCTACCGGCGCTAACATCGGCGCAGACGGCAACGCCGAAGCGCGGTGGCACCGTCACCGTGGCACTGGTGCAGGCCCCCCCGTCGCTCGACGCACAACTAACGTCGGCGCAGGTCGCGCGCGACATCAATCTGCACATGTACGAGACGCTCTACGCCCGCGACGAGAACGCCGGTGTGGTGCCCGATCTCGCGCAGGGTGCGGAGATTTCGAAGGACGGCATGACCTATGTCTTCACGCTGCGCCCCGGCGTGAAGTTCCACAACGGCAAGATCATGGATGCGAAGGATGTGGTCGCCTCGCTGGATCGCTTCCGCAAGATCGGACTGGCTGCCATCCTGCTGAATGGCCGTCGATACGATGGAGGCCTCCGGTCCGCTCGAGGTGACCGTGAAGCTGAAGAAGGTGCAGTCGAACTTCCTCGACACGCTGTCCTCGCCCGGCACGCCGCTGGCGATCTATCCCGCCGAGGAAGCGGTGAAGCCGGCCGAAGGACTTCAAATTCATCGGCACCGGGCCAATGAAGTTCGTCGAATACGCGCCCGACAGCCACGCCACGCTGGAACGCTTCGCCGACTACGTGCCGAACCCCAACTACACCAAGCGCGACGGGTTCGCGGGCCGCAAGGAGATGTTCATCGATCGCGCCATCTTCCGTTTCATGCCGGAGTCCGGCGCGCGCACCGCCGCGATCAAGACCGGCGAAGTGCTGATCAACGAAACCACCGACGGCCCGACTGCGAAGCAGCTTGCCAGCGACCCCAGCGTGCAGGTGCTGAAGCTACTGCCGTTCGCGCTACAGATCGCCAAATTCAATCACGCGCAGGCGCCGTGCGACGACGTGAATTTCCGCCGTGCGGTGCTGGCGTGCCTCAACATGGAAGAAACGATGGCGATCGCGTTTCCCGACATCTACAAGCTGGATGGCGGGTGGGTGTACGGATACTCGCCGTATTACACGAAGGCCGGGACCGAGCTGTACAACCATGAACAACCAGGCCAAGGCGAAGGAGTGGCTGGCGAAGAGCAGCTACAAGGGCGAGACGCTGACCTTCATCGTCGACAACACCCGCCACCGACTCGATACCGCGACCGACATCAAGGAACAGCTTGGCCAGATCGGCATCAAGATCGACGTGAAGATCTCGGATTGGCCGACAGTTTCGACGCTGGGCTTCACGCCGAAGGGCTGGCACTTCTGGACCCATGGCCTTGGCATCGAGCCATACGAAGGGCCGGCCAAGCTGATGAGCATCTGGGCGAACGGCATCTCGCAGACCAAGGACGATCCGAACATCGACAAGATGTACGCCGATCTTCTGGCCGAGATGGACATGGACAAGCGCAAGGCGATCTTCGCCGAGTTCCAGAAGTACATGTACGACAACGCCGTCGCGCTGAACGCTGGGCAATTACGGCATGTTCCAGGTGATCTCCTCGAAGCTCAAGAACTTCGCGCCGTATCGCATCCCGCGCCTGTGGGGGACATGGCTGGAGACCTGATCGCAGACACGCCGGTCCGCCGCTGATGGCTGCGCTTCATCGTCCGGCGGCTGCTGATCTCGGTCCCGGTGCTGGCTTCTGGTGTCGCTGATGTCGTTCGCGGTGATCTGGCTGGTGCCGGGCGATCCCGCGGCGGTGTTCCTCGACGCCAGCGCGACGCCGGAGCAACTCGCCGCAGGTGCGCCATCGGCTCGGCCTGGATGAGCCGTTCTACCTCCAGATGATCGCCTGGTACGGCCGCATCCTGCACGGCGATCTCGGCCAGTCGATTCTGCTGAACCGCAGGTGTTGCCGCCGCCATTGTCGAACGGCTGCCGGTGACGCTGTCGCTGACCGGCCTGGCGTTGGTGTTCGCGGTGGTGATGGGCGTGGTGGCCGGCCTGCTGGCGGCGATGCGGCATGCGCACTTGGACCGACCAGTCGATCATGGTGCTGGCGCTGCTCGGACTGTCCGTGCCGGAGTTCTGGCTCGGCCTGATGCTGATCTTCGCCTTCGCCGTGCGGCTGCACTGGTTTCCGGCCGGCGGCTTCGTGCCGCTCACCCAGAGCTTCGTCGGGCTGGTGGCGCAGCATGGCGATGCCGGCATTCACGCTCGCGGCCGTACAGATGGGCTTCATCGCGCGCATGACGCGCTCGGCGATGCTGGAGGTGCTGCAGCCAGGATTTCATCCGCACCGCCGATTCCAAGGGACTGCCATGGAGCGTGGTGGTGATGCGGCACGGCCTGCCGAATGCGCTGGTGCCGATCCTGACGGTCATCGGCATCGTCACCGGCGGGCTGCTCGGCGGCGCGGTGGTGATCGAGCAGGTGTTCTCGCTGCCCGGCGTCGGTCGGCTGGTGATCGGTGCGGTGCTCAGCCGCGACTTCCCGGTGATCCAGGGCACGCTGCTGTTCGTCGCGGTGATCTATCTGCTGATCAACCTGGTCGTCGATGTGCTGTACGCCGTCGTCGACCCGCGGGTGCGCCTTGAGTAGCACGGCATCGCCCATCGATCCGGTCGCGAACTGGTTTCATGCGACGGTGCGGTTGACCGGTCCGGTGTTGCGCCGGCTGATGCACAACCGCTCGTTCGTGCATCGGCGCGTCGCTTGTGCTGTTCGTCGCGCTGGTGGCGATCTTCGCCGACGTGCTGGCACCGTACGATCCGATGCGCAGCAACTTCCGTGCGCGGCTTCGTTGCCGCCGAGCGCGGAGCACTGGTTCGGCACCGATCATTTCGGCCGCGACCTGCTGTCGCGCGTGATCTATGGTGGTCGCGTGTCGCTGACCATCGGCTTCTTCGTCGTGATCGTCACCGGCATCGCGGGAACCACCATCGGCGCGATCGCCGGCTATTTCCGCCGGCTCGACAATCCGCTGATGCGGCTTGATGGATGCGCTGATGGCGTTTCCCGCCATCCTGCTGGCGATCGTGATCAGCGCCGTGCTGGGCGCATCGATCGTCAACGTGGTGATCGCGCTCGAGCATCGCCACCACGCCGCACACCGCGCGAATCGTGCGCGGCTCGGTGCTGGTGGTGCGCGAGATGGAGTATGTCGAGGCGGGCCGCGCGCTCGGCGCCAGCGATCTGCGGCTGCTGTTCGGCCACGTGCTGATCAACGCGCTGGCGCCGCTGATCGTGCGGCTGACCTACGTGTTCGCCATCGCCATCCTGGCCGAGGCGGTGCTGTCCTATATCGGCGTCGGACCACCGCCGCCGACGCCCACATTCGGCAACATCATCGCCGGCGAGCGCGATTTCATGGAGACCGCGCCCTGGACGATGATCTTTCCGGGGCTGGCGATCGTCATTTCCGTGCTGGGGCTGAACCTGCTGGGCGATGGCCTGCGCGATGTGCTCGATCCGCGCATGAAGCTGTAGCTATGCCGGACGTGCTTGCGGTCGAGGGGTTGACCGTCCGTCTGACCGCGCATCCGGACAGGTCCAGCATCCTCGATGACGTCTGCTTCACGGTCGCGGCCGGCGAGGTGCTCGGCATCGTCGGCGAGTCCGGCAGCGGCAAGAGCATGCTGGCGTTGTCGGTCATGGGATTGCTGCCGCCGGCGCTGACCATGTCGCGCGCGACGCATCGCCGTGCTGGGCGACGAACTCGCGGGCCAGCCGCGACGAGGCGTGGCGGGCGCATCGCGGCCGCGACATGGCGATGATCTTCCAGGAGCCGATGACCTCGCTCAATCCGGTGATGCGGGTCGGCGCGCAGATCGAGCGAGGTGCTGCGCTGGCGCGGCGGCCTCGGGCGCAGCGCGGCGCGGCAGCGGGCGTTCGAACTGCTGGAGCAGGTGGAAATCCCGTCGCCGCGCAGCCGGCTGCAATGCCTATCCCGCACGAGCTGTCCGGCGGCATGCGGCAGCGCGTGATGATCGCGATCGCGCTGGCGGCGAGCCCGAAGCTGCTGATCGCCGATGAACCGAGCACCGCGCTGGATGTCACCGTGCAGGCGCAGATCCTGGATCTGCTGCGCAGCCTGCAGCGGCAGTCGGGGCTGGCGCTGATCCTGATCACCCACGATCTCGGCGTGATCGCGGAGATCGCCGATCGCGTGATGGTGCTGTACGCCGGGCGCGTCGCGGAAACGGCGCCGGTGCGCGCGATCTTCGACGCGCCGGCGCATCCGTATACCCAGGTGCTGCTGGGTTCGATCCCCGATATCGACGCGCCGCGATCGCGGCTGGCGACCATACCGGGGACGGTGCCGGATGCGCTGCACATGCCGCCGGGCTGCCGGTTCGCGCCGCGATGCCGGTATCGCCAGCCGCCGTGCGAGCAGGCGCCGCCAGCTGTTGCGCGCGCTGGCGGCGGATCATGAGGTCAGCCTGCCTGTACGCGTCCGGCGAGCTGGCCGTGCCCGCATGAGCGACACGTTGCTGATCGAGGCGCGCGGCGTGCGCAAGCATTTCCCTGTGCGCACCACGAGCTTTGGCCCAGCGCCACTCGTGCGCGCGGTGGACGGCGTCGATCTGGCGATACGGAAAGGCGAGACGCTGGGGCTGGTCGGCGAGATGCGGCTGCGGCAAGTCGACGCTGGGCCGGCTGTTCCTGCGGCTGATCGAACCGACAGCGGGCGCGATCCTGCATAAGGGCACCGACCTGACCAGCCTGCGCCGCACGCGAACTGCGGGCGCAGCGGCGCGATCTGCAGATCATCTTCCAGGACCCATTCGGCTCGCTCAACCCGCGCAAGACGGTGGGCGCGATCATCGCCGAGGCCTATGCCATCCATGGGCTTGGCACGCGCGACCGAGCGGATCCGTTGGGTGGCCGAGACGCTGGATCTCGTGTCGCTGCCGCGCGAGGCGGCGCACCGCTATCCGCACGAATTCTCCGGCGGCCAGCGCCAGCGTATCGGCATCGCGCGTGCGCTGGCGCTGAAGCCGGAGTTCGTCGTGTGCGACGAGGCGGTGTCGGCGCTGGATGTGTCGGTGCAATCGCAGATCATCAACCTGATGCAGGACCTGCAGCAGGAGCTGGGGCTGACCTATCTGTTCATCTCGCACAATCTTGCTGTGGTGCGGCATATTTCCACGCGCATCGCGGTGATGTATCTTGGGCGCATCGTTGAACTGGCGGATGCGGATGCACTGTTCGCGCGGCCGGTGCATCCGTATACACGCGCGCTGCTGTCGGCGGTGCCGGTTTCGCATCCCGACCTGCCACGGCATCGGCATATGCTGCGCGGCGATGTACCGAGTGCGACCGCGGTGCCGAAGGGCTGTCGATTCGCACCGCGTTGTCGCTTTGCCGAAGCGCGGTGCCGGGAAATCGATCCGCCGCTGACCACGCTCGCAGATGGCCGTGCCGCCGCGTGTATACGGGCCGCGGACGGAACATTGCCGAATTGATTGTCCGACGGCCCCGACGCCTCGGTCAGGGCTTCAGCACCTTGTGTGTCAGCTCTGCCTTCACATCCAGGGACGACGCAACACCGATTTTCGCGAGATGGTCACGCAGCCATGTCGCGGCCGTGGCATAGCCGGCGTCGTGCAGGCGCATCAGGAACTCCCACGACGTGCTGCTCTTCGACACAAAGCCGAGCTGCTCGACGAATGCGTCGTTGCGGATCGCATGCAGTCGGATCGGCTTGTAGCGTCCCGCATAGTCCACGCCCGATGCCGCCAGTTCCGACAGCACGCAGTTGATCGCCTCGATGGCATTGATCTCCAGCACGACCGAGGCGTTGAAGGTGATCTCGTTGAGCCGATCGAGGATTGCCGGAGCGGAATGAGGAGGCATCCCGTCGCGGTGGAAGGCGTTTACCAGCACCAGCATCAGATCCTGAGCGTGGTCGAGCAGCGGCGACAGTGGCGGGTTGCCGAGATAGCCGCCGTCCCAATAGGGCACGCCGCCGATAGTGACCGCCTTGAAATCCGTCGGCAGGCAGGCGGAAGCGCGCAGTGCATCCACGGTGATGTCTGGTTGGCTGAACACAGTGCGCTCGTTGGTTACCACGTTCGTGGCGCCGACAAACAAGACCGGCGCGCCGGGTGAGTTCAGCGCAGCCAGATCGTCGTCCGGGAAGGCTTGTGTAACGAGCGGCGCGAGCGCATCGGTGTAGAAGGGATTGGTGTAGGGTGAGACGACCAGGCCGATCGCCTCCAGTGCTATGGCGACGGGGGACCAGTCCAGGTTGACACCACCGAACAGGTTTGGTTCGCCGAACAACAAAGCGTTGCCGCCAAGGAAGCCGCGGCGCGATACGGACTGCCAGAAGTCGGCAAGCTTGCGACGTGCGATGTCGGGGCCGCCTGAGACGAGGCCGCTGGCCGTCAGGGCGGCATTGATGCCACCCGCGCTGCTGCCGCTGACGGCGGCGATTCGGAGTTTGTCGGCGGCGACCTCTTGCAGGAGACGATCCAGTACGCCCCAGGTGAACGCGCCGTGCGAGCCGCCACCTTGCAGGGCGAGTGCTACGCTGGGGGGCTGAATGGCCATGCAATGGCTCCGTGGTCAGCTTGTGGGCGGCGGATGAAGGTTCCGAGAATACCACGACAGGGGCCGGATTGAGCCGACATTATTGGCCTGCGGTGGGCGTATGCTGATCTGGATCAATGCAGGTCCGGGATTCTCGTGCCGAAATCCAGGGACGAGGTTTGTATGAACGTTCTCTCGAAGCTGGCGGCTCCTCACCAGGACAAGCGGTCCAATCGGCCGTCGGACGATCACCATCTGTCGGCGCTCAGCCGGCTCCAGCCCGTGGAGGCTTGCGCCGGTGTCGACTCCTGTTTGGAAGGTCTCACCCAGGCGGAGGCCGAACTCCGGTTGAAGAAGTTCGGGCCCAACCAGGTAACGCGCGAGCACAAGGCGACAATCCTGCAAGAGCTGTGGGGCCGCGCTCGCAATCCGCTCAACGCCTTGCTGCTTACCCTGGCAGCCGTCTCCTATTTTCTCGGCGACGTTCGGGCGGCCGTCGTCATCGCCGCGATGGTGATACTGGCGATCACCACCGCCTTCGTGCAGGAACACCGGTCGAATGCCGCCGCCGCGTCGTTGCGGGCCATGGTGCACACGACCGCCAGCGTGCGCCGCGGCCCGCCGTGGTCCGAGCAGCCGTTCACCGAGATTCCGATCGAGAGCCTGGTGCCCGGCGATGTCGTGCGACTGTCCGCTGGCGACATGATTCCAGCCGATCTGCGCCTGCTCGAGGCGAAGGACCTGTTCATCAACCAGTCCGCGCTGACCGGTGAGGCCATGCCGGCCGAGAAGTACGCTCATGCGCAAGACAAGGACTGCGACAACCCGTTCGATCTGGCGAACCTGTGCTTCATGGGCGCGAATGTCGTGTCGGGTTACGCCACGGGCGTGATACTGCGGACCGGACGCGGCACGTTCTTCGGTGAGCTCGCCGACCAGATCGCCGGACAACGCGTCCCCACCGCATTCGACCGAGGCATCGCCAGCTTCACCTGGCTGATGATCCGTTTCATCGCCGTCATGGTGCCGGCCGTGTTCCTGATCAACGGTCTGACCAAGCACGACTGGCTGCAAGCGTTGCTGTTCGCCGTCGCGGTGGCCGTCGGCCTGACGCCCGAGATGCTGCCGATGATCGTGACGGTGAACCTGGCGAAGGGCGCGATGGCCATGTCGCGCAGAAAGGTCATCTCGAAGCGCCTGAACGCGATCCAGAATTTTGGCGCGATGGACGTGCTGTGTACCGACAAGACCGGCACGCTGACGCAGGACCGCATCATTCTGAAGCGGCATCTCGACATCAACGGCGAAGAATGTGACCACGTCCTGCAATACGCCTTCCTGAACAGCCACTTTCAGTCAGGGCTGCGCAATCTGCTCGACAATGCCGTGCTGGCGCATGTCGATCTCCACAAGATCCTCGGCATCGATGCCGGCTATGCGAAAGTGGACGAGATACCCTTCGACTTTTCGCGGCGCCGGCTTTCTGTCGTGGTTTCCAGGGCGGACGGCAGGCACATCCTGATTTGCAAGGGCGCCGTGGAGGAGATGTTCTCAGTCTGCACCCGTTACGAGATCGGCGACGAGATCGGACGGCTCGACAAGAGCCATTTCGCCGCCGCGATGCAGCAGACGATCGCGCTGAACTCGGACGGGTTCCGGGTGGTCGCTGTGGCCTACAAGGAAATGGACAAGCCGCAGGCAGTGTATTCCGTAGCGGACGAAGCCGATCTGACGCTGCTCGGCTACATCGCCTTCCTGGATCCGCCCAAGGAGAGCGCGCGTGAGGCGATTGCCGCGCTCGCGAGCAAGGGCGTGCAGGTGAAGATCCTCACCGGCGACAATGAGGTCATCACGCGCAAGATCTGCCACGAAGTGCAACTCGACGTCGGAGAGATCCTGCTCGGCGGCAGGATGGCGCAATTGAGCGATGCGGAGCTTGCCGACGTCGCCGACCGCACGACCGTGTTCGCCAAGCTGACACCGGCGCAGAAGGAACGCGTGGTGCGCGCTCTGCACGCCAAGGGCCACGTGGTCGGTTTCCTCGGTGACGGGATAAACGACAGCCCGGCGCTGAAGACCGCGGATGTCGGCATTTCGGTCGATTCCGCAGTCGATATCGCGAAGGAATCCGCTGACATCATCTTGCTCGAGAAGAATCTATTGGTGCTGCAGGAGGGCGTGATTGAGGGCAGGCGTATTTTCGGAAACATAACGAAGTACATCAAAATGGGCGCCAGCTCGAATTTCGGCAACATGTTCAGCGTGCTTGGGGCAAGCATATTCTTGCCGTTCCTGCCGATGGCGCCGATCCAGGTGCTCACCAACAATCTGCTCTACGATTTCTCCCAGACAACGATACCGACCGACAACGTGGACGAAGAGTTCCTGGCCACGCCACGGCGGTGGGATATCGGCAACATCTTCAAGTTCATGGTCTTCATCGGGCCGATCAGCTCGATCTTCGACTATGCCACCTACGGGATGATGCTGTACGTTTTCCATGCCTGGACCAATCCGTCGCTGTTCCAGACTGGGTGGTTCGTTCGAGTCTCTGCTGACGCAGACGCTGATCATCCATATCATAAGGACTGCGAAGATCCCGTTCTTGCAAAGCCATGCGAGCCCGGCCCTGATCGCGACAACGATCATCATTTGCGCAGTCGGCATCATGCTGCCGTTCACGCTGGGCGGGTTCGGCGCTAGGGTTTACGCCGTTGCCCTGGCTCTACTGGCCGCTGGTGGCCGCGATGCTGTTGGTTTACGCATTTCTCACGCATGTCGTGAAGGTCTGGTTCATTCGCCGATGGGGGCTTTGAGTCGCCGTTGCGGCGGCCAATCCGCGAATTTGTGTATCAGGACAATTGCTTGAATTGCCCCGGCGTACGATCAGAACCGGTTCACACCTGGTGGTTATATCGCGGCGACCGTGGAGGCGGGACGCGCGCAACGTTTTCAGCACTGAGGAAGCAGGGAGGATGTCAAGGCCACGGAGTAAGGGTTCAAAGCGCTTCGCGCGAAGCGCGATTGCCATTCTGCTATCGCGGTAGGGACGCGCATTACTGCGCGCCCCCCGCACAGAACCGTACGGGCGGATTTCCCGCATACGGCTCCCACCTCGGGTGTTTGACGGCGAAGCGTACGCTGGGCCAAGGGTGCGAGATACGCGGCCGTGGGAGCCAACGGTCGGCGAGTGCGGCGATCCGTTGCCATGACATCCTGTCCTTCTGACTGCGCCGCCGCAGCGTGCGCCACCAGAGGTGGATTACGTGGTCTCGGAATGCCGCCAGGGCATCGGTGTTGGTTGGTACGGCATGATAGGCAAAGAACCCACCCGTCACCTGCCGCAGCCAGTCGCCCTGTTCCTCGATCGTCGTGTGCATCCGGCGCCGCAACCCGTCCTGGATCGCCAGCAACCGCGCTCGCATCCGGTCGCGGCGTGTCTTCCGTATCAGCAGGAAGCCACCGCCCCGACTGCGCCCGCAGATGTGGGTGAACCCAAGAAAGTTGAACGTCTCCGGCTTGCCTTCACCACGCTCTCTCCGGTTCAGCGCCGCAAAGCGGCCGAACCGGATCAGGCGCGTCTTCTCCCCATGCAGCGTCAAAGCAAACGCTGCCAGCCGCTCACGCATCTCCGCCATGAACCGCTCGGCTTCGGCCTGGTGCTCGAAACCAACGACGATGTCGTCGGCATATCGCACCATGATGACGTCCCCGCGGGTGTGGCGTTGCCGCCATTGTTGTGCCCACAGGTCGAAGACATAATGCAGGTAGATGTTCGCCAGCAGTGGCGAGATCACCGCTCCTTGCGGCGTACCCACCTCTCCTGGCTTCACCACCCCGTCCTCCGCCACCCCAGCCTTCAGCCATTTACGGATCAGGCGCAGCACGCGCCGATCACCAACACGGTGTTCCACGAATGCGATCAGCCACTCATGGCTCACCGTATCGAAGAACCCGGCGATGTCGGCGTCCAGGATCCAGTTCACCTTGCACCGGTTGATCCCGACCGCCAGCGCATCCAGCGCGTCATGCTGGCCACGCCCAGGCCGGAACCCGTAGCTGAACCCCAGGAAGTCCTCCTCCCAAATCGCGCTCAGCACTTCAACCAATGCGCGCTGGACTATCTTGTCCTCCAGCGCTGCAATGCCCAGCGGCCGCTGTCGCCCGTCCGGCTTCGGGATATACACCCGTCGTGACGGTTGCGCCCGGTAGGCACCCCGGTGGATACGCTCGTGCAGGTCCACAAGCTTCGCCTCCAGACCCTCGCCGTACGCCTGCCACGTCACCCCGTCCACGCCAGCCGACGCCTCTTTCCGCAGCCAGCCATAGGCCGCCCGCAGCAGGTTGACGTCGACATGGTGCAGCAAGGCCGTGAACCGTTCCTGCTTTCGCTCCCTTGCTGCCGTGGCCCTCGACGTCCTCCCTGCTTCCTCAGTGTTAAGATCCTTCCTGGATTACGGACAGCACACGTTTTCCCCGTTGTCGGGAGCAATGGCGGATTCAAGCAATTGCCCTGATTTGTGTATGCCCAATAATTGACGGACCAGGTTTCCGGGTATACATTAATCCGTGGATATCAGCTTCGATCCGGCGAAGCGGGCCTTCGAAGTCGGCGCGTTGTTTTGGTCTGGACGCCACGTGGCAATGCTCGGCGCATTACTTCGAAGAGGTATTCACATGCCAGCGAAGAAGCGCAGCGGTTCGACCGTCTGGACTGATCCGGATGATGCGCCTGAGCTGACGGCGGACATGCTCGCTGAAGCGGAGGTGTTCAAGGGCGAGCAGTTCGTACGCCGCGGGCCAGGTCGACCCAAGGCCGAGATGACGAAGCAGAAGATCAGCGTGCGGCTCGATCCAGATGTGCTGGCGCGGTTGCGCGAAGGTGGCCCCGGATGGCAGTCGCGGATCAACACGGTGCTACGGAAGGCGTTGGGCATCGAGGGCGCAATGGTGGGTCGTTCTCAAAGGCGTGCTGCTGGTTCAATCACACGGCAGTACCGAAGCGCCAGATAAGTCACTTCTTAAGCACGCGAACCGCTCCCCTTGCCCCCCGCCTCCCACCCCCTAATCTACCGAACCATGCCCCAGCACCAGACCGCCCCAGTGGACATCGTCCTCGTCCACAGTTCCGACCTGCACGTTGATGACGAGGCCACCGCCACCAAGCACCACGATGGCACGGCCGGCCTCGCAGCCGTGCTCGCCGCCGCCCGTGCGCACAACGCCGATATCGTCCTGCTCGCCGGCGACACGTTCGACAACAACCGCGTCCCCGCGCCAATCCTCGACCGCGCCGGCCGCCTGCTCGCCGATGCCGGCATGCCGGTCGTGATCCTGCCCGGCAACCACGATCCAGCGCTGCCCAACAGCGTGTTCCGACGCGGCGGTTACGCATCGATCCCCTCCGTCTCGGTGGTCGGCATCACGCATGAGGAGGCCGTCTGCTTCCCCGCGCATGACCTGGAAATCTGGGGCCACGCGCATCGCGACTACGAGAACATGGTGCCGTTGCGCGGTCCTCGGCCTCGCACCACACGCTGGCAGATCGCAATGGCTCACGGCCATTACGAGCCGCCGCACAACCTGGCGACGCCGCTACGTCCGTCCTGGCTGTTCACCGACGACCACATCACCGAGACGCGGGCGGACTATCTCGCGCTCGGTCACTGGGATCGTGCCGCGCGCGTAGGGGACGGCAGCGTGCCGGCCTATTATTCCGGCTCGCCCGACCTGGCACAGACGGTCAATGTGATCCGGCTGACCCAAGAGGGCGAGGTGCTCGTAACGCGCGAACCGCTGGCCTGGGATCGCGCATAGTCGCCGACGAACCCGCCACCTCCACGCTTGACAGCACCGCGAACCGCCCAACACTACCGCATAAGTTCCGAACGACCCGGTCAGTACTGCGGGGGATCATGGAAATTACCAGTGGAACCGACGGCGGTCTGGTGCAGTTCCACGTCGCGGGCAATCTGGACAGTGCGACGAGTCCGGACTTTGCACAGGCGGTGAAGGTGGCGATGGAAGCTGGTGCCCGCCATCTGATCTTTGACATGCGCGATGTGCGATACGTGTCGTCAGCGGGGTTGCGTGTCATCCTGATTGCCGCAAAGCAGGCTCAGTCCGCCGGCGGCGGCCTCGCCGTGTTCAGCTTGCAGGCAAACGTGGCGCAGGTCTTCGCGATCTCCGGCTTCGACAAGGTCGTCACCATCGCTGCCAGCGAGGCGGACGCACGCGACGGCCTTCCGGCTGTGCAGGGCTAGAACGATGGCCGATCTCACGCTCGCCGACGAAATTGTCGTGCTGATGCTGGATGACGTCGATGGCGATCTCGATCCTGGCCGCATCCGCGTGGCCAGCGTCGCGATCGCCGGTGGGATCGTGATGGAACTTGCACTGCGCGGGCACATCGATACCGACCTCACGTCGCTGTTCGTTGTCGATCCCAAGCCGGCTGGCGATCAACTCCTGGACGAATTCCTGCAGGAGATCAGCGGCGAACCCGAGCAACATTCCAGCGCATGGTGGATCGATCGCCTGTCGGCGCGCCATGGCGAACTGGTTGAGCAGATCCGCACGCGTCTTGTCGCGGCCAGCATTCTTCGCGAGGAGGAACGCCGGTTCCTGTGGATGTTCTCCAGCCGCGCGTACCCACAGGTCTCCGACCGCGAGGAGCGTGAGGCAAAGGCCAGGCTGCTGTCGATCCTGTTCACCGATGCCGTGCCAGGCCCGCGCGACACGTTGCTGCTGAGCCTCGCCAATTCGACCGGCATCCTGGCCGACATGTTGTCGGGTGAGGAACTGGAAAACGTCGCCGCGCGTATCGATGCCATCGTGGCCTTGGAAGAGATCGGCCGTGCTGTCAGCCTTGTCGCCTCCCAGGTCAGCGATGCCATGACCATGATGGTGGTGTCGTGAATTCATAACACAATGCCGCCGCGTCGTTGCGGTGCAAGGAGGAAGCAAGAATGCCGCTGCTCTGCGAACGAAGCGGTGCCGTCGCCGTCCTGACGCTCAGCCGCCCCGAGGCACGCAACGCCTGGTGCGAGGAGTTCCAGACAGGCTTGCGCGAACGCCTGCCGGAACTGGAAGCTGACCCGGATATCCGTTGCGTCATCATCACAGGTGACGACAAGGGTGGCGCGTTCAGTGCCGGCGCGGATCTGAAGAACCCGCGCACGCACACGATGGATTCGATCGCCGCGTTCATCGAGGACCTGCCGAACCGTCGCCGCGCGCATCCGATCCCGATGCTGACCGACTTCGCCAAGCCGATCATTGCGGCGGTGAATGGTTACGCTGTGGGTATTGGCTGCATCGTTACCTATTGCTGCGACATGATCGTTGCGTCGGAGCGCGCGGAGTGGCGGCTGCCGCAGAGCGGCCTCGGCATCATCCCCGCGCAAGGCGGTGCGGTGCGCTTGGCCCGCTGGGTCGGCAAGGGCCTTGCGATGCGCGCGGCCTTTGGGTTTCCGCTGAAGGCCGAGGAAGCGTACCGCATCGGGCTGGCGCAATGGCTGGTGCCGCATGATGCGCTGATGGCGCGCGCGATGGAGGTGGCGGAGCACATCGCCTCGCTGCCACCACTGGCCGCGCGGCTGACCAAGGAATCGCTGAATCGCGGCATGGACGTGCCGCTGGCCGATGCCGTGCTTGGTGATCTGTATCGCTTTGCTGCGCTCGAGTTGACCGACGACAAGCAGGAAGCGCACCAGGCTTGGCGCGAACGTCGCAAGCCACGCTTCAAAGGACGTTGAGGGGAGAATTCGATGCCACAATCAGTCCGTGCCGTCGTCGTCGATCCGTCGCACAGCGATAAGCTGACGCTCCAGTCGGTCGCGCTGCCGGCCGCCGCGCCGGATGACGTCACCGTCCGCGTCACCGCCATTTCGCTCAACCGCGGCGAGGTCAATCGTGCGTTGTCGCAGCCCACCGCCGGTGCGCGTCCCGGCTGGGACTTCGCCGGTATCATCGAGGAGCGTGCATCCGATGGCAGCGGCCCGCCGATTGGTACACGCGTGGTCGGCATGCTTGGGACCGGTGCGTGGGCGGAGCGAATTCGTGCCCCCAGCCATGCCGTTGCGGCGCTGCCAGCCGACGTGACCGACGCACAGGCAGCGACCTTGCCGGTGGCCGGCCTGACCGCGCTGCATGCGTTGCGCCAGGGCGGCCTGCTGCTTGGGCGCAAGGTGCTGGTGGACGGGACCACCGGTGGTGTCGGGCATCTCGGCGTCCAACTCGCTGCGGCAGCGGGGGCCGAGGTCTATGGCCACGTGCGTCGCGCCGACCAGAGCGAAATGATCGCCGAGTGGTGCGGCGACCGCATCATCGTGGCCGCCGATCTGCGCGCCGCGGCGGCCAGCGGTCCGTATCACCTGATCCTCGACTCCGTCGGCGGTTCGGCGTTATCCGCCGCGCTGACCATGCTGCAGCCGAACGGCACATGCGTGACGTTCGGTGTTTCCGAAGCGCCAACCACGACTTTTGAAAGCGGCGCGTTCTTCCGCCAGGGTGGCGTACAACTCTACGGCCTGATCCTGTTTCACGAACTGCGCATGGTGGAACAAGCGGGCGCTGGCCTTGCCTTGCTCGCGGCGGAAATCGCGCGCGGTCGGCTGCGTCCGCACATCGAGATCGAGGCGCCTTGGACCGATATCGCCCCGATCGCGCGCCGCCTGATCGCGCGCGAGTTCGTCGGCAAGGCCGTGCTGCACGTGACGTGATGGAGGCGATGCATGATCTATAAGTCCACGAATTTTCGCGACAAGTTCAGCCTGTTCGACGAACAATGGCAGCCCAAGGTTGTCGCGGAGATGAACGACTATCAGTTCAAGCTCGTAAAGCTGCAGGGCGACTTCATCTGGCACGATCACAAGGACACCGATGAGACGTTCATCGTGATGGAAGGCGAATTGCGGATCGATTTCCGTGATGGCTCGGTTCGCGTGGCGGCCGGCGAGATGTTCGTCGTGCCCAAGGGCGTCGAGCACAAGCCTTACGCCGAGCGGGAGGTGAAGCTGATGCTGATCGAGCCGCGTGGCGTGCCGAACACCGGGCACGAAGGCGGCGAACGGACGGCGCAGAACGACTTGTGGATCTGATCAGAAGAGCAAAGAGCCGATGGGTGCGTTGGGTTGCCTGATACCGTTCGTGCTGACGATCGTCGGTGCCGCCGTTGGAGGCGTGTGGAGCGGCTCGCACGGCGGCATCTGGGGTGCCGTCGCGGGTCTGATCATTGGTATCGTCGCAATGTTCGCTGCGCTGTGGGGATTTGAGCGCGCACGCAACAGGATGGTCGAATAGGTTGCCGTTCTTTCCGGACGCCACGACGAAAAAGACCGCCCCGGCGAACCGGGACGGCCAAGTTTGAAGGGAAGGACTCAACGTCCGGACAATCTACAGCGCTCGCGCTCCCCGCGCTGTGATGTGCGTCACTGGGCGAAGGTGGTGATCAACAAATACCTCGGCGTGGTGCGCCGGCGGAACGGCTTGCCAACCGGCGAACTTACCCGGCATGGGGCCGCGTCAACCGGCCAATGCGTGGAGGCCGTGGCCAGATCGCATTCCGGACCTCGCCGGATCTTCAGGGGTGGTGTCCGTGCCTGGCCTCACCGCGTGCGCTTATATTCGTAGTCCTCCCGTTCGCCCCCGCCGGCGCGCAGGTTGGCGGGCATCGGTGGGCGGGTCGCGTTCAGCTTGGCGTGGGCGTCGAGTGCGGCCTGGTCGGTCCACAGTTCCAACAAGGCCAGCTTGTCGGGATTGAGGGCGCTCTGGAACACTTCGAACTGCTCGCAGCCCGGCTCCTTCATACAGTCGGCGCATCGGGCGCGAAATGCCTCGGCAAGTTCTGCACCCTTGCCGGGAGCCGCGGTGATGGTGACGACGAGACGCACGGCCATGTTGGATCCTCCCTTGAATGATGGCTGGGAGTAGTGCCGTCGGTTTGCCTCACGTCAAGCGTGGGTCCTTGGAACATCGTGCCAAGGCTGCCCAAGGCTGGCGTCGGACACGAGGCAGCGCAGCGGGTCCTGCTCTACAGCGTGGTGGGTCGGCCGGATGGCGAGCGTCTCCCATTGTTATTGGAAGCGAATTATCTCGGGCAAGGCACCGGTGGCGGGTCGCTGGGACTACAGCCCGGTACCGGCGCTGCCGTGTTGTCGCGCGATGTGCCAGTGGTTCAGCTGGACGTGCCCGCCTTCAGCACCGCGCTGAAACGCTTTATCAACCTGACGGAGGACTGGACCAAGCGCCTGCAGGCGGCCGGGTCAGAGCCGGCGACAGATACCTACGTCCCGCCGCCGCAAAGGGGGCATCCGCGCCTGACGCGCACCCGAGCATCATCCCCCGTTCGATCATCGGATGGCCGATTTGGACCGCTGGCGTGCGCTGGGTGATCTGGTCATGTGGCACGTGGCTGCGCGTTTACGGCCGATGGCGCGCGGCGTACTCCGCCTTCAACACAGGGATAACCTCGGTGGCGATCTTTTCGAACATCGGCAATTGCTCGTCGCGCCTTGGGTAGTACAGACCGATCTCCGAGATACCGAGATCGAGCACCCGTCGCACCTGGTCGGCGAAGATGTCCGTTGACTCGAAGTAGCTGACGAGACCGCCGGTCTGGCGTGCCCTTATGTCGAGCATCAGATAGGAGCGGCGCAGCGATCTGGGATCGCGGCCGATTGTGGCGCAGTGTTCGTCAACGCGCCGGATGCGATCCTGCGTCTCGGCAAGCTGGGCCTCGAAGTTCGCGGCGAAGCTGATGCTGTTCCAATTGTCAGCGTGTTCGGCCGCGCGCTTCAGCATGGTGGGTCCCATCGCCGCGATGACGATGGGCGGCCGCGGCCGTTGAACCGGGCGCGGGTCCATGACCGCGGCGTTGGCCTGGTAGAATTGTCCCTGAAACGTGGTGGTTTCATTGCTGAGCAGTTGATCGACGATCTGCACGTACTCATTGAAGCGGGCGGCGCGTTCACGGTTGTTCCAGTTGGGCAGGCCCATCATGTCGCACGACGGATCGGCCGGAAGGCCGAGGCCCAGACCCAGTTCGAGTCGACCATTAGAAATATGGTCGACGGTGAGCGCCTGGTGAGCAAGCAGGGCCGGATTGCGCAGCGGGATCTGCGTCACCCAGGTGGCCAATCTGATCCTGCTGGTATGGGCGGCGATCGCGGTGAGAAGGGTCCAGCATTCGAACCACAAGCCTTTCGCGCCTGTCCAGTCAACGAAATGGTCGGCGAAGGCTGCGAGATCGAAGCCGAGGTGCTCGAGGTACTGGTAGCGCTTCAGCAATTCCGGCCAGGGCAGGTTGGGCGGCACCATCGTCAGGAAGCGAAGTTCGTGGGGCATTGTACTCTCCGGCGAATGGGGTGGCATAATGCTGGATAGTCCTGGTTCTTGCTTTCATCCAGTGCCATTGCCGGAATATCGTCGAGCCGATCCCGATAGGCAGCCCTGTTGAGCTTATTATGCTTTGCGGAATGCATAATATGTGGCACACTCAGCAGAGATGATCCAGTGCTTCAAGAACGGACGGACCGAAGCTCTGTTCAGAGGCGAAGGTGGCGACCGGCGATGGCGAAGCTTTGAGAGAGTGGCGCGACGGAAACTGCTGATGGTGGATGGCGCCCACTCGCTGCTGGACCTGACATCGCCGCCGGCGAACCGTCTGGAGGCACTCAAGGGAGATCGGCGAGGGCAGCACTCGATCCGGATCAACGACCAGTGGCGTGTGTGTTTTGTCTGGCGCAATGGACACGCTTACGCTGTCGAGATTGTAGATTATCATTGAGGAGAACGGCATTGGATCCACGACTGCTCATTCATCCGGGAGAGATTCTCAAAGAGGAGTTCCTTGTTCCATTTGGGCTGAGTTCGAACCGCCTTGCCAAGGCGATCGGCGTGCCTACCAATCGCATTACCGAAATCGTCAACGGCACGCGCGGTATCACCGGGGAAACGGCAGTCCTGCTGGGTCACGCTTTCGGCACGACGCCAGAATTCTGGCTGAATTTGCAGTCGCGCTACGAACTCGACGTGGCGAGTACCGCGTGTTCCACAGGACGCGATCCGCCGGGCAGATGCCTTTCATCGAGAGTTGCGAGTCGCATGACCTTGGGCTGGATTGCCGGCGCCGCACCCGCTATGGTTGCGCTGCGATTCAGAGAGGATTTTCGCCATCGCCACCACTGATCTGCGCAAGCAGTTCCGGCTCGTGTTGATCAAGCCGTCGCATTATGACGACGACGGCTATGTCATCCAATGGTTCCGCTCCTCCATGCCGTCCAACAGTCTGGCGGCGGTGTTCGGGCTGGCGATGGACTGCGCCGCGCGGCAGGTGCTGGGCGCGGACACCGCAATCGTTGTCGATGCGTATGACGAGACCAACACCCATATCCGCCCGGAACGAATCGCACGTGACATCGCGCAATCCGGCGGTGGGATGGTCGGGATGGTTGGCGTGCAATCCAACCAGTATCCGCGCGCGATGGACCTGGCACGACGGTTTCGCCGGCTTGGGGTCGATGTCGCAATCGGCGGGTTCCATATCTCCGGCACGCTGGCGATGCTGCCGACCATCACGCCGGAATTGCAGGAGGCGATGGACCTGGGCATCGCGCTCTACGCCGGTGAGGCGGAAGACGGCCTGGAGGAATTGCTGCGCGATGCGTCCGCGGGAACGCTGCGCCCGCTCTACAACCACATGGCCACGCTGCCGAACCTCGCAGGCGTGCCGATACCCTATCTGCCTCCCGATCGGATTGCGCGCACCGCGGGCCGGATGACCACGTTCGACGCCGGCCGCGGCTGCCCGTTTCAATGTAGCTTCTGCACCATCATCAACGTGCAAGGCCGCGTGTCGCGCCGCCGCTCGGCCGACGACATCGAGGCGATCGTACGGCAGAACGCGGCGCAGGGGGTGCAGAGTTTTTTCATCACCGACGACAATTTCGCCCGCAACAAGGATTGGGAACCGATCTTCGATCGCCTGATCATGCTGCGCGAGCAGCAAGGTTTCAGCATCAAGCTGACGATCCAGGTGGACACGCTGTGTCACCGCATTCCGCGGTTCATTGAGAAAGCGGGGCGGGCAGGGGTCGTGCGGGTGTTCATCGGGTTGGAGTTGATCAATCCGGAGAGCCTGCTGGCCGCAAAGAAAAAGCAAAATCGTATCGCCGAATATCGCGACATGCTGCTGGCGTGGAAACGCATCCGTGCGGTGATCTGGGCCGGCTATATCATCGGATTTCCCGCCGACACGCCGGCAACGGTGATGCGCGATATCCGGATCATCCAGCACGAACTGCCGATCGATTTCCTGGAGTTCTTTATTCTGACCCCACTGCCTGGGTCGGAGGATCACCAGAAGCTGGCCCTGGCTGGCGTGGCAATGGATGACGATCTCAACCGCTACGATACGTTCCACGTCGTTACGGATCACGCGATGATGAGCCGAACCGAGTGGGAGCAGGCGTATTGGATGGCGTGGCGCAATTACTACACATTCGAACATATGTGCACGTTGATGCGCCGCGCCAGGGCGACCGGGATCTCGCTCGGCAAGATGCTGAGCATGTTGCTGAGCTTTTGGAGCCTGAGCCTGATCGAGCACACCCATCCGCTGGAGGGGGGCTATCTCCGCCGCAAGGTGCGGACCGCGCGGCGGCCGGGAATGCCTATCGTGCCAGCCTGGCGCTTCTGGCCAGGCTTCGCGGTCGAGCTGATGGTGAACCATACCCGCATCGGCATAATGGCAGTGCGCATGTTGATGCTGCGGCGCAGGCTGAAACGCGATCCCGCGGCGCGCGATTACCGCGACCTGGCGCTGACGCCGGTGAGCGACGACAGCGCTCTGGAGATGCTTACGGTGACGGAAGCCGCACGCGGCGCTGCACGCGCAAGATTGCGGACACTGGCCGTTGCCGAATGATGGCGGGGCGGCTTAGCGTTCGGCGCGGCCGGACTGCCTGTAGCGAAAACAGCTGACCAGGTGGTCGTTCACCATGCCGGTCGCCTGCATGTAGGCATAGCAGATGGTCGAGCCGACAAATCGAAAGCCCCGCTTGGCAAGCGCTTTGCTCATGCGGTCCGACAACTCGGTCTTGGCAGGCACATCCTTGCTGGTCGTCCAGTGGTTCACCACGGGTTTGCCCTCGACGAACGACCAGAGATAGGCGTCGAGGCTGCCGTGCTCCGCGATGACGTCGAGCGCGGTGCGGGCGTTGTCGCGCACCGACCAGATCTTCAGGCGATTGCGAATTATGCCTGATGTAGTCAGCAGAGTTTCCAACGAGGCGTCACGCATACCCGCTACCCGCTTGATGTCGAAGCTATGGAAGGCGCGGCGGTATTCTTCACGGCGCACCAGGATCGTACGCCAGGACAGACCGGCCTGGGCGCCTTCCAGCGTCAGCAGCTCGAACAGTGCGCGATCGTCATGATGCGGCACGCCCCACTCGCTGTCGTGGTAGGCGAGCATTGCCGCATCGCTGCCCTCGGCCCAGCTGCAGCGGGCGGGTGTTGTGGGAGAGTCGACCATACGATCCGACCTACTTCGCTGGCTTCACGTCGACCAGATGCAGATCCTCGCCGACCGTGGGCACGTAGGTAAAAGCTGCGCTGGTGGCCCAGATGTTCTTCTGGATGTGCAGCGGGATCAGCGCCACGTCCTCGAACGCGAGCCGCTGTGCCTGCTGCAGGACCTTCTCGCGCGCGCCATCATCCGCGGTGCCGAGCGCCTGCTCGATCAGCTTGTCCAGCTCGGGGTTGGAATACCGGCCGCGATTGGCCGCGCCCCACCCTTTGGTCGGATTGAACGTACCGTTCTGGGCGATCAGCGGATCGGACGCCTCCGCCGTTCCGGTGCCCCAGCCGAACAGGAAGGCGCTGAACGCCTGCTTGTTGGCCTGGCCGACGTAGCTGGTCCAGGGCAGCGGATCGACCTCGGTCTGCACGCCGATACGCGTCCACATCTGCCCGACCGCCTGGATGATTTTCGCATCGTTGACATAACGATCGTTTGGGCCGTGCAGTGCGATGCGAAGTCCGTTGGGAAAGCCGGCCTCGGCCAGCAGTTGCTTCGCCCGCGCGGGATCGTACGGCGGCGGCTTGATGTCCGGTGCATAGCTGTAGACGCCAGGCGGCAGGTATTGCCCGGATGGCACGGCGGCGTCCTCCATGACGCGATCGACGATGGCCTGTCGATTGATCGCGAGCGACAGGGCCAATCTCACCCGCCGATCTTTCAACGGGTTCTTGTCGAGCTTCTCGCCGTTCGGGCCGAACACGAATGGGCTCGGTCCATCGCGGGACTGGTCAAGTGCCAGGAAGATCAGCCGCGTGCCGATGGTTTCCCACAGCTTTACCTTGGGGTCCTTGGCGAGTTTCGCCAAGTCCTCGGTGGGCACGAAGTCTATGAAGTCGACGTCGCCGGCGAGCAACGCGGCGGTGCGTGACGCGTCGTTGGTGATGAAGCGATAATCCACAAGCTGCCACGCCGGCTTCGGTCCCCAATAGGTGTCGTTGCGCTCCAGCACAATACGGTCGCCGGGCTTGTATGAGACGAACCGAAAGGGACCAGTCCCGATGGCCGCCTTGCCGGTGTTGAAGTCGTCGGTGGTCGCACCTTCGTCCGCCTTCTTGTTGATGATGAAGAATTGCGCCAGGTAGGTCGGCAGCAGCGGGAATACACCGTTCGTGTGCAGCCGGATGGTGTGAGAATCGACGATCTCCGTGCTGACCACGGGCTTGGTGTAGGCGGCGAAGTTGCTCGGGCTGTTCGGCACCTTGGGGATGCGGTCCATCGTGAAGACCACATCGTCGGCCACGAACTCGTTGCCGTTCTGGAATTTGGCATCGCGCAATTTCAGTTCCCAGGTATCGGGCGCGACCAGCTTCCACGAGGTGGCGAGGCCGGGCACCAGATGGGCCTGCGCGTCCATCTCGACCAGGCGGTTGAAGATCTGTGTCGACAGCGAGATGTTCGGCGCCAGGTTGTGGTAATGTGGATCGATGCTGGTCACTGCCGAACTGACCGCAACCTTCAAAGTCTGCGCGGCCGCCGGCAACGCAAACGCCGCCAGTGTCGCGCACAGCACCAGACGCATGCCGTATGCCATCGCCATGTCCCCATCGTTCCGCGTGGGGTTATAGCGGCAGGCTCAGATTACGCCCAGTAGCCTGCCAAACGCCCGGGTCTCGCTCCCCGCCTCGCACGGGATTACATCATGTGCCATGAACATCCTGTCGATCCAGTCCTGGGTTGCCTACGGCCATGTCGGCAATGCCAGCGCGGTGTTTCCGTTGCAGCGGTTGGGCGCCAATGTCTGGTCGATCCACACCGTGCAGTTCTCCAACCACACCGGCTATGGCGACTGGACCGGGCAGGTCTACACCGGCGATGCGGTGCGGGATCTGGTGGACGGCGTCGCCGCGCGCGACGTGCTCGGCAATTGCGATGCGGTGCTCTCCGGCTACATGGGCGATGCAGGCATCGGCGAGGCCATCCTGCATGCCGTCGCGCGTGTCCGTCAGGCGAACCCGCGCGCGATCTACTGCTGTGATCCGGTCATCGGCGATGTTGAGGAAGGCGTCTACGTGCGCGAAGGCATCGAGGCGTTCCTGCGCGACCGCGCATTGCCGGAAGCGGACATCGCGACCCCGAACCGCTTCGAAATCGAGCGCCTGACTGGCGTAGACTGCCGTACGCTTGCCGACGCGAAGAACGCGGTGACACGGCTGGCCCACACGATGCGTGCTGACGGCCCACGCTGCGTGCTGCTGACCAGCCTGGAGACCGAGCATACGCCGGGCGATCATCTGGACATGATGGTAGGGGAGGGCGGCAAGTTCCATCTGCTGCGCACGCCGCGGCTGCCGGTTTCGGTCAACGGCGCCGGCGATGCGATCGCTGCGCTGTTCCTGTTCCATCGGCTCAACACCGGCAGCGCGGTGACGGCGCTGGAGGAGGCTGGTTCAGCCGTCTATGGCTTGCTGCGCCGCACCGCCGAGGCTGGATCGCGCGAGATCCTGACTGTGGCGGCGCAGCAGGAATTCGTGACGCCAACCACGCGCTTCATCGCGCAACCGTGCTGAATGGCCAAGCGCACTACCTGCGGCGTTATCATCACCGATGGCAGCCGGCTGCTGCTGGGTCATGCGACGCGATCTCCGCGATGGGACATTCCAAAGGGACTGGCTGAGCCCGGCGAGTCACTCGCCGCCGCCGCGACGCGCGAACTGCAGGAAGAGACAGGCCTGGTCGCACGTGAGGCGGAACTTCGCTCACTCGGCACGCATGCCTATCTGCGCGACAAGAACCTCGCGCTGTTCGCCTGGACGCCATTGCAGATCCCGGCGCTGGAAGCGCTGGTGTGCCACTCCACCTTTACCTTGCCGAACGGTTCCGTCCTGCCTGAATTCGATCGCTTCGGCTGGTTCGAATGGGACGCAGCGCTTGCCAAGGTTGGCAAGAACCTTGCCCGCGTGCTGGGTCGTGTTGAGACGCTTCTCGCCGATCAGGGTCCGACAACGACGGTGTTGCGTTCGACAACTTGAGGCCGCTCGACCACAGTTTGTCGCTCGACCACGGGCCGCTCGACGACGGGACGCTCGACCACAACGGGGCGTTCGCGTTCCACGACCGTCTGAGGCTGTGGCGGTCCGGCGACCACGCATCCGGACACGCCGAGGAGAATGAGAGGCATTAAATAAAGTGAGCTTCGCATCAACTGTTCTTTCAAGTTTTCAAAGTCTTGTTCAGCGCAAGGCGAAACCGGCTACGGCGCAGTGACCACTGTGGTCGTGGGAGCAGGCGCCAGCATGACCGGTCCGGACGGAGCAACTGGCGTCACAACTGTCGTGGCCGGTGGTGCAACATAGGCCGGCTGATAGCCCGGCGGTGCATTGACCACGGTGGTCCTGACCTCCGGCGTATAGGTGGTCGTCGTTGTCGCTGGCCTCACATAGGTCGTCGTTGTTGGCTGAGGGACACATCCAGCCATGGACAACAGGGCGATGGCGGACAGGATGGAGTAACGCATGAGCGTTTCCTTTTTTTCCAACTGAACGCCAGTATCCGTTGGATTGGGGCGGAACATTGCTTTGCGGCAAGCACGCTCCCGCGATCACACTTACGATCGCGTGATCCAGCCCATGCGTAATGACGACAGGCTTGAGCGGTCAGGCGGTGGCGGCGACTTTCGGGCGGCCGATGCGACGCGACCGTTCGACCTCGCGCCGCGCCGCCGCGTTCTGGTTCAGCAATTCCAGGGTTTCAGACTCGTCGTCGGTTACCGCGGTCAGCGCCTGATCGGTGAAGCTGCGATACGCCGGATCGCGCAGGATGCTGCGGCGCATGAAGTCTATCGCGAACCAGCGATACCCGAGGCGAACATGCTTGCTCAAAATGTCCCATAAACACCGCGGGTAGAACGCCCACGGCGGCTCGATGCCGAGGCTCGGCCGCCGATCACGGCGATACTTCAGGCGGAAGATGCCGCCTTGCAGAGGATGTACGTTCTCCACCGCCAGATAGCTCGAAAAGAAGAACAGTACCGCGGCGAGGCGATGCATCCCCATGCCCGCCGCGGCCGCCCGCCGCAAGATCGTTCGCATGTGCTCCGGCGTGTAGTACATCTCCCAGGCGTTGCGGTACACGTCGTGCCACTCTTCGCGCGTCATCTTCGGATGATCCGCCACGACATGCTCGAGGTCGTACTTGTTCATGTCGGGATCCATCCAGGCGCCCTTCTGCGACAGCACCTTATGGTCCTCGGAACCGGGCAGCGGCGTCAGGCAGAAGAATTCGAGGATATCGAGCGGCAGTTCATTCTTGATGATCTCGATGTCGTGGCGGATGGATTCAGGCGTGTCGTTGGGGAAGCCCAGGATGTAGCCGGCATAGGTGATCACGCCGGCACGCTTCCACGCCAGCAGCATGTTGCGATATTCGGTAATGCGGTTCTGCCGCTTCTTCGCCTGTAGCAGGTTGTCTGGATTGATGTTCTCCAGCCCGATGAACACACGCGTCACGCCGGCCCGCGCGGCTTTCTCAATGAAATTCGGTAGCTTGTGGCACAAGGTGTCGACCTGGATGATCAGGCGCACCTTGATGCGGTCACGCTCGCGGATCTGGATGATCCGATCGAAGATCGCTTCCCAGTCCTTGTTGCGGGCGAAATTGTCGTCGGTGATGAAGAAGCGGCGTACGCCCTCGGCCCAGTGCTGCTTGATCAGGTGCTCGATGTCGTCCGGTGAGCGGCGACGTGACTTGCGCCCCTGCACGTTGATGATGGTGCAGAACGAACATTGGAACGGGCAGCCACGGCCGGCATCGAAACTCGCGTGATGCTTGACCGTGCGTGCCAGGATCGACCGCGGCAGGAAGGGTGTCGGCGTATCCTCCAACGGCGGCAGGTCGTCCAGATGATTGTATATCCGCTTCGGCGTGCCCGCAGCGACATCCTGCAACAGGGTGTCGATGCGGGTTTCAGCCTCGCCGGCGAACAGGATCACGCCGATGTCGAGTGCCTCCTGAAGGTCAGCCTGCATCCCCGGCAACATGGCGAGGCACCCCGAGACATGGAACCCGCCCATAACCACCGTGATGCCAGCGTCCCGCAAGGACCGAGCGATGTCGAGTGCGCGAGGGAACTGGTTCGACTGCACGCCCACCAGGCCGACCATGCCGAAGTTGGCATGTTGCCGCAGCAGCTTGATGGTGCGGCTGATATTGACCCGCGTGTTGGTCTCGTCCAGCACCGTGATGTCGATCGGCGTGTCGTCGCCCAGCACCTGGCGCTGCGCAGCGTCTGCCGACAGGGTGTACATCACCGCCAGCGAATTGGACGGAATCGAGGAGCGAAGCCACTGCACGACGTAGCCATCGTCGTCATAATGCGAAGGCTTGATCAGAACGAGCTGGAAGCGGCGCATGGACGTCTGCTCCAGAGGATTCAGTCAGTAACAGTAGCTGCAAGGGGGCGGATCGGAAAGGGATTCGGTCAACCACCGTCCGACGCCGCCATCGACCGAGGCCAGCCGTGTTGCCGTGGTGCTCCCAAGCAGCAGTGAAATGATTCACCACAGAGGCACAGAGGCACAGAGGCACAGAGGCACAGAAACCGGAAAGCACAGAATAATCGGTGTCGTCAGGTCGGTTGCGAGCACCGCGCCTTACTTGGCTTTCTCTGTGCCTCTGTGGTGAAAAAAACTTACCGCCGGAGCCCCAGAGCGCCCTGGATGTGCATCAGGAGCCGTTGTGCAAGCACGACTGCCGGTCAACCGCCCCTTGCCGTGGTCGCCAGCCTGTCAACCCGATCATTCATCACGTCGCCGGAATGGCCTCGCACCCAGCGCCACTCGATCTCATGGTCCTTCGCGGCATCCAGCAGGCGGCGCCATAGGTCCATGTTGGCCACCGGATCGCCCGCCGCATTGCGCCAGTTGCGTCGCACCCAGCCCTGATGCCAGCGGGTGACGCCGTTCCTCACGTACTCGCTGTCCGTGTGCAGCACGACACGACACGGGCGCTTCAGGGTTTCCAGCGCGCTGGCGGCCGCAGTCAGCTCCATGCGGTTGTTGGTGGTAGCGCCCTCGGCGCCAGACAGCTCGCGCTCCACGCCGCGAAACCGCAGGATGGCCGCCCAGCCGCCGGGTCCGGGATTCGGCTTGCAGCCGCCATCGGTCCAGATTTCCACCACCTCAGAGGCCGGCGGCCCCGGGGTGACGGTGACCTCTTCAGATCCCATCAGCGTGATTTCCGTATCCCTTGTGGCCGCAGCAAGAGTCGACCCATCCCTCATGCACAATCATCGATGCGATCGTTTCCAGCGCTTCGGCCATCGGTCAGATGCCATACGCGTGCACATCACGTGCCGCCAGGTGGAAGCGCAGCCGGCGCAGGTACTCCAGCGGGTCCTTGCGCGTCACCAGCGCGCCCGGCGGCGTGTTCAGCCAATCGTACAGCCGCGTCAGCAGGAAGCGGATCGCGGCGCCTCGACACAGCACCGGCAGAGCCGCGCGCTCCGCGTCCGATAGCGGCCGCGTCTCCGAGTAGGCCCGAAGCAGCGCGCGCGCCTTCGTGACATTGAAGGAAAAGTCCGGCTCGAAGCACCACGCGTTCAGGCAGATGGCAACATCGTACGCCAGGATATCGGTTGCGGCGAAGTAGAAGTCGATCAACCCCGACAGCCTGCCATCCAGGAAGAACACGTTGTCCGGGAACAGATCGGCGTGGATGTGCCCGACCGCCAGCCCGCGCGGCCAGCCCGCCAGGATACCCCCCAGCGCCTCATCCAGTTCACCCGCCAGACCGGCCTGGACCTCGTCCGCCCGCATGCGGGATCGCTCCAACAACGGCCGCCAACCCTCCGGCCCCAATGCATTGCGCCGAGTCGCCGCGTAATCCAGCCCTCCGACGTGCAGCGACGCCAGCGCCGCGCCCACCGGCCCGCAATGCTCAGGGCGCACACGGCGCGGCCACACGCCGGGCAGGAACGTGGTGATCGCGGCATGCTTGCCGCACAGGAACCGTAGCGCCACCCCGTCGCGGCCATGCACCGGCAGCGGGACACACGATGCCGCGTTTCGCCAGATGCTCCATCAACCCCAGGAACCACGGCAGTTCCGCCGGATCCACCCGCTTTTCGTACAGCGTCAGGATGAAGTCGCCTGTCGTGGTGCGCAGCGAAAAATTGCTGTTCTCGACGCCCTCGGCGATGCCTCGGAATGCCACCATGCTGCCGATGTCGTAGTCCGCCAGGAACGCGGCCAGGGCGTCGTCGGTGACTTCGGTGTAGACCGCCATGCGCGGTCAGACGCCGCGGGCGGGGAAGGGGAAAACGTTCAAATCCAGCGACATGTTGTCCATCCGGCACGTGGCGCGCACTATGCAGCCCACCTCTCTTGCCGGCAACGACCGCGGTGTCGCATGAAGCGCCGCCCCGCATTCCGGAGTCCTTGATGCCCGCTCGACTGCCTGCTTCCGCATGGGCGCCACGCGCCGCCCTGATCGCCGCACTGCTGCCGCTGCTGTCCGATTGCGGGCCGGCGCGCAACGAGTTTGCACCGTCCTGTCCCGGCACCGCCATCCTCGGCGACGCGGCCGATTTCAGCGCCTACCGGGGCCCGGGCCGTGACCTGACCGACCTCGTGCTGCAGGCGCGCATCGTCTCGATTTCCGGTAACTGCAAGAAGGGTGACGACAAGGACCATATCGCGGTCGCCGTCAGTATCGGGGTTGATCTCACACGGGGGCCGGGGATGAATGGGCGCGAGGCGGATGTGCCGATATTCCTCGCCATCGTGCAGGGCGACGCGATCCTGGACAAGCAGGTGATTCGCATGCGCTCGATCTTCCCGTCAAACGTCGATCGGATCACGCTGACGCCCGGCGAACTCGATCTGAGCCTGCCGGTGACCGCCGACAAGACGGGCGCGTCCTACACCCTCCTGGCTGGCTTCCAGCTCACGCCGGACCAACAGCGGATGAATCGACAATCCGGCGGGTAGCCGCCCGCGATCATCGCAGCCACCCCGCTCAACGCTGCCGGATCGCCTCCAGCACCGCCGTCCGGACATCCGGCGGCTGCGCTGCCACCGCGGTGAGCAGCGCATTCATCCGCCCGCGCAAATCGTAGATCTGGTCGAGCAGCGACAGCACCAGAGGGATGGCGTCCTCGCCGATGTCCATGTCGTGCCGCAGGTCGTGGATCAGCCGCACGCGCGCCACGTCGATCTCGCGGAACACCAGCACGGTGTCCTCGGTGTCCGGCATGACCCACCCCAGTTCCACCCAATGCGTCAGTTCAACCACGGTGAGGTCGGCGAACTGTGCGGTGACCGCGACGATATCCATCACGTCGTCTCCATGTCGGCGCGCGGATCGATCGGATGGCGCGGCTTCCATGTCTTCAGGAATTCGGCGAGTTCCGGTTCCTCGGCCGGCGGCAGCACGGGATGCACCTCCACGAACTGATGGCCGCGCCCTTCGATGCCCCGCCCGCGCAGCCGCAGCCGAGTGCCCCGCCCGGAATTGGGCGGAATGGTCAGCCGCACCGGTCCCTTGATCGTCGGCACCTCCAGCGAGGTTCCCAGCACCGCCTCCTGCAGCGTCACCGGCAGCGCGATGATGATGTCGTCGCCCTCGCGGCGGAACAACGGATGAGGGGCAACCGCGACCTCCACCAGCGCATCGCCCGGCGCGCCGTCGCCGATGCCGGGCATCCCCTGGCCTTTCAGCCGGATGATCTGCCCGTCGCCCACGCCGGCGGGTATGCGGACATCCAGGGTGCGCCCGTCCGGCAGGGTGACCCGGCGGGTGGTGCCGTTCACCGCGTCGAGGAAGTCGAGCGTCAGGTGGTACTGCGCATCCTGGCCACGCATCGAGAACTGCCTTCCTCCACCGCCGCGCGCACCGGCGCGGCCAGCGAAGGCCTGGGCCAGGATGTCCTCGAAGTCCTCTGAAGCAAATCCGCCGCCCGAGTGGTATTTCTCGCGCCCCGCGGCATCACCGAAGTCGCGGTAGAACGGGCGCTGGGGCGGCACCTCGTTGCCGGAGGCGTCGATCTCGCCACGGTCGAAGCGGGCGCGCTTGTCCTTGTCGCCCAGCAGGTCGTAGGCCGCGCTGATTTCCTTGAACCGTTCCAGCGCTTCCGGCTTTCCGGGGTTCACGTCGGGATGGTAGCGCTTGGCGAGCTTGCGGTAGGCGGAGCGGATCGCCGCGTCGCTGTCGGTCTTCTGTACGCCGAGGGTTTCGTATGGGTCTGCCATGGGACCCAAGATCAGTGTTCGGTCGGCAACGAAATCAAGTGCCTGACCACACCGGCGGACGTTTGGTCAGGAATGCGTCGATGCCCTCGGCGGCGTCGCGCGCCAGCATGTTCCGGGTCATCACCTCGGAGGCGAATGCATAGGCGTCGTCCAGCCCCATTTCCGCCTGGCGATAGAACGCCTCCTTGCCGATGGCGAGCGTCAGCGGGCTTTTGGCGACGATCTGGGCTGCCAGCGCCGAGACGGCCGTGTCCAGCTCGGCTTCAGGCACGACACGGTTGACCAGGCCGAGCGCGTGGGCGCGGGAGGCGTCGATCAGCTCGCCGGTGAGCAGCATCTCCATCGCCGCCTTGCGCCCGACGGCGCGGGTCAGTGCCACCATCGGCGTGGAGCAGAACAGGCCGATGTTCACCCCGGGCGTTGCGAACCGCGCCGTCTCGGCGACGATCGCGAGGTCGCAGGTGGCGACAAGCTGGCAGCCTGCGGCCGTAGCCACGCCGTGCACGCGCGCGATGACCGGCTTGGGCAGCCGCACGATCGCGGTCATCAATTGCGAGCACAGCTGGAAGGTCGCCTCGTACGCAGCGCGGTCGGGGTTGGAGCGGAGCTCGCGCAGATCATGGCCGGCGCAGAACGCCGGTCCGGCGCCGCCAATCACCACGACCTTAACCGAAGTATCGGCGTCGATCGCCGCGAGTTCGGCGACCAGCGCTTCCATCAGGCCGAGCGACAGGGCGTTCCGAGCGCTCGGGCGGTTCAGCGTCAGCCACGCGACGCCGTCCGCGTCACGGCGCAGCAGCAGCCGATCGGTTGTCTGGGCGTGGTCGTTCATGGTTCGCTCCGACAGGGTGGAAGGTGCTCAGCGAGCCAACGTCGCTTGCTTCCGGGCATAGTCTGTACGCCGATCATGCGTGCAGGGAAACTCCGCGGGCCAGGAGGGCTCTCCCGGTGGGAAACCGTCTCTATTGAAACGATGCTTGCCCTGCCTTACGCGATCAAGTTCGGCAGGCTGCCTCTCGCCAACGGGGTAATTCTGGTCGCGGCCGAGGAAGAATTCCGCTCGCAATTGGCACGAGGCCGCCGGACAAATTCATCAGCCACGTGGGGGCTGTAATTGATCCGCGCGCCGCGCAGGCCGTTCATCGATTCTTTACTGTGCCGCCCTATCGGTGCGCCGGGATCAATGGGGCACCACGATGAGTGACGGCGTTGCGCATGTCTCCGTACCAGGGCACATGAGCTATGCCGATCGAATCGGCATCGTTCCTCGCCTGCTGGTCTGCTCGCTGCTGGCGATCCTGCTGGCGGTCGCGGCCAGTCAGGCATGGACCCTGCGATCGGTCGCAGCGAACGGGCTACAGCAGGCACAGGATTCGCTCACCATCAGCATGGCCATGCTGCGGCACGAACTCGAACCACTCGGCTCGGTCTGGAGCGTGAGCGCCGATGGACAGATGCTGCTTGGCACGACGAAGCTGAACGACAGGTCCGACCTGGTGGACACCGTCAAGAATGTGACCGGCGCGTCGGTCACCATCTTCCTGGGCGACACGCGCATTGCCACGAACATAACGTACGCCGACGGATCACGTGGCATTGGCACTAAGCTCGTTGCCGGAGCGGTGCACGATGCCGTCTTGCGCGACGGGCGCAGCTACAGCGGTCGGGCGACAATCCTTGGCATCCCCTATCTCGCAATCTACGAGCCGCTCCGCAACGCGCAGGCGCAGACCATCGGTATCCTGTTCGTCGGCGTGCCGCTCGACAGCGCCGAGGCGTTCATGAGCCGCATAACCTGGGAAGCCGTGATCGGCGGGCTGGTGGTCGCCCTGCTCGCTGGCCTCGGCTATCTCTGGACGCTGCGCGCCAACGTCCGACCCCTGCAGTCACTGACCGGCGTGATGCATCGCATCGCGGACGGCGCCCTGGACAGTGCGGTGCCGTTCGCCACACGCACCGACCAGATTGGCGAGATCGCGCGGGCATTGTTGCAGCTGCGCGACGCTTCCGCGCACGCGCGCGCCCTGGAGCAGGAGGCGACCGCACGTGCCAGCGACGAGGCGGAAAAACATACCGTCCTTATCGGCATGGTGGACCGGATCGAGGAAGAGACCACCAAGGCCATCAACGAAGTCGGCACCCGCACCGCCGCAATGACGGCGACCGCGGAGGAGATGAGCGCCTCTGCCGCGCGCACCGGTCATTCGGCACAGAGCGCTGCGTCAGCCTCCGGACAGGCTCTGGCCAACGCCCAGACCGTCGCGAGCGCCGCAGAACAGCTCAGCGCCTCGATCCGCGAGATCAGCGGCCAGGTGGCACAGTCCAGTGCCATTGTCGCGCGCGCCGTGACCGCCGGAGCGGAAACCCGCACCACCATCGAGGCATTGAACGAGCAGGTCGGACGCATTGGCGCGGTCGCCGACATGATCGGCGAAATCGCGGCGAAAACCAATCTGCTGGCGCTGAATGCCACCATCGAGGCGGCACGTGCCGGCGAGGCCGGCAAGGGATTTGCCGTCGTCGCATCGGAGGTGAAGGCTCTCGCCACGCAGACCGCCCGCTCCACCCAGGAGATTGCGGAGCACATTGCCCAGGTGCGCAGCGCCACCGGTGTCTCGGTTGCCGCCGTGGTGCGGATCGAACAGACCATCGGCGAAATCGACGCCATCGCCGGCTCGATCGCGGCGGCAGTCGAGGAGCAAGGCGCAGCGACCGCGGAAATCGCCCGTAACGTCGCGGAAACCGCGTCGGCTGCCAATGAGATGACCAGCCATGCAACCGAGGTCTCGGCCGAAGCAGAGCAGACCGGCAGGCATGCGGCTGACGTGTGCAACGACGCTGCCGGCTTGAACGCCGCAGTTGGCGAACTCCGTCACTCGGTCATCCGAGTCGTGCGCACGTCCACCATCGAAATGGATCGGCGTCATGAACAACGCTATCCGGAGGACGTCGCCTGCCGGCTTGTCATCGCCGGACAGTCGTACAATGCGCGCATCGTCGACCTGTCGGAACACGGTGGACAAGTCCGCGGTGGACCAACGGTGCCAGAGGGGACGCGCGGATCGCTCACGCTCACTGGTTTCGATGCGCCGCTGCCGTTCAATGTGCGTGCCGCTGCCGACGGCCAACTGCACATACTGTTCGAGGTGGACGCAGCGACCGCGGCGAAATTCCGCTCGGTGCCGGAGCGACTGACGACGCGGCGAGCCGCGTAACGAATGTTCCAACCTGGCGGCAATGGCAGCGATGGCGCGCTGCTGCCTCGGCCGGTGCGATGGATCGGCCGTCGACGCACCGACCTCGCACGGCATCCGCGGTCCGAAGCGGCAAGACCCATCCGCATTCGTCGCAGTGCGTTCAGTGAAGGCGTGCCAAGCCGGGATCTGCTGTTGTCGCCGGATCACGCGATCTACGCCGAAGGTGTGCTGATACCGGTTCGGTGCCTGGTGAACGGCCGCACCGTGCCACCGGTGACACGCATGCGATATGCGGGTTACTTCCACGTTGAGCTGGACCAGCATGCGATCCTGCTGGCTGAAAACATGCCGGCCGAGAGCTACCTTGATGCCGGCGATCGATCGAAGTTCCAGAGCAGCCGCGTCGAGATGGACCTGTACCCCGACTTTGCGTCGCGGACGTGGGAAGCCGGTGGCTGTGCCAGACTGGTGGTAACGGGACCCGAGGTAGAGGCAGTCCGGCACCGTCTGCGAAGGCGCGCGTCCTCGGCGGAACGATCGCATTGGTTCAGTCAGCCTTTGGCAGCAATGCGCTGAAACGACCTCGTGCTCCATCCAGCAGCCCACGGGTCGTGCCCGCCCAGCCGGTATGCGTGAACGGCTTCGGCAGCAGGTGCGTAACGTGGGTCGGCGCGCGAGTATCTGACGCGAACTGAGGCGCGAGCCACGCAGAGACCGCGGAGAAGACCCAACCGCAACCCTCGTCAGCGCCCTGCCGGACGCATGCCCCGTCGCGGCCAACCGCCGCGCGAAGCGCATGAAATCCGTCTCTGCGCTCTCTGCGCAACCTCTGAGCCCTCTGCGTGAGATAACCCGGCCGCGCTCATCACCGGCCGGCCCTGTTTACAGCAGGCGTCGACAGCACAGCTCGCCGACACCAATTGCATGTCCTCGCACAGGAGCCCCGAGCCATGACGAATGCCGAGACCCATCCGAAGGGCGACCTGTCGCTCCGCACTGTCGCGATGCCAGCCGACACGAATCCGGCGGGCGACATCTTCGGCGGCTGGATCATGTCGCTGATGGATCTGGCCGCCGGCGTCTCCGCGGGCACCCACGCAAAGGGCCGTGTAGCAACCGCAGCCGTGTCCAACCTGAGCTTCCTGCAACCCGTGAAGGTCGGCGATGTCGTGTGCGTATATACCGACATCACCCGGACTGGCCGGACATCGATCACGCTGGATGTGGAGGCATGGGTGTTGCGCCGAGGTCAGGGGCAGCGGATGAAGGTGACAGCCGCGGAATTTGTCCTGGTGGCGGTCGACGAGAATGGCCGCCCCCGCCCGCTGCCGCCCACCTGAAGCGGTTCAGAACCGGTTGATGCGATACGGCGTCAGATCGAACTCCGGCGGTCTGCCAGCCACCGCCGCTGCAATCAGCCGCCCCGTGATAGGGCCAAGCGTCAGCCCGACATGCTGGTGGCCGAACGCGTAGAACACCACGGGGCTGCGTGGTGATCGGCCGATCACCGGCAGCGAGTCGGGTGTGGACGGCCGGTAGCCCATCCACTGCCGCGTCACGCGACCGGACAATCCCGGCAGTGCCTCGCGCGCCGCGGGCAGCATGCGCTGGATGCGTGAGAAGTCGGGCGGCGCGTCCACGCCCGCCAGTTCGACGCCCATCGTCAGCCGCACACCGTCCAGCATCGGGGCCAGCACGAAACCGCGGTCCTCGAACATCACGGAGCGACGCAGTTCGCCGGCCTCGCCTGGCTCGAGGTTCAGGTGGTAGCCGCGTTCGGTGTCCAGCATCACGTGGTCGCCGACCTGGCGCGCGAGTTCCTTCGACCACGCGCCGGCAGCAACCACAACCATATCGAACGTGCGGAAGCCAAGCTCGCAATCGAGCCGCACGCCGCCATCGATGGGCTGCACCCCGCGCACGCGCTCCTGCGCGAAGCTGCCGCCGATATGTTGGAACTGCGCCGCATGCGCCTGCACCAATTGGTGCGGGGAGGGGACGAAGCCGCTGTTAGGCTGGAACAGTCCCTTCACGTAGCGGCGCGCCAACGCGGGTTCCAGTTGGTGGATCTCATCCGGGTCGAGGATATCGAAGCGGACGCCGCGCGCGCTCATGAGAGCTCGGTCGAAGCGCGTGGCGGCGAAGCCCGCCTCGGTCTCATAGACCTTGAGCCACCCGCTCGGACGCACCAGGTGGTCCGCGCCCGAGAACGCGGCCAATTCGCGGTGCGCGTCATAGGCGCCGGTGACCAGCGGCAACAGCGCGTCGGCGATGGTTTCGACACGCGCGCGCCGCCCCGCCAGGAAGAACTGCACCAGCCAAGGAGCAATGCGCGGCAGGTAGCGCCACCGAAGCCACACGGCGCTGTCGCGAGACAGCAGCATGTGGGGGATTTCCCGCCGCAGGGCAGGCGTGCTGTTCGGTGCGACCGCCGACGAGGCAATGACACCGGCATTGCCGAACGACGTGCTCGTGCCAGGCGCCCGCTGATCGATCAGTGTCACTGCGTGGCCATCGCGCTGCAGGTGCAGTGCGCAGGACACTCCGACAATGCCGGCGCCTATGACGGCGACGCGCCTGGGTTCGATCATCGGCCGAGCTCCTTGAGGAACTTCAGCATGGTCCAGAACGCGCGCTGCTGCACCTCGGTCATCTGCCGAATGTCCAGCTCCGACACGAGGCGCTCCGACAGGAGGGGGAGGGGAGCCTGCTGGGAAGCCACCGTGGCTTCCGCCCCAGATGGCGGCCCGGATGCCATGCGTCCAGAGCGGGGAAGGGCGGTTCGGGGTTGCGGGTTGCGCAGCCGGGAATGCGGGCCGCGGTTCGGGGTATCGCCGCGCATCTTGATCGTCGCCAGAAGGTAGCCGCTGAGATCGATTCCGGCTTCGCGGGCGCCGTGCAGGAAGAACGTCTTCGATTTACGCAGTACGTTGTTAGTGCCATCATAATGCCGTTGTAATTCTATTACCAGTTGCTCTGGCGTTGCGGTGTTGAGTGCCAATTCGAACACGGGTGCATAGGCGTTGCGCAACACCGACCTCAACTCCGCCGCCCACAATTCACAGTCGACTGCCGAGACGAGGGAGCCCAGGGCCTTCCTCGGTCGTCCATCCGGGTCGATCAAATCGAGAAAGCGAAAGGCGAGCAGAGTCTGTACCTGAACTGACGCAGATACGTGACTGATTATACTGTAATCCAGCTGTGTAGGAATACCGTCGCGCTGAAGCCTGCGCAGCAGCGATTTGAACTGCCCATACGACACATAGGGTGGCGTATGACCGCGTGGAAAGCGCCGTCCCGCTGGTTCATGAGTCGGTTTTGCCATTTGTCCTGCATTTCGGAACTCTGAGTTCCATATAGTGGATTTTCAGCGTCTCGGTCAATGCAATGGTAAGTTCGTGGGCGCCATAACATTTGGCACTTCTTCAAGGAACATTGTGTTCCTTGTAAGTTCGTATTATGTTCTTATCCCATCTCTGGGTCTTGTCCGACTTCGGAAGGCGGACAGGGCCCAGCTCTGCGTTGCCGCCGCACCGCCAGAAGTCTGCGCTCCTGCTTGCCAGCCCCGGGTAGGCGACGCGGCGCACCCGCCCTACCATCGCGCCACATTTGCCAGGGACGACACGATGGCCAGCAAGAACTCGACGTGAAGCCAAATACGGCGCCGTGCGATGACGCAACGAAACCGCGCACGCTCCAGGCTTGCCGTCGATATCGGCGGCACGTTCACCGACGTGGTGCTCGATCTGCCCGACCGGACACTGTCGACAAAGCTTCTGACAACGCATGCGGCGCCGGACGAAGCGGTGATTGCCGGGACAGAGACAATCCTACGGGAAGCCGGCGTGCCCGCCTCGGCGCTCGACCTGGTGATCCATGGCACCACGCTGGCCACAAATTCGCTGATCGAGCGCAAGGGTGCGCGCGCCGCTCTGATCACCACGGCCGGCTTTCGTGACTCGCTGGAGATCGCCTACGAACACCGGTTCGAGCAGTACGACCTGTATATGGAACGGCCTGAACCGCTGATCCCACGCGATCTGCGGCTGGAGGTGCCCGAACGCCTCGCAGCGGACGGCTCAATGCTGCTGCCGCTGGATGAGGCGGCGTTGGAAAGCCTGCTCCCAACCCTGCGGGAACAGCGGATCCAGGCGCTGGCGATCAGCTTCCTGCACGCCTACATCAATCCCGCGCACGAAGAGCGTGCCCGCGCCTTGATAACGCGCGCCATGCCGGAACTTGCCGTCACCATCTCCTCGGAGGTCTGCCGCGAGATCCGCGAATACGAGCGAACCTCCACGGTCGTCGCGAATGCTTATGTGCTGCCGATGATGGAGCGCTACCTTTCGCACATGGAGGCTGGGCTCCAGCGTATCGGCGTGGCGTGCCCGCTGCTGTTGATGATGTCGTCGGGCGGCATCTGCACTGTGGAGACCGCGCGGCGGTTTCCCGTGCGGCTGGTGGAGAGCGGTCCGGCCGGGGGTGCCATCCTGGCGCGTCACGTTGCCGCGCGCGGTGGCTACGATCGCGCGATCTCTTTCGACATGGGCGGCACCACCGCGAAGATTACGCTGATCGATGACTATACCCCGCAGCAGTCGCGGCATTTCGAGGTCGCGCGCGCCTATCGCTTCGCCAAGGGCAGCGGCATTCCGGTTCGCATCCCGGTGATCGACATGGTGGAGATCGGGGCGGGTGGCGGCTCGATTGCACGCATCAATTCGCTGCGTCGCATCGTTGTCGGTCCGGACAGCGCCGGCGCCAATCCCGGTCCCGCCTGTTACATGCGAGGCGGCAGCCAGCCGACAGTGACCGATGCGGATGTGGTGCTCGGCCGTATCGATCTTGCGCGCTTCGCCGGTGGCAAGATCGCGCTCGAGCCGTCGCGCGCGGTGCAGGCGGTCACCGACACCATCGGGGCACCGCTCGCCATGCCGGTACAGGAGGCCGCGCGCGGCATCGCCGAAATCGTCGACGAAACGATGGCGAGTGCGGCGCGCGTGCATGCGGTGGAGAACGGCAAGGAGACATCCGGCCGCACGCTGATCGCATTTGGCGGTGCGGCGCCACTGCACGCCGTTCGGCTGGCGCAGAAGCTCGGCATCCGTCGCATTGTCGTGCCGCCGGATGCGGGCGTTGGTTCCGCGCTCGGCTTTCTCGGCGCGCCGATCGCGTATGAGGTCGTGCGCACGTTACTTGTGCGGCTCGATCTGTTGGAGCAGACGACGATCGCCGCCTTGTTCGCCGAGATGCGCGTCGAGGCGGAATTGGTGGTACGCCTGGGTGTGCCGCACGGCGACCTTGTGGAAACACGCACCGGCTTCATGCGCTATCGAGGCCAGGGCCACGAGGTGGCAGTGCCGCTGCCAGACGATCTTCTGGACCCCGTGGCGTTGCGCGCGGCATTTGATGCGACATATACACGTGTATATGGCCGCGTGATTCCCCGGCTTGAAGTCGAGGCAGTGACGTGGACGCTGTCACTGTCGGAGCCGCACACGCTCCCCGCGAAATTGGCATCGCCACCTGACGCTAAACCCGGACCACCATCCGGGATGTCCAGCGTCATCGAAACCACCAGCGGCGAAGCGGTCGATGCATCCGTGTTCGTCCGCACGACACTGCCGAAAGGCGCGCGCATCGCCGGACCATCCGTGATCGTCGAGGACGGAACATCGACGATCGTGCCGACCGGCTACACGGCGTGCATCAGTGCGGGCGATGACATCGTGATCGAGGAGATCGAGGCGTGACGCGCAGCAACCTCTCGGAGATCGAACTCCAGATCATGTGGAACCGCCTGCTCTCCGTCGTGGAAGAGCAGGCTCAAACACTGGTCCGCACCGCGTTCAGCACTTCGGCACGAGAAGCCGGCGACATCTCCGCCGGCGTGTTCGATCTGGCAGGCCGGATGCTGGCGCAGGCCGTCACCGGCACGCCGGGCCACATCAACACGATGGCGCGTTCGGTTGGCCATTTCCTCGATGTATTCCCGGTCGCCGAGATGAAGGAGGGCGACGTCTACGTCACCAACGATCCATGGAAGGGCACCGGTCATCTCTATGACCTGGTCGTCGTGTCGCCGACATTCATGGACGGCCGCATTGTCGCGCTGTTCGCTTGCACGACGCACCTCGTGGACATGGGCGGTGTCGGTCAAACTCCCGAGGGCCGACAAATCTACCATGAAGGCCTGTTCATTCCTCTGCTCCGCCTGGCGCGCGCCGGCGAAATGAACGAGGACCTGCTGGCCATGATCCGTGCCAACGTGCGAGAGCCGGTGCAGGTCATCGGCGATGTCTACGCGCTGATCGCGTGCAACGACATCGGCAGCCGCCGCCTGGTGGCGATGATGCGTGAGTTCGCCCTCCGCGACCTCGACATGCTGGGCGAGGCAATCATCAGCCGCAGCCGCCAGGGCATGACAGAGGCGATCGGCAAACTCCCGCAAGGCACCTGGTCCGCCTCGATGCGCATCGATGGCTACGAGGCGCCAATCGATCTCGTCGGCACGCTGACCATCGGCCGCGGCACGATCCACGTGGACTACACCGGCACATCCGGCATGTCGTCGTACGCGATCAACTGCCCGCTCTGCTATACGGAAGCATATACAACATTCGGCGTGAACTGTGTCGTCGCGCCGCACATCCCCAACAACACCGGCACGCTGGATGCAGTGCGCGTCACCGCTCCGGAGGGCACCATCCTAAGCGCCACCCATCCCGCCGCAGTGTATGCAAGATCCGTCATGGGACACATGCTGCCGGACGTGGTGTATGGCTGCCTCGACCAGGCACTCCCGGGACGCGTCCCGGCCGAGGGCACGTCGAACCTCTGGACGCTGAACCTGATTGCGGGGCACGGCCTCACCGGTATCGGCCGTGCAGCGGGCACGCCGTTCATGGTGAACAGCTTCCACTCCGGTGGCGCGGGCGCGCGGCCGAAGCAGGACGGGCTGTCGGCGACACCGTTCCCCTCCGGCGTGCGGAATGTCCCCGTCGAGGCCACGGAAGCCATCACCCCCCTGGTGATCTGGCGCAAGGAACTGCGCCAGGATTCCGGTGGCGCGGGCACGCACCGTGGCGGGCTCGGCCAGGTCATGGAGATCAGCTCACGCGAGGACGCTGCCTTCGGCATCTTCGCGCGGTTCGAGCGGGTGAAGTATCCGGCGCGCGGGCGGCATGGCGGTGAAGCCGGTGGGGCAGGGCGCTTGTCACTCAAATCGGGCGTGGAGCTGAAACCGAAGGGACTTGCGGTCGTGCCGCCGGGCGATCGATTGGTGGTGGAGATGCCGGGCGGTGGCGGCATGGGATCACCGCGCGACCGTGATCGCGAAGCGGTGCGCCGCGACGTGCGCCTCGGCTACATATCACGGGAGGCTGCGATGCGGGATTACGGCGTCACCGACTGACGCGGCGATCAGTCGCCCAGCAACGTGGGGATCAGCGACAGCAACAGCAGCAGCGCCATGCTGACGTTGAACACGCGCAACCGCGTGGGGGAATGCAGCAGCCGGCCGGCGCCGCTGCCCAGCAGCGCCCAGACCATCACACAGGGCATCCCGACCACCAGGAAGACGACGAAGATGCGCGCAAGCTGAATGGCGAGTGGACTGCCCGGCGACAGGTATTCGCCGGCGGCGGCCACGGCGATCAACCAGCCCTTGGGATTGATCCACTGAAAGCCCGCGCCACCGAAGAAACCCAACACGCGGCCTCGGCCACCTTCACCGGGCGGCGAGGCCGTGGCGATCTTCCAGGCCAGGACGACGAGCCATGCGGCACCGATCCACCGAAACGCCGGCAGCAGCAGCGGCCAGCTGAGCAGCGCGGAACCAAGGCCGGCGCAGACCAGTGTCAGCATCACGGCGAAGCCAGCGACGATGCCGAACATGTGCGGCACGGTCGCGCGGATGCCATGATTGGCGGCTGACGCTGCCACCATCACGTTGTTCGGTCCCGGCGTGATGTACATCACGACCGCGAAGCCCAGCAGTGAGACCAGGGCGCTGTCCACGATCATTAGGTCAATATAGCTGACCTTCACGTCCGACGCCACTGAAGCGCTTGTGCGCAACGTCCCCCGCTCACGTCTGCGCGCGAGACCTGTGAAGCGTGCAGCGAACCGCAACATCAGTCGCCGACAGAACGCGAAAGGACAAAGTCATGGCGGGTGAGACGTTGCATGAGGAACGATCTGAGCTAGGTCCCGAGATCCTCGATCGGCATCGTGCCATCTCAACCCTCATGGAAGAGCTTGAGGCAATCAACTGGTACAACCAGCGCATCAAGGGCAGCAGCGATGCGGAACTGCGGGCGATCCTCGCGCATAACCGGAACGAGGAGAAAGAGCATGCCTCCATGCTGCTGGAATGGCTGCGGCGGCATGATTCCGAGTTGGACACGCATCTGCGGAATTTCCTGTTCACGACCGGACCGATCCGCGAAAAGCCGGCCGCATCATCCAATTCCGAGCCGGATGGCAGCCTCGCCATTGGCAGCCTGAGGCGCTGAACGATGAACCATCTGTATCGCGAACTGGCGCCGATCTCCGACGCGGCCTGGCAGGAGATCGAGCAGGAGGCGAAGCGCACCCTGAAGACGACATGCGCGGCGCGCAAACTGGTCGATTTCGTTGGACCGAAGGGCTGGGAAGCCTCCGCGGTCAGCATCGGGCGCAGCAAGCCGATCGACCCGCCCTCGCATGGCAAACTTCATGCGCGGCTCCGACGGGTGCTGCCATTGGTGGAACTGCGGGTTCCCTTCGAGCTGCTCCGTAGCGAACTCGACGCGGTCGATCGAGGCGCGAAGGACATGGACACCGACCCGGTGATCGAGGCCGCCCGTGCCATCGCCATCGCCGAGGATCACGCGGTGTTTCATGGCTACCAGGCAGCCGGCATAGAGGGGATTTGCGAAGGCGCCGCCGACGCCGCGATACCACTAGGCGATGACTACGCGGCATTTCCGGCGCTGGTGACCACCGCCTTGAACCGCCTGCGCGACGCGGGGGTCGGCGGGCCCTTCGCGATCGCACTGGGCGAGGAGTGCTACGTCGGGCTGACTGAGGCGACGGTTGGTGGCTATCCGGTCCTGGACCATGTGCGGCGGCTGATCGAGGGGCCGCTGGTGTGGGCGCCCGGCGTGGACGGCGCCGTGGTGTTATCGATGCGCGGGGAAGATTTCGAACTGACGGTCGGGGAGGACTTCTCCATCGGCTATCTCGATCACGATGCGGAACGTGTGCGCCTGTATATCGAGGAGAGCTTCACGTTCTGGTTGATCTCGCCTCAGGCGGCGGTGCCGTTGGCGTATCCCGCCGGGACCCAGAACTAACGATCGCGACCAAGGCGTCCGGGTGGCGGCTCAGATAGTCGCCTCCCGCTTGCCGCTCCGACAGCCAACAGCTTCAATGCGGCGTTACCTTGCCGGAGACCGTGACGCTGTCGCTGACCCGTAAGCTGCTCGATGTCCAGGGGCTGAGCATCGCCTTCGCCACGGACCGCGGGCAAAGCACCGTCGTGCGGGATCTCGATCTGCACGTCAGCGAAGGCGAGACGCTGGCGATCGTGGGGGAGTCTGGCTCCGGCAAATCGGTCACCGCGCTCAGCATCACGCGCCTGATCGACCATACCGGCGGCCACATCGCATCTGGCCGCATCATGTTCGCCGATCGCGCGGGGCGCACGCGTGACATCGCGACGGAAACCGCCGAGGCGATGCGCGCGCTGCGTGGGCCCGAGATGGCCATGATCTTCCAGGAGCCGATGAGCAGCCTCAACCCGGTGCTGCGCATTGGCGATCAGATCACCGAGGGTTTGATGCTGCACCAGAACCTTGGTGGCAGCGCAGCAATGGCGGAGGCACGGCGGCTGTTGGAGCACGTGCGGATCCCGGAACCGGCGCAGTTGCTGCAGCGCTATCCGTTCCAGCTCTCCGGTGGCATGCGGCAGCGGGCGATGATCGCGATCGCGCTGTCGTGCCGGCCCCGGCTGCTGATCGCTGATGAGCCCACGACGGCGCTCGATGTCACGGTGCAGGCGCAGGTGCTGCGGTTGTTGCGCTCGTTGCAACGCGAGTACGGCATGGGCTTGATCTTCATCACGCACGACATGGGCGTGGTGGCGGAGATGGCCGACCGCGTGCTGGTCATGCGCGACGGGGTGAAGGTCGAGGAGGGTGATGCGCTGCGGGTGTTCGATGCGCCGCAGCATCCCTATACGCGTACGTTGCTGGATGCGGTGCCGTTGCTGGGTAGCCTGTCGAACCAGCCGCTGCCGGCGCCGTTTGTCGAGGCCGGTGCGGTCGCACAGCCCCAGCGCACTGTTCGGATGGACCTGCCCCCGGTGCTCGAGGTCCGCGGATTGACAACGCGCTTTGATCACCGGCGATGGTTTCGTCTGGCGGGACGCGTGCACGCGGTGGAGCAGGTGGACCTGACCGTACGTCATGGCGAAACGCTGGCGTTGGTTGGCGAGTCAGGCTGCGGCAAATCGACCACCGGGCGCAGCATCATCCGCCTGGAAAATCCGCAGGCGGGTGAGATCAGGCTGAACGACGAGGACGTAACGAAACTGGATCGCAGCCGGGAAGCGCGGCTGCGGCGAGGCGTGCAGTATGTGTTCCAGGATCCGCTGTCGTCGTTGGATCCCAGGCTGACCATCGGGTTCTCGGTTGCCGAACCGATACGCACGCATCGGCTGCTGAGCGGCGACGCAATCGAGGACCGGGTACACGAACTGCTGAAGTTGGTGGGGCTGATCCCGGAACATGCGCGGCGCTATCCGCACGAACTGTCGGGCGGGCAGCGGCAGCGTGCGTGCATCGCGCGGGCATTGGCGTCGGAGCCGAGTTTGATCATCGCCGATGAAGCGGTGGCGGCACTCGACGTGTCGATCCGCGCGCAGGTGGTGAACCTGCTGATGGGATTGCAGGCGCGGCTGGGACTGGCGTTCCTGTTCATCTCGCATGACATGGCGGTGGTGGAACGCGTCGCGCACCGCGTGGCCGTCATGTACCTCGGGCAGATCGTCGAGATTGGCCCGCGCCAGGCGGTGTTCAGCGATCCTCAGCATGCCTATACGCGGCGGCTCCTTGCGGCGGTGCCGGTGCCGGATCCGCGACGCCGCAACCATTCGATCGACCTGGATGACAGCGAGGTGCCGAGCCCGTTGCGCCGGCCCGATGATCCGCCCATCGTGGTGCCGCTGGTGCGGGTCGGCGAGGATCACTTCGTCGCGCGTCATCGCATTGGCGGGCTGTACTGAACGGGGAGAATTCAGGTGAAACACACAGTTTCCCGCATGTTGATGGCGGCGGCGCTGGCGTTCGGCGTGACGCACGGTGCCCGGGCGGCACATGACCTGGTGGTTGGTGTCGATGCCAACCTGACCGGGCTGGATCCGGCCGATCTCAACGACAACCTGTCGCAGTCGGCGGCGCGGCTGATGTTCGAGGGCCTGTATATGCTCGACGAACACATGAAGCTGCAGCCACAGCTCGCCGAAAGCTATGACGCGACCGAGGACGCCAAGGAATTCACCTTCCACCTGCGCAAGGGCGTCACGTTCCAGGACGGCACGCCGTTCAATGCAGCGGCGGTAAAGTTCAGCTTCGATCGTGCGGGCAATCCGGAGAACCACCTGAAGCGGCAGAGCCTGTACGTGATGATCGACCACACCGATGTGGTGGACGAGTACACGGTCAGGATGGTGCTGAAGTATCCGTTCGGGGCGTTCGTCAACGACGTGGCGCATATCGGCGCGCTTATCGTGTCCCCCAAGTCGGTGCAGGATTTCGGCAAGGAGGTGACGCGGCACCCGTCCGGCACGGGGCCTTATGAGTTCGTGAGTTGGACAGCCGATACGCTGAAGATGAAGAAGAACGAACACTACTGGAAACCGGGGCTGCCGAAGATCGATACGATCACCTATCGTAGCGCGCCGGAGAATGGTGCACGCATCGCAATGTTGCAGGCGGGCGAAGCGCAGTTCATTACTCCAGTGCCGCCTGAAATGATCAAAGCGTTGCAGAACAGCTCGACGATCACGGTGTTCAATGAGCCGTCGATCCTGATCAGGTATGTGGCGCTCAACAACATGCGCAAGCCGTTCAACGATCCGAAGGTGCGGCTGGCGCTGAACTACGCGATCGACAAGCAAGCGTTCGCCAAGGTGGTGTTCAGCGGCTACTCGGATCCGATGGACTCGCCGATGCCGCAGTTGCTGGGCTTCTATCAGAAGCAGGGCAGCTACCCGTACGATCCGGCGAAGGCGAAGGCGCTGCTGGCGGAGGCAGGTTATCCGAATGGCTTCGAGAGCACGATCACCGGCGGTGTCGCGACGCTGACGCAGCGTGGCATGCAGTTCGTCCAGCAGCAGCTTGCCGCCATTGGTGTGAAGCTGACCATCGAACCGCTGGAAGCAGGCGTGCTGACGGCGAAGATGTTCAATGTGCAGAAGCCCGAGGATGCCACCATCGTCATGCTGTATGGCGGGTGGTCGTCGTCGACGGGAGATGCGGACTGGGGCATGCGGCCGATGCTGTATACCAAGTCGTTCCCTCCGGTGTTGGCGAACCTGGCATGGTACAGCAATCCGGTGACAGACGCGGCGATCGAGGCTGGGTTGGCCACGACGGATAACGCGAAGCGCGCGGCGGCGTATGGACAGGCGCAGGCACAGGTCTGGAAGGATGCGCCATGGATCTTCCTGGGAGTGGATCACAACCTGGCGGCATATTCGAAGAAGCTGCATGGCGCGTTCATGCGGCCAGATCAGCAGTTCCATCTGACCGCGGATGCGTATCTGGAGTAGCAGGCTCTTGGAACCACAGATGGACACAAATCCACACAGATCGGCCAAGACAGGGCATAAACCGAGCAGCGGCTCCGGCCGCATCTGTGTGTATCCGTGTGCATCTGTGGTTCCATTGGCTTTTTTCTTATGCTCGACTATCTGATCCGGCGCCTTATCGGCACCATTCCGGTACTGCTGGCGGTCAGCGCGTTTGTCTTCCTGTTCGTGCATCTGCTGCCAGGTGATCCAGCGCGGCTGGTGGCCGGGCCGGACGCCTCGCTGCAGGACATCGCCGCGGTACGGACTGACATGGGCCTCGATAAGCCGCTCCTGGCGCAGTACCTCCACTACCTGGGCCAAACGCTGCAGCTGCGGCTAGGCCGATCGATCAAGACGCATCAGACGGTGGCGGAGCTGATCGGCGAACGGTTCATGCCGACGCTGCTGCTGACCGTATTCGCAATGGCCTGGTCGGTGATCGCGGGCGTCGGGCTCGGCGTTCTGTCGGGCGTGAAGCGTGGACAGTGGCAGGACCAGGCGTCCATGGTCCTGGCAATCTCCGGCATCTCCTTCCCTGGCTTCTGGCTGGGCCTGTTGCTGATCGATCTGTTCTCGGTACGATTGGGATGGTTGCCGACGGGCGGGTATGGCGGATGGCAGTACTTCGTGCTGCCGGCGTTCACCCTGGGAACCGGCGTTGCGGCTGTCATGGCGAGGTTCACCCGCTCGGCGTTCGTGGAGATCGCGGCCGAGGACTACGTGAGGACGGCGCGCTCGAAGGGTGTTCCGGAACGCGGCGTCATCTGGAAGCACACGCTGCGCAACGCACTCATCCCGGTGATCACCCTGACCGGGCTGCAATTCGGGTTCCTGCTGGGCGGCGCGATCGTGGTTGAGACGGTGTTCGCGTGGCCTGGCCTGGGGCGGCTGCTGGTCGATAGCGTGTCGTATCGCGACTACCCGGTGATCCAGGCCGAGATCCTGCTGTTCTCGTGCGAATTCGTGCTGATCAACCTGATCGTCGATTTGCTGTACGCGGTGGTGAACCCGGAGATTCGGCTGCGATGAGCGATCTTGCACTTGGCAGCGCGACCCTGCGGTCGCCCTCCGCGGAGTTCTGGCGGCGCCTGCGGCGGAAGCGAGTGGCGACGGCTGCGGGCGGTCTCATCGTGCTGTTGATCGCCGCGGCGGCAGCGGCGCCGTGGATCGCACCGTACGATCCGATGACACCGGATTACGACAACGTGCTGGCAGGACCTTCGTGGCTGCATCTGTGTGGCACCGATACGTTTGGCCGCGACATCTTCAGCCGGATTCTATGGGGTGGGCGGATCTCGCTGACTGTCGGGTTCGTGTCTGTGGCGCTCGGTGGCGCGGCTGGCGTAATCCTGGGGATGCTCAGCGGGTTCTATGGACGGTGGGTGGACAGCCTGATCATGCGGCTGATGGATGTGCTGCTGGCATTTCCCGGTATCCTGCTGGCGATCGGCGTGGTGGCGGTGCTGGGACCAGGGCTGGACAACGTCATCTACGCAATCGCGGTGTTCAGCGTACCGGTGTTCGCAAGACTGGTGCGGGGGAGCACGCTGGCGCTGAAGCAAACGCTGTATGTGCAGGCGGCGCGCAGCATTGGGGTGCGGGCACCGATGCTGTTGCTGCGCCACATCCTCCCGGGTGCGCTACCGGGCGTCATTGTCTATTGTTCGCTACGGGTAGGCACTTCGATCCTGACCGCGGCGGCATTGAGCTTCATCGGATTGGGAGCGCCGCCGCCGAGCCCCGAGTGGGGGGCGATGCTGGCGGATGGGCGAAGCTATCTCGGGGTGGCGGACCAGATCACGGTGTTTCCGGGTCTGGCGATCTTCATCACCGTCCTGGCGTTCAATCTGCTCGGGGATGGCATGCGCGATGCGTTGGATCAGAAGCTGCGGTGAAGGCGTCTCGATAGGCGATGCGACGAGATTGTATTGCGTTGGGTTAGCTGGCCCGGTGGTGCTGCGGGTAACACTGCAAGGGTTTCGACCACTGATGGACGGAGGCCTGGCACGCTGACATTGGTGCAGCCGACACAACCCCCAATTCGCGCGAGTAGCGGTAGGATAGCGCATGACCTGGTCCATTGTTGCGCATGATCCGGCCACCGGCGCATTCGCCGTCGCCGTCGCCACCAAAGCCTTCGCGGTAGGCGCCTCCTGTCCATTCGTCCGTTCGGGCGTGGGCGCGGTGTCGACGCAGTCGTTCACCAACCGCTATCTCGCGCCGGCGATCCTCGATGCGATGGCTCGCGGCCTGCCGCCGGACGCCGCGATCGAGGGCGCACTCGCAGGCGACGGCGGCCGCGGCGTCAGACAGGTGCACGCGGTGGATCGGCACGGCCGCACCGCCGCCTGGACCGGGCAGAACTGCGTCGAGTGGTGTGGCAGCGTGGCGGCTCCCGGCATCAGCGTGGCCGGCAACATGCTGGCCGGGGAACCGACGATTGCCGCGACCCTGGCGGCCTGGCAGGCGCATCCGGAACTGGAGCTGCCGGAGCGCCTGATGGCGGCGATGGAGGCGGGCGAGGCCGCGGGTGGCGATCGCCGGGGCCGTCAGTCGGCGGCCATGCTGCTGACCACAACCGAGGACTTCCCGGACCTCAACCTGCGGGTCGATGACAGCGCAGACCCACTGCCGGAACTGCGGCGCTTACTGGGGATCTGGCGGCGCGAGCGGGCGCCGGGGCTGGCCGCTCAGCCGTCGCGCGCCAATCCGGCGGGGTTCATCGACCTCGATACGATTGAGGCAGCATGGATGGCACGTGGATTAGATTTGAGGTTCCGGCGCTAGCAGAGTACGTCAACCTCTGGCAGATTAAATCTGCGTGACCGGGACGAGCGCGCTCGACCTGGTTATGCTCCGTTGAGGCTGCTTTGGAGGGAATTGATGCTGACTCGCCGGGCAATCGCCCAGCTTCTTGCTACCACCGCGTTTGCCACAGCCCTGGACGGCGTCTCCGCCAGGGCTGCCGACAAGACGATCAAGGTCGGGCTGGACCTGTCCCTTACCGGCGCCGATGCGGAGTCCGCCCTGCGGATCAAGAACGGCGCTCTGATGGCGTTCGACGAGATCAACGCCAAGAAGGAATTGGGCGGCTGGACGATCCAGCCGGTGGTCTACGACGACGGCACCGCGACCGCGGGCCAGTACGACCCGGCGCAGGCGGCGACCAACGCGCGCAAAATGGTCTCGGACAAGACGGTTGTGGCGGCGATCGGGCCGATGATGAGTGGCGCCGGCAAGGCGATGGCCCCAATCCTCAGCCAGGGTGATCTGGCGACCATCACGCCGAGCTCGACCAACCCCGACATCACCGATCCGAAGTTCGCCGAGCAGTACAAGCCCGGCGGCAAGGCGATCTATTTCCGTACCGTGACGACCGACGCTTACCAGGGCCCCAACCTGGCGAACTACTTCGCCGACGTCCTGCACGTGAAGTCGGTGTACATCCTGGATGATTCCGGTGCATACGGTGTGGGGATCGCGAACTCGTTCCAGAAGCGGGCGGAACAGAAGGGCATCAAGATGCTCGGCCGTGACCGGCTGGATCCCAAGGCCGCCGACTACACGGCGGTCCTGACCAAGATCAAGTCGCTCAATCCGGACGCGCTATACTATGGCGGCGTGGGACAGGCGGGCGTCAAGCTGGCGAAGCAGGCCTACGACATCATTCCGAAGGTCGTGAAGGGTGGCGGCGACGGCATGTACTCGTCCGAAATGCTATCGGCCGCGGGCTTTCCATCCGCCGCCGGCTGGTATGCCACCATTGCCTCGCCGCACGTGACCGGCGACAAGGCTGCCGAGGCATGGATGAAGGCGTACAGCGCCAAGTTCAACATGTCGCCTGACGACTATTCGATCACCGCATACGACGCCGCGCTGGTGATTGGTGACGCGATCAAGCGGCTGATCGCGGACAAGAAGGAGATCAACCGCGACAGCGTGCGCGACTACATCCAGACCTCCAACGTGAAGACGCTGCAGGGTCCGGTGTCGTTCGATGCGAACGGCGACCTGAAGGACCGCACGATCAGCATCTTCCAGATCAAGAAGGACCAGAACTACGCCGCCGATGACATGGTACACCAGTATCATTATATCGGCGTCGCACCGCAGTCCTGACCTTGCATGGCGCTGCTCCGCGGACCGGGGGAACCCGGCGCGGACCAAGCCATGTCCGGGAGCAGGCAGGAAGCTTGCTTTACTATCGAAACGACACAAATGGGAGACGATCACATGATAACCAGACGTAAAGCCGCCCAGGTCTTCATCGCCGCCACGACGACAGCCGTGGTTGGTGGTGTTGCCACGGGCGCCGCCTTCGCCGCCGACAAGACGGTGAAGATCGGCATCGACCTGTCGCTGACGGGTGCTGACTCACAGGGCGCCGCCCGCGTGAAGGATGGCATCATGATGGCGTTCGATGCCGCCAACCAGGGCAATGCAGTTCCAGGCTACAAGTTCGATGTGCTGGTTACGGACGACGGCACCGCGACTGCTGGCCAGTATGATCCTGCCCAGGCAGCAACCAATGCGCGCAAGATGGTCGCGGACAAGGAAGTCGTCGCGGCGATCGGTCCGCAAATGAGCGGTGCAGGCAAAGCCATGACACCGATACTGAGCCAGGGCGGGTTGGCGACAATAACGCCATCCTCGACCAATCCGGACATCACGGATCCAAAGTTCGCCGAACAGGTCCCGGCCGGGTGGGAAGCCGATATACTTCCGCACGGTGACGACGGATGCCTACCAGGGGCCGAACATGGCGAACTTCCTGGCCGAGCACGCCAAGGTCAAGTCGGTCTACGTCCTGGACGACAGTGGCGCGTTCGGCGTCGGCGTGGCGGACTCGTTCCAGAAGCAGGCCGAGAAAAAGGGCCTCAAGATCGTCGGCCGCGACCGGCTGGATCCGAAGGCAGCCGACTACACGGCGATCCTGACCAAGATCAAGTCAATGAATCCGGATGCGATCTATTACGGCGGCGTCACCCAGGCAGGCGTCAAGCTGGCCAAGCAGGCGTACGATATCGTGCCGAACATGATCAAGGCCGGCCCGGACGGCATGGTCAGTCCGGACCTGCTGAGTGGCGCGGGATTCCCGGCAGTGGAAGGCTGGTACACCTCAATCGCGGCGCCGCATTTGACCGAGGACACCAAGGCGCAGCAATTCGTTCAAGCGTTCAAGGGCAAGTACAATGATGCGCCTGATGACTACACCATCACGGCGTACGACGCAGCTCTCGTGATCATCGATGCGGTGAAGCGCGTGGTTGCGTCAGGCAAGCCGGTGACACGTGAGGCGGTGCGGGACGCAATCCAGTCGTCCAAGGTGCCGACGATCCAGGGGACGGTATCGTTCGACGCCAACGGCGACCTGGCGGATCGGACGGTGAGCGTGTTCCAGATCAAGAAGGACACCTCGAAGCCCCTGAATGACGTGTCCGCCCAGGTACAAGTACCTGCAAGTGGCGCCGCAGTCCTGACGACGGGCTGATGGTGAGCGCCCGCCATTGGCGGGGCCACAAGAGAGCGTCATGACCGGGCCTGCTCCCGGCTGCCGGCGGCGACATGCAGCCGCCGGTAGCCGGGGCAGGCTCCGCCGTAATGGTCGAGGCTCCGCAGGCACGGTGTTTGCTTTCCTCCGCGACTGCCGATACCAAGCCAGTCAACAACACAGGGGGCAATCATGCTGACCAGACGCAGACGGTTGTACCGTCTCCGGCGCGGCGGGCCTGAGGCCGCAACGCGATGACAACAACCGATCTGCTGGTTCAGCAATTGATCAATGGATTGAGCCTGGGCGCCATGTACTCGCTTCTGGCGCTGGGTTTCACCCTCGTCTACGGCATCCTCGAGCTCATCAACTTCTCCCATTTCAACGTCTTCATGGTCGGCTCGTTCATCGCCCTGTTCGTGCTGCAGGCGTTCGGGCTGTCCGGCCAGGATGTCATCCTCGCCGGCCTGCCGCTCGCCGGCGTTCTGATAGCGGCATTCATCGTCACCATGGTGCTCTCCGGCGCGCTGGGCGTGGTGATCGAGCGCCTCTGCCTGCGACCGCTGCGCAACGTGAAGGGACCGGCGGCGATGATCACCACCATCGGTGTGTCCTACATCCTGTTCAACGTGGTGCTGCTGACAGTAGGCGCGGATTCCAAGAACTTCCCCAATCCGCTGCCGCAGATCCGCTATCACATCGGTCAGGCGACGCTCGACTTCCGCGTCATCCTGATCTGGCTCGTCGCGCTGGGGCTGATGATGACCCTGTACTTCTTCGTGCAGCGCAGCCGTATCGGCAAGGCAATGCGCGCGACCGCGCAGGACGCCGAGGCCGCCCGCATGATGGGCGTGGAGGTCGACAAGGTCATCATCATGGCCTTCTTCCTGGGCTCCGCGCTGGCGGGCGCCGGGGGCATGATCTTCGGGCTCTACTACAATTTCACCAGCTTCATCATCGGCTTCACCGCCGGGCTGCGCGCGTTCACCGCAGCGGTGCTGGGCGGCATCGGCAACGTGCCGGGCGCCATGGTTGGCGGCGTGCTGATCGGCCTGATTGAGGCCATGTCGAGCCAGTTCATCGCCGCCGCCTGGGCCGACGTGATCATCTTCTCAATCCTGGTGTTGGTGCTGGTGTTCAAGCCGGCCGGTCTGTTCGGGCGCGTCGCGCCGAACAAGTCGTGAAAGGGGACGGCACATGAATGCCACGGCTTCCGCTGCTGTCTCGGTCATCGCCCGACCCTTCGCCCGCATCCCCGAGGCGACCCGCCGGCGTATCGGCCTTCTGGTCCTCGTGGTATGTGCGCTGGCATTCCCGATCGTCCACACCAACGACGCCGACATCGACAGCATGGCGAACGCGGCGGCCTATGCCACGCTCGCCCTCGGGCTGAACATCGTCGTCGGTTTCGCCGGCCTACTGGACCTTGGGTATGCCGCTTTCTTCGCCATCGGCGCCTACACCTACGGCATTCTGACCGCGTTCCAGCTTCAGCCGGAATGGAGCGCGTTCTGGGAGCCGTTCCACACACTGGGCCTCGTGTCGAAGATGGCGGGCGAGACCGACGGCACCAGCGTGGTGCATTTCACCCTGTCGTTCTGGCTGGCACTGCCACTGGCGGCAGCGTTGGCGGCGTTCTTCGGCATCCTGTTCGGCGCGCCGACGCTGCGCCTACGCGGCGACTACCTCGCCATCGTCACATTGGGCTTCGGCGAGATCGTGCCGATCGTGGTGCGCAACTGGTCGGACCTTACAAATGGCGCAGCAGGACTGAACGGCGTCGCCGCACCAAAGCTATGGCTGTACGGCAGCTTCGGCGTCGATGCGACGCCGTACTATTACGTCGCGATCGTGATGGTCGCGATGCTGGTGTTCGTCAGCGTCCGATTACGGGACTCGCGCATCGGTCGCGCCTGGATGGCGATCCGCGAGGACGAGATCGCCGCCGGCGCGATGGGCGTGGACCGCACCAAGTTCAAGCTGCTGGCGTTCGCCATCGGCGCCGCATTCGCCGGCATGACCGGCGTGTTCTACGTCGCCAAGCTACAGACGGCGACGCCCGAGATGTTCGGCTTCCCGGTCTCGGTGATGATCCTGGTGATGATCGTGTTCGGCGGCATCGGCTCGGTGTGGGGCGTCGTGCTCGGAGCATTCGTCCTGCAACTCCTGCAATCCTGGTGGCTGCAGGACCTGACCGAATGGCTGCACATACTTGGCCGGTGGACAGACATCGACTGGTTGCAGCGGGTCGACCTGGTCCCGTCGATCGAACTGATCTTCGGCTTCATCCTGGTAGGGATGATGCTGTACCGGCGGCAGGGGCTGATCCCGGCGACGCGGCCTCAAGCGGCGCTGACCTTCGACCAGCAGCATGCCGAGATCCGGCGCGGCGGCTTCACCGACCTGAAGCTGCAAGGCCTGGGTGGCGACGTGCGCACCGGCGCGGCGGCGCTCGAGATCAAGGATGTGACGGTGCGGTTCGGCGGCCTGACAGCGCTGAACAAGGTCAACCTGGTGGTACCGACGGGCGGCGTCGTGGCGGTGATCGGCCCGAACGGCTCCGGCAAGTCCACATTGTTCAACGTCATCACCGGCCTGGTGGAAGCGGAACACGACGGTTCCATTCGCTTCCACGGCGAGGAAATGATCGGGCTGCCGCCGCATGAGATCCTGGCGAAGGGCATCGCCCGCACGTTCCAGAACCTGCGCCTGTTCGCCAACCTGACAGTGATGGAAAACGCGCTGATCGGCCAGCACGCCCGCCTCAAGACCGGGACGCTGGCGGCGATCCTGCGGCTGCCCTGGACCAACGCGGAAGAGAAGGCGGCGCGCGAGTGGGCAATGGAGGTGTTCGCCATTTTCGGCAACCGCCTCACGCCCCGCACGGGGCAGGTGGTGGCAGGTCTCTGGTACGCCAATCGGCGGCGCATCGAGATCGCCCGGGCGTTGGCGTCGCGGCCTCGGATCCTGCTGCTGGACGAACCGACGGCAGGCATGAATCCCGCTGAAACGCTGGAACTCGCCGAGCAGATCAAGAGCCTGAACGACCTGGGCCTGACGGTGCTGTTGATCGAGCACAAGCTCGACGTAGTGACCACGCTCGCGGACACGGTCTACGTGCTCGACCATGGCGAGGTGATCGCGCACGGCACCCCCGCGGAGGTTCGCCGCGACGAGGAAGTGCTGCGTGCCTATCTGGGCCGCAACGCCCAGGCGTCGCTGGCCGGGATGGGAACGGCGAACGTAGCCTAGGAACCAGCGATGCAATTTACCCCCTCTCCCGCTACGCGGGGGAGGGTTGGGGAGGGGGCGCTGAGCATGGCCATACTTTTAGAATTCAAGGATATCGACACCCATTACGGCGACCTGCACGTTCTCAAGCAGGTCAACTACAGTATCGGCGAGGGCGAGATCGTCTCGTTGCTTGGCGGCAACGCCTCGGGCAAGTCCACCACGATGAAGACGATCATGGGGGTGGTGCGGCCGACCCGCGGCACAGTCCTGTACCAGGGCCAGGCGATCGAGCGCATGGCGACTGCCGAACGCGTCCGCCGCGGCATCGCGCCGGTGCTGGAGGCGCGCCGCCTGTTTCCTCGGATGACGGTGTACGAGAACCTGGAGATGGGTGCTTATCTCCGCAAGCGCGGCGCGGAGTTCGACCAGGACCTGGAGCGCGTCTATTCGCTGTTCCCTCGCGTCAAGGAGCGCCGCAATCAGATCTCCGGCACGCTGTCGGGAGGCGAGCAGCAGATGGTGGCGATGGGCCGCGCGCTGATGGCACGGCCAAAGCTGCTGTGCATGGATGAACCGTCGATGGGTCTGTCGCCGATATTCGTCGAGCAGGTGTTCGACATCATCCAGGAGATCAACAAGCAGGGCACCACGATCTTCATGGTGGAGCAGAACGCCAACATGGCGCTGTCCATCGCGCATCGTGCCTACGTGCTGCAGACTGGCCAGGTGGTGCTGTCCGGCACCGCGTCGGAACTGCGGCAGAACCCGCTGATCCGCGAAGCGTACCTGGGCGAGTTGCAGGTCACGGTGTAGGTTCTGCCCGGTCGCCTGTCGGGAGAGCCGGACATGCAGCAGCGGGTCGTTGTCGGCGATGGAACCATAGCCATCACTGGGCCGCGCGCGGTGATAGCCGCGGTGATCGGCAACGGCCTCGAATGGTACAATTTCATGCTTTATGGCGTGTTCGCCGCCATCATAGCGAAACTGTACTTTCCGGTATCCGATCAGCTTACCTCGCTGCTGCTGTCGCTCGGGACGTTCAGCGTCGGGTTCTTCATGCGTCCACTCGGTGGCACGCTGCTGGGGATGTACTCCGACAAGATGGGACGCAAGGCGGCGCTGTCGCTGACCATCATGCTGATGTGTATCGGCACGGCAATGATCGCACTTATGCCGACCTACGCGCAGATCGGCATTGCGGCGCCGTTGCTGCTGTTGCTGGCTCGGCTGTTGCAGGGGTTTTCAACCGGCGGCGAGATGGGCAACGCGACGGCGTTCATGCGCGAATACGCGCCGGCGGGACGCACCGGGTTCTATGTAAGCTGGGTATATGCGTCGAGCAGTCTGTTCATCGCGCTCGGTTCCGCGGTTGGAACCATCGTGTCGCACGGGTTCAGTCCGGCGGATCTGGAGGCTTGGGGCTGGCGCGTGCCTTTTCTCCTTGGGCTGCTGATCGGGCCGATCGGTTACCTGCTGCGGACACGGATTGCGGATCCTCCCGCACATCGCCGGACCCATGAGCCGGGCGGCACGCCGTTCCGCGACGTGATCACAAAGCACCCCAAGGAGGCGTTGGCCTCGGGCGCGCTGATCACGCTGTCGACGATCTGCACGTATACACTGTTGATCTATACACCGATCTATACGGTACGCGCGCTGCATTTGCCGCAGGCGGCGGGGTTCACCGCGACGATGGTGGGAACGATCACCGCGGGCGCGTTGATCCCGGTGGTGGGACATTTCGTCGATCGGGTCGGCGCGAAAGTCCTGCTGCGGACGGCGCCGGTGCTGCTGATCGTGCTGGCGTATCCGATGTTCGCGCTGATCAATGCGCGCCCGAGCCTGACCACGCTGCTGGCGTACCAGATCGTGTTCGGCGTGGTGATCGCGCTGTACCAGGGTCCGATCCTCACCGGCATCGGTGACATGTTTCCGAACCGGGCGCTGGCGACGGGACTTGGGTTGTCCGACAACATCGCGGTGTCGGTGTTCGGCGGGACCGCGGCGTTCATGATCACGTGGCTGATCGCGGTGACCGGCGACAACATGGTGCCGGCTTATTATGTGATGGCGGGCGGGATCGTGGGGCTGCTGGGCACGTTGCCGCTGCGCAAATAGGTTCCGGACATGAAGGTCTTTGTGTTTCTTGTCGTCGCGTTGCTGGCGAGCGTCGGTGCTCATGCCGCTGACCCGCTGCGTCTCGGGTTGCTGCATACGCTGTCACCGGCGCCGTTCTATATCGCGCAGGAGCGCGGGTATTTCCGCGATGAAGGCATCGAACTGACGTTTCGCTTCTTCGAGGCGGCGCAGCCGATCGCTGCTGCCGCGGTCGCCGGAGATATTGATGTCGGCGTGACGGCGCTGACCGGTGGCTTCTTCAACCTCGCCGAGAAGGGCACCTTGAAGGTCATCGGCGGTGGGCTGCATGAGCAACGTGGCTATCAAGGTTCGGCTGTCCTGGTGTCGAACCAGGCGTATGACGCGGGGCTGACGTCGCTGGCAAAACTTGCAAGCCACAGCTTCGCAATCACGCAATATGGTTCGTCGTTTCACTACATGCTGGGGCGCATCGCCGAAGCGGAGCATTTCGATGCGGCAACCGTGACGCTGCGTCCGGTGCAGCAGATCGCCAACATGGTAGCCGCGGTCGGCAGCGGTCAGGTGGATGCGACGATCGCCATCGCGTCGATGGCGAAACCACTGGCGGCCTCGGGTCAGGCGCACATCGTCGGCTGGGCGGGTGACGTGGTGCCGTATCAGATCACTGCCGTGTTCACCACCGCGCCGATGATCGCCCAGCACGCCGATGTGCTGCGGCGGTTCGCGCGGGCGTATCAGAAGGGCGTGGCTGATTATCGCGACGCGTTCCTGCGGCTGGATGCACAAGGCAAGCCGATTGCAGACGCGACGACGGACGCGGTGATCCCGCTGATCGAGAAATACGTGTTCACCGGCGATCCAAAGGCGCGCGACAAGATCATCGCCGGTGTAGGGTATTATGATGCCGGCGGGGCGTTGGATGTGGGTGACGTCATCGCGCAGCTCGATTGGTTCAGGGCGCAGGGGCTGGTGAAGGGCAACGCTGATCCGCGGTCATTGGTTGATACGCAGTTCCTGCCGACGCGATGAGCGATAGCGACACTCACGAGACTGTCCTCGGCGTCACCGGTAACAGCGGGCACGGCAAAAGATTCTTCAGCCGCAGATCACGCAGATGCACGCAGATAATCACGGTCTGCTGAAGCGCGGGCTTGCCCACTTTGAAACATTGCGTCGAGGACTATCCGCGGCCATCTGCGTGATCTACGGCTGAATTTCTTACTTGCTTCGACAACGGCCAGCTCGCTGTCCCTCCTTGCTGTCCTTGGTGCGTCCGTCAGGTCGCCACCTCCAGCGCGACCGTCCTTTGGCTAGCGGAAAGATATGGCTACGCTCAAAACCACGAAACCAACTGGGGCAAGGTCGATGCGTGGTCATAGGACGCCGTTCGTGAATCTGCTGATTATTCTGGTCGGCCTGCTCATTGGTGTCGGATCGGATGCCCACGCTCAACCAGCTTCGATCACTCACCCCACTCTCTATAGCGGCGAGACGCTGACCACGGCCGCCGGCTATCCGGTCCTTTATCGTGCCATTCCCGCGGACAAATCCAAACCCCTGCTCGTCTTCGTCCCCGGCGATGGTCATCTGGCGCGGATCTTCTATGGATATCCCGGCGGCCACGACGAAGACTTCGTCAGTCATTGGGTCAATCGAGCCGGCTATCCCTTTCTTGCCGTCTCCTATCCGCTCGGCAACGCCGTGTTCGGCGGGTCCTACCCGGGCTATACGATCGAAGATTGGGGCAAGCAGGTGGCCGAAGTCGTTGCCAACGTCATCGACGCGCAAGGACTGACCAAACGCGTGATAATTTGTGGTTGGAGCATGGGTGGCAAGATCGCCGCCTCGGTTGGACGTGCGGCCAAGGCGAAAGGATTCACCATCGACGCCTTTGTTGCCATGTCAGCCGATCCGCCGGTTCCCGGTTTCCTGCCTGCGGCGAATGGCGCCGACATCAAGATGACACCGGCGGGCTATGCGGACCGGGAACCGATCTACAATTGGTTCTTCAATGCCGTCGATCAGCAGAATGCCTACAACGGCCACACAATCATTCCACAGGACATCTACCGCAGAGATTTCCTCGGCGGGACTCCCGTGGCATTGATCGATAGCGGGCTTGTGTTTCAGGACAACAGGTTCGTCGAGAACGTATCGTTGGCGTTGCGGACGGGTGGAACTTTCGATTTCGCCGACTATCCCTTTCCCGTCGTCGTGCACGACAATTCACCTTACGATGCCGAGAACGCCCTGCTGGACCCTGGGGACTGGGCATTCATCCGCAATCGTGTCCTCGTTGAAAAATACCGAGCCGGAACCGCCTACACCGATCTCACCGAACCTCAGTGGGAGCGTCTTCGCCTGATGGTCGGATCCTCCGGACGCGATTTCACCGAGACGGTCGAAGGAAACCACTTCTTCTTCATCGGCTCTGTCGGCGCACGCGCCACAGTCGAGAGAATCCTGCGTCTCTATGCCCGCGTCCAAAGCATTCCCTCCATCACCGCAACATCGCCGAAATAGCGATGCAGCCCGGCCTGCGGCTCGTACTGCGTGGCGTGCGGCACTCTTACGGGAAACTATCCGTGCTGGAGGACATCGACCTGACAATCGAGCCGGGCGAGGTGACCGTGCTGGTCGGTCCCTCCGGCTGCGGCAAGTCAACGCTGCTCGGGATCATGGGCGGAATGCTTCCTCCCACTGCCGGCAAGGTGGCGTGCGAGGGCGACGTCGCGGCTGATTGCCTGAATCCGCTGACCTACGTGTTCCAGGATTTCGCGCTCCTCCCGTGGCGCACCGTTGCCGGCAATGTCGCATTGGTGCTGGAGGATCGGTTGTCGCGCGGCGCCTGCGCTGCGCGCGTCGAACAGGTCCTGGCACTGACAGGACTCGCAGAGTTCGCGAACGCCTGGCCGCGACAATTGTCCGGCGGAATGCGCCAGCGCGTCGGCATCGCGCGCGCACTGGCGGTGCGTCCCGCGTGTCTGCTGATGGATGAGCCTTTGTCGGCGCTTGATGCGCAGACCCGCGGATTGCTGCTCGATGAATTCGCCGCGTTGATCGAGCGCGCGGCCACCACAACGGTCTACGTCACGCATAACCTTGCCGAGGCGGTGCGGCTGGGTCATCAGATCGTGGTGCTGTCACGGCGGCCTGGTCGCGTGCGCGCAATCCGACGCATTGATCGGCCGCTGATCGGGCGTGCAACAGACGATGCAGATCTCCGCCCAATCGAAGCGGAATTGTGGGCATTGATCCGGGACGATGCCGTGGCCGCGGAACGCGAGATCGAGGACGGACAGAATCGCGATCCAACGTGATCCGGTTCACAGCGGCAGGCACAGAAGTTATGGTGTGGTGAAACATTCCGCACGGTGAGGCCCATGGGTGTCATGTCCATGCTGTCGCCATTCGCCATAGTTCGCCAGCTTCGAAGCGGCAAGGAATCGTCGACATTCGAGCGCCTGGGCCGCTCGCGTCATGTAGCCGATCTGCGGCTGATCTTCTCGGTCACCGTCATCATGATGATCGTGGGCTTGATTGCCGCGCTCGCGTTCTGCTTCGAATACGGTGTGGTCAGCGACTGGCAGAAGGTGCACGACAGCAAGAGCGGATGGATCTGGGTGAGGCTGGCATTGTCGGCCATCGCCTCCAGCGGTCCGTTCGTTGGCGCGATCTGTGCGCTGGGCGGTGGCGTGCTCGCGTGGACCTACCAGACCGGCAGCGCGCGTCTTGGCGTCGTCGATCTGTTCGCGTGCGAGATCGCGACCTTGTGCCGCGTCGGCGCCGTCGTGGACATGGTGCAGCGCTACGTCGATCTGTTCCAGCAAGGGCCGCAGGGAGCGATGCACCGCGTCTTGGACGGTGAGTTGCCGGCCGATGTCAGCCGCTTCACCTCGCAGGAGAGCTATTTCCCGGTGTTCGATGCATCGGTGAAGGACCTTCAGGCGCTGGAGGCGGACGTCGTCAAGCACGTCACCGCTTTCTACACGTACATGAAGGTGATGCGGGATTCTCTGCGGCGGCTCGCCGGGATGCAATCGCCGGCGACGGGCGGGCAGGGGGACGATGATTGGCACCGCACGATGTGCAGCGTTGTGTATATGCAGTTCCTCGCGTTCGAGAGCGGTCGCAAGGCGATCAAGGACCTGGTCGAATTCGAGCCGACGCAGGCAGAGGACATGATCACCATCCTGCTCAGTGAGCTGGTCGCTTACGGCTTCCTGCGCGAGCAGTTCACCGGCGATCTGCGCGAGCGTCGGCTCGCGGCACGCGACGCGGCTTACCGTCGAGACGTTCCCGAGCTGTATCAGCTCGTAACGAACGGCAATGGGCCGCAATGGGTCGCCGCGCACGACATCGCGGACGAGATGATGCGGCGGTTTGCGCGGGTCTTCCCGGATGATGCCGCGCAGCCTGCCCGTACGCCGGCATTCGCCTGACGCGCTGTTGGGTCTACGCTCAGCCAAGTCCAACCAAGGGAGACCGGCATGAGCGCGGCAACCGAGGAACGTCAGGCGTATCCGCATCCTCACGTCAACGCATCATGGCTGGGCAAGCTGCGCGAGGACATCATCGAGCCGGCGCTGCCGATCGTCGAGGCGCACCACCATCTCTGGGACCGCGCGTCGGGCGTCTATCTGCTCGATGAGCTGCGCGCCGATCTGGCGGCGGGGCACAACGTCCGGGCGACCGTGTTCATTCAGTGCGGCTTCGCCTATCGCACGGACGGTCCGGCGGAACTGCGGCCGGTGGGCGAGACCGAGCGTATCGCCGGAATAGCGGCAACTGCCGAAGCGGCCGGCGTGCGCGCGGCCGCCGGCATCGTCGGCTATTGCGATTTCCGCTTGGGCGAGCCGATCGACGCGGTGCTGGAAGCGCACATCGAGGCCGGCGGCGGCCGCTTCAAGGGCATTCGCCAGAGCGCCGGTTGGGATGCCGCGGTGGTCATGACGACGTCGTCACCTGCGCCGCAACATCTGCTGATGGATCCGGCGTTCCGCACTGGACTGAAACGCCTGCGTCAGTTCGGGTTGTCGTACGAGTGCTCGCTGTATCACCCGCAATTGCCGGAGTTGATCGATCTGGCGCGCGCGCTGCCGGATCAGCCGATGCTTGCCAACCATTGCGGCGGGTTCATCGGCGTGGGTCCATATCGTACGCATCCCACTGCGACGTTCGCCAATTGGCGGCGTGATCTGCGCGAGCTGGCGAAGTGCCCCAACGTGGTACTGAAGCTAGGCGGTCAGGCGATGACGATACGCGGCTTCAACTTCCACGAGCACGTACTGCCGCCATCGTCCGGCGAACTCGCAGCGTCGTGGCGGCCGTTGATGGAAACGTGCATTGAGGCGTTCGGGCCGGAACGCTGCATGTTCGAGAGCAACTTCCCGGTCGACAAGGGAATGTGCAGCTATCCCGTTGTGTGGAACGCCTTCAAGCGTCTGGCGGCAGGGTATTCTGCGGACGAGAAGGCGGCGCTGTTCCATCGCACGGCGGCGACGTTCTATCGGTTGGGCGACATTGCCTGACGTAACATTCCGCGGCGGCGGCTTCGCGCCTCGGGACCTGCCGCTGGCTGGTGCCGCGACGCTGCTCGGGCTGATCGCCCTGTGGCAGCTCGGCGATTGGCTGCGCGTCATCCCGACGCTGTTCCTGCCGGCACCGATCGATATCGCGGTCGCGCTGTATCATTTGACGATCAGCGGCGAGTTGTGGAAGCAACTCAGCGCCTCGCTGGCACGCCTCGCGATCGGGTGGTCTATCGGCACCGTGTTCGGCATCGCCCTCGGGCTCGCGGTGGGACTGTGGTCGCCGTTGCGCTCACCCGGCATGGCGGTGGTCTCCGCGCTGTTCCCGATCCCGAAAATCGCGTTGGTGCCGCTGTTCATCATCTGGTTCGGCATTGGCGAGGGATCCAAGATCGTAACCCTGTCGTTGGGCGTCTTCCTTCCCACGGTGATCGCGACCGCTGGTGCCGTGGACAACGTGCCGCGCTCGCTGATCCGCATGGCGCAGAGTTTCGGGCTGTCGCGCGCGGCCATCGTGCGCAAGGTGGTGCTGCCGGCAGCGCTGCCAGCGATCCTCAACAGCTTCCGCGTCACGTCGTCGATCGCCATCGTGCTGTTGGTGGCGGCCGAGATGATCGGCGCCGACCGCGGCATCGGTGCGTTCGTGCTGTCGGCGGGCAATCTCTACGACACCGACAATCTGCTGGCAGGCATCGTCGTGTTGTCGCTGCTCGGGCTTGCGGTATCGTGGCTCATCGGCTGGGCGGAGCGACGGTTCCTGGCCTGGCGATAACAAGGAGCAAGCCATGGAACGGATCGATCTGCGCTCGGATACGGTGACGCTGCCGAGCGACGCGATGCGCGAGGTGATGGCGCGCGCGCCGGTGGGCGACGATCAGTATGGCGAGGATCCGACGGTGCGCGCCTTGCAGGAGCGCGTGGCGGCACTCCTGGGCAAACAGGCGGCGCTGTTCGTACCCAGCGGCACGATGGCGAACCAGATGGGCCTGAAGCTGCTGACGCGGCCGGGCGACGACGTGGTGGTCGGCGACGAGGCACACATCGTCTGGCACGAATTGGGTGCGGCGGCGGCGAATTCCGGCGTGCAGTTCACCGTGGTGGGACGCGGCGGCCTGTTCACCGCGGCGGAATTCCGCGCCGCGTGCAAGCCTCGCGGGCACATCATCTTTCCGCCGACCACGCTTGTGGCGGTGGAGAATACGCACAATCGAGGCGGTGGCGTGGTGTTTCCCCAGGCCGAGGCCGAGGCGATCTGCGCCGCGGCGCGCGAGCACGGGGTGGCCACATATCTCGATGGGGCACGCCTGTTCAATACCTCCGTCGCCAGCGGACGGTCGCTAACGGAACTGGCGGCACCGTTCGATATCGTGTCGGTGGCGCTGTCGAAGGGGCTGGGCTGTCCAGTGGGCAGCGTGATCGCCGGCAGCGCGGACGACATGGTGCGCGGGGTGAGGGTGCGCCGGATGTTCGGTGGTGCAATGCGCCAGTCGGGCATCCTGGCGGCGGCCGGCGTGTATGCCCTGGAGAACAATCTCGGCCGGCTGGCGGAGGATCACGCCAACGCTCGGATCATCGGCGAATATGTGGCCGGTACGCGTGCCGAGATCGATCTGTCGACGGTGCAGACCAATATCGTGATCTTCCGGGTGCCGGAGCCGTTGCCAGACGCGGCGACCGTGGTGCGCCTGGCGCAGGAGCAAGGCGTGCTGGTATCGGCGTTTGCGGCGCGCACCGTGCGGGCAACGACGCATCTGAACGTGGATGCGGCGCAGTGCCGGCGTGCGGGCGAGGTGCTGGCGAAGGCGGTGGGGGGCTGAGGGCAGCGGGCAGGGAGGCACTCCAGAATTTATTAACCTAAGCGGTGCTGAGGTGGGCGGTCTGTCTGGGATCGACCCGAATGAGCGTCACCGTGCGGTTGCTGGGACTGGACTTCGCCGATCTGGATGCACCGCACGCGGCGGAACTGCTGGCACGGCGTCCGGCAGGCGAGCCATTCGGCTATGTCGCGACGCCGAATGCCGATCATCTTGTGCGGCTGCATAGACGGCCAGAACTCGCGCCACTGTATGAGGGTGCGATGGTCCGGCTGCTGGATTCCCGTGTGGTTGCGCTGGCCTCCCGGTTCGTTGGATTGCCCACGCCACGTGTCGCACCTGGCAGCGACCTGACCGCCGCGCTGTTGCGGAACCACGTATCGCGCGGCGAGCGCGTCACAGTGATCGGTCTGTCGGCACGGTGGCTGCCGGCACTGATGCAGCGTACCGGAATCACAGCTCTGGCACATTACGATCCGCCGCCGGGCTTCGATCTCGATCCAACTGAAATGCGTGCGGCGGTCGACTTCGTGCTGGCATATCCGGCAAGGTTCGTGTTCCTGGCGGTCGGTTCCCCGCGTCAGGAAATGCTGGCCGCGGCGATCCGCGCCACGGGACGCGCGACCGGCGTTGGGCTTTGCGTTGGCGCCAGCCTGGAGTTCCTCGCCGGCGGGCGGCCGCGTGCACCACAATGGATGCAGCATGCTGGGCTGGAATGGCTGCATCGCCTGCTACGGCAACCCCGGCGAATGGCACAGCGCTACCTGATCAACTCTCCCGCCATCTTTCCGTTGCTGTTGAGCGAGCGGCTTGCCGCGCGGGCCCGCTCCGGAGCCGGGAGCCTGCGCAAAAGCTCATGACATGCCGCGGTCAACCACATTTCGCGATACGCCGTGTCATTCGCCCGGAGGTATTCGCGTGCCGCCGGCGAGTGGCGCTGGCCGACGGTGCCCAATGCCATGCCGGACGCCGCCAGGAACGCCCGCAGCGTCTGCGACAGCGCCCCGTTGCGGGCTCCCTTGAGCGCATAGAACATGCAACGTGGCAGCAGCGGCAGCCAGCCCGATGTCCACTTGCGGCCGATGTACAGCCGATTGCGCACGTAGTGGAACCAGCGGCTGTCCGACCAGGCAACGCGCTGCTCGAGGCTGACCTTGTGGCGGACGACGATGTCGCCGTGATAGCGGATCCGCCATCCCTGCTCGATCGCACGCAGGCAAAAGTCCAGTTCCTCCCAGCAGAAATGCAGATCGTCGTCATACCCGTCGCAGGCTTGCCAAGCGCTGCGGCGGATGGCGTGGCCGGCACCGACGAAGGTGATGGCATCGAAGATGTCGGCCGAGTGGGCCTGCAGACCGGGTGGATAACCCCAGGACGACAAGTCGTCCTCACCATCGCTGTACAGCACGATGCGGCAGCCGATGGCGGCGAGCGTGGTGTCGGCGTCGAGCATCGCCACCACCTTCGCGAGCGTGGTCGGGTTGGCAAATTCCGCGTCGTTGTCGAGGCCGAAAATGACGCGGCCATGGCCGAGGGCGGAACCACGGTTGCGGCCGCCCGCAACGCCGTAATTGCGGTCGAGCGTAACCAGGGTCGCATCCGGGCAGTCGCCGACCTCTGCCGCCGACAGCGCCAGGTTGGCCGGCTGTGACCCTTGGTCGACGATGAAGACATGGCGCGACACGCCGGTTTGCGACAGCGCGGAACGGATCGCAGCAATCGTCTCGTCCGCCCGATCCAGCGCGAGGATCACGATGTCGGCGTCGTAGTCCTCACAAGGAGCCGAAGGTGCGCCGGCCATGATGACAGGATGCGCGTGCTTCGCTTGATCGCATGAGGAAAGCTGCGCAGCATGGTGACCCATCTTGGCCGCTCCTATCATCAGTAGGCGTTGTGATCGATGAGGACCGAAACCACGGTGCGCGCGAGGACGCCGAAGTCGAGCCACAGCGACCAGTTCGCGATGTATTCCATGTCGGCGTCGACACGCCGGATGAGCTTTTCTTCGGTTTCGGTCTGACCGCGCAGGCCGCGCACCTGGGCAAGCCCGGTGATGCCGGGGCGCACGCGATGGCGGATCGGGTAGAACGAGGTCACCAGCTCGAATGGTTTGCCGCCGGCACAGGTGCCGGGCGCATGCGGGCGCGGTCCAACCAGCGACATATCGCCGCGCAGCACGTTGAACAGTTGCGGGAACTCATCAAGCGAGAGGCGACGGAGAAATGCGCCCAATTGGGTCACGCGCGGGTCGTGTCGCGTCGTCTGACGCAAATGGCCCCGGCCCGGAGCATGATGATACATCGTGCGGAACTTCAGCGTTTCGAAGGGCAAATTGCGGTATCCTATGCGGCTTTGTCGGAATAGGATGGGGCCTGGACTATCGATGCGAATCAGGCAGGCGATGATGAGCAAAGGCACTGCCATGATGACAAGTGCGAGCAGGCTGATGACGATGTCGATAAGGCGCTTCGCGATACCGTTGCACCCTCCCGCCGAGGCAAACAGTGGTTCGGCGTAGGAACCCGAAGTGACGGTAAAAGCTGGTGAAATCAGCAGGACGTCGCTGGAGGTACTGCCGCTGGACGCGAGCATCTGAATTGCCGGTTGCTGGCGGGATCGGTTGTATTTTTCCCGGTGTTGACTATCTGCGGTTGTGATTTATCGCTCAAATGGTTGACCGGGCGGTTAACGAGGCACCGAACGCACGATAATGACTGCTAAGAACACCCGGAACGGAACCTGACCTGGTCGATGATCGGTGATCCGATCAGGCACGGAATCAACGGAACACCATCGCGCGCGAGAGGCTGAAGTTCAGGAACATGCCGGCGATGGCGCCGGCGCCGACCGCGTAGACGGGTTCCTGCGCGCACAGCGGCACGAACGTGACCAGGATGGCGTAGGTGCCGCGGTTCAACACGAAGCCGCCGAGATTGACCCCGAGGAAGCGGACCCACTGCTGATGCACGGGGCCGCTACCGAGGCCACGGAAGGTCCATAGGCGGTTGAACAGCCAGGTGACCGACGCGGCGACGACGTATGCGGCTGCCCCGGCGCCATAGAGACCAAGCGAACGGCGCAGTGTGTAGACGGTGGCTGTGTCGACCAGGAACCCGACGACACCAACAGCGCCGAACATCAGGAACTGCACAAGAGTTGCGATCCGGTCAGGCGTCGCGATATGCCGCGCGGACGGCGGTAGCTGGGTCGAGAGGCGGAGCAGCAAGGCTTGCATGCGGCCGTGAGTATAGAAACTCCGAGCCGCAACCAAGCCCATCCGGCATGGTCATCCTCCCTTAACCTGACTGCCGCATTGATCCACCGCATACATGTTCGGGGAGACCTCTCATGCTTCGCGCGCTCGGAAACCTGACCATCCGCGCCAAGGTGATCGGGGCGTTTCTCGCTGTCCTGGTGGTGACGTTGGCAGTGGGAAGCTTTGCCGTCACGCGCATGGGCGCGATGAACGACCAGGCGGCGGATGTGCGCGATAACTGGCTGCCCAGCACCCGCGTCCTCGGGAGTATCGCCGCGTTGATCGAGGAGTATCGCCAGAGGCAGGGCACGCTGCTGCTCGATCCCCGGCCAGATGCCGCGGCGGCGCAGGCGAAGCTCATCCAGGAGACATTCGCCGCAATCGAGAAGGCGCGCGGTACCTACGAACCAATGGTCTCGCCCGGCGAGGAACGCACTCTGGCAGACCGGATTACCGGCGCCTGGAAAGCCTATGGCGAACACAGCCGGGAATTGATCGGGCTGCTGCACAATGGCCAGCCAGAGAAGGCCACGGCACTGTTCACCGATGACCTTCGTTCGCTGTTCAGATCGCTGCGCGAAGCCGTGCAGGCTGATGCGGATTTCAATGCAGCGCATGGCACCGAGGCAGCCGATGCAGGCGCAGCGATATACGCGGCAGCGCAGGCTTGGACTTTCGTCGCGTTGGCGCTCGCAGCGGCACTGAGCATTGGCGCTGGGTGGATCATTGTCGCCAGCGTTTCAAAACCTATTGCGGCGATGACGGCGGCCATGCAGCGCCTTGCCGCACATGACCTGACCACCGACGTCGCTGGCCGCGACCGCAAGGATGAGATCGGCACGATGGCCACCGCGGTACAGGTCTTCAAGGACAACATGATCGCCGCCGAGCGCATGGCCGCGGAGCAGGCCGCCCAGAATGAGGGTCGTGTGCACCGCGCACAGCATCGCGAGCAATTGACCCAAGCATTTGAGAGCAAGATCGGCGAACTGGTCAGCGCGCTCGCCGCGGCAGCGACCAAAATGGAGGCGACCGCCGGCGGAATGTCCGCGACAGCGGAACGCACCAACGAGCAATCGACGATCGTGGTGGCGGCGTCCACGCAGACCTCGGTCAACGTGCAGACAGTGGCAACGGCGACCGAGGAGCTTGCCGCCTCGGTGCAGGAGATCGGGCGCCAGGTCGCGCAGTCGGCGCAGATTGCCGGCCAGGCCGTGGAGGACGCACGGCAGACCGACGCCACCGTTCAGGCGCTGGCAACCGGTGCGCAGAAGATCGGCGACGTCGTGACGATCATCCAGGACATTGCCAGCCAGACCAACCTGCTGGCGCTGAACGCAACGATCGAGGCGGCCCGCGCGGGTGATGCCGGGAAGGGCTTTGCCGTGGTCGCGTCGGAGGTCAAGGCGCTGGCCAATCAGACCGGCAAGGCGACCGAGGAGATCGGTAGCCAGATCGTGCAGATCCAGGACGCGACGCGGCAGGCAGTGACCGCCATCCAGCGCATTGGGCATACCATCGGCGAGATCAACGAGATTGCTGCCAGCATTGCCTCAGCAGTGGAACAGCAGAACGCCGCGACGCAGGAGATCTCCCGCAACGTGCAGCAGGCCGCCAAGGGCACGCAGGAGGTATCGAACAACATCACCGGCGTGAAGCAGGCCGCGACCGAAACCGGCGCGGCGGCAACCGAGGTCCTCGGTGCGGCGAAGGACCTGTCACGTCAGTCCGGCGAACTGCGCGGCGAAGTTGATCGCTTCATCGCCGACGTTCAGGCGGCCTGACGGTCAGCGTCACCGCGTTCCACTTATCGCGTTTGCTGGAGTCAGCCAAGGCGTTCGCATTGAGGAAATTCGTGGTGTTCCGCGCGCTTGGCAACCTCAGCATCCGCTCCAAGGTCGTCGCGGCGTTTGCCGTGGTGCTCGCGTTAACCGTGGGACTTGGCGCCTTCGCCGTGCAGCGGCTGCAATCAGTGGAGAGCGCTTCGGCCGAGATCCGCGACAACTGGATGCCAAGCATGGCAGCGGCGAGCCGCCTGGAAGCGGCATGGAAGGACTATCGCCTGGCCCTCGCACGGCACGTGGTGTCGACCAACTTCATGGACCTGCTCGGCATCGAAAAGGAGATGACGACAATGCGGGCGCGCGTGCAGACGCTGCGCGCCGACTACGAACCCCTGGTGACGCCCGGGAGGTGTTCTCCGCAGGAGGCATCGCAGGGCAATCGGGTGAATAAGCAGGAAGCTACGGTTCAGCACGGAGGTCTCGGAGATTCAAGCCACCAAGGGCCACTGAGAAAACAAATGGAGCGCTTCGCGCGAAGCGCCATCGACCTCTTCGGTGGCCCACCGTGGCTTTGCCTCCCTCGGTAGCCTCCGTGCGAACCCTGCCTTTCTTTGCTGCCAGGTCACCTGATTGCACTGGGAGACGACTGGTCTTTCACGCTAGGTTGGTGCAGGCTATCTGACGCCGGGGCTGGGAGCCTGGCGCACCAGCAAAAAGGCGTGGAGGCTTGAACAGGCGATGCATGACTGGCGATGCTTGCGGATATTGGTCACGAGTTCGGTGGCGCCCATGAGCCTGCCAGTGCGCTGATCAGAGACCCGACGAGATGTTCGCCTACGTCATCCGCCGCATCCTGGCCACCATTCCGGTGATGCTCATCGTCGCATTCTGCGTCTTCAGCCTGCTCTACATCGCCCCCGGCGATCCCGCGGCGATCATCGCCGGTGACCAGGCCACGCCCGCCGATGTGGAGCGCATCCGAGCCTCGCTCGGCCTCGATCGGCCGTTCCTGGTGCGGTTCGGCGAGTGGTTCTGGCAGATCCTGCACGGCGACCTCGGCACCTCGATCTTCACCAACCTGCCGGTCAGCCACATGATCGCGCAGCGCATCGAACCAACGCTTTCGCTGATGGTGTTGGCGATCGTGTTTGCGGTGGCGGTTGCGATCCCGCTCGGCGTGCTGGCGGCCTGGAAGCACGGCTCGTGGATAGACCAGGCGGTCATGGTGCTGGCGGTGTTCGGCTTCTCGACACCGGTTTTCGTTGTCGGCTACCTGCTGGCCTACGTGTTCGCGCTGCAGTTCAACTGGCTGCCGGTGCAGGGGTTCAACTCGATCAGTACCGGCATTGTGCCGTTCCTGCGCAACATGGCGCTGCCGACACTCGCGCTCGGCCTCGTCTTCATTGCTTTGCTGGCGCGCATCACGCGTGCAACGATGCTCGACGTGCTGAACCAGGACTATGTGCGCACGGCGAAGGCAAAGGGCGTCGGCCAGCGGGCCGTGCTGTTCGTGCATGCGCTGAAGAACGCCGCGGTCCCCATCATCACCGTGATCGGCAACGGCGTCGCGTTGCTTATCGGCGGCGCGGTGCTGACCGAAAGCGTGTTCGCCATACCTGGCCTCGGCCGGCTGACATTGGATGCGATCCTGCGGCGCGACTATCCCGTGATCCAGGGCGTCGTGCTGCTGTTCAGCTTCAGCTACGTGGTGGTGAACCTGCTGGTTGACCTGGCCTACACACTGTTCGATCCGAGGATCCGCTATTGAGCACCGCGACCACCGTTCAATCCGGCTACACGGCCGCGCCGCCGTTGGCGGATGTTCTGCCGCCCGCCAAACAGCGCGGCAGGGTGATGACGTTCGTGCGGCGCAATCCCGCCATCACGCTGGGTGGGACGCTGCTGCTGATGATGATCCTGATCGCGATCTTCGCCCCGTTCCTGGCCACGGTCGATCCGACCGCGATCTCTCCGGTGAAGCGCCTGCGCGCGCCGTCGGCACAGGTACTGGTTCGGCACCGACATGCTCGGCCGTGACGTGTACTCGCGGGTGATCTACGGCTCGCGCGTTTCGCTGATCGTCGGGTTCTCGGTCGCCGCGATCGCCTCCGCCATCGGAACGTTCATCGGCCTGGTTTCGGGGTTCATCCGCGTGATCGATGCCGTCGTCATGCGGGTGATGGATGGTATCATGTCGATCCCCTCGATCCTGCTCGCGATCGCGCTGATGGCGCTGTGGGGTGCGTCGGTCGAGAACGTCATCGTCGCCGTCAGCATCGGAGAATTCCCCCGCGTCTCCCGATTGATCCGCGGCGTCGTGCTCAGCCTGCGCGAGCAGCCGTATGTGGAGGCAGCGGTCGCGTCAGGCACGCGGGTGCCGATGATCATCATCAAGCACATCCTGCCGAACACGTTGGCGCCGCTGATGGTGAACGCGACATTCATCTGCGCTGCCGCGATGCTGACCGAGGCGGCGCTGTCCTTCATCGGCGCCGGCACGCCGCCGATCATTCCCAGCTGGGGCAACATCATGGCCGAGGGCAGGGCGCTCTGGCAGATCAAGCCCTACATTGTCTTCTTCCCAGCTGTCCTGCTCTGCATCACCGTGCTGTCGGTGAATTTGCTGGGTGACGGGCTGCGCGACGCACTCGATCCGCGATTGGCCAAGCGTCTCTGACATGGCGCTGCTGGAGGTAGAGAATCTACAGACGCATTTCGCGACGCCGGATGGCGTGGTGCGCGCAGTGGAAGGCGTTTCGTTCCACATCGATGCGGGTGAAACGCTCGGCATCGTCGGCGAGTCAGGCTGCGGCAAGTCAGTGACGGCGATGTCGATCCTGCGTCTGGTGCAGGAGCCGCCGGGCAAGATCGCCGGAGCGATCCGCTTGCAGGGCCAGAACCTGCTGGACCTCGACGAGCAGGCGATGCGCGATATTCGCGGCAACAAGATCTCGATGATCTTCCAGGAGCCGATGACCAGCCTCAACCCCGTGCTGACGGTGGGGCGCCAGATCGGCGAAACGCTGCAACTGCATCAGGGGCTGTCGCCGCGCGATGCAGAGAAGCGCTCGATCGATATGCTGGTGCTGGTAGGAATTCCGGCGCCGCAACGACGCGTGCGGGAGTATCCGCATCAGCTATCCGGCGGGATGCGGCAGCGCGTGATGATCGCCATGGCGCTCGCGTGCAATCCGCAGCTGCTGATCGCCGATGAGCCCACCACGGCGCTCGACGTGACCATACAGGCGCAGATCCTGGACCTGATGCGCGACCTGAAGAACCGGCTGGGTTCGGCGATCATGCTGATCACACACGACCTCGGTGTGGTGGCCGAGATGTGCGAGCGCGTGGTGGTTATGTACGCCGGCCGCAAGGTCGAGGAGGCCTCGGTGGCGGAGATCTTCGCCCGTCCGCTGCATCCATACACGCGGGGGTTGCTCGGTTCGGTACCGAAGCTGGGTTCGTCGCTGGTGGAGGGGGGGCGGACCAAGCTCGCCGAGATCCCCGGCCTGGTGCCGAGCCTGCGACAGAAGATCGTCGGTTGTCCGTTTGCTGGCCGCTGTCCCATTGCGACCGAGCTGTGCAGTCGCGTCGCACCGGCGATCGAAACAAAGGCGCCCGGGCATCTGGTGGCATGCCACTACGCGGAACGGCGGATGGCGGCGTGATGGGCGTGAAGCGGGCGCGAATGGTGCAGCCGGTGCGAGCAGTGCAGCAGCAGGAGCAGATGCAGGAGATGCAGCAGTTCTCCCCCTCCCCTTGCGGGAGGGGGTTAGGGGGAGGGGGCTCCGCGAACATGGCAGCGCCCCCTCCCCCTAACCCCCTCCCGCAAGGGGAGGGGGAGCCCTCTGCACCCACATCCTCCCCGACATTTCACCCGTACCCCTCACCGCACTCACATCCGCATGCTGATGAATCGCGAACGCCCGCTGCTCGAAGTCAACGGGCTGAAGAAGCACTTCCCGATCCACGGCGGCATTCTCGGCCAGGAGACCGCGAAGGTTTACGCGGTCGATGGCGTGTCCTTCTCCATCGACCGCGGCGAAACCCTCTCGCTCGTGGGCGAGTCAGGCTGTGGCAAGTCCACCGTCGGCAAGGCGATCCTGCGGCTGTATCCGATCACGGCCGGCGAGGTGTATTTGGGCGGCGATCGCATCGACAACCTCTCCGCGGGCCAGCTTCGCCCGCTACGGCGGCGCGTGCAGGTGGTGTTCCAGGACCCGTTCTCCTCGCTCAATCCGCGCATGAAGGTGCGCGACATCCTCGCCGAACCGCTGATCAACTTCGGCGTTGCCCGCAACAGGCGAGAGCTGACGCAGCAGGTCGAGCTGCTGATGGACAAGGTGCAGCTCCCACGCGACGCAATCGGCCGCTACCCGCACGAGTTCTCCGGCGGCCAGCGCCAGCGCATAGGCATCGCCCGCGCCCTGGCCCCCGGCGCCGACCTGATCATCTGCGATGAGGCTGTGTCCGCGCTCGACGTGTCGGTCAAGGCGCAGATCATCAACCTGCTGGTCAGCCTGCAAGATGAGCTCGGCATGGCGCTGCTGTTCATCAGCCACGACCTCGCCATCGTCGAGCACCTGACACACCGCGTAGCCGTGATGTACCTCGGCAAGATCGTAGAACTCGCGGATCGCCGCACGCTGTTCGCGCAGTCGCATCATCCCTACACGCGCGCGCTGCTATCGGCAGTGCCGGTGCCGGATCCGACGGCGAAGCGGCAGCGCATCATCCTGACCGGCGACGTGCCGAGCCCGATCAACCCGCCAAGCGGCTGCCGCTTCCACACGCGCTGCCCGTTCGCGTTCGATCGCTGCCGCGTGGAGGAGCCGATGCTGCGATCGGTGGGCGAGGGCCACGTATCGGCCTGCCACCTGGACCATGTGCCCGGAGGACAGGTCGTGCCGATGGCGGCTTGAGGGGGCGGGCAGGGCGAGCGCGGCTTGGCTGAGGGGCGGGATTTTCGGTCTGAGGTCAATATGTTGTCGGCGCTTATGTATAATAACCGTGCAGTATCACATATAGGCTGCAAGCGACGCAGCTCGGTGTGGCCGAAAGGCAACGCCACCTGGGATTACTCTCGGTTAATAGCCCCGCCAGCACTGTTACAGATTGAGAACCACATAGTTCGCGCAAGTGAGGAGGTCCCGCACACGAATTTGCAGGAGGACGACAATGCAGGCGGCAAGCAAAAATCGCCGGAGACACGGCAGTTTCTTCGCAAGGCACTCGGGTATGGAGGGGTGTGCGAAACGCGACTCTCGCTTTGAGCGTGGCCACGCCACCTGCCGTCGCAGTCGATCTCTTGCTCTGGCCTATCCACAGGATGTTTGAGGTCGCCGTGATTCCACAGGCCCGAGCTGATCTCCCGTGTGACCAACTCGGAACCATAAGGGCTGCAACTCGGGTCCAAAATGACAAACCACGGACGAAGAACCCGGCTGTGCTCAAATGCCTCCAAGCCCTGCCGCCAGCACAGGGGCCGCTGCATACGTAGAAGCATGCGGTTGAACGCACGGAAGCTGTCATGTAGGCCTGCACGCGTGAGGACGCGCGGCAGTTCCAGGCGATGTCGAGAAATGCGCCGGACTTATGCGCCAGAAAAGGGCTTTGTTTTCAGACTGCTAGATTCAATGCGAAATGCTTGCACTCAGCGTCCGCCGCCACTGCCAGTTAGCGACCGCCATCGCGATCAGCGCTTCGGCGGTGCCAAACTAGACTTATATAACTGGCCTTAGTCTGCTACCCGAGGCGATGCGCACAATCAACATCCATGAGGCCAAGACCCACCTCTCGCGCCTGGTCGATGCGGCCGCCAAGGGAGAGCCCTTCGTCATCGCGAAATCCGGCAAGCCGATGGTAAAGGTGACCGCTCTCGATGCGCCGGTCGCGGGCAAGATCAAGCGGCTGGGCTTCATGGCAGGCCAGATCGCCGTCCCGGACGATTTCGATCGCATGGGCAGCGGCGAGATCGAGCGCCTGTTCGGCGACGGCGCAACGTGAAGCTGCTGCTCGATACTCAGCTCCTGCTTTGGGCGGCTGGACAATCTCACCTCCTGTCACAGGCGGCGAGCGAACTGCTCAACGATCCGGACCACGATCTGCTGTTCAGCGCTGCGAGCCTTTGGGAAGTCACCATCAAGCGCGGATTGGGCCGGGATGATTTCCGCGTCGATCCCCGATTGCTGCGGCGTGGCCTGCTCGACAATGGCTATGTTGAGCAGCCAATCACCAGCGAGCACACGATTGCCGTCGAACTGCTGCCGCCGTTTCATAAAGACCCATTCGATCGTATACTGCTCGCCCAGGCGATAGTTGAGGGCATAACGCTCCTGACCTCCGACCCATTGTTGGCGGATTACCCGGGGCCGGTTCGCAAGGTGTGACCGGCAGTCACGTGGCGGATTGGCGCGTGCGCGGCCGCGTGATAACAATAGCTCATGTTGATCACGCCTGCCCAAATCCGTGCCGCTCGCGCCTTGCTCCGGATGGACCAGGATGAATTGGCACGGCGCGCCAAAGTGTCCGTGGTCACTGTACGCCGATTGGAAGCGCCGGATGGGCTCTCCAGGGTGGCATTAGGCACCATCGAAGAAATCCAGCATGTCCTGGAGGCGGCCGGCGCGGAATTCCTCGAGCGTGGTGTCCGCCAACGTGCATGGACACCGGAGGAAGTCGAAGCGCGCTATCAGCGCATCACAGCCATCGCCGAAAAGAGCGCGGCTCTCTTCAAGGACACTCCGCCGTTTTCCGAAGATGATCTGTACGGCGAGGATGGATTGTAGGCGTGATTGCCGTCGATACGTCTGCCATCATGGCCGTGCTCCTCAACGAAGCGGACGCGGATGCATACAAGCGCTGCATTGCGGAAGAATCAGGCTGCATATCCGCAGTGAGTCTACAGGAGGCTTCAATGGTCATCGCCGGCCGGACCGGCAGTGATGCAGCCTGGCAGAAGCTGGACGAGTTGATCCGCGATGCCGAGTTGGAGGTCGTTGCGCACGACCGCAGGCTCGCCCAAATCGCCCGGGAAGCCTTCCTTCGCTTTGGCAAGGGTCGCCACCCGGCACGCCTGAACTGTGGCGATTGCGCCGCCTACGCTTTAGCGAGATCCCTTGCGATCCCTCTGCTCTTCAAGGGCTCAGATTTCGCCCAAACCGATATCGTTGCGGCGTTGCCAACAGCCGCTTGACCACCGCGCGCCGCAATGACCACACTCCGCCCCACACGGCGATAAGGGAGGGATTCCGCGATGCCTCAGGTAACCCTGACGGTGAACGGCAAACAGCACACGGTTGAGGTCGAAGGCCGCACGCTGCTGGTTGAGCTGCTGCGCGAGAAGCTGGGGCTGACCGGCACGCATGTCGGCTGCGACACCAGCCAGTGCGGCGCCTGCGTCGTGCACGTGGACGGCGTGTCGGCCAAGTCCTGCACCATGCTGGCGCTACAGGCGGACGGCACCTCGGTGCTGACGATCGAGGGCCTCGCCGAGGCCGACGGCACGCTGCACCCGATGCAGGAGATGTTCCGCGAGCACCATGCCTTGCAGTGTGGCTTCTGCACGCCCGGCATGGTCATGAGTGCCGTCGATCTGGTGAACGCGCACCCCGAGGGGCTGACCGAGAAGCAGATCCGCGCCGGGCTGGAAGGCAACCTCTGTCGCTGCACCGGCTACCACAACATCGTCAAGGCGATCGCGGCCGCATGGCCGTTGATGCACGGCAAAGCCGCCGCCGCCGAATAAGACGACGTATAGGGAGGGAAGCCGAATGCCTTTCGAGGGAATTGGAGTGTCGGTCCGCCGCAAGGAGGACGTGCGCTTTCTCAGTGGCCGTGGCAATTACACCGACGACATCAACCGGCCCGGCCAGCTCCACGCTTACATCCGCCGCTCCGATCGGCCGCATGCCAAGATCAACGGCATCGACACCGCGGCGGCGAAGAAGGCACCCGGTGTGGTAGCCGTGTTCACCGGCGCCGACATGGCGGCTGACAACGTCGGCGGCCTGCCGTGCGGCTGGCAGATCCACAACAAGGACGGTTCGCCGATGGCGGAACCGCCGCATCCCGTGCTCGCCACCGGCAAGGTCCGCCATGTCGGCGATCCGGTCGTCGTGGTCATCGCCGAAACGAAGCAGCAGGCGAAAGACGCGGCCGAGCAGATCGCGATCGACTACCAGGACCTGCCCGCGGCGGCCTCATTGCGTGATGCGATCGCACCGGGCGCCGCGTTGGTGCACGACGAGGTGCCCGGCAACATCTGCTACGACTGGCATATCGGCGACAAGGCGCTGGTGGACGCCGCGTTCGCCAAGGCCGCCAAGGTGGTCAGGCTCGACCTGCTCAACAACCGGCTGATCCCGAATGCGATGGAGCCGCGCGCGGCACTCGGCGACTTCGATACCTCGAACGGCGACTTCACGCTGTTCACCACCAGCCAGAATCCGCATGTGATCCGCCTGCTGATGGGCGCGTTCGTGCTGCACATCCCGGAGAACAAGCTGCGTGTTGTCGCACCCGACGTAGGCGGTGGCTTCGGATCGAAGATCTACCACTACGCCGAGGAAGCCATCGTCACCTGGGCCGCCGGCAAGGTGCGCCGTCCGGTTAAGTGGACCGGCGAACGCACCGAAAGCTTCATGTCGGACGCGCACGGCCGCGATCACGACAGCGTCGCCGAGATGGCGCTCGATGCCGACGGCAACTTCCTCGCGTTGCGGGTATCCACGCTGGCCAACATGGGCGCCTACCTGTCCACGTTCGCGCCATGTATACCGACATATCTATACGCGACGCTGCTGGCCGGGGTTTACAAGACGCCGGTGATCTACTGCGAGGTGAAGGCGGTGTTCACCCACACCGTGCCGGTGGATGCGTATCGCGGCGCGGGCCGACCGGAAGCCACCTTCATGCTGGAACGGCTGGTGGATGCGTGTGCGCTCGATACCGGCATGGATCGGGTCGCGATCCGGCGCAAGAACTTCATTCCGGTTGACGCGTTCCCGTACCAAACGCCAGTCGCGCTGCAGTACGACAGCGGCAACTACCCAGCGACGCTCGATGCATGTCTCGCAGCCGCAGACTACGCCGGCTTCGAGGCTCGCCGCACCGCCGCCGCCGCAAAGGGCAAGCTGCGCGGCATCGGCGTGTCCACCTACCTCGAGGCGTGCGGCATCGCGCCGTCCGCCGTGGTGGGCTCGCTCGGCGCTCGTGCCGGCCTGTACGAGTGCGCCAACGTGAAGGTGCATCCCACCGGCAGCGTCACGGTCTACACTGGCTCGCACAGCCACGGCCAGGGCCACGAGACGACGTTCGCGCAGCTGGTCTCGTCGCAGCTTGGCGTCCCGCTGGACCAGGTGGAGATCGTGCACGGCGACACCGCCAAGATTCCGTTCGGCATGGGAACCTATGGCAGCCGCAGCCTCGCCGTCGGCGGCAGTGCCATGGTGAAGTCGATGGACAAGATCATCGCCAAGGGCAAGAAGATCGCCGCCCATCTGATGGAAGCCTCGGTCGACGACATCGAGTTCAAGGACGGCAAATTCACCGTCGCCGGCACCGACAAAGAGAAGACGCTGACCGACATCTCGCTGGCCGCCTACGTGCCGCACAACTATCCGATCGAGGAACTGGAACCAGGCCTCGACGAGACCTCGTTCTATGATCCGAAGAACTTCACCTTCCCCGGCGGCTGCCACGTGGCGGAAGTGGAGATCGACAAGGACACCGGCGTCGTCGAGGTCATCAACTTCGTCGCCGTCGATGACGTCGGCCGCGTGATCAACCCGATGATCGTCGAGGGCCAGGTCCAAGGCGGCGTCGCGCAAGGCATCGGCCAGGCCCTGCTGGAGAATGCGGTCTACGACAAGGAGGGCCAGCTGCTGTCGGGATCGATGATGGACTACACGATGCCGCGCGCCGACGATCTGCCGAACATCACGGTGGGCACCGAGATCACGCTGTGCACCCACAATCCACTCGGCGTGAAGGGCTGCGGCGAGGTGGGTGCGATCGGCTCGCCGCCGGCGATCATAAACGCCACCATCGACGCGTTGAAGCAGTACAACGTGCGACACATCAACATGCCGGCGACGCCACAGAAACTGTGGTCGATCATCCAGGGCAAGTAATCGGAACGAGGGACAGAGCGATGTATGATTTCGCATATCAGAAGCCATCGAGCCTCGCCGATGCGGTGAAGGCACTCAGCGCCGACGCCGACGCGAAGGCGCTCGCCGGCGGGATGACGCTGATCCCGGTGCTGAAGCAGCGGCTCAACAAGCCCAGCCTGCTGGTGGATCTGGCGAAGGTTGGGCTGACGGGCGTATCGGTCAGCGGCAATACCATCGTCATCGCCGGCATGACCACGCACGGCGCGGTCATGAAAAGTGCCGAGGTGAAAGCGAAAATCCCGTCGCTGGCGGAACTGGCGTCGCTTATCGGCGACGACGCGGTGCGCCATCGCGGCACCATCGGCGGGTCGCTGGCCAACAACGATCCGGCCGCCGATTACCCGGCCGCGGCGCTGGCGCTGGGCGCGACCATCAAGACCGATCGGCGTTCGATCAAGGCGGACGACTTCTTCCAGGGCATGTTCACCACCGCGCTGGAACAGGGCGAGCTGATCACCTCCGTCGAGTTCCCGGCCCCCGAGAAGGGCGCCTACGAGAAGTTCCGCAACCCGGCGTCGCGCTACGCCATCGTCGGCGTCTACGTCGCCAAGACGGCAGGCGGCGTGCGCGTCGCGGTGACCGGCGCATCGCAAGGCGGCGTATACCGCCACACCGCCATGGAGCAGGCGCTGACCGCAAACTTCTCGCCCGACGCAATCGCCAACATCGTCACCTCGGCGGACGGTCTGAACGGCGACATCCACGCTAGCGCCGAGTATCGCGCCCACCTGGTCGGCGTGATGGCGAAGCGCGCCGTTGCCCGCGCCTACTGAGCCAATGCGGCGGATCGGCGACAACGGCGGTCCGCCGCTCGACCCGGACATCGACCCCAACGAGTTCGTGGCGCCACTGGTGCTGGAAGCGTGCCGTAAAGCGCGCCTGGAAGACGCCGGGGCGCGAGATCGCGCTGCGGCGTCTCGCACGCGCCGAGACGCTTGGGATCAGCTACCGCGAGTACACGCTGGAGATCATGGAGCGCGGCGTCTACCTCTGAGCTGCCGCGACCAACTCACCAGACCATCCGCCGCAACGGCTTGCCCTTCTTGGCCGGATTGAGCACAGCGGTCCACTCGGTGACCGGCATGAACCGCGGCGCGAGGAACTGGTAACTGCGGCCGAGCAGCAGCATCATCCCTTCATCGAAGCTGGTGCCGGCGACATCCCACTCAAGCAACAGCGCCTGCCAGGCCCGCTGCGTGCGATACAGCCAGTCCCGCTTGGAACGGATAAAGGCCCGCTGGCTCTCGGCATTTTGCAGCGCCGCCATGACCTCGCCGGTCTGCGCATCCAGCTCTTCGAACCGCAGCGAGATCTGCTTCAAGGCGATACCGGTCAGCCGCCGCACCTGGGTCAGCGTTTCCAGATGCGGTCCATCGCCACGATAAGCCTGCGCCATGCGGCTCAGCTTTTCCGCCATCGCCTTCACGCGGCGGAGCAGGCGATCGCGCAGCGCCTCGACATAGGCGAGTTCCTGCGCAAGTTCCTCAACCAGACGGATGACGTCTTCGCGTGTCGCCAATGCCAGTGTTTGCGCCGCCTTGGTGAACGCCTGCTGCACCTGTGCCTTGCGTCCGGGATCGTCCGCGACCTGCAGGATGGACTCGGCATCCAGCGCCTGCTCGTCCGCGCCGGTACCAGAGTTCAGCCACATCACGAGCTGCCATTGCAGGCGTGCGTTGGCGATCTTCAGATGCAGTTCGTCGGGCTCCCAGCTTGCCGCGCCGCTCAGCACCTCGGCCGGAAGCGCGTCGCCTGGCCGCAGGCAGGCGACGAAGTCCAGCGATTGCGCGATCAGATCCAGCATGCGGCCGTCGTCCGAATCGTCGGCGATGCCGAATTCGTGTTGCAGCGAGCGCAGCGGGATGGCGGCCTCGCGATCGCCGAGCATCACCACCATGACCGGCGCGTTATCGCTTTCGGCATGTCGGAACAGGGGATTGGCAAGCGAGGTGAACAGCGGGTGGCGAAGGTTGCAATGATCGGGTGCGGGGAGGGCCTGTGATGCGTCCATCTATGGTGCTGCATGGATGTTGGGGGTTGCACCATAACAACACACGGGGATGAACAGCCGGTAAGCGGGGGGCGAACGGGATGAGGACGTGGCTGCCGGGCACCGGCCGGTGAACGGAACGTAAGCAGCGGGCAACTTGCCGCGCAACGTGATCCGCGTCATGTGCAGGGCATGCAGATGGTGAATGCGCCGACACATGACCCCGCTTGCCTGGATCATCGGATGGTTCCTGCCGGCCTGTGCCGCGGCGGGCGCGCTCGGCCTGCCGCATCCGGCATTGATGGACATGGGCAGGCTCCAACGGCCGACCAGCCCCAACACCGCGCTCGCTGCCCCGGCCGGGACCACGCCGGCGCCGGATATAGTCACGCCACGCTACGCCGTGCCTGCGCCGGTGCTGTTCGTCGGCCTACGTGCGATGGCCGATGCGCAGCCGCGCACGTTCCTTGCGGCCGAATATCTCGCCGCAGGGCAGGTCCACTACGTCGTGCGCAGCGCGCTGTTCAATTTCCCCGACCTGGTCACCGCCCAGGTCACGGCGGCCGGACCGGACGCCAGCACGCTCGTGCTCTACTCGCGCAGCGTCTACGGCCATTCGGACCTCGGTGTTAACCGGGCGCGTGTGACAACCTGGCTCGCCGCCCTGGACCGGACGCTCAACTCAGCCAACGAAAGATGACACCCGCATGCGCAGCGTCGGCTCGTTCCTGAAGGACGCCTACAGGCTCGCGAAACCCTACTTCGCCCGTTCGGACGAGAGGTTGTTCGCCTGGGGCATGCTGATCGCGATCATCATCCTCAACCTGACCATGGTGGGGATGTCGGTGATCCTGAACTTCTGGCATCGCGAGTTCTACAACGCGATCCAGACGAAGAACTGGCAGGCGTTCCTGGAACTCCTGTTCATGTATCGCCGCACGCCAAGCGGCCTGATGCCGGGATTTGTCGAGCTCGCGGCGATCTGGATCGCCATCGCGGTGTACGCGGTCTATCTGAACCAGTGGCTGCAGATCCGTTGGCGAAACTGGATGACCCGGGAGTTCCTCGCCGAGTGGCTGTCGGATCGCGCCTACTACCACATCAGCCTGGCCACCGACACCGCGGCCATCGGCACCGACAACCCGGACCAGCGCATCGCCGAGGACCTGCGTGATTTCACCCGCAGCACGCTGTCGCTCGGGCTGAGCCTGCTCTCCAACGTCGTTTCGCTGTTCAGCTTCCTGACCATCCTGTGGAGCCTGTCGGGGTCCATCACGCTGTTTGGGATCAACATTCCCGGCTACATGGTGTGGGTGGCGCTGATCTATTCGGTGCTCGGCACCTGGCTGACGCACCTGGTCGGACGTCCGCTGGCGGCGATGAACTTCCGCCAGCAGCGCGTGGAGGCGGACTTCCGCTACGCCCTGGTGCGCGTACGCGAGAACGTCGAGGGCATCGCCCTGTATCACGGCGAGAAGGAGGAGCAGGAGCTTCTCTACGAGCGGTTCAGCTCGGTGATCGGCAACTGGTGGGCTATCATGCGGCGGCTGCGATGGCTCAACGCGCTGATCGCCGGGTACTCGCAGCTTGCCAGCATCTTCCCGATTGTAGTGGCGGCCCCGCGCTACTTCTTCGGTACCATGGAACTCGGCGACCTGATGCAGACCGTTGGTGCGTTCGGTCAGGTCCAGGGCGCCATGTCATGGATCATCGATCAATATTCGGCCAACAACCCGAACGAGGTGTCGCTGGTACGGTGGCGCTCCATCGTCGAGCGACTGTCGACGTTCGACCGCGCGGTGGTGGTGGCGCGCGCGACGGCCGAGAAGATCTCGGTGAACGACTCGCCGGACGGCTCGGTGCAGCTGCGCGACTTCACCATCAGCCTGCCCGATGGCGCGAAGCTGCTGTCGGATGCCGACGTGGTGCTGGAGCCGGGTCATTCGGTGGTGATCTCGGGTCGGTCCGGCTCGGGCAAGTCAACGCTGTTCCGGGCGATCGCCGGCATCTGGCCGTTCGGCGAGGGGCGTGTGCAGCGGCCGACCGAACGCTGCATGTTCCTGCCGCAGCGCGCCTACCTGCCGTTAGGAACGCTCCGGCACGTCGTCGCGTATCCGTATCCGCCCGAGGCCTACACGAAGCAGGAGGTGGTGGACGCCATGGCGGCGGTGGGGCTCGCCGCGCTGGTGCCCCGGCTCGACCAGGACGAACTCTGGGCCCAGCAGCTTTCCGGTGGCGAGCAGCAACGCGTCGCGGTGGCACGGGCGCTGCTGGCAAAACCGGATTGGCTGTTCCTGGATGAGGCAACCGCGAGCCTGGATCCGGACGCGGAGCAGGACCTATACCGCGTGCTGCGCGAGAAGCTGCCGCACACCACCCTGGTATCCATCGCGCATCGGACATCGGTGGCCGCGTTCCACGATCGCCACCTGGAGTTCCGCCGCACCGAGGGCAAAGTCGGCGCGCTGGAACCGGTTGCGCTGGCGTCAGCGGGCGGTGGCGGGGGGTGAACATTGCCGGATTAACCCCGCGCATATCCGGCTGATCCGCGGGACGGGTTTTGTGCTATAGCGTGACGGCTTTTTCGAGGGAGGTCGTCATGCGTTGCCAGCCAGCTCTGAGTGCCATCACCATCCTGGCCGTCGTGTCCCTGGCGCCGGTGAGCGTCTGGGCGCAGGCCAATCCAAGCAGCGACCAGATCCTCAAATCCCTGACGCCCACCTCCACCATGGGGACGACACGCGGCATTCGGATCGCGCCGGGTGGATCGGCGCCAGGAGGTTCGGCAGCGGGAGGTTCGGCCGCAGGAGGCTCAGCGTCGGCGGGCCATGCACAGCCTGCTGCGGCCAAGGCTCCGGCGGTCAGCATGACCGTGCAGTTCGCCACCGGTTCGGCCGAGCTGACGCCGCAGGCCGTCCAGACGCTGACCAGCCTGGGCCAGGCGCTGAGCAATCCGACCTTGGCGAACTATCGTTTCCGCATCGAAGGCCATACCGATACGGTCGGGTCGCCTGCCGCTAACCAGCAGTTGTCGCAGCGGCGCGCGGAAGCAGTGGTCGATTACCTGGCGACAAACTTCCACATCGATCGCAGCCGGGTCCAGGCCATCGGCATGGGCCAGGATGGCCTGATGATCCAGACCCCGCCGCAGACGCCCGAAGCGCGCAACCGCCGGGTGCAGGTGGTGAATATCGGGAGCTAGGCCCCAATGCGGGTATGTGAGTTGGCGGCGGCGCTGCCCCCTACGCCTACCCGCACGAGGGCGGGTGCAGGGAGCAGGCCTTAAGCCAGAGAAATAACGGAAGGCGTGTCCAGCGCCTCATGTGATCTCGCCCGTCAACAAGCTCGGGCACCGGTTCACGTAGTGACGTGATCGCCAGGCCTGCGCCCTCAAGCGCCGCCGCATAGGTTTCGATTGGGTGCGACCATCCTGCAAAATGCATCCGCAGGCCATCACGCTCCTCCACACCTTCGAAGCGTTGCCTCTCGAAATAGGGATCCTGAAGGACAAAGGGCGCGTCCATCTCCTCGTTGGAGAAGCGACCGTGATCCGTCATCGGGTGCACTACTGAAATGACAAGGCGCCCGCTCGGGCGCATGACCCGCCTGATTTCCCTGACAGCGGCCGGAACATCGTCCACGTCCATTAACACGTTGTAGGCGACGACAAGATCGAAGCGGCCATCTTCGAATGGCAGCCTGCTCGCCCCTGCAACTGCATAATCATGGGCAGAGTTGGCCTGCGCGGCACGCTCCACCAATGCGCTGACGGGATCGGTTGCGGTTACCTTGTAGCCAAGGGCCATCAGCTCGCGCGACACGCGGCCTTCGCCACAGCCCACGTCCAGAGCCTCACCGTCGCCGCCCCCAATAAACGCTGCCAGTGACGCGCGATAAGCCCAAAATGCATCGTGGTTCGAAGCGCGCGCCCACGTCGTCCATTCTCCGGCGACCCGCGACCAATGCTTCCAGTCTTCCTCAGCCTCCATCAGCGTTCCTTCGCAGATTGGCCCAAAGTTGCTGCCTCACAGTCGCAACGATCCCGCCGCGTCCGCCAGCGCCTGGTGCGCCTTGTCGACCGTGGCAGTCGCCTGCTCGATCGCCGCGCCGAGCTGCTCCAGCTTCGTTTCGTCGGCATCCAGCGTGCGCGTCAGCCGTGCATGCAGGGCGTCATTCGGGGCGACCGCGGCGAGGTTCCGGCGAATGCGGTCCTCGTCCTGCAACACCGCCGCCTGCTGCGTCTTGAGTTGCTCCAGCGTCGCACGCTTCGTGGCCTCGTCCTGGCGCAGCGCGGCCAGGTGCTGCAAGGCGGCGCGCGCAGCTGGCGTCAGCGATTGTTCGTTCAGCATCGCCACGACGACCGCGGCATCGTTGTCCAGCAGCACGGTGTCCTCGCGCTCCAGCCGATCGATGTAGGCGGTGATGCTACGGGTCTCGCCGGGCTGCAGGGAGACAGGGATGCGCCAGGCCGTTGTGGTCTCCTCGATGCCCGGGATCGGGGTGCCTTCCAGGGTCAGCGTGGCGTCACCGCCGCGGGGGATTTCCATCAGCACACGCCGTGGCTCATTCGCCGGTGGGGTTAGCTTGATGCGCAGCACCTCGCGCTGGCGCGTGGTCACGTGCAGCACGCCTTGCGTGGCGGTCAGCGAGGCCAGCGTGGTTTGTTCCGTTCTGGTTCGCTCGACCGTCGTGCGCAGGTCCTGGGCGAACGACAGCAGCCGGCTCTCGCTCGTCGGCAACCCACCCAGCCGTGCATCCCCGGCAAATGTCGCGGCGCCCGAGGCGTCATACAGCGTCAGCACCCCGGCGGGCAGCGAGGCGCCGGTGTCGTTGGTGATGCGGATCGCGGACAGCGGATGCGTGCTGTCGCCGGTGTCGAGGTCCACGCGTTCCGCCGGCACGTTGCGATCGACGATCGGGACGCTAGCGGTATGACCGGTCGTGAGGTCAACCGGCATCGGTAGCTGGAAAATCGTTTCTTCCGCGCCTTCTGCGACCTGGACCTGATTGGTGGGTGGCGCCATCGGCATGGCGCGCGCCTGATCCATGGCGATCGATGCCGGTGCAGGCGGGGGGGCGGGTGCGGCGGCGAAAGCGGCGGCTCCAGCCGGTGCGCTCTTGGCCAGTTGCGCCGGCTGCGCGCGCGTGTCGATGTTGGGCAGGATGCGGCCGAGGATCTCCACCGGAACCTCCGGCCGCTGCACGTAATAGCTCTGGTAGATCGCCTGCCGGAACGTCACCGGGTTGCCGTACTGCAGCGTGAGACTGATGCCATTCCAATCCGCGCCGGACTGGTTCTCCAATACCGCCCAGCCTTGCAGGCGCGCCGGATCGCCATCCTTCGCCGGTAGCACCAGCCGATAGGTCGCCTTCCACAATGGAGCAGCGGCGACGTACCCGACACGCACGGTGCGATGGCCGCTGCCGTCGCTGTGCAGCGTGATGTGGCGCATGCTGCGGCTGGCCTCGCGGCGGAGCGACTCCAGCGCCTGGCCGATGCGCCCGCGCAGGTCCGGATCGGTAACCTGGACGCTCTCGGCGTCCTCCAGCACAAACTGCTGCAGTCCGGCGGCGCCGAGCAGCGTCACGCGGATGCGGCGCACCGAGGCAGGCGGTTGGCCGGGCGCCGTTGGCACCGTCTCGGTGATCGCTTCGGCGTGCACGATGCGGCCGCTCATCGGCCGTGGTCCCTGCACCGAGATCTCGACGCCTTGCAGGCTGTTCAGGTACTCCGCGGGCGATTGCAACGCGGCGGCGCCGAACGGCAGGTTGCCGAAGCTGGCGCGCGTGTTGTCGCGGCCCGGCAGTTCGATGGTGCCGACGGCGCCGGTGCTGTCGAACACCACCAGCGAGTTCAGCACGTCGTCCACCTGCTCCAGTGGCACGTCGAGGCCGAGCGCCACCGGTCCGTCCACGTCCGCCGCATATTCGAAATAGCCGACACCGGCCGAGGACAGCATCACCCGCTTCAACGCCAGGTCGGCGGCGAAGGCAGGCGTGGCGGCGAGCAGCAGGACCGCCATGATGACGCGTTGCATTGCGGTTCTCCCATTGCGGTCGCCTGGACCCCTGGCGTCGCCGCGTCGACAATAGCCGACGGTGCGGCGGAGGGTGAGGGGTGTGAGCCTGTGGGACGCGGTTTCAGGCGAGCAGATGCGAACGGCGCGTGTCGTTACGGGTGCTACCATGGCGGCGTTCATCGCGGTCGGCCTGGCGCCGCCGCTTCGCCCGTACGCATCGCGGATCAGGCTGGCGCTGCTGGTGGCCTATTTGCTCGCATGCGTCGTGTTCGTCGGTTACGTGCTGCTGAGCTAGTACGCAGAATCGTTGAAGCGCGACACACCAATCGTCAATGGCCGCCCTTGTGGCGGCCAACCACGTCTTTCGCGCGCCCGGCGAAGACGTGGATAGCCGGGACACGCGCGGCCATGACGCGTGGGCGTGTGAGTCGCGCTCCATCGATGGCGGGCACTAGTACCTCTGCACGGTGATTTTGACCGGTTGACCGTACCCTGGTTCCAATGCGGGCAAGTCGGCCCGATCAACCAGGACAGCGATACTCCGAGGCATCCCCGGGCGCCGTGAGATCAGCCTCTCGCGTTCGAGTGTCAGTAGCATCTGGTGAACCGATGGCGGCGTCACCTGAAAGAATCGTTGGATGTCCGCCTGTGCGGGCGGGCGACCGTTCACCAGGGTATAGGCGTGGATGAACGCGAGATATTGTCCCTGCCTGGCCGTGAAAATCGGGTGAGAATCACCTGTCGCGCGATTCATCGTTGCCCTCGATGGCGGGGGGTCAGTGATGAACATACGGTACCGGGTGGAGCTGAACGAGGGGGAACGCGCGCAACTCACGGCGATGCTGAGCGGGGGCAAACACGCGGCGCGCAAGCTCAAGCGGGCGCAAATTCTGCTGGCCGCCGACGCCGGGATCGGCGACGAGGCGATCGCGGACACTATCTCGGTTGGCGGGTCCACGGTTTACCGGACCAAACGGCGCTTCGTGGAGGGCAACCTTGACCTCGCACTGAGCGAAGAAGCGCGTCCTGGAGCTGCCCGCAAGCTGTCCGGTAAGGAGACGGCGTTGCTGGTGGCGACGGTTTGCTCGAGTCCACCCGAAGGCCGCAAGCGCTGGACGCTCGATCTGCTGGCCGGTCAGATGGTCCAATTGACAGAGCATGAAGGGCTGTCGCGCGAGACGGTCCGCCGGCGTCTGGCCGAGGACGACCTGAAGCCGTGGCTCCGCAAGATGTGGTGCATTCCGGAAGTGAACGGCACTTATGTCGCCCGTATTGGAGGATGTGCTCGACCTTTATACCGAAGAGGCCGATCCCGGGCGTCCAGTGGTTTGCTTCGACGAAAGTCCAACACAGTTGATCGGTGAAGTGCGCGAGCCAATTCCAGCGGCACCTGGTCAGCCCGAGCGTTACGATTACGAATATAAGCGCAACGGCACGGCCAATCTGTTCGTCTTTCTCGACGCGCACAAATCCTGGCGGCATGTGAAGGTGACGGACCAGCGCACCGCGCGCGACTTCGCCGAGTGCATGCGCGATCTTGCCGATATCCATTATCCGGACGCCGATCGGATCCGCGTGGTGATGGACAACCTTTCAACTCACACAGCCGGGGCATTGTATGAAGCCTTCCCGGCGTCCGAGGCACACCGCGTTCTTCAGCGCCTGGAATTTCATTATACGCCGAAACATGCGAGCTGGCTCAACATGGTGGAAATCGAGATCGGGGTCCTGCGCGGTCAATGTCTCGATCGTCGAATTGGCGAGCGTGAAGTACTCGTCTCCGAGATCGACGCGTGGCAACGGCAACGCAACGAGGCTGGCGCGCGGATCAAATGGAAATTCACCACGCAAAAGGCACGGCACAAGCTGGCTCGTGCCTATCCGGACACGGCCAAAGAGTTGTAATCACTGTGCAGAGGTACTAGTCGATAGAATTGACGCTCGGATGGCACCAAACGACGTCTCAGGGAGTTGGAAGATTTGCGTGCTTTGCGTGATTTGCGGTTGAGATCACCTGCTTCCTTGCCTGGCGCCAACCGACTTTCCTGTCGGGCTTTGACCACTCGCCGTTGGCGCCTGCGAAATCTGCGGTGAGCAGGTCCGCATTGCTGATCGCGGGATCGGTCGGTGTGTGCTGCACGCCGAGGCGGATCGATTGAGGCACGACGATCCGCGACGCTCACCTCGATAGCCACGACCTCACGTTCCATAGTTTCGCGCACGCATCGCATCGCATTCGGACGGCCTGATCTGGCAACCGCCCGACCCGCTGCACCTGGCCACGGCAGACCCGCTACACGTGGCTGGGCATCCAGCGAAAAGGTTGGCCGCTTCGCCATCATGGGTCAGTCGCGGCGGTCGACGCTGGCGAAGAGCTGCGGATTGGCGCGGCAGAACTGATTGCTGACCCGCGTGGTCGCTGTCTCGGGAGGCTCCAGCACCAGGGCCCGGGCGAGCGCAGTGGCGCAGGTCTGGTCGATGCCGTGCGGGCCGTGGCAGAGGAACAGCGCCTTCGACAACGCCGGCGAATGGTCCGCCGCCGGCTTGGGAGCCGGCTGCGCGGTGAGCGGCAGGATTGCTGCCCACAATGCGATCAGTCCACCTGCCATCACGGCTGCAATCAGGAAGCGTCGCATGACTTTGTTCCTTGTCTGGCCGTTGCCCGGAAGGGCGGGTTCGTTGTGGCCACTTAGCGTCCGTCAGCTGGTGGCCGATATGAAGGACTTCACAGGTTCATGACCAATGGCCTGGGATCCAGTAGCCGTCCTGCCAATGCGCCGGGATCCATGCGCGGGACGGCGGTGCGTAATAGGCCGTGGAGGGCGCGTAATAGGCCTGGGGCTGCGCGTAGTAGGCCTGTGGCGGGGCGTAGTAGGCCGGCGGTGGCGCGACAACGACGGGCGGAATGATGACGCCAATGCCAACCCCGCAACAGTAGCCGTGGTGGTACCACCAGGCGTTTGCCGGCTTTGGCGTGGCGGCGATGCCGATGGTCGCGAGGCCCAGGATGGCCGCGGTGGCCGTGACGCGTTTGGTGATGGAAGTGCGTGCGACTGAGGAGGTCATATCCTGTCTCCACCAGAATTGTTCGGCCGGGCGGCTGCCCTTTGGCCGTGACTGCACGCTAGGCGTAGCGATCAGTCAGGGGATATAGGAGAGAACGTCCACCGGTCTTGGCTGAAATTGCGGAAGTATTGTGGCGGAGCGGGGGACGGGGATTTCCGGAAAAACCCCGGGCAACTTTCGCGGCCCGCGGTTGTGTGGCCGGGTAGGTGCCCGCTTGTTCTGGCTCTCCGGCGATCCCGCTGCGGCCGGTCAACGTCGTGATCCCAGGTCAGGACGCGCTGTGGAAGCGTCGCCACTCCAGCACAAGGTCGGTCTCGGTGCGCGTCCGCTCGGCAAACCCCAATCGGGACCAGAGGCGCAGGGACGCCGGATTGTCCAAGGCCACGGTTGCCTCGGATCGGGTTACCGAACGGCTCGGCGTTTCGAGCACCGATCGCATGAGTGCCGTGCAAATCCCGCGGCTGCGCCATTCCGGCAACAGGGCGATGTAGACAATACGCAACAGACCATGGTTGAGGTCGGAGATCAGGCGACCGATTGGTTCGTCGTTCAGTGTGATGAGATCGAAACGGCCGTTGCGGAAGGCCGCGTGATAACTCTCGGTCATTGCGCGATATTGCATGTCCAGCAATTGCCGCCGGACGGGATCGCCAACTGGCAGCGACGCCAGTTCCGGGCCCTTGACGCTGTCGTGGAGCGCGGACAGGAATGCCGCGTCGGCCGCGACCTCCGGCCTCAGTCGCAGCATGCCGTGTTGTATCGGGATCGGCTCGACCATATCCGCGCTGCTGGCTATCATCCTCGCACCAGGGCGGAGACCGGCGAGATGTCAGCGGCATTGACGGCGCAGGATTTCGAGGCCCACGTCGGCAAGACGCTCACGCCTGGAGGCCAGCCCTTCGTTCTGACGCTGGTCTCGGTCAAGGTCACCGAATGGCCTGGGTGGGATGACACGCAACGGAAGCCATTCACACTGATCCTGCGCGGTCCTTCATCGGGTGTACTTCCCGAAGGATTGTATGAAGTCGCGGTAGAAGATGGCCCAGCGTTCACGCTGTACATTATCCCGATCCACACTGTGGCGGGCGACCGACAAGACTACCAGGTCGTGTTCAACTGACCCGCTCAGTTCCGTGAGGGGAAGATACCCGATAGCGCGATGCAGTAATTCAGCACGAGCGACGGCATCCGGTTTTCATGCGCCTGGCCGGAGCCGATGGCGGCGAGGGGTGCGAGAGCCAGATTGGGCGCGGTGTTGCTGTAGATCGACACTGTGGGGTTGCCGGACTGGTTGGTGGACCCGCTTCCCATGATGACCGTGGGTCCTGGAACGTTGCCGGCATTTGCCGCGCCGTTCGCCGCGGCGTTGACAGCATGTGTGTGCAGCGGAATTTGTGCCGTCGTCAGTGCAACGGCCTCCTCCCCATCAATCTGCCCCTGGGTAAACGCATTGCCGAAATGCAGCGCCACACGGCCCTGCAGGTTGGGGAGCGCGAAGGTCTGGATGCCGTTCCCGCCGTACGTGATCCCAAGCAACGAGAACAGTGCTGTATTCTGGCTGATCGGCAACAACTGCCCATTGCATAGTGCCCAGCCACGCGGTGCGAATGCAAAGCTGAACGCCCTGATTTCTCCGAGAAACGGGTTGGCCATCGATACGATCTCCTTCAACTGGCCCGAAATCGGCGAGCGGGTTATTGCCGCGGCGCGAAATTGGACCCGGTAAGTCCCGGCCGATTGCGCGTCAGGACCGCGGCGGGAAGACCCCGGTCAACGCGATGCACCAGTTCATTGTCAAAGAGGGTTGCATGTTGTCATGCGGCGTCCCTCCGCCGGCAGCGCCCACCGCTGCTGGATTGAGCGTCGTGCCTGGACCATTGGTGGTGTACGTATTCACGTTGAACGCAGCGCCGCGTCCGCCGCCGTGGCCTTCCGATAGTTGCGAGCCTGCCGCGGGTGTGTTGTTGACCGAGGCGACGGGAAGGGCGTTCAGGGGATGGGAATGCAACGGCATTTCATTGAGTAGCAGCGTGTGCGTTTGCTCGCCCCCGGTTTCACCTGGGACGAAGGTCGTCAGGCCTGGCCCCGTGCCCTGGCCGATCGGCACCATCGCTTGCAGGTTCGGCAGGGCGAAGTTGGACGTTCCGTTGCCGCCGTATTGCGTTCCCAGAATAGAGAACAACGCGGCGTTCTGGGAGATCGGTAGAATCTGACCGTCGCAGAATGCCCACCCGACCGGTGCGAAGTTGAAGCCGAAGAGCCTGAGTTCGCCAACGAATGGATCCATCGTGGGTGCTCCTGTCAGTCACTCAGCGGGGCGCCGTCAGAGAATGCTGACGCCGGTGCGGCCGTGCCCGTTCAGTTCTGGCTCGGGTAGATACCGAACAGCGAGATGATGTAGGTCAGCGCGAGGAATGGCTGGCGGTTGTTGTGCGGAACGGATCCGCCCGCCGAGGTCACCGCCTGAGACGACAAGGCGATCGGATTCGCGGTGCCGTCATAGATCGGGAAGCCGGACGGTGTCCCCGCGAGTACGACCGTCGGGCCCGGTGTTGCGGTGTTCCCTGGGGCGGCGGTCCCGCTGAACGAGTGTGAGTGGCTGGTCATGTTGCCGGGGCCGAGGGTAATGGCTTCCTGGCCGAGTAGCTCGCCGATGACATATGTGGACAACCCTGGGGCGGTTCCTTGATGGATCACGGCGCGGCCGCGCAAGTCCGGCAAGGCGAACGTGTTTTGCCCATCACCGCCGTAGGTCGTGCCGATCAGGTTGAACAGCACCTGGTTGTCGGCGATCGGCAGCAGCGTTCCATCGCAAAGCGCCCATCCTGCTGGCGCGAAGTTGCCGGCAAATACGCGGATCTCGCCGACGTAAGCCTCTGACATGGCGGCATCCTTCTCGTGCGAGGGCTGGGCTTACGGGATGGCGGCTGCCCGATCCCGTTGGGCGGTTCCGATCAGCTTTCGACGGCGGCGCACCACCGCCAGGCCGGCAAAGGCTGAGCCCAGCAGGGCCAGCGTGGCCGGTTCCGGCACACCGGGGGGCGGTGGCGGCGGCACGACGGTGAAGTTGAGGTCAAGGATCAGCTGATCATTCAGTAGGGGGAGATCGCCTGTGACATCGACCCGGATCTCGTTGCTGCTGAGCAGTTGCAGACCCAGGTGCGTGTTGCTCTGGAATGTACCGGTGACCGGCCGAAAGTCAGCGGCCGAGGAAGGATCAGCCGTAACGCCGAGGATGTTTTCACCGGTGAACTTGAGATCAAACCCGTCGATCTGATCGGCGCACGCCGTCCCCGCTGTGTTTGCAAAGCAGAACGGCAGTCCGGACAGAACATTCTTGATTGTAATCTGGGTGTCGCCGACGTGGATCGTCGATCCATCTGCAGCGCCTTGCGTGTAGTCGACCGGTACCGTCAGCGGCGCGGGGTTCGTCGTGCCGGCGCCCACCGGGATCTCGCCTTCGGGACCGGCGAGCACACCGTTATAGTAGAACGCCTGCACTGTCCGCCCGCTGCCAAGCAGACCGGCATGGGCCTGGTTTGGAATCACGCTGACGAGGCAGAGCAGGGCGGTCGAGGCGAGCAGTCGCAAGCCGAAGGTCATGGTATGCGATCCTCAAAACGGGGTGATTGGCATCGTAAGGGGTGTTGCACGCGGGCTTGATTGCCACTGCGTGGTAGGGCGGCCAGCTCGTCACTGTATCCTAATATTATTCTCCTGTTCCGATCGAGCGAAATATTACTTGCTTGGCGACTGTTCCGTGACAAATACATCAATCAGATACAAACCATCAGCGCGCGACCCTTTGGAACGCTCCGTCCGCACCGCAATTTTCGCGTCCAGACTGGCCCCGCAGCCCAAATCTCCATTGAACTTTAAGCTCACACGCTCCGGGCGCGCTGTGGACACGTTCACAGCTTCGTTGACTTACCCGGCATGTTCACAACTATGTTATCGGAGTTTCAGTCTGACGCAGCGCCATCAAGTCGCCGAGCGGTTACGACGAAATCCCGCCCCGGACGCTTGAACCACAGCCAGACCGAGGCGACGATGAGCAATGCGAAGGCGATCGGACCATGTGGGCTGGCGTGACTGGTCTGGAGTTCCCACCCGAACGCGACCAGCACGATCAGTGGCGGCCAGGTTCGCGGGCGCCAAAGAACCCAGGCAAGGGCGGCAAACAGAGGCGCGGCGAATGCGGCCCATGAGCCGGTTACACTGATGAACGAACCGACGCCTCCCACCCAGGGATCGGTCCACATCGTGTTCAGCAGCAGGATGACCCCTTTGAGCTGTTGCGCGTCGAGCTGACCGCTTGACGCGAGCGCCTGCGCGATGACGATCGTCCGCCCGAGACCGATGCCGCCGATCGCATCGAGCGCGGTGTAGTAGATGACGAAGATCAGCGTGGCGGCGCGCGACAGCCAGGCGAAGATCATCGGCAGTGTGCCGGCGGAGCGGGTGATCGGCTCGACCAGAAGCCACAGCCCGACGGCAACCAGTCCGACCATCGGGGTCTGGATCATGTGGAGCGCAAACCACCAGGAGGGTCCGAAATAATCCAGGGCTTCGAAATGCGGTTGGTACGCGTGCGGTTCCGAGAGGAACTGATACATGCCGGGATCGGTGGTGAACCCGGCCGGATGGAACAGCTCGATGCCGATGAGCACGACAGGGGCTGCCACGAGGCAAATCCACCAAAGGATGGATCTGATGGTGTGATCGGACATGCCAGGTCCTCGTTCGGCGTCGCGCGGGATCAGTTCGCTGTTGGCCGAGCCTCGACCTGGTCCGTGGCGTCCTCGTCGCTCAGGCCTGCGTCGGCAAAGTCGGGCAGCGGGAGTTCGACAGCGATCTCCGGCGTGCGCAGCGTGTCCCGCGAGGTGAGCGCATGGACGATCCAGTCGGTCCCCTGACGGGTGAAGACGGTCGCAGCGATGCTGTCCTGTTCCAGGATGACGTAGCGCTGGATTGACTCGGTTGCTTGATATTCCCGGAGTTTCTCGATGCGGTCGGTGCGCGAGGTGCCGGGGCTGAGGACCTCGAAGACGACGACGGGTTCTCCAATAACGGTCTCGTTGGAGGGTACTGCCGTGCAGTACACAAACGCGTCCGGATAACGGATTCGCGCTGCCACCTCGACCTTCAAGGTCGGGCCTCGCACACGGCACGGACTGCCACGCAGCTTCTCTCTCAGGATGGCGCGCAATGTGCCGCCGATCGCTTCGTGGGTGTCGGTGCCGCCCGCCATGCCGACGGGCTCGAAGCCGTCGAATTCGTAACGCAGCTCCTGGCGTTCCTCCCATGCGAGGAACTGGCCCAGCGTCATCGGCTTGCGCAGTGCGACGTCCATGTCAGGCACGCTAGACCAAATGCTGGACGCGGCGCTACTCCGCTGCTTGCGCGTAGGCCTCCAGCGGGGCGCAGGTGCAGACCAGGTTGCGGTCGCCGTAGACGTTGTCCACGCGCTTCACCGGCGGCCAGTATTTCGCCGCCGCGACCCAGGACAGCGGGTAGGCCGCCTGCTCGCGCGAATAGCCATGTGTCCATACGTTCGCCATGACGTCGACGGCGGTATGCGGGGCGTGCTTCAGCGGATTGTCGGACTTGTCCAGCTTCCCGCCGGCAATGGCGGCGATCTCGGCGCGGATGGCGATCATCGCCTCGCAGAAGCGGTCGAGCTCGGCTTTGCTTTCGCTTTCCGTCGGTTCGATCATCAGCGTGCCGGCGACCGGCCACGACATGGTGGGGGCGTGGAAGCCGAAGTCCATCAGACGCTTGGCAATATCCTCGACCATGACGCCGGCCTCCGCCTGGAAACCGCGGCAGTCGACGATGCACTCGTGCGCAACCATGCCGTTGGCGTCGGTGTAAAGCATCGGATAGTGGTCGCGCAGCCGGTGCGCGATGTAGTTGGCATTGAGGATGGCGACCTCGGTGGCGCGCTTGAGGCCGGCCGCGCCCATCATGCGGACATAGGCGTAAGAGATCGGCAGGATCATCGCGCTGCCGAACGGCGCGGCGGCGACCGGACCGACGCCGGTTGGCGGACCGGCGTCCGCGCGCAGTGGATGGTTCGGCAGGAACGGTGCGAGGTGGGCCGCGACGCCGATGGGCCCGATGCCGGGACCGCCGCCGCCGTGCGGGATGCAGAACGTCTTGTGCAGGTTGAGGTGGCAGACATCGGCGCCGATGAGTGCGGGGCTGGTCAATCCGACCTGCGCATTGAGGTTGGCGCCGTCCATGTAGACCTGGCCGCCCGAGGTGTGGACGATGTCGCAGATCTCGCGGATGGCGGCTTCGAACACGCCATGCGTGCTCGGATAGGTGACCATCAGCGCAGCGAGATTGGCCGCGTGCTTGTCAGCCTTGGCCCGCAGGTCGTCCAGATCGATGTTGCCGTCGCGATCGCAGCCCACGACGACAACCTGCAGACCGGCCATGGCGGCGCTCGCGGGGTTGGTGCCGTGGGCGCTGGAGGGGATCAGGCAAATGGTGCGATGCGCTTCGCCACGCGACGCGTGGTAGGCGCGGATCGCCAGCAGGCCGGCATACTCGCCCTGGGAACCGGCGTTGGGCTGCAAGGTGACCGCGGCGAAACCGGTGATCGCCTGGAGCCAATTGGTGAGGCGGGTGATGAGGTCGACGTAGCCCTCGGTCTGGCTGGGCGGAGCGAAAGGGTGGACGTCGGCGAAACCCGGCAAGGTGATCGGGATCATCTCGGCCGAGGCATTCAGCTTCATCGTGCAGGAGCCAAGCGGGATCATGCTGCGATTGAGGGCGATATCCTTTTCTTCGAGGCGCTTGAGGTAACGGAGCATCTCGTGCTCGGCATGGTGCTGGTGGAAGACAACCTGTTCCAGGAAGGGCGTGTTGCGGAGGAGTTCGGCGGGTATGGAGGGAGCGGCGGTATGGGGCAGGCCCCCTCCTGGCGCGCATTGCGCGCCGTCCTCCCCCGCAAGCGGGAGAGGAGTGGACAACAGCGCTGCCAGTCCCGTCAGTTCGTTGCGGGTTACGGTTTCGTCCAGTGCGATGCCGACGCGCTTATCGCTGATGCGGCGGAAGTTGAAGCCATGGACCAGCGCCGTCTGCATCAGCCCGTCGGCATCGGCCGTCTCGATTGCGATCGTGTCGAAGAATGCATCGTGCACGATGCGGTGGCCGCCGTGACGGGCTGCCTCGGCGAGCAGCCGCGCCTGAAGGTTGACGCGGCGGGCGATGCGCTTCAGTCCCTCGGGACCATGCCAGACGGCATAGCATCCGGCGATCACTGCCAGCAGCACCTGCGAGGTGCAGATGTTCGAGGTGGCCTTCTCGCGCCGGATATGCTGCTCGCGTGTCTGTAACGAAAGCCGCATCGCGGGCTTGCCGGCAGCATCCAGCGAGACACCGACGAGCCGGCCTGGCATGTGGCGCTTGTAGGCGTCGCGGGTCGCCATGTAGCCGGCGTGCGGACCACCGAAGCCCATCGGCACGCCGAAGCGCTGCGATGAACCCACGACCACGTCAGCGCCCATCTCGCCGGGCGGCGTCAACAGCGCCAACGCCAGTGGATCTGCACAGACGATCACCAGCGCATCGGCTTCATGCGCGGCGCTGATCTCGGGCGACAGTTCGCGAATGGCGCCTGTGGTGCCCGGATATTGCAGCACCACCGCGAACGGCTGCGCAGCGCCAATGGCGGCAAGGTCACCGGGCGCAACATCGACGATGGTGATGCCGATGGGATGCGCGCGCGTTGCCAGCACGGCGCGGGTCTGCGGATGCAGGTCGGTGGCGACCGCCAGCACGTCGGATTTGGTCTTGCTGATCGCATGCGCCATCGCCATCGCCTCGGCCGCGGCGGTGGCTTCGTCCAATAGCGAGGCGTTGGCGATCTCCATCGCCGTCAGGTCGCAGATCATGGTCTGGAAGTTGAGCAGGGCTTCAAGGCGTCCCTGTGCGATCTCCGCCTGATAGGGCGTGTATGCCGTGTACCATCCGGGATTCTCCAACACATTCCGAAGGATCACCGGTGGTGTGTGGGTGCCGTGATAGCCCATGCCGATGAGCGATTTCTGGCCCGTATTCTTCGCCGCCAGCGCGCGGAGTTCGGCAATCACCGCCGCCTCGTCGATCGGCGGCGGCAGGTCGAGCGCCTGGTTGGTGTGGATCGCCGGCGGCACCGTCTTCGCGCCGAGATCATCCAGTGTTGCCGCACCAACCGTGTGCAGCATCGCGGCGATCTCGGACTCCGACGGACCGATGTGACGCGAAACGAAACTGTCCGCCGCTTCCAGCGCGGCGAGTTCGGCGAGGACGTCCATCAGTCCAGGGTCTCCACATATTCGTCATAGGCAGCGGCATCCATCAGGGTGTCGAACGCGGCGGTGTCGTCGAGCTCGATACGGAAGAACCAGCCTTCGCCCTCGGCGTCGCTGTTCACGATCGACGGGTCGTCAATGATCGTTGGGTTGGTCTCGACCACCTTGCCGGTGAGCGGTGCGTAGATGTCGGAGGCGGCCTTGACGCTTTCGACCACGGCGCAGGCTTCCTCGGCGGTGACGTCGCGGCCGATCTCGGGAAGCTCGACGAACACCACGTCGCCGAGTTGCTCCTGGGCGTGGTCGGTGATGCCGACAGTGGCGATGTCGCCATCCAGTCGGACCCATTCATGTTCCTTGGTGAAACGGACGTCGGAGGGAGGTTTGGCCATCGGGACGCTCCTTGGGTTCAGCGGGCGTAGCGGTGGAGGACGAACGGCAGCGGCACGACACGGGCGGGCAGGGGCTTGCCGCGCACGATCAGGTGCAGGGGCGTGCCGTCGGCGGCGAGGTCCCTGCGGACGTAGCCCATGGCGATCGGGGCGGTCAGCGTCGGGGAGAAGCCGCCCGACGTGATGGTGCCGGCCGCAGTGCCGTCGCCGGCGACGATGTCGGTTTGCGCGCGCGCGGGCGCGCGGCCGTCGGGCCGGATGCCGACGCGGTGGCGGTGTGCGCCGTGCTCGAACTGGTCGCGGATGGCGGCGGCACCCGGAAAGTCCCACGCGGTGCGGCGGCGCTTGCCGATGACCCAGTTGAGGTCTGCCTCCACCGGCGTGGTCAGCTCATCGATGTCGTTGCCATAGAGGCAGAGGCCCGCCTCCAGGCGCAAAGAGTCGCGGGCGCCGAGGCCGGCCGGGGCGACCTCCGGTTCGGCAGTGAGTCTGTCGGCGAGGGCTACCGCGTGTTCGGCGGGAACCGAAATCTCGAAGCCGTCCTCCCCGGTATAGCCAGAGCGGGAGACCAGGCACGGAATGCCGACCAGCGGGACCTCGGCGACGCCCATGAATGGCAGAGCGGCGGCTTCCTGGCCGAGACGTGCGATCACCGTGGCGGCGGCGGGGCCTTGCAGCGCGAGCAGGGCACGGTCCTCGTGCGGGTGGAGCTGCACACCGGCGGGAAGGTCGGTGGCAATATGGGTGAAGTCGGTGTCCTTGCGGCCGGCGTTGACCACCAGGAAAAGACGCTCGCGGCCGAGGTTGGCGACCATCAGGTCGTCGATGATGCCGCCCGCCTCGTTGGTCAGCAGGGTGTAGCGCTGGCGGCCAGGCTTCAGGCTGAGCATGTCGCCGGGGACCAGGCGTTCCAGTGTGGCAGCCGCCGTAGCGCCGGTCAGCGTGGCCTGCCCCATGTGAGAAACATCGAACAGGGCGGCCTGCGATCTGCAATGGAGGTGCTCCGCCAGCACGCCCTGGTACTGGACGGGCATGGCATAGCCGGCGAACTCCACCATGCGGGCGCCGTGGGCGCGATGCCACGCGTCGAGCGGGGTGGTCTTGAGCGGCTTGGGCGTGGGGTCGTCCGGCAGCGCATTTTCGATCACTGGGCTCGCTCCGCAAGGGTCACCTGCCGGCAATCGGTACCGGTTTTGTGACCCCCCTCTGTCGCGGAACCTGAAAGATTGAGGGCGTCGCGGGGACGCCCCTTACCTCGTCGGTGCGGCAGACGCTTGCGCGTCCGTCGGCTTTCCAGAGATCCCTGATCCCGCCGCGGTCCTTCTGCCTGAGCGTTTCCGGGGGCCGGTTGCGCCTTCGGCGGCGGGGTGGTTCCCGCTCTCTCCCGCGCCGGGTGGCTGGGACTCGGAGAGGATGCCGCAAACGGGGTTAAGGAGCAATGAGTGAATGAGCGGCGTGTGGCCCGCTCGCCGCGGGTGGAGTACGGGATCGGGCTGGCAGGTCCGGCGGCGCTTGGCAACGGCAGCACAGGCGTTGAACTGCGCGCTCCAGGTCCGGCAACGGAACGGACGGTGGCCTTGTGCCGTCAGAACCGGCTGCTCGGTCGCCGCCGACGAGCCACAGCTTGCGCAATCCATTGCGGTCAACCTCCGTCATCCAGCAATGCCAGGAAAGCGGATCTCATGCTGCGAGTCTGCGCCAATTTGGCGCGACGCATGGCAAGACCCTCCAGCGCCAGTACATCGCGGTCGGCAAGTGTCGCATCGCATTCGCTGACTCTGGTGGCGGGCACAGTGCGGCTCTGTTGTGCCTAAGAATTCGCGACAGGCCCGACAGAGTTCTCTTCTGACCCCCGCTTACACGCATCCTTAACTCAGGCAGTTCAGGATCGTCTCGGGACAGTCGCGAGGCCATCACGACAGCGACGCCAACGGTTTTCTGGACCACAGGAGATAGATGCAATGCGCGCCACAACATGCGTGCGGCCGTTTGACAACCTTGTTGTGCTCGATCTGACCAGGGTCTTGGCCGGCCCCTACGCCGCCATGATGCTCGCCGACTACGGCGCCGATGTAATTAAGATTGAAGCCCCGGAAACGGGCGACGACTCGCGCGCATTCGGCCCGTTCATTGGAACCGAAAGCGCCTACTTCATGAGCCTCAACCGAGGCAAGCGCTCGATGACCCTGAACCTCAAGGTCCCGGAGGCGGTTGCCCTGTTCAAGGACATGGTCCTGAAGGCCGACGTCCTATTGGAAAACTACCGCCCGGGCACGATGGATAAATTCGGCCTCGGCTACGACGTGCTGAAGCTGCTCAACCCGAGGCTGATCTACGCGTCCTGTTCGGGTTTCGGCCAGAGCGGCCCTTACATGAAAAAGCCCGCCTATGACGTGATCGTACAGGGCATGGGCGGTTTGATGAGCATCACCGGTCAGGAGGGCGGCGAACCCACCAAGGCCGGCGCCTCGATCGGCGATATCGCGGCTGGGCTGTTCACCATGATCGGCGTCGCGACGGCGCTCTACGCGCGCGACCGAACCGGTCATGGGCAGATGGTCGACGTGGCGATGCTCGACTGCCAGGTCGCCATTCTGGAAAACGCTATCGCCCAATTCGTGACCTCGGGGGACGTGCCGGTTCCCCTCGGCAACCACCATTCGTCGATCACCCCATTCGACGCGTTCAAGGCGAAGGACGGCTACATCATCATCGCCGTCGGCAACGACAAGCTCTGGGCGGGCTTCTGCGAATTGGTCGGCCGCCCTGAGCTGATCGACGACAAACGCTTCCAGACCAACAGTGCACGCACGCGCAACCAGACGCAGCTCAAGGCTGTCCTCAACCAGATCTTTCCAGCCCGCACGGTCGAGGAATGGATCTCGGGGCTGGACGGCGCTGGCATCCCGTGCGGGCCGATCAACACGATTGATCGCTTGCTGGAAGATCCGCAGGTCAAGGCGCGCAACATGATCGTCGACATCGAGCATCCGGTGGCCGGCCACCTGCGCATGCCAGGTCTGCCGATCAAGCTGTCCGAAACACCCGGTGAGGTCACCCGCCCGGCGCCATTGCTCGGCCAGCACACCGACGAAATCCTCGCCGAATTTGACTTCGATGCCGTCCGGCTGGCGGCCCTGCGCGCTCGCCACGCTTTCTAATCCACGCAATCGCGCATCTCGGGCCTAGCGACACGCAAGAAAGATAAAGTTCATGGCTGACCAATTGACCGCCCCGCTGATGGGCGTGGCGCTTCCTGCCTTCACGTCGGTGGAGCAGAACAAACAGGATCTTTGGGCACACCGTTGGAAGGCGCTCGGCTTCGTCGCACTTCTCGGGTTCGTGCTGTCGGCCAACTACACCAACCATGGCCCGCTGGTACCAACTCTGATCAAAGAGCTGTCCATAACCATGGCGATGGCCGGTCTGTTCACTACCGCCGTGTTCTTTACTCACGGATTGATGCAGATCCCGGGCGGCATCTTTGCCGACAAGATTGGCGCCAAGAAGGTGATCACCTTTGGCCTCTTGATCATTACCGTCGGCAACTTCCTCACCGGCATGTCGGACTCCTACTACTCGATTCTCGCCTGGAAATTCTTCACCGGGATCGGCACCGGCTGCGCTATCGTCGGCGGCCTGCGCTACGTGCCAACCTTTTTTGCTGGCAAAGAAATTCAGATGGCGCAGGGCATTTACGGAGGTTCGATCCTGCTCGGCTCGGGCTTCGTCATCTACGGGGTGCCGCAATTGCTGTCAGCCTTCGGTTGGCACGGTGTGTTCTTCTCGACCGGAACGATGGCCGTCGTCCTGCTCGTGCTTTGGTACCTGTTCGCACCCGAAACACCAACCAGCGGTATCGCCAGGAAAATCGAATGGCGCATCATGCTGGGCCAGCGCAATACCTGGCTGCTCAGCCTGGCGCAGCTCGGCAGCTTTGGCACGATCATTTCGGCAGGCGTCTGGGTCAACACCCTGCTGATCAGGAACCTCCACCTCGACCCAAAGACGGCCGGCATAGTTGGTTCGCTGGTGCTCCTGCTCGGCATCTTCTCGCGGCCGGTCGGCGGCGTGATCCTCGACCGCAAGTGGATGACCCCGAAGCTATTGCTGATTGTGTCGAGTGCGCTGCTTGCCCTCGGCTACCTCGCCATCGGATATGCCGACACGCTGCCGATGGCCATCGCCGCAATCGTCTTCACGGGCATCATGGCCGGCCTGCCGTTCGGCGGCATCTTCAACTTCGCGGTTTATTCCTGCCCGAAGAACCCCGGCCTCGCGATGGGGATCGTCAACACCTGGGGCGCATGGGGTGTCATGATCCTTCCGCCGATCATCGGTTACCTCGTGGACAGGACTGGCACCTTCATCAGCGGCTTCTACCTGCTGGCGGCGATGGCCCTGCTCGGTGCCCTAGCCTCGACCCTCCTGTTGCGACGAGACGAGGTGATCGTATAAACGGCGCAAATTCTGCGCCCCTGAGGATGGATAGTGTCAAGCCGCTCGTTTCGACCGTCTGCTCGGCGTGCTGGTGCTCGAACTGCACCGGCTGAGATAGCCGAATGCTGAGTGAAGTCGTCCAGTAGTTTGCCAAGATGAGCCGTGTCGCAGTGGTGGCGCGCAATCGCTACCGCTGGTTCGGCAAGGTGGAGCACTGCTCGCTCCTTACGCCCGAGCAGCGGGCGAGGTTGCTCTAACGCGGGGGCAATCATGTAGTTCGGCCCCAGCCAACGCCACCGTCCCCCGTGCAGAACTATCAGGCCGATGACGATGACGCTGGCGTGGCCGGGGTCAGTGCATCGTCGATCTGTTTGGCGCGGATTGCGGCGGGACGCGTGGTGAGGCGTCCGACATAGTCGACGAACGCAGGGCGCTTCTCGATCATGCCGAACTGCAGGCCGAAGCCGAGCTGCGAGCCGACATACACGTCGGCAGCGGTGAAGCTGTCCCCCGCAAGATAGGGCCTGCCCGACACAGCGCCCTCGAGCGTGCTCAGCACCATGGCGAGATTGCCGTAGCCGGACATTCGCTCGCGGTCCGGCGGGACAGTGAAGCCCATTGCCTGGTTGGTCCACGCGGCCTCAAGCGGTCCGGCAGCGAAGAACATCCAGCGGTAGTACGGCGCACGGGCACGGTCTGTGTGGGGTGGTGCCAGTCGGGCGCCGGGGAATGCGTCTGCGAGATAAGCGCAGATCGCGGCGCACTCGGTGATGACTGTGTCACCGTGACGTAGTGCCGGCACCTTGCCCATCGGGTTGACGGCGAGGTACTCGGGGGCCTTCATCGTGCTGGCGTAGTCGAGCAACTCGGTCTTGTACGGTTGCCCGACTTCCTCCAGCATCCAGCGGACGATGCGGCCGCGCGACATCGGGTTGGTGTAGAAAACCAGTTCGTCGCTCATGGCTGTTGTCTCCTGGCAGTGTCTCAGCTTGCAATCTCAACACGAACTCACAGAGGATGGTCCCATGGCTGATGCTCGATGCAGTTGCGGCGGTCTCACACTAACGCTTCAAGGACCATCAAAGTTGGTTGTCGCCTGTCATTGTCTGGACTGCCAACGAAGAACCGGCGCGCCATTTGGCGTGGGCGCCTTTTATCCGATAGACGCCGTCGCCATTTCCGGAACTCCGAAAGAATTCACCCGCGATGCAGCAAGCGGCGGGAAGGTCCATACCTACTTTTGTCCAAACTGCGGGTCAACGATCTATTGGAAAGCCGATAACCTGCCGTCGCTGATCGGCGTTGCAGTCGGCTCGTTGGCAGATCCAAGATTCTCGCCGCCCGTCCGATCGATTTTTGAGCAGTCGAAACATGATTGGGTTCAAATTGATGGTGCCGTCGAACACTTTCAGCAAAGCAGCGTGGCGAGAAATTCAGACTGAGATACCGCCTTTCTCCTGGTTCAGTTGGCCGGAACGTAGACCGTCAGTCCAAGTTCCCGCGCTGCTGCAGCCAATAGGCGATCAAGCGTGACAAGCTGCAGTCCAAGGCGGCGGCAGATCGCCACGTCCAGCGCATCCGGTGCGCGCGGTTTGAGATCGAAGCGCCGGACGTAGCTGTCGGCCAGACGGCAGTCATTTGCATCCATATCGGCATTTGCGGTTGCGCAGGCGCGCCACGCATCGAAGTCAGCCAATTTTGCAGCGGCCGCCGTGGCGGTGACACGATCCATCCGAACCAGCCTTGCAAGCGCCGACGCAACCTCGGCGGCGGCAAAGTGGCCGACGGCGAGCGCTTCGGCAGTTGTGCGCAGGAAGCTATCGACCACGGAGCTACCCGATTCGGCGACCAGCATCGGTAACAGGACGCTGGCGTCGAGATAAAGGCTCAACTCTGGTTGTCTTCGTCGTAAATTTGATCGAGCAACTCGACCGACGTAATGCCGACATCCTCGTGACGTTGCGAGATCAGCCATTCAGTTACGGCTCTGACGGTTTTGTCGTCGACCTGACGGCGCGGGCGCAGTTCCGCGACCGGCTTGCCGTAGCGGGTGATCGCGACCTCTTCGCCCTCAATGGCTTTGTCGATGAGCGAGGGAAGGCGGTTTTTTGCCTCGGCGACGCTGTACGTGCTCATGGGCATGTCCTGGATTACGGCTATGCGTATAGCCATAACCGGGTGCAGCGGCGATGGTAGGTTTCCCGAGCGGCCGTCGTATACCGGCACAAGACAGGAACAGGGAACCGATTCGCCATGACCCGGCTGCTCGGCGTCGATCCGGGCCTGCGCTTCACCGGCTGGGGGGTGATCGAGGTCGATGGCAACCGCCTGCGCCACATCGCCGACGGCGTCATCGCCACGGACAGCACGACCAGCGTGCCGGAGCGGCTGAAGGTGCTGCACGAGGCGCTGGCGGAGTTGCTGGCCCTGCATCGTCCGGACGAGGCGGCGGTCGAGGAAACCTACGTCAACCGCAACGGTTCGGCGACGCTGAAGCTGGGGTATGCGCGAGGGGTGGCGCTGCTGGCGCCGGCGCTCGCCGGTGTGCCGGTCACCGAATATGCCGCCAAGTCGGTCAAACTGTCGGTGGTGGGGACCGGCGGGGCGGAGAAGGCGCAGGTGCAGATGATGGTGCGCCGGCTGCTGCCAGGGGCAGTGATCCGACGGGCCGACGCGGCGGACGCGCTGGCGGTGGCGATCTGCCACGCGCATCACCGGGCGAGCCGAATTGCCTGGGCGGCCGGCGGTGTGATGGCGGGGGCGCGGGCGCGCGCGCGATAGGCGGCTGGTGCTACAGACGTGTCCCTCCGGTGGGTTTTGAGAGGAGTTTAGCTCGGTGATTGCCCAACTCACCGGACGTGTGGAGGCGTTGGAGGAGGGACGTTGCATCGTTGACGTGAATGGCGTCGGGTATCTGGTGCACGCGTCCACGCGCACGCTGGCGGCGCTGCCCGCACCGCCCGAGGTCGCTCGCCTGCTGGTGGAGACACACGTGCGGGAGGACGCCATCCTGCTGTACGGCTTCATCGACGCGGCGGAGCGCGACTGGTTTCGGCTGTTGACCACGGTGCAGGGGGTCGGCGGCCGGGTGGCACTGTCGGTGCTGTCGGCGTTGTCGCCTCGCGATCTGGTCTCGGCGATCGCATTAGGTGATCGGGCCAGCCTGACGCGGGCGCCAGGGGTGGGCGCGCGGCTGGCGGTACGGCTGCTGACGGAGTTGCGGGACAAAGCCGGTGCGATGCCGTCGGCGCCGGGCTTCGCCGTACCCCGGCGCAGTGCGCCGGGTGTGGCCGAGGATGCGATTTCGGCACTGGTCAATCTCGGCTATCGGCGGCAAGAGGCGCAGCCGGTCGTGGCGCGTGTGATCGAACGGTTGGGTGATGCGGCTGCTCTCGATGCGGTGATCCGCGACAGCCTGAAAGAACTGGCGCACCGGGTGGCCGGATGAGCGGTAGGGGCGCGAAAGGTAGCCGCAGTTCTCCCCCTCCCCTTGCGGGAGGGGGCTGGGGGGAGGGGGCTGCGACGCACCACCAGCCCCCACCCCCAACCCCCTCCCGCAAGGGGAGGGGGAGAATGCCGGCGCCACGCGCACCGTCTCGCCGGCCCGCCGGGAGGAAGACGCCGCAGAAGCCAGCCTCCGACCCCAAACCCTGGACGAATTCGTCGGCCAGCAATCGAGCCGGGAAAACCTCGCGGTGTTCATCGAGGCCGCCCGCGCGCGTGGCGAAGCGCTCGACCACGTCCTGCTGCACGGTCCCCCCGGCCTCGGCAAGACCACGCTGGCCCAGATCGTCGCGCGCGAGATGGGCGTGGGCTTCCGCGCCACCTCGGGACCGGTGATCCAGCGGGCAGGGGACCTCGCCGCAATCCTGACAAATCTCCAACCCAGGGATGTGCTCTTCATCGACGAAATCCACCGACTCCAGCCCGCCATCGAGGAAGTGCTCTACCCGGCGATGGAAGACTTCCAGCTCGACCTGATAATCGGCGAAGGCCCGGCGGCGCGCTCCGTGCGCATCGACCTGACCCAGTTCACCCTGGTCGGCGCCACCACGCGTGCCGGCCTGCTGGCAACGCCGCTGCGCGACCGCTTCGGCATCCCCCTGCGGCTGGTGTTCTACACCCCGGAGGAACTCGAGCTGATCGTCCGCCGCGGCGCCGTCAAGCTGGGCGTGCCGCTGACTCAGGACGGCGCCACCGAAATCGCCCGCCGCTCGCGTGGCACGCCGCGCATCGCCGGCCGCCTGTTGCGCCGCGTACGCGACTTCGCCTCCGTCGCCGGTATCAAGGAGGTGGATCGCCGCATGGCGGACAGCGCGCTGAACCGCCTGGAGGTGGATGCGCTAGGGCTGGACGCGATGGACCGGCGCTACCTCCGGCGAATTGCGGAACACCACGCCGGCGGACCGGTCGGCGTCGAAACGCTGGCCGCCGCCCTGGCCGAGGCACGCGACACGCTGGAAGACGTGATCGAGCCGTTCCTGATCCAGGAGGGCCTGATCCTGCGCACCAGCCGCGGCCGGATGCTCGGCGAACCGGGATGGCGACATTTGGATCTGGCACCGCCGGCGCGCTCGCCGGACCAGCTCGACCTGCTGCGCCACGCCGCGCAACTGGATCCTGAATGAATGGACATCCGCGCTCCATCCCGCCGGATGGCCGGCATCGTTATGCACTGCGGGTCTACTATGAGGACACCGATGCCGGAGGTGTCGTCTACCACGCCAACTATCTCCGCTTTGCCGAGCGCGCGCGCACCGAGGCGCTGCGCGATATCGGCATTCCGCACGCGGAATTGCTCCGCGAACATGGCGTGATGTTCATGGTGCGACGCGTCGAAGTGGACTATCTCCGTCCCGCCCGCCTCGACGAATTGCTGACCGTGATAACTGAGCCGCTCGCGGTGGGGGGCGCGTCCGCGACGCTGCGACAGGACGTGCAAGGCCACGATGGGTCGTGCGCCGTGCTGACGATACGGCTCGCCTGCGTCAGGCAGGCGGAGGGGAAGCCGGGACGCCTGCCGCAACGCTGGCGCGCGGTCCTGACCGACATGTGCAACGCGGCCGCCGCCGCGCGGAATAGGGAGTAGCTGGGTGGATCGGGCAGTGGATGCGGCAAATCTCGCAGTGCCGGGAGCGGATCTGTCGCTGTGGAGCCTCTTCATCGAGGCCGACATCGTCGTCAAGATCGTCATGCTCGGCCTGCTCGCGGCGAGCGTCTGGGTGTGGGCCGTGGTGTTCGAGAAATGGTCCAGCCTGCGCAAGGTGAACCGCGATGCGGATGGCTTCGAGGACCGCTTCTGGTCGGGCGGCAGCCTCGATGAGCTGTTCGATCACGAAGCGACCAGCCCCGGCCACCCGATGGCCGCGGTGTTCGGCGCCGCCATGGGCGAATGGCGCCGATCAGTGCGTGTCGCCGGTGCCGACATCAGCCGCTCCTCGGTGCGCGAGCGGGTGGACCGCGCGATCACCGTCACCGTGCAGCGCGAGATGGACCGGCTCGAGCGATGGATGATCTTCCTGGCCTCGGTGGGCGCCACGGCGCCGTTCATCGGGCTGTTCGGCACGGTGTGGGGCATCATGCACTCGTTCTCCGCCATCGCGGCGATGCACAACACCAATCTGGCCGTGGTGGCCCCCGGCATCGCGGAAGCGCTGTTCGCCACCGCCATCGGTCTCGTCGCGGCCATCCCGGCGGTGCTGGCCTACAACAAGATCAGCAACGACCTCACCCGCTTCGCCTCCCGGCTGGAGGGCTTCGGCGCCGAATTCAGCGCCATCCTCTCCCGCCAGAGCGAGGAGAGAGCGTGATGACCGCGCCCCCCATGCTCAGGCACAGGCACTGGCACAGGCTGGGACTAGGACTACTCTCCCCCTCCCCTTGCGGGAGTGGGGCGGGGGGAGGGGGCCGCCCCACGCATGATCCGCTGACCACCCCCCAGCGGCCGGCTTAACCATGGCACTGACCTTCAACTCCCGATCGAACAACCGGGGCCGCTATCGCCCCCTATCGGAGATCAACGTCACGCCGCTGGTGGACGTGATGCTCGTGCTGCTGATCATCTTCATGGTGACCGCGCCGCTGATGACATCGGGCGTCTCGGTTGACCTGCCGAAGACCGACGCAAAGCCGCTGAACACCGATAGCCAGCCGCTGACCGTCTCGATCGATGCAAAAGGCCAGATCTTCCTGCAGGACCAGCAGCTGCAACTCTCCGAGCTGGTGACCAAACTCCAGGCGATCGCGCAGAACAACCAGGACCGCCGGATCTTCGTGCGGGGCGACAAGGACCTGGCGTACGGCCGCATCATGGAGATCATGGGCACCATCACCCAGGGCGGCTTCACCCGCGTGGCGCTCTTGGCTGAACAGCCGACAACGCAGCCGGCGGCCGCGCCACCGGTTCCGGCTGCGCCCGCGGCTCCTGCTCCCAGCACCGGCCGTCCGAAGGCCGGGTGAGAGCGGCCGCGTGCTGCAACGCGTTCTCCGAGGTGCGGATCGCCAGAACTCCCGGAACGCCGGCGTCAGCCCCGCTCTGCGGTGGAGCGCGATCATTTCCGCGGCGATCCATGCAGCGATCATCCTGGTGCTGCTGATCGGCCTTCCCTTCGTCAAGCCGGTGGAGGAGCCCCCGCCAGAGACCACTGTCGCGATGGTGTTCGGTGCTGCGGAATCCTCGATGAAGGCTCCCGCTCCGGCTGCCGTCCCGGCGCCAGCCAACGTGCCGACACCGGTACCGGCGCCGCAGGCGCAGCAGCCGCCGAAGCCGCAGCCAACCGAGGCAGCGCCGCCTCCACCGCCGCCTCCACCCCCACCGCCGCCGCCACCCCAGGCCTCGGCGCCAACAGTGCCCACGCCGCCGACCCCGCGACCGCCGCCGACGCCATCGCCGTCGGCCGAGGCAGCACCCCCGCCACCGGCGGCCCCGCCTTCGCCGCCGCAGCCGCAACAGACCCAGCCGCAACCGCCGCTGCCATTGCCGCCGCCACCGGCCCCGCCGCCACCGGGACCGCAAAGCGCCACCTCGCAGCCGAATGCGACCAAGAATCCGGCGCCGGAGAGCGACGCGCTCGAGAACACTCTGGACAAGCTGCGCAGCCTGCAGAAGCAGACCCAGGCGCCGAAGGCACGCTACAACCCGCAGGCGGGCGGCGCGCCGAATGGCGGCGGCAACCCGACCAGTGATGACACCGCCGCGCTCAGCATGTCGCAGCGTGGCGCCATCGGCGCCTACGTGCGGCGCTGCTGGACCACAGATCCGGGGATGCTCGACCTCGACAAGATGCAGGTGCTGCTGACGGTGACGACAGACGCCAGCGGCGTCGTGCGCCGCGCGGTTGTCGCGCCGCAGGATATCGGCCGGGTCGGTGGCGACATGCGGCTTCGGGTTTTTTCCGAGCGTGCGGTGCGCGCGGTGATGGATCCCAATTGCGCGAACCTGCCGCTGCCTCAGTCGATGCTGGGGCAGGTGCGCGATTTCACATTCCTGTTCAGACCCTGAGACGATTCACGTGAGGGAAGCTCTGCCATGACACAGCTGTCGCTATTGCCGTTGAGCCGCCGAACGCTGCTGGCCGGCGCAGCCGGTTCCGCGGCGATGCTAGCGGCGCCTCTGGGAGTGCGCGCGCAAGCATTGCAGCCACCCCCCACTCCAGGCGGAGCGCCGAGCGGGACGCCGAGTGCGGTGATCACCGTCGATAAGGCGCGCAGTGACCCGATCCCGATCGCGCTACCACCCCTGGCCGGAGCCGGCAGCCTCGGCCAGGACATCGTCAGTGTCATCAGCAATGACCTGGGGAACTCGGGCCTGTTCCGTCCGATCAGCCCATCTGCCTTCATCCAGGCCTCCGCCGCGCCCACCGACGTGCCCAATTTCCAGAACTGGAAGGCTGTCGGTGCGCAAGCCCTGGTCACCGGCCGCGTCGAAACGCAGGGCGACGGCCAGGTGCGCGTCGAGTTCCGCCTGTGGGACGTGCTGCCCGGGACGCAGATCCAGGGCACCGCCTACACCGCCAGCCAAGCCAACTGGCGGCGCATCGCGCACATCATCGCCGACGTGATCTACGAGCGGCTGCTGGGCGAGAAGGGTTACTTCGACACCCGCGTCGTCTACATCGCCGCCACCGGTCCGCGCGATCGGCGCACCAAGCGCCTCGCCATCATGGATCAGGACAGCGCGAACAACCGTTATCTCACCGACGGTTCATGGCTGGTGCTGACGCCGCGCTTCCATCCCACGCGCGACGAAATCGCGTTCATGAGCTACGCGAACAACCGGCCGCGCGTGTATCTGTTCAACCTCGGCTCGGGGGCGCAGCGGGTTCTGGGCGATTTTGCCGGCATGACGTTCGCGCCGCGCTTCGCACCGGATGGCAACAGCGTGGTGATGGCGGTGACCTCCGGCAACGGTTCGGACATCGTTGCGGTCGATCTGGGCAGCCACGCGTCACGGCGGCTGACCAATTCCGGCTCGATCGACGTGAGCCCGTGCTACAGCCCGGACGGCAGCCAGATCGTGTTCAACTCCGATCGAGGCGGCGACCAGCAGCTCTACGTCATGGGGGCCGGAGGCGGCGGGGCCAAGCGCATCAGCTTTGGTTCCGGGCGCTACGCGACGCCGGTGTGGTCGCCGCGGGGCGACCTGATCGCCTTCACGCGCTTTGGTGGCGAGGTCGGCAACTTCGCCATCGGCGTAATGCACCCAGACGGCTCGGGGGAACGCATCCTGTCGGAAGGGTTCCTGGTGGAAGGGCCGACCTTCGCGCCGAATGGCCGGGTATTGATGTTCTGGCGGCAGACCCGTGCCCAAGACGGTCGTGGCGGGGGATTCTCCTCACGCCTGGTGTCGATCGACATCACCGGGTTCCATGAACGCCCCGTTGAAACGCCAACGGACGCATCCGATCCGGCCTGGTCGCCTCTCGCGGCGTGACGGCGATTGAGCCAGGAAACCGGCGGGGATGACGCATCTTTGCCATGTTGTGACGGGAGGTTCGCGCGAACTTGACCGGATTGCCGGCAGCCGGCTAATCGCCTTGGCCGGCGGAACGGGTTACCGTTGTTTGCATAGCCGTGTCTGCGCGCCTGCAGACGTACCCAGTAGGTTGTCACACCCCCAATCAGGGACGAAGTTGAAATGAACATCAAGATTCTCGGCACCGTCGCCCTCGTCGCCCTGTTGGCGGCGTGTTCACACCAGGACACCACGGCCTCGACCGGCGCGGGAGCGACCACCTCCGGCCCGGTCCCGGGCAGCGAGGAGGACCTCGTCGCGAATGTCGGCGATCGCGTGTTCTTCGGCTTTGACAAGTCCAGCCTGCAGCCCGATGCCCAGGCGACGCTGGACAAGCAGTCGGGGTGGCTCGGCAAGTATCCGCAGGTCAGCGTGCAGCTGGCAGGCAATACTGACGATCGCGGGACCGAGGAATACAATCTGGCACTTGGCCAGCGCCGCGCCAATGCAGCGCGTGATTATCTCGTTGCGAGGGGCGTTGCCGCGCAACGGATGACCACCATCAGCTATGGCAAGGATCGTCCGACCGCGATGGGCGACGATGAGCAGGCCTGGGCGCAAAATCGAAATACCATCACGTCGGTGCGCTGATACACTGGTTCGGTTGAAGGCCGAACTGATCAACCGGCGGCCTGCATGGCCGCCGGTTTTGTTTGAGCGGCGTTCGCCATATCACCGCCCGTGTTTGTCATCATAGGATGCGACGTGAGGAGATTGTGCATGATGACAGTGTGCGCCGGGCCTCATCCCCGGGTGTTATTGGCGCGTGTGGCGCGGCGATCGATGGCTTGCCTCGGTGCCAGTCTGATCACTGCCGTCGTCCTGTTGCTTGCGTCGGCATGCGTTGCGCAGAACGCCTCGGCGCAGGTGGAGAGTCGGGAAGGCATCGCGCTGCAGAACCAGATCCTGGAGCTGCGCGCGCAGATCCAGGCACTGCAGAACCAGATCGGTCGCGGCGGCGGTTCAAGCTACGGTGGTGGTTATCCACCTCCACCGGCGAGTGCGGGCGCCAATGATCTCGTCGCACAACTGCTGTCGCGGGTCAGCACGCTGGAGGACCAGGTGCGCCAGCTGCGCGGCCAGGTCGATCAGACGCAGAACCAGGTGCAGAGACAGGGTGCGGATCTCGGCAAGCGCATCGACGATCTGAGCTTCCAGGCGCAGAATCCGCCAGGCGGATTGCCACCAGCAACCGGGGCAGTCCCGCCAAGGCCAATGTCGCCTCAACCCCCCAGCCTACAGCCGGCACCGTTGCAGCTTCAGCCCGGGGCGCCGTCGCCAGGCAGCTTTTCCGGGGTACCACCCCCCGGTCAGCCTCCGGCACCCACCGGACCGGTCAAACGCACGCCGGAACTTGCGATGCAGGAAGGCAACGCTGCTCTGGCCCGTCGCGACTATGCGACAGCCGAACAAGCGGCGCGCGAGGTGCTCAACAACTACCGCACGTCCCCGCGGGCCTATGACGCGCAGTTCCTGCTGGCGCAGGCGTTGATCGGCGAGCGCCAGTATTCCCAGGCCGCGATCGCCTACGACGATACCTACAATCGCGCCAGGAAGGGAGCCCACGCGCCCGAAGCCTTGCTTGGCCTCGCCAATTCGTTGATCGCGATCAACGAGAGGAAGGCCGCCTGCGATACGCTGACAAAGTTGCGCATGGAGTATCCCACCCCACGTCCCGACCTACGCGATGAGATTGCCGCGGCGAGCCAGCGCTCGGGATGCAGGTAGAGGAGTCGAACTCCCTCTCCCGCGAAGCGGGGGAGGGTTGGGGAGGGGGTGCGGCAAACCGAAGCACCCCCTCCCTGCCTCCCCCGCCGCGCGAAAGAGAAGAGTTTCGCTGTTGACCGCTGGGAGCATTGATCACCGCTCGCTGATCACCGAAGCGGAATTCGCTGCCGCAATGGCAGGGCTTGGTCCGTTCGAGCCGCGTCCGCGCATTGCCGCGGCAGTATCGGGCGGTGCCGACAGCATGGCACTGGCACTCCTTGCGGACGGGTGGGCGAAGGCGCGCGGAGGCGCACTGCTGGCGCTCAGCGTCGACCACGGGTTGCGTGCAGAGTCCGCGGACGAGGCCGCTGCCACGGTCGCGCGGCTGGGTGCCCGCGGCATTGCCACTCGATTGCTGCGGCTGGAGGGGCTCGCCCATGGGAATGCGATGGCCGAGCGCGCGCGCGATGCCCGCTTCGCCGTGTTGACCCGGGCCTGTGCATCTGTGGGTATCCTGCATCTGCTGCTGGGACACCACGCTGGCGACCAGGCGGAGACCGTGCTGATGCGCGCGCTCGGGGGCAGTGGCCCGGCCGGCATGGCCGGCATGTTGCCCTTGGTCGAGACAGCATCGATCCGCATTCTGCGTCCGCTGCTGGGGATTTCTCCGGCACGACTGCGCGCGACGGTCGTTACGGCGGGGCTGGCGTGGGTCGAGGATCCCTCCAATGCTGATCGTCGCGCTCTGAGGCCCCGGCTGCGCATGTTGCGCGCTGGACCGCGATGGTGCCGGCGCTGCGACCGGCGCGCTGGTTGCCGCGGCTGCGGCGTCGGCGCGCGGACGGGCCCGGCGGGATTGCCAGATCGCGTCAGAGTTGGCGGCACGCGTCGTGCTGCGGCCTGAAGGGTTCGCCCTGCTGCCCTCGGCGGGGCTCACGCCGCAGGCGCTGGCGGCAGTGATGCAGGCGATCGCCGCCGCGCCGTTTCCGCCGCCGACGCGCTCCGTTGCCTCGCTGGCCAATGCGCCGAAGCCGGCAACGCTCGCCGGCACCCGCCTGCTGAGGGCGGGACGGCTGGGTGAAGGCTGGCTGTTGACCCGCGAGCCTGCCGCCATGGCGCCGCCAATTCCGGCAGTGGCAGGTGCGGTGTGGGATGCCCGGTTTCGCCTGCTGCACCATGAGGCGCTGCCCGCCGACGCAACGCTCGGCGCCGTGGGTGCAGATACGTCCCTGTTACGGCACGCCTCGGCGCTGCCGGCCGCCGTGCTGCGGACACTCCCCGCCATCCGGCACGGCACAAAGCTGCTTGCCGTGCCCCATCTTGACTACCCGGAACGTAAGGCCTGCGAAGGGATTTCGCTGATATTCAGCCCGCCGCGGCCGGCCGTCGCCGCTTCGTGTCGGTTGGGGGATGCATGACGGGTGAATACACCCTATGTTGGCGGAACGTCATGCCGGCGGTTCACATTTCCTTAGTGCCGGCATGGCATGGCAAGGCGGCATCCGATCCCTGGCCGCACCGCGTGGACGTGAGCAAAGAGACATGAGCAATTTCGGCCGCAACCTGGCGCTCTGGGTCATCATCGCCCTCCTCTTGGTGGTGTTGTTCAACCTGTTCCAACCTGGCGCCAGTCACACGGCCGCCACGCAGGTCGCCTATTCCGACTTTATCAACGAAGTGAACGGCGGCCGCGTCCGCGACGTGGTGATCCAGGGGCGCACCATTTCCGGCCAGCTTACCGACGGCCGGACCTTCCAGACCTACACGCCGGAAGACTCCTCCCTCGTCGGTCGTCTGACTGACAAGGGCGTACGGGTGATCGCGAAGCCCGAGGATTCGGACGTCAATCCGCTGCTGCATTACCTGCTGTCATGGTTCCCGATGCTCCTGCTCATCGGCGTCTGGGTGTTCTTTATGCGCCAGATGCAGGCGGGCGGCGGCCGCGCCATGGGCTTCGGCAAATCGCGAGCGCGAATGCTGACCGAGAAGCAAGGGCGCGTGACATTCGATGACGTTGCCGGCATCGACGAGGCGAAAGGCGAGCTCCAGGAGATCGTCGAGTTCCTGAAGGACCCGCAAAAGTTCCAACGGCTCGGCGGCAAGATCCCCAAGGGCGTGCTGCTGGTCGGACCTCCCGGCACCGGCAAGACGCTGCTGGCGCGCGCCATCGCTGGCGAGGCGAATGTGCCGTTCTTCACTATCTCGGGTTCCGACTTCGTCGAGATGTTCGTGGGTGTCGGCGCATCGCGTGTCCGCGACATGTTCGAGCAGGGCAAGAAGAACGCGCCGTGCATCATCTTCATCGATGAAATCGACGCAGTGGGGCGGCATCGTGGCGCGGGCCTCGGTGGCGGCAATGACGAACGCGAGCAGACGCTGAACCAGATGCTGGTCGAGATGGATGGTTTCGAGAGCAACGAGGGCGTCATCCTGATCGCCGCGACCAACCGGCCGGATGTGCTGGACCCGGCGTTGCTGCGGCCAGGCCGCTTCGACCGCCAGGTGGTGGTGCCGAACCCCGACGTGAACGGGCGCGAGAAGATCCTGCGCGTGCACATGCGGAAGGTGCCGTTGGCGTCCGACGTCGATCCCAAGGTGATCGCGCGCGGGACGCCGGGGTTCTCAGGCGCCGATCTGGCGAACCTGGTGAACGAGGCGGCGCTGCTGGCGGCGCGGATGGGCAAACGCGTGGTGGCGATGGCCGAGTTCGAGCACGCCAAGGACAAGGTGATGATGGGCACCGAGCGGCGCTCGCTCGTGATGTCCGAGGCCGAGAAGCGGATGACCGCATATCACGAAGGCGGCCACGCGCTGTGCGCCATGCATGAGCCGGAATGCGATCCGGTGCATAAGGCGACGATCATTCCGCGCGGGCGCGCGCTGGGGTTGGTGATGAGCCTGCCGGAGGGCGACCGCTACTCGAAGAGCAAGTCCAAGCTGCTGGCCGAACTGACCATGGCGATGGGCGGGCGCGCGGCCGAGGAGATCATCTTCGGACCGGACAAGGTGTCCAACGGCGCGGCCGGCGACATCAAGATGGCGACCGACCAGGCGCGGCGGATGATCACCGAGTGGGGCATGAGCGACAAGCTCGGCATGATCGCCTATGGCGACAACAGTCAGGAAGTGTTCCTGGGGCACTCGGTGACGCAGAACAAGAATGTGTCCGAGGCGACGGCGCGGGAAATCGACGGCGAGATCAAGGACATCATCGATCGGGCATATGCCAAGGCGCGGCGCATCCTGACCGAGAACGTCGAAGAACTGCACCGCCTGGCGCGTGGCCTGTTGGAGCATGAGACGCTGTCCGGCGACGAGATCCGCACGGTGCTGCGTGGCGAGCCGGTGATCCGCAAGGTGGTGGACGACCCGGCGCCCGAAAATCGGCGCGCCTCGGTTCCGACGACCGGACGGCCGGTCAGTCCGACGCCGCCAGCGGGCGGATTGGGACCGGCGCCGCAGCCGGGGTAGCGTGGACCTACAGCCAATAGTGCGCTAGCATGCTAGCATAATGGCGACCCTGGTGATCCGCAACGTCGAGGACACCCTGCATAACCGGCTTAAGGCTGATGCCGCGGCGCATGGGCGGTCCATGGAAGAGGAAGTCCGCTGCATCCTCCGGGAGCGCCTCCTGCCGGGACCAGGTAGCCCCGGTGTCGATTGGGTTGACGCCATCCGTGCGTTGTTTGAGCCGTTGGGCGGCCTGGAGCTTCCAGATATCGACCGGCCCCCACCCCGCGACCCGCCGGATTTATCGGACCCTGGCTTGAGCCGATCGCGTTGATCGTCGTGCTGGACACCAATGTCCTTTCCGAACTGACCCGGCCGATACCCGCCACAGCCGTCCTCCAATGGGCGCGTGCTCAGGATCCCGGAATCATTTTCACCACAGCCGTTTGCGAGGCTGAATTGCTATACGGCGTGGCGCTCCTGCCGGCCGGAAAGCGCCGCGACCAATTGGCGCAAGCCGTCGACGTGATGCTCAACACTGTGCTCGGCGGCCGGGTGCTGCCATTCAATCGCGCTGCGGCTCGCTGCTATGCGGCGCTGGCGGACGAGCGTCGGCGTCGAGGACGCCCGGTCGGGTTCGCCGACCTGCAGATCGCCGCCATTGCCCAGGCCAGCGGTGCCGACGCCGTCGCGACGCGGAACGTCCGCGACTTTGCTGAGACGGGCCTGTCGATCATCGACCCATGGCAACCGCACGGCGGGATGCCGCCACAGAATGCCTGAGCCTAACGGGCCAGGCCGATGGGCTGGTCTCAGCCTCGAGCGACCCCGCATCATGGGGGTGCTCAACGTCACGCCCGACAGTTTCAGTGATGGCGGCGACTTCCTGGACCGGGAGGCTGCCATAGCGGCCGGCATCGCCATGGCGGCAGCCGGTGCCGACATCGTCGATATAGGTGGAGAAAGCACCCGACCCTCGGCACAACCAACATCGCCGAAGACGGAACAGGCGCGTATCCTGCCGGTGATCCAATCCTTGGCGGCGGCGGGCGTACGCGTCTCCGTCGATACGCGGCATGCGGCAACCATGGCGGCGGCACTCGATGCGGGGGCCACCATCGTCAATGACGTCTATGCGCTCAGCCATGACCCCGCAGCCGCACCGCTGGTTGCCGCGCGCGGCTGCCCGGTCGTGCTGATGCATATGCGCGGCACGCCGGCCGACATGTATGCCCAGGCCCGCTACGACGATGTCGCGGCCGATGTGGCGCACGAGCTTCGCCAGCAGGTCACAGTTGCCGAGCGGGCTGGCATCAGCCGCGACAGGATCGCGATCGATCCCGGTATCGGCTTCGCCAAGACCGCCGAGCAGTCCGTCGAGTTGTTGCGCCGTCTGCCGGAATTGCTGCAACTCGGTTTTCCGATCGTCGTCGGTGTCTCCCGCAAGTCTTTTCTTGGCGCGCTAACGGGTGAGGACGATCCGCGCCGCCGCCTGCCCGGTTCGCTGGCCGCCGGTCTGTTCGCGCTGTCGCAAGGGGCTTCGATCCTGCGTGTGCACGATGTGGCGGAAACGATGCAGGCGATCACGGTCTGGCAAGCTCTGGCCAGCTAACGGCCCAATCTGCTTCCATTACCAACGCGCCAGGCGCTACATGCCAGCGGACTTCAAGGGGCGACATTTCGATGACGCGTGCGAGGCAGCTGTTCGGTACCGATGGCATTCGCGGCACCGCCAACTCGCACCCGATGACCGCGGAGAATGCGCTGCGCCTGGGCCAGGCGGCTGGCCTGCTGTTCACCCGCGGCAGCCATCGCCACCGCGTGGTGATCGGCAAGGACACCCGCCTGTCCGGCTACATGATCGAACCGGCGCTGACCGCTGGCTTCATTGGCGCCGGCATGGACGTGACGCTGGTCGGTCCAATGCCGACGCCGGCGATCGCCATGCTGACCCGCAGCCTGCGAGCGGACCTCGGCGTGATGATCTCCGCCTCGCACAACTCGTTCGAGGATAACGGCATCAAGCTGTTCGGGCCCGACGGCTTCAAGCTGGACGACGCGACCGAGATCGAGATCGAGGAGCTGATGGCGAGCGACATGCGCGGCCGCATGGCGGCGTCGGCATTGCTCGGGCGCGCCGCCAGACTGGAGGATGCCGCCGGCCGCTACATCGAGGCTGCCAAGGCGAGCTTCCCCCGCGGCCTGCGGCTGGACGGTCTCAAGATCGTGGTCGATTGCGCGCACGGGGCGGCATACCGCGTCGCCCCGACCGTGCTGTGGGAACTCGGCGCCACGGTGATCCCTGTCGGCGTTTCACCCGATGGTTTCAACATCAACCGCGGCTGCGGCTCGACTGTGCCGGCGTACCTGTGCGCCCAGGTCGTGGAGCATGGCGCGCATCTCGGCATCGCGCTGGATGGCGACGCGGATCGGCTGTTGATGGCGGATGCCGAGGGCGAGTTGATCGACGGTGATGAAATTCTTGCCCTGATCGCCCAGTCATGGGCCGCTGCAGGCCGACTGCGCGGCGGCGGCATCGTCGCCACCGTGATGTCCAACCTCGGGTTGGAACGTTTCCTTGCCAACAAGGGACTGACGTTGGATCGCACCCAGGTCGGCGACCGCTACGTGGCCGCCCGGATGCGCGAGGTGGGTATGAACCTCGGCGGTGAGCAGTCAGGACATGTCATCCTGTCGGACTTCGCCACCACCGGTGACGGCTTGCTGGCGGCACTCCAGGTGCTGGCGGTGATCGTCGAACAGGGACGCACCGCCCGCGAGGCATGTCGCGTGTTCACCCCGGTGCCGCAGCTGCTGAAGAACGTGCGCTACGGGGGCCCCTCCCCATTGCGGGTCAAGCGGGTTCAGCATGCGATCGCGCAGGCCGAGGCTGCACTGGCCGGCAGCGGCCGCTTGCTGATCCGCGAAAGCGGCACCGAGCCGTTGATCCGTGTGATGGCGGAAGCCGATGACGAAGCTCTGGTCAGCCGCATCGTCGATGAGCTGTGTGAGACAATCACCGCAGCGACGCTTGTGCGCGAGGCTGCCGACTGATGCGCGGCCGCGTGCTGGTGATTGCCGGTTCGGATTCCGGTGGCGGCGCCGGCATCCAGGCCGACATCAAGACGATCACCGCCTTTGGTGCCTATGCCGCGACCGCGATCACCGCGCTGACGGCACAGAACACGCTCGGCGTCGACGCCGTGCACATGGTGCCGCCTGACTTCATCGCCCAGCAGATCGTCGTGGTGTTGGACGATATCGGTGCCGACGTGGTGAAGCTAGGCATGCTTGGCAACGCCGCCACCATCGAGGTGGTGTGCGACACGTTGGCGCAACATGCCGCGGACATTCCAATCGTGCTCGATCCAGTGATGGTGGCGACCAGTGGCGCACGCCTGCTGGCCGATGACGCTGTAGCGATGCTGCGTGATCGCCTGTTGCCGATGGCGTGCGTGATCACGCCGAACGTGCCGGAAGCCGAGGCGCTCACCGGCATGGTCATTCCCGATGTCGCGATGATGCATCGCGCCGCGTCGCGGCTGCTGACCCTGGGCGCGCCGGCTGTCCTGCTGAAGGGCGGCCACCTGCACGGTGAGCACGTGGTCGATTTGCTGGCGACCGCCGATGGCGTCGAGGATTTCATCGCGCCCCGCATTGAGTTGCGTCATACGCACGGCACCGGCTGCACGCTCGCCAGTGGTGTTGCGGCGGGCTTGGCACAGGGGCTCACCATGCGTGATGCCGTGCAGCGCGCACGCGACTATGTCCGGGCAGCGATCGAGACCGCCCCAGGCTTCGGTGCCGGACATGGGCCGCTCAATCATGCGGTGGGCATCAACACCGGATAGCCACACCGACGCGGCAAGGGAGGAAACAGAATGTCACCCCGAATGGCAGCGCTGGCGCTGCTCGGCATGATCGCGTCCGCGCCGCGCGGGTCACGCGCGCATCACGCAGGTGCGCATCGATCATGTAGAGACATTTGCCGACGGCGCGGCGTTCGGCGCGACCGGCGCCTATCAGCGCATCATCGGCGTCGCAAAGGGCGAGCTGGATCCGGCTGATCCACGCAATGCCGGCATCGCCGATATTGCGCGGGCGCCGCGCAATGCCGCCGGAAAAGTCGAGTATGAAACCGACCTGTTCATCCTGCGTCCCGCCGAACCTGCGAAGGGCAACCACCATCTGCTGTTCGATATACTGAACCGCGGCAACAAGCTTGCGGTCAGAGCGCTGAACGAGTTGTCGCCGCCTGACGACAGCAACGATCCGATGACATCGGCGCAGGCGGGCGATGGGTTCCTGTTTCGGCGCGGCTATACGGTTGCATGGGCGGGATGGGATCCTGATGCGCCGACGCGCAATCACGGCATGACGATCCGCATTCCCGCGCTGCCCGACGTCGCTCAGGAGATGCGCGACGAGTTCGTCTCAGGCACCCGCGCACCCGCACTGACGCAGTTCCACCTCAGCTACACGGCCGTGGATACCAAGCAGCCGACGGCAACGCTGACCGTGCGGCAGCGCGAGCAGGACTCGCCGGTTGCCGTGCCGCGCGAGCAGTGGCGCTTCGCCGATCAGCGAACCGTGGTCCTGCTGCCCGAGGGCACCAAACCGGCACTCGGCGCGCTGTATGAGCTGAACTATCGCGCCAAGGCGCCCTGGGTCAGCGGCATCGGCTTCGCCGCACAACGCGATGTCGTTGCATTCCTGAAGTCGAGCGCTCCTGACAATCCCGCCGGTGGCGAGATCACCGCCGCCATCGGTTTCGGCATCTCGCAAAGCGGCCGGTTCCTGCGTGACTTCATCGAGCATGGCTTCAACCAGGACGAGTTGGGCCACAAGGTGTTCGACGGCGTACTAAGCCACATCGCCGGTATCGGCACCGTATTCCTCAATGCGCCATTCGCGCAGCCGTTCCGTACGCGCACGCAGCACGAGGATCACACGATGCCGGAGAACGCCTTCCCGTTCTCGGCCGCGCGCACGCATGATCCGGTCAGCGGCAAGGATGCCGCGGTGCTGCGGCACGACGGCTTCGATCCGCTGCTGATCGAGACGAATACCGATGCCGAATACTGGCAGAAGGGCGCATCATTGCTGGGTACCGATCCGCTCGGTCAGCACGATGTCGCGTTGCCCGCAACGACCCGGCTGTTCCTGATCGCCGGCTCGCAGCACACCGGCCGCCATGGTTCCACCGATGCGCCAGGTCCCTGCGCCAACCAACGCAACCCGCACAACCCATACCCAGCGGTGCGTGCCTTGCTGGTGGATCTGGACGACTGGGTCACCAAGGGCACCCCGCCGCCGGCCAGCCGCATCCCACGGATCGCCGACCACACTTTGGTCCCGGCACAGCACCTGGGCTTTCCGTCACTCCCGGGCTTCGTGGTTGCGTCGGCGCCCGACAGCATCGATCCACCGGGTGACTGGGTGCATCCGCGGCGCGTGGCGTCACCGTATGACGCGCTGGTGCCGGCAGTGGATCGCGATGGCAACGACCAAGCCGGCCTGCGCCTGCCGGACATCACGGTGCCGCTCGCTACCTACACAGGATTCAACCTCTACAAATCACCATTTCCCGCCGGCGAGATGTGCGATCGCGACGGCAGCTACCTGCCATTCGCGCGCACCGACGCCGAACGCGTAAGCGGCGACAATCGCAAATCACTGACGGCCCGCTACGGCGATCACGTGCGCTACGCGGTTCTGGTCGCGGCTGCCGCGCGGCAACTCGTGCATGATCGGCTGCTGCTGCCCGAGGACGCCGAACGCTACATGACCGAGGCGAAGGCAATTCAGCCGTTCTGACCCGCCGGGACGAACACCTGCTTCGTCGCGAACGACAGCCACACCCGCCGCGCGCTCAGCCAATCCTCCCCGAGCAGCATGTCCACGATCGGCACCACGCGCACCGTCGCCACCCACAGCATCAGATTCCGCGTAGTGTCCGGACCAACCCGGATTTCCGCGAAGCGATGCCGGCGCATCAACACCGCGGCTGGACCGATGCCGGACCCGGTGCCGGCGGCATCGCTCGCCAGCATTTGTGGCGTCAGGCCGAGCCGGTACATGCCGGGTGCCGCGATCAGGCTGGAAGTGGCGCCGGTGTCGACCAGCGCGCGCAAGGGGCGGCCATCGATGATGACGGGCACCACCAGCGCTGTCCCGACCGGCGTGACGGCCGGGATCGCAGCGTACGGCATCCCCCAAGGCAGGAACTGTCCACTGCAACCCTGCACGTCATACAGCGTCAGCCTTTGCTGCGGCAGATCGATATCGAGATCGAACGGTGACAGGAAATCCCGCCCCAGCAGGCCGGCGATTTGCTGCCCGCCGACGGTGCTGATCGGTAACGGCCCAACCGTCACGCTGGTATCGCCGCTCACCGTGCGCCGCCGCAGCGTCACGTCGCCCAGGCGCATCGAGCGCGGCAGTGCGTTGGGGCGCTCCTCATAGCCACCGACACCGCGCACGGTCGATGCCACCCAGGTGTCGCGCGCGATATCCAATTGCCGCACCACGTCCTCACCCATCAAAGTGCGCTCAGCGCCGCTGTCCAGGATGAATGTCGCCGGCTTGTCGTTCACCATGACGGTGACCAGCGGATGACCGTTGACCAGCTTGATCGGCACGGCGCTGACCTGGTCGACGCGACAAGCGGCATTCGCTGCGGCGGCCGTTCCAATAACCAACAGCCACAACACACTGAGGCGCGCAAACAACGTGAGCACTGAACTCATGCGGGCAAACCCGTTTGTCCAATGACAGCGCGCACAGTATCCAGCCGGAATGCCGGACGCGCCACCCCCTCCTACGCTGCCGCGCCTGTTCCTCGGCTTCCTGTCCGTCGGGATGTACGGCTTCGGCGGCGTGCTCCCATGGGCGCGGCGCATGGTGGTCGAGCAGAAGCGCTGGCTCACCGCAGCCGAGTTCACCGACATGCTCGGCCTCTGCCAGTTCCTGCCCGGCGGCAACATCATGAACCTGACGATCGCGTTGGGCGCGCGTTTTCACGGTGTGGCCGGCGCGGTGACGGCGTTCGCCGGATTGATGGCGGCGCCGTTCGCGACGGTGATTCTGCTGGGCCTCGTATATGACCGCTACGGCGACCTGCCGGCGGTCCAGCACACATTCCATGGCCTGGCGGCGGCTGCCTCGGCACTGGTGCTGGCGAACGCCTTGCGGATCGCCGCACCGCTGCGCACGCGGCCGGCCGGGATTGCGGTGGCGGTGGCAACGTTCGTCGTGATCGCCGTGCTGCGGCTGCCGTTGCCGCCCGTGCTGCCTGCCATGGCGGCGATATCGACCCTGCTGGTGTGGCGTTTTCGCGAGTGATTACCGTGTCCACGCTGGTCAGCCTGGGCCTGGTGTTCATGCAGCTTTCGCTGCTGGCGTTCGGGGGCACCAATTCGGTGCTGCCGGAGATGCAGCGTCAGGTGGTGCAGGTGCATCCCTGGCTGACGGCGCAGGAGTTCGCCGCACTGTTCGCGCTGGCGCAGGCAGCACCGGGGCCGAACATGCTGGTGGTGACCCTGATCGGCTGGCGAGTGGCCGGACTGGCCGGTGCGCTGGTCACGACGCTTGGCGTCGCCGGGCCGTCCTCGGTGCTGACGTTCATCGGTTATCGGCTTTGGTACCGCTTCCGTGACGCGCCGTGGCGGCGGCTGGTGCAGCGGGGGCTGGTGCCGGTGACCGCAGGATTGGTGATGGCGTCCGCAGCCCTGTTGATCCGCGCAACCTCGGCGGAGTGGGGCACAGCGGCCATCACCGCCGCGGCGACACTGCTGTTCATGTTCACGCGGCTGCATCCATTGCTGGTGCTCGGCGGGGCTGCGGCGCTGGGCGCGACCGGGCTCCTCCCGTAGCCACGGGCTAGGACGCATCAGCCCCGGTCGATGCAGCGAGCCAGGTTCCCGGAGGAACCCGCCCGGTGTGGCGACCTCGGCTAAGCGGTTATCGAGCCGTGTAGGAAATCAGCAGGCGGTGCGAGCGGTTGGACGCGAGATGCCAGCGGCGATGCCTGGCTGGCGTCACGGGTGCCTCCGCGACCTCCTCATAGGTCTGCCATCCGCGTTCGGTGGGCGGCCGCAGATCATTCGGTGCCGGGTTGAGTGCGGCCTGTGGCGCCGGTGCGCTCGTGCTGGCCACCATTACGCCGGTATCCGGCCGATCATAGATGAAGCCGTAGGTGGGATAGACGCTGCCGAATTCGCCGCTCTGGCCGAGGCCGACGCGGACTGCGCTCCAGTCGTTGGCTTCCGACACGTCGACCACGGGGATATTGCGGGCCACGCCGCCATGCGCGCCCGGACCCCACCAATTGGCGTGCTCGATTTCGATCTCCCGCGGATTGATGACGCGGTCGACCACGGCCACGTGGCCCAGCCGCATGCGGCCATTGGCGCGGAACGTCAGGACGCTGCCTGATTCCGGCACGGCGCCCCGGGCATAGACCCCGGCGGCGTTGTCCCACCACTGCCAGGCGTTGCCGGCGACCGCGATGCCTGAATCAGCGCGCGCGAACGGCACGCAGGATATGCCACCACCGCGAGCATACCGGCGATGGCCTGCGGCTCTGGCGTGCATCGACGAGGCGTGACCTGAGCCTGACGTGTTGGCTTGCGCAACCTGCTGACTGCCCGGTTGCCGCTGTCGGTGTTGGGCGGCGTTGGCGTCCTTCAAGGCAAACTGACTGGTTATGGTAATCAACGATCCTATCAAAATGACTCTGGTGCCGGTTCCCCAACCCCGCATCCGACTCGCTCCCCGGTTGTTTCACAGCTCTGTGAATTCGTAACAGCAGGGTTGCAAACGTGACAACCCGGGGACTCCGATCATTCCACCTGAAGCGCTCGCTTTCCTTGCTGACCCCTGTGGATGAACCCGAATTCGGGGAACTTTGTCCTAAACAGCGGATTTGTTCTCGATTCGGTCAGGACGTAACATTCAGCGAGTGGCGACAAACGAATCTAACGCGGTCGTCTCCCGGTGCTCACTAAGCACCGGGATCATTACCAAATCATTTGCGCGCGACGAGAATATCGAGAATTTCACTTACAGGCAGTGACCATGATCTCGACCAGGATCGAGGGATTGGCGAGTTCTGCTTGAACGCATGCGCGGGCGGGGGCGCCATCCTTTGGCAGCCAAGGCGTCCAGACCTCATTCATCGCGTCGCGGTCGCGAATGTTTCTCACCCAGATCATTGCCTGCAGCAGACAGGTCTTGTCGGTGCCGTGCGCCTCCAGCAGTTCGTCGATCTGGGCCAGCACTTCGGCGGTCTGCCCCTTGATGTCCTTGGTGGTATCCTTGGCCGTAACACCTTGGAGATAGACGAAATTATGGTACTCGACGACCTTCGACAGGATGGCGCCTGGATCTTTGCGGATAATCTTCGGCATCGGCATGTCTCCCCACAGATTGAACGGCCCCGGCCTTCTAAGGCATGCCGGGGCATGAGGCCAGCCGTGAAGGCAGGCGGGCTATTGCGGGGGCGGGGGCGGTGCCGGTTCCGGCGTCGGGGCGCGGCTGGTCTCGGTCCCGGTATTGCGCACGCAGTCGCGGACCCGGTTCTCGTGCGTGTAGAGTTGCGACAGGCCGCTATCGACCGGCGCGGGAATATAACTCCCGGAGAACGGCGCGTCGCGGTTGGTAATGGAGTAGATCGTGCCGCGGTTCTGCCGGTTGTAGACCTCATTGGCGCGATCGCGACAGGCGGCGAGGGTGGCGGCGTCCGCGCGCGTCTCAGAGCTCGGCGCAGGCGGTGGCTGGCAACAGGCCAGGCTCAGGAGCAGCGGCGCGAGCAGGGCAGGGAGGCGGCTCATTGCGTGGCTCCTGTCAGACGCGGCGCGGGCTGGTTCTCAAGCGTGAAACCGAGGGCGAAGCGGGAGAGGCGGCTGCGGAACCCGGTTTCGTCAAATCGTGCGTCCGGCGTCAGAGGTGCGCTCGCGGCGGCGCGTAGCAGAACGGGATGCAGTTCGGCGCCGTCGCGTTGCAGCTGGCACAGCGGGTCGGCCCACCGCACCCGCGCCAGCAATTCCACCAGGGCGAGCAGGCGCAGGCAGACCGACAGGCCGTAGCTGTTGCGCATGCCGAGGGTGACATCGACCGCGCCGGCCCAGCAGCAGGCATCCCGGTCAGCCAGGGCGAGGTCACCGAAAGAGCCGTCGTCACGCCGGAAGCGGAAGAAACGGGCAACCCCCCAGCGCTGTTTGATGGCGGCGTCGCGTGCCGCATGCCACGCGCGCTCCAGGTCGCGGCGATGGACCGCCGGCAGTTCCTCGGGCGGCATGTCGACGAGGTAGGTCAGCGACCCGTCCGGGCCGGCGCCGACATGCACGGGCGTGGGGTGCTCGGTTGGTTGCACGCGGTAAGGATGGACCTGCGCATAGCCTTGCGCCAGCCTGTGCGAAAGGTTTGCGGGAGAATTCTGCCATGCGAGACCCGGCATTGCTTACGGCGACCGAGGCCGCCCGGCTGATCAGGGATGGCAAGTTGTCGCCTGCCGAGCTGATGGAGGCGTGCCTGGCACGGATCGCCGAGCGCGAGCCGGCCGGTACGGGCGTTCGCCTGGTTCGATCCTGACACGCGTCAGCTTGGTGCCGCTGATGCGCGTCCAGGACCACTGCGCGGATTACCCATCGGGGTAAAGGACGTGCTGGATACGTCTGATATGCCGAGCGAATATGGCTCGCCAATCTGGTCCGGCTGGCGCCCAAAGGCCGACGCCGCAGCGGTTGCGTGGGCACGCCAGGCCGGCGGTGTGGTGATCGGCAAGACCGTCACCACAGAGTTCGCCACGCGCAAGCCTGGCCCGACCGGTAACCCACACAATCCGGCGCATACGCCAGGCGGCTCCAGCAGCGGTTCGGCCGCTGGCGTGGCCGCGGGCTTCTTTCCGCTTGCCTATGGGACGCAGACCGCGGGGAGCGTGATCCGCCCGGCAGCCTATTGCGGCGTCGTCGGCTACAAGCCGACGTTCGGGATGATCAACCGGTTCGGCATGAAATTGATGTCGGAAAGCCTTGATACTGTGGGAGTGATTGCGCGCAGTGTGGCAGACTGTGCGCTCTTTGCCGGTGCGGTGGCAGGGCGTGACCTCGGCAATCCGGACGCGCGCCCCGACAGGGCTCCGCGTATTGGGATCTGCCGCTCGCCAGCCTGGGACAAGGCACTTCCGGAGACCCAGACACTGCTGCCGCGCGTCGCCTCGGCGTTGGCCCGTGCTGGCGCGAGCGTGGTCGAACGCGAACTGACGCCTGGCGTGGCGGCGATCGCCGGAGCGCATCCTGCCGTGATGAACAGCGAAAGCGCTCGCGCGTTGGGCTGGGAACTCGCGAACGCGCGACGAGCAAATCAGCGAAGGCCTGCGCGAGCGGCTGGAGTTCGGCCTGTCCCGAGGCGCAGGCGGAGGTGGATGCAGCACACAGTGTGTTCGCTCAGGCACAGCAGGAGTTTCCGTTGTGTTTGGAGGGCCTGGATGCGCTTGTGACACCTTCCGCGCCTGGGCAGGCGCCGGCCGGCCTCGAGTGGACCGGTGATCCGGTGTTCAACCTGATCTGGACCAGCCTGCACGTTCCCTGCGTCACGGTACCTGCCGGCACCGGTCCCGACGGGCTCCCGCTCGGCATCCAGATCGTCACGCGCATTGGCGAGGATCGCCAGGCCCTCGCGTGGGCGCAGTGGGTGGCCGCGGCGATCGCCGCCTAACAGGGGGGACGTCGGCCATGACACTCGCGCGCCACGAGGCGATTGTGATCGGGGCCGGTGTGGCCGGCCTGTCCACGGCAATTTATCTGCGAAGAGCCGGCGTTGCGGTGGTGGTCATCGACCCGCTGCCGCCGGCCGGCGGTGCATCCTTCGGCAATGCCGGCCTGCTCAGCCCGGACACGGCGGTGCCGATTGCGTTGCCGGGCATGTTGCGCAAGGTGCCCGGCTGGCTGACCGATCCGCTCGGTCCACTCTCGGTGCGTCCGAGCTATTTCCCGCGCGCGCTGCCCTGGCTGCTGCGCTGGATCAAATCAGGCCAATTGCAGCGCGTGATGGCGATCTCCGATGCGATGCGCGCCCTCCACCGCGATACGCTGGGCTGCTGGCAGGAGCTCCTGGGCGCGCCGCTGTACCGCGAACTGATCCGTCCGGTCGGGCAGGTGCACGTATGGGAAGGCGAGGGCGACAGTGCCAACGCACAGGTCGAGCAGCAGGTGCGCAACCGCCACGGCATCCGCACGGAGGCCCTGACTGCCGACGACCTGCGGCAGATGTTCCCCGGCATCGCGCGCGACGTGACCCGTGGGCTGCTGACGCCCGGCAACGGCTTCACCGTCAGCCCGCAACGCAGCGTGCGCACGCTGGGCGAATTGTTCCAGCAGGAGGGCGGCGAACTGATCAACGAGCGCGCAATGAAGCTGATCCCGCATGAGGGCGGCGGCTGGATGGTGATGACCAACATTGCCAACCGCTCGGCCGATCATGTCGTGATCGCAACAGGTGCGTGGTCACGGCAGTTGCTCGATCCGCTTGGGATCAGCGTGCCGTTGGAGACGGAGCGCGGTTATCACGCGATGCTGTTCGATCCGGAAGTGATGCCGGCGCTGCCGATCAGCAACAAGACGCGTGCCTTCGGGGTAACGCCGATGGAGGACGGACTGCGTGTCGCCGGAACGGTCGAGATTGCCGGCTTGGATGCGCCGCCGAACGAGGAACGCGCCAAGGCATTGGTGCAGCATGCTCGACGCATGTTCCCCTCGCTGACCGGCGCGCAGGTGCGGTATTGGATGGGCTTCCGTCCATCCACGCCGGACAGCCTGCCGGTGCTGGGTCCGGCACCTGGCCGCCCAGGCTTGCATTTCGCATTCGGCCACGGGCATTTCGGGATGACCGGCGGTCCGCCCAGCGGGCGCCTCGTGGCACGCCTGATCACGGGCCAGCCGCCTGGGATTGATGCCGCGCCGTATGCCGTGCAGCGGTTCCGGTGAGTTGAGGTGTCGTTGGAGCATCGGCGGCGGTGGCTGCGGCAGCAGTAAGGTTTTTAACACGGAGGACGTGCGAGGGCCACGGTGGGCCACGGAGTTCCCGGTGTTCACGGACAAGCTCGCGAGGAAAGCAATCTCCGTGGCCCACCGTGGCCCTCGCACGTCCTCCGTGTTAAAAACCTACCCTACTTTGAACGCACCGTGCAGCGCGTACGGCCCCTTTCCTGTCTTGCGTCGCTGCTACGCGGCCTGTTCGAGCGGCGGGACGTCTTCCTCGATCGTGGTGCGGCGCATGTCGCGAACGGCTGTCTCCGGATAGTGACGGCGCGCGCGATGCATGGTGAAGCGGTTGTCCCACATCACCAGATCGCCGGGCTGCCACTGGTGCGTATATACAGCACTGGCCGGGGTTGCCCATTCGATCAGTTCGTGCAGGAGGTCCATCCCCTCCGGAATTGGCCAACCGACAACGTGCGAGGCATGTGACGACAGGTAGAGTGACTTGCGACCGCTCGTGGGATGGATGCGCACCAGCGGATGCTGCGCCGAGGGCAGCGTCGCTTGGTCATCCGCCGAGAACCCGGTGAAGCCAATGACCGCGCGCGAGTGGAAGATGCTGTGCTCGACCACCAAGTCTTCGACCAGCTGCTTCATTTTCTCCGGCAGCGCATCATAACCCGCGCGCATGTCGGCGAGCTGTGTCTGGCCGCCATCGGAGACAACGGAATGGCAGGACAGCAGCGAGTATTTGCCCGATAGCCGCTTGTAGGAGCCATCGGTGTGCCAGCGCCGGCTGCCGAGGTTGTTCATGCGCCGCCGATCGCCCGCGCCCAACACCTGGCTGTCCTCGCTGAGATTGGACGCATCGGTCATTTCGCCACCGAGCCGGCGCTTCATCGGATCCTTCTGGTATTCCGTGGCGCGCGACAGCGAACCGAAATTGCGGCTGAACGCGATCTGTTGCTCGTTGGTGATGCCCGGCGTGTGGAACACCAGCACCGGATGCTGGTCAACTGCGTTTTGGATCACCGTCACATCATTCGCGCTGATCGGCTCACGCAGATCGACGCCGACGATCTCGGCAACGAAACCTGGACTTATTTCCCGGACCTCGGCGGCCATCTTCGGGCTCCCTTCATGCTGCACGGCTAGTGTCTGTGAGACACTGGGACGGTGCCGAAGTTGTCGTCAAGCCGTGGATCAACTGAAACCATCGCGCTGCGTGTGAATTTGCCTGTTCGCAGCCACCGCCTATAGTCGCGGCAACAAATCGAAGGGGAGGGTCCGGGCATGAGCAAATCAGCCGGCATGATGATTGATCGCCGCGAGCTTCTGCGCTTGCTCGGCATCAGCAGTGCGACGTTCACAGCCGCCTCGCTCGCGGGTCCTCCGCTCCGCGCGCAAACTCGCAAGGACACGCTGATCCTGGCGGTCGATTTCTCCGACACCGTTACCCTCGATCCCGCGCATGAGTCGAACTATATGGCGCCGCTGATCGTGGCGTCCTGCTACGAATGCCTGATCACGATGGCGCCTGACGACTACGTCAACGTAAAACCTGGGTTGGCAACGTCGTGGCAGCGGACGCCGGACGGCACTGGCTGGCGCTTCACGTTACGCGATGGTGTGAAGTACCCGAGCGGGAACGTCATGACCGCGGACGATGCAAAGTATTCGCTGGACCGCGTGTTGTACGTTGGCGATCAACCATCGCAGTACCTGTCGAACGTGGTGCGTTTCGACAAGGTCGACGACAAGACGATCGACGTGATCCTGAAGGCGCCGGAGGAACCGATCCTCACCATCCTGGCCGCGCCAAGCTTCGTGGTGTGCGAAAAGAAGGTGCTCGAGGAACACGGCTCCGATGCGAGCACCGAGGCCCAGACCAAGGACAAGGCGCGCACCTGGCTCGATCAGAATTCAGTAGGAACCGGCCCATATCGCCTGGTAGCCTGGGAGCGCAACTCGCAGATCCGGCTGGTAGCGAACCCGCATTACTGGCGCGGCAAGCCGCCGTTCGAGCGCGTCGTGTTCCAGCACATGCCGGACAGCGGCGGACAATTGTTGGCTCTACAGCGAGGTGACATCGACGCGGCGTTCAACCTGATCCCCGAGCAGGTCACCACACTCAATGCCAACAAGGACATCTGGATCGATCGCCTGATCAGCACGGACTTCGTGTATCTGGCGCTGACATCGGACGCGAGCTTCAACAAGTCCCTCGCCATCAAGGCAGCGCGGCAGGCGGTGGGCTATGCCATCGACTACGACGGCATCAGCGACTCGCTGCTTGGCGGCAATGCGGTACGGCCGGTGACGTTCCTGCCAATCGGCACCAACGGCTCCACCACGGAGCTGACCCGCGAGATCGGCTATCGTCAGGATCTGGACAGGTCGAAGAAGCTGCTCGCCGAAGCGGGGCTGCCGAATGGGTTTGAATTCGACCTGCAGTACGGCACCGGCTCCATCACAGGCACATCGTTCGCTGTTCTGGCGCAAAAACTGCAATCCGATCTGGCGCGCGTGGGCATCAAGGCCAACCTGGCGCCGATGAACATGGTGACGTTCCGCACGCAGTATCAAACGTTCAAGGCGACGTCGGCACTGACGTTCTGGAATCCTCCGGCGATCGAAAGCGAACTGTGGGCCGCCGCGACAGTGGAGCGCGTGGCAAAGCGCTTGCACTGGGTGCCGCCGGACGATGTGGTCAAGCTGGTGCATCGAGCAGCGGGAGAAGCAGACCCGCAGAAGCAGATCGAGCTGTGGAAGCAGTATCAGCAGATCATGGTGGATCAGGCCAACCTGTTCGTGCTGTTCCAGCCGATCTACCAGATCGGAGTGCGCCGTTCGATCAAGGTGTTTCCGCTGACCGCGGCTGGCTGGCAGTTGGAGATGTTCGGCGTGCAGCCTGCGTGACGGGTGCCTTGATCGCTTCACCCCCTCCCGACCTACCCCGCGCAAGGCGCGGGAGAGGAGGGCTAGGGGGCGAGGGCGGCCCACAATTTCTCGCGTCCCGCCTGGCCTGCCTCCAGCGATAGCGCGTTGACGATGGCGAGGCGGAAGCCGCCGGGGGGCATGGCGTGGTGTTCGGGGGCCTTATCCTCGTGGAAGGTGATCTGCACGCTGGAGACGCCCGGCATTGCGCGCACCTCATCCACCAGCGAGGCCGGTGGATGGCGGTAGTGCGGGCCGTGCGGGCCGAACAGCACGACGCTGTAGCCGTCGGCCCGATCGGTGTCGGGATAGGTCCATTCGCCGGTGACGTGCAGGTCCACCACGGCCTCGACCCAGCCTGCGCCGTAGAGATCAGGCCATTGGTCGGCGAAGCGCAGATGCGCCTCGATGATGCGACCATCGATGGTCTCGAAGTTCGCCATGCCGGTGTAGCCACGCAGGTGTTTACGCGCCCAGGCGCCGCACCATTGCTCGATGTTCGGCATGGCTTCGGCGTGGATCACCCAGTGATCGAAGGTACCCCCAGGGGCGATGGCGCCGGTGGTGTGGCGCCACCAGCGTGCCTCGCCGTCCACCAGCGCCACGTCGGTGCTGACATGGGCGCCGGTCAGCAGCGTGCACCAGAAGTGGCCAGCGGTCAGCGCGGTGCGGTAATCCTCGGCGGAGGCGATGACGCGGCTGCCGACGCCCATGCCGCGCAGGTTCATCATCGGCTTGGAGAACACCGGGAACGACGGCGGCACGACGCCGTGAGGCGCCGCAAGCAGCCCCTGCGATAGGGCGACCGCGAGCTTGTCGTAAATCCAGCGGTGCTGGGGGAACCATTCCCAGGAATCCGGGTCCTCGGTGGAGATGCGGATGTGCTCCGGGCACGCGACGTGCTCGAAATACTGGAACCGCCAGGGATCTGCCTCACAGATGGGCATGGCTAGGTGAAGGGGTCGCCCCCTCCCCCTGACCCCCTCCCGCAAGGGGAGGTGGAGAATGGTTTGGTCTTCATCCAATCGGCTCCGGCCGCAGTCGCTCTGGCAGCGTGTTCAGCGAGTCGGTGGTGTCGAAATCGCGCAACACCGCATCGTCGGCCATCTCCACTTCGGCGAGCGCCTCCAGATGCTTGCTCAGCAGGAAGCGGGCGCCGGAATCACCGGCGATTTGCAGGATCTCCTGGAAGAACTGCCGATCCCAGAGCATCGGATTGCCTTGCTTGCCGCGGAATGTCGGCAGCACGATCTTGCGTCCCTCCTCCGGGTCGTAGTGCGAGAGCAACCGGTCGATCATCCGGCCGGTCACCAGCGGCATGTCGCCGAGGCAGACGACCGCCGCGGCACAGTCCTCGGGCACTGCGGCGATACCGGCCTTCAGGCTGGCGGACAGACCCTCGGCGTAGTCGGGCGCATGGACGTACCGTACGGGCCGACCACCGAGAACATTCTGCACCTGCTCCGCCTGATGGCCGGTCACCACCAGCACCGGTCGCGCGTTGGATGACAGCACGTTGTCCACCACGCGCGCGATCATCGTCTTGCCGGTGCGATCTGCGACCAGCAGCTTGTTGTGCGGTGCCATCCGGCGCGAGCGGCCGGCTGCCAGCACGACAGCGGCAATGGTCGGCGCGCTGCGTGGAGCGATGCCGGTGCGTGGCGTGGCCGGGGCCTTCTCGCGCGGCAGCGGCCGCACGTCGATCTCCTTCAGGAGCCCGCCCACGCCCATTTTCATCAGATCGGCCGAACCCACCGGCAAGCCTGCGAATATCCGGGTCAGCACGAAGTCGATTCCGTTCAGCTTCGGGCTGCGCGCGCAGCCGGGCAGCACCAGCGCAGGCCGCGTGCCGATGCGGCCGAGGCAGATCAGGTTGCCGGGATCGACCGGCATGCCGAAATGCAGGATCTCCCCGCCCGCCGCGACAATGCCCGCGGGTCCAACATCGCGCCGATCGACCACGGCCGATGCGCCGACGACGAGCAGCAGGTCGGCTCCCTGGGCAATCAGTGTTTCCAGCGCCTTCCCGATCGGAACTGCCTCATGCGGTGCGTGCAGGGGGGGCAGCAGCGATCCGGTCAGCTGGGTTATGCGCTGATCGGTGGCAGCGACGGTCTTCTCGGTGACGCTGGCTTTCAGTCCGGGAAGCTCGGTAACCACCAGCCCGACTTTCAGATGGTGGAACGGATGCAGCGTCAACGGCGAGCCGGTTTGCCTCACCAGCGCCTCGGCGACCGCGAGCACGCGGCCCGGCACCGAGAACGGGATGATCTTCACGGTCGCGACCATGTCCTTCGGTGCCACGACGGCAAAATCCGGCAGTGTGCCGATGGTGAGCGACTCGTCGATTGAGTTGACCCGGTCGATCATCGCGGTGTTGACGCGGAGCAGGCCCGGCACCTCGGCGACCAGATTGACCCGGCCGGTGGCTGCGCGGCTCCGGGCGATCAGGGGCGACAGCATTGGCTCAGCCAGTCGATCGGCCGCGATGTCCTCGGGCACGTCGCCCGGTTCCAATCGGGCGACGATGACCTCGGCGCGCCCAGCCTCACGGAGGGCCACCACGGCGCCCTCGTCCAACAGCGAGCCCTTGCGGATCATGCGGTCGCCGACACGCTGCGAGTGCGCCATGATCGCACCGCGCGCTTCGGCCAACGGGACGGGGCCGAATTTCATGCCGCCAGCGGCTGCCTATTGGGCAACGGCGCTCCTCGTCGCACGGCGACCAGCTCAGCGATGATGGAGAGCGCGATTTCCGGCGCTGTGACCGCCTCGATGTTGAGGCCAACCGGGCCCTGGATGCGCGTGAGGGCATTGTCGCCGTGGCCCAACTCACGCAGCCGCTTGAGGCGGGCGGCGTGGGTGCGACGGGAGCCGAGCGAGCCGATGTAGAAGGCGGGAGATTTCAGCGCACGATCCAGCGCTGGATCGTCCAGCTTCGGATCGTGGGTCAGCGTGACGACGGCAGTGCGGGTGTCCGGCTTCAGCTCGTCGAGGGCTTCATCGGGCCATGCATTGGACACTGTCACGTTGGGGAAGCGCTCGTCCGAGGCGAACGATCGGCGCGGATCCACCACCACGACGGCAAAGCCGCACTGGGTCGCGAAGGGCACCAGCGCCTGGGCGATATGCACCGCGCCGACGACGATAAGGCGGAGTGGCGGGTTGTGTGCGTGCAGGAACCAGTCGGTGCCGCTGAGCTTCACCGTGGAGCTGACGTCGTCGCGCAGGGCCTGCTCGGCGGCGGCGTTCAGCTCTGCGGGCGCGGACGGGTCGGGCAGGAGCTGCTGTTCGCCGTCGGGCAGCCGGGTGGCCAGGACGACGGGGCGCTTGTCACGCTTCGCCGCGTCCAGGGCAGCGAGGATTTCCGGCGTCATGGCTGAATTCTCCCCCTCCCCTTGCGGGAGGGGGTTGGGGGGAGGGGGTTGTGGGGCTGGCAGCGCCGCCTCCCCCTAACCCCCTCCCGCAAGGGGAGGGGGAGGATCTCTGAAATCCCTGCAATCTCCGCACTCCTCGCCGATGCGATCACGACAGCTTCTCCACGAACACCTTGACCTTGCCGCCGCATGCCAAGCCGACCTCCCATGCCCTCTCATGTGTCACGCCAAAGTCCAACAACTGCGGCGCCCCGGAATCGATGGTCTTCATCGCGGCGTCGGCCACGGCGCCCTCGATGCAGCCGCCGGACACCGACCCAGCCATCTTGCCCGATTTGGTGACCGCCATCTGGCTCCCGGCAGGGCGAGGCGAACTGCCCCACGTCTCCGTCACCGTCGCAACCGCCACCTGCTCGCCGGCAGCTCGCCACAGCGCAGCGGTGCTCATCACGTCCTCGGTTTCTGCGATATTCATGAGGCAATCCTTTCAGGCTCGGCCGTCGCCGCCAAGAGTGTGCGTCGTGGCGTCGGACGGGACAGGAGATCGACCAGCGCGCGCAGGCTGGCCAGGTTGTGCACGGGGCGGAAGTCGTCCACGTGCGGCAGCATTGCGCGTATCCCCTGTGATTTTGGCTCGAAGCCGCTCCAGCGCAACAGCGGATTGAGCCAGATCAGCCGCCGGCACGAACGATGCAGCCGATCCATGTTGTCGGCAAGGCCGCGGGCGCCATCGCGATCGAGGCCGTCCGTGATCAGCAGCACGATCGCCCCCTGCGCCAGCACCCGTCGCGCCCAGAGGCGGTTGAACGCGTCCAGCGCCTCGCCGATTCGCGTGCCACCCGACCAGTCCGGCACGATGTGCGACACCATCTGGAACGCCACCTCCGGCATCGCGGTGGCGAAGCTGGCGCGTGACATTGGTAAGACGGGTGCCGAACAGGAACGCTTGCACACGATCGCGATCGTTGGTCACCGCGTGCAGGAAATGCAGCAGGATCTGGGCATAGCGGCTCATAGATCCGGAGATGTCGCAGAGCACGACGAGCGGGGGAGGGCGGGTCACCTGGCGTTCGCGCGCGATGGTCAGGATCTCGCCGCCCTGGCGCAGGCTTTGCCGGATGGTGCGGCGCAGGTCGGTCACCGGGCCGAGCGGATCGGCGCGCAGCCGCCGTGTGCGGCGCAGGTCGAGCGGCAGGACGAGGCGGCGGATCTCACGCTTCGCTGCGGCGATCTCCTCGGCGCTCATGGCCTCGAAGTCCATGTTCTGGAGGCGTTCGCGTTCCGATACGGTCAGCACCGCGTCCATCACCGGCGGTTCGTCCTCTGGCCGCGGGCGGGTTTCGCGCGGCTTGGCCATCGCCTCGGCGACGCGGCGGCTGCCAGGGGGCGGTCGTTCCTTGTGCTTCTCCTTCTGTGCTTCGAGCAGCGCCATCGCCACGGCCTGCTCGGCCGCGGTGGGATCGCGCCAGAACAGGTTGAACGCCTGGTCGAACACGTCCTGATGTTCGTGACGATGGATCATGGCGGTGCGCAACGCTGTGCGCGCCTCGGTGCGGTTGCCGAGGTTGATCAGCGACAGAGCCTGCTGTCCGGCGAGCGTCTCTGCCGGGCCAACCGGCAGGCCAGCACGGCGCAGCATGCGGGCGAAGTGCATGACGTTCGCGGCGAGGGTGGGAGCTGATCCGTTGCTCATCGCTCCGGCATCCGAGACAGCAATGTGTTGACCGCGTCCTTGAGCACTGGAAGTTCGTGCTCGATCACATCCCACACCAGACGTGGATCAACGTTCCAATAACCATAAATCAGGCGGTTCCTGAAAGCGATGACCTTGCCCCAGGGAACATCTGCTGCGTCTCGTAAATTCGGTGACAACCTGCCCGCCGCTTCGCCGATGATCTCGAAGTTCCGGACAACCGCGTCCTGTATCAACCGTTCAGCAAGAAACAGATCTCGACCGCCGACCACATATGTTTCGATTGCAGTGATGCTGTCTGCGATGTGCGCGAGATAAGGCCGATCAGATTTCACAATGGCCTGGCGTCGGCCTCAATATAGGGCCGGAAGTGGGGGCTCAGGCTGCGCGCAAGAACCAAGTCTACTTTGCGGCCCAACAGGCGTTCCAGTTCTTCTGCGAGTGCGAGGTAATCGCTGAAGCCGCGATCCTCGGCGAGGTCCACCAGCAGATCGACGTCACTGTCGGGACGCTCTTCGCCGCGGGCGACGGATCCGAACACGCGCAGATTGAATGCTCCGTGCTGGGCGGCTAGTCGGAGTAGGTCGTGCCGGCGTTGGTGCAAGTCGTCGCGCAATGACATGATATTATCAGTTTCTCACAAAACTGCCGCCGGCGACACGTCCTCAATCACCGTAGGACCATAACAGCGCTAACCTGACTACCCGTTCACCAACTTCCGCAGCCGCTCCAGCGAGTGATCTCGCAGTCCCGCGGCCTCCAACGCCTCCAGCGTCTCGACCAAGTACGCCAGACAGCTGCCGAGCGACCCGGTCGCGGTGGCCACATGCTTCGCCACCAACGCCTCCTCGAGCCTGCCCGCGTAGCGGTTGTGCGCGCGGTTCGCCACGAACGTGGCGGCGCGCACCGGCCCATCAGCCGTCATCGCCGTCACCCAGCGCGACTGATACGCGCCGGTGAACAACTCGCGCCGCCAGGGCAGCAACAGCTCGTGGCGCGCCTCGGCGGCGGGGATGCGGAACAGCATGCCCGCACAGCGACCACCCCGTTCCAGCGCCAGCATCAGGCCTGGATTCTCGGGTGTGCCGCGACCGCCTTCCAGCCACAGGCAGAACCGCCGGTGCCACCCGTGGACCAGTCCCGGTCGGCGTTCGGCGTAGTGCATCGCCGGGTTCCACATCAGAGAACCGTAGCCGAACACCCAGACATCCTCGCCCGGCGGGTGGGTCGCGAGCGCGGCGTCGAGATCCGCCTGGATCACCTCATCGGACTGGATCACGGTCCCCGGCGGCATCCGCTCGCGCGCCGCCATCAGCAACGTGCCGTCGCGCAGGCTCTCCCGGGTTATGATGACCCGCGCGTCGGGCGGGGCGTCGTCTGGCATCGTCGCGCTATTCCGCCGCCTGCCGCACCTCGGTGACCAACCGGGCTGCCTCCGCGCCACGAACCTTGGCGATATCATCCTGATACTTCAGCAAAACCCCGAGCGTCTCATCAACCGCCGCCGGCGCCAGCTCGGTCTGGTTCAGGTAGGTCAGCGACTGCGCCCAATCGATTGTCTCGGCCACGCCGGGCAGCTTGAACAAATCCTCCCCGCGAAGCCGCTGGACGAACTCCACCACCTGTTCCGAGAGGTGCGCCGGCACGTCGGGAGCCTTCGCCGCGAGGATTGCCCGCTCGCGCGCCGCATCGGGGTAACCGACCCAATGATACAGGCAGCGGCGGCGGATGGCGTCATGCACTTCGCGGGTCCGGTTCGAGGTGATCACCACCGCCGGCTGGGTCTTTGCCCGGACCGTGCCGAACTCCGGCACGGTGACCTGGAAGTCAGCCAGCAACTCCAGCAGGAACGCCTCGAATGGTTCGTCGGCGCGATCCAATTCATCGATCAGCAATACCGCCGGCGGCAGGTCCGGATCGATCGCCGACAGCAGTGGCCGGGCCAGCAGGTACTTGCGCGTGTAGATGTCACCGGACAGTTCGTCCGGGTTGGTCTGCCCGGCTGCCTCGGCCAACCGGATCGCCATGAGTTGGCGCGCGTGGTCCCACTCATAGGCAGCGGCGGAAATGTCCATGCCGTCATAGCATTGTAGCCGCACCAGCCGCCGCTTAAGGCCCGCCGCCAGCACCTTTGCGATTTCTGTCTTGCCGGTACCCGGCTCGCCTTCCAGAAACAGCGGACGGCGCATCACGAGCGACAAATGCACCGTGGTCGCCAGTTCCTGGTCCGCGATGTAGCCCCCCTCGGCGAGCAGCTTTGCCGTATCGGCGACGGTCGTCGGCAGTTCGACCACTAAAGCAGGCTTCCGATGATCAGGATCAGCATGAACAGATAGACGAGGCCGCCGACCCAGAAAGCCATCGGCAGGCCGAACGGCTCGCGAGGAACCAACGCCCCAACGCCAATGGACGATGGCGGGTTCGGCAGTACCGGGCGCGCCACGCCTTCCGCGACCGCGGCTGCGGCAACTGGTGCCGGCGGGGCCAACTGCGCACTGAACCGGTCGAAGAATGCATCGGCCATCTGCTTGGCGGTGGCATCGATCAGCCTCGCACCAAGCTGCGCCAGCTTGCCCCCCACCTGGGCGTTCACCTCGTATTGCAACAGCGTGCCGGCGCCATCGTCCGCCAGGTGCACCTTGGCGCCGCCCTTGGCGAAGCCGAGCACGCCGCCCTGGCCCTCGCCACTGATGGTGTAGCCGTTCGGCGGATCCAGGTCGGAGAGGTGGACCTTGCCGCTGAACCGACCCGACATTGGCCCAACCTTGACGGCCGCGGTTGCCTGCATCTCCGTGTCGGACAGCTTTTCCAGCTTATCGCAACCAGGGATGCTTGCCTGCAGGATGGCGGGGTCGTTGAGCGCCTCCCATACGGTTTGGCGCGTCGCGGCGATGCGCCGCTCGCCTGTCATGTCCATCAGAGCAGTTCCCGTTTTGCGCGGCGGACGTTACTGGCAGGGTCCGGGGCATGCAACCAAGCGGACTGCCGCTGCACGAAGAGCGTCGTGCGCCGGTTTCGAATGTGGGATGGATAACAACGCATCTCGCCCTCCCCTTCCGGGCGGGGGTTGGGGGAGGGGGGCGGAGGAGGTTGGGGGAGGGGGCCGCCAGGGGAAGTGAGAAGGCTCGCCACCGCTCCCCACCCGCCTGTTGTTGCTGGCGACCTTGGGCTATGTCGGCGGCTCCCTGCCTGGAGCCTGACATGACCTACCTGGTTGCAGACGACCTCCCCACAGCCCCGGCCGGTGAGCGCTTTCGTGCGTTGCTCGCCAAGCCCGGCATCCTGCAAATGCCAGGTGCGCATAACGGCATGGCGGCGCTGCAGGCCAAGGCAGCCGGGTTCGGTGCATTGTACCTGTCGGGTGCCGCCATGACGGCATCGATGGGCATTCCCGACCTCGGCATGATCACGGTGGATGAAGTGTGCTTCTTCATCCGCCAGATCACTCGTGCAACGGGCCTGCCGCTGCTGGTCGATGGCGATACCGGCTACGGCGAGGCGCTCAACGTCATGCACATGGTCCGCAGCTTCGAGGATTCCGGCGCCGCGGCCGTGCACATCGAGGACCAGTTGCTGCCGAAGAAATGCGGCCACCTCAATGACAAGAAGCTGGCCGATCCCAACGACATGGCTGCGAAGATCGCTGCCGCCCGCCGCGCCCGGCGGCACCTGTTCATTGTCGCTCGTACCGATGCCGCGGCGTCCGAAGGCATGGACGGCGCGGTGGCGCGAGCGAAGCTTTACCTGGAGGCCGGCGCCGACGCGATCTTCCCCGAAGCGCTGAACACCGCGGAGATGTTCCGCACCTTCGCCTCCCGCGTGGATGCGCCGCTGCTGGCCAACATGACGGAGTTTGGTCGCACGCCGTTCTTCACCGCGGCCGAGTTCCAGGACATGGGCTACAAGATGGTGATCTGGCCGGTGAGCTCGCTGCGGATGGCCAACAAGGCGCAGGCGGAGCTGTATGCGGCGATCAGTCGTGACGGCGGGACGCAGAACATGATCGATCGCATGCAGACCCGTGCTGAACTCTACGCAGCCATCGGCTATCATGACTATGAGGCGTTGGACGCCTCGATCGTCAAAACGATCATTCCGCAGGCGATGCCGCAGCGCCAGTAAGGGGACAGCCGAATGAACCGTCGCCTATTGCTCTCGCTGCTTGCGTTCGCGCCGTTGGCGGCACACGCGCAGGAACCCAACATCACGGGGCCGCAGCCGGAACTGCCGAAGGAAAAGCTGGTCATCATCACGCGCGATGGCACCCGGCACGAATTCAACGTGGAGATGGCGCTCACGCCCGCAACAGCAGACGGTCGGGCTGATGTTCCGACCCACGGTAGCGCCGGACGGCGGTATGCTGTTCGACTGGGTCACGCCGCATAGCTTCGCAGATGTGGATGCGCAACACGATCTCGCCGCTGGACATGGTGTTCATCAATGCCGACGGCACGATCCGCTCGATTGTGGAGAACACCGTGCCGGAGAGCCTGGCGGTGATCGACAGCCGTGGTCCGGTGCGCGCAACGCTGGAGCTGGCGGCCGGGCACGACGGCGAAGCTGAACATCCTGGTTGGCGACAAGGTGGAGCAGCGGATTTTCGGTAACGCGCACTGAGCCCTTGCTCCGGCGGCCCGCCGCCCATAGGTTCCGGCCCGTTCCCATGCAGTGGGAGTGAGCGGGGCGTGGCGCAGCCTGGTCAGCGCGCCTGTTTTGGGTACAGGAGGTCGTGGGTTCGAATCCCGCCGCCCCGACCAACGGCAACGAGAGGTATCATGCGCGCGCGTATCTATCAGCCGCCGAAGAACGCGATGCAATCCGGCCGTGCCGGCACCCATGAATGGGCGCTCGACTTCGAGCCGTCCTCGCCCCGCCGCCCCGATCCCCTGATGGGCTGGATCGGCAGCGCGGATACCCAGGCGCAGGTGCGGTTGACCTTCGCCACCCGCGAGGAAGCCGTCGCCTACGCGGACAAGAATGGCATCGCCTTCGATCTGGAGCTTCCGTTGGAACGGCACGTGAAGCCGAAGGCGTACGCTGACAACTTCCGCTACGGTCGGATCGAGAACTGGACGCACTGACTTCTATCGGGTGCGGCCCCAGCCTCGCGCCAACCCCAACAGTACAACCAGGACCGGCAGCGCTGCCGCGATCCGGAAGGTGGCGCTGAAGCCGGCAAGGAAGGCCGGAACCTCCGCCGCGCCGGCTGCCAAGGCGGCGTCGCGCCAGGTCTGGAACAGCAGGATCAGCACCGACGCTCCGGTGACCGTGCCGAGCGTGCGGGTCATCATCACCAGGCTGCCGGCCACGCCGCGGTCGGCGCGCGGGATCGATGCCGTGACGATATCGAAATAGGCGACCTGGAACAACCCGACCCCGAAGCCTTGCAGTGCCATCGTCGCGGCCAGCATTGGAATGTTCGGTGTCACATCGGCCGAACCGATCAGTACCTGGCCAGTCGCCATGAAGGCCGCGCCAATGACCGCGAGCAGACGTGGCGCAACGCGAGTCGCGAGCCGTGCGGCAAGCGGCGCCGCAACGGCGGTGCCGGCAGGGGAAGAAGCGAGCAGCAAGCCCGTCGCGTAAGGGCTGATGCCACCAAACCGGCTGAGATAGAACGGCACCAGCAGCAGCACGGAGAACCCCGCCAGGTTCAGCGCGGCATGCCCGGCGTTCAACAGCGAGAAGTCGACGTCGCGAAAGAACCGCAGGTTAATGATCGGGCGAGGCGCCCGTCGTTCCTGCGCGACAAAACCGACAGTGGCGAGGATACATGCGAACGCGGCAATTGCCGACCAGAGACCGCTGCGCTGGACCTGGTTCAGCGCAAGCAGCATCGCGCTGATCGCCAATACCAGCAGCAGACCGCCAATGGCATCGAAATGTTCACGCTGCGCCGGGCGCATGTCGCGCGGTAGCAGCCAGCCCAGCAGGAAGGCCGACAATGCAAAGGGGACGCGGAACCAGTATACCGCAGGCCAGTCCATCAACGGCACCAGGAGTCCGGCGATCGGCGGACCGAGCGCACCACCGAGCCCGATGACCATCGTATAGACACCAAGGATCCGTGTGCGCGCGGTCTCGGCATAGAGGCTGGTCGCGAGCGCCGGCCCGCAGCTCAAAACCATCGCGGCACCCACCCCTTGCAGCACGCGAGCGACAAGCAGGCCACCGTAGCTCGGCGCCATCGCACACAGCACGAAAGCGATCGCGCTCCAAAGGCTGCCGGTGAGAAAGATGCGGCGATACCCCAGCAGATCGCCGACACGACCGAACACCAGCATCAGCGCGGCGTAGGTCAACGTGTATGAAATGACGACCCACTGGATTGCCGGTATTGGCAGGCCGAATGCGCGGGTGATGTAGGGGAAGGCGAAATTGACCGACGAATTGAGCGGCACCACCAACGTGCCGATGGCGACCACCAGCACGCCGAATCCCGGGTGTGCGACAAGCGAAGAGCCAGGGCGCATCACGCGCACCTGGCTCCTGCCGGTAGAGTAGGGTTCAGACTGCCTTCTTCAGCGACGGCGAGGCCTTGAAGCGTACAGTCTTGCCGGCTTTCACCTTGATCGATTTGCCGGTGCGGGGATTGAGGCCCTTGCGTGCCTTCGTCTTGCGCACGGTAAAGGTACCGAAGCTCGGCAGGGTAAACTTGCCCTCCTTCTTCAGCGCCTTGACCACGGCGTCCATCAGTTCGCCGGCGGCACGGTTGGCGGCAGCACCGGTGAGCTCTGCGGACTCCTGCAGAACCTGGGCAATGAACGCTTTTGACATTTGTCTCCTCACTCGCAATGGCCACGAAACGACGCGCCGCAGGGCGAATTGCCGCGTCGTTGCAACGGTCTTAGACGGAGCGGGAGAATTGCGCCAGCCCCTCAAGGGATTTTCGAGATGGGTGCCCAAAACTCCCTCTCCCGCGAAGTGGGAGAGGGTTGGGGAGGGGGCATCGCCAACCGCTAAACCCCCTCCCAACCTCCCCCGCTCCGCGGGAGAGGGGATCAACGTTAGACCGGCTCGGTATCCAGTGCGTAACCCGCTGCGCGCACGGTGCGGACGATATCCAGCTCTTCCCTCGCGTTGATCGACTTGCGCAGGCGGCGGATATGCACGTCCACCGTCCGCGGCTCCACATGAATGTCGGGGCCCCACACCGCATCGAGCAGTTCCTCACGCGAGAACACCCGCTTCGGATGTTGCATGAAGAACTCCAGCAGCCGGAACTCCGTCGGTCCCAGATGGATCGGCCGCCCATTGCGCGCCACGCGATGCGCCGCAAGATCCATCGTGATGTCGTGGAATGCCAGCTGCCCTTTCACCGGCATCGCATTCGACCGCCGCAGCAGCGCGCGAATGCGTGCCAGCAGCGAGTCCATCGAGAACGGTTTGGCGATGTAATCATCCGCGCCGGTGTTGAGGCCGCGCACCGCATCCTGATCCTCGGTGCGCGCGGTCACCATGATCACCGGCAGATCGCGCGTCGCTGATTTGCGCCGGATCTGCCGGCACACCTCAAGCCCCGACATCTGCGGCAGCATCCAGTCGAGCAGCACCAGGTCGGGTTGCGTCTCGGCGATCCGGGTCAGTGCTTCCTGACCGTCCGCCGCTTCCTCGACGCGATAACCCTGCTTTTCGAGGTTGTAGCGCAGCATCGTAGCCAACGCTGCTTCATCCTCAACGACAAGGACCAGCGGTTTGGGCAGACTGGATGTGGCGTCGGGCATGTTGCCTCTCACTCTCGCGGACGAACCACGGCATAGGCGGACGTATCACCCTTCGGGCGTGCCTCCGGAAGCGATTCGCCCTTCACCGCATAATACAGGTTCTCGGCAATATTGGTGGCATGATCGCCGATACGTTCTAGATTCTTCGCGATGAACAACAAGTGTGTGCATGGCGTTATATTGCGCGGGTCTTCCATCATGTAGGTGATCAGCTCACGGAAGATCGCGTTGTAGATGTCGTCGACCACCTGATCGGATCGCCACACCTCCACGGCCTTGTCGGCGTCGCCGTCGCCAAGCGCGTCGATGATCGACTTCAACTGCGCCTGCACCATCGTCGCCATGTGTGCAAGACCAGCCAGTGATTGCGGCATGGCGAACTGCGACAACACGATCGAGCGCTTTGCCACGTTGGCGGCATAGTCGCCGATACGCTCGATATCGCCGGTGATCTTCAGCGCGCTGACGATATGGCGCAGGTCGGATGCGACCGGCTGGCGCAAGGCGAGCAACCGGATGACGAAGGCTTCGATCTCGCGCTCCAGCGCATCGACCTTCGGATCCTCCTCTACTGCGCGGGTTGCTGCCGCGGCGTCGCGATGCATGATCGCCTCGGCTGCGAGCGCGACCTGGCTTTCCACGATGCCACCCATCTGTGTCATCATGTGGCGAAGCTTGTTCAGCTCGGTGTCGAAGCTTTTGACGACATGTTCCGGCACTGTTTCGGCCATACTGTCCTCCTGGATCAACCGAACCGGCCGGTGATGTATTCCTGCGTTCGCTTTTCCCTGGGGGCGGTGAACATCTGTCCGGCAGGCGCCACCTCCACCATCTCGCCCAGATAGAAGAACGCCACCTGGTCGGCGCAGCGCGCGGCCTGCTGCATGTTGTGGGTGACGATGACGATGGTGAAGTCGTGCTTCAGCTCATCCAGCAGTTCCTCGATCTTCAGGGTGCTGATCGGATCCAGCGCGCTGGTCGGTTCGTCGAACAGGATGACCTCCGGCCGCACCGCGATAGTCCGTGCGATGCACAGGCGCTGCTGCTGTCCACCGGACAGGCCCATGGCCGAGGTGTGGATGCGGTCCTTCACTTCTTCCCAGATCGCGCCGCGTGTCAGCGACCACTCGACCCGTTCATCCATTTCCGCCTTCGACAGTTTCTCGTGCAGCTTCACGCCGAATGCGATGTTGTCGTAGATGGTCATCGGGAACGGCGTCGGCTTTTGGAACACCATGCCGACACGGGCGCGCAGCGAATTCAGGTCGACCGATGGGTCGATGATGTTTTCGCCGTCCATCAGCACCTCGCCGCGTAGCGCGCTGTCCGGGATACAGATCGTACATCCGGTTCAGTACGCGCAGCAGCGTGGACTTGCCGCAGCCGGAAGGACCGATCATGCCGGTGACCTGCCGCTCGGGAAGATCGAGTTGGATGTTCTTCAGAGCACGATTGGTACCATAGAAGAAGTCCAGATTGCGTATCGCGATGCGTGGCTCGTTCATGTTGGAGCCGGTTGCGCGCGCCTGAACGCCGCCGAAGCTGCCCTGCTGATCCTGCGTTCCGCTCATAGTCGTGCTCACTGTCATCTCCCGCCGCGCAATGCAAACCGTGCCAGAATATTGATGGCCAGCACACCGACCGTGACCAGCAGTGCGCCGACCCAGGCAAGTTGCACCCAGTCCTGGAACGCCGAACCGGCATATTGATAGATGGTGACAGGCAGGCTGGCCATCGGCTGCGTCAGGCTGATCGACCAGTTCAGGTTGCCCAGGCTGGTGAACAGCAGTGGTGCCGTCTCGCCGGCTATGCGTGCGATTGCCAGCAGAACGCCGGTGGCGATGCCATCCTTCGCCGCGCGATAGCAGATCAGCACGATCATCTTCCACTTCGGCGCGCCTAGTGCCACCGTCGCTTCCCGCAGGCTCGATGGGATGAGTTGCAGCATGTCCTCTGTCGTGCGTACCACGATGGGGATCACGATAACCGCGAGTGCCAGGCAACCCGCGATGCCAGAGAAGCCGCCAAACGGCTGGACGCATAGCTCATAGATGAACAGGCCGATCAGGATCGAAGGCGCTGACAGCAGCACGTCAGACACGAAGCGAACGCAGTTGGCCAGAACAGAATGGTGCCCGTATTCGGCCAGGTAGGTTCCCACCAAGAGTCCGATCGGTGTCCCGATCAGCGTGCCGACACCGGTCTGGATCAGCGTTCCGACGATGGCGTTGAGCAATCCGCCATTCGACCCCGGTGGTTTCGTCATGTTGGTGAACACGCCGAGCGACAACCCGGCGCCGCCGAGCCAGAACAGCGTGAACAGGATCGATGCCAGCAGCAGCAGGCCGATCGCGGTGGCCAGAACGCACAGCACTTTGACGAGTATGTTGGAGCGATGACGGCGGCGGCCGAGCGCCTTGGCGATCCGCTGATCCTTTGCCGGGCCTGGAACAGCGCCGGCAGTTGTGGTGCTTGCGCTCATGTCAGGCCTTCAATCTCGGCCGCAGCAGATAGCGTGATATCGCCAGGACAATGAACGAGATGACGAACAGGATGAACCCAAGCGCAAGCAGCGAGGCAAGTTTCAAGCTGCCGGCAGGACTTTCCGGAAACTCCAGCGCGACGATGGACGCGATGGTGTTGCCGGACGCAAACAGGCTGCCGGATATGTTGTTGGAATTGCCGATCACGAACGTCACCGCCATGGTCTCTCCCAATGCGCGTCCCAGCCCCAGCATGATGCCGCCTACGACTGAGACGCGGGTGTAGGGCAACACAATGGAGCGCATGACCTCCCACGTGGTGCAGCCGACTCCATAGGCGGACTCCTTGTAGACGGGAGGCACCGTTTCGAACACGTCGCGCATTGTGGCGGAGATGAACGGGATGATCATGACCGCGAGGACAAGTGCCGCGGTGGCCAGGCCCGTGCCGAACGGTGGGCCAGCGAACAGATCCTCCAGCACCGGTATCCCGTCGAACCAGTCGATCATCGTGGGCTCGATGTATTGGCCCATGATGGGCACGATGATGAAGAAACCCCACATGCCGTAGATGATGGAGGGAACCGCCGCCAGCAATTCCACCGCGGTGCCGACGGGGCGGCGCAGCCAGCTCGGTGCGAGTTCGGTCAGATAGAAGGCGATGCCGAACGCGAGCGGCACGGCGAGTATCAACGCCAGCACCGAGGTGAGCAACGTGCCGTAGACGGACACGCCGGCGCCGAACACCTGGCGCACCGGGTCCCAGGCGGTGGATGTCAGAAAGCCGGCGCCGAACGCCTCGAATGCAGGCAGTCCGCCGAGGAACAGCGATAGAATGATACTGCCCAAAAGCACCAGCACGAACACGCCGGATGCGCGGGCCATGCCGGCGAAAAGAGGATCGCCGATGCCGCCATGCCGCTTACCAGCGTGAGGGATCGGAAGAACGACGGCTTGCTGCACGTGGATCTAGTCCTGCGTTGACGCGAATGGGCGTGCCGGATGGTCCGACACGCCCTGGAACATTGCGAGGCGAATGGTCACGCCGTCACATGGTTCCCGGCACTTCCTTCTGCCAAGCTGCGCGAATGGCGTTATGGACGCTGTCCGGCAGCGGAATGTAAAGCAGTTGCGTGGCGATGTCATCGCCGTGCGCGAAGCCCCAATCGAAGAACTTCTTCACTGCGGCGCTCTGGTTTGCGTCCTTCGGATCTGTCGGCAGCAGCACGAAGGTGGCGGACTCGATCGGCCAGCTCCCATCACCCGGCTGGTCGTTCAGGTCGATGGCGAAATTCTCCACTTTCGACCAATCGGCACTCGCCGCCGATGCCTTGAAGGCAGCCATCGTGGGGGCGACGTACTTGCCCGCCTTGTTGAGCAACATCGCAGTGGTCAGGTGGTTCTGCTCGGCATAGGCGCTTTCATCATAACCGATGCCGCCCTTGATCTGACGCACGGTACCAGCGACGCCGTCGCTGCCCTTGGCGCCAGCGCCGTTCGGCCAACTCACGCTGGTCGAGGAACCGACCTTGGACTTCCACTCCGCGCTTTGCATGCTGAGATAGTCAGTGAACACGAAGGTCGTGCCGGACCCATCAGCGCGATGCACCGTTGCAATTGCGGTGCTTGGTAATTTCAATCCCGGATTGATCGCGGTGATCGCTTCATCGTTCCACTTGGTGATCTTGCCCAGATAGATGTCGGCCAGCACCGGACCCGTCAGCTTCAACTGGTTCGCGTTGACGCCCGGAATGTTGACGATGATGTCAACGCCACCGATCACCGTGGGGAACTGCATCAGCTTGTGGGCGGTGAGGTCCGCGGCCTTGACCGGCATGTCGGAGGCACCGAAATCGACCGTTCGATTGTTAATCTGGTTGATGCCGGCGCCCGACCCGATCGCCTGGTAGTTCAGCTTGATGTTGGTCGTGGGAGCGGCGGCCTCACCCCACTTGCTGTAGATCGGCGCCGCAAACGTCGAGCCCGCGCCGGTGATCTGGGTTTGAGCGTGCGCGCTGCTCAGCGTGGCCATGCCCAACGCCGCGCAGGCCGCAAGAACGGCTGTGCTACCGAACAATCTCATAGGTTGACTCCCCATTGGCAGGCCTCATTGCCCTGCAAGAGGGGGGAGTGCAAACACCACATTGAAGCAAGGGTAGTCAACCCCCGTGCCAGGCTAATATTATGAAATATGGAACGGAGTTTCGGTTGACAAGCACAATGGTACAGCGCCCGTTACTGAGCTTTGCCACGAGGCAGAGTTATTGCCGCCCAGCGCACCCCACGGCAGCGTCTTACCCAAAGTCACCCCCATCAACCTACTGCGCATGAGTGATAGGTATATTGCAGATTTATGACGATTTGATGACAGTGTATCGCCGGTGACCGTAACTGCCGACTGCCTGGCCAAGCTGAATTGTCATTCCATTCTCCTGGTTGGACGGCCGTCAGTCTTCGGCCGACGCACAGGCGGAAGGTGGGCAGCACCGCCACGATTTCCCAAGCCGGTACGGGTGTTCCAACCACCCTGGCGGGACGCCCAACATTGCGGCAGCATCCGGATGGTACGTTGGGGATATGACATGCGGCGGATGTGGGCGATTTGGGTCGGACTGTTCTTGCTGGTCGGGGGCGCGCAGGCGGCCACTCTGCGCATCGGCCTGAACGAGGACCCGGACGCGTTGGACCCGGCCCGCGGCGGTACATTCGTCGGCCGCATCATCTTCGCCGCGGTGTGCGACAAACTGGTCGACCTCGACGCGAAGAACAATTTCGTGCCGCAACTCGCCACGGCGTGGGAATGGTCGCCGGATAATCTGGCGCTGACGCTCAAGCTGCGCGAGGGCGTGAAATTCCACGATGGCGAGATGCTCGATGCCGACGCGGTGAAGGCCAACCTGGAGCGCTATCGCACCGCGCCCGAGAGCGTGCGCAAAGGCGAGTTGAAACCGGTCACCTCGGTGGAGGTGGTCGATCCCCACACCGTGCGCCTGCATCTCTCGCAGCCTTACGCGCCGTTGATCGCAGTGACTGTCGGATCGCGCAGGCATGATCATTTCTCCCAAGGCGCTCGGCGGCGATGTGACGCAGCATCTGCCTTGCGCCGGCCCGTTCACGTTGACAGAGCGCGTCGCGCAGGACCGCATCGTGGTGGATCGCTTTCCTGGTTATTGGAACGCCGGTGCGATCAAGGTCGATCGCATCGTGTACCGGCCGCAGCCCGATACCACGGTACGGCTGGTCAATCTCCAGGCGGGACAGCTCGACATGGTGGAGCGGCTCGGCCCCACCGATGTACCGATCGTGAAGAAGAATGCGAAGCTGCAACTGATCAGTTCGCCGGCCCTGGCGTACTATTCCATCAGCATCAATCTTGCGGCCGCCAACAGTCCGCTGAAGGATCCACGCGTGCGTGAGGCATTGGCAGATTCAATCGATCGCGTGGCACTCAACCAGGTGGTGTTCGACGGCCTGTTCATTCCGAGCAACCAGTTCGAGGCACCAGGCAGCAAGTACTGGGATCCCGACCATCCCGTGCCGCCGCGTGACATTGCCAAGGCAAAGGCGCTGCTCAAGGAGGCCGGCCAGGAGCATCCCAGCTTCACGCTGCTCATCGGCAACAGCTCCGTCGAGCAGCAGGTCGGCCAGGTGCTGCAATCGATGGCCGGCGAGGCCGGGTTCGACGTCAAGCTGCAAGCAGCGGAAGCGAACGCCCAGGTCGCCGCCGCGCGCGCCGGTGATTACCAGGCCACCGTCGTGCTGTGGAGCGGTCGTGCCGACCCGGACGGCAACGTGCAGATATGGCTGGCCTGCGACGGCTTCCTCAACTGGGGCAAGTATTGCAACCCGAAGTTTGACGAATTGCTGGCCCGCGCGCGAGGCGTAACGGACGTGGTGGCACGCCAGGCAGTTTACAAGCAGCTGGTCGATATGTACCTCACCGATCGCCCGCACATCATCCTGTACCACGCGCGATGGCTGTGGGCGTTGACCGATAAGGTTTCCGGCTTCACGCCGACGCCGGACGGAATGATCCGCCCTCAGGGCATCACGGTGGCGCCATGACAGCACGCATCAATGGCGAACGTCTGCTTCGCGACCTGTATGAACTGCGCAAGATCGGCGAATACAAGACCGGCGTTCATCGGCCGACCTATTCCCCCGAGGACGTTCAGTCGCGTCATTGGCTGGCGGCCCGTCTCACTGCGGCGGGACTGGACCCGGAGATCGACGGCATCGGCAATGTCCTGGGTCGAGCACGCGGCGATGGCCCGAAGCTGCTGCTGGGCAGCCATGTCGAGACGCAGCCACACGCGGGTTGGCTGGATGGCGCGCTAGGCGTGCTCTACGGCCTGGAGGTTGCACGCACGCTCGGCGGCAGGATCGATGTCGCCGCCTGGGCAGACGAGGAAGGGCATTTCGGCTCATTCATCGGCAGCCGCTCGTTCTGCGGGCTGCTGACGGACGCCGAGATCGACACGCTGCACAATCGCGAGGGAACCACGCTGCGCGATGCATTGGCGCAGGCGGGCTTTGCCGATCGTCCACGCGCCATGGTCGATCCCGCGCGCTATCGCGGCTACATGGAGGCGCATATCGAGCAGGGCGCCGAACTGGAAGATACCGGCAAGCGTATCGGCATCGTCACCGCAATTGTCGGCAGCCACCGCTTCCGCATCCTGTTCGAGGGTGTGCAGAACCACGCCGGCACCACACGCATGTCAATCCGCAAGGATGCCGGTGTGGCATTGGTGAATCTCGCCCATGCGATCTACCAGCGTTTTCCCGCTGTGGTGGGCCCGCGCACCGTGTGGACCACCGGACGCATCACGCTGGATCCTGGCGCTGCGAGCATAGTGCCAGGCCGTGCCGAGATGGTGTTCCAGTTCCGCGACACCGATCCCGCAATGCTGGCGAAGCTGGATGGAGAGCTTGAGGCACTGGTGGCCGATGCGAACCGCGGTCCTTGCAAAGTGACGATTGCTGAACGCGGTCAGTCGACGCCTCAGTCGATGGATGCGCGATTCCAGGATGCGTTGGAGCGCGCGGCGGAACGTCATGCACCGGGCCTGCACGTGCGCATGCCGAGCGGGGCAGGGCACGATGCGCAGATCCTGGCAGAACGGATGAAATCGGCGATGTTGTTCGTGCCCTCCATCGGTGGCATCAGCCACCATTATGCGGAAGACACCAAGGATGAGGACATCGTGCTGGGCTGTCAGGTGTTCGCTGATGCTGCGGCCGAGATCGTTGCGTCTGAAACGAAGGCCGGCTAGCGCCGGGTGGAGAGAGTCGGGCCGATGCAGGACCTGGAAGCGCGTACCATCCGCAAGGTCTCCACACGTCTGATTCCGTTCCTGATGATATGTTACTTCATTGCGTATCTCGACCGCGTAAATGTTGCCTTCGCGGCGATTACCATGAACCACGACCTTGGGCTGACCGCGACCATGTTCGGTCTCGGCTCAGGCGTGTTCTTCCTCGCCTATTTCGCCTTCGAGGTGCCATCCAACCTATTCCTGGACCGGTTCGGCGCGCGCAAGTGGATCGCGCGCATCATGATGACCTGGGGTGTACTGTCGGGTCTGACGGCGTTCACATCCGGCATCGCATCCGCGCTGGGTATCGGCAATCAGCACGCGTTCTATCTGATGCGTATCCTGCTCGGACTGGCCGAGGCGGGATTTTTCCCCGGCATCATCTTCTACCTGACGCTGTGGTTCCCATCGGTCTATCGTGGCCGCATCGTCGGCCTCTTCATGGCGGCGATTCCAATATCTTCGGCGATCGGCTCGCCGGTATCCGGCGGCATTCTGGGTATGGACGGCATCGGTGGACTCGCCGGTTGGCAGTGGCTGTTCCTGCTGGAGAGCGCACCATCGATCGTGCTTGCCGTCATCACGTTCTTCTACCTGACCGATCGACCAGCGGACGCGCAGTGGCTGACCGCCGATGAACGCACCTGGCTCGACACGCGCATGGCGGTAGAACGTCGGCAGCGCGAAGCAGTGCACAAGATCTCCGTCACACAATCGCTGATGCATGGACGCATTTGGGCGTTGGCACTGGTGTATTTCGGCGCGGTCGCCTGCACGTATGGCGTGGGCTTCTGGCTGCCGCAGATCATCAAGGCATTCGGCTACTCGAACGAGATGACCGGGCTGATCACCGCCATTCCCTATGCGATCAGTGCAGTGTGCATGGTGTGGTGCGGCCGTAATTCTGACGCCAGGGCCGAACGCAAATGGCATCTCTCAATTGCATTGCTGGTCGCTGCGGCGGGCATCGCGGCGTCCACGTTGACCAGCAACGCGGCGCTGACCGTACTGGCATTCACCGTCGGAACATGCGGCGTGTTCGCCGCCCTCCCGGTGTTCTGGACGCTGCCGACAGCGATGTTGTCAGGTTCGGCCGCTGCCGCCGGAATCGCCGTGATCAATTCCATCGGCAACCTGGCCGGCTTCGCTGGACCCTACGCCATGGGCTGGATCAAGGACCACACTGGCAGTTTCGATGGGGGTCTCTTTTTGATCGCGGCGTTGGCCGTCGTGGCCATGGTGATCGTGCAGGTGCTGGGTCACGACCATTCCCTTGAGAAGGCACCGGAGACGACCCCCGCCGAATAGGCCGCCGGATCAGGCCGTCGTGCCGACTGTCCATGTGGCGCTGTTGATCATCGGCGACCGTTTGAGCGCGGCGATGACCGCATCGAGTTCATTCGGATCTGCTGTCGTCGGCACGAGAATGGCCGCCAGTTCAACATTGTCCTGAGGCCAGCCGAGCTTTGTCGCCAATTGGCGCTCCAGACCGATCAAGGTTCCCAGCAGGGAGACCAGACCGAGAGCGGCCAGCGTCAGGATCTGTGGGCGAAAATCGGCTAGCACCATGGGTCGCCGCTCGGCTCTGGGCTGAGCAAACATTGTATTACCGATTTGGCACCCAGTGATCGCCGCGTTTGTGATAGTTACGTTTCACTGCTGCCCAGGCAACGCGAAAGCAGCGCTCTTCATCGCCGTCATACTCTTGCCAGGCGTGGTTGAATGCCTCGCGGAAAATATCCTGCGCGTGCGGTGGCAGATGATTGGCCACCGCCGGCGGGAGTTCGTCATTGGTCACATAAGGCATACGCTTTATCCGGCTTGTCCGACCTGGACCTGGCCAGCTACGCTGCTACGCAGATAATCGAGCCCAAGCCGGACCGCGACGGATCAGTCGATCGCCGCATGCACCAGGTTCGACACGCGATCAAGCCGCATCGAATGCCACGGATCAGGCGACACGAAGTTGGTGAGATACGTGAACGACACACCGCTTTCCGGATCCGCCCACGAGTATGACGAACCCACGCCGCCATGCCCGAAAGTCGAGGGCGCGCCGATGGTGCCGAGGCCGCGAATGCGATCGCTCTCGCCACGCACGTGCGGGCCAAGTCCGCGATGCATCGGAATGCCGTTCATCTGCTCGTCGCCGCGCTCGCCGGTGTGATTGCGCGACACGTAGGCGACCAATCGCGGTGAGAACAGGCGGACGCTGCCGAGCCGTCCGTTGCCCAGCAGCATCTGATAGAACGCAGCCATACCGCGCGCTGTCGCGAAGCCGCCACCGCTCGGCAGGCCGGCCGCGCGGAACTCGGCGGAATTGTCGCGTGGCTCCGGCGCATAGGTGTCGGCGCAGCGCGACTGCAACTGTGTCGGCACGCCGACCATGACATCGCCATCGAGGCCGAGCGGTTCCAGGACGCGCTCGCGGATCACGTCGCGATAGTCCTGGCCGGTCACCGCCTCGATCACCATGGCCTGCACCAAGTGTGCGGCGCGGCCGTGGTATTGCAGCTTCGTCCCCGGCGTCCAGTCGAGCGAAAAGTCGCAGACCTCGGCTCGCATCCGAGCATGGTCGGTCCAGGTGGCGCGCGTCACGTCGCCCGACGGGAAGCCGCCCTGATGCGTCATCACCTGTTGCAACGTGATGTCGGCCTTGCCGCGCGTTGCGAATTCCGGAAGATGATCGGCGACCCTGTCCATGAACGACAGCTTGCCTTCCTCCACCAATGTCCACACCGCGGAACTGGTTAGTACCTTGGTCTGGCTGAACAGCAGGAACAGGTTGTCGTTGGTGGCTGGAATTTTCGTGGGTTCGCTTTTCGCATTGCCATAGGTGCGAAACAGTGCGAGCTGGCCATGCCGTGCCAACGCGATTTGAGCGCCGGCGTAACGGCCTTCCTCGATGTGTTGCTTGATCAGTCGATCAAGATGATCGAGCGGCTTCGCGGCGAAACCAAGACTGGCGGGTTCGCTAGACGGCAGCGGATATTCGCTCGGCACTGGCGCTTCTCCTCTCGTGGTTGCCGCGATGCTACGCCGAGCGGCGCTTGCGGCCAACCGGCGGATGCGGTTCCATCTTTGGAACGGAGATCGAGGGAGGATTGCATGGCCGAAATCCGCACCACGCATTTGATGACGATGACGCTCGACGTCTCCGGCATGCAGGCTATCGGCGCAACGCCCAGCGGTAATCGTCGCATCGGTCTGGTTGCCGGTGGCACGTTCGTTGGCGAGCGGCTGCGCGGCACGGTGCTGCCGGGTGGGGCGGACTGGATCATGGTGCGTGGCGATGGTTCCACCACGCTCGATGTGCGGCTGGTCCTGGAGACGGACGACAAGGCGCTGATCGGCATGACGTATCGCGGGATGCGCCACGGTCCCGCGGCGGTGATGGAACGGGTCAATCGCGGCGAGCCGGTCGATGCGTCCGAGTATTATTTCCGTATCGCGGTCGCATTCGAAACGGCGGCGGCGAAGTATGACTGGCTAAACCGCATCATCGCTGTCGGCACCGGACGCCGCCCACCGGAAGGACCAGTGTACGACGTGTTCGAGGTGCTGTGATGCAACTCTCCCGCCGCACCCCCCGTCACGGCCGGGTTTGTCCCGGCCAACCACGTCTTTGCCGCACGATATATGGCGCCACCCAATGGAGGCACCAATGCCGGTGATCGCCTTTATCGGCCTGGGCAACATGGGCGCGCCGATGGCCGCAAATCTCGTGAAGGCCGGCCATCGCGTCGTCGGCTACGATGTGAATGCCACCGCCGTGCAGGCGCTCGCGTCTGTGGGCGTGCAGTCGGCCCAGAGCGCAGCGGAGGCGGTGCGCGGCGCCGATGTGGTGATCACCATGCTGCCCGCCGGAGAACACGTGCGCGAAGTGTGGTTGCACCAAGGCGGCCTGATCGATGGCGGTGAAGGGCGCGACGCCATTGCTGATCGATTGCTCCACCATCGATGTGGAAAGCGCGCGCGTGGTGACCGAGGCGGCGCGCGTCGCGGGATTTGAAATGCTGGATGCGCCGGTGTCAGGCGGTGTCGGCGGCGCCACCGCGGCAACGCTGACCTTCATGGTTGGTGGCAGTGACACTGCATTCGCACGCGGACTGCCGGTGCTTCAGGCGATGGGGAAGAACATCGTGCACGCCGGCGGACCTGGGGCAGGGCAGGCGGCCAAGATCTGCAATAACATGATGCTCTCCATCAACATGGTGGGCGTGTCAGAGGGGTTTCTGCTGGCGCGCAAACTGGGGCTGGACTGGGACAAGCTGTTCGAGATCGCCTCGACCTCGTCCGGCCAATCCTGGGCGCTGTCCAACTACTGTCCGGCGCCTGGTCCGGTTCCGGCGGCGCCGTCCAATCGCGACTATGCGGCCGGCTTCATGGCGGCGTTGATGCTGAAGGATGTAAAACTGTCACAGGCGGCAGCCGATGCGGTGGGGTCGCCAACGCCACTCGCCGCGCACGCGATGTCGTTCTACCAGGCTGTGGTCGATGCAGGTGACGGCGGCAAGGACTTTTCGGTAGTGTTCCGTTGGCTCGCGGAGCAACCGCGCCAATAAGGAGAACGACGATGGGGGCTGAAGCGTTCAAGGCGGCACGCGACTTCCTGTTCGCGAACCGCACGGCCTATCGCAAGGCTCACGCGGAATTCCAGTGGCCACAACTGGATAATTTCAACTATGCCCTCGACTGGTTCGATGCAGAGCTCGCGCGCGGCGACAATGCCAACCGTCTGGCGCTGAAGATCGTCGGCGATGGCGCCGGCGCTGCGACGTTCGGCGAATTGTCGGAACGATCCAACCGGATCGCCAATGGATTGCGCGCGCTCGGTGTGAAGCGTGGCGAGCGTATCCTGCTGATGCTCGGCAACGTGGTGCCGCTATGGGAACTGATGCTGGCGGCGATGAAGCTCGGCGCCGTGGTGATACCCGCGACCACACTGCTGACGACGAACGACCTGAAAGACCGCTTCGATCGCGGCCGTGTCCGCCATCTGGTTGCCAATGCGGCGGATGCGCCGAAGTTTGCCGGACTCGATCCCAGCGTGACGCGCATCGCGCTCGGTGACGCTCCGGTCGGCTGGCACAACTATGCCGATCTGCTGCGCGGCGACGCACGCTTCGTGCCCGAGGGTGTGACTCGTGCAACCGATCCGATGCTGTTGTACTTCACCTCGGGCACCACGTCGCGTCCGAAACTGGTGGAGCACAGCCACCAGAGTTATCCGGTTGGTCATCTGATCACGATGTACTGGATTGGTTTGCAGCCTGGCGATATGCATCTGAACATTTCGTCCCCAGGTTGGGCGAAGCATGCCTATAGCTGCTTCTTCGCACCGTGGAATGCCGCGGCGACCGTGTTCATCGCGAACCAGCCGCGCTTCAACGCGCGTGGCATGCTGGATGCGATCGCGGAGGACAAGGTCACTACGATCTGCGCGCCGCCCACGGTGTGGCGCATGTTCGTGCAGGAGGACATGGCGACCTGGAAGATGTCGCTGCGCGAGGTGTGTTCCGCTGGTGAACCGCTGAATCCCGAGATCATCGAGCACGTGCAGAAAGTCTGGGGCTTAACCGTGCGCGAGGCTTACGGCCAGACCGAGACCACGGTGCAGATCGCGCTGCTTCCCAGGCGAGCGCGTGGAGCCAGGCTCGATGGGCCAGGAAGCGCCCGGCTATCGCATCCGGCTGCTGGACGTCGATGACAAGGATGTGGAGGAGGGCGAGGTCTGCATCGACCTGGATCCCGCGCCGATCGGATTGATGCGCGGCTATCAGAATGACGATGGGTCGTTCGCGCCGCTCGGCACTGTTGCGTATCGTACCGGCGACGTGGCGGCACGCGATACCGACGGCTACTACATTTATGTCGGTCGCGCTGATGATGTGTTCAAGGCGTCGGACTATCGCATCAGTCCGTTCGAGCTGGAGAGCGCGCTGATCGAGCATCCCGCGGTGGCCGAGGCCGCGGTGGTGCCGGCGCCCGATCCGATCCGGCTGGCGGTGCCTAAGGCCTACATCACGCTGACCGCGAACAGCACACCAGATCGTGCGACGGCGCTGTCGATCTTTCAGCACCTGCGCGAGACGCTCGCGCCGTTCAAGCGCGTGCGGCGACTGGAGTTCGCGCGATTTGCCGAAGACGATATCAGGTAAGATCCGTCGGGTTGAGTTGCGACGCGAGGAGGAGGTGCGGGCGATGGAAGAGCGAGCGTGGCGCGAAGGAGTTCCGCGAGGAGGATTTCCCGGAGTTGACTACGCGGTAATCGCAGCAAAGGCAGGACCAGAAGTCCTCGCCCCGGGAGGGGGTTGGGGGAGGGGGCTGTGCCCACCTAGCAGCGCCCCCTCCCCCTAGCCCCCTCCCGCAAGGGGAGGGGGAGGGCGGAAGGCCGCCGGTCGCGAACCGTCGCAGCACGTTCCACGTCAGCCGCGCTATCGGATTGTTGAAGTTCCGGTGACCGAACGATCCGGCGTATGCGATCGAGCCGGTGGAGAAGACTGCACCGCCAGACTGTGTCTCGAAGAATGCCATGTCGGCATGGATCTGCTGGTTGATCACGCCATCGGTCATACCGTGCGCGACACGCACTTCCTCGTTCACCAGTTCGTAGGTGTTGGAGTGGTTCTCCGATCGCGCCACCACCAGGGCGTGCGGCGGCGTGCCCAGCATCGGATCGACGCAATCGATTTCCAGTCCTGCCGCGCCACCTTGCAGAATGCCGAAATCGCCCAGCATCTCCTCGGGCACGCCCTCGAAGATGAACGCCGCGCGCGGATCGTGCGCGGCCTCTGTGCGCCGATAGTATGACGAATGATCGAAGCCCTGGCTGATGAACCCGACGCCCGCCAGTGCCTGGGGCGCGCGATTGTTACGACGCCACAAGCCACCGTACTCGCCGGTGAAGCTGTGATAGTATTCGCCGACCTCGGCATCCCAGGCGCGCGTGCCGTCTTCGCTGCGGCGGACCTCGATCGTGCCGGGCCGCGTCGGATGATACGCTATACGCCAATAGAACCCGTTGCCGCCGAGATACATCAGCCGGCCGCCCTGACGCATCCAGCCATCGAGCGCATCCATCATCTGCAATGACTCGTATTCCGGATGACTGCCGGTCACCAGCACCCGATACGGCCGCAGCAGATCCAGCCCTTCCGCATGCAGGTCGTCGTCGGTGATCACATCGTAGGCAAAGGCCGGACCGCTCCAACCAATCGACGATGAACAGATCGACGCAGTAGTTCCAGAAGCGCCCGGTCGGGCGGATGTTCGTGGCCGGCCGCAGGCGCGACGAATAGCAGATGCCGCTGCCGTCGCGATGCCGATCGTAGGTGGAGAAGCCGAGTTCCGGATGTTCCAGCAGCAGGATGTCGATCGCATCGATCACTGTCAGGCGGCCTTGCACCGCCTCGGTCATCACCGACCGGATACGGCCGATGTTGTTGCAGTACACAGTGTAGGTGGCGCTCGACGCGAGATAGACGATGTCCGCCGTTGGCGCGTCCTTTGGGTGGGCGTACGAAGAACGCGACCTGGAATTGTGCACCGCCGGCCTCCAGCATCGCCGCATAGCAGCCGCTGCGTTGATCGTTCGGCACGGTGAAGCTGAAGTCAGTCTCCCAGCGCGCATCGATCATATCGTCGTCGTGGAAGTGGATCGCGCCGTACTGGTGCGGCGCGTGCCGCCAGTTCATCTCCGTGCCGTCCCAGTTCTGTCCGGTCATGGCGCGCGCCGGCAGATTGATCGTGATGCCGTCCAGACGGTTCGGTGATGTATCGCGGATGATCTCGGTCTCGATATCGCGCGAGAAATCCCAGCTTGCGACAAGGGACTCCGTGAGATCGGCTGGCACGGTAGCGCCCATCAACGCCAGCAGCGCGCCTCGGTCGAGCGCGCGGTTCACCAGACGCGGCCGTTCGATCTTGCCATTGAAGCAGCCACCGATCAGCTGCCGATCACCGGGCAGGCCGTCGTCGTTGGCGACATGCCAGGCGCCGAACAGCAACGGCCCATCGCGCCATGCAACGTCGCTGGTCACGGCATGCTTCATGACGCTGGAAGCCACCGTCATTGTCTTGTCGGCCAGCAGGTCCTGATGCAGTTCGATTGCGCCGGTTACGGCATCGTAGCTGGCGGCGACAAAGTACCATTTGCGCGTCAGCAGTTTCTGGCCGCTGCACAGCACCGTCGATCCCAGGCGTAGTTCAACCTCGCCGGCATCGTTCAGCATCAGTCCGAAGCCCGCGCGGCTGGTTTCGCACCAGGTTCCAGCAATAGCCTGCCGTCCATCGCCGGGTAGCGTCGGCCACACCAGGGCGGCAATGGAAAAGCTGCGCAGCGCGGCGATCAATGGGTGCCGGGGAACCATCGCCCACGAGCCCGCGCGCAATGGCTGCGTCCGCGCGGGATAACTGCCACCAGTGCCCTCGACCGGTTCGGTGCGGAAGGGTGGTGCTTCGGGACCGGCTTCAGGACTCAGCAGACGCACGATACGGGCATTGAAGGTGTCGGCGCCATCGCAGCTCACTTTGAAGCTGAGGGTCTCGCCTGGGCGAACGCTGATCGCGTCCGCATAAGCCATCAGCGTCGTCATTCGATTGGCAGAGGCGCGCCCGCCATCTCCTCCCATCGCAATTTGAACACCGCCCATTCGGCGGCTTCCAGGCTGTCGAATGTCGTGTTGGTCAGCCGCGGCGGACCCATGTTGTTGTCGGTCAGCCGTGCCAGCGTCCACTGCTCGTGCGGCCGGGTCATCACCAGCACGCGCCTTGCTTCGGTCTCGCGCGTCCGCATCAGGTTGAGCAGGTATTGCAGGTCCGGGCTGTGCTCGCCGAACGGCCTGGCCTTGTACTCGTGCGCCAGGTCGAGGCGGCTGGCGTCGAAGCGATACACGTGCGCGTCTCCTTCGCTCGGGCTATGACAGGTCCGCGCGCAGCCTAACGCGTGGCCAACGGAAGAGGAAAGCCATGTCCAGGATCATCATGCGCCGAACGGCGCTTGCGGGACTTGCCGCGGCCGCGTCGCTGCCGGTTCGGCGCGCCCACGCCGATCTCGATACGTTGGAAGCGGCGGCGCGGAAAGAGGGCACGCTGACCTGGTACACCGCGCAGATGAGCGGCGAGGCGGCGGAAGATATGGGCCGCATCTTTACCGCGCGATATCCTGGCATCTCCGTTACGGTGATCCGCACCACCGGTCAGGTCGCGTATCAGCGGGTGCTGGCGGAATTGAAGAACAACTCGCCGCAATGCGACGTGTTCTGTTCCACCGACATATCGCATTATCCGGCCCTAAAGGCGCGTGGCGCGTTGGCGAAATATACTCCCGTGAATGCCGGATCGCTGGCGCCGCCGTTCGTTGGATTTGGTGACCCAGATTACTACATTCCGGCGACCGCTTCGCTGCAAATCATGGTGTACCAGACCAAGAATGTGCGACCGGAGGATGTGCCGAAGAACTGGACCGACCTGTTGGATCCGAAGTGGAAGAACCATGTCGCCGTCGCCCATCCCGCGTTCAGCGGCTACTTCGGCACCTGGGTCCTGGCGATGCGCAAGCAGTACGGTTGGGAGTTCTTCGAGAAGTTGGAGAAACAGAATCCCCGCATTGGCCGTTCCGGCAACGACCCGATCGCCATGCTGAATGCCGGCGAATCGCTGATCGGCACCGGCCCCGTCAGCACCAGCGTGCAGAACATCGAGAAGGGCAATCCCATCGGCTTCATCTACCCGACCGATGGCACGCTGTTGTGCTTCGGCCCCGCATCGGTGCTGGCGGCCGCGCCGCATCCCAACGCCGCGCGGCTGTTCCTGGAATGGCTGCTGAGCGACGATTACGCGAAGGCCTGCGTGAAATGGCATCTTGAGCCGGTGCGTGCCGACGCGCCGCAGATGCAGGGCACCAAGAAGCTGTCGGAGCTGAAGCTGTTGCGGTTGACGCCGGAAGAGATCGCCCAGGGCATCCCCGAGGTGATCGAGCAATGGCGTGACACCTTCGGCAGTTGACTCATCGTCGGCGGTGCATAACGTCGCTTGATCGGAGGAGCAGACACGTTCATGAACCATAGAATCACGCGACGGCGCGCGGCGGCTGGCCTGGCCGCACTCGGCGGTGCCGCGCTGTTGCCGCGACACGCGGCCGCGGATGAGGCGGCGTTGCTGGAAGGCGCGCGCAAGGAAGGCACGCTCACCTGGTATATCGCGCAGGTGGACGGCGAGACCGCCGAGGTCATGGGCCGGGCATTCACCGCGCACTATCCTGATGTGAAGGTATCGGTGATCCGCACCACCGGCCAGGTCGCCTATGAGCGGCTGACGCAGGACCTCAAAAACAACGCGCCGCAGTGCGACGTGTTCGGCACCACCGACATCGCTCACATGCCCGCGCTGATGAAGCGCAACGAGCTGGCGCAGTTCGTGCCCGACAATGCCAAGGCATTGGCGCCGGCGTTCAAGGGTCTCGGTGAGGACGGCTGGTACTATCCGACCAGTTCGACCTTGATGCTGATCATTTACAATACGCAGAAGATCAAGCCCGAGGACGCGCCGAAGACCTGGACCGATCTGCTCGACCCGAAGCTGAAGGGCCGCGTGGCGTTCGGACATCCGGCGTTCTCGGGCTATGTCGGTTGCTGGACGCTGGAGATGCGTACGCTCTACGGCTGGCAGTATTTCGACAAGCTGGCGAAGAACAATCCGCGTATCGGACGATCGGGCAACGATCCGATCACGTTGCTGAACGCTGGCGAGTGCAATGCGGGACTGGGGCCGCTCGCCACCACGTTGCTGTCGGCGTCGAAGGGAAATCCGATTGCGGTGCAGTATCCCACCGATGGGTCGCTGCTGTGCATCGGGCCGTCCGCCGTGTTGGCCCGCGCGCCGCATCCCAACGCAGCGCGCCTGTTCATGAACTGGCTGTTGTCGCAGGAGTACGCGCAGCTCTGCGCCGACACCTTCGTCACACCGGTGCGCGAGGACGTGAATTTCAAGCCCGGTGCCAAGCCCCTGTCGGAGGTGAAGCTCCTGCGGCAGACCACCGCGGAGATCGCCAAGGGCGTGCCGGAGGTCATCGAGCAATGGCGCGATACATTCAGTTGACCCATCCGCACCCATCAATCGCATGAGCCACGCCGAACTCTCGCCCGCGACCGTCGCGGTGCCCTCCCGGCGCCGCACCTTCGATCCTGCACTGCTGCTGTGGATCGTGCTGGCCGCGGCGCTGATCTTTCTGGTGGTGAACCCGCTGTTCCGGTTGGTGCAGCTCAGCATGCAGGATACCGACAGCGGCGCGTTCACGCTGCTGAACTATGTCTCCGCCTACAGTCGGCCGCGCTACCTCGTTGCGATGTGGAACTCGCTGCAACTTGGCTTCTGGGTCACCGTGCTCTGCTTGATATTCGCGGTGCCGATCGCTTGGGCAGTGTCGCGCACCGACATGCCGTGCAAAGGCGCGATCCGGTTGTTGATCCTGGGGGCGTTTGTCACGCCGCCTTATCTTGGCTCCATCGGCTGGATCCTGTTGGCAGGGCCAAACTCCGGTTGGCTGAACCGCGTATGGATGGCGCTGACCGGGGCGCAGGAAGGGCTGTTCAACATCTATTCGTTCGAGGGGCTGGCGTTCAACATCGCGATCTACTCGTTCCCCTACCTGTTCATCTTCACCTCCGCCGCGCTCGACGTGGTGTCGTCGGAGATGGAGGATGCTGCCAATATCCTGGGTGCCGGTACGCTGCGAACTACATTGCGCATCACACTGCCGCTGGTGCTGCCGGCAATCATGGCAGGTGCCATCGTCACCTTCCTGGAGGCGATCGCGTTGTTCGGCACGCCGGCGCTGATCGCCATCCCGGCGCGCTTCAACGTTGTCACCACCCAGTTGCTGCAGTTCTTCAGCCAGCCGATACGCGCCGAGGTCGCCGCGGCCTATGCCGTGCCGCTGCTGCTGATCACGGTCGTCCTGTTCGGTTTCCAGCGCTGGGTGATGCGCCGCCGCGGCTTCGTTTCGATGACCGGCAAGGGCGGCGAGCGACGGCTGATCGCGCTTGGGCCGTGGCGCTGGATGATGCTCGGCTATACGTTTCTGCTGTTGTCGCTGTCGGTGCTGCTGCCATACGCGGTGCTCGCGCAGGCCGCGCTGTCGAAGGCGTGGGGCAGGGGATTCAGTCTCGACAACCTGACGCTGGGGAATTTCCGATATCTGCTGTTCCAGCACGAGACGGCGGCGCAATCGGTGATCAACAGCTTCACTTTTGCCGCTGCCGCGGCGTGCATTGCGATGGTTCTGGCGCTGTCGATCGCCTACATCGTCAGCCGCCGACTGCTGCCGTGGGCGGGCGTGCTGAGCTTCGTTGCCATGGCGCCGTTCGTGGTTCCCGGCATCGTGCTGGCGATCGCGTTCTATGCGGCGTATGCGCCGCCGCCGCTTGCACTGTATGGCACGGCGACGATCCTGATCCTTGCATTCGCGACGCGCTTTTTGCCGATCGGTTATGCCAATGCGGATGCGGCTATCCGCAGCATCAATCCGGAGATGGAGGATGCGGTCCGCATCCTCGGCGGTGGTCGGCTGCTGGCAATTCGCCGCGTGCTGGCGCCCCTGATGCAGCGCAGCCTGATCGGCGCGTGGCTGTTGGTGTTCATTCCGGCAACGCGCGAGTTGTCCACGGCGATGTTCCTGTATGGACCTAAGACGCGCACGATGTCGGTGATGCTGATGGACATGAGCGAGGAGGGGAACTTTGAGAACCTTGCGGCGCTTGGCTTCCTGTTGCTGGCATCGACGCTGATCATTGTCGGGCTCGCGTCCAGCATGCTGGGACGTGACTTCATGCTGCGGCGCGAGCGGGGATGAGCAAGCTGGTCCTGACCAATCTGGGCAAGATGTTCGGCGCGGTTCCGGCGGTGCAGGATGTGAGCCTGAGCTTGCACGAGGGCGAATTCGTCTCGCTGTTGGGGCCGTCGGGCTGTGGCAAGACCACCACGCTGCGGATGATCGCGGGGTTCATTTCGCCCTCGAGCGGCTCGATCGAGATGAACGGCGCGGTGCTGTCGGCACCCAATCGCGTCGTGGCCCCGGAAAAGCGCGGCATGTCGATGATCTTCCAGAGCTATGCGATCTGGCCGAATATGACCGTGGCGCAGAACGTCGCGTTCGGGCTGAAGCTGCGGAAGCTGCAGAGTGACGTGCTGCGGGAGCGGCTGGATCGGATTCTGGATGTGGTCCAGCTTAAGCATCTGCGGGATCGGTATCCGGCGGAACTATCGGGTGGTCAGCAACAGCGTGTCGCATTGGCGCGGGCGATCGTGATCGAGCCGGAGGTGCTGCTGCTCGACGAACCGCTGTCGAATCTGGATGCGAATCTGCGGGAGGAGATGCGGTCGGAGATCCGTCGGCTGCATGACGCATTCCGAATCACCACGGTTTATGTGACGCACGACCAGTCGGAAGCGATGGTGACGTCCGACCGCATCGTCGTGATGAACCACGGCCGGATCGAGCAGGTGGATGATCCGGTGTCGCTTTACAATTCACCGCGGACACGTTTCGTGGCCGGGTTCATCGGCCGTACCAACTTTCTGGACGGTACTGCGGCGGGTGGTAGCATCGGTTTCCCTGGGTTCGCCGTCCCGGCTGATGGGATTGGCGATGGTGCGGTCAGCTTTTCAGTGCGGCCACAAAACATAACCTTGCATCATGCGGCACCAACCGCCACCAACGGATCCTGGTTGGTTCAAGGCATTATCGCGGAACGCGCGTATCTGGGAGAATCCTGGGAGTACGTTGTGCGGCCGACTGATTCGGAACTGCGATTGCGCGTCAGTACGTCGCCGCACATCGCCTGCTCGGTGGGCGATGCGGTGTGGCTGGAGATCGACCCGCGGCGCGCGGCGCGGGTGCCGACGGCTGAATAGGTCAGGAGTTCATTTCGAGTTCTGTCGCCGTACATTCAGGTTGGTATCGAAGAACTTCAACGCGGTTTTTCCGATATACTCATGCAGCCTGGCGCGATCGACGCCCGGCGCATCGACGCAGGCTTCGGGATAGTTGTCCCGTCCAAGCTGATCGCATTCGTTGTCAAAGATCTCGTGGTTGACCTTGCCGGGCAGCACGTCGATCTGGGCGTGCGGGATATATTTCGCGGCGAACTCGGCGTTGTCCTTGGGTGGTGTCGTGGTGTCGCCAGCTCCAACGATGAGATAGGTGGGGATCGTCGCCTGTCGCAGCCCGGCCGCATCCATGCCGAACCCCTGGATATCCCCTGGCGCCATCGCGAATGCTGCCCGGATTCGATCGTCGCGAACGTCGCGGGCCGGTTCCGGATCAAGGCTCATCTGCTCCCGGAGATACGCCGGCACCATCAGGTTGTTCTTCCATCCGCGCTGATATTGCACAAACAGATCGGGATTGACCTTGGCGCCGCCGAGCCAGATTGAGGTAAATCCGCCCTGCGAATGCCCGGCTACGCCAATCTGATTTGGTTCGATGTGCGGTCCCCAGACCTTGTCCTGAAGGAGATGGGAGATGTCGAGGCTGATATCGCGAGGCCGCTGCCAGATTTTGTTACGTACGTAGAGTGCGCTCGAATCATACGTGTTGGCTCGAAAGTGATAGACCATTGCGACGATGTAGCCGTGCGAGGCCAGGTATTCGCCGAACCATGCATAAACCGAGCCGTTGCCGCCCGCCCCATGCGAGAACATGACGAGCGGATGCTTCAAGCCGTCCGACGCGACGGGAGCGTCGTTGTATAAGTGGAGGTTGGTGGCGAGGAAGATCTTGTAAGGAACGGCGCCGGTGGCCGGAGCGGCCGGATAGATCAGCATGATGTTGAGGGGCCTACCGCCGTCGGCTGGGTCGACAAACTCCAACTGAGTCATTCCGACAGGATATCGAGTGGTTGGCAAGATGCTTTCGGCCAGCGCGTTTCCGTGGCAGGCTAGGCCGCAATACGCGATGCCGACACAGATGGCGACATTAGCGAGAAATTGACTGAAGCCATGTCGTCCGAAGCAAACAGATCGCATGTCCCGGCATTCCGATTGACAGTTCGATAGCTAGTGCAGCGGGGCAAATCGCACCAGTGGCCAGTTCGTAGGTCGGCACAATTGGGTTCCAACGAGCCATGCCGCGTAGGCTGACAAGGCTCCTGGATCTATCCTCGGCGAATCGGGACCGCGGGGCCGGCGTTGTTCGGTCCCGAGGGGCAGGGGTCGATTACTCTGTGATTGGGTCAGGGTGGGCCGGTGGCGAGTGGCGCGGCGAATGGATCGACCGGTGGTTCGCCGATAAAGAAGCCGAGGATTTCGCGGATGGCGTCTGGTTTCAGTCGCAACCAGTCCCAGGAGCTGTCGAGCTTTTTGCCCTGCTCCCGAATGAACGACTGCTCGCGGCGGGTCTTCTCTCGCATCACGGTTTCGACCTTGCCGCCGAAGTAATGCATGAGCTCGAACAGCCCGTTCCAGAAGGCGGGGGTGCAGAAGCCGGGGACGACGGCGAGATCGTGGCAGATGTCGGCGATGGTGCGGCCGAACGAACGGCGGCGCACCTGACGCTCGAGTTCCTCCTGTGTGGGCATGAAGAGTTCGGGATCGTCCCAGCCAGGGGGCAGCAACTTGCGTGGCGCAGCTTTGGGCCTGGCTGGTTGGTCCGCTGGCTGCTCGGGTTGCGCGTCCGCTGGCGCGGGCGGTGGTTCCTCATCGGTGCGGGAGCGGCGGATCACCATTTCGATGTCTCGGCCGGTTGCGGCGCGCGCGAGCAACACTTGCTGCAGCGCGGTGGCACGCAGAATGCCTCGGTTGAGGTGGGCGAGGATGGTGGAAAGGTTGGCAGTGCCGAAGGCGGCCGCGATGGTGGGGAATGTGGGGGCGGCGGCACGGCGGTGAACGGTGGCGAGGAGATGGCGGCCGTAGCCGAGCAGGATGTCGACGACGTAGAGGAAGGCGGCAATGTACTCGGGCACGGGCATGGTTTTGCCGGGTTGATCCTGTGGCGGATCGGGAGGCGAGGCTGGACCGGGTAGGTCGCGTTCCATGTCAGTATAAATAACTTGCGGTTAGGAAAAGAGCAAGGTGTATTTTTGGCGCGTGCAGGATGGGGCCTGCTGGACGGACGATGCGCTCACTGGGGCCAGCATGTCGCGACCGACTGCGGCTGTTGCGGGTTCTTGACACAAAGCCGCGGGATATCAACGACTTATACCGGGCGCCGAAAATATCGACTCTCGACGCCCGTCCTGGCCGGGGTTGACCCGGCCATCGGCTACCCGCAACCAATTGCGAACGATGCAATCCCGATCAGCAACCATCCGATGAGGATGACCGGGTCAAGCCCGGTCATGACGGGGTTGGATCATTGCGTGCGGTACGTCAACAGCAAGGGCGGTTGCTATTAAACAAATCGTGGTCAAGACGCTCGGTCTAGCGGATGAAGTTCCCACTGGCTGACCAGCCAATGGCCGCGGGATGAACTGCACTCTACGACCAGCCCTACCGCCATCCCTTCAGCCGCGCCGCCGCTTCCCGCATGTCTTCCTCGGGCCCACAGTAGGAAAACCGCAGGAACCGGTTGCCTCGCGCATGGTCGAAATCGACACCGGGAGTCACTGCGATCCCCACTTCGGCCAGCATGCGGGCGCAGAATGCGGTGCTGTCATTCGATCGCTCGGTGATGTCGGCGAACAGGTAGAATGCGCCCTCGGCCGGGGACAGGCGGGTGAAGCCTGCTTCGGGCAACGCCTGCAGCAGATGATCGCGCGATCGGCGGTAACCCGCGATGTTCGCCTGCAACTCGTCGTGGCAATCGAACGACGCCTCGGCCACGACCTGGGAGATGTACGGCGCGCTGATGAACAGGTTCTGCGCCAGGCGTTCAACCGGGCGGACCAGGTCCTCGGGCAATATCAGCCAGCCGACGCGCCAGCCGGTCATGGAGAAATACTTGGAGAAGCTGTTCACCACCACGGCGTGCGGGCTGAGCGAGGCGGCGGTGGTGATCGGGCTGTCGTAGTTCAGGCCATGGTAGATCTCGTCGCTGATCAGCCTGACTCCGGCGCCGTCGCACCACGCGGCCAGCGCGGCCAGTTCATCGGGATGCAGCATGGTGCCGGCGGGATTGCATGGGCTGGCGACGATCAAGCCATCCGGTGGCGGGTCGAGTTTCTCCAGCATGGCGACGCTCGGCTGGAAGCGGGTGTCGGGGCCGGCCTCCAGGATCACCGGGTGCATGCCGAGCGCGGTGAGAATGTTCACATAGGGCGGGTAAAACGGTGCGGTCAGCGCGATGCGATCACCCGGATCGAATGCCGCTAGAAACGCCAGCGGAAAGCCACCGGACGCGCCAACGGTGACCGCTACGCGCGCAAGCGGAACATCCAACCCGTACCAGTCCCGATAGTGGCCAACGATGCGCTCACGCAGCGATCGACGACCGAACGCCTCGGTGTAGCCGAGCGGGTCGCCGGAGCGGAGCGCGGTCATGGCAGCGGCGACTGCACCGGCCGGCGCGCCGGTGCCGGGCTGGCCGACCTCCATGCGGATGACCGGTGGGGCGCCGGGTGGCAGCGCGGCCTGGCGGGCGTTGGCCGCGGCGATCACGTCCATCACGATAAAGGGCGGCGCGTTGGCGCCTTGGCCGATCTTCAGCATCAGAACAGCAACTTCGCCGCGACGACGGCGAGCGTGGCAGCGAGGATCGGCCGCAGCACGGCATCAGGGATACGGACGGCGAGATAGCTGCCGATGACGATGCCGGGGACTGAGCCGGCCAGCAGCCAGGCGAGCAGCAGCCAGTTAGTTGACCCCATCCACCAGTGGCCGATGCCAGCCAACAACGTGAGCGGCACGGCGTGGGCGATGTCGGACCCGACGATGGTGGCCATCGGCAGGCGGGGGTAGAGCAGCAACAGGGCGGTGACGCCGAGCGCGCCGGCGCCGACGGAGCTGATGGTCACCAGGACGCCCAGGAGAACGCCGACCACGATCGTGTACGCGGTGACCTGGCGCGGGGTTAGGCGCTCCATGATCGGGCCGACCGCGGCGACGAATCGGCGGCGGAATACCAGCGATAGGGCGGTGAGCAGCAGCATCACGCCGAGGATCGCGGAGATGGCCGCTCCGGCGCGTCCGGTGTTGAGGTCGAACTGGGACAGCAGCAGCAGGGTTGCGGCGGTGGCCGGTACGCTGCCGGCGGCAAGGCGGCCGACGATGCGCCAGTTCACGGTATGGTTCATGCCGTGCACGAGCGTGCCAACGGACTTGGTGGCCGAGGCATACAGCAGGTCGGTGCCGACGGCGGTGGCCGGGTGGATGCCGAACAGCAGCACGAGCAGCGGCGTCATCAGCGAGCCGCCACCAGTGCCGGTCTGACCAACCAGCAGGCCGACCAGAAAGCCGGAAAGGGAGATCAGCAGGTTGTCGCGGAACAGCTGGTAACCCTCCGGCGTGCAACCCACGCTAGCCGGTCAGGCGCCGGTTTGGGAACAGCGGGTTTGGAGAGGCGGCCCGATCTCCTGTTTCGTCTCATGATCTCATGAGATGAGACCGCCCTATCCGGGAGGAAGCTGCGGACACCGTCGCGACAACCGCGGGGCGCCCGGAGCAAACCTCAGTTGTAGAACTTGATGCTGGCCGCCTTGACGCCGGTCTTCGTCTCGGTGCCGGTCACCGTCGCGACGCAGGGCGTTCCTTTGGCGGTGCATTGCTTGGTCAGCCGATCCTTGTCGGCCGCGGGGAGTGCCGAAAAATCGATCTTGTATTTGAGGCTGGCCGGCGTGCCGATGCCCAACTCGCAGGCGCTCGCGCTGTGGCAGATGATGCGACCGGGGCCGACACTGGTTGGCGCGGGGGGTGCTGCGGGCTGGGACTGCGCCCAGAGGGGCGTGACGCCCAAGGTCGCCAGTACGATCGTCATGCCAAACCACCGTGCGCGCGTAGACCGGGTCATTCAGTTCGTTCCTTCTCGTCGGATGAAAACTAGCTAGCTGCCGCCGACGGCGAGGCCGGGATCGCGTGGGTCGGTGGCCCAAGCGCAGCTTGCGGACTCGGACGGCATGTAGCGGCTGCATTCGATGACATTGGCGCGACCGGGATCGGGGACCTCCGATGCCATCGGTCGATCGGTGCGCAGAGCGTTCAGTGTCCCGACGGCGACGGCCATTGGCGCACCGGCCTGGCCCGACCCACCGACCGCCGCGCGGAACGCGTGGACGTGGTCGTTCCAGGTGATCGCCGCGGCGTAAAGCGGTGGTGGCACAGCCGCCGGCGATGCGGCGAGCAGGATGCCCAGGCCTGGCAGCACGCGGCCGGTGCCGAACAGGTTGTCCATGCTGAGCGCACAGGCCACGGCGTTGCCGTCCTTGTCGAGCGTCACGAAGCTGGTGGAAGCGGGGAGGGGGGGCAGCGCCGCCCCGGGCAGGTCGGGCGTGGCGAGCACGGTCTGGCCATCCACGCCTCCGGCCCGCCAGCGCGCTGCCACCGCCAACGCGCGAGCCGCCGCGGCGCCCAGCGCCGAGGGGTCGCTTTGCAGCACGGAAAATGCGGCGGCTGCGGCCAGGCCGCCGTCGGCAGGGGGTGGCAGGAACGCCACCTTGTCGTTGCGGTACGGCAGGACGATCGCCTGTGCGAAGCTTGGCAGGGCACCGCGCAGGTCGGTCACGGTGATCTGGCCGGCGCCTGCGGCCGGAGCCGCCTGCTCAATCCGGCGCGCCAGGACGCCGGTGTAGAGGTCGCCCACCCCCTGAGTACGGATCTGCGTCAGCGTCGAGGCGAGATCCGGCTGCGACAGCGTCTGCCCCTCGGCGAGCGGCGTGCCGTTCGGCGCGAACACCGCGCGGGCGTTGGGGTCGGCCAACAGCGGACCCGCGACCAGGGTCAGGTCCCGCACCAGGGCGCGCGTGGCCGGCGTGCCGAAGCGGGCCAACTGTTCCGCGGGTACCACAAGGCTCTCGAACGGCAGGCGGCCATAGCGGGCGTGGAGCAAATAGAGGCCGCGCGGCAGCATCGGCACGGCGGCGGGCCGATCGGCGCCGGCTCCGCCACCGGGGGGCGCGACCGGGGTGAACATCACGCCCTCGGGGGTGCCCTCGCTGACCGACTTGTCCCTGGCGGAATAGGCGAGACAGGCGCCGCCCCCACCCAAACCTGCGCGCGAGGGCAGCGTGACGCTCAGAGCGAAGGCCAGGGCCACCGCCGCATCCGCTGCGTTGCCACCAGCGGACAAGACATCGCGCGCGACGATGGCGGCACGGGGTTCGTCTGCCACAGCGCCACCCAGGAAGCCTGTCACGTAACCGACCTGGCCGCGCGCCGGCGCGTTGCTGCCGCCGAACAGGGTGTTGTTCACGCTGCTGATCGCGCCGCATCCCGCGACGGTCCCTGAGAGCATCAGCAGCGCGCCGGCGCGCAGCCACGATAATCCGCCCGCCTTGCTGCTGCTCACTGTGCTGGAGTCCCTCGTCCCTGCGTCTGGCCGGCCCGTGCCATAAACGCGTTCCGCCGGAGCGGCAACCGGCCGCCGGTTGAAAGGGCGCTTTGATCCGGGACGCACATGCCGTGCTGTAACTCGACATTGTGTCACGGATGACGCAAGAGGCTGGCCCTATGCTCAGAAACATGTGCTTTGCGATGGCTTGCCTGCTCGCCGGCCTGATGGGCGGCGCGGCGCACGCCGATCAGTTCACGCCCACGCAGCGGGCGGAAATCGTTGGGATCGTGCGGGAGGCATTGATGCGCGACCCGTCGATCCTGCGCGACGCCATGAATGCGCTGAAGGCCGACGAGGGCGACCAGCAGAAGGCGCAGCTTGCCGCCTCCCGCACCAAGCTCGAGGACGGCGGCGCGGTGACCGGCAACCCGCAGGGAGACGTCACGATTGTCGAGTTCTTCGACACGCGCTGTCCGTACTGCCGCAAGCTGGAACCCGTCATGGCGAAGCTTCTGGCGCAGGATCACGGCGTGCGGCTGGTCTACAAGGATCTGCCGATATTGGGGCCACCGAGTGTGCTGGGCTCGAAGGCGTTGCTCGCGGCGCAAAGGCAGGGCGGCTACGAACAATTGCGCGACGCGATCATGGGGGCGCCGCCGCAGACCACCAAGGCGATGATCAAGGAGGCCGCCGAGGGCCTCGGCCTGGATTGGCCGCGGCTGGCGCGCGACATGGATGACCCGGCGATTCAGACGCAGATCGAGGAGAATCTGAATTTGGCTCAGGCGATCGGCGTCCATGGCACACCGGCAATGCTGGTCGGAGATGTCCTCATACCGGGGGCTGTCGATCTGCCGGAGTTGCGGGAGGCTGTCGCGGCGGCGCGGAAGGCGAGGTAGGGCCAGCTCAAAGGCAGCCTGTCTCTGAATGTTAGCGCAACGGCCGCTTGCAACTCTTCTGCGCCGCCCGACCGTTCAGCGGGGAATCCCGGAACGGCCATTCGTTGAACGGGACCGGTGAGTGCCCTTGGCCGTCGTTCGGCGGAGCAGCCCTGCTCCCCCCGGCAGCAGTCGGACACGGCGCGCCCGTGCATGCTTTGCGCCGTTCTTGAGCGTGCCCTCGATACCTCATGGGGCATTCGGTGTCCGACTTGTCCTGAGCGGCGACCCTGCCGACAAACGGTCGAGCATTCTGCCTAATCATCCGCTCTCACTCGTGACTTACGCCGGAGGGTCGGAACCTTTGGGCGGTTGGCCGGCTTATCGGAAAAATTTCGCGCATGTAAGCGGCGAGCATTCCGCAATAGTCCGTCGCAAAGCGCGGCAAAGGACGTCTCTTGTCCCAGGAAATCGTCAAAGGCTCTCGCAAGGCGCGGCCTCTGTAGGTGAGACCTAAGATCCTCAATTCATATCGGTGACACTGGAGCTGCGAGGGAACGATCGCCACGCCGTGCCCGGCCTCAGCAAGTGCCAGCAAGGTATGCGGGTTTCGACTTTCGAACATGATTGTCGGCTGCAGTCCTGCCATTCGGCTGGCCGCATCAAAGGCGCGGCGAAATCCGAACCCACGATCCATCAGCAGCAACGGAAGGCCGTCGAGACGGGCGACCTCGATAGTGCGACGGTGACCCAGGCGCATGGAAGGACGGCAAACTGCGAGCAGCTCCACCGATCCGAGCGGAAGGCTGCCGTAGTGGCGTTCGTCCAGCTTGACGGCGTGCAGTAAGTTCTGGCCGAGGTGGATTTCTCCGCGTTCGAGCAACGTCAATATCTCGATCCCGGTTCCCTCGCTGATCTTTACCTCGACCTTCGGGTAGCGCTCCGCGTAACGGTGGAGGAACTGCGACAGCACGGCTTCGATGTGTTGGGGCGAGCCGGCGATCCGTAGGACTCCCGTGTCGCCATGACGAAGCAACTGGGCCTGTTCTGTTACGGCGCTGGCGGTCTTGAGAAGGATACGGCAGCCGGACAGCAATTGCTCGCCTTCGCCGGTCAAAAGAAGCCGGCGCCCCACGCGATCGAAAAGCTGCAACCCGAGTTCCTGCTCGAGATCGATAAGCTGACGTGACAAAGCGGGTTGGGCAATCCGCAAGCGCAGGGCTGCCTTGGAGACAGTCCCAAGCTCGGCCACGGTCACGAAAGTGCGGATATGCCGCAGGTCCATGCCGACCTTATACCATTTCAGCATGAAGAAGCAGAACCTTTATGTATTGGACGCGCGGAGGGCTTTTGCGGCAAAGCCGCCTCGCTCGGAGCTGTGCTCCGTCACATTGCGTCAGTTCGAACAAATACGTTCACGACGCACAAACGCAGGAGCGCAGATGAACGCTCGACCCAGATTCCGGCCGAGCGACAGGCGGGAAGGAAACTTGCTGAAGCCAATCGTAGTTGGGATTGGCAAAAAACTTAGGTGCTACAGTCTGAGCATCTTCCTCGCGAGCATGTTTTCGCTATTCGCCGGGACGAGTTATGCTGACGCAATCAAAGTTATGTGCGACAGCCCCTTGGAACCAGCCTTGACGAAGGTTGCAGACCTTTTTCGCCACGAGACGAACAATCAGGTGACTTTGGCGTGCAACGCAGGGCCTGCAATAAAAAAACGGATCGAGGACGGCGAGGTTGCCGACGTTGTTGTTGTCGAGCCGGATTTTGTCGAGGAGCTTACCAGTTCGGGAAAAGTGCGCGCTGGGGACAGACCGATGATCGGCCGCGTTGGGGTTGGCCTTGGGAACCGCATAGACAGTCCTGCGTATGACATATCGACAATTGAGAAATTCAAGAACACTTTGCTTGGTGCCGACCTGATCGTCTTCAACAGTGTTAAATCAGGACAGGCCTTTGCCGCGGTTCTTGAGCGGCTGGGTATAGCCGAAGCACTCAAGCCCAGGATTGTGCGTACGGCTCCGCTTGACATCTTCAAGCCTGTGTTGAAGGGCAAAGGAAACGACTTTGCGGCGGGTACGATACCGCTCATCGCGACGACGACGGGCATAAAACTTCTTGGGCCTTTGCCGGGAGATCTCCAGAGTTCGATCCCGTACACCGCTGCGCTGATGACGAGTGCCCCGCAGGCCGGAACGGCCGAGAGCTTTATCAAGTTCTTGGTATCGCCGAAGGCACAGGAAACATTCGCAGCAAACGGCGTCGCCTTGAAATAGCGATGGTCGCTTGAAGCCGCTGGCGTCGAGGGCACGGGGATATGCGTCAGCATCGCGACGTATAATTCCGATGCGAAAGGTGGTCCCTCGGTCAGCCCCAATTACGCGAATAGCCGGTATCGCGGCAGCCCGGCCCGAAGCGGAGATCGAGTAGCGCAGTCGGATCAGGCTGGACAGACATCACCGCGAATTGGCAGATGCGTGCAGCGGCCACAGCGCCGCGCGCCAATGGACAGCTATCGCCCCGGTGAATGCGATCCCAACGATGCAGTACAGTGTCGCGGTTGCGGCGAAGCCGATACGCTCGATCAGGCTGCCCGCAGCCATCAGGCCAACCGGCAGTCCGTAGATCGCCAGCATGCGCATGCCCATGACCCGGCCGCGAAATGCGCCGGCGCCATGCAGCAGCATCGCCGACATCGGCACCAGGCTGAGGCTTTGCGACAGGCCGGCGAGGATCAGCATCAGGCCGCCGCTGGTGGGATCGCGCATCTGCACGAACACCAGCAACATTGCGTACCAGCCCAACGCGAAGACGATCATCATGCGGGCCGGGCGGATCGTGCGCCCGATGATGCTGATGAGGATGGAGCCCAACAGGGAACCGAACGCGAAGCTCGCGACCAGGGTGCCGAGCCCGGTCTGATCGACGTGGTAGAGGTCGCGCGCGACGTAGGGCAGCAGGCCGCTGGTCATCGGAAACGCGGTCAGGTTGACCAGGAACGCCAGCCATAGCGCGGCCAGAGAGGACGGCGTGTCCCACAGGTAGCTCCAGCCCTCACGCAGATCGCGCCATAGCGACGCGCGCGCGGCGACTGAGACGAACTGCCGCGGTGCGCCGACACCCAACGTCAGCATGAAGCCGATAAGGTAGAAGCAGGTGATCGCGATGTAGGCGTGTGCCAGGCCGACCGTGGCGAACAGGCCGGCGCCGGCGAGCGATCCGACGATACGTGCGGAGTCGGACGTGGTGCGCGAGGCGCCCATTGCGCTGATGAATCGATCCGGTGGCATGGTCTCGGCGACCAGCGCGGCACGCATGGCGAGGTCGGCCGGGCGCACCAGGCCAGCGACCGCAGCGATGATGAACACGTACAGCGGACGCAGCAGCCCGGTGAAGGCCAGCACCATCAGCAATACCGCGAGCACCGCGTAGGATGCGCGCATCGTGCACAGCACGGCGCGATGCCCGACGCGGTCGCCTGCCATGCCCAGCACCGGCGCGACGAGCGTGCCGAAATACTGCAGCGAGGCGAACAGCGTGAGCAGCAGCACCGAGCCGGTCTCGACGAGGATGTACCAGCCGAGGATGAGGGTCTCCATCTCGGTGCCCCAGGAGGTCAGCAGGTCCGCGGGATACTGGAACCGGAAACTGCGCACCTGGAACGGCGCGAGCAGCGATGATCGTCTCATCGCGCTCCTGTGGAGCGGTTGTGCATGGGCCTGCCGGGCCTTTCGATTTCCTGGACGGCCTGACCGGCCTGTGAGCGCAGCCTAGCCGTTGCGCGCGATCATCGGAAGCGTGCGGCGGCATCGGTGCTACCAGTGAAGCAGTTCACTGCATCGGCGCGCGCATGGCGCTACATCGGGGGCAGCCGCCAGCCCTCGCACGACGCGCCCCAACGTTGTGCTTGCGCCCCCCAGCGCCTCGGGGCTGGCGGCTGCCCCTTCGGATTATTCAGCGGTGCGGAGATAGCGTTGCGCTGCGTCGGGGTCGATCAGGGGCAGCACCTCGAAGTGGGCCGGGATGATGTCCTGCCATTCGTTCAGTCGCCGGTGGAGTTGCTCGTTCGAGGGCACGTCGAACAACACGACCGCGCCGCGGCCGACCCTTGCGTAGACGGAACGGACCTCGCCGCTGGCCTGCAACGGGGCGATCCATTCCCAGTAGCGCTGGCGCGCAGCGACCACGCTGGTGGGTGGCTCGGGCCTTGGGGTGCTGATCGCCAGGAAGAGCATGGATGCCTCGCGTGCTGCCTGGGGATTGTCGCGCAACGTGGCGTCGGTGTCACATGCTGTGGCAGCCTCTCACACCGGGTATTGCTTCGCGGTTTTGCGGACGTGCTCTATCCACGTGCGCTCAGCGAGAGGGGCGGAGTGCCAGCAGTCATGATGGCGGGGTCGCATGTCGTTGTCGGCATCGCTGCATGGGTTTGGGCTGCCCCGCATCTCGGCTTGCCGGAATTTGATGTGGTTCCTCTGGCGATGGCGATCGGAGGTTCGCTGCTGCCGGACATCGATCACCCGCACTCGTGGGTCGGGCGGCGGGTCCGGGTGGTCTCGCGGCCACTGGCGGGCTTGATCGGGCATCGCGGCTTTACGCATTCGATCCTGGCTGTGATTGCCTGTGGGCTCTTGCTGCATCGGCAAGGTCTGGGGCGAGGGATCGCGGATCCGCTCATCGTTGGGTATCTGTCGCATCTTGCGGCTGACTTCCTCACGTCGAGCGGATTGCGGTTGGCATGGCCGCTGCGGCGTCGTTACGCGCTGCCGCTGTGCAAGACTGGCTCTCTGGCTGAATCGCTGATCGTGCTGGTGTTCGCCATCTGGGTCGGCGCGACTGCCATGGGCATGCGACCGCTGGCAATGCTTTAAGCCGAGGTGGGGCTCGTTCCCCATCAGATTCTGCGAGCCTCGGATGCGTTGCTGTGTGATTGGCCGGTGGTCGCCATGCGCCATTGTCCTTCCTATTCTGGCGCACGACCGACGAAGGACCGAACCGCTATGAACGAACCGACCGGGCCGCTGAAGGGCTTCCGTATCCTCGACCTGACCACGGTGTTGTTCGGCCCGTTCGGTACACAGACCCTCGGCGACTGGGGTGCCGAGATCATCAAGGTGGAGAGCCTGACCGGCGACACCTGGCGCACCTCCGGCCAGTTCCGCAACCGCGGCATGAGCGGTCAGTTCATGGCGGTGAACCGCAACAAGCGCAGCATCGCGCTGGACCTGAAGCACCCCGACGGCAAGGCGGTGCTGCGCCGCCTGGTCCCAACGGTCGATGCGCTGGTCAGCAACATTCGCCCAGCCGCGCTCGGCCGGCTGGGCTTCAGTTACGAAGTTTGCCAGGAGCTCAATCCACGCATCGTCTATGCGAGCGCCGTGGGTTTCGGCCAGGATGGCCCGTGGCGCGCGCGGCCGGCGTTCGACGAGATCATCCAGGCGGCCTCCGGTTTCGCTTCGGCCATGGGCACCGACGAGGAGCCCGCCTTCGTCCCCAGCCTGATCGGCGACAAGATCTGTGGCATGGCGCTGACTTCGGCGGTGACCGCCGCGCTGCTGCACCGCGAACGCACCGGCGAGGGTCAGATGGTGGAGGTGCCGATGCTGGAAACACTGGCGGCTTTCAACAGCATCGAGATGTTCGGCGGCATGGCATTTGTGCCGCCGGTCGGGCCATCGGGCTATAAGCGCATGAAGGCGCGGCGGCCGGTGCGCACCAAGGATGGCTGGCTCACCATGCTGCCCTATTCCGGCGACAACTGGTGCGCGTTCTTCGAGGCCGTGGGACATCCGGAATGCATCGAGGAGTTCTCGGTGCGGGATCCGGTGGCGCGCGCACTCAACATCGACCGTATCTACGATCGTATGCGCGAGATTGCGCCGAGCCGGACCACGGCGGAGTGGGAGGAACTGCTGCTGCGGATCGACGTGCCGCACACCGGGTTTGCCAAGCTCTCAGAAGTGATGGACCAGCCGCATCTGAAGGCGGTGGGTTTGTTCCAGGAGCTGGAGCATCCGACGGAGGGGAAGATCCAGCAGGCGCGTCCGCCGGCGCGGTTTTCCGCGAGTCCGGCGGGTGTGGGGCGGCTGGCGCCTCGGCTTGGGGAGCACACGAGGGAGGTGCTGCGGGAGGTGGGCTACGGCGACGCGGAGATCGAGGGGCTGGTGGAGGGGAAGGTGATTGGGGTCGGGTGAGCAGTACCACCTGATGTATCTACAAAGTGTCGCTAGCTAGTCAATGTGTCCGGTTTTGGTAGCTCGTGATCTGACCGCTTCGTTCCTGTTCTGTCCGGGAATGGCAGCCCCCGCACAGATTGCCGTATGGAAGCGTGTCATGCGGCGTAAGCAGGCGTCGTATCGTCATGGGCATAAAGCAATATCCATCTTGCTTCTGCGGGTGATGCGCCTGTGGAGTTGTGGGCAACCCCGTCCGAGGCACCATCGCCGTGAGCGACCCGGGGGGTTGCCCACAAATCCACAGGCGGTGCCCCCTCAGCTCGCACGCTGGAAGGCGATGCTCGGAACGGTGCAGGGCTCCGGCTGGATGATGCTGCCGCGCGCATCGTAGTCGGCCAGCCGATGTGGTCCCCAAAACACTGCCAACCGGCCATCCGGATACGCGTGCACGCGCACCGTCGCCTTGACAAAGTGAGATCGCAACCGGCTCGGAGGCAGTTGCAGGCTCAGCCGCTCCCATTTCACCGTGTTGTCGTTGCCCACCGTCCGATCCTCCTGAATGCATAGGATCTCGCGCCACGCCCCCATCGTATCGGCCACGAATGCCGAACCCTCCTGCGCCGCGCTGATCGCGAACCGTTGGTTGTGCTCCGCCATGTAGCTGTCGCTGAGCCAGCGGTTGGCTGCCTCGACGGTGTCGATCCCGGCCAGCTTCAGTTCCTTCGGCAGACGGTCCTGCAGGGTGCCAAACATCCGCTCCGATCGGCCACGTGCTTGCGGTGAATAGGCCGGGATATGCTCGATGCCGAGTTGCTTCAGGGCACGGCCGACCTGCGTCAGAACCGTCTTCGACACCTTGCCGCCAGCTTCCGGCGTCAGGAAGTAATGGCTGCCCCGGTCCGTATAAAGCGAGCAGAACAGGCCGTGCTGCACCACCACCTCGCGTATGCCCTGAAAGCTCGATGCCGTGCCCTCCTCGTCCACCAGGAAGATCGAGTAGATCTCGCTCGTTGCGTCCTCCATCGTCACAACAAGATCTTGCTTGCCGGCATCCCCCGCCAGCCAGGCATGCGTCGAAGCGTCCTGATGCAGCATCATGCCCACCATCGGCCGGCGCGGCCGCTTCTTGCGGTGCGCCGAGCGCTGCGTCGCCTGCTGCACCAGGCCGGTCCGGTGCAGGTGCAGTTTGGTCACCGTGTAGCCCAGTGTGTAGTTGTGCCGCTTGGCCAACTGCTCGTGGAAATGCTTCACCGTAAAGCCGCGATACAGATCGCGATATAGTCCCAGCATTCGCTCGATCTCGGCAACCGGCGCACGCCGCAGCGACGGCGCCAGTCGGCGATCCGCAAGACCAGCTTCCTCCGCTTCGCGATGGCGGGTCCGCCAGCGGCGGAACGTACGTTCGCTGATCCCCAGCAATTCCGCCGCCTCCATCTGGCTCAGCTCCAACCGTTCCGACCGGCCAAGCACATCCCTGAAACGCATCCGTCGTATCCCCTCGTGAATGCGTGCCCGCTCCATGCAAAACCCCCATCCTGGAGCCTCACCAAAACCGGACACTTCACGAGCTACAAAACCCGGACAAACCACGAGCTAGCCACATGATGTATCTACAAAGTTGACACATTTCTCCGGCCAGTCTATTTTGTGGCGTTCGTGGTGGGGGCGCCGGGTGTGAAGCAGATGCAGCAGCTCGCCGCGCTGCGGATGCTGTTCGATTGGCTCATCCTACCAACCCGGTCGCCGCCGTTCGAGGCCAGAAATGATCATTTTCGGCCGGAGCACATGGTTGGATTGATGCAGATGCTTGATCCATACCAATGCACGGCCTCAGCGAACCACGGCAGCGTGGCCCTGGTCACATGGACCTAAACCAGTAGGAGCTAGAAGCATGACGCAACGAAACCCAATGCAGTGGCTCGGGACTGCCGGTTCGGCATCGCTCATGGCGTTCGTGGCGGTGGCTTTTGTGGCAAGTCCGAGCAGCAGCATGGCGCGGAGCTCCCAAGCGGCCGCTGCTACGTCATACGTCGGGTGCCCGGCGGGATACCATCGTGGTGGCGTCCAGCAGACCGAGGGTGAGGGCGGCCACTCGTTCACCAGCAAGGGTGTGCAGCAGACCGAGGGCGAGGGCGGCCACTCGTTTACCAGCAAGGGTGTGCAGCAGACCGAGGGCGAAGGCGGCCACTCGTTCACCAGCAAGGGTGTGCAGCAGACCGAGGGCGAGGGCGGCCACTCGTTTACCAGCAAGGGTGTGCAGCAGACCGAGGGCGAAGGCGGCCACTCGTTCACCAGCAAGGGTGTGCAGGAGACCGCCGCGGCGCAGGCTGATATGCCCTGCGTTCCAAACCAGTAAGCGACGACTGCCGGGCTCCACCAGAAGCACCATCGGGCTAGTCCGGTGCTGCTGACTGGTGGGAGGACGATTCATACGTTGAGCTGCTCATGGCCGGCGGGACGTTGCCGTCTTCTATGAGACAGTGCGGCGCTGGTATCGGAAATTTGGCCGGAGTTCCGCCAATTCAGTACGGCGCCGTTTGGCGGCTATCGCATCACGTCGGTCCTGCACAAGGACATCTAGAACCATGCCGCACTGGTCGACGGTCACGCCAAAGATAATGTTGAACACCCTGTAGCGCTTTTTTTCGCCCGCTCAATACGGCTCCCGCACGAAGATGAACGTAGTCCCCGTCACGATCGGCGCGCTGGCGCCAACGAACGACACGTTGGCGTCCTTCACCTGCCGCGACCCAGCGCGCCCCGACGCCTGCAACGCCCCCTCGATGATGTGCCAGAGTCCGTGAATGCGCCCGGTGCCCAAACTCCCACCAAACGTGTTGAGAGGCAGATCGCCATCCAATTCGATGCGCCCATCCTGGATGAAATCCAGCGCCTCTCCTTCGCGACAGAACCCGTACAACTCCAGACCGTAGATCACCGACGCCGAGAACCCGTCGTAGATCTGCGCCACATCGACATCCTTGGGTGAGAACCCCGAACGCTCCCACGTCAACTTGGCGGACGAACTGCCGCCCTCCATGTAGCTGGACAGACTGCCGATCCGCCCGGCCACCTCGAAGTGCAGCCGCTGTCCATATCCCGCCAGATACGCCGGCGTCGGCTTCAGGTCCCGCGCCCGATCGGCCGTCGTCAGCACGATGGCGACCGCGCCTTGCACCGGGATATCGCAATCGTACAGACAGAACGGATACGCCACCATGCGCGACGCAAAGTAGTCCTCGCGCGTCAGTTCCGTTCCGTAGAAATACGCGTGTGGATTGTGCTGCGTATGCTTGCGCTGCGTCACCGCGAGCGTCGCCATCTTGTCGCGGCTCTGGCCGTTCCGTTCCAGCCAGCGTGTATACGCGACCGCCATGCCCTGACCCGGACCACCAAAGCCGTATGGCGCGGTGAACTGTGTGGCACCCGCAGCCATGCCGCTCGGCAAATTCTGATACGTCCCGCGCGGGTTGTGCATCGCGCGCCAAACCACGGCGTATTTGCACACGCCGGCCAGCAGCGCGTTGACCGCCTGCTGCACCGCACCGCCGATGTTCGTGGTCCCCACCTGGATATGCCAGGTCAACGACGGCAGCTTCAGCATCGCCATCATGCAGTTGACCGAGACAACGGAGATGCCGTCCACCTCCGCGTGCCCGGTCGCAGGGAGTTCCGGATACGTCGCCAGGCCGTCGATGTCGGACATCTGCAGCCCCGAGTCCGCCACCGCCTCTTTCACCGCGGTCAGCGCGTGCGCCGCGAGCGGAATATCCGCGGTCCGGGAAACCTTCGAATAACCCACGCCGCTGACGGCGATCTTGCAGCGGTTCTCCCACATGGCGCTTCTCCCTCTATTCCGCGGGCGTTGCGCGCGCGAGACGAAACTGCGGCAGCGTGATGTCGTCGTTCAGCTTCTCGAAGATGACCTCGACGCGGCGGCCGACCTTCGCCTCGGTATACGGTGCTTCCAGCAGGTTGCCGGCGAGCAGCGCACCGGGCGCATCATCCAGCTCCACGATGATGCTCGCGTACGGCACCACCGAAGCGAAGCGCTTGTCGCCGGTGTGATACATGATGGTATAGGCGTAGATCGCGCCCTCGCCGCGCACCGGTTCGAACTTCAGGTCGGTGCTGACGCATTGCACGCAGTTCGCATACGGCGGGTGCTGGAAATGCCCGCAGCTCTGGCAGCGTTGCAACTCCAGGGCGCCTCGGTTCGCCGCATCCCAGAATGGCCTGGTCCACTCATTCGGCACCGGGATTGGCCGGGTCACCTTGCTCCAGTCGCTCATGGCGCGCGCTAGCCCCAGGTGGCCTTGCCGTCGGCCATCGTGATGGTGATGTGCCCCATTGTGGTGTCGGCCTTGGAGCCGTGCCAATGGCGCTCGCCGGCCTTGATGTGCACGACATCGCCGACGTTGATCTCGTGCTGCTCATGCTCGGTTGCCACCATGCCGGAGCCCGACGTCACGACCAGGATCTGATCGCAGGTGTGGGTGTGCCAGCCTGTCGTGCAGCCCTGGCTGAAGTTCACCACGCTGCAGCTGTAGTTCGCGGAATCACCTGGTTCGATAATGGTCTGGCGGGTGCGGGAAATCGGGCCCGTCCAGCCCTCGCTCCGACCAGTGGCATCCACCGGGACATTCGGTATGTCTCGAAGCGTGACGACCTTCATGGCGGTTCCTTCCCTTTGCTGACGGGTCTAGGGTATCCGAATTCCGTCCGCCGGCAACTTTGGAGCCGCTTGATGCTTGAAACCCGCGAAGGTGGCTGCCACTGCGGCCAGGTACGTTTCCGCGCCAAGGTCGATCTGGACCTGATGTCTTGGTGCAGTTGCAGCATCTGCACCAAGAAGGGGATCGTGCACCTGCCGGTCCAGCCAGCTGACTTTGACCTGTTGCGAGGCAAGCACGCGCTGACCGCCTACACCTTCGGTACCGGAGTGGCGCAACACACGTTCTGCACGCATTGCGGCATGCACGCCTTCTATATACCGCGCTCGCAGCCCGATAGGCTCAGTGTGAATGCGCGCTGCCTGGATGACATCGATGCATCAACCTTCGATCCGAAACGGTTCTTCGACGGGCGGCACTGGGAAGAGGCACAGCAGAAGCGCATCGCGGAGGGCGGACACGTTGCGGCGACCGGATTGAATGGTGCCGTTACGCTGCAGGGCATATTGGATCGCGCGCCGGAATAGCCCCGGCGGCGCGTATCCTACTGAGCCTCGCCTCGCAGCTGCATCAGGCGGCATGTCGCCGGTCAGCACCGTGAGTCTGCATCAGAGATGCGCCATCATCCAGCTAACCAGGCCGTCGAGAATGCAGCTCCGCACTTGCTCATCGCTGCGTCCACTCCGCGCCGGTACATGAAATGAATGGTCGGCATGCGGAAACCACACCAGTGTTGTCCCGGCGCCAAGTTCCTCGGCGACGTCCGTCATGAGCCTGGGGTCCGCAAGTGCGTCGCGCTGTCCCTGAAGGAACAGCATGGGAATGCGCACATCGAACAGGTGGCGCGCCCGCACAACTGAAGGTTTGTTGGCTGGGTGGAGGGGAAAGCCAAAAAACACGACACCGCGTACGTCGGCAAGTGGAGCGTCCGCCTGAGCCTGAGACGTCATGCGGCCGCCGAACGACTTGCCGCCCGCGAACAGCGGCAGAGCCGGGCAACGCAGGTTCGCTTCATGGACCGCGGCGCGAACCGCTGCATGTGCCAGGGCCGGACCATCCGGCCGCCGGGAGCCTTTCTCCATGTAGGCGAACTGATACCGCAGGCTGGCAACGCCACGCTCATGCAGCCCAGCGGCAATCGCGGTCATGAAGGGGTGCGACATCCCGGCACCCGCGCCGTGCGCCAGAACCAGGCACGCCTTCGCGCCGTCTGGGACCAACAGCAGGCCGGAGACCTGCTCGTTCGCATTCAGTCGGATGTCGAGATGCCGTGGCGCCGGATGCTCGTCCCCCATGCCCCGACAATAGCATAGGCAGCGTCCAGCGGGCGCATCGGAGCACCATAGGCGACACAAAATGGGTACCCCACCTCGACCCCATCATATAAATGTGACCACGAGTTGTATGATCTCCCGCACGCCAGCCCGGCCGCTGCGCTAGCGTGGCCAAAAGTCGGGTTACGAAATGGTCAGGACACCCTCCCGTTCGGCACAGCTCTCCAGACCGCCATGTTCGTGGCGGTGGCCATGACCCACTCCCAGCTGTCTTCCGACCCGCACGTCGTGCCATCCACCACTGACCTGGACACCTAGCGTCATGCGATCAGTACTCGCTGCATTGGCCGCGCTAAGCCTGCTCTTCGGCTGCACCCAGCCGCCGGCATCGGACTATGTCGCCGGCACGGCGATGGGCGGCGCGCAGGATCAGGGTTTCAGCCTGGGCACGAACACCGGCGGCGAACAATGCACCCAGAGGGCCGCGGGCGGTGCAGAGAATGCCAGCGTGTATTGCGGTTCGTGGCAGGAACCGGCGGCGCGCGTGCGTGCCGACGGAGCCTCCAGCGCCGTTTCGCTCATGCAGATGGCAACGACCGGCGCCTGGCGTGACGGCATCGAGCAGCGCTTCGTCTGCGATGCACCGACGACGACGTCGATCCTCAACGGCGATCCCGCTGTCATTCTGCAATGCAAGCGCCGCATTGGCGGCTGGCCGCAGGTCGCATTGGTGGCGTCAGCCAACGGCCGTATCTATCAGGCCGATGGCATCCTGCCGACGCTCTCGGTCATCGAACGATCCATCGGTGTGCTTTCCGGCCAGGTCAGCGCCTCAGCCGCCCCCGCTCTGCCACCCTCTGCGGCCGACGCTCAGCTCGCATCGCAATTGGCAGCGCACGCGTTTACCGCCGGCGACGTCGGCGAATACCAGCGGCTGATGGCAGTCGGTGCGCGTGCCAACCTCGCCGAGAACTTTGCCGCCGCCGAGATCGCTTACCGCGGAGCGCTCGCCTTGCAGCAACGCTTGCTCGGCAAGGACAATCCCGACACCGTCACAGCACTGATGCACCTGGCACTTCAGGTGTCCGATCAAGGCCGCTTCGCCGAGGCCGATGCGCTATTCAAGCAGGCGGAACTGCTTGCCCCGCGCGCCAGCGACAAGGCGGCAACGGCGCGGTTGCGGCACTACGAGGCTTTGAATGCGCTCAACCAGGGCCACGACGATCAGGCGTTGGCATTGCTCGGCACGGCCGCCGCTGGCTACACCGCGCTGGTTCCGCCTGAGAGCCTGCAGGAAGACACCGAGCCGCCGTCGCCCGCGAATGTCGCCAGCCTGGATGTCACGCTGAACCAGAGGCTGATCACCGATCCCACCGAGCAGTCGGCGCTGATGGGCCTGATCGAGGTGAAGCGCTACCAGTCGATCGTGCTGCGTCAGCTCGGCAAGCCGACCGAGAGCGCCGTCGCGATCGCCCAGGCGCAGATGCTGGCGCGGACGAATTGCCTCGCCGTTCCGCTGGTCGCGGCCCGCCTGGTGCGGACATCGGCAACCAGCGACGACGCGCGCGGCAATGTCATTGCGGCGGCGGATGGCTTCGCCGCATCGCGCGTGAACTTCGCGCAGGTCGTGCCGCAGACCCGTCCGCTCGCCGAAACGATGCTGCTCCAGGCCGGCGTCGCCGCGAGGCAGAACGACACGGCGCGCGCGATCGGCCTCTGCCGCACCGCCACCGCATTACTGCGCGAGTTGAAGTCGGGCACGCAGCCGGTGTTGCTGGAACCGTGTCTGTCGGCATTCGCTGCCGAAGCCGCAGGCCAGCCAGCCGACCGACAGGTTCTGCTGGGTCAGATGTTTGAGACCGCGCAGCTCGCCCAGGACACTGTGACCAGTCGCGAGATCGATGAGGCGGCGGCACGTCTCGCCGCCGGCGCTCGTGATCCGAAGGTCGGGGAGGCGATCCGGCGACGCCAGGACGCCGCCGACAATCTGGCCGATCTCTATCGGCAGCGCGACGCGCTCGCTGCGGGCAACGTGTCGTCCGGCATCGCGAACAATCCGGCTACACTCGACGCCGACATCGTCAAGGCACAAGCCGAACTCAGCGATGCGGATGGCGCATTGCAGGCAGCGGCACCGAATTACGGACAGCTCGTGCAGCAGGTGGTACCCGCGGCTGACGTCCTGTCCGCTCTCCGGAACGATGAGGCCATGGCGGCCATTACGCTCACCGAACACGGCGGCTGGGTGTTCCTGTTGCGCAACGGTGCCATCAATGTCGCGCCGATAAAGGGCGATTTCGGCATCGATCACCGCACTGGTGAAGCGCATCCGCGCCAGTATCGAGCCGACCACCGAGGCACTGCCGCAATTCGACACGCGTTCGGCTCAGGCGCTGTATGACGCAACACTTTCACCGGTAGCGCCGCAACTACAAGGCACCAAGGCGCTGGTCGTCGTCCCGGTCGGCCCGTTGCTATCGTTGCCATTCGGTGTGTTGCTGACCGGCCCGGCGGACGCGGGCAATCTCGCAGCCGCGCCGTGGCTGATCCGGCAGATGACAATAGCGCACGTGCCATCGGCCGCGAACTTCGTCGCATTGCGCAAGGCGGGTGGCTCGCGCGCCGCGCATCCCTGGTTCGGCTTCGGCGGCTTCCGTCCCGTGACGCTAGCGCAGGCGGAGGCAAGTTTCCCCGGCGCCACCTGTGTTGACAGCGCAAAGCTGTTCGCCTCACTGCCGCCGCTGCCGTTCGCGCAACGCGAGTTGGATGCGGCGCGCGCGCTGCTCGGCGCATCGCCCTCCGACGAGTTGCTGAACACCGCATTCACCGCCGACGCGGTGCGTCGCGTCGCGTTGCAGGACTACCGCATCCTGCATTTCGCCACGCATGCGCTGCTGCCTGCCGAACTGCGCTGCCAGAACCAGCCGGCCATCGTTACTTCCGCGCCGGCGGGTGCGCGCAACGCGTCCGGTGCGCTGCTCACCGCCAGCGATGTCACCGGCCTCGATCTGGACGCCAACGTGGTCATCCTGTCGGCGTGCAATTCCGGCGGTCCCGGCAACACCACATCCGGTGAGAGCCTGTCCGGCCTGGCGCGTTCATTCTTCTTCGCTGGTGCGCGCTCGATGCTGGTGACGCACTGGTCGATCAATGACCAGACCTCCGCGTTTCTGATCGCAGATACGCTGCGTCGTCTGGTGTCCGGCGAGGACGGTGGCCTCGCAGGTGCGCTGCGTGCCGCGCAGCTCGGGATCATCGAGCGGGCAGGGAAGGACCTGCCGGCCAATCTGTCGCACCCGTTCTTCTGGGCGCCCTTCGCGCTGATCGGCGAAGGTGGTGTGCAGCACGGTCCAACGCAGTCAGCCATGCGGTAACGGCTCTGGGGAGCGTTCCCCGGTCGTCAGGGTCTACGGAGGCCCGCCTCTTGGCTAATTAGATGACATCCCATATATTGCAGTGTCATCTAATCGGCGGCGGCCATGAGGCGGACTCAGCGTCACCTCCGCGACGGGTTTGGTAGTCTCGTCGCCCGCGCGGCACGGCAATGGAGGCGCGCGGTCGATCGCCACCTGCAACCGTTCGGCCTGACCGAGGCCACGTGGTTGCCGCTGATATACATCGCGCGTGCGCCGGCTCCGATGCGCCAGAAGGACCTTGCCGCTGCACTGACACTCGACGGCTCCTCGGTGGTACGTCTGCTCGACGCGCTGGAAACGTCCGGCCTGATCGAGCGCCGCGAGGGAGACCCAGATCGCAGGGCCAAGACCATCGCTCTGACGGCGCGAGGGCTATCCATCATCCAGCAGGTCGAAGCCGTCTCACGCGAGGTTCGCAACGCCACGCTCATCGGCCTGTCCGATGACGACCTCGGCACCGCGACCCGGGTACTCGAGCTTGTCTGCCAGAACCTCGCGCGCCAGCAGGAACAAGAGGAGTGACCGCGTCCAGCGCACAGCAACAGAGCACGCAACAGCCCAGAGGCGCGGCAGCAACGATCGCTGTCCCTGCCTTCGCAAAGCCCGCCAACCGTCTCATCGTAACGATCTGCACAATACTGGCGACCCTGATGCAGTCGCTTGACAGCACCATCGCCAATGTCGCGCTGCCGTACATGCAGGGCACGATGTCGGCGAGCCAGGAAGAGATCAACTGGGTGCTGACCAGCTACATCGTCGCAGCCGCGATCATGACGGCGCCCACGGGCTTCCTGGCCGCGCGATTCGGCCGCACGCGATTGTTCGTGACCGCGGTCGTCGGCTTCACAGTCGCCTCCGCACTCTGTGGCCTGGCAGAGTCGCTCGGCCAGATCGTCGTGTTCCGAATTGTGCAGGGCATGTTTGGCGCAGCCCTGGTGCCGCTGTCGCAGTCGGTGATGTACGAACTCTATCCGCCCGAGCAACGTGCCAAGGCGATGGGACTGTGGACCATGGGCGTGATGATGGGGCCAATTTGCGGTCCGATCCTGGGCGGATGGCTTACCGACCACTACAGTTGGCGCTGGGTGTTCTACATCAACGTGCCGTTCGGCATCGTCACCGCGATTGGCCTTCTGACGTTCCTTAAAGAAAGCTCCTACGGCGGATCCTTGACGCTGGACTGGATCGGCTTCGGCGCGCTCAGCCTGGCGATCGGCTCGTTCCAGATGATGCTCGACCGTGGTGAGACGCTGGACTGGTTCTCATCGCGCGAAATCGTGCTCCAAGCCTGCATTGCTGCTGTCGCGTTCTACATCTTCCTGGTGCAGTTCTTCCTCGCCCCCAGACCCTTTCTGTCGCCAAAACTGTTCACCGATCGGAACTTTACCGTCGGCGCCATCCTCTACGCGATCATGGGATTGATCATGTACGCGTCGCTGGCGCTTCTGGCGCCGTACCTTCAGACATTGATGGACTATCCCGTGGTGACTGCCGGCATCGTACTGGCACCGCGCGGCGCCGGATTGATGCTTGCCGCGCTGATCTGCGGCAGGGTGATGGGGAGAGTGAGCGCTCGCCTGCTGGTCGGCATAGGCTTTGTCGTCGGTGCCTATGCGTTGCACGAGATGACACTGTTCACGCCCGACATTCAGGAATCGACCGTGATCATCACCGGCTTCATCCAGGGGATCAGCATCGGCTTCCTCGCAATTCCCATCAACATCATCGCATTTGCTACACTGCCAGCGGCGATTCGGACCGAAGCCACCAGTATCTACAGTCTGATGCGCAATCTCGGCAGCGCCGTAGGGATCTCCATCACCGGCGCCCTGCTGCAGACCAATACGCAGGTCAATCACGCCTTGATCGCGGCCGATGTAAGCCCGTTCAATCGCGCCTTACAGTCGGGCGCTGCGTCGCGGTTCTGGGACATTGGATCGTTGCACGGCATTGCGCTGCTCGACCAGGAAATCACTCGGCAGGCCAGGATCATTGCCTATATCGATGACTTCAAGCTGATGCTCGTCCTGGCCGTCGTCGTCCTGCCTTTGCTGTTGTTCGTACGATCATCGCCATCACGATAGAGGTTATGCCGCCGCCAGCATCATCTGCGACGCCTTCTCACCAATCATGATCGACGGAGCATTGGTGTTGCCCGAGGTCAATGTCGGCATGATCGATGCATCGGCGACGCGCAGCCCCTGCATCCCATGCACGCGAAGCTGATCGTCCACCACCGCCATCGGGTCCGATCCCATCTTGCACGTGCCGACAGGATGATAGGTCGTCTCCGCGTTCTTCTTGACCCAATCGAGCAATTCGTCGTCGGCCTTGATATTCACCCCAGGCGCGATCTCGTCCGTTGCAATGTTCCGCATGGACGGCGCCGTCATGATGCGCCGGGTGATCCGCATCGCCTCCAGCGTCACGTCGCGATCAAGCTGCGCGGTCAGGAAGTTGAATTGCACCGCCGGTTGCGTGCGCGCCGACTTGGATGTCACGTGAATGCTGCCGGTGCTTTCCGACCGCAGGATATTCATGATCGCGGTGATGCCGGAGTTCTTCGCCAGCTGGAAGTCATTGGTCATGAAGAATGGCACCCACGAGATCGCGGCATCCGGCGCATCCAGGCCGCCGCGTGTTCGTATATACGCCCGTATCGGCGCCGCCGGCAGCCCAAGCAGTCCCTTGTGGCTGAGCGCATACTTCAGCGCCTGCTTCACCTTGCCAAGCCCACGCATCTTGTCGTTGTAGGTCATGCCAAGTGAAGCCGGCACCGACCATTTCATCCGCGGCGAATAGTGGTCGCGCAAATTCTCGCCAACGCCCTTCAATTCGTGCCGAACCTCGATCCCCAGACCTTGCAGCAGGTCCGGCTGTCCAATCCCCGACAGTTCCAGCAGTTGTGGCGAATTGATCGAGCCCGCACTGACCACAACCTCGCGGTTCGACCGCGCCTCGCGTTGCTGCCCGCCCACGCTGTACCGCACGCCGACACAGCGCTTCCCCTCGAGCAGCAGGCACTCGGTCAGCGCATTCGCCTGGATCGTCAAATTCGGCCGCCCACGCGCCGGGTCGAGATAGCAGAATGCAGTGCTCATTCGGCGACCCTTGCGTATCGTCGCCTGGGTCATGCCGATGCCGTCCTGCTGCACGCCGTTATAGTCGTTTGTATAGGCGATACCGACTTCGCCCGCCGCCTTGATCAGCGCGTCATACAGCGGTCCCGTCTCATTGCTCTCGGTGACCTTCAGCGGCCCATTTCGTCCGCGATATTCGTCATCAGCGTCGCCTTGGTAGCTTTCCATGTCGCGGAATATCGGCAACACCTCGCGATAGCTCCAGCCGCGATTGCCAAGCTGCGCCCACTGGTCATAGTCCTGCGACTGTCCCCGCACGAACACCATGCCGTTGATTGACGACGAACCACCCAGGAGCTTACCGCGAGGGATCGGAATGCGCCGTTGGCCGGTGCCCTCGTCGGGCTCCGACGAATACAGCCAGTTGGCCGCTGGATTGTTGATCAATTTGGCGAACCCGACCGGGATGCGCGACCAGGGATGGCTTTCCCGCCCCGCTTCCAACACCAGCACGCGATTTTTCGGATTGGCGCTCAACCGGTTCGCAAGCACGGATCCTGCCGAACCTGCGCCAACAACGATGTAATCGAACGTCTGGCTTTCCATTCTTGTCGTTCCCCCGGCAACGATACAGGCAATACCGCATTCCGGCGGGGGCTCAAAGAGCGCCTCTCGGGTCGTCAACGCGCTATCGCCTTCAGGAGGACGCCAAGCGCCAACCACCCAAATAAGTCACCAGCTTTGTTGGGTAACGAATGACGGTGCGGGTGCAGCACAAAAGTGGTGCGTGCAAGCGCCAGCGCGCTCTATCAGTCGGGCCTTCCTGCCTCGACTAACCGCTGGCCATCGCGGGCCGCGCGGCGGCTCGACTCCGCAAAGCTGCAGCTGCCGCTGCGCTGGGCACCTCGACGTCGATCTCCAGCGTGGAAATCGGATCGCCTCGGTCCAGCTTGATGTGAACGCGATCCCGCTCGATCGTCACATGCTTGGCGATCACCGCGATGATCTCTTCCTGCAGCACTGCCAGCAGGTCCGATTGACCGACGAACGCGCGCTCGTGCGCAAGCAGCACCTGCAGGCGTTCGCGCGCCACCGGCGCTGAATTCCGCCGGCGGAACATGCTCATCAAATTCATGCGACGGCCCTCCGCCCGAACAGGCGTCCCATGAAGCCCTTGCGTTCCGCCGGGATGGAAACCACCAGCGTTTCGCCACGCAGCCGGCGGGCCGCCTCGAAATACGCCTTGGCCGCGGCGCTGTTCGTGTTGCCCAGCGTCACCGGTGTTCCAAGATTGGAGGAGCGAAGGACTTCCTCACTCTCCGGGATGATGCCGAGCAACGGGATCGACAGGATCTCCAGTACATCCTCTGTCTTCAGCATCTCGCCACGCGCGGCGCGGGCCGGATCATATCGTGTCAGCAGCAGGTGCTTTTCGATCCGCTCGCCCTTCTCGGCACGTCGCGGTCTTTCGAATCGAGCATACCGATGATGCGGTCCGAATCGCGAACCGACGAGACCTCCGGGTTGGTAACGACGACGGCGGCGTCGGCGTGGTACATGGCCAGCGTGGCGCCGCGTTCGATGCCGGCAGGGCTGTCGCAGATGATCCAATCGAACTTCTGGCGAAGCTCGTCGATCACGCGCGCAACACCCTCGGCGGTGAGCGCATCCTTGTCGCGGGTCTGCGAAGCCGGCAGCAGCGACAGCGTGTCGATGCGCTTGTCGCGGATCAGCGCCTGCGGAAGTTTCGCGTCACCCTGCACGACGTTGATCAGGTCGAATACGACGCGGCGTTCCGCGCCCATCACCAGATCGAGGTTGCGCAGCCCGACGTCGAAATCGACCACGACGACATTCTGGCCAGACTGAGCGAGCGCGCCGCCCAGCGCGGCCGTCGAGGTCGTCTTGCCGACGCCGCCCTTCCCGGATGTCACGACTATGACCGTCGCCATCTGTCTCTCTCCTCAGTCGAGCGTTGCCAACATCATCACCTCGCCGGCGAGCCAAGCCTGCACCGGTTTGCCACGTAAAGCGGCACTCATGTCATCGGCGGTCTGGTAGACGCCGTCGATCGCCAGCAATTCGGCTTCCAGCTTGCGGCAGAAGATGCGCGCGCGGCTGTTGCCGGTAAGACCTGCGATCGCCCGACCGCGCAACGCGCCATAGATATGGATAGAGCCGCCGGCGATGACCTCGGCGCCGGACGCGACCGAGCCGACGATGGTGACGTCACCGCGCTCGAATGCGATCGATTGCCCCGAGCGCACCGGCTGATCGATCAGCAGAGACGTGCTCTCCGGCGCAGCGGCTGCCGCGGGGCGAGGTTCATCCGGCACATCCAGCGGCCGGGCAGGGCGCGTGCCGTTGGCATGCAACGGCGCCCAGGCCTCAAGGCCCTGCCAGGATGGATGCGCGCCTTCGGTGCCGATGATCCGGATGCCGCGCCTGGTCAGGCGCTGCAGCAGGCCAGCCACATCGGGTTGCTCGCTCGGCAATGCGCCTAGGTCCAGCACGACGGGACGGCCGGCAAAGAACGATGGCGACCGTTCTACCTGCGAATCGAGCGCTTCCAGCCAATCGTCAACCGGCGGCTCGGGCGCAAGTACCAGCGCCATGAACGAGCGGCCACGAACTCGGATGAACGGACGCGAATCGGCTGTGGGCACACATCGGGGGTACCAACTGTATGGCCAGCCGGTCAACCCGAACCGTCACGGATTACCTTGCAAGATGAAAGATCTGTGGATATTTCATGATGTTCTGTGGAAAAGTCGGTAGCTGCTCGATTCGCAGTGCGAATCGAGGCTAGGCGGGCGACAGCACATGGATCACGCGACTCGCGATCATGTCGCGCGTCTTCGCCCCGTAGGCCGCCATATGCGGCGCGGCGGCATGCGCCTTCAGTGCGTCGGGACTTTCCCATTTCTCGATGACAACGAACGTGTCGTCGCCGAATTTGGTCTGAAACCCACCCATCCCCTCGGCGTCGGTCGCCGGTCCGTACTCGATGCAGCCTTTTTCGGCATGCACAGCGGGCATGTTGGCGCGGAATTCCTTCAGGATCGCATCGCGCATTCCTGTTTTGGCGGTGATGATCGCAAGGACGTGGATCATTGGTCGGCTCCCGGTCGGTTTTGGTTACTCGTTGATACGCCATCCGACATGACTCTGGCACGCTCGGCAAGAGGCGCGCTCCCGCGTCCAGCTTGAACGCCGGTGACTAAAATTTGATCATGCACGATGCGTCTGCCTGGAATATCCGCAGCGCACCACGGGACAACCACTGAAATTCCTTCCGATCCGATCACGAAATCGTGGCATAGCTGTTGCACCTACCGTTTCGGTGCTGCGGGGCGGCAACCTCGCCACAAAACAGAACGGATAGGGAACAAGTCACATGGGATCAAAGGACACCTCGCTCACACGCCGTCAGTTGGGCGGGCTCGGCGCGGCCGCCGTCACGATCGCTGCCGTCGGCGGCATTCAGGCCGCTCTGACACGCCCGCCATCGCGCAGACCACCGGCGTACGATCAAAGTCGGCATCCTGCACTCGCTCTCCGGCACCATGGCGATCAGCGAGACCACGTTGAAGGACGTGATGCTCATGCTGATCGAGCAGCAGAACGCCAAGGGCGGACTGCTCGGCAAGAAGCTGGAAGCGGTGGTGGTTGATCCGGCCTCCAACTGGCCGCTGTTCGCTGAAAAGGCGCGTGGCCTGCTGTCGGTGGACAAGTGCGCCGCGGTGTTCGGATGCTGGACGTCGGTGTCGCGCAAGTCCGTGCTGCCGGTGTTCGAGGAACTCAACGGCATCCTGTTCTATCCCGTCCAGTATGAAGGCCAGGAGTGCAGCCGCAACGTGTTCTACACCGGCGCGGCGCCCAATCAGCAGGCGATCCCGGCGGTGGATTACCTGATGTCGGAGGAGAAGGTGCAGCGCTGGGTTCTGGCGGGCACGGACTACGTGTATCCGCGCACCACCAACCAGATCCTGGAAGCGTACCTGAAGAGTGAAGAAGGTCGCGCCGGACGACATCATGATCAACTACACGCCGTTCGGTCATTCCGATTGGCAGAACATCGTGGCATCGATCAAGAAGTTCGGCTCAGCCGGCAAGAAGACCGCCGTGGTGTCCACCATCAATGGCGACGCCAACGTGCCGTTCTATAAGGAGCTGGGCAACCAGGGCATCAAGGCGACCGACATTCCCGTCGTCGCATTCAGCGTCGGCGAGGAAGAACTGGCCGGCCTCGACACCAAGCCGCTGGTCGGTCACCTGGCCGCGTGGAACTACTTCGAGAGCGTCGACAACCCCGACAACAAGGCGTTCATCGACGCCTGGCACAAGTTCACCAACAAGCCGAACCGCACCACCAATGATCCGATGGAGGCGCACTACATCGGCTTTAATATGTGGGTGAAAGGCGTGGAAAAGGCCGCCACCACCGAGCCAAATGCGGTGATCGATGCGCTGATCGGCGTGTCGGTGCCCAACCTATCGGGTGGCTTCTCCGCGATGATGCCCAACCACCACATCACCAAGCCGGTGCTGATCGGTGAAATCCAGGGCGACGGCCAGTTCAACATCGTTTCTCAGACACCTGGCCTTGTTGTTGCACAGGAATGGTCGCCGTACGTCGAGGACACCAAGGACCTGATCGGCGATTGGCGTGCCCCGATGTCGTGCGGCGCGTTCAACGTGAAGACGGGCAAGTGCGGAGCCGGCGGCGGCAAGAAGGCCTGATGGCCTGAGCCGACGCCTCCATGGGGGTGGCCCGTCTCCTCCCCGGGCCACCCCCAACTGCTTTGCGAAGGCGTGCCGATGAAACGTCTTGTCTGTCTGCTGCTGCTCGCCGTATGGGCGTTGGCACCGTCCGCTGCGCGTGCCCAATCGTCCGATGAAGCGCTTGCGGCTCTGGCGTCACCGAATTTCGACTCGATCCGTCACGGGATCGAGCAACTGACGCTGTCGGGCGATCCGCGCTCATTGCCGATCATTGTGGCGTTGCAGGGTGGCAAGCTGTTCGCGCGGGCGGACCACGTGCTGTTCATCAAGCAGGATGACGGCACCTTCATCGATGCGGCGAGTGGCAAGCCCGCTCCGGACGTGTTGGCGAGCGCGCTGAAACAGGTGCGGATGAACAATCCGGTGCGTGGCGCGGTGGACGCGGCGTTGGGGAGTTTGCGCCTCTTCGCCGCAGATCCGGCAACGCGACTGACGGCTGCCGAGGCGGTGTTCCATTCGCACGATCCCACCGCGTTGCCGGCGCTGGACAAGGCCATCGCGAAGGAGACCGATGCAGGCGTGAAGGCTCGCATGGAGCAGGCCCGCGCCGCGGCTGCACTGTATCTCGGCCGATACCAAGGAAGCCGACCGGCTTGCCGCGGTTGACGTGATCAAAGCTCGCGGCGATCTGGATAGTCGCGCGCTGCTCGATGGGCTATCGAACCAGACGCCGGCGGTCGCGAAGGCCGCAGCCGCTGCAATCGCGTCGATCGATCGTGTGCTGCAGCTCTGGAGCATTCTGCAGAGCATCTATTACGGATTGAGTCTGGGCTCGGTACTTTTGCTTGCGGCTGCCGGACTGGCGATCACGTTTGGCGTCATGGGCGTCATCAACATGGCGCACGGCGAGATGGTGATGCTCGGCGCCTATGTGACCTTCATGGTGCAGCAGGCCATTCGCAGTGCTGCACCGGGGCTGTTCGGGGCGTCGCTGCTAATTTCGGTGCCGCTGGCGTTCATCGTTGCCGGCATCGTCGGCATCATCATCGAACGGACGCTGATCCGCTGGCTGTACGGCCGCCCGCTCGAAACACTGCTCGCCACCTGGGGGCTGTCGCTGGTATTGCAACAGGCGGTGCGCTCGATCTTCGGCGCCGACAACCGCAACGTCGGCAGTCCGGACTGGATGAGCGGTGCGACGCAGTGGGGCGGCCTGACGATCACCTTCAATCGGCTCTACATCATCATCTTCTCGGCCATGGTCGTCGCGGCGCTGATGGCGGCATTGCGCTACACATCGCTGGGACTGCGTATGCGCGCCGTGACACAGAACCGGCGCATGGCAGCGGCGATGGGCATTCGCACGCCGTGGATCGATGCGCTGACATTCGGACTTGGCTCGGGCGTGGCCGGCATGGCCGGCGTCGCGCTCAGCCAGATCGACAACGTGTCGCCCAACCTGGGCCAGGGCTATATCATTGACAGCTTCATGGTCGTCGTGTTCGGCGGCGTCGGCAACCTGTGGGGAACCGTGGTCGGCGCGTTGACGCTGGGCGTTGTCAATAAGTTCCTCGAACCCGTCGCTGGCGCCGTGCTAGCCAAGATCTTCGTGCTGGTGCTGCTGATCCTGTTCATCCAACGTCGCCCACGCGGGATGTTCCCGCTCAAGGGCAGGGCGGTAGAGACATGACGAGGCTGTCTGCCACCGCGACACTGGTGCTGGTGCTCGGTGGCGCCATCCTGCTGGCGGTGCTGAACCTGACTACACCGCCATCAGCCGCGCTTCATGTATCCACGTATGTGGTGTCGTTGGTCGGCAAGTATCTGTGCTTCGCGATGCTGGCGCTCGCGGTGGACCTGGTATGGGGTTTCGGCGGCATCTTGTCGCTCGGCCATGCGGCGTTCTTTGCCTTGGGTGGCTATGCGATGGGGATGTACCTGATGCGCTCCATCGGCGCGCGCGGTGTCTACGGCAATGCAATGCTCCCGGACTTCATGGTGTTCCTGGGGTGGCACCAATTGCCGTGGTACTGGCACGGGTTCGATTGGTTCGTGTTCGCCGCCGTGATGGTGGTGCTGGTGCCCGGCATCTTGGCACTGGTATTCGGCTGGCTGGCGTTCCGCTCGCGCGTCACCGGTGTCTATCTCTCTATCATTACGCAAGCCCTGACCTATGCGCTGCTGCTCGCGTTCTTCCGCAACGATATGGGCTTCGGCGGCAACAACGGGATGACCGACTTCAAGACCATCGTCGGGTTCGACGTGCAGGCGGAAACCACACGATGTGCGTTGTTGGTCATCACGGCAGCGTTCCTGTGCGTGCAGTTCCTGGTGGCGCGGTATCTCGTGGGGTCGCGGTTCGGCAAGGTGCTGATCGCGGTGCGCGATGCGGAGGCTCGGACGCGGTTCCTCGGTTACCGGCCCGAGTCTTATAAGCTCGTGGTGTGGGTGCTCTCAGCGGTAATGGCGGGCATCGGCGGTGCCTTGTACGTGCCGCAGGTCGGCATCATCAACCCCTCGGAATTCTCGCCCGCCAACTCGATCGAGGCGGTGATCTGGGTCGCTGTCGGCGGGCGCGGCACGTTGTGCGGCGCGATCCTGGGGGCGGTCCTGGTCAATCTGGGAAAGACCTACTTCACCGGTGCACTACCGGAATTGTGGCTGTTCGCGCTTGGAGCGTTGTTCATCTTCGTCACGCTGTTCCTGCCGCGCGGGGTAATGGGCCTGTTGGTTCGTCGCACGCCGAAGGACGTGCCAGAACCGACGCCGGCGGAATCCGCGGCACGGGAGGCGACAGGATGAGCGACGTCAGCGCCAAACTGCATGATACGCTGCTGTACCTGGATGGCGTTACCGTCAGCTTCGATGGATTCCGCGCGTTGAACGCATTGTCGCTGGTGCTGCAAGCCGGTGAGATGCGCGCGGTGATCGGACCGAATGGCGCCGGCAAGACGACGATGATGGATGTGATCACGGGGAAGACGCGGCCTGATGAAGGGACAGTGGTGTTCGGGAAGGACACCGACCTGACGCGGCTGGATGAACCGGCAATTGCGTCACTTGGGATCGGACGAAAGTTCCAGAAGCCGACAGTGTTCGAGCCGCATACCGTCTGGGACAACCTATTGCTGTCGCTGGCGGAGGATCGCAAGCCGAGCTTCACGTTGTGGGCGCGCGAGACAGCGGAAGAGCGCGAGCGGATCGAGGAGATCCTGGTGACGACAAGGCTGGTCGATCAGCGCAAGCGGACCGCCGCGGATCTGTCGCACGGCCAGAAGCAGTGGCTGGAGATCGGCATGCTGCTGGCGCAGGAGCCGCAGTTGCTGCTGGTCGATGAACCGGTAGCGGGGATGACGGACGCCGAGACCGAGCAGACCGCGGAATTGCTTCGGGAGATCAACAAGACACGGAGCGTGGTGGTGGTGGAGCACGACATGGCGTTCGTGCGTGCGCTGGACGTGAAGGTGACAGTGCTGCACGAGGGCTCGGGTCCTCTCAGAGGGCTCGATCGATCACGTCAGTAACGACCCGCGCGTGATCGAAGTCTACCTGGGTCGCTAGATGCTCGAAGTCGATCATGTCGATCTGCACTACGGCGCGGCGATTGCGCTGCGGCAAGTGTCGCTGACCGCCGAGGTTGGGGCCGTCACCTGCATTCTCGGGCGAAACGGCGTCGGCAAGACCAGCCTGCTGCGCGCTATCACCGGCGCGCATCCGATCAGCGCCGGGGCGATACGCTGGGAAGGTGCAGACATCACCAAACTGCCGATACACGACCGCGCCCGCCGCGGCATCGCCTGGGTGCCGCAGGGTCGCGATATCTTTCCTCTGTTGACCGTGCGGGAGAATCTGGAGACCGGGTTCGCCGTGCTGCCGCGAGGCGAACGGCGTGTGCCGGATGAAGTGTTCGAACTGTTCCCGGTGCTGAAAACGATGCTGCGCCGGCGCGGCGGCGATCTGTCCGGCGGGCAGCAGCAGCAGCTCGCGATTGCGCGTGCGTTGGTGATGAAGCCGCGGCTGCTGGTGCTCGATGAACCAACCGAGGGAATTCAGCCGAGCATCATCAAGGACATCGGCCGTGTGATCGCGCTGTTGCGGGGGCGCGGCGACATGGCCATTCTGTTGGTGGAGCAATATTTCGATTTCGCCCAGGAACTCGCGCAGACCATCGTCGTGATGGATCGCGGTGATGTCGTGCTGGCGGGGCGGCGGGAGGAGCTGGACGAGGAGAATGTACGACGCCGCCTCTCGGTCTGACGCGACAATACTGCAGCGGGCGGTCGGAGAACTGCGCGTCGTGCTGCGCGTGCGCGACGGACACACGGTGCTGGATGGGCTGCGCCAGGCTGGCTGCCTGAAGGCGCGGTTTCCCCGGCCTGAATGCCACGACTGGTCCACGGTGGTGACGCTGAATACCTCGGGCGGTATTGCCGGCGGCGATGCGCTGTCGAGTTTGTTCGAGTTGCAGCCGGGCGCACGCGCGACGATTGCGAGCCAGGCCGCGGAACGTTTCTATCGCGCGCTGCCGGGGAGTGTACCTGCATCCGTAACTACGCGCATTACGGTCGCAGCCGGGGGCGCCGCGGAGTGGTTGCCTCAGGAGACCATCCTGTTCGACCGCTGCGCGCTGGAACGGCGCCTGGACATCGAACTGGCCGAGAACGCCGGCTTCCTCGGTATCGAGACGCTGGTGTTCGGACGTACCGCAATGGGTGAGACAGTGCAGCATGCATGGCTGCGCGACGGGATTCGCATCCATCGTGGCGGACGGCTGGCACTGAATGACGCGATACGCATGGACGGCGAAGTGGCGCGCCGGCTGCAACGCTCCGCAATCGCGAACGGCGCGGGTGCGTCCGCGACGATATGGTTTGTCGCGCAGGACGTGGAAGCGCGTCTCGATGCGGTTCGCGCGGTATTGCCGAACGAAGCAGCGGCGAGCGCGTGGAACGGCATGCTGGTCGCGCGAATGCTCGCCGACAGCGCCGCTGCATTGCGTCTGGCGGCCACCGCGGTGTTGCATGTGTTGCGCGACGGCCGGCCGTTGCCGCGCGTGTGGCTCTGCTGAGAGGAACGCAATGAACCTGATACCGCACATCCTCCAATCGTGCCTGACCCGGCCATCCGAGCACCCCTGGCGGAGGGTTCAATGAACGGGACGCCCCGCGTCCCCCGATCGTCATGGCCCGGCCTGACCCGGCCATCCGAGCCGCTCTGCTGGAGGTTCAAGTGAACCTGACGCCACGCGAAAAGGACAAGTTGCTGATCAGCATGGCCGCCATGGTGGCGCGCCGGCGATTGGAACGCGGCGTAAAGCTGAACCACCCGGAAGCCGTTGCGCTCATCACAGATTTCGTCGTCGAGGGCGCACGCGATGGCCGCAGTGTCGCCGACCTGATGGAGACCGGCGGCAAGGTTATAACGCGAGCACAAGTGATGGACGGTGTCGCCGAGATGATCCACGATGTGCAGGTTGAAGCAACATTCCCCGACGGCACGAAGCTGGTGACGGTGCACGAGCCGATCCGATGATCCCTGGCGAAATCTTCACAGCCGATGGCAACATCGAGCTCAACGTCGGCCTCGAGCGAACCACGCTGGCTGTCTCCAACACCGGTGATCGACCGATCCAGGTCGGTAGCCACTACCACTTCGCGGAGACCAATCCCGCCCTGTTGTTCGACCGCACCGCAGCCCGTGGCCAGCGGCTGGATATTGCCGCCGGTACCGCGGTGCGCTTTGAACCTGGCCAGATGCGCGAGATCACCCTCGTGCCGTTCCGCGGCAAACGTGTGGTGCAAGGGTTCCGTGGTGACGTCATGGGAGCGCTCGACTGATGGCCCGTATTCCTCGCGCCGCCTATGCCGACATGTTCGGCCCCACCACGGGTGATCGCGTTCGCCTCGCCGACACCGATCTGATCGTGGAGGTCGAACGCGACCTCACCACCTACGGCGAGGAAGTGAAGTTCGGTGGCGGCAAGGTTATCCGCGATGGCATGGGCCAGTCGCAGGCGTCGCAGGCGGAAGGCGCGGTCGATACGGTGATCACCAACGCACTGATCATCGATCACTGGGGCATCGTGAAAGCCGACGTCGCAATCACCAACGGCCGCATCGCCAAGATCGGCAAAGCCGGCAATCCCGACATCCAGCCGAACGTCGACATCATAATCGGACCCGGCACCGAGATCATTGCAGGAGAGGGCAAAGTCCTCACCGCCGGCGGCATCGACGCGCATATCCATTTCATCTGTCCCCAGCAGGTGGAGGAAGCCATTGCGTCCGGCGTCACCACTCTGGTCGGCGGCGGCACCGGACCGGCGACCGGAACTGCCGCGACGACCTGCACACCCGGCCCATGGCACCTCGCACGCATGTTGCAGGCGGCAGAGGCATTGCCGGTCAATCTCGCGTTCGCCGCCAAGGGCAACACGTCGCGTCCTGCCGCGTTGGAAGAGATGATCCGCGCCGGTGCTGCCTGCATGAAGTTGCACGAGGACTGGGGCACCACGCCGGCGGCCATCGACAACTGCCTTTCCGTGGCGGACCGCTTCGACGTGCAGGTAATGATCCATACCGACACGCTGAATGAGTCCGGATTTGTCGAGGACACGATCGCAGCGTTCAAGGGCCGCACGATCCATGCGTTCCATACCGAGGGCGCCGGTGGAGGGCACGCGCCCGACATCATCAAGGTCGCCTCGCTGCCGAACGTGCTGCCGAGTTCCACCAATCCAACGCGCCCCTACACAATCAACACGCTCGATGAACATCTCGACATGCTGATGGTGTGTCATCACCTGGACCCGTCGATCCCGGAAGACGTGGCATTCGCGGAAAGCCGCATCCGCAAGGAGACCATTGCGGCCGAGGACATCCTGCACGACCTTGGCGCGCTCTCGATGATGTCGTCGGACAGCCAGGCCATGGGCCGCGTCGGCGAGGTCATCATCCGCACCTGGCAGACCGCGCACAAGATGAAGGTGCAGCGAGGCTCACTGCCAGGTGATAGCGATCGCAACGATAACGCGCGGGTGAAGCGCTACATCGCCAAATACACCATCAATCCGGCCATCGCGCAGGGCATGGCCCACGAGATCGGCTCCATCGAGTCAGGCAAGCTGGCTGACCTTGTGCTTTGGTCACCGGCATTCTTCGGCGTGAAACCGGATCTGGTGATCAAGGGCGGCTCGATCGCGTGCGCACCGATGGGCGATCCGAATGCCTCGATCCCCACGCCGCAGCCGGTGCATTATCGTCCGATGTTCGGCGTGCTCGGTCGCGCGCTGGCGGAGCACTGCCTGACATTCGTATCGGCTGCCGCGCTGGACGCCGGCATTGGGGAGGCGCTGAAGTTGCAGCGTCGCCTGGTGCCCATCGCGAACACGCGCGGCAGCATCAGCAAGAAATCGATGATCCACAACAATGCCACCCCGCTGATCGAGGTCGATGCGGAGACGTATGAGGTACGCGCGGACGGCGTTCTGTTGACGTGCGAACCGGCGACAGTGCTGCCGATGGCGCAGCGCTATTTCCTGTTCTGACACCAACAGCTGGGGGCAAAGGGCTTCGTGACATGATACGAGCTCAGCAGGTGATGCCGGCGGGCACCTGGGATGCAACGGCGGAAGCCGATCGGGTGGTCGTCGATCATGATCGGCGGCACCGGCGTCGCATCGTGCTGTCGACCGAAGCGGGCAGGGACGTGCTTGTCGATCTGCCTCAGGCTGTGCGGATGCGTGATGGCGATGGGCTGGTGCTGGATGGCGGCGGCGTGGTGCGGGTCTGCGCAAGACCGGAGAAGCTATTGGAGATCCATGCGCATGATGATGGCGAGATGGTGCGCATCGCATGGCACCTCGGTAACCGGCATCTGCCGGTGCAACTGTTCGGCGATCGCGTCCGCATTCGAGACGACCACGTGATCCGCGAGATGGTCGAAGGACTTGGTGGGCACGTGGAGGAGGTTGAAGCGCCTTTCGATCCGGAGGCTGGCGCGTACGCAGGCGGACATCACCACCACCATCATGACGATGAATGAGCGTGGGCCCGCAAGGGATGTGATCGACGGGGATGCTGGAGTTGCATTTGATACTCCCCCTCCCCTTGCGGGAGGGGGTCGGGGGGAGGGGGCCGCGCATAACCAGAGGCCCCTATTGGCATCGCCCCCTCCCCCTAACCCCCTCCCGCAAGGGGAGGGGGAGTGCCAAACTCAAACTCAGCCTCAAACTCAGCCCCAGCCTCAAACCCAGCCTCAACTCCTACCCCACCACCCGCATCCTGTGTTGCGCCTCCTCGCCTGGCTCTCACCGGCATTTCCCACCGGCGCTTACGCCTACTCGCACGGACTGGAGTGGGCGGTCGAAACTGGCGCCATCAGCGATGGCGATACCCTGCACACATGGATCGCGGACGTGCTGACACACGGTGCTGCCCGGAACGATGCGATCCTGCTGCACCACGCCCATCGCGCTTCCGGCGACTATGAAACGCTGAATGAACTCGCCACCGCGAACGCGTCATCGCGCGAGCGTCTCATGGAGACGCTCGATCAGGGCACGGCATTCGTCGCCGCCGCTGCTGCATGGCACCCCCCCGAGCTACCATCGCCAGTCGCATATCCTATCGCAGTCGGCGCAATGGCTGGCCATCATGGCATCGATGAAGACACCACCGCCGCCGCTTACCTGCAAACATTCGCCGGCAACCTGATCTCGGCTGCGGTGCGCCTCGTCCCACTCGGCCAGAGCGTGGGCCTTCGTGTGCTCGCCGCACTCGAGCCGACCATCCTGGCGATCACTGAAGCAACGCGCACCGCGACACTGGACGATCTCGGTGGTTGCGCGTTCCGATCCGACCTCGCCGCCATTCACCACGAAACCCAGTACACAAGGCTGTTCCGCTCATGATCCACTCCCCGCACGGCCCACTGCGCGTCGGCATTGGTGGGCCCGTCGGCACCGGCAAGACCGCGCTGATGGACGCGCTCTGCAAGCGTCTGAGTCCCGACTATGACGTGGCCGCGATCACCAACGACATCTACACGAAGGAAGACGCGGAGTTCCTGACGCGCGCGGGCTCCCTCCCGCCGGAGCGTATTCTCGGAATCGAAACGGGTGGTTGCCCCCACACCGCAATCCGCGAGGATGCATCGATCAATCTCGCGGGTGTCGCCGAACTCAACCGCCGGTTCCCTGATCTGGACCTGATCCTGATCGAATCAGGCGGCGACAACCTAGCCGCAACTTTCAGTCCCGAACTGGCTGATCTGACGATCTACGTGATCGACGTCTCCGCAGGGGACAAGATCCCACGCAAGGGCGGCCCAGGCATCACGCGCAGCGATCTCCTGGTGATCAACAAGATCGACCTTGCACCGTTCGTTGGCGCAAGCCTGGAGGTGATGGATCGTGACGCCCGGAAAATGCGAGGCGAGCGCCCGTTCGTGTTCACCAACATCCGCGCAGGCACCGGTGTCGGGACAATTGCCGAATTCATCGCATCAAAAGGTGGGTTGCAATCACACGTTCTGAACGAGTGACACGCGCCAATAGCCGCCGCCCGCTACTTTCACCTCGCGCATCGCCTGGCTCGCCCGACGGGCCAGGTCGGCGAAACTCTCATCGATCATGCGCGTGGCGATACCGATGGAAAAGCTGACTTCCGGCACGATCGCGTGGCGCGGGCCGACGATCTTGGCGGGGGCCTCCAGGCACAAGGCCTCGGCTCGTTCGGCGGCGGTCAGGTAATCAGCGCCACTGAGCCAGATGGCGAATTCGGCATCGCCGGTGCGGCCCAGCAGGTCGGACGGACGCACCGCACTCTGCAACAACATGGCGGCGCGGCGCAGCGTCTGGTCGGCGCCGTCACCGCCCTGAAGCACGGTGACGGCGTCCAGATTGTCCACCTCGGCCAACATGAGTGTGCCCGAATCACCATCGCGATCCAGCCGCGCAATATAGCGCGTCGCCTCGGCGACGAAGGCACGCTGGCTCAGCAGCGCTGTCAACGGATCCGTCCGCGAGCTGCGCGTGAGTTCGCTGTTGCCGATGTCCCGTTCAAGCAGCAGCCAGACGATGCCCGCGGTGGAATCCACCAGTGCCACGTCCTCGCCGCCCCAGGTCCGGGCGCCGCGCCGGCGCCACAGCACAAGGCCGAGTTTCTCATTGGTGGTCTGGCGGCAGACGGCGACCGCGATCGGGCGGCCGTTCGCTTCCTGCGACAGCGCGGGTGTGCCGACCTCCGCGCGCCAGAGCAGCATGCCGGCTGTGGTGCTGGGCAGGCCGATGATACCGGCGCGATGCAGTATTTCGGGTTCTCTGGTGGCATCGCCAGGGGCACCGCGGATGACGGCTGCGCCTTCCGCGCCTAGTGACCCCATGATGGCATCCAGGCCGGCGCCGATCATCGCCGGCACGCGCGACTCGCGGCGCAGGTTGCGCAGAATTCCCGCCAGCTCCGTGCTCATGCGCGAAGCGGCTGCTCGTTCGCTCTGGCTCGACATGAATGGTGCGCTTATCGTCCGCTGGTGATTTCGGCGGTCCATGCATCGGAGTGGTGGACCTCGGCAATAGGCTGGCTGTCGCTAATGACGTGCGATGGTCGGATCATGTTCAGGGCCTCAGGCAATGTGCGGTAGCGGCCGAGCTCGTCTCCGGTGCGTCCGCAGGTGAGGATCCAGGCGGTTTCGCCAAGCGGACGGTGGAGCAGGTAGGCGACGTCGCTTTTTGCGTGCTCTGCAACCACAATCATGTTGCGCAGACGTGGATCGTCCCGGCTGCGCTCGCTGACATAGGCCGCGGCGATCGCCGCCGCACCCGTCCGATCGGTACCGGCAAACCATTGCGCGAGCATGGCGCGTTCCCATTGTGAAACGGAACGCACGATTGGGCTGCCCTGGCTTGTATCGGGCTGCATTCCTGGTCTGGTCCCCATGATGTTGGGTCAAACGCTACGCGCCACCGGGTTGCAGCAGGGTTTCGACGGCGCGAGTCGCGGCGGTCAGACTGGCAACTTCGAAAATGTGAACTACAGCCGTGCCTGCCTCAGCCGCAGCGCATTGGTGATGACAGACACTGAACTCAGCGACATGGCGAGCGCGGCGACCATCGGGCTCAGTAGCACGCCGAACGCCGGGTACAGCACGCCGGCGGCGATCGGCACGCAGATCACGTTGTAGAGGAACGCCAACGCCAAGTTCTGGCGAATGTTGCCCATCGTGGCACGGCTGAGTGTGATGGCGCGCGCGATGCCGGTAAGGTCGCCCTTTACCAGCGTGATGCCGGCACTGTTCATGGCGACCTCGGTGCCGGTGCCCATGGCGATGCCAACATCAGCGGCGGCGAGGGCAGGGGCGTCATTGACTCCGTCGCCCGCCATGGCAACCACATGATTGTCGGTCTTCAAGCGACTGATGGCGGCGTGCTTGTCCTCAGGAAGGACTTCGGCAATCACATCGGTGATGCCGAGTTGACCGGCCACCGTTTCGGCTGTGCTGCGATTGTCGCCGGTCAGCATCACGATCCGGACGCCCTGATCGCGAAGCCGACGGAGCGCGTCAACGGCGGTGGACTTGATCGGGTCTGCGACAGTGATGGTGCCCGCGGCATTACCGTCGATCGCAATCAGCAGCGCCGCGGCATTGCCGGGGCGATCCTCGAATGCAATCGCCAGGTCAGCCATCAGGCGGCGGTTGCCCAGCGCGACTGCATGGCCGCTGACGATGCCCGTGACCCCTTTGCCGGTCATCGAGCGGAAGTCGCCGGGCTCGGTCAGGGCCAAGTTGCGGGCGCGCGCCTCGGCGATGATTGCGGCGGCGAGTGGGTGTTCGCTGGACCGCTCCAGCGATGCGGCAAGCGTCAGCAGGTCAGGCCCGGAGTAACCCGGCTCCGGCGTAATGGCGGTGACACGGGGTTTGCCCTCAGTCAGCGTGCCGGTCTTGTCCACTACCAGCGTATCGACCTTTTCCAGGCGTTCGAGTGTATCGGCGGAGCGGATCAGGACACCGGCGCCGGCTCCCTTGCCGACACCCACCATGATGGACATCGGGGTGGCCAGGCCCAGGGCACAGGGGCACGCAATGATCAGCACTGAGACGGCTGCGATCAGCGCATAGGCGAGGGCAGGGGGCGGCCCCCAGATCATCCAGGCCGCGAAAGTCAGCACCGCGGCCGCAATCACCGCCGGCACGAACCAGCCGGCCACGATATCGGCGAGGCGCTGGATGGGCGCGCGGGACCGCTGCGCCTCCGCGACCATGGCGACGATCTTGGCCAGCACCGTGTCGCTGCCGACACGCTCGGCCTGCATGATCAGCGCGCCCGTGGTGTTGACCGTGCCGCCGATGAGCCGGTCCTGCGGATGCTTCGCGACCGGCATCGATTTGCCCGTAACCATCGATTCGTCGATAGCGGTCATGCCCTCGAGCACGATGCCGTCAACTGGAATGGAATTGCCGGGACGGACGCGGAGCCGATCGCCTGGGTGGACAAGGGCGAGCGGGATTTCCTCGTCGGTGCCGTCCGGAGTGACGCGTCGGGCAGTTTTGGGGGCGAGGTTGAGCAGCGCGCGAATGGCCCCCCCGGTCTGCTCGCGCGCACGCAGTTCCAGGACCTGGCCGAGCAGCACGAGCACCATGATGACGGAAGCAGCCTCGAAATATACCGGAACCGTCGCGTCAGTGTCGCGGAAGCTGGGTGGGAAGATGCCAGGGGCGAGCGTGCCGACGACGCTGTAGAGCCAGGCTGCGCCTGTGCCGAGCGCGATCAGGGTGAACATGTTGAGGCTACGGTGGACGATCGAGTCCCAGCCTCGGGCCAACAGGGGCCAGCCGACCCAGAGGAACACCGGCGTGGCGAGGATGAACTGGAGCCAGTTGGCGTAGGGCAGGCCCAGGCCGTTGCCCATGTCGAGCGCGACGACCGGAAGCGTGAGGACCAGACCCATCCAGAAACGCCGTCTCATGTCGACGAGTTCGGGATTGGCCTGGGGTTCGGCGGTGATCGCGACTGGTTCGAGGGCCATGCCGCAGATCGGGCAGCTGCCGGGCCCGATCTGGCGCACCTCGGGATGCATCGGACAGGTGTAGGTGGCGCCCGGCTCGGCTGCGTGTGGCTCTTCGCCGCGCTCCAGATACTTGCCCGGATCCACAGCAAATTTGCCGCGGCACCCGGCGGAGCAGAAATGGAAGATCGTTCCCTTGTGGTCGAAATGGTGCTGCGTAATCACCGGATCGACGGTCATGCCGCAGACGGGATCGGTCGCAGTCCTGCTCTCGGGCTCCGGCGGCGAAACCGGCTGAGGCAAGGCGACGTGATCCATGGCTTGTTCCATTAGCATGTGCGCGCTACATATACCCTTCCAGGGTAGGGTATCAAGATGCACGATGCGACCAAGCAGGCGGTGGCGGTTCGACTGAAGCGGATCGAGGGCCAGGTGCGTGGCGTTCTGCGCATGGTCGAACAGGACCGTTACTGTGTCGATGTGCTGACCCAGATCGACGCAGTGCGGGCGGCGCTCCATAAGGTGGAGGAGCAAGTACTGCGCGATCACGTGTCCCACTGTGTCGCTGACGCGTTCGCGTCGGGCGATCCGGCGGAGCAGCAGCACAAGGTCGAAGAGCTGGTCGAGACGATCGGGCGGATGACGCGGTAGCGAAATCCGTTCTGAATCAGCGCGCTACAGCTTCACCGAAGCTTAACAAACAGCCGCCCAGCCCTCTGCCATAGCTGCCTCGCAGACGCGAAGGGGTGGCGATGCTGGTGTTGGAGGGCCTGACCAAGGCCTTTGGTGACACGCGTGCCGTACAGGACGTGAGTCTGGTCGTTCCAGCAGGACAATTCGTCGCGGTGATAGGTCGTTCCGGTGCCGGAAAATCCACCCTCTTGCGAATGCTGAACAGGCTCGCGGAGCCGACCGCCGGACGCATCGTGTGGCGCGACACCGACGTTACGCATCTGGCCGGACGCAACCTGCGCGACTGGCGGCGCCGCTGCGCCATGATCTTCCAGCAGTTCAACCTGGTCGGCCGGCTCGACGTGCTGAACAACGTGCTGCTCGGTCGGCTCGCGCACACGCCGTTCTGGCGCGCGGCGATCAAGGCCTGGCCGCAGGAGGATCGCAATCTTGCGTTCGCCGCACTGGATCAATTCGACATGGCAGCGCTCGCGCCTCGTCGCGCCGATCATCTGTCGGGCGGCCAGCAGCAGCGCGTCGCGATCTGCCGTGCACTGGTGCAGGAACCGGAGATCGTGCTGGCCGATGAGCCCGTCGCGTCGCTCGACCCGCGCAACGCCCGCATCGTGATGGACGCCTTGCAGCGCATCAACCGGCATTTCGGTTTGACTGTGCTGTGCAACCTGCACTCGCTCGATCTGGCGCACACCTATTGCGACCGCATGATTGGCATGGCTCACGGCCGCGTTGTGTTCGACGACGTACCCGCCGCGCTGACCGATGATGTTGCCCGCGAGCTGTACGGCATGGAAGCCAACGAGGTGATGGGAGCCGATACACGCGCCCTTCCGGCCGTCGCCGAGATCGCTGCTGCTCACGCCTGACCGGATCACTTCAACAGGGGACAATCGATGATCAATCGTCGTACTATGCTCGGAGCAATCGCGAGCGTTGCTGTTGCGCCTGCTGCGATGGCGCAAACATGGAAGAGTGAATATCCAGAACTTGTGTTGGCCGTAGTGCCCGCCGAAAATGCCTCGGGTGTGGTGAACCGGTTCACGCCATTTACCGATTATCTCTCGCATACGCTCGGCACCAAGGTGACGCTCCGCGTGGCCAACGACTACGCCGCGGTGATCGAAGGTCAACGCGCCGGCAACATTCATATCGGTTACTACGGCCCGGCCTCGTTTTCGCGTGCGCGCATGACCGGCGTGCAGACCGATGCCTTCGTGATCGACGTGAACAGCGACGGCACCAAGGGTTACTATTCAGTGTTCTATGTGCGCGCTGACAGCCCTTACCAAAAGATCGAAGACCTGAAGGGCAAGAATATTGGCCTCGTCGATCCAAATTCGACGTCGGGCTACAACATGCCGCTCTATACGCTCGACAAACTCGGCATCGAGGACGCGAACGGCTATTTCAGCAAGGTGCTCGTCACCGGCAGCCATGAGAACGCGGTGATCGCCGTCGCAGACAAGACCGTCGATGTCTGCGCCAACTGGTGGAACGCCGACGACGATTCCAACCTGACGCGCATGTTGACCAAGGGCATGCTGAAGAACGCCAACGGCAGCCCGATGAAGAAAGACGACTTCCGGATCATCCTGAAGTCGGCTTTGATCATCAACTCGCCGACCGCAATGTTGAGCGACCTGCCACCCGATCTGAAGACCGCGATCCGCGCGGCATATATGAATGCCGCCACCGCCGACAAGGCGGCATTCGATCGACTGTCGGATGGCAAGAACCTGCCGTGGCAGGAGACCGACAACGCCGCCTACGCCGACACGATCAAGATGGTGGCCTTCGTCGACAAGTTGCGTCGCAAGCAGAGCTAGCTAGCCCCAAGACCTCCCGCGTGTCGCATTTCGTCGCGACGTTGCCTGAACCGCAACGTGCCGCGCTCGCCGCCGCCTATGATCAGGAGGTGGCGGCGCGGCAACGTCAGACACTGCTCTGCGTTGTGGTGTTTCTGCTGGCGCTCGGCGTCGCGGTCGTCGGCGCCGAGGTCAGTCCAGTGACTTTCTGGACCAAGTTCGGCCATTTCACATCCTACTTCGACCGGTTGCTGACCCTGGACGCTGGCGGCCGCGTCTGGACCGACCCCGTCGATTGGTTTTGGGGACTGCGACGCTGGTTGCGCCTGCTCGGCCAGACCCTGCTCATCGCCTATGTCGGCACGCTGAGCGGATTCGCCATCGCGTTTTGCGGTTGCTTCCTGGCGAGCCGAAATCTCTCGCGCTTCGCCGTGCTGCGTCTGATCGTACGACGCGTCCTGGAACTGCTGCGCACAGTGCCGGACCTTGTGTTCGCGATGCTATTTGTCGTGGCATTCGGCCTTGGCCCGTTGCCGGGCGTTTTGGCACTAACGCTGCATTCTGCCGGAACATTAGGGAAACTGTTCACCGAGGTGGTGGAGAGCATCAGCATGAACCCGGTCGAGGGGATCGCGGCAACCGGCGGAGGCTGGCTGGCGCGCGTCCGCTTCGGCGCCTTGCCGCAGGTCATGTCGAATTTCGCCAGCTATACGCTGTTACGCCTGGAGATCAATGTCCGGGGCGCCGCGGTGATTGGCTTCGTCGGCGCCGGCGGCATCGGCGAGGATCTGCTGATCGCCATTCGAAAATTCTATTACCAGGACGTCAGCGCAATGCTGGTGCTCATCATAGTCTGCGTGATGCTGCTGGACATGATCTCCGAACGCCTCCGTCATCGACTGCTGGCGCTGGACGGCAGCCAATGAGCGACCTGCGCGCCGACTTCATGACCCACGCGGCGGGACTGCCGCAGCCGCCGCGGACCTACAATCCCACGGCCTTGCTGGTCGGTGGGGCGGTGCTGGTGAGCTACGTGGCCGCACTGCTGGTGCTGGATGTCACGCCTGGACGGATCTTCGCCGGTCTGGGACGCCTGGGCGATATCACTCTGCTCATGTTTCCCCCGTCACCCGGCAGTTGGGATCACTTCTGGACCTATCTCGGGGCACTGGGCCAGACATTGGCAATCGCGTTCCTCGGCACCACCGCGGCCGGCGTCCTGGCTCTGCCGTTGGGGTTTCTCGCCGCACGCAACGTGGTCGCGGGGCGCATCGTGCATTTCCTGTCACGCCGCGTGCTGGACACGATCCGCAGCGTGGATACGCTGATATGGGCACTGATCTGGATCAACGTCGTCGGCCTGGGGCCGTTTGCCGGCGCATTGGCGATCGCCTCAACCGATTTCGCGGCGTTGGCCAAGCTGATGTCGGAAGCGATCGAGACCGCTGACAGAGGGCCAGTGGAAGGCGTGATCGCAGCCGGCGGCGGCCGGCTTGCCGTGATGCGCTTCGGGCTGCTGCCACAGGTGCTACCGGTATTCGCCAGCCAGGCGCTGTACTTTTTCGAATCGAACACACGGTCGGCGACCATCATCGGCATCGTGGGAGCTGGCGGGATCGGTCTCTACCTGTCGGAGATGATCCGCGTGCTGGAGTGGCAGGAAGCAGCATTCCTGATCGTGATGGTGCTGATCACTGTCGCGGTGATCGACGTGATCTCCCGCCGGCTGCGCGCGGCGATCATGGGTGCGCCCCGCGAACAATAGAGTTCTCGGCGCCGCCAGCTTGCGGTCAGCCCTTGGCTTTCATAGGGTGCCGCCCACGGTCAAGGTCGCCCCCACCGTCATGGCCGGGCCGCGAACCGGCTATCGGCCGCCCGGCGGAATGACCCGGCCGTGACGACCACGCACGACCGAGGGCACAATGCAACACGGCAGCCACCGCAGCGGATGAGCAGGATATTTCGCCTCCTTCCCGACAGTTTCACCCTCGCCATAGTGGCGGCGGTGGTCCTGTCGCTGGCGTTGCCGTGCAGGGGCGAGAGCGCACATTGGGTCGCGATCGGCAGCGAGATCGCCATCGCACTGTTGTTCTTCCTCCAGGGCGCGCGGTTGTCGCGCCAGGCGGTGCTTGCCGGCATCCTGCACTGGCGGCTCCACCTTATAATCATGGCAGCCACGTTCGTAGTCTTTCCGCTCCTCGGGCTGGCGTTGAGCCCCTTGTCAGGCCGGTTGCTGGCACCATCACTTTACGCCGGTCTGGTGTTTCTCTGCACTTTGCCGTCGACCGTGCAAGCCTCCGTGGTGTTCACCTCGATCGCGGGCGGCAATGTCGCAGCCGCGCTGTGTGCCGCCTCGCTGTCGAGCATGATCGGCATGGTGCTGACCCCGCTGCTGGTCGGCCTCTTGCTTCAAACTCATGGAGCAGGGTCACTGAACGGACTTGTCTCGATCGCATCGCACCTGCTGCTGCCGTTCCTGGCCGGACAGTTATTGCAGAGCAGGATCAACGCCTGGATGAAGCGCCATGATCGCTTTGTGCAGCTGGTCGATCGTGGTTCCGTCCTGCTGATGGTCTATGGCGCGTTCAGTGCAGCGACCCTGTCCGGCGCATGGTCCCTCATACCGGCATCCAGCCTTCTCGTGCTTGCGATCATCGACGCGGTGTTATTGGCGACGATGCTGGCAACAACCGCCTTTGCCGCACGCCGCTTCGGTCTTTCCCGCGAAGACGAAATCGCGATCGTGTTCTGTGGCTCGAAAAAAAGCCTTGTCACCGGCATTCCAATGGCCAACGCGCTGTTCGCCGGCGCCTCGGTCGGTCTCGTGGTCCTGCCGTTGATGATCTTCCACCAACTACAACTGATGGCCTGTGCCGCTCTCGCCCGGCGATACGCGCTGCGAGGCACGGTCCGCCGGCATGTGCCCGGCGCACTGGCTGTCGCGGCATCAACCACTGGACCACAACCATAATGGCACGGGGGGCAGGCCCGCTTCTCAAAGATCATGCATGCCGTTGAACCGCGATAACATCGCCGCATCGGTGCACGTGATCCAGGTATTCATTACAAAGGGGACCAGGCAATGATTGTCAGGACGCTGGATGAGATCGTCGGAACCGAACGCGATGTCGGTGGGCCCGGCTGGCGCAGCCGTCGGCTCATATTGCGCGCCGACGGCATGGGCTGCTCGGTCAGCGACACGATCGTGACGGCGGGCAGCGAGCAGCGGCTACACTACAAGCATCATTTCGAGACGAACTACTGCATCAGCGGGGAAGGGGAGGTGGAAGACCTCGCCACCGGTCAGGTTCACCCGATCCGACCCGGAACGGTTTATGCACTCGACAAACATGATGCGCACGTGGTCCGCGCAACCAAGGGAGACCTTCGGTTCGTCTGCGTGTTCTATCCCGCGTTGGCAGGCGCGGAGACCCATCAGCCTGATGGCAGTTACGCACCTTCCGACAGCGAATAGCGGTTGCTCGGCGTCGGCAAACCGAGATTGTCCCGCAGCGTGCGACCTTCATATTCGCTGCGGAACATCCGCCGATGGCGCAGCTCCGGCATGACCAGTTCGTTGAACTCGTCGAGTGAGAGCGGCAGCACCGGCGGACAGATATTGAACCCGTCCGCGGCGCCCTGACTGACCCACGCCTCCATTTCGTCGACCAGGTCCGCCGCGGTACCCACGAAGACGCGCAACCCAAACCCCGCGGCAACCTGCGTATACAGCTGACGGATCGTCAGATTGTCGCGCCGTGCCAGCCTCAGAAGGTTCTTCGCCAGGCTGCGGAGTTCCGGATTGTTCGGTTCCGGCACCGGACCATCGACCGGATACCCTGAAAGATCGCCCATCTGTCCATACAGATAGGATAGCCCCAGCACCGGATCGACCAGTGCATTCAGCAGATCGAATTTGTCCCGCGCCTCCTGCCGCGTGCGCCCAACGAACGGCGTCACGCCGGGCATGATCAACAGATGGTCCGGCGAACGCCCTTGTGACGCCACACGCCCCTTCAGATCGGCATAGTACGCCTTGGCGGCCACGATGTCCTGGTGCGCGGCATAAACGACGTCGGCATTCGCAGCCGCGATGTTCAGTCCCTGCTCGGATGCACCGGCCTGCACAAGGATCGGCCGTCCCTGCGGCGTGCGCGCGACGCTCAGCGGCCCGCGAACCTTGAAGTGCTTCCCGTCATGCGCGAGCACATGCAGCTTTTGCGGATCGAAGAAGATGCCGCTGGCCTTGTCGTGGCAAAATGCATCAGCCTCCCAACTGTCCCAAAGGCCCTTCACCACCTCGACGAATTCCGCCGCGCGTTCGTAGCGTTCTTCATAACCAAGGTGCTGGTCGCGATTGAAGTTACGCGCCTCTGCTTCCGACCACGACGTGACGATGTTCCAACCGGCGCGGCCACCACTGATATGGTCGAGCGAGGCGTACTTGCGCGCGACATGGAACGGTTCGTTGTACGTCGTCGATGCCGTCGCCACCAGGCCGATGCGTTGCGTTGCCACCGCGAGAGCCGATAGCAGCGTGATCGGCTCGAGTTCCGCGTTCTGCGCTGAACGGCAAAGCGAACCGGGCGGTTCGTCCTTCGCACGGATGCCGATCCCGTCAGCGAGAAACAGCATGTCGAATTTAGCAGCCTCCGCCGTGCGCGCGACGCGGCAGAAATGCTCAAACTTCGAAGCGGCACCGGGATCGGCAGCCGGATGGCGCCAGGCTGCCGCGTGATAACCCAGGTAGCGCATGGACAAGCCAAGCTTGATCTGTCGAATCACGGAAGTTGCATCTCCACGGCTGCACGCATACCGACATCCACCGGCAACGCGGCCCCGTCGTCAATGGCAGCGGGGTTGTCGGCTCCGTGTGCAATGACATCCGACGTGATAGATCAGGCGCATAGGAATCGGTCACGGGGGACGAAGAATGGCACTCCATTTCAGTCGCGACGAATTTGCTGTCCGCCAGCTTCGTGCCTGTGAGGAGATGGCGAAGGCGCGCCTCGATGGTCTCCTGATCTTTCGCCAGGAGAGCATGTATTACCTGACCGGCTATGACAGCAGCGGCTACACCATGTTCCAGGGCATGTACCTGGCAGCGGACGGTGCCATCGCTCTGCTGACGCGGTCGGCCGACCAGCGGCAGGCACGCCTGACATCGGTGCTCCAGGACATCCGCATCTGGACTGACCGCGAGGGCGCAAACCCAGCCGTAGAATTGCGCGACATGGTGACCGATCTCGGTGGCCGAGGAAAACGCATCGGCGTTGAGTACCACGCCTATGGCCTCACCGCGCAGCGTGGCAAGATGGTGGACGCCGCGTTCACCGGCTTCTGCGAACTCAGCGACGCGTCAGATCTCGTGCGTCTGCTGCGCCTCGTCAAAAGCCCCGCCGAGTTGGTGTATCTGCGTCAGGCAGGACGCCTCGCCGACGAGGCCTCCGCCGTGTCACAGCGCATGACGAAACCCGGCACCCCGGTCGGTGCCATCTACGGCGAGATGATGAACACGATCATGCGTGGCGATGGCGACCCGAGCGCCAGTACCTGGCCAATGGGGGCAGGGGAGGAGGCACTCCTTGTTCGCTACCACACCGGTCTGGGCACTGTCGCACCGCGCGATCAGGTGCAGTTCGAGTTCGCCGCCGCATATCGTCACTACCACGCCGCGCTGATGTACGTGATTCTGACCGGAGAACCTGACCCGCGGCACCGCGCAATGTTCGAGGCCTGCGCTGAAGCACTCGACGCCTGCCAGGCCGCATTGCGTCCCGGCAATACGGTCGGGCAGGTGTTCGAGGCGCATGCTCAAGTTATGACCAAGGCCGGATATGCCGGCCACTTCCTCAATGCGTGCGGTTACACGATGGGGGCCACGTATCCGCCGACCTGGATGGACTGGCCGATGGTGTTTGCCGGCGAGCCGCAGGTCCTGGCGCCGAACATGGTGTTCTTTCTGCACATGATCCTGCTGAACAGCGATACCGGCTTGAGCATGTCGCTCGGCGAGACGGCGATCATCACCGAGAGTGGGTGCGAGCCCATCACCCACGCGCCGCGGCGATTGCTGGTGGCGGAAAAATAGTCCTGGAGCGTCGCTGATTGGTGCGATCATGCCGGCAGCGACGCGGGCGCTATTGTCGTATCGATGTCAGCCCATCCGCTCGACCAGGTGGGCGCGCGAAGGTCCGGGCTCGAACGGGTCGCCGAAGTATTGGGTCTCGCGGGCCACCTTGCCATCCCGGAACTCCATGACACTCACCGTATATGACGGTTGACCATCATACGTGAGGATGAATTCCGTGACCCACAGGTCGCCACTGCCGATGATGCGCCGCACCGTGAAGCGCTTCGAGTTCGGCTGTACAGTCCGAGACTCCTGGATGTTATGCCGTCCCCTGATGCGCTCGCCAGATTGCGGGTACTCCAGCACTGCATCCTCTCGGTATATGTCGTGCTCAACATCGAACTCATTCGCGTCGGATGCGGCCCAGTGGCGATCGAGCGCCTCGCGAATCTCATTCTCATCCATGCTACCGCTCCCGTTCCTCTTCATTGACGCCCTACCGCTGCGTGCCGCCGCACGCTGGCCCAACGCGGATGAGCGAGCCCACCAACGCGCCATCTATCCCGCCACCAAACCCGGCAGCGGAACAAGGTCGTCCAGCATCGTCGGTATGAATTCCGCGACCGTCGGGTGAATATGCATCGCACGCTTGAGCAGCGTGTAAGGCGCCTTCGCATACATGGTGTCGAGCACGCAGTGGATCGCTTCATCGCCGCTGGTGCCCAGGAACGATGCGCCTAGGATTTCCTTGGTCTCGGCATCGACCAGTATCTTCATGAAGCCCTCGGTCTCACCTTTCTCGAAGGCGCGGGAAACATCCTCCATCGCGAGTTTGCCGATCAGTGCAGGACGGCCGCTCTTGCGAACGTCCGCCTCGGACATGCCGACACGCCCCAAGGGTGGATCAATGTAGAGCGCATAGGCGGGAATGCGGTCACTCACCCGCCTGCTGTCGCCATCGAACAGATTGGCGGCGACGATTTCGTAATCATTCCACGATGTGTGAGTGAACCCGCCTCTGCCATTGCAGTCGCCCAGTGCCCAGATGCCAGGGACCGAGCTACGCAGTTCATCGTCCACGACGATATAGCCACGTTCGTCTCGCTTGACCCCAGCGCGGTCGAGATCGAGATCATCAGTGTTGGGACGGCGCCCCGTTGCAATAAGCAAGTGCGATCCGCGCAGCTCCGAAGTACCTCCACAATCGACTGTCATGACAATATCGTCACCTTGTTTGTGGAAACGCACGCAGTTCGCACCGGGGAGAACCGTGATGCCTTCCCGCGTCAGTATATCGGTGATCACTGCCGATACGTCTTCGTCCTCGCGCGAAACCAGGCGCGGCCCGTGCTCGACGATGCTGACCTTGCTGCCAAACCGGCGATACATCTGGCCGAATTCCAGACCAATGTAGCTGCCGCCCAGCACCAGCAGGTGGCGCGGCAGGAAGTCGATGTCCATCATCGAGCTGTTGGTAAGGTAATCGACCTGATCAAGACCGGGGATGTCCGGCACCGCCGCACGAGCACCGACATTGATGAAAATTCGCTCGGACGTCAGGACCTCGCTGCCGGCCTGCACCTCGCGCGGCGACACGAACCGAGCATGGGTTTGATAGACCCGGCAGTTCTCCAAACTCCTGAGCGACCGCTCGACCCCGCCATTGGAAAGCCCGACAACATGATCCTTGCGTGCCTTGACACGCTTCATATCGACTTTGACGTCGCCCGCGCTGAAGCCATATTCAGCACCGCGGCGGGCCACGTGCACGGCATACGCACTGGCGACCATTGTTTTTGTCGGTGTGCAGCCCGTGTTGATGCAAGTACCGCCGAAGCGACCGCGTTCTACGATGGCAACTTTCATTCCCTCACCCGCCATCCGTCGTGCGAGTGGTGACCCAGCCTGCCCGGTTCCGATGATAATCGCGTCGTAGGCTGTCATTCTCTACTCCTGCTCGGCGAGCGCGCCGGAAGTTCCGGTACCGTCATGCCGACGGAGGTCGGCATCCACCTCTGTGCTGATAGCACCAACAAGAGAATTGGATGAGGCCTTCGCCCGCCGTCACGCCGCACCACCGCCGGCAAACTCCTTCATAAAGGCAGCCGGTATAACTGGCGAAATGCCCCAAGGCCCGCGCCGCATCACCACTATAGATCGAGCTCGACAGCAGACCTTGGCGTTGAGCAGCAGATGAGCGCATTGCCTTCGGCGGGCGGGTCCAATGGTTCTGGCGCGTAGCCAAGTTCACCTTCGACCAAGCCACTCTCGCAGTTGTGGCATACGCCAGTTCTGCACGCCCAACGAACCGGAACGGCGCACGCTTCCGCCAATTCGAGCAGGCTGCCGAAGCGGGAGTCCCATGGCACGGCGAGACCGCTTCGCAAGAAGGTCACCATGGGCCCGCCACCCGCAGGACCGTCAGGACGATGAGGCAAGGCTGCGGCGACGCTGGAAATGCCTGGCGTAAGAGCGGCCGCCGGTCCGAACACTTCGGCGTGGACCCTGGGCCAGGGAATGCCCCATGCCGCCAGGCCTTGCTGGAAATCCTCGAGGAAGCGTGGCGGGCCGCACAGGTAGAAATCAGCGTCTTGGGGAATCCCAAACTCCTCCAGCAACTCGAGTGAAAGATGGCCTGGTCGATCGAAGTCCTGGCCGAGCAGGTCTCCCGGCGCAGGCCGACTGTAGATCACGCAGCGATGCGACGCATGGAGCGCAGCGAGCAGATCGTCCACCTCTCCGGCGAACGACTGGTGCGCCCGATCGCGCGCTGAATGCAGCCACCAAACCACCCGAGACGCCCCGGCGTTTGCAGCAGCCGCGCCATGCAACATCGCCAGCATCGGCGTGATGCCAACGCCGGCGCTGATAAGAACAACGGGAGTCACACCGGCAGCGAGCGTGAACGAGCCACGCGGCGCGCTGATCTCCATGCGACTGCCTGCCCGCACGCTTTGGTGGAGAAAACTGCTTGCGAGGCCACGCTCGTTCTTGACGCCAATTCGATAATTTGGGGTCCCGGGCGGACCGCACAGCGAATAGCTTCGCGTGACGGCGGCAGCATCCGGGTTCGGCTTCATACGGACCATGATGTATTGGCCGGGTAGTGCCGGTGGCAGCGGCGAACCATCCTCGGCAGCGAACTCGAACGATCGGACGTCCGCGCTTTCCTCGCGCGAAGCAGCGACCACAACGGAACGGAAACCACGCCACGCAAGCGGCGCCGACGCGCCAAGTCCCAGACCGGCGTTGCCCGTTGTGCCGCCCGCTTCGGCAGCCGCGAGCAGCGCCTGCATCGAGCCTTGCCAGTCCAAACTGAGAGCCGGAATTCGGACCGCGCGGCGCAAGGCTTCGAGCTTGTGCTCCGCCGAATAGAGCAGCGCATCGATCTCGGCGACCGTCATGCGCTCCGGGCCGTCAGAGATCTTTTCGACGCGGTCGCCGGCGCCGATGTCGCCTTCCTGTATGACGCGGAAATAAAAGCCGGGCCGGTGGTGAGAAACCAGCAGCGCGGCAATCGGCGGGTGATTCAGCCTGATGCCGACCCGGTAGCAGGTGTCGCGTGGCTGACTGACCTCGACGATGGCGCCGCCGATACGGAACCGATCGCCGATGCAGACCTCGCTATCGGCGAGGCCCTCCACTGTCAGGTTCTCGCCGAAATTCCCGGCCACGAGATCCGACCGCCCAAGGTAGCTTGCCCAATGCCGGTATGAATCGAGCTGGTAGACCATGATCGCACGTTGCTCGCCGCCATGGCCACGGAGGTCCCCTTGGCCGTCCCCATCAAGATTAAGCCGCCGCGCGAAAATCCGCCCCGTCACCGGCGTCTTCCACACCCCCGTCCGAACAGTTCTGCCCTGCCACGCGATATTCTGAGGAAGCCCGACATTCACCGAAACGACCACGCCCATCAGGGAACCTCCGGCAGTGCATCCAGTATCGTCTCGGCAGCGGCACCGGGGATGCCCAGGTCAAGCGTCCGATCGGCAGTCCCAGGTCGCAGCGCTGGGCCGGCGACGCTATCGGCTATCGGACTGCGATCCTCCCCTAGCGCACTCTCTGCACCAGCCGTTCCGCCGCCGCGGCGATGTCCGGCACCGACAGGCCGACATAGCCGAGCACGTCGTCGGGGGTGCGGCCGCTCTTCGGCAGGCGCCGCACCCCAATTCCCTCCACCGTAACCGGCGCCGCAAGCGCGGCCGACGCCTCGGCCAACTCGCTGCCGAGCCCGCCCACGTAATTGTCCTCGACCGCGAGCACTGCCGCGCGCGCGCTTCGGGCCATTTCCAGGATCGGCTCGGCATCGAGCGGCAGGGAATAGGCGTCAACCACCGCCGCCGCGACGCCGCGCTGCTCGAGCACCACGGCGGCCTCAAGGCAGGAATGCACGAGATAGCCCGACGCCACCAACACGACCGCAGGAGTTTCCGCCCGGCGCACCACCTTCGAGCCGCGCAGCGGAAACGCCTCATCGTCGCGATAGAGTATCGGCAGATCGCCGCGGACCGCGCGCAGATAGGCCGGGCCATCATACTCAGCCATGGCCAGCACGAGCTTGTAGGCGCTGACGGCGTCCGACGGCGTCACCACCGCCAACGATCGGCCCTTGGCGTCCACGGCGTGCGCGAGCGCGCGCACGAAGCCGACATCCGCCAACGCCATCTGGCTCGGCCCATCAGCCGCCAGCGTCACGCCGACATGCGTGCCGACGAGCTTGATGCGCGCCCCGCCAATGATCGCCATCTCGATCTGGTCGAATGCGCGTTCCAGAAAGCGGCCAAACGTGCTCACAAACGCGATCTTGCCTGCGGCTGCCAGTCCGGCCGCCGCCGACACCATGTTCTGCTCGGCGATGCGCGCCTCGAAATAGCGGTCAGGATGCGCCTTGGCGAAGGTCTCGGCGTAGGTCGAATTCTTCACGTCGGCGTCGAGCGCCACCACCGCCTCGTTGGCGTCGCCGAGCGCCGCGAGCGCCATGCCATAAGCGCGGCGCGGCGAAAGCTTCTTCGCCGACGCTAACGCCGGGTTCTTGGCGAGCGCCGCGCCGAAGCCCATGGGCGTGCGTGAGGCGGGGCGCGCCGCCGGCGCCGCAGCGGGCGGCGCGATCTTGAGCGCGGCAAAGTCCTGCGCCCCGATATCGGTGACGCCGAGGTGCCGCGCCGTCTCCTCGAGCTCGGCGAGCACACCCGCCATCGCCTCGGCTTTCACCGGCGTGCCGTGATGGCCGGGTCCGCCGAGGCTCGGCACGCCCCATCCCTTGACTGTGCGCGCAATCACCGCGAGCGGCCGCGAATCTTCTGTGATGCGGAGCACCCGTTCGATCGCCTCCGGATCGTGGCCGTCGATGATTTCGGTCCGCGCGCCAAACGCTTTCGCTTTCGCCGCGAGATTCTCCCAGTCCTGCGCGGACGAGACATAGTCGCTCTGGCCCAGCGTATTGCAGTTGAAGATGGCAACCACCCCGCCAAGGCGATGATCGGCGCAGAAGTCCAGCGCTTCCCAGATCTGTCCTTCACGCGACTCACCGTCGCCCATGATGCAGAAGATGCGCTTCGGTACGCCGTCGACCCGCGCCGCGCACGCGAGCCCCGCCGCCACCGACAAGCCCTGGCCCAGCGACCCGGTCGCGGCGTCGAAGAACGGAAAGCCGAGCACCGGATTGGGATGCCCGTCGATCGGCGACCCGATCTCGCGCAGCGTCATCAGGTCGCGCTCCGTCATCGCCCGGCGCTTGCCGTCGACTTCGAAGGCGACGCCGAGATCCGTGCACGCGGCATAAAGGATTGGCACCGCGTGCCCTTCGCTCAGGACCAGCCGGTCTGACCCAGGATTGTCCGGTTCAGCAGGCGTCCAGCGCATCACGCGGTACATCAGCACCGTGACGAGATGCGCGAGCGACAGCGCGGTCGTCGGATGGCCGCTGCCCGCCGCCGTGGTGGCGCGGATCGCGAGCCGCCCCAATTCGATTGCCTTGGCATGAAGCACGTGCGTCAGATCGGCCATCGGTTTTTCCTCTTCCATTCCTGCATGAAACGCCGGGCTAGGCGAGGAGAGGCGTGGCCCAATAGCAAAACCGATTAAAGTAATATCCTGCGCTTCTTGCACAGAACGGCTGTCGTGTCGGCGGATGACGTGCTTATGCCAGCTTGGCGGACTGCTCGCGTGGTTCTTCTCCATCCGCCAACGACCGTATCCGCGAACCACCGTTCCTTCTCCGGCAACGACCGTTCCTTTTCCGTCATGGCCGGCCTCCGAGCCGGCCATCAGCCGGAGCATACCCCGTGCCGTGACGAAGGTTGCCACATCCAACTCCGATCCGCCGTTTGACAATCGGTTAGTCAAACGAACACATTCGTCAGTCCGGACCTTTCGTTGATGGCCGCAGTGAATGGAACGAAGCAGTAAACACCATTGGCTTCGCTGTTGAAGATCGACCAGCACAAAACTGCATGTCCCGTAGGATATTGGATCGCATTAAGTTTGGCCCCGGGGATATCCGGGGATCTCAATCCAAACATCGGGGCGGTCTCCATATTTGATGCTCCACCGCTGCATCTAGCTAGGCGCTTCTCGCTCTTCGTCTGCGTCGTTGTCCTCCTGCGAAACCCGGGTCCGCCCTCGTGGCCGCGCTGGCGCATCTAGGGCGGCGAGAGGAAGCGGCGGTGGAATTACGCAACTTCATGACGGAGGCGCCTGACGTGTTCAGGGTGATGGTTCGCAATCGGCCGCCCTACATGAGTCCCGAGGACCAAAGCCATCTGCCCGAAGGCGTTCGCAAGGCAGGCTGGCATGATTGACGTCGCTCTTCGACGGATGTTGGCGGGGCGCCAATAACGGGATTGCCGCGCTCGCCGTTTCGCTCGTTTTGATCGTTCCGTCAGTGGCGCGAGCGTCGTTGGACGAGCCGGCGGGGATTAATATCGGCGATAGCCCCAGCACTTCATGCCGATCTCGATCACCGCGACCAGCACCTCGACTCCCGAGAGCAGGCGAGCATAGACCACTCTGTAATTTCCCGAGGTTTGTTCAAGAGTAATCTGACCAAATCGCACTTAATGCAGGAATGGCTGTGTGGGACAACTCCCTTCCGAAGGAGATTGGTTATGTTTGCGATCACGGGGATTACCGGGCAGGTGGGCGGCGCCGTCGCCCGCACTCTGCTGGCCGAAGGGGCGACTGTGCGAGCGGTTGCGCGCGATGCCAGTAAAGCCGCGCCGTGGACCGCGCACGGCTGCGAATTGGCGATTGCCGACATGAGCGACGCCCCCGCTCTCGCTCGCGCCTTCGCTGGGGCGGATGGCGTGTTCGTACTGATCCCACCGATCTTCGATCCGTTACCTGGTTTTGTGGAGGCTGGCGCAGTGATCTCCGCCGTGCGCGACGCGCTGGCCGAGGCGCGGCCTACCCGCGCTGTCTGCCTTTCGACCGTGGGCGCGCAGGTGACGCAACCCAACCTCCTCAACCAACTGGCAATGATGGAGCGCGAGCTGGGCACGCTCGATCTGCCGATTGCGTTCGTCCGCGCGGCCTGGTTCATGGAGAACGCAGCCTGGGATGTCGCGACCGCGCGCAACGGCGTGATTCAGAGCTTCCTGCAACCGCTCGACCACGCGATCCCGATGGTCGCCACGGCCGATATCGGCGCTACAGCGGCGCGGCTCCTGCGCGAGCGCTGGGCGGGCTGCCGCGTCGTCGAGCTGCAAGGCCCGTCGCAGGTATCGCCAAACGAACTGGCCGCGATTTTCGGCCGGCTGCTCGGCCACCCGGTAAGTGCGCAGGCGGTGCCGCGGGAAGAGTGGGAGGCGCTGTTCCGTAAGCAGGGCATGCAGAACCCAGCGCCGCGCATGCAAATGCTCGATGGCTTCAATCAGGGCTGGCTTTCGTTCGAGGGTGGTGAGCGACTTGAGGTGGTCACTGGCACGACAACGCTGGAAATAGTTGTGCGCGGTTTGCTGAAACGCGCCTGAAGGGACGAGTGGGACAATGGCGAAAATCTTGATTACCGGTTCAGCAGACGGGCTCGGTCTGATGGCGGGTCAACTGCTGGCGAGCCAAGGCCACTCTGTCGTGCTGCACGCGCGCAACGAGGTGCGGGCTCGAGACGCCCGCGCCGCTCTGCCGCAAGCCATTGCGGTCGTGGTGGGCGATCTTTCAACCATTGCGGCGATGCGCACCGTCGCGGCCCAGGCGAATAGCCTCGGCCGCTTCGATGCCGTGATCCACAATGTCGGGATCGGCTATCGGGAGCCACGCCGAATCACGACCGAGGACGGGCTGTCGCAGCTCTGGGCAGTGAACGTCCTCGCTCCCTACGTGCTGACCGCACTGCTGGAGCGGGCTGCCCGGCTGGTATACCTCAGCTCCGGAATGCATATGGGCGGCGACGCCAGCCTCGAAGACCTGCAGTGGGAGCACCGCCGATGGAATGGCTCGCAGGCCTATGCCGACACCAAGTTTCATAACGTGTTGCTCGCCTTCGGCATGGCGCGGCGCTGGCCGGACGTTCTGTGCAATGCGCTCGAGCCAGGCTGGGTGCCGACGCGGATGGGCGGTTCAGGTGCGCCTGATGACCTTTCCAAGGCCCATGTCACCCAGGCTTGGCTGGCGACGAGCGACGAACCGGCCGCGAAGGTGACGGGCGGCTATTTCTATCACAAACGGCCACGACGGGTGAACCCATCAGTGCGGCACGAGGAACTGCAGGAACACCTGCTCGACGACTGCCGCGGGATCTCGGGCATCAAGCTTACCTGAAGCTCGCCCCGGCAACCCTACACGCTGCCTAGGCATCCGCGACGCCCCACCGCCCCCTCCTGCTATAACCACCCCACGCCGCCCGAACCCGCTCCGCCTCGGCCGCGAAACCGCCAAGGCGACGGGCGGAAGTTCCCAGACGCCGAGCCTTGTTGGGCGGACCGTGACCCGGCTGCTGCCGTCGTCGCCACTCAGACGGATACCCTTGGCGCGCAGTCCGTCGAGCAGGATAAGCGCTCGGGAAATCTCGGCAGCAGGCACGAACAGCTTCACACCTTCCTCGATGTCGAACCACACTTCGCCCCAGGGCAGACGAAGAAGCAGCGGCTGGACGCCGCACTCGATCGCGACCCGCAGTTTGACGACCTGTCAGTCAAACGAACGCATGCATCCATGCGCTGCTCGCTGCTTCGTCTGCTTCCTTGTCCTCCTGCGAAACCCGGGACCGGACTGCCCGCGGCTGCGCTGTCGCAATCAGGGCGCCAAGAGGAAGCGGCGGCGGAATTACGCGACTTCATGACGGAGGCGCCCGATGTGTTCAGGGTGATGGTTCGCAATCGCCCGCCCTACATGAGTCCCGAGGACCAAGCGCATCTGCTGGAAGGTATTCGCAAGGCCGGCTGGAACGAATAATGTCGCTGTTCGGACCCACCGATCGCGAGCCAGTCGAATGGATGCTGGCGATAGTGACCGCACTCCGGCTCCCTCACTACACCTCGCGATAAAGCTTCGGTCGCGCACGCACCGGATCGAGCAGCGACCAGTCACCCTGTTCGACCGCAAAACCCTTGGGAAATGGTGGCCGCACCTCCATGTCCAGTGAACGCATGACCCGATCGTCGCGATAGTAGCACTGCAGTATAATCTGGCTCAGGTACAGCAGTGATTGACCACCGGCCTCACGTAGCCGCGCAGCCACAGGCTCTCGCCGCGATGGCTCCAGATCGGCGAACATCCCACCGGAGATGCCGTCGAGCATTTGCAGCACCGCCACGACATGCTCCGCGTCCCGTCCAAAACTCCTGAGTATATCAGCGAAGATTACATCGTCGCCTGCACTGGGCACATCATACTCGTCGCTCGCCGGGATCATCATCTCGGCAAGACATCGCAAGGACCGGCACTCATCCGGTGACAAGGCTGTATGATTGTCTTGCATGGTGACCTCAATCGAACAGTGTGGCCAGGCGACGCTTGATGTTGTCCGCGACATAAAGCGCCAACGCCTGGATGGTACGCGTAGGATTAACGCCCGCCGCAGTGACGAAGATGCTGCCATCGACAATAAACAGGTTCTTCACGTCATGGCTGCGCCCCCATTCATTGACCACGGACCGCGCCGGATCAGTCCCCATTCGCGCGGTTCCCATAAGATGCCAGCCGCCATCCGGTATCGGCGCCTCGTGCCACACATCGTGCGCGCCGGCCGCACGCAGGATCTCGCTGCCGCGCGCCACCGCGTGATCCAGCATGCGCCGGCTGTTCTCGCTCAACGTGTAGTGGATCTTCGGCGCCGGAATACCGGAACTGTCTTTCAGCACGGGATCGAGTGTCACCCTGTTGTGCTCCTCCGGCAGATCCTCGCAGATCGCGAACATACCCATCCGGTGGCGGAACAATTTGCGGTAGACGTGATGATGATCAACACCCCACGGCAGGCGGCCGATCGCCACACTGTGCACCGCGGTCATCACCGGTCCCTGGCCGCGTGAGGATTCAAACGTATATCCGCGCACGAACCCCCGCGAGCGGTCCGTCTCGTAGAACTCCTGGCACCAGATGCCGTCGAGCGGTCCGCGCTCGCCATCCAGCGTCTCATCGAACCAGCCGAAGATCTGCGCGTACGGGTGGAACATAAGGTTCTCGCCGACCTGGCCTGAAGAGTTGGCAAGACCACCCGGAGACCGTGCCGATGCCGAGTTCAACAGAATGCGCGCCGTGCCGACAGCATTGCAGGCCAGGATAACCACAGCGGCCGGCTGAAACCGCTCAACACCGTCAGCGTCATAATACACGACACCAGACGCCATGCCCTGTTCGTCTGTCGTGATCTCCCGCACCGGCACCGGGTGCGCAACTCGACGCCGGCACGGATGGCTGCCGGCCAGTAGGTGATGTCGGTGCTGGCCTTGGCACCCTGCGCGCAGCCGGAGATGCAATGTGCGAGATTGATGCACCTTGCCCGGCCCTCGTAATCCACCGTCGCAATTGCTTCGTCGGACGGCCACCAGTGCCAGCCAAGCTTATTGAAGCCGCGCGCCAATGCCGCACCCGACTTTCCCAGCGGCAGCGGCGGCATCATCGGCTCATGCGGCGGATACGCCGGATCGCCGACCAGACCAGACACGCCCATCATCCGGTCGTTCTCGGCATAGAACGGCTCCAGCGTCGCATAGTCGATCGGCCAGTCGTCGGCGACGCCATCCAATGTTCGCACCCGAAAGTCCGAAGGATGGAAGCGCGGGAAATGCCCGGCATACAGCACCGTCCCGCCACCCACGCCATTGAAGTTGGCGATGCTGAGCGCTGAGTTCTCATCGTTGGTCGGGTAGTCCGTGTCGCGCCCCCGGCGATTGGGGCTGTAATGGAAGTCATTGAGCGCCCGCGCCTCCCAGTCTCGCCCCGCGCTGGGATATTCGGACGGTTTCATCCAATCGCCCTGCTCGAGGCAAACGATGTGCATCTTCGTCTCCGCGAGGCTCCACGCCACCGCCGCACCGGACGCGCCGGCACCTATGATCAGAACGTCGACCGGTGGGCTCATTGCCGGTGTGCTCATCGTTTGAAGTCCTCGCCAAGAGTGGATGGAACCGGACGAACTTGCGCCGGTGTCAGTCCGCCGCCGCCGCAAGGGCAGGGGTTCCGGCAGCATCCGCGATGAGATAGCTCGCCAGATGGGCATCCAACGCAGCCAGCGTTGCCTCATCAACAGGTGCAGCCCGGAACCCGATGAAACCGTCGGGCCGCACCAGGATGGCGCCACCCTCCGGTACTCGCTTTCGAACCCGGCGCCTGCCCCATCGATGACCGAAACGAGTCCGCCCCAGCGTGCGCGCAGGGCATCCAGGCAATACGCCTCGCCGAACACGATCAGATGGTGGCCGGTACCGCGAAGTCGATGACACGCTGGAAAGCGCAACCCTTGTTCCGGACCGTCCAGCATTGCGCCCGCCTGACCGACCAGCATGCTCCCCGCATATGAAACGTCGAGCATCAACAGTCTGCGCAGTCCCGCACGTTCTTTCGCCTGATCCTCTGGCGGCAGGTTCGGGAACTCTCCGTCGCGGCACATCCCAACCAGTCGCATCGCCATGCCATGCACATCGTCCGACACTTCCAAAGCATGGTGGTCCGCAAGTCCCCGCTCGGTCGCGTAGCTGTCCAGCAGCGATGGCTTCGCCGCGCCACGCAGGACGAGGGCAAGCTTCCAGGCAATGTCACCCGCGTCCATAAGCGCCGCATTCAGGCCTTCGCCGCCGAGCGGACTGGACAGATGCGCAGCATCGCCCAGCAGGAATCGCCGCCCATCGGATAGGCGTCTGACCAGGCGTTTATGCATCTTGAACGGCGATACCCAGCGCAGATCGGTCAACCCCACATCGACACCGGTCCGGGCATCGAGCAAAGCGCCCAGCTCGGCTGCTGACGGAATCTCACGCCGCGTATCGGCATCGTCGCGATTGACAAAGATGAGCCAGCGGTCATCTGGCAACGGCGAGAGCATGACAAATCCCGCCGGCCCCACGATCAGGCGCCCGCATTCGGGTGGACAGGCCAGGCCGATCTTTACATCGGCAACGAAATATCGGCCGTCGTAGGTCTCCCCGTCGAGGTGCTCATGCATCGAATGACGCGTGACACTATGGCCACCGCCTGCGCCCAGCACGTAAGCCGCCGTGACCGTCTCCCTTCGACCGCCGCTTTCGAGCACAACGCGCACGGCGCCCGGATCAGCATCGATCGATGTCACCTCAGTGCCGAATTCGATCTCAAGACCCAGACTGCTCAAGTGGTCGCGCAGGATTGCCTCGGTGCGCCATTGCGGCAGGCTGCACTGAAACTCATAAACCGAGCCGCCCTTAGAGAAGTCCTTGCGCGCGATCTCCCGTAGGCCGGGACCCAGGAGCTGGACGTGCCTGATACGCACGCCCGCGCGCAGGAACGGTTCAGCGAGGCCGGCGCGTTCGAACATTTCCAGTGTCGCCGGCTGCAGGGCGGTCCCACGTGCCTCGACATGCGGCTCCAACCTACGTTCGACAATGCGTGGCCTGATACCGTGGCGAAGCAGTTCGCAAGCCGCGAACAATCCGGCCGGCCCGGCCCCGATGACGAGGGCTTCCGTATATGAGCTGTCCATTCGGGCTATCCCCGCTGCCAGAGGCTCGTCCATTGGCGGAGATCGCAGACGCTGACCCGCGGGGACATGCGACGGGACCTCCTCCTCGATTGTCGCGCGGCCTTGGACCTGTCGGCGGAAGGCGGTCTGCCACGCGGCGTGTGCGGTCGCAGACTGTCCCGCTGCTCGCGGAGAGTCTTGAAGCCGATCGGAAGAAGTTCCGAAATCCTTCCGAAGCGGTAGATCGCCGGTGAGATGACCAACACCTGGGTCGTTCCGCCCGGCACCCAAGACAAACTGTTTGTCCGCGGAAGCGAGCCTCACATGCGAGCAATTACCAGAAACGCGATCGGCCTCAGTCCCGCGAAGCCGCTTGCGCCCGCGCTCCGGTTGGTTGGCCGATCCGGAAACAGAGATTCACCATCGCTGGGCGCCCGCCACCCTGCACCCAACCCCGCCCCTCAGCGTCCAAAAGACACGAGCCGGTCAGGCCGCCCCATCATGACCGAGCAGCCAGGTAAAGCCCCGGCGCACGAAGGCCGCTGCGTCTCCCGTTGGCAGGTCGCCATGCGCAATCAGCACCCGCTCGATCGGCCATGCGAGGATTTTGCCGACTGAAGCCCGCGCCGCGCCACGATTGAGGAAGCTCGCACGCCAATCGCTCGGCGCACCAGGATTGGGCGCGACGATACCGCCGAACCGGGCGAGGAAGCCGCGCCACCCCTTGAACCAGTCGCGCGGAAAGTTCTGGATCAAATCGGCGACCAGCGCCGTGCCGGAACCACGGTGAAAGAACACCACCTCGGTGAGCGCAAAGCTTCCATGCACGACGACCTGGTCGATGTCGGCCGCCCATGCGGCCTCAGGAGCATCGCCGAGCGCGGCATCGAACCCAAGGTCCGCGCGCTTGCGGCACAGCCGTGGCGTGCCGTAGAGGCGCGCCTCCGGATAAGCCGACTTCCACGCCCCAAGAAACAGGTGATGCAGTGCATTGGGAGAGACAAGGTAATGCACCGGCCCGAGTGCATTGACCGAAGCGCCGAGCGAGTCCGACAGCGCAATGGGCGACCAGACAAACAGGCTCCCGTCAGACAGCCGGATCACCGCCATCCGCGTCGGATAGGCAAAGCCATGAAACGACGTCACCGGACCGTCGGCGATCCAGATCTCCGGCCCGAATTGCCTAAGCGATTCACTCATTCAATCATCACCCACGTTGATCCGGCCCGCTGGTAATATGCACGCCTGACCATAACGGTCGCTCAGTCGCATCGGTTCAATGTCCCGAAGTGGTGATCAACGCCGACCATGTTGCTCCGGCGCCCACAGGCACTAGATCCGGTGATAAAGCTCGACTCCGCTAACGCTCCCAGGCCACACCACACCCAGTGCAGCACTGAGATTTTGCCCGCCTCAACGCCGGTAGCGCAGTGCAGCGACCAACAGTGCGAATGCTGGCGTGGGTTGGCGGCGGCTCGGGTAATAGAGGTGATACCCGGGATAGGGCGGACACCAATCGGCGAGCACCCGGATGAGGCGCCCGGCGGCGATGTGCGCCTGCACCGTGTCTTCAGGCACATATGCCAGGCCGAAACCGGACAATGCCGCGTCGAGCATGGGGCCAGTTCCGTTGAACACGAGTTGTCCCTCCACCTTCACCCTTATTTCGCGCCCTCCCTTCTGGAACTCCCAGGCATACAGCCCGCCATGCGTTGGCAGGCGCAGGTTGATACAGGTGTGCGTTGTCAGATCCTGCGGCGCCTTCGGTCGTGTCCGAGTGCCGAAATACGACGGCGCGCCGACCACTGCTGAGCGCATGTCCGGCCCGATCCGCACAGCGATCATGTCCTTCGCAACCATCTCGCCGGAGCGAATGCCGGCGTCGAAGCGTTCGGCAACGATGTCCGTCAGGCCGTAGTCGATGACTATCTCCAGCTTGATGTCCGGATAGTCCGGCAAAAGCGCCTCAAGGGCTGGCCACAGCACTGCGCGCACCGCGTGGTCGTGCGCTGTGATCCGGATGGTGCCGGAGGGCTTGTCGCGCAGTTCGCTCAGTGCCGCCAACTCCGCCTCGATCTCATCAAGGCGCGGTCCCGCTGCGCGCAGCAGGCGCTCGCCCGCCTCGGTGGGCGCGACGCTGCGGGTAGTGCGGGTCAACAGCCGCAGCCCAACCCGTTCCTCAAATCCACGGACAGTGTGACTGAGGGCCGACTGCGAAACACCAAGCTGGGCTGCCGCCTTTGTGAAGCTACGCTCCTTCGCGACCGCCACGAAGGCAACAAGCTCGTTGAAGTTCTCGCGCGGCATTCATGAACCCTGATCATGAGCGTATGCGCATTCTAGCATCTAATCGGATAGCGCCCGAGGGCTAATCTCTGATCCCAGAACTCGCCGCGTCCGCCTTCACCAAGCGCCGGCCCCAAACAAAGCGGAGCTTACAGCCATGGAGATCAAGCGAAGCGGCTCGCAGCCGTCCGGCAAGGGACCTGCGGACTATTTTACCGGCTCGGTTCGCATCGACCCGCTGTTCCAGCCCCCAGATACGGCGCGCGTGCGCGGCGCCAGCGTCACCTTCGAGCCTGGCGCTCGCACCGCGTGGCACACCCATCCACTGGGACAGACGCTGATTGTCACCGCCGGCTGCGGCTGGGTGCAGCGCGAAGGCGGACCGGTGGAGGAAATCCGTCCGGGTGACGTCGTCTGGTTCGCGCCTGGCGAGAAACATTGGCATGGCGCCAGGGCCACCACGGGCATGACCCATATCGCCATCCAGGAAGCGCTCGACGGCAAGGTCGTGGACTGGATGGAGCACGTCTCTGACGATCAATACCTTGTCGGCACGCCGTGAGAAGCCTCCACCGGATCGACGGGCACCGAATTATCCAGGACTGCACAGGAGAATGACAATGCAGACGCGCAAACTCGGCAACAGTGGACTTGCGGTCTCTGCCATCGGCCTGGGCTGCATGGGCATGAATTATCACCGTGGCCCGGCTCCGGACCGCAAGGACATGATCGCGCTGCTCCGTGCGGCGGTAAAGCGCGGCGTCACCTTCTTCGACACCGCCGAGGTCTATGGCCCCTTCACCAACGAAGAACTCGTCGGCGAGGCACTTGAGCCGTTCCGTGACGACGTCGTCATCGCCACCAAGTTCGGCCATGACCTTGGTTCAGGCGGCCCGCACGGCTCTGACGGGCTCGACAGCCGCCCCGAGCGCATCCGGCAGGTTGCCGAAGAGTCGCTGAAGCGACTGCGGAGCGAGACGATCGACCTCTTCTATCAGCATCGCGTCGATCCGCGTGTGCCGATCGAGGACGTCGCCGGTGCGGTGAAGGACCTGGTCTCGCAAGGCAAGGTAAAGCAATTCGGCCTGTCCGAGGCTGGTGCCGCAACCATCCGCCGCGCCCACGCGATCCAGCCGGTCGCGGCGATCCAGAGTGAATACTCGCTCTGGTGGCGTCAGCCCGAAGCGGAGGTGTTGCCGGTCTGCGAGGAACTGGGTATCGGCTTCGTCCCCTTCAGTCCGCTTGGCAGGGGTTTCCTCACCGGCAAGATCGACGAGACCACCACCTTTGGCGGCAACGACAATCGCACCAGTTTGCCGCGCTTTACGCCCGAAGCCCGCAAGGCGAACCGCCCTGTAGTGGATCTGCTGGAAAACATCGGCGCCCAGAAGCGCGCAACGCCTGCGCAGATCGCACTCGCCTGGCTGCTGGCGCAAAAGCCATGGATCGTCCCGATCCCAGGCACCACCAAGCTGCACCGGCTCGAAGAGAACATCGGTGCGGCAGCGATCGAGCTTACCCCGGACGATATTCGGCACATAGAGGATGCCGCCGCGAAGATCACCGTAAAAGGCGACCGATACCCCCAGGATGAGGCCAGGCGCGCACAGCGCTAGATACGGAGAATTTCGCTATGACTGAAGGCCAATGGCGATCTGAGTGCAGGAACATCCCCATGATCGAGCAGACCAGCGGGGCGCCGGTGACGTAGGACGCATCGTCGGAGGCCGAGAACAGGATCTCGGCATGTTGCCTTGTGCGGCGCGCGCGTCGTACTGCTCGACGCTCTCGCCGGACGAACGGATCAACATTCGGGGCGTTGTCACGCGCCCCAACTACCAGACTGTTGGGACCATCGGCGCTTCGGGGAGGCCGGCAACCTCCCATGCCTCTCGGCCGCCGCGGTACCAGGAGACATGGGTATAACCAAGGGCCACGAGCCGCAGCGCCAGATTGCGACCGCCGAATCGTTCCGAACTCCAGCCGACCACCACGATGACGCGGGTGCGATCGCCGCCGGTCAGTTCCGCCATTTCTCGGCGAAGACGATCTTGCATCGGATCTGCGACGCTGGTGCCCCAACCGGATTCCGCGAGGCCAACCGCGCCCGCCAATGACCGCCCCGAAAACGCTTCCATCGTGTCGACGATAGTCGGCGTGCGACCCGCCAACAGGCGCGTGAGGTCCTCCGTGCGGATCGTCGCGGCACCCGGTGCGGTGGTTGGAGTGGGTCCGGCGAGATCGTCGTCCTGGTGCAATCGGTCGTCCGATTTCGTACCGAAGTTGGCGCCTTCGTCGGCGTGGTCGCGTAGCCCGGCGAGACGAAGCGCCTCGCGATAGCGTTCCATTTGGCCCGTGTAGACCGGACTCGTGATGTTTCCCGGGGCGTGGCTGCGCACCGTGTACCAGGGCCAAACCTGGTTTGCCTGGCTCACCAAACGATGTGCTTCCTCGAGGTGCCCCAGTCGTGCATTGGCGGCGGCTTCGTGCAGCAGGTGTTCGGCATGCCAGACCGGACGGTTGTCGGGGTTCGCCGCCAACGCACGCTGGTCCCAGGCAATCGCTTCTTCATCACGACCCAGCAGCAGGGTCGCGAACCCAAGCAGCGCATACCGGTCCACCATATAGGGGGCGTGCGGATCGGCGCGAATGTTCTGCTGAAGTGCCGAAACCGCCTCGTCCGCCCGGCCAAGCAAGATCAGGGCGTAGCCGGCGGGTGCGAATGTCCAGGGCGGAGCGTGAGGAAATTGCTCCCTGAGGTATTGGAAAGCGACCAGGGCCTCATCGCAATGGCCTCTGGCGAGAAGCAGATGCGCATTGGCCGTCAATACGCCTTGGTCGTTCGGTTTTATTTGTCGGGCGCGGTCGATCAACTGCTCGGCGCGATCCAGTTCCGGCCCCTTATGTCCCGTCTCCATCAGGGAGAACGCCAGTCCCAGCAGCGCATCAATGGAACGGGGATCGAGGGTCACGGCCCGTTCGAATAGCTTTCGCCGTTGCTCGACGCTACGCGTGTCCGGCGTGTGAAACCACAGCGAGCGGGCCTGCAGGATCAGATCGAAGGCATCCGGGTCGTTGGGGTGCTCTCGCTGGGCGCGGGCGCTCGCGACGTCGGTCAGCGCGATGTTGGTGGCCTGTCCGATCTGACGGACGAGGCCATCCCGCCCGATGCCGACGCCGGGCGGGGGCAGATCGAACTGGTCGGACCAGAGATGTGCCTCGGTGTCGGTTTCGATCAACTCGACATTGATCCGCGTTACGCTGCCGGCCGCCTGGACACTGCCTTCCAGCACGTACCGCACGCCCAGCGCATCGCCGATCTCGCGCGGGCTGATGGATGTTCCTTGGTAGATCCTGGCGGCCGTGCGGGCGATGACGAACATTCCAGAGATGTGTGACAAATGCGTCGTGAGGTCGTCGGTGACCGCCTCTGCCACCGGATCGTCGTTAGGATCGCCGCCGATATTTTCGAATGGCAGCACGACGACCGATAGCTGGGGGCGATCAGCGAACGGCGTTGTCGTGATGCGAAACCAAGCGTAGCCGCCGGCCGCAATGCCCAAGGCGGCGACCAGGACGAGGCCGGCCCAATAGCGCATGCGTGGCCGTGGGCTTGCGACCGGTGGGATGGACGGTGCAGCCAGACGCATCGTTTGCGGCACGGGCACGACGGGAGCGTCGGAGTACGGTAGCGGCGACGGTACGACCCGCGGCAGGAAGCGATAGCCGCGGCCCGGTATCGTCTGAATGCAACTTCCGTCCGACCGTTCGGCATCCAGGATCCGCCGCAGCGTGGAGATCTGCATGGTCAGGTTCGCGTCCTCAACCAGGACTTTCCCCCACACGGCTTGCATGATTTCCGATTTGGACAGCAGGGCGCCGGCCTGTTCCACCAACAGGCAGAGTAGGTCGAAAGCACGCGACCCGATGGGGATGGGTGTTTCATTTCCGGCGTCGTCGACCCGGGACACGGAACGTTTGTGGCGATCCAACAGAAAACTGTCGAACCGATACATCCTCGGCCGTGAAATATCGTCCATCGCGGGGTCCGCCTTGACGTGAACAGGGCCGCGATGGCGCGCGTCGGACAACTCGATGACTGCCGCGCGCGGCCTACGGCGGTTCGCGATAGAGAACGTCCCGCGACGCAACCTACAGTTTGCAACAGTCAGTCGCTATGTCGCCGTTCACACAAACCTCATCGTTCGGCGATCGCGCCAGCCGCCACGGTTTTGATGGCAGCACGATTTCGGCGGGGGTTTCTGCCGTCAGACCCACGACAGTCGATTGATTTCAAACCATTTTGCAGGAATTTGGTGCGATTTGCACGAAATTGATGGCGCTGCTGCCCGGCGTCCGGTTACCGACGCCGCCAATCCGGCGCCAGCCGGGATCGGTCCGGGCAAGCCACGAAAGACTTACACCTCGGTTCATGGAGGTAGTCGATGCGAGTGAATCCGGATTCCGTTGAAGGTCGAATTCCCCCCTTTTCAGCCGCGCGTGCGGATCGCCATGGAGCGCCACAAACTGTGGTGGTCGTAGGCCCCGCGATTGAGACTGATCCCGACGCGACCTGGGTCGCCTTCCTGCTTTCGCGTTGCAGCCCGGCACGGGCGCGAGACTTCGCGCGCGCCATGGCGGAGCGCACCGCGTGGGACATCGAACTCGACTGGCACGACCACTGGGAGCGAGTCGCCGCTTTGCTCGCCGACAATGCCCCGATGAGTTCGTGGGCGCCGATGCCGGATGCCGCGGTGCCCGCAGGCACCGGCCCGTTTGTGGTGCCGTGCCAACAGCGAGGGTGCATCGCGCGCGATGGGAGCATGAAGCCTCGATGACAGTCGTCAGGCCTGTCACCCGGGTAAGAGCTGCCGGCGGATTGCGATCCATCGACGTTATGTTCGATGGAATCAGGCGGCATCGTGATCTGCGTCACATACTCCGAAAGTCGTACGTGCCAAGTGTGGTCAGATCGACATCATGAGTTCCCGACGCACCCATCGCCGGACTGATGCCTGGCTCCCGCAAGGCGGCTTTTCGTTTCGCATCCGTAAGACGACTATCGGGAGCAGCGCTCATGCTTGGACCGATCCTGGCTGCCGTTATTCCGGTTTTGGCGACTGCTGGACTTGGCTTCGCCTGGGTCCGTTCGGGCCGGCCATTCGAGAACGCGATGTTCACGCCGCTGGTTGTGGATATCGGAACGCCATGCCTGATCTTCGGCACGTTCGCCAAGACCACCATCGCGCCGGCACAGTTCGCGACGATCGCGCTCGCTTCGACGACGGCGATCGCCTGTTTCGCCTTGGTGGCCGCGATCGTTCTGCCGCTGGCCGGGCTTCGACTGCGGACCTTTCTCCCCTCGCTGAGCTTCCCGAACAACGGAAACCTGGGGTTGCCGCTGGCCGCCTATGCCTTCGGGCAAGCAGGGCTGAGCTACGCGATCGTCTTCTATGCCATCTGCATGATCGGCCAGTTTACCGTGGGCCAGGCGATCGCCGCTGGCTCGGCAAATTGGCGCGGCATAGTGCGGTTGCCGCTGATATACGCTGTCCTGCTCGGTGTCGGCGTCTCCGTCTGGCACGTGGCGTTGCCGCATTGGATTACCAACACCATTTCGCTGATCGGCGGCATGACGATCCCGCTCATGCTGTTGATGCTTGGCGCCTCGCTTGCCCGGCTCCGGGTGATGCAGGTTTCCCAGGCGATGGCGCTGTCCGCTTTGCGAATTGGCGCTGGCGCCTGTATCGGCCTGGTCATCGCGTCGATGTTTGAACTCGATGCGACCGCGCGATCCGTGCTGATCATGCAATGTGCCATGCCGGTTGCTGTCTACAACTATCTCTTTGCCCAGAAGTGGAACAACCAGCCGGAGGAAGTGGCAAGCCTGGTGATAGTATCTACCCTCGTATCCACCTTCACCGTGCCGGTTCTGCTCCGGATCCTGATGTTCTGAGGGACACCACCGATGAAGATTCCCGTGACGATGATCGAAGGGGTTGCCAATTCCGCGGTGACGGAAGACGGCCATCACATGGCTCTCACGTTGCGGGAGCCATCTGGCGACTTTCTGACACTCGGCGTTCCGGGCGAGGAGGTTCCGCGCCTGATCGATCGAGCGGCCCGCGCGCTGAGCGACAGGGAACGGATCCTTCGACCTGATGGCAGCGCGAGGTTTGTGGCCACCTGGTGGAACCTCATCCGACAGGGCGAGGAAGGCAATTTCGTCCTCTCATTCACCTTTGGCACGGGCGGTGCGCTGTCTTTCGTCCTGACCGACGACATGGTGGCAAAGCTGAAGGATACGCTGTGTTGCCTTATCGGGCCGGCTGCGCCCAATGGGGACGTTGGAGTCCGAATCGAGAAAGCGTGAGGCGTCACATACGTGACTGTCGAGGCGTACCGAAAAATACAGCGCCCGAGCGGCCGTTTGCCGGCGGAGCATTGCACGGTGGACAATGCGGACGCCAACGCGCCCATGACCCTCTCCCTGATCGCTGGTATCGCCGCGACCGGCATCGTACTCGGCATCGGCGCGCCGTCGGTATTGGCGGCGCGCGTCTGCTTTGGTTCCGCGCGGCGTGCTCTATCCGTGTTTTAATCTCAAGGCGAGGCTTGCCGAAGTTGAGTAGCAGGCAGATATGCAAGCCTGTGGCTTTCAAATAATTCAGGCACTGCGCGCGCTGAATTCGTCGATCGCCTTGGCTACCTTCAATTCGACGAGGGCGATGTGTTCGACGAGTAGGTCAACGGTATATTCCCCGACCACGATCCCATCGTATCGAACGAGCATGGGATGTTGTTGCGAGACGCCGAGCCCAGACTTGCGGAACTCGTGCACCAATGCGCTTTCATAGACTTCCTCAAGAAATCCAGTTCCCAGCACGCAGAGCACCGTCAGGGCGCAGCCAATGATTCGTTTGGACAGGAGGTTAACCCTGTCCTCGCCGGTATCCATTTGCGTGTTTAGCGTGTTTTGCGGTTCCACTTTCCTTGTTTACTGCCGGCACAACCTTTCCAATTCGTTGACGCCTGCAACCGCAGCAATGGCTGGGACTTTCGCGACTGGCCGGAACTCGTCGAACTCGTATCGGCAACCTTCCGGTTGGGTCTCAGCACACGCAAGGGACCGGCTCCGGCTTCATGCCTCCCAATCGATCTATCGAGCGGCGACCGTTATGAATTTGCGACCCCCCTACGGCGGGCAAGCGCTGGTAACGAGCAGGGGCATTCGATGCATCTGCGGTCAGTCTCGCCGCAGGCTGATAACGTAATGCGCCGCAGGCTCGCAAAACAAGTCGTGGATGGCGGGCCTTCCGTCCGCCATGGCGAGAGGGGCCGACACCTGACACCTGGCATTTGCCTCATAGCGCCGTCATGCCGTCGTCCACGAACCGCAGCGCGCCGGTGACGTAAGACGCATAGTCGGAGGCCAAGAACAGGATCGCGGCAGAGACCTTTGCGGCCCTGGCCAAGTACTTCAGCATCGTGCCTCGTGCGGCCTTGGCGTTGTACTGCTCGACCGTCTCGCCGGCGGCCGCGATGCGGCGCGCATGGCACGGCGTGAAGATCGGCCCAGGGCCGGCGGCATTCACACGAATGCCCTCCGCCGGCGGGCACCGCCCTGTTGGCGCGGCCTGGGTGCCCCCGTCATGCGTGGCTGACCTGCACCCCCTCCTGCTATAACCGCCCCATGCCGCCCGACCCTCGCGCAAACCCGCTCCTCCTCGGCCACGAAACCGCCGAGGCGACGTTGCTCGACGCCATGCGCTCCGGGCGCATGCACCACGCCTGGCTGATCACCGGCCCCGACGGCATCGGCAAGGCCACCCTGGCCTACCGCTTCGCCCGCCGCCTGCTCGCCGGCACGCCCACCGACAATACCCTGGCATTATCGCCAACCGACCCGACCTTCCGCCGCGTCGCCGCCGGCGCGCACGCCGACCTCCACACAGTCGAGCTCGCCTACGACGAAAAGCGCAAGCGCATGCGCACCCAGATCGCGGTGGACGACGTCCGCGGCATCGGCAGCTTCATGAGCCTCACCCCGGCCGAGGGCGGCTGGCGCGTCGCCATCGTCGACGGAGCGGAGGAACTCAACCAGTCGTCGGCCAACGCACTCCTGAAAATCCTGGAGGAACCCCCCTCGCGCGCAGTGCTTCTTCTGGTATGCGCCGCCCCAGGCCGCCTGCTGGCAACCATCCGCAGCCGCTGCCGCCGCCTCCGCCTCGACCCCCTGAACCCCGAAACCATGGACACCCTGCTGGCCACCTACCTGCCGGACCTCATCCGCCAGACAACCGAGGCCGCCTGGTCACCGTGGCAGAAGGCTCCCCCGGCCGCGCGCTCATGCTGGCGCAAGAAGAAGGGCTGGCGGTCGCCGCCCTGGTCGACGAGGTGCTCGCCACGCTACCAGACCTGAAGCCAGCCGCCGCCTACACCATCGCCGACAAGCTGGCGCGCGGCGAGAATGCGTTCACCAACTTCATGGACCTGCTGCGCACCGGCATCGCCGCCGCGGTGCGCGACGTCGTGCGCGGCCGCGCCGATGAGGAGCAGTCGCGCCTGATTGCGCTGCGTCCCCTTGATGCCTGGGGCGACGTGTGGCACGCGCTGACCCGGCTGCAGGACGAGACCGAACGCTTTGCCCTGGACAAGCGCCAGGCGATCGTCGCTGGCCTCGGGATGCTCAGCGGAAAAATGTCATGAGCCGAAGATATTACGTCACGACCCCGATCTATTATGTCAACGGCGCGCCGCACATCGGCCACGCCTACACCTCGATCGCGGCCGACGTGATGGCACGCTGGAAGCGCCTCGACGGGTTCGACGTGTTCTTCCTCACCGGCACCGACGAGCACGGCCAGAAGGTCGAAAAAGCCGCCGCCGACGCGGGCGTGGACCCACAAACCTTCGTCGACAGGATCTCCGCCGACTTTCGTGACATGACGGACAAGATGGGCGTGTCGTACGACCAGTGGATCCGCACCACGGAGGAGCGCCACAAAATCTCCTGCGCCGAACTTTGGCGCCGCATAGCAGCCAACGGCCACATCTACCTCGGCCACTACGAAGGCTGGTACGCCGTTCGCGATGAAGCATTCTACGACGAGGAAGAGCTGACCACGCGTCCGGATGGCACCAAGACCGCGCCATCAGGTGCGCCGGTGGAGTGGGTGAGGGAGCCTTCGTATTTCCTCGACCTCTCCAAGTGGCAGGACAAGCTGCTGGATCTGTATGAATCGCAACCCGACTTCATCCTCCCGTCCTCGCGCCGCAACGAGGTCATGAGCTTCGTGCGCGGCGGCCTGCGCGACCTGTCGATCAGCCGCACCAGCTTCACCTGGGGCATCCCAGTGCCCGACGCACCCGGCCACGTCATGTACGTCTGGGTCGACGCGCTGAACAACTACGTCACTGCCTGCGGCTTCCCCGACGAAACCGCGGAACGCTGGCAATTCTGGCCGGCCGACGCGCATTTCGTCGGCAAGGACATCATCCGCTTCCACGCCGTCTACTGGCCCGTGCTGCTGATGGCCGCGGGACTGCCGCTGCCCAGGCGGATCACCTCCAACGGCTGGTGGACGGTAGACGGCGAGAAGATGAGCAAGTCGCTCGGCAACGTCATTGAACCGCGCCAATTGGTCGAGGCGTTCGGCCTCGACCAGGTCCGCTACTTCCTGCTGCGCGAAAAGCCGTTCGGCGGCGACGGCACGCTGTCGCATCAGGCGCTGATCACCCGGATCAACGTTGAACTGGCCAACGACCTAGGCAACCTGGCGCAACGCTCGCTGTCATTGATCGCCCGGAACTGCGACGGGCGACTGCCGGGCAGGGGGGGCGCCACCGCCGACGACGCGGAACTGCTGGCGATGGCGGACGCGCTACCGGGCGGTGTCCGCGACCGGATCGATCGCCAGGTCTTCCACGAGGCGCTGGAGGAAGTCTGGAAAGTCGTTCGTGCCGCCAACGGCTATATCGACCGCCAGGCGCCATGGGCGCTCCGCCGGACGGACACCGTTCGTATGGGTGAGGTGCTACGAGTGCTGGCGGACATCCAACGCGTGATCGCCACCGTGTTGCAGCCGTTCATGCCCGACAGCATGGCGCGGATGCTCGATCAGCTCGGGGTACCCCCGACGGCAAGGACACTTGCCGATCTTGCAGCGCCACTGGCTGACCGCACGACATTGCCGCCCCCGCAAGGCGTGTTCCCGCGCTATGTCGAGCCGGCGGCATAGCGCATTGTTCCTGCATATGACTTGCCACCCCCTCCCCAACCCTCCCCCGCTCCGCGGGAGAGGGAGTGCCGCCCCCATTGAACTCCCTCTCCCGCAAAGCAGGGGAGGGTTGGGGAGGGGGTGCCTCGTCATTCCGGAGCGCGCGTACCTCCCATGCTGATCGATTCCCACTGCCACCTCGACTACTTCACCGAGGCCGAACGCCCCGCCGTCATCGCCCGCGCCCGCGCTGCCGGGGTGGCCGAAATGGTCACCATCGGCACCACGCTGGCCCAGTCCCGCACCCTCCCCGCACTGGCCGAAACCCAGCCCCACCTTTGGTGCACAGTGGGCGTCCACCCCCACCACGCCGCCGAAGCCCCCATCCCATCGCCCGAAGCAATTGCAGCCCTAACCACCCACCCCCGTGTCATCGGCATCGGCGAGTCCGGCCTGGACTACTACTACGACCGAGCCCCTCGCGACGTGCAGCAGGCCAACTTCCGTGCCCACATCCGCGCTGCCCGTCTGGCCGACCTACCGCTCGCCATCCACGCCCGCGACGCCGACACCGACATCACGCAAATCCTGCAAGATGAACGCAATACCGGCGGTGACTTCCTCTTCCTCCTGCACTGCTTCAGCTCCTCGCGAATGCTCGCCGAGGCCGCCATCGCCATGGGCGGCTACGTCAGCTTCTCCGGCATCCTGACTTTCCCAAAATCCGCTGAACTCCGCGACATAGCCCGCGACCTTCCACTCGATCGTCTGCTCGTCGAAACCGACGCCCCGTACCTCGCCCCAGTGCCATTCCGCGGCAAGCGCAACGAACCCGCCCACGTCACCCACACAGCCAAAGTCTTGGCCGACGTTCGTCACCTGGAACCCGAAGCGCTGGCTGACCTGACGACGGCAAATTTCCGCCGTCTGTTCCGCAAGACCGCCTGAGCGCATGCGGGTCATCCTGCTCGGCACCGGCGGTTCAGCGGGCGTGCCAATGATCGGTGGCGACGACGGCACAGGCGACTGGGGCTCCTGCGACCCCAGCGAACCACGCAACCGACGCACCCGCGCCAGCATCGTGGTGGAGAGCGGGCAGGGGACCCGCCTGCTCGTCGACACCTCGCCGGACATGCGCACCCAACTCCTCGACTGCCGCATTCCGAGCGTCGACGCCATCCTCTACACACATGCGCATGCCGACCACATCACCGGCCTGGACGACGTCCGCATCCTCAACCGCATCGTCGACCGACCGCTGGACGCCTTCGCCACGGCAACCACAATCGACGAGATGACCCGGCGCTTCGGCTACGCATTCCGGCCCTGGCAGCCGCCTGGCTTCTTTCGGCCCGTCCTGGTGCCACGCGAGGTGCAGCCAACCGATACCATCACCGCGGCTGGCCTCGAAGTCCAACTGTTCGAGCAGGACCACGGGTTCATCCCAACGCTAGGCCTGCGTATCGGCGGCTTCGGCTACTCAACCGACGTCGTCGGCCTGGACGACACAGCGTTCGCGATGCTGGACGGCGTGGACACCTGGGTGGTCGATTGCTTCCTGCGCCAAGGCCCGCACAAGACGCACGCAGATCTCGCGACAGTCGTGGCTTGGTCCCAACGCATTCGGCCGCGCCGAACCGTGCTGACCCACATGGGCCCAGACATGGACTGGGCCTGGCTCCAGGCCAATCTGCCGCCTGGCATAGAGCCCGGCTACGATGGCATGGCATTCGACTTAACATAATATATCTTCTGCGGCATTCAGCGCCGGTCGTTCCGGTTTGTTGAGTGCTTTGCGGCGTGCTTCGTGTTCGCGTGCTGCGGCGTGGTACGCAGCGGCGTTGCCGCGCCACAGCACCTCGAACGATAGCTTCCACTGTGTGACCGGTCCCCTCCCTTTGCGCTCGACGATTTTGCGATTCAGCAAGTCTGTCATGGCGCGCGAGACTGAGGCGCCGTCGATCCCGAGCTCTGCCGCGAGGATGTTGCGGTTGAGCGGTCGGAACTCGGTGAACGATAGATGGTCCGGTAGCGCAAGGAACACTTTGAACGCTGACACGGTGTTCAGCTGTTGCAGCACCTCGCGTCGTGCATCGTCAAACAAGATCGTGAATCCCCTGCCATAGCTGCGACCTGGGGGGCGTGCCTCGCGTACCGGGTAGCGCGTCCCCGCCTCGTCCACCACGGCCACAATCTGCCGCGTGGCGGTGGCGAATTTAGGGGCCGCCATTGTGCGCCACAAGCATCTTTAAGTGCATGGGCGCACAATGGCAGCGCGAATCCTGCAGTTGGCAACAGGGAGTTGCTTCGGTGACTCATAGAGCATCATCCAGCTCCAGGGCTGTGCACAGGTGACGGGTCGAGCCCCCGCCCCTGCGGGTCAGCGGGGGTCGTCCCCTCGCCTGTGTGCAGGCTTGGAGCCAAAGTTTTGCACACAACCGCATGTTGCGCTTGCGGCGCGACCCTCACAACCGGAGAGTGTGCCCAACCCTGGCCGGGGTTTCTCCGGTTGGGGGACTGGTGCAGCAGCCTCGGCTGAAGCCGGGCTTTGGCTGCTCGGGCATGGCGGGGGGTGGCACCGCCTCCCCGCCAGACCGGGGGTTGGCCTGGGCCTGTGGTTGCGAAGGAAGGTTGCTTGAGGGGCTGGGAGCGGCTGGCTCGGCCGGAATCTCACAATCGTCTCAGATGAAGCTGCGGGGGGTCCTCCCTCGCCCCCTCGCTCGCAAGCGCGGGGGTGGTGGGTCGTGTTCGTCGAAAAAAAACTCTCGGCCTCGCCGTGGGGTAGCCGGCAGCATCGCCGTTGGCGCCGTCGTGGCTGGCGTCGCCGGTTGATGCCGCTCGGCCGTGGGACCTGGCTGTTTCTGCTGGGGGCCGTGGTGGCTGTCGGCGCCGGCGGCGTGCTGCTGGTCGCTGCGTTTTAATCCGCCGGGCTCGGCAGCAATCGCCGGCCGTTGAGGCGGTCGAGGATCTTGCGGGCTTCGGCGTGCTCGGCCGGCGTGATCGGGTGTCCGGCGTCGCCGGCATCGGCCGTGATGCGCAGTGCCAGGCGGTCGTCGGGGGTGGCTCCTGGAAGGAGCGCGGCGCGCCGGCAGCGCTGCACCATGCTGCGACTGACCTGCACGAGGTGGGCCATCATCACGAGCTCGCGGACCTGCCAGAATGCGTCTGCCATCCACGCCGGGCCACGTGGGCGTGGGGTCGTCGTCGCTGTCCGCGGTTTCGATCGTGCCGCTCGCTCCGAAACCGAGTGTGACCCTGGCGCCACGGTGGCCGTCGTGGAACGCCAGCACCTGGCGCGTAAAGCTGTCGGCTGCGGCGTCGTGCTCGATGCCGCGGTGTGCGGGCGCCGGGCAGTGCTCGATTGCGATCTGCCCGTTGTCGTGGATCGCAACGAGGTAGCTGCTGGTGCCGCGATATGCTGGCTGCAGGGCGGTGAGCTGGTTGGTGTCGATCGCGGCCATGGCGGGTGTCCTAACGGGGGTTGAAACCGGCATCTTGCAGCGCCTGGCGTAGGATCAGCACGGCGGCTTCGGCTGCGTCCGGGTCTTCCCATTGGCTCGCGAGGTTCAGTCCGTCATGACCGAGCTTCGACCGTGCCAGTCGCTTTATGACCTGGCTGAATGCGTCGGCCTGGTTGTCGGTCAGTTCGAACGTGATGGTTGGCATGGGGGGCTGTCCTTCGTGGTTGAGAGTGCGCGAGGTCGCGGCACCTTGCCGCGGCTTCGATGTCGGCGGCTGGCCGCCCCGGTTGGCGTGCTGTCAAACACCGGCCGCCCTTGCGGCCGCCGCCTCGCGGCGCGGAGGCGAAGCCGAGCGGTGTTGACTGCGCGGCGGCCGAGGGTGGCACGCCGGCCGCTGGCGCCGGCCGTGGTGGCATCCCAGGTGACACGAGCGGCCGGCGGGTGTGTCACCGGCCGTGGGCCCGTCGTGTGCTGCCCGGGGGCTGTGGCGGCGCGACGTGCGAGCTGCACCCCCTTTCGCCATGGTGGATGCGATCCGTCGGTGGATGGCGTGGGGGGGTGCAGCGACCTGGCGCAGGGCCGGGCCAGGGCGGGCCGCTGTGCCCGCCCGCCAGCCCGGCCGTGGCGCCAGGGCGCACGTAGGCCCCCCAGGCCGGGGCGGCGTGCGGGAGTGGCACGCCGGCGCGCCGACACTGCTGGATCCGCGGCCATGCTCGCTCAGGGCGGCAGGCGCGTCGACTGGTGCCTCGGTTCGCGAGGAACCGGGCGCGCGCCTGGTGCCCGTGGCGGGCGTGGCCGGTACGCACCGGTGCGACTGCGCGCGAACCCTGGCCGCCGGGGGGCGGGGGGCCTCGGGGGGGTTCCCCCCCGGCATGACTCGTGCTGGCGCTGCATGGGACGTGCCACGGCGGGGCTTTGTGCAGGCGGCGTGCCGGCCGTCTTCGGCTGGCGCGATGCGTGCGCCAGGCGCCGTGGCGCGGCCCATGCTGGCGCCGGCACACCGCATTCGGAGAACGAGGAGCGCAGCCCGGGGGCGCGCGCGGCCGCCGGCGTCGCCAGCCTGTTTGCGGCGCATGAACGTGGCGCGCGAACCCGGAGCGAGCACCGCAGCCACTTTCGTGGTGATGGGGCCGGGTAGCCATCCGCCAGGCGGTCGCGCGTAGGCCCTCGGCCGGAGACGCGATGGCTAGCCCGGGCCGGCTCCGGTGACAGGCCGGCAATCGGCCGGTCTGTGGTTGAGCTGGCGTGTCGTGGCCGGGCTGAGTTGTGCTTAGCGTGACCAGGGACCGCGTTTTCGCGCTGTGCCGCAGCGGTTTTCGCGGTGTGCACCACGTTTGTATCTACGGGTGCAGGCCTGTGGCCAGGTGCCAGAGGAACGCGAGGGCGACGGCTATCGCGATCGCGGTGACCATGCGGCGCGGCGTGCCGTCGAACACTCGGTTTAGGGGTGCTGCGGGGAGGCTCGGCGCGTGCCGCACGTCCTCCCCGCAGACCTTGACCGGGCGAGCTTCAGGAACGCCAGGGCCAAGCTTGTCACGTTGACCACCTTCGCCGGTACCGTCCGCCGGCGTCGTTCGGTCGTTGCGTGAGGTGAATTCGGCGTGTGCTGGGTTTTCATCACGCCGTCTAACCGCGCAACGAACATGTTAAGGGCCATGGTCTCGGCCTTCGTTCTCGGCGCCGGGAGCTTCAGCACGAGCGGCCAGTACCCGCAGGCCTCGCAGCTGAGTTGCGAGGTTGGCGGCATAGGCGTTGTAAGCGGCCTCGATGTCGCTCTCGGCCGGTGTGCTGTTCGGCAGCTCGGCGAAGGGTGCGCGCTGCCAGAGCTTGACCCGGCAGGTCTTCATCGTGTGCTCGAGCTTGGCGAGGAAGGCGCCGAAACCGATCTCCTCGAAGCGGTCCCGTGGTTGCCAGAAATGCAGCCTCGCCGGCCAATAGCCGACGGTGTCGAGCTGGCGCGCGAGCTGCTCGGTGTAGCCGGTGACGGCCGCGGCGATTGCGCGGTCGGCCGGGTCCAGGGAGTTGAGCTGCGGCCGGCCGGTGTCGGTCACTCGGTTTGCGCTGCCTGGGCCTGGTTAGAGCTCGGCGCGGCCTGCGCGTTCGATGCCGAACGTTCGACGGCCGCGGCCTGCTTGGCCTCGGCCGTCGACCGTAGCAGCGCGTGCAGGCGAGCTTGAGCCGCTTTCGCTGCTGCTGCGGGGCCGTCGTGGATCTGTTGACGGTAGGCCGCGGCGAGCTGCGCGGCTGTCAGGTGCAACGGCCGCGGCGGCGTTGCTTCGCTGTTCACGCGGCCACGGTCGCGGCGGGCTCGCTCGGCGCCGTGTCGGATTCGGGCTGGAACAAACCCGGACCCGCTGACGCGGGTTGCCCGAGAAGAACGGTTATGTCGCCTCGCCGGAGGCGGCGCCGGCTGATGCGTCGTTTCGGTTCCCGCGGTCGGTCTGCCAGGTCGGCCGAGGCTTTGTCGTGGCGCTTCACCGTGACGACATTGTTGACCTGTAGCCACGTGGTGAGCTGCTCGCGGAGGATCTGAGCAGCGGCGATAGCGGCCGGCGGAATTGTGTCGCTGTCGATCTGGCGCACGGTGTCCATGCAGTGCCGCAGTGCGACGAACAGCAATGCGTGTTCGATGCGTGTGGTGGCGTCGTGTGCTGACGGTGGCAGCGTGGCGCGCACGAGATCGTTAGCCTCGCGAGCTGATAGTCGGATGGTGTTGGCGGCCATCACCGCGTCGGCCGTGCGCAGATGCTGGCGCGTCGGCTCGAACAGGTCGGCTTGTCGCTGTTCGGCGATTGTTCGCAGTAACGAATTGATCTCGGTGTGGAGCGAGATCAGTCGCGCTGCGCGTCGGCCGGCAAACGATGTGATCATGTGGAAGCTGTGTCCTTGGCTCGGGTTTTCTCCGAGATTGGACGTAGCAGGGTGAGCGCTCGTTGCCGCTGTGGTGCCGGTGCTGCTTTGACCTTACCGTGTATATCTTCTGCGGCATCCAGATGCCGCGATCGAGGGGCATCGATGCCAACAGCCGAAGCCGAACTCCGCCGCCTGCTCGACGTCATGGCGGCCCTACGTGACCCCGTCGCCGGCTGCCCCTGGGACCAGCAACAGGACTTTGCCAGCATCGCGCCCTACACGATCGAGGAAGCCTACGAGGTGGCGGATGCCATCGCCCGCCAGGACACCGCCGCGTTGGCGGACGAACTGGGCGACCTGCTGTTCCAGGTCGTCTACCACGCACGCATGGCCGAGGAAGCCGGCCAGTTCACATTCGCCGATGTCGCAAAAGCCATCGCGGACAAGATGATCCGCCGCCATCCGCACGTATTCGGCGAAGCCGCGATGCGTGACGCGGCCACCCAGACCGTCGCCTGGGAACAGCAGAAGACCGCCGAACGCGCCGCCCGCGCCGAGACCGGCACCTTGGCCGGTGTCCCTATCGGCCTCCCTGCCCTGACCCGTGCCGCAAAGCTCACCGCTCGCGCAGCGCGTGTCGGCTTCGACTGGCCGAATGCCGAAGCGGTCCTGGCGAAGCTGGATGAAGAGATCGCAGAAGTCAGAGCGGAACTCCCCGCCGCGCAACCACATCGGCTGCGCGACGAAGTCGGCGATCTGCTCTTCGTGCTGGCCAACCTCGCGAGGAAGCTAGACCTCGACCCCGAAACCTGCCTGCGCCAAGCCAATGACAAGTTCTCCCGGCGCTTCAACGGAATCGAGCAAGCAGCTGCTACCGAAGGAAAGTCACTCGCCGAAATGCCGCTTGAGGAGATGGAGCAGGAATGGCAGAAAATAAAACATATTCAGCGATCTACGGGCTGATACTCAACGGCCATACCGCTCAGCCCCACCCTCGTCGTGGCCGTCCTCGGGCTTGACCCGAGGATCAACCCGGCCATCCCCGCGCGATGAGTGCTGACCGGGGCTGGCCCCCATCCCCGACCCGCTCAGCACACCCTGATCCGCATCGACAGCGTCCGCCGCTCCCCCGGAGCGATCAGCATCAGCCCGGGCTTATCGCGGAACTCGCCATCGAAGTCCGTCGGACTGGCGGTGCCGAACCAAGGCTCGATGCAGACGAAATCGCCGCCGTCGCGCGACCACACGCCGAGGTCGCGAAAGCCCTGCCATGAAACCTCGATGGCCGGCGCACCAGGCGCGGTATATCGGACGGAACTGCTCGAGACCTCGGGGAAGATCAGCGCGTCGGCGGTGAACAGCGACGGATCGAGCGCCAGCGTATCGCCAACCACCGGCGACGGAACCGGCTCCGGACGCAGCAGCCCGCCGTCCAGGCGTCGGATCGGCTCCAACTCAGGCCCCGAAAATTCCAGCACGTGGGCCGCCTTCCCCACCCCATCCGCCAATGGCCAGACAAACGCGGGATGCGCGCCCAGTGAGGCCGGCAGCACCTCGCGCCCCGGATTGGTCACTGTGAAGCTGGCCTCCAACGCATCGTCATCGAGCGTGAAAGCGATCTCCAGGCGGAACGCGAACGGGTAAATCGCCCGTGTCTCCGCATCCTCGTGCAGCACCAGCCGGCACCCCGTCGCACCGCGGTTCAACCACGCGAACCGCTTGTCGCGCGCGAAGCCATGCTGCGTCATGTGGTACGACTTGCCATCGTGCCGCAGCATGTCGTCCTTCAGGCGCCCAACAATCGGAAACAGCACTGGCGCATGGCGAGGCCAGATGGGGGCCGCCTGCCACAGCATCTCCTCCCCGGCCGCGTCCAGTAGCGAACATAGTTCCGCGCCCTCCGTCTTCACCGTGGCGGAGAGCGTTCCGTTCGACAGCACGTGCCGATCCATCATCGAAATTCTGCGGCCAATTCCAGGGTGTTCAGGTTAGCGCCTTCATCCGCATCTGACGAATCCTATCCGGCGGACTGCGCCGTCGCGGACTCGACGCCCACGGCTGCCGCCACCGCGCGCCGCAGATAAAGCGCAACGGTGGTCCCCTCACCCGGCATGCTGTCCAACGTGATATGGCCTCGCGACTGCTTCACGAAGCCATACACCTGGCTGAGCCCCAGCCCACTCCCCTGCCCGATCGGCTTGGTGGTGAAGAACGGCTCGAACGCCGCCTCGCGAACCTCGGGCGTCATGCCGGTGCCCGTGTCGCTGACCGCAATCCGCACGTAGTCGCCGGCATCGACATCCGGCAGCCCCGCCGTCGCCGCCGCATCCAGCGTGCGCGTTGCTGGCGCTGATCATCAGCCGACCACCGTTTGGCATGGCGTCGCGCGCGTTGATCGCCAGGTTCAGCAGTGCGGTTTCCAGCTGATGCGGATCCGCCTCCGCTGTCCATAGATCGTCTGCGCACTGCGTCTCCACCGTGATCTCGACCGCCAGCATGCCGCGCAGCATCTCGGACGAGGCGCAGATCCGCTCCGCGACGTCGAACGCCATCGGCCGCAACGCTTGGCGGCGCGCGAAGGCCAGCAACTGCTGGGTCAGCGCCGCACCTCTTTCCGTGCCCGCAAGAGCACGCTCGATATGCCGGCGTAGCGGATCGTCCTCGGCAAGCCGCGCCGATCACCGCCTCGAGGTTGGCCTGGATCACCTGCAGCAGGTTGTTGAAGTCGTGCGCGACACCGCCGGTGAGCTGCCCCACCGCCTCCATCTTCTGCGACTGCCGCAACATCCCCTCGGCGCGTTCCCGCTCCGCCGTCTCGACGACGCAGCGCCGTGACCGCAGCGTCACGCTCCGCGATCTGCTGGGTCAGCCGCTCGTTCGCCTGCAACAGCACCCCTGGCGAGGGCAACGCAACCAGCCGAGGCAGCAACGGCCACAACGCAGCCGCGGTCATCACTGACGCCACCGCCGTCACAGCCTTGACCATGCCATCGGTGAGATAGTCGGGGTACCATAGCGTCCAGATGCCCATCAGATGGGTGGTGCCGCACGCCATGATGAAGATCGCGAACAGCCAGGCCATCCAGCTGAATGCGACATCGCCCCGGCGCAGCAGCAACAGCGCGATCGCGAGTGGGATCGAGTAGTAAGACGCCGTGATCAGCCCATCCGAGACGACGTGCAGCGCGATCAGCCCTGGCTCCCAGGACAGACAGTAGCCATGCGGCGTCAGCGCCGCGGTGTCGAACAGACCGGTGAAGGCCCCCATCGTGCAACTCCCGGTGCCACGACCGGGCAAGTCGCCGGCCGGCGGAGATCAGGTCTCCAGCTCGGCCCGTACCGCCGCTTCCAGATCCTTCATCCGGAACGGCTTGCGCAGGAATCGCCAGTCGACCTGTTGCGATACGAAATAGCCGGAGATCAGGATGACCTTCAAATCCTGTTGCCGCCGGGTGGCGATATCCGCCAGTTCAATCCCCGACATGTCGGGCATGCGGATATCGGTGATCATCATCCGCAGATCGGGCGTATGCGACAGCAACGACAGCGCCTCGGCGCCTCCGCTGGCCTGAATGACCCGGTAACCGAAGTCCTCCAGGAATTCGGCAACGATAACCCGTACCTCTGGATCGTCATCCACGACCATCAGTCGTGGGCGATTGGTCCGCGCGTCCGTAGGCGCGCCAACGTCATGTTCCGGCATGCAGGACAACGCCACCCCCGAGACATTGAGGGAGCCCGCTTCTCCCTCGGATCGCTGGCAGCGGCCACTAGCCGCGACCAGCCGGCCTCATTAACATCGTGAAGGTGTTACAGCCCACTTCCATCATGGTTCAACAAACGTGACGAACCATCACAAACCTGCGACTGGCGGCATTAGTTGCAAGTCAGTTTCGGAAACTCGACGCCGTTTGCGATCCACGCGGTGTAATTTGGACGAATCTCAGGCAATGAGGACGAAGTTGCAATGAACCAGGGCCCCCTCGCCCGCTTCACGGTGATCGATCTGTCGCGAGTCCGCGCCGGCCCCACCGCAGTACGCCAGCTCGCCGACTGGGGCGCACAGGTCATCAAGGTGGAATTGCCCGAGGGCGATGCAGGCATGGGCGGCGAGCGCCACGGTCCGGATTTCCAGAACCTCCACCGCAACAAGCGCAGCATGACCCTGAACCTGAAGTCACCCGAGGGCGTGGCGATCCTGAAAAAGCTGGTAAGCAACGCTGACGTTCTGGTGGAGAATTACCGGCCCGATGTGAAGTTCCGCCTCGGCGTCGACTACGAAACGCTGCGCGCGGTCAATCCTCGTCTGGTGTACGGTAGTATTTCCGGCTTCGGCCAGGACGGTCCGTATCGCGAGCGCCCCGGCTTCGATCAGATCGCGCAGGGCATGGGCGGCCTGATGTCGATCACCGGACTGCCCGGTCAGGGACCGGTCCGCGTTGGCATCCCGGTCGCCGACCTGACTGCCGGGATCTTCTGCGCGATGGGCATCCTGGTCGCCCTGCTGGAGCGTGAGCAATCCGGCCAGGGCCAATGGGTGCAGAGCAATCTGCTGGCGGCACAGATCGCCATGCTGGACTTCCAGGCCGCGCGCTGGACCATCGGCCACGAGGTACCGGGACAAGCCGGCAACGATCACCCCACCAGCATTCCCACCGGCGTATTCCAGACCGCCGACGGCTACATGAACATCGGCGCCGCCGGCGAGGCGATCTACCAGCGCTTCTGCAAGGTGCTCGATGCGCCGGAGTTGGCGAACGATCCGGACTTCGCCACCAACGCCGACCGCTCGAAGAACCGCGGCCGCCTGCACGAGGCGATCGGCGCCATCACCCGCAATCGTACCACCGCCGCCTGGATCGACCTGCTGAACGAGGCCGGCGTGCCCTGCGGCCCGATCTACCGGATCAACGAGGTGTTCGATGACCCCCAGGTGAAGCACCTGAACATCACGCGCCACGTGCAGCACAAGGCGCTCGGGGACGTGGAAGTGGTGGGCCAGGCGGTCGAGCTGTCCCGCACGCCGTGGAGCGTGCGCACCGCCACGCCGGAGCCCGGCGAACATACCGACGACGTGCTGCGGGAGCTGGGTTATGATCCCGCCGCGATCGCGGGGCTGCGCGAGCGCAAGGTCGTGTAGTGACAGAGGCCACTCCCCACCGGCAACGCGGGTCGTAACGGAAGAAGCATGTTCGAATAGATCTTCAAGAATATCGACGACGTCCTGTCGAAAGAGGCCGGCTGCACGACTGAACTGGACTATACCGAACAGACATCGTGGCTATTGTTCCTCCAATACCTGGTGCCCGCCATCGATGGAGCGCGAGTCACACGACCACACGTCATGGCCGGGCGTGCCTAGGCGTGTCCCGGCCATCCACGTCTTCGCCAGGCGCGCGCGAAAGACGTGGCTGGCCGCCACTCGACGAAAGCCACGGTTGGTCGAGATGGGCAGCCCCGTCCTGAAAGCTGCCGGCCGGGGCGTTGTTCCCCGCAGCGCGGAAACGCTCTTATCGCAAACATGCAATGCCGGTGCGTTAACGTTTCATAGATTTTCAGCACGGAGGAAGTACGGAGAGCACGGTGCTCACGGAGAATGTGTTATGCTTTTGCGGAACCGTTGACCGATCGGGTGATCGGGTTGGCGATCGAGGTGCACCGAAATACCGGCCCCGGACTGCTGGAATCCATATATGAGCTGTGCCTGTGCCGAGAATTGGCAGACGCAGGCATTGCCTTCGCCCGGCAGGTCACTATCCCCGTCCTCTACAAGGGCGCGGAAGTCGGCGACGCCTTCAAGGCGGATATCGTCGTCGCGGGCGAGCTTATCCTGCAAAATCAAAGCCGTCAGCACCATCCTGCCAATCCATGAGGTGCAGCTCCGAACGTATTGCGCATGAGCGGCATCCACGTCGGTCTCCTGCTGAACTTCAACGTGCCACGCCTGGTGGATGGCCTTCGTCGCTACGTCGTGTAGCTTCCGTCGAAGCCGATTGCTTCCTACTCCGTGATCACCGTGTTCTCCGCACTTCCTCCGTGCTGAAAAAACTTTGCCACGGTTCGCACCGGCCGTGGGGGCGACCAGGCAAGGGCAGTGGCATCAGCTTTCATAACAAGAGCGTTCTCAAACGCATCACGCATGCGCGTAGCCTCGTGTTGTGCGGCGTTGGCATCGCCAACACGGGCTCGCGATACGTCAGTGGGGGCGTGGGCGAGCTCGACCAGGCAAGCTGCCGCATCTTCTTGAACTGCGATACCGGGCCATCAGCGACGCAGCATTGGAGCTCGGCCGTGTTGCAAAAATACGCGAAGCCCTTGTGCGCTTTTAGCCGCACACCTAACATCAGTTCTCATGGATGATGTCCCATAGCAAAGCTAGAACCCTGTACTCGGCGTTGCCGGCAACAGAGAAAACAGTAAAAGAATCTTCAACCACAGATGCACGCAGATGAACGCGAATAACTCGGCAACATTGCATCTGGGACTATCCTCATCCATCTGCGTGCATCCGCGGTTGAAAGTCTTTAATTGCTGCGCAGTCCGACTGCCCCCGATCCGTTCCTGCTGCGTCTCCAGCCCATGCGCAAAACAGGCCGCACACATGACCGCAAGGGACCGCCATATCCAGACGCGAAAAACCCTTGCGTGCGGGTAGCCATCCACAAATGAGTAGTTGGAGGGCGCTCTGCGCACCTCGGCGACCCCCTCTGGGATGACCGTCCCGCCAGCCGCCACGGCTCCGCGGACCGACTTACCGAACGCCCCGCTCGGCGGCCAACCTACAGATCCGCAAGCCTGATCCAAACCGCAACGCCGGACGCCACCAGCACGCCAGCTGCAATGCCCACAACGCCGTCCGCCGCCAGTTCATGCGCGATTGCCAGCCACAGCACCAGGACGGCAACGCCCACCGCGATGCCTCCGATCAGGCTCGCCTTGCCCTGCTTGATCCGCGCCCTCGTCATTCCGCCGCTGCCTGCACATGCCCGACCCGAGGATCATCACTCGTATTCCGCACCCGCTTGAGGTCGCGCCGAACGAACCGCGTCGCGTAGCCGTTGAACACATGCTGCAGCAGCCCGCAGGCAAGATCGGACGTGCCGAAGAACCAGTCCGCAATCGGATACGTCAGGTTGAAGTTGCGCTCCATCATCAGCGCAGTGTTGTGGTGCGCGATGTGATGCCGGCGGATCGAATTCACCAGCGGGATATGCCGTACGATCCGGTCATCCTTCACGTGGCAGCAGTAATGGAACAGTTCATAATTCAGGTACAGCCCGACATTGGTGATCAGCAGCAGCCAGCCGGCGTTGGCCAGCCCGACCAGCCCAAGCACCGCCGCCGGAACGATCGACAACACCATGAAAGCCACCAGCGCATACGGCGGAAAGAACACAATCCGGAAGTCGCGCGTGTTGTCGATGGTCGGCTCGATATGCGTGAAGAACTGATGGTGCGCCAGCGTGTGGCGTTTGTATATACCCATGAAGCCCTTGACCGGCCGATGCATCACATACCGATGGATCCACCATTCGAATGCATTCGAGATGCAGAACGCCACCGGGATCACCAGGAATTCGTACCACGCCGGCGCCACGATCTGCCGCGCGCAATACCAGATGGCGGCAAAGCCCAGCGCGTAGATCAGCGCGACATGCGCCCAGCCGAAATAGGCCGGCGCGATGCGGGTGCGAAAGTCGGCACGGAACGCCGCCTGCCGCTGCGACATCTTCACTTGGTCCATCGGCGCTTTCCTCCGTCGCACAGTGATAGGACGGAAATCCAAGCCGCGACAAGCCCTGGCGGCCTGAGCATAATACGCCAGCACACGGAGGAAACGAAATGCTCGAAGTCGAGAAGCCGGCCGACATGAAGGCCCATATCGGCGAGAAGATCGGTTCCAGCGAATGGGTGCTGGTCGATCAGCCAATGATCGACAAGTTCGCCGAGGCCACCGGCGATCATCAATGGATCCACGTCGATGTGGAGCGGGCAAAACGCGAGATGCCCGGCGGCAAGACGATCGCGCATGGCTACCTGACACTGTCGCTGCTACCGCGGCTGTCACACAATATCCTGCACATTCGGAAGCGCTCGCGCGGCATCAACTACGGCTCCAACAAGGTGCGGTTCACCGCGCCGGTGCCGGCCGGCTCACGTGTCCGCCTCCACCAGACCCTGAAAAGCGTCGAGGACATCGAGGGCGGCGTACGTATGACGTTCGACAGCCAGATCGAAGTGGAAGGCTCGTCGCGTCCCGCTCTGGTGGCAGAGACAATGGGCCTGGCCTTCGACTAGCCGGCCAGCGCCGCGTCGATATCCGCGCTCGTCAGCCGCCACGCATTGTCCAGCTCAGCCACGATCTTGCGCATGAAATCCTCGGTCAATGCCAACGCGCGCTGCGGATCGCCCAGGTGGTCGACCAGCAACGCCAGCGCCAGCTGCCGCGGCCCGTCACCTTCATAGGTCCACTCGAAACCCATCTTGCTGAACCGGCGGATGTCGAACCGCGGCTCCAAGGGGGCGCCATCAACCGTGACAACCGCCCCGTCCAGGCTGCGCCCGCCCTCATAGACCTTCATGCGAACATCACCACGCTGCGCACAGTCTCACCGCGCTTCAGCGCCGCAAAACCCTCGTTTATCGCCTCCAGCGGGATCCGCGCCGATATCATCTCATCCAGCTGCAACCTGCCATCAAGATACGCCCGCGCCAGGAGCGGAAAATCCTGCGACGGCCGCGCACCGCCATAGGAACTGCGCGTGATCCGCTTCTCCTGCATCAGGCTGCCCCAACGGAACTCCACCCCCGCATTCACCGCCGTCTTGCCGAGCCAGACCACCTGCCCGCCCGGCCGCACTGCCTCCACCGACAGCCGGAAGCTGGCCGGCACACCGGCGGCCTCGATCACCACATCGGCGCCTCGCCCGTCGGTCAGCGACCGCGCCAGCGCCACCGCCTCTTCCTGAACCCCACCGCACGCCTGCGTCGCACCAAGCCCCTGTGCGAGTTGCCGCCGAGCCGGGTTGGGATCGACCGCGATGATCGTCCCGGCACCGGCCATCCGGCACCCCTGCACCGCAGACAGCCCGACGGCGCCACAGCCGATCACCATCGCCGTCGCGCCCCACCGCAGGTCGGCGATCCGGGTCGCGGCACCGACCCCGGTCATCACGCCGCACCCCAGCAGCGCCGCCCGATCGAACGGCATCGCCGCCGGCACGCGGATCGCGCTTTGTGCTGGAACCACGCAGTATTCGGCGAACCCGCCAAGATACATCAGCTGGTGCATCGGCACGCCCTCGCACGCCAGCCTCGGACGTCCATCGAAGTGGAACGCCTTCGGCCCATTGGCGAGGAACTGCGAACACAGGATCGGCTGCGCGTGGTCGCAATAGAAGCAGTGCCCACAATGCGGGTTCCACGACAGCACCACGCGATCGCCGACCGAAAGTTCGGTGACGCCAGCGCCGAGTTCGACCACCTCGCCGGCCGCCTCATGCCCCAGCACCGCCGGCAGCTTCACGGCCAAGGCGCCTTCGATCGCCTCAAGATCCGTGTGGCACAGGCTGGCGGCGCGGATACGGACGAGCACGTCGCCGGGAGCGACCGGCCCGACCTCCAGACCCTCGATGGTCATCGGCGTTGCGGTCTGCCGCAGCACCGCGGCGCGCGCATTCGGCATGACGAACCCCTCCCCGCACGCCGTATAGCACGGCGGTAGCGGTCAGGGAGACGATGGCGCCGGATGGCGGCGGGCAGCAGCGGTCCGCCCGCGCGCCACCCGCATCAATGTCAGCATCATCAGCGATCACCAGGCCGTAGGCGGCAAGCTGCGCCCCGTCCGGCGTCGCGGTGTAGCCAACCAACGTGTGCAGCAGGCGGCCCGTCAGGCTGTCCTCGCTCAGCAGCCACGAGGTATCCCACAGCGGCGTCGCCATCCCCTGGAAGTAGTTGGCCTGCTGCAGGAAGAATACCGCCTGCGCGGCGAGCCCCGCCGCCAGTAGCGTGATCAGCCCGGTAGTCACCGCGAACAGCCGGTGCGCCGGCACCGCCAGCAAGCCGAGATAGATCAGCGCCGACAGCGCCGCGCCAAGCACGATCCCGAATGCGCCGCCGCCAACCATGTCGCCTATGGAGGTACCACCGGCGGCGAAAATGCCATAGAGGAACAGCACCACCTCGGACCCTTCACGCAGCACAGCCACGCCAACGACGACCGCCAGCGCGGTCAGTGGCCGATCGCCCGCCGCGACGGCAGTCCCCACGGCGCGGACCTCGCGCGCCAGTTCCCGCCCATGGCTCGCCATCCAGGTGTTGTGCCAGGTCAGCATGCCGACGGCGGTCAGCAGAATTGCGGCGTTGAACAGCTCCGCCCCCGAGCCATTGAACAACGCGCCCAGTTCTCCGGCGAATGCCGCCACGAGGCAGGCCCCCAGCGTCCCGCCGACCACACCTCCGGCTACCCATAGCCCGCGCCGCGGCACGCCACGTGTCGCGGCCAGCACGATGCCGACGATCAGCCCCGCTTCGATGACTTCGCGAAAGACGATGAGCAGGCTCGCCAGCATCAGGAGTCCCTAGATGCGAAACACTCGCAATTGCAGGTAGGCGTCCTGGACGACCGGGTCAACAGTCTTTGCGATCACACCACTCCGAGAGATAGGGCCATGCCACGGTCCTGCCACGAACACCGCGCATGCCTCCCGTGGGTGACCGAGCGCTCGACCGGGGAAAACGCGCCTCGCTGGCCGACCAGTGACGACGCGGGTGACGCACCAGAGCAATCGCCGTGGCATCACCCAACGTCGCGTGCTGTCAGCCGAACGCCCGAAGGACGCCCATCACGGCGCCGGCAGGCTCAGCACCAGAAGCACGCCGCATACAGGACGTGGCGTTGCACAACGCGACCGGTCCCGAGGCGCGGCCGGCGTGAAAATCGTACTTCTTTGATGCTGCAGTTGGATGGTTACGGAAGTGATAGGAGGTCGCTAAATCTCGATCCGCGACCCCAATTCGACCATGCGGTTGGGCGGGATTTGGAAGAACGCCGTCGCATCCTGGGCGTTGCGATGCATCGCAATGAACAGTTGTCGCCGCACGCTGCTCAACGCCGACGGACTGGCGGCGCCGATGGACTCCCGGGCCAGGAAGAACGATGTCTGCATCATGTCGAAGTGCATCCTCTCCACCAATTCCTTGCACGCCTCCAGCGCTCTTGGGATGTTGGGGTGATCCATGAACCCATAGTGGAGCACGATGGTGTAGACCTCGCCGCCAAGTGCTGTCACGTCCGCCCGATGGTGGTTGGCGACGCGCGGCACGTGCTCGGTGACGACGTGCACGATCACGTTGCGTTCGTGCAGCACCTTGTAGTGCTTCAGGTTGTGCAGCATCGGCACCGGAACGATGTCGAGGCGCCGGCTCAGGTAGACAGCTGTGCCTGGCACGCGCTGGGTCTTCTGCATCTGCGCCAGGAAGCCGACCAACGGCTGGGGATCGCGCTCCAGCTTGTGCAGCAGGACGGCGCGGCCCTTACGCCATGTCGACATCAGGAAGAAGATGGCGCCAGCGGCCACCAACGGCACCCAGCCGCCTTCGAATAACTTTGTCAGGTTGGCGACGACGAACGACAGGTCCACCACCAGCAGAAAACCGGCGAGGATGGCGCTCGGAAGCAGTGGCCACCCCCAAACCTCGCGCATCGCCAGGAACAACAATATTGTCGTCAGCAGCATGGTCAGCGACACGGCGATGCCGAACGCGGCCGCCAGGTTGTCCGACGAACCAAACGACACCGCCAACACCACGGTGAATACCATCAGCATCCAGTTCACGCTGCCGAAATAGATCTGTCCGTATCCCTCGGCGGAGGTCTGGGTGACATTCAGCCGCGGACATAAGCCGATCTGGATGGCCTGCCGCGTCATGGAGAAGACGCCACTGATGATCGACTGGCTGGCGATGACGGTCGCGATTGTAGACAGTATCACCAGCGGCAAGCGAAGATGTGCGAGCGACAATGCGAAGAATGGGTTGTCGCCAGGTGTGGCCACACCATCGACCACCAGCGCGATCTGGCCCGAATAGCTGAGCACCAGGGCCGGCAGCACGAAGCCATACCATCCGAGGCGAATGGCGGGACGTCCGAACTGGCCCATATCCGCATAGAGCGCCTCGGCTCCGGTGGCACATAGGAACACTGCACCCAATACGATGGTGCCGTGGATTTCGTGCGTCAGCAGATAGTGGATGCCATAGCGGGGATCGAGCGCCCACAGGACGCTTGGATGCGACGTCACGCCGATCAGTCCCAGCGTACCGATGGTGATGAACCAGACGACCATGATCGGCCCGAACATGCGGCCGATCTGCGCAGTGCCCTGACGTTGCAACGCGAACAGACCGATCAGGATGACGACGGTCAGCGGCAGAAGATAGGGTATGATCTGCGGAAACGGTTTCCTCAAACCTTCCAGCGCACTCAGCACGGAAATCGCCGGCGTGATGGCACCGTCGCCGTACAGCAACGCGGCGCCCAGCAGGCCGATGGCGATGACGCCGGCACGTTCGCGCTGGCGGAAACCAAGCAGCGACATCAGCGCGAGAATACCGCCCTCACCTTCGTTGTCCGCACGCATGACGAGTGCCACATATTTGACCGAGGTGGTGATCAGCAACGTCCAGACGATCAGGGACAGTATGCCGAGGGCGATATCGGGCGTTGCGCCGCCAGCCCACTCGAGCGCGGTCTTCACTGTGTAAAGGGGACTGGTGCCAATATCGCCATAGACGACACCTAGCGCGCCCACGGCGAGTGCACCGATGGCCGGGGTCGGTGTTGTCAACGGCTGGGCCGCGATGGTTGTCGTCGCCATGTCGGAGGCGATACGGCCACGATCACCGGGGTGGATGCAACCTCATATGTTGGACACCTCGTAGGCTCGGAATGGTCCATGCAATCGAACCGGCAGCAGCGGCAGTAAATGTGCTGCGGCAATCAGGACGGCTCGTCGGACGCTCGGACGCGCAAGAAACGAATGACGCAACCGCATGAGGCCGTGGACCCTGCGGCCATGCCGCATCAGTTCGCGGCCGATGACCCAGGCGTTTTCAGCCTCGGTGCGTCGTTGAATTGCCGCGAGGCCCGCTGATCCAAACCGCGCGTGCAGGGCCGGATTGGCGAAGATCGCCGCCATGCACGGGGCGAATGCATCCGGATTGGTGGCCAGGCGGTAATAGGCGCTGCCTGCATGCTGCCGCACGAACAGTATCGGCGGCCCGGGTACCGCGGCGACCGGGCCCTGGAGGGCGATGCGGGTCCAGAATTCCCAGTCCTCGCCATACGCGATGTCGGTCAGGAAGCCGCCGGCACGCTGGAGGACCTCGCCGCGGATCAACACATGCCCGCCATTGGCGAACAGGTTGCGGATCAGCAGGCGCGGCAGAAGGTCACCGGACGGCGCGCGCCGGATGCGGTGTGTATCAGCGAATGTATAGGCGCCGACGGCGGCTGCGGCGTCCGGCGATGATTCCAGGGCGGTGAGCAGGCGTGAGAGCGCATCTGGAGCAAGTGAGTCGTCGGCATCGAGGAACAGACACGCGGATCCCCCTCCCCAACCCTCACCCGCTTCGCGGGACAGGGGGTGCTGGCGCTGTTGCCCACTTCCCTCTCCCGCGAAGCCGGGGAGGGTACGGGAGGGGGCGCCGCCCGCAAGCACCGCCACGCCTCGGTTGCGCGCCGCTGACACGCCGGCATTCGGCTGTCGCACCAATCGGATACGGTGATCTGCGAACCCGGCCACCACCGCGCCGGTCGCGTCATTCGATCCATCATCGACCACGACCATTGACCAATCGCGATACGTCTGCGCGATCACCGACCCGATCGCGTCACCGACCCACTGGGCAGCATTATAGGCAGGGATGACAATGCCGATGCGCACGCCGCCAGCGTGCGCATCGGTTCACAACAAACCGTTAACGGGCGACTACGCCTCGGTCTTGTGCTCGACACCCTTCTCGGCCATCAGTGTCTCCAGTTCGCCCGACTGGAACATCTCGGTGATGATGTCGCAACCGCCGACAAACTCGCCCTTCACATAGAGCTGCGGAATTGTCGGCCACTGGGAGAACTGCTTGATGCCCTCGCGCAGTTCGGCGTCCTCCAGCACGTTGGCCGTCTTGAACGGCACGCCCATGTGCGTGAGGATCTGCACTACCCGCGCCGAGAACCCGCATTGCGGGAACATCGCGGTGCCCTTCATGTAGAGCATCACCGGCGCTTCATCGATCTCGCTCTGAATACGCTCGTTCACGTCGTTGGCCATCGGGAAAAGCTCCTACTCTGGGGCTGAGGTTTGCAAAGCGAGGGCGTGCAGCTCGCCCCCCATTCGGCCGCGCAGCGCGGCATAGACAATTTGGTGCTGCTTCACACGAGGAACGCCACGGAACGCTTCGGAGACCACGGTAGCGGCGTAGTGATCGCCGTCGCCGGCGAGATCCTCGACGGTGACGCGCGCATCGGGGATCGCCGCCTTGATCAGCGCCTCGATCTCATTGGCCGCCATCGCCATGCCGGCTCTCCCCTGGTTATCCGTCCCCGTCCATCCAGGACGGGAAGAAGCGTTCGTGCGCCGTGCGCAACGCCCGCACGGATATTGTGCCGCCATCCGGCAGTGTCAAATCCTGTCCGCCGGAGGTGCCGATACGCATGGCCTGCAATCCGGCCGATTCCGCGGCACGGATCAGCGTGGCGGAGTCGGCCACGGCGAGCAGGTAGCGACCCTGGTCCTCGCCGAACCACCAGGCATGGCTGGGGACGTCGCGTGGACTGGTGAAGAATCGGACGCCGGTCATGCCGGCCATCGCCATTTCCGCCACCGCCACCAGCACGCCGCCGTCGGACACGTCGTGGCAGGCGCGGACGTTGCCGGCCAGGATCTGTGCGCGGACGAAATCGCCGGTGGCGCGTTCGGCGGGGAGGTCAACGGGCGGTGGCGCGCCCTCCTCCCGGCCGGCAATCTCACGCAGCCACAGCGACTGTCCGAGCCAGCCCTTCGTCGTGCCCACCAGCACGACATCGAGCCATGATCCGAGCGCGATCCCGACCGCATCTGCCGCATCGTCCAGCACGCCGAGTCCACCGATTGCCGGCGTCGGCAGGATCGCGCGCACCGTACCGGCTGGATTGCGCGTCTCATTGTAGAGGCTGACGTTGCCGGACACGACCGGGAAGTCGAGCGCCTCGCAGGCAGCGGCCATGCCGCGGATCGCGGCGGCGAACTGGCCCATGATCTCGGGGCGTTCAGGGTTGCCGAAATTCATGTTGTCGGTCAGCGCCAACGGACGCGCACCGACTGCGGTCAGGTTGCGCCATGCCTCGGCAACAGCCTGCATCCCACCAGCCTCCGGGTCGGCCGCGCAGTAGCGGGGCGTGCAGTCGGTGGTCAGCGCCAACGCGCGGGACAGCCCCTCCAGCTTCACGACCGCGGCGTCCGCGGCACCGGGACGCTTCACCGTCTGGCCGCCAACCGTGCTGTCGTACTGGTCCCACACCCACGCCCGTGAGCACAGATCCGGGCACCCGATCAGCTTCCACAGAGCCGCGGTGAGGCCGACGCGATCCTCGATCTTGGCGGCGTTGATCTGCGGCAGCTTCTTCGTCTCGGCGGTGGTGCGGTGATACAGCGGCGCCTCGTCGTTCAACGGCGCCAGCGGGATGTCGGCCTCGACCACGCCGTTGTGCCGCACCACGATGCGGCCGCTGTCGGTCAGGTGGCCGATCACCGCAAAGTCCAGTTCCCATTTCTCAAAGATGGCGCGCGCGGTGTCCTCGCGGTCGGGCCGCAGCACCATCAGCATGCGTTCCTGGCTCTCCGACAGCATGAACTCGTAGGCGGTCATGCCGGTCTCGCGCGCCGGCACCTTGTCCAGGTCGAGCTCGATGCCGACGCCGCCCTTGCCGGCCATCTCGACGGACGAACTGGTCAGGCCAGCGGCGCCCATGTCCTGGATGGCAACGATGGCATCGGTGGCCATCAGTTCCAGGCACGCCTCGATCAGCAGCTTCTCGGTGAAGGGGTCGCCGACCTGCACGGTGGGGCGCTTTTCCTCGGCGTCGGCGGCAAATTCAGCCGAGGCCATCGTCGCACCGTGGATGCCGTCGCGCCCGGTCTTTGAGCCGACATACACCACGGGGTTGCCGACACCCGCCGCGGCACTGAGGAAAATGCGATCCTTCGGCGCAATCCCCACGGTCATCGCATTGACCAGCGGATTGCCGTCATAGGCGGGGTGGAAATTGATCTCGCCGCCGACAGTCGGAACGCCGACGCAATTGCCGTAGCCGCCGATGCCGCGCACCACGCCATCGACGATGCGCTTGGTCATCGGATTGTTCGGCGAGCCAAAGCGCAGCGCGTTGAGGTTGGCGATCGGCCGCGCGCCCATGGTGAACACGTCGCGTAGAATGCCGCCGACACCGGTCGCCGCGCCCTGGTAAGGCTCGATGAAGCTTGGGTGGTTGTGGCTCTCCATCTTGAAGACCGCCGCCAGCCCGTCGCCGATGTCCACGACACCGGCGTTCTCACCCGGACCATGGATCACCCACGCCGCCTTGGTCGGCAACTGCCGCAACCAGACCCGGGAGGATTTGTAGGAGCAGTGCTCCGACCACATGACGCTGAACACGCCGAGTTCCGTCAGCGAGGGCGTGCGGCCCATGATCTCCAGGACCTTGGCGTATTCCTCGGCGCTCAGGCCGAATTCCGCGGCGAGCGCTTGGGAGACGATTGGAGATGGGCTTGCGGAGTCGGTCATGTCCTGGCTGTTCTGTAAGCGACCGGTATAGCGGGCGAGATGATGCTCTGCCATCCTTGGCGCGACGGCGGCATCGGCTGGATCTCCGGGACCGCACTGCCGGGCCAGCAGTGCCTCAGTTTGAATTTCGGCTCGGGAGGGGATGCAGCCGATCCGCCTTCGGGGATCGCTGCGGAAACACGGGCATTCGCTTCGCGGCTACAGTTGGCCGGATCCGGAGCGGCAGCCTTCGAGCGTCGGGTAACGTGAAGCTGACGTTCGTCCATTCCCCGGCAGGTAGCGCCCGATCCCGGTTACCCGGCGTTTCTCAGAGCAGCCTCCGCCCTCGAGACTGCCAGACGAGGACAGCGGCCGGTCGCGCAAGAGTGCCGCTCGCGCACGAGCGGTCGAGTTCAGCAGCTTCAAGCGCGTTGCAGCATCTCAGAAGGCGGTTCGAATGACACCACTTCGTCCGCGTCAGGATGTGCCGGCAGCGAGACTGGCGCGAGCGCGGCCAGCCGAGCACGCACCGCCAGCAGTTTAGGGCCAGTCACGACCAGGGGCGCGTACCCGAGGGCGTCCCAGGCCAGGGTAGTGAAATCGGCGTGCAAGGCAACCGGCACCCCGGCATTTTCGAACATCCGACGGTCGCCGGTTTCCAGGTAGCTCTCGCAGGGCAGCCCTTCGGCGAGCACCACGCTGTGGTAGTCCAGTTCGATATGAAAATAAGTGAATCGGGCGGCAGACGGCATCTGTCGAATGCCTGCGCCGTCGATGAGATATTTCACCGGGATCAGCACATCATCGGCAAAGACAGCGTGATTGGGGGACAGAAACAGGTCGCGCCGTGGCACGCCGTTGCCGAACGCACCGCGGCGCACGCGCACGGGCAGCACATCACACGGCCTGGGGTGGCGTGCTGGGTCGACCTGCCGACGGCCAATCCAGCGCACGGGCTCTGGCCGAAGCTCGTCACCGGTTAGCGTCATCACCATGTCGCCGACCCGCAGATCCTCGACCGCCACGTCCCCAGCCGGCCCCAGGATGGCGGTGCCGGCCAGGAAGCAGGTGACGGCGACCTGGTTGTCGATGATGGGGAAGTCGGACTGCTTGTAGCTGCCGACGACGTTCAGCGTCACGCTGCCCCCGCCGGCGAAATCGATCACCAGCGAGCTGCCGGTGTACAGGTCGCCGGACAGTGTCTTGTCGGTCACCCCGATGAAGTCGCCCGGGCCCAGCCCCGCGATCGGGTTGGACGGAGCGGCTGTGGAGGGAAACAGCAGCGTGGGATCGCCTGATGCATCGAAGGTGATCTGGCCGGAACCCGCGGCTCCCGGGGCCAACAGTCCGAGTGTTCCGCCTTTGACCGTGATACCGCCGGCGAAGGTGTTGGTGGCATCCAGGTCCACCGTCCCACCCGCCCCGATCGACAGCGTGCCTTTGCCGATGCCACCGGAACCCTGTTCATCGGCGATCACGTTGCCGATCGTCAGGGTCGTGCCGGTCGGCGCGGCGAGCGAAACGGTGGTGTCGCCGTCGATGAACATCCCGCTGCCGTAGGCGCTGCCCTGGCCGGCGCCCGGGCCGCCCGAGCGCGCCGCCGACGACGGTGCCGCCGGTGATCAGCCCGCCGTCGACCGTGAGCTGACCGCCATCGGCGACGAAGATGGCTCCGCCTGCCCCCAGGCCGCCGCCGCCCGCGCCGCCAAACGGCTGGGCGATTGTGTAAGGGGATTCGGCTCCGACAGGCGCAAAACCGTTGGAACCCGCCGCGCCCTTGCCGCCGCCGAAGCCGCCAAGGCCGGGCTGTCCGCCCGTGCCGACCGCCCCAGCCGAACCGGGCGATCCGACGCCGGCATTGGTCGGCCCCGCCTGGCCGCTGTTGCCGCCCGGTCCACCACCGCCGCCGCCGGCACCAAAATCGCCGTTGCCGCCATCGCCGCCCTTGCCACCCGCACCGCCGTTGGCGCCGTCGACGCCTTGCCCGGTGCCGCCGCCGCCGCCGAAGCCACCCGCGCCGCCGGCACCGCCGCCGCCGCCGAAGCCGCCATCGCCACCCTTGCTGCCGTCGCCGCCGTCCCCGCCGTCCGACGGTATACCGTCGGGATTGAACGGAACGGCCTCGCCCAGCTCGCCACGGCCGCCGACGCCGCCCGGTTCGCCGGCGCCGCCGCCAGCGCCATAGCCGCCGTCGCCGGCATCGCCGGCGGCACCGCCGTTGCCTGCATCACCGCCGTCAAAGGGTGCGACGATCGGGGCGCTGCCGGAGCCGCCATCGCCGCCGGGCCCACCATTGCCGCCATCGCCGCCGATGCCGCCCAGGCCGCCCTTGCCGCCGTTCCCGCCGTCGCTGCCGGCCTGGCCGGTAAACGTCCCCGGCACGAAGCCCTCGCCACCGCCGCCGCCGTCCCCGCCGGCCACACCGAACCCGCCGCCCATGCCGTCGCCGCCGTCGCCGCCGGGCGTGTCCGAGTCGGTGCCGGGCGTGCCCGCGACCCCGGCGGTGCCGCCGCCGCCCAGCGCCGGGTAAATCAGGCTCGAATGGCCACCGGCGGCGCCCTCGCCCGGGGCGGCGGAACCACCGGCGCCGCCTTGCGCCGCGTCGTCCACGAATTGCACGTTGCTCAGGCTGACCTTCGCGTCCGGGCCGACGAACAGCCCGCCGCCCAACCCCGCGCCGCCGCCGCCACCACCGTTCTGGCCGTGCTGGCCGCGCGCCAGCGTGTCCTGCAGGGTCAGGTCGCTGATCGAGACGGTCCCGGTGGTGACCGCCAGCCCACCGTAGAACGCCTCGTTGAAAGCCTCGCCACTGATCGTGTGGTTTGCGCCATCGATGTCCACCACAACGCCGGGCGCCAAGCTTAGCGCATAGTACCCTCCGGGTACTGCCCGCCGCCGTGATATCGCCGGTCAGCGTGATGGTGTAGGTGCCGGCAGTCGTCGTACTGTCGATCGTTTCTATCGCATTATTGAGATCGACCTGCGAACCGACGGCAAAGTTGTTTTGCGTCATAGTATCCCCCGGCGCGCGGCGATCAGCTTGTTCTTGTTTCACACACTGCGTGCCCGAGACTATATCGCCACAGCCAACCGAACCCGTGATTTATGACCGCACACGAAACCGTGATGAAGGACACGATCGCCACCGCTCTGGCGCGCTATCAGGCCGGCGCGTTCCGGGAAGCAGCCGCGCAGTTCGCACAACTGAGTGTTGCGGTGCCGGACGATGCAACATTCCTGCGGCTGCAGGGGCTCTCGCTGGCGCGCGCCGGTGACCCGGACCTGGGCGTGCCGCTGCTTGCGAGAGCTCGGCACCTCGCTCCGGACGATCCGTTGTCGACGTTGCATCTGGGTATCGGCCAACACGCGGCCGGCGCCCTGACCGAGGCTGCCGAATTGTTCCTATCTTGTATTGATCTCATGCCCGGGCAGGCTGCACCATTGGTCAATCTCGCCATCGTACGACTGGACCAGGGGGATGCGGCAGAGGCCGCGCACGCTGCACGTGCCGCCACCATAGCCGAGCCGGAATCGGCCGACGCCCACCTCGCGCTCGCCCGCGCTCTGGTTGCCGGCGGCGACCGGAGCTGCGCGGCCGCCGCGTTCGAGGCCTGCCTGCGGCTGCGGCCGAACGATGCCGACGCCTGGGTGAGCTACGGCGCCGCACTTTATCGCTTCGGCGCGATGGCGCGCGCCACGGTGGCTCTGAATCGGGCGCTGGCGATCGCCCCCGGCCACAACCTCGCCCACGCCAACCTCGCCGCGCTGGAAGGTCTGCGTGGTGAGCCTGCGGCAGCGATCGCCCGGCTGCGCGCCGTGCTTGATCGGCAGCCCGACTGCGTCCCTGCGCGGCTGAACCTCGCCAACCTCCTCATCCACGAGCGGGACGCCGCGGAGGCGCTCAGCCTGCTGGCGGATCCGCCGCCGCCGCGGCAGGCGGCGCACTGGCGGGCACAGCGGGCCGCGGCGATGCTGATGCTCGGTCGGCGCGAGGACGCACGTGCGGAGGTGGCCGCGGTCGTCCCGCCGCTCGGCGACGCAGAGATCCTGCTCACCTGGCTCGGGATCGCACTGAACGATGGATTGGACGATGGGAAGGACGGGGCGCCCGCGGCGGACCGCGATCTGCTCGCGGCTCGGCTGGCGGTGCTCGCCGATGCAGAGGGCGCCGGGTTGCCGGAGCACCGCATCATCGCGCACTTCGATCTTGCCACACTCCACGCGCGGGCAGGCCGGCGGAGCGTCAGCTTCTCCCATTGGCAGAAGGGCCATGCCGTGCTTGCGCGCCTCCAGCCATTTTCACGCGCGGCGCACAGCGATTTCATTCGGGCAACGCACGCTGCGTTCGACGCGCCGCGCCTGTCATCCGGCCCGCGCGCCGACAATGCCGACACCACCCCCGTGTTCATCGTGGGCATGCCCCGCTCGGGCACGAGCCTGACCGAGCAGATCCTGGCGGCGCACCCGATGGTGCATGGCGCGGGCGAGCGGCTGGAGGTGCATGGCCTGCTTACGCGCCTCGGGGGTGGCGTGCTCACGCGCGCGTCGGTCGAGCATCTGGCGGGCCTGGACGCCGCTGCCCTGTCCGGTGCGGCGGGAGGTTTCCTCGCGGCGCTGCACGGCCTCGCCCCGGAGGCGAGGTTGATCACCGACAAGATGCCGGGCAACGGCCTGCATCTCGGCTTCCTGGCCACGCTGCTGCCGGGCGCGCGGGTGGTCCGCTGCGCGCGCGATCCGCGCGACATCGGCCTGTCGATCTTCCAGCGGCGCTTCTTCGGTTATCACCCCTACGCACACGATCTTGCCGATCTCGGCTGGTATATCGGTCTGCACGAAGACCTGATGCGGCACTGGCAGGCGGTGCTGCCGCTACCCATGCTGACGATAGCGCTGACCGACTGGATCGACGACTTCGACGCGACACTCGCGCGGCTGCTGGACTTCCTCGGACTGCCACCCGATCCGGCCTGCGCTCGCTTCTACGAACTCGACCGCTCCGTCAGCACCGCCAGCCGCGACCAGGTCCGTCGGCCGATAAACCGCGCAGGTCTCGACCGCTGGCGCGAGTATGAAATCGAGCTCCGGCCACTGATCGCCGAACTTGCGGCTGCCGGCCTGCTTCCGGCGTCGCTCCGGGCCGACCGGATGGCGGAGTTGGGTCGAAACTCGTAATTCAAACTGAGACACGGCCTGACGGCCCGCTTTGCTCGCTTCGCTGCCGTCTCTTTTCTATGTTGGTCGCAAGCGGCCCAATGGGTCGCACCCCAAGCGTGCCGGAGGGCGGTGTGACGCTGGACGAGCCGCTAATCATTGAGGCGCCGGCAGGGCGTGATTTACGATACGGAAACTCAACCATGGATACTGGCCACCTCGACATTCTCAGCCGCTATCAGGTGCCCCGGCATCGCTTGACCCGGCGCGACTACCATCGCATGGCCGAGGCTGGCATTCTGGGTGAGGACGATCGCGTCGAGTTGCTGGAAGGGCAACTGATTGAGATGGCGTCGATCGGGCCACGCCATGCACTGGCAGTCGATGCGTTGAACGAAATGCTGGTCCTGGGAGCGGCGGGCCGGGCCGTGGTGCGCGTGCAGAATCCCGTCGTGCTGGACGACACGTCGGAACCGCGGCCGGATTTCGCCCTGCTCCGGCGGCCCTGGGACGGTTATCCGCATGACCATCCGCCGCCAGCTGACATCTCTTTGCTGATCGAGGTCGCGGATTCGAGCCTGGGCTTCGACCGCGGGCCAAAACTGGAACTTTATGCCCGGTCGGGCATACGCGAGTTCTGGGTGGTGGACCTGACGACAAACCGCGTCCTGGTGCATCGGAACCCGAATGATGGCCGGTATGACCTGATCAGCAGCGTGGATATGTCCGGCACGCTTCAGGTTGAGGCATTGCCCGGGGTGACGATACCCGTTGCGAACATCTTCGTCTGACGCTGCCGGCACGATCTGGCGACACGGTTAACGGAGTGTTGCTAAGCAGCCGCCAGCGCGTCGAACAGGGGCTTGCCGTCGGTGCCGCCCATCAGCGGATCGACCAGGTCCTCAGGGTGCGGCATCAGGCCAAGCACGCGCAGATTCGGCGACAGGATGCCGGCGATGTTGCGGGCACTGCCGTTGCGATTGGCTTCCGGGGTGGTTTCGCCGGCGGGTGAGGCGTAGCGCAGCGCCACCAGGCCCTCGGCTTCCAAGCGATCGAGCGTTGCGTCGTCGGCAAAGTAGTTGCCGTCGCCGTGCGCCATGACCGCACGGAACACCTGGCCACGTTGGTACTGCATGGTGAATGCTGTGTCGGCGCGCTCGACGCGCAGGTGGCATTCCATCGACAGGAAGCGCAACGAGGCATTGCGCAGCAGCGCGCCAGGCAGCAGGCCGGCCTCGGTGGCGATCTGGAAGCCGTTGCAGACGGCGAGCAGGTAGCCCCCCCGCGCGACGTGCTCGCGCACCGCGGTCATCACCGGCGAATGCGCCGCCATGGCGCCGCAGCGGAGATAATCCCCGTGCGAGAAGCCACCGGGGATCACGACCAGATCCAGGTCGGCGAGGTCGGTGTCCTGGTGCCAGATCATGCGCGGTTCCGTACCGGAGCGGCGCAGCGCGATCGCCATGTCGCGTTCGCGATTGATGCCAGGGAAGACGACGATGCCGGCCTTCATCGATGCTGTTCGGTGCAGGGGAAGAAGCGCACGATCGCTTGGCCAACGGCGGCAGGGGCCGGGCCGTCCTCGTGGGTGTCGACGTAGGCAGTCACAACCTCGGCCAGCAGTTCAGGCGTCAGGTCGGGCGGTGTGCAGATGCCGCGCGGCGGCGCGGGGGCGAATTGCAGGTCGAATATGGCCTGGGTGTAGGCGATGCAGGCAGCGTGCGGACCTGGTTCGGAGGAATGGCATTTGATGGCCAGGTCCTTGGCGCTCAATGGCTTCCAGCCTGGGGCTGGCTGGGCGTGGGCCAGTGGCAGGGATGCGGCGTTGGTGGCCAGCAGGATCGTCAATGCGAGTGCGGTGGTGGTGATGTGCTTTAGGAACATCGCGCCCCCTCCCCAACCCTCCCCCGCTTTGCGGGAGAGGGAGTGTTGGCGCTGAACTCCCTCTCCCGCAAAGCGGGGGAGGGTTGGGGAGGGGGTGCACCGAGTACCCACACCCGCCACCCTACCCATCGACCGACACCCGAAAACTCTCGATCACCGTGTTCGCCAACAGCTTCCGCGCCATGTCTTCAGCGACACTCCGCGCGCGTTCCGGATCGCTTTCCGCCAGCTCCAGTTCTATCACTTTCCCTGCCCTCACCTCGCCGACATTGCCGAACCCGAGGGTGTGCAGCGCATGCCCGATCGCCTTCCCCTGCGGATCGAGCACCCCCGGCTTCAGCATCACCGTCACAATGGCCTTCACTGCATCAGCTCCGGGCCCTTCATGTCGCGCACACCGGCCTCCGGCAGGATGCCTAGCCGCTTGGCAACCTCCTGGTACGCTTCCTCCACCTTGCCGAGGTCGCGCCGGAAACGGTCCTTGTCCATCTTCTCATTGGTCTTCGAGTCCCACAGCCGGCAATTGTCCGGGCTGATCTCGTCGGCGAGGACGATACGCATCTCCTCGTTCTCCCACAGCCGCCCGTATTCCAGCTTGAAGTCGACCAGCGTGATGCCGACCCCCAGGAACAGCCCGGTGAGGAAATCGTTGATCCGCAGCGTCAGCGCCATGATGTCGTCGATGTCGGCGGTGTTGGCCCAGCCGAAACAGGTGATGTGCTCCTCGGACACCATCGGGTCGTTGAGCGCGTCGTTCTTGTAGTAGTACTCGATGATCGAGCGAGGCAGCCGTGTTCCCTCGGGAATGCCGAGCCGCGTCGCCAGGCTACCCGCGGCGACGTTCCGCACCACCACCTCCAGTGGAATGATCTCCACCTCGCGAATGAGCTGCTCGCGCATGTTCAGGCGACGGACGAAATGGGTGGGAATGCCGATATCGGCCAGCCGCATCATGAGGTATTCGCTGATGCGGTTGTTCAGCACGCCCTTGCCGGTGATCACCCCTTTCTTTTGGGCGTTGAACGCGGTGGCGTCGTCCTTGAAGTACTGCACCAGGGTGCCGGGTTCCGGCCCCTCGAACAGGATCTTGGCTTTCCCTTCGTAGAGCTGGCGGCGGCGAGCCATCACGATCCCTTTCTGGGCGACATGCCAACCCGGCCGTGCAGGCCGGGTTGGCACACTGGATATAGCAGCGGAGTGGCTGGACCGCCACGCCCCGGGGTCACGCGCCCTCAGCGCCCAGCAAGACGGGAAGGAACGGCGCCTCGTGCGGCGGACCGGCGGCGAACAGCCACTCGGGCGGGCCTTCTCGTGGCAGCGCCAACAAGGAGGAACAGACGGTGCCGAACCCGCCGCGCGGCACCACGTTGATCTGCTCCCCCGCATCACCGGATCGATCGGAAAGGATGTCCTGCCAGGCACGCCAATTGGCCGGTTCGGGCGGTGGAGCGGCCCGGAATCGCGCAAGATGCATGGCAACGCGAGGGCTCTCTGGATCATCGGGGTCGTGCGCTGTGACCATGTGCAGGCCCGGGGATAGCGGCGAAGCCTCGGCGTGTCCGTAACCGAGACCTCGCACGAACACCGCCCCCGACCGATCCGCCAGCACCAGGTTGAAACTGCGCCATAGGCCCGCATCCAGCGCCATGATCGCGCCGGCTGCGGCGTTGGCCGAATCGTGCGCCAACGCAAGCAACGGCAATTCACCGCGGCTGCGTTTGCCGGCTGCGGGGCCCAGGCTGCCCGCCCGGTTCAGCACCGCCGCGACCACACCCCGCGCATTGACCCCCATCCAGGTGCCGCCGCCCAGGCGATCGCGACCCGCCGTCACGTCCGGCTGCTCTGGCCAATAAGGTGCCGGTGGTTGCCACGGGCGGCTCAGCACCTCGTCGCGGTTGGCGGCTAGTACGAGCGGCCACCCATGGCCGGGACGGATCAGCAGGACGACGGTGCACATCGGAACCGCATACTAGCTAATGTCCCGAATCCGAAGTTCGCCATAGCTCCGATCCGAAGCAGGCTGCCAGGGTTTACCGCGGCAGAGTTCGAAGGCGAAAGTGGCAGGCCTGCTGAGGAACAGGCGGAGGAACAACTTGCCCGGACGCGAACCGGCAGGAGAGACGCCGGTCGCGAGGAGGTTCATCAATACCCCATCCCCGCCTGCGAAGCGGGCTCATTCACCGGCCACTTGCTGCCATTGAACGAAATACCAGCGACGTGGCGTACAACCGAGCAGCAGCTCCCAACCGCTCACCCAAACCCGCTCTCCGCCTCGATCAGATCAGGTGCATATCGCGCGCTGCCGCGGTCAGTTCATCGCGGAACGCAGGTTCGGCAATCGCGATCAGACCCATCGCGCGCTCGGCCGAAGACTTGCCCCGCATGTCGCAGATGCCATGCTCGGTGACGATGAACTGAGTTTCGATCCGCGGATCCGTCGCTGGACCTTGCAGCTTCGGCACAATCCGCGACGCCTTGCCATGCGCGGCCGTCGACGATGCGACGATGAACGACAGTCCGCCCTTCGAGTAATAGGCGCCATGCACAAAGTCGAGTTGGCCGCCCGCGGCGCTGTACTGGTGCCCGGCAAGAAACTCGGCATTCACCTGCCCAGTCAGGTCCGCCTCGATCATCGCGTTGACCGACACCACGTTGTCATTCAGACCGATGATGCGGGGATCATTCACGTAATCTGCCATGCGGCACTCGACGGCGGGGTTGTCGTTGATCAGATCGTAAGTCTGCGCGGTGCCCATCGCGACGTTGAAGACGTTCTTGCCAGGATCGGTGGTCTTGCGCCGATTGGTCACGGCACCGCATTCGATCAGGCTGGCAATGCCGTCGCTCAGCAGCTCCGTGTGCACGCCGAGATCCTTCCTGTCCGTCAATGCGGCCGCAATGATGTTCGGTACCGCGCCGACGCCGAATTGTACGCAGGCACCATCGTGCACCATCGGCAGGACGTAGCCGGCGATCTTCCGGTCAACGTCGTCCGCTGCCTTGCCGGCAGCCAGCGGCAGTTCGCTCGCATGTTCAACCACGGCGACAACCTGCGAAACATGCACCATGCCAGTGCCGTGACTGCGCGGCAGGTTCGGGTTCACCTCGACAATGATGCGGCGCGCGGTCTCGATCCCGGCGAGCGAATAGGCTCCGGTCAGCCCGAAGCTGAACCAACCGGCGCGATCCATCGGTGCAACCTGCAACAGGAACGCATCACACGGCGGACGTTCGCGGATGATGCGCGGGACCGCACTGAACGACGCCGGCACGAAGAATACCGCCTTGTGACCGGCCTGAATGCCCTGCCGCTCGAGCACACGCTCGCCCTCACCCATGTAGAACGGGTGTGGTTTGATCACGTCCATCAGATCGAGCCGCAGCAGTGAAGCTGCGGTTGCCGGCGTGGCGTGCATGTAGTGAACGCGCAGTTCATCGAATTCGCCGCCGCCGGCACGATCGGCGAGTGCCTGCACCAGCGCAGGGGGCTGAGCGGCGAAGAACCCAAGGAGGACACTGCAATGTCGTGGCAGCGCGCTGAGCGCGTCCGGTGCCGAGGTCAGCCGGCTACGATACAAATCGTTGATGTCGGTCATGTCGGGTCTCCAGATGCGCTGTTCAGTAACTGGCCGCGACGTATGGGCCCGCACCTCGGCGATAGACCAGGAGCGCGCGCTGATAGCGGCACACCAGTTCACCGGTCTCCACGAACGCACGCGTCTCGACCTGAGCGATCCCTTGCGTCGGTCGTGAATGCGATCCGCGGAGCTCGCCGATGGTCGATTCCGCATAGACGGTTTCGCCAGGCCTGACGGGACGCGGCAGCTCGATGGCAGTCCAGCCAAGATTGGCGACAACGCGCCCAAGCGTGCGGGTGGTAAGCGCCGTCACCAGGCCGATGACGAGGGGCTCGAACACTGCCGGCGCGATCGCGGGATGCTTGGCGAGGTACGCGGCGTCGTGCCAGCGCGGATTGATCTCCAGCGACCGCAGCGCGTGCAGCTGGCTCTCCTCGAAACCGATCGTGCGTCCGGGCCAGTGCACAAACGTTTCGCCCTCCGCCAGGTCCTCGAAGTAGAGACCGGTCTGTTCGACCAGCGCATCACCTGTGTCCTGGTGATACAGACGGAAGCGGTCCTCTTCGGCAGGCTCAGTGCCGGGTTCGTCCTCTGGATGGCGACCATGCCGGTAGAGTTCGATGCGGCATGCGATCTTCGAGACGGCTTCGCCCCGTTGGTTGATACCCTCGATGGTCAGCGACACGATCCCGACATCCTTGTCCGCACCGGCATCGAGTGCGGTGACCGTCGATTTCGGAATACAGCGTGTCGCCACCGAACACCGGATGCGTCATGGCGATGCTGTCGATGCCGAGCAGCGCCCGGCGCCGGTACCAGCTTCGTGACACCATGCCGAGCAGGCGCTGCACCGTCATCGTGCTGACGCCGAGTGGCTGCTTCCACTCCGTCTGTGCCGCGTAGTGGCTGTCGTAGTGGAGTTGCGCATTGTTGATCAGGTCCACCGCATCCTCGCGGTTGTCCTGCTGGGAAACATCGATCCCTGGGCGATGGCGGATGTGCATCCCAGGACGCAGATCTTCGAAGCTCAACCCGAAGCGCTCGCGATAACGCTTGGGGCCAAGCCGCACGTAACCGTAGATGCTCATTTCGATTGCTCCCCGAGGTCGGTGTTCAGGCGGCGCGGTCGGCCAGCATCACGGTGCGGCGCGCCGCCTTCACCACGGGTACGTCCACCATCTTTCCATCCACCTGGCAGGCCCCACCTTTCGCTTGTTCGAAGGCAGCTACCACACGCCGTGCCCGGTCGAGCACCGCCGAACTAGGCGAGAAAGCAGCATTGATCGCGCTGATCTGCGCAGGATGGATGGCGAGTTTGGCGACATAACCAAGCGCCTTGGCGGCAGCGGTCTCGCGTGTCAGTCCATCCGCATCGTGGATGTCCAGGTAAGGCACGTCCCATGCGGCAATGGACGCCGCGGCGGCCGCCTGGACGATCCGGCTGCGTGCGAACAGCATCGGCTCCCAGGCCAACTCGGCGTTCAGATCGGCGGCGAGGTCCGCACCGCCGAACGCCAAAGCCACGACAGCGGGGTGTGCGGCGATCGCCTCAGCCGCTGCGAGGCCGCGGCCGCTTTCGATCAATGCCACGATCGCCGGCGGCGCGCCGCCATCGGCCAGATGATGGAGGGCAATCTCGACCTCGCTGACCGACTCGGTTTTCGGCAGCAGCACGACCGACGGCTTTCTTGCCACGCTGCGCAGGGCCAGCAGGTCCTGCAGCCCTGCCTCCGTGGTAACGTGATTGAGGCGCAGCGCCCAGACGAAGTTTTGGGGAGCACCGACCGGCGCCGCGAAGAACGTGATGGCCGCTGCACGTGCCGCTGGCTTGGCGGGAAGGCCGACACCGTCTTCCAGGTCCAGCACCGCTCCATCAGCCCCGGACGCCGCGGCTTTGGCGAACCGATCCGGGCGGTCCGCGGGGGTGAACAGCACGCTACGAATCGCGGACAGGTCCTGCACGGTTTCGCTCCCTGGTTTTTTCAGTCCGGTTGTCCGGACAAATATGGTGATACACGGCTCCGCGAGGGTCGGCAAGAGGAACTTGCACGGACAACCGGTCAGGTTAAGATAGAAATATGGCGCTCGATTCCCCAGGAACTGGGGCCCCCTTGTTTCGTCGCATTGCCGATGCCCTGGCCGACGCGATCGGACGTGGCGAATACCCGGTCGGGGCGCGTCTACCGTCGGAGTTCACGCTTGGGCGCATGTTCGCTGCCAGCCGCTTCAGCATCCGCGAGGCTTTGGGAGAGCTTCGCAGGCGTGGACTGGTTGCCAGCCGTCGGGGCTCCGGCACGGTGGTCCTGCGCCTCGCCTCACAGCCGCCGGTGTTCAGCGAGAGCTACGGTTCCATCGACGAATTTCTTGCCAGCACGACCGAGGCGCCGCTGGAAGCGCTTGAGATTACCAACGTGATTGCCGACGAAGAACTCGCAGCCGAACTGCGTTGCGAGCCGGGCCGCCAGTTCCTGATGTTACATGGTATTCGTCGCTCGCGCGCCCGGCCGGATACTCCGCCCATGGCGCTAACGGATGCCTACATCAATGCAAGCTACGGCGCCATTCGTTCGCACCTGGCATCTCTCACCGGATCCATCGCCAGTACGGCCGAGAAATTCCTGGGGGTGCGGGTGCAGAGCATCGCACAGGAATTTGAGCCGATGGTGCTCGATGTCGAGCAGGCAACAAGCCTGTCGGCAGAGGTCGGCAGCCCGGCAATGCTGGTGCGACGCTGGTACTACCTCGACGACGCGGTTATCCTGTTGATCAGCAGGTCGGTGTATCCGCGGGGGCGTCTGCCGTTCCGCAATGTACAAAGACGCGGCCCTCTGCCGGTCAGAGAGTGATACCAGGCCATTACGAATGACCTGCACCTGCCACGAAACGGGGCCAGACAGACGCGAGGCGACAATGTTCGGCGGTATCGCACAGCGTGTCGGCCGCCACCTTCCACATCAGTGACCTATGGATGGGTGCCGGACAATCCGATCTAAAACGATAGCTCGAGGAGCCAACAAGCTAGCGTGGGTGTTCCTGGATGAACACGCGCGCCGCTGCCTCGATCGTATCCGCGGGATGGTCGTGGCAGTATCTGTCGACCCAGCCATAGACGGCGATGGCATCCACTCCGTGTAATGGGTCGAGCTCGCCGAGCACCATCGAGCCGATCCCCGACAGGAACCCAACGACCCATTGTTGTTGCATCGCCGTCTCCGGCGCATCTGGGGACAGTCGCGCCGTTGCCCATGCCTCGCACGACGTGGTTCCTCGGCCGATCGATGAATAGCTGGCCGCACTCCGTGACACAACAAATGTGCCGGCGATCAGCGCCATGAGGATTGCGACAGCTCTCATGCTACGCCAGGGGAACATCGGCGCAACGGCAGACCATGGCCGGCCCAGCGGGCGCGATGAAGTCTGACCAGATCGCGTTGTGGTGCTCGATGATCTTGCGCGCCGAAAGATGCGGCCGATCGGACGTGGTGTGGCCATCCATCGGCGCGATCGTCGCATAGCCGCGCGCCAACGCGCTGCGCACGGTGGTATCGACGCAGTAGTCCGTCGCGCAACCGGTCACCACCAATTGGTCGACGGACAGCGACCGAAGCGTCGCGTCCAGCGTCGTGCCGAGGAACGCGTCACACGCCGTCTTCCTGACGGTCAGATCACCTGTGCGAACCTGCAAATCCGGCAGTAGTCGCCATCCGGGCAGGTCCGGGTGGTGGGGATCGCCGGGTGGACCATCGCGCTGCACAAAAATCACCGATCCATACCGCGCGCGGACCGCATCAGCGAGGCTGTTGAGGCGACCGATCAGACCACCCGCGTCGTGGCGCGGAATGTCCGGTGTAAAGGACCCCTGCTGCAGATCGATGATAACGAGCGCGGTCTTCATGGCCCTGCGATTCGTTGTCGCGGCAGCAGTCTATGCGTCCGCGGCATGCGATGCCAGGGCATCTGCAACCATGTCAGGGCCTCGATAATCGACCGGGCACCAGACGCACCTTGCGAGGTGCTGCGATCCAGATCGCCGCCGCTGATACGACGCAGCAACCAATGGCCATCACAAAGGCTGGGCCATAGCTTCCAGTTGCGTCGTGAATGAAGCCGGCCACCCACGGTCCGGCTGCGCCGCCGCCGGTCAATGCGACCGTGAGGGCGCCAAATATGGTGCCGTAGTGTGGTCCCTCGAAAATCTCCGCCACGATGGGCCCCATCACCGATGTCACGGCGTATCCCAAAAAGCCCTGCGAGATCACCATGACATAGAGCAGTGGTTGTGATGGCGCCTTTTCAAGCGCGATCAGTGCTGCGTAGCAGACTCCGAAGCCGCAGCATGCCGTCATCCAAACCCACTCCCTGCCAACGCGGTCCGACAATGCCCCGAGGGCAATCTGTCCGGGAATTGCGATGACGCTGACGATCCCCAGGGACCAGGCCGCCACGATCGGTGTGAAGCCAACTTCGATGAGATATTTCGTCTGATGGACCTGGACCGCGTACCACGCAAAGAGCGCGCAGAAATATGCGAGCGCGATCCACCAGAACCGACTGGTCCGCATCGCCCGTGCCAGCGTCCAATCGATGCCAGTCCATGCAGGATCGACGATGTTCGACGTCCTGCGCGCCGTGTTCGCCGTATCAGTGTGCGATGCGCCATCCGGCAGCAGACCGATGTCCTCGGGTCTGCGCCGCACAAGCAGCGTCAACGGACCCGTGACGAAAAGCACGAGCAGTCCCATCGTCGTGCACGACGCCCGCCAACCGTCGCGCCCGATGATCGTCTGCAGCCACGGCAGCAAGACGATCCCGCCGATGCCAGCTCCGGAGAAAGCGATGCTGATCGCCAGTGCCCGGCGGCGGACGAACCAGTTCGGTAGGAACAGGGAATGCGCGGTGTAGGTCATAAGACTTGCGCCGCCGGCGACCAACACACCGAGCGTTGCATAGAGTTGCCACGGCTGCTCGATCGCTGGTGCAGTGAGCAGACCAATGCTCATCAGGCACACGCCGCTGCCGATGACAACGCGAGGACCATGGCTGTCCATCAGCCGGCCAAAGATTGGGCTCAAGACTGCCGAGACAAGGAACCCGAAAGAGAACGCACCGGCGACAAGGCCTCGATCCCAGCCGAATTCATCGATCAGCGGCGGCAGCAACAATGAGAATGCCGTGCGCGCCGTCACGGCGATTGCCATCGTCACGAACGCTACGCCGATGATGACCCATCCGTAGTAGAACGGCAGCCGGTACGACCATCGGTGCGGCGTCAACTGCATCAGCCGGTGCTTCAGGACGCCGGATCGATGGCGTTGTGCGGAGGTTCCCCGCTTGCGATCCGCGCGATGTTGGCCGCGATCAGACTGGCCCGTGCATCGAGCATGCCCTCTGTCCAACCTGAAACGTGCGGGGTCATGATCACGCGATCGAGCTCGTGAAATGGCTGAGTTGCCGGCAGCGTTGGTTCGGCGGAGGTCGGATAGCGATACCAGACATCGAGCGCCGCACCCGCGATGCGACCGGCCTCAAGTGCCGCATAGAGCGCCGCTTCGTCGAAGATCTCGGCGCGCGCCACATTGACCAGGAACGCCGTCGGCTTCATCAACCGCAGGCGCCGATCGTCGATCAGATTGCGCGTTGCGGGCGAGAGCGAAAGCGTGACCGCGAGATAGTCCGCCAGTCGTAGAACGTCATCGAGCCGCTCCGGGCCGGCTACGAACGAGACTCCGCTCGGTGCATCGGTCTGTGCCTGTCGCCGCACGGCACACACGTTCATATCGAATGCGGCGGCACGGCGGGCGAGTGCCTGGCCGATGTGACCGAATCCCAGAATGCCAAGGGTCTTGCCCGACATTTCAGGCCATAGCGGTGGCGGCGTGCCGATGGCCCACTGACTTTCCCATAGACCTCGACGCAAGCTGGCATCCAGGCGGCTGAACTGTCGGGTGAGAGCGATCATCGCGCCGATGATGTACTCGGCGATGCCGGCTTCATGGCCGTAGGCATTCGCTAGATGCGTGCCCGGCCGTAATGCGCTGCGGTCGATGCGGTCGAGACCTGCGCCTGGCACCTGCACCAGACGCAGCCGCGGTGCGGCCTTCGCCATGCGCACGGAGAATCCCATCGAGACCAGCACAGCGACATCCGCCAGTCGGGGAATGATGCTGGCCTCGTCGCCAATGATCACCTCGCACGGCAGCGAAAGTTGCGCTTGCACGGGCTCCACGAGCCGCGTGGCGAATGATCCGGCAAATGCGACTTTGATCATTCTGCCCCGCAGTATGGACAAGCTGACCGCAACGAGCGCGGCGTGCGGCCGTTGCGCTGCTACGCACTATCCCGGCGTGGCAGCCATCGATCAACTACTTGCCAGGTAGTATTCAGCAAAACTTGGTTTGCCGATTTCACCCCACCAGATTTTTCGGTACATCCCGAAACGGCCGATCATTATCGGTCCGCGGTTCCTTCGGCATGCCCAGCACGCGCTCTGAAATGATGTTGCGCTGAATCTCGTCGGTCCCGCCGGCAATCGAGCCGGCTGGCACACTGACCAGGATCTCGGCGATCAGCCCATTCATCGGGCCGTCATCGCCGGTCAGCATCGCGTCCGCACCGCTGATCAGCGTATGGACCCGCGCCGCTGCACGCGCCACGTGGCTCGACACCAGCTTTCCCAAAGAACCCTCCGGCCCTTGCGGACGTCCCTGCATCTGCGCGGCCCGAGCGCGCCGCGCGGTCCACTCTGCTGCCTTCGACATTGTCAGCAGCTTGGCGATCTCCTGGCGCACCACGGGATCGCTGGCCAGCCCGGCGGCCTTTGCCCGCTCTATCACGAGGTCCACCCGACCGGCCCGTTGCGGATACCATTTGTATGGCTCCATGACGGTGGCGTTCTCCGCCCTCTCCTCGTCATAGATCAGCCCCTTCTGGTCGGAATTCATCCCCCACGTCCGGATGCCATCCGCGCCTCGCCGTTCATGCATCAGTGTCGTTGTTGCCACTGCCCAGCCACGGCCGACCTCGGACACCAGGTTCTCCGGCGGCACTTCGGCATCGGTGAAGAACACCTGGTTGAACGAGGCATGCCCGTTCATTTGCCGCAATGGCAGTACCTCGACGCCCGGCTGGTGGATGTCGAGCACGAAATACGATAGCCCCTGATGCTTCGGCTTGTCCCAGTCGGTGCGCGCAAGTAACAACCCCCAGTCGGCATGATGTGCGCTGGTGGTCCAGACCTTCTGGCCGTTGATCACCCAGCGGTTGCCCTTGAACTCGGCGCGCGTCATCGCACCCGCCAGGTCGGAACCGGAGCCCGGCTCGGAGAACAACTGGCACCAGGTATCCTCGCCGGTCAGGCTGCGTCGCAGCCATTTTTGCTTCTGTGCGTCGTTGCCGTGCACCAGCAGCGTCGCGGCCGCCAACCGCCGGATGCCGGTCTTTGCGACGCCGACGGCGCCGATACGCCGCAGTTCTTCCTCGACCACCATCTCCAGCGCCATCGGCAGCTCGCGGCCGAACCAGTCCTTCGGCCACGACGGCACGCCCCAACCAGAGTCGATCAGCTTGTTGCGCCATTCCACCAGGCCGTGGTCGGGGCTCCAGTTCGCCTCCAGCCAGGCGCGAGCTTCGGCGCGAACGGAGGCTTCGGTCGGTTCAGTCATCGTTCGATACTCCCACTGGCCTTGCGGGACCGCGCCAATGAACTACGGCCCCCTCCCCCCGCCCCCTCCCGCACGGGGAGGGGGAGTATGCAAAAGCATGCAGTATGCCACCGCCACGCGCTCCCACTCATCGTCATACCCCCCATGCACGCATCATCAGCTCGCGATGATACGTGGGATCGCCCAGGAACACCTCGGAGCTCTTCGCGCGCTTGAACCACAGATGGGTGTCGTTGTCCCAGGTAAACCCGATGCCGCCATGGATCTGGATCGTGTGTATCGCCGTCTGCATATACGCCTCTGACGCGCACGCCTTCGCCAGCGACGCCAGCGCCGGCAGTTCGGCATCGTCCTCGGCGGCGGCCGAGGCGGCAACGTACGCGGCCGACTTCGCCAACTCCACATCGACCAGCATATCAGCCTGCTTGTGCTTCATCGACTGGAATGAGCCGATGGCGCGGCCGAACTGCACCCGCAGGTTGGCGTAGTCGAGCGCCGACTGCCGCAGCCTTTCGGCGCCACCGACCATTTCATTGGCCAGGCACACTGTGGCTTGCATCGTCGTCCGGGTGAACGGTTCCGTCCCGCCACCTTCCTCGCCGAGGAGCTCCGCCGCAACGCCGTGGAATTCCAGCCGTGCCTGCTTGCGCGTCGGGTCCATCACCTTCAGCGCCCGGCGCGTGAGCCCTGGAGCGTCGCCCGGGACGGTGAAGAACGCCAGTCCCTTGGCACCGGTCGCCACTACGACAATGGTGTCGGCGGTGTGACCGTCGAGCACGAAGCTCTTCACCCCGTCGAGCCGGAAGCCTCCCCCCGCCGCCGTCGCCGTCGTCTTGATCCCGGCAGCATCCCAGCGTCCGTCCGGCTCGGTGAACGCCAGCGTGGCAATCGTGTCGCCGGCCGCAATGCCCGGCAGCAGCGCGCGCTTCTGCGCCTCAGTCCCGGCATTCATGATCGCAGTCGCGGCCAACACCGTCGAGGAGAAGTACGGTGCGCACAGGAGCGCACGCCCCATCTCCTCCAGCACAATCCCGAGTTCGACAAAGCCGAAGCCCTGCCCGCCGTACGCCTCCGGTATATGGACGGCGGTCAGCCCGAGCTGCTGGTTGAGCTCGCGCCAGCTCTCGTGATCCCAACCGGCATCGGTTTCCATCAGCCGCCGCACCACTATTGGCGGCGATTTCTCCTCCAGGAAGCGACGCAGGACCGAGCGAAATTCTTCCTGCTCACTGGTGAAGCTGAACTGCATGCGGTGTCCTCCCCGTATGCTCTTAGCCCCGCTTCACGCTCCTGCAAAATGCGAGCCGGTCAGCACCTCCCGTCGGTTCAATTCGATGAACGAGGGCAACGCGCACAGTCGTTCGGAGTACAGGCTCGAGTTGTGGCCACTCGTCGCGTCCCGCGGGATGTTGCGTGCCCGCCGCGCCAGCATGAGCGCCAAAAGGTCCACCGTGCTGAGACGTTCACCGACCAGCCACGTTGTCCGTCGGTCAGACGGGCATCCAGCCGATCCCAGGCAGCTTGATGGGGGGCGGCTCCGCGGTCGGTGTCACTGCGATCTCGTATCGACGATCAGTGCGTTGGCGGAAGCATCGATCGGGTGCAGTCCGGCGAAGCGCCGCAGCACTTTCAGCGCCGTTGATTTCGCAACTGGCGTCCTCTGGCGAAGTCGTGCCAACACCTTCGGATCGCTTCGCAAAGCACGCGCCGCTGCTGCGTCGTCCGGATAATGCCGAGACACCAGCTCCGCCCATTGCGGGCAGACAAACCAACCGCGGTCCTTTTTCTTGCTCATGAATACCCCCTCGATGATGACAGGCGCCGTCAGGCGGCCCGTGGCGTGTCGCGCGTCAGTTGGGGACCGCTCGGTGGGTTGGCGTCGATGATCCGGGCCGCGACGCCATAATCGTGCAGGCAAGCGACCGCGATCTCCGCTTCCTCGCGCGTAATTCGTCGCACGCGTGCCCCATCGGTTACGCTGCGACTGACGACGAGCCCCAGCGACTCGGCGACCGCCTGTGCGTTGGCTGGAATGGCAATATCGACGAGATCGCTCATGCGGATCTCCCAAACTCCAATGCAATGACCGCTCTCGGAAGCCGGCCGCGAGGCCAGTTGGAACGCACGCCCGATATCGCGGCCACGGCATAAAAAATCCATATGAATCGGGCGGCGTGCGTCCGAAATCGGGTCGCCTGGTATCAGTCGGCATCCCTCATGGCTGGCCAATTCCACGTCCGGTCTGTTGGCGACAAAGCGATGAACGCAGCTGCCGCACGCTCGCGCAGCATCACCAGATCGCCATCGGACAGACGGTCCTGACAACCCTCGACCACCGATTGCGCGCGCCGCCTAAGCATCTCCTGCAGATGTGGTTCACGCACCGTGCTGGCAATGTCACCGAGCGCACGCAGCAACCGCAGGCTCACCGCCACGTCGCTGGCGCTGTAATGGCGGATCTGCTCGAACGCCGTGTCGAGCAGTCCATTGAGGTCGATCCATGGCAGCACAACGCGCAATACGTGGGGCGGATTGTGGATCCGCGATGGTGGCGACGCACGGCCGATCCAACGAATCAGGATGCGGCTGAGCTGATCGATGCAGCTGATCGCCGTGCTCGGATCATTGACCGCGGGCGAAATGGCACGCAGCGCGATGTCAACGATCTGAATGACGCCGAACTCAACGTCCTGCTGCAACGTGCGCGTCGGCCCCATGTCGACGGCACTCCGCAGTTCGTGAATGAGGTCGTGCGAGAGACGATCGGGACGGGACACCAACAGCAACGGAATGCCGGCAGGGATGAAGTGTCCAATCCGACGCAGCATCCGAACCCGAATGCCATGCGTCCGTGCCAGTTGCAGCAACTTCTGGGTCTCGATGAACCTGACATAGCCCGACGTCTCGTTGACGATCGCCACCTCGCCTTCGATTTCTGGCACCGGCGGATGTTCCTGCTGATAGAGCGGCGTTCGTTTGAGCGGCATCAGGTCGTCAATCACCAGTTCGGTCTCGCGGGCGATGCGATCGATGATGTGATTGACGCTGACCGATTGCGAAATATGGTTGATGAAGAAGATCAGCCATGCGACGCACAGCAAGGCCAGCACCATCGCCCCGGCCACTGTGGCAACCGGTGCGAATGGACGTGGCAGCGCACGTGCCGCCGGCAACGCGGCGATGCAGTAGCTGAAGGTTCCGAGGAACAGCCCGAGCGTCCATTGCGTGGTCCGGTCACGGACGAAGTTGATAAGGATGCGCGGTGAGAACTGCGTCGATGCCAGCGTCAGCGTCATCAGCAGGATGGCGAAGACAATGGACACCACCGTCATGATCGAACTGGCGATGCCACCAAGGATCACCTGCGCCATCTGCGGGTCCTGGTGTGACGGGAACAGTGTCTGCGGCAGCCAATCCGCGATCGCCGGAATGTTCTCTTCCAGGGAGGACAGCGTTGCGCCGGTTGCCCCCAGCAGTACGGCAATGATCAACGGTCGGACAAGGAAGCCGCCACGCAGCGCATACATGATCGAGCGGAACAGAAGCGGTATCGAACGGGGCATGCGCGATGGTCTGGCCAATCCTGCCACGCTGCAACGGAAATCGGACGGGCTCGAGGATTGCCGTCGGGTTGGCGAACACGTCATGTCGCTGCCCCGTCATGGTTCGCCGTGGCGGAGTTGGAGAACGCAGTGGCCCCACGTGCCGCCCTGATCACACTATTGGTGCTGCTGCCCTGCGCGTCAGGATACGCGCAGCAGCCGGTTCCGGGCACGCAGACCGACTTCGGGCATCAGACCGTGCTGACCGGTGACTGGGGTGGACTGCGAACCGAGCTTTTGCAGTACGGCATCGCCATCAACGGCAGCTACACCGCCGAGGTATTCGCCAATACCGCGGGCGGGATGAAGCGCGGTGCGTCGTACGATGGGGTGTTCTATGCACAGATCGATGTCGATCTTGAGCAACTGGTTGGATGGCAGGGCGCGCGTTTCCATACCTCGATGCTGCAGGGCCAGGGCCCATCGCTATCGCAAGGCTGGGTCGGCAACCTGCTTGACGTCTCCGGGACCATTACCGAACCGCCGGCGACGCGGCTGTACGAGTTATGGCTGCAACAGAGATTGTTCGGCGGAGCGTTGTCGATCCGCGCCGGGATCGAGGGAGCTGACTCGGAATTCATGCTCAGCACCACTGCCTCGCTGTTCGTGAACTCGACGTTCCCGTGGCCCGACTGGATGGCAGTGGATCTGCCCGGCGGCGGGCCGGTGTATCCACTGTCGGCGCCATTCGTGCGCGTGAAGTTCAGTGCGGCCGAACAGGGCTTCTACGCTCAGGCTGCTGTGTTCAGCGGCGACCCGACCGGCCATGACGGATCGAATAGTCTGAATGCTGCAATTCCAGGTGGCACCCTCGTCAGCTTTAACGGCGGCGTCTTCGTCATCGACGAGTTGGGCTACACCGTTACCCAGGCGAAGGATGCGAAGGCGCTGCCGATCACATTGAGGCTCGGTAGTTGGTATCACAGCAGCGATCGCTTCCAGGATCAGCGGTTCGACACTGCCGGCGTATCACTGGCCAGTCCCGCATCGAACGGCGTACCACTCGATCACGATGGCGATTGGGGGGTTTATGGCTTGGTCGATGCCGTGTTGTATCGGGCAAGGACCGGCGGGACATTGTCGGCTTTCGCGCGGCTGGGCGGCGGCAGTCCGGGGGATCGCAACCTGATCTCCTTCGAGGGCGATGCGGGGCTGAGTTACAAGGGATTGATCCCTGCCCGTGCAGACGATACCTCAGGCGTTGCGTTCGGCATCGCGCGAATTGGGGCGAGCGCGAGGGGATTGGATCAGGACATTCGGTTCTTCAACGGCAACCCGTCGTTCCCGGTGCGCGATTGCGAGGCAGTGCTGGAAGTCACCTATCAGGCGCAGGTCGCGCCCTGGATGACGCTGCAGCCGGATGCGCAGTACGTGTTCCATCCAGGCGGAAATGTGCTGAACCCGGACGGCTCCATCAGGCGCGACGCGCTGGTATTTGGATTTCACTCGATGCTGAACTTCTGATGACGGGACGGTCGTGGCGGACGATCGCGCTCGCGGTTGGCCCCGGTCTGGTGGCCATGCTGGCGGACACCGACGCGGGCAGCGTCATCACGTTGGCGCAGAGCGGCGCACAATGGGGCTATCGGCTGCTGCTGCCGAACCTGTTGCTGATCCCGTTCATGTTCATGGCACAGGAGATCGCCCTGCGGCTTGGCCTTGGTGCGCAGGGTGGAGCGGCGGAACTGGTGTTGCACCGGTTCGGCCGCGTTGCCGCCGGCCTACTGCTGGTCGCGCTGGCCATGAGCTGCTTCGGCGCGCTGGTCAGCGAACTCAGTGGGCTCGCGGGCGTTGGGCAGGTGTTCGGCGTGCCGGTCAGCGTCACGATGGTCGGCGCGGTCGTTGGTTTGACCGCGACGGTGGTCAGCGGATCGTATCGTTCGGTGGAGCGGGTGGCGCTGGTGCTCGGGGCATTCGAGCTGGCGTTCCTGGTCATGGCGTGGCGGGCGTCGCCGGGGTTCGCACCGATTGCGCGGCAGGCGTTGCAGATGCCACTGCATGAACGAGGGTATCTGTATCTGTTGGCGGCCAATCTCGGCACCAGCATCATCCCCTGGGCGTTGCTGTACCAGCAATCGGCCAGCGTCGATAAGAGACTGGACCTGCGGCACATGAAGGCCGCGCGCATCGAAACGCTGGTGGGCGTGCTGCTTTGCCAGACGATCAGCTCGGCGCTGCTGATTGCGAGCGCGGCGACGCTGGGTGGCTATGGGGCGCTCGATAGCGTGGCGCGGATCGAGACCGCGTTCACCGCAACGTTGGGCGTCGTTGCCGGGCGCGTGGTGTTCGTGCTGGGACTTTCGGGCAGTGCGTTGGTGGCGACGATCGTTGTCTGCCTGACGCTGGCATGGACGATCGGTGAGGTGCTGGGGGTGAGGCATTCGCTGGAGCATCATCCTCGGCAGGCACCGTGGTTCTATGGATCGATGACCACGATGCTGGTGCTGGGCGGTGCGGTGGTTGCGTCCGGGGTGGACCTGGTCGATCTCGCGATCGCGGCGGGCGTGTTGAACGCGCTGTTGTTGCCGCTGGTTCTAGGCTTCCTGTTCTGCCTCGCGCGGGTGGCGATGCCGGAGCCGTTGGGGCTGCGTGGCAGTTACGCGGTGGTGGTGGCAGTGTGCTTCACCGGTATCAGCGGCGTATGCCTCTACGCGGGGATTGCCGGCCTGTTCTAACCTGCCGAGGGAAAGTGAGGATTGCGCCGATGATGTTCGAACTGACCGCGGAGGCGAAGGCATTGCAATCAGTGGCACGCCGCGTTGCGGAGGATCAGATAGCGCCGCGCGCCGCCGAGGTGGATCGGACGGAGGCGTATCCGTGGGACAATGTCGCGGCACTGCGCGATGCCGGGCTGCTGGGCTACACGGTCCCGCGCGAGTACGGCGGTGCCGGCGGAAGCTTCCTCGATGCCGCGGTGATCATCGAGGAGATGGCGCGCGTCTGCGGGGTGACGGGACGCATCGCGGTCGAGACCAATATGGGCGCGATCTCCGCAGTGATGCAGTACGGCAGCGAGGCACAGAAGCAGCTGGCGGCGCGGCTGGTATTGGAGGGCGACAAGCCGGCGATCTGCATCACGGAACCGGATGCTGGATCCGCCGCCACCGACATGACGACGCGGGCCGATCGACGGAACGGTTATTACGTGATCAACGGGCGCAAGCACTGGATCACCGGCGGCGGCGTATCGAAGCTGCACCTGATCTTCGCTCGCGTGTTCGATGAAGCGGGACGGGCGCGCGGCATTGGCGGATTCCTCGCGGTGCGCGAGGAGGCGAAGGGACTGGTGACCGGCAAGCGCGAGCCGACTATGGGACTGCGCGGCATTCCAGAGACGGTGATCGAATTCGACAATCTCGAAGTGCCTGACGAGATGGTTCTTCGCTCACCGGATGGCCGGCTATGCGGGTTCGCAGAACTGATGAGCGCCTACAACAGCCAACGGGTGGGAGCGGCGACGGTGGCGCTGGGGTTGGCGCAAGGCGCGTTCGAGGCCGCCGTCGCGTTCGCCAAGGAGCGCCAGCAGTTCGGCCGCCCGATCGGCGAGTTCCAGGGATTGCAGTGGATGCTTGCCGATATGGCTATCCAACTGAATGCGGCGCGGCTCGGCGTGTATCGCGCCGCGGCGAGCGCTGATCCGTTCCCTGATCCGCTGCTGGCGGCGCAGGCGAAGGTGTTCGCGTCGGAAATGGCGATCAAGGTCACCAACGACGCGCTGCAGATGTTCGGCGCGCGGGGTTACTCGCGGGATTATCCGATGGAGCGGATGGCGCGCGATGCCCGGATGTTCACCATCGGAGGCGGCACGGCACAGGTGCTGCGGAACTTTGTCGCCGGGCGCGTGCTGGGGTGGAAGTTGCCGCAGACGCGGGATGGATACGTGGAGCGGGGATGAGCGCAGGGCTACTCCTCGAACATCTCGCGTAACGCGGCCAATGTCAGGCTGAGGGTTTTCGTAACGAGCATGCCGAGCCTCCGCACGATGCGCTGCTTGTCGAGCGTTCGAAGCTGATCGAGCAAGATCAGTCCATTCTTCCGTCGAAAGCGAAGTGGGATGCGATATGGCGCGGGATGGCTGACGGTTGTCATGGGCGCCACAGTGACCGTACGCAGGTAATCATGCATTTCCGGAGGCGAGACGATCACGCACGGACGCGCGTCTTCTGAATTTCGCTGGCAACCGTCAGATCGAGGTCAGCCAACCAGATCTCGCCACGGACGATCATGACTGGGTGGGCTACCACTTCAGGTCGGCGTCACCGGGATTGCCGAACTCTGGCCACACCAGGCTATCGTCTTTCATTGCGACGACCGCGCGAGATGCATCAGCCCAACCGGCCCGCCTGGAGCGCCGGACTGGCTCCAGTATGAGATGACCATCTTCGAGCCGCATGTGCACGGGATCCCCGGCCGAAAGGCCGAGTTCGGCCAGGACGGATTTCGGAATGATCACCCCTGCGGAATTGCCAAGTTTGCGCACGGCGGTCTGCATTGCTGAGCCACCTCCAGCGGACCATGTAGTGCGCCGGCTGCGCCGGTTATAGCAATGTTAATACTGGAGGCTGGGCAGAAGCGCGTATCGCTCGCTGAACTATTCGCCGAACGCCCGCATCACCTCCAGCCCCCGCTCCAGATCCGCGATCAGGTCATCCACATCCTCCAACCCAATGTGCAGCCGGACCAGCGGGCCGGCGAACTTCGCGCTGGCGGTGCGGGTGATGAACCCCGTGGTCGGCAGCGCCAGGCTCTCAAACCCACCCCAGGACGCACCGATGCCGAACAGATCCAGCGCCTCGACGAACGCATGCGTGCTTTCGGCGGAGAACTCCGGCTTGAACTCGATGCCGAACAGGCTGCATGCGCCGGTGAAGTCGCGCTTCCAGATGGCGTGTCCGGGTGCGCCAGGCAGTCCTGGATGCAGCACCTGTTTCACCTCTGGGCGCCGGCTCAGCCAATGGGCGATTTCCATCGCAGCATCCATCTGATGCGCCAGCCGAACTCCCATGGTGCGCAGGCCGCGCAGCGTCATCCAGCAGTCGTCAGGGCTGGCGTACTGGCCGAGACTGCGCGCGGTCGAATGCAGCGTATGCCAGTCCTCATCACTGTTCACCGTGACGGCGCCGATCAGAATGTCCGAGTGCCCCGCTGGGTATTTCGTGGCTGCCTGGATCGACACGTCCACGCCGTGTTGGAACGGCTGGAAGTGATGAATGCCCCAGGTGTTGTCCATCAGCACCTTTGCGCCCTTGGCGTGCGCCGCACGGGCTAGGGCGGGCACATCCTGCACCTCGAAGGTGTGACTGCCGGGGCTTTCGGTAAATACAACTGTAGTGTTGCCGCGCATCAGCATGGTGAAGCCGGCCTCGTCGATGATGGGATCGTAGAAGGTGGTCTCCACGCCGTAGCGTTTCAGCAGGCCATCGCAGAAGTTGCGGGTCGGGCCGTAGACGCTGTCCGGCATGAGCAGGTGATCGCCGGACTTCAGGAACGCCAGCAGCGGCGTGGTCACCGCGGCCAGTCCGGAACACACGATGGCGCAACGGGTGCCGCCTTCCACCTCGGCGATCACATCCTCCAGCGCCCAGTGGGTCTCGGAGCCGCCAAGGCCGTAGGTGAGCACACGCTCGCCGCGCCTGGCCGCAAGCGCCCGGCGTTCGGCGACCGTCGGCGTGAGCACCGTCGAACCACGCAGTAGCGGCGGGTTGACGAAGCCGTGGATGCGCTTGCCTGCGCGGCCGGTGTGTGAGAGCCGGGTGCGGAAGCCGCGCTTTGGGGTGTCGGTCATCCCTGTTTCGTCTCCACGGGAGTGTCGGAGCGGCCGCCCCACTCGGTCCAGGAACCGTCGTAAACAGCGCCTTCGGGGAGGCCGGCCAGGCGCAGCCCGAGCGTCAGGATGCATGCAGTGACACCCGAGCCGCAGCTTGTCACCACGGGCCGGCCAGCGGTGACGCCGGCTTGTGCAAACCGGTCGCGGATGGCCTCGGGCAAGCGGAACGTGCCATTGGCATTCAGCAGATCGGTATAGGGAAGGCTGGCAGACCCAGGGATGTGGCCGCTGCGCATGCCGGCACGCGGTTCCGGCGTCTCGCCGGTGAAGCGGCCGGCGGCGCGGGCGTCGAGCACCAGTTCTACCTGGGTCTCCACGTTGCCAAGGATGTCGCCAACACCACGCAGTCTGGCGGCCCGATAGTCGGGGCGGTACGTTGTCGATGATGGGGATGGCAGGTCGTCGCCTGCTTCAACCGGGCGGTTCTCGCGCTGCCATTTGGGCAGACCGCCGTCGAGCACCGCGGCCTCGTCATGGCCGAACAGGCCCATCAGCCACCAACCCCGCGCGGCGGAGGCGAGTCCCTTCTGGTCGTAGAAGACAACGCGGGACGTGTTGGCGACCCCGAGTTCACCCATCAGCTTCGCAAACCGCCCCGGCGTCGGCACCATGTGCGGCAGATCCGTGTCCGGATCCGCGATTCGATCGATGTCGAAATAGCGCGCACCGGGGATGTGGGCGCGCCGGAATTCGGCGACACCGTCCTTGGGCTCGTTGGGCAAGTATTTTGTTGCGTCGAAGATGGCGAGGTCCGGCTTGCCGAGCTCACCGGCGAGCCAGTCGGTTGTAACCAGCGGTCCCATCGTGTCTCCTCCCGTGCCGCGAGGCGGCGCAGTGTCGGCACTGACGGCAGCGAGTCAATCATCGTCGCGGGCATCGTCGCGGGCATCGTCGCGGCCATCGTCGCGGCCATCGTCGCGGCCATCGTCGGGGGAGGAGACCTATCGGGATCGGGAAGGTCACGCCCGCGAAGTTGGCACTTTCGCCTGCTTCCCTTCCTCCGATGCGCGCCAAAGATACCAGGCAGCAATCGAGCGATGTGGCGCCCACGCAAGCCCGATTTCCGCCAACGCCTTCGGCTTCGGCTGCACCTCCAGGTCGTACAGCACGCGGTAACCGTCTCGCACGCCGAAATCGTCCACTGGCAGCACGTCCGGCCGGCCCAGGGTGAAGATCAGCAGCATCTCCACCGTCCATCGGCCAACGCCGCGGATCGAGACCAGCCGTTCAATCAACGCCTCATCCGACAATCGGGCGGAGCCACGCCGCGACGGCACCGTCCCGTCCAGCGTCGCCGCGCAGATTGCGCGCATCGCCGCGATCTTCGAGCCGGAAAACCCACAGGCCCGCAAGGTCTCGTCGGTGCTCGCCAGCACCAGATCCGGTGCCGGGAACTCACCGGCAGGATACAGCGCCTCGAACCGCGCCAGGATCGCCTGCGCGGCCCTGCCATGCAGTTGCTGATGGGCAATAGCACGCATCAGCGCCTCATATGGACTGCGCCGGCGCTCAACGCCCAGCCGCGGCGGGCCGACCCGGCGGATCAGCGCAGCAAAATTCTTCTCGCGCCGGAGATGACGCAGTGCTTCCTCACTCATCGCAGACGCTTTTCGACCGTTCGTTGGCTTCCAGCAACCGTGACTTGCATTAGCCCCCCTGCACGGCAGTAACATACCCACCAGTATGCAACAGCAGCACACCTGGACGAGCGAAGACGATGAGGAGGCAGCCGACAGGCAGACCGCCAGCTTGGCCGGCGTGGCCATCACTCTCGTGCTGATCGTGGTCGCCTTGTTCCTGGTCCACGAGCTGCAGGCAAAGGGCGCGCTCGAGGATTGCCTGATGTCCGGCCGCACCAACTGCGAGGTGGTCTTGCGCAATCAGCCTTGATCCAGGCGGACCACGAACCGGTAAGATCGGGGCTGCGCCCCGGACCCCGACCAAGAGGCTCTGCCTCTTGGATCTCCGCTAAGGGCGGAGCCCTTAGAACCCGTTTTGTCAGTCTGCTGAGGGAGGGTGCGGTACCGTCCTCGATGAGGACGGTACCGCACCCTCCCTCAGCAGACTGACAGGTTGGTTTCCAAAGGCGCTGCCTTTGGTGAGGGTCCAGGGAGCGAAGCTCCTTGGCGGGTTTCAGGGCAGAGCCCTGATCTTGTCCGGTCCAGGCGATTGACGTGCGCGGCGTCTCTGTCCAGCGTGCGGCCGAGTTGTTTGCGGAGCTGACATGCGAATTGCGGAGATGGATTGGCGTATGGTGGAGGATTGGGTCCGCCACGACGATCGCTGCGCGCTGCCGCTGGGCAGCACCGAGCAGCATGCCGGCCTGTCGCTTGCGACCGACGCGATCCTCGCTGAACGTATCGCCGCGGAGGCTGCCGAACCACTCGGCGTTCCGGTGTTCCCCGCCCTGCCCTACGGCCTGACGCCCTACTTCACTGCCTTCCCGGGAACCGTCACGCTACGCGTCGCGACGTATGCCGCGGTGCTGCGGGATGTACTGGACAGCCTGAAGCACGCCGGGTTCCGGCGCGTGGTGCTGGTCAATGGCCATGGCGGCAATGCGCCGGCCGGATCGGTGGCGCAGGAGTGGATGATGGACAATCCCGATGCCCACGTACGCTACCACGAATGGTGGCGCGCGCCGCTCACCGCCGCAGCGGTTCGCGCGATCGATCCGGTGGCGAGCCACGCGAGCTGGATGGAGAACTTCCCCTGGACGCGTCTGGCAAACCGTGCGCCGCAGGAGGGCATCAAGCGCATGGTCGACACCGATCGGCTGCGGACGCTACCTCCCTTCGAAGTGCGCACCCTGATCGATGACGGCAATTTTGGCGGCCGCTATCAGCGTGACGATGCCGAGATGCTGGAGATCTGGGACGTCGCCGTGCAGGAAACCCGCGCCTTGCTGGAGCATTGGTGAATGCCGTCGCGAATCCTGATCTGGGGCGCCGGCGCGATCGGAGGCTCGGTCGGCGCCTGGCTGAAGCGCGCGGGTCACGACATCAGCTTCGTTGACGTGGTGCCGGAGCATGTAGCGGCGATTCGCGTTGACGGCCTGCGCATCACCGGGCCGGTCGAGGCATTCACCTTGGCCGTGCCGGCGTTTCTGCCGGAGGAGGTGAGCGGTACCTGGCAGTACATCTTCCTCGCGGTGAAGGCGCAGCACACCGAGGGTGCGACCCGGGCGCTGACGCCCCATCTCGCGCAGGACGGTTACGTGCTGTCGCTGCAGAATGGCCTCAACGAGCTGATCATCCAGCGTATCGTCGGCCGAGACCGGACTATTGGCGCCTTCATCAACTTCGGTGCCGACTGGATGGCGCCTGGCGAGATCATGTTCGGCAATCGCGGCGCCGTGGTGCTGGGTGAGTTGGACGGTGCGATGACACCTCGACTTGAGGCGCTTCATGCCTTGATGCGCGATTTCGAGCCGGACGCGATCACCACGCCCTCCATTTGGTCGTATCTCTGGGGCAAGCTCGGCTATGGCGCGATGTTGTTCGCGCAGGCGCTCGGCCAGAAGGGGATTGCCGATTGCCTGGCACGGCCGGAATTGCTGCCGCTGTGGCGACGCCTCGGCGAAGAAGCGATTGTCGTGGCACTGGCGGAAGGTGTGGAACCGCGCGGATTCAATGGCTACGACGTCGAGGCATTCAAGCCCGGCGCCGGCGAGGCAGCCGCGAAGCAGAGTGTCGCCGCCATGGTCGCGTTCAACAGCACCAGCGCGAAGACGCATTCCGGCGTCTGGCGTGACCTCGCCATTCGCAAGCGCCGCACCGAGGTGGATGTGCAGATCGCCCCGATCGCTGAGATCGGCGCACGCCACGGCATCGATTGCCGCGCCACGCGCAAGCTGGTGGAGATGATCCACGAAGTGGAGGCAGGTCGCAGGGCGATGACCGACGACAACCTGCTCGAACTGGCGAGGGTCAATTGAGCGCACGTCCCTACACCCCCTCTCCCGCGCAGCGGGGGACGGTTGGGGAGGGGGTATCGCAGGAGGAGGGCAATACCCCCTCCCCAACCGTCCCCCGCTGCGCGGGAGAGGGAGCATGATCTCTGTCGACGAAGCCCGCGACCGCATCCTGACGGCACTCCGTCCAACACGGTCAGAAATCGTCGCGCTCGCCAACGCATGGAACCGCGTCACGGCAGCCCCGGTGATCGCGCGGCTGACCCAGCCGCCCGCCGATGTGTCCGCCATGGACGGCTACGCCCTTCGCGCGCCGGACGGCACCCTGGGCGCAACACTGCACGTGATCGGCAGCGCGCCCGCTGGCCATCCGTTTGCTGGCATTGTCGGATCCGGCCAGGCGGTCCGCCTGTTCACGGGCAGCGTGGTCCCGCAGGGAGCCGACGCCATCCTGCTGCAGGAGGATGCAACCGCGTCCGGCACCGAGGTCCGAGTCAACGAGGCCGTCGTCGCCGGCCGCCATATCCGGCGCGCCGGCCAGGATTTTGCTGCCGGCGACACCGTGGTCCCCGCCGGCAGACGCCTTACCGCGCGCGACATCGGGCTGGCCGCCGCCGCCAACCACCCGTGGCTCACCGTGCATCGGCGACCGCGCATTGCGATCCTCGCCACCGGCGACGAGATTGCCATGCCCGGCGAACCGATCCCCACCGGCGGCATCGTCAGTTCCAATTCGCACGCACTGGCGGCCCTGGTGCGCGCCGCCGGCGGCGAGCCGGTCATACTCCCGATCGCCGCCGACACGCGCGAAGCCATCGCCGCGGTGGCCGATGCGGTGCACGGCATGGATCTGCTGGTCACCACCGGCGGCGCGTCGGTAGGCGACCACGATCTGGTCATCGAAAGCCTGAAGACCCGCGGAATGGAGCTGGATTTCTGGCAGATCGCCATGCGGCCGGGGAAGCCGCTGCTGTTCGGCAAGCTCGGATCCGTTGGGGTCCTCGGGCTGCCCGGTAACCCTGTCTCGGCGCTGGTTTGCTCCATCTTGTTCCTGCTGCCCGCGCTCAGCCGCCTCGCGGGATTGCCTGCCGCGCCGCCGCCCACCTTGCAGGCAATCGCCGGCGCCGCGTTGCGCGCCAACGACCACCGTGCCGATCATCTGCGCGCCACGGTCAGCACCGATTCGCAGGGCCGCATCGTGGTCACGCCGTTCCCGGTCCAGGATTCGGCAATGTTGCGGCGCCTGGCGCTCGCCGACGCCCTGATCCTACGCGCGCCGAACGCTCCCGCGGTGCCCGAAGGCACCGAGGTGTCGGTGATTCGCCTCGATTCGCTCGGCATTTGAGACGGATTTTTCTGACTTTGGTTCAGGAAACTTGACGACGCGGCGCGAACCTATATAGAACACCATCTCGTTGCCGGTTTGTTCCGAGAGAGGTTCCGGCCCGCCAGAGGGGAATGACGCGCCATGCTTACGCGCAAACAGTACGAATTGCTGATGTTCGTCGATCGCCATCTGAAGCAGACCGGCTTCTCGCCAAGCTTCGAGGAAATGAAGGATGCCCTCAGCCTGAAGTCGAAGTCCGGCATCCATCGTCTGATCTCGGCGCTGGAAGAGCGCGGCTTCCTCGGGCGCCGCCACCACCGCGCGCGTGCGCTGGAAGTACTTCGGCTGCCGGAGAATGCGGCCGGCCGCCCAAACGGCGAAGCCGTGGCGGAGGAAGCCGTCCAGACCTTCTCGCCCACAGTGATCCGCGGCGACTTCACCCCAAAAATCGCTGGCGTGCGCGCGGCGAACGACGCCGAAGCAATCCAATTGCCGCTGTACGGCCGGATCGCCGCCGGTCTGCCAATCGAGGCGTTGCAGGACCCAAGCAGCTACGTGGGCATGCCGGTGCAGATGCTCGGCACCGGTGAGCACTATGCGCTGGAGGTCGCCGGTGACTCGATGGTGGAGGCCGGCATCCTCGACGGCGACACGGTCATCATCCGCAAGAGCGACGTCGCCGATACCGGCCAGATCGTCGTGGCCCTGGTCGACGACGCGGAGGTCACCCTGAAGCGCCTGCGCCGCCGTGGCAATTCGATCGCGCTGGAGCCGTGCAACGTAAGGCACGAGACCCGCATCTTCCCGGCCGACCGGGTCAAGGTACAGGGACGTCTGGTTGCACTGCTGCGGCGATATTGAATTAGCGTCGCCTGACTACTCGGTCAGCGCCTCGGTGTCCGTCGGGGCTGGCGGCAATGTCGGCGCGGCGTGTGGGTGCGGCGTCGGCCGAGGCGGCACCCACGGCCTGGAGCCACGCCACGTACGATCGGTCAGCAGCGTCGCGTGGTTGCCATTCAGCCAAACCGCGGTGGCACCATAACGCCAGACCGTGAAGCGATCGACTAACGCGGGCCAGGGCTGCGGACATAGCCGGCGCGCCGGTTCGGCTGACACGATGACCGAGACCTCGCCGCAACCGTCTGGATGGGCCGCGCCGCGAACCAGCAGCACGCCCTTCGCGTGATCGATCGGATGCAGCAGGCAGGACGCCTTGTGGCACTCGACCGCGCCGTCATGCGCATCGCCATCGATCGGCATCAAAACCGGCGACCGCACAGCCCAGTATTGCAGCCACGCATCGCGGGTGAATGCCGACGCACCGCTCTGGCGTTGCAGGTACACAGTGCCCGCGATGCGCACCCCGATCAGGCGCGCGTCCTCCGAGATCAGGATATCCGGCGGCCGAACCAGCAACGGCGTCAGCAGTCCGAGGACAATGACGGGGACGCCCGCCAGCCGCAACCTGCTCCGCCATAGGCCGAGCCAGGCGATGCCGAACGCGGTGATCAGCAGACCCCACGCCGGAATATGCGGCACGTCGATAGTCGCGGCCGGCCATGCGGCTACGGTTCGCGCCACGAACAGGATCGCCTGTACACCCCAGCCCATCGGCACGAAGGCGAGCCAGTCGAGACCTAGCGGCATCAGCAGCATCCCGATCAGCCCGGCCGGCATCGCCCAGAACGCCGCTAGCGGCACCGCGATCATGTTGGCAACCACGAAGTAGATCTGGATGACCCCGAAATGATAGGCTCCAAACGGCGCCGACGCTGTACCGGCCAGCGCACTTGTCAGCGCCAGGGCCGAAAGCTCCAGCCCCACTCGCCGCGGCCACGATCCGCTGCCGCGCACCGAGTGAAGCGCTGGCCGCATCACCTCATATCCGGCGATCAGCGCCAGCACTGCCGAGAAGCTCATCTGGAACGAGACGTTCGGCACCTCCTGCGGCTCCAGCAACATCAACACAACGCCGGCCAAAGCCAGGCCACGTAATGAAAATGCCCGTCTGCCGGCCAGCACTGCCGCCGTGTACAGGCACGCCATCGCGAAGCTGCGCACGATCGGCAGATGCATGCCGGTCAGCACCATGTAGCACCCGCCGGCGACCAATGCCGCCAGCGCCGCCAGCTTCTTGGTCGGCCAGTGCAGGCTGCCATATTCCGTCGCCGCGAAGGCAAGCCGGGCGAACGCCAGCACCCAACCCATGACGATGCCGATATGCAGGCCGGCGACCGCGAGCAGATGCGCCAGCCCCGAGGCGCGGAAGGCGTCATGGTCCGGTGGCGGAATACCGCTGGTGATCCCGGTCATCAGGGTGATCGAGATTGCCCCGGCGGGTCCCGGCACGACCGCCGAAATATGCCGCGCGATCACTTCGCGCAGCCGCTGCACCAGAAGCGACGGACCGCCCGGCACCGCCTCGACAGTCCGCTCGATCGGTCCCAACGCATAACCCGACCCACCCCATCCGCTGAACCAGGCGTCGCGCTGCATGTCCCAGGCGCCGGGATAGGCTGGCGGCGGGGGCGGCCGCACCAGCGCCCGCACCGCTATGGTGTCGCCGGTTGCGATCTCCTGTGGGTCGTTGTTGCGCAGCCGCAGGCGCAGCCAGCGTTGCAGCGGTGCGCCACCGTCAAGCTGGATAGACTCCAGTGTCACGCGCCGGCCGACCGGCAATGCCTCCACGGAGCGGACAGTGCCGGCGACAATCGTCGCATGGGTCGGCAATATCGTCGGCGGTGGCGCGCGGGAGGTCGCGAGCTGTCCTGACGTGAAGCCGATGGCAGTGGCGGCCAGTGTGATGACAGCGGCCCGCAGCAGGTAATGATGGCGCAGCAGCAGGACGGCGCACAGCAGCGGAACCGCCACGCTGGCGCCCAACCATAACGGCGGCTCAACCCGCAGCGCGAAGTAGCCGAGAACGCCGGTGCCCATGAATACCGGCAGCCACGGCACGAACCGCCCCTGTTCGGCCGCCTGCCACGCATCCAGTCCTCGGACAAGCATTTGCTGCACGCACGGCAGGTTAGCTGCACTGCCTCTACAGCCGGTGAACGCGCGTGCTACATCATGGCGAATGACAGTCCGTGTCCGCTTTGCCCCCAGCCCGACCGGGCCGCTGCATATCGGCGGCGCCCGCACCGCGCTGTTCAACTACCTGTTCGCCCGCCACCACGGCGGCGAGTTCCTGCTACGGATCGAGGACACCGACCGCGAGCGCAGCACTGATGCGGCAACGCGCGGCATTCTGGACAGCCTTGATTGGCTCGGACTGCCGCGCGACGGCCAGACCGTGTTCCAGTCCACCCGCGTTGCCCGCCACGCCGAGGTGGCACACGCCCTGCTGGCAGCCGGCCACGCCTATTATTGCTTCTGCACGCCCGAGGAACTGGATCGCGAGCGCGAGCAGGCACGTGCCGAGGGCCGCGTCTGGCGCTACGACGGCCGCTGGCGCGACCGCGATCCGTCCCTCGCCCCAGCCGGCGTGAAGCCGGTGATCCGCATCAAGGTGCCCCGCGAGGGTGAGACCGTGGTGGACGATCTGGTGCAGGGGCACGTGCGCGTGGCGAATGCCGAGCTGGATGACATGATCATCCTGCGCAGTGACGGCAGCCCGACGTACAACCACTCTGTGGTAGTGGACGACCACGAGATGGGGATCACGCACGTGATCCGCGGCGACGATCATCTTACCAATACATTCAGGCAGGTGCAGATTTATCGTGGGATGGGGTGGGAGCCGCCGCACTTTGCCCACCTGCCGCTGATCCACGGGCCGGACGGCACCAAGCTGTCGAAGCGGCACGGCGCGCAGTTCGTCATGGAGTTCCATGCACAAGGCTACCTGCCGGAGGCGCTGGGCAACTTCCTGCTGCGCCTCGGCTGGGGTCACGGCGACGTCGAGGTGCTCGACCGCGACGAGGCGATCCGGCTGTTCGATCTGGACGGCGTCGGCCGCGCGCCTGGCCGCATGGATTACGCGCGGCTGGCGCATCTCAACGGCATCTACATCCGCCAAGCCGACAACCAACGGCTGACGAAGGAGGTGCTGGAGCGCCTGGCGCACCGCACCGACCTGGCGCTTGGAGGCAAGGCGGCCGAGCGTATCCGCGCGCTGATACCGGCACTGAAGGAACGTGCCAAGACTCTGGTGGAACTGGCTGATGCCGCGGCGTTCCTGGCCCATCCGCTGCCGCTGCCGATGGAGCCGAAGGCGGCGTCTCTGCTGACACCGGAGGCTCGACTGATGCTGCGCGATGTCGCCGCCCGGCTGGCAGCGACCGATTTCTCGCCGCCGGCGATCGACGCAGCGTTGCGCGAGTATGCCGAGGTCAGCGGTCGGAAGCTGGGCCAGGTGGCGCAGCCGCTGCGGGCGGCGCTGACCGGCAGCACCGCCAGCCCGGGGATCGATGTGACCCTGGCTGCGTTGGGCCGGGATGAGGCGCTGGCTCGATTGCACGCAGTCGAGTGACGCCATTTCAGGCCGTCGCCAAAGATTCTTTGCAGCTTTGATCTGGATCAATGCCGTCGACGGCACGGCAGAGCATGCTGTGTCTCGTGAGGTTGGCGGGTTCATCCCCGTTCTCTCCTCTCTCTTGGACTCCTCCCCATACCCTTGGCGGCGCTTCTGGCGCCGCCTTTTTTCTTTTCAATACGTATATTTACGAATCATTCTTAAGTCGCAAGTTCACTAAATTTGAACCATCACAAACGATACTGCGTTTTGACGAGGGAACGCCTCGTGGCCAGTGATTGAGAGACGATGATGCGTGCACAGCAGGACAAACCAGGCGAAGGCAAATTCAGCGGTATCGGCACCATCCTGCTCGCAATGGCCGCTATCGCACTTGCAGGCATGGTCGGCACGATTGGCCTGATCCGTCAGGTCGGCGATATCGGTCCGAACGTTGGCGACATCGTCGCGTTCGACCCGCTCGACTCGATGTCGCGCGACATGAAGGCACGTGTCACTGCCGTACACACCGGCAGTCAGGCCGGAGTCGCCTGTGTCCTGGACGTGCGTGCCATGCATGCGGGTGGCGGCAGCCTGGTAATCGAATCCCGTCAACCGATGACCACCAACGGCCTACGAGTCCATTGGGCGGGAGCGCGTAGCGCGGACGATGGCGGCGGCTGCGGTTCGTCGGCGGAACTGCTGTTGAATCAAGATGATATCGAAGTCCTCGCGATGGCGGCAGGCGGCTTCGGCGTGCCTGCCGCGAGGGGATTGCATTTGTGGTCAGCGGGATCGAAGGACGTGATCCAGTAACACCGCCTCGGCAGCCGGGCGAGCGCGGCAAATTCGCTGGCCGTTGACGGCCTCGACCGGTTGCTGCAACCAAGGCTCGTGTCGTACCGGCAAAAGCATCTGCTGGCGATCGAGGGCCTATATCCGCCGGAGATCGGCCACCTCCTCGATCTGGCGGAGAGCTACGTATTGCTCAACCGCTCCGGCAAGACACAGCGCGATCTCCTCCGAGGGCGCACGCTGATCAACCTGTTCTTCGAGGACTCGACCCGCACCCGCACCAGCTTCGAGCTGGCCGGCAAGCGGCTGGGCGCCGATGTGATCAACATGTCGGTCTCAACCTCGTCGGTGAACAAGGGCGAGACGCTGCTGGACACCGCCGCCACCCTGAATGCGATGCACTGCGATCTCCTGGTGGTGCGGCACGGTCAGTCCGGCGCGCCCAATCTGCTGGCGCAGAAGGTCGATGCCGCCGTGATCAATGCGGGGGACGGCACGCATGAGCATCCGACGCAGGCACTGCTGGATGCGCTGACCATCCGGCGGCGCAAGGGGCGTTTGGAGGGGCTGGTGATCGCGATCTGTGGCGACATCCTGCATTCACGGGTCGCCCGGTCCAACATCCACTTGCTGACGACGATGGGCAGCCGGGTGCGCGTGATCGGACCGCCCACACTGATGCCCGCCGAGGCGGAACGCCTGGGGATCGAGGTCTTCCACGACATGGAGCGCGGCCTCGCCGGCGCCGACATCGTAATGGCACTGCGGCTGCAACGTGAGCGGATGCAGGGCGGCTTGGTCCCGAGCGCGCGGGAGTTCTTCCGGTTCTATGGCCTGGATGCGGCGAAACTGGCGTACGCGAAACCGGACGCCCTGGTGATGCACCCGGGTCCGATGAACCGCGGCGTCGAGATCGACAGCGCGGTGGCGGACGACCCGCACCGCAGCCTGATCCGCGAGCAGGTGGAGATGGGCGTAGCGGTCCGTATGGCCGTATTGGACACGCTGGCACGCGGCGGCCACGGGCGGAATGAACCTTAGCGGCGCCCCCTCCCCAACCCTCCCCCGCGCCAGCGCGGGAGAGGGGGCGGCACACTCCCTCTCCCGCGCTGGCGCGGGGGAGGGTTGGGGAGGGGGCGCCGCTTGACGATGGACACCCTGTTCACGTCCGTCCGTCTGCTGGACCCCGCTTCGGGCCTGGACCAGCAGGGTGACCTGCTCGTGCGCGACGGCCGGATCGCCGATTTCGGCGCAAGCCTCGGACGTCCCGATGGCGTCACCGTCATCGCGGAGGACGGCGCCATCCTCTGCCCCGGCCTGTTCGATATGCGTGCCGCACTGGGTGAGCCGGGCTACGAGTACCGGGAAACCATTGCCTCCGCCGCCGAGGCCGCCGCCGCCGGCGGCATCACCACGCTCGCCGCCCTGCCCGATACGCTGCCGGCAATAGACGACCCCGCGCTGGTCCGCCTGCTCCGCACGCGCGGCGAGGAGACCGGCAGCCTGACCATCCTCCCCTATGCGGCGATCACCACCGGCTGCCGGGGTGAGGACATGGCCGAACTCGGCCTGCTGCGCGAGGCTGGTGCCGTCGCGTTCACGGACGGAACCCGCGCCATCAGCTCCTCGCGACTGATGCGAATGGCCTTGTCGTACGCCCGCGGCTTCGGCGCCCGGATCGTGCAGCACCCTGAAGACCTGTCGCTCGCCCGTGGTGGCACGGCAACCGAGGGGGAACTGGCCACCAGGCTCGGCCTTCCCGGTATCCCGGCCGCCGCTGAGGCCATCCTGGTCGCACGCGACATCCGCCTCGCCGCATTGACCGGCGGCGCGGTCCATTTCGCCCATGTCTCAACTGCCGAAGCCCTGGCGCTGATCCGCCAGGCGAAAGACCAAGGGCTTGCCGTCACCTGTGATACCGCCCCCCCGTATTTCGACCTCAACGAGACTGCCATCGGCGATTTTCGTACCTACGCCAAGCTGTCTCCGCCGCTGCGCAAGGACGCGGACAGGTTGGCCGTCGTCGCTGCGCTGGCCGATGGGACGATCGATGCAGTCGCCTCGGACCACCAGCCGTGCGATGCCGACGACAAGCGCCAGCCATTCGCCCAAGCGACGCCAGGGGGCGCAGGGCTGGCCACGCTGCTGAGCGTGACGCTGGCACAGGTGCATAACGGGTCGCTCCCGCTCGCGGCGGCGATTGACCTGCTGACGGCGCGGCCAGCGAGGTTGCTTGGGATCGTGGCAGGAACCCTGGGGAAAGGCGCCGCGGCCGACCTCTGCCTGTTTCACCCGGATCGGATCTGGCAGGTGGAGGCGGGCAACCTTCCCGGCAAGGCACAAAACACGCCGTTCGACGGCCGCGCGCTGGAGGGTGTGGTGCTGGGGACGTGGAAAGCCGGTCGGCGGGTATTTGGCTGACCGCTCAGTGCTATTGCGCCCGCTCTGTCCACGGGTTGCACAGGCGAACGCCGGCCCGCTCGAAATCAGCGGTGTTTCGTGTGACAACTGCCAGTTCTTGCACGATCGCAGTGGCCGCGAGCAACGCGTCCGGTTGGGCGTAGGTGTAGCCAACCTCCTGACCCTCCCACACCATTTGGCGCCACCGAACCAGGACGCGCTCGTCCAGGTCGATGATCCGAGCGCCGAACCAAGGGAGCAGGCCGTCATGCATCCACGCCTCCAATTCCGCGCGGAAGGTCGGATCGGTCACGCGTTCAATTCCGAAGCGAATTTCCGCGATGGTAACTCTGCTGAGATAGCAAGCGGTTGGCGCGACGCTCTCTGCCCAGATACGAACTGGCGCGGCCGCTCGGCGGCCCTTGCGCAGTTCAGAGACAACATTGGTGTCAATGAGCCAGCCGCGAGCGGGCGGCAAACTCATTCGTCGAAGGCAGGCGCATCGCGTACGGGTGCCCGTTCGCGCACGACGTTGATTTCGAAATCATCCAACCGAGCAAGCGGACTGTCGGCAAAAAGTGCTGCGAGGCTACTGCTGGCGGCGGCTGGTGACAGGCGTGCGAAATCTGCCGCCGAGAGCACCACAACCGCGTCCAGGCCCCGCACGCTGACGTGCTGCGGGATGCCTTGCCGTGCTCGCCTGACCAACTCGCTGAAGTGCGCTTTGGCGTCCTCCAGTCTCCAGGTGGATGAGTCGGGGTTCTGCGATCCTGCTTGCTGCGCCCGCATTCCACGCTCTCCTGACCAGTCTGGTCAGATACTGGTGGCCCCCTTGGCGATGTGCAATAGCTGGACGATCGACGCCTATTCCAGAGGGTAACCCATGCCCCCTTTCGCATTCGTGCTTGTCGGTTACCTGCTCGGCTCGATCCCGTTCGGCCTGTTGCTGACGCGCGCCGCGGGACTGGGGGACATTCGTCGCATTGGCTCGGGCAACATTGGCGCCACCAACGTTCTGCGAACCGGGAACAAGGGCCTGGCCGCCGCAACGGTGTTGCTGGACGGCGGCAAGGGAGCGGTCGCAGTTCTCCTTGCGGCGTGGTTCGCCGGCCACCAAGGCGTGCTGTGGGCCGGCATCGGCGCGGTGCTTGGCCACGCGTTCCCGGTGTGGCTCGGCTTCAAGGGTGGCAAGGCCGTCGCCACCTCCTATGGCGTGCTGATCGCCGCCGCTTGGCCCGTCGGCCTGTGCGCCGGAGCGATCTGGCTGGTGGTGGCAGCGCTCGTTCGCATCTCCTCCCTTGCGGCATTGGTCTCGTTCGCCGCCGCCCCGGTCATTGCCGCCATTCTGGCCGATGCCACCGTCGTTAAGGTTGCGTTGGTGATCCTTGTGGTGGTGTGCGCTCGCCATCACGAGAACATCCGCCGCTTGTTGGCGGGCAGCGAGCCACGCATTGGTCAGAAAGCCTGAACCAGACATTTCTGCGCCGGAAGATGCACTGGATCGCCTGCGGCTTGCCCGCAGCGAGGGTGTCGGACCGGTTTCATATCGGCGCCTGCTGTCGCGTTACGCCTCGGCTGCGGCCGCGCTCCAGGCGCTGCCCGCGCTTGCCCAGGCCGGCGGGCGCGCCAGCCCGCCGGAGATCCCGTCGCCCGATGACGCCGCACGCGAATGGCATGGCGTGAGCCGCCTGGGTGGCCGCATGATCTTCGCGGACCAGCCCGACTATCCGCCGCTGCTGGCGATGCTGGACGACGCACCACCGGTCATCGCCGTGTTGGGCGACCCTGCGGCGCTGTCACAGCGCGCGGTGGCGTTGGTTGGGGGACGCAATGCCTCGGCCAATGGTCAGCGCATGGCGGAGGATCTCGCTGCCGAACTGGCCCGATCGGTGGTGGTGGTTTCCGGGCTCGCGCGCGGCATCGATGCCGCCGCGCACACCGGCGCACTGCGGACGGGGCGGACCGTCGCAGCGATCGCTGGCGGTCTCGACATCCCCTACCCGGCCGAGCACACCGATCTGCAGCGCCGCATCGCGGAGGCTGGCGCGGTGGTGAGTGAGGCGCCGCTCGGCACGACGCCACAGGCGCGCCACTTCCCCCGCCGCAACCGCATCATCGCCGGCCTGTCGCTTGGGGTCGTCGTGGTGGAAGCGGCGCTGCGCTCCGGCAGCCTGATCACCGCGCGGCTGGCGCAGGAGGCGGGGCGGGAACTGTTCGCCATGCCGGGCTCGCCGCTCGACCCGCGCTCGCGCGGCGGCAACGACTTGATCCGCCAAGGTGCGCATCTGACGGAGACGGCGCAGGACGTGCTGGACAACCTGCCGGACCACCCGTCGCGGGAAGGTCTCGGGCGCGATCCGCTGTTCGTGCACGGCCCCGCGCCAGGGCTCGCCGAAGCGCCCGGTGACTGGGAAGAACCACCGGAATCCGCCGCGGATCGGGCGCGGGCCAGGCGCCAAGTCATTGAATTGTTGGGAAGTTCGCCAACAGCCGTTGACGATGTCGTACGGCGCTGCCAGTTCTCTCCGGCTGCGGTCATGGGAGTACTCCTGGAATTGGAGCTCGCTGGCCGCATCCAGACGCTGTCCGGGAACCGGGTGGCACTGCTGCCTGACACCGGTTTCTAGAGTACCAAAAAGGTCACAATGTCCGACGTTGTCGTCGTTGAATCCCCCGCCAAGGCCAAGACCATCAACCGCTATCTCGGTGGCGGCTTCACCGTGCTGGCCAGCCTGGGCCACGTGCGCGACCTGCCGCCGAAGGACGGGTCGGTGCGGCCGGAGCAGGACTTCGCCATGGACTGGCAGTCCGACCAGCGCGGCGAAAAGCAGGTCAGCGCGATCGCCAAGGCGCTGAAGGGCGCCGGCACGCTGTATCTCGCCACCGACCCGGATCGCGAGGGCGAGGCGATTTCCTGGCACGTCAAGGCGATGCTGGCGGACCGGCACGCGCTGAAGGGCATCAAGGTCCGCCGCATCACATTCAACGAGATCACCCGCAGCGCCGTGCGTGCTGCGATGGCGGCGCCGCGCGATCTCGACCAGCCGCTGATCGAGGCCTATCTGGCGCGCCGCGCGCTGGACTACCTGGTGGGCTTTACGCTCTCGCCGGTGCTTTGGCGCAAGCTGCCGGGCAGCCGTTCGGCAGGGCGCGTGCAGTCGGTGGCGCTGCGGCTGATCTGCGACCGCGAAGCCGAGATCGAGGCATTCCGTGCTCGCGAATACTGGACGGTGGAGGCCGACTTCATCACGCCGGCCGGCGCACCGTTCACTGCGCGGCTGACGCACCTCGAGGGCAAGAAGCTCGAGCAATTCGACCTGCCGAACGAAGCCACCGCCATGCGCGCCAAGCAGCGCGTCGAGGCCGGGCGCTTCACCGTCGGCTCGGTCGAGAAGCGGCGCGTCAAGCGGCATCCGTACGCGCCGTTCACCACCTCGACGCTGCAACAGGAGGCGTCGCGCAAGCTGGGCTTCGGCGCGCAGCAGACGATGCGGCTGGCGCAGCAGCTGTATGAAGGGGTGGAGCTCGACGGCGAGACGACCGGGCTGATCACCTATATGCGGACCGACGGCGTGCAGATGGCACAGGAGGCGATCGCCGCGATCCGCGAGCACGTCGGCGGCAGTTACGGCAGCAACTACCTGCCGCCGGCGCCGCGCGTCTACCAGAGCAAGATCAAGAATGCCCAGGAAGCCCACGAGGCGATCCGGCCAACTGACGTCGAGCGCACGCCGGACAGCATGGCGCGCTTCCTGTCGAACGATCAGCGCCGGCTCTACGAACTGATCTGGAAGCGCGCGGTGGCGTCGCAGATGCAGTCGGCCGAGCTGGACCAGGTCACTGTCGACGTGACCGACGGCAAAGGCACGACGCTGCGCGCCACCGGCTCCATCGTCGCGTTCGACGGCTTCCTGAAGCTGTATCGCGAGGACACCGACGACGCGGCCGAGGAAGACGACAGCCGCATGCTGCCGCCGATGGCCGAGCGTGATCCGCTGAAGCGCGGCGACGTTACCGCGGCGCAGCATTTCACCCAGCCTCCGCCGCGTTACTCGGAAGCCAGCCTGGTGAAGAAGATGGAGGAGCTCGGCATCGGCCGTCCCTCCACCTACGCCTCCATCCTGTCGGTGCTGCAGGATCGAAAGTATGTGCGGCTGGACAAGCGGCGCTTCATTCCGGAGGACCGCGGACGACTGGTCACCGCCTTCCTGGTCAGCTTCTTCGAGCACTACGTCGACACCGGCTTCACCGCTTCGATGGAGGAGAAGCTCGACGAGATCGCCGGCGGCGATACCGAATGGCGCGCAATGCTGCACGCCTTCTGGGACGAGTTCTCCCGTGCGATCGATCAGACCAAGGACCTCAAGATCAGCGACGTCATTGCGGCGCTGGACGAGGACCTTGGCCCGCACTTCTTTCCGGCGCGTGAGGACGGCACCGATCCGCGCCTCTGCACTGCCTGCGGCACCGGGCGGCTTGGTTTGAAGCTGGGACGCTACGGCAGCTTCATCGGTTGCTCGAACTACCCGACCTGCCAGTACACGCGGCGGCTGGCGATCGAGAACGGCGAGGACCAGGGCGAGACGCTGAAGGAGGGCATGCGTGTCCTCGGCCAGCATCCGGAAACCGGCGAGGAGATCACGGTTCGTCGCGGGCCGTACGGCTTGTACGTGCAGCAAGGCGAGAACGGCGACGACAAGGAAAAGGGCAAGTCGAAGGTCAAGCCCAAACGCACGTCGCTGCCACGCGGCATGGACGGTGACCAGATCACGCTGGAACAGGCGATGGGACTGCTGGGGCTGCCTCGCCTTATCGGCATGCATCCGGAAACGCGCGAGGCGATTCAGGCAGGGATCGGGCGGTTCGGGCCGTATGTGCGGATGGGCGCGATCTACGGATCGCTGGATCGGGACGACGATGTGTTGGCCATCGGCATTAACCGCGCGGTCGATCTGATCGCACGCAAGATGGCGAGCGTGCGGAATGTCGGGGTGCATCCGGGGGACAAGGAGCCGATCTCGGTGCGCAAGGGCCGCTTCGGTCCGTATGTGCAGCACGGCAAGACCGTGGCGAACCTGCCGCGCGGCGTGATGATGGAAGACGTCACGGTGGAACAGGCAGTCGCGCTGCTGGCGGAGAAGGGCAAGCAGCTGCGCCCACGCGGTGCCGCCGGTCGACGTGGACGCGCTGGGGGAGCGGCGAAGCCAGCGGCGCCCGAGGCCGCAGCGCCGACAGCACGGGACCCTGCGCCGGCCAAGCGCAAGGCGGCGCCGGCGAGGCGGCGGCCAGCCACGCCGAAGGCCAAGCGCGCCGCACCGAAGGCGCCGGCAAAGCGCGCGACTGCAGCGAAGGCACCCGCGGCCAAGAAAAAGTCCGCGGCGCGTTCCGGCAAGGCTCCAGCGCCGAAGCGATCAGCGCGCTGACCCGGCGGTTCTGCCGCCCGGCGCAGAACAGGTTTCAGGCAATATTCGCAGGTCTCGACAAGAGCGGGCTGGTCACCCGCGAATACTGCGGCTGCATCGGTGGGCGAGGCGTCTTGCCGTAGCCTAGCTGGGGGTGGGCTATCGCATTTGCCGTGGGAGCTTGGCCTTACGGATGCAATTGCGCTGGTTGGTGGCACCGCAAGGCTTTCAACACGGAGGACGATTGAGGGCCACGGAGGGCCACTGAGAAAGAAATAGCGCTTCGCGCGCAGCGCATTACTACTTCCTCGGTGGCCCTCGACGTCCTCCGTTCTTCCTCAGTGTTAAAGGCCTTCTGTCGATCAGCCGACATCCACACGAGCATTAAGGTATCGACTTGCCTCCCCGCCAGGGAGGGGAATCGGCACGACGGGGCCGGCCATGCCCCTCGGTATGAGAGGATGGACAGGCCCCGTTGGGTTTTGCGGACTGAACCAGGGGGTCGGGGTGGGCCGGTGGCGCGGACCGGTGCGCTGGCCATCAGCTCGGGCGTGAGGAGCGAGAGGACAGAAATGTCCTCTGGCGTGGGGCCGAGTGGCTGCGATGCGCACAGACTGAGCGGGGATGCGGGGGCGCTCGTGGATTCGAGCTGGGGGTCGGTGTCGAGGCCGGCCACGGCGCGGCGAACCTTTTCCTCGAGCGTGCGGAGGCGCTGCAGGCCGATGGTGAGGCGTTCGAGGATGAGCGCGATGTCGGTGGTGCCGAAGGCGCGCGTGATGTCGGTTAGGTCAGTGGTTTCGGTGCGCTGACGGAGCGAAGCGATGAGGCGCTCGACCCCGGTCGTGAGCATCGCGATGACGAGAAGGAGCAGGAGGTTGGAGAGGGTCTCCCTGACAGCCTCGAACCCGCTGGGGGCGTCGGTTGGAGGGGAGAAGGAGGCCGGGGTTGGCATGGGCGGAGTAAGACCATAAGGCGCGAGCCGCGTCAAGAAAATAATCCTAAATGTCTTCGCGGATTGGAGGGTTTTTCCGCTCTTGCGATGGTTGGCGATCGACGAGTAGCCGAAGAGGTCTTCACTTCAGAGTTAGCTAAAGCCGGACGACACCGGAGCAGCAGAATTATAAGCCCTGCACACCGCCAAGGTGTGTGCGTGCAACAGTGTGGCGGAGAAAGCACCAAGGGTGCTGGCGGTCGTGGCGAGGAACACGCATATGCGGAGCGTGACCCCAATCCGCGCCACCCCACGCCGCTCCAAGCCCTCGCGCCGGCGTCCGGCGACCGCGGATCTGGCAGACACCGCCATTGTCGTCGTCACCGGCACCGACACGGACGGCGACGCGATCGCCCGACCGGCGAACTGGGACGCCGCCGCGGGTCCGCCGCCGTCGATATTCATGGCAGCAGAACCGCGCGGCCAGCCGGCGCTGGCTCCCGGTGAGCGCGTACTTGCCCGCCTGACGCCACGCGGACCGAACCGCTACGAAGGCCGCACCATCCGGCGACTGGCGGAGGCTCCCAGCCGCGTCCTTGGCGTCTATCGTGGCGGCCGCATCATCCCAACGGATCGCCGGGCCAAGGCAGAATGGCTGGTGCCGCGCGGCCAAGAAGGCGGCGCCGCGGAAGGCGAGATCGTGTTGGGCGAACCCCTGCCCCACCACGGCCTCGGCCTGAAGCCAGCCCGGATCATCGAGCGGCTTGGCGCAATGGGCGATGCCCGCTCGATCAGCCTGATCGCCATCCACACGCACGATATCCCCGAAGCATTCCCGGACGCCGCGCTAGAGCAGGCTGAGGCCGCACAGGCAGTTCCGCTCGGCCGCCGCACCGACCTGCGCGACATCGCATTGGTCACTATCGATGGCGAGGACGCCCGCGACTTCGACGATGCGGTGTTTGCCGAACCGGATGCCGGCGGCTTCCGCCTCATTGTCGCGATCGCTGATGTCGCCCATTACGTGCGCCCCGGTTCGCCGCTCGACCATGCGGCGCGCACACGCGGCAACAGCGTCTACTTCCCCGACCGCGTCGTGCCGATGCTGCCGGAGGCGCTGTCCAACGGCTGGTGCAGCCTGCGTCCGGAGGAGGACCGCGGCTGTCTCTACGCCGAACTGCGCATTGACGCGCAAGGCCGCAAGACGACGCACCGTTTCGGCCGCGGGCTGATGCGAAGTGTGGCCCGCCTCACATACGAGAATGTGCAGCAGTCCCATGATCGCGGCGATTCCCGCTTCGATCAGCTCTACGCCGCGTATGAGTCACTGCGCGCGGCACGCACCGCGCGCGGCACACTCGATCTCGACCTGCCGGAACGTCGCGTGGTGCTGGACGACAACGGCGCCGTGATCAGTGTCGCACCGCGGCCGCGGCTCGACAGCCATCGGTTGATCGAGGAATTCATGGTGCTGGCCAATGTCGCCGCGGCCGAGGAACTCGAACGCCGCCACCAGCCGGTGATGTATCGCATTCATGCCCCTCCGTCGGACGACAAGCTCGCGTCGCTGCGCGATTTCCTTCACGGGCTCGGCATCTCATTGCCGCCGGGCGATCAGGTGCATCCGCGCGACCTCGACCGCGTGCTGCGGCGCGTGGCCGGCACGCCCGAAGCGCTGCTGGTGAACGAGGTGATGCTGCGCTCGCAGTCGCAAGCTGAGTACAGCCCCGACAATATCGGGCACTTTGGCCTCGCGTTGCCACGCTATGCACATTTCACCAGTCCGATCCGCCGCTACGCAGATCTGCTGGTGCATCGCGCGTTGATTGGCGGCTTGCGACTGGGCGACGACGGATTGGCGAAAGATGAAGCGGCGCGCTTCTCCGACACCGCTTTGCACATCACCGCAACCGAGCGAAGGGCCCAATTAGCTGAGCGCGATTCGATCGACCGTTACCTCGCTGCATACATGGCGGACAAAGTTGGCGCGAATTTCGCTGCACGAATTTCCGGTGTGACGCGCTTCGGACTTTTCGTCACAGTTGCGGAGAGCGGTGCGAGTGGGCTCGTGCCGGTGCGGTCGCTGCCCGACGATTACTGGCGGCATGACGAGAAGGAGCAGACGCTGACCGGAAGCAGAACCCGCCTGGAGTTTCGTCTGGCGCAGCCGGTTGACGTGCGGCTTGCCGAAGCCAGCCCCGTCACCGGCGGGCTGATCTTCCATATCCTGCAAGGCGTACCCGAGGGTAGCCGCGGCGCACGACAGGGGAGACGGCCACGGTCCAGGTGATCCGCTCCGCTACCGTGCTGCTCTTGCTGCTGATTGCCCCTGCGCATACCCAGCCCGTTGCCATCGGCGGCTTCGATCCGCATCTGGTGACCAACGTCTATGCCACCGCGCTGGCATTCATGGTACCGCGGACGCTCGAGCCGGTGCCGGTATCGCAGCTCACGCTGTGGGGCCTGCACGGTCTCACCGCGCTGGATCCGAACCTCATCACCGATATCCAGGACGGCAAGCTGCGTCTGCTGACGCATGGCAACCTGGTCATCGAGCGACCGCCACTGGCGGACACCGACATCGATGGCTGGGCCGCGATGGCGAGTGACTTCGCTGCCGCGGCGGTTGCCAGCTCGACCGTGGTTCGCCACGCCGGCACGCAAGGCGTTGTACAAAGCTTCTTCGACGAACTGTTCAACCACCTCGATCCCTATTCCCGCTATGTCGCGCCAAGCGATGCGGATGAGGACCGCGAACGCCGCGTCGGCAGCGCCGGCGCTGGCCTGCAACTGGTGCAGCGCGGCTCGACAGTAATGGTCGGGTCTGCGGTCTCGGACGGCCCCGGCGCGCTCGCCGGCATTCGGCCGGGCGACACGATTATTTCGGTCGACGGCCGCGCGGTGCGGGGCAAGGGCGCGACCGCGGTGGCGCAGATGATCGCAGGGCCGGAGCAGACCAATGTCGTCATAGGCTGGCGCACACGCGACGGACGCCTCCGCTCGGCGGAGATCGAGCGTGAGATGGTCCCACCGGAAACCGTCTACGCACAGCGCGTCGGCGAAATGCTGCTGGTGCAAGTGACCGAATTCAACCACAGCACGGCCGTGCATCTGTCACGCGCCATCGAGGAGGGGCTTGCCAACCCGCATCCTCCCGAGGGCATTGTGCTCGACCTGCGCGGCAACCGCGGCGGTTTGGTGCGCCAGGCGGTCGAGGCGGCCGACATGCTGCTGCCGGCGGGCATCGTTGCGATCACCGCCGGACGCGACCCCGCAGCCAACCGCATCTGGCGTTCCGCCAGCGGCGAACTGGCGGGCGCCATTCCTGTTGTCGTGCTGGTGGATGGCCGTACGGCGAGCGCGGCCGAGATTCTTGCCGCGGCACTGGCTGACCGGGGGCGGGGCGTGGTGCTGGGCAGCTCGACGCTTGGCAAGGGGCTGGTGCAGACGATCGATCCGCTGCCTGATGGCGGTGAGCTGTTCATCACCTGGAGCCGGGTGCTCGCGCCACGTGGCTGGCCAATCCAGGGCCTTGGGGTGCTGCCGCAGGTTTGCGCCAGCCTGGGGCCAGAGTCGCTGGTTCGGCAGTTGGCAGAACTGTCGGAGGGGCGTGATCCGATGGCACCGGCGGTGACGGCCGAGCGGGCCTTGCGCGCTCCGCTGGCGCCAGCCCAGGTGCTGGCAATCCGTAACGCCTGCCCCGCGGCGGAGGGACGCGACTCCGACCTGGAGGCGGCGCGGGCACTGATCCATGATCCCGCCACCTATGCGGCGGCACTGCTGCCACCGCTGCGGGACAGAAGTGAGACGACATCGGTGGTCACCGCCCCGTCCTTGGTCAGCGCCCCGAAGGATCACTGACCGGGGCTTCGCCCCGCACCCCGACCAAGAGGCTCTGCCTCTTGGAACTCCGCTAAGGGCATAGCCCTTAGAACCCGTTTTGTCCGGCTCTGGGTAGGGGAACACGGACCTCGATGAGGTCCATGTTCCCCTACCCAGAGCCGGACAGGATGGTTTCCAAAGGCAATGCCTTTGGTGGAGGTCCAGGAGGCAAAGCCTCCTGGCGGGTTCAGGGCGGAGCCCTGATCTTGACCTGGACGGGCGCGGTGAGCATCTTCCGCGCATTACGAGGATCCAGCCATGGCCAAGACCAACACTGTCCAGATCAAGCTCGTCTCCAGCGCCGATACCGGCTTCTTCTATGTCACGCGGAAGAACGCGCGGACGCAGACCGGCAAGATGGAGCTGAGGAAGTACGACCCGGTGGTGCGCAAGCACGTGCCGTTCCGCGAAGCGAAGATCAAGTAGCCAGCCGGGCGCTGCCAGCTAGGCGCCGGGGGCGATCGGGGGCGCGAGTTCCACGCGGTTGCGCCCTGCCCGCTTGGCGGCATACAGCGCGACATCGGCGGCACGCAACAGCGCCTCCGGAGTGATTGGCTGCTGGCTGCTGCAGGCAACGCCGACGCTGATGGTCAAGTGCAGCTTATGGCCTGCCTCGGTGGTGAACGGCGCCGTCTCGACTGCTGAACGGAGCCGTTCGGCGGCGAGTCTGGCATCCTCCATCGTGGTGCCCGGCATCACCACCGCGAACTCCTCGCCGCCGTAGCGCGCCAGCGAGTCGAACACCCGGGTGCTGGTGCGAAGCACATCGGCGATCGCGCGCAACGCCTTGTCGCCTGCGGCGTGGCCGTAGTCGTCATTGACGCTCTTGAAGTGGTCGACGTCGATCATCAGCACGGCGAGGTCGCGGTTCAATGCAGCTTCCAGCAGGCCGCGCAGATGGCGCATCAGATAGCGCTGGTTATAGAGGCCGGTGAGCGGATCGATCAGCGCCATCTCGAGGGCGGCGCCGAGGTCGGTACGCAGGCGATCCTGGTAGAACTTGCGGCGGATCTGGTTGCGGGCGCGAGCACGCAGTTCGTTCTCGTCGAGCGGCAATACGAGCCAGTCGTTGGCGCCGAGATCGAAGCCGCGCAGGATGTTCTCGCGTTCCTCGGGTTCGGCAATCAGCAGCAGCGGGATCTCGTGGGTGGCGTTGGCGGCGCGGAACGATGAGGCGAGCTTCAGCGGGTCTTCCTCGATCAGCGACAGGCTGAGCACGATCAGGTCGAACGGGATTGCGGACGACAGTGCCATCGCCTCGGTGCCGGTGCGGGCGCGGCCGGCGATGATACCGTCGCGGGACAGCGCCTCCTGCACGGCCTGGGCGCCGAGGTCCCAATCATCCACCACGAGAGCGCGGGCGCCGGCGACCGAGGGAACCGCGACACTCTCGCTGGTGAGGCCCATGGCGCGGGCGGTCTCGCCCCTCGCCCGCCATTCGTCGAGCAGGCGCTTGAGGCGGACCAGGCTGCGGACGCGGGCCATCAGGGTCTCGTACTCGACCGGCTTGGTGAGGAAATCGTCGGCGCCGGCCTCCAGCCCGCGCAACCGTTCGGCCGGCTCGCCGAGGGCGGTGATCATGACGATTGGGATGTGCAGAGTGGTGGCGTCGAGCTTGAGCTTGCGGCAGCACTCGAAGCCGTCCATGCCGGGCATCATGACATCGAGCAGGATGAGATCGGGCTGCCATTCGTCGGCGACACGCAGGGCCTCGAAGCCGTCCTTGGCGCTGGCGACCTGATAGTATTCGGCGGACAGCTTCGCCTCCAGCAGGCGCGTGTTTGCCGGCACGTCATCGACGATCAGAATCCTGGCGGTCATGCGCGGCGGCTTCGCCCTTGCTGCGTTGGCCGGCGCCCAACCGACACTCGCCGTACCATGCGGAAGCATAACCGAAGGTTGCGGGCCGCGAAAGCAAACCGCGCGTTTGAGGTGCGGGGCACGAGACACTCCGCCTGAAGTCGGATTTGCATAAGGGTCGCAGTAACAGCAGTAACTTATGAAGAAAAAGTGTCAATGAGATGACAAATAGCATGCTGCTTTACAATTGCGGCAGGGCGATCTTCGACGAGCGGATGAACCGAGGGGTGGCAAACGCGGCGATGCTCTTCCGCCGCTGCCCGGGCGGCGGCTGGGGCTGGCAGCGATGGGCGAGGCGTGGACGCCGTTGAACTTCCCGCCCGCCCGCGTCTGGGGCTACACCGCGGCCTGAGGCGGAGGCTTTCCTCCATCCGCCGTGTGGACGGGGATGGAGTTCATGCTGGTCCGGCTGGCGCCGTTTGGCTTCGTGCTGCTGTGGAGTTCGTCGTTCATCGCGGCCAGGGTTGGGCTGCGGCACCTGTCGCCGCTGTACTTCGTGACGGTGCGGATGGTGGCGGCCGCGGTGGTGCTGGTCGCGGTGATGGTGGTGCTGCGACGATCGTGGCGGCCGGTGGCGGGGCGATGGGGGCACCTGGCGGTGTCGGGCGTGCTGACCAACAGCGTGCTGCTGATGACCGCGCACTACGCGATGGTACACACCGGGGCGGCGCCGATCGCTCTGGTGCAGACACTCAATCCGCTGCTGACGGCGCTGCTGGCGTGGCCGCTGTTGGGGGAGGCGCTGCGGCCGTTGCAATGGCTGGGGCTGGTGCTTGGCGCCGCCGGCGTCGTGCTGGTGGTGGGACTGGCGGCGGCGCGCAGCCCGGTGGAGCTGAATGGACTGCTGCTGACCGCGGGCGGCGTGGTCGGGCTGTGCAGCGGGACGTTGTATTTTGGCCGGTTCTGCCGTGGGGTGCCGATGCTGGAAGGCACCACGGTGCAGTTGATCGCCGCAGCCGTGGCGTGCGTGGTGGCGACGGCGGTGTTCGAGACGCCTCGGGCGGCGTGGAATGAAGCGGCGATTGCGGCTGTGGCGTGGAACGCGGCGGCGGTCTCGCTGGGCGGGATGGCGCTTTACTATCTTATGCTGGTGCGGGGCACCGCGGCGCGGGCGACGGCAAATTTCTACCTGGTGCCGGGCACAGCGGCAGTGATGGCCTGGGTGCTGCTCGGGGAACGCCTGTCGGCGCTGACGGTGGTGGGGCTGGCCGTTTCCTCGATGGGGTGCTGGTTGGTGGCACGACGCGGGCTTGCTCCGGGGCGCAGCGGGGTGGGGCTGCGGGCTGGGTGACGCGTGATGGCGCGGGTTTGTCTCAGATGTGTCTCAGAATTCTGTGGGGGAGACGGGCGGGGACGCTTGCGCACGCGACCGGGGCGTTCGGTGCGCCCCGTGGGGTCGGAGGATCGTTGTTTCGGCGTGGCGTGGCTTGGCGGGCGCTGGAGGCGAGGTCGGCGGGGTGGTCGTGGCGGGGCGAATATCTGCCGGGTTCACAACACGATCGAAGGAAATCGCCCCTCACCGTGCGAGCGGCGCAACGGGGCATGGGGTCAGGATGCCTTTAAGGCTGGTGCCACCCCCTCCCTGCCTCCCCCGCTGCGCGGGAGAGGGGAAGAAATCGGGGCGCGTGGTCAGGCTGCCTGGCGGAGCTTGTTGCGGACGTGGGGCCGAAAGACCACTAGGCCCGCTTGCGCGCCGGCTTATTCACTGGGGCCGAAGCCTGCTGCATCCGCTCGGCAGCGATCTTGCCACCCTTGATCGGCAGCTTGAGGCCGGTCTGCCGCGCATCTGCAGGCTTCTTGCGCTTCGCTGCCGCCGGCTGCTCTGCCGGCGTTTGCCCCAGGCTTTTCTTCAGCGCCGCCATAAGATCGATCACGTTGCTGGTTGATGCGACCGGCTCCTCGGCCTCAAGATCGATGCCTTCGCCCTTGAGCTTCGCGTCGATCATCGCGCGCAGCCTGGTCTCGTAGCGGTCTTCGAGATCCGCCGCGTCATATTTCCCTGCCTGCCGAACCACGAGCTGGGTGGCGAGCTGGACCATCTCGGGATCGGTCTTGATGCCCTCCAGGCCGTCAAACAGCTCCTTGGAGCTGTTCAGGTCCCGGTCCTCGTAAAGCGTATGAGCCATGAGGCCGGCGTCGCCCACCGGGCGCAACGCGATGGTTCGCTCACGCTGAGAGATCACGACACGGGCGAGAGCGGTCTTTTCGGTCTTGGCGATAGCCTCGCGGAGCACGGCATAGACGTCCCGGCCAGCGTCGCCGTCGGGGGCGATGAAGTAAGCCGCATCATAGTAAACTGGGTCGATCAACTCGGTGTCGACGAACTTCTCGATTGTCATCACCGCGGAAGTTTCGACTTTGACGCTATCGAAATCGTCGTCACTCAGCAGGAGATATTGGTCTTTGCGGAACTCATAGCCTTTGACCAGGTCGCGGCGTTGCAGTTCCTTTCCGGTCTCGGAATCCTGAGTGATCATTCGGATCCTGTTGCCGGTGTCGGGGTTGATCAGGTTGAACCGGATTCCGGCGCGGTCGTGGCGGGCGTTGAACAGCGCGACAGGACAGGAAACAAGCGCGAGGCGCAGGTGGCCACGCCAGATGGGACGTACGGCCATCAGGCAGCCCTCAGCGGGCGCCAGGCCTGGCGCTCGCGTGCGGCCTCGCCGGTCGCTTCGGCGTCGGCCTTGTCGTCTTCCGCGGCTCGGTCCAACGCAGCAATCTGGTCCGAGATCGTGTCCTCCAGTTCGGTGAGCGCGTCCTGCATGCGCGGGGCGGCGTCCGTCTGGGCGATGCGGGCCTGGTGCTGGACGAGCCGGAGCAGCTGAGCGATTCGGCTGTCTGGGTCGCCGGAGAGAGTGAACGTGTCCGGTGCGGCGTGGAGAGATGTCATGGTCTGAAGGATTCGTTAACGAGGGGGCTCGGAAAAGAGGGAAAATGAAACGCTAGGCCCTTGCTTCTCAGACGGCATCTGAGCAGGGCAGTCCAAGGCCTTCCGTTGTCGCGAATCGCATGTCTATTCACGTTTTCGCGAGATTTCGATCCGACTTGATGCGAAATCTCGTAACGCGTCACGGTACATGTTTTGTTCTCTACGAGCCACGACAGGGCGATGCCGTTCCAAGCGCTAGGCCCATCACGCTGAGGGGTAAGCGACACGGTGGGCGGCTACAAGGCTTCGCGACCCACAAGATTGTAGGCGATATGGTCAAGGGGACCGAGCGCCGTCGAGACCGCCTCGCGCCATTAAGACGGTTCTGCATCACAGGCCGAAGCGAAGTTTTTGCTATGTGCGATTAACTGCCGGCTGCAGATCGGAACCTTGCAGCCGATGCAGCCATAGCGACAGCTTATCAATGACCTCCGGCCAAGTCTCATCCTGTGCGCGCACGCATTCGCGAGATGCTGCTCGGCTATGACCCGAAAATCCCTGCGGTGTTTTGCGGCGCGTTCAGTTAGGGAGGGTCGAACATATGGCGCAAGGCAAGTGCCTCCGCATCGAGGGGCGTTGTGCCTCTCTACCGATGGATTACGGCGGTTCGTTCCCAAGGACGCGCACAGGCCCGAGAGGAGCGTTACTATCGCGTGATAGCCCGAAGCGCTGAACCGCAGCGGCTAAAACGCGGTTGCTGGAGGTTGGCTCACGAGGGAGTCCCGGCGCGGCGTATGAGGTGAAGCTGCTCAGGCACTCACTCCCGCGACTTGGTCAAATTTACAGCTGCCTTACCGTGCCCGCTGCGTATATCGCGTTGTGGTGGTCGGCTGCATCCCGGCGCTTGTGATGACCACCGGTTCAGCCGCCAACATCCGAGGCTCGCCCTGCCCTGCCCATAGCCAGTACTTGTTGTCCCCCGCGCCGTTCACCGCGACCACCTTGTGATTGCCCTTGGCATCGATGGCATGCACTGTCACGCGGCTGATCAGCCCACCCTTCAGCGCCCGCATATCCTCCACCGCCTCACTGACCGCATCGGCCACGCTGGCGCCCTTCTTCATATACAGCACGATCGATCGCGCGGTGCAGCAACGTATGGTCATCTCACCGGCCCCGGTGCACGCCGCGGCGCCGTAGCGCGTATCAGCATAGGAGCCCGCGCCGACAATCGGACTGTCGCCGAGCCGCCCGGGATACTTCCACCCCCAGCCAGACGTGCTCGTTCCGCTACAGATATTCCCCTGCTGGTCATGCGCGAGGAACACCGTGGTGTCGCGTCCCACCTCAGGGTCGATCGCGTGGCGACATAGTTCCGCTAGCGGTGCGGCGCCCCAATCTCGTTGCAGTTGCGCGGGCACCTCGTTGTCGAACCATTCCTGCCAGGCACGCCGTGAATCCGCAATCAGGTTATCAGCCGGCTCCGCGCCGATTTCGCGAGCGAAGCGTGCCGCCCCCTGCCCCACCAGGAATTCATGCGGCAGAAGCTGCATGATCTCGCGAGCGATGCTGACTGGATGCAGGTAGCCTTGCAGCGCGCCGACGGCACCAGACCGCAGCGTCGTACCATCCATCATGCAGGCATCGAGTTCCATCTCGCATAGCAGGTTCGGCCAGCCGCCACGGCCGACCGTGCGCACCGATGGATCCGCTTCGATGATGCGGATGCCAGCCTCGATCGCATCGAGCCCGTGCGCGCCGTTCGCCAGCATGCGCGCCGTGGTGGGAGCACCAAGAGTGCCTTCGTTGTTGGTGACAAGGATCATGTTTGAAAACGCTCCTGCATGGTGGCAACCTGGCGGCGTGTGTCGTCGCTGTCAGGGCAGCAGACTTCAGGAAATCCGCGATCCTGGCCCGCAATTTCGCGTCGTCGTCGGCCCGCGTGAGATCCAGCGCATCCTTCGCCGCCACGACATTTTGTCCGGTGATCGGACTATCGGATGGCTTGCCGGACTGTTCAACCGCGTTGACCAGGCGCGCGGCTTCATCCGTCCAGCCACGTCAGTCAGATCACGCCATCCTCCGCGAGCCGCTGCACATCCGACGCCGACATTCCCAGCAGTTCGGTCAGCAGCCATTCGTTGTCCTCGCCATAACCAGGCGCACCACGATTGATCGGTCCCCCGATATAGGCGGGCGTATGGCTGAATTTCATCGGCAGTTCATACACCGGCCAGGAGCCGATCTTTGTGCCGGTGACCTCCGTCAGCCACTTCAAATGCCGCAACTGAGGATCTGCGTCGCAGCGATCCTCCGCGTTCTGGCAAACGCCCGCCGGCACGCCGGCACGCTGCAGCTTCATCATGCACTCATAGCGATCCTGCGTGCGCGTCCACGCTTCCACCAGCGCATCGAGCGAATCCTGATGCAGCAGCCTGTGCTCCAGCGTGCTGAACCGTCGATCGTCCAGCCACGCCCCCTGCCCCGCCGCCTGTGCCAGCGCTCGCCACTCCGCGTCGGTGAAGCAGGCAATCGCGACCCAACGATCATCACCGGCACAGCGATACGCCCCATGCGGTGCCGCCGGCTTATACGGCGACCGATTGCCGTATCGTCGCCATACCCGTTCATTCGCCGACCAGTCAAGGATCGTCGAGCCCGTCAGGAACAATCCCGATTCACACTGCGAGGCATCGATCCACTGCCCTTCACCGGTGCGCTCGCGATGATACAGCGCCCCAAGCAATGCCAGCGCATAGCCATATGCGCCCATCCAATCGAGAAACGAGTAGCCGAACCCCACCGGCATCGCCGGTTCCGGCAGCCCCGACATATCTCCCTGCCCGCCGAACGCCGCCGCCACCGGACCAACGGTGCGCATCCGTCCATAGGTGCCATGCACGCCCATGCCCGACTGCTGGATATAGATGATGTCCGGCCGGATGCTCTTCATCACATCATACCCGAGCCCGAGTCGTTGCAGTACACCGGGCGAAAACCCCTCCGCCACAACATCGCAGATCCGCACAAGGTCCTTCGCAATCTGCAGCCCCTTGGGATGCCGGATGTTCAGCGATATTCCCCGCTTGCCGGCATTCTTGTTGTTGAACTGCCCGCCCATGTCCGGATCCTTGACGCCCACCAGCGGCCCCGTCGCGGCATCGCGCGCCGCCCGCCCGCCAACCGGCGCCATCGCCGCAAGTCGTGTATCCGGATTGTCCTTCCACTCCACCTTGTAACTCTCAGCCCCCATCGCAGCGAGGAATCGCGTGCCACCCGCCGACGCCAGGAACCATGCGAAATCGAGTATCTTCACGCCCTGCAACGGAAACGGCTTGCCATGCAGCGCAGACAACACCGGCTGCGCCACACCGCGAGGCTGTGCCGGCACGCTCGGCGCCCGCATCGTCTCCCGCAACACCGCCTCGGTATCCTCACCCAGCAGAGGCGCACGCCGTCCCACCTGCCAGCTTGTCTTCGTGCTCAGCCACTTGCTCGTCGGATACCGAAAGCTCCGCCCGTGCTCAGGATGCACCACATCGGCAAAGCTCTTTCGTTTCAGCCAGTGCTCATCAAGCGCATTCTCGTGCGGCTTGCGCAGCGGCGCCCACAGCAGCCCCGCATCCTGCGCCTCCCGCCACGGCATGTCCGCATAGGTCCACGCACGGATGAACCGCTGCACCACATCCAGCATATGCGCCCGCGTCTCATCACCCGCCGCCGACCCAGGCACCTGCCGCGCCTTCAGATCCGCATCCGGCGGAGGCGGTTGCAGATCCGCCTGCATCCCGTACCTGCTCAGCAACGGCACCAGATTCTTCAAATCGCGTGCACCCATCCCGTGCGAGATGAACCAGCGCCCATCCTTGGTATGACAGATGCTCGGCGAATGATTCGGCGTCTCTACCGCGTGCCGGTTGGTCAACCGCCACAACGGCACGCGCCGCATCACCCAGTGCATGATGTCGAGCTCCGGGTTCTTAGACACCGCCTCATGCACCGCGACCGAAACGTCCTGGCCCTGCCCAGACCGGTGCCGATGGATCAGCGCGGCAATGATGCCCGTGGCAAGCTGCTCGCCTGCGATGTGATATGCATGCCAGATCTGCGGTGCGATCGGCGGCGTATCGTATTGCAGCTTCGGATCAGGATCGTAGCCGCAGTTCATCATCACCCCGCCCAACGCGAGATGCACCAGATCGGAGCTCTTGAAATCCTTCCACGGCCCGTCATCGCCGAACGGCGTCATGCGCGCGGTCACCAGCGAGGGAAACCGAGCATTCATCGCGGCGCGATCCAGCTTCAGCGCTTCGTTCAGCGCGCCGCAACTCGCATCGAGCAGAATGTCCGCACCTTCCAGCAGCCGCAGCATGTGCTCGCGAGCCAGTGTCTCGCGCAGATCGAGCACCACCGATTTCTTGTTGCGATTATAGTTCCAAAAGAACAGCGAGCGCTCCAGTCCCGGTTCGTCTTCCAGGAATGGACCGATGCGCCGTGTTGCATTGCCTTCCGGTGGTTCGATCTTCACCACCTCGGCACCAAGCCCCGCCAGCAGCAGCCCGGTATATTCCGCGCGCTCGTCCGCGACCTCGATCACGCGCAGCCCGGCGAGCATGCCCGGCCCGGCATTACCCATCATCTCGCCTGGACCGCGCTCCATCACATTGGCATTGGACATGATGCGCTGCTTCCTCCACGCCGCGTCATGCCCGGGCTTGTCCCGGGCACCCGTTGCGCGATGGTAGAACCACGAGTGCCCGACACAAGGCCAGCCCCAGTGGCGCAGCTTACGGCCTGGTGCGGGTCAACATCTCCAGCAGCATCGCATGGAATTGTTCCGGCGCTTCATAAGCCACCCAATGCCCCGCGCCAGCGATCATCCGCACGTCCGCATCCGGCCGCATCTCGCGCAGTGCCGCGACGCGTTGCGGTGCCCGAGGATTGGCTGGCGCATCGAGTTCGCCCCAGATGCCGTTCACCGGCGAGACGACCTTCGCCAGCGCCTGCTGCAGGACACCGCTGCGCGACAACGACGGCGTCTTCAGCCGCGAATGCCGGGTGTTCCATTCCTGGATCGCCAGTGCCAGCTCATCAATCCTGTCCGGATCAGCAATCATCAACCGGCCAAGATTAGTGCGGTGCGCCGCGACCCGCTCGTCACCCGTAAGATGCCGCACCTTCATGAGTTCCACCGCGCTGCCCATCGGCCCAACGCCGCTCGACCCGATGATCGTCACCGATCGCACCCGAGCGCCGTGGATCGCACCGACGCACGTTGCCATCGCGCCGCCGAACGAGAATCCAGCGACATCGTACCGCGCATCCGGCCCAAGCACACGATCGATACCGGATGCAACGATCGTCGCTACCGCCATCGCATCGTCGCCATCGGGCGGGAATGCCGACTCGCCCAGCCCCGGCAGGTCCGGCACCAGCAGGCGATATGTTCGCGACAGCACATCGATGTTGTGTGCCCAGTGCCGCCACGACCCGGCGCCACCATGGAACAGCACCAGCACCGGTGCTGTGGGATCGCCCCACAGCCGCCACTGCATCGTCCCGTCGCCGCACGGCGTTTCTGTTTTGGTCGCGGTCGCCTCCAGCCGAGCCAGAAACTCCGCCGGCTGTTGCTCTATCCACTCGTTCATCGGGTTCCCATCAGCGCATTTTCATGAAATTCTGGCGACGCCGCGGCGACATCGTCAAGGCCAGCACGGAACAGCGCAGTCATGACGATCGTTTTTGTCGGCGACATCCACCAACAGTGGCAGCAGGTCGAGCGCGGCCTGGCGGCGCTGGAGACATTGCCCCGGGCGGCGATCCTGCTCGGCGACATGCAGTGCGAGCGCCCACTCGACGACCTTGCGGCACCGCTGCTGGATCGCGGCATCGACGTGCATTGGATCTTCGGCAATCACGACAACGACGGCGGGCCGGAGATGTGGGCCAACCTGGTCGAACCCGAGCGTAATCCGCGCACCGCGCCCGGTGCACTGCACGCCAGGGTGGTGGAGATTGCCGGCCTGCGTATCGCCGGCCTCGGCGGCACGTTCCGCCCACGTATCTGGGAACCACCCGACCCGCCTCGTGTGCGCCGACGCGCCGATCTGCCGCAGGACCTGTCCAGCCTTGGATGGAACAAGGAACACATCGACGCGTTGATCCATTCGCTCGGCGCAACGGCCATCTGGCCTGAGGATTACGATTACCTGGCGACCCAGCGTGCCGACATCCTGGTGACGCATGAGGCACCGCGCAGTCATCCGGCCGGCAACGCCGCGCTCGATGCGTTGGCGCGCGCAATGGGCGCCAGCCTGATCGTCCACGGCCATCACCACGTGCCGTATCGTGCCGTCGCGCCGGACGGATTGCGCGCGATGGGGGTAGGCGCCGGGTGGGGTACCACGCTCGATGGCGAGCAACTCTGGCGCGGCGAGTCACCACGCAACCTGGGCCAGCTTATCGGTGGATGGTCGCTTGAGGTGGTGGCGTTGACCCAGTAAGACGAACCGCGACAAGGAGGAACGCCAAACGGATGGACCCAGAGGTCCTGATCGAGAACGTGCTGAACGCACTCGCCGCCGGCATCACCATCGGGTGCATTTACGGCCTGATGTGCATCGGGCTCGGGTTGATCTTCGGTATTATGCGCATCGTCAATTTTGCCCAGGGCGAGTTATTGATGCTGGGCATGTATGCCAGCCTGTATCTTGTAACGGGCGGCGGCATTCTTGCGTTTCTCGGCCCGTACGCGGGTCCGTTCATCGGTGCGTTGTGTGCCGGCCCGATCGTGTTTGCCGGTGGAGCGCTGTTGCACAAATTCCTGATCAGCCGCGTTTCCGGCCTGCGCACAACAGGCACTTTGGATGAAGGTCACTTCGGCCAGCTCATCGTGACGCTCGGCATCTCTCTGATTTTGCAGAATGGCGGATTGATCCTGTTCGGTTCCACGCCGCAGGCAGTGCGCACGCCGCTCGCCTCACGCGCGTTCGAGGTCAGCGGTTTCTACGGCGACGCCACGATATTCCTGAACAAGGCGCGCCTGATTGCGTGTGCCGTGGCAATCGTTACCGCGATCACATTGTATCTGTTGCTGGAGTACACCCGCCTCGGCAAGTCATTGCGCGCCGCAGCCGACAATCCAACGGCGGCGACCTATATGGGCATCGACGTCGATCGCGCCTATCGCATCGCGTTTGGTATCGGCTGCGGCATCACTGCGGTGGCCGGTGGATTGATGGCGACGTATCTGTCGTTTGGCCCGTTCATCGGCCTTGACTACGTGATCATCATGTATTCCGGCGTCGTGTTGGGCGGCATGGGCAGCATCCTCGGCGCGTTCTGGGGGGGACTGACCGTCGGCTTCGTGCAACAGTGCTCCGCGCTGGTGCTGCCGCCGCAATTGCAAAATGCTGCAATCTTCGTGGTGTTTCTGCTCATTGTGTTGCTGCGTCCCCAAGGATTGTTCGGCCGCTCGGCTGAACGCGCATGAGGCAGGGCGCCGGAATCCGATTGCGGCGCGAGGTCATCACTCTGGCCGTGGTTTCGCTTGGTTATCTTGCGGTGGCGAGCTTCGTTACCAACAGCTACTTCCAGTTGATACTATCGCTGGTGCCGATTTGGGCACTGTTCGGCGTGTCATGGAACCTGCTGTCCGGTTATGGCGGCCAGCTCTCCTTCGGCCACGCTTCGTTCTTCGGCATCGGCGCCTATACCACGGCGCTGTTGCTGATCTTCCAGGGCGTGACACCATGGATTGGCATCCCGCTCGGCGCTGTGGCGGGCGCGGCCGCGGGCATCGTCATCGGCATTCCTACGTTCCGCCTGCGCGGACACTATTTCGCACTGGCTATGCTGGCCTATCCGCTGGCGATTCTCTATGTGCTGCAATACATTGGACTGCAGGAAGTTTCGTTCCCGATGCATCGGGAACATCCGATCTACTATCTCGAATTCGCTGATCAACGGTACTATACGCTAGTGGCGGTCGCATTGCTGGCAGCGGGCCTGGTGGTCTGCATGCTGGTGGAGAACTCCCGCTTCGGCCTTGCGCTGATGGCCATTCGCCAGAACGAACTCGCCGCCGAGGCCGCCGGCATCGATGCCTGGCGGTGGAAGATGCGTGTGCTGGTGACGTCCGGCGCGATGGCGGCCACCGCCGGCGGGCTTTATGCATGCGTGTTGCTGGTGCTGACGCCTGACTCTGTGTTCGGCATCCTGGTGTCCGCGCAGCCCGTCGTTGTGACTCTGTTTGGCGGTGTCGCCTCGATCTGGGGCCCGGTGATCGGGGCTGCGATTCTGGTACCGCTCGCCGAATCGCTCAATGCGGAACTTGGAAATATCATTCCCGGCATTCAGGGCGTGGTGTATGGCGCGGCGATCATCCTGATCATGCTGGCGTCGCCGGATGGATTGTTCTGGACCATCCGTGACCGATGGTTCCGCCGCTCCTTACCGGAACCGGCCCCCGGTACTGGAAACCCTCCCCAGGTCGCAACCCATACAACGCAAGCCATCCAGCGGCGAGTTGCTGCGCGTCGAAGGACTGTCGCGTTCGTTCGGTGGATTACGCGCCGTCAGCGAGGTGAGCTTCTCCGTGGGCGACGGCGAAATCCTCGGCATCATCGGCCCGAATGGCGCCGGCAAAACCACGCTGTTCAACGTGCTGAACGGCGTCCTGACGGCGGATGAAGGCAGCGCGACGCTAGGCGGTCAATCGATGCTCGGCCACAAGGTTCATCAGGTGTGCCGCATGGGGGTGGGACGCACCTTCCAGGTGGTCCGCAGCTTTCCGCGCCTGCCGTTGCTCGACAATGTCGTGGTGGGCGCCTACGGCGCGGGACTATCGGATAAGACGGCGGTGGAAGCCGCAGTGCGCGCCCTGGCCCGCGTGGGCCTGCATCGTCAGGCCGGCACGTTAGCCGGGCAGCTCACCAACAAGGAGCTGCGGCTGATGGAACTGGCGCGCGCGCTCGCGGGCGGCCCACGGCTGCTGCTGCTCGACGAGACACTCGCAGGTCTTGGTCGCGACGAGTGCGACGAGGTATTGGACGCGCTACAGCGCCTGCGCGACGACGGTGTCACGATCGCGATCATCGAACACACCATGCACGCGATGATGCGAATCGCGGATCGTTTCGTGGTGCTCGACCATGGCGCGGTGCTGGCAAGCGGTGTCCCCCGCGAAGTCGTGGAAAATCGCGCCGTGATCGAGGCCTATCTCGGCAAGAAATGGCTGGCTCGTCAGAATGCGTAGCGGCATCACATATATTGCAAGATATATTGCAAGTATTGCGAGTGTTGTCTTTCCCCTCCCCTTGCGGGAGGGGGTTGGGGGGCGGCCCACGCTCACAGACCCCTATTGGCACCGCCCCCTCCCCCCAACCCCCTCCCGCAAGGGGAGGGGGAGAATCCAGCCAACTCTGCCAACTCTCCCAACTCTCCCAACTCTCCCAACTCTGCCAACTCTGCCAACTCTGCCAACCGCCGCGCCCCATGCTTGAAATTCACAATCTCTCCGTCGCGTATGGCGGCCTGCGCGCGCTTAGCGATGTGTCGCTATCGGTCGGCGACGGCCAGTTCGTCACCGTCGTCGGCCCTAACGGCGCGGGCAAATCCACACTGTTCAAGACCATCTGCGGCATCGTTCCACCGGTGTCTGGCTCGATAGATTTCCAAGGCGAGAACCTGCTGACCCGCCGCGCCGCAGCGCGCGCGCACCTCGGGATCGCCCACGTGCCGGAAGGCCGTCAGGTGTTCCGCACCCTGACGGTGCGCGAAAATCTCGAGATGGGCGCTTACCCAAAGGCCGGCCGCGCCCAATGGCACCACACGCTAGAACGCATCCACACGCTGTTCCCCATCCTGTCGGAACGCGCCAGCCAACTCGCTGGCACACTCTCCGGTGGCGAGCAGCAGATGCTGGCGATTGGCCGCGGCCTTGCCTGCGCTCCGCGGCTCCTGATGCTGGACGAACCCTCGATGGGCCTGGCACCTGCGGTCGCCGACACCATCTTTGAGCGCATCTCGCAAATCCATCGTGAGGATGGCGTCACCATTTTGTTGGTGGAACAACGTGTCGCCGAGGCACTGGAACTGGCAGATCGTGGCTACGTGCTGGAAACCGGCCGCATCGTGCTGGAAGGCGACTATGAGACTCTGCTCGCCGACGACAGGGTTCGTCGTTCGTATCTGGGACTGACCGACGCATGACCGCAAGGGAGAACGCCACCATGACAAATGTATCGACAATCGGCCGCCGCAGCGCGCTGGGGCTCGGCCTCGCCACCGGTGCCGCCGCTATCGCGCCGCGTCGCGCGCGCGCCCAGGCGGCGAAGGAAGTGAAGATCGCTATGCTGGTGCCGCTGTCGGGCCCGTGGGCGCGCCAGGGCATCCTGGAGAAATTCGGCGCCAACCTCGCGATCGAGGACATCAACAAAGCAGGCGGCATCAAGTCGATGGGTGGCGCCAAGCTGAAGCTGCTCGAATACGACACCGGTGACTCAGCCGAAAAAGCAAAGGACGCGGCGCAGCGATTGCTTGCGCAGGAGCCTGACGTTGTCGGTGGCTTTGGCTGCTGGCTCTCAACCTTTACACTCGCGGTGACCGAGGTGACCGAGCGTGCGGAACTGCCGTGGCTGACCCTGTCCTACTCGGACCTGATCACCAATCGCGGTTTCCACTACGTTTTCCAGTCTTCGCCAACCGCCGATGCGCAAGCCGAGGCTATCGTGCCGATGATTGTTGATCTGGCGCAGAAGGCCAGCGGCAAACGCCCAACCAAGGCCGCCATGCTCGGCGACAACACTGCGGCCAGCGTCAGCTTCTACAAGCCGATCCGCGACCATGTCATGAAGAACCTGAACCTGACACTGGTAAGCGATCAGGTCTACACGCCACCGCTGACCGACGCGACCACGCTCATCCAGGGCATTCGCTCGGCACGTCCCGAGTTCGTGTTGTTGCAGTCCACCAACGTGCCGGATGACAAGCTGCTGGTCGACAAATTCGCCGAATTTGGCCTGACCGCAAACAAGTTGCCGCTGATCGGCAGCGGTGGTCACTGGGCAGTGCCGGAGTTGCTGAAGGTTGCCGGCGCCGACAACCTGGAAGGCGTCATTGTCGGCCTTGCCAATTGGCCCGGCAAGGCAGTCGCAGATGTGGCGAAGCGCTTTGTGGAAACCACCAAGGAGCCTTGGTTCGGCCATGACTTGGTGTTCGCCTACGTGCACGTCATGATCCTGAAGGAGGCGATCGAGCGCGCCGCCGTCTCCGATCGCCACAAGGTGGCGGAGCAGATCCGCAAGCTCAACATGACCGATGGTCCCGCGTTGTTCTTCCCCGACGGCCATTTGCAATACGACGACAAGGGACGCCGTGTCGGCGCCCAACTCTGCATCGTGCAATGGCAAAAAGGACGCCCGACCCCGGTGTTTCCAGCAACGATCGCGACGGCCGACGCGCTTTGGCCGAAGACCTCCTGATGACGGAGCTCACGCCTTACGAAGTCTACGCGGTTCACTACGCGCACAACGCCAATACAAGGCGCGCCAACGCCTTCATTGGCGGCGATGCGCATGATGGACCGATGCCGCTCGACTACTTCGTGTGGGCGATCAAGGGGACGAACGGCACGTTCATTCTTGATACCGGCTTTGACGAAGCGATGGGGCAGAAGCGGGGGCGACAGTTCCTCCGTTCACCTACCGTGGGATTGAAAGCGATCGGTGTCGAGCCTGCTGACGTGCGCGACGTGATTCTATCGCACATGCACTACGACCATTGCGGCAACTATGATCTCTTCCCGAACGCCCGCTATCATTTGCAGGATATCGAGATGGCCTACTGCACCGGCCGGTGCATGTGCCATCAAGGTCTGCGCGGCCCGTTCGAAGAAGAGGACGTGGTAGCAATCGTGCGCAAGCTGTTCGCCGGCCGCGTCGTCTTCCACGATGGCGTGGATGAGCTGGCACCGGGAATCACGCTGCATCATGTCGGTGGCCACTCGAAGGGCTTGCAGGTGATGCGTGTATGGACGCGACGCGGCTGGATGGTGCTGGCATCCGACGCGAGCCACTTCTATGCCAACATGCAGGAGGGCCGCGCGTTTCCCATCCTGCACAGCCACGAAGCAACGCTGGAGGGCTACGCAACCATGCGCAAGCTTGCCAGCACGCCGGACGCAATCATTCCGGGTCACGATCCGTTGGTGCAGGAACGCTACCCGGCTGCAAAGCCCGGGCTGGAAGGCATCGCGGTGCGGCTGGACGTCGATCCGAAACCGTAACGCGCAACGGCGCGGCGATTGGACTTGCCAATCGGCATGGTGTGCAATAGCGGCGAGAGCAACCAAAGGAGGAAACCATGGCCCAGGCACCCTCGACTGAATCGCGCGACCGCGTTCGCGGCACGGTTCCCAAGCTGATCGACCTGTCCGAGAAGGTTCTGTTCGGCGACGTGTGGGAACGCCCACAACTATCCAAGCGCGACCGCAGCCTCATCGTTTGTGCCACGCTGATCGCCACCTATCGGCCCGAGCAGTTGCGCGGCCATCTGCAACGCGCGCTCGTCAACGGCGTGACCAAGGAGGAACTGTCCGAGGTGATCACGCACCTCGCATTCTACGCTGGCTGGCCGGCGGCAATGACAGCAGCGAACATCGCGCGCGAAGTGTTCGAGGCCAACCCGTAACAAGGAGCGCGCCATGCAGGCGGGATTCATTGGCCTGGGCACCATGGGTGCCAGCATGGCCGCGAACTTGCAAAAGGGACTGAAGGCGCGGGGCGACACGCTGGTGGTGCACGACATCCGCCGCGAGGCCGCCGCGCGTCATCTGAAGGACGGCGCGATCTGGGCAGACTCGCCGCAGGCGGTGGCGGAACAGAGCGAGGTGATCTTCACATCGCTCCCCGGCCCGCCCGAATTCGAGGCGGTGTCAGCAGGATTGCTCGCCGGCATCAAGCGTGGCGCGGCTTATTTCGATTTGACCACCAACTCCCCCACAGTTGTTCGCAAGGCGCACGACGCGTTCGCCGCAAAGGGCGCCCACCTGTTCGATGCACCGGTCAGTGGCGGACCACGCGGCGCCGCGACCGGCAAGCTGGCGATCTGGTGCGGCGGCGACGAGGACGTGTTCGACAAATGGAAGCCGGTGCTCGACATGATCGGCGACGCGGCAAAATATATCGGCCCGGTCGGAGCCGGATCGGTTGCGAAACTGGTGCACAACTGTTTTGGATACATTGCGACGGCCGCCGCGGCCGAGGTGTTCAGCATGGGCGTGAAGGCCGGCATCGAGCCGCTGGCAATCTGGGAGGCAGTACGGCAAGGCGCAATCGGTCGGCGCGGCGCGTTCGATTCACTGACCGATCAGTTCCTGCCGAACAAATACGAGCCTGCGGCCTTTGCTCTGCGGCTTGCACACAAGGACGTTTCATTGGCGACCGGATTGGGCCGCGAACTCAACGTGCCGATGCGGCTGGCCAACCTGGCGCTGGCAGACCTCGCGGAGGGGTTGAACCGCGGCTGGGGCGATCGCGATTCACGCTCGATCATGCTGTGCCAGTTGGAGCGGGCTGGGGTGAAGATCGAGGTGGATCCGCAGCGCCTGGCCGAAGCGTTGGAGAACAAGGCTAAGAACGGGTAGTACGGTGGGCGCCCCCTCCCCCCAGCCCCCTCCCGCAAGGGGAGGGGGAGGATTGGTTGGGTGTCACGTTATGCTGCGTCGTTCCTGGAACCGCGCGTCGCGCCAACTCTCGCCGCGCATCACGGCACGCAGCATTGCCACTGCGTCCCACACGTCAACGTGTCGCACGTATAGCGGCGCGAGGCCAAACCGCAGCACGTCCGGCGCGCGGAAATCACCGATCACGCCGCGCTCGATCAAGGCCTGCATGATCGCGTAGCCGTTCGGGTGCGCCAATGACACCTGGCTGCCGCGCGCCGAACCCACCGTCGGAGTCAATAGACGGAATCCCTCCCCGCCGCACTCGTGCTCTACCAACTCAATGAACATCTCCGCCAGCCGCAGCGACTTCGCGCGAACCGCCAGCATCGGTGCTTCCAGCGCAATGTCGATGCCAACGTCGAATGCTGCCAGCGAGAGTATCGGCGGGGTTCCCACTACTGCGCGTGCGATGCCGGCAGCGGGACGATAGTTGCCTTCGAAAGCAAACGGTTCAGCGTGGCCCAGCCAGCCGGTCAGTGGCAATCTGACACTTCCCAGCAGATGTTGTGCGATGCACAGGAACGCTGGCGCGCCGGGCCCGCCGTTCAGATACTTGTAGCCGCAGCCTACCGCCAGATCGACCGCGTCGGCAGCGAGCTGCAGCGGCACGGCACCTGCTGAATGCGACAGGTCCCACAGTGTCAGCGCGCCAACATCATGCGCCGCGCGTGTCAGTGCCGCCATGTCGTGCATCGCGCCAGTGCGATAGTTGACTTGGGTCAGCATCAGCACGGCAACGTCGCGATTCAATGCTGCCGCCAATTCCGCGCTCGGTACCGGCCGCAACACATGCCCACGTTGCAGCAACGCGGTCAGTCCCTGTGCCATGTAAAGATCGGTGGGAAAGTTGCCTTCCTCGGTCAGGATCACGCGACGATCCGGGCGTTGATCCAAAGCCGCAGCCAACAGCTTGAACAGATTGATGGAGGTGGAATCCGCCACTACGGTCGTACCCGGTTCCGCGCCAATCAGTTGGCCGATCTTCTCACCGACGCGATATTGCAGATCGATCCAACCATGATCGGTCCAGCTGCGGATCAGGGACTGTCCCCACTCGCGTTGCATCACCTCGGCGATTCGCGCAGGGGTCGCCTTCGGCAGCGGTCCAAGCGAGTTTCCGTCGAGATAGATCACGCCATCGGGCAACACAAAGCGCTCGCGGAACGGCGCCAGCTTGTCGGCGCGATCCAGCGCAGCGGCTTCGTCGCGGGTCAGCTCAATCGTCCTTCTGCAATACCACGCCGGCCATGGTGCCGCCGTCCACCACGAGCGTTTGGCCAGTTACGAAACTTCCGGCCGGAGACGCCAGGAATACCGCTGCGCCGGCGATCTCATCGGGTTCGCCAATGCGCTGCAACGGATTGTCCCGGGTCGTCTTGCGGTAGCGGATCGGATCTTCCCAAAGCGCGCGCGCGAAGTCCGTGCGCACCAAGCCCGGTGCGATGCAATTGGCACGCACGTTCTTCGGCCCCCACTCCACCGCGACATTGCGCGCAAGCTGCATGTCCGCGGCCTTTGAGATCGCGTACAGCCCCAGCGAGGCCGAACCGCGGAATCCACCGATGGATGAAACGATAATGAACGAACCACCGCCTCGTTCGGCCATCTGCGGGCACACCATGTTGGCCAGCCAGAAGTTGCTACGCACGTTGGCACCCATGACGCGTTCGTAAACTTCATCGGACGCGCCGGCGGCCGGACCGAGATACGGATTGACCGCTGCATTGCTCACCATGATGTCGATGCCGCCCCACAGCGCCGTCGCCTGATCGACCAGCTTCTGCAGTTCCTCCTTGCGCGCGATGTGGCACGGGATGACCGCGGCCTCGCCGCCTTTGGCACGAATGGCAGCGGCAACCGCTTCACACGCATCGGCCTTGCGGCTGGAGATCACGACCTTGGCACCATGTTCGGCCAGGCGTTCGGCGATGGCGCGGCCGATGCCTTTGCTGGAACCGGTAACGACCGCGACCTTGCCGGTCAGATCGAACAGCGACGACATCCTGGTGTCCTTTGCGGAGAGCTACCGATCAGTATGCTCGCGCCTCGGAAACGTCAATCGAGCCTCGCATGCAAGCGAAACGAACATCGGCCTGCCAGCGCGTGGATCTCCCGCGCCTGCTGCATCCTGCCGGCGTGGCGGTGATCGGTCCCTCGACCCGGGCCAGGCGTTTTTCTTGCTGGCCTTCACCTGTGGCGGTGGCCCACTTCCGCTGCCAGATCGCGGAAGAACTTCGCCCGCTCAATCGAGCCCGCAATGATAAAGCTATGGTCGTTGCCGGATGACAGGAACCGCGACCCCATGGCGATGTAGCGACGTGCATCCTCGTCCTGGTTGATGCCGCCGACGCCCAGCGCCTTGCCGTGCTTGCGGCAGGCATCGCCAACCGCCTGAACTGCATCGATCAGCTTCTGATGACCCATCTGGCCGGGAACGCCAAGTTCAGAAGTCAGATCGAAACTGCCGATGAGCAGGACGTCGATGCCATCGACCGAGGCGATGTCATCGGCGTTCTTCACGCCCTCGGGGCTTTCGATCATGACGACGGTCAGGATCTCATCGTTGATCGCCTTCTGTGCCTCGGATACGTGCGGCGCCATGTAGGCGTAAGCGGGTGGCGGTCCGCCCCAGCTGCGATGTCCCATCGGCGGATAGTGGAATGCATCCGCGACGCGCTGTGCCTGCTGCTTGGTATCGACGTGCGGCACGACGATGCCGAGCGCGCCGTTGTCCAGTAGCCGTGTCCCCTCATCCAATGCGCCGGCACAGATGCGGATGATCGGTGGAATGCCGGCCGACAGGGAGGCCATGCAGATCTGCGTTGCCTCCTGCACCGTGAAGGCACCGTGCTCCATGTCCATGAACAGATAGTCGTGCCCCGCCGCGGCGGCCAGCATTGGCGCGGCGCTGCTGCGAAGATGATGCAGTCCGAACCCGAGCGCGATATCGCCGTCGCGCAGCTTTCGCTTGGCGATGTTGTGCACCAGTGACATGCGTTCCCCCTGTCGGCCTCAGTCCTTTGCCCGTTTGGCCTTTTTGTTCGGCGCATTCTCGACAGTCGGCAGTGCATTGAAGAAGCCGCTGCGCGCGGTGGCGCCCATTACGACGTAGCTGTGATCGGACCCGGTCAGCACGAACAATGCGCCCATGCCGACGTAGCGGGATGCATTCTCCTCGTCGTAGACACCGCCCATGCCCAGCACCTTGCCGTGCTTCTTGCATGCGGCGCCGACCGTTGCGTAGGCGTTGACGATCTTTGGATGGCCCATCTGGCCGGCGATGCCGAGTTCCGACGACAGGTCGGAGGTGCCAATGAGCAGCACGTCGATGCCGTCCACGGCGGCGATGTCGGATGCGTTCTTTACCGCCTCGGGGCTTTCGATCATCACGACGGTTAGGATCTCGTCGTTGATCGCCTTTTGTGCCTCGGCCATGGCGGGCGGCTGGTAGCCGTAGATCGCCGGCGGACCGCCCCAGCTTCGGCGACCGAGCGGCGGATAACGGAACGCCTCGGCGATGCGGCGCGCTTCCTTGGCTGTATCCACATGTGGCATGACAATGCCAAGCGCACCGTTGTCGAGTGCGCGGGTCGCCTCGTCGATTGCGTTGGCGCACACGCGGACCAAAGGCGTAACGCCGGTGGGCAACGAGGCGATGCAGAGCTGTGCGATCTCGCTGACCGAGAAGGCGCCGTGTTCGTTGTCGAGAAATAACCAGTCGTGGCCGGTGGCGGCGGCGACAACAGGAGCAGCGGCGCTGCGCAGATGGTGCACACCGAAGCCCAATGCCACGCTGCCAGCCTGCATCTTGCGCTTGGTGTTGTTGGGCACCAGCGGCATCGGTTTCGTCTCCCCTGCTCGTTTCGCGCGCAGGGCAGCACGCGGCGCGGGTGGGGTCAATCTGGTGGTGGCCGGCGAAGATCAGGGCTCCGCCCTGAAACCCGCCAGGAGGCTCTGCCTCCTGGACCTCCACCAAAGGCTGAGCCTTTGGAATCCATCCTTTCAGTCTGCTGAGGGAGGGTGCAATACGGTCCTCATCGAGGACCATATCGCACCCTCCCTCAGCAGACTGACAAAACGGGTTCTAAGGGCGCGCCCTTAGCGGGGATCCAAGGGGCGGAGCCACTTGGTCGGGGTCCGGGGCGAAGCCTCGGCTCAGTGGCGCGCCTCGGAGGCCATCTGGCGCAGCGCCACCGCGTCATGGATTGTCACACTGCCCCGCTCGATCGCGAGCGTCCCCTCGCGCCGCAGGGCCGCCAGTACCCGGCAGACCGTTTCAATCGTGAGCCCCAGGTGGTCCGCTACATCGGTTCGGCTCATCGGCAGATCCAGCATGCCGGGCCGCGGCTGCGGCAGCCGCTCCGCCATCTCGACCAGAAAGCTGGCGATCCGCTCGGAGGCGGTCTTTCGGCCCAACAAGACCAGCCTCGCCTGGGCCCCTCGCAGACTGACCGCGCCCGCCTGCCGCAACCGCCGCGCCAGCGTCAGATTGCTCTCCACCAGCGAGTCGACGGCGCGCCGAGGATATCGCCGCAGCACCACGTCTGTAACCGCCTCCGCCGCAAAATCGAACGTGTCCAACGCGTCGAATCCCAGCAGGTCGCCGGCCATCAGGAACTCGCCGATCTGGCGGCGCCCGTCCTCCAACAGCTTGACTACCCGAACGCAGCCACGGACGATCCGGTAGCAGCTAGTCGCCTGGTCGCCCTGCGCATGGATTTCCCGATCCCGCTGCACTGTAACGGCGGAGCCGAACTGCTCCAGCAGGTCGAGCGCGTCTGGCGCCGCCGGCGGTGCGAAGGCCGAAGCACCATTGGCTGGGAACCGCTGCTCAATTGTCCGTGCCAGGGCCTGCATGGGATACTCCATCGCCGCTTGGTTTGTCTCGCAGGTCCTTGGTGTAGAGATATCCGAGCGGTCGATGAATTCGGTAACGAACGTACGGAATACTGCGTAGCAAGACGGGCCAGGAGGTTCCGATGGCTGACACACCCATTGTCCATGTGGTGGACGACGACGATGCGGTGCGCGATTCCCTCACCTTGCTGATCGAATCGGCGGGCCTGACGGCACGCGCCTACAGTTCGGCCACGGCCTTGCTGGCATCGCCGCCGAACCCCCCCGGCTGCGTTCTGACAGATGTGCGTATGCCAGATATGGACGGTCTCGCGCTGCAGCGGCACCTCGCCGAGGCCGGCATCCGCCTCCCCGTCATCGTTATGACCGGTCACGCCGACGTGCCCCTTGCGGTGGAGGCGCTGAAAGCGGGCGCCGCGGACTTTCTGGAAAAGCCGTTCGAGGACACGCATCTGCTCGCGGCCGTCTCGCACGCGATTACCGCCAGCCAGCGCATCCACGATGAGGACTCCGCGGTCGCCGCCATCGCCGCGCGCATAGCCACGCTGACGCCCCGTGAGGCCGAGATCCTTCAGCTCCTGGTGGAAGGTCTCCCCAACAAGACCATCGCCTACGACCTCGGCTCCAGCCCACGCACCGTTGAAGTGCATCGCGCGCGGATCATGGAGAAGATGGCTGCCCGCAGCCTGGCGGAGCTGGTACGCATGACGATGACGCTAAAGGGAACCGCCTTGGCAGCAAAACCGTCACATCGTTGACCTAGGTCAAGGCAGCACAACCCCGGTTGCGCGATATTACCAACCAAGCCGCGCGTTGCGTTTTACCAGGGCGGCGGAGCGAATGACATGCATAACGGGTCCCACCGGACAGTGGCGGTGGTGGATGACGATGACGCAGTGCGTGACTCGCTCCAGTTCCTGCTGGAGGCCGCCGGCGTCCCTGTCGTCACCTACGGTTCCGCCGCCCAGTTCCTGAACGAGGCGGCGATCAGCGATCTGAGCTGCCTGGTGGTGGATCAACACATGCCGGACAAGACCGGGCTGCAGCTGGTTTCCTGCCTCCGCCGCCGTGGCACGATGCTGCCGGTCGCACTGATCACCGGCTCGCCATCGGCTGATCTGCTGCGGCTGGCCGGCGAACTTGGCATCGCCAAAGTGCTGGAAAAGCCGCTCGACGACGAGATGCTGCTGCAATTCATTTATGCCCCTGGCCAGGTTTCCTGCCCCTGACACCGCAGTTCAGGCGAACACAGGGGCTCAGCGGGCCACTCATCAAAAACCAGCTGTGGCGCGCATTTGAACCCTCCTGAACTTCAGTTGAGGAGCACTCGAGCGAAGCCTTTGCCCTCTTCTACGGCTGCGCTATTCATCGCGCCGTGGTCCAACCAAGCGAACCGCCCGACGCCATCGCCAGCGAGTCAGCGCTGCTGCGCTCGGTGCTGGAGACCGTCCCCGACGCCATGGTGGTGATCGACCAGCGCGGCATCGTGCAATACTTCAGCGCGGCGGCCGAGCGGCTGTTCGGCTACACCGCGGCGGAGGTGCGCGGCCAGAACGTCAAGATGCTGATGCCCCCGCCCTATCGCGACCAGCACGACAGCTACCTGCAACGCTATCAGACCACTGGCGAACGGCGCATCATCGGCATCGGCCGCGTCGTCGTCGGCCAGCGCAAGGACAGCAGCACCTTCCCGATGGAGCTCTCGGTCGGTGAGGCTGCCGGTACCCGGCTGTTCACGGGCTTCGTCCGCGACCTGACCGAACGCCAGCACACCGAGCGCCGCCTGCACGAGTTGCAGGACGGCCTGCTGCACGTGTCGCGACTCCGCTCGATGGGCGAGATGGCCGCGGCACTGGCGCACGAGCTGAACCAGCCACTGACGGCCACCGCCAATTACGTGCGCGCGGCTTCCCGCCTGCTCGACGCGCCGCAGCCCAACCTGGACCGCATCCGCCAAGCCATGCGGCAGGCCGCCGAGCAGACCATGCGCAGTGGCGAGATCATCCGCCGCCTGCGCGCCTTCGTCACGCGCGGCGAGGTGTCGCGCCAGCCCGAGCCGATCGCGCAGCTGGTCGAGGAGGCCTGTGCCCTGGCGCTCGTGGGCATCCAGGAGCGCGGCGTCAAGGCGCACATCAACGTCGCTCCCAACATGCCGGACGCACCGGTGGACCGCGTGCAGATCCAGCAGGTCCTGCTCAACCTGATGCGCAATGCGATGGAAGCGATGGAGGACAGCGATACCCGCGAACTCACGCTGCACACTGCGGTTCGAAATGGCGACCTGCTGATCAGCGTGGCGGACACCGGTGGCGGCATCCCGCCCGAGATCGAGGCCAAGTTGTTCCAGCCGTTCATTACTACCAAGACCGAAGGCATGGGCATCGGCCTATCGGTCTGCCGGACGATCATCGAAGCGCACGGCGGCCGCATCTGGGTCGAGCGCAACGCACCCCAGGGCAGTATCTTCCGCTTCACGCTGCCAACGTCCTGACGGGAAATCGTCAGGGGCGCCGTCGGGCTCGATTTGAGGATCCAGCCCGACCGCCCGCGGCTCGCCGGCGCTCAGCGGGTCCGCACGAACTTGTCCACGCTGCGGTCCACCGTCAGCCCGGCATAGATGTCGCCGCGTGAGTCGACACCGACGCCGTGGACATGGCGGCTCTCCATGCGAGCAAGCACGTTACCCATCGCATCGCGTACGCAGACATACGCAGGCTTATCGCCGTCTTCCTGCTCGGCGATGACGAACGTGCCGTCGTTGCTTCGGGTGATGTCGTTCGGCCCGCCCATGCCGGTCCACTCGCCAAGGAACTCGCCGTCGGGCGAAAAGATCTGGATGCGCTTGTTTGCCCGGTCAGCCACGTAAAGTTTGCCGACGGGATCGATCGCGATGCTGTGCGGCAGGTGGAACTCTCCCGGTGCCTTGCCTGGCGTGCCCCATGACGTGATTAGCCGACCGTCGTGCGTAAAGCGGTGCACGCGCGCGTTGCGATAGCCGTCGGTCACGTAGATGTCGCCGTTGGGGTGGACGATCATCTCGGTGGGATGATTGAACGGCCCCGCCGCGCGCGGCGCGAGCCAGGGCGAACCCGTGCAACCGGTGTCGGAATGCACGCCGCGCTGGCCGAGTTCCAGCAGCGGCCTTCCGTCAAGCGTGAACGACTTCACGACCGAGTCGGAGCGATCTGTTGTATAGACAATGTCATCGACAATCTTGAGCCCGTGCGGATCGGTCACCTCGCCGCTCCCCCAGGCGCCGAGGTATTTTCCCTCGCGGTCGAACACGACCACCGGAGGGTCCTTTCGTTGGAACACGTAGACACGGTCCTGGGAGTCGGTCGCCACGCGGCTGACGATGCCGAGCGCCTCGCCCGGCGGCATTTTGAGGAAATCGCGGATCAGTTCGTAGGTGTATTCACCTGTGCCCACTTGGGTCATTGCTGCTGTCCTCCCGGAAGTATCAGGCACACAACGTCCCGGGCGTCAGGCCGCTCGGCCCGCCGGGTTCATCCGGATCGTTGCGGTGCGCAACGCCAGTCGCGGCGAACGAGGAGCAGCAGAGCCACCCCTCGCCGCACGCGTTCCAGGTTTTAGCTGAAGCCAGCCGCCGGCCGGTTCGCCCGCAGGAACATGCGCGCGTGCCGCACTGCCAGCGGTACCCGCTCCGGCGTATCCTTCCACGGATAAAGGCTGACCTGCGAATTCGGCGCCAACATCGCGCTCTCCATCGCCACCGCGTACGGGTGCGCCGGCACGTCGTCTGGCAGCACCAATATCGGCGTCTTGCAGGCCCGCACGAAATCGCGCGTCACAGTGAAGACGAAGTCCGGATTGGACAGGTACATCTTCTTCAGGAACGCATCGACCATCGCCATGGTGACCTCTGGGCGTCGTTCGCACAGTCCCGGGCCCCAGCCTTTGATGTTATTGTTGTAGAACAGATCGCGCATCTCCGGCCGCGACCCGCTGGGCTGCGCCAACACGGCCGCAACGACTCGCTCGGACGCCCGCTTCAACATGTTCCAGATGAACGGGCCGCCGATGCAGAAGCCCATCACCATGAACTGCTTGATGCCCAGGTGATCCATCAGTCCGAGGTGGTCATCGGTGTAGGCGTCCCACGGCCGATCGATCTCGAGGGGGCCGGACGACTCACTGCCATTGGCGTTGCGAAGGTCTGCCGCAATGACACGGAAGTCAGCCTTGAACTCATCGAACACATTGAACGGGCCGTTGACGGTGACGTAAGGGATCATGGCGTTCAGCCCGCCGCCAGGGATGATCAGCAGAGGGAAGCCGGAGCCGACCTCTTCATAGTGGATGCGGACGTCGCCTCTTTGGTAGAACGGCATGACTGTTCCTCCTTCCCGGTTGTGGTGTCACTCCGCACGGGCGTCTCGATCGGCCGTGCGCGCAAACGGTTCCAAGCCCTGGGCAGCTTTCGTCTTGGCAGTTCACCCGCTTCCCACGCACTTGTCCACGCTGCGGCGTTCAGTGCCCGTGGCGGGCGCACCGGCCTTGTCCGTGGGCGGACACGTCGCTTTCATTCCAATCACGGCGCGCGTGTGCAAGCGGGGAGCCGGGCAGAGACTGTGACTGACTGCAATGCCACCAGCCGGTGGCACCAAACCCTGCCCCACATCCTACGGCCACCTGTCGTCCCACCCGCAACTCAAATCCAAACTCTTTGCTGAGGGGAGAACGATCATGTCCGACACGTCGACGGCGCTCACGAGACGAGGCGTGCTTGCCGCGTCGGCGGCGGTCGCCGCGCTGGCCATTACGTCCACCGCGCCACGCGCCGACGCCGCGATCCGTCCGTTCCGCGTCAGCATTACCGATAAGGCGTTGCTCGATCTTCGCCAGCGCATCGCGACGACACGATTGCCCGATGGTGAGACAGTGACCGACCAGAGCCAGGGCGTGCAACTCGCGACGGTTCAGAAACTCGCGCGGTATTGGCAGACGGAGTACGATTGGCGAAAGTGCGAGGCGAAGCTGAACGCCCTGCCGCAATTCATCACCGAGATCGATGGGCTGGATATTCATTTCATCCATGTGCGGTCGCAACATGAGAATGCGCTGCCGCTCATCGTCACGCATGGCTGGCCCGGCTCGATCATTGAGCAAATGAAGATCATCGAGCCGCTGACCAATCCGACTGCGCATGGCGGAAGCGCATCGGACGCGTTCCACCTGGTGATCCCCTCGATGCCGGGCTATGGGTTTTCAGCAAAACCGACAACAACCGGCTGGGATCCGGTCCGCATCGCGCGGGCGTGGATCGTGCTGATGCAGCGCCTCGGATATACCCAATATGTGGCGCAAGGCGGCGATTGGGGGGATGCCGTCACGGAGCAGATGGCATTACTGACGCCTCCGGGATTGCGCGGCATCCATGTCAACATGCCCGCCACCGTTCCAGCAGATGTTGCGAAGGCACTCAAATACGGCGAGCCGGCGCCGGCCGGTCTCTCGGCCGACGAACTTCACGCGTACGAGCAGTTGGACACCTTCTATAAGCATGGCCTGGGTTACGCCATCGAGATGGCAAACCGCCCGCAGACCCTGTACGGGATCGCGGATTTACCCGTTGGTCTGGCAGCATGGATACTGGACCATGACGCGGCGAGTTACGCGCTCATGGCACGCGTGTTCGACGGGCAGCCTGAAGGCCTCACGCGAGACGACATCCTCGACAACATCACGCTCTACTGGTTGACCAACACGGGGGTCTCTTCGGCGCGGCTTTACTGGGAAAACAAGCTGGCATTCTTCGACGTCAAGAATGTCCAGCTTCCTGTTGCCGTCAGCGTCTTTCCGGACGAACTCTACGCAGCCCCGCGGACATGGATAGAGCGGGCGTATCCCAAGCTGATCTATTACAACAAGCTCGCCAAAGGCGGACACTTCGCGGCCTGGGAGCAGTCCGTGGTTTTCAGCGACGAACTGCGTGCCGCGTTCAAGCCGCTGCGTCAGTCGAGTTGAGAAAGACCCGGCGCATGCGCAGCGCCTTCGCCAAGGTCAAGACCTGAGAACGATGACCCAGCAACAGCGGACCACCGAAGCCTCCGGTAAGGTGATCTATGCCGCGAAGACACGCTGCACACGCGATCAACGGGCCGACCTACGCTCACGCCATCACCAGCACCTCTGAACTCATCGCTGAGCTGACGGGAGCGCGGCAGCACGTCGACGGCGGCCAAAATGCGGGTCACCGATCCGCTTTGCGGAGATTGCCATGATGACACGACGTTCCTGGTTGTCCCATGTCCTTGGTCCGGCTGCCCTCACTGGCGGGCTGCTTGCAGTCAACGGAGCCTCGGCCCGATCTGAGGCTCCGGAATTCGTTGGAATCGACGGATGGCTGAATGCGGATGCTCCGCTCAAAATGGCCGGGTTGCGGGGCAAGGTGGTACTGGTCGAGTTCGGCACTTACACCTGCATCAATTGGCGGCGGACATTGCCCTACGTGAGCCGGTGGCATTCGGAGTATGGGCCTCAGGGTCTGCAGATCATCTGCATCCACACACCTGAGTTTGACTTCGAGCGCAACCGTCCGAATGTCGAGAGCGCCATCCGCGAACTGCGTGTGGATTACCCCATTGCGCAGGACAACGAATTCCGAACCTGGCGTGCATGGGGCAATCGGGCGTGGCCGGCGTTCTACCTTGTGGACGGGGATGGACAGGTTCGCCTGGTTCGCGAAGGCGAAGGCAATGCCCAGGAGATCGAGGGCGCCATCCGCAGCTTGCTCCGCCTCGCGCGGACCGGCGCGGGGGAGCATCCTGGCGACGATGCAGACCTGTCGCGCGTTGGCACACCCGAGATGTATTTCGGGTCGCAGCATCCAACGCCGCAGGATCGCGCGCAGTCGCCGCGGCAAGGGGAGGCAGCCTACGTCTTTGCCTCGTCCGGGAGGCCTCGAGTGAACGAGTACCAACTGGATGGAAGTTGGGCGCGTGGGGAGGAAGCGCTGGTACTTCGCTCGCCCGGCGGCCGGGTTCGGATGCGCTTCTCGGCGGCAAAACTGTATCTGGTCGCTGGGGCGTCGCCCCCCGCACCTGTCCACGTCAGTATCGATGGCGTCGCCGAACGCACGATCAGTGTCGGCATGTCGACACTCTACACGCTGTTCGACAGCGCTGATTACGGCGAGCACGTGGTCGAACTCGAGTGTGCGACGCCGGGGTTGTCGCTGTACAGCGCGACATTTGGTTAGTCGGGGTTTGATGCGGCCATCATCCGGTGGGCTGCGCGGTACCCTGCGCCAAGGCTCAACGGCGGCAATAACGTGGCGTCGGCGCGCGGGTTATTTCACGCAGAGGGCGCAGAGCGGGCGCAGAGATCGCAGAGAAGATTTTGTATTGGGGCCTTCGGCCCTTGCAGTTCGCGCGACATGCTGGCTCTCACGCAGTGCCGCGCGAAGCGCACATAATTCTTCTCTGCGATCTCTGCGTGGCTCTGCGCCCTCTGCGTGAAATAACCCGGCCACGATCCAACGCCGAAGGACCCGCCTGGTTCGCCCTGGTCCGTCCTGCGGTCGTTATATTTTAGTACCGCTTCAGGAGTTCTGGAACCGGCAAGGCCAGAACAGCCTGGTCGGTGTCGCGGTCGACAACGCGGCTGGGATCGAGGCCGACCTTTGGAACCTGGGTGGGGATCGCACCTGGCCAGGTGCCGGTGTTCCAGCGGGCACTGCCGAATTCAAAGATATAGGACATCGAGCCGCCCGTGGGTGAATCGTAGTCGGTGCCTGCGGCAAAACCCGCCGAACTTACGTCGAAGAAGGTCCACCAGAATTGCGGCTTGCCGTCGGAGGCTGCCTCGACTGCCACCCAAGGCAAAATCCCATCGCGCCCCAGAAGGAGCCCGATCTGGCGGGCCCTCGGTTCCTCGACCATCTTCACCTCAACCCGCCGGCTGAGCTGGTCGCGTGCTTGATACTGATAGCCTGAGCCGGAAAGCGGGCGGGCAATATCGGTCAGGTCGTGCCAGCCGGCGCTGTTGCGATAGAGGCTGGCACCGCGACAGATGCCCTGTTTGCCCGTGACCAACATGAAATAAGCCATCGCTTCCTCCGCAACGCTTGCCGCGGCTCATGGCACGGGTCCAACCCTCCACGGGGGCTCCCGCTGCGAAGCTGCGGGTAACGCGCCGCATGCTCCGCATGGCGTTATAAGTATCCAGGAGCGGCGACCATTCCATATATTTCGGAAGCTGCCTGGAGCGGAATTTACCCAAAGGAATTTCCGGATTTTGCGGGTCGGACGTTCCCTATACCGGTTTCGATGACCGCTCGGTTACTTCTGCCGCATACCAGGGAGATAACCGATGCGCTCGTATCTGATCGCCGCCGGTCTCGCCTCTTCACTTGTCACAGTGTGGATCGCCTTGGTGGAGTTGCTCGCCTAATTGCCGGAAGTCACTGACGCCTTCTGGTGTGCCTCCTCGGCGAACTTCGAATGCTTGATGTGGTACTTGGTCTCGAGGTCCAGAATCGTTCCGTCCTTCTCCCACTTCTTGACCATGGTCGACAGGTACGCGGCCCATTCCGGCTGACCCATTCGCACCGCGAGACCCCACGGCTGCACCTCTTGTGACTCGAGCGGCATGTCGTAATCACGCCACTCCGGCTTGAGCATGTCGCCCTCGATCGAAGTGTCGTCATACAGCAGCCCAACGCAATGTCCCTGTTGCAGTGCTGCCAGGGCTTCGTCGGTGCCGGGGAAGGGAATTACCTGAAGCTCGAAATTCATCGTCGCTTCATAGTTGAAGTAAGCGCCCTCGATGCCGCATACCGACTTGCCTTTCAGCTCGGCCCACGACTTCAGGTTCATCGACTTCGGCACCATGACGTTGTAGCCGGCGGCGTAGTAGTCGGGCTTCACGACGTCGACCGCCCATCGACGGTCCTTGGTGTCGTTCATCGTGGCAATGATCAGATCGATCTTGCCCTGTTGCAGGAGTTGCACGCGGTTCGAGGCAGCGACTGGCACGAGTTGCAACTTCACGCCCAGGCTCTTGGCCAGGTCGGCAGCCAGCGCAGGTTCGATCCCTTCGATTTCGCCGGAGGGCGAACGGAATCCAAATGGGGGATAGTCCGCCTTCACACCGACGATCAACGCACCGCGCTGCCTGATGGTGGCGAGGTCGTCAGCCTTTGATTGCTGTCCGCCGAGGGCAAACAAGCCGGCGGCGAGCAGCGTTCCTGCCAGCAGGCGCAGGAAATGATTGCGGACGCTCATGCTGTGCTCCTTGCCAGGCCTGCGTGGGAACGGCACCGCTGCGGCCGGGCAATATTCAGCGCGATTGGCCCGCGATGCCAGCCCCCGGTATGTCCTGATTTCAGGTTAGCGGGCTGGCGGACCGACCAAGGGCGCGGATGGTCTCGACGACTGCCCGCGCATTTGCCGGCGCCTTGGCCGGCGCGCCCAAGGCCAAAGCTGCGGTCGTGCTGGCGAAGCTGGAGCGGCTGTGTATTTCAACTCAGGATGCGATTTCGCATTCGCCTCTCGTTCCTGCGGACCCCGGACAGCGCCTGCGCCTGTTACTCCGCCACGCCGATCAGCTCCCGATACCGCCGCTCCACATCCACCCGTCGCATCCGGGCCGTCCCCGCGCACGCAATGACGGTCGCCCCCGCGGCGGTCCCCCACCCCAGAGCCTCCCGCTTCGAGGCCCCGCGAGCCAGCGCCAGCACCGTCGCGCCCAGGAACGCATCCCCTGCCCCGACCGAGCTTTGCATCGGCACATCCATCGCCGGCATTCGCAGCACGCCATCGGCTGACGCCAGCAGGGCGCCGTCACGTCCAAGCGTCACCGCCACCAGCCGCGTGGCCCCGCTCCGCACCAGCGCCATTGCCTCGGCGTCCTGCGCCGCCGGCTCCGCCAAGTCCCGCCCCACCAGCGTCTCCAGCTCATTCAGCGACGGTTTCACCAGCTCCAGCCCACCGCGCTCCAACGCCACCCGCAACGCCACCCCGGAGGTGTCCAGCGCAAATCGCCGCCCCTTTCCCGTAGCGATGCAGGCCATCTCGGCATAGGCGTCATCCGGAACACCGTGCGGCAGGCTGCCGCTGGCGATCACCCACTCGCCCTCCGCCGCCGCCACCGTATCCAGGAACGCCTGGTACTCTGGCTCGCTCAGCGTCGGCCCCTCCGGCACGAAGCGGTATTCCAGCCCGCTATGCGCATCCAGCACGTTCAGGCTGACGCGCGTCCGTCCCTGGATGAGCACGCTACGCCGCGGCACGCCCGCCTCGTCCAGCATCTCCTCCAGCACCCGCCCGGACGCGCCGCCCGCGGCGATGATCGCCAGCGTGTCGCCGCCCAGTTCATGGATCACCCGCGCGACGTTGACCCCTCCGCCACCTGCATCTGCATGTTCGTGGTGCATGCGGATCTTGTGCGTCGGCACCACCGCGTCCGCATCAGCGGCGAGGTCCAGGGCCGGGTTCAGCGTCAGTGTGATCAATCGGGGTGACATCGACACCAAGCATACCAGCGTGCGCCGGACCTTTGGTTGATCCACGTCAATGATTTGCTAACGCGCGCAGGGCTAATACGCGTCAGGACACGGGTTGGAGCCTGCCATGAACGATACGACCCAAGCGGTCACGCCGCACGCCCACGACCTGACCCCTATCGTCGACCTGGCAGGCCGGCACGGCTCCGGCCCCTACCGCACGCGCATCCCCCACTATGTCGAGCTACTGCCGCCCTGCAACCACGCCTGCCCCGCCGGCGAGAACATCCAGGCGTGGCTCGCGTTTGCCCAGGCGGGTGAACATCGCCGTGCCTGGGAAACTCTGATGGCCGACAACCCGATGCCGGCGACCCATGGCCGCGTCTGCTATCACCCCTGCGAGACGGCGTGTAACCGCGGCGAACTCGATGCCGCAGTGTCGATCCACGCGGTGGAACGCTTCCTCGGCGACATGGCGACCGCGGAGGGCTGGACGATCCCGACCGCCCCCGCCACCGGCAAGCGCATTCTGGTCGTCGGCGCAGGTCCAAGCGGCCTGTCAGCCGCTTACCATCTCGCCCGCCTGGGCCACCAGGTGGAGATCCGCGAGGCCGGTCCGGTGCCCGGCGGCATGCTCCATTTCGGCATTCCGGCCTATCGCCTGCCCCGCGTCGACCTGCTCGCCGAGATCGCCCGCATCGAGCAGATGGGTGTCCGGATCGTGCTCAACTGCAAGGTCACCGATATCCTCTCGGAGCGCGACACGGGCAGGTTCGACGCGGTCTTCATCGCCATCGGCGCGCATATCGGCAAGCACGCCGAGATCCCCGCCCGCGACGCGGTGCGCGTGCTCGACGCGGTGACCCTGCTGCGCGAGACCGGCACGGGCGACAAGCCCCTGCTGGGCCGCCGGGTTGTAGTCTACGGCGGTGGCAACACTGCGATGGACGCCGCCCGCAGCGTCCGCCGCCTCGGGGCTGAGGAAGCCCTGATCGTCTACCGTCGCGATCGCGCCCACATGCCCGCCCACGGGTTCGAGGCCGATGAAGCCCTCGCCGAGGGCGTCAAGATCAAGTGGCTCACCACCATCAAGGAGATCGTCGGTTCCACGCTGACGGTCGAACGCATGACGATCGATGATAAGGGGCGTCCACAGCCCACCGGCGAGATGGAGACGTTGCAGGCTGACGCTGTGGTGCTCGCGCTGGGGCAGGACTCCGACAGCGACTTCCTGCGCTCGGTTCCCGGTGTCGAGTTCAAATGGGACACGGTCGTGGTCGACCATCAGATGATGACCGGTCATCCCGGCATCTTCGCGGGCGGCGACATGGTTCCTGCCGAACGCACCGTCACGGTCGCGGTCGGTCACGGCAAGAAGGCCGCCCGCTGCATCGATGCCTGGCTGCGCGGCGCCACCTACGACAAGCCGGCCTCATCGCCGCTGGTGACATTTGACATGCTGAACCTGCCGGTGTTCAGCGACGTCGATCCCGCGGTCCAGCGGCACCGCCCGGTGTCCGGCTTCGACGAGGTGCTTGCCGGGCTCGCCGAATCCGTGGCCCGTCATGAGGCGCAACGCTGCCTGTCGTGCGGCAACTGCTTCGAGTGCGACAATTGCTACGCCGCCTGCCCCGAGGACGCGATCACCAAGCTGGGCGTTGGCCAGGGCTACAGCGTCAACCCCGAGACCTGCACCGGCTGCGGCACGTGCTTTGAACAATGTCCCTGCCACGCCATCGACATGGTGGCGGAACCTGCCCGCCAGGGAGCCGTCGCATGAACGACCAACTCACCACCGTGGCGACTGCCACCACCACCGTCACGGCTGCCGCCCCTTCCGTCATGGCCGGCGCCCCGTCCGTCACGGCTGCCGCCCCTTCCGTCATGGCCGGCGCCCCGTCCGTCATGACCGGGCCAGCCCCGGCCACCCTCGCGCAACCGGTGTCCACGCGCGCGGTGATGGACGGCAACACCGCGGTCGCCCACGTCGCCTACCGCGTGAACGAGGTGTGCGCGATCTTCCCGATCACGCCGTCCTCCACCATGGCGGAACTCGCCGACGAGTGGTCCGCCAAAGGCATTCCGAACATCTGGGGCAACGTCCCGGTGGTGCAGGAGATGCAGAGCGAGGGCGGAGCCGCCGGCGCGGTGCACGGCGCGCTGCAGTCCGGCGCGCTGACCACCACCTTCACGGCGTCGCAGGGCCTGCTGCTGATGCTGCCGAACATGTTCAAGATCGCCGGCGAGCTTACGCCGACGGTGTTCCACATCGCCGCCCGGGCGCTTGCCACACAGGCGCTGTCGATCTTCGGCGACCATTCCGATGTAATGGCCGCACGCACCACCGGCTTCGCCATGCTGTCCTCCGCCTCGGTGCAGGAGGCGCATGATGCCGCACTGATCACCCAGGCTGTCACGCTGCGCTCGCGCGTGCCGTTCCTGCACTTCTTCGACGGCTTCCGCACCTCGCACGAGGTCGGCACGATCGAGCTGCTCAGTGACGCGCAGATCCGCGCGATGATCGACGACGACCTGGTGCGCGAGCACCGCGGGCGCGCGCTTAGCCCGGAGCGGCCGGTGGTGCGAGGCACCGCCCACAATCCCGATACCTTCTTCCAGGCGCGCGAGACGGTGAACCCGTTCTACGCCCGCACGCCGGGGATCATGCAGCAGGAGATGGACCGGTTCGCACAACTGACCGGGCGGCAGTATCACCTGTTCGACTACCACGGCGCTCCTGATGCAGATCGCGTCATCGTCATGATGGGTTCCGGGTCAGAAACCGTACAGGCCACCGCCGACGCTTTGAACGAGCGCGGCGAGCGTGTCGGCGTGGTGAATGTACGGCTGTATCGTCCGTTCGACGCGGACGCATTCCTTGCCGCATTGCCGCGCAGCGCTTCGGCGATCGCCGTGCTGGAGCAGACCAAGGAGGTCGGTGCGCCGGGCGAGCCGCTTTACCTCGATGTGGTGAACGTGGTGGCGCAGGCGGCGGCGCGCGGAAAATGGCAGGGCATGCCGATGATCATCGGCGGGCGCTACGGTCTGTCGTCCAAGGACTTCAACCCGCCGCTGGCGAAGGCGGTGTTCGATGAATTGCGCAAGGCGCAGCCGCTCAACAGCTTTACCGTTGGCATCAACGACGATGTTTCGCACACCAGCCTGGAACCGGACGCCGCTTTCAATATCGAACCGGCCGACAGGGTGCAGGCGGTGTTCTATGGCCTGGGTGCCGATGGCACGGTCGGGGCCAACAAGAACACCGTGAAGATCATCGCCGAGGATGCTGGACTGTATGCCCAAGGGTATTTCGTCTACGACTCGCATAAGTCAGGCGCGCAGACGATCTCGCATCTGCGCTTCGGTCCGACACCGATCCATGCGCCGTACCTGATCCAGCAGGCGAACTTCATCGGCTGCCATCAGTTCCAGTTCATCGAGCGCCTGGACATGCTGCGTCTTGCCGCGCCAGGGGCCACGGTGCTGCTGAACACGCGCTTCGGGCCCGACGAGATCTGGCAGCATCTGCCGCGCGCGATGCAGCTTCGCATCATCGAGCTTGGGCTGCATCTCTATGTGATCGACGCCACGCGGGTGGCTGCCGATGTCGGACTGCGCGGACGCACCAACACCATATTGCAGACCTGCTTCTTTGCGATCTCCGGTGTGTTGCCGCGCGACAAGGCGATCGACCATATCAAGCAGGCGATCCGCAAGACCTACAGCATCAAGGGCGACGACATCGTGGCGGCGAATTTTCGCGCTGTGGACGACACTCTGGCGCGGCTGTTCGAAGTCGCGGTGCCGGCAACGGCAACCAGCGAATGGGAAACGCCACCGATCGTGCCGGCTTCCGCACCCGCGTTCGTGCGGGACGTGACCGCGCGGATGCTGGAAGGCCGTGGCGACGATATCCCGGTCAGCCTCATACCCATCGATGGGACCTGGCCGTCGGGCACCGCGGTCTGGGAGAAGCGCAACATCGCCGAAATCGTGCCGGTGTGGGACGAGGGCACGTGCATCCAGTGCGGACAGTGCAGCTTCGTCTGTCCGCATGGCGTGATCACGGCGAAGTACTTCGACGGAACACGGATGGATAGCGCTCCGGACAGCTTCCGCTCGGCACCGATCAACGTGCGCGGCTTCCCCGACGTTCGCTTCGCGCTGGATTTCGCCATGGAGGATTGCACGGGCTGCGGGCTGTGCGTCGAAGCCTGCCCGGTGGTCCCCGAAAAGTCGCTGGTGATGCAGGACAAGGAACCGCTGCTGGCAGCCTCGCATATCGACAACGCGTTCTTCGCCGGGCTTCCGGTGAACGATCGTGCGCGGGTGGATTTCGCCAACGTCCGTGGCGTGCAGTTCCTGGAGCCGCTGTTCGCATTCTCCGGTGCCTGCGCTGGCTGCGGCGAGACGCCGTATCTGAAACTGCTGTCGCAGTTGTTCGGTGATCGGCTGCAGATCGCGAACGCGACCGGTTGCTCATCGATCTATGGGGGCAACCTGCCGGTCACGCCGTGGTCCAAGAACCGCGAGGGCCGCGGTCCCGCATGGTCCAACTCGCTGTTCGAGGACAACGCCGAATTCGGCCTCGGCTTTCGTTTGGCGGCAGACAAGCATCTTGAAATGGCGCAGCACCTGGCTCGCGAGTTTGCGGCAGTGCTGGGAACCGAGTTGGTCGAGGCCACGCTTTCCGCACCACAGGTGCACGAGTTGGACATCCGCGCTCAGCGCGTGCGGGTTGCCGAATTGGAGCGGCGGCTGAGCAGCATCGACGGACCGCGCGCCAAGGATCTGCGCTCGGTCGTCGAACAGCTTGTCCGCCGCAGCATCTGGATCGTTGGCGGCGATGGCTGGGCTTACGACATCGGGTATGGCGGACTCGACCACGTGCTGGCGAGCGCGCGCGACGTGAACGTGCTGGTGCTGGATACAGAGGTGTATTCCAACACGGGCGGCCAGGCATCGAAGGCTACGCCGCTGGGGGCGATCGCGAAGTTCGCTGCTGCCGGCAAGCGCGTTGCGCGCAAGGACATGGCGTTGCAGGCGATCGCGTATGGCAACATCTACGTCGCGCAGATCGCGATGGGTGCCAACCCGCAGCAGACGCTGCAGGCGTTCCGCGAGGCCGAAGCCTATCCGGGGCCATCGCTGATCCTGGCCTACTGCCACTGTATCGCGCACGGCATCGACATGGGGCTGGGCATGAAGCAGCAGGACCTGGCGGTGGCGAGCGGCTACTGGCCGCTGTTCCGCTACAACCCGTCGCTGCGCGAACTCGGGCGGAATCCGTTCGAGCTGGACAGCCCGCGCCCGACCATCAGGTTCCGTGACTTTGCCTACAACGAAACGCGGTACCGGGCACTGGCGCAGAGCCGTCCCGAGGAAGCCGAGGTGCTGATGGCGGCGGCGCAGTTGGCATTGGAGGAGAAGTACCGCAGCTACGAGGAAATGGCCGGCTGGTCCGCCTCGCGGTTCCAACCGGTCGGGCTGCGCAACAGCGGGATCGCGGCGCGGGCGGGGGAGCGCGTCGACGCTGATGGGGGGTAGTGGTAACCTCGCTCCGCATGAGCGACTACGATCTCGATTTTTACGCTTGGACCCAGCGGCAGGGGGGCTTGTTACGGCGCCTGGCGGCGGGTGAGCGCGTGAATGACGCGGACCTCGACTGGCCGAATATCGCCGAGGAGATCGAGACCTTGGGTCGCTCTGAACGGGGGGCGCTGAGGTACTGCGTCGCCACCATCGTTGAACATCTCCTCAAGTTGCAAGCATCGCTCGCTAGCGAACCGCGTGCGGGGTGGCGGGCGACAGTTCGGAGATGCCGGCTGCGAGTCGAGGACTTGCTAAAGGACAATCCGAGCCTGCGGCCGCTCACTGACAAAGTTGTGGCTGACGAAATGGAGACTGGCCGTCGTCTCGCGGACGTCGCTTTCGAAGAATACGGCGAGATACCCGTGGTCAATCCACAATCACTCTCGTATTCGAAAGACCAGGTTCTCAACGATTGGTTCCCCGACGAACCTCGGTAACTCGGCGCCTGCACGATCTTTCCACGATCATCTTCTTCTTCGGCTCATCGAACAGCAGCATCGGGTTCGACTGGATGAACAGTTCGTTGTCCATGCGCGGGGTAGAGCCGATGCCATCGGGCGCTTCACGAACGGCGCTCCCCACACTTTCTCCACGGCCGGTATTGGCATTCAGGCAATTCGGACGCCGCACGCCATTGGCTGTGCAGCCGGCTCTGTCGCTCGCAAGCTGGGCTGCAGCGCCAGGCGGTCGAATCACGGCAGCGGAACCAGCCGTGGGCTGTCCCGTTGCCTTGCACGCCGGTGGTCAGCGATTGGATCAGGGTGGCCCGGTGGCAGAAGGCCTGGCGGATTGCGGACATGGCGCGGGCGATGCCGCGCGCTCCGCGGCCGTGCGTTCGGCAGTGGCCGTGTAGACGCGTTTGAACATATCCGTGAGCAGGGCGTTGAGGTCGCCGCCATTCATCACGATTGCCAAGGACAGTTCCCGCCATAGCTTGAACCAAATCCACGTTTCCGGCGTAGGCCGGTCTGGAGGCCTGCGGCTAAGAGCTTCCTCATTGACACGATGTTACGGGGGAAGCCTATTCCAAAAATCTACATGCGGCAGAAGATCAATGTGAGCACTCGCACTACTGTACGAGAGGTGGTCGGCGGACAGCAGAGACTGCGCACGATCACTCCCCACCCGTCTTCCGGCTCTGGAGAAACAGTATATGCTGTGTATCAGAAGAAGTTGGCGATTGCTGCATCCCAAATCGCAAATGGGTGATGAATGGTTGTAAGTTGAAAGACCAAGAAGTTCGATCCAGTTGAAGCGCAACGGCGCTTCGAGGCGACGGACTGTCATTCCTGCTTGCGTCAACCTATATTGCATCTCAGGAGACACGCATGTTGGCAATCGAACTTCCCGACGATATCGAGCAGCGCCTCGACGCCCTCGCCAAGGCTACCGGACGGAGCATGGAATCCTACCTGCAGGAGGCGATCGTTGAATACCTCGGCGATCTCGAGGATTTCTACCTTGCCGAACAGCGGCTGGCCGATATCCGGGCTGGGCGCGCGGGAACCGTGAGCTTGGCGGACGTGGAACGCGATCTTGGCTTGGCGAATTGAATTCGCGGAAGAAGCCCGAAGAGAATTGTTGCGGCTTGATCCGCCAATAGCACGCCGGATCCATGACTTCCTGACCCAGCGGCTTGCGCCGCTCGATGATCCTCGGAGCATCGGGGAGGCGCTGAGGGGGCCGAAGCTGGGCGCTTACTGGAAGTACCGGGTCGGCGACTGGCGGATCATCGCTGCGATCGAGGACGGCGCCCTGCGTATCCTGGTCGTCCGGATCGGCAACCGCCGTGAAGTCTATCGATAGGGCCGACACCTCTCACCGTCAGTGCGCCTCGCTCAATGCCCCAGCGCCTGCACGATCTCCTCGGTCATCTTCTTCGCATCGCCGAACAGCATCATCGTGTTTGGCCGGAAGAACAGCTCGTTGTCCACGCCGGCATAGCCTGACGCCATCGAGCGCTTTACGAACAGCACGGTCCCCGCCTTCTCCACGTCCAGTATCGGCATGCCGTAGATCGCCGACGACGGATCTGTCTTCGCCGCCGGATTGGTCACGTCGTTCGCGCCAATCACGTACGCCACATCGGCGGTGGAGAACTCGTTGTTGATCTCCTCCAGTTCGAACACCTCGTCGTATGGCACGTTGGCCTCGGCGAGCAGCACATTCATGTGCCCGGGCATGCGGCCCGCCACCGGATGGATGGCGTACTTCACGTCCACGCCTTCCTTCTTCAGCGTGTCGGCCATCTCCCGCAGCGCGTGCTGTGCCTGCGCTACCGCCATGCCATAGCCCGGCACGACGATCACCTTCGACGCGTTCTTCATGATGAACGCTGCATCCTCGGCGTTGCCGCTGCGCACGGTGCGGTCTGCGTTGGAGGCCGACGTGGCCACACCGACCTCGGTGCCGAAGCCGCCCAGCAGCACGTTGATGATGCTGCGGTTCATGCCTTTGCACATGATGTAGGACAGGATCGCGCCCGACGCGCCGACCAGCGAGCCGGTGATGATCAGCGCGAGGTTCTGGATGGTGAAGCCGATGCCGGCCGCCGCCCAGCCCGAGTAGCTGTTCAGCATCGACACCACCACCGGCATGTCGGCGCCGCCGATGGGAATGATGATCAGGAAGCCCATCCCGAAGGACAGCAGCGCGATCAGCCAGAACACGATCTGGCTGCCAGTCGCGACGAACAGCACGATCAGCACCACCAGCAACGCAGCGAGCCCACCGTTCAGCTTGTGCTGGCCCGGGAACGTGATCGGTGCGCCGCTCATCAATGCCTGTAACTTGGCGAACGCGATCAGCGAACCGGAGAAGGTGATCGCGCCGATCGCGAGGCCGATGGACATCTCGATCAGGCTCTCGGTGTAGATGTGGTCCGGCGTGCCGATGCCGAACGCCTGCGGGGCATTCATCGCGGCGGCGGCCACGCACACCGCGGCGAGACCCACCAGCGAGTGGAATGCCGCCACCAGCTGTGGCAGCGCCGTCATCTGGATGCGCAGCGCGATGTAGGTGCCGATGGAGCCGCCGATGATGATGCCCAGGATGATCAGGCCGTAGCCGACGCCGCTCATGCCGTGCTGTGCCAGCGTGGCGATCACCGCGACGGCCATGCCGATCATGCCGAAGCGATTGCCTTGGCGCGACGTGACGGGCGAGGACAGCCCGCGCAACGCCAGCACGAACAGCACGGCGGCGATCAGGTAGGCGAGCGCGGTCAGGTTGGCGGACATCGGCGCGCGCCTCCTATTGTCGCTTCTTGAACATCGACAGCATGCGCTGCGTCACCAGGAAGCCGCCGAAGATGTTGACGCTCGCCAGGGTTACCGCGATGAAGCCGAAGGCGATCGCCCAACCGTTGGTGCCAAGCCCGGTCGCCAGCATGGCACCCACCACGATCACCGACGAAATGGCATTGGTCACCGCCATCAGCGGCGAGTGCAGCGCCGGGGTGACGTTCCACACCACGTAATAGCCGACGAAGCAGGCCATCAGGAAGATCGCCAGCAGGAAGATAAACGGCTCGACCTCGGTAACCGTGGCGCTGGTGCCGGCCAGCAGTGCGTGGGCATGCGCCGCCAGTTCGTTTGCTCGTTGCGCAAGCCGATCGGCTTCGCTGGCCAATTGATCCGGGTTCATCGATGGCTCCCCAAAGCTGAGCACTGCGCTTGTATCATCATCCGGGCACCGTTGGCGGCCCAGAACCAATGCAGCCGAGTGCCTGGAGCGCGCATCTAGGCGGCGTGCGCGGGCAGGAAGTTCGGGTGCACGACGGCGCCCTCGCGCGTCAGCATGACGCCCTTCACGATGTCATCGTCAGCTGGCAGCTTCGGCGCCTTGGCGTCCTTGTCCCAGAAGGTGGTGAGGAACGTCAGCAGATTACGCGCATACAGCGCCGAGGCGGCAACGGGGATGCGGCCCGGCCAGTTGTGGTAGCCGAGCACTGTGACCCCGTTCGGTGTTACGATCCGCTCGCCGGGCACCGTGGCGGCGCAGTTGCCGCCGGCATCCGACGCGATGTCCACGATGACGCTGCCGGGCTTCATGGCGTCGACCATGGGCTGGGTGACGATGACCGGGGCTTTGCGGCCCATCACCAAGGCGGTGCAGATCACCAGGTCGTTCTTGGCTATCGTCGTCGCCATCAGTTCCGCCTGCTTCTGGCGGAATGCTTCGCTCATCTCGCGGGCATAAGCGCCGGTCTGGCCAGCGGTCTCCGCATCCTCGACACCGACAAACGTGCCGCCGAGGGACTTGATCTCCTCCTTGGCGGCAGGGCGCACATCGGTCGCGGAGACGATGGCGCCGAGCCGCCGGGCGGTGGCGATGGCCTGCAATCCCGCGACGCCGGCGCCGATGACGAACAGCCGTGCCGGTGGCACCGTCCCGGCCGCCGTCATCATCATCGGAAAGCCCCGCTGGAATGCGCCGGCAGCTTCAATGACAGCGCGGTAACCGGCGAGGTTTGCCTGGCTCGACAACACGTCCATCGCCTGCGCGCGGGTGATGCGCGGCAGCAGTTCCATCGCAGCGCAGTCGATGCCAGCCTGCGCGAGCGCCGGCACCGTGTCGGGTTCGGCGAAGGCACTGGCGGTGCAGACGAGCAGGGCGCCACGCTGGATCAGCGCACGTTGCTCCGGCAGCGGCATTTGCACGGCAAACACGATCTCGCTACCGGAGAGCGCTTCCGCGGCATCCGGCGACATGACCGCGCCGGCTGCGGCGAACTCGCGATCGGGGATCGACGCTTCGGCCCCCGCACCAGCCTCGACGGCAACCGTCAGGCCGAGGGCGATCAGGCGCTTTACCGTATCGGGCGTCGCCGCGACTCGCGTCTCGGACGCGCGGCGTTCCTTCAGCACCGCTAGGCGCATCCGTTCACTCCTTCACAGTCACGACCAAAGGGAGAGTGGGGCACGTGAGGACATGCGCCATCTGCCCCAGACCGAAGGCGCCGCAAGATGCGCGAAGGGGGTGGGCGGTGCAAGAGGTGAAGGCATGTATCGCAGGGCAATCGCTTGAAGCCGCCGTTGCATCGGACAGTCGGGGAGACCTGTGGCGTCCGCAGTCCAGGAAGAATCTTAACACGGAGTAAGCAGGCGAGGACGTCGAGGCCACGGAGTAAGGGTTCAAAGCGCTCCGCGCGAAGCGCAATTTGCATTCTGCTCCGTGGCCTCGACGTCCTCCCTGCTAACTCCGTGCTGAAAACCTTGCGGGACGTTCCACCTGCACGGTTGCGGCGACGCCGGACCAAGGGTGAATCGGTCCGATCGCCCGCCGTCGCAATTCAAGCGATTGTCCCGGCATGTATCGGCGCGGCACACAGTGGCATAGGCGAGCCACAGAGTGTCGTATGGGCGAAGCTGGCCGGATGAAAGTGATATCGGCCAGGTGAGGGTGAACGAGCCGTCCCTGACGGAGTGCCCGCGTCGCAACTTTCGGCGGTCGGTTCACGCTTCTTTAAACGACTTCACGCTTCGTTGCCCGATGCGGCCGACGCTATCGATTCATGGCTATCTCACCATCCTGGTGATCGCGGTCATTCTGCCCTTCCTGGGCTTCACGACGCTGGTGGTCGACCACGCCGGCCGTGGCGAGCAGGAACTTCGCGCCCGCATGGTACGCGAAGCAGCTATCGGGACGGCCGGTGACCTCGACCGCCAGCTCGGCACGCTGCAGGCGTTGGTGCTCGCCCTGGCGGACTCACGGGCGCTACAGACCGGCGACCTCGAAGTGTTCCACAACCAGGCAGGCGAACTGCTGCGCCGGCAGGGCGTGACCGCCGTGCTCTACGATCCGACCGGCCAAGAACTCGTGAACACCGCGGTGCCGTTCGGGACACAGCTGCCGGCCGAACCGGATGCCGTGATGCGGGTGGTGAGGAGTGGCCACGTCGAGGTGTCCGATCTCATCATGGATCCGCTGACCGGGCAGCCGACGGTGGATATCGCGGCTCCCGTCATGCACGACGGCGCTCTTGCCTATGTGCTGAGCCTACGAATCGCGCGCGCTATTGCCTCGGTGATGATGGAGCAGTTGATCCCACCGGCACAAACCATTGGGCTGATCGATCGCACCGGAACGATCGTCTTTCGCACACGCGATCCGCAACAGGTCGTCGGCGTTAAGGCGCCGGATGAATTCCTGCGTGGGATCGTGGCCGGCGATGACGGGGCGTTCCTGTCGCACTCACGGGCCGGGCTGCCGCTCTATGTCGCGTTCAGCCACGTCAGGCTCGCCGGATGGGTGCTCGCCGTGTCGATCCCGCGCAACGTGCTGTTCGCGCCAATCCGCGACTCGTTGATCTGGGTATTCCTGCTGGGTACTGGAACGTTGCTGCTCGCCGTGCTGATCGCTGCGGCGATCGGGCGCATGATCACACGGCCGGTGGCGAGCCTGTCGCGTCTCGCCGCGGCACTCGGCCACGGCGAGCGGATCGGTGCGCCGCCCGTGACCCATCTGTCGGAGGTCGATGCTGTTGCGGCGACTATGATCACGGCGACCGCGCAACTGCGCGAACTGACCGAACAGCGCGAACACGCTGCCGAGGTGCTGCGCGATGAGCTGACCAGCCGGCGAAAGATCGAGCTGCAATTGGTCCAGGCGCAGAAGATGGAAGCGGTGGGCCAACTCACCGGTGGTCTCGCGCACGATTTCAACAACCTGCTGGCCATCATCATTGGCAACCTGGATGCGGTGCGCGAGAGCTGCACCTACGACCGCGAGATGGCTGAGCTGATCGGGAGTGCCGTCGAGGCGGCGCTGCGAGGTGCCGAGCTGACGCGTCAGTTGCTGGCCTTCGCTCGCCGGCAATCGCTGGCACCGCAGCGTTGCGACATCAACGCGACCATCGGCGCCATCGTCCGGTTGCTGAGCCGCACGCTCGGCGAGGACATCGTGATCGATCTGCAACTTGGTACGGTCGTATGGCCTGTGATGGTGGATGTCGCGCAATTGGAGGCTGCCATCACCAATCTGGCGACCAATGCGCGCGACGCCATGTCGCATGGCGGCCAATTGACGATCGTCACGCGCAACACGCGGCTCGACGAGGACTATGCCCAGCGGTACGACGAGGTGGCGCCGGGCGACTACGTGCTGATCGAGGTGAGCGATTGCGGCAGCGGCATGCCACCGGAGGTGCTGCAGCACATCTTCGAACCATTCTTCACCACGAAGGAGCCTGGGCGTGGCACGGGTCTTGGGCTGTCCATGGTGTTCGGCTTCATGAAGCAGTCGGGCGGCCACATCAGCGCCTACAGCGAGCTTGGCGAGGGTACGACGTTCCGGCTATATCTGCCACCGGTTCCCGACGCCATGGCCTCGACCGAACCGATGCTACTGGCGCCGCCGGAGCGAGGCCAGAACGAGATGATCCTGGCGGTCGAGGACAGCGTCGGTCTGCGCCAGATCCTGGTGCGGCAGTTGACCTCTGCCGGGTACCGTGTACTGGAAGCCGGCGATGCGCGCCTGGCGCTGGAGACGATCGACAGCGGAGCGGATATCGATCTGCTGTTGACGGATATCGTGATGCCCGGCGGAATGAACGGGCATGAGCTGGCACGTATTGCGACGCTGCGGCGGCCTGATCTGAAGACGCTGCTGACGACTGGGTTCTCCGAGGTCACGAATGGCAACGGCGCCTCCAGACCCCCGCTCATCTTGCGCAAGCCGTATCGAAAGGACGAATTGCTGCGCTATGTGCGCGAGGCGCTGGACGGCTGAGCGGGGGTTAGCGCGAGGCGAATGGTATGGAACGGTGCGGACAGATTGATCGCCAGGACTTCGTCCCAATGCTCGGGCGAGAGTTTTCAATGGCGCCGAAGGAGCGGACGACGGCGTTGTTCACCAGGATGTCGCGCGAGCCATGTGTAGTCGTGGTGGTCTGGATCAGATCGACAATCTGAGTCGGACCGCGCAGGTGGGTGGCATGGTACGCGGCGCTTACGCCAAGTTCGCACAATTCGGACCGGCGCGCGTCGATTGTTGCGGCGTCGGCAAAGCCGTGCAGCATGACGTTGCAGGCCTGCGCCGCAAGTGCCTTCGCGGTGGCGAAGCCATGCCGCCAAGTGAGCCCGTGGTCGGTGCCGATTTGCCAGCGAGCCTGTAACCCTCTCCCCTTCCGTGCTGCATCATGGAATGGTCAAGTGCCGGGAACGACAAGGAGGCAAAGATGGGCCAGTTCGACGGCAAGGTCGGTATCATCACCGGAGCGGCGTCAGGCATTGGCGCGGCCTGCGCGCACGTACTGTCGCGTGAGGGCGCCAAGCTGGTGCTGACCGACCTGGACGATACGGCGGGCAAACGCCTCGAGGAACGGACGGGCGGTGTTTATCTGCACCATGACGTCACTGACGAGGCGGGCTGGCCGGGCGTGATCGCCGCCGCCGAGCGGATGGGTGGGCTGCATCTGCTGATCGCCAACGCGGGCATCGGCATCATGGGGTCGGCAATCGACATGTCGCTCGCTGACTGGCGGCGGCAAATGGCGGTGAATGTCGATGGCGTGTTCCTGACCACGAAATATGGGGTGCCGCTGATGCGCCGCTCTGGTGGCGGCTCGGTGGTGATGATGTCGTCGGTTGCCGGGATACGCGGTTCGGCGAACCTTGCGTGCTATAGCGCGACGAAGGGCGCGGTGCGGCTGTTCGCCAAGTCGCTGGCGTTGGAATGCGCCACGGCGCGCGACAACATCCGGGTGAACTCGGTGCATCCGGGCATCATCGACACGCCGATATGGACCAAGCTGCCGCCTGGCGCCAATGCACCACTCGATCCGCACAAGGTTGCAGAGATGAGCGTGCCGCTGGGTGTTGCGGGTCAGGCGGAGGACATCGCCAACGGCGTGCTGTTCCTGTGCTCGGATGCATCGCGCCACATGACCGGTTCCGAGCTGGTGATCGATGGCGGGATGACGGCCGGTCGTGTCGGACGATTGGGTGGCTAACGCCCGGCCTGTGGGCCCACAGTCGGACTGAAAGCGAGGCAGAGCGATGAAGATCACCAAGCTGACCACATTCCTGGTGCCGCCGCGGTGGCTGTTCCTCAAGATCGATACCGATGAGGGGATCTCAGGCTGGGGCGAACCTGTGCTGGAAGGCCGCGCCTCGGCCGTCGCCGCTGAGGTGGAGGAGCTGTCCGACTATCTCATCGGCAAGGACCCGCATCAGATCGAGGACCACTGGACGGTGCTGTATCGCGGCGGGTTCTATCGCGGCGGCGGGCTTGCACATGAGCGCGCTCGCGGGGATCGACCAGGCGCTGTGGGACATCAAGGGCAAGGCACTCGGTGTGCCGATCCACCAGTTGCTTGGAGGGCAGTGCCGCGATCGCATCCGGGTCTATTCGTGGATCGGTGGCGATCGGCCGAGCGAGGTGGCGCAATCGGCGAAGGACTGCGTCGCGCGTGGCTTCAGCGCGGTGAAGATGAATGGCACCGAGGAGTTGCAGTTCGTCGATACGCACGAGAAGCTCGATCGGGCGCTGGCCAATGTGTCGGCGGTGCGCGAGGCGGTTGGGCCGCATATTGGTATCGGCATCGACTTCCATGGGCGCGTGCATCGGCCGATGGCGAAGGTGCTCGCCAAGGAACTGGAACCGTTCAAGCTGATGTTCATCGAGGAGCCGGTGTTGAGCGAGCACACCGAGGCGCTGAAGGAGATCGCCAATCATACCAGCACGCCGATCGCGCTGGGGGAGCGGCTGTTCTCGCGCTGGGACTTCAAGCGGGTGCTGCACGATGGGTTCGTGGATATCGTGCAACCGGATCCATCGCACGCGGGCGGCATCACAGAGACGCGCAAGATCGCTGCGATGGCGGAGGCGTATGATGTTGCGCTGGCGCTGCATTGTCCGCTGGGACCGATTGCGCTGGCGGCGAACCTGCAGCTCGATGCGGTGTGTTATAATGCGTTCATTCAGGAGCAGAGTTTGGGGATACACTATAACCAGGCGAACGATCTGCTCGACTATTTGGCGGATGCTTCGGTGTTCGATTACCGCGATGGGTTCGTGGCGATTCCGCAGGGGCCTGGACTGGGGATCGAGATCAACGAGGAGTTCGTCCGACGGAAGGCCGCTGAGGGACATCGCTGGCGCAATCCGATCTGGCGGCACAAGGACGGCAGCTTCGCGGAGTGGTGAGGTTGTACGAAATCTCACTGGCAGTGACCTGGCCCCTTTTCTCGTCATGGCCGTCATTGGAGCGAGGCGGAGGATGCGGATCAGGGACTGCGCACCGTTGGGGTCGTGCTGCGGTTACTCGTGCGAAGCGCAACAATAACTTCGATGTGGAACTTTATGGCGGCTGCGGTGAGTTGGCGGGAAGGAAGGCTTTGAACCACAGAGGCACAGAGGGCACAGAGTAGTCACAGAAAGTTCGTTTATACCTTTCTGTGACTACTCCGCGCCCTCTGTGCCTCTGTGGTTCAATGTTTTTTACTGTCTTCGGTCGCCACTCCGGGCGTGGTGCCAATAATCGGCGAGGCGCAGGCCTGCGGGCCATCGGTATGAGTGCCAATGTGTCTGCTTGCTCTGCAAGAGCAAATTCCATCAACTCCAAGAGGAACATGCTATCCGGCGACCTCCGCCCAGTGGAGATATGACATAGTAAAGAGAAGATACCATATCGAGTAGGCAGCGCCAAAATTGCTGCAAATGACGATGCGTTCAGTGGGAGGTCGGCTCATGCAAAACGCTCTTGCTTTTGAGATGGTCAGAAATCCGCTTATCTTGATCGCTCGTCTTCTAATGATGGTTCTGTTCTCTCTGATCCCCTCATTTCAAACGACCGCAAAAAGCCCACTGAACGACCGGCACTGCGATATGGTCTCGGCGAACCGGGCCATGAGCGGCGATAGTCTGTGCTCTGGCATTGTTGGGATGAGTTCGTAGAGCATGCAGCCTTGCCGGAACAATGAGTGCGTGCGGGTCTTCGACGTATTGGACTTCAGCAATCGATCCATGCCGAGGCTTTCGCCGGCGGCGCCCAGCATCGTGAGCAGTACCATTGCAAAGGCGTTGATGAGGAGCAAGCGGTCGCGCCGGGTTGGTTCGCCGATGCGCGTGACGCCGAGCCCCATGCCGAAGCGCAAATCCTTGATGTCGCGAAAATTGGGCTCGATCGTCCATCGCTTCGCGTAATAGTTCACCAGCATCGCGCTCGATGCCTCGGCGTTGCTTGCGGCAAGACACCAAGGCTCCTTCATCGCTTTCGCATGGACACACACCACCGCACCGATCTTATACCCATGCGACGCCGTCACCCGGGCATCGCGTAACTTGCGTGCGCGGCCTGACTTGCCAACCCATTCCGCGGCCGGGCGGGTCTCGCCCGTGGCATCGGTGACGTGGATATTGCCGCGGAACCGGATGACATAGTCGAAGCCCAGATCATCAAGAAACGCGAACAGCTTGTGGTCGCCAAAACCCCGGTCGGCGAGGATCGTGACGGCACAACCGGGCGGCACGAGTTCTTGCAGCCGCCTCAGGCAGGCATCCTCGAAGTCGTTCCGCTGCTCCGTAAGTTCGTCTTTCCAGACTGTCAGCCACAACAGTGGCGTGGCCCGGCCATGCCCAGTCACAAGATTGAGGGCGAGCGTCGCCTGTCCGTCGCGATCGAAGTCGGTCCAATCCATGGCGACGACGATTTCCTTGCGCGCGCCGATCTGATGCGGAATCCAGCGGGCAAAGCTGTCCCACACGTCGATATTCTGGTTGCTGAGAAGACGGTCAACCTGCTTGATCGCATGCTTGGTCACCAGACCGCGCGCCTGCGCCAGCGCCTGCCCAATTACCGCAACGGCCAGCGACGCGCTGGTCATCACTCCCAACGTCGCGTCCGCCAGGCTATCGACCCTTTTGGCATGAAGGTCATGCTCATACAGGTCGTCAATGAACGCGCGAATGTCCTTCCGGCGTCCACCAAGCCAACGATCCACCTTCTCCACGACACCCTCATATCCGCCAGCACTCAACATGCTGTAGGAAATCGCGCCGTGTTCACGCCAGATCTAGGGCGCGGAAATGAGGGGATTCGTGAGGGTTCTGTTCATTAACTTCGGAGCGCAGAAGCTGCTCGATTATAGCGCGACAGTCGGGTATTTTGTTCATCAGGGCGTTCCTCTGCCATATATTGCGACGCCTATCGCCATAATTATGGAGTTGGGAGTTGGAATCGCCATAGCGCTGGGTCTCTGCGTTCGACCCCTCGCTATACTGTTGGCGATATATGCGCTCGGAACAGGGTTTCTCGGGCATCCCTTTTGGAACATGACCGGGGTCGATCAATTCGAGGCAGAGATAAACTTCTTCAAGAACGTCAGCATCATGTCAGGTCTAATCCTGCTTTATGTAACAGGTGCCGGACGCTTCTCTTTGGATCAAATGCTTGGCTGGGACCGACGAGATGCAATTGATTTCAGCTCATTCCGAGCTCACTCGGCAACCAATTTCAATTCATGAACGGCGATGCAAGGTGGTCAAACCCGACGGAAGAGTCCGTTGGCCGGGCCACATTTGGTCGAGTGCAAACCCCAGGCACAGGCGGCCGGGCTTGACCCTGGGCTTGACCCGACGATCGCTGCCCACAGCAGCTTTGCAAAACATACAATCCCACTCAACAACATCCGGCAGCGATGGCCGCGTCAAGTACGACCACAACGGAATTGGCAACGAGTGGAATAGGTCCATAGAAAATGGCGGCTTACGCCGCAGGCGGCACCCCTGCCAGCGTCAGCGCGGCGGCCTGCCGTTCCGCCAGCACCGTCTCGTCAAAGTCCTCGATCAGGCCGCGGAACAGACGGCTCCAGTTCAGCTCCGCCTTCAGTCGCAGAAACACGCCGCCGAGGCCAATCGCTGACCGATCCATCAGTACGAATTCGCGGGGTGGCTTCACGCCGCCGGTGCGCTTCAGGCCGGCATGCACCTTCTCGGCGACCTCGCGGCCGAACTGCGGATCGTCGGTCTCCTGGATGCGGCGCACCCGGTCCTCGCACAGCGGTTCGTAGAGAAATCGCGCCCACAGGTTCAGCGCGGCCATCTTCTCCTTGGACAGATCGGTGAAGCCCCACGTGGTATATGCGTGATGCGACTTGGCATCGTCGTTGTCGCGCACCGCTTCGTACAAGTCGATCACGCCACGCACGAACTTTGGCGGGAACACGCGAATGGCGCCGAAATCGAGCAGGTTCACCGATGCATCGGGGCGCACCTGGTAGTTGCCCAGATGCGGATCGCCGTGGATCACGCCGTAGCGGTAGAACGGCACATACCACGCACGGAACAACGCCTCGGCGATGCGGTTGCGCTCCTCCTGCGGCGGGTCCTCCTTGAGGCGGTGCATCAGCGGACGGCCGTCGAGCCAGGTCATCGTCAACAGGCGGCGCGTGGAGTAGCCGGCGAAGGGAACCGGCACATGCACCGTCGGATCGTTCGCGAGCATCGCGTGGTAGAGACGCATCTGCGAGGCTTCACGTTCGTAATCGAGTTCCTCACGGAGACGCTCGGTAAGTTCCTTGTAGACCTCCTCGTGCTGGATGGCGTTGTCCATGCGGTGATAGATCGCCATCGCCAGGCGGAGTTGCCGCAGGTCGGCTTCAACCGTGCTGGGCATGTCAGGGTATTGCAGCTTGCACGCGACGTCGGTGCCGTCGTGCAGCGTGGCGCGATGCACCTGGCCGAGGCTGGCAGCGGCGGCGGCTTCATGGGTGAAGGTCGCGAATTTGGATTGCCAGTCGGCGCCGAGTTCGCTCGCCATGCGGCGGCGCACGAAGTTCCAGCCCATGGGAGGCGCGTTGGCCTGGAGGTGCGCGAGTTCGGCGGCGTATTCGGCGGGGAGTGCGTCGGGCACGGTGGAGAGGAACTGCGCTACCTTCATCAGCGGACCTTTCAGGCCGCCCAGGATGGTGCGGAGATCCTCGGCGTGGCTGCTGCGGTCGGTCTTGATGCCGAACATGCGCTCGCCCGCGACGCGCGCTGCGATGCCACCGACGGCGCCCGAGGTGCGCGCCATGCGACGGATTTCACCGAACAGGTTGCTGCGGTCAGACATCGAGATACATCGTGGCGGCGGGAGAAGCGGGGAAAGCAGGAGAACACTCCCCCTCCCCTTGCGGGAGGGGGTTGGGGGGAGGGGACGCTCCCGCAATTTGCTCTATCGCAACAACAATTCCCGCCAGACTTTTAAACACCGCCAGATTCGGTATTCGCAGCACCCGCAGTCCGTGCCGGTGCATCCAGTCGTCGCGAATTGCATCGGCCGGGGCGTGAAGATGGGAAATGCCGTCAAGCTCGACCACAAGCTTGGCGGCGGCGCAGTAGAAATCCGCGATGTACGGACCCAGGGGGACCTGCCGGCGGAACTTCAATCCGTGCGCCTGATGCTTGCGCAGCACTTGCCAGAGTTTTCGTCCTGCTCGTGTTGGATCGTGACGCATCTCACGCGCGTGAGACAATTGGGACTGAGGGGCGGGCGGAGCCCCCTCCCCCCAACCCCCTCCCGCAAGGGGAGGGGGAGGCTGGCTGCTCTTTTTCTGCTCTTCATTTCCTTCCGCGTTCACCCTGTTTGCTCCAACTCGTCGATGAACCCGGCAATCACATCAAGCCCCTTTTTCCAGAACGCGGGATCGGAGGCGTCCAGCCCGAACGGCGCCAGCAGTTCCTTGTGCCGCTTGGTACCGCCGGCCCGCAGCATGTCCAGATACTTCGCCTGGAAGCCGGGATGGCCTGATTGGAACACCGAATACAGCGCGTTCACCAGGCAATCGCCGAACGCATAGGCATAGACGTAGAATGGCGAGTGGATGAAGTGCGGCACATAGGCCCAGAACACGTTGTACTCCGGGGTGAACTCGAACGCCGGTCCCAGACTCTCGGTCTGCACCTGCATCCACAGCTCGCCGATACGATCGGGTACCAGTTCGCCGGTTCGGCGCTCATCGTGGAGTAGCCGCTCGAAGTAATAGAACGCGACCTGGCGCACCACCGTGTTCAACATGTCCTCGACCTTGGCCGCGAGCATGATGCGGCGGCGCTTTGGATCGGCGGCATCCAGGAGTGCGCGGAAGGTCAGCATCTCGCCGAACACGCTTGCGGTCTCCGCCAGCGTGAGCGGCGTGCCTGACATCAGGTAACCCTGCTGACCCGCCAGCACCTGATGCACACCGTGGCCGAGCTCGTGCGCCAGCGTCATCACGTCGCGGGTGCGGCCGTGGTAGTTGAGTAGGAGATAGGGATGCGCCGAGGGCACGGTGGGATGCGCGAACGCACCGCCTGCCTTGCCCGGCTTCAGCGTCGCGTCGATCCATGGCCGATCGAAGAAGCGTTTGCCGACGTCGGCCAGATCAGGGCTGAAGGCGCCGTAGGCCGTCAGCACCCGCTCGCGGGCTTCGTGCCACGTGATCAATCCATCGTCGTCATCCGGCAGCGGCGCATTGCGGTCCCAATGCATCAGCTTCGGCAGGCCGAGCCACTTCGCCTTCATCAGGTAGTAGCGATGTGCCAGCCGCGGGTAATCCGCGCGTACCGCTGTTACCAGGGCATCGACGACCTCATCCTCGACCATGTTGGAGCGGTTGCGATAGCTACCGGGGCGCGGATAGTGGCGCCACGTGTCGATGATCTCCTTGTCCTTCGCCAACGTGTTGGTCACCAGCGAGAACAGCCGGATGTTGTCCCCGAACGCTTCGCCGATAGCCCGCCCGGCGGCCTCGCGCTTCGCACGGTCGCGGTCCGACAGCAGGTTCAGGGTTGCGCTCACCGTGAGCTGCTCGCCGTCGAGGGGAATGCGCATGCCGGCGACCGTCTCGTCGAACAGGCGGCTCCAGGCGCTGCGCCCGGTCACTTCCTTCTCGTGCAGCAGCTTCTCAAGTTCGTCGGACAGCTGGTGCGGGCGGAACACGCGGAGGTCGCGCAGCCAGGGACGCCAGCGCGCGAGTGCGGGGTCCGCGAGCTTCTGCTCCAGCGCGGCCTCATCCAGGCGGTTCAGTTCCAGCGCGAAGAACAGCATATGGCTGCTGATCGAGGTCACCCGTTCGCTGACCATCTGATAGAAACGGCCGATATCGGCGTTGGTCGAATCACCGGAGAACAGTAACTGGGCGTACGACATCAACCGCCCGAGGATCTCCTCGATGTGCTCGTACTCCGCGATGACCGCCGCCAGCACGCCGCCGGACATGTTGGCGAGCTTGCCCTGATGCGCGGCGTAGAACGCCTTGGCGGCCTGTTCGGCCTTGGCGAAGTCCGCCTGGAGCGCGGGGCTGTCCGGTCCAGGGTAGAGGTCGGACAGGTCCCACGCCGGCAGATCGTCCGCGACGGGCTGGCTGGTGGCGGCATCGGCCGGGGCGGTATGGCGCATCTTGGCGTCCTCATCGGGCTGCGGTTGTGTTCCATGTAAGGTAGGTGGGGCTGTGGTCAAAGGGTTGCGCCTGACGCAACGCGCCCAGGGGAGGTGACGTGGAGCAATATCCGATCTGGCCCAACCTGCCGGCGATGATGTTCGCCCTGGCGCGGACGTCGCCGGACAAGCCGATGCTGCGGTGTTTCCGCGACGGCGCCTGGCATTCGATATCACGGGGTGAGTTCGGCCGTATGGCGGCATCCTGCGCGCGGCATCTGCGCGCGGCGGGCGTGGCGGCGGGCGATCGGGTGGTGATCGTGTCGGAGAACCGGCCCGAGTATCCGATCGCCGAGACCGCCCTGATGGCCCTGCGGGCCGTGCCGGTGCCGACATACGTCACCAACACTTTGGCGGATCACGCGCACATCCTGCGGGATTCGGGGGCGCGGGCGGCGATCGTGTCCTCCCCTGCCCTCGCCGGCGCCCTGCGCGAGGCCGGGCGGCTGGCCGGCGGGTTGGACCTGCTGGTGGTGCTCGGGGGGCCGCCGGACGACGCAGGAGGCACAACGCGGCTGCGGCATTGGCATGACCTGGTTGCCGACGAGACACCGCCGGATGACATCGCGCTGGAGGCGGCAGCGATCCCGGCAAGCGCGCTGGCATGCCTGATCTACACGTCGGGCACCGGCGGGGCGCCGAAGGGCGTGATGCTGCCGCACCGTTCCATCCTGTCGAACTGCCGGGGCGCGTTCGAACTGCTGCGGCCGTTGCGGCTGAAGGACGAGGTCTACCTGTCGTACCTGCCGACATCGCACAGCTACGAGCACACCGTTGGCGTGTTCCTGCTGCCCAGCCTCGGCACGGAGATCGTCTATGCGCGCGGGGTCGAGCATCTCGCGGCCGATATGCTGACGGTGCGGCCGACTATCCTGACTGCGGTGCCGCGCGTGCTGGAGGTGATCCGGACGCGCGTACTGGCGCAGGTTGCGCGACAGCCGAAATGGCAGCAGGCGCTGTTCCGCCGCGCACTGGATATCGGATTGAAGCGTGTTGAGGGGCAGCGTCTCGGTTTGCTGGAGCGTGTGGTGGATCTGGTGCTGGATCGGCTGGTACGTGCGAAGGTGCGCGCCCGGTTCGGCGGGCGGCTGAAAGCGGCGATGTCGGGCGGTGCACGGCTGGAGCCGGAGGTGGGGCGCTTCTTCCTGGCGCTCGGGCTGTTGATCATGCAGGGCTATGGCCAGACAGAGGCCGGTCCGGTGATCAGCGCCAATCCGCCCGACGGCATCCGCATCGACACGGTCGGGCGCGTGCTGGAGGGCGTTGAGCTGCAACTCGCCGATGACGGCGAGATCCTGGTGCAGGGCGATCTCGTGATGGAGGGGTATTGGGGGCTGCCCGATGCGACTGCAGCGACGATCCGCGAGGGCTGGCTGCATACCGGCGACATTGGTGTGTTGGATGATGATGGCTATCTGCGCATCACGGATCGCAAGAAGGACATGATCGTGCTGTCGGGTGGCGAGAACGTTTCGCCGGCGAAGGTCGAGGGCATGCTGATGGCGGAACCCGAGATTTCGCAAGCGGTCGTTGCGGGTGATGGGCGGTCGTCACTGACGGCGTTGGTGGTTCCCGCGGATGGGCATAATGATATTTCAGCGGCGTTGGCGGTCAGCCGGGTCAACGTGCGGCTGTCGGTGACAGAACGCATACGCAAGCATGCCGTGGTATCGCCGTTCACCGTGGAGAACGGCTTGTTGACGCCAACGCAGAAGATACGACGGATGCTGGTGATCCGTGCGAATGGCGAGGTGCTTGCGAAGTTGCACGGCTAAACCGGCGATTCATCTTGCGGTTCTAGGATGGCTACTGCGGCATTGAGCCGTCACAGGAGCACAGACAATGCTATGCATTGCCTCGCGTCCCCGGTGGGGTAAGTGGCGGATGAAGCTGGTATTCTTCATCCGCCGTTAAGCTTATCCAACCGGCCCCGGCGGGCCACCCTCTTGGTACGCTCGCTGGGTGCCCGGTTTACATAGCAAATCGGGCGGGTCACTTCAACGCCATATCGTAGCATCATTGTGTATAGCAACTGCGTGCTCGCGACGTTGCACGGCTAAACCGAAAATTCAGTTTGCGGTCCCATGATGGTTGTTGCGGCACTGAGCCGTCACAGGAGCACAGACAATGCTATGCATTGCCTTGCGTCTCCGGTGGGGTAAGTGGCGGATGAAGCTGACACTCTTCATCCGCCGTTAAGCTTACTCAACCGGCCCCGGCGGGCAACCCTTTTGGTACGCTCGCCGGGTGCCCGGTTTACATAGCAAATCCGATAATTCGCTTCAACACCGTATCGCAGCTTTATAGCGCGTAGCGGCTGCGTGGTCGTGGCAGACCGAGGTGATCGCGCAGCGTCGTGCCATTGTATTCAGTGCGGAACAGGCCGCGGTCCCGCAACTCAGGGATGACGAGGTCGATGAAGTCCTGCAGCCCACCGGGCAAATACGATGGCTGAATTAGAAAGCCATCGACACCGCGATTGACGAACCATTCCTGCATCTGATCGACGATGTCCGCAGCGGTGCCAATAACAGTGCGTTGCCCACGTGCGCCCGCGAAGCGCTGATACAGTTGGCGGATAGTAAGATTCTCCTCCTTCGCCCAACTGAGCACGTTGCGGAAAGAGGTCGTGCTGCCTTTAGGCGTGACACTGTAGGCGGCCGCGGGCAACGGACCGTCGAGGTCGTAAGGCCTCAGGTCGAAATCCGCCAGCGCGTTGCTCAGCAATTCCAGTCCGACATCCGGATGTATCAACGATTGCAGATACCGGTGCTTTTCCTCGGCTTCGTGGCGCGTGCGGCCGACGATCGGGTTGAGACCGGGCATGATGACGAGGTGGTCCGGTGATCGGCCGTACTTCGCCATGCGGCCCTTCAGGTCGCGATAGAACGCCTGTGCCCCTTCCAACGAATGCTGCGGCGTGAACACCGCCTCCGCGGTGCGTGCCGCGAGTTCGCGACCAACCTCCGATGATCCAGCTTGGAAGATCACCGGACGACCCTGCGGTGGACGCGCGACGTTCAGCGGACCACGGACGGAGAAGTGCTCGCCCTTGTGGTTCAGCGTGTGCAGCTTGGCTGGATCGAAGTAGCGACCCGTGGTGCGGTCTCGCAGAAACGCATCATCGTCCCAACTGTCCCAAAGTCCGAAAACCACCTCGGTAAATTCCAACGCGCGGTCGTAGCGTTCGCCGTGTTCAAAGTGTGCTTCACGGCCGAAGTTGAACGCCTCGGAGAGGTTGGCGGACGTCACCACATTCCAACCCGCGCGGCCGCCGCTGATATGATCAAGCGACGCAAACTTGCGTGCCAGGTTGTACGGTTCGTTGTAGCTGGTGGTCGCAGTTGAAACCAGACCGATCCGTTCGGTCAGCCCCGCGATGCCCGACAGCAGCGTGATCGGTTCGAAATACGCCATGTATTGCGGCCAACGACTCAGCGGCTCGAGGTTGCCGTCGCGCACCGCCAACGCGTCGGCAAGGAACATCAGGTCGAACTTGGCCCGTTCGCTCATCTGTGCGAGTTCGACGTAGTGGCGGAAGTTGGTGCCGGCGTCGATCTGCGCATCAGGGTGCAGCCAGGAGGCGACGTGATGCCCGGTGGGGTGAAAGAACGCGCCCAGATGCATCTGACCGCGGGAGGGGTCACGTTGCATCGCTGTCACTCCCTACCCTGCGAGTTGCCATTCCTTGAACCGTTGCACGGTCTTGTCGAGATTCGCCGCCCACCATGCGTCGTTCTTGATGAACACCTTACCCGACAGCGCCGGATTGGTCGGCAAAATATCCTGGATCCCCTTCGATACCAGCGGCAGTGCGGCCGTGTTGGGAATCGCGTAGGCGGTGGCTTCCATATAGGCGGCGTCACCCTGGTTGTCGGTCAGCATGAAGTTGAGGAACCGCATCGCCTCCGGCTTGTTCGCCGACGCGCTGCTGACGCAGTAGTAGTTGCCGCTGACGGCAGCACCGTTCGGTGTGAAGCCGAGATCGGCGCCGGACTTGTTGGCCAGCAGCACGCGGCCATCGAACGCCGCCGCCAATGTCACCGCACCCGATGTGAGCTGCTGGATCGGCTCCTGGTTGGCATTGTGCCAGATGATATTGCCACGCCCGAGCTTATCGAGGCTTTTCAATGCGCGTTCGACATCCAACGGAAACAGCTTGTCGATCGGCACGCCATCGGCCAGCAGCGCCTGCTCGAGCGTGCTGCCATCAGAGATGTTGGCGTCCAACGACCGCTTGCCGGGAAACCGCTGCGTGTCCCAGAACTCGACCCATGACTTCGGCGCCTTGTCGTCGGATATCTTCTTGCGATCCCAGCACATCACGAACAGATACAGGGAGAACTTGATGCCGTACTCTTCCTTGTATTCCGGTGGCACGTGCGAGGCGTCGATCACGCTGTAATCGTAAGGAACGATCAGTTTTTGCTTGACCGCCTCGACGTATTCGCCGCCTGTGAGGTTGATCATGTCCCACTGCGCGGCGCTGCCCGACATGGTCTGCAGCTTTGCCAGCGCCAGCGATGCACCCGACCCGAAGTTCACCTTGATACCGGTTTTCTGCTCGAACGGTTCGGCAAAATCCTTGGTCAGGTAGTTGTTCAACGCGCCGCCGTAGCCTGCGACATTCAGCGTCTTGCCCTGCGCCATCGCGACGCGGCGCACGGAGAGCGGCAGCGTTGCGGCCAACGCGCCCAGACCGGCATAACGCAACACGTCGCGCCGCGACAGCAGCAATCCATTCCGGCGGTTATCCATGAGTGCCCCCTTTGTTGTCTGTTGATATGCCGCCCGCAAGCATGTGGGCGTCATCGTAGTTCCAGCCCAGACGAACGGGGCTGCCTTCGACGGGTATCGCTGCCGGTGCATCTGTTGTGCTGACCGCCAATATCTGGCCGATCGCCGCGACGACGGAGCGGGCGTGGCGACCCAGGAAAGTGTGGCTGATTAGCGTACTGTCGGTTATCTGCTCGGCCGGCACTCCCGTCGACAGCAGCCGTATGCGTTCGGGACGCAGCGACACCAATGCCGCAGCACCGGGCTTCGGCAGCGATCCGCTTCGCGGCATGCGCGCTCGGCCAAGCGTGCCGCTGGCATAGCGCACGACGGCCTGCCCGCGTTCGGTGCCCTGGAATGTTACCGGGATCAGATTCGTCTCGCCCAGAAAGCTGGCGACGAACGATGTGTCCGGGTGCAGATAGACGTCGGATGGGGAGCCGATCTGGACGATCTCCCCGTGGTCCATCACGGCAATGCGGTCGGACATCATCATCGCCTCATCCTGATCGTGCGTTACGAACAGGATGGAGATGCCGACGCGTCGCTGGATCTCCTTGATCTCAAGCTGCAGCTGCTCGCGCAGCCTGCGATCCAACGCACCGAGCGGTTCGTCCAGCAACAGCGCATCCGGCTCGAACACCAGCGCTCGGGCGAGCGCAACCCGTTGCTGCTGGCCACCTGACAACTCGCGGGGGCGTCGCGTGGCGAGGTCGGCCAGGCCGACGCGTTCCAGCATATCGATGGCCTGTCTGCGCCGTTGCTGGCGCGCGACACGTTTCATGCGCAATGGGAACTCGACATTGTCCAGCACGCTCATGTGCGGGAACAACGCGTAGCCTTGAAATACCACCCCGAAGTTGCGCCGCTCGGGCGGAAGGCTGGCGACGTCCTTGCCATCGACGTGGATCTCACCCTCGGATGGCGTCTCGAAACCCGCGACCATCATCAGCGTGGAGGTCTTGCCGGAACCGCTCGGGCCGAGCAGCGTGAGGAACTCGCCAGGCTGCAAGGTGAACGTTACGTCGCGGACGACGAAGTTGCCCGGCGTGTAGGCCTTCCAGATGTGCCGCACATCGACATGCCGACCGGCAGGCTGTGTCACGTCCCTGACGAGAGCCGCGGGGCTGGCAGCATCCATCATAAGGCGGGACGCCGGGCGGACAGAAGGCTTTGCGCGATCAATGCCAGCGTCGCCAGCAGGATGAACAGCGAGGCGCTGGCTGCAATTTTCGGGGTCAGCTCGAACTGGATCGCGGTGAACATGCGCACGGGCAGGGTGATCGTGTTGGGGCCTTGCAGGAACAGCGCGATCACCACTTCATCGAACGATACCGCAAAACCAAGGATCGCGCCGCTGAATACGCCAGGCCGGATCGCCGGCCAATATACGTGGCGGAACACTGCCAACCTGCCCGCCCCCAAACTGCGCGCGGAACGGATCAGCGCCGGGTTGAGATCCGCAATCAGCGCAGTCTGCACCGAAATGAAGACGTACGGCGTGACCAGCACGGCATGAACGACCGCGATGGCGATCCAGCTTCCAAGCACATGCAGCCAGGACAGCGAAAGGTATTCGCCGAGCGCCAGCACGATCAGCGGGACGACGATCGGCGCGAGGATGATGCTGGTGAGCAGGCCCTTGCCGGGAAAGCGGCGGTCATGCAGGGCGATCGCCGCGGCACTACCGGCGATGCAGCCCAGCACAACCGCGAGGATGGCAATCTGGAACGACAACAGCGTGGAGTGCATCCACTGTGCGTCCGACAGGTAATCGTGGAACGCATGGACGGAGATCCACTCCGGCGGGAACTGGATCAGCTCGCCTTTGGTGAGTGCCATCGGCACGATGATCAACGATGGCAGCAGCAGAAAGACCACGATCGGCGTGCAGGCGAGGAACAACAGCGCAGCCAGACGATTACGTCGCGCCATGCACACCTTCCCGCGGCAGCAGTTGCTGTACGATGATCAGCGGCAGGACGGCCAGCAGGATCAGCACCGCGAGCGCGGCAGCGGAATTGAAGTCCACGACGACGTGCACGTAGTAGTCGACCAGGTTCGCGACCATCATGTCGGACGGCGCGCCGAGGATCACCGGCGTGATGAAGAAGCCGCATGAGATGATGAACACCAGCAACCCGGCACTGGTCACACCTGGGAGCGTCAGTGGCAGAATGATGCGCCATACGACATGCCGCACGGGCGCGCCGAGGCTGCGTGCCGCCTGCTCCAGCCGTCGATCGATGCCCTGCATCGCAGTGTAGATCGGGAACACCGCATAGGGCAGCACGTAATGCACCATGCCGATGATGACGGCCAGGCGGTTATGCAGCAACGTCGTTGGGCCGCTGGTGATGCCCAGTGCCATGAGCAGCGTGTTGATGGCGCCGTTGTCCTGCAGCAGCGACGCCCACGCGAAGTTCTTGATCAGCACGCCGGTCCAGAACGGCAGCAGGATGAATGCCAGCAACAGACTTCGCTGCGCCGGGCGCGCGCGCCACAACGCGGCGGCCAACAGATAACCAAGCAACAGTGCCACGACCGTGGTGATGAGGCTGATGACCGCTGTGTTCTGTGCCACCCGCAGCAAGAGACGGCTTTGCAGCACGGCGGCGTAGTGCGCGCCACCGTCGGCCACACTCAGATAAAGCGTGATGCCGAGCGGCAGCAGCACCATCGCACCATAGAGCACTATTAGCGGCAACAGCAACGGCCAAGCCTTCGCCATAGCTACTCTGCTGTCACGCCGGTTCGGAATTGTCCCCAATAGGCATGGCCCACTTCCGTTCCCCTAGTCATTGCCGGGCTTGACCCGGCAATCGGCATGTCTCGGCACATCATCACCCACCGAGGCCGATTGCCGGGTCAAGCCCAGCAATGACGTGACGATCGGACCCGATCTGATGCACGTGCCATTATTCATAGGGTGCGAACTGCTCCGTGCGCCATTGCAGTGCCGCGTTCAGACCGTCTCGCCGCCGGATCTCGTCAAAGCGTTCGGCTTCCGGGGAACCGGTGGAGTCCATGATGGCGGAGGCCTCGGCGCCGTACATGATGGCGCTGCGCAGGCCCATCGTCTCGAACGCCTGGTTGACCGAGCGCTTGTTCCACTTCAGGCAGTCCATCGACACACGCGACATGCGTCTGGAGATCTTCGTCACCTCGGCGTACAACGTCGCCTTGGGGAACACCTTGTCCACCAGGCCAAGCCGGAAAGCCTCGGCGCTGTCGAACGCATCGCCCGTGTAGATCAGCGCACGGCAGCGTTGGCCGATCAGCCAGGGCATGATCATGGTGGCGATGCCGTTGGAGAAGCGCGCCTCGACCGCGGCGAAGCTCGATGTGTCCGAGCAGTATCGGATGTCGCAGCACATGGCGAATTCCAGCGCACCCGCGTAGCAGAAGCCGTCAATCATCGCGATGACGGGTTTGGAGCAATCCCACACCGAGTAGGTAAACCTGATATCCTTCTGCATCCGCGCGCGCCATTCCGCCAGGCTGCGCTTCGGTTTTTCGGCGGACTCCTTGATGTCATAGCCGGCCGAGAACGCCCTGCCCCCCGCGCCGGTCACCACCAGCACACGGACCGCGTCGTCGGCATCGGCTTGCGCGACCGCGGCGATGATCTCGTCCACCAGCGGCTGGCTCAGCGCATTGTGCCGCTCAGGGCGGTTCAATGTGATAATAGCGACGCGGTCGTCCACTTCATAGAGCAGGTGTTGGTAACTCATGTCTTGGTCCAGTCGCTGGAGTTCTTGCGCTTGATGAAGTCACCGACACTCAGCGGCTGGTACTTCGCCGGATTGCCGACGCCCTGGCACGTGGGCAGGCACGCTACCACGGCATCGTAATCCGGGATGCCGAAGAACGGCAGCGAGTAGCGCTCGCGTCCGCTGCGGTTGAATACGCGATGTTTGGTGGAGGCGAAACGGTCGTTGGTCCAGCGCGCCATCATGTCGCCGATGTTGATGACGTACGTGCCAGGGATTGGCGGTGCGGCGATCCACCTCCCGTTGACGCCCTGCACCTGCAGGCCGCCGACAGCATCCTGGTAGAGGATGGTGAATGCCGTCGCATCGGCGTGCGGGCGAATGCCGTATTCGTCTTCGGGCGCCGCGGGCGGCTGCGGTGGGTAGTGCAGCAACGACAGTTGTGTCTGCGGCTTGCGGAACGACGCCAGAAAGTACTCTTCCTCCAGATCCAGCGCGAGCGCGAACGCACGCAGCAGCGCATGCGACAGCCGCGTCATCTCGTCGAAGTAATCCAGCACCGTGCGCCGAAACGCGTACTCGCCGCGCGGCCAGAGGTTCAGTTCCTGGCCTCGCCCACCGGCGACGATGTCGGGATCGTCCGGCGGCAGTTCCTGCTGAACCTTGAAAGCCTCCATCAGGTCCGGCGCCGCGGTGCCGGCATAGTGCCGCGAGCCGAGTTTCATATATCCACGAGTGCGCGTCGGCGTGGTCAGGATGGCGGCGTCAAGGCGGATGTCATCGGGAAGTGCGAAGAAGTGGCGTGATGCTGCCAGCGTTGCCGCAATGGTTGCATCAGGCACGCCATGGTTGCGCAGATAAAGAAAGCCGATGGTCTGGCATGCGTGGCGCACCTGCTGCGCCACGGCCAGCCGGTCGTCCCGCGTGCCATCCAGGAATGGCTGAAAATCAACCAACGGGATCGCGTCCACGGTGGCTGACAGCACGCTTGTGGCAGACATCGCGAACTCCCGCACGGCAGCGGAGTTTTGCGCCGTTGGTTCGGGATCACAAGGTGCTGTTGAGGTGCCGCCAAGGCAATTGGGTGAACTGGCAGCAAAGCAAGCAAGGTTCCGCACGGAGGTCACCGAGAAGGCAAAGCCACTGAGAGCCACCGAGAAGGTCGATAGCGCTTCGCGCGAAGCAGTCAATTTTGCTTCTCAGCGGCCCTTGGTGGCTTGAATCTCCGAGACCTCCGAGCGGAACCTTGCTTCCTGCCGATTCACCCGATTGCCCTGTAGGTGCCGTGAACGATTTTGTGAACGCGCTTCGCGGTGCATCCGTCGCAAACCGGCCGCAATCTTGGGTGCTCTGATTGCCTATTGCATCCACGGAGGCGCTCAGAATGCGCACGTCCCCGCCGCACCGCACCACCTGGCTGATGCTGGGAACGATCCTGACGACGTTGCTTGCGCTCGGCCTACCAACGGGTGCGTCAGCGGAGCATGGCGATCACGGCGGCGGTGGACATGGCGGCGGTGGCGGTTGGCACGGCGGTGGCGAGCATGGTTTCCACGAAGGCCGCGGGTTTGATGGCGGACCTGGCCGGATGGGCGGCGGACATTGGGATCCTCGGTTCGCTGCACACGGTGATTGGGGGCATCACAGCTTCGAGGGTGCCTGGGGCGGACATCGTGACTGGGGTTGGCATCGCGGCTGGGACGGGCACGAATCCTTGGCCTTCCGTCACGATTGGGGATGGCATGGTGGTGGCTGGGGTTGGCGCGACGGCGGCTGGGGTTGGCATGCCGCCTGGGGGTGGAATTGCGGCTGGGCGTGGAACGGCATCGTTCTCGCAGGCGGACCATTCGCCCTGGCTATGACGCCCCCGGTATTCCTGGCGCCGCTGCCGATATTCGTGGCGCCACCGCCGATCGTTGCGGCCATTCCATATAGCGTGCCGCCTCCGCCGATTGTCGCGGAGGCACCGCCGCCACCTCCGCCGGTGGTAGCGGCCGCGCCACCGCCACCCCCGCCGCTGATGGTCGCCCCGGAGCAGTTGCTGGTCGCCGCGGCGCCACCGCCCATTCTGGTGCTGCCACCGCCCGCGATCATTGTGGCGGCGGCGCCGCCGCTGTTCGTGGTCGCGCCGCCGGCGTTCGCCTTCGCTATCGCACCTCCGGGCCTGGCATTCGTATCCTTCCATGTCGGCAGTTGGGTTGCGGGAACGTGGGGTTGGCACGGCGATTGGGGCTGGCACAGCGGTTGGGGCGGCCACGGGGATCCGGGCTGGCATGGGTGGGGCGGCCACGGCTTTGTCGCCCAAGGGCCGGAGGGCCATGTGTGGCACGCCGCTGGCTGGGAAGGTCATGGTGGCTGGGAGTCACATGGCGCACACGGCGTTGGCCCGGGCTGGCGTGGCAACGGCGCGTGGGGTGGCCGCTTCGACGGTGGTGGCGGTGGTCATGGCGGCGGAGGTGGGGAATTCCACGAAGCCAGGGGCCCATCGTTTGCCGGCGGCGGAGGCGGCTTCGAGCATGGCCATGGGTTCGGTGGCGGCGGCGGGGGGCACCGGCATTGATGGTGCGCAATCCGGTCTCCCTCCTGGCTGCCGCCGCTACGCTGCTGCTGCCGCTCACCACTGCGGCCCAGCCGGCGCCGCCACCACCACCGGCAACCGCCGCACCTGCGCCGGCGGCGCCGCCGACCCCGGAAGCTGCGGCTGATGCCAGGCTGAATGCGCTCCAGGCCCAGCTTCACATCACCGATGCGCAGATGCCGCAGTGGAACGCGTTCGCCCAGGCGATGCGGCAGAACGCCAGCAACACGGACGCCCTGTTCCGCCAGCGCGCCCAGAGCGTGACCAACATGAGCGCGCTCGACAACATGAAGTCGTACGCGCAGATCGCCCGCGCCTACGCGGACAGCACGCAGGCGCTCGCCGCGGCGTTCGAGCCGCTATACGTCGCGCTCAACGATCAGCAGAAGCACACGATCGACGCGCTGTTCCATAGCGAGGCGGCCAAGAACGCGGCCACCCAGCCGGCGAAACCGTAGTTTCGGCCGATCAGTAGGAGCGGTAGTAGCCGTAGCGTGGCGGGTAATACCCGTAGCCGCCATAATAACCGCCGTATGGGTAGTGCGCCGGCGAGGCGTAATACTGCATTTCGGGCGGCGGGCCGTAAGGCTGCGGCGGCGGGTAGTTCGGCGGCTCGTTGCGAGCGACCTCGTTGTGCGCTGTCCTCGGCGGCTGATGCGCGGGGGCATGCGTCGCAGCGACGCGAGGCCAGGGCTTCGGGTTCGATGCTACCGCGGTTGCGACGTGGGGGCGAAGCTTTGGCAAAGCCCGGGCAGCGGGCGGCGCGGCGGCCACGACCGGCGCGGGCGTCCGCGGTGTCACCGTCGCAGCGACCGGTGGGGCGGGTGGTGGCGTGGCCTCATGGGTCGCCTCGGCCACCGCGACCGGCTTGGGTGTTGCCTCCGCCTGCAACGCCGCATGCCGGTGCCGCAACCCTTGATAGGCGCTGGCGCCGACCCCGCCGATGACAACAACCGCGCCCAGATAGCACGCCAGAAAACCGCGCAACGTCATGACCGGACACCTCCGCTCGGACGACTCGATGGCCACCGGCTGAGGATAAGCTGCGGCATTGCGGACGGCCAGCGATACTCGCTGAAACGTCCAATCGGCCGCCGGCACGGCCTTGCTAGGTCAATGCGTGCTGCCAATGTGGCACGGAAGACAGCCACCCGAGGAGACCTTCGATGCGGATGCACAAGACCGTCAATGACCTGACCGCCAACACCAGGCAGGCTGCGATCGAGCTGCTGAACGCCAGGGTGGCCGACGGGATCGACCTCGCGCTGTTGACCAAGCAGGCGCATTGGAACCTGAAGGGCCCGCAGTTCATCGCGGTGCATGAAATGCTGGACGGTTTCCGGACCCAGATCGATGAGCACGTGGACACCATGGCCGAGCGGGTGGTCCAACTCGGTGGCACCGCACTCGGCACCACGCAGATCGTTGCGAAGGCTAGCGCGCTGGCGCCCTACCCAACCGATATTTATGCCGTCAAGGATCACCTCGCAGCGCTGATCGAGCGCTACGGCGCGGTCGCCAACACGCTGCGGAAGAACATCGATGAGGCTGATGAGGCGGGTGACGCTGACACGGCGGACATCTTCACCGCGGCGTCACGCGATCTCGACAAGTCGCTGTGGTTCCTGGAGGCGCACGTGCAGGAGAGTGCCTGAAGCGCCGGTAACGACTGGCTGGTCTCACTGCGCCGTTTGAGACCTGGCAACGTTAACGCGCGGCGTCTGCTTTGAGAGCTGCGGCGGCGCGCGGCGGCGAACTTGGACCGCAAGTGCCACGCCGTGGACCAGCCAGATACGGACCAAGGATCTGCTCGATCTGGCATGCGCTGTACGGATGCGGCGATCGCCTCGCCGGCTGCCGGTGCACGTTGAGCAGCGTAACCTTTCCGTTGGCGAGCTGTAACCGTAACGTGCCTTGGTGGATTGCGCGAACGTAAAGCGGCATGGTCCGCAGGGTCCCGTGCAGCACGTCGGCGCCGACCATGGCGACGCGGTCCCGGTATTCTGCGGCCAGCAGCGACGTGTGAGAATGATAGAGGCCGACAGCCAGATCCCAGTTGCCGCCCGCCTCACCGCGATACAACTCCAGGAGAAGCCGAGCCGCATAGTCGGCGTTCGCAACGGGGTCGAAGGCTTCCTCCAGCGAGGCGAAGGCGTGTGGGTGGTAGTAGAGATCGACCTGCATGCAGCCGACATCCACGAAGTTATGGTGGGCCGCCTGCGTTGTCATCCAGGCGATAGCGGCTGCCTTGCTGTCGACGAACAGGCCCATGCCATCGGCGTCGATTGTCCAGGGCCATGGGCGCGTATCGGCCAGCGACGTGATGGGCCGTCCGCTCTCGACACGCGCGATCGACGTCAGTAGCTGGTGCGGCAGTTGATAGCGTGTTTCCGCCCGCAGGAGAGCCGCGTCGCAGAGGGCGCTTTGGCGGATAAGCCAGTTGGGCTGGGAGATCAGCACGTCACCTGGCGCTGTCGCCGGCTGTGTCTGGGGCGTTTGGTCGCAGAAACCGGCCACCGGGATCAAGGTGAAGACGATCACGGACAGCACGCGATACCATACTGATCGCCTTCGTCGTTGGGGCGGCTGAGCTGTCATGGTGCCAGGAATACGACGGTCACAGTCATCAATCCAAGGGTGTGTCTGTCTGACCTGCCGCCATCCGTGTGGCAAAGCGGCCTGGCAGGCGATTTGAAGCCTTGCAGGGGCGCGTTCACGTCACTCGCGAAGTGAAGCCATCACGCTTATGCTGCGCACCGGCGGTTGTGGTCCATGTCGGGCGGTTCTTCCAATTTGGGTCTCAACCACCCGACGGGATCACATCCGTACCAGACCCAGCCCACCCCATTCCACACTCGTTCAAAGGGAATGCGCTGCTCAATGATGGCAGAAATCGCGGGCCCTCAGTTGCCCAATCGCCAGGGCGCCGATGCGCTCACGATCCATGAGGTCATGGCCTACTATAACGTGCCCGGCGTGAGTATCGCCGTGATCCGTGACTTTGCGGTGCATTGGGCACAGTCATGGGGAGTGGCGGACGTCGAGAACGGTGCGCCCGCCACGAACGAAACGCTGTATCAGGCCGCATCGATCAGCAAACCGGTTGCTGCGATGGCGTCGCTCAAAGCTGTCCAAGACGGCAAATTCGGCCTCGACCAGGACATCAACACCATTTTGACATCCTGGAGATTGCAGAACGCACCGTTCGACGGTGGTCTGCCTGTCACGCCGCGAACGCTCATGAGCCATACATCCGGTACCGGCGATGGCTTCGGGTTCCCGGGTTATGAACCTGGAACGCCGTTGCCAACGGTGCCGCAGATACTCGATGGTCAAGCGCCTTCGAATGTCGGTCCTGTGCGATTGATCCGCCCTCCCCTCACCGCCTGTCATTATTCCGGGGGAGGCATCATGATCCAGCAACTCGCGCTCACCGATGCGGTGGGGATGCCCTTTGCGGAGATCATGCACGATTGGGTGCTCCGTCCCATCGGCATGACCAACAGCACCTTCCAGTACCCGTTGCCGGCGGATCGCGAAGGGCTGACGGCGCGCGCCCATGACTGGGCCGGCAAAGCGATGGACGCACGTTGGCACGTGTATCCCGAACAGGCCGCGGCAGGGCTATGGACCACGCCCACGGACCTCGCGAAGTTCATGATCGAGGTGCAGGAGACGCTCGCCGGACGATCGACGATAGTGCTCGGCCGCAGCATGATGCAGGAAATGGTGACGCCGGTCGGTGTCGGTTCCTACGCTGTCGGCTTTTCGATCGCGCGGAAGGGGGAAGGCTGGTACTTCGAACACGGCGGCACCAACTGGGGATTTCAATGCTTCGCAACGGCGCACCGCGCCAGGGGATATGGCGTGGTCGTCATGACGAACGGCGGCAATGCGCAACCGCTGCTGCAGGAGCTCGTCGATCGGGTGGCGCGCGCCTATGGCTGGGATACGCTCGACAAACCGGTGCTGCGTTAGCTGTGGCTGCCAGGTTATGCCGGGTTGGTGCGGGATAGGGAGACTGGCTCATGCTGAAACAGGCCATTCCGAATGTCTTCGTCAAAGACTTTCCGGCGGCGCTCGAATACTACACGGGGGCGCTTGGATTCCACACATTATTCGTCTACGGCGAAGTGCCGTTTTACGCCCACATCGCGCGTGACGAGGCGATTCTGGCGATCCGTCACGTGAGCAGGCCGGTCATCGATCATAGCGCCGGCGAGGATTTGCTGAGCGCGTTCATAGAGGTCTCGGACGTCAATGCCCTGCACGATTCACTGCACACAGCCGGTGCTCATATCTGGCAGGCACCACGCGACGAGCCGTGGGGCATGCGTAGCCTGATTGTCAGCGATCCCGACGGCAACCTGATCTGCTTTGCGTCCAACCTGGCTGGATGATCGGATGGCGTGTCGGGTTATGCGAGGGGCATTGGCTGTTGGCTTGCAAAGCGGGCCGCGGTCGGTTGCAGACCCGGCTGATTGGGATGGGATGGTTGGCGAGCAGAATGATTTCGTGCAGCCGCCCTGGACATCGCGTTATAGTTGCGCCGCTCTAACAGGAGATGGCCTCCATGTCAGGAACGCATCCGACGCCTGAAACATTCCTGAGCGACGTGATCCGCCCGGCACTGCAAGCCATTGAGCTTGACTCGGAGGCGGCGGAACAACTGTTGCTCGGCACGGCGCTACAGGAGAGCGGCCTGCGTGCGACGGTGCAGGACGGTGGTGGCCCCGCGCTGGGCTATTTCCAGATGGAGCCGAATACGCACAACGACATCTGGGCGAATTACCTGGCATTCCACGCGGATCTGGCGGGCAAGGTACGGAGCCTCGCCGGCGTGGCGGCGGGGACACCGGAGGCAACCATCCTTGCCACCATCCATCGCTACGCGGCGGCGATGACCCGGGTGCACTACCTGCGTGTCAGCGCGCCCTTGCCGGCGGCGGGCGACGTGATGGCGATGGCCGAGTATTGGAAGGACCACTACAACACCTCCGGCGGCGCCGGCAGTGCCGAGCAGTTTGTCGGCAAGTGGAACACCTTTCAGGTCGCGGGGCTGTTCCCTGCGATTGGCTGAGGCGTAGGCGCGGCGGCCTGCGACGACGGTTTCCGCGAGTGCGGAGCCGATGTCGGGTGCCGGCTACCTCGCGGCGAATTGCGTGCTGCCGAACATCACCTCGCGCTCGGCGTCCGTCATCTGGCCTTTACGCTGCTTCTCGGCCAGCACCGCGACGCCGCGCTGCACCGCCGGACGCGCGGCGATCGCGTCGTGCCAGCGCTTAACGTTCGGATAGTTGTCCAGATCGACGTTGCGGCGCTCGGGGTTGCGGATCCAGGGAAACGTAATGATGTCGGCCATGCTGTACTCTTCGCCGGCTAACCACGTCGCCTGGCCGAGCCGCTTGTCGAGGACGCGATGCAGCCGCGCCACTTCGTTGGTGTAGCGCTCGATCGCGTAGGGGATCTTTTCGACTGCGTAGTTGGCGAAGTGGTTGTACTGACCGAACATCGGTCCGACGCCGCCCATCTGGAACATCATCCACTCGAGACACTTGTAGCGCCCAACTGGATCTTTCGGGATCAGCCTGCCTCCGGTCTTCTCCGACAGGTAGATCATGATGGCAGCGGACTCGAACAGCGTGAGCGGCTTGCCGCCTGGACCGTCGGGATCGACGATGGCAGGGATGCGGTGGTTGGGCGTGATCGCCAGGAATTCCGACTTGAACTGGTCACCCTTGCCGATGTTGATCGGGACCACCTGGTAGGGCAGGCCGAGTTCCTCGAGCGCGATATGCACCTTGTGGCCGTTCGGGGTCGGCCAGGTCCAGACCTCGATCATTTGTTGCCTCCCAGTCATTTCGGATGTGTTGGGGACGCTATGCATTCCCCGCCAGATAGTCGATCGCCGCCTGCGCACCGCCCGGCTTGTGCGGCACACCCGCCACCCGCAGCCCCATCTCCACACCGCCCAGCGTGCCGATCAGTTGCAGGTCGCCGAAGTCGCCGAGATGGCCGATGCGGAACACACGGTCCTTCAGGATGCCGAGCCCATTGCCGAGGCTCATGTTGTATTTCTCCAGTATCGCCGCGCGGAGACCGTCCGCACTGTGCCCCTCCGGCAAACGCACGGCGGTCAATGACGACGAATAGTGCCGCGGTTCGGCACACTGAACTTCCAGGCCCCAGGTACGCACCGCGCGGCGCGTTGCCTCGGCGTGGCGATCATGACGCGCGAACACGTTGGGCAGGCCTTCTTCCAGCAGCATCTTCACTGCCTCGTTCAGCCCGAACAACAGATTGGTGCCGGGCGTATAGGGGAAGTAACCGGTCTTGTTGGCTTCCAGCATCGGCCGCCAGTCCCAGTAGCTACGCGGCAGACGCGCCGTCTCGGTCGCCTTCAGCGCCTTGTCGCTGACCGCGTTGAACGACAGACCCGGCGGCAGCATCAGGCCTTTCTGCGAGCCCGCGACGGTGACATCGACGCCCCACTCATCGTGGCGGTAATCGATCGATGCCAGCGACGAGATCGTATCGACCATCAGCAGCGCGGGATGCCCGGCCGCATCGATCGCTCGCCGCACCTCGTCGATCCGGCTGGTGCAACCGGTCGAGGTCTCGTTGTGCACCACGCACACGGCCTTGATCCTGTGCGCCTTGTCGTCGGCCAGCGTGGCGCCGATGGCGGCCACGTCGGCGCCGCGACGCCAATCCGTGTCGATCAGGATGGGCTTGAGATCGAGCCTTGTCGCCATTTCGTTCCACAGCGTGGCGAACCAGCCGGTGCGGCACATCAGCACCGTGTCGCCCGGCGACAGTGTATTGGTGAGCGCGGCTTCCCACGCGCCGGTGCCGGAGGCGGGATAGATCACCACGGGTCCGGCGGTCTGGAAGATCGCGCGCAGGTTGGTGAGCACCTCCATGCCCATGCGGCCGAACGCGGGGCCGCGATGGTCGATGGTCGCGTTGTCGATCGCGCGCAGCACGCGATCGGGCACGTTCGTGGGGCCAGGGATTTGCAGGAAATGCCGGCCGGCGTGGTATTCTGTCATGTGGCCTCCTCGCGAGGGCGGCAGATTGGCGCTTATCGCCGCGGTTGCCAAACGAAGCGGCGGCGTCGCCTTGCGAACAGGGTGGCGGCAGCCGGCACAAGCAATGCCAATGACGATGGCTCCGGCACCGCACAGGCCGGCAGCGGTCCCTTCATCACATTGTTCTGGAGGTTGGCAGATCCCGACACCGGCGTCGGCAAATTGTGGAATGCGTTGCAGGAGACCTGTGCCACCACGCCGGTGGCAAAGTTGGCTATGCCTATGGCGCCATCCGGCAGGCTGTTGAGGAAGGTGTTGCCGCTGACGTCAAGCGCGTTGTCAGGGTAGATCAAGCCTTCGGCGGCATAGGCGATCATCCTTCGGTTCTGCGTGTTCGGTCCTTGCGTGATAGTGTTGCCGGTGATCGTCGCAATCCCTCCATTCGGGATGTCGATGGCATAACTGGTGGTGCCGGTGACGCCGTCATCGAGGATGTTGCCCGTGACGACGGTATTCGCCGCCCGGCTCTTGATGTCGTGCCCGACAAGGGTGCCCTGGAAGTTGCTGTTCTCCACTGTCACCGAGGCGAGTTCCGTCGCATAGAGCGCATGGTCGAAACCTCTCTCCGAGCCGCTGGCAACGCCGTTGTTCTGGAACATCGAATTGTCTACCAGCAGGCTTCCCGTGCCTTTGACGATCGGCGTTGCAAGAATACCGTCCTGATTGTCGATGAAGCTGCTGTTCAGGACAGTGAGATTGCCAGCCTGATACCGAATGCCGGCGCCATTGCCATCCGCCACCTGCGCATTGCGGAACTCGATGTTGCCGATGGTGGTGGACGCGTTTATCACCAGGAAGCCCTTGCCGTTGCCGATATTCGTGGTCGCCGTGAACACCGGCATCCCATCGACGCCCTGAATGGTCAGCGGCACATTGATGATCGCGGACTGGTCGGTATAGGTGCCCGCGTGTACATCGATCGTATCACCTGCCGAAGCCGCGGCGACGGCGTCGGCGAGCGTTCCATAGGTCTGGCCGGCGCCGACGTTGAGCACCGTCGCCTCGGCCGGCGTGCGGTACAGAACGAGCGACAAAACAGCCAGGCAAGCGAGCACCGGGCGTATGGACATTGTGATCCCTGTGGACGTGGCCGGTTCCTGCACGCATGTTAGCCGCATGACAGGACGAGCAGTAGGCCTTCGCATGGGGCCGCAATTGTGAGTGCCGCAACGATCACGGCCGGTGATACGCGACTGGCGGAGCGGCTACGACGCGAGATCCGCGGCGACGTGTTGTTCGATCGCGCCGACCGGGGACGTTACGCAACCGACGCCTCGATCTACCAGGTCGAACCCATCGGCGTGATCGTGCCGCAGGAAATTGGGGATGTCGCCGCCGCATTGGCGATCGCGCGCGAAGAAGGGGTGCCCGTGCTGCCTCGCGGCGGTGGCACCAGCCAGTGCGGACAGACGGTGAACCGGGCGTTGGTGATCGACTGCTCCAAACACCTGCGCCGCATACTGCACGTGGATCCCGTTGCGCGCACGGCGTTGGTCGAACCTGGCCTGGTCCTCGGGCATCTGAACGCGGCGCTGCGGCAGCACGGACTGTTCTTCCCGGTGGACCCATCGACGCACGCGCGCTGCACCATCGGCGGCATGGCGGGCAACAACTCCTGCGGCTCCAAATCCATCCGCTACGGACTGATGGCGGATAACGTGCGCGCGATCGATGCCATCCTGGCGGACGGCACGCAGCACAAGTTCGGACCGCTGCCGGACAATCTCGGCGCGGACATTCCGCGCGGCGTCGCCGAACTGATCCAACGGCTCCGCGCATTGGGTGCGGCTGAAGCGGAGGAGATCGCCGCCCGCTTCCCATCGCAGCTTCGCCGCGTTGGCGGTTACAACATCGACGTGCTGACGCCGGTGGCGCGCCTAGCCGGCCAGGAGAACCTGGCGCGGCTGCTGGTGGGTTCGGAAGGCACGCTCGCGTTCTCCGCCGCGATCGAACTTGCGTTGTCACCGATCAAGCCGCGCAAGCTGCTGGGCATCTGCCAGTTCGCCACGTTCCGCCACGCGATGGAGGCTGCGCAGCATATCGTGCAGCTTGATCCGGAGGCGGTTGAACTGGTCGATCGCACGATGATCGATCTGGGGCGCAGCATCCCGATCTTCCGCGCGACGATCGACCGCATGCTGATCGGTGAACCCGACTCGCTGCTGATCGTCGAATTCCACGGCCACGACGACGCGCCGCTCGCGGCGAAGATCGATGAGCTCGAGACGCTGATGGCCGATCTTGGCCATGCCGATGCGGTCGTGCGGGCAAGCGACGCTGGATTCCAGGCTGATATCGCCGCGGTGCGCGAAGCCGGGCTCAACATCATGATGTCGATGAAGGGGGACGGAAAGCCGGTATCGTTCATCGAGGATTGCGCCGTCGATCTGGAGGATCTCGCCGACTACACCGAACGGCTGAATACGGTATTCGAGAAGCATGGCACCAAGGGCACCTGGTACGCGCACGCCTCGGTCGGCTGCCTGCACGTCCGTCCGGTGCTCAACATGAAGGACCCGAAGGATGTCGCCACCATGCGTGCGGTGGCCGACGAATGCTTCGCGTTGGTGCGCGAATACAAAGGTTCCCACAGCGGCGAGCACGGCGACGGCCTGGTGCGCAGCGAATTCCACGAAACGATGTTTGGGTCGCGGATCGTGCGCGCGTTCGAGACCGTGAAGGACGCGTTCGATCCCAACAACATGCTGAACCCCGGCCGCATCGTGCGTCCGCCGCGCATGGACGATCGCACGTTGTTCCGCTACGCACCGGGTTATGCGGCGGCGAGCGACTTTACGCCGAAACTCGATTGGTCCGATCACCCAGGCCCGCTGGGCGGCATGCTGGGCGCCGTCGAGATGTGCAACAACAACGGCACCTGCCGCGCGTTCGATGCGGGTGTGATGTGTCCGTCGTATCGCGTCACGCGCGACGAGACGCACCTGACGCGCGGGCGTGCCAACACGCTGCGGCTGGCGCTGACCGGTCAACTCGGCGCCAATGCGATGGCGTCCGATGCATTGGCTGACGCGATGAAACTGTGCGTCTCCTGCAAGGCGTGTCGGCGCGAGTGCCCCACCGGCGTCGATATGGCGAAGATGAAGATCGAGGTTCTGGCGGCACGCGGCGAACATGAAGGCGTGACGTGGCGCGATTCGATGATCGCGGAATTGCCGCGGTTCGCGCCTCTGATTGCGCAGATCGCGCCGTTGGCGAACCTGCGCAATCGTATCCCCGCGTTGCGGCGGTTTGGCGAGCGGAGGCTTGGGTTGGCTGCATCGCGTCCCCTGCCCGTCTGGCGGCGCGACGCATTCCGCAACAGCGAAGCCGACGCGTTTGCGCCGACGAAGCCACGCGGCGAGGTGCTGCTGCTCGCCGACACATTCAATCGCTGGTTCGAACCGGAGAACCTGCGCGCCGCCGTGCGTGTGCTTGCCGCTGCCGGCTATCGCACCGTGTTGCCGCACGCCAAAGGCAGGCCACTGTGCTGCGGCCGCACTTATCTCGCTGCCGGACTGGTCGACAAGGCGCGCGAGGAAGCCCGACGCACGCTCCAGCAGCTCGACGGCACACTGCCGGTGATTGGGCTGGAACCATCGTGCCTGCTGACGTTGCGCGATGAATACCGCTCACTGCTACCGGGTCCGGCGTCCGATGCGCTGGCGGAGCGCGCGTTGCTGCTCGGCGAATTCCTGGCGCGCGAGAAGCCCGAACTCGCGCTGCGCCCGCTTGCGGCGAAGGCGCATGTACATGGGCATTGCCATCAGAAGGCGTTTGGCGCGTTCCCCGCGCTGCTGGACAGCTTGAAGCGTATTCCCGATCTTGGCGTGACCCCGATCGCATCATCGTGCTGCGGCATGGCCGGGGCATTCGGCTACCAGGCGGAGACGTTGCAGGTGTCGCATGCGATGGCCGAGGCGGGACTGCTCCCCGCGGTGCGCAAGGCCGCGACCGACGACATCATCGTCGCGGATGGCACATCGTGCCGGCATCAGATCCGCGACCTCGGCGGACGCGAGGCCATCCATTCGGTGAGACTGCTGGAGCGCGCCCTGGCATGACGGAAGATGAAGTGCTGGACTACTGGTTTGCCGGCGACCCTGCGACGCATCGCGCGGTGTGGTTCGAGCAGGACCCCGACTTCGACGCCGCCTGCACACGTTTTGCCGATGCGCTGCGCGACGCGAAATCGGGCGCCCTCGAGCGTTGGACTGCGACGCCGCGTGGCACTTTGGCGTTGATCATCCTGCTCGACCAGTTTTCGCGCAATCTGCATCGCGGGTCACCCGAGTCATTCGCTGCCGACGCCAAGGCGCGCCAGATCGCACGCGCCGCCGTCGCCCAAGGATTGGATCTGCAGTTCGGCCCCGTCGAGCGCCTGTTCCTGTATCTGCCGTTCGGACATTCCGAGGACCTCGCCGATCAGGATGAAGCGGTTCGCCTGTTCGAGACGTTGGATGAAGAACAGAGCGACTGGGCTCGCCGCCATCGCGACGTGATCGTGCGCTTCGGCAGGTTTCCCCATCGCAACGCGGTGCTTCGGCGGAGCAGCACGCCCGAGGAGGAAGCCTATCTTGCCGAACCAGGTGCCGGATTCTGAATAGCGATGGTTCCGCGATGACAAGCCAGGACCTTGCTTGCCTGGTCGCCGCGCCGGGTGCGAACGCCGTCGCTTATCAAGATGCAGCGTTTCCGGATCGCCTGCTGACATTGTACAGTGCCCGTCCCATCCAGTATGATGCCAATACACCAGGTCCTGTTCGTGCATCATGGCGTAGGCCGCAACGGCGCCGATTATCGCGATTACTGGCTGCCGATGATCGACGAGATCGGCGTGCTGGCGATTGCAGTGGAATTCTCGGAGGCGGCGTTTCCTGACTATCTGTGGTACCACTTCGGCAACATGCACGCCGAGGACGGCACGCCCAATCCGCGCGAGCAATGGACCTATGGCGTTGTCGAACGGCTGTTCACAGCGTTGTGCGAACAGGGTGTGACGAAACGCCGGACATACGGTTTGTTCGGTCATTCCGCAGGCGGCCAGTTCGTCCACCGCATGCTGTCATTCGGCTATCGTGACCGTGTCGCTGTTGCCGTCAGTGCGAATGCCGGAACTTATGCGATGCCGGACGTGGAGATTGCGTGGCCCTTCGGCCTCGGCGACACCGGGCATGACGCGCAGACGTTGCGCCGATTGTTGGAGTACCCAATCACTGTAATGACCGGCACGCTCGACATCAGCACCACGGGACGCTTCTTTCCTAAGGGCCCGCGATCCATGCGCCAGGGCGCCACACGGCACGAGCGCGCGCATAACTACGTCCGTGCCGGCCATGCCGCAGCGGAAGCGCTGGGAACACGCTGTGCATGGTCCGTGATCAACGTGCCCGACGTCGGCCACGACGGGCGACGCATGTCGGTCGCCGCCGCACCGGTCGTGGCAGCGGTGCTGCATGGCGGCGACGGCAGGCTGAATGACTGCGACACACCGATTGCTGCCGGAACGAAGCTGCCGTAGAACGCGCCCAATACGCCGATAAGAGGTCCAAACACATGAAACGTCGCGATGTCTTGAAATCCGCCGTGGCCGGTGCCGCCGTTCTGGCCGCACCGCGTGTCGTGCAGGCGGAAGCCGCGAGGACGATCAATTTCACCCCGCAGGCTGACCTCGCGTCGCTCGATCCAGTGTGGACGACCGCGGATATCACGCGCAACTTCTCGCTCGCCGTGTACGACACGCTGTACGGCTACGATGCCGACTTCAACGTGCAACCACAGATGGTGGAAGGCCACACGGTCAGCAATGACGGCAAGCAATGGGACCTGACATTGCGCGAGGGGCTGGCGTTCCACGACGGGACGCCGGTGCTCGCGCGAGATTGCGTCGCGACAATCCAACGTTACAGCAAGCGTAATCCATTCGGCGGCAGCCTGATGAAACGGACCGACGAGGTATCCGCGCCATCGGACAAGGTGATTCGCTTCCGCCTGAACAAACCGTTCGCATTGCTGCCAAATGCGCTCGCGGAGGTGTCCTGCGCCATCATGCCGGAACGGCTCGCCAAGACCGACGCCAACACGCAGATTGCCGAATGCGTGGGCAGCGGACCGTTCAAGCTGGTCGCGTCCGAGCGCATTCCCGGCCAGCGCGTCGTCTATGAGAAGAACGACAAGTATGTTGCCCGCAAGGACGGCAAACCCAGCTTCAACGCCGGCCCCAAGATCGTCTACATCGATCGCGTGGTGTGGAATTTCATTCCCGATCCCGCCACCGCATCGGCCGCGCTGACACAGGGCGAAATCGATTGGTGGGAGAATCCGACCATCGACCTGGTACCGCAACTACGACGCGACAGCAATCTGACGCTCGCGGTGAAGGATCGCACCGGCGAGATCGGTTGCCTGCGCTTCAATCATCTGTACCCGCCATTCGACAATGCCGCGATCCGCAAGGTTGTCGTTGCCGCGATAGACCAGAAGGAGATCATGGAGGCGGTTGCTGGCTCCGACCCGAGCCTGATCAAGACCGATGTCGGGATATTCGTTCCGGGTACGCCGATGGCAAGTACCGTCGGCGTCGAGATCACCCGAGGCCCGAAGAACTACGACAAGCTCAAGCAGGACCTGATTGCGGCAGGCTACAAAGGCGAGAAGGTAGTGATCCTGGCGGCCTCCACCTTTCCGACGATCTGGGCGGAGGCGCAGGTGGCTTCTGATGTGCTGAAGCGGATCGGCATGAACACCGATTTCCAGGCACTTGAGTGGGGCACCGTGGTGCAGCGCCGGGCGAGCAAGGAGCCAAACACCAAGGGTGGCTGGAACGTTTTCTATACTTATCTCGGTGGTTTCGGAAACATCACACCGGCTGCCGCGATTCCAATTCAAAGCTCAGGGACAGATGGCAGCTGGTTCGGCTGGCCGACCGATCCGAAGATGGAGGAATTGCGCGCCGCATGGTTCGAGGCGCCCGATGTCGCCGGTCAGCAGAAGATCTGCGAGGCGATGCAGGTGGAGTTCTGGCAGAGCCCGCCCTACGCGCCGCTCGGCATGTATGTTCAGCCAACTGCGTTCCACAACTATTTGACTGACGTCCGCGACGGCTGGCCGCAGTTCTACGGCGTGAAGAAGAACGCGTAGGTCAGACGCAACTAAAACTTCGGGCTAATCGTGGTCGTCGAACAGGATGCGATTCGCGGCACCTTCCATGTCGTCGTACTGGCCGGTGCGAAGCGACCATAGGAATACCGCGAGGCCGCCCACGCCGACGATCAGGCTCGCACCAAGCAGATAGAGAATGACGCTCATGACCGCCCGCCGCGGAGCCGGAAGCTGTTGGCCATCACCAGCAGCGAGGAACTCGACATTGCGACGGCAGCCAGCCAGGGCGTGACGAAACCGGCGACCGCGAGCGGCACCATGAGAAAGTTGTAGCCGATGGACAGTGCGATGTTCTGGCGCATCGCGTTGCGCGCTCGACGCGCAGTTTCGATGATGATGGCGACAGGGACGAGCTTGTCGCCCTGGAATACCACGTCCGCGACAGTCTGGCTGATGTCAGCGGCCGTGGCGGGCGAGGCAGACACGGTGGCAGCGGCAAGCGAGGGACTGTCGTTCAGACCATCGCCGACCATGAGGACCTTGCGACCAGAGGCGACCAAAGCCTCGACAGCGGCCACCTTTTGCACGGGCGTATATTGCGCGTGCCAGGCGGTGATGCCCAGGGTCGATGCGATCGGCGCGACGGATGCGGCGTGGTCACCGGACAGCAGGTGTAGTTGCATGCCCATGTTGCGCAGGCGACCGAGCGTTGTTGCGGCATCGGTGCGCAGGCTCTCCGCGAAGGTGAAGCGGATGGCAGGTTGGTTGGGCCGGGTAAACCAGAGTTCGGGCCCCCTCCCCCTTCCCCCCTCCCGCAAGGGGAGGGGGAGTGCCTTAGACGTGGCGGCACCGGTGAAGCTCTGGCTGCCGAGCCGTGCATCGCCGGCGCACACGCCGTGGCCCGGGTACTCGACGGCATCTTCGGCGACCGGGACCGGTCCCGCAGCAGCAGCCAGCGAGCGAGCCAGCGGATGCCGGCTGACAGCCGCGAGCGATGCCGCGGCGCGAAGGGAATCCTCGTCGAATCCTGCGCCTTTCGTCAGAGCCAGCGCGGGTTCGGTGAGCGTGCCGGTTTTATCGAATACGATCGTATCTACATCGGCCAACCGCTCCAACGCAGTCGGCGATTTCAGCAGAATGCCTGCCCGAAACAACCGTCCGGCGGCGATCACCTGGACAATCGGCACGGCGAGCGCCAGCGCACATGGACAGGTGATGATCAGCACGGCACTTGCGGTCAGCAGCGCCTGGCCTACCGGCACCCCTGCAATGAAATACCACCATAGGAACGTTGCCAGCGCGGTCAGGTGCACCGCTGGGGCGTAACGACGCGCAACTCGGTCGGCGAGTACCACGAAGCGGGAGCGACGGGCTTCGGCAGCCTCGATCAACCGCACGCACTCGGCTAGCAATGTGCTGCTGCCGGTCGCCATGGCGCGGACGGTGAGTGTCTCGCCGAGGTTGAGGGTGCCAGCAAAGACCTGCGTGCCGGGTGCGGCTGCGATCGGCAGCCCTTCGCCGGTGACCAGGCTGGCGTCGAGCATCGATGTGCCGCGTTCCACAGTGCCATCGACACCGATACGCTCGCCGAGACCGACGACGATGCGATCACCAGGAGCGATGGACTGCTGGTTGCACCGTTTGATGCTGCCGTCCGGTTGCAGCACGGCCACGTCGGTCGCGCGCAGTGTCAGCAACTGTTCGGCGGTGGCACGCGCCTGACCTCGGGCGCGGTGATCGAGCACGCGGCCGATCAGCAGAAAGAACAGCAGCGCACTGGCCGCGTCGAAATAGGTGTCGGCGCCATGCTCCAGCGTCTGTACGAGGCTCATCGCGGTCACCAGGATCACGCCGATGCTGATCGGCACATCCATGTTGGTGCGGCCATGGCGCAGCACCGCGACAGCGGAGGCGAAGAATGGCATCCCGGCGTAAGCAATCGCCGGCATGGCGATCAGCGCCGAGACCCAATGCAGCAGATCGCGCGTGGCGGGGCCCATATCGCGGAGCAGGCCACCGGCCTCGCCGGCCCAGATGCCGATGGACAGCAGCATGACATTGCCGGCGGCGAAGGCAGCCACCGCGAGGGCACGGATCAGGGCATGTCCACTGGCGTCCTGAGCGGCCGCGAGGGCCTCGGCGTTGAACGGCACCAGGTGATAGCCAAGCGACTCGATTGCGCCGATCAGCTCATTGGCGCGATTGGTGCCGCCACGCCAGACCAGGCGGAGGCGGCGGGTCGTCATGTTGACCCGGCCTTGGACGACGTCGGCTTCACGCGCGAGCACGGACTCGATCAGCCAGACGCACGCGCCGCATTGCAGGCCGTTGACGGCGAGGATCAGCTCGTGCGCGCCGTCACCGCGAGTTGAGACGTACTGCGTGAGATCCCAGCGCTCAGCAGGCTCCGGGCGCGGTGCGCGTTGGCTGGGGTCGAGAACGCGCTGCCGGTAGTAGTGCCCAAGGCCGAGGGTTTGGATGATTTCGTAGGCCGCCGCGCAACCGGGGCAGCAAAAGCGGCGGCCAGGAGCTGTGGGAAGATTGCAGTGGAGGCAGGTTACGGGGCTGGTTTCACCCCCTCCCCAACCCTCCCCCGCGTTGCGGGAGAGGGGGCGGAACACTCCCTCTCCCGCAACGCGGGGGAGGGTTGGGGAGGGGGTGAAACTCACCTGACAATGACACGCCGCGTCACGGCCATCGCGCTATTCCCAACCGACGCGGATAGCGTCACGTCCCATTGCCCAGGCAGCGGCAACGGCGCGTCAGCGACATAGTGCCCGTGCGCTGCTTCCGCGAACCGCACCGCATAGGTTTGCGGCGTGCCGAGCGGACGCTCCGCTGATCCCGTGAGCAATGCGCCACCCAACGGAACGCCGTCGCGGGCAGCAAGTGTCACCACCACTTTGCCGGCGCCGTCGGTCTCCGCCGTCACGACCCAACCCAGCGCAGCCACACGCTGCGCCTGCTCCAGTACCCGTATCGTAATGGTTGCTCAGCGCGAAACTTTCGTCATCACCTGCCGCTCCGGGAAAGGTGTGTAGTGCGGCGTAGATCATGCCGGCATTCACCACGACGACCACGCCAATGGACAGCACCAGCCCGAGCGGAAAGAAGCGCCACGGCGTTCGGCTACCTGGCGGCAGCCCGTCTGACGGCGCAGGTTTCCAGTCGATATAGCTCATTGCGGCCCCATGAACAGCGAATGATAGACGGTTCGTTCGTCCGTGTCGGTATTGCGCAGGATGAAGTCGATGCCTTGTGATCCACTGGCGAGATGGTCCGGTTGGCCGGCCACCGTGATACGGAAGGTTCCCACGGTATCGGCGCCGACCATGACTCCCAGGCGGCTGGCAGGGCCAAGCCCTTCATCGGCCTCGGCCAACAGAGCCCCGTCAAGGCCATCGGTGCGCACTTCATAAAGCACCGGGCTGGCATCCTTGTTGGCGATCTTGACGGTGTAGCCGTTGCGGATATTGCCGTCGGGCTGGCGGACGAACAGCGGCGCGCGATCGTGCAGCACGGACAGGCCGAGCGTTGCCCGGGTGAGCAGAGCCACAGTCATCAGGGCAACCGCGAGCACCAGGGCCGAGATATAGATCAACGTCCGCGGACGCAGCAGGTGCAGCGTGGTCTGCTTGCCCTCGGCCTTCGCGGCCTGGTCGGCGAGAGTGTCCCAGGTGATCAGCCATTTGGGATGGCCGGTGCGCTCCATCACGTGATTGCAGGCGTCGATGCAGAGACCGCAGTTGATGCACTCGAGTTGGATGCCATCGCGGATGTCGATACCGGTGGGGCACGCGGTAACGCAGGCGCCGCAATCGATGCAGTCACCTGCTGGCTCGTTCTCGTGACGCTTGCCTCGGGTGCGCGGTTCGCCTCGCCAGCCTTGGTAGGTGACGATAATGCTTTGCTCGTCGAGCATCGCGGATTGGAAGCGCGGCCAGGGGCACATGTAGGTGCACACCTGCTCGCGCGCCCAGCCGGCGAGAAGGTAAGTCGTGGCGGTGAACAGGAAGGTGAAGAAGTAGACTTCCTTGGAAGCCGTCCCGGTCCAGAATTCAGCGGTCACCGTGGGGGCGTCGACGTAGTACATGATCCACGCGCCGCCGGTCCAAAACGCGATGCCAAGCCACATCGCGTGTTTTGCCGTCTTGCGCCACACGGTGCCGAAGGTCATGCGGGATGCATCGCGCTTCATGCGCTCGTTTCGATCGCCTTCGATCAGGTATTCGACCCACATGAACAGGTCGGTCCACACGGTCTGCGGGCAGGTGTAGCCGCACCAGACGCGGCCGATCACGCTGGTGACCAGGAACAGCGCGATCGCGGCCATGATCAGCAGGCCGGTCAGGTAGTAGATGTCTTGCGGCCAGAATTCGAGATTGAAGAAGTAGAACCGCTCGTGAAAGATCGAGAGCAGTACTGCCTGGTCCGGCTGGTTCACACCGCGATGCCAGCGAAGCCACGGCAGCAGGTAGTAGATGCCGAGGCAGACGATCAGGATTGCCCACTTGGCATTGCGGACCGGGCCGTGGACCGTCTTCGGGTAGACGCGGACGCGATTGGCGTAGAGATGCTCGCCGGCTTCCTCGCGCTGCAGCTGGATCTGACGGTCGGCTTTGCTGATGCGGGACATTGTTCTGACCGCTACATCCGACCGTCACAGCCGTGCTGCCAACCGTCACAGCCGTTCATCCGCCTGTTAGTGCCGTACAACCGACCGTCGTGGCCGAATCCGGCGTTGGTTCCGACAACCGCGGAAACATGTGCCGTCCCCCATCCAGGAAGGCTTTTAACACGGAGGAAGCAGCGATGACCACGGAGGGCCACGGAGTAAGTGTTCAAAGCGCTCTGCGCGAAGCGCAACTTGTACTCTTACTCCGTGGCCCTCCATGGTCCTTGCTGCTTCCTCCGTGTTAAAAGCCTTGCGGACGTCCCATCTCCACTGTCGCCGCGACCCTTGACCAAGGGTAACCCAGTCCGATCGCACGCCGACGCAATTCAAGCGATTGTCCTCTGACGGGGAAATGGTCACTCGCCACCGCCGAGTGAATGCACGTAGAGCGTGAGGCTCTTGATCGTGGCCGGGTCCAGCCTGGTGTGCCACGCCGGCATCACGCCCATCCTCGGGTTGGTGATCTGCCCGACGATGATGGCGCGGCTGTCGCCATAGAGATGCACGTGTGATGCAAGCCGCGGTGCACCTTTCTCGCGATCCCCCTGCCCTGCTTCGCCATGACAGATCGCGCAATTGTCGGCGTACAGCTTCTTGCCGGCCGCTACGCTGGGACCGGTTTCAGCGTGGCCATACAACGTCATGACGTAGTCAGCGACCTGCTGGATTTCGTCGGGCTTCAGGATGCCATCGACGCCAAAGCGCGGCATCTGCTGGTCGCGAGCCTTTGGATCGCCGCTGCGGATGCCGTAGGTTATGGTCTGCTGGATCGCATCGAGCGAACCGCCCCAGATCCATGCACCCGCCGCCAGCGCAGGATAAGCTGGTTGACCACCACCGCCGGCGCCGTGGCAAGGCTGGCAGTTGTTGGCGAAGGCGATGCGGCCAGCAGTGTCGGCAGCAGCTATCAACGGTGGATCGGCGCGAATCTGTTCGAATGAAAGAGCGCCAATCTTGTCCATTACACTGGCACGCTGCGCGGCGACGGCGCGCACCTCCGCATCGACGGCGTCGCGCTGCGAGTAGCCAAGTACGCCGTGGAAGTAACCGGTGAACCCCGGCCACGACGGATACAGTACGCACCAGACAGCCGCCCAGGCGATGGTGGCGTAGAGCACGTACAGCCACCACTTAGGCAGCGGCGTGTTGAGCTCCTTCACCCCGTCCCACTCGTGGCCGGTGGTGTCCGTGCCGGTGACGATATCCTTCTCAATCTTGGTGGGCACTGCGCAGCTCCTCAGCGTCGTCCTCAAGCGGGATGAGAGCGTGACGCTCAAGCTGGGACTTGCGTCCCGGCCAATAGGTTGTGATCAGGATCAGCAGGAACACGGTGAACACCACCACGATCGCATTGTGTTCCACCCACATGATGACGTTCATCATCGCTACTGCCGCAGGTGTTCGTTGGCAGGGTCGGCGAAGTCCACCATGGTGCCGAGCACCTGTAGATACGCGACCAGCGCATCCAGCTCGGTGACGGCGCGGCCGTCGCCAGGCACCGTGACGGCCTTCGGGTAGCGCTTCAGCAAGTCGCTGTTGTCCCCCATCGGGTCCGCCTGTACCGCCAGGTCCTTCGAAGCGTTGGCGATGTCGTCGTCGGTGTAGGGCACGCCGACCAAACGCAGCGTGCGCAGACGTGCCGCGATGTCATCGGTTTCCAGCGGCGTATCAGCCAGGAACGCGTAGTGAGGCATCAGTGACTCCGGCACCACGCTCTGTGCGTTGATCAGGTGCGCGTAGTGCCAGTCACTGGAATACTTGCCGCCGACACGCGCCAGGTCCGGGCCGATACGCTTGCTGCCCCATTGGAATGGGTGGTCGTACATGCTCTCCGCGGCGAGCGAGAAATGGCCGTAGCGCTCCACCTCGTCACGCAGCGCGCGGATCTGCTGGCTGTGACAAACATAGCAGCCCTCACGCACATAGATGTCGCGACCACGCTGTTCCAGCGGCGAATAGGCGCGGATGCCTTTCACGTGTTCCACCGTGGTCTCGATGGTGAACAGCGGCACCACCTCGACGATGCCGCCGATGGCGATGGTGGCCAGCGTCAGCACCAGCAGCAGAAAGGCGTTCTTCTCGATGAAGTCCTGGCGAATGAACATCGGTTATTCTCCCGCCGCGGCGAGGGCGAGCGGCGCTGCCATGTCCAGCTCGGTGGTGGGGCTGCGCACTGTCTGGATGATGTTCCAGACCATGATCAGTGCACCGGTCAGGAACATCAGTCCGCCGGCCAGACGGATCACGTAGTAGGGGTGTACCGCGACCACTGATTCGGCGAACGAGTACTGCAGGAAGCCGAACTGATCGTAGGCACGCCACATCAGGCCTTGCATGATGCCGGCAACCCACATCGAGGTGATGTAGAAGACGATCCCCAGCGTGGCGATCCAGTAGTGCCACGACATCATGCGGACGGAATACATGCCCTTGCGCTTCCACAGCACGGGCACGAGGTAATACAGCGCGCCGAAGGTGATGAACGCGACCCATCCAAGCGCACCGGAATGCACGTGGCCGATGCCCCAGTCGGTATAGTGCGACAGAGCGTTGACGTCGCGTACGGACATCACCGGGCCCTCGAACGTGGCCATGCCATAGAAGCCGACGGCGGTGACGGAGAAGCGCAGGCCGGGGTCGGTGCGCAGCTTGTCCCAGGCGCCGGACAGCGTCATCAGGCCGTTGATCATGCCGCCCCACGACGGCATCCACAGCATGATCGAGAACGCCATGCCCAGTGTCTGGGTCCAGTCGGGCAGCGCGGTCCAGTGCAAGTGATGCGGACCGGCCCAGATGTACAGGAAGATCAGCGACCAGAAGTGCACCACCGACAGGCGGTAGGAATAGATTGGGCGGTTCGCCGCCTTTGGGATGAAGTAGTACATCATCCCCAGGAAGCCCGCGGTCAGGAAGAAGCCGACGGCGTTGTGGCCATACCACCACTGGATCATGGCGTTCTGCACGCCGGATGCGACCGGATAGCTTTTGGCTGAGTAGACCGAGATCGGGATGTCGATGTTGTTGCCGATATGCAGCACGGCAACCGTCAGGATGAACGCGAGGTAGAACCAGTTGGCGACGTAGATATGCGGTTCCTCGCGCTTGATCAGCGTGCCGATGAAGATCACCGCGTAGGCGACCCAGACCACCGTCAGCCACAGGTCGATATGCCACTCGGGTTCGGCGTATTCCTGGCTCTGGCTGAAGCCCATCACGTAGGACAGCGCCGCCATGACGATGAAGAACTGGTAGCCCCAGAACACGAAGTTCGCGAGCGCCTCGCCACCGAACAGGCGGGTGCGGCAGGTGCGCTGCACCACGTAGAGGGACGTGCCGAACAGGGCCGAACCGCCGAACGCGAAGATCGCCGCAGAGGTGTGCACCGGGCGGAGGCGGCCGAAGTTGACAAAGGAGAGGCCGAGATTGAACTGCGGCCAGGTCAGCTCCGTCGCGAGGTAGACGCCAACCAGGAAGGCGACGACGGCCCAGAAAATGGTGGCGATGACGAATTTCTTGACGATTGCCTCGTTGTAGTCGGGCGCCGGGCGGGACAATGCCGGGCGGGACAATGGCTGGGCGAAATCAGCCATGCCGGCGGGCCTCCTGCCTGTCGAAGTGGCGACGGATCAGGCCGAGGTCGAACACGACGGCGAACGCGAACAGCGCGAGGCCGAACACGTACATCTCGTTATCCATCGCCCCTGAGGCCAGGATCAGGCCGATGATGCCGAAGGCGGTCATCATTGATCCGACGATGAGGTCACTTGGGTCGATGTCCATGGGCCACTCCGCGAGAAGAGCCCACACACTGCCGTGATCGTGTTAACGGATCATTGATCTGGATCAATGTGGCCGGCACGGCTGCCGCATTTGTCGACTTGAATCGCGCCGGCATCAGGAATGCCGTTAGCCACGCCCTGCGTCATCGGGTGTCGGAGCGTCCGCTATCTGCCGCGCGACCGCTTCGTAGCGCAACGCGAGGCTCAGGAGCACCGTTTGAGTTTCCGTCGCGGTGACGGTCAGCGCCATCTGGCGCAGCTCCCGTGCCTTTGCCTGTAACTCGTTCACGGTGCGCATGGGATGGGATAACCTTCGAGCGCGAGCACGCTCCGAAGAATGCTGGCGATGTCACGGATTTCGCAGCGCATCCGCGATCATGACCGGAGCCGCCCTAACAATTTATGAATGGATCGCGCCGGTTCAGGCAGGGTCGAGGATCGCCAACTCCCGGACTTCGCGCGCTATCTCATACAGCCGCGCCCGCATGACAGGATCATGGAGGGTGTCCGCCACCCGCTCGGTTTCTTGCGCCAATTCCAGCAAATCGGGATCGTGACACTCGCCAGTTCGCATTTCGCACCCCCCGTGTTGGGGGACTGGTTACATAGTGGGCAGACAACCGGCATTGATCACGAACAATCGCCCGATGCGCCACACGCTACGCTTAACCATCGGCTACGAAAGTCACCGTTGCACCGATGCGGGGGTATGTCCACAGTCAACATGGTTAACTGACGGCGGCGACCGCGGTCGTGGGTCGGTATCAGCCGATCAGATTCGCGAGCGCGATCGGATCACGGGCGGGAAGCGCCTCGTTGCCGTCAGCAGAGTTCCTTCGGCGCCATTGAGTAGGTGCGTCCGGCGTCGATCTGCCGCATTGAGGCTGCGAATGCCTCAGCCTCCGCAAGGTTGCCAAAGTTCGCGATCAGTCGGCCGGTCTCCCCAGGCAAACCTGTTGCGGTAACCTGGAAGCCGAGCGGACCGGTTGGGGTGACAGCATACGGCATCCGTAAATATGGCACGGCAGGCTGCGGTTTGCACGTACGGCACGCGGCACGCTGTCCGCTGTCGTTCCACGCGCTAGTGGCAAGCTGAGCAGATCTGGATGCTATCGCCGGGGCGCCGACTGCGCCGTTAACCGTCCATTGATCTGGATCAATGCGATATAGGCGGAACTGCGTGGAAATCGGCGGATGGATGGCAATTTCGCGTTCGGTTGGCGCCCCCTCCCCAACCCTCCCCCGCTTCACGGGAGAAGCAGTATCGCGCCCCCTCGCCCGCAAAGCGGGGGAGGGTTGGGGAGGGGGCGCGACAACCCTTGAGCACGGCACTCGCGCTGTGCGGCTCACTGCCGCTGTCGAGCGGCCTCCTTCTGGGACTATTCCTTGCGGGCGCGGCGGGGAGCGCGATGCATTGCGTGCCGATGTGCGGCGGCTTCGTGCTCGGGCAGGTGGCCGATCGGATGGCGCGCATGCCGGCGGCGCGGCTGTGCGAGTGGCGTCGGGTCAGCGGCGGTGCGCTGCTGCCGTATCACGCGGGACGGCTGACCACCTATGCCGGTCTCGGTGCAATGTCCGGACTGATCGGCGCGACCCTGGCAGGGCTGCCGTGGTTTGGCTTCGCCTCCGCCGCCTTGTTGCTGCTGGGCGCCGCATTGTTCCTGGCGCAGGCGGTGCGCCGGATGGTCCCGGCCATGGCGCGACTGCTGCCCGCGCTGAATGGCGCGCCGTCAGTCTGGAATCGTGCCGTCGCCGGGCTCGCCGCGAGGACTGGCAATAACGGGTATCTGCTTGGTCTGGCACTCGGGTTCCTGCCTTGCGGTTTTCTCTACGCGGCGCTGGCGACCGCCGCCGCGAGTGGTGGTCCGCTATGGGGAGCGCTCGCCATGCTCGCGTTCGGACTTGGCACGGCGCCCGCTCTTGTGGCCGTGGGCGTCGCTGGTCAGGTGGCGGGGCGACGCTGGCAACACGGCGTGACGATTGCCGCCCCGGCGGTGATGCTGCTCAACGCCGTGCTGCTTATAGCACTCGCGCTGCACGGGCTGGCGGCTGGCGTCTAGGCATCCCCGGAAGCACGACTCGGCGGTCCCGTTCCAGAAGCGCCGCTTCGCCTGTGATACCGCCCGATGACACAAGTTTAATCGACATGACAACGGTTTAATCGCTCCACCGGGGGAACGGTCACGCGCCACGGCGCATCTTCTCTCGTGTCGGCGGGGGTCTCTGTGACGTGCCGCCAGCAGCACCTGGACGTTTCCCCAGAGGAGGTTTCATGACTTACTCGTTCAACTCCCCCCAACCCCCCCGCAGGCTGTGGCGCCGCACCGCGCTGGCCGCCGTCCTTATGGCCGGCACCGCGCTCGGCGGCTTTGCCGTCGGCCACTCCAGCTTCGCCGCCACCGACGCGACGCCCGGCGCACCGGTCAATCCGCCGGGCAGCAACCCCACCGGCGGGCAGGTCCTGCCTGACTTCACCAACCTGGTCGGCCAGGTGAAGCCGGCCGTGGTCTCCATCACCACGACGCTGCGCACCGTGGCGTCCGAGGACGACGGCGACCAGCAGCAGATGCCGATGCCGTTCCGCGGCAGTTGCCGTTCGGCGGCATGGGCCCGCAGGGGCATCCACATGGGCACGCCGTCGAGGCGCGTGGGTCCGGCTTTATCGTCGATGCCAACGGCACCATCGTCACCAACAACCACGTCGTGAAGGACGCCAAGTCGGTCTCCGTCACGCTGGACGACGGCACGACACTCCCGGCGAAGGTGATCGGGCGCGATCCAGCGCACCGACATCGCAGTGCTGAAGATCGATGCCCACAAGCAGCTCCCGTACATCCAGCTCGGCAACTCCGCGAGCGTGAAGCCGGGCCAGTGGGTGGTCGCGATGGGCAACCCGTTCGGCCTCGGCGGATCGGTCACTGCGGGTATCGTTTCGGCGAGCGGCCGTGACATCGGCGATGGACCGTACGACCAGTTCATCCAGGTCGATGCGCCGATCAACCAGGGCAACTCGGGCGGCCCGCTGTTCACCCAGGACGGCAAGGTCATCGGCATGAACACCGCGATCCTGTCGCCCTCCGGTGGGTCGGTCGGCATCGGCTTCGCCATTCCTTCCGACATGATCCGCACTGTGGTCGGGCAGTTGGAGAAGACCGGTCACGTCACGCGCGGCTTTATCGGCGTCCAGGCGCAGCAGGTCAGCGACACGATGGCGAAGGCCATGCACCTGTCGTCGAAGTCCGGTGCGCTGATCGCCGGCGTGCAGTCCGATGCGCCCGCCTCGCAAGCCGGCATCGAGCCGGGTGACGTTATCACCGCGGTCAATGGGGTGTCGGTGAAGAACCCGCGCGATCTGGCAGTCGACGTGGCGGGCGTGCAGCCGGGCGAAGAGGCCAAGCTGGACGTGATGCACGACGGCGAGGCCAAGACGATCACCCTGAAGGTGGCGCAGCTGCCGAATGAGCAGGTGGCGAGCACCGGTGGCACCCAAGAGTCGCAGGGGCGGATTGGACTGGCCCTGGCGCCTCTGTCACCGGAACTGAGCGATCAACTCAATGTGCCGAAGGACACCAAGGGCGTGGTCGTGCGCGAAGTGCAGCCTGGCTCACCGGCCGAGCAGGCGGGCCTGCAGGCGGGCGACGTGATCGTGGGCGTCGGTGACAAGCACGTGAGCTCGCCCTCGCAGGCTGCCGATGCGATCCACAGCGCCAGCAAGGATCACGCTGTCGCACTGCGCATCATCCGCAATGGGCAGCCGGTGTTCGTAGGTGTGAACCTGGATCAATCGTCGGAGGGCTGATCCGCGAACGAGACGTCATGGCGGGCGCAAGCTCCGCCATGACGGGTGGGGGACGGGGCGAGGCGGTACGTCAGGTGCCGCCGCGCTCCTCCCGCCACAGCCTGAGCTTCTCCTGCACCGGACGATCGGAGAAGCTGAACAGGTCCTGCCTCGCTGCTGGCACGATGACGGTGCCGATGCCAGCTTGGCACAACGAAGATGTCCCGTGGCTTCCAGCGAAGCGTGGTGTCCCCGATCACCGTTTCCCCCTCGCCTTCCACGGCGACGAAGACAGTGCCATCGGTTGACCGGTACGGCGCGGACGCAAACCCCGCAGGCAGCAACTGCATGAATGCCCCGATGGTCGGCATTGCCGATTCACCCGACGCGGGATTGACGTAGCGCAGCTTGTAGCCGTGGCAGGCGTCCGCTTCGCCGTTGCGCGCCAACGTGGCGAGCGCCTCACGCGAACGCTCATAGGGGTAGTTGAACACCGGCGAGCTCTTCACCGTCGGATGCCAATCCACCGGCAGCATGTTTGCGCCGTAGCGCGCCAGGCTGTCGCCCTCCGGACGCGTCACCGTCTGGCTGTCCGCATTGGCCGGCTCCGCGAAGCTGGCGTCGAACAGTGCTACGATCGGCACGTCCAGTCCGTCCAGCCACACCATCGGCTGGTCCGCGTCGTTGCCGTGGTCGTGCCAGGTCCAGCTTGGCGTAATGACGAAATCGCCCGGCTCCATCATCGTGCGCTCGCCTTCGACCGCGGTGTAGGCGCCGTGCCCCTCGATGATGAAGCGGAGCGCCGACTGCGAATGGCGATGCGCCGGCGCGACCTCGCCCGGCATGATCAATTGCAGACCCGCGAACAGGGAATGCGTGATCGCATTCATGCCGCGCAGACCCGGATTCTCCAGGATCAGCACGCGGCGTTCGGCTTCCTTGGCGGTGATCAGGCCGCCGGCCTGCATCAGGAACGGCCGCACGACCTTGTCGTAGTCCCACAGGGTCGCGTGGGCTGGTGTCACAGGTGAGCGCGTCACCATGGCATGGAGGCGTTCCCACAAGGGCGCCAGGGAATGCTCGCCGATCCGGTCGTAGAATGCCTGCCGCTCCGTTGCCGGGGCGATTGCCGTGTCGTTCATGCGAGCCTCCCTAGAGGTGGACCCCTGGCCTCTAGGCAGCGGTCGAACCCGAGTCAATCGCGCGATGTCAACCGCCCAAATCTCCTCTCCCGCGAAGCGGGGGAGGGTAGGGAGGGGGTGTTTCGGTTGGCGGCACCCCCTCCCTACTCTCCCCGCTTCGCGGGAGAGGGAGTTAGTGCATCAGTGCGGCGCCGTGATCTCCTGCCAGAGCTGCCTGGTTTCGCCACGCGGATCGTTCTCCACACGGCAGTCAGCGTCCAAGATCATCGTCGATCGCTGCGCCACATCGTAAGCCGGCCAATGCGGCAGCGACTTGTGCGCAGGCACGCCGCTATGAGCAAAGGCCGCCCAGGTCTCTGACATCGTCGCGGCCAGCGTGTGCGCGGTTGCGCTGCGATCGGTGGCGTTGGTCAGGTCGATCGTGTCGAACGTGAAGGGCACGTCGAGCGCATGCGGTGATTTCAGGCGCCCTCCCTGCACCGGCGTCTCCCACTCGAAAGCGTACATGTAAGTTGGCGCGCCACCCTGTGCCGCCTTGCGCTCCGCAACCATCAGCGAACGGATGCGGAAGTTGGAATCGGTCAGCGTGGCGATCAGCCGTTCGGCCGGGTTCATGTCCGGATACAGCCGCTGATAAGTCGCGATCACACGATCAGTGTGCCCACCAGCCACCGCCGCAACCCGCTCGCGCAACGCCGGTTCGGTCAACGTGCGATGCCAGACCGCATCGTCGCGCGCGAGGAAGCTCGCCATCTCGTCCTTCATGTCGCCGATCAGCAGCGGGATGTGGGCCGAGATCGCCGGCGCCTCGGGTTCGAACGGATGCCCCGGCACGATCGAGCCATCCACGACCGGGCCGAACGGATACCGATCGAACAGCGGCAGTGGCGCAGGACCCAGTACCTTCAGCGCAGGATCGACCGCGGCGAGAACCTGTGCCATCGGCAGCGATTGCAACGTCCCAAGATCGCTGCGCCCCAACCCGAGGACCCCCAGCACCGCATCGGTCAGTTTGGCGGCGCGGTCGGGTTCGCGCAGGCGCACCACCGCACCGCTCTGCACGATGGCGCGATGGAACAGTCCTTGCGCCGCGGGCATCGACATCAGCGTGCAGACTTTGCCGCCGCCGCCTGAACTCGCCGAAGATCGTCACGTTGGAGGGATCGCCGCCGAAGCGGTCGATGTTGTCGCGCACCCATTCCAATGCCGCAACCATGTCGAGCGCGCCGGCATTGCCGGATGCGGCGAATTCCGGACTGCCAATGGCGGAGAGATCCAGGAAGCCGAAGATGTTGAGCCGCTGGTTGACCGTCACCACGACCACGTCGCCACGTCGTGCCAGGCGCGATCCCTGAAGCCGCGCCACATTGGACGTGCCGTAGGAAAACGCACCACCATGGAACCACACCATGACGGGCCGTTTGGTGCCCTGCCCTACGCCAGGCGACCAGACGTTCAGGGTCAGGCATTCCTCGGTTTCCGGCGAGGTGTCGGGCGGGCCGGAGAAATCGGCAAGCTCCGGCCGTGTGGCGGGACGCAACCCCTGTTGCGGAGCGTGTCCTGCGTAATCCAGCGCATCACGTGTGCCTGCCCAGGGCGTGGGCTTATGTGGTGGCATGAAACGGTTGGCACCGGATGTCGGCGCGCCGTACGGGATGGTCTTGAACGCCGCCACGCCCTCGATGATTGCACCGCGCACACGGCCTGATGCCGTGTCCACGATTGGCTGCGTCGACGTCACCGGCTGATCGTTCATTGGCTTCCTCCCGCGGGGCTGCCCCAGCATCGGCCTGACGCGGGCCGTTGTTAAGCCCACCATGGTCGCAACTTGTTAACCTGTCCCATCAACAGTGCCGGGATGGGAGCAGAGTTCGTGTCCGGCAGCCGGGTCAGCGCGCACGGACTGGCCTGGGATGTCATGGAGGTCGTGCCACTCGGCGCGCAGACGTTGCTGCGGCTGCGCTGCGCCGACGGCGACATGAGCGGGTTGGAATGGGATCTGCTGCACCCCGCCGAACATGTCGAGATAATGCGAGCGGAGTTTCGGCCGGAAGCCCCGGGGTCGCTCGCTGGATGGCGGCTGCACCATCAGGCCTGCCTGTTGGAGCAGGTGCTCGGTGCGCGGGACGTACTGTTGGCCGAACCCGGCCGCATCCACATCGAGCCTTACCAGTTCGTTCCGTTGATGCGCGCGCTGGAATTGCCGCGGCCGCGTCTGTTGCTGGCAGACGGCGTCGGGCTCGGTAAGACAATCGAGGCCGGCCTTATCATCTGCGAGATGATCGCGCGACGACGCGCGCATCGTGTGCTGATCGTCGCTCCCGCGGGGCCATTGCTGGTGCAATGGGCGCAGGAGCTGCGACAGCGGTTTGGGCTGCGGTTCACCATCATCGCCGATGCCGCGGCATTGCAGGAACAGCGACGCAAACTGGAGCTCGGCGGCAACCCGTTCGATGCGATCGGGCTGTGCCTGGTTTCGCTCGACTTCGCCAAGCAGGAGCGCGTGCTCGAGGAGCTCGAGCGCTCGGCGTGGGATCTGGCGGTCATCGACGAGGCACATCACTGCATTGGTTCCACGGCGACGATCGATCGCGCGGATACCCAGCGCCGACGCCTGGCGGAGGTGATTGCGCGGCGGTGCGATGGGTTGCTGCTGCTGACCGCCACGCCGCATGACGGATACGATCCGCATTTCGCCTCGCTGATCGAGCTGCTCGATCCGAGCCTGGTTGATGGCCGTGGCGGTTTGGTCGGTTCGGCTTATCGGCGGCATGTGGTCAGGCGGCTGAAGTCGCATATCCGCGATCACGCAACGGGAGCGCCGCTGTTTCGCGACCGGCGCGTGGTCCCGGTACGTATCGTCGATGTGGCGCAAGCGGCGCAGCAGTTTCACCGCGCGCTTGCGGCACTGATTGCACCGCGGCTTCGACGTGCGACGCGAGGGAAACAGCATGCCGACGCGCTCGCGTTCGTCAGTCTGTTGAAGCGATCGGTCTCCACCATCAGCGCCTGCATTGCGACGCTGCGCGTGGTCGCTGAACGGTATTCGCTGGCAGCCGATCAGGCGGCCGAACAGCTTCGGCGGGAACGGTCACGGGCGCTGCGGGCATATCGCAAGAGGCTGTTGCGGTTCGGCGTGCTGGAGGAGGCGGCGGAAGGCGACATCGCGGAATTGGAGGCCGATGGCATGGCCGCCGATCTGCAGATTTTCGCCGCCACGGAACTTGCCACGCTGATACACGCCGGTGCGACCGCCGAGGCGCTCGATGCGCTGATCGGCCTTGGCGTGGCAGCGGAACCGTTTGATCCCAAACTTGCCGCGCTGGTTGATCAGGTCCGCATAATCCGCGGCGAGTATCCGCACGCCAATATCCTGATCTACACGGAATACGCCGACAGCCAACTGGCGGCGCTCCAGGCGCTGCGGCGTGCGCATACGATCGATGGCGAGGTGTTGGCAATCAGCGGCATCGATGCCGAACCCGAGCGCACAAGGATCGCGGAACGCTGTGCCGAACAGGACGGCATCATCCTGGTCAGCACCGACACGCTCGCGGAAGGCCTGAACCTGCAACAGCGATGTTTCCATCTGATCCATCTCGACCTGCCGTACAATCCGAACCGCCTTGAGCAACGCAATGGCCGCATCGATCGCTACGGACAGACGCACGAACCGCAAATTCGATACCTCTACATCGCCGGCACCTTCGAGGAACGGCTGCTGCTTCGGCTGATCGCAAAGCACGAGAAAGCCCGCGCGCACCTTTCGTTCATGCCCGACACACTCGGGGTGACAGCAGACGAGGACGCATGGAGCACCGGCCTGGTTGCCGGGTTTGCCGAAGCGCAGGCAACGCTGTTCGAGGATGAGCCGCCCGCCATCCGGACATTGGATCGTGTGGCAGAGGAAACCAACACCGATGCGTATCGCGATCTGCTCCACGAGATCGACCGCGCCTTCGACGGCTTCGAGCGATCCGCGGTGCGGCATGGCTGGCTCGCGGACCACGAGGTGCTCAGCGATGCTTCGGATCCCGCTGAAGAGAACGCGGCGCAAATTTGTAACGACCGTGCGCGCGGCCGCATCGATCTGCCTGCGTTCGTTGCGGCGACCATCGCACAGGAGACGGGACATCCCGTTGGCAATCGCGATGTGATGCGACTGCCCACGGAATGGCGCGTCGGCCTGGATGGACTTCCCGGGTTCGACAGCGACCTCGGCGTGCTGCGCGTTACCAACGACCGCGCTTCGTTACGGGATAACCATGGACGTTCGTTGGCATATCTCGGCCGGACGCATCCGGTTGTCCGTCGTGCCTGCTCTCGTGCGCAACGGACGAGTGGGACCGGCTCCGACGCGCGTGTGAGCGTAGCGCGGGCCGATGGCAATATCCCGCCCTCCGTGTTGTTCACCTACGGCGCCGAATTGCGCAGCGGTCAGCGCATCGAGATGCAGTGGGTTATCGCCGTAATGCTCTCCCAGGACGACGTCGCGAAGGAGGTCGGCGCGTCCGATCAGTGGCTACGGCTGGCGGACAGCAAACGCGACGGGCAGCCATTGCAAGACGTTTGGCAGAGGCTGTTCGCAGGCTGGGCTCCCGCGCACGGTACCTGTGTCGCGGCAGTCGCAAACACCGCGATGCATCGGGTCGCGACATCATTCTGGTGCGAGCAAAAGCCTCGCATCGATCGAGAAGGCACTGACCTCCAGGACTGGTTGCAAACGCGCTGCAAAGACATCTGTGGTGCCTATGTGCCACGCACGGGCGATCTGTTTGGCACCGACCCACCTGGTCCGAATTGGCAATTCCTGGACGCGCCACTCGATCGCCTCGCGGGTTTCGCGGCTGACGTCAACAACTTGCCGAACCGCCGTCGTGAAGCCGGCAGCGTGATCGAGTTGTTTCAGCAGCGTGGCAAGGAACATGTCGCGCGTAGTGTGATGCAGCCACCTGCGCTGCGCCCCATCGGCTTGCTCATGCTCGTGCCGCCGGCCTTTGCATGACGCTTGATCTGCGTGATTGCACATTCTTCGGTTCGGCGTTACCGGAGCCATTCGTGCGGTTCGACCTGCACACGCACCTCGCCACACTGGGCTTGCTGCACCACGTCGAGGGCAAGAATTTCGAGCGCAACTGGGATGCGGTTCGCCGCCAGCTCGTCAACGCCGGTGGCGCTCAGCGTATTTGCAACCATGTCATCGCGCCGCTCGCCGAACGCCTGCGTTTCAATCGTCCGATCCGCCAGGATGATGCGACGACACGCGAAGGCAGCGAGGACGGCGGCTGGCTGATGCAAGCTCCTTGCGGCGCGCGGCTGCGTGCATGGACATGCGGCGGTGACACCGATCTTGATGCGCCAGCACGCAGTGGCCGGGCCTATCGGTTCAGCCCGACGCGATGTGCCCAACGTGTCCTGCTCGCAAAAGCCGAGCGGCTCGGGCTGCTGACGAACGGCAATGAGCTCCGCGTACTCCTGTGCGATCCGGTTCACTCGGACAGCTATATCGCGATCCCGCTCGCCGGCGGAGATGGGTGGCGTGCGCGTAGCCTGGCACCCGACTCATATCGCCTGCTGTTGGCGCTCGCTGCGCCAAAGGGTATTGCCGCGCTGCCCGACGTGTTGGATGCCGCGCGGCTGAGTCAGACCAGGGTCACCAAGGATCTGCGCCTACAGGCACGCACCGCGATCGAGGGTTTCCTACAGGGTGTGCTCGAACATCCATCGAATGCCCTGGAGCACAATCTTCACGCCGACGCGGATGCGCTGTGGCACGAAGGATTGGTACTCGTGTACCGCTTGCTCTTCATATTGAAGCTGGAGAGCACAGCGGATCCGGCGCGCGCGTTCAGCTTTGCTTCCACACATCTGTGGCGTCACGCGTTGTCGCCCAACCGTGCGCTTGGGCCGCTCGTGCGACGCTTCCTCGATAACAGCCACGATACCGGCACGCTCCTGGAAGACGGACTGCGCCTGTTGTTCCGTGTGTTCCGCGATGGACTGTCGTGCAGCGAACTGTCGATCGCGCCGCTTGGCGGTGCCTTGTTCGGCGATCATACCACGCCCCTGCTCGATCGGCTGGCGTGGGGCGAGCGCGCGGTGGCGCTATTGCTCGATCACCTGCTTTGGACATCGCCCAAGGGACGTGCGCGTGAGAGGGTCCATTACGGTTCACTCGACGTAGAGGAACTCGGCCGCGTCTATGAAGCGCTGCTGGAACTACAGCCCGGCATCGCACCCACACCAATGACGCGGCTGCGCCGGGCGAAATTAGAGGTGGTCGTACCAAGCGCGCAGGCCGCGCGGTATCGCCATCCCGGCGCGGATGGTGACGGAACGCGCGTGACGTGCGTGGAGAACATCGAGCCCGGGCGATTCTTCCTGCGCGTCGGCTTCGGCCGCAAGGCGACTGGATCGTACTATACCCCGCACGCGTTCGTTCGGTTCCTGGTACGAGAGTCGCTCGCGCCGCAAATCGCCCGGCGCAGTCTCGATGCGGATCCCGATCCCTCGGCGATACTGACGCTGAAGGTGCTCGATCCCGCCACTGGCAGCGGGCACTTTCTCGTGGAGGCATGCCGCTATCTCGGCGAGGCGTTATATGCCGCGTGCCGCATGTGCGACGAGTTGGCGACGACGGCGGAAGCAGCGGCCGCGCAAGGGCCTGACGAACGCCGCCTGGAGTTGCTGGCAAGGGCCGCAGCGCTGCGCAGGCGCGTTGCCGACCTGCCTGAACCAGACGGACTGTTGCTTGCCTACCTGCCCAGTCGCGCGACGGAGGGTGGCGAGAGCGGCATCTCCCAGTCACGCGCCTTGGCGATATGCCGCCGTCTGGTCGCGGTGCATTGCCTGTATGGCGTGGACAGCAACCGCCTGGCCATAGAATTGGCGAAGGTGTCGCTCTGGTTGAAGTCCTATGCCGAGGGATTGCCGCTCACATTCCTCGATCATCGGCTGGTGCACGGCGATTCGGTGCTGGGACCGTTCTTCGCGTCCATAATGACGCTGCCCGTCGGTGGTGGCGAGTTGGACCCTCTGCTGGCGCGCGGCGTTCACCAGGAACTCGGCCGCGTATTGCGCGCTGCATTGCGCGACGTGCAATCACTGACCGCGACGGTGGGCAGCAATGCCGCGGATCTGGTGCTGAAGTCGGCAGCGAAATGCCGGTTGGACGTGGCGCTGCAGCCTTTGCGTCTGTTGGCGCGTGCCTGGTCCGGAGCAGTCGCTTTGGCAACCCGCGATGCGGATGACGAATGGCTGGCGCTCGCATGTGAAGTCACGGCAACCGGGACATGGCCAGGCACTTTGACGAAGCGGCAGTCGGCGATGCTGGCTGCGGGCGACCACGCGTTGCCCTGGGACCTGACATTCCCCGAAATATTCTGGTCCGACAGCGCGTCGAGTGTCGCCAGCGGCTTCGATGCGGTGCTGAGCAACCCGCCATGGGATATCTTGCAGCCCAGCAGTGCAGAATTCCTGGCTGGCTGTGATCTGTCGATCCTGGATGCGCCGGGTCGACAGGAGGCACATGCAATCCAGCAGCGGCTGCTGTCGGACCCCGCCGTCGCGAACGCCTGGCACGATCACCAGGAGACGTTCACACGCCAGCACCGGTTGATCGATCGAACCTACTCGCACCAGCGCTTCGGCGCGCAAGGTGCCGTAATGGGCGGCAAGCTCGATCTCTATCGCGTATTCGCGGAGCGGATGCTGCGACTGGCCGGGCCCACCGGCGCGATTGGCATGGTGGTTCCGTCTGCCTTCCATGCCAATGAAGGCGCAACCGGTGTTCGACAGCTTTATCTGGAGGCAACACGTCTGGAGACGTGCCTGTCGTTTGAGAACAGGAAGAAGCTGTTCGACATCGATGGCCGCTTCAAGTTCGCTCTGATCGTGGCGCGACGCCCCGGGCCGACACGGACCGTGCACTGCGCCTTCTATCTGACAGAGTTGGAGCAGAGTAATCAGCCCGGCCGATTGATGGAGTACGGGCGGAACTTCATCGAAACGTCCGGTGGAGCGCACGCCACCTTCCTGGAGCTGCGACATAGTGCAGACGTCGCCCTGGCAAGCCAGATATTTATGGATCGGCAACGGTTCGGCGAATGGATCGGCGGCTTGGGGATCGCGCTGAGCCGCGAGCTCCACATGACGGACGATGCGCACAGTTTCCGCCTGGTCTCGACGCTCGTGGGATCTGGTAATCGCGATCTTCAGCGTGCCGGCTATCTGCCATTGCATGAAGGCAAGACCATTCATCAGTTCAGCGATCGGCGCGAGACGGTGCCTCGATACGTTGTCTCCACACAAAGCCTCGCGCGGAAGCCGCAGACCGCGGACAGCGTGCGCTACTTCCGGGCAGCCTGCCGCGACATTGCCGGAGCCACCAATGAACGCACGGTCATCGCGACGATGCTGCCGCCTGGCGTGCTGTGCGGCCACACGATCAGCGTGGAACGCAAGCCGGCGCGCCGACCGAATGCCGCAGCGCTGACGCTGGTTGCGATTTTGAATAGCTTCGCGTTCGACTGGCTGGTGCGCCAGAAAGCCGCGGCCCATGTCAGTTTGTATATACTCGCGGATTTGCCGGTGCCCGCACTGTCACCCGAAGCCGATGTGTTCCTGGCGCATGGATGCCTGCGGCTGTGCTGCAATCACCGCGACTTTGCGCCGCTGTGGCGTGAACAGCTTGGCGGCGCGTGCCCTGCGTGGCCGGCGATCACGGACGAAGGGTCACGACGGCGGCTGCGCGCGGCCATGGATGCTGTTGTTGCGCTGGCATACGGCCTCGACAGAGCGCAGTACGAGCGAGTTCTCTCCAGCTTCAGCCACAAGTCGTTCCCTTCGGCGCCGGGACCTTGCCTGGCGGCACTCGACGCACTTGTGCGGAAGGGCAGCGTGGCCTTTTGCGCGAAGCACGATCCGTATTTTGGCGTTCCGCTCGTTACGACGGCAGCCGCACCCGTCATCGAGCACCCGGTATCGCCGGAGAGGCAGCCGGGACTCTATCAAGCCACGGGATGACGTCCGGCTGCCGCGCGGCACGCCCGTTCATGGTTCTGATCCAAGGCTCAGAGCGTTATGCGGTCGAGAAGACTCGAACTTCCACGGGGTTACCCCCACAAGCACCTCAAGCTTGCGCGTCTACCATTCCGCCACGACCGCCCGGGCAGGCGGCGGGGTATACCGGATGCGTGACGCACCTTCAATCGCCGCTCCTGCTGCAAAGGTAAGGATTCAGCTGCGCAAATCTCCTCTCCCGCGAAGCGGGGGAGGTAGGGAGGGGGTGCGGCAAACCGAACCACCCCCTCCCCGACCCTCCCCCGCTTTCGCGGGAGAGGGAGTTTGGGCATCAGTGCGGATTCGACCGTGTCTCATCCGATACCCTGTGGAGCCGTTCCGCGGTAGTTTCCCGGCAACCGCCCGCCGTGATAAGCACTCCCCAGCCCCAATGGCCCCAAACGCCCCGACCCTTCCTCCCGAATGGCGTATCGCCGACCGCCTGACCCCGTACCCCGACGCCGTCGCCTCCATGCAGGACCGCGTCGCCGCGATCCGCGCCGGCACCGCGTCCGAACTGGTCTGGCTGGTGGAGCATCCGCCGCTCTACACCGCCGGCACCTCGGCGCGTCCAGAGCAACTGACCGATCCGACCCGCTTCGCCACGCACGAAACCGGCCGCGGTGGCCAGTGGACCTACCATGGCCCCGGCCAGCGCGTGGCCTACGTCATGCTGGACCTCACGCGGCCCCACGGCACCGTGCCGGCGCGCGACGTGCGCTGCTACGTGAACGGGCTGGAGGAATGGCTGATCCGCGCCCTCGCCCGCTTCAACGTGCGCGGCGAGCGGCGCCCGGGCCGCATCGGCATCTGGGTCGCCAGCCAAGGCACCGAGGCCAAGATCGCCGCCATCGGCGTCCGCGTCAGCCGCTGGGTCAGCTGGCACGGCGTCGCGTTGAACGTGGCGCCGGACCTCGATCACTACGCCGGCATCGTGCCGTGCGGCATCAGCGAATACGGCGTCACCAGCCTGCACGCTCTCGGCATCACCGCCACCATGGCGGACGCCGATATCGCCCTGCGCGCCGCCTGGGACGAGGTGTTCAGTACATAGACGTCAGCACGTTCGACAGCCGCTTGCGTTCCTCCAGCGCCCGCCCGGTGCCCAGCGCCACGCATTGCAGCGGGTTCTCCGCCACCCCCACCGCAAGCCCGGTCGCATCGCGCAGCACCTGATCCAGCCGATACAGCAGCGCGCCGCCGCCGGTCAGCACGATCCCCTTGTCCACGATATCCGCGGCAAGCTCCGGCGGCGTGTTCTCCAGTGCGACCTTCACTGCCTCCACGATGGCGCTGACCGGTTCGGTCAGGCTTTCGGCGATCTGGTTCTGGCTGACCAGGACCTCACGCGGCACGCCGTTCATCAGGTCGCGTCCGCGCACCTCGCGCAGCGGGCCCTGGTCGCCATTATCGGACAGGCTGGCTGCGCCGATATCCATCTTGATGCGCTCGGCCGACGACTCACCAATCAGCAGGTTATAATTGCGCCGGATGTAGCTGATGATCGCCTCGTCCATCTTGTCGCCGCCGACGCGCACGCTGCGCGAATAAACGATGCCCCCAAGCGAGATCACCGCCACTTCCGTGGTGCCGCCGCCGATATCCACCACCATCGAGCCGGATGGCTCGGTCACCGGCAGACCGGCACCGATCGCCGCGGCCATCGGCTCCTCGATCAGCGCAACCTTGCGGGCGCCGGCACTTTCCGCGCTCTCCTGGATCGCACGGCGCTCAACGGCGGTCGATCCGGACGGCACGCATACAATGATCAGCGGCGAGGCAAACCCACGGCGGTTATGCACTTTGCGAATGAAGTGCTTGATCATTTCCTCGGCGACCTCGAAGTCGGCGATCACCCCGTCCCGCAGCGGCCGGCTCGCGGTGATGTAACCGGGCGTGCGGCCGAGCATCAGCTTGGCCTCCTCACCCACCGCAACCACCTGTTTCTTGCCGCGAACATCGGCGATGGCGACGACCGATGGTTCAGCGAGCACGATCCCACGACCCTTGACGTAGACCAGCGTGTTTGCCGTGCCGAGATCGATCGCCATGTCGGCAGACATGAAGCCAAATAGGCTGGAGAACATCAAAAGCCGCCTCTCAGGAAATGCGTGGAAGGCGCTGGGCTTAGCCTTGCTGCATGCTGATAACAAGAGGTTGAAGGACTGCCCCGGGATCGCCGCATTGAGGCCACCGGAATTCCTCCCCCAGCGCCGAATTCGTCGTTCGCTTCCAATTCACCGGAGGAATTAACCATCATGACACGCAAGATCGCGTTTGGAATGGCCCTCGGCAGCCTGCTGACGCTGCTCTCCGCCTGCGGCTCTGATCCCGGCACGCGCGCGGTTACGGGCGGTTTGCTGGGCGCTGGCGCGGGTGCCGGCGTCGCGGCCGTGACCGGCGGCAAACCGGCGACTGGCGCGCTCATCGGTGGCGGTGTCGGCGCCGTCGGCGGCGCGGTGACCACCCCGTAATCAGTATCATCAACGGTAGAAGGAGCGACTTCGATGCGGCGCGGTATTGTGATGGCCCTGGTTCTGGTTCCCCTGGCGCTCAGCCTCGCCGGATGCGGCTACAACCGTGGCGACCGCGCCGTGTCCGGCGGCCTGATCGGCGCCGGCGGCGGTGCGGCGATCGCCGCGGTCACCGGCGGCAATCCGCTCGTCGGTGCCGCCATCGGCGGCGGCGCCGGCGCGCTTGGCGGCGCATTGACCAGCGGCAACGACATCAACCTCGGCCGTCCAATCTGGCGCTGATCCGTATCGGCGGTGGCCCGGCGCCGGATCAGCGTGATCCGCGCGTCGGGCCGCAGGTCCAGATCACACGCCCGACGGCACGAACGTCATTCGCCTGGCCCGCGGGCACGTACTCCGCCTCATAGGCAAGATTGTCGCTGATCAGGATCAGGGTTCCGTCCAACTTCGGCTGAACCCGCTTGACCAACCGTTCCCCCGCCACCTCCAGCACATACACACCAAAACTGTGAAAACGGTTGTCACCGGTATTAACGAACAGGACGTCACCGTTCTGGATGGTAGGCGTCATGGACTCGCCCACCGCCGTCTCCACCAGCAGGCGTTCCGGATCGATACCCAGCGCGGCGCGAACCCAGTCCTGGCGGAGCGCGATGAATTCCGCGCCGTCTGGCGAGACCGGCGATTCCGGTCCAGCCGCGGCGGCTTCGGGCCGTTTTGGCAGCACCACGTAATCTCGCCGGTCGAGGCCGCTATCGCTCGTGGGCGTGTCGCCCCTGGCACCAGCTTGCGGCGAGGCACCCTGCAGGCGCGGTTCCGGCCCCTCTCCGCTCACCAGCCATCCGACGGCGACCCCGGCAGCCTGGGCTAAGGCGACCAGCCGCTCGCGGCTCGGTTCCGCTTCGCCGCGGAGCCATTTGCGGAACGCTGAAGGCGACACACCCGTCGCCCGGGCAAGACGATCGGCACTCGGCCAATGGCGGAGGATCGTCTGCAGGCGGCCAATGAAGGCGATTTTGTCGGCGCCGGCGGATTCGCCAATCGAAACCGGACTGGCCGACTCTCTGCTACGTGACATTCGTCGCTCACCAACCAAAGTTTCGACACTTTCCAGCCAGGGTCTTGTCCATTTCGGTATGTTCGGGAGAGAGAACCGAAACTTTCCGATAAGACAATTCTCTGGAGAGAATGCATGAATGCAAGGAACGATACCGAGGGCAACCCCACTCAGACGGATTGGCATCCGGCCGATGTGCTGGCGGCTCTGAAGAAGCGCGGCCAGAGTCTGGCTGGACTTTCAGTGGCGAACGGGTACCACCCGACCGCGGCCGGAAAAGCACTGAAGCAGTCATGGCCCGCGTTGGAACTCCTGGTGGCACAGGCGATCGGCTTGACGCCACAGGTGATCTGGCCGAGCCGCTATGATGAGAACGGTAACCCGATGCCGCGCGCGAGGACGTGATGGCGCGAATTATGCCTTTCTGCGAACGGCATTGTGCCGGACGCGCCGGTTCTGACGCGCGAGTAAGCCTTCGGTGGCAGTTGTCCAGCCGCCGACGGCACCGCAGGTAACGTTCCGGGCAGCGCAACAGTCCGAGTACAGACATTGTTCGGTCACTTTGGTGCAGCACACTCGCCTCCGTCATCGCGAACAATTTGGTTGGCCTCAGTCCATCGTGCTGAAACGTTGATACGGCATGATCGGTTCGATGAGGCGTGGCAGCGACGACTGGAGTAATTCAGATGGCTGCGAGCAACATGTCAGAGAATGAAGCTACCGACCGCATAGGATTGGTCGTGGATGACGACGCACTTATCCGTGAATCCGTCGCGGCCGTGATGGAGGATATCTGCGATCAGGTCTACCAGGCGGCTGACGGAGTGGAGGGGCTGGATGTGCTGGAGCAGCACCCGGACATTTCCGTGGTTGTCACCGACATCGCAATGCCGCGACTGGACGGGATTGCGTTTGCCTGCCAGGCGCGACGACGCCATCCCGAGCTGAAGGTATTGTTCGTGAGCGGCATGCAGCGCCCGCCCGAGCGCGAGGAATTCCTGCTGAAGCCATTCCGCACCAACGCCTTGATGTCGGCGTTGCACCATCTGGTAGACCCGCGCTAGTGGATAGAATCTAACGCTTGGCACCCGGATACGCTCCCCGAGCGAGGGCTTGAAAGGCCTATCCCAAGGCAAGCATTTTCAACTGCGAATCACGTAATCACGCGGATGGCACCCAGCGACATCGATGGAGGCGGAAGATTTGCGTGATTTGCGTGATTTGCGGTTAAGATCACTTGCTTCCTTGCCTTGGCGGCAACGGACTCTTCCGTCAGGTCTTGACCATTAGGACGCTCAGCGACCCCCCGATAGGACTTGCGCGCTGGGACCACGACGGCGCCATCGAAGGGCTGTCGGTCAGCGGGTTCCCCAGGGCAACATTCGGCGCAATGTCGCATCGCGTAGTATGAAGTGGTGGAACAGCGCGGCGGCCGCGTGCAGACCGGCAACGATGAGGATCGCGTTGGCCGCGAGTGCATGCCACCCGTGGACCAGACGTGTCAGCGATCGGTTCCCTGGATCGTAGGCAGGGATGCTGAACAGGTTGAAGATCGAGTCGCCTCGCGTCCATTCGGTCGCAACCCCGAGACCGACCGTCAAAATCAGCAATACATAGAGCAACCAATGCGTCACGCGTGCAATGACGTGCAGCAACCCGTCGTCGATCGGCGGCAATGTTTCGCGTCTGGTCAGTCGCCACGCCAGGCGCAGCAGCAGAACGATCCCCAACACGACACCGAGCATAATGTGGAGCGAACGGTAATCGACCCTCAGCGGACCGTTCGGCGGGAAATCGATTGTCTGGCCAATCACCCAGAGTACGAGCACCAAAATCGCGGTACCCCAATGCAACGCGATCGTGGTGGGGTCATGCCGCAAGCCCTGCGCCTCGGCAGGTTCACTCACGATCGAATGTCGCACGAAAAACCTCTAGCTGCTGCCGATAAGAATGCCGGTTGCGAATACCAACGCGCCGCCGAATGCCACCTGAAATGCGGCGGAAATTGGTGGCGTATCCATATACTTCCAACGGATCCAACTGATCGCAGCCAATTCAACGACGACCACGCAGATCGCCACCGTCGTCGCGGTCCAGAAGTTGGGAATAAGGTAGGGCAACGTGTGACCAATGCCGCCGAGCGTGGTCATCAGCCCAGTGATCGCGCCGCGCACGATCGGCGCACCGCGACCGGTCAGACTGCCGTTGTCGGACAGTGCCTCGGCAAACGCCATCGAGATGCCGGCACCGAGTGACGCAGCCATTCCAACCAGGAATGCATTCCACGACTGGCCGGTGGCAAAGGCCGCGGCGAACACCGGCGCCAGCGTCGACACCGAGCCGTCCATCAGTCCCGCCAGTCCCGGCTGGATCACCCGCAGCACGAACATGCGGCGCTGCACCTTGTCCTCTTCGGCGCGCACGTTGGCGGGCAGGTGCTCCTCGACCAACTGGCCGGCTATGTGCTCGTGCGCCACCTCGGCCTCGGCAAGATCGCCGAGCAGCTTGCGGACCGACGCATCCTCACTCCGCGCCGCCGCTCGGCGGTAGAAACGCAGCGTCTCAAGTTCCATGCTCTCGGCCAGGTCGCGCACCTTGTCGAGCCCGAGCGGACGTATCTGCCAGACCGGCGGATGCTGGATGAAGCCACGAATGTCGTGGCGCCGGATCAGTGGGATGTGCTCGCCGAACTTCTGCTGATAGAGCTCGATAAGACGGCGGCGATGATCGCCCTCCTCGCCAGCCATTTCGGTAAATATGTTGGCCGAGGCAGGGTAGTCCTCGCGCAGACCCTCGGCGATGTCGGCGTAGATACGGCCGTCCTCTTCCTCGTTGGCGATGGCCAACGCGAGGACCTCGCGCTCGGTGAGATCGGAGAAGTCACGCATGGCGCGAACATTGTCGGACGGCCCGGCCGCGTCAAGTAATCGTCGATATTATGCGAATGCTTCTCAATGGCACATTAATACCACCATGGTCCAGGGCAATCGGGTGAACAGGCAGGAAGCAAGGTTCCGCACGGACGCCTCGGAGCTTCAAGCCACCAATGGCACTGAGAAAAATGTAGCGCTTCGCGCGCAGCGCTATGAACCTTTCCGGTGGCCCTCGATGGCTTTGCCGTCTCGGTGACCTCCGTGCGGACCCTTCCTTGCTTTGCTGCCTGTTCACCCGCTTGCCCTGCGACCACCCCGCGAGGTCCGGCTGATGATGGCAACGTTCAGCCCGCCAACGCGGCATCCACTGCCGCGCCAAGGCGATCGACGATCATGTCGATATCCGACGCAGTGGCGATGTAGGGCGGCGCCACGATGACGTGGTCACCCTGCGCGCCGTCGATCGTGCCGCCCATCGGATAGATCGCCAGACCGCGCGCCAATGCCTCCCGCTTGACGCGTTCGTTGATCTTCAGCTTCGGATCGAACACCTGCTTCGTTGCACGATCCGCAACGAACTCCAGCGCCCAGAACAGCCCGCGGCCACGCACGTCGCCGACGTTGTGGTGGTTGCCGAACCGCTCGATCAGCGCGGTCTCCAGTCGCCCGCCCATGGCGCGGACGTTGTCCAGCAGATTGTCGTCGCGAATGATGCGCTGGACTTCCAAGGCCGCGGCGCAGGCGACGGGATGCGCCTGGTAGGTGTGGCCGTGCATGAAGCCGCCGGAACCGGCGTTCAGCGCATCGACGATCCTGCCGTTGATCAGCACGCCGCCGATCGGCTGGTAGCCGCCGCCGAGCCCCTTCGCCACCACTTGCAGATCCGGCGTGATGCCTTCCTGCTCCCAGGCATGCATCGTTCCTGTGCGACCCATGCCGCACATCACCTCATCGAGGATGAGCAGCGCGCCGTGGCGGTCGCAGATCTCCCGCACGCGCTTGAAGTAGCCGGGCAGTGCGGCGACGCAGCCGGTGGTGGCGCCCACAACAGGTTCGGCGATGAAGGCGATCACTGATTCGGTGCCGAGCATCTGGAACTCCGCCTCGAGTTCGTCGGCCAGATGATCGACATATTGCTGGTCGGTCTGATCGTTGCGCTTAAAACGATATGCGAAACACGGCGACACCAGGCTGAACGCCGGCGCCAGGATCGGCTCGTACAACGCGCGCCGCATCATGTTGCCGCCCGCGCCGAGCGCGCCAAGCGTGTTGCCGTGATAGCTCTGCCGTCGCGCGATGAAATGGATGCGCTGGGGCTGACCGATCTCGACGAAGTACTGACGGGCAAGCTTCAATGCAGCCTCGGTGCCTTCCGAGCCGGAGGAGCAGAAATACGCGTGCGTCAGACCGCCGGGTTCGCCGTCCAGCACAATGTGCGCGAGGTCCTCGGCAGGCTGGCTGCTGAACGTGCCGGTGTGGGCGTAGGCCATGGTGGCTGCCTGGCGGCCGATGGCCTCGGCGATGCGGCGGTTGCCGTGGCCCAGGCACGCAACAGCGGCGCCGCCCGATCCATCGATGATGCGCGTGCCATCGGCCAGATGCAGGTAGATCCCCTCGCCGCCGATGGCGAGAGGGGGTGCGCCACCGGCGCGATGCAGGACGCGGGATGTCATGGGGTGATTTCGAGGCTCCAGGTCAGCGATACGCTTCATTGTCACCGCGCGCCGAGAACCGCAATCCGATCAAGCTGAACGCCTCGATCTTATCTTGTCCCCCCATCGCGCGCTCGCCGGAACACGAGCATCCCCAAAAGCCCAGCCACCGTCATGCCGGTGACCACCAGGCAGACGCGCCGCAACAGACTTGGGGACGCCGTAATCTCGATGTCGTTCCGCCCGGCCTCGATCGGCAGCACGATGAACGAAAAAACATCGCCAACGGCAGCAACGGGCGCGCCGTTCCGCGTCACCGTGACCGTCGGATAGATCGGGTGGGCCAGCCGCAACAGCCCGGCGCGATCGGCTGTGACGGTCAGGCTCACTCGGCCGGGCGCGACGACATAGGAAGCAAGCTCGATCGCTGGCGGGGGGCCGTCAGCGGCGGGCCAGGGCGGCAGCGCCGGGAGCAGAAGGACGGCGGCCAGGCGGTGCGCGAGATCGACGCCCATGCGGTTCGTCAACGCCAGCACGGCCGCCTTGGCGTCATGGCCGCCGGGTGAACCAAAACTGCCATTCCAGAACGGCGCGGCGTCGAACGAGGCCGGCCGCTCGGCCAATTCGAAATGGCCGCTCGCCAGCACCGGCGTCGCCTCGGGCAGGCGCCAGTAAGGCCCCAGCACCGGGTCCGCGATGGTGTCGGGAAAGCGCGGCGGCAGCCCCATGTGCACCCCGTCAACGCCCACCACCCAGCCGACATTCAGCATGCCCAGCAGCAGTCGCGATTGCGGTCCCAACCTGTTGGTGGCCGCAAGGTCGTCAGCGACCAGATCGAGCGTGGCAACGATGCCATTGTGCGCCCGCGTGGCGTCCGGCTTGTGCGGGCCGTGCAGGACCTGAACGCGCGCATAGTTCAGGGGTGTCGAATTCGGGCCGACCGAAATCAGATAGTCGCTGCTTGGAGACACCTGCAGAACGCGCTCGTTGGCGGCACGTTTGGCCAGCAGCTTTCCCGCGTCCTCAACGCCGCGCGCGTCGCTGCGCGTAAATGGCTGCACCGCGCTGGGCGCGACATCGATGACGAAGACAACTAAAATCAGCGTTGCGATCCAGCTGCGCGCAGGAAACCTTCGCAGCAGCAACTGCACGCCCGCCGCGGCGGCGATGCATAGGAAGAAGAACGTGAAGCCGGATGGGCGTACATAGATGCCCGTCAGGAACAGGCTGACCACGCCCAACGCGACTGCAATCAGCCACAACCGCGCCACCGCCCCTCGCGGCGCACATAGCGCAAACGGCGCGCCAGCGAGCGCGCATGCGATGATGGAGAGGCCGACATAGGCGGTATAGACCGGGCCAATGCCGGCGCGGTCCCACACCACGTAATTGAGCAGCGCGCCCGATTGCGGCCAGGCCACGCTAATCAGCGGTTGGCTCAACGCGCTCTCGCCGGTCCACGGTTGCTCGAGCGCGAACGGCACCAGGAAATAGACGCTGCCGAGCGCGATCACGCCAGCCGCCAGCAGCAACGATGGCAGCGCCGCGAATTGCCAGCCGGTCAGGCCGATGCGGGCGAGCACATAGAAGCCAAGCAGCACCGCCGCCATCACCGCGGTCGGTGGATGGTTGCCGATCAGGATAATGGCAACGAGGCAGAGCACCAGCCAGCCGCGGCCGAAAACTTTCGGCGCAGCCAGCACGCATTCGATGCCGTAAACGATCGCCGGCAGGGTCGCGAGGATCACGATCTGTGGAAATGTCGATCGGATCGAAGCCAGGTAGGTAACGTAGAACGAGCCGGCGAAGAACAGACAGCCGAGCGCGGCGGCGGTGCGGTCGAGGCCGGCGCGGCGCAGACAGGCGAACATGGCGACCGCAGCCGCGATGCGGCAGGCGACGGCGGCGATCTTTACCCCCGTTGTGGCGTCACCGACCGCCAACGTGATTGCAGTGGCAACCCAATGGAAAACCGGCCCGGTGAACTGGAGCAACGTGCCGCCGGCAAAGAAATAATTATCCCAATAGAGCGAACTGCCGTCGCGGATCGCCATGGCGAGGTGGTTGACGCGCGCGACATGCGTGCCGCCGTCGCCGGTGACGATCAGGCCCGGCGCCAGCAGCGCATGTGAGAACCACAGCAGCATCGCGCCCACGGCGAGTGCGAGCGGCAGCGGCGCCTCGGCGGTCAGCAGGCGGCCAAGGCCCCTGCTGCGCACCTCCAGCACCAGCACGCCGAGGCCGCAGGCGGCGGCAATCGCGAACAGGGCGAAATCCGCAGCATGCAGTGTGCCTGCAAGCCGCGCCGGCGTGGCGGCCGAGCGGTCGGCCAGGACAAAATACTTGATGTGCTCGACCGTGGTCAGCGACACCGCGGTGAGTGCAAGGAACAAGCCGGCGAGGCAGAATGCGGTCGCGGTCAATGGCGTCCGGTCGAAACCGGGCGGACGCTGGGCTGCGGCCATGCCGCTAAACTCCGGATCGTGGTCGCGCCTACGTGGAGAGGTCGGGGATAGCGCGTAACCCTATATCAACCAACTGACTACTTCAGACCAAAGGCGACGTATGTCCCTTCCCTGATGCGCGGCGTCAGATCGGCTTCCCCTCGCTGGTCGCCCACGTATCGCTCAGCAACGTGTTGCTGGGAAGCTTCGGGTCGAGCACCTTGCGCGCCGTTTCCGCGCCCGCCACCGGCAGACCCGTTGGATCGAGCTTGCCGATCTGCACCAGAACCGACGCCTGGTCCCAGTAGATGTGCTCGTGCGCGACCTTGCCATCACGAAACTGCACAATGGCAACCAGCGGGATCTCCACCCTGCGTCCGGTCGGCGCAATGCCTGGCAGCATCCAGTCGATCGTTTCGGTATGCGTGAAGCGAAAGATCAGCTCATCAACGATGCGATCTGCGCCAATAGTGCGGCTGACCGGAATCATGTCGGTATCCGGCGGGTTCGCACCGATGAAATGGTACTTGTAGAACCGCTTGAGTTGATCATGCCCAACGCCGCCCGCCATGGTGGGAATGTGATTGACGTACGGCACCTCCGCCATCGTCGCCATCGTCGCATCGACATCGCGCGTGTCGAACTCATGTCGAAGATGTGCCTCCCAGAGCGCCTCCAGATCATGTTCGGGCATCAATCCCCCTACGACGGTTTCAAATGCGCAACGCGCGGTCCCACCTCTTCCGCGAGTAGACGCAGCGAATTGTGCCACACCTCGGGATTGTCGGCGTAGTCGAAGCCAAATACCAGCAGGCCGCCGAAACCGCCTGCCTCGTGGTAGATGCGCTCCAACTTCTCCGCCACCGTCGCCGGCGAGCCGATCAGCCAGTTATGCCGCGCGCAGTATTCCGCCGTCACGTCGGAATCCGCCACTGACTGATCGTGCTTGAGATACTCGAGGAACCCGAAGTTCCCCAGCAATTGCAGGAAATACTCGCGCATCATGCGGCCCATCATGCCGCCAACCGACAGCTTCCACGCCTCCTCGTCCGTTTCGGCGACGAACACTTCGCGCACCAACCGCCAGTCGGAACGTTTCGGCGTGCGGCCGGAGCGGGCGGCGCCGATCTCCACCGCCTCCCAATGGCTCGCCACGTAGGCCGGGTTAAGGTTGAGACTCATCGGCAGGTAGCCGCGCTCGCCCGCCAGCTTCAACGTGTCGGATTGTTTGGAGAACCCCGCGACACCAATCGGCGGGTGTGGCTTCTGCAATGGGTAGATATGTGGCTTGAGGAAGCCGAACATCGGTTCCGGCTTCGCCACCTGCCAGAACTTGCCCTGGTAGGTGAAGCTCGGTTCGTCGCTCCACAGTCGCAGGATGATGTCGAGCGCCTCGCGTGTCATCTCACGGTTGACGCCGGCCATGCCGTCCACCTGGAACAGCGCCCAATCGGTCGGCAGGCCCGACGCGGCGACGCCGAAATTCAGCCGCCCTTCCGACAGATGATCAAGCATCGCGACGCGGGCAGCGAGTTCCGCCGGATGGTGATAGGGCAGCAGGAACCCGCCTGGTCCGATGCGGATGCGCTTGGTCTGCAGCAGCGCCTGGGCAATGAGCAGATCCGGTGAGGGATGCGGCTCCCACGGCGCAGTGTAGTGCTCGCCGATCCAGGCCTCGGTGTAGCCAAGCTCGTCGAGCCAGCGCAGCGTCTGCAGGTCCCAGTCGTGGCCAGCCTTCAGGCCGCGCTCCGGCGGGTGGGAGGGCATGGCGAAATAGCCGAAGTCCATGGCGGATCCTCCTGTTGGTTGCTGGGCAGGCTACACCCGACGCTATTGGCGTTGCCAACTGCTGCCTTAGTATCCATATTGGCAGCATACTGGAACCAGGATGCAGCGATGACCGTAACTCTGTCGATCAAAAACGTGCCGGAAGAGCTGGCTCAACGGTTGAAGGATCGCGCGGCCCGCAACCATCGGTCGTTGCAGGGCGAGTTGATGGCCATTCTTGAGTTGGTTGCCATTCCGCCTCCCGGTTCGCGGATCGATGAAATCTATGCTCACGTTCAAGCGTCCGGTGTCCGAACGCCGCGCGATGAAGCGGCCAAAATGGTGCGACAGGATCGTGATGATCCGCGTCGTTGACGTGTCGGCCGTAGCCGCGATGCTGTTCGGTGAGCCTGATGGTCCGTGGGTCCATGCGTTGTTGTCTGGTCCACCCCTGATTGTGCCAGGCATCTTCCACTTCGAGTTGGGCAATACCTGCCGGATGAAGTGCAGACGACACCCGGATGAAGCCGAGGCACTACTGGCCAACTGGTTGGACTGGAATTCCGAACCACCGGTGACGGCGATGGCCACGGACCTCATCGCAACCATGCATCTCGCGCGTGATCACAGCCTGACCTTTTACGATGCGAGCTACCTTTGGCTTGCGCAGAATCGAACCGCGGAACTCATCAGCCTCGATAAAGCGCTCGTGCTGGCAGCACGCAGCTTGGGCGTACCGGCGCCGTCACCGCGCGATGGTGATCATACGACACCTCGTTCACCCAACTGAGCGATCTCCGTCGCCGAGAACCCAAGCTCGCCCAATACCTCCGCATTATGTTCGCCAAGTTCCGGTGCCGAACGCCGCACCGGCAACGGCGCTCCATCAACATGCAGCGCCGAACCCAGCATCGACACCGGACCACGTCCGGCATGCTCCACCGTCACCACCGATCGCTGCTCGATCACCTGCGGATCGGCGAACACCTGATCCATGTGCATCACAGGTGAACACGGCACGCCGGCCTCGTTCAGCACGCGAATCCAGTGCTCGCTGGTTTCGTGCATGGTGCGGGCTTCGATCTCCGCATTGATCGCCGCGCGGTTCTCGGCGCGCAGCGTGTTGGTGGCGAACTCCGGCCGTTCGCGCAGCGCTTCCGCATCGAGCGCGCGCAGCAGGCGCTGGTACATCGCCTCGCCCGCCGGCGCGATGGCGATCTCCCCATCGGCCGTCCGGAACAGCCCATAGGGTGAGCCGATCGGATGGTCGTTGCCAGTGCGTTTCGGCAGCTTGCCGGTAGCGAAATAATCGGTCGCCATGAAGCCGAGGAAGCTGATCAACCCGCCGGTCAGGCTGACCGACGCTGCACCGCCCTCACCCGTGCGGCCTTCGCGCAGCAGCCCTGCGACGATGCCGAGCGCCGCGTACAGCCCCGCGATCAGATCGCTGACCGGCGGACCGGAGCGGATCGGTGGCTGATCCGCTGTGCCGTTGACGCTCATGAAGCCGCTCATCGCCTGCGCAATGAAATCGAAGCTCGGACGATCACGGTACGGGCCCGTGGTGCCAAAGCCCGTGATGCTGCCCCGCACCAGCCGAGGGTTCAGCACGCGCAGTCGCTCATCGCTGAAACCCATCGCGTCGAGCACGCCCGGCCGATAGTTGTCCATCAGCACATCGCTTTTCGTGATCAGCCTGGCGAGGATGTCGCGGCCTTGCTCGCTGCGCAGGTTCAGCGTGATGGAGCGTTTGTTGCGATTGTAATTGGCAAAATACCAGGACAGCCCATCCCTGCCCGCTCCTTGGTGACGGACGGTGTCGCCCTCACCCGGCGTCTCCACCTTGATGATGTCGGCACCAAGATCGCCCAGCAGCATGGTGCAGAACGGGCCTGACAGAACGCGCGTGAGATCGAGGACGCGGATACCAGCCAGCGGCAAGCCTATGGCCATGGAAAGCAGCCTTTACAATTCGGGCGATGCGCCGCGCATAGCGTGACCGGTGCGCCGACACGGCGCAATCGCATCGCAACGCACTCCTTGAATACCTGCGGAACGGCGCGGCAACCTTTGCCGACGCAATGGGGACCGGATAATTGTCGTGAATGTCCGCGCTGCCGCATGACGCTGATCATCGAAGCAACGCCGAGCTGATCGCAGCGTTGGCATCCGTTGAGCAGGCAATCGCACAGGCGCCGGATGTCGCGGCGAACCATCGTCGCGCCTGGAGCCTGTATCGCCGGCTCGGCCGCGCGCACGAGGCATTGGCCGCCGCGCGGCGGGCCGTGTCGCTGGCACCAACCGAGGCGGTGGCACACAACGAACTCGCCGCGGCCTATGGCGCGGTGTTGGACTTGACCGGCATGGCCAACGCCGCAGCGCGCGCCATCGCGCTGGCGCCTGGTCTGGCCTCGGCCCATTTCGCGCGTGCCGCCGCATCGCTGCTCGCTGGCAAATTTGCCGAGGGCTGGCGCGAATACGAATGGCGGCTGCGCCTGCCCGGCACCGCCGGTGGCATCCCGCCAGATGACTTGCGCCGCTGGGACGGCACGCCGATGCCCGACGGCAAGCTGCTGCTATTCGCCGACCAGGGACGCGGCGACATCATCCAGTTCGCCCGCTACATTCCGTGGGCTGCGCAACGCTGTCCCAACTTGTCGCTCTGCTGTGCCGGCGAAATGTGGCCCATCCTCCAGCAATTTCGCGAACTGCGGCATCTCGTGACACACTGGCACGAGGCTCCGACATGCGATGCATTTGCCCCGCTCGGCAGCCTGCCAATGCTCGCTCGCACTCGGCTCAACAACATTCCGGCCAAGATCCCTTATCTGCGAGCCGAGCCCCGGCGTGCCGCGCGTTGGCGTCATCGTCTCGATGGATGGCTGCCGTCGGATTACCTGCGCGTCGGGCTGATCTGGGCAGGCAGCGCGTTCCATAACGACGACATTAGCCGGAGTACGCACCTGTCGAGCTTCCTGCCGCTGGCAACTGTGCCCGGCGTGGCGCTGCTGGCGCTGCAGAAAGGGCCGGCGCAGGCGCAGGCGGCGGATTATTTCGGCCGTGCGCCGCTGGTCAGCCTGGGACCCGAGATCCACGATTTCGATGATACCATGGCGGTGCTCGATGCGATCGATCTGTTGGTCAGCGTCGATACTGGTGTCGTGCATCTTGCCGCCGCGATGGGACGCCCAACCTGGGTGTTGCTGCCCTACGCACCGGACTGGCGATGGCTGCTGAGCCGCGACGATTCCCCATGGTATCCAGGCCTGCGGTTATTCCGCCAGCCCGCGCCGAACGGCTGGGGCCCGGCAATCCAACGGATCACCACGTCGCTCCACGAACTCGCTCGATCTGGCGCGCACTCACGCCGATAGCTTCTGCATCACCGCGTCGGGGATGTCGAAGTTCGCATAAACATTCTGCACGTCGTCGCTCTCGTCCAGCGCATCGAGCAGCTTCAACAGCGAAGCGGCACGATCCTCGTCCAGCGTCACGCTGGTGGTCGGCCGCCAATCGAGGCGCGCGGTCTCCGGCGCGCCGAAGCGTGCCTCCAACGCATCGCGCACGGCGAAGAAATCATCCACCGCTGCCGTCACCTCATGCGCCTCATCGTCGGTTTCGCAGTTCTCGGCGCCCGCCTCGATCGCCGCCTCCAGCATGTCATCGGCCGACGCGACTGATGCCGGAAAGCGGATCACGCCCATCCGGTTGAACAGGAAGCTGACCGAGTTGGTTTCACCCAGCGCGCCGCCGTGTTTGGCGAACGCCGACCGCACCTCGCCGGCCGTGCGGTTGCGGTTGTCGGTCAGTGCCTCGACGATGATCGCGACACCGGCGGGGCCGTAACCCTCGTAACGGACCTCGACGTAGTCCTCGCCCCCTGCCCCGCCCGTTGCCTTCTTGATCGCGCGGTCGATCGTGTCCTTCGACATGTTGGCCTGCCGTGCCGCAACCATCGCCGCACGCAACCGAGGGTTGAACGCCGGGTCGGGCATGCCCTGGCGCGCCGCCACCGTGATCTCGCGGATCAGCTTGGCGAATTGCCGCCCGCGGCGCGCGTCCTGCGCGCCCTTGCGGTGCATGATGTTCTTGAATTGCGAATGTCCAGCCATGCCTCAATCCGTATCTCAGAGAGCCCGATCAATCCAGCCCGTGACCCGGGGTGTCGAGCAATTATCCGGCTCTCGAAGCGCACCAGGGTCGAAACATCTGCTCGCGTCTTTGGGCCGAACGATCCAGTACTGCGATGATTATGATAAACCAAACCAATGTTCGAGTGATCGGACGGTCATCGAAGGTTCAGCGGTGGCGCCGGCTTGGTCTGGGAAACGTAACAGTGGTGTAGCTGCCTGGCGTAGCTGATTGAACGGCCGCCAGAACGAGATCGAGCCGGGTGCGAATGACCGGCCAAATTGAGGTCGTCAGCTCCATCAGGGCGATCTGTCGGCCAGTGAGGTTCTGCTGATACCGGATGTTCCGATCGCACGTGATCAGGATCAAGAAACCGGCGTCCTCGGCTGCCCGGATGAGTGCGCCGTTCCCGATTGTGGCCCAGCCCATGCTGCGGGCCGGGACGACCTCGTGTTCGATCAGAAAGCGCCTAAGCCCAAGGGGAGTGTTCTGATCAAGCAGGATGCGGATGCGCGGCATGCGTCCGGGCATACTCGATAATCCGCCGCGCCCGGTCTACCCCAAGTCCGTCGAAGATTTCCTCACCGATCTCGTCAGCCGTCATGCCAGCTTCTGCGTTATCAATGACTCCCTGCGCAAGGATGCGCGTATCCTTGACAACCCATTGGCCAGACACCCGGCCCGGCACGCGTTCAACGTCTGGGCATTGGCTCCAATCGATCATGGTTCACCTCATGCGGGCAGCCTCATGTCCTGCCTCCTGATCCGGGACGTTAGCACAGACCGACAAACAGGGCAGCGACAGGATCGTCCGCTACCTCGACGCGATCCGCAGAAGTATGGCGTGTTCACCAGCTCGTGCTGGCAAGACAGTGTGAGCATCACGACACCTATGAATTGGCGGAGAAACTTCGCTCGACCATTGCCGCGAACGGAATATTTCAGCCCGATGACGGAACCCGCGCGACGATCAGTATCGGCGGAACCGCGCATCAGTCAGAAGATACAATCGACACCATGCTGGCGTGGGTAGACAAACCCTCTATCGCGCCAAACGGGAGGGACGGAACTATGTCAGGGTTGCGAATGAGCACGACATCTGGGCCGACCTGGTCGCCGCGGAATGACCAAGGAAGCCAGCAGTGACCGACGCCCCAGGCTGGCCAGGTATCCCGCCGCGCTGGACCTCCAGCGCAAAGAGCGGCGTCGGTACCGCGATCTCCTCTGTCAGCCGCGTCTGGTTCACGCTCAGCCACGGAATCCTCGATGAGATCTACTACCCGCGCGTCGATCAGGCCTGCACGCGCGACTTCGGGTTCATCGTCACCGACGGCTCCGACTTCTTCGCCGAAGAAAAGCGTGACTGCACCTCCGACATCACCCGGCTGGAGGACGGCGTCCCGGCGTTCCGGCTGGTAAACACCCACAAAGGCGGACGCTTCCGCATCATCAAGGACGTACTGACGGATCAGTGGGCCGACGTGGTAACGCAGCGCGTCCGGTTGGAAGTGCTGGACGGATCGAAGCTGCGGCTGTTCGCGCTGCTTGCACCGCATCTGGTCAACGGCGGCGCCCACAACACCGCCTCTATCGGCGAGTACAAGGGCCACCGGTTCCTGTTCGCCGAGGGCGATGGCACCACACTTTCGCTCGGCTGTTCGCGCGCGTTCCTCGCGTGTTCCGCGGGCTACGTCGGTGTATCGGATGGCTGGCAAATCCTGCAGCGATACGGCCACTTGAAGGACCAATACGACCGCGCCCCCGACGGCAACGTCGCGCTCACCGCCGAGATCTCGGAACCCGAGACTGAATTCCGCCTCGCCCTTGGCTTCGGTCGCACCGCCCCAGAGGCGGGCTTCCGCGTTCGCGCCTCACTGCAAACCCCGTACAACCGCCAGTTGGAAGAATACGCGATGGCGTGGCGCGCCTGGCAGGCGCACCTGCGCTCGCTCGACCGCAAAGTCGACGGCCACAACGTCTACCGCGTCAGTACAACGGTGCTGCGTTGTCACGAAAGCCCAACGTTCCCCGGCGGCCTGATCGCCAGCCTGTCCATCCCCTGGGGCGGCAGCAAAGGTGACGACGATCTCGGCGGCTACCATCTGGTGTGGCCACGCGACCTGGCGCAGACCGCGGGCGCCTTCCTTGCCTGCGGCGCACTCGACGAAGTGCAGCGCGTGGTACGCTACCTGCGTGCCGTGCAGGAGGATGACGGAAGCTGGCCGCAGAACTGCTGGCTTGACGGTTCAGCATACTGGCACGGCGTACAGCTCGACGAATGCGCATTCCCGATCCTGCTGCTCGAGATGGCGTGGCGTGAGGGTGCAATGCCGCGCCCCGCGCTGCCAGCGTTCTGGCCGATGGTCCAGCGCGCCGCCAACTTCGTAATCCGCATGGGACCACAGACCAACCAGGACCGTTGGGAGGAAAACGCCGGCTATACGCCATTCACACTGGCCGTACAGATCGCCGGCCTGCTGGCCGCCGCCGAACTGGCGGAGGCATGCGACATCGACGATGTCGCCGACTTCCTGCGCGATACCGCTGACGCATGGAACGAACAGATCGAGGATTGGATCTACGTCACCGACACCAGGCTCGCGCGCGAAGTGGGCGTATCCGGCTACTACATCCGCATCGCACCGCCGGTGCCAGGAGAATTTGTCGCGCAAACGCGCGGCATCGTCGAAGTGCGGAACCGTTTCGCGGGGCAATGTGCCGTCGAGGCGAATGACCTGATCAGCACGGATGCCCTGGCGTTGGTGCGCTTCGGGCTACGCGACGCCAACGATCCGCGCATCAGGAATACCGTGAAGGTCATCGATCACGTGCTGATGGTCGAACTGCCGTACGGCCCGGGCTGGCGGCGTTACAACGGCGATGGCTATGGCGAACACGAGGACGGCCGCGCCTTCGACGGCACTGGTGTCGGCCGGGTATGGCCACTGCTCGCCGGCGAGCGCGCGCATTACGAACTGGCGGCCGGCAATGCTGCCGAAGCGACGCGGCTGCTCTCGGTGCTGGAGGCAAGCGCCAGTCCCGGCAAACTGCTGCCCGAGCAGGTCTGGGACCAGAAGGATCCGATACCGGAGCGGGAACTCGAGCCAGGACGCCCCAGCGGTTCGGCCATGCCTCTGGTCTGGGCGCACGCCGAACACATCAAGCTGTTGCGTTCCCTGGCCGATGGCGCGGTATTCGATCGGCCGCCGCAGACGGCGCGGCGGTATATACGCGAGAAGCGTGCCGCCCGCTGCCGGCAATGGCGGGCTGACTGGCGCACGCCGAGGATTCCAGCAGGGCGGGTGTTGCGGCTGGATCTGTCAGCGGCCTCGCTCGTGCACTGGAGCACCGACGGCTGGAAAACGCGCAACGACGCGCGTACCAACGATGTCGGGCTGGGGATTCACAGCGTAGAGATCCCAACCGCGGGGTTGGCTATTGGAGCCACAATAGTATTTACGTGGCTCGACATCGCAACGAACAAATGGACCGGACAGGACTGCACCGTCACAGTGGCGCCCCCGTTCGCCACCCAGTGACGCGCCAAGCCGGTCATTGCTCCCCACCGTCATGGCCGGCCTGACAACCCGTCGGAGCAAACAACATGGGTCTAAAACCCGTTTGAATGACGGCCAGTTATAGACGCAGCGTGGAGGGATGCCGAACACCGACACGCCGGTAAAGGCGCCGTCCTTGAACGCCCCATCGAGCGCAACCACCAGCACCGCCGCTCCACGGCCGGTCGTCCCAGTCATCTTCAGCGATCCGTCGGGTTTCACCCAACCTTCGCGGGTATCCCCTTCCCGGTCGATTATTGCATGACCATTGGTGACAACGATTTTGGCATGACCACCATTGTTGCAGGCCCCCGAGCTGTTCGCGCGATCGACCACCGAATCGCCTTCGTAGACACCATCGAACGCCGTGCTCACCTTCCCGACCGGTGCGGGCGTCGGCGGCGCGCAAGATGCAAGCAAACCCACTGCCAGGCTGCCAGCCATGAAACTCGTTCGGATTTGTGCCATCTCGGACACCTCCCCTACCGGGCCAACGGGTCATCACCCTGGCCGCGCCGGTCCCAATCACGACGGTGCGGGAGCGCATGGGTCAATCTCGGCAACCCTTGGCTTACGCAGCCAGTAGCGCCGTGCGGCCCACCAGCGCGCCACCACGCAAGGCGCCCGCGCGCGTATCGCCCCATTGGATCGCGTGGCCATCCGGCAGCATGCGCGTGAACCGCCCGGCCAACCACATGCGCAACAGCACGCGGCGCGCGCCGGTCGCTGCATCGTCGGTGAACTGCGTGCGGCCGTGATACGTGACGTGCTGATTGAGGAACTGCATGTCGCCGACACCGAACGGCGCGCGCAGGCAAACCTCTTCGCCGATGGCGTGGATCATGTCCATCGCCTCGGTCTGCGCAGCGGTCAGGCGCGGCACCTCGGGCACCTCCTGCGCCTGGCTGATGTAGGTGCGACTGTATTGACTGGTGAAGCTGCCATCGGCGGCACGCGCGAATACCGGCATCGGAAACACACGGTCGTCTCGGTCGCCTTCCTCATCCGTCGGACGCATTCGCCAGTACGGTTCATACAGCACGCGCAGCAGGTCCGGACGGCGACGACCGATCTCGTTGTGCAACGTCACGCTGGAGACAACTTTCGAAACACCGCCCTCGATCGCGTTGGTCGCGCACAGCAGGCACAGCATGTCGGTCTTGTCAGTGTGGAAGCGCAACGCACCCGTGGAACGCGCGATGGTGCGCGCCGACTTCAGCGGACCGGGGCCGTCGTAGGTCAGCGCCGCGCCGGTGCCGGTTTCGTCCTTCACCTCGCCCAGCACCTCGCCGGCTGCGGTCTGATAGACAGGCATCCCGAGGTTGACGCAAAAGCCCCAGAACAGCCGCTTCAAATCATCGCGGGCCATGCGCGCGGCGGGCAAACCGGTCAGGCGAACGACGCCGGGGCCGCGTTCGAGTTGCTCGATCATCCAGCCGAACAGCGGCTCCAGTTCCGGCACCGGAAATGCCGCCGCGCCAAAGCCCGGAAGCGGCGCGCCGCGAGCACCTGCGGTCGCGCGTTCCAGTGCCGCGATCTCCGCAACGGTCAGTGCACGGCGCCATGCGGGAGACGCCGCCAGTTCCTCGCCACGCCAGGCCGCCGGGCTGTCAATCGGTTCGAAGCTGTCATCCACGTCTGTCACTCCAATAAGCGTGCTAACCATGCATCCGATTGAGGAATCGCACCACCCGATCCGGTGCGCTGCCATTGAAGAACGCATCGACCGGAGCGCGGTGCGCCACCTGGCCCGCATCCATGAACACCACTTCATCCGCCGCGCGCCGTGCAAACCCGAGTTCATGCGTGACAACGATGCTGGTCATGCCTTCATCGGCCAGTTCCTGCATCACGTTCAGCACCTCGCCGACAGTCTCCGGATCCAGCGCGCTGGTCGGTTCGTCATACAGCATCAATGCCGGTTCCATCGCCAGCGCGCGGGCGATCGCGACGCGCTGTTGCTGCCCACCGGACAGCTCATCGGGGAATGCCGACAGCTTGTCCGGCAGGTGAACCTTACGCAGCAGGTGATGCGCCAACTCGCGTGCTTCGCGTACCGGCGCCTTCTTCACTCTGATCGGACCAAACGCCACGTTGTCAGTCGCGGACAGATGCGGGAACAGTTCAAAGTTCTGAAACACCATGCCCATCCGCCGACGCAGCGCCGCAGCCTGTTTGCGCGGCAGGCCGGCGATCTCCTGCCCCTCGAACACGATGCTGCCCGACGCAATCGGCTCCAGCAGGTTCAGGCAGCGCAACATGGTGGATTTGCCGGAACCCGACGGCCCCAGCATGACCAGGCATTCGCCACGCGTCACCGACAGATCGACACCCTTCAACACGTCCAGCGTGCCGAAGCGCTTCCAGATCGCAGCGGCCTCCAGCAATGCGGTCATCGGATCGTCTGGATCGCCGGCTCGATGGCGATCACAGCACGCCGCGCACTGGTGCGGCGGCGCAGGCGACGCTCGATCCCCGACTGGATCACCATGAAGATCGTCGTCAGCAGCAGGTACCAAATGCCGGCAGCTGTCAGCGTCTCGATGTAGCGGAAGTTGGAAGACGCCGTCTCATCCGCAGTCAGCAGCAGCTCCTTCACACCTATCACCGAGACCAATGCCGACAGCTTCAGCATGCCGATGAACTGGTTGCCTATGGGCGGGATGACGATGCGGAATGCCTGCGGCAGCACGACCCAACGCATCACCTGGCTTTCCTCCAGGCCAAGCGCCCGTGCCGCCAGGCGTTGCCCCGGTCCGACAGCGCGAATGCCGGAGCGCATGATCTCGGCCATGTAGGCGCCCTCGTTCAGACCAAGCGCCAGAACCGCACAGGCAAAGCCGGGCAACAGGATGCCGAACGCCGGCAGCACGTTGAACGCAAACACCAGTTGCAACAGCACCGGCGTGCCCCGGAACAGCCAGATGTAGCACCACACCAGCGCACGCACCGGACGCAACGGTGCCTCCTGCCCGACTGCCAGCAACAGCCCCACCAACATGCCCGCCGCGAGCGAGGCGATGCTGAGCCAGAACGTCATCACTGCGCCGTGGAAGAAGTCAGCGCTGGTAAGGTACTGCACCAGCAGATGCGGCTGGAACAGCTTCACCCCGCAGTCCTTCCGATCAGAATGCCGAACTTGCCGCCGGCAGGTTCCATTTCTTGATCAGCGCTGCGTAGCTGCCATCGGCGACGACAGCCTTCAGCGCTGTCTCCAGCGCGGCCTTCAAACCGGGATTGTCCCTGCGAACCGCGATACCGACCTTGGTATCCGCGTCGAACGGCGCACCACCGGTCGCGTAGGCGCCTGGCGTCTCGTTGACCAGCGCAGCGACAGTCGGCGTAGAGACGATGATCGCATCCGCCCGCCCCTGCGTCAGCGCCAGAGCACAATTCACAGTGCCCGCGAGCGACAGCAGGTTGATCTCCGCCTTGCCTGCGGCCTTGCAGCTTGCGCTCGCCTGCTTGGCGGAATTCTCGAACACCGTGCCGATCGGCGCGGCCACGTTCAGCCCGCACAACGAGGCCGTGCCGTCGATGTGCTTTGGATTGCCCTCGCCCACCACGATCTGGTTGCCAACCAGCAGATATGGGATCATGTCGGCGACCTCGAGCCGTTGCGGATTGATGTACATGCCGCTGACGATGGCATCGATCCGCTTGCCCAGCAGCGCCGGGATCAACCCCTTGAACTCGATCGAGGCAATGCTCGACTGCAAGTTCATCTTCTTGGCCAGCGCATCGACCAGGTCGATGTCGAACCCGGAAGGCTTGTCGTTCTGTTGGAACTCAAACGGCGGGAATGTGACGGAGGCACCCCACGTAAGCTTGCCCGGTTCCGCCAACTCAGGTGCCTGCGCGAAGCCAAGCACCGGCAACAACGCAAGGCCGATCGCCAAGGCAAGACGACGCATGATGCATGCTCCCCACAGGATTGTTGCCAGTTTGCCAGCAATCCGCGTGCCATGACAGGCCACACCAACTCCCTCTAACTCCCTCTCCCGCGCAGCGGGGGAGGGTTGGGGAGGGGGCACCCCAAAACCACCTCCACTCTCATCCTCCATTGCAATTGACAAACCACCAAGCCGCACCGCAAGGGGGCCGCATGCGCAACAGCGTCAGCATCAAGGCACGAAAGTCTGGCCCGACAGGGGCTGGGCGATACCGCATGCGCTGAACGCGCGATACACGGTTTCACCAGGGGCCCCGCCGGTTCGGACGGGGCCTTTGTCATATCCACCGCCTGCTCCGTATCGGCCGGGTCCGCAACACAGGAGCAGGACCATGCACCACCTATCGAGCCCCCGGCTTTCCGGGATCTGGCTGCCGCTGATCACGCCATTCATCGATGGCGCGGTGGACGAAAGATCGCTTACGCGATTGGTCGCGCATTACGTGCAGCAGGGGATCGACGGCCTTATCGTCGCCGCGACCACCGGCGAGGGCCTCACACTCGACGATGCCGAAACCGAACAAGTCGTTGCACTTGCAGCGAACGTCCTGGCACGGCGCATTCCGTTATTCCTTGGCTTATGCGGCAGCGATACCAGACGGCTGGTGCGGCGGCTGGCCGTGACGGATGCCCGGCCGGTGGATGGCTACCTCATCACCTGTCCCTACTACTCGCGACCCTCGCAGCAGGGATTGTATCAACACTTCGCGGCGCTGGCCGATGCCACCGATAAGCCAATCCTGGTCTACAACATTCCGTATCGCACCGGCGTAAACCTCGGCAACGATACGCTGTTGCGTCTGGCGGAGCGCGCCAACATCGTCGGCGTGAAGGATTGTTGTGCCGACGCGGCACAGAGCGCCGACCTCTTGCGGCAACGCAGCCCGGAGTTCGCCGGTACTGACCGGTGAGGATGCGCTGTTCTACGGCGCGATCACACACGGTGCCGATGGTGGAGTTCTGGCGAGCGCGCATATCGACCTGCCAACGTTCGCCGCGGTACGAGAGTCAGTGCTGGACGGAAGTTTGACCGACGCGTTGGTGCAATGGAGACCACTGCTGGATGTGGTCCGCCTGCTGTTCGCCGAACCCAATCCGGCACCCATCAAGCACGTGCTGTGGCGACGTGGCCTGATCGCATCGCCGGCATTGCGGTTGCCGATGACCGGGATCAGCGCGTCACTGGCGGATCAGCTCGATCGGCTTCTGCTCGCGCGGGAAGCGGCGGTATGAACCCCCCGACCCGGTTGCTCCATCGTCGTCCCACGAGATGGCGATTAGTCACGAACTCCGCCAAAGCACGGCCAACCAGAGCTGGTCGGAGTTCACCAGATTGCCGACAGGCGCCATTAGAGTTATCATGAGTGACTATTGCATATATTGGTTATAACACACACCTACCCCCTTTGCCCGAAGCAAAAGGACCGGCGCACCATGTATGCAATCCCGAACGTCCCAGACCGCCTGGCACGCGAGATCTATGCCGAGCTCTGCGGGGACCTGCCGCCACCCTCCCCCGACACGCCCGAGGCACGCACGGCACGCGACGAGCGCGCCATGGCTGCCGTCGCCGCCCTCATCCCCGAAAACGCCTTCGAGGCCGAGCTCGCCACCCAGATCGTCGCCCAGGTCTTCCACGCCAAGCACGCCCTTCGCGATGCCTCCCGCCCCAACCTCACCGTCGACGCCCTCAACAACCTCCGCAACCAGGCCTCCAGGATGGATCGCGACTCCCAAAGTGGCGTCCGCAACCTGCTCCGCGTCCAGGCCGAGCGCCGCAAGGCCGAGGATGCCGCCCGCCCCGCCGCCATGGAGCGCGCCGGTTACTGGTACAAGGATAGCCTGGAGATGGCCGGTCGCCCGCTCCCCACGCTCACAACGCAACCGGCTGACGACGCCCCGACGCCCGATGAACCGCCCACTTCGTTCGAGCAGATGGCCCCGGCGGAGCAGTTTGCCGCGATCTATCCCCAGCGTGCCGCGCTCATCCGGGCATATGGTGGCCTGCCTCCCAACATCGACTTCGGCGCCCCTGACCCCGATCTGGTCGCCGCCATCGTTACCTGCGGCAGCACCCTGATGCAGAAGTTGGTTCGGGAGGCCGACTTGCTCCCCGCCATCTCACCCCGCAAGACTGAATCCCGCAAAATAGCCTCGCGAGACATCGATGACACACGGACAGCTCCTATAGTGCTCCGCGCCGCATCGATGTAGCGCTGGGAAGCACCATTCGCGCCAAGAACAGCGGAGAATAAACACCAGCCTGAAGCGCATGGTTCCAACGGGAACCGGACCAGTTTGAACTGTGGCACGGGCGACCGCGGCGGCGCCTGACAACGTTCCGACTGCGCGCGCCGGCGAATGGCTTGGCAAGACCTGCCGCGGATCGTGCTTACAACGATGCGCGACTCCAATCGTGCGATTGCGCAAGCACGCGTCCGATGTGGAAGACCCGACACCCCCCGTGCAGTACCCACCGGCGCACCTGCCACCGCTATCCGTCAAGGGGTGCCCAACTGATGTCCGAGAAAAAGGCGATCCGGCAATATCGCGAGCCCGCCGGGGGATGGGGCGCGTTGCGGGCAACCGGCAAGGCGCTGACGGAGCAGGGTATCGCGATCAGCGGCAGCGCGACGCTTTTGCGCATGAACCAGCCCGAAGGCTTCGACTGTCCGGGATGTGCGTGGCCGGATCCCAAACACACCTCGTCATTCGAATTCTGTGAGAACGGTGCCAAGGCAGTCGCCTGGGAAGCCACCGCAAAACGCTGCACGCCAGAATTCTTTGCCGCCCACACGGTCGCCGAACTCGACAATTGGGACGATTTCGATCTGGAGATGCAGGGGCGTCTGACCCACCCGATGATGTATGACGCCACCACCGACCACTACGTTCCCATCGAATGGGACAATGCTTTCGCCCTGGTCGCTCAGCATCTGCGGGCGTTGCCGACGCCCAACGCGGCCGATTTCTATGTCTCGGGTCGCGCCTCCAACGAAGCCGCGTTCCTCTATCAGCTCTTCGCCCGCGAATACGGCACCAACAATTTTCCCGATTGCTCCAACATGTGTCACGAGGCCACCAGCGTCGGCTTGCCCGATTCCATCGGCGTCGGCAAAGGCACAGTCCTGCTGGAGGATTTCGACCACGCCGACGCGATCTTTATTTTCGGCCAGAACCCCGGAACCAACAGCCCGCGGATGATGACGAGCCTGCGCAACGCATCTCGTCGTGGCGCCCGCATCATCTCATTCAATCCGTTCCGTGAGCGCGCGCTCGAGCGGTTCCAGGCTCCGCAGGCCCCCGTCGAGATGATCACCCTCAGTTCGACACCCATCAGCAGCGCGATCTATCAGGTGCGCGTCGGTGGCGATCTCGCGCTCCTCAAGGGCATGATGAAGGCGATCATCGAAGCCGAGGATGACGCCGTCGCCTTTGATCGGCCGAGCGTGCTGGACCACGACTTCATCCGCGGCCATACCGTCGGCTTTCAGGCACTCGTTGCCGAGCTGCGGGCGACAAACTGGGAAGACATTGCGCGCCACGCCGGTCTCAGCCGCTCCGAAATCACCGAAGCTGCCAACGTATACATGCAGGCCGACAACACCATCCTGGTGTACGGCATGGGAATCACCCAACACCGCTACGGGACCCAGACCGTGCAGCAGCTTGCCAACCTGCTTCTGTTGCGCGGCAATATCGGTCGTCCAGGCGCCGGATTGTGTCCGGTCCGTGGTCACTCCAACGTGCAGGGCGACCGAACAGTCGGCATCACCGAAATACCCAAACAGGACTTCCTCGATCGGCTCGAACACCGCTTCGGTTTCAAGCCACCGGCCGCGCACGGCCATAACGTCGTGACCGCGTTGGAGGCTATGCAGCGCGGCGAATCCAAAGTCTTCATCGCGCTGGGCGGGAACTTCGCCGCCGCAATCCCGGACTGGCAAACGACACGCACTGCACTGCGGTCCCTCGACCTTACCGTGATGATCTCCACCAAGCTGAACCGCAGCCATCTCGTGCATGGGCGGGAGGCTCTGATCCTGCCATGCCTGGGCCGTACCGAAATCGACATGCAGGACGGAGGTCCTCAGTCGATTACCGTCGAGGACTCAATGTCCATGGTGCACGCCTCGGCCGGACGCAACCATCCCGCATCGCAGCATCTACGTAGTGAGCCAGCAATCGTCGCGGGACTGGCACGCGCGACCCTCGGTGCGCAATCCAAGGTCGATTGGGAAAGCATGATCGCTAACTACGACGTCATCCGTGATGCGATCGAGGCGGTCTTTCCAATCTTCCAAGCCTACAACCAACGAATTCGCGTTCCCGGGGGCTTTCACCTGACCTCCACCGCGCGTGAACGTATCTGGGCCACAGAAACAGGACGGGCAAACTTTATCGTCTTCCCAGGCATGACCGAAGATCAGTGTCAGGGCGATCCCAACGCGCTGTGGCTCACAACCATGCGCAGCCACGACCAGTACAACACGACGCTTTACTCACGTTCGGATCGTTATCGCGGCGTCTTCGGTCAACGCGATGTCGTCTTTCTGAACCCGCGCGAGATGGCGAAGCGCGACTTCGCCGCGGGGGATCGCGTCGATCTGGTCACCCTGTCCAACGACGGCAAGGAACGCACCGTACGCGGCTTCAAGATCGTTGAATATCGGCTGCCTGATGGTTGCTGTGGCGCCTACTATCCGGAGACCAACTCGCTGGTGCCGCTGTACGCCCATGACCCGCGCAGTTTCACGCCCTCGTCCAAGGCCGTCCCGATCCGCCTGGTTCGTTCTGATGTTCCAAGCTGACAGCCGGGCTCCGGAGAGTATCTTGAACACCCGTGCGAAGGCACCAACATGGTGCGCTGCCGCCAGCCCTTTGGCGTCTCCCCGACGAAACGGGCAAACACCGTCGTGAAATGTGACTGGCTCTTGAATCCGACCTCAAAGGCAATAGCCACCAGTGAGGATGTTGAAATCGTCAGCATGTGCTGGGCCCGCTCGATCCGTCGCCGCAACAGGTACTCGTGTGGCCGCATCCCCGTGGCAGCACGGAATTGCGCCGCAAAATGCATCCGCGAAAGCCCCGCCGCCTCGGCCATCTCGGCCAGGCCGATGGCCTCCGCAAGATTTGCCTCGATAAAGTCGGCCGCTCGTTTCAATCGCCACTTCGCCAGCCCCGATGTGTTCGATGCCTGTGCCGACGTACCATTCGAACAACGCGCGAGCACGCGCGCAATGATGGCGAGCGCGACACTTTCTGCGTAGCAGTGGCCGAACGCTCCGCCCAGGTCCTCTGCGCGAACAAACGCGTGCGCCAGCCGGTCGATCACCGGGTCCGCCGGCAATGGGCCTACGGGAAATGCCAGCCGCCCAGAGCCTGACCGTCCCAGCCCAGCCTCGACGCATTCGTCAAGCAGCTCATTGGGTACAAACAGGTGCAGCACGTCATAGGCCGTCTGAAAGATCGTGCGGACAGTCTGCAAAGGTTGATGTATCTTGACCGAACCAGGCAATAATCTTCCATGATGCACAATTTTGTGTGACGTAAATACGGTAACCCCCATCGTTCTCAGCGGAATTCCTATAATATGGTCTGACTTGCTTATTTCAGCGGATTCATCATGGACTTGCCTGGGGGCGCCCGACCAACGCCCCGCCGATACACCGGAACGAACCTGCGACGAACCCCACGGTCGCGCGAGCCAGCGATCCTCGTCCTGTATGATGCGCACAGGCAGATCGGCCAGCGTTTCGGTGCTCATCACCACTGTAAACTCCGTCGTCCTTGCCAATGCTCAGTAAGTGGACGAACGCATCGCAGCTAGAATATTCAGGTCACCATGAGCCCGGCGAGCTTGTCGAACGCGTGGGGTGTGAATGCATGCATACCCCGATGTCGAGCCGGTTGATATCCATCCGCTCGGCACCGGTCCGGTGCATTGTGTGGATTTTGGTAACGAGGTGACGAGATGAGATGGTCGATGCTTGTTTGGCTGGTGGCGACCGTGGTCGCGGCCGGGCTGTGTGCCGGCCTGCCGGCGCGGGCGGATACCGTATTCAACAACTACACTGGGATCAACGACGGGAACGGTATTCCTGGAACTCGCGGCAGAGGCCTTCACGCCAAAAGCGAATTTCGACTTCACAGGTGCTGCAGCGGATTTTGCTGCGGGAACTCCCCCCTACGTGATCACATTTTCCCTCTACACTTCCTCGGCAGGCCGGCCGGACGTGCAATTCTGGTCCGCCATCAACGCTGGGTCCCCGGTAGGCGGTTTATTGTCCGTGAGCTATGGCGGCACGCCGATTCTGTTGGAGGGTGGAACAACCTATTTCCTCGCCGCGAACGATTCTGATTCAATAGGCGTGGCCGTCCCTTGGCTGGATGGAGGTAGTTCCTCGACGGCGCTATTTGAAAACAGTGGGGGGACCTGGTTTACGAACGGGAGCGGAAACCTGCAATTCGAGGTGTTCGGTAATCCGGCAGCAAGCGTAGCGCCGGGACCCGGTTCCGGCGCAGTACCCGGAACCTGCCTCCATCGCGCTGTTAGGCGTCGGTATCGCTGGCATCGCGCTGATCCGCCGCCGCGCTTGAACCGCCGGTGTGTGACTCTCGCAGAGGACGCCTTGAGCGCTGTCTTTCGGCGTCCTCACGGCCGCACGCAACCGCTGCCGCGATAATGTTGTCATCGTTCCGTTTCTCCGCCGCGACCAGTTTCATATCGACGTGATCTGCCCCTCGTCGACCGGCGATCCATGGCATCTCGATCTCGATGTCGCGGCGTTGGCGATCACGCTCTCGCGGGCATTGCCATTGCACCTGCTATCGAACCCATTCAGATGCTGGTCCATCTCGGCGTTCAGCGCCCGCTCCGCCAACACCTGCTTCAGCGCGTCCAGCACGCGGTCGGTGTCGAACGCCGTCTTCGGCTCTGCATCGGCGGTCAATTATCCACCTGACGCGTCCCGGCCCCCCAAGGCTCCTTGCGTCGGCGAGCAGATTCTTTACCGTCCCAGATGCCGCTCGGAATTCCCGACAGACCCAGGCGGGCCATACACAGTCCGACGTAGCCACCTCGCCAGCGAGCCAGAAATGCCCGAAACCATCACAGCCTGGCTGGAGAATCTTGGCCTCGGGCAATACGCGGACGACTTTGCCGAACACGCAATAGACGTGGAGATTCTTGCCGACCTCACCGATCAGGATCTGGAGAAGATCGGCGTCCGCCTCGGCCATCGTCGCAAGATCCTGAAGGCCATTACCGAAGACCTGCCCGTGCGGCATGCAAGCGCAACCAAACCCGCGCCAGTAAAGCCCGCTGAGGCCGAACGCCGACATTTGACGGTCCTCTTCTGCGACCTTGTCGAGTCGACCGCGCTCTCGGCCCGCCACGACCCCGAAGACATGCGCGAGATCATTCGCGCCGTCCAGGACGCCTGGGCAGGCGTCGTCGCACGCTACGACGGCTTCGTCGCCAAATTCATGGGTGACGGAGTTCTCGTCTACTTCGGTTATCCGCGCGCTCATGAAGGCGACGCCGAACGTGCCGTCCGCGCCAGCCTCGACATGTCGGCCGCTGTCGAACGACTCAGGGCGCCCGACGGCACCCTTCTGCGCACCCGCATCGGCGTCGCAACCGGTCTTGTCGTCGTCGGCGACCTCGTCGGCGAAGGCCCCACCCAGGAGCATGCGGCGATTGGCGATGCACTCAATCTCGCCGCCCGCCTGCAACAGCTCGCCGAACCGGGGACCGTCGTGATCGCCGAACCGACCCGCAAACTTCTCGGCCGCCGATTTGAGCTCCGCGAGCTTGGCCTTCAAACGGTCAAAGGTCTCGCCGAACCTGTCGCAGCCTGTACCGTGGTCGGTGTCGCTCGGTTCGGCTCGCGGTTCGAATCCGAACGCGCCGTCGGCCTCTCCCCCTACGTGGGTCGGGAAAGCGAAGCCGCCCTGCTATCCGAGTGCTGGGCTGTCGCGCGCCAAGGCAGGACGCAAGTTCTGCTGATCTCCGGTGAGGCAGGCATCGGCAAGTCCCGTTTGATCGCCCAGTTGGCGCGGAATCTCCCGCCCGGCGAGCATTTGTTGCTGCGATATCAGTGCTCGCCGCTTCACCAGAGCAGCGCCCTGCACCCGTTCATGGAACAGATCCGCCGGAGCGCCGGCATTGAGGAAGGCGGCGCACCTGCCCAGCAATTGGATCGTCTCGAGGCTATGATCGTCGCCTCGATGTCAAACGCTGCGACAACCCGGGTCGTCCCGCTGCTGGCCGATCTCCTGTCAATTCCATCGGACGGCCGCTATCCGCCCGTCGGTCAAAGCGCTGCACAGCGCCGGCGCCAGACACTCGACGCGTTGCTCGCCCAACTGGAAAGTCAAGCCCGCCAGCAACCCGTTGTGGTCTTCTTCGAGGACATGCATTGGGCCGATGCAACCACGCTCGAAGTCGTCAGCCTGTGGATCGAGCGGATCAGCGATCTGCCCGTCTTTCTGCTGATGACCTCCCGCTCCGAGTTCGTCTCTCCCTGGGCCGGCCTTGCCGAGGTCGGCACCATCACGCTCGCTCGCCTCGACGCGGATAGCGTGCGGACTTTGATTGGGTCCCTGTCGGGTGAAACCCTGCTGCCCCGACAAGTGGTGGAGCGAATCGTGGTGAATACCGACGGCGTGCCGCTCTTCATCGAAGAACTGACGAAGATGGTGCTTGAATCCGGCCTCCAGGATGACGATTCTGTTCAGGGCCCCCTGCAGGCGTTGGATGCCGACCTCGGGATTCCTGTTACGCTTCAGGATTCGCTGATGGCGCGCCTCGATCGCCTCGCCACGGTGCGGGACGTCGCGCAGGTCGCCGCCGCGATCGGCCGCGACTTCTCCTTCGAGCTACTCCACGCAGTGGCGGGACATGACGATGCGACCCTCGCCCGCGCCCTCGCGCGCCTTGAAGACAGCGGCCTGCTGTTTCGCGTCAGCCCGCCGCCGAACGCTCGTTACCGTTTCAAGCATTCGCTGGTGCAGAGCGCCGCTTACGAAAGCCTCCTGCGCACCCGACGCCAGTTGCTACACGCACGGATCGCCAAGGCCTTGTGCAAACAGGCTCCCACCGTAGCGGAAACCGAGCCCGAGACGATCGCGCACCATCTCTCCCGCGCCGGCCAGCCGGCTGCCGCGGCGCACTGGTGGAGCAAGGCTGGCCAGCTTGCACAGCGGCGGTCCGCGCACGTCGAGGCAATCGCCCACTTCGGCAACGCGATTGCGATGGCGGACGTTCCGGACGAGAGCCCGCTTCCGGCAACGGAACGACTAGGCCTTCAGATGGACTATGCGCACGCACTCGTGGCCGCGCACAGTCACGGAGCGCCGGTGACAGTTGCCGCCTTCGCCCGTGCGCGCAAGCTTGCGATCGAGATCGCAGAGCCCACCGAACGCTTTGGCGTCTACTACGGCCTGTGGGCCGGGAGCCACGTCCGCGGAGAGCTGAACCCTGCACGCGAGATCGCCGCCGCCTTCCTGGCCGAAGTTGAACATGAGCCGGCGATGCCCGAAGCCGGCCTCGCGTACCGCGCGCTTGGCACGACGTACTGGACAATGGGCGAGCTCGCGCCCGCGCGCAGCCGTCTGTTGACGGCGCTCGGCATCCACGACGCCGAGCGAGATCGCTCACTGTGCCTGCGGCACAATCTCGATCCGGGCGTCGGTACGATGATGCAGTTGGCCATCGTCCAGTGGCAGATGGGCGAGGTGTCCGAAGCCGCGGCGATCGCCGATGGCGGCCTGCAGGCGGCGCTCCGGACCGCCCATATGCCGACGATCGCCTACGCGCATGGCTGGCGAGCCCTGCTGGAAACGCTTCGCGTCAATGCCACGCGCAGCGTCATCAATGCCAGAGCCTTGGTGGACCTCAGTCAGGAGCACGCACTGCCGGTCTGGCAAGCACTCGGAACAATGTTTCTTGGCTGGGCTGTCGCGCAGACATCCGGGCAGAGCAGTAACCTGAATGCGATGCGCGCGGTGATTGATTCGTTTCGGGACGGCGGGTTGCTCCTGTACCTGACGTTCTTTCCGGCGTTGCTGGCTGAGGTGGAGGCGATCGCGGGCAATTTCGATGCGGCCGTCGAGCTGCTCGAGGAGGCGACTGCCGTCGGCGACGCGACGGGTCAACAATGGTACACGTCCGAGCTGCATCGGCAACGTGCAAACCTGGCTCTTCGGCGACCGGCGGAGGGCCTCGCTTCGGCCGAGGCCTACCTCGAGCGAGCGGTCGCGACAGCCCGGGCTCAGCAGGCCAGCAGCTTCGAACGCCGCGCAGCACTTTCGCTCGCGGCCGTGTACGAAAGGACTGGCCGTGCCGCTGCCGCGGCTGCGCTGGTCGAACCGCTGCGCGCGAAATGCGACGAAGCGACGTGGCTGCTGGAGATTGCATTGGCGAGCCGCAGCTGAGGCGATCCGGCAAGGCGGCAGCGAAACGAGCTGCGCTGGTCAACCGCCGCTTGCCAGCCTCGCCTCGGCTTACCATCTACAACGCCGTATGTGGCGCCGGTCCGCGCCACAAGCGCGGCTCGAAACGGAGGACGCCCAGGGCGAGCAACCCCACTGCGATCAGTGTTGCCGATGCCGGCTCCGGCACGGCGGTGTGGACGTCTATCACTTCGACATCACCCGACTGCACCACAAGATTGCTGAAATTGATCGAGACGCTGTCGGAGGTGAAGCTGACCGGTGCGAGAAAGTCAGCCGCGCTCAGCGGGTCGATTGCAGCGCCTGAGATGTTCGCGCCGGAGAAGCTCAGCGTCACTCCATCGAACGCAGCCGGTACGAAGCCTGCCGTCAAGTCATTGATGATCATGATGCTGTTGGCGCCGATCACGGTCGTGATGGAGTTTATATTGTCAGCGAAATATGTTCCGGTGGTCAGTGTCGTCGCGGGAAGGCTGCCATTCACGCTGCCGGTGCTGGGAAACAGGGCTTGATAGCTCACCTGCTGCCCTGCCAGCGGCAGGCTGGATGCCAGGTCGATGATCTGGCTTGCTCCCAGCGCCGGATCCAGGCCCTGGTAGTTGACCTGCACGCTGTTGGCAGTGGATGACACGACACCGGGAAATCCGGTTGCACTCACTGGATCAGCTTTTGCGCCGGTCAACCCGCCACCAGAGAAAGTGAATTGCGGCCCGTTGAACGCCGCCCCGACGAACGCGGCCGCCTCGGTGTTCTGCACCACCAACTGGTTGCCAAGAAAATACGACATGAGGCCGTTGGCGGTGTCGTTGAACGTCGTCAGTGGCGTAACGGTCTGCGTCGGCAGCGTATAATTCACCGACTGCATCGTCGGATTGTCGTACTGATAGCTGACCTGAGCTCCGATGAGCGACGCGGATGCGCTGCTGACAGATCCTATCAGCGTTAAGCCCGCGGCCGCTACGAAGGTGGTAACGCGCCTGCCATGTTCGCCTCGCGCCCCGGACCCTGCTTCCGATAAGATCGCACGGATCGCCCCCATCGGAGATGAAGGATGCGCTGAACTGCGGAGGCACTCCACCTCATTGCAGAAGTTCAACAACCAGCGGGCGCGTTCGACTGGACAAATCATGGCGCTTCTCCTGACCAGATATGCCAAGTGGAATAAGGTCAGGTCATTGGCTGGACTATGAGTTAACTCACACTCGGTCGCGGTTGAGGGTGACAGCGAGGCTCGGTAATGCGGTTTATAGGTCATGCGGCTCACCGGCGGCTCCGCGATCGTGCTGCCGTTGACCCGATGCCGATCGACAGCGGTGTCCGTTGTGCTGCGCTTGAACAGAGCATCAAGCCAGCTGGCATCGGCGCCGCCGGTGCCAGCCGAGCACGATGAGTCCCATCAGCAGGACTGCCACTGCGGGCGGCTCGGGCACGGCGGAAGCCGTCGGCAGGGCGGCAGGATACCCTTGCGGCAATTCAGCGTAATTCAGTGTGTCGGTGTCGGCACCGAACACCTCGCCCAGCGAGACGCCGTCTCCGGTCCCGACCGCCACGCGGTCCTCCAGGTTCGGTAGCGCAAAGTCGAAGGTGCCGTTGCCGCCATAGGTGCTGCCGATCACCGCGAACAATGCCTGGTTTTGAGCAACCGAAAGCAATTGCCCATCGGCAAATTCCCAGCCCGCCGGTGCAACGGTTCCGGCAAACAGACTGATCTCGCCGAGAAACGGTGTCCCATCCGGCGCGGCTCCACCCGCGGTCGGAAACACGCCTTGTGTCGCGATAATGTAGTTCAGCCCGAGCGTGGGCTGCTCCACGCTGAACGGCTGCTCGCCGCCTAGCACCGCGGTCGTGCCGTTCGACAGGGTCAACGATTGGGGCGGCAAGTTGGCGATGGTGAGCGTGGTGCCCTGTCCCCCCACCATCGCGCCGAGCGTCATAGGTATCAGCCCTGGCGCCGCACCGACCCCGGACGGCGCGCGCCCATCGAGGTTGGGCACTGCGAATGTGTCCGGGAAGTTGCCGCCGTACGTATTCCCAAGCACCGAGAACAGTGCCTGCTGCTGGGCGGTCGGTAGCTGCTGGCCGTTGGCGGCGGTCTGCCCGCCCGGCAACGTCGACCCCGCATAGGTCAACACCTGGCCGATCAGTGGCCCCGTCGCCTGCGGGCCGATGCCAGAGGGCAAGAAGCCTTGCGTCACCACCGCCTCGTTCAACGCGAGCGAGGGCTGCAACGTCGAGACGGGTTGGCTGCCGGCGGCGATCCCGCTCGCCCCACCATAGGGCGGCAACTGGTTGGTGGTCAGGGTCTGGGTCGTGGCGCCGTAGGTGCTGCCCAGAGTGCGATTGGCCAGCCCCACACCTTGCCCGATGCCGACCGCCGTGCGGCCAGACAAGTTCGGCAGGGCGAAGTCGTTCGTGCCGTTGCCGCCGTAGGTCGTGCCGATCCGGGTGAACAGCACCTCATTGGCGGCAATCGACATCAGTTGCCCGTTGGCGACGGAATACCCGCCAGGCGCAAAATTGCCGGCGAACAGCACGACCTGGCCGTCACCGGCGATGTTGGTCGGATCGTAGGTGTGTACCAGATAGGTCAGCCCAAGCGATGGTTCTTGGGTCGCGATCGGCTCACCGGCGCCGGTGATCGGACTGGCCCTGGCGACACCGCCGCTGAGCAATCCAAGCATTTCGATGGATGCCAGGGCGATTACGATGCGGGGAGGGCGTGTGGTGCGGCGCATGGTGGTGTTCCTCGGTTCGGCGAGGAGGTGCACCTGCCGCCATCACGGCCGCCGCTGGTATGGATCGACTCACACCGACGCCGGAAAAGTCAGCGTCCGGTGGCGAAGTGCGCATCTTTCACGAGGCCAAGGAGCCGGATTATGTGAAGTACGCTGGTTGTGGAGAGGGCTACATGTCGCAAAGCGCCGCGCCGCAAAGCTTGTCGCCACCAGTTTGTCCGGGACTCTCGATGCGCAATCTACTCGCTCCATCGATCCAGACTGGCATTTTCAGAGATGGTCGTCACCCGCGACGAGTCGCGTAGGCAGCGTATCATTCCCAGACCACGGCAAACGTCCGCCCGGCCACTGTCGCCTGCGATCCGCGACGCTCTCTTCCCTCCAATCATGCCAGCGAGTGAAAGCCACCGTAGGTCGGCAGTAGGTCGCCTGCCGGGTTACCTGGGTCTGGCGAGCAGCTTGCGCCGAAACCGTCGGCAGCCAACATGCGCCGCGACGGTTCCGCAGCCGTGCGCTCACGCTCCCGTCGATGAGCGCGGAAGACTGCACGGCGCAGCAGAACCCCAAACTGCGACGCGAACTCCTTCCGTTCCCGGCGACCATCGAACGACACGCGTCATGGGACCTTCTCGGGTATAGAAGGGAACAGGAGAATAGTCGGACTAGCACGCTAAGAAGAGCCCGATGAATGCGCGTGATTTGCGGTTGAGATCACTTGCTTCCTAGCCTTGGCGCCAACGGACTCTTCCGTCGGGTTTTGACCACTAGTCCCGACATATCATGTGCTACCGACACACGCCAAAATGCTGGCTTGTTTTCCGTACCATCCAGATGTTTACTGTAATTAGTGACTGAGTGGGATGAGGAATAAATTGATGAGAGCCATCGTTCAGTTCGAAGGATTGGCAACCAGATTTCATATTGAAGACGAACGCGACCACATCCAGGAATTCCATGGACGTGGCGAGTTCTACGAACTGAGACATTTACTGATCCAGCGCGACTTGATCCATCGAAGGTCTTCGGTCATCGACGTTGGGGCCAACGTTGGAAATCACACGCTGTTCTACAGCCAGCACACCAATGCGGTCCGTGTGTACCCTCTGGAAGCAAACCCGGCGGCAGTCGAGATTCTTCGCAAGAACGTCAGCAGCAACAACACTCGCGCGACGATCGACATGCAGCATCTTGGGATTGCCGTTGGCGGTAGGATGGGCCGCATGCGGGTCGCGCATCGGCCTGACCACAACCTGGGCGGCACGACGCTCGCTTACGACGAGGCTGGCTCGATTATTGTGGCTCCTCTGGACGATCTTCAGTTCGAGGGGCCGCTGAGCCTCCTTAAGATTGACGTGGAGGGCGGTGAACTCGATGTATTAGTGGGTGCCGAGAAGCTGATATCGAAGTGGCGACCGGCAATTGCAATAGAGGTGCAACGAGAGAACGAGGCGACGTTCTGGGCGTGGACGCGCGAACGAGGGTATCAGCCCATTTCAGCCTTCTTCGACTACGTGGGCGTCCGCAATTACGTGTTGATCTCGGCCCAGTGAGGCTGACTCCGGCCGTCAGCATCTGCATAATCGGCTGTCCGGTTCACCAGCCGGAAAAACCACGATCACAGAGACGATCAGGCGGAGTATGAAAAAATGTCCTTGCTTGCAATCACCATGGTTTACAACGAAGGCGCAATGCTGCGCCGATGGTTGCGGCACTATGGCCACCATGCCGACGCTGTCCTGGTTGTGGACGATGGTTCGGACGACGGCAGCACCGCCGACATCAGGGATTGCCTGCGTCTTGCCCGTTCGCCATTCGACGATGGAAAACGCGCCGCGTTCATCAGTGATCTGGCAGCCTCTAAGCTGGCGATGCACGACGCCGTGCTGTACACCGACTGCGACGAGTTCGTGATCCCCGCCGATGGCAGTCAACTCGCCGACTATTCCCGGACATGCCCCGATGCGATAGCTGCGGTCGGACTAAACGTTTTCCATCGATGCTCTGGAGAACCTCCGCTGCGCGATGACCTCCCTATTCTTTCGCAGCGGCGCTTTGCCTTCTTCCACGATGCCTCATGCAAAACGGTTATCATCCGCAAACCGGCGCGGTGGTCTATAGGCTTTCACGCCTGTTCGCTACGCGCGGAATGCGACCCGAACCTACTGCTATTCCACCTCAAGCATGCTGACTACGATGCAGCTATGAGCCGCCTTCAGGTCACGCGCGCGCTCGAATGGTCGTCCGAAGCACTCGCTTCTGGATGGGGAAAGACTTACCGCTTCACAGACGAGGAGAGAGCCGAATGGTTCACCAATCTCGAAAAGGCACTGGCGAACCACGGCAGCGTTGACCTCGCCGAACTCCCTCTCCCCGATATAGTCGAGAGCACTGGCATGTGGCATGCCAAGGCCAAACTCGGCACACAGGCTAGGTTCGTCCGCATCCCCGAGCGCTTGCGAGAAGCGCTGTAGCACATGTGGCTGCGGCCATCGCATGTTCCTCACCGTGTTGCACCGGCAGATGCGCGGTGCCTCGGGTCTGGCAGCCGACGCTGGCGCGAGGACTACCGCATTAAGGGCAGCGACCGCGTGGAACTGCCCACCTCTATCGCGCGATGGCTTGGCTCAGCGAGGCGCTCCCCGCCGATCAGCAGGACAGAGTGACAGCCGTTCGCGCTACGCTGTGTAAAGGACCTGATCTAGCAACAACTTCTCGCCCATCGGCGCGATCTGTTCGGCCGGCTCGACTTGGTGTTCATGGATGCCACCAGCCTGCATTTCAAAGGCCAGGACGGGCAGTCCCTCGGCGAGCACGGTTTCAGCAAGGACCATCGTCCCGACCTGCATCAGATGATCCTCGCGGTGGTGATCGATGGCGATGCCATTCCGGTATGCGAAGATGTGGCCGGGTCACACCGCCGATGTCACATCGCTGATACCGGTCATCGATCGGCTGCGCCGGGCGCTTCACCATTGGTCGCTTCTGGATCTTCGCCGAGCGCGGCATGATCAGCCCTGAGACCGCCGCCGCACCGGAGGCGCGTGGCCTGTAGTTGCCGCTTCAACTCCGTAAGCCCGCTTCGACGGTCTCTTCGTGCTGCGCACCACCACCGATCCGCTCGCCGCGATGCTGCGCCCGCGCGCAGAATCAAGTGAAGCTATCGCTGCCGATCTGCGTGCAAGAGCCATTCTGTCTGGGCATGGCGCGCGCGCCAGTATCGCCCACCGTGACCGATGTCGCGGTCTGCAGGCCAGTCCGCGGCTCGAAAACTTGTGTTCTGCCCCGGCGCCAGTGCCAATATCGACGCGCTGCTTCGCGTCTGCGTTCATCGTACATCTGCTGCCGATGACGACCAGTGGAGTTAGACCGAAGCACAACAGCTGCCGCCAGGGTGTTTATCCTGATGCTCGCCAGAAGGAATGTTATCAGCCGCGCGTCGGCGAAGCCCTATGAATTGGGCTCAGCGCCAGCATTGGTATTAGCCCGGCTTTTCCGATCAAACACCACCTCGTAGGCGTCCAACGCGTACTGCACCATGCCCTTTACCAAAAGGTACGTTGGTTGGATAAACGGAAGCTCACGAACCTCTGGGTCAAATAGATTTTGGCCGTTGTCCGGGCTGATCACGCAGCCTTTGTATTTGCTAAATATTAGATCATGCACAGATTGCAGACTATGGGCAGCGTCGTCGATGCGTATGGTTGTGAGACATTTGATCATCTCCTGATGTAACAATAGGAAATTCGTATTCGCTCGATTTCTCCAATATCGATGAAACATATCAACTCCCGATGGTTCGGAGCGTGCAGCAGCAATTAGGTTAAGTAGCCGTACCGTCTCAACGTCAACAGGATCCAGAGACCGATTTGGAACCGCTGTCGGAACGACAGGAGTTGTATCCATGTGAAGAACAGATCGAACGAAGTGGCTGTAAAGATCTACACCCAACTCGACAAGGCGATTGTAAGAGATTATCCTTATATTATCGATACCAAATACGTCAGCATATTTGTCTAGGACTATGTTAAAGTTTATCATACCAGAACTCATTGGGTCACCCAGATGAGTAGACAGAAATTCCCCCAGGCTATGTGTCTTTCCTTGTTTGATAGTTTCTTGCCACCCTGATGGCAATAACTCTGACCACCGTCGACAATAGAAAACGATTTCAATTCTCCGCGTCGGCACAAGTGACTTAAGACGATGTAGATTTGCGTGTGACACGCCAATTAGATCTTCGCACGAAAGTAGAAGGGTTTTGCAGGGCTCCGCATTTAATCGATCGAGGATTGCCACTAAATCCGTTGGATCGCGCGCATTTAGGCTACGATGAAACTCAGTATGGCTGTGGCCACCTGGACCGACTACACCAAATGAAGCATCGGGATATATAACTCCGCCTGCGCGCAGCTCACTGCGGGTTTCAACAAAGGCCATTTGAAGATAAGTGGTGCCGGTCTTATGCGGCCCTATGTGGAGTATATATCGGATTGGGCCAAGTTCTGCGAGTTGCGCTGGCATCGGTTTGTCGGCCATCAAGATGATGGCTTCGTCGCCCACCAAGTTCTTGACGATTCGGACATGGCCGCGTCCAAGTATGTTCCGGCCGACGGACGAACGCACGAGTAATTCATGATCCTCATAAGAAGACAACGGCGGAACAAACGCGATGGCGAAGCCGTGCCGCCCCTCACCGTAGATCCCAAGGGCACGTAAGTCTGGCCGCAGTTTGTCTGCGGGACATCGGCCACGTTCGACCCCATCAACATGCACGGAGACCTCAACTACCCGATTGGGGTCGTCACTGTCCGCAGCCCAGCCGGCGATCAGATCCCGCCCGATCGTGTCAACGTGCCCATTGAGCATATCTACGAGTATTTTCCTTCTCGCCAAGTGGCATTCCGGTTCGCTCGCACCGACTTCCCTTTTGACTGGTCGTAGAGGGTGCGGTTTGAGACCCGCTCTGAACCGTGGGAATGGTGCTGGTAGTTACATCCCGAGGAGTGGGGCGCCGAAATCTGCCAGAAGGCGTCGATTCCTTCGTGATTGAGACTGCGCGCCGCCTTGCGTCTTGCCAAGCAGGCCCGGCCTTTTTGAAGCGTTGGCCCAAGGGATCGTTGCACTGCGTGCAGCGAGTTTACGTGCCGGCGTACCTTTTCGTCGCGCTGAGGCGGCAGCGGCTTCAGACGAGTGTGATTTGCCGCCTTGCCCCTAGTCTTGCCGCGAGCGGGCTTCGTTGTGTGCGGAGCTAGCATCTCTTTGGCAACCGCCCGCTTCTCCCCACCGCGGGCACCACCCGCGCCAACAACATCTCGCAATAACCGTGCACGACCGCCGGCTCCAGCCGCTTCAGGCACGCCAAATCGCGCGGGCACTCGTCCGGCTTTATGAGGTAACACGGGCTGCACACCATATTCCGTTGCACGGCGATTGCGCGTGCACCGGTCGGCCCCCATTCGGCCGCGTCAACGACCCCGGAGTAGATACCGATTGTCGGCACACCCAACGCGGCGGCAATGTGCTGCGGACCACTATTGTTGCCTAGATACAGCGCGCAGGCACGCAACACCCCCGTAAGATCCGCGAGTGAAGTTTTTCCTGCAAGCGACACCACGCTCTTGCGGTTGACAATATGACCCAGAACCTCCTCCGCCAACGCCACTTCGTCGTGTCCGCCGACCAGCAAAACGTTCACCTGGTTCTTTTCTATCAGCAGATCGATCACGGTGGCGAAGTACTCCGGCAGCCATTGCCGCATGATAGCACCGACACCAGGATGCACAGCCACCACCGGCTTGCGGAACAGTGCACGAGCGGCGGCCGGAACGCTGGGCGGCAACTTGCCGTTTCCAGCGGCCGCCTGTTGCAGGACTGGGGGAACAGCCTCGCCCGCCGCCGCGATCGTATCCACCAGTCGCAAAAGGTCCTCGCTGACATGGCTCTGCTTGCGGTTCAAGCGATTATCGCCCTCCCATTCCAGTGCGATATCCAGCCAGGGAAATCGGCCTAGGTGATTATAACCCGCCCGGAGCCGCGCTGGCACGTATTGAAGCACGTGCCGGGTCTCGATTTGTTTGCGCAGGTCCAGCGCCAGGTCGAAGCCATAGGGTTTCAGCCGCTCGCCGAGAACGAGCAAATCGTCCTGCGTGAGCTCTTTTTGGCCGAGGCCGGAGCGGGTGTGGAAGAACTCGAACTCGATGAGTTCGTCCACGCAGTTCTCACCGGACAGGAAGGCCTTTGCGGCGCCGCTGGCCAATAGATGGATCCGCGCCAATGGGAAATGCTGCCGCAGCCGGCGCAATGCGGGCAGCGCGGTGATCAGATCGCCGATGTGATCCAGCTTAACCGCAAGGATGCGTTTGATTTCGTCGTTGCGGAACAGAGGCTTGCTAGGGCAGATCAGTCTCGCCGGCTCAGTATCGGGGCGGTATTCGTCGGCCAGCTTGGTCAGCCTGGGGCTGAAGTAGGGATCGCCCGTCGCGTAGAGCGTCCGCCACTGCTTGGCGAAGTGGCCTGTGTCGAATATGTCGGCGATATTCGCACGGCTCGCGAGCTCATGGTGGATCAGCTGGGCATGCGGCGTATAGACAACCGACAGACCCGCCTGCCTGGATCGCAGACAGAAATCTACATCGTTGTTGATTACCGAATGCGCCTCATCGAACCGGCCGAGTCGGTTAAACACGTCGCGGCGCACCAGCATGCAGGCGCCGGTGACGGCTGCGACGTTCCGCTGGGTCAGGGCCAATCCGAAGTAGCCGGGATCGTCCTCGGACAGGAACCGGAAGGAATGGCGGCCTGCTCCGAGCGTGGTCAGGAATATCCCGGCATGCTGGACCTTGCGATCGGGATAGAGCAATTGCGCGCCGACAACGCCAACCTCGGGCCGTTGGGCATGCTCCAGCAAGGCATCCAGCCAGTCCCCTCGCTGGACCTCGATATCGTCATTTAGGAACAGCAGGTATTGCCCGGTGGTCTGCCGCGCAGCTCGGTTGTTGAAGCGCGACCAGTTGAATGTCTCTGGGATAGCCACGACTTTGTCGGCGCGCTTGCGGATCAGCTTTTTGTACTTTGGCAGGTTCGACGGGATATTGTCGATGCAGATGATTTCGAAATTGCGATAAGCAGTCTTGCTCCTCAACGTCTCCAGGCAAGTGGCTATGTAACCCTTCGCTGCGCAGGTTGGGATAATAATCGAGACTTTACCCTTGGCGACCGTTGTTCGCTTCAGGCGCCACGTTCCGGGCAGACAGCCGGACAACACATTGGCCTTGATGTTCCGCCGTACAATCGTCGCCTCGAGCACGCGCCGCTCTGCGTCCGGTTCGGGGGGGTCGGCGTCATCACGCCGATATAACAGCTTTGGCACGTGGTGGATACCGGTCGCGAATTCGGTACTGCGCAGGACAGCATCGTAGTGCCCCGCCGGCGCTAACAAGGAATGCGCCGTAACGCCTGCTCTCCGCAACAGCTTGGCCGTCGCAAACCAAGGGCGGCCGATGTAGTTCGTGGACAGCAGCAAGTCTGGCGACCAGTCAGGTTTGAAGAACGGCTCCCGTGTGCGACTGGTGGGATTTACGCGGTCCTCGTCCGCATAGAAGAACTCGGCCTCGGGGTGAAGTCCACAGGCAACGGCGACTTCAGCTAAAGCGTCACAACCCAATTGATCGCCGGGGGACAATACGGCGATCAGACAGGGCCCGGTTGATGCAGATATCAGCTTGCTGTGGGCAGCGTCCGCGGACGTGACGATGACATGTTCACCCGCGCCTTCGCGGCCGGCGATTTCCAGCAAATCCTTACGCTCGTCACCATCGGCAACAATGAACAACTGCCAGTTGCGGTAAGTCTGAGCCCCCAAGGAGCGAATAGTAGCAGTGAACTTTTCAGAAGCGAGTGGACCGGTTATCGCGAGCATGATCCGAAAGTTCGCACGGTACCCCAGCCGATCAAGGATGTCGTCGTAGAGATTGGCCTCCGCGCGCGACATGTGACGACGAATAGTCGCGTAATCGTCCATAACCTCGCCCTGCTGTACGTCGATGCGGAATTCAGAATTTGTTATCCCCCCGCCCTTCGCCCTCAACTGCAGACGCATGTCATGTGAACCACTTTCCAGTACACGTGGTGGAACATGGAATATATATCCGCTATGGAAGGCGTCCGTCCAATCGGGAAGCGCCGCCTCAACATCGCGTCTCGCAGTGCCATAGTAGGCCTGCCCTAACAACTGTCCATCGAAGAAGACGTCAATCGCCTCGATGCCTGAGCGAGCCACCGCCCAACCCTCAATAGCCAGGCGTCCATTCACCGGTTGCGGCACCGCTCCCTCGATCACCACTGGATGGTCGAGCGAAAATCGGAACTCTTGTCTGTCAGCTGGACTATTCAGATTTGCTCCTGATCCAGCTGCTGTGTGATCAATTGCTGTGACAACAATTCCAAGATCCTCGATGTTGTCAAGCCCGTTATGTACCCGAATGCCTATCTGGTGGTCGCCTGATGCCGTGAGTCCAGTTGGCAGTCTTAACCTAAATCCAGAATGGTGCGACCTCGGAACGTCTGGATATCGCTCGCCCACATCGGGCCTCGGCAGACCCAGTTCCGCGTTGCCCACCATCACGTCATCCAAGCGTACACTAACAGCCGTAATTCCAGCTGCGCACACGGCCCATCCACTTATCAGGAGGTCCCCATTCGTGCCCAGCATCGCCTCGTCGCAGTGAACGGAGATTGGGTGTCGATGGCCGCGTAGAGATGTTAATGTGATGGCCGGCTCCACGCTGGAGACGTCAACAAGCGACGCACCCGGTGCCTTGTCAGCACCGTGATCGACTGGAACTGTAGTTCGGCTCACCGTGCCCGAAAGATCGATGGCCTCGACAGTAATTAACTTGGGCGCCGCGTCGTCTGAAATGGTCGTTGAAAACGAGAAGCCTGACATGCGAGCATTGGGATAGGTGGGGTACGCTCTGCCAATATCGTCCCGCGGCTGATTAGCTTCAGTGGTACCGAGCAGCCGTGCGTCTACGAATATGTTGATAGCCACAATTCGAAAGAGTGCGACCGACCACCCCACCACATGCAGCACACCCTGTCGGTCGAATGCTGCAGTTTCTACGTAGAGTCGTACAGGCGTGGCAGCCAACGGAGGTGATTGAATGTCCCGAACAGGGCCATCCACCACGCGCGGAACATCGACGCCATTCAGGCCGGCGGCAACCGAAAACGCGGTGCGGCGCACGTAGCCATCGTCGGTTCGCGCCTCAATTTCGATGGGCGTGAGTTCCAACCGGGCGGTCTCTCGCTCGGCGTGAACCAAGCTGAAAGATTGCCGGCCCGAAGCTGATTGGCCAAACAAGAACGAGGCTCGGCTCACGCCATCGACGACGAGACTTACCGACCGGATCGGCCGCTCCGCGAGAACCTCGCCGACCACCTCCACGTCGTATCTGTCCTGTATGGGTCCGGCGGTGACGGCTGTGTCCAACCGTATCTCGATTTGCGGGTCGGCATCCGGCACGCTCTTCTCAGCACCATTCCGCGGCTTCGCGGGCTTTGGCCCAAGCCGCACTCGCCGCTTCGCTCCAATTGCATGCAGTGCTTGCCCTGGTGTGCTTGGCAAGGTCGCCTTGATGCCTTTAGCCATTCTTTGGGTCGACACTTGCCTGTCCTTCATCGGATAGTGGCTTTCCACATGACCATGCGGGGCGGACTGATTCTATCATTTCTGTACGGAATCTCTGGGAAGATGGCCCACGTACGGCACGATTTACGTGGCACCTCACGCTCGCGGCTTGCCACCGTCGTTTGGCGTTGGATATGGCAGCCGGCCCTCTCGGTAGCCTGATCGCATGAAATGCGCCTGCGCTGAAGGTTCCGTGCCCTGCCTGACGCTCGCAGCTACATCCGGGTAATTCGTGAGATACCATAACTCATTCACCGGTATAAAAAATGGCAGGCGATTCTCAAAATACCCATTGTCGATGAAGTGTTGCGTCGCAGAAGTCTTTTTTCCCCGATCAATAGCCTCAGCAACGTCAGGGTATTGCGCCAGATACCATTGCTCGTCCACCACGACCTGCGACAAAAGGTGTCTGATCAACTCGAGCAGTCTTTCGTAACCCATTGTGGCCGTCACATGATCCTTGCCCGTCGATAACTCGACCGGCCGCTTAATCACATCGAATGGCGGTAGATACCTCACGATACAAACTCCTTGCGGTACGGGAGCGGGTTGGGCCGCCGTTTTAGGCGATGTCTGGCAGGCTGACGATGGCATTATCGCCCAGAGGTGTGATAATTTCCAGGCCCGCGTGGAGGTACGCGTTGCATGACAAATGCATCATTCTATCGGACTGCACAGGGCACGAAGGGCGTCGGGTGTACCGAGGCTTATACTTCGATCGTGTTTGCCGCACGGCCGATGGATAGTCCTTACGCAACTGCCACACGGGCATTGCGCAACCTCGCCACTCATACTTCACCATCTCGCACTAGGCGAATCACTTCTTGAATGCCCGGGGCGTCCATATGACTTGGCCCAATCGACAAAATCTGATCTCTCAGCATCCCGATTTTTGCGTCAAAGGCGCCCAGCACCTGGGACATTGCTTCTCGAACACCCGGAAGGGCAAGCAGTCCGTCGATCGCTGACTGCAGATCCTTGGCGCACTTGGCGATCCGGCAATCCTGGACTGTTGATGCATCCCTTTCGATACGCAGCATTCTTGAGGCTATATCCTCGGCAATCTGTATTGGGGACCGGGCGCCGACAAATGCTTGGTCGCCGCGGTTCCTAGAGAATTTGCACAGCAGCTCATCGATCGATTTCGACCAGTAGTGATTTATCCAGGCAGTACTATCGTTCGGCGCCCTCCCAAGTGCGAATTCTGACTCGTGCTCGTAGGGATTGCCCACGGAGTTGCGAAAAATGGCCTGGCGCGCGGAAAAGGTGCGAGGATAGTGGGCGTGGGAATAAGTGAATAAGCGAGGTCTACACAGGGTCTTAATATGCGGATTTACACGAGCGAACCGGGTTTGGAAGCGCCGAGTCATGAGATGACCGGAATCGAACCGGAGTGCACCGAAGGTGCCAAACATCAACCAGTTTAGGGTTATTGCGTCGCTCGGCCTCATATCATGCCACACCAAGTAGTCACGCACTGATGTAAATCGAGACGTATCGAATACGAAGAACTCATCCACGTCCACAACCAGAGCCCACGCATAGTCCAAGATATCAGGCAGCAATCCTAGTGCATGGGCATAAGCCTTATTTTGTGGAAGAATTGGTCTGGCAATCTCATTATCGATCCAGGTAATTACCCCATTTTTGGATAGGGCGGCCAGCAATTGGTCAGAACCTTCATCATTGTTGTTGCTGTATATGAAGAAGTGCTCGAAACCAATGGCTTGGTGATAGGCAATCCACTCCAGCAAATAGACCCCCTCATTTCGGACCGTGGCCACCACGCAAGCCTCCCGCCTCGGAATAACCTTACTGCGGATAATGGACGAACAAACCTGACCGAGCTGAGCCGGGATCATGTGTAGGGTCGCAAGCCAGTCCAAATCACCTGCGACCGACCGCCGTGCTGGCGCTGTATCTCGCGCCTCGAGCCATTGTGATAAATCGGGCAGACCAAATCGCAGCCATGGATCGAGTGGCCCAGCCAAACGGGCTGCGGCAGTCGGATGCGCCATCAGCGCCTCGGTGAGCGGCTCAAGCGATGAAGGTAAGTGCGCCACGAGATATGCCCGAAGGAGTTCAATGCAATATCGGGGCTTGTCCCGACCTAGCTCGGTAAGAATCTCCGCTACGCCAAGCTTACTTGACCCCAATTCCTCAAGCTCCAATAACGTCGACCAGCCGGCGAATTCCGGTGCAGGCGCAGCTGGTTGAAGCTTGAACATTTCCCAGGGACCAGACTTCTCCCGGTTCGTAGCCAATTTGCCGGGCACATCAGAGGAGGTCTGCGGAATAGCAGTGAGCAGCATAGCGGTCGCGGGATCAATCAGCGTGTATAGCATGGGCTGCGCTTCAGACCTGACCCGGAACGGAATAAGGCGGCCGACACTTTGTACTTCCACTGAAGTGCGGCCCAGCAGGATGCCGATACCCAGCGATGTCGTAATAAGTTGAGCAGGTGATTTGGTGTTACCGTTTGGTGCGTGCACGAATGCTCCGCTCGTGGTATCGAGTGAAATCATAGTCTGATGACAGGTTTCAATATTAAAGAATTGCACGCTAATTTTCCCTCCCCACCTTTGGCTGCCTTCGTCTGGTTGAATACCCGGCCGGTAGTCCGAACATGACGAGCCAGGTTGCCGGCTCCGACGCTAACCATGTTGCGCAGGCGCCGACAAATATCTTCTGTGTTCGGAGTACCCTCGATGGGCGTCCGCATATGCCGTTATTCCCCTAGCCTCCGGCATATTAGGATACCGCTCTCATTGGCGCCCGTCTATACTGCGGTGTTCGGTCCGGCGACCGCTCGCGCGCGGCTACACGGCAATTGGTCGCTTTCGGAGAGGCAGCCATGAGAGCGGTTCCGGGTCAGCCTGGACCCTTGGTGATGCTCGGTGGAATCACTTTGATTACCTCCCCGGAAGCTTTGACGGTCACCAGCATCATGCACCTGTCCTCACTGGGCTCGGAATCCACTGCTATCGAGACAACTCCTGGCGTTCTCGACACATACGATCAGCTACGTTCGTGGTCAGGATTGAGTGAAGCTGACGATTGTTGCGAGATTCACTTCTCCGCGGCACTCGTGGTGCGGATTGAAGACGCCGGAGGCGGAGCGGCTACTTTGGTACTGCGGAACCAAAAGGAATGTGCCTCCGTTGGCGGCCAAGCGATGAGGCTCGCCGGGCACCTCAAGATCGCGACGGACGCGGCACATGGTGGCGTTGCCTGGGGCAGCGCGGTATGCTTTATGCAAGGGTGCGCCCATCGACGTTTCTGCCAAGACCCCCATAGACGTAGACGACCTGCGTGTAACTCGACGGGAAAGGTTCGGCATATGCCAAACAATGGCTTTCAGGGTTTGGTAATGGACATTGGCGTGTCAGAGGGAAACGATACAGCATATTACCTCGCTAAAGGTTTTCGAGTGATCGCCGTCGAGGCAGATCCGGCAGCATACCAAGCACTACGTGTGCGCTTCCAGGCCGAAATTCAGCGCAACGCCCTAATTCTGTTGAACTTAGCCGCCAGCGACACATTCGGTGGTTTCCTAGAATTCTTCGCTCACAAGGTCCACCAAGGCATATCAGGGGTATCCAAACGCGCGGAAGTAGCAGATGATTACATCCGGCACTTTGTTATGACAATTGATTGGCGTACCCTGCTTGCCCAAGCTGGGTTGCCACGCTACGTCAAGATTGATATCGAAGGAAGTGAGGTGCCGTTCTTGCGAGGAATGCTTCGCGAAGGACGCGTTCCAGAATTTATTTCTGTAGAGTGTTACAAATTCCGGGCTACGGAAATGTTGCACGAAGCCGGTTACTCTCGCTTTAGGCTGGTGGATCAGAACCCTCTCGGAGGGTTTCAGCTACCGGACCGGCAACTAGAAGGCTCATCGGTCAAAAAGGCGGACTTCAAGAACGCATCTGGACCTTTTGGCCTCGACATATTCGCAGATGGTGACTGGATGGATTTTGAACTCGTTCAAGCTCGCATGGAAGGACGCAGAGCGAAAATTCAACCGCACCTGGTTCGACTGTCACGCATGGGACCCGAATTAAATTCTGCTAGTACAGCGGATACGGTCGCCTTGTTCCAGCAGTACCGCTAGCTAGTGGCGCTTGTGGTCCGGATTGTCGATCAGCCAATTCTTTGAGCCCCCCTTCTCCGCGGCCGGGTGACGTCAACATAGATGTGATTTCTGGAAGTAACACTTGGTCCTGCATGCCCCCACTTTCCACCGGGCTTCGCTCTTCGCCGTGATCACAGCCGGATCGCATTCCTGCCACCGGTGATTATTTGCCAACAATGCAAACCACCTCCCAAGCATATCATGGGTTCGCCGTCTTGGCATACTGGACGAGCCACATGGCTGTGCCAGCGATAGTCCTACCTGAACTCTCGTTTCCAACGTTGTTCACGTAACCGGGCGCGGCGTTGGGTTCATAATTTTCGACGATATACTCAGCCGGCGTCGCGTGTGCTTGCTGTAGCCTGGATACAAACTTTTGGGTCAGATCAAGGAAACTCCCTCCGGATTTGCCCGGCGATACGATTACCGAGCTAGGAATATGTTGCGAGTTGGCCCAAAGAATTTCATCGATCGTGAACTTACGATAGGCCTCAGGTTGCTTCCAGAAGAAGTCGGATGGTGCATCGATGGTTAAGCCTCCGCCATAGATCGCTGCAGCTCTCACTCGGTCGAACGCCGGCGAGTTGAATCGCCCTCGCCGCAACTCTCCTGTGTTTGGAGAGAATACGACGCTAACCACGGAGAGCCTACCGCGCGAACGTGCGGCGTCCACGAAGTCCGTCCATTCTGAGATTGGGTGGTCAAGATTGAACCCGTTGACATGAGCCTCCAGGGCCGTCACTCCCCTGTTGCGGAACCACTGTGGGTAGACGCGCTCAAACCAAGCCGCAGGGTTAGGGCTCATACCGAACTCTATAACTGGCGCTCCTGTTCCCTTGAACGCCGTAAGTATTGCCTGTTGCTGCTCCTGCGATGTCGCATTCCACGCTGCTCGGTGCAGATATAGCCCAACTCGGCACGACGCCCTGAGCGCGCGAGTGTGCTCCGGAGCCGCCAAGTCGGTGAAGCCACTGATCCCACCGACAAATATGTCGGGCCTTCGGTGGCAATCCTGGGCGCGTCCATCGAGCGGGAATAACACGATCGCGAGGAGCAACGCGAGGCGAGATGGTCGGATGATCAGTACGGCAACCGACATGGATGTCTCCATTTTCTGCGCTCGCGAGCTGGACCCGATCAGCTGCGGCGAAGCGTGACCGCTCCACTGAACAAGAGAAACCCAACGAAGTCCCTTGTCCAGCGATCAAACGCTGTCAGTCCAGGCGGGCCGTCATCGAATTGACAAGGGAGGAGCCCGAGCCCGGAAAACTCATCCAGATCTTAGGACCCGCCGAGAAATAACTGCTTCACGGGGGGTGTTGGTTGGGTTCGATGGCGTAGTTCCATTCCCCGTGGAATTCGTTGCGGCTGCTGGAAGCGCGAATAAATCCAATAGGCCGAGCAGCTGGTGAACGAAACCTCAAGAGTGCTCCTCATCTGAGTGCGTGGCCTAGCGGGCGAACCCACGCCCCCTTTGGACAGCACCCCTCCCCGAGCCCCATATCGTTCTCTAGGCAGACCGAAATTGGTCCGACGCCAGTCCTCCCTTACGAGCGGGGCTCGCCTTGAGCGCCCGCCGAGCACGAGCTGGCAATGCGGGACATCCATCATGAAACTACCGAGAAGGTTGTGCGTGCCATCGAGAGCGGACTGGCAATTGGCACAGCGTGGACCAAGCCATGGCACGCCGCTGCGTCGTCGGGTCTGCCGATTAATCACGTCAAACGCTGCCGGTATCGCGGCATGGACGTCCTCCAGCTTTGGTTCTCGGCGGCTGACTGCGGCTATGAGCACGGTCTTTGGCTGACATACAGGCAGGCGCTGGCGATCGGTGCGCAGGTGCGTCGCGGTGAGAAGGGGACACGGGTCATCAAGTTCGGGCAGTTTGCGCGAGAAGACGAAGCCACCGGCGGGGCCAAGACTGGCACGTGTCTGCAGGTCTACAGCGTCTTCAACATCGCCCAGTGCGACGGCATTGAACCGCCGCAGATCGAGCGACCTAACCTCGCACGTCGGATCGACCAAGCTGAGCAGGTATTGCACCAGGTTGGCGTGCCGATCCACTACAGCGACGGAGAGGCACTCTATCGCCCCTCGACCGACACGGTGCAT
>CAVSBG010000012.1:0-194996 GCA_963726125.1 uncultured Alphaproteobacteria bacterium | reverse complement strand
ATGCCCCAGCGAGAGCTGTTCCGTCCCGCCGGCGATGCTACGGCGACCGAGATGTTCTACAGCGTGGCGTTCCACGAGGTCGGGCACGCGACGGGGACATGAGCGCCGGCTAGCCCGAAACCTCAGGGGACGGTTCGGCGATGCCGCCTATGCCGCCGAGGAGCTGGTGGCTGAGCTGAGCTCGGTGTTCGTGATGGCTGAGATGGGACTGGCGCACGAGCCGAAGCGCAACGCCCAGGAGTATCTTGCACACTGGTTGGGCATCCTACGAGCGGACGCGAAGGCGTTGATGGTTGCCGCTGCCGAGTTCGTCCTGAACGCCAGCTGCGGTGCAGGAGAGGCGCAGATCAAGCCGCGTGCGTTAGCGGCTTGAGAGTTTGGGCCTGGGATTAGGGCGCGACGCAACGGACACTCCAGATGCGTTGCCAATACGTTGCCAACCTCGTCTTTGGTTTCGAAGATCGGGATGTGAGGCGATTTCAGCACAGATTTCTGATGAATTTACAAAGAGTTCATCTGGTGAGCCCGGTGGGACTCGAACCCACGACCCCAAGATTAAAAGTCTCGTGCTCTACCACCTGAGCTACGGGCTCCCGGGGGGGTTAGAGCGCCAAGCGGCCGCAGTGGTCAACCTTTGACGTCGGCCGCCACCCGCATGTGCACGATCCGGTCAGGGTTCGATACCGTGCCACCGCCGCCGCTGCCACGCTTGATCTGATCGACGAATTCCATCCCCTGCACCACCTGGCCCCAGATGGTGTACTGGCCGTCAAGATGCGGCGCCGGAGCGAACATGATGTAGAACTGGCTGTTCCCGCTATTCGGATCCGACGTGCGGGCCATGCCACAGGTGCCGCGCAGGAAGTGGCGCTTGGTGGTGAACTCGGCAGGCAGGTCCGGCAGCTTGGAACCGCCAGTGCCGGTGCCGGTGGGATCGCCGCCCTGCGCCATGAAACCCTCGATCACACGATGGAACGGCGTGTTGTCGTAGAAGCCCTCGCGCGCGAGCGTCTTGATCCGCTCCACCGTCTTGGGTGCGAGATCGGGAAACAGCTCGATCACCACGCGGCCCTGCTTCAGGTCCATGTAGAGTGTGTTCTGCGGATCGAGTTTGGTCTGGGCCTCGGTGGTCTCGCTCATCGTCAGTCCCCCAGTCAGCGTTACGATCGCGGCGCCCGCGATCAGGCTACGTCGGTGCATCGGCGCCCTCCTATGAAAGATCATTCAAGCGGTTTCCAACAGAGCTGATGCGGTGATCAGCCGCGGATGCGTTGCAACACCCGCTCCAGCGTCAGCGGCGGCACGAACGATGAGATATCGCCGCCCAGCATCGCCACTTCCTTGACGAGGCGTGAGGCGATGAACTGGTGCCGCTCACTTGCCATCAGGAACACGGTCTCGATCTCCGGGTCCATGCGATAGTTCATGCCCGCCATCTGGAACTCGTAGTCGAAGTCCGACACGGCGCGCAGGCCGCGGACGATCATGGAGGCGCCGACCTTGCGGGCGAAATCGATCAGCAGGGTGTCGAACGGAAGCACCTCGATCACCATGCCGTTCTTGGTTGCAATCCGCGCGATTTCAGCCTGCACCAGTTCGACGCGCTCCGGCAACGAGAGCAGGGGACTCTTGCCGGTGTTGATTGCCACGCCGACCACCAGCTTATCGAGCAACCGCGCGGCGCGGGCGATCACGTCCAAATGGCCGTTGGTCACCGGATCGAACGTACCGGGATACAGGCCGACACGCAGCTTCTTCGCTGGCTCAGGCATCTACACTTCGTCCTCCGACGCGCCGTTCTCATCGCCGGCGTCTTCTATCACCGGGAACACGCTGGTCACGTGCTCGCCCGCGTCCACCCGGAACAGCGTCACACCCATCGCCTGGCGGCCGGTGATCCGCACCTGATCGGACGGCACCCGGATCAGCCGCCCCGCGTCGGTCACCAGCATGATATCGCTGTGGTCCTCGATGGGCAGCGTCGCAACCACGGCGGTACCATTACGAGGCGCCAATGTGATGTTGGCAATCCCCTGCCCGCCGCGCCCGGTCACCCGATACTCGTAAGCCGATGTCCGCTTGCCAAAGCCCGCGTCGGTGACCGTCAACAGGAATTCTTCGGCGTCCTGAAGTTCCTTGATGCGTGCTTCGTCCAATTGCACGTCTGCCACCGGTTCATCGCTGTCGGAACTCGGTTCCGCGTCCTCTTCGCCGTTGCCGTTGCCGCGCCGCTTCGCATTGGCGTACTTCACATAGGCTTCGCGTTCTTCATTCGTGGCACCGACGTGCCTCAGCACCGACAGGCTGATGACCTCATCGCCGTCGGCCAGGCGGATGCCGCGCACGCCGGAGCTGTCGCGGCCGGCGAACACGCGCACCGTATCGTCGGATAGTTCGAAGCGAATGCAGCGGCTCTTACGGGTGGCGAGGAACGCGTCCTGTCCCTCGCGGCACGTGGCAACACCGATGAGGCGGTCACCTTCGTCGAGCTTCATTGCGATCAGGCCGACCGAGCGCACGTTGCGGAAATCCGACAGGCGGTTGCGGCGCACATTGCCTGACGCTGTGGCGAACAGGAGATGCAGGCTGTCCCACAGCGTCTCGTCCTGCGGCAGTGGCAAGACCGTCGTGATGGTATCGGAGCCAAGCTCGGGCAGCAGGTTGACCAGCGCCCTGCCCTTCGCAGTCGGTCCGGCTTCCGGCAGCCGCCAGACCTTCTCGCGGAACGCCTTGCCACCCGAGGAAAAGAACAGCACCCACTGATGCGTGTGCGCATGGAAGCTGCGCGTCACGATATCGTCGCCGCGGGTCGAGGCGCCGCTGCGCCCGCGTCCGCCGCGGTTCTGCGCGCGGAACGTTTCCAGCGTGGTGCGCTTGATGAAGCCGTCGCGGGTGATGGTCACCACCATCTGGCCCGGCTCGATCAGGCTTTCGTCTTCCTGGTCGGCGAGCGCGTCGGTGATGTCCGTCCTGCGTGGCGAGTTGAGCAACTCCCGCGCCCTGGCAAGCTCACTGCGCATCACATCCATGCGGCGCGGATGGGACGCGAGGATAGCCAGCAGATCGCGAATTTCCTCGGCGATCTTGGTCAGGTCCTGGTGGATCTTGTCCCGTTCCAGACCGGTCAGGCGCTGCAGGCGGATTTCCAGGATGCCGCGAGCTTGCTCTTCGGTCAGGCGCACGGTGTTGTCCGCGCTGATCACGTTGCCCGGTTCCTCGATCAGGTCGAGCAACGGCGCGATATCGGCGGCGGGCCAGTCGACCGACATCAACGCGGCGCGCGCGGCCGCTGCGTCGGAACTGGCGCGGATCAGGCGGATCACCTCGTCGATGTTGGCGACGGCGATGGCGAGGCCGACGAGATTGTGGGCGTTCTTGCGCGCCTTCTCCAGTTCGAAGCGCGCCCGCCGCTCGATCACCTCTTCGCGGAACCGGATGAAGCACAGCAGCGCGTCGCGTAACCCGAGTTGGCGTGGTCGGCCGGCATCCAGCGCGAGCATGTTGATGCCGAAGGTGATCTGCAATTGGGTGAAGCGGTAGAGCTGGTTCAGCACCACCTCGGGCGTCGCGTCACGCTTGAGCTCGATCACGATGCGCATGCCGGAGCGGTCGCTCTCGTCGCGCACACCAGAAATCCCCTCGACCTGCTTCTCGCGCACCAGTTCTCCGATGCGCTCCAGCAACGTCTTCTTGTTCACCTGGTAGGGGATTTCGTTGATGATGATGGCTTCGCGGTCGCGCGCCATGTCCTCGAATTCGGAGCGCGCACGGATGATGATGGTTTCGCGCCCCGTCTCGTACGCGCCGCGGATACCGGAGCGGCCAACGATGATGCCGCCGGTCGGGAAATCCGGGCCCGGCACGATACGCATCAGCTCTTCGAGCGACAGGTCAGGGTCTTCGATCAGCGCGAGCGTGGCGTCGATGATCTCGCCTGGATTGTGCGGCGGGATGTTGGTTGCCATGCCGACGGCAATGCCGTTGCCGCCATTGATCAGCAGGTTCGGGAAGCTGGCCGGCAGGACCTTCGGCTCTTGCTCGGTCTCATCGTAGTTGGGTTGGAAATCGACGGTGTCCTTGTCGATATCTTCCAACAACAGCGATGCCGAGCGGGCCAGCCGCACCTCGGTGTAGCGTTGGGCGGCGGGGTTGTCGCCATCGACCGAACCGAAATTGCCCTGGCCGTCGACCAGGGGCACCCGCATGGAGAACGTCTGTGCCATGCGCACCAGGGCGTCATAGATCGCCGCGTCACCGTGCGGGTGGTACTTGCCCATCACGTCGCCGACCACGCGCGCCGACTTGCGGTATGGCCGATCGGCGGTGTAGCCGGCGTCGTGCATGCCGAAGAGGATGCGTCGGTGCACCGGCTTCAGGCCGTCGCGAGCGTCCGGAAGTGCGCGCGCCACGATCACGCTCATGGCGTAATCGAGGTAGGAGCGGCGCATCTCGTCCTCGAGGGTCACCGGCTGGGTGTCCTCGGGCGGGCCCGGGGGCTTGTCGTCGGGGGTATCGCTCAAAAAAGGCTCGATTCAGTGGCTTGGCAGCCCGCGCCGACGTGTCCGACGCTGCACTGCATCATGCCTGGTAGATAGGCTGATTCGAGGCGAATGGCGAGGGGGGCGCGGTCTATTGGCGCACCTATGGTGTCGCCTGCAACCGCGCCAGCAGGGGGGGTGATGGCATGCCATCGACCGGCATGCCGGACACGCTCTCAAAATGGCTGATGGCTGAGGCCGTCTGGGGTCCCGCCACCCCGTCGGCGGGACCACGCAAATAGCCCAGCCGCATCAATTGCTGCTGCACGGCAGCAGTCAAACTCATGTCCGGCGGCCCCGGTGGCGGCGGCGAGTTGACCATCATCGGGCCATAGCCGGGGACCATGTTGCCCTTTGAGTACATGCATTGCGCGAAAGCGTTGTCGTATTGCTGCTGAATGCCGTACTGCTCGTTGGAACTGCTGCCCATGCCGACGCCGGTGCCGGCGATGGCGCCACTGCCGGCACCGATGGCGGCACCGCGACCACCGCCGATGGCTGCTCCCAGCCCCGCACCGAGTACCGTGCCGATGGCTGCGGCACCGACGGCGCGGTTGTTCGCGTTCTGTGCCTGTCCGGCGACGGAACTCTCGGCGTACTGCTTGCAGCCAGCCTGATCAAAAGTGAAGGCCTCGAAGGACTTGCCGGGCCCGGGCATGACCTGGACGGTTGGGCCCAAAGGGGTCTGGGCGCAACCAGACAGGACAAGACCAAGCACCACGACACTGGAGACTCCAGCGCCAGTCCAACCACGTTGCCTCACGTGCGTTTCCCTCCGCCCAATTTCGTATTCGATCAGTGATCGTAAGGGGTTATGCGGCCGCCACGCAAGCAATTGCAGTGACGTGGCTCACGCCACGCTGTTGTCGTAGGGGTGTTCCGTCCGGCTCAGAACGGGATTTCGTCGTCCAGATCGCCGCCCTTCGGCGCATCCCACGACGGGCCGCCGCCGCCACCGCTGCGCGCCGCACCCGCCGTTGCCCGCTGGGGCGCCGGCGCCCGCTCGCGGTAGCCACCGCCCTCGCCGGCCCCGCCACCCTCGCCGCTGGCACTGTCAAGCAGCGTCAGTTCGCCGCGGAAATTACGCAGCACGACCTCGGTGGTGTATTTCTCCTGCCCGGCCTGGTCGGTGTATTTGCGGGTCTCCAGCGAGCCCTCCAGGTAGACCTTGCGGCCCTTGCGAAGAAACCGCTCCGCGACGTCCGCCAGGCGATCGTTGTAGATGACGACTCGATGCCATTCGGTGCGCTCCTTGCGCTCGCCCGACTGGCGATCGTTCCAGCTTTCGCTGGTCGCGATGGACAGGTTGGCCACCTTCGTCCCGGACTGGAGGGTGCGGATTTCCGGATCCTTGCCCAGGTTGCCCACCAGGATCACCTTGTTGACGCTGCCTGCCATCGGTTCAATCCTTCATCTCAGAGGGCAATCTAGCCGCCGCCCTGTCACGCTGCCATCATAAAGACCGGGACGGGTTAACAGACCTTCCCAACGTCCCGGAAAATTGCCATATAGACCGGGAACATCCCGAGAACAAGTCAGGACCGTCGAATGGCTGGCTCCATCCATGTGCGCGGCGCGCGCGAGCATAATCTGAAGAACGTGGATGTGGTCATTCCGCGCGACCAGCTCACTGTGATCACAGGATTGTCGGGTTCCGGCAAGTCCTCACTGGCGTTCGACACGATCTACGCGGAAGGGCAACGACGCTACGTCGAGTTGCTGTCGGCGTATGCGCGGCAATTCCTTGAGCTGATGGGCAAGCCGGATGTTGACTCGATCGACGGACTGTCACCGGCGATTTCGATCGAGCAGAAGACCACCAGTCGCAACCCGCGTTCCACCGTCGGGACGGTGACCGAGATTCACGACTACATGCGGCTGCTCTGGGCGCGTGTCGGCGTGCCGTATTCGCCAGCGACGGGATTGCCGATCGAGGCACAGACCGTGTCGCAGATGGTGGATCGCGTGCTGGCGATACCGGAAGGGACGCGGCTGTTGTTGCTGGCGCCCGTGGTGCGCGACCGCAAGGGCGAGTACCGCAAGGAACTGGCGGAGTTGCAGCGCCGCGGCTTCACCCGCGTGAAGGTGGATGGCACGCTGTACGAGATCGGCGAAGTCCCATCGCTGAACCGCAAGATCAAGCACGAAATCGAGGCGGTGGTGGACCGCATCGTGGTACGCGACGGCATCGCGCCACGGCTTGCGGATAGCTTCGAGACGGCACTCGCGCTGTCGGATGGCGTGGTCTACGCCGAGAATGCGGATGGCGGCGAGCGCACGGTGTTTTCCTCACGCTTCGCCTGCCCCGTGTCGGGGTTCTCGATCGAAGAGATCGAACCTCGGCTGTTCAGCTTCAATTCCCCGCATGGCGCGTGTCCCGCATGCGACGGGCTGGGCGTGGAGACGTTCTTCGATCCGCAACTGGTGGTGGCGGATGACAGGCGCTCGCTCGCGGACGGCGCGATCATGCCGTGGACCGGCGCGCAGAGTCCCTACTACGACCAAACGCTGCAAAGCCTTGCGCGGCACTACAAGGTTACCACGAAGACGCCGTGGCAGGATCTGCCGGCAAAGGTACGGACTGCGATCCTGGACGGGACCGGCGAGGAACCGGTGGCTTTCACCTACAAGGACGGTGTGCGTGCCTACACGGTGACCAAACCGTTCGAAGGCGTGCTGCGCAACCTGCAACGCCGCTGGCAGGAGACCGATAGCGTCTGGGTGCGCGAGGAACTGTCGCGCTATCAGGCGGAAAAGCCGTGTGTGGCGTGCAACGGCGCGCGGCTGAAGCCGCAGGCGCTGGCCGTACGTGTGGCGGGGAAACATATCGCGGAGGCGTCGGAACTTTCCATCCGAGCGGCGGCCCCGTGGTTCGCCACGGTGCTCGACAAGCTGACGCCGCAGCGCCAGGAGATCGCGCGCCGTATCCTGCGCGAGATTTGCGAGCGGTTGCAGTTCCTGGTGGATGTGGGGCTGGATTACCTGACGCTGTCGCGCGGTTCGACGACGTTATCGGGTGGCGAAAGCCAACGCATTCGCCTGGCGAGTCAGATCGGCTCAGGACTTACCGGCGTGCTGTACGTGCTCGATGAACCGTCCATCGGCTTGCATCAACGCGACAACGAACGGCTGTTGGTCACGCTTCGGCGGCTGCGCGATATCGGCAATACCGTTCTCGTCGTGGAACATGATGAGGAGGCGATCCGCGCGGCCGATCATCTGATCGACATGGGCCCCGCCGCCGGCGTCGATGGCGGACGCGTGGTGGCGGAAGGAACGCCAGCCGAGGTCGCAGCGAATCCGAAGTCGCTGACTGGAGATTATCTGTCCGGGCGGCGGCGGATCGATGTACCGGTGCTGCGCCGGCCGGTGCAGAAGGACCGCATGCTGCAGGTGGTCAATGCACGCGGCAACAATCTGAAATCGATCACGGCCGGTTTTCCGTTGGGCACATTCACCTGCGTCACCGGGGTATCTGGCGGCGGCAAGTCCACGCTGGTGGTGGACACGTTGTACAAGGCGGCGGCTCGTCGGCTGATGGGGTCGGGCGAAGTGCCGGCGATGCACGACCGGATTGAAGGGCTGGAGTTGCTCGACAAGATCATCGACATCGACCAGTCGCCAATCGGCCGCACGCCGCGCTCCAATCCTGCCACCTACACAGATTTGTTTGCACCGATACGCGATTGGTTCGCGGAACTGCCGGAGAGCCGCGCGCGCGGCTACAAGCCTGGCCGGTTCAGCTTCAACGTGAAGGGCGGGCGCTGCGAGGCGTGCCAGGGCGACGGTGTGCTGAAGATTGAGATGCACTTCCTGCCCGACGTCTACGTGACGTGCGATGTGTGCAAGGGCAAGCGCTACAATCGCGAGACGCTGGACATCAAGTTCCGCGACAAGTCGATCGCCGAGGTGCTTGCGCTGACAGTCGATGAGGCGGTGCCCTATTTCAGTGCACAGACGCGTATCCACGATCGGCTGCGCATCCTGCAACAGGTTGGTCTCGGCTACATCGCGCTGGGCCAGCAGGCCACCACGCTGTCGGGCGGCGAGGCGCAGCGCATCAAACTGTCGAAGGAGCTGGCGCGGCGTGCGACAGGCCGGACGCTGTATATACTCGACGAGCCAACCACAGGGCTGCACTTCGAGGATGTGCGCAAGCTGCTGGAGGTGCTGCACGCGCTAGTCGATCAAGGCAACACCGTGGTGGTGATCGAGCATAATCTGGAGGTCATCAAGACTGCCGATTGGATCCTCGACCTGGGGCCGGAAGGGGGCGACGGCGGCGGGCGCATCGTTGCCATCGGCACCCCCGAGGACATCGTGGCGAATCGCTGAAAGCTACACTGGCCGTTTCCTTGCCCCGCTGTTGATGAGTACGGTGCGGCCGCAGCGGGCGCGGCGGCGCGCCTGACCACTTCATGTCGTTGCGCGCAACGCCTCGATCAGCAGACGTAAACCGCGGTCCAGCACCTTTTCCCGCCGCAGTACGATGCCCAGTTCGCGTGACGCTGCAGGTCTCAGGCGCCTGATCACTGTTCCATCCGGCAGCGTAGCAAGCGCCAGCGCGGGCATGACCGACGCGCCAAGGCCACCGCTCACCAGCACCTTGATCGTCTCGATACTGTCGAGTTGCATGATCGGCGACGGCGTCACCCCGGCACGCTGAAACCACTCATCGATGATCGCACGCGTGGTGCCGCCCGCTTCGTAGAGGATCAATGGCAGAGCCGTGAGTTGTGCCGCGGAGATCGTCTGCACCTCGCGTGCCATGCTGCCAGGCAGCAACGCGACCAGCGGATCCGACAGCAGCCGGATCGCACTCAAGGCTCGGCTGCGCAATACCGGCAAGGTGACGAGTGCGATGTCGAGTTCGCCAGTCTCGACGCGGCGTGCGACATCGGCACTGTTGCCAGTGGCGATGACGATTTCCAGCCCCGGCATGCGCTGCTTCACGGCCGACAGCACGGGTGGCAGGAGGTAGATGCAGGCGGTCGCTCCGGTGCCGAACCGTACGCGCCCGATCTCGCCGGAACGATGAGCAGCCGTGGCGGACATGGCGTCCTCGAGCGCCGCATGGATGCGCCGCGCCGGCGCCAGCAACGCGTCGCCGGCCGAGGTTGGCTGCACTTTGCCGCCAGCGCGCTCCAACAGCCGCACACGGAACACACGCTCCAACTCGCGCAATTGCTGGCTGGCTGCCGGCTGCGTCAGGTGCAGCTTACGGGCCGCCGTCGAGATGCCGCCTGTCTCGACAACCGCGAGAAACGTCCGGAGCTGCCGCAGGGTCGGTTGGAGCATAAGCGTAAATTATCCTGATGATGCATATCAAAAGAATTTCCTTCTGTCGTCGCTGCGTCAAGCGGCATCATGACGAATGAGCCAGCGGAGGCGAGATGGTACGGACGTGCATTGAGGCGGACATGCCGGCGACCACGGCGATCTACCGGCACCACGTGCTGCACGGCCTGGCGTCATTTGAGACTGAGCCGCCGTCGTTGGCGGACATGTGCCGTCGCCGTGCGGATGTGCTCGCCAAGGGACTGCCCTACCTTGTCGCAGACCTCGACGGCATGATCGCCGGCTATGCCTATGCCGGCACCTATCGTCCGCGGGCGGCGTACCGCGACACGGTGGAGAACTCGGTCTACCTCCGACACGATATGGCTGGCCGTGGAATTGGTCGGCAGCTATTGGATGCATTGATCAGCGAATGCGAGGCACGCGACCTGCGGCAGATGATCGCGGTGATCGGCGACAGCGCCAACACCGCCTCGATCCGCCTTCACGAACGCTGCGGTTTTCGCCATGCCGGCACGCTCCACGGTGTCGGCTACAAGCATGGGAAATGGCTGGATTCCGTCCTGATGCAACGAACACTCGGCGCAGGTGAGACGATGCCGCCGGGACGTCGCGACAACTGATGCTACTTCGTCGTCGCCTCGCTATTGCTCTCGGCCTGAATCAATTGCTGTCGTGGGGATCGAGTTTCTACCTCCCGGCAGTCATTGCCGACCCGGCCGCGCGTAGCATCGGCACCTCGCACTTCGCGGTGCTTGGTGCGTTCACCCTGGCGCTGCTGGTGACGGGCGTCTGCGCTCCACGCGTTGGCAAATGGATCGATTGCCACGGTGGGCGTGGATTGCTGGCGCTCAGCATCGTGGTGATTGCAGTGGGCCAGATGGTGCTGGCGAGCGCACCGAACCTCCTCGTCTGGTATGTCGCCTGGGCGATCATCGGCATCGGCATGGCGCTTGGCCTGTATGACGCGGCGTTTTCCACGACTGGCGTGTTGCTGGGCAAGGATGCCGGGCCAGCGATCACCGGCATCACGTTGTTTGCCGGTTTCGCCAGCACCGTGTTCTGGCCGCTCGGCGCGGCGCTGGTTGGCGTGCTTGGCTGGCGCGGCCTGTTGCTGCTCTATGCGACGATACAGGTTGTTGTGAACCTGCCGATGGTGTTGCTGCTGGTGCCACCGCTGACGTCGCCGCCTATGGTTATCGAGCACACAAAAGCACCGAGCGCCGTAAAGCGGACGCGTCGAGCGGTGGCGACCTGCCTTGCCAGCTTCTTCACGATACGCTGGTTCATCACCTCGGCGATCGCGGTGAACATACTGGTGTTGCTACACGGCGTCGGTCTCACACGGAACGAGGCAGTGTTGGTCGCCGCCCTGATCGGGCCGGGCCAAGTTGCCGGCCGCGTACTCGAATGGTCGATAGGATCGCACATGGGGTTGCTGTTGCGCGCCAGGCTCGGCGCCATGCTGTTTCCCCTCGGTGCATTGATCCTGCCAATGGGTGGGCCCGTCGCAGCGGCGGCTTTCGCCGTGCTGTACGGCATGAGCAATGGCATCCTGACGATCAACCGGGGGACGTTACCGCTCGCGCTGCTCGGGCCGCGCGGATATGCCACGCTACTCGGCTGGCTGGCGGTGCCGGTGTTGCTGGCACAGGCCGGAGCGCCGACACTGACCGCGCCGCTGCTATCCATACTGCCCGCCTTGCATCTCTTGCTGCTGGCGGGAGGTCTTGCGGCACTCGGCGCGGCACTATTGCTGCCGTTGCACCTGCCGCGCGAGGAAATGACTGGATCGTGATGCGATCAGATGCGACCGGACACGCCGGCGATCATCACGGCCAGCCGATCACCGAGGCCGCGTTCGACAGGAAACGACGGCGCACGCCGGAGATCGCGCCGCGCAAGCACCGCAGGCAACGCAGCAGCAACCGCGTGACGGGGCAGGCGCACCGAACCGCGGATCAGGTCCAATCCATCCCCTGCCAGCAAACCAACAACGGTCTGCACAGTGGTGGCGTTCGGATTGGCGACAACGTGTTCCGGCGTCAGCGCGTGTCGCGCGAGCAGCTCGACGGGCAGCATGCAACGGCCTTGGCGCGCGTGGGCCGACACGCTACGCAGGAGCCCCGCCGCGCCGTACGCCGCTCCAAAGCGTCGCAACAGTTCCGGATCCGGGGCCCCGAGCAGACGACCAGCCGCGACGGCCAAACCACCGGCATTGGTGAGCAAATAGTCTTGCCATGCCTGCCATGTCTCAATCGCTGGTTCGGCCTCGATCTCGCGGGCCTCGGTCAGCGCCAGCAGGTCACCTCGATCCAGCGCGCCTTCCTCCAGCGCGGCGGTCAGCGGTTCGGCAACCTCGTGGCGCCGCCGGGTGCCTTCGACGACCTCGCGCCACCATTGCAACCGGATCAACGCGAGCGGCGGTGCCGACGCCACCTCCCGCGCGCGCGCCAATTCGTGATTGAACGCGTACAGCGTCAGCAATGCGTCACGCTTCGCCGGCGGCGCAAACAGTGCCGTGAGGAACCGATCCGGATCGTGGCGCCGCACCAGCGCGGCAATTGTCTGGTTCATCGCCCCCAGATGGGTTTGTCCGTCAACCGGTGCCCGCTTGACGCGTTCCTGCATGGGTCATAGCTAAAGGCCACTCCCGTCGAACGGTATCGCTTCACTGCAACCTGCGGAGGACGCTCCATGGCTTTCGAACTACCTACCCTGCCCTATTCCAAGACTGCCCTTGGGTCAAAAGGGATGTGCGAGGAAACCCTCGACCTGCATCACGGCAAGCATCACCAAGCCTATGTCACCGCGCTGAACGGCTTCGTCGAGAAGGATCCGTCGCTGCAAGGCAAGTCGCTGGACGAGATCGTCAAGATGACGAACGGCGTCGCCGACAAGGCACCAGTGTTCAACAATGCCGGCCAGCACTGGAACCACATCATCTTCTGGCAATGCATGAGCCCGAACGGCGGCGGCATCCCGGGTGCGCTGGAGAAGAAGATCACCGAGGACCTCGGCGGCGTGACGCAGTTCAAGGACGCGTTCAAGGCCGGTGGTGTGGGCCAGTTCGGCTCCGGCTGGGTTTGGCTGGTGGTCGGCAACGACGGCAAGCTGAAGGTGACCCGGTCGCCGAACGGCTCCAACCCGCTGGCGACCGGCGAGGGCAAGGTCCTGCTCGGCTGCGACGTGTGGGAACACAGCTACTACCTGGACTTCCGCAATCGCCGCCCGGACTACCTGCAGAACTGGGTCGACAAGCTGGCGAACTACGAATACGCCGAGGCGCAACTCAAGGCGGCCTGACGCGCGATCGCCGCGGGTGCCATGCGCACCCGCGGCCCAGCGTCTGACACGGTGGGGCACTCGGCCAAGGGCACGATGGCGACCCGGACTCCAGGGAAAGCCACCGGAACAGCGCTGCTGGATGCATTCAGCGCAGTCCGCTTAAGGCACCCGGTTCAGGTGGGCGGCGTGACCTATCCCGCGGGATGCCGGGGGGTCATTGTCCACCGGCACGCGGACGGTATCGGCTACGAAGTCGAATTCGAGGAACCGGCATTCCGGGTCATCACGCTGACCGGGTCCGATATCCAGCCGGACCATGAATGACTGACGCCTCGACCACCGAAAAATCCTGAACTATCTGCTCAGCGACAGCTCCTCATCTGGCGCGGCAAAAAGCCGCTTCTTTCGCTCGTTTGGCTGCAGACCGCATCAGTGGGAAGGCATGCGCGATGCTCTGGTCAGCCACCCCAAGACCGCCAGCCTGCAAGACATCGACACCACCAGCACATAAGGGACCAAATACGTTTGCCGGTGCCGGGTTATCACGCCGATGCACGCAACCCTTGCATTCTGACAGTCTGGCAATACCGGGGGGGACTACTGGCTCATCACGGCCTGTCCGTTCGATTAGCCGGCCTCACGACGCCTTCTCCTTCACCGGCTTGGTGTCGTTCGCTGCGGTTGGCCGCACCACGCTCGAGATCGTCTCGCGCAGCACGGTTACGCGGATATTGGGCGCTATCTCTACCTCGATCTCGTTGGACGTGACCTGCTTGCCATCCTTGTCGGTCGTTACCGGCACGCGCTGAACGGTGCCGATGATGCCACCGCCGGTCACCACACGGTCACCGCGCTTCAGCGCCGAGAGCATGCTGCGCATCTCTTTCTGCTTCTGCTGCTGGGGGCGGATCAACAGGAAGTAGAAAACAACGAAGATCAACACCAGCGGCAGGAATTGCGTCGCGCTGCCGAACATGCCGGAGATGTCCTGCGCGTAGGCGGGGGAAATGAGCATCGACATGGTTCCTGGGTTGCCTGAGGTCGGGCGGGACCATACTTTCCGCCCCCTCCCCGTCAAGTTATCCGGAACCCGTTCATGGACCAGCGCCTTATCGACCTGACTACCCGCATCGCCGAGGCGCTGGAACGCCTGGCACCTCCGCCACCCGAAACTGTTGATCTGAGCGCCGCGGAAGCCTTCGTCTGGCATCCCTCGCCCGCGCACCTGGCGCCCATCGCGAAGGTTTCGCGGGTGGATATCGGGCTGCTGCAGGGCGTGGAGCTGCAAAAACAGATCCTGCTCGACAACACACTGCGGTTCGCGCGCGGGCTGCCGGCGAACAACGCCATGCTGTGGGGCGCGCGCGGTATGGGTAAGTCGTCGCTGGTGAAGGCGGTGCACGCGGTCGCCAATGCTCAGCAACCCGGGTGCCTGGCGCTGGTGGAAATTCATCGGGAAGACGTGCGATCGCTGCCCGAGTTGCTGAACGTGCTGCGCGGCAAGCCGCGGCGCTGCCTGATTCTGTGCGACGATCTGTCGTTCGAGCGGGAGGATTCGGATTACAAGGCGCTGAAGTCGATCCTGGAGGGTGGCATCGAGGGACGGCCGGACAACGTGCTGTTCTACGCGACGTCCAACCGGCGGCACCTGATGCCGCGCGACATGATCGAGAACGAACGTGCCACCGCGATCAACCCGTCCGAGGCGACCGAGGAGAAAGTGTCGCTGTCGGATCGGTTCGGATTGTGGCTCGGGTTCCACAACTGCGACCAGGACACGTATTTCGCGATGGTCGATGGGTATGCGGCGAGCATGAGGCTGCCGATCGACGAAGCGTCGCTGCATGCTCAGGCGGTTGAGTGGTCGATGACGCGCGGCTCCCGATCCGGACGGGTGGCGTGGCAGTTCATCCAGGACCTGGCTGGACGGCTGGGCGTGACATCTGGCTGACGGCATGCAGCCATCCGTTGAGGGGGGATCGATGCAGTGTGCGGCTACCTGCCCAGCGCGTCGCCAGGGTCGGGATAGTCTATGTGGCCGATGTTGTAATTGATGGAGCGGTGATTCCATCGCGGTTCCCGAAGGAACACGCTGGAAACCACAGGCACCGAGATCAGAATGGTGTCATTGTCTGGGACAGCAATTTCCGGCAGCGGCAGATCGTACGATGCCGGTCCGTACTTGAACAGCAAAGTCCTGCCTGCCCCTGTTTCGTCGAGTCCAAAAACGCTGACGGACGCATCCTCTCCCAGCGTCGAACAGTCCGTCTCGGTGATCTGAAAGCGCATGTCTAACCGGGATATTCCGTCCTTTCTCACCTCGGTTATGCAAGCGTCGACGACGTATAGAACGTAAAATGCTCCGGCCGGAACCAATACGATCGAGAATGGCAGAGTAACCAGAAAGGCATATACCAGTCCCTTGCTGGAAATTCTGCAGCGACGATACGATCCCATCAATTCCTTGCTGCCTTGTCCGAAAAGACGCTCTTGCCGGCCATATAGCCCGATTTGATGAATTCAGCGGTTCGCGGACGTGGTTCTCCTGCCTCTGGTAGTCGAAGCGCCCTCGATGTCGCACATTGAGCAGTATGCCGATCGCCAAATTGGGCAACGCGACGGCAAAGCCCTTCAGGTTATGCAACATTTGAGGACTACACGTCGGGAACCGTTGAGCCATTCGGCAGGACGACGGCAATTCCTTGGCCAGACGAATTCGATGTAGGGTCAGTGGCTTCGGGGTATTCTGAAGTCGATTCCAAGGCTGGCTGAGTGGGCAGCGCGCCATTATCGCGATCACGATCGGTATGTCTGCTGCTCGTCTCAGTCAGCTCGCCGAGCTGCCGCGTCTCAGCCAATGGTAGTTGAGGCCACTTTGTCAAAGTTGTCCAATCGATAGACTGCAATAGCATACCATTTGTCGGCATCACTGCCTGCGCACGAACAGCCGCCTCTATCGCATCGCCGGACGGATCCGTACCTGCGAAGCGCAGGATCGTCTCGAACCGCCGCCGACTGCGAGGGAGGGCTCGTCGTTCCATATTGGGACGCACTCGCGGCACTGACGGGGTCGACAAAACCGGATGCCAGGCCTGCTGCCCTAACCCCACCGTCGCCGGGATGGGTAAGTTGGTCATGGAGCGCCGGGCCCAAGGGCACGGAGCTCTGACGTCCTATGTTGCCAGCGTTTCGTCTGACCCGATCCGCGGTACCGGCAGCGACTGGGTGCGTATCCGGTCTGGGCTCCATACCGAACCGGGACGGTGACATCCCTTGTTGTGCCTCTCCCATTGGTCCTGCGACCCCCGGACCTGGCAAAGTTCTCTGCCCCGCGCTGTCACCGTCATCTTGGTCGAACGTCATCTTACCAAAATGAACGTAAGGATAACCCGGCGGCGAGCTACCCTCTGGGACAAAAACGGCCGGAAGCCTCAGCGTACTGGGGCCGAGCGAAATTGTGGGATTGTGCGTGGAGGCCGCCCCCCCTGCGTCCTGGGGCACGAATACCGCTTTCAGCTTTAGATCCTTGCCGGATCGAACGTCGCGACTATCGGGCATCGGCCGTTATTTCATACATTAGATATACTGACATATCTCGGCCGGCCCGTCAAGCGATGAGACGCCAGAAGGCAGGGGGATCGCATTTGGAAATACCAGATGCGCCCGGAACGGCGACGACAGTCAGTGAGCGAAGCCGAGTTGCTGCAGCACGGGCCGCAGTGTCGCCTCTTCCTTCATGAGAAAATCGCGTGTTGCACTGCTGTCGAGGTAGCGGTTGCTCAGATTGGTCCGCGCCAGCTCGTCCTGCCAGGCCTGAAGCCGCACCGTCTTGCCGAGCAGTGCGTCCCAATAAGCGCCTTGCTGAGGCGTCATCGCGCCAGGGCCCGCAATCCCCCGCCAATTGGTAAAGACCACGTCCAGACCCTGTTCGCGCCAGGTGGGCACGTTGGCAAAGGTGCCGCCGAGCCGCTGCTCGGTCGCGACGCCGATGCCGCGCAGACGGCCACTTGCGAGCAACGGGCCGAAGGACGAGATCGGTCCGACCGCTGCATCGACATGGCCGCCGACGACAGCGGTCACGGCCTCTCCCGATCCATCGAACCCGACGACCTTGAGCTTGCTGAGGTCGGCTCCGGCCGCCTTGCCGATCAGACCCAATGTCACGTGATTTTGGCCACCGATCCCCGACATGCCGACGGCGATCGATGTGGGATCACGCTTCAGTGCATCGGCGAAGTCGCGCCCGTTGCGGATTTCAGAATCCGTGGGAACTGCGACCATGATGTCTTCACCGAGCAGAACACACAGTGGCGTAAGGTCGTGCCAGGTGAATGGGCTGCGGCCGGTGAGAAAATTCGTCAGCAGCACCGGTGCGATCACCGTCAGTGCGTCGAAAGAGCGGTTTCGCTGATTGATGTAGAGCCAGGCCAGCACGCCGGCACCACCCGGCTTGTTCATGACGGTGACCGGCACGTCGAGCAGATGCTGCTGTTGCCAGATCGATTGCAACACCCGTGCGGTACGATCGAAGCCGGTCCCTGGGTTGGTGCCGACGACGATTTCAACGTCGCGGCCCGGTTTCCAGTCGGCCAGTGCCACGGCTGGCCGGGAGGAAATCGTGCCAACAGCTACCGACACAGCCGATAGCGGCGCGAACCTGCGCCGCGACAGAACCAACGGCAAAGTGGCTACGCCTTTGGCACTGTCTTGAAGGCGCCGCGCACGACGATTTCGGCGATGGTGCCGTCAGGAGCGCGGAACTTGAGTGCGTTGGCATCGGGCTTGCTGAGGATCTCACCTCCGGCTGCGCGGATCTTGTCCGCGAATGCAGCGCGGTCATCGACCTCGATGCCCCAATGATGGATGCGGGCACCCTCACCGGCGAGCGTGGCTTCCGGGGTCTGCTCGCTCTCGTACTTCATAATCGCGAAGTCGATGTAGCCGTCGGTCATGTGCCGGGAGATATGGCCGTCCCGACTGCCGGTTTTCAATTGACGGAAGCCAAAGACCTGCTCGTAGAAATTCGTGGCCGACTCCAGATCATCGACCTTGATGGCGATGTGCTTGATGACGTTGCTCATGGTGTAGCTCCTCACATCATGGCGGAGGCGGTCACGCGCTGGTGCGTGCCGTCAACCACCGGTCAACAACATCTTCGTGGCCGGGCGGCGCTTTGCCCAAAGGGATGCGCCGACAGAAACCACGGAACAGAGCAGCAGGAACACGGCGATCGGGCTGCTGACAAAGATCAATGGCGAACCGCTGGAGATCGTCATCGCCTGCCGGAACGACTGTTCGAGCAACCCGCCCAGTATCACGCCGAAGATCAGTGGTCCTCGCGGGATGTCAAGTTTACGAAACGCGTAGCCCGCCACGCCGAAAGCAAGAGCGAGGTAAAGGTCGAACACCTGTGTGTCGAATGAATATATGCCGACGGTTGCGATACCCAGGATGAGCACCAGCAACACACCGGGCGGCACGTAAAGGATACGTGCGAACACCCCGACCAGGGGCAGGTTCAATACCAGCAATAGCACGTTGCCGACATACATGCTGGCGATCAGGCCCCAAACCAGATCGGGCTGGCTCTGAAACAGCATCGGCCCTGGCTGGATGCCATACATGATGAAGGCACCCATGATGACTGCGGTCGAGCCGGAGCCTGGTATCCCGAGAGCCAGCAAATGCACGAACGCACCACAGGTATCGGCGTTGGTCGCTGCCTCCGGTGCCGCGACCCCCTCGATCGCACCGTGACCGAATTCCTCCGGTCGGCGTGACACCTTCTTCTCGAGGATGTACGACAACATCGCGGAGATGGTGCCGCCCAGTCCCGGAGCGGCGCCGCAGAAGAAACCGACTGCGCCACCGCGCAAGATCGCTGGCCAGGCGCGCCGCCATTCCTCTAGCGTGAACCACAATCGGCCCTGCACGCGCACGGCATGCATGGTGCCCTCGCGGGTGCCCTCGACCATGCGGCTGACCTCGGACAGAGCGAACATGCCGACAGCCACCACCAGGAAGTTCACGCGATCCTGCAACTCGTTCAGGCCGAACGTGAAACGAGCTGTGCCGCTTTGCAGATCCAGACCTACGGTGGAGATTGCAAGCCCGATGCAGGTTGCCATCATGCCCTTCGCAATCGATTCACCCGTGAGTGCGCTCACGGTGGTCAGCGCGAACAAGATCAGGGTGAAGTACTCTGCCGGACCAAACTTCAATGCCAGTTCGGACAGCGGCACCGCGACGAATGCGAGTGCGGTAATACCCAGCGTACCGGCGATGAAGGAGCTGACGGCAGCGATCGCCAGAGCAGCACCGGCACGGCCCTTGCGGGCCATCGGATAACCGTCGAGCACGGTCATCACGGCAGCAGCATCGCCGGGCGTGTTCAGCAGAATGGCGGTGACCGCGCCACCGTACATGCAGCCATAGTAAATGCCGGCCAGCATCATCAGCGCTGTCGACGGGTCCATGCCGAAGGTCGCGGGGACCAGCAATGCAATGCCGGCGGACGGGCCAATCCCTGGAAGATGACTGATCATCGTGCCGGTGAACACGCCGATCAGCGTGTACAACAGGTGCGTTGGCATCGCGGCAATGGCCAGGCCATGGGCGATGCCGTGAAAGCTGTCCATGCCGCGCGGAGCCCGTCAGAAGCTGAGAGGGCCGAGCGGCAGCTGGACATTCAGCAGCTGGGAAAACACCCCATAGGCGGCGGCCGTGAATCCGGCAGCGATCAGCGCGTTGCTCTTGTGCCGACCCTTGTGGAACACACACAACAGACCGAACAGATAGACGATGGTCGCGATGATATAGCCGGCTACCTCGAACACCGCATAATAACCGATGGTCCAGAACAGTATTCCAACAAGAACAGGCAAGTGGGACGGACCTGAGCGAGCAGCTACGACGACTGGCGCCTGCTGGCCACGACGGGTCTCCAACATCAACAGCACCGCCGAGATCAGCAGCAGGATGCCCACCAATGCGGGGAATGCCCGCGGTCCAAGCGGGTCGCCGAGCTCAAGGCGAGGAATGCGCCAATCCGAGTAAAGATAAGCGAGTGCCACAACGGCGATCACCGCTGCGAGCATGCGGTCTTTCATTCGCTCCTCCCACCGTCGCGCTCCCTTGTTGGAGCGCGACGCATGCCATCAAGATTGGTCAGGCAACGCCGTGGTGCTTCCTGAAGTTCTCATAGCGATCCTTCTGGCACAGCTCTGCGATCGTGCCATCCGGCGCACGGAACTTCACGACGCCCGCATCGAGCGGGGACATGATCTCACCACCGAGTTCCTTGATCTTCTCGGCAGCCGACTTGATGTCGTCTACCTCGGCGCCCCAATGATGGATGCACGGGCCCGTCCCGGATAGCTGCGCTTCCGGGGCATCCTCGCTATCATACACCATGAGCGCGAGGTCGATCACACCATCGGTCATATGACGGGATACGTGCCCGGCCTCGCTCTTGCCGCTGCGATGGGTCGCGACCTCGCGGAAGCCGAATACGTCCTGGTAGAATTTGGTCGAGGACTCCATGTCCTTAACCTTCAGCGCGATGTGGACGATTTTGCCAGACATGGGATTTCTCCTCGGTTGATAGTGGAAAGTCTTTGCAGCCGGGTTCACGCCCGCAGCAGATCCAGCTCCTTCAAGACGCTTGCGTAACGCTGGCTTTCGTCGGCAAAGAACCGCGCAGCCGTCGCGCTGTCGCGGTAGTCGCTGGTCCATTCATTCTGTTCGACGAATTTTTCCCATTGCGGCGCCTGGGTAACCTGCGCCAGGACGCCATCCCACCACGCCAGTTGCGGCGGCGTCATGCGGAGGGGACCTGCCAATGCGCGCCAGCTTGCGAAAACCGCATTGACGCCTTGCTCTTTCCAGGTCGGCGCATCGGCCAGGGCGCCTGTCAATCGTTTGTCAGACGTAAGCCCGATCACACGAACCTTGCCGGCCGCCAATGGTCCGAGAATGCTGGAGGCCGGCGTTACTGTGACCATGATATGGCCACCCATCAACGCGGTGACGGCCTCGCCGCCTCCGTTGAATGCGACGACCTTTAGCGCGCGCGGATCGCCCCCGGCGGCTTGCGTCACGAGCGCGAGGGCGATGTGGCTGTGGCCACCAACCGAGCCCGACATCGCAAAGCTGATCGACGATGTGTCCGACTTGAGCTTTGCAGCAACGTCGCGGCCCGTCTTGAACGGTGAATCCGCGGCAACAGCGAAGATGATCTGTTCATCGACCAGCGTTGCGACCGGCGTGACATCCTTCAACCCGATCGCGCCGACACCTTCCAATGGACTGATCAGCAACGCCGGTGACTGCACGGTGATGAAGTGACCATCGCCCTTATGCTGATTCGCATAGACAATGCCGATGGCGCCGTTGCCCCCCGCCTTGTTGACCACGTTGATTGCCTGATCGGTCACCTTCAGATCATGCATCGTTCGTTGCAGCACACGGGCGGTGACATCAAGGCCGCCTCCGGCCGCACTCGGCACGACGATCTCGATCGGGCGCGTCGGCTCCCAGGTGGCGGCGGAAGTAGGCCTGGTTCGGATGCCCACTCCGAGTGCGAGCGCGCCAACTATCAAGCCGCGACGAGAACAATTCATACGATGTGCCTGTTGGCCCTTGGGACGACACTCGCGCCGTCCGGTCATCTTCTCTGGTCAGCGTATGGGGAGGAAAACCGATCGTCAATCGGGTTTTGGAAATAGCTTGGAAATTTCGAAATTCTGTCGTATGCGGCAACGATAGCCGGCTTATGAGATGAGGATTGATGAGCACGGAGCCGCCGAAGACCATCGCGCATGGACTGTTCCTGCGTTTGCGCGAGGACATCCTTAAATGCCGGCTGCGGCCTGGCGACCGCTTGCGGCTTGATGCACTGCGTGACGCATACAGCGTTGGGATGAGCCCGTTGCGCGAGGCCCTGTCACGGCTCAGCAGCATGGGGCTGGTGACGTTGGAGGGTCAGCGCGGCTTCAGCGTTGCCCGGATCTCGATCGAGGACCTGCTCGGCCTGACCAAGTCGCGCGTCTGGATCGAGACGCTGGCACTGCAATTCGCCATCGCCACCGGAGACCGCAACTGGGAGGCAGAGATCCTGGCGTCCGCACATCGGCTCAGTGGCTGTCCCATCTATCTGGACACCGGTGCGGAACGGGTTTCCAACGAAGCATGGCAGGCCCAGCACCGAGCGTTTCATACGGCGCTGGTCTCCGTCGACACGTCCGAGCACATTCTGCGGTTTCGCGAGCATCTCTACGATCTGAGCGATCGCTATCGTCGCCTGTCTGGCCTGTCGACGACCGAACGCGATATTGCCGGTGAGCACAGGGCGCTCGCGGAGGCGACGCTGGCGCGCGATGTCGGTTTGGCCGTGGAGATCATGACCAACCATCTGGTCGAAACGACGCGATGGATACTCGAGAGCGACCCGGCGCATTGCGCTCACACCGAGCAGCTGATTTCGCGGTTGCTCGACGATATCCATGCCGGTATCGGCGGTAGGTTCGGCCAACTGGATGCATGCCCTGCGGCGGGGATCCCGGCGCCGGTTCAAGCGTCGGCCAAGAGCTATCTACCGGTTCGCGAGCACGCTGTACACCAGGAGGCGTAGGGCCTGAATGAGTTGGGCACCTCCTACACCTTCATTGCAACACGACGCCGTCCTACCCTGACGGCATTGCCGCGGCCAGCCGTCCCCCCACGCGCACTGGCGCGACAGTTCTGGCGAGACCGGTCGTATCGTCGGTTTCAACGAACACGCCGCACACCGTCGCCTCGCCCTCCGCGGGGGCCAGCCGCTCGCCCGGCATCTTCCGCCAGAAGCGCATCGTTGCGCCGTCCTTCACCATGCCGATGACGCTGTCGTAGTCGCCCGACATGCCTGCATCGGACTGGAACGCCGTACCGCCCGGCAGCACCTGCGCATCGGCCGAAGGGCAATGCGTATGCGTGCCGATCACCGCCGACACCTGGCCGTCGAGGAAATGCCCGAAGGCCATCTTCTCGCTCGACGCCTCGGCGTGGATGTCGGCCAGGATGGCCGACACCGTGCCACCCAGCCGGTGCTTCGAGAGCAGGTCCGCGGTAGCGCGGAACGGGCAGTCCAGCGGATCCATGAACAGCCGCCCCATCGCCTGGAGCACCAGCGCTCGGCGTCCACCTGGGACTTCTACCACCACCGAGCCGGCACCCGGTGTGCCAGGCGGAAAGTTCACGGCTCGGATCAGACGCGGGTTTTCGGCGAGATACGGGATAATCTCCTTACGATCCCACGCGTGGTTACCCAGCGTGATCACGTCGGCGCCGGCAGCAAACAGCGCGACCGCCATGTCAGGAGCGAGGCCGAAGCCGTGCGAGGCGTTCTCGGCGTTGACCACGGCGAGGTCGATGCGGAGTGCCTCGCGGAGCTTGGGGAGCGACACGGCCACTGCCTCGCGGCCGCAGCGTCCAACCACGTCGCCGATGAACAGGATGCGCATTCAGGGTCCCTTGCGATGGCACCGCGCTCGGTTGCGACAGTGTGCAGGCTGGTATCGTAGGGCGCGGTCCGCAGTTCAGCCAGTTCCGGTGCTGCGTATGTCTGCCCGGCCGGGACTGCTGCCGCCATTTGGTGCGTCGCCCGGTCGCAAAATACGAACAAAACAACCGCTTACGGAGCGTTGCTGGGATCGGTTGGAGGCTGGGTTCCTGCTATCATGCAGTGCCGGGCAGATGCCGATCGGCGAAAACCTGACACGGCCGCCCATTTTGGGCGCATCAATGGCCGGAGACCGGCCCCTTGCGCGCGACAGCACGCGCGGTGCGCACCACGCCATCCATCAGTCCATCGGGGGAAGTGTGCGGAGCCGCCCTGGCCGGTGGCGTGTCATCCTCCCAGAGCCTGCTTGTGCAGGTGGGCACCAGATACCGAGACCAAGATCCCGACAGAGCCAGTTCCCGAGGGAGTTGCTTACTGGCCCAGGGGATGTATTGCCTGTCGCACCGAGCAGCTCCGCCCGCACTACTTAGGGATGCTCGAGGTTCAGGGCAATGTCCTCAGCTCTCTGCGCGAGCTTTCCCAGCCGCCGCCCGAGCTTCGGCTCGGTCGGCAACGCGACGGGCTGACCGGACCGCAGCGCCTTGCCCATCTCATAAAGATCGTCCGCCATCAGCAGTGACGCCATCACCAGCATGCGCGCCTCTCCAGATTGCCCGGCGGCCGCCTTGACGCTTTCAATTCGTCGCTCGACCTCGCCGGCCATCGCCTGAAGATGCTGCTCCTCACCGTCCTTGCAGCCAACTGTATAGGCGTAACCGTTGATACGAAGCGTGACCTGCGCCATCGAAGTTCCCCATAATCCAGTTCAACCGGGCCTGGCGCCGAGCGCCGTTCGCAGACGATCGATCAAGTTGTCGAGTTCGCGCCGAAAGTTCTTGCGCCTCGATCGATGGTGATGGCTCAGGTGGCGGCGGATGCTGTCGCGCCGCCGCCTGGACGATCCGCTCCAGCGCAGCCTCGAGACGATCGGCTGCGGCTTCCGGGTCTTCGTTGTCGCCCGCCATTCCCCTGCCCTACGTTACGTGGCACCTGGAGAGAAAGCCGCTGAGCCATTGAACGTCAAGCAGATAACGGAGGTCAGTGGTTCGTGAGCCGTGGCCGATACCGCGCTGTCGTCATTCATGGGCTCGCGGATGCACGGGCAGCCTTGGCCTTCGGCGTGCCGGTAACGCTGCTATCCGCGCCGGGCGCGGCGCTGTTCGGTGGGTGTGCCTGGTGGTTCGCACTGGTCGGACTGGTCCGTGCCGAATTTGCCGACGTCGCCATCGACGACATCCTCGACTGCGCGGATGCCTCCGGGCTGGCCGTGGGAGCACTGCGTATCGGCCAACGCGCGATTGTCCTCGACCCTGCCGCGTCCGGTTGGGATTCAGTCGCCGCGATCGCCGCGTCACTTGGCGCTGAGGTATTGGCCCATCGGCCAGAGGCAATCGACATGTGCAAGCCGGCCGAGGTCAGGCGACTGCACGACTGGATGCGGATGCCAGCCCCCGGTGACAGCGACGATGCCGTGAGCTAGTACGCCGGCAACCACGCCTGGAAAGAAGGACCGCCCCATGCGCGTCACCCAGAAGATCATCGACATCTACCTCGCGAAGGCCTGATCGATGGCTGAGATGGGCGGTGGCCAGATGGGCTGCCGCATCTACCTGATCACGCCCCCGAAGCTTGATCCCGGGCAATTCGCCGATGTGCTCGCGTCTGCTCTGGACGCGGGCGATGTGGCGGCGGTGCAGCTTCGCCTGAAGGACGTGGACGACGATGCGTGGCGTCGCGCGATTGATGCGCTGCGGCCGGTGACGCAGTCACGGGGCGTCGCATTCCTGTTGAACGACCGCGCCGATATGGTGCGTGACTTCGGTTGCGATGGTGTGCATGTCGGCCAAGAGGACATGCCGGCTCGTCAGGCGCGCACGCTGATAGGATCCGAAGCGATGCTGGGCGTCACCTGCAAGGGCAGTCGCGATCTAGCGATGCAGGCGGGCGACGATGGCGCAGACTATGTGGCGTTCGGCGCGTTCTTTCCTTCCGGGACCAAAGAGGTTACGCGCTTCATCGATCCCGAAATCCTGAACTGGTGGTCAGAGTTGATGGAACTTCCCTGTTGCGCGATTGGTGGCATCACCGCGGAGAACTGCGCACCCTTGGTGCGAGCCGGAGCGGACTTCCTCGCCGTGGTTGGGTGTGTCTGGAACCATCCCGATGGTCCCGGGGCTGGGGTACGGGCCCTGAACAAAGCCATTGCCGAGGCGGGCTGAGCGATGGCACGACTCAGCGTCAACCTCAACAAGATCGCGCTGCTGCGCAATTCGCGCCTCACTGGTGTGCCTGACCTGCGCGCCTTTGCCCGCCGCGCCGTCGAGGCCGGGGCGCTCGGCATCACGGTGCACCCACGTCCTGATGAACGGCACATCAGACGAACCGATGTGCCGGTGCTCGCCGAGGCGATCGCGGAATGGCGACCGAGGGTGGAGCTGAATATCGAGGGCTATCCTGACGCGCGCCTGTTCGAGATCGCATCGGAGGTACGGCCGGAGCAGTGCACGCTGGTTCCCGATGCGCCCGACGCATTCACCTCGGAAGAAGGATGGAAGCTGGGACCCGAGCAGATGTCGCTCGTCCAACCCGCTATCGCTGCGCTGAAGCGGGTGGGCGCGCGTGTCATTCTGTTCATTGACCCCGATCCCGCCGTGTTGGACCGGATCAAGCCATCCGGCGCGGATGGCGTGGAGATCTACACTGGCTCCTACGCCGCGGCATTTCGCTCGGGTGACTATAGTCGGCTGCTCACGGCCTGCGAGACGACGGCCCGTGAAGCGGCGGATCGCGGCCTGGTGGTCAACGCAGGGCATGACCTGAACCTGCTCAACCTGCCGCCGTTCGTGGCACGCATGCCAACGCTCGCCGAGGCGTCCATCGGCCACGAACTCACCGCCGATGCGCTCGTCATGGGCTTTGCCGCGGCGGTCAGTGCCTATGCAAAGGCGCTCGTCCCATGATCGACAGCATCCTTGCCGCGCACGCGGAAACCGACCAACCGGGAGCGACTTTCCGCGCGATCGATACCACGCTGGCAAACGAGCCAGGCCACATCCTGTTCACCATCCTGGTGCATCACCCGGCACTGCGTCAGTCGGAACGGTTCTACACCAACCAGCCAGAAGCGTATCCGATCGGTGGCCGCAAGCCGGTGACCGACTCGGCCTGGATGCAACGCGTCATCCATGGTGGGCAGCCCTATATCGGCCGCACGCGAGAGGACATCACCGCCAACTTCTTCGATCACGAACTGATCCACTCGTTGGGCTGCGATAGCATTCTCAACATGCCGGTGCGGTGGCGTGGCCAGACGATGGGCACGCTCAACCTGTGTCACCGCGCCGGTTACTACGACGAGAGCCACCTGCCGAACGTAAGGCTGATCGCGCAACTCGCGTTACCCGCGCTATTGCTGATCAGCCGTAGCTGACGACGGATCAGAACCGGTAGCCGATACCCATTCCGACCACCAGCGGATTCAATGCGGTGTGTGCCTTGATGGCGCCGCTGTCGATACTCGCGGTGGTGTTCAGAAAGATCTGCTTCACGTCGATGTTGGCAAACCAGTGGCCACTGATGTTGTAGTCCACACCGGCCTGCACCGCCGCGCCGACATTGTCGCTGAACGAGACCTGGGTCACCGGTGCTCCCGCCGGATGCGCACCGTAGAAGAAGGTCGCGTTGATGCCCGCACCGATATATGGGCTGAGCCGTTCGTGTGGGAAGAAGTGGTACTGCAGGGTGAGCGTAGGCGGCAGAGCCCAGACGCTGCCGACGTCGACATGTCCCAGCGCCGTGTCACTGGCGGACACATCATGCCGTGTCGTGGCGGCGATCAGCTCAAGCGCTATGTTGTCGGTGAAGAAGTAGGACAAGTCAGCCTCCGGCGCAGCCTGCGCCGTGGCGTTCACGTGGCCGCCGATGACCGAGATCGAACTCGAGGAATCCAGCGGGAACACGCCGATGGCACGAACACGCACCAGAATCGTGCCGGCTTGCTTGCCGACGGGAGGCGCATTCGGATCAAAGATAGATTGTGCGGAAGCAGCGGTACTACAGACAATCGCACTCAGCAGACACGCAGAGAATATCGAACGCTTCATCATCATTCCTCTCGGCGGCGATGCCGCTACGGTCGGAATACAGAAGCGCCGAAAAGGTAAATTTGGCTTTGATGCAGGTCAATATAGACGGTAACCGAAACGATTTTAATCAGCCGCACGCATTCCCCCGGAGTTTGAACGAGCGGATCTTGCCGTCGGCGACCTCGAAGGTCGTCTCGCAATTCAGTTGCACGACCTGGGGCGGAAAAGCGCCATAGCCGCCGTAGTACCATGGTGCGAATGTGGGCGGCCCAGGGATGAAGTCGATGCGGTGCTCGTTGTACGCCAGATATGTGACGCCGCCGGTCTCGAAATTGCGCGTCGGGACACCCATCGCCTGGACCACCGCGGACTCGGGTTGGCCGATGAATTGGCTGAGATAGGCCTGCCGGGCGGCCAGCTGATCGGTGCAGCCAGCGAGCAGTCCGGCCAGCACGAGCGGTAAGACGCGACGCATCTGGCGCACTCCAGTCTGTGATCCGCCCTTACATGGGGTCATTCTGCCATCGGACCACTGTCGGGCAGCCATAATACCTGGTCGATCCGGCTGGCGCCCGAGGCGATCATTGCCAGCCGATCGAAGCCGAGCGCGATGCCGGCGGATTGCGGCATGCCGTGAGCCAACGCCGCGAGGAAATCCTCGTCGAGTGGCCAGTCGGTACCGGAGATGGCGTGGCGTCGGGCGCGATCCGCGTCGAACCGGACGCGCTGTTCCCCTGGGTCGGTCAATTCGACGAAAGCGTTGGCCAGCTCGATGCCGCAAACGAATAGTTCGAAGCGTTCGGCAACGCGTGGATCCGCTGGATCTCGGCGTGCCAAGGCGGCCTGCGCCGCAGGCCAGTGCGTCAGGAACGTGGGGTAGTCTCGACCGATCCGCGGCTCGATGCGTTCGAGCAGGAGCCGGAAGAACAAATCCTCCCAGGTCTCTGCCTCGCGCAAACGCGCACCGGCGGCGGCAGCCAATGCGGCCGCATCATCTGCGGTTGCGAGCACGTCGGCGCCAACGTGACGCGCGAAAGCCTCCGCCAGGGTGAGGCGCTCGATCTGCGACATATCGGTCGTGACACCGCGGCAGGACACGACAGGCGGCAGCACGGCCCGCAGATAGGCGATGGTCTCGTCGATCAGCGAAGCCATATCGGCGCCAGGCCGATACCATTCCAACATGGTGAACTCCGGCGCGTGCAGATCGCTGCCCTCACCGTTCCGCCACACGCGCGCAAGTTGGAAGATCGGGCCAGCCCCGGCCACCAGCAGTTTCTTCATGGCGAACTCGGGACTGGTGTGCAGCCAGAGCGGCTCGCTGGTGCCGTCCGCCGCTTCACGTACGGTGCCGAACGCACTCAGGTGCACTTCCTCCCCGGGAGCGCGAACGGCGTAAGGTGTCTCCACTTCGGTATAGCCACGCGCGATGAAGAATGCGCGGGTGGCGACTGTCAGCAGCGCGCGGCGGCGCAGGAATGGCAAGCGCGCGGCGAGGCTCTCGGGATGCCAGACGGGTTGCGACATGTCTTCAATGTTACGTCAGAATGGCGGTTGCCGCCGCATCGCCATGATTGCGCCACGACTTGACCTCGCGGGACAACGATCTGGAATCCTCCACGGAACAAAGGCGTACCATCATGGGCCTTATTCTACTGATCCTGGTAATCCTGTTGCTGTTCGGCGGCGGCGGATACTACGGCTATCGGGGCGGCTACTACGGCGGTGCACACTACGGCGGTGGGTTAGGAATTGTGGTGCTGCTCCTGATCCTGTTCCTGCTGTTCGGCGGCGGGGGATACTGGCATTACTGACGGGTCGTAGTCCCGGCTGCTGGCGCCTGAACTCCGAGGCGACGGATCAATGGCGGCATTGTCAGTCCTTGTACAAAGATCGAGAAGGCGACCACGGCAAACGCGGAATTTATAATGTCGCCTCGTTCCGGAATGCTGTCGGGTATCGTCAGCGCCAGGGCAAGGCCGAGTGCACCGCGCAAACCTCCCCAGACCAGGATGTGCTGATAGCGTTGGTCCACCGCCAGCCGCCGGCGGTGGAACAGCGCGCACAGCAAATATACTGACACCACGCGGCTCAGCAGGACGAACACAATCGCGCTCCCGGCTGCGAGACTGAGCAGGTTTCGTGCGCGGGTCGCCTCCTGCAAACCGATCAGAATGAACACGATGGAGTTCACCAGAAACGCAGCGTATTCCCAGAACGACAGAATATGCGCGCGGCCAATCTGCGAGATGTAACCTCGCCAGCCGATGTTGGCCACAACCATCCCGGCGGTGAGCGCCCCCAGCACGCCCGAGGATTCGAAGCGCTCGGCGATCAGGAACGCGCCATAGGCAGCGATCGTCGTAAGGGTGATCTCGACCAAGTGATCCTGGGTGCGCCCCGCGAGTACCAGCAGACCACCGGCAACGCCTCCGCCGATGATCACGCCTCCCAGTATCTTCCACAACAGGAGACCGGTTATGGCAGCCGGCGCCACCGAGGAACCGGCGGCGATCGCCACCATCACAGCGAACCCAACCGCTGCGACGCCATCATTGAGTAAACTCTCGCACTCCACCAGCAGGCTGAGGCGGGGTTCGACACGTGTTTCCCTGAATGTTGCGATCACCGAGACGGGATCGGTTGCTGCGATCAGGAAGCCGAACATCCAGGCGGCGAGCCACGACCACCCGATCAGCTCGTGCATTCCCACGGCGACGATCGCGGCCGCGATAATGACGCCGAGGAAGGCGAGCGTCAGCGTGACCGGCAGCTCTCGCCGAAACGGCGACCAATGGATTTGCAGCGCCGCCTCGAAGATCAGCGGCGGCAGCAACGTCGTGAATATGAGATCTGGCGACAGCGACAATCCAACCCTGACCGGCAGCAGCGCCAGGAGGATGCCAGCAGCGACCAGACCCACACTGTATGGCAGACGCATCCGTCGGGTTGCCATCGCAACAATCGATGCGACGAGCAAAATAAGCCCGACATTGACGACCGTCTGGTTACCCATCAGGCGTCCGTGAAGCGCATGATCGCTTCACACACCAAGATGGCTCTTCATGATCTCCGGTTCGGCATGCAGATCATCCGGCGTGCCCTCGAACACGATATGTCCGTTGTTGAGAATATAAACCCGATCGGCAAAGCTCAGCGCCGCGACCACGTTTTGCTCGACCACCACGATGGTCCGACCTTGTTTGGCGAGATCGCGGCTGACACGTACAAGGTCGCGCACAATCAGCGGGGCGAGACCTTCGAACGGTTCGTCGAGCAGGATTATGCGCGCGTCGCGGACCAACGCACGGGCGATGGTCAGCATTTGCTGTTCGCCACCTGACAGATGACCGCCTCGGGAGCGGCGCCGTTCCGCGAGGCGAGGAAAGATCGCGTAAACACGATCAAGCGACCAACGCGCCGGTGCAGTCAACGCAGCCAGGCGGAGGTTTTCCTCCACCGTCAGGCCGCGAAAGACCCCACGCTCCTCCGGTACAAGCTGCAGTCCCATTCGCGCGATGACATAAGGCTCGAGCCCCGCTATCGGTTTGCCATCCAACCGGATGCTGCCACTGCCAGGCGCCAGCACGCCCATGATGGTGCGCAGCGTCGTGGTCTTGCCGGCGCCGTTGCGGCCAAGCAGCGCCACAACCTCGTTCTGCTCAACGCGCATCGATACGTCGAACAGGATATGCGAGTCGCCGTAGAAGGTGTTTACCCCGTCGAGCTCAAGCAGGCTCATGCTCGCGCATTCCTCCGAGATAGGCGTCCTGCACCGCCTGATTGCGTTGTATTTCGTCCGGCGAGCCCTCGGCCAGGAGACGACCCTCGTATAGAACGGTGATGCGTTCGGCCAATTCGAAGATCGCGTCCATATCATGCTCGACGATCAACAGCGTGCGGTCGCGACCGATTTGACGGATCAGCGCACGGGTGGACGTGCGCTCGGCAGGACTTCATGCCGGCGAGCGGCTCATCGAGCAGCAGCACATTTGGGCCGGTGGCGAGCGCCAGGCCGATCTCCAGTCGCCGCTTCTCGCCATAGGCGAGGCTATGTGCGGGCAGCTCGGCCCGCTCATTCAGCTCCATCGTCGCCAGCACCGCTTCGATCTGGCGCTCGACCTCGGCGATCGAATCGGCGCGACGCAGCAAATCAATTCGAAACGCCCCTCGCCGGCGGGCCAGCGCAGCGATCCGAAGGTTCTCCCGGGCACTGAGTTCCAGGAACAGGTGATTGAGCTGGTTGCTCTTGCCGATGCCTAGCTGCGCGGCTCGCGTTGCCCCGAGGCCGGTGATACGGCGGCCATACAATCGGACTTCGCCCTCCGTCGGACTGACTTCGTCGAGCAGCATCTTGAACAGAGTGGACTTGCCTGCGCCATTCGGACCGATGACGGCATGGATCGAATTGCTACGCACCGCGAACGACACCCCATCGACGGCGCGCAGGCCGCCGTAGTGCCGCGCCAGATCGTGCGTTTCGAGTGCCGGGGAGTCGTGACGTTCCCGAATGAGAGGCGCGGCAAGCGGTGCTGCGGTGGTCGACGGCGCAGCGGCAGTAGTGACAGATGTCAACACCTGCCGCCGACGAACCCACCGGAATCGGATTTCGCCGCAGATGCCGCGCCGCAATGCCGTTACCAAAACAACGAACACCAAACCCAGAATCAACTTCCACAACGGGCCCGACACCGGGGATCAGTTGCAGATTATCGCGCAGCCACAACCACACTGCCGCGCCGACCGCCGGACCGATCAGCGTCCCGACACCACCGATCACGGTTTGCGCAACCAGCTGGCCGGACGTATCGAGCATGAATGCATCGGGCGGCATGAAGCTCTGCAACACGCCCAGCAGTCCGCCTGCCAGTCCCGCAAATGCCGCCGCGATAATGAACACCGCAAGCTTGTAGCGCGGCACGGCATGACCCAGCATGGCGGCGCGGGCCGTATTCTCCTTGATCGCGCGCAGCACCACACCGAACGGCGAATGGACGATGCGTCGGGCAAGCAGAAAGCTGGCAAAGAAAAACGCCGCAAGCAGCCAGTACATGGGCAGCCCGGGACGGATGCGCTCTGCCCAGTCGCCGAAACCGAGCGTTGGCTCCGGGACGCCGGACAGGCCATTTTCGCCGCCGGTGAAGGCGGACAGTGGATTGTTCTCGAGGAAGAAAGCCATTTGCCCAAACGCCAGCGTGATCATGGCGAAGTAGATGCCGATCCGACGCACCGCCAGCCAGCCGACCAGAAGCCCAGCCACGGCCGCGGCAATCGTGCCGATGGCCAGCGCGATCCAGACACTGCTGAGCAGGTTGTTCACCAGCAGGTAGGCCGCGACGAAACCTCCGGTGCCGAAGAATGCGGCCTGTCCGAATGACAACAACCCGGTCCACCCGAACAGCAGATCCAGTCCGATGCCTAGGATGCCCCAGTCCAGCACCCGCTCCATCAGATCGTAGGAAGCGCCCAGATGGATGAAGACGAAAGGACTGAGCAGCAATGCAACAGCGAGCACGAGTTCCGGCACGACACCACGCAGGATCATACGCGGCCCTCGGTGCCGAACAGACCCTGTGGTCGTGCCACCAGCAACAGAGCCATCACTGCGTAGAGCATGACTTCGGAGTAAGCGGAGTTGAACGCGCTGGTGACGCTGATGATCTCGCCGGCGATTAGTCCACCGATCACCGCGCCAGGGAACGAGCCCAATCCGCCGATGACGATGACGACGAACGACTGCACGAGGAAGCTGTCGCCAGCTTCCGGCGTGACGGACACAATGGGTCCGTAAAGCATGCCCGCGATGCCCGCCGCCGCGGCGCCGATGGCGAACACAAGCAGGAAGGTACGGCGGACGTTGACGCCGAGGATGCCGACCATGGTGGCGTCCTCGATGCCGGCGCGCACCACCAGTCCGATCGCAGTACCGATAGAGCACGAGATACAGCGCCAGAAGTATCAGCGCGATGATGCCGATCAATTGCAGCCGATAAGACGGATAAATCAGGAAACCGAGGCGCGTGACCCCCTCGCCCCAGGACGGTGTCGGCAGATGCCTGGTCTCGCTGCCGAACACCGCACGCACGGCCTCAACCAGGACGATGCCGATGCCAAAGGTGACCAGGATCTGGTCCTCTGGAGGGCGATGGTAGAACAATCGGACCACGATCCGTTCTATCAGCACGCCCGCGACAAGCATGAACAATGTCCCAATGGCGATCCCCAGGAACCACGAGCCGGTCGCTTGCAGCACCACGAACAAGGCATAGGCGCCCAGCATGAACAGAGCGCCGTGAGCGAAGTTCAGCACGCCGAGGGTGCCGAGGATGATGGTCAGGCCACTGCTGACCAAGGCGAGCAGCGAGCCGAGTGCGAGGCCGTTGAATGCCTGCGACAACAGTAGGGGCAGACTGGGCATGGTTGTTTGGCTCGACCGACTGGCTCAGCGGGGAAAATCTGCCGGTCGGCTGATCCGGGCGGAGCGACGTCGGTGGTCCATTGGTGGTCCCCTCGGGTAATAGTCGGCGTTCAATAGTCGGCCGCAGGTGCCGCGACAACAACCACCGGAACGATCGTCTCTTCGGCGCCCGATCCCGGATCACTTGCACAGTGAGCGCCGCTAGAATAGTAGCCGGACCGGAATGCCGGCAGACCATAATGGTTTCTGTCTATTGTCAAATGCACGCACCCGACGAGGCGCGGCAATTCCGGAGTGGGGAGGATACGATGGCTGACGAATCAATTCGGTTTCCGACAACGCGACGCCGCGCACTGCTGGGCGCGGGCGCCGGTCTTCTGGGTGGCGCGATGTTGCCGAACCTGCGCCACGGCGCCTTCGCCGCGGATCAGCCGCCGATCGGAACCTGGCCGGCCGGTGTTTCCGGCGATTCGGTATTCGTCGGCGTCAGCGTGCCGCGCACAGGAACCTACGCGGTGCCAGGCGAGGACGAATTGAAGGGCATCGAGCTGGCGATCGAACATCTCAACTCCGGCAACGCATTGATCCGCAAAATCTCGCCGCACACCACGAAGGGCGTGTTGGGCAAGCAAGTGAAGCACGGCGTGGCCGATTCGGAAGCCAAGCCGAACACCGCAGTGCAGAACGGCACCAAATTCATCAACGACAACAAGGCGATGATGATCTGCGGTTGCGTCTCGAGCGCCGAGGCAGTGGCTATGAACAAGCTCGCACAGCGTGAACATGTGATCTACCTGCCGATCGTCAGTGGCTCTAACGATACCACCGGCAAGGACTGCGTGCGATATTCGTTTCGGCAGTGTTTTTATGCGCAGACGGCAGCGGCCGCGCTGACACCGGTCATTCTGAAAGCGCTTGGCAAGAACAAGAAGATCGCGTTCCTGACACCGGACTACACCTATGGCCACACGGTACGGCAGTCGTTCGAGGAAGCCACCAAGAGCAGGCGGCGGCTGGACTGTAGCGACCAACCAGGTCTGCCCGCTTGGTGCATCGGATTATAGCTCCTATCTGCTGAACATCGCCAACAGCGGCGCCGACGTGTTCATCAACATCAACTTCGGCAATGACGCCATCCAGTCGATCAAGCAGGCGAAGCAGTTCGGTGTGCTGGACAAGATGACTTTGGTGGTTGCGTACAACACGCCGTTCCTGGCGCGCGACGTCGGACCGGATCTGATGCAGGGCGTGTACGCCTCGACAGACTTCTGGTGGACGCTGGAGGACCGTTTTCCGCTAGCGAAAGAGTTCGTTGCGGCGTTCGAGAAGAAATACAGCTACAAGCCGGAATGGAGCGCCAACTCCGGGTACATGCAGCTCGCGATGTGGGCCGATGCGATCGAACGGGCGAAGACCTTCTACCCTCCGGATGTGATCAAGGCGTACGAAGCGAAGCAAGCACATCCAATCCACGGTCGGAGATGTATGGTTCCGCCCAGAGGACCATCAGTTGATGCGACCGGTCATCATCCAGCGCGGCAAGAAGAAGGCCGACATGAAGAACCCCGATGATTACTACGAAATCATTGAGATCGCGCCCGGCGAACCGCTGATGCAGAAGCCGGACGCGTTCGGCTGCCAGCTTGGGGCCTATACCTGACGCCAGTGGGTCAGGCCGGTTCGTCCGGCCTGACGGGGCCCGCGACGGTAGGCTGTTCTGCCGGCACTATCGGCCCGACGCCGATCGCGCTAACGCAGCCCTATGCCAGCCAGTCAGCGAAGCCTTCGCACTGCCGATGAGCTTGCAGCCGCGGGCCTGATCGAGCCGGACACACGGCCCGAGATCGTCGCGGTTGCCCGCCGCTATGCCATCGCCATCACGCCCGCCATGCAGGCGTTGATTGAACGGCCGGATGATCCGATCGGCCTGCAATACATCCCCGACCCGGCCGAACTGATCACCGCGCCACACGAGACCGTGGATCCCATCGCCGATGACGCACTGTCGCCAATCAAGGGAGTGGTGCATCGCTACCCGGATCGCGCGCTACTGAAGCCTTTACTGGTCTGCCCCGTGTATTGCCGCTTCTGCTTCAGGCGCGAGCATGTGGGTCCCGACGGCGGCGTGCTGACCGATGCGGAACTCCGGGCAGCGTACGACTGGTTCGCCGCACGGCCCGCGATCCGCGAGGTGATCCTGACCGGCGGCGATCCGCTGATGCTGTCGCCGCGGCGCCTGGCAGCGGTTGTCGAGGCGTTGTCAGCCATCCCGCACATTGAGCTCCTGCGAGTACATACCCGAGTGCCGGTCGCAGACCCGGAACGCACCACCGATGCGCTGGTCGCCGCCCTGAGCACCGGGAAGGCCCTGTGGCTGGTGCTGCACGCCAATCACGCGCGGGAGTTCACCGACGCGGCTGCTGCGGCGATCCGGCGCATCCAGGCAGCGGCAATTCCAGTGCTTGGTCAGTCAGTGCTGCTGCGCGGCGTCAACGACAGCCTGGGCGCACTGGAGGAACTGTTCCGAGCGATGCTGAGCGTGCGGGTGAAGCCCTATTACCTGCATCAGCTCGATGCCGCGCCAGGCACCACGCGGTTCCACGTGCCCATCGAGGAAGGCCGCCGGCTGCTTGCCGCCCTGCGCGGCCGCGTCACTGGGCTCGCCTGGCCGACCTATGTGCTCGACATACCCGGCGGTCACGGCAAGGTGCCTATAGGGCCGGTGTATCTGGAGCCGGGTGGACAGGTGCGTGACCCGGCCGGCAGCCGCCATCTCCTGGACCGAGGATAAAGCAGCGACGCGGCTGCCTCAGGGAGCGTTCCCGGAGTCCTATTCGCCAAACCGATAATTCGTTGCGCGTCCAGTCTCTATTTGGCCAATGTTAAAACTTTGCTTTTGTCGATCATTCTAAATCTTGGTACTTGTGGAATCACACGGATATGTTATGCCGAGATTGACGCATGAATAATCTTTGTCCATTAAATTGGACAATCTAGGGGCTGCATCGCTGTGGATCGTGTATTTGCTGATGCGCAACGCAGGTTTTTATCCGCCACCGATCCGTATTCAAAGACGCATTGACGACTTCCGGCACAACGATGGCGACCGCTCAACCACTCTTCCAACCAGAACAAAGGGGGATTTCCGCTCATGGCTCGACTGACACACGGCCTCGGCCTAGCCGCGGCGTTGCTGATCACAGGGGGAAGCGCGCACGCCGCGATCACCTTCAATCAACTGCTCGCCTCGCCGAACGCGCTGCCAGCGGATCCAGGGCTAAGCAACAGCAGCACGAATTCCAGTTGGTTCAACGGCTCCGGTAATCCCCAGGGTGGCTGGGTCGTAGACACCGATGCTGCCAGTGGCATCGAACTCGGCCTCCGTGCCAAGCAACGTGGAGCGGTGCCGATCTACTGGACCAGTGGCAACCAGTACACCGCACCTACCGGAACCAACACCGGGGCGGCGATCTGGAACTATGAGTTCTCCATCGATGTGAACCCCGGCGGTCAGGGTACGAATTCCCTCGGTGGTTTGCTGGCCGCCGGCGACGTCTTCAGCCTGACTATCACCGACTCAGAGGGGGACACGGGCAGCGTGAATCCGTTGACACATTGGGGGGACGATTCGGGCTACGGTCATGCGCCGGGAGTAACGATGACCAGCAAGGGTAAACCGGAAGTCCCGACAGATTGGGTGGCACAGAACTCCGAGAATCTATCCTTCAGCGACTCACCCCTCGCGGGCTTCTTCAATCCCAATTCCCCGGACACCTACACCTTCACCCTGTCAGTCACCGATGCGAACGGCGCACCTATCGCCTCGGATGTAATGGTTGTTGACGCGGTGCCGGAGCCGGCGACGCTGTCACTGCTGGGCGGCGCATTCATCGGAATGGCCGGGCTCCGCCGGTGGCGAGGCGCCAAAGCAAGCCAGTCGTAGCGTCCGGCGCCCGGCCACGTCGTGCCGGGCAAATTCCTCACCTAGCACGGTTGTCCATGGCGGGCTGATTGCCCGCCATGGCGATTCTGCGTGGGGGAAATTCTCCGCGCCACCCATCCGCCTTGCCGGCCCCGCCGCCCGGGTCTAGAAGCCCGCACCCCAGGCAATCATTATAGGCCAATGCCATGAAGCAGCAGGCAAACCTGATCCGGGCCGGACAGGTCATCGAGCACGACGGCCGCCGTTGGACGGTGCTCAAGCAGCAGATCATCACCCCAGGCAAGGGCGGCGCCTTCATCCAGGTGGAGATGCGCGACCTCAAGTCCGGCAACAAAACCAACGAGCGTTGGCGCACGGCCGATACCGTCGAACGGCTGATGACCGAGGAAAAGGAGTTCAATTACTCCTACACGGACGGCACCAACCTCGTGCTGATGGATCCCGAAAGCTACGAGGAAACCCACATTCCCACCGATATTCTGGGCGATCTGGCGCCGTTCCTGCAGGACAACATGCGGGTGACCGTGGATCTGGTCGAGGGTGACCCCGTAGGCATCCACCTGCCGCCCACCGTGATTCTGGAAGTGGTCGAGGCAGACCCGGTGGTGAGAGGCCAGACCGCTGCCTCGTCATATAAGCCGGCCAAGCTGTCCAACGGGGTGAAGACCTCGGTCCCGCCATTCATCGAGACCGGCGAGCGCATCGTCGTCAAGACCGAGGACGGCAGTTACGTGGAGCGCGCCAAGGGCTGAGCGGAGCCCCCATCGATGGCGTTAAGACTCTCCCCGCACCTGACCGTGATGGCAAATGCCGCCCAGCGGGCGTCGAAGCGGCTGCTACGGGATTTCAACGAGGTCGAGCAGCTGCAGGTCTCGGTGAAGGGGCCATCGGACTTTGTGTCGCAGGCCGACATCCGCGCCGAACAAACGCTGCGTGAGGACCTGAACAAGGCACGCCCCGGCTATGCGTTCCTGATGGAAGAGTCCGGTGCGTCAGGATCAGACAACTGGGCGTGGCGTTGGGTGGTGGATCCACTCGATGGGACCACGAACTTCCTGCACGGCATTCCGCACTGGGCGATCAGCATAGGGCTGGAGCGCCGCCTGGCCGACGGTGGCTCCGAACTTGTCGCTGGGCTGATCTATGCCCCGGCAGTGGATGAGATGTTCTGGGCGGAAAAGGGCGTCGGCGCCTTCGTCAACGAGCGGCGGCTGCGCGTTTCAGCCAGGCGCGACCTGAAGGATGCCCTGTTTGCCACCGGGATCCCGTTCGCGGCCGTGGCGCCCCAGCGGCGGCTCGCCTTCGCCCGCACACTGGGTTCGCTGATGCCGCAGGTGGCCGGGATTCGCCGATTCGGGGCGGCTGCGCTCGACCTCGCCTGGGTCGCTGCCGGCCGCTATGACGGGTTCTGGGAACTTGGCCTCAAACGCTGGGATATGGCTGCCGGTCTTTTGCTGGTGCGCGAAGCGGGCGGTTTCGCGACAGATCCAAATGGCAAGGACCCGCGTGATACCGGCGATGTGGTCGCTTCCAATCCCCACCTCCATCCCATACTGACCGATGCAGTGATCGAAGGCATTGTCCGCGGCCAACAGAGCGAATGAAACATGTACTGCTGGTTCACTGTTGCCTCAGGCGTTTCCCCGTTATTCTGGCGCGCATGCGATCTGGCTGTCTTCCCCTGATAGCGCTGCTCTCCGCGGCGACGCCCGCGCTGGCACAGATCACGGTCGATTTGCACGCGCTCGATGCGTTGCCAGGTGCTCGGCCCCCGCCTGCCGAACAAACGCTGAAACCGACCAGACCTAAGCCTGAACCACGCAGGGTCCTCGCGAACAAGCCGAGTGCCACGGCACCGGAGCAGGATATCGAGGTACTTCCCCCCGTCACCGCCGACGGCGGGCCCCGGCGCAACGCCCACGGTGCCGGCTCCGACGCCGCCCGCCGCGACACTTCCGACCGCCCCGCCGCCGGTCGTTGCCTTGGCACCGATCGCCCCACCGCCACCATCGACCAGTCCGGCTCCCGCGCCACCGCCTCCTCCGGTGTCCGATACGGCCGTCAGCGCTGCCCTGCCGAACGCCGGCGGCCTGACCGTCACGTTTGGTTCCAGTCAGGCCGATCTCAGCCCCTCCAGCGCGGAGGCGATTCAGGGGTTGGTGAAAAAGGCGCCCTCCGGCGACAGCACCAGCTTCAATGTCGTTGCGTATGCCGCAGGGACGCCAGATGATCCTTCCACGGCGCGGCGGCTTTCGTTATCGCGCGCATTGGCGGTGCGAAGTGCGCTAATGGCCAATGGCGTCGGATCGTCGCGCATCTATGTACGGGCGCTGGGCACGCCGAAAGACGGCGAAGCCGACAGGGTCGATCTGACGGTAATGGGCGGCAACGCGGACGCCGACAAGGGCACTCAACAGTGACACGTCCGAATGTGTATCTGCTCCGCATGGCGGCGTTCCTGATCGCCGTGCTGGTTGTCGCCGCCCTGTTGTCGCCTGTCCTGCTGGTCGCCTATGGCAATAATCCGGGCCTCAACAGCCTGATCTTATGCGTGCTGCTGCTCGGCATCGGCTGGAACCTGCGCCAGGTGTTGCGCCTGTCACCCGAGGTGACCTGGCTGGAGACCTACCAAACGTCGCGGCCCCGGCTCTCGACGCTGCCACCACCAAAGCTACTTGCGCCGATGGCCAGCATGCTCGCATCGCGCGATACCCAGAACCGCGGCGAGCCAAGCCGCTTTACGCTGTCGACCTCCGCCATGCGCAGCCTGCTCGACGGCATCGCCTCGCGGCTGGATGAAAGCCGCGAGCTTTCCCGGTACATGACCGGGCTGCTGATCTTCCTCGGATTGCTCGGCACCTTCTGGGGGTTGCTGAAGACAATCGGCGCGGTGTCCGACGTTATCGGGTCGATGTCGGTCGGCTCGGGCGATATGAACGCGCTGTTCGAGCAACTCAAGTCCAATTTGGCAAGACCTCTAGCGGGCATGGGCACGGCGTTTTCGGCGTCCATGTTCGGCTTGTCCGGCGCGCTGGTGTTGGGTTTTCTCGACCTCACCGCTGGACAGGCGCAGAATCGTTTCTTTAACGAACTCGAAGAATGGCTGGCGGGACTGACGCGTTTGTCGTCCGGGGTATTGGCTGAAGGCGAAGGCTCAATGCCAGTCTATGTCCAGGCATTGCTCGAACAGACCGCGGAGAACATGGAGGACCTGCAGCGCATCCTGCAGCGCGGCGAGGACAGTCGGGCACAGTCGAATCAGGCCGTGATCGCCCTGAGTGATCATATCAATACGCTGGCCGACACAATGCGCACCAGCCAGCAGTTGATGCTGCGCCTCGCCGAGTCACAAGCCGCAATCGGCCCAGCGATTCAGCGCCTTGTTGAACAACCCCGAGAACGGGGTTTCGACGATGCGGCGCGGACGCATCTGCGGAACATCGAGATCTACCTGCAGCGATTGCTGGCGGACGCTGAACAAGGTCGCGCGCAAAGCACTGCGGAGTTGCGCAATGACTTGCGGATCCTGACGCGAACGGTGGCGGCATTGGCGGACGAGCCACGGTGATCGGTGTCGTTCAGGCTCGGCTGCGCTTACCGCGCCACGGCGGGACCCGGTTCAAACATGCAAGGCCGCGGATGTCGGCGAACGCGGCCATGACGGTCGAGGGCTGACATGGCACTCCCGGTACGCAGGCGCGGCGACAATGGGCTTTCACCATGGCCCGGCTATGTGGATGCACTGTCCACGTTGCTCATGGTCATCATCTTCGTGCTGCTGGTGTTTGTTTTGGCGCAGGCGTTCCTGTCAGTCGTCATATCAGGGCGGGACAAGCAACTCGATCGGGTGAACCGCCAGCTTGCCGAAGTCTCCGACATGCTGTCGCTCGAGCGCAGCCACGGCACCGACCTGCAGCAATCGATCGCTCAGCTCAATCGAGAACTGGCGTCGGCAAACGCAACGCGGGACACGCTATCGCAGCAGTATTCCGCGCTGAAGTCGCAGACCGACAGTGCGACCGCCGCGCGTGATTCGTTGCGCCAAGAGCGCGATAAACTCGTGCAACAGCTGGCGGACGCCAATTTGCAGGCGCAATCGAGCGCTGCGCGCGTGACGCAATTGCAGAAGGATGTTACCGCTTCTGCCAACCGCACCGACGCTGCACAGCAGGAAACCGCGCAAGTCGCGAGGCAGCTCGCCGCGTCGAAAGCGCAGCTCGCCGACATGCAGAAGCAGATCGCCGAGCTCGACAAGACAGTGCAGGTCGGCAAGGACACCATCGCCGCGAAATTGTCGGATCTGGCCAGGATGGCGGAGCAGAACCGCGCGCTTGCGGCGTTGCGCGATGACCTGGAGAAGCAGGCGCAGGATGCGGCAGCGCGCGCGATGACGGATGCGCAGCGGCGTGCAGCGGTCGAGGCGCAGCTGGCACAGGAAAAGACGCTCGGCGATTCTGCGGCGGCACAGATCGCGTTGCTCACGCAACAGGTGGATCAGCTCAGATCTCAGCTTGCCACCGTCGCCGGTGCGCTCAATCTCGCGCAGGCGCAGGGACATGAGAAGGACACCAAGATCTCCGATCTCGGCCAGAAGCTGAATGTGGCGCTGGCAGCGAAGGTGGAGGAATTGCAACAGTACCGCAGCGACTTCTTCGGCAAGCTGCGCGCGGTGCTGGCGAACCGGCCAGGGATTCGTATCGTCGGGGATCGATTCGTGTTCCAGAGCGAGGTGTTGTTTCCGATCGGCAGCGCCGATATGACGCAAGCGGGGCAGAACGAGATCACCGCGCTGGCGGTCACCATCAAGGACATCGCGGCCGAGATACCGCCGGGAACGCCATGGATCCTCCGGGTGGACGGCCACACCGACCGTCAGCCGATCAAGGGTGGTCAGTTCGCGTCCAACTGGGAGCTGTCGTCGGCACGCGCGATCACGGTGGCGAAGCTGCTGATTACCGATGGGGTGCCCGCGCAGAATGTGGCCGCGACGGCATTTGGCGACAACCAGCCGCTGGATAACGCCGATACGCCGGAAGCTTATGCAAAGAATCGCCGAATTGAACTACGACTGACGGACCGGTAGCGATCGGTTCGACCCGCCGACGCTAGGTTTCCTCTCCCAGCGCACGGCGGCGGAGGTCCTTCAGGCGATCCGCACCGCCAGGGGTCTTCGGGTCGAGTTCCAACACCTTCTGCCACGCCTCATAGGCACCCTTCCAATCATTGCGTGCCATGGAAAACTGGGTGAGCGTCTCGAACGCGGCAAAGCTTCGCGGCTCGTGTTGCAACGTAGCCTGGATATCGGCGATCGCGCCCTGAGTGTCGCCGGCGGCAAAGCGCGCTATGGCACGCTGGTGGTATGCCTCGGCCAAATTTGGATCGAGTGTGATGGCGTCGCTGAAATCCTCGATCGCGTCCGTATGGGCGTCAGCCTTCATTTCGCGGAGGCCCCGGCTCATCAGCAGCGTCACTGCCGGCGTCCCCTGATTGAGCCAGATCTGCTTGATCCGGTCCTCGAGAGGTTCGGCGACCTCCTCACTCGGCGCGGCCTTCAGCGCACCGAGCAGCTTATCGAGTGCTGCACGCTTTTGCGTGGCCTGATCATTGGCGTTCTGGGCGAACGCGGTCAGGGGAACTATCAGCAGGGAGGTCAGCAAAACGCACCGCATAGACCATCGTGGCGCGCCGAGGCAGAAGAACGCAAGCATCAGGCGGTGGCCTCGGTTCGCAATTCCGCGAGTGCTGCCGGCGGCGGGCCACCGGCCATCCAATCCAGCAGTTCGATAGTGTGGACCACAGGTTGTCCGCCGCCACGCAACTGCGTGATGCAGCCGATATTGCCGGCCGCGATCACGTCGGCCTCGGTGGCGCGGAGATGACCGAGCTTGCGCTCGCGCAGCCGCGTGGCGAGTTCCGGCTGGAGCATGTTATAGGTGCCAGCGGAGCCGCAGCAGATATGTGGTTCGGTCGGCTCAACGATGGTGAAGCCGGCGCGCTGCAACAACGCTTTTGGTTCCTGCGTCACGCTCTGCCCATGTTGCAGGCTGCACGCCGAATGATAGGCCACCGTCAGGCCCAGTGCTTCACGCGTGGGGGCATAGCCAATGCGTGTCAGGAACTCGCTGATGTCGCATGCGAGCGATGCGACTTTACTGGCTTGGCCATGCCATGGCTCCGGTTCGGTCCGGAACATGAAGCCATAGTCCTTCACCGTTGTGCCGCACCCCGAGGCGTTGATGACGACAGCATCCAGCCCCTCGCCTTCGGCCAAAGCGGACCACGCGGTGATATTGGCGCGTGCGCTCGCCATCGCCGATGCGTGCTGCCCCATGTGGTGCGTGAGGGCACCGCAGCAACCGGCATCCGGCGCGACCACGACTTCGACTCCGAGCCGGGTCAGCAATCGTATCGTCGCTCGGTTGATCTCGGGCGCGAGCACCTGCTGCGCGCAGCCCGCCAGCAGCGTGACACGAGCACGGCGCTTGCCTTGCGCCCGATGCACCTGCGGTGCCGCAACAGTACTGCGACTCGGAAGCCGCGAGGGTACCAGATCGAGCATCGCGTGCAGGCGACGACCCAAACGACCGCGCGACGGAATCAGCCGTGCCACAGGACGGACAAAAGACGCCGCCAGGAGTGCTATGCGGAACAGAGCCGGTCGCGGCAGCACCGTGCCCAGTACGGCACGCAGTATCCGTTCGTCCAAAGGACGGCGGTAGGTGCGCTCGATGTAGGTGCGCGCATGATCGACCAGATGCATGTAGTTCACGCCGGATGGACAGGTGGTCATGCACGCAAGACAGGAGAGGCAGCGATCCACATGGCGCACGACCTCCCTTGTGGCTGGCCGCCCTGTCTCCAGCATGTCCTTGATCAGGTAGATACGCCCGCGCGGGCTATCGAGTTCGTCGCCCAACAACAGGAAGGTTGGACATGTCGCTGTGCAGAATCCGCAGTGCACGCACGTCCGCAGCACCTGATTGGATGACGCGGTGTCCGGGTCGCGCAGTTGCTGCGCGGTGAAACTGGTTTGCATGGCTCAATGCCTGGGCGGCGGCATCGTGCGTAGCAGGCCGAGCGAGGTGCCAAACCAGACCAAGGCCAGAACGAACAACTGGTAGGACCATTGAGGCAGCATGTCAGTCACAACGGAGAAAACGATCGCGCCAAACATCAGCAAGAACCGCAGGTTGAGCAGACGCCGCACTGGGTTTATGCGCCAGTATTGAAATAACGCGAGTCCAAAGCTCGCGAGGAAAAAAGGCACGATCGCGAAACTAGATATATGAGTGGGCATTTACAAACCTGCGTACATTCGGCCGGGGTTCAGGATAGCATGGGGATCGAGCGCCGCCTTGACGCGCTGAGTGATACACCTCAATGGCTCCGGCTCCGGCGGCAATACCCGAACCGCAGCTCGCAAGGATTCGGGCGCCCGCATCAACATCCATACACCGCCGGCGGCACTTGCCGTAGCCTCCACCGCAGCATGCGCCGCTGAAGTTGCAGGACCGACGATCCACGCTAGACCGCCGCCCCAGTCGAGAAAACCTCGCGCACCGAATGCATCAGTTAACGCTTGGAATACCGTGGGACCGGCAGACGGTCGCACCGACACCCGCCACACCGCGTCATCGGCCGCAAGCGGCAACGGCACCAGGTCACGCACCGACCGCCACACCGCACGAGACGTTCCATCATCGAGAATATCCGTGGCCGGATGCCGCAGATCGTCACGCAAGCGCGTTGTGCGGTAGGTGACCGATGCCGCGAAATCCTCAATGCGCATAAGGGTGACCGAGCTGCCGAAGCCTGCAAGCTCCGGCACGCGCGCGGCGGCATCACGCGGCAGCCATGCCGCCGCCGATACGCTGTATGGCGAGCCGAGAGCGGCCGAAAGTGACCGAACACCTTCCGTCGCATCGAGGTTCGGCAACACCAACGTCCCAACAGCTTGCGGAGCGGGCAGAACTTTGAGCGTCACCTCGGTGATGATTCCCAACGTGCCATGGCTGCCAGCCAGAAGCTTGCAAAGATCAAGGCCGGTGACATTCTTCAAGACGCGACCGCCCGAGTGGATGGCCTCGCCGCGTCCGGTGATCGCCCGAACACCGAGCAAGTGGTCGCGCATTGCTCCCCATGCGACGCGCCGGGGACCGGAGAGATTGGTCGCTATGATGCCGCCAAGCGTCTGAGGTTCGCGCGAGCCGAAGAGCAACGAAAGATCCGGTGGTTCCGCGATGATGTGCTGTCCGCGCTCGGCCACAACAGCCTCGATTTCGGCAAGCGGCGTACCGGCACGTGCGCTGATGATCAGTTCCTGCGGTGAATACAGCGTAACGCCGGACAAATGTCGCGTCGACAACGAGCGAGCCGCCTGCACCGGTCGCAACATCCCGGATTTGCTGCCTCTTCCGAACACGAGCAGCGGCTCTCGTTTTGCCGACGCATCGGCGACGGCAGCCTCGATCCCGGCTTCATCTGTTGGAGCGAGCACGTCAGACTTGCTTGACCAGCGGGAACACCTTGTTCGGATTGAGCAGCCAGCCGGGATCGAAAGCCTCCTTGATCCGGCGTTGCTGATCGAGTTCCCGTCCACTGAATTGCACGGGCATCAGCTCGCGCTTCTCAACGCCGACGCCATGCTCGCCGGTCAGGCAGCCGCCCATTTCGACGCACAGCTTAAGGATGTCGGCACCGAATTCCTCCGCTTTGTGCAAGCTCGCCGGGTCATTGGCATCGAACATGATCAGCGGATGCAGATTGCCGTCCCCAGCGTGGAATATGTTGGCGACTTTCAGATCGTAGGCCTCGGACATTTCACCGATTCGCCGCAGTACGTCCGGCAGGCGTGACGTCGGGATCACGCCGTCCATGCAGAGATAATCCGGACTGATCCTGCCGATGGCACCAAATGCACCCTTGCGACCCTTCCATATCGCCAGCGACTCTTCCACCGAATGCGACACTTTCAGGCTGGTTGGATCGTGCGTCTCGCAGATCGTGCGAATGCGTCCCAGCAGATCGTCCTGCTCCGCTGGACTGCCCTCTACTTCGATAATCAACATCGCTTCGGCATCCAACGGATATCCGGCGTGGGCGAACTCCTCGCAGGCATGGATCGCGGGACGATCCATGAATTCCAGCGCCACAGGGATGATGCCGGACGAGATGATGGAATCGACGCATGTTCCGGCGACTTCATTGGATCGGAATCCCGCGAGCATCGCACGCGCGCCTTCGGGTGAACGCAGGATACGTACGGTCACTTCGGTGACGATTGCCAACTGCCCCTCGCTGCCGGTCAGCAGTCCGAGCCAGTCGTAGCCGGCGGCGTCCAGATACCTGCCGCCAATGTCAAGGATCTCGCCTTCGACGGTTACGATCTTCAAGCCCAGCAGATTGTTGGCGGTGACACCGTATTTCAGGCAATGCGCGCCGCCGGAGTTCATGTTGACATTGCCGCCAATCATGCAGGCGAGCTGGCTCGACGGATCGGGCGCGTAGAAGAAGCCCCTGCCCTGCACCGCGTTGGTAATACCGATATTGGTCACGCCCGCCTGCACGACGGCACAGCGATCTGCATAGTCGATGTCGAGGATGCGGTTCATCCGCATCAGCCCCACCACCACCGCATCCGCCATCGGCAACGCACCACCGGACAGGGATGTTCCCGCCCCGCGCGGCACCACCCGAACGCCGTTCGCATGGCAATGGCGCATCACCGCGGCGACCTGTTCAGTGGTCTCCGGCAGGACCACGGCGAGCGGCGGCTGGCGGTAGGCGGACAGTCCATCCGTCTCGTAGGGCTTCAGAAGCAACGGTTCGGCGATGACCGCTTCGGCCGGCAGCAGGGCTTGCAGTCCAGCTACAATCGCATCGCGTCGCGCAAGAACGTCGGCCTTGGGTTCAGGTTGGCTGATCACCGGCGGAAAATGACCCCGCGCCGGACCGAGGGCAAGAGTAAGCGATCATTAATCCAGGTCTGGTTGATTAGCCGTGCGCAACCGAAGGAACCCGCGGATGGCGGCCGTACTGCGTCTGACGACGGTTGGCGCCCTGCTGCGTCTGTTGCTGGGGGCCATGCTCGCGGTGCTGTTCGCCGTCGGCATGTTGCCGACATGGTCCGCGATCCAGCAACAGCGGGAGGCTGCCCGGGTCGCAGACGTGGCACGCGCTGGGCAGAACGTGTTCGCCGCCCTGCAATACCTTCGCCCGGAGCGTGGAACGGTGCAGGCGGCACTTGGCTCGCCAACCCCGGCCGATGCGGCAGTCATCGGCAGCCTGGCAGCGATGCGCCGCGACGCCGCACCGGCACTGCAGGCGGTGCTGCGCGACTGTGCCGCCCTGCAATGTGCCACGAGCGACCCGCAGCTCAGTGCATTCCGGTCGAGCATCGATCGCCTGGCAGCCGTCCGCCGCGACGTGGATGCTGCACTGGGCCAGTCACGCGACCAGCGGCCGGCGGCACTGCTCACAGCCTGGACCGCGGCAAGCACCGACACGGTCAATCGCCTCGACCAACTCTCGTCCGCGTTGACCGAGCGCGTGCGGCTGGTCGACGGTGCGATTGCCGAACTGATGGCAATCAAGCAGCTCGGCTGGCTGGTCCGCGACGCCGCCGGGCTGCAGCGGAACATCTACAGCGCCGGCATCAATGCGAAGCGCCTGTCGAACGATGACGTCATCCAGGCGGCGGTATTTCGCGGCAAGATCGAAGCCGGCTGGGGGGCGCTGCGCGAGTTGACCAGACGCTCCGCGGCGCCGCCGCGCGTGGTGCTGGCCGTTCAGGGAGCGACCGCCGTCTACTTCGAGCAGGTCGCTAAGCAGCAGAGCGTACTACAAGCAGCATTGCTGGCGGGCCAGCCGTCGCCGATCTCGCTCGCAGACTGGCTGCGCGCTTCGACCGAAGGGCTCGACAGCCTGATCCAGGTGCCAAACGCGGCCGTGGTGGAAGCACAAGCGTATGCGGAACGGCGCGCCGCCGATGCGACGTGGCGACTGTGGTTGCAGTCGTCGCTTCTGTTGTTCGGCCTGATGCTGGGCGGTGGCGGATTCCTGGTCGTGCAGCGACGCGTCACGCAACCAATCCGCCGCATCACCGAGACGATGCGCCGCCTGTCCGGGGGCGAAATGGACATCGCAATCGCGGGCCAGGAGCGGCATGACGAGATCGGAGCGATGGCTGCAGCCCTGTTGGTGTTTCGCGACAGCATGGTGTGGGCGGAGCGGATGGCCACCGAACGAGAGGCGGACCGCGAGCAAGCCACGATCGAGAAGCGAGCGGCCCTGGTGCACATGGCCGAAAACGTCGAGACTGAAATGACCGCGGCGCTGGACACTGCACACGGACATCTCGGCACGGTGGTCGTGGCCGCCGAGGCAATGCGCGCCTCCGCCGGCCGCGCCGGCGCTGCCGCGAAATCCGCATCCGGCGCGGCGGCCAAGGCGCTGGCCAACACACAGACCGTCGCGCACGCGACCGAACAGCTCGCCGGCTCGATCCATGATATCGGCGCCCAGGCCGGCCAATCGACGTCGATGGCGGGCCGCGCCGTGACCGCTGGTAAGGAGACCCGCGCGACCATGGAAACGCTGAACGAACAGGTCGCGCAAATCGGCACCGTCGCCGACATGATCAGCGACATCGCCGCCAAGACCAACCTGCTGGCGCTGAATGCGACGATCGAGGCGGCGCGTGCCGGCGATGCCGGCAAGGGGTTTGCTGTCGTCGCAAGCGAAGTGAAGCAGCTCGCGAATCAGACCGCACGATCGACCGAACAGATCAGCCGCCACATTGGCGAGATTCGCGCGGCGACCAGCGCATCCGTCGCCGCGGTTGGCCGCATCGAACAGACCATCGCCGAGATTGACAGCATCGCCGGCGCGATCGCGGTCGCGGTGGACCAGCAAGGGACGGCAACCGCGGAAATCGCTCACACAGTCGCGGAAACCGCCGCGGCGGCTGACGAGATGACGAAGCGAATCGACGAGGTGTCGAGTGAGGGCGTACAGACCGACAAACACGCGACGCAGGTGCATCAGGACACCACGGAACTAACCAAGGTGATCGACGAGCTACGCCATTCCGTGATCCGCGTCGTGCGGAGGACGACGACCGAGGTTGATCGACGGACGTCGGTGCGCCGATCGGTCAATTGGCCGTGCCGGCTGACCATTGGCACGAACGCCGTGTATCAGGCGCAAATCGCTGATCTGTCCGACGGCGGCGCGGCGATCAGCAATGGTCCGGAGCTATCCGTTGGGACAAGCGGCCGACTCGAAGCTGACAATATCGGTATACCGCTTGCTTTCGCAGTTCGCAGGTATGACGGGGAGACGCTGCACGTGGCGTTCGAACTCGACGCAGCCGGCAGCCAGAGGCTTGCTCAGATCCTGGAACGCGCGGCGCCCCAACGACAAGCCGCTTGAAATTACACAACCTGGTTGCGCAGCTCCTGCTCGCCCCGCCACATGCGTTCCAGGTTCTCGAGCAGGATCTCGTTGACGTTCGCTTCGTACTGGCGCGTCTCGCCGCCGGTGTGAGGTGTGACGAAAATGTTCGGCATGGCCCACAGCGGCGACGCTTCCTCAGCCGGTTCCGGATCCGTCACGTCGAGCGCCGCTCCGGCGATGCGGCCAGCCTGCAAGGCTTCGATCAGTGCTGGCTCAACGACGCAACCGCCTCGCGCGCAGTTCACCAGGAACGCGGACGAGCGCATCAGACCAAGCGCCCTGGCGTCGATGACACCGCGCGTTTCGGGCACCAGCGGGCACGTCAGCACCACGAAGTCGGCGCTCGGCAGGAAGGCCGGCAGCTCGGTCAATGGATGCACCGCATTCGCCGCACCGGCCCCCGAGGCTGGATGCCGCCGGAACCCGATGACCCGCATATCGAATGCCTTGGCAAGCTGCGCCAATCGGCCGCCGATACGCCCGAGCCCGATGATCAGCACCGTTTTGCCGGTCAGTTCGTCCTCGCGCTGCGTCAAGTCACCAATCATGCCGCGCCAGACCCGCCGCGCCTGGTTGTCGCGCGCCTCCGGCAGCCGTCGCGCCAGCGCCAGGATCAGAGACATGGCGTGCTCTGAAACCGCCCGCGCGTTGACGCCCGCGGCGCTCGCCAGGCGAATGCCTTTCGCCGTCAGCGCGCTCTTGTCGAACTGGTCAGTGCCTGCGCCGATCGACTGGACGAAACGCAGCCGGCTGCCGAGGTCGACCAAGCCGGCGTGCCACATGCCGGAGACCACCAGCACATCCGCCTCCGCGATCCGCCGATCGAGTGATTCGCGGTCGCGCACCTCGAAACTTGAGATGCCGGTGTTCAGCGCATCGAAACACGCCTTCATCTGGTACGCCACATGAGCGAAACAGATTTGCAGCTGGTCCTTTGGCGGGATCATGGCAAAACCTTGCTGTGTCTGGCTGGAGCCGCAACAATACAACGCAAACGGCAAACAACAACCGGGGTGACATGGCCGAGAAGAAGAAGGTCGCGGTGATCGGTGCCGGCATGGTTGGCATCGCCACAGCCAGTTACCTGCAACGCGCCGGCCATGACGTCGTGGTGATCGATCCACAACCGCCCGGCCAGGGCGCGTCCTTCGGCAACGCCGGCTGCTTCAATCCGTCCTCGGTTGTTCCGGTCGCCACGCCTGACACCTGGAAGCACGTGCCGAAATACCTGACTGACCCGCTGGGGCCGTTGCGCATCCGCTGGAGCTACCTTCCCACCCTGGCGCCATGGTTGATCCGTCTGGTTCGCGCCGGCACGCCCGAACGCATCGAGGCGCAGGCACGTGCGCTGAAGACGCTGCTCGGTCCCTGCCTCGAGGCCTTGCTGCCGCTGGCACGCGACGCGGGCGCCGAGGGGCTGGTGGCCCGCAACGGCATCCTGATCGCTTACCGGTCGCAGGCCGCGTGGGATGCCGATGCGGGCGCCTGGGCCATCAGGCGGCGCAATGGGACGCACTGGGAGGAGTTGAACGCAGATGAACTTCGCCAGTTCGACCCTAACCTCTCGCGCGATTTCCTCCGCGGCAAGCTGGTCCCCGGTAATGGGCACTGCCTCGATCCCGGCGGCCTTGTCGCTGCTCTGGCGGAGGCCGTGCAACGCGATGGCGGCACGCTGTTGCGCCGCTCGGCCACCGGCTTCAGGCTGGATGGCGATAGATTGCGCGCCGTGCAGACCGCTGAAGGAGACGTGGCCGCGGACGCCGCAGTTATCGCCGCCGGTGCGCATTCCAAGCCTCTGGCCGCAATCCTTGGCGACGCCGTGCCATTGGAAACCGAGCGCGGTTACCATGCCATGCTGCGCGCGCCCGAAGTGATGCCGCGCGTCCCGACTTCCGACGCCGATGCCAAGTTTGTCGCGACCCCGATGGCCAATGGGCTGCGCTTCGCCGGCACCGTCGAATTGGCTGGCCTGCATGCCGAGCCGGACTACAGGCGTGCACGCGTCCTGCTGCGACAGGCATCCACACTGTACCCGGCTTTGGCCAGGTCCTACTCCGAGGATCGCTTCACGCTCTGGATGGGGCATCGGCCGAGTTTACCGGACTCGCTGCCGGTGCTGGGACCTTCGTCGCGATCGCCCGACGTATTCTACGCCTTTGGCCATGGCCATGTCGGCATGACCGGCGGCCCATATACGGGCAAGGTCATCGCGGACATCGTTTCAGGACGCCCGTCGCCAATCGACCTGTCGCCATTCCGTGCGGGCCGGTTCTAGGCGCTGGAACGATCGTAAGCTGGTGTCGAAGAACCTAAATGACGCGAGACCAAATACTCGCATCGCCGGGGATCGGTCAGCCCTGGCGGGCCTTCATCCGCGGGTTCTTCTTGTTGATCACATAGACCCGCCCGCGACGGCGCACGACGCGGCAGTTCTTGTCACGGACCTTCGCGGCCCTCAGGCTGTTGCGGACTCTCATAGCGGCGCCTCGTCAGGAGCCGCGCTGGATAGGGGCCGGCGCATGGCGTGTCAAGCGCATCGCCGTCAGCCACGTCCAATCGCATGCCAGCGCACCAGGCGCAGCTTCCCTGCCCGCATCAAACGGACTCGTGCCATCCACAATTCGGCCTCGCTTACGATCAGCGCAGTCTGGTGCAGCGTCGGCCGCGCGCCCTGCATGGCGCGCACGGCCTCGGTCCATCCCCTGATCGCATACTGTATGTCGCGGGGCGATACATCCTCGACAATCCGTACATCGAAGCCGAGATGACCGAGGATCTTGGTAATGGCAAGCTCGCTCGGTACGCCGGTGGAGCGGTGGTCCAGGCGGGTCCAGGTCGCCACCATCGCGTCGTTCGGGTCGAGCGGCCGATCCGCCACCGTCTCGATGAGCACAAACTGTCCGCCTTGCTTCAGTGCGAGCGACACGGCGCCAAGAGTTGGTTCAGATTGCGCTCCGTGCAGCGGCTCAATGGCGATGGCGTGGTGGTAATAGTGCTGCGGGAATGCCGGATTGGACGGATCCCAGGTCTGCACCTCTGCGCGGCGTCCCAGCCCGGCCCGCTGGGTCCGTTCGTTCGCCAATTCGGCGAGATGGGCATTCGCCTCGTAACCGCTGACCCACCCGCCAAGCTCCGTCGCTATGCACCGGGCGGGGCCACCACTGCCAGCCCCCAGCAGCAGCAGGCTCGATGCGGCAGAGAGCCCAAGCGGCTTCGCAAGGCGCAATGTCTCCTCGCGGCCACCGGGAAACAGGAACCCCTCACCCCAAAGCGCCTCGACGACACCGATACGCGCGCTCGGCCAGATCGGGTCGTCGTCCGCAGCCAGTTCGGTCTCCGGAACAAGTGACGGCGCGTGTTGGCGCGGCACCGGGGGCGGAGGCGACGCCGCTGCTGCTCCATGCCTCCGCAGCAGGTTCCGCACACCGTCCAACAACATGTTGCCACACCTCCGTACGGCAGCATGCGACCAAACCGTTGATGAACCGTTGACTGGGCTACCCCGTTGTACACAGCGCATCCCGACAGGTGTCCGAAAGTAACGGTACCAACGTCCGGTACTCGGGAACACGCGGAGCGTTCGGTCGCCAGGCGAGACCCAACGTCCGCCAGGCTCCGGCTCCAGCTAGCGGGCGGAGTTCAATTCCCGTCCCGGCGGCAACCCCCTCGGCGACCGCCAGTCGAGGCAACAGGGTCACGCCCAAACCGCCGGCCACCATCTGTACCAATGTATGCAGGCTGGTCGCGGCGAAGCCATCCTGTTCGTCGCGATCACGCCCCACATAGCCGCAGACCTCAAGCGCCTGGTCGCGCAGGCAATGGCCATCCTCCAACAGCAGCAACCGCTCGCCAGCCAAGGCGGCAACCGGGACGCGCGCCTGTGCTGCCAACCGGTGGCCTTTCGGCAACGCCACCAGGAACTCATCGCGCGCCACGGCCTGGACATCGGAGCCGCCGCACTCGCAGGGCAACGCCAGCAGCAGAACGTCCAACTTGTTGGCGTCCAGCCGTTCGACCAATCGCGCTGTCGTGTCCTCCTGCAGTTGCAGCCGCAGTTGCGGAAACCCCTTGCGCAGCGCGGGCATCAACCGCGGCAGCAAGAACGGCCCGATCGTCGGTATTACGCCCAGGCGCAGAGGCCCGCTCATGGGCGTGCGGGCGGAGGTGGCCATTTCGGAAACCGCCTCCAGCGCTGCGAGCGCCGTTGCGGCCAGCGCGACCAGTTCCAATCCGAGCGGGGTGAAAACCACGTGTTTGCCGGCGCTGCGGTCAAGGATTGCGGCATCCAACTGACGTTCCAGGGTCAGGATGCCGGCCGAAAGCGTGGATTGAGTCACCGCGCAGGCCAGCGCGGCGCGGCCGAAATGCCGGCTCTCGGCCAGAGCGGTCAGGTAGCGAAGTTGCTGCGGACTGGGCAGCGGGGTCATCGAGTTCCTCGATCAAAGCGCGTGAATTTATTCATTGGCACGGACTAAGGCTTGGCGCCATATCGATTGCTGCAATGCAACATGACGCCGAGGACAACACATGCTGACGGTTGGAAATAGGTTCCCCGAGTTCGCTCTCAAGGCCGTGAAGGCTGGCGCCGACGGGCTCGATCTGAAGACCGCCTTCACCGACATCACCGCGGCATCCGACGCCGGCAAATGGAAGGTGGTGTTCTTTTGGCCGAAGGATTTCACCTTTGTCTGCCCGACCGAAATCGTCGCCTTCGGCAAACTGGCCGCTGATTTCGCTGACCGGGACACGGTAGTCTACGGCGTGTCGGTTGACAGCGAGTTCGTGCACTTGAATTGGCGGCTGCATCACGATGATCTACGCGACCTGCCGATTCCGATGCTCGCCGACATCAAGCGCGAACTCGCCGAGGCATGCGGCGTGCTCGAGCCGAACGAGGGCGTGGCGCTACGGGCCACCTTCATCGTAGACCCGGACGGTGTGATCCGCTTCGCGGCAGTGAACGACCTGTCGGTTGGGCGGAATCCCGCCGAAGTGCTGCGCGTCCTGGATGCATTGCAGACGGACGAACTGTGCCCATGCAACTGGAACAAGGGCGAGCAGTTCCTGCGGCCGGCAGCCTGAGAGAGTCCCACATCGTGTCAATTGAAACACTGAAGAGCCGGTTGCCCGACTATGCCAAGGACATCCGGCTGAACCTCGGCTCGCTTGCGGGCGAGCCGAGCCTGACTATCGAGCAACGCGCCGGGACATTCATCGCCGCGGCGCTCGCTTCACGCAACGCGACGGTGACAGCGGCGATCATGGGCGAGTTCGCACCCCAGCTCCCTTCCGAAGCGCTGGAGGCAGCGAAAGCTGCGGCCACGATCATGGCGATGAACAACGTCTATTATCGGTTCACGCACCTGGTCGGCGGCGACTACCCCAACATGCCCGCGCGGCTGCGGATGAACGTCATGGCGCGGCCCGGCGTCGACAAGGCGACATTCGAGCTGTGGTCGTTGGCCGTTTCCGCGGTGAACGGCTGCGGCATGTGCATGGAGAGCCACGAACGGGCAGTGCGACAGCACGGCCTGACGGCGGAGCAGGTGCAGGCGGCAGTACGGATCGCTTCGGTTGTCCATGCGGCTGCTGCAGCGCTCGATGGCGAGGCCGCCGCGGCGGCGGCGTAACTATCCGGCTGGCGGCACGACGGCCGCCATGCGCCGGTCGGAACAACCGGCGGCCGTATGGCGATAAACGACCAAGCCGTCGAAAGCTGCGATCCGTCGATAGTGCGACCAGGCACGCGCGAACGCCGGATCGGAGCTGCTGAGTATACCAACATAGTTTGGCACGCCGGCCCGCGTATCGACCACGGCGATGTCGGGACACCCCGCGATGAAGTCCTGCGCAACCCAGTGCCGTATCGGCCATTCCCTGGCCGCGGCCGGGTCGAACCGGACGCGCCAGAGTTCGCCCTTCAATGCCCACATCGAATCGAAGCGCGACGCCCAGGCGACGCCGGTGTTGTTGACGACGGGAAAGCCCAACGCGATCCATTCTGAGAAGGCGATGTAGGTCCGTGCCTTGTGCTTGCGGATGATCCTCTCGAGCTTGGCTGTGGTGTCCTGCTGCGGCTCCATCGCAAGGACGACCTGCGGCTCGAGGCGTTGGAATGCACCGACCAGGAACACCACGAAGGCAATGCCGCCCAGTACCGCACGCAGATAGCTGCCGCGCTCCGTCGGGAGCCGGTGCGTCATTGCCGAAGAGGCCCAGCAGATCAGGGCCAGGATGGTCGCAATGGTTGCGGGCAGCCGGTGATAGAACCAGTCCTTGCCGTCGATGAAGCAGATCACCGTGCTGGTGATCGCGAACACGACAAGGGTCAGCATCAGGTTGCTCTCAGGCATCCGGCGGCGGCGGCTCCACCACAGGACCAACGCCACGGCTTCACCGAACAGCAGGCGGGTGGTGTCGATGAACTGTTGCCAGAGTGACACATCCGTCGCGGCGTAAAGCGCCAATGCCAGCGGCACCGCACGGCGTAGATACGCGGGACAGAATATCGCGACCAGAATGGCGTAGGCCAGCAATGTGGCACCAGCGGCGAGTGATTTCGCACGAAACAATGGCAGGCCGCGAAGCAGTGCCAGCCCTTCCAGCACTACAAACACACCGGCGTAACGAGGCTTCAGCGCACAGCCAAGGCCGGCCAGTATCCCGGCTAGCACCGCATCGCGCAGGGCGGGCCTGTTGCCGTCGAGCGAGCGGGCAAACAGTGCGAGATAAGGCAGGATAGCCGCGACCAGTAAATGCTCGCGCTGACCCAAATCGCCGGCCGGCACCACCAGCAACACGGTGCCGATGGCAGCAAAGACCGGGATGCGATCCTCGAACAGCTTGCCGGCACCCTGGAGCAGCGATGCGGTCCACCAGGCGCATCCCAGCACGATCGCTATAAAGAACGGCATGGCGGTGTACTGGCCGTCGATACCCAGCACTCTGCCGAGCTGGATTGGAATGGCCGAGATCCAAACGATCAATGGCGGATTGACCTCCACCACATCGACATAGAGTTCACGACCAGCCAGCCAACGGTGCGCAACATAGAGCAGCCAGGCTATATCGTCCTTCAGCGGCGTGCGCATCATGACGAACAGCACGATGCCAAGCGCGGTGAGCAACAACAGAACGCTGATCGCGGTCACCGCGGCCCGGACGACGGACGGTGCCGGGCGGATCACCCGGACATCGGAATCACTCATGCAAACTCGATCAGGTAAGAGGCTGGCATTCCTGGACGCGGCGCAGGGAAACTACCCTGCTAATCTTTACATATCGTTTATCCGTCTGCGGGTACGATTGCTACGGCGTTATTTCCCCGCAATGTTTCAATTCGCCAGTTCAACCTGTCGTTGAGTGATCTCCGACAGGTAACGCGACGGCACCTCCATGTATGGCGTCCGCTGCCGCAACCATAGCGGGTGATCTTCCGCGGTATGCATCGCCTGGCCCTTGGGTTGCGCCGGCCAGCCGGGCACCTTGAGCCACAAACGCATCAAGTGCCGTCGCCGGGTGATCTCAGGGTGGTCCTCGTAGTCGGTGCGGCCGTGCAGCAGCAGGCGGTTGTTCAGGAACTGGATGTCCCCTTCGCCAATGCTCATGTCGAGGTAGGTATCGGGGGACGCCGCGATGCGCTGCACCGCATCGAGCGCCTCGCGCTGCAACGGTGACATCACCGCATCGCCTGCCTGAACCGCGCGGTTGGGGTAGTCGCCGGACAGAAATACGGAGATTTCGTCTTCGGTCCGGGTGAACACCGAAATGCGCCGGACCAGCACACCGCTGCCATGTTCCGCATCCACCTCGCGCCGACGGAAGACGAACCCGTCGTACAGCACCTGAAGCAGGTCTGGCCGCTCGCGTTGCAGCCTCCGGTGCACCGCGATGGAACTGCAGATGCGGCTGGCGCCACCGGTCTTCGCTGCTTGCAGGCACATCAACGAGACCACGTCACAGGAGTTGGTATGGAACCGCTGTCCACCGCCTTTGTGGTAGCCGCGTGCGCCCGGCTCGACGTCGCTCACGTCGATGACATGGCCAAGCAGTTCGCCCTGCCACGATTGCGGCAATGGCGTCCCGATATACGCGCCGAGCCCGAAGTAAATCCGCGCCATGTCATCGGTGGAATAGCGCTCACGAGCAATGCCGCGCAGCAGAACGAAGCCGCGGCCAAAGCGCAGCTCGTCGCGCAGGCCGCGAAGGAACCCACCGAGCGTCGGAAGGGGGAATGTCGCTGCGGTTATTTGCGGGAAGTCCAGGTCGCCGAGGCCGTGGAGGTGATCGAGCGCCGCGTCAATCTCCGCCACTTCGTCGGTGGCAAGGGTATGCAGTCCATCGGTCCGATAGTCGATGGTGCTGCCGGTCCATGCGCCGCGTTCCTGCAAATCGCTCATAGGGGTCCCCCGCACTCTCAGTTGTAGAACCGCGCCGGTCGGAAGTCCGCCAACAGCGCGCACTGGCGACCGTGAATGATCTCGTCTGCAACCATCGCACCGAGAAATGGCGACATCGTGACGGCACTATGGGTGATGGCGACGTAATAGCCGTCCACTCGCGGAATCGGGCCGACGGCGGAATAGGAGTCAGCCGGGATCGGGCGGATGGCCATTCGAAGCGCCTCGACCTGCACGTCGCCCACCACCGGCAGCAGCCGCCGGAGCCGTCGCATCAGCTCTGCTCCTTGTGGCAGGGAAGCACTCGGGTGCGGATCGAACGGGGGCACCTCCTCGGCCGGATCGATGCACACGAGGCGGCCTGCGCCGTCGGGTCGGGCATGGACCCCGGGAGACCGGATAATGCGTCCAACGCGCGCTGCCACCGGTGGCGTGAACCCTAACAATCCGACGGTCGGTGCGAGCGGCAGGTGCAGCCCGGCATCCGCCACTGGATCATTTGCCCAGCGTCCCGCGCAGTTCACCACGGCATCGGCCTCGAAAACCTGGCCATTCGCGGTCTTCACGCCGGTCATGCGGCCACCCGCAACGATCGTTTCCACGACGCGCGTATCCTGGAACACCGTCGCACCGTGCGATCGCGCAGCGCCGAGCATGGCACCAATATAGACGACGGGATCGAGCCATCCCTCGTCGCGATAGTAAGCGATCGGTCCGTCGCCGGTCTGGGCGGGGTCTATGTCCGGTTCCAACTCCAGCAACTGCTTCGGCGTGATCCATTCGGCTGCATAGCCCCACGCTTGCAGGCGTTCGATCTTTGTTTCCAGAACCGCGCGATCGGCGGGAGCCTCCCATTCCACGCAGCCGCCGCCGTGCCACCACGGCGTTCCACCGAATTCCTCGGCCAGGGCCGCATGAGCCCGCATGCCGGCAAGGTTCAGCTCATAATAGCTGCGTGGTGTCTTCTCGTTGGAATTGGTCCACGCGAAGCTGCAACCGGATGTGCCACCGCCGAGACGACCTGCCTCCAGGACTGTCACGGATGCTCCGGCCAGTGCGGCACGATAGGCGACCGAGGCACCCATGACGCCGGCACCAATGACGACGATACGTAGGGTCATTTGTTCAACCAGACATTGTACATGCGCGGATTGTAGAATGGCACGAAGTGCTCGACGTTGGCGCGCACGGCCTGCACCTTCGGCATCACACCCATCGGCACCACCATCACATCGTCCAGGGCAATTCTCTGCGCCTGCACGAAGGCGGCCTGTCGCGCTTCCAGCGTTGGCCCATTTGCCACGGTCTCGAACGCCTTCATAAATTCGGGGTCGGTCTTGCCGCCGGGCGGCGTATAGACAGGGGTCGGCTCCGCCATCGGCCGCAGTGTCTGCACGCCGCCAACCGCGACGTAAGTGATCCAGCCGGTGAAGAAGAAGTTCCAATCAGGCGTGCCCTTCATGGACTTCTGCAATGCGGTCGGCCAGTCCAACACCAACAGCTCGGCGTTGATGCCGATGGCCTTCATCTGCTGCGACGTCACAAGGGCCGTGTTGTAAAGGCTAGGATAGTCCTTGTTGGTCAGCAGCACCACCTTCTCGCCGTTGTAGCCGGCTTCCTTCAAGAGCTGCTTGGCCTTCTCGGGATTGTGCTGATCGAGGAGCTCTTTGCCGACCTCGGTGTAGTAATTGGTGCCGGGGTATTGGAAGGACGGGTTGTGCTTGAAGTCGCCATCGCTGGCGGCTTCCATGATCTCGTCAAAATCCAGCCCTGCCAGCACGGCCTGGCGAAATTTCAGATTGTTGGTGGGCGGCGCCGACCAGTTGCCATAGAGGACATTCAGCCAGAAGTTCTCAAGTTTGAGCAGGTGGATGTTCTTGTCCGCGGCGATGCGTTTCTGCGCTGTCGTCGGTACGTCTTCAACGCCCTGGAGCTCGCCGGTCTGCAAACCGGCGACGCGCGCACCCGGCTCCGGCACCATGCGGAATGTCACGGTGTCGAGGCATGCCACCTTGTAGCCACCAAAGCCGCTGATGTCATCGTAGCGCGGATCCGGTGTGTATCCGGCGAAGCGTTTCAGCTTCACGTAGCTGTCGGCGACAAACTGATCGAGTTGCCACGGCCCGGTTCCCACCGATGGCAGCTGCTGTGGCGGCGCGTCCTTGTTCTCCTCCGGGATGATGATGATCGGCACGGTGATCGATGACATGGCCTCAATGAAGCCGGGCCGCGGGTCCTTCAGCGTGATGACAAAGGTGCTGGCATCGGGCGTGTCGTAGTGGTCAACCGGCGTCAGGATGGAGCGGTCGATACCCACGCGGGCATAGCGCTCGAATGAGGCCCGGGCATCGGCGGAGGTGAACAGCTTCCCGTTGTGGAAGTGCACGCCGTCGCGCAGCTTGAACGTGTAGACCTTGGAGTCCGGACTGGCATCCACCGATTGCGCGAGCTGAAGCAGCGGCTTCATGTTCTCGTCGCGAGTCACCAGCGTCTCATAGGTATTCATCGCGATATCGCGCGTTGAGGCCGCACTGTTCGCCTGCATGTCAAGGCTGGCGACGTTCGCCTCCAGACCGTAGGTGATGTCGCCGCCCATTTTCCCGCATTGGAACTTGTCTGCCCGCGCCGTGCCGGACAATGCCACGGCGGCCACGCCCGCCAACAGGACCACCGACTTGAACCCACCCGACATACCGTGTCTCCCCAACCCGCATGGATGATGCTGGTGCGACGGAGCAGGCGTCAATCGTCAGGTTGTGTACAGGACGCGATTGACCAACGGTAACGCATCGTTGGTGGATGCATCGCGCGGCGATGCGCGGCTAAAGGCTGGCGGTCGGCGCATCGATCAGGATCACGGCGGTATCGGTCAGCGCAAAGAGAGCCTCCCAACAAGAGAAGATCCGCGGCCCACCGAAACCCCGAGATGTAACAGTTGCGCGCGCCGTGACCTATTGGCGCAACCGCGCCGGCTGCGGACCGTTGCACAACCGCTAATCGAAATCAGGACATCCGACATGAAACATCGATCGAGTCTCGTGGCCCTTCTTGGGCTCGCTGGATTATTGGCGGCCTGTGGCAACAACCCGCAGGAGCGTACGACGGGCGGTGCTGCGGCAGGTGCGGCGACCGGCGCAGCCGTCGGCGCCCTCGCCGGTCCGCCCGGCATGGCAGTAGGCGCGTTGGTTGGCGGAGGCGCCGGCGCGGTCACTGGTGCTGCGACCAAGCCGAGCCAGGTCAACCTTGGGAAGCCGCCATGGACCAATCCCGATACGCGCGTGCCGACACCTGGCGGTACAGCGACCACCACGTCGTCGCGCTATCGCCGGGGCTCCGACACGTCGCAGAACGCGGAGGTCGATCGGCTCAACGACCAGAGCCTGCAGGCAGCACAGGGCTCGCAAACTCACTGACGAGCGCGTGCGTTGGTCGGGGTCTGATTGCGCTAACGCAGGCGGGGGGCAGCAAGTTCGGCCCCACCGCCGGCGTGGCGCGCTCGATCTGCCGCATTCATAATGACCGCATGGTCTTGCTCAGCCTGTCCGACCTGCATGCGACATTGGCGATGGACAAACGGCTGATCGGAATCGATCCGGGCCATCGCACGATTGGTATCGCACTGTCCGACGTGACCCTGACTCTCGCCTCTCCATACTGCGCGATCAGGCGCGGCAAGTTGCGCGACAACGCGAAGGATGTCGCGGCAATTGCCCGCAAGGAGGGTGCCGGCGGGCTGGTTGTCGGCCTGCCACTGTCGATGGACGGCTCGTTCGGTCCATCGGCGCAGGCGGCGCGCGACTGGGCTCTAGCGCTTTCCGAGGCAACCAATTTGCCAACGACGATGTGGGATGAACGATTGTCCTCCGCGGCGGTCAATCGGTTCCTGATCGAGGAAGCCGACGTCAGCCGCCGCAAGCGCAGTCAGGCGGTTGATCGGATGGCGGCCGCATGGCTGTTGCAGGGAGCGCTCGACTTGCTCCGCTGAACCGTCTACCGACTGGGCGGTGCGCCTGCGCGAGGGCCTAACCGACCTCGCCGCGGGCGCGTCGCTCGCCGGACGCGGATTGACTCTCCAGCGCCGTCATGGCCGGGCGTGTCCCGGCTTGCTATTACGGCCGCTGCACCAGTTCGATCATGTACCCGTCCGGATCCTTAACGAACGCTATGATCGTGGTTCCGAACTTCACCGGCCCCGCGGGACGCGTGATTGTGCCTCCGGCCTTCGCGGCGATCTCGCAAGCAGCAGCGACATCAGGTACGCCAATGGCCAAATGGCCGAACTGGTTGCCGAGGTCGTATTTCTCCACGCCGTAGTTGTAGGTGAACTCAATCACCGTATTGCTCTCTTCGCCGCCGTAGCCGACGAACGACAGGGTGTATTTCCCGTCGGGCACGTCGTTGCGGCGTATCTCCTTCATGCCGAATGCCTTCGAATAGAAATCGACGCTGCGGTCCAGGTTCCCAACGCGCAGCATGGTATGAAGATAACGGCTCATGTGTTCTCTCCCCTCTCGGACACGGCGTCCGGATCAAGCCCCAGCAGAAAAAGCCCAGCCGCGTCCGCCGCGGCGATCGCTTCATCGCGCTGCGCAAGGATGGTGCCTCCGGCCTCAAAGGCAACCCCCCGCAGGCCCGCGGCGATCGCGCCACGGATTGTGTCGGGCCCGATGGTCGGCAGGTCGGTCCGACGATCCTGCCCCGGCTTGACCAGCTTCACCAACACGCCGCCCGGCCCAGGCCACGTCAAACCGGCGCAGCGGGCCAGCATCGCATCAGTGCCCTCCGCGGCCTCCACCGCGAGCACGATCCCCTGTTGCACCACGCAGCCCTGGCCGACATCCACCGCACCCAGGGCACGCGCCACCTCAACACCGCGCTGGATGTCGGCCATCGCCCGCGCATCGGGTGCGGTCCTCGACAGCAGCCCGGCGGGGCCAATGGCTTCGGCCAGAATGTCGTGTGCGCCGAGCACGCGAAAACCCTCCTCGGCGAACACCCGAACCACAGCGGCCAACAGTCCATCGTCGCCGAGGAAAGCCGCGCGACCGATGCGCGCCAGAATCCGAGCGCCTTCGGCATCCGGCCGCAGACCGAGCAACGACGGCCGCCGCACCGGCCCCACCAGGACGAGATCCTTGCAGCCGTGCTCGCGGAGCGCAGCAATGATCCGCCCAGCAGCCAGGATGCGGATTGTCTCGTGCGGCCACGGCGCCAGAACTGCCGGCTCGGCGAAGCCCTCCAGGCCAATCAGGAACACCTCGCGTCCGGCAGCGCGTGCCGCCGCGGCAACTTGACCTGGCAGCGTCCCGCCTCCAGCCAGGATGCCGAGCGCAGGGGCGCCGACGGCGGCACTCATCTGAGCGCTCCCGACTTCACTCCGCCCGGATCAGTCCTCGATGGCTCGGCGCATCGATGAACGCCAGCACCTCATCGATCAGCGCCTCGCCGCCATACCGAGCTCGAACCGCCGCGAGTCGTTGTGCGAACACACCGTCACGCCGGAACAGATCGCGGAACGCACCGTGCAACAATTGCACCTGCGCCTTGTCGAAGCCGCGCCGCTTCAGGCCGATCACATTGAGCCCCGCCAGCCGCGCCCGGTTGCCGATGACGCTGCCGAACGGAATGACATCAGCTTCCACACCAGACACGCCGCCGATCATTGCGGCGCGGCCGATGCGCACGAATTGATGGATCGCCGCGGCCCCGCCGATCACGGCATGATCGGCAATCGATACATGCCCGCCCATCACAGCATTGTTCGCGATAATCACATGGTCGCCGAGCGTGCAGTCGTGCGCGACATGCGCCACCGCCATCAGGAGACAATCGGAACCAACGCGCGTGATCCCCTTCCCCGTCACCGTGCCGCGATGGATTGTGCAGTGCTCGCGAACCTGAGTGCGCGCGCCGATCTCGCAACGCGTCGGCTGGCCGGCGTATTTCAGGTCCTGCGGCGCGAGACCCACGGTGCAGAACGGGTATAGCACCACGTCGGGGCCGATACGGGCATGACCGTCCACCACGACGTGGGACATAAGCTCGGCACGGTCCTCGATCACCACGTCGGGACCGACGGTGCAGTACGGCCCGATACGCACACCGCTGCCCAGCTCGGCGCCACGCGCCACGATGGCGGTCGGATGAACGATCGTACTTGCCGGCCGCAGAGCTATCGTGTCGGGCATTGCATCCATTCTGCTGTGTCTCTCACTCGGCCGGACGAAACGTGGCCAAGCTAGGGCGGCGTTATCCGGCGTCCAACTCAATCATTGTTGCCAGATATTTCCACGATGACGCTGTAACTGATTGTTTCCCCACACAATTTTGGCGGCATTACGGCGGGGCGGCACGATCCATGATCATTGCCGCATAGGTCGCCTCGGCGACCGATACGCCATCAACCCGAGCGATCGCGTTGAACTTCCACACGTTGCCGCGGTTGCGCTCCTTGGTGCAGTGGATCCGCAACTGGTCGCCCGGTACGACCGGGCGGCGGAACTTGGCACCCTCGATCGACATGAAATACACCACTTTGCCGGCGGCCTTCGGCCCGAGCGTTTCGACCACGAGCACGGCCGCGGTCTGCGCCATGCTCTCGATGATCAGCACGCCCGGCATCACCGGGTGGTTGGGAAAATGACCGGCGAAGAATGACTCGTTCACCGAGACATTCTTGATCCCAATCGCCGAGCGGTTGGGCACAACGTCAATCACGCGATCGATCATCAGGAACGGGTAACGATGGGGGATCGCGTGCATGATGCGCGCGATATCGATCACCTCGATCGCGGCGTCAGGGGAGATCATCTCGGATGCGGCGGTGTCCATCGCGCTCAGTCCGTATCTTTCTCCGTCCCCGAACCCGTGGCCTTCGGCTGCCTGCTGGCCGCCTCACGCACCAGTCGGCGCAGCGTGGCGACGTGTCGGAAGAACTCCTTAACCGGCTGCGCCGGGCTGCCAACCACAGCGGCATCCGCCGGCACATCCGCCATAACTCCAGCCTGGGCGCCGATCCGCGCCCGACGTCCGATCCGCAGATGCCCGGTCAGTCCAGCCTGGCCCGCGACCATGACATGATCTTCCAGGATTGTTGAACCGGAAATCCCTGCCTGTGAAACGATCACGCAACCACGGCCAAGGCGGACGTTGTGCCCGATCTGCACCAGATTGTCGAGGCGGGAACCCGCGCCAATGCGTGTATCGTGCAACGAACCACGATCGATCGTGGTATTGGCGCCGACCTCCACATTGTCTTCGAGGATCACTCGGCCAAGCTGCGGCACGCTCAGGAACTCCTCCCCCGAGATGGCAAAGCCGAAGCCATCCTGACCGATACGGGCGCCTGGATAAATGATCACGCGATCGCCGAGCAGCGCATGACTGACCGTCGCATGCGCGCCGATGCGACATTCAGCGCCCATCACCACTCCATCCCCGATGACCGCCGAAGGACCGACGCAGCAACGCGGACCGATCACGGTACCCGCACCGATGACAGCGAGCGGTCCCACCTCCACGCTGGGATCGATCGCCGCATCGGCCGCGACCACGGCGGAAGGATGCACGCCGGCCCGCGCCGGCGGCAGCGGATGGAACAGCGCCGCCACGCGCGCCCAGGCGACGTAGGGCTGTTCAGCCACGATCGCCACCGCCGACGGCGGGACGCGTCCGACCGCATCCGGCTGTACGATCACGGCGCCGGCACACGTCTCCGCCAGGGCGACCATATACTTGCGATTGTCGAGGAAGCTGACATCCCCCGGCTGTGCCGTTTGCAATGGTGCGACACCGCTCAGCATGAGACGTCGTGGCGGCGCCTCAGCCTGAGCCGCATCCGCCACCGCAGCCAGGCTATGTGGCCCGCTCCGTCGGAAAAACCGAGGGTCCCCCGGGATTGATGGCCAATCCATGCGCCCGCACCGCGCGCCGTCTCACGGCTTCTTCGGAGCAGCGGGCTTCTCGCCGGCCTTGGCTGGCGTGGCGGCAGCCGCGGCGGCAGTGCCCGGTGATTGCTTCATGCTCATCGGTGAGACGCCTTCCGGCGGAATCACCACGTTCGCCAGCACCTTGTTAAGATCGTCCACCACGGCCGGTGTCATGTCGAATTCCGACGTTGCGCCGAGGATCTGCGCGCGGTTCAATACAAGGTTGATTCCCCGGCTGATCGCCACCTGTTGCGTCACCATCTCCACCGCGCGGTCGATCTGGGCCATCACGTACTGACTGGCCTCCTGGATCACACGGTTGCGCTCGCCGAATACACGACGTGAATCGGCGATGCGATCCTGCAGGTCCTTCTCACGTGCACGGATCTGCTCGGGCGAAAGCTTGGCCCGATCGTTGGCCAGAGCTTGGCCAAGATCGCGCAACGTCACCTGCTCCTTCTGCGCGTCCTCGTTCAGCTTTTGCCGCCGCCCGACGAACTCCTTGTCAGCTTGCTGGAAGGCGCTGGAGGCTCGCATCACGTCGGGCACTGACAGCACCCCGACAATGGCGGCTGGCGGGGTTGGACCTTTCGGCAACGGGGGCACTTCAGGCGCCGCTGGCAGTTGCACCTGCACCTGTTGCTGGCCCTCGCCGCCGGCGCCGGCCACGGCTCCTTCCGGCATCAGTGATGCGCCCGGCACCTGTTGCTCCGCCTGGGGTGCCTGGACCGGGCGCGCAGCCGGCCGAGTCGGGGCCGCCGGTCGCGGCTGGTTCGGGATGAACCACTGCTGGCTCTGCTGGGCGGCGCTCGGCCGCGGTTGCGTCAATACGGCGAATGCCGCCACGGCGGACATCACAAGAAGGCGGGATTGGAGCACTAGAACCTCGTACCGAAGCCGAATCGGAAAATTTGGGTTTGATCGTGCGGCTGCTTTACCACGAACGGCGTCAGGTCGACATTGATGAGGCCGAACCGTGTATGCCATGAAATGCCGACGCCCGCGCCGACCCTGGGGGCGGCCGACGAGACAATCTGACAGGGGCCCCCGCCTTGGCTCGCCGGTTCAGTGCATGGTGTGATGAAGGAGGCTTCGGTCAGCCCGCCGACGTCGACGAAGGCGCGGCCAGACAAGCCGAGGTCTGGTGATACGGGCAACGGATAGTGCAGCTCGGTCGACTGGGTCCAGATGAAGCGGCCACCCAGCGGGTCGCCGGTCACGGCATCGTGCGGACCGGCACCACCGATTTCGAAGCCCCGCAGGTTGTCGCCGCCCAGGAAGAATCGGTCGATGATCTGCTCCTGGACACCCTCATTCCAGAGGTAGCCCGCACCCGCGGTCACTGCGACGCCCCAGTCGCTGTTGCCGGTGAAGCGGTCCAATGGAATGAAATACTGGCCGTTGACATTATTGCGGACGAACTGCGCGTTGCCGCCAAGCCCGGCAATATCGGTGCCCAACGACAGGAGATATCCGGTATGCGGATCGATCTTGCTGTCGCGATGGTCCAGCGTGATGGCCTGGCTTATCTGCGAAAGCAGCGTGTAACCCTGAAGCTGAACGATGTAGAGGCTCGCGTCCGATGCGACGTTGAAGACGGTTCGGCCGACCAGCGAATAGGTCCACACCTGCTGCAGGTATTCGTTGAAGTTGTAGCCGACGCGCCCATCGAACCCGACGCGCTTCTCGTCATACGGTTCGGTGCCGAGGAAATTCGTCTGCACCAGGAACACGTCGCCGCCTACCACGAGATTGCGATCGAGGAAATATGGGTCGGTCACCGATGCCGTGATCGAACTGCGCCGCTGCGCCAGCACGCCGTTGATCCCGGCGCTGATGCCGGTGCCGATGAGGTTCTTTTCACTGACACCGATATCAATCAAGGCGCCGGCGTCAGTTGAATAACCACCACCAACCGTGAGTTCGCCAGTTGCCTTCTCGTCGATGTTGGTCGTCAGGACGACCCTGTCCGGCGCCGAACCGGGTGTGTCGGTGATGTTAACGCTATTGAAGTATTGCAGATCGTCCAGCCGCTGCTTTGATCGGCGCACCGCCTCGGCGTTGTAGGCGTCGCCTTCGGCGAGGCGAAATTCGCGCCGGATCACCCGATCCTCGGTGCGCGTGTTGCCGACGATATCGATCCGCTCGACGTAGACCCGAGGGCCTTCGCCGACATCGAATACCAGGTCGACGGTGTGCGCGTCGTGATTGCGCGTGGCGCGCGGCTTCACCTCGACAAAGGCATAGCCGCGAGTGTGCACGTCCAGCTCCATCGCATCGACGGTGCGTCCGACGGCGTCACCGTCGTACCAATCGCCCTCTTCCAGCTGCAGATCGGGCCGCAGCTCATCGCCGTTCAGCTTGCGAAGGTGCGAACTCGATGGTGATCTTGCCAACACGGTAGCGTTCACCTTCGGAAATCGTGAATGTCAGGAAGAAGCCCGAACGGTCGCGTGCCAGCTCGGACTTGGCGTCCTTGATCTCGAAGTCGGCATAGCCGTTCTTCAAATAGAACCGGCGCAGCAACTCCTTGTCGAAATTCAGCCGCTCGGGATCGTATTCGTCTGAGGTGGACAGGAACCGCCACCAGCGCTCCTCGCGGCTGTTGATCACCTCGGTCAGCCGGTCTTCGCTGAAGGCGTGATTGCCGACGAAGGCAATCTTGGCGATCAGGGTCGCCGAACCGTCGTTGATCTGGTACACCACATCCACGCGGTTCTCGTTCAGCCGGATGATCTGCGGATCAACGCGTGCGTTGTAATAGCCCTTCTTCGCATAACCATCGAGGATGCGCTGACGGTCCTGCTCCGCGACCGAGGGCGTGAACACGGCGCGCGGCTTCAACTGCACAATGCCGCGGAGGTTCTCATCGGTCAGCTCATGGTTGCCCTCGAAGACCACCCGATTGACCAGCGGATTCTCGATCACGTGCACGACCAGCGTATCGCCGTCGCGGCTGAGACGTACGTCCTGAAACAGGCCGGTGGCGTAGAGTGTCTTCAGGCTGCGGTCCAGCCGATCGGCGTCGAATGGATCACCCGGCTGCACCAGCATGTAGGACAGCACCGTGCCGGTCTCGATACGCGCATTGCCGTCGACCTTGATCGCCTGGATCGTGCCGCCGCCGCGCACTGGGCCAGCCGAAGGTGCCGCGGCCTGGCGGGCAGGTGTGGCGGCGGCCGACGGTGCGCGCTGTGCCCCAGGGGGCGCGGCCACACGCTGGGCGGCGGCCGAACCGGCCAGACACACAGACAACAGGCAGGCGATGGCGATCCACGCGGCGCTTCTGCGTCTCAACCAGCGTCTCCCCTCACTCAAGCGCCATCCAGGATCGCGCTGCAGCAGTCGATGGACGATAAGCGCCACCCCCAGCATCCGCTAGCCGGGTTGCGCAGCCGCCGCAACTCCCACAGGATGTGGCTAGCCCGCGCATCGGCGGGATGCAAGCGAACGGAGAGTGCCCATGTCCGCAGCCCTGAAGCTGCCCGCCATGACCGACGCCGAATGGCAGACCCGCTGCGAGCTCGCGGCATTGTATCACGTGGTAAACCATCTCGGCTGGACCGACCTTATCAATACCCACATGTCCGCGCGTATCCCCGATGAGCCGAACACATTCCTGATCAACAATTATGGCGAGATGTTCGACGAGATCACCGCGTCGAGCCTCGTGAAGATGGATATGGACGGCAAGGTCTATAGCGAGGGCGGAAGGTTCAACAACGCCGGCTTCACCATCCACAGCGGCGTCTACAAGGCTCGACCCGATGCGATGTGCGTCATGCACACACATACGCGTGCGGGAGCCGGCATTTCGCTGCTGCCCAAGGGACTGCGACCGATCAGCCAGGATGCGCTGCAGGTGTACGACGATGTGGCGTATCACGACTACGGCGTCCCGGCGTCGGTCGAGGAATGCGAGGCGTTGGGCCGCACCTGCCAGCACGGCAGCCACGTCGTGCTGATGAACCATGGACTGCTCACGCTCGGCCCGACGGTGCACGGCACATTCTATCGCATGTACGGCCTGGAACGCGCCTGCGAGCTGGAACTTATCGCACGCCAGCTCAACGCGGAGCCAACGCCAATCGACGACTACGTCATTGGCAAAGCCGCCGAACGCATGCAGAAGCGGCGCAACGCGCCAGAATATGGTAGAGCGGAGTGGCTGGGCCTGGTTCGCACCGTGGACCGTAAGGGCGCAGACTACCGCCGCTAAAGCGAGGGTCGCGTGCGGAGCGTAGCGATGAAGCATCGCCGCCCCTGATCGGAGGCATGCTTCGATACGCGCGCCAGCAAGCGCTGTAGGAGGTACGCGTCATGCCGTTCGATGCACTGCTGCTTCCGCCGCGCCCAAGGCTTCTTGCCGAGCTGCTCGATGAGCACGGCGCCATCGGCATCCCGCTAGAGGCCCTGGAAACCCACAAACAGGTCCAACTCGAGCGCTTCGCACCGAGCTTCTGGCACCAACACCAAACCTGGCTGCCAGTCGGCTTGATCGGTTCCGTCACCTGCATGGCGATGTCCGGCGGCCTTGCCAATGGCATGGCACCCGCGTCATTCCTGCCGTCAGGATTGACACTGATTTGGCTGAGCGTGATGACGCTGCTCATCGTGTTTGGCGTGTTCCGAGTGAGCGCCGGCGCGAACTGGGAGGAACGCTGGGTCGCGCCTGAAGCTCTCGCCGACGTTGGTGTGCCGCCGGGGATCGCGTGGCTGGCACGTTCACTGCTCCGCGCAGCACCCTCAGGCACGCTGATCCTGGGCGAACTTAAACGCCAGGAGGTAGTGCTGGATCCTTACCTTCTGCTGGAGTGCGACGGCGAACGCGTATGCCTTGGCATCTGGGACGAGGACCGGATCATCGCCACGGCCTAGGCCGGCTCAAACCACATCGGTCATCGCCGCAGAATGATGATCCTGCTGTCCAGGTCGGAAAACCCAACCACTGGGTCAGGCCAGGGCTGTATCGGCCACTCGTAACCGTGCTCCGGTTCAAACACCAGTTCATGCGCCTCCCGGAAGACGTGCCTGGCCGCCATCATCAACTCGCCATGCGACAGGAGCCTGCGCTCCAGCGTCTCTCCTGGGCCACCGTGAAAGTTCGGATGATCATCGACGTAACGTGCGCCCCGTCGATTGGACCACTCAACGACATACCCGGAAGGCCGCGTCACAACGCGCAGTTCGGCAGCGGCCGGGTACCACTCGATCGAGGATTGCATTCGCCATGTCGGCGCCGACAGCACCGCCGAACCGCCGGGCCTGAGCATGCTATGGAGATTGGCCAGGACAACGTGGGGCGGATCAGCCGTGTGCTCGATGACGTCGGAACAAACGATCAGGTCGACTGGAGCGTAGCCCGCACACGAGGCGGGGTCACAAATGTCCAGCAAGGGTTCGGCATGGAAGTACGTATTGCGATACTGGAGTCGATCAGACAGCAGATCTGAGTAGCAGGAACTGTCGGAAACACCGATGGCGACGACATCCTTGTGTGGGTCCTGCTGGATCAGCGGAAGGCGGCTACCGCCAAATGCTATGTCCAGCACCGCCAGTATGATGCCGCAGAAACGCGCATTGGCGCCGCAAAGGCTGCATGCCGGCGTTTCTCTGTCGCCTGCGAGGGGGCTGCTCGCCCCGCACTGGGGACACTGGAACGTCTGCATCAACTAACCGAAGCACGATATGGGCAGGAAGCCAAGTTCGCCGTCCAGGGCAGTGAAGCACAGCCGTCTCGGCATCCCTGACGTGTCCTGGCGGCGAACAGCGACGCGGGCCGCCTTAATGAAATACCCCCAAATGTGCCAGGTCGTTCCACGTCGCCAGGATGAACAGCCCCGCCAACAGCGCCAACCCCGCGCGGAACCCGTATTCCTGCGCCCGTGGCGGTATCGGGCGCCCGCGGATAGCCTCGGCCAGGTAGAACAACAGATGCCCACCGTCGAGCACGGGGATCGGGAACAGGTTGATCAATCCCAGATTGACCGACAGTACCGCGATGAACGACACCAGACTGCCCAGGCCCAGTTCCGCGACCTGACCGGAGAGCTGGGCGATTCGCAGCGGTCCGCCAAGATCCTCGGTGCCGCGCTGGCCGGTAATCATCTGGGCCACGCCCACAACGGTGTCGGCGGCCACCTGCCAGGTCTGCTCCACGCCGCCCACGATCGCCTGCGGCAGCGAGAGTTGCCGGAACTCCATCTGGCCGCCGCTGATGCCGAGCATTCCGACCTTGCGCCCGCCGACCTCTTTCGAGTCGGTCGTGACCGGCACGTCCATGACCTTGCCATCGCGCTTGACGGCCACCACCAGCTTGTCGGCTGGGTGGGCGGAAATGATCCGCTGGATGTCCTCGAAACTCTTGATTGGCTCGCCGGCGATCGAGAGGATCCGGTCGTTCACTGCCAGCCCGGCGCGCTCGGCCGCACTCCCGGGCAGGACGCCGGTGGCGATCGGGATGATGATCGGGCGCCCGGCGGTGGCGAACAGCAGCACGAAGAGCGCGATAGCCAGCAGGAAGTTGGCGACCGGCCCGGCGGCAACCACGATGGCCCGCGATCCGACGCCCTTGTCATGGAACGTGCGCCCGGCGATCCAGCTGGCGCGAACCTCGTCCGATACGTCCTCTGCGCGCTCCTGGCCGTGCAGCTTGACGTAGCCGCCCAACGGCAGCCAGGCGAGCTTCCAGACCGTGCCGACACGATCGCGCCAGGTGGCGATCGCCTTGCCGAAGCCGATGGAGAACACCTCCACATGCACACCACGCCAGCGCGCCGCGGCGTAGTGGCCGAACTCATGCACAAACACCAGCACGCCGAGTACGACGAGAAACGCGAGCGCGCTGCGAAGCACTTCAATCATAGCGTGAAATTCTTTCGGTTACGTCAGGATGTCATAGCGCGTGCGTCAAGACCATTCGCTCGGCGCCGCGCCGCGCAGCAGCGTCCAAGGCCAACACTTCGTCCAACGTATCAGCCGTACGGTGCCCCATTGCATCCAACACCTCGGCGACCGTGCCGGCTATATCAAGAAAGCCCATCCGACGCTGCATAAAAGCTTCAACGGCGACTTCATTCGCCGCATTCAGGATGGTCGGCGCGCCACCGCCCGCCCGCAGCGCATCGCGCGCCAGCCGCAGCGCCGGGAAACGTATGGTGTCGGGCGCCATGAAATCCAGCCTTGCAAGGGTGGCGAGGTCCAACCGAGGTGACGGCGTTGTCATACGATCTGGCCACGCGAGCGTATGCGAAATCGGGATCCGCATGTCGGGCGAGCCGAGTTGCGCCAGGACGCTGCCGTCCCGGTAGAACACCAGCCCGTGGATCACCGACTGCGGGTGCACCAGAACGTCGATCTGCGGCTCTTCGAGCGAAAACAGCCGCGCTGCCTCGATCAGCTCCAGGCCTTTGTTCATCAGGGTCGCGGAGTCGATGCTGATTTTGGCCCCCATCGACCAGACCGGGTGCTTGCGCGCGACATCCGGCGTGGCGGCGGCCATTTCCTCCAGCGATGCGGTGCGGAAGGGTCCACCTGACGCGGTCAGCACGATCTTCTCCACCGCGTGGCGGTTGTCGTCCTCCAGCGCCTGAAAGATCGCGTTGTGCTCCGAGTCGACCGGCAGCAGGGTCGCACCGGCCGCGCGCACCGCCCGCAGCATGACGTCGCCGGCGCAGACCAGCGCCTCCTTGTTGGCCAACGCAACGACGGCTCCCCGGCTGATCGCGGCCAAGGTTGCGGCGAGGCCGGCGGCTCCGGTGATCGCCGCCATGGTCCAGTCGGCCGGCAGCGCGGCAGCCTCCACCACAGCTTCAGGGCCAGCGGCAGTATCGATGCCGGTACCTGAAAGCGCCTGGCGCAACGCGCCGTAACAGCTCGCGTCGGCAATCACCGCACGGGAAGCGTTCAGCGCGACGGCCTGTTGGGCCAACAGCGCGGCATTGCGGCCAGCGACCAGGGCGCGGATATCGAACCGCTCGGGATGCGCAGCCAACAGCTGGACGGTCTGCGTGCCGACACTACCGGTGCTGCCGAGTACGGTGACGCTGCGCGGGGCCGGAGTCATTGCCAAAGGACTACACCACGGCCGAGCGCCAACGCCAACAGCGCCGCCATCGGCGCCGCTGCCAGCACACCATCGAGCCTGTCGAACAGGCCACCGTGTCCCGGTATGAGATGGCCGGAGTCCTTCACTTCCAGACGCCGCTTCACATAGCTCTCCAACAGATCGCCGGCCTGCGCGACAACCCCCAGCAGGCCGGCGACGAGCGCGCTGCGCCAAATCGTCAAGCCGCCGGACGTCAGGTGGGCAGTCAATACCCCGACTGCAATCGCCGCGAACAGGCCGCCCAGCGACCCCGACCAGGTCTTGCCGGGCGAGATCAGGGGCGCCAGACGAGGCCCCCCGATCCAACGCCCCACCAGATAGGCGCCAATATCGCCTGCCCACACGACCAGCAGCAGGAAGAGCACGTCCGCCCGGCCTGCGACCGGATCCGCGCGCAGCCAGAGCAGCGCCACGCCGGCGAGAATTACATAGGCGACGCCGGCCGAGCGCATGGCCGCCCACCCGGGCCGACGGCACAGGACCAGCCATTCCATGGCCAACCCCAGCACACAAAGGCCGATCACCGCGGCGAAGGCGACACCCCCAAACCAGACGCAGGCGAGCCCGATCGGCGCGAGCACAACCGCCGAAAGCAACCGTATCGACAGATCGCCCCAGCGTTCAGACACTGACACCGCGGAGACCCGACATATTCCCCTGTCGTATCACGGATTGAGCCGGGAACCCCCGGGTCAACGTCGGCGGACTCCATGCATGCCGCGCATTGCCATCCCGCCAAACCTCGCCGGAATTAGGAGCCGGAGTGGTCCGCTCAGTCATGCGCGGGTTCAACCACGCCGCACCGGACTCGGTCGTGCACCAAAGCGGCGCTCCCGCCCCGCGTACTCGGTGAGCGCCGCAGCGAAATGCTCCGACCCGAAATCCGGCCACAGTACGTCCAGGAAGACCAGTTCAGCGTATGCGGCCTGCCACAGCAGGAAATTCGACAGGCGCTGCTCACCCGACGTGCGGATGATCAGGTCAGGGTCCGGCATGCCCGCAGTCGCCAACGACCCGGCCAACATGTCTTCGTTGATCTCGGCCGGTTCCAGGCTCCCATCACGTACCGCGGCCGCCAGTGCACGGGTCGCGGCGACAATTTCCGCCCGCGCACCATAAGACAGCGCAACGACAAGGTTCAGCCGCGCATTGTCCGCGGTATCACGCTCCGCATCGGCGAGGTCCTGCTGGATGTCGGCGTCGAACCGCATGCGATCCCCGATTACGCGCAGCCGCACACCATTGGCCTTGAACTCGGCGATCTCGCTCCTGAGGTACTGGCGCAACAACCCCGTCAGATCCAGCACCTCGCCCGCGGGCCGCCGCCAGTTCTCGCTGCTGAATGCGTAGATCGTGAGCCACCGGACGCCACTCTGCATGGCGGCCTCGATGGTCCGCCGCACTGCCCGTGCGCCCTCGCGATGGCCGGCAATCTTCGGCAGATGCCGCGACGCGGCCCAGCGGCCGTTGCCATCCATGATAATCGCGACATGCGCCGGAACCGCCGCCTGCGACTCGCTCGCCTCGCGGCGGACAAAAGTAGTGGACATCAGCGGTTGTCAGACCTGGCGAATGTCCTTCTCCTTCTCCGCCAGAGACTCATCCACGCGTTTGATGTAGGCGTCGGTGAGCTTTTGCACCTCGGCGCTCCAGTCTTTTGCCAGGTCCTCGCCAATCTCGTGCTTCTTTTCGTGTGTCTTGATCTGCTCCATGCCGTCGCGACGCACCGCGCGTACCGCGACCTTGGTGCCCTCGGCATATTTGTGCGCCGCCTTCACCAGCTCCGTTCGGCGCTCGGTGGTGAGCTGCGGTATGGGTACGCGGACGAGCTGTCCGTCGGCAGCAGGGTTCAGGCCGAGACCCGAATCGCGGATTGCCTTCTCGACCGCGCCCACCAGGCTACGGTCCCACACCTGCACCGTCAGCATCCGGGGCTCCGGCGTGCCCACGGTGCCACACTGCGCGAGCGGCATCTCCGAGCCATATGCCTGCACCTTCACAGGCTCGAGCAGACCGGGATGCGCCCGCCCGGTGCGCAACCCGTTGAATTCGCGCTTCAGCGTTTCCATCGCGCCATCCATCCGCCGCGTCAGGTCCTGCTTCAGCTTGTCGACATCGGCTTGTGCCATGACGGCCTCCCAGGCGATTCCCGGCTATTTTATTGCAGTTCGATGATCCGCGTGAAGCGGCCTTCACCACGGACCACGGCAGCGAAGGCACCCGGTGCATGGATGTTGAACACCACGATCGGCAGCCGGTTCTCGCGCGCCAGGCTGATTGCCGCCGCATCCATCACGCCCAGGTCGTTGGCCAGCACATCCAAATAGGTGAGCTGTTCGTACCGCCGAGCGTCCGGCACCTTGCGCGGATCCGCGGAATAGACACCGTCGACCTGCGTGCCCTTGAACAGCCCGTCGCAGTGCATTTCGGCGGCGCGCAGCGCGGCGGCGGTGTCGGTGGTGAAATACGGGTTGCCGGTGCCGGCGGCGAAGATCACCGCCCTGCCCTTCTCCATGTGCCGCTCCGCGCGCCGGCGAATGTAAGGCTCGCACACCGAGGACATCGGGATCGCCGACTGCACCCGCGTGGGCACACCAGCCTTCTCCAGCGCCGATTGCACGGCGAGCGCGTTCATCACGGTGGCGAGCATGCCCATGTAATCTGCCTGGGCGCGTTCCATGCCAGAGGCTGCGCCGGAGACGCCTCGGAAAATGTTGCCGCCGCCAATCACGGTGCAGACCTGCACTCCCATCGCGATCACGTCGCGAATGTCGGTGGCGATGGCACGGACAGTGTCGTTGTCCAGTCCATACTCGCGCTTTCCCATCAGGGCTTCGCCGGAAAGCTTCAGCAGGACGCGCTGGTAGACCGGCCGATCTGGCATGGTTTGCGGGTCCTCGATGTGGGCGCGGCACCCTAATGGCAGGGCGGAGTGCGAACAAGTTCCGCACTCCCGTTAAAAAGTTCACCAAGCGAAAGGACGCTGTAACCAATCACGGATTGATGATGCACCGTCATGAATTACCTGCGCTCCGCGACAGCCAATGGAGCCGTAATGTCCGCGCCGCGGCGGCCCGACATCAGGCGGCAGATGACACATTACCTGATGGATCTCGTGGCGTCGGTCGTTGTGGTGCTGGCTGTTGGCTGGTTCATCCAGTCGTCGGCCAGCGAGTTCTATGTGCGTGACGCATTGATCACGCAGAACGAGGTCTACGTCACGATCAGCCGCTTCACGCCGCACAACCTGCTGGCAAGTTACGGCGGGACCGTCCAGCGCATGGCCCAGGGCGTTGCGGCTGCTCATGACACCTCGGGTAACACGGCCGACGTCGTGCGCCAGGCGGTTGTCTCCACAGCGATGCTGGCGCTGGACCTGATCCTGGCGGTGCCGTTGACGTTGGCCGAGCTTTACCAGGAGACCAGCGGTTGGGCAGGCTGGATCGTGCTGATCGGGTTCGGCATGGTGGCCGCCATCGTGTTCGCCGCGCTGGCGTGTGCACGGACGTCGCCGTGGCGGCTGCTTCGGGCGATGGCACTGGTTCCTCTGGCGGTGTCGCTGGTGTTCATGGCGCTGCAGGGCTTCATGGTGTTGATGCTGGACGCATTCTTCTGGTTTACCACGCTCGCGCCCTACACCGTGGCTTGCCCCGTCCTGTGCACGCTTTACTGGGTGGTAAAGCCCAACGCGGACCGCGGCATCGCGGCATCACTGGCACGCGCGGTCCTGCGGCTACTGGAACCGGGCAGAGCCTGACGCCATCAGCCGTCGATGATGGCCACGGCGCGCGTCCAGCCTGCGGAGGCACGGTGGATCTTCACCGGAAAGCACACCACGTCGAACCCGTCTGACGGCAACTGCTCCAGATTGTGCAGCTTCTCCAGATGTGAGTAGCCGATTTCCCGGCCGGCTCGGTGCCCCTCCCAGATCAGCCCGGCATCGCCGGTTTCCGCGACTTTGCGGCGGGTATGCGAGAATGGCGCATCCCAGCTCCAGCCGTCCGTGCCAACCAGCCGCACGCCGCGTTCCAGCAACCACAGCGTCGCCGCCTTGCCCATGCCACAACCTGAATCGACGTAGTCGTCGTCGCCGTACTTGGCTCCCGCCGCGGTATTCACCACGACGATCTCCAGCGGCTTCAGGGTATGGCCGATGCGGTTCAGCTCCGCCTCGACATCGCCCGGGGTCGCGACGTAGCCGTCCGGCAGATGCCGGAAATCCAGCTTCACCGCTGGCTGGAAGCACCATTCCAGCGGCACCTCATCGATACGCCACGACGGCTCGCCGCCCGGCTTCAGCCGATGGTTCATCGATGAGAAGTAGTGGTATGGCGCATCCAGATGGGTGCCGTTATGCGTGCTGATGTTGCACCGCTCCACGGCGGCGTATTCACCATCCGGCAGCTGATCGACTTGCACCCCCATGTACTCCGCCATCGCCGGCGCGGTCATGTGGTGGTCCATATATTCGATCTGCGGCAATGAGTGCGGGGGATCGCTCTTGATCCCCGCCTTCAGCGGCACGGAGATGTCGATCAGCTGACGCGACATGCCGGCCACCTCCATCCCGTCAGTGCCGTCACTCCGCCGCCTTCATCAGCTTCGACGGGTCCGCCCCCACGCGACCGGTGTCCCCCTCTGTCGCATGTGCCAGCCGGAAGTCGTAGCGCACCGCCTTGAGCCCTGGGATCGGTGACGCCGGATCATCCTTCGCAGCCACGACCAGGGAACCCGACACGCCGAACACAGTGTCGGAATCGATATGTTTGTCATCGCCGAAATAGAGCGCGGTGACCAGCTCACGACAACCATCGCCGCCGATCAGGAAATGGATGTGCGACGGCCGGAAGCCATGCCGGTTCTGTGCCGTTACCATCGCGCCGACCGGTCCATCCATCGGAATGGAATAGCCAAGTGGGCGCACTGTGCGGAAATGATAGTAGCCGTCCGCGTCGGTCCGAAAATTCGCGCGCAGGTCCATCATCTCCGCAGCGTTCTCGGCCTGCAGATCGTAGAGGCCGTGTTCGCTGGTCTGCCACACCTGCACCAGGGCATTCGGGATCGGCGCGCCATCGTTGTCGGTAACGCGCCCATACACCACGATCAACGGCTCGGACGGATTGGCGACGATGCTGGCACCCAGCGGCAGATCGGGTGCGCCCTCGCGGTAGAACGGCCCGAGCAGGCTGCTCTGCGTCCCCAACTCGCGCGCCTGCTTGTCGTGCATCGCGTTCACCAGCGCGCTGACCCCCAGCACGTCGGCCAGTAGGATGAACTCCTGGCGGAACGGCGTGCACGCCTGGCCCACCGCGGTCAGGAACTGGATGCCGGTCAGCCATTCTGCCGGCGTCAGCCGGACATCACGGGCGAAGGCGTGGAGGTGGCGCACCGCCGCGTCCATGATTTCCTTCATCCGAGGATCTGGCGTCTTCGCCATCTGCTCCAGCGCCGCATCGGTGACGGTGAATTCATCGAGGTCCTGCATGGCACGCTCCCTCTATCAAACCGTGCGCAGCATAGGCCAGATGCCAGGCGCGCGTGAACCCTTCAGCGCAACCGCGCGCCGTTGCAACCGTCGCCGCACCGCGTTGACCGTCGGACCGACGATGACAAGCGGTGCGCAACCCTCCGCCTCCCAGACACGCGACCCGAAATCCGGGTGCAACGCCACGGTGTCAGCCCGTGTGGCGAAGACAGAGCCGCTGCATGTATCCAGGAAGGTCTCCACCGGCAGCCCCTCCGCCAGTACGACGTCATGGCGTGGCAATTCAACGTGCAGGTAGGTGATCGAGTTGATCGGTTCCCGCAAGATGGTCATGCCATTGATCAGGTATTTCACCGGGATCAGCACATCGTCCACGAACACCGCATGGTCCGGCGAGAGCAACAGATCCCGGTTCGGCAGGCGTTTGCCAAACGCGCCGGCGACGATGCGCACGGGCCAGACGACATTCGGCCTTGGGTGCCGTGAACAGTCGACCCGGCGTCGCCCGATCCAAATAATCGGCGCGGACGTCCGCGCGAAGTGTGCGCAGATCCGATCTCCGACGCACATGGCCTCCACCGGCACGTCGCCCTCCTCACCGCGCAAGCGGGTTCCAGGCGCGAAACAGGCGATCAGGCTAAGGTTGCTCACCGTCACATTTTGATCGGCGAAACGCAGCGCGGTGACGTTGTTCAACGTGTCGGTGACATCGCCAAGCGTCACCATCGTGCGACCGACCGATCCGCCAATCGTGTAATCCGCGCGCGCATTGGGAAATACGACAGTGTCGGAACCACCCTCGGACGTGATGCTGTCGGTCAGGCCATTGACAACGATTGTGTCGTCACCACTGCCTGTATAGACAGTCGTGACCCAAGTGCCGGAGCCGATGACAAATGGCGTGCCGCCGATATTGCCGCCTGCTCCGGCAACCAGATCGATGCTGCACGCTTCGGTGACGGCGGCGAGGTTCAGCGTATCGCCGCTGCTGCCAGGATCGCTGAGCACCTCACGCGCCGCATCCGCACCGGCCTCTACATTGTATTCATCGGTATATATGTACGTATTGCTCCCCGTCGGCGGATCACCGACCAGGACCAGACCGGCACTGAACAGCGTTCCGAGACTGCCAAACGATGGATTGGCGTTGCTGAACGACACCGTCCAGGTGCCAACGGAATTCTGCCCCCAGAACTGATCGCTGCTGAGCTGCACGGAATCATCGAAGACATTCGCACCGCTGCCATCATTTGGCTGATCGAGCAGGACACTGCTTGCGCCACCCGGCGAAGTCAGCGCGATCTTGATGTTATCGAAGGTATCAAAGGCGAAATCAAGCTGCACGCGCACCCAATTGAGGGTCAGCGCATCGCTGTCGGGAACGATGAAGCTGAACGTACTGCCGGCGGCGGCAATGCTGCCGGTCGACTGGGCAGCAACCAAATCGATCGTCCGGTTGCTCACCGTGTCCTGCGTGGTCCAACTCCTGGCAAGCGCCACGGCGGCGGCGGCATCGACCAGGCCGAACCCATAGTCGTTGGATACGTGCAGCCCGCCGCCGTTCCAGTTGACCGCGTCGTTGATTTGCCACGTTGGGTCGAGCGGATCGTTCTGCCGCGCCGTATAGGCAAGTATTTCCTGGACATCGCGTAAACCCAGCCTGGGGTTGGCCTGTAGCATCAGCGCAACGACACCGCTGACCAGTGGAGCGGCAAACGAAGTACCCTCAAGCTCCGATTGAAAGTTGAGGACACCCGAGCCATCGGGGACGTCGCCCTGTCCAACGATCGTGTCCGACAGGATGTCGGTGCCCGGCGCGCTGACCAGGATCGACGCGCCTGGGTTGGAATATCGACCGATAGGCGCATTCACGTTGCCGTCGTCGCTGAGCGCCGCGACCGTTACCGCGTTGATGCTGCTCTGGAACGCGTGGAGGTTGGTATCGTCACCGTCCTGAAAGCCGTTGCCCGCGGCGAATACGTTGATCGTGCCGAGCCCGCCGCGCCCCGTAGTTGCAGCCGTCAGCAGCGCCTCGACCGCGACCGTGGTGTCTGGATTGAATACTGAGTCGGCCAGTGCGCTGGTGAACTCCCAGCTATTGTTGGCAACGTCGAAATTCGCGGTGTTGGCCAACACTGTCGCGACGCTGCCCCATGGGTCATTCTGCACGGCCGTTGTATCCAGCAGGCGAAAGGCGGAGATCGTCGCGTCGTAGGCCACACCCACGATTCCGTAGTCGTTGTTGGCGGCAGCGATCAGGCCGGCCGTCCAGGTACCATGGTCAATCTCGGAATCCCCGTCAGGATTGAACGGATATGCGTCGTTCAATGGTGGATCGAGGCTTTGCGAGGTGGCAGCGTCGTAGTTCGGCGCGATATCGGGATTGGTGTAGTCGGTCCCGGTATCGTCGTCGACGATGGTGACGCCTTGGCCGGTAGCCGTGCTCCAGGCCGGCACGACATCGATATCCGCACCCGGAGTTCCGCCATCCTGCCCCGTGTTCAGCAGGTACCACTGGCTGGCGAACTCGGGATCATCCGGGATGGCCGCTCCGAGAGTGCCATCCTGGTCGATCGCTGAGCCAGAGGGATTTGCCATGGCATCCTTTGCCGTCGGCCGCTCAGATCCGGTCTGCCCCACGTGATGATGCCACATGTCCCCACTGGCGTGCCACAACTACGCGCCATAGGATGACGATAAGATTAACGCAGGAGGAAACACGGATGCTGTTGAGGCGCGTTGTACTCGCCACCGCCGCGATGCTCGCGAGCCTCGCCGTGGCACACGCCGAGAATCCCATCACCATCGGCTTCGGCATGGCGCTCACCGGCGGGCTCGCGCCCAATGGCAAGGCGGCGCTGCTGGCGATGCAGGTCTGGGAATCCGACATCAATGCCAAAGGCGGTCTGCTTGGCCGGCCGGTGAAACTGATCTACTACGACGATCAGTCCAATCCAGCAACTATTCCTGGCATCTACACAAAGCTGCTGGACGTGGACAAGGTCGATCTCGTCGTCAGCGGCTATGCGACCAACATGATCGCGCCGGCGATGCCGATCATCATGCAACACAACCGCACGTTCCTCGGGCTGCTGGGCCTGGCGGTGAACAGCGAGTTCCACTATCCGAACTACTTCTCGTTCACGCCGACGGGCGGACCCGAACCGAAACAGAGTTTTGCCGCCGGCTTTTTCGCCACTGCGATGGCGCAGAACCCCAAGCCGCAAACGCTGGCCATCGTCGGCGCCGATGCGGAGTTCCCGCACAACGCGATGGATGGCGCCAGAGCGTTGGCGAAGCAGAACAATCTGAAGATCGTCTACGACAAGACCTATCCGCCGACGACGACGGATTACACGCCGATCGTGCGCGCAATCCAGGCGACCAGTCCTGACCTCGTGCTGGTGTGTTCGTACCCGCCAGATACCGTTGGCATGATCCGCGCCGCAAGCGAAGTCGGCCTGAAGACCAGGCTGTTCGGGGGTGGCATGGTCGGGCTGCAAAGCACTGCCATCAAGACGCAACTCGGGCCGTTGCTGAACGGCATCGTGGACTACGACTTCTGGCTGCCGTGGTCGAAGCTGGCGTCGCCGGAAGCCAAGGCGTTCCTGGAGCAATACCAGGCGAAGGCACCCGCTACCGGTGTCGACCCGCTGGGCTATTACCTGCCGCCATTTGCTTACGGCTACATGCAGGTGTTGCAGCAGGCGGTCGAGGGAACCAAGAGCCTCGACCAGGCGAAGCTTGCCGATTACCTGCGTTCGCACACATTCAAGACCGTGGTCGGGGATGTGAAGTTCGGCGCCGACGGGGAATGGGCCGAGGCACGGGTGATGGAAGTGCAGTTCCAGAACGTGAAGGCCAATGACGTCGAACAGTTCAAGCTGCCGAGCACCGAGGTGATCCTCTGGCCGCCGGATCTGAAGACCGGCGACATCATGTATCCGTACAGGTAGCTCCGGGTCTCTCCCCTCTCTCTCCGGGGGAGCGGAGGAGGGTTGAGGGGAGGGCGCGAACAGAGTGTGGGCGGCACCCCCTCCCTACCTCCCCCGCTTCGCGGGAGAGGGAAGACGCCTGGCCCTTGACATCCTTATGCTCATCACTAGCATAAGGGATGTAATGCTCATTCGGAGCATAAGGGAGAGTTCAGATGTCCCATGCTGCTTCCATCGCCCGCACCGCGCCGCTGTATGACCGGGTGAAGACCCTCATCCCGCCGATGGAATGGCCGGTGTTCGCTGACGACATCGATGCCATCCTGGCGCTGAAGCGCCGGCGCAATGCGGTGATCCTGGCGCACAACTATATGACGCCGGAGATCTTCCACTGCGTCGCCGACATTGTTGGCGACAGCCTGGCACTGGCCCGCGAGGCCATGAAGACGAGAGCCGACACCATCGTGCTGGCGGGTGTCCATTTCATGGCCGAGACAGCCAAGCTGCTGAACCCTACCAAGACCGTGCTGATCCCCGACCAACGGGCCGGCTGCTCGCTGGCTGAGTCGATCACGGCGGCCGATGTCCGCCTGTTGCGCGAGCGCTACCCCGGTGTTCCGGTGGTGACCTATGTCAATACCTCGGCTGCGGTGAAGGCGGAGTCCGACATCTGCTGCACCTCCGGCAATGCGCGCAAGATCATCGAGTTGCTCGGGGTGGAGCGCGTGATCATGCTGCCGGACGAATTCCTGGCGCAGAACATCGCCGCACAGACCGGTGTGAAGATCATCACCTGGGCCGGGCACTGCGAGGTCCATGAGCGCTTCACCGCGGCCCAGATCCGGGAGCTGCGCGCCGAGAACCCCGGGGTCATCGTGCTCGCGCATCCAGAATGCCCGCCTGAGGTGGTCGCCGAGGCCGACTACGCCGGCTCGACCGCTGACATGGCGGCCTATGTCGGGCGGGAGAAGCCGGCGCGGGTGGTGCTGATCACCGAATGCTCGATGGCCGACAACGTATCGGTGCATCATCCCGATGTGCAGTTCATCCGGCCCTGCAATCTGTGTCCGCACATGAAGCGCATCACGCTGGCCAATATCCGCACCGCGCTGGAGGAGATGCGCCACGAGGTCACGATCGACCCTGCTGTCGCGGTCCGCGCCCGCCAGGCCGTCGAGCGGATGCTGGCGGTGCGATGAGACACCAACCCGATCCGGTGCGCGCATACTGGCAAACAGACGGAACATGAAGCAATGATTCCTCCCCTCCCCGCCATCATGATCGAGCCCGCCGTCCGCGCGGCGCTGCTTGAAGACCTCGGGCGTGCCGGTGATTTGACGACCGACGCCATCGTCCCCGCCAGCGCGCGAACGGAATGTGCCCTGATGGCGCGCCAGCCCGGCGTGGTTGCGGGCCTCGACTATGCCATCACCGCCTTCCGCCTGATCGATCCGGCGATCGAGGTCCTGGTTGAACGTCCAGACGGCAGCCGCCTTACCCCAGGCGATCTGATCGCGATCATCCGCGGGCCGGCGCGCGGCATCCTGACGGCCGAACGCACCGCGCTGAACTTCCTGTGCCACCTGTCCGGCGTGGCTTCCGCGACGCGTGGCATCGTCGATGCCATCGTCGGGAGCAAGTCGCAGGTGGTGTGCACTCGCAAGACCATGCCCGGGCTGCGGGCGGCACAGAAATACGCGGTGCGCGTTGGCGGCGGATCGAACCATCGCTTCGGCCTGGATGATGCGGTGCTGATCAAGGACAACCACGTCGCGATCGCCGGCGGCGTGCGCAACGCCGTGGAGCGCGCCCGGGCCGGCGTCGGCCACCTGGTGAAGATCGAACTGGAGGTGGACACACTGGCGCAGCTGCAGGAGGCGATGACGCTGCCGGTGGATGCCGTACTGCTCGACAACATGGGGCTGGACATGCTGCGCCAGGCTGTGGAGATCGTCGGCGGGCGCGCCATCACCGAGGCATCCGGCCGCATCCGACCCGATACCGCGCCGGCAATTGCCGCGTCCGGAGTGGACCTGCTGTCGGTGGGCTGGCTGACCCACAGTGCGACGGTGTTGGACATCGGGCTGGATCATCGGGGGTGAAGCGGGCGGGCTCCGGGGCAATCGTAGTTGGATCGGCGCGGAGTGCGGCTGTAGCCGACGGGCCAGATCCGCGCACCGCCGAAGGCAGTTAAAAGTATTGAACCACAGAGGCACAGAGGGCACAGAGTAAGTCACAGAGTGCATTTATACTTTTCTGTGACTTACTCTGTGCCCTCTGTGTCTCTGTGGTGCAAAATCTTCCTTGCTGCCCACCCACTACAAAGTTCCACCGAGAATGTATTGTCGTGCATCACACGAGCAACCGCAGCGCGGTCACAACCTGTGCTGCATCAGTCGCGGTCGCATCCCCGCGCGTCGCCAAATGCAATCGCCGTGGGGCCGGCTCCGAGAGGGCTTCCGTTTTGTCGGTTCGGCCATATGCTGCGTGTCTATGTAGGCGACCGGTGGGTCTCCTGCATTCAATAAAGGAGTGCGGACATGCAGAACACCGAAGAAATCTGGCGCCTGGTCGATGCTAAGAAAGCCGACTTCGAGGCACTCAGCGACCGCGTCTGGGGCATGCCTGAACTCTGCTACGGCGAGTTCCGCTCCTGCGCCGAGCACACCGCGATGTTAGAACAGCACGGCTTCCGCGTCACCAAGAATGTCGCCGGCATCCCGACCGCGGTGATGGGCGAGGCGGGCGAAGACGGCCCGGTGATCGCGATTCTTGGCGAATACGACGCGTTGCCGGGGCTCAGCCAGGAAGCGGGCGTCGCCGAACCTAAGCCGATGGCGGGCGATGGGTATGGGCATGGGTGCGGGCATAATCTGCTGGGGTCCGCCTCGATGCTCGCGGCGACCGCGGTGAAGGACTATCTCGCGGCACATGGCATCAAGGGCCGGGTGCGGTATTATGGGTGCCCGGCGGAAGAGGGTGGCGCGGCGAAAGGCTTCATGGCGCGGGCCGGCGCGTTCAGCGATGTGGACGTGGCGATCTCCTGGCATCCCGCCGCGTTCTCTGGGGTGACCGAGGCTATGTCGCTCGCCAATACTCGCATCGACTTCACATTCCATGGGCGGGCGTCACATGCTGCCGCGGCGCCGCATTTGGGGCGCAGCGCGCTTGACGCCGTGGAGCTGATGAACGTCGGCGTGAACTACATGCGCGAACACATGCCGAGCGATGCTCGCATCCACTACGCGGTGTTGGATGCGGGCGGCATTGCGCCGAACGTGGTGCAGGCGCGGGCGAAGGTGCGCTACCTGATCCGCGCGCGGGAACTGCCGGAACTGACGCGGCTGATCGCGCGGGTGCGCAAGGTTGCCGAGGGCGCGGCTCTGATGAGCGAAACTCGGGTTGAGTCGCAGGTGGTCAGCGCGGTGTCCAATTTGCTGGCGAACACTCCGCTGGAGAAGGCGATGTACGACAACCTGCAACGGCTTGGGCCGCCGCCGTTCGACGATGCGGATCGCGCTGCCGCGGCGAAGTTCCAGGCGACGCTGAGCGATGAGGATATCGAGGCGGCGTACCGCCGTGTCGGCGTTCCAGTGCAGAACGGCGTGTCGTTGTGCGATCAGGTCGTTCCGCTGGATGCCAAGAGCGCGCCGATGATGGGATCGACCGATGTGGGGGATGTTAGCTGGGTGGTTCCGACTGTGCAGGCTCGTGGCGCGACCTATGCCATCGGCACACCTGGTCACTCGTGGCAGCTCACCGCGCAGGGCAAGTTGCCGGCGGCACATAAGGGTTTGGTGCATGTGGCGAAGGTGATGTCAGGCACCGCCATCGATGTGATCCGCGACGAGGTGCTGCTTGCGCGCGCAAAGGCGGATCATGAGGCGCGCATCGGGCGCAATCCCTATGTGTGCCCGCTGCCTGACGATCTGGAGCCGCCGGTGCAGATGTCGGCTTAGGCTGCTTGTCGCCATGCCGAGGTCGGTTGGCCTCGGCATGGTGACTGCGTTGCTGTGTAGCAGCGCTGACGTGCGTTATCCGTGGCCATTGCCGCTTTGCACCGTGTCGGCACCGTGGAAGTACGGCGAGTACAGCGGGTAGGTCGCCGGGGCGACGGCGCCGTTCGAGTAAGTGACCGTTGAACCGTTGTTGTAGTACGGCTGCGGTGCCGGTGTGCTGTAGACATAAGCTGGCGAGCTGTAGCCATAGGCGGGTGCATTGTAGCCATAATAAGCCGGCGCGGGCGTGGTGGCGACGCATCCGCCCAGTCCGACCGCCGCCGTCGCGAGCACCGCCAACGGAAGAAAACGGCGTCGTAGCGCCTTGAAATGCGAGGTTTGCATGATGGGCTCCTTGCGTTGATGAATCAGACTTGGGGATCATCCCACCTCGGCAACACCCCGCTCGCCGGAATGTTTCCTTCCCGTCGCGCACTCGTGTCCGCGCAGGGTCAGGCGTTTGGGGCGACGTCCAGGCGGACGGCGATCCCCTCCAGGTCCGGCCTGGGCGGCGGATAGCGGCGCATTACCTCGGGATCGTGGCCGGGGACGATGTGCTGCGGCGTGGGAGCGTGCTGCCGTAGCGTGTCGAATGCTTCCAGCATGTCGCCGACGTGGAACGCTGTTGTGAACGGGCGGGCAGTTTCCATGTTCTCGTAGAAGTGCGTGACGTCGGAGGCCAGCACCACGATGCCTCGGCGTGTGTTGACCTTCACGAACTGGAGACCCGCAGAGTGACCGCCGGTCGGGACTACGGAAATCCCGGGCACGATCTCTGCTGGGCCGTCCTGGTAGATTACGCGGCCGTCGAAGTTCAGGCGCACTACGCCGCATACGTCATCCGGTTCGAAGCTTTTTGCCAGTTGCCGGTGACGCATGTGACGACCGACGGCGTAGTGCATCTCGGGTTCTTGGAGATGGAAGCGGGCGATTGGGAATTTGTGGAAGTTGCCGACGTGGTCGTAGTGCATGTGGGTCAGGATGACGTCTTGCACATCTGCGGCTGATACGCCTAGCAGCGTTAGGGAGTCGATGGGGTCTCGTAATAGGGTGCGGCCTCGCTTGCCGCCGCTCTCTGCGGTGAAGCCTATGTCGATCACTACCGCTCGGTCGGCGTTCTTGGCGAGCCAGACGAAGTAGTCCATCGGCATCGGGCCATCATGGGGGTCGCCGCCTATGAAGTGCTCGTGGCGGCGTGCCTCGCGGGTGCCGTAGCGGAGGGCGAATACTTCGTATTCCGGCTGCATCAGGCTGGCTCCCGGGCGTCTGTGATTGCCGGCATGACGTGGCGGGTGAAGAGTTGCGCGGATTGGAGGGCCTCGTCGCGGGTGATGTCGCCGAATGCGAAGCGGCATAGCAGGTAGTTCAGACCGCCTTCGTCGATGGTGTTCTGCACGAAGGCGCGGACGTGGTCGGCGGTGCCGGCGACGGCGCGGCCTTGGGCTTCGGCTTGCTCGAATTGCTCGGGGAAGATGGCATGCGGGCTGGGGAGCATGTTGTGCTTGTGCCATAGCACCAGGAAGCTCTCGCGCCATTTGTGGTAGCCTCGTTTGGCGATCTCCAGCGCTTCCTTGCGGGTCTCGGCGATTACGATGTGCCGACCGACGCCCATTAATGGGAGGTCGTGCGGCGGATTGTCGAGTGCGGCCCACTCCGCTCGGTAGCGATCGGTGATGGCGCGCATGCCTGGGCCGCCGAGATTGCCGACGACGTTCACTCGGTTGCGCGCGGCCCAGGGTACGGCGTCCGGGCGGCCTATTCCGTACCACAGCGGGGGGTGCGGGCGTTGGAAGGGCGTTAGTTCCATCGGCACTTTGTCGTAGTTGTAGTGGGCGCCCTGGAAGGTCAGTTCCTTGCAGGTCATGCCTCGGAGGATCACTTCTAGCGCCTCGGCATACATGGACGGCGCGGTGTCTGGATCGATGCCGTAATATCGTAGTTCGATCGGTGAGATGCCTCGGCCGACGCCCAGCATCATCCGGCCGCCGCTCATCTGGTCGAGCATGCAGATCTCTTCCAGCAACTTCAGGGGGTGATATAGCGGGAGGAGGTAGACCAGTGGGCCGAACCGCAATTGCTTTGTGTGTGCCGCCACCGCGGCGAGCCATACGCCTGGCGACGGCGCTACGCCCAGCGGCGTCGCGTGGTGCTCGGCGACGTGGTAGCCGTAGAAGCCGCAGCGATCGTACTCCTCCATCAGGCGCAGGCGGTCGGTGTAGAAACGATCGAGCGGGACTGCGCTGCGATCCATGTGGTCGAATACGCCGAATTGCATTGGATACGCTCCAGCCCTTTGCGGTGAGGGTGCCGCAAGCTTGCGGGAGGGTCGAGTCCAATGGTGCCCGATGGATGTTGGGACGGGCGGGCGCGGGCGCGGTTCTGGGCGTCAGCTTATGTTTGGGCGGGCTGTGTCATGCGCGTCTCAATGATCTGGTCGGTGAGATAGAGTTGCTGGCGGTGGGATTCGCGTTGGGTGGGTTGGCGGCGCCCCCTCCCCCTGCCCCCTCCCGCAAGGGGAGGGGGAGAACTGGGCTTCCATCGGCTTGCGGCTGGTCCAGTTCTTGGAGGAGCGGGCTCTTGCTGGCGACTATGAAGGCGACGAGCTTCGGGTCGGGCGGGGTGAAGTCGCAGTTGGGGGTACGCCGCCGTGGGCTCGGATGGCGGCGGCCTGGCTGGGATGGCGGGCGGCGAACTGCTCGGCTGCGTCCATCCGTTCCAGGGCGCGCCTGGGGAGGTCGCCGGTTGGCTCGGTTGGTGGGGGAATCGCGACCGGCGAGGGTCCGGCCACCATCAAGGAGGCGTCCTTGAACCAGTGCCCGGATCGCTCCATCGCGGCGGGGTAGAGGGCGTTCTCCAGCTTGCGGCGTTCGGCCTGCATCAGGCGGAGGGTGCGAAGCGCGTTCTGCGACTGGCGCGACATGCTGGCGGTCATGCCGAGGAGGTTCTTCAGGGCATCGATGGTGAGGTTGGGCCTGGAGGCGGCGGCGAGGGTGTGCTTGGCGTGGAAGTCGGTGGCGATGGCGGTGATGGCGATTTCGGCCTCCGCGGCGTTTTCCGGGATGAGGGCGGCGATGGCGGCCATGGCGCGGCTGTCGCGATTGAGGCGGGCCTCCGGTGTGTCGTCGGCGGGCAGCGGGAGGTAGGTGAGGAGGTCGGCGTAGATCTGGCGGGCGAGGGAGTCTGGGACGTTCGGGATCGGGTATAGGGGCATTGCCGGGGGGCCTCCAAGGTTGCTGACGTTGGAGGTGTGTGTTAGATATGGTGATTTCAATGGTTAGTATGACGAATGTTTGGCGTGGTGGGTTCAGGTCGTGGGAGCGTGGAGCAGCGCAAGGGTTTTCGACCACAGATGCACCTTGATGGCAACGCGCCAAGCGAGCACCCGCCCGCGCATGCGGCCACATTTTGACAGCGCGATAGCGCCGCAGGTGTCAGCAGTTATCTGCGGCATCGCTTCTGCTGCCATCCTGTTTCAGAAATTAGCCCCACGTAACAATTCTAGGCCCACTGAAAGCTAGCCACTTTCCCGTTGCATGGTTCTGTTGCAGTATCGGGGCATGAAATACGGCCACATCCGAAGTCTCGACCAACGGTCAAAGCTTCAACGATCAGGTGCGCCGGTTCACGCATGCCTGCTGCCAGATAGGATTTCGCGATGTGGAAAGCGGAACCAAGACCGACCGCCGCCAGTTCCGCCACGTGTTCGACCACCGCGCCCCCGGCGATGTACTGATGGTGACTGGCTTAACGGCTTGGCGTGATAAAGCGCGGCGAGTAGGTGTGGGGAGATAGCCCGCAGCTACAACATGCACGGCGGTACAATCTCAAGGTTAGCAACATGCCAGACGGTGAAAAGCAAAAGCGGTATTTCAATGCACTTATTGTCGTGCCGTTGGAAGAGGAATTCCAAACGGTCATGGATCACGTCCATTTTGAGGAGAACCTAAGCACAAATAAGCACATACGGTTTGTTATATCGTTGCCGGACCACAAGGCCAAATTCCTGCTTATTAAACAGTCTATGATGGGACGGACGGCATGCCAGGAGGCTCTTAATGAGAGTTTGAACGACTTCGATTGCGGTATTCTTATTTGCATTGGCATAGCTGGCGCTCTGTCATCTGATCTTTCAATCGGAGATGTATGTTACTCCAGCAGCGTGCTGGATGTGTTGGACAACGCTAAGATTGCAGAAACACCCTCAAAGTCGTCCGTAAAGCAGCACATTACCCTATCGCCAACATACTACAGTTCTCCCCGTGAGCTCACTATACCCATAGCCTTGGATCGCATTAGCCCCGTTACGAAATCGGACTTTTTGAGTTGGGTTCATGAGCGAGAGGCCTTCGGCAAGAGCGTGATACCCGGTGAGTTCACCGGCAGACATGGGAAAGAGACGATCGGTGCGCCTCACGTATGGGAGGGCGTGATTGTATGTGGTCTTGTTTCTGGAAGTCCTGAATACAACGCAAAAATCCTATCGATCGACCGAAAGGCTCTTGCGATAGAAACGGAGTTTGGAGGACTATTTTCTGTTGCTCAGCAGCACGATTTGCCGGCGATTACCTTCCGCGGTATTTCTGACTATGCTGGGGGCGACAAAAGCAGATTTGAGCGAGAGACCGGAAATAGGGCAAGAAAGGTCGCGGCCGCGAACGCCACATCATTTATGGCGCGCCAATTACAGTCTCCAGCAATGCTCAGCTATCTGGATCAACTCAGCGTACGGCGAGCTAGCGATGCATCGCAGCTACCGCTAATCAAGTCGGGTTCGCCAGATGCAGCATCTCAACTCCTAATCAAACGTGGCGAGGACTTTGCCTCGAAGCTGCGAGACTTAGCTCCAGCCTATTCTCTCCATTTCAAGGGATATCGTCTTCCGGTTCCACGAATTCGCACTGTCGATATGCGATCAGGAGCGCCACGGCCGCGCGACGGCCAGCCAATAGAGGTCCGCGATGCCTTGCGGGATGCGCGCATCATAATGCTACATGTACCTCGCGAATATCCTGATCTTAGCCTGTCGTGGATTATAGCTAGCGACCTTCTTTCTGCACAACTTGGGGAAAAACAGTTAGTCCCGAGCGTAGTTGAAGCGAGGAACTTGCAGCGACCACGGTTCGGGATTGCACAACTGGTAGATGAGGACATTCTGAAACTGTCGGCTACGCCCGAATTTGCGCACGTGTTTATCATTGACGGTTTTAGCTTTGAGTTGCCGACCCGCGTAACCTTTCTGAGAGAGCAGATTGATGCCTGGCCTGATGCCGATTTATCATAGTTACAGGAGTAAGGAAAACATATTGCTTCATACCCAGTTTACACGGAACGTATCGTCTTGTATGGCTCGCCTCTGTGACGTTTCGTTTATGGAAATTGCGGCATTTGTCCAGAAGAATTTCGAAATGTCAGCTTCGGCATCGGAAGTAGTTGCAGTTAGATTGCGGGAGACCTTTCACAAATTCGCGCTACCTGCGCACCCGTCCTACTTCGCTGGAATACCTCGGAACACGCTCACGGCGTCCTCCAGGCTAACCGACGAGCTGAGCTTATTGAGCTGGCGGTAGCCGGATATCTTAGCTTCGTAGTGGCAGAGGACAAGGAACCGATCGCGCTGAGCCGGACAACACGCGAGAAATTTCTTGCTGAGTTTGTCTTTCTGATGAGAGTTAAGAAGCAATCATTTACGGAAGCCGGATTGACGAACTACGCGGAGACCTTTGCCCAGAAATTCGACTTCCGCATATCACCGGCGCGCTTTGTCGCAACTTTTATCGAGCAGCGTATCCTCCATGTGGAGGACGGGTCGGTGAGATTTACACTTCCGTTCATGGAATTGTCCTTGTTGGCTAAGAGGCTAACCGAGAATCCGTCCGAAGCTGGCACCTATTTTTCATTTTCATCGCCGCCATTCGATTTCCGTACCTTTGCGATATACGCCGAGATGGGCGCGGCTCCCGAGATCGTTCAGAGAATTTTGAAGGACTTGGATCGATATCTGACAAGATGACGAGCAATGGCGCTTCCCCTTCGGTTTTGGCTGACCCGAAGATTTCGTTGGCCTTTATGGATCGTCGAGATCGTCTGCAATCGATGCAGAACCGGATTCGGCAGGCTGAGGAGGATGTGCAGAATGACCGGAACCAGGCAAAGGAAAAGCAGAAGCTGCTGGATACAAGTGATCGCGTCAGAGAAAGCATGGTCAGTCACACATCGGCCGCTAGAACTACGGGTGGTGGGATACCAAACGTAGGAATTGAAACGGAGACAGTCTGGGCTGCTGCTGTTAATCTTCTAGGATCGGGCGCTGAGAGGTTGGAAGCTAACGTCAAGCGTGTTCTAATTAGGAAGGTCGTCAAGATTTCTCTTCTGATTATCGAGCGCTGGACTTAGGCTCATCTTGCCGTAGATTTTATAAACATCAAGAGAGACGTGTTGTCTAACGAGGAGATAATCAGCAATATTGCGAAATCCGACTCGACATTATCAATCGAGAGTGCAAAGTCCATATTAAAATCTATCGTAGATCTAATGGAACTCGTATTTGCTATGCAGCCATTCTTGGGAACGGTGAGTTACCTTTGTGAAGAGGCGCGGGATATAGTGCTTGCGGAAAGCATCATTAACACACCCGTTCAAGGTGATATGGAAGAGCTTCTTCGTAATCTTTGGCTCTCGGATATCGATGTCCAAAAGGGGAAAAAAGGACTGAATACATCGATAAAAAGGGCGCCTAAATCAAAGCTTCTGCGGAGTGTTATAACGGCGCAGTTAATGGCACGCGTCTATTGGAAGCATTGGCGCAAGGAAGATAGATTATCACTACTAAATGCAGCGGATCTGAGCCTGAAAGGCGTCGGCCAGCGGTATAAAACTGGAGAGCTACAGCGTTTGGTAGAGAACCTGCCTGACAGCGAATTCGACACCTGACTTGCAGAGACTTGAAGGTCACCGTGTTTTCCCGGCAGGACCACGCAACGGAACACAGTCCCGCCGCATCGCGTATCGAAACGCCCCCGAGATATGCACACCGCAGCTTATGATAGACCTGTCCAGCTTCGCGCCGCCTTGAGATCGAGCGTATTGCTCACGGAATTTGACGCCGCTCGGTCTATCAGTGTGTATCAGTGTGCATCTGTGGTTGAAATTGCTTGCTTACTTTCCTGCTTGCTTGGGCACAGGAGTAACCATCGGGTCAAGCCCGGTGGCAGGCTCAGGGACCGCCGGCATGCGCGTGGATTTCCAGTCGTCCTGACTATGCCCTCACATCCCCAGCGCGCGGCGGTAAACGTCGAGCAGCGTCTCCTGCTCCTCGACATCGGCGGGTTCCTGCTTGCGGATCCGAATAAGCTGCCGCAGCACCTTTACGTCGAAGCCGGCCGACTTCGCCTCGGCATAGATATCGCGGATGTCGCCACCGAGCGCCTTGCGCTCTTCCTCCAGCCGTTCGATGCGATCGACCAGGCTGCGCAGCCGATCAGCTGCGATGCCGCCGGCCTTGGTTTCGGGCTTCTCCACCGCGTGCAACGCCATCGTTCCCCTCCGAGCCGGCAAGGCGGGCGGGGATAGCCGCCGCGTCCCCCGCGGTCAATGACCAGGATTGGCTTTCGTGAAGGCGGCTTTCTGGTCGGCGCTGGCTTCCTTCTGATATTTCGCCTGCCACTCCTTGTAGGGCATGCCGTAGACGATCTCGCGCGCGTCCGGATCTGCCAGGCCGATGCCCTTGGCTTCGGCGCTCTCGCGATACCAGCGGCTCAGGCAGTTGCGGCAGAAGCCGGCCAGATTCATCATGTCGATGTTCTGCACGTCGGTGCGCTCGCGCAGATGCTCGACCAGGCGACGGAACGCGGCGGCTTCCAGTTCGGTGCGGGTCTGGTCGTCGAAGTTGGGTGCAGTCATGGCGGACCTCCTATTCCCAGGCTGAAGATGGCGCGTCCGAGGCCATTTCGCCATACTCCCCCGATGGACTGGAACGATGCACGCGCCCGAGCGGCGCTCCGGACGCTGTTCGACGCAGCGATTGCCGCCGCGGATCCGCGCAAGGTGCTGGCGGCGCATCTGCCGCCGAAGCCGCACGGCCGCTGCATTGTGGTGGGCTGTGGCAAGTCGGCCGCGGTGATGGCGGCCGCGTTGGAGGATGCTTGGCCCGACGTGCCGGTAGAGGGCACCGTGGTGACGCGCTATGGGCATGTGGTGCCGACGAAGCGGATCGAGGTGATCGAGGCCTCGCATCCGGTGCCTGATGCCAACAGCGAACGCGGCGCTCACAGGTTGTTGCAGCGCGTGCAGGGATTGGGCGCGGACGATCTGGTGGTGGCGTTGATATCCGGTGGTGGTTCGGCACTGTGCGCGGCGCCGGCCTCGGGCCTGGCGCTGGCGGACAAGCAGGCGATCAACCGGGCGCTGCTGGCGTCGGGCGCGAACATTACGGAGATGAATTGCGTCCGCAAGCACTTGTCGGCGATCAAGGGGGGCAGACTTGCGGCGGCCGCTCGGCCTGCCCGGGTGGTGACGCTGGCAATCAGCGATGTGCCGGGGGACGATCCTGCGGTGATTGCGTCGGGGCCTACGGTGGGTGATCCGACCACGTTCGCTGACGCTCGCGCGATCATTGCGCGGTATGGCATCGATGTGCCGGCGCATGTGGCGGTGCGGTTGGGCCAGGATGCGGATGAAACGCCTAAGCCGGGTGAGCTGCCGAAGGCTGAGTTCCGCATGATTGCTACACCTATGATGGCGCTTTATCGGGTCGCGGAGAGGGCGCGGGAGATGGGGCTGAAGACGCTGGTGCTGGGGGATGCGCTGGAAGGCGAGGCGCGCGAAATGGGCGTCGTGATGGCGGGTATTGCTCGCGGCGTTCGGACGCATGGTCATCCGGTTGCGGCGCCTGCCGTTATTCTGTCGGGTGGGGAAGCTACCGTTACGATCGGTAAAGGTTCTGCGGGGCATGGGGGGCGCAATACCGAATTCCTGCTGTCGCTCGCGATTGCGTTGAATGGGGCGGCGAATGTCTGGGCGGTATCAGGGGATACCGATGGGTTGGACGGCATGGATGACATAGCAGGTGCCATCGCAACGCCGGACACGTTGGCGCGCGCTCGGGGCAAGGGGCTTGATCCGCGGGCGATGCTCGCGGCACATGACGGCCACACGCTGTTCGACGCGATCGGTGACGCGATACGCACTGGTCCGACATTAACCAATGTCAACGATATTCGCGCCATTCTGATCGTCTGAAGGAATCCAGATGGCAGTCCGACCAAAGCTGCGCCGTCGCCGGCGCACCAAGATCATTGCGACGCTTGGCCCGGCCAGTGCCACGCCCGAAATATTGGCGCGGTTGTTCCAGGCGGGCGCCGACGTGTTCCGGCTGAATTTCTCACATGGCACGCATGAGGATCATGCCGCTCGCTTCGCCATGATCCGCGAAATGGAGGATCGGTTCGAGCGGCCGATCGGGATACTGGCCGATGTGCAGGGGCCTAAGCTGCGCGTTGGGCGGTTCTCGGGTGGGCGCGTGTTCCTGCAAACCGGGCAGCAGTTGCAGTTGGATCTTAATCCGACGCCGGGGAGCGCGTCGCGGGTCAACCTGCCGCATCCTGAGATCATTGAAGCCGCGTCCATTGGATGCACGCTGCTGCTGGACGATGGCAAGCTGCGGCTGCGCGTTGTGCATAAGCGCGCTGATGCGCTGGTCACAGAAGTGGTGGTTGGCGGGCCGCTTTCCGACCATAAGGGCGTTAATGTGCCGGACGTGGTGCTGCCGATACCGGCGCTGACGGCCAAGGATCTTGTCGATCTCGAATTCGCGCTGGAGCATGGGGCGAATTATATCGGGCTGTCGTTTGTGCAGCGGCCTGAGGATGTGGCGCAGGCGAAGGAGCTGATTCGGGGTCGCGCCTGGACGATGGTGAAGCTGGAGAAGCCGCAGGCGTTGGAGAACCTCGACGCGATCATGGCGCTTACCGATGCGGTGATGGTGGCGCGGGGGGACCTCGGCGTTGAGTTGCCGCCGGAGGAAGTGCCGCTGGCGCAGAAGCGCATCGTTCGGGCGGCGCGTCAGTTGGGCAAGCCGGTGGTGGTTGCGACACAGATGCTGGAGAGCATGATCAGTGCGCCGGCACCGACGCGCGCCGAGGCGTCCGATGTGGCGACGGCGGTGTTCGATGGGGCTGATGCGGTGATGCTGTCGGGCGAAACCGCGGCCGGTCAGTATCCGTACGAGGCGGTCAATATCATGGATCGTATTGTTGCGCGCGTGGAGCAGGATCCTGGGTGGCGCGCGATGATCGAGGCGAGCCGGGCGGAGCCGGAACATGCCACCGCTGATGCGATTGCGGCGGCGGCTCGGCAGGTGTGTCACACGATCAGGGCGCAGGCGGTGGTGGCTTTTACTGCGTCCGGCTCCACGGCGCTGCGTGTGGCGCGGGAGCGGCCGGAGGCGCCGATCATCGGGTTGACGCCGCATCTTACGACAGCACGGCTTATGGCTGTGGTGTGGGGCGTGCATGCTGTCGTTACGGCCGACGCACATTCGATGAGCGATGCAATCACGCGTGCGACGCGGGTTGCTCAGACCGAGGGCTTTGCGCAGCATGGCGACGAGATCGTGGTGGCTGCGGGTGTGCCGTTCGGCCATTCCGGCACCACCAATTCGCTGCGCGTTGCTACAGTGAAATGATAGTCAGGGCCGGCTTCGTTGTTGCCACGTCGTCAGGCTGCCTGTTGTAGCGGCACCGCCTTCGCATCTTCCAGGATCATATCTGATGCCTTCTCGGCGATCATGATCGTCGGCGCATTGGTATTGCCTGCGATGATCGACGGCATGACCGAGGCGTCCACCACTCGCAGCCCGCGAATGCCATGCACGCGCAGCCTGGGATCGACCACGGCATTCGGGCCATGACCCATCCCACAGCTGCCGACAGGATGCAGATTGGACACGCCTCGCGCTCGGATGTCTGCTGTTAGCTGTTCATCGGTGCTGACATTCAAGCCAGGCAACGTTTCCGACATCACTAGCCCTTGCAGCGCATGCTGTCGCGCGATGTTGCGACAGATCCGCATGCCGGTGATCAGCGCTCGGATGTCATAGTCGCTGCGCAGGAAGTTGAAGCGTATCTCGGGTGGCGCGAGCGGGTCGGGGCTTTTGAGGCGCACCGTGCCGCGTCCTTCGGGGCGCAGATGGACGGGACTGAGCGAGAAGCCTGGGAACGGGTGGGAGACGATGCCGGCGCGCGTGCGTTCAACGGTACTCCATGCGAACAGGTTGATCTGGAGGTCGGGCCGCTCCAGCGCCTTGTCGGACTTCACGAACGCTCCGACATAAAGGCCGTTACCCGACATCGGGCCTGAACGGTTCATCGCATACTGCACGCCCGCCTTCACCTTGCGCCACGTGCTGTAGTTCAGCTCGTTCAGCGTGATCGATTCCGAGATGCGGTAGGTGCAATAGCTGTTGAAGTGATCATGCAGGTTGGAACCGACACCCGGTAGGTCGTGCACCACGGCAACGCCGATGTCCTGCAGGTGTTGCGCGGGCCCGATGCCGGACAGCAGCAGAAGCTGTGGGGAGCCGTAGGCGCCACCCGATACGATCACATCGCTTCGTGCGCGCGCGGTCTCGAGGCCACTCGGCGTGCGGAACTCGATACCCACGGCACGGCCGTTTTCGATCAGCACGCGCGTGGCATGCGCGTTGGTGCGCACAATCAGGTTCGCCCGCTTGCGCGCTGGTCGTAGATACGCGACGGCCGTGCTCCAGCGACGCCGATCCTTGGTGGTCGTCTGGTAATAGCCGCAGCCTTCCTGTTTGGCGCCGTTGAAGTCTGGATTGGGGGGAATGCCAGCTTCAATGCACGCTTGCAGCATCCTCTCGGCTATGGGCCATTTGTACGGCTGGTTCGATACATGCAGCGGACCGCCACTGCCGTGGAGATCGTCGGCACCGCGCTCGTTGTCCTCCGCCTTGCGAAAGTAGGGCAGCACCGACTCCCAATCCCAGCCCTCACAGCCACGCTGACGCCACTCATCGTAATCGGCGTGATTGCCGCGCATGTAGACCATGCCGTTGATCGAGCTGGTGCCGCCGAGAACCTTGCCGCGCGGCTGATACATGATGCGGTCGTTGAGGTTCGGTTCAGGTTCTGAATCGAACATCCAGTTGACCCGCGGATTGACGAAGGTCTTGGCGTAGCCAAGGGGAATGTGGATCCATGGGTAGGTGTCCTTGCCGCCGGCCTCCAGCAACAGGACGCGATGACGACCGGATTCAGACAGCCTTGCGGCGAGCACACAGCCTGCCGAACCTGCACCAGTCACAATGAAGTCGTAGGTGTCCTGCTCAGCTGCCATTCTGTCCTCTGCTCTGTCGTCACGCCGCCTGGCGGGCCGGTGCTGCCGCCGCATCTTCCAGAATCATCGCCGCCGCCTTTTCGCCGATCATGATCGTCGGCGCGTTGGTGTTGCCGCCGACGGCTACCGGCATGATGGAGGCGTCCGCCACTCGGAGTCCGTCGATGCCGTGCACTCGCAGGCGCGGATCGACCACGGTGTTGCTGCCATGACCCATCGCACAGGAACTGGTCGGATGCTGGTTGGACACACCGTTCGCCCGTATATACGCGGCGAGTTCGGCATCCGACGTGATGGATGGGCCTGGCGACAGTTCCTGCACGATGTATGGTCGCAGCGCCGGCTGCTCTGCGATTTTGCGGCACAAGCGGATGCCGAACATCACGGCCTGCATGTCGTATTCGGTGCGCAGGTAGTCGAACAGTACGGCGGGCGGCGCGAGCGGATCCGGCGTGTTGAGGCGCACCGTACCGCGGCCGTCGGGACGCAGGTGCACCGGGCTCAACGTGAAGCCCGGAAATGGATGCGGCACCACGCGATCGCGGCTGCGCTCTATGACGCTCCATTCCAGTAGGTTGATCTGCAGATCGGGCCGCTCCAACCGTGGATCCGTGCGCGTGAACAAGCCACAGTGTATGCCGTTGCTCGCCATCGGGCCGGAGCGGAACAGCCCGTAACGGACGCCGGCCATCGCCTTGCGCAGCAGACTGTTCTCCAGATCGTTCAAGGTGATCGGCTTGCTGCACCGCCAGCTGAGGTAGCAATTGAAGTGGTCGTGCAGGTTGGAGCCAACCGCCGGCATGTCGCGCACGACTGGAACTCCGACGTCCTGCAGGTGTTGCGCGGGGCCGAGACCGGACAGCAGCAGCAACTGCGGCGAGCCGTACGCGCCACCCGACACAATGATCTCGCCGCGGGCACGCGCCGCGCGACGGCCTTGCGCGGTATGGTACTCGACGCCGACGGCGCGGTTGTTCTCGATCAACACGCGTGTGGCATGGGCGCCGGTCTGCACAACGAGATTGGAGCGTGCGCGCGCGGGTTCCAGATAGGCTTTCGCCGTGCTCCAACGCCGCCTGTTGCTGCTGGTCGTCTGGTAATAGCCGCACCCTTCCTGACTTGCGCCGTTGAAGTCGGGATTGCGCGGAATGCCCGCCTGCACACAGGCCTGCAGCACGGCGCCTGCCAGTTCCAGGCCTTCCGGCTGATCACTCACGTGCAGTGGGCCGCCGACGCCGTGGAACTCGTTGGCGCCGTGGGTCTGGTTCTCCGCCTTCTTGAAGAACGGGAGGACGGAATCCCAGTCCCAATTTTCGCAGCCTCGCTGGCGCCATTCATCGTAATCGCCGTGGCTGCCGCGTATATATACCATGCCGTTGATCGAGCTGCTGCCGCCGAGGGTCTTGCCTCGCGGGAGGTACAGTTTGCGACCACCGAGTTGCGGCTGTGGTTCGGTCTCGAAGCGCCAGTTCACCGCTGGGTTGACGTAGGTCTTGGCGAAGCCGAGGGGGATGTGGATCCACGGGTTGCTGTCGGGCGGCCCGGCTTCCAGGAGCAGCACCCGGTGACGGCCGGATTCTGACAGCCTCGCCGCGATCACGCAGCCGGCACTACCGGCGCCGGTCACGATGAAGTCATAGGTTTCCTCCGCCGTTTCTGGCATAGATGACCGTCCCATGGCACCGTTATAGCGGTGTGATAGCCGATCCGAATGCGTTTGGTAATGACAGGATTTCAGTGGTGACCCGGAATGGCCGATGAAAGTATTCAGGACGCCGCGCAGAGAGCAGCTAGCCAGCCGTGGCCCTATCGCGCCACTCGTCCGCAACGATTCTCGAGCAACTATCCAGCCTATGTTGCTCGCGGCGGCGCGATGCGCCCGCATGAGGACGTCCATGGCTTCATTGCGGGCGGCATCAACCACGAAGATATGGCCAGGTTCTTTTTCTTCTCGCTGGCGTTCGATCAGATCTGCAAGGAGGAGGTGGCCGGCGATCTGGTCGAACTCGGCGTCTATCAGGGCCATACCGCGACGCTGATCGCGACGATGGCCCGACGGCTGGGGCGCACCGCGTGGCTGTTCGATACGTTTGAGGGATTCAACGAAAGAGACTTGCAGGGCATCGACGTCGCTGTCCAAGGGACTGCGTTCGCTGACACCTCGCTTGAGGCGGTGCGGGCTGCGGTCGGCGACACAAATGTCCGGTTCGTGAAGGGATTCTTCCCTGATACCGCCGAGGAGGTCCCGGCTGATGCATCATTCTGCCTGGTGCATATTGATTGCGATCTCTATGCGCCGATCATCAGCTCGCTGGAGTTCTTCTATCCGCGGTTGGCTCCGGGTGGTTTCATGATCATTCATGACTATTCCAGCCTATGCTGGAACGGTGCCGAAAAGGCCGTGGACGAATTCTTTGCCGATAAGAGCGAGTCGGTGATACCACTGCCCGATTACTCGGGCAGTGTCGTCATCCGCAAGACTCGTGCGCCGGGCTCTGATACAAACTGGCTTTATAGGAAGCGCGCCAGGCTGTTGTCGCATGAGTGGGTATCGGCCGCCTCCGGTGGCGTGTCGGACATCCTTGGGGCCGGCTGGGGCACGCCGGAACATTGGGGTGTCTGGGGGATGGGGGACGCCCACCGGCTGCACCTGGTTCTGCCCGCTGGGCAAGGCAGCATGTATGAGCTGGAGATCGACGGTTACGTCCCTTTGCTCGGTGCGCGCATGTCAATGACGGTCGATGTGCTGGTCATGGGAACCATTGTCACGACGTGGAACTATACACGCGAGCATAACGGCGGCGCGCGCATCGTGCGGTTTCCGGTTTCCGCGAGTGCCGGGCGCGGCCTGATCCCGATAGATGTGGAACTCCGGCCGCATCCGGTGGCGCGTCCCTGCGATCTTGATCCGAGCAGCGATGAAGCGCGGCCTCTCGGCGTGGGAATGCACCGCATTCGGGGGCGATTCTTGGTCGGCGAGCCGGGAGCTTCTGCCGCGCCGGCGTAGGATTTGGCGGCGGCGAAAGCCCAACGACTTGCCTCACGCAGCGTGACCGCTGATTATCAACCCCAGGCCACAGCGCTACGGCGAAATTGTCCTGCCGAGCGAGAGCAGGGTGACTCCGGCACGCATTCTACCAATCGTTGTAGCACTGCTCCGTGTCGCAACCGCTGCACAGGCAGACCAGGCGCTGTCGTCGAAGGCGTTGCAGGAGATGGGTCGGGTCGCGGCGGAAATCGATCGTATCGACACAGCAACACTGGAACGCCTGCCAAATCCGCCCGACAACCGGGTGCAGCAACTCGAGCTGCTCGGCAAGTCGATGCACTACGACAGGCAGCTTTCGGTGAACCGCAATGAGGCCTGCGCCTTTTGTCATATGCCTGGAACCGGCTTCACCGGACCGGTCTCCGAGCTGAATGCGACGACCGGCGCGTATCCTGGATCGGTACGCACGCGATTCAGCAACCGCAAGACGCAGACGCAGACCGCAGCTTATGCCGCGCTGTCGCCCGTGCTGCACTACAATCCGGGCCAGGACGATCTCGCGGGCGGCAATTTCTGGAACATGCGAGGGACCAGCCGCAGGCTCGGCAATGCTGCAGCCGAGCAGGCGGAAGGTCCGCCGGTCAACCCAGTGGAGGGCGGCCTGATACCGCCTGTGCGGTGTACCGCGCCTCGCTTCGGCTCATTCAGCCGCCAGCCGGTCTGTCATTGCTTCCGGTGGCTCGAAGGCACGGATCGGCGGCAGGTTACCGGTGAAGCGTTCCACTTCGACCGCGGTAAGTTGCCCAGTGCACCCCTGCGCCAGACGCGACGTCCCAACATCGCGCGTCAGCACGTTCGGGTTGCCATGCACGCAGAGCGGGGAGTCGTCCTCGGGGTCCGCTGGATCGTACCAGGCACCCGTCGGCAGATGCACCACGCCACGGCACACATCGTCACTCAGAGATACCGCTGCCAGGCACGCGCCACGATCGTTGAACAGCCGGATGATGTCGCCATCGGTGATGCCACGCGCTGCGGCATCGGTAGGATGCAGTCGCGCGACCTCGCGGCCACGATGCTTGCCGGCCTGGCTGTGCTCTCCGAAATCCAGTTGGCTGTGCAGCCGCCGCGCCGGCTGGTTGGCGATCAGCCGTAGCGTGTGGCGGGCATCAGGCACGTCCGTTGGCGTCAGCCATACCGGATGGGCGGGACAGTCATCATAGCCGAATCCTGCAATCGTCTCGGATGCGATCTCGATCCTGCCGCTCGGAGTAGGCAATGGATGCGCCTCGGGATCGCGGCGGAATGCCGCAACGATGCCACCATCATCCTCCTGCATTGGCAATTCCAGTTCGCCGCGTTGCCAGAACGTGTCGAAGTCCGGTGCCTCGTGCTGCAACTTCACCAAGGCGGATTGCGTGCGCGCATAGAGATGGCGCAGCCAGCCGTCCGCGTCGCGTCCCTCGGTGAACACCTCCGCCCGCCCGAGCTTTTCGGCCAGGGCAGCAAAGATCGCATAATCATCCTGCGCCTCGGCGAACGGAGGAACGACGCGGTGCATTCCCACCATCAATGAGTTGGCGGAACTCGCTCCGATGTCGTTGCGCTCCAGCGACATCGTACAGGGCAACACGATATCGGCGTGGCGTGCCGTCGCGGTCCAGGCGCTTTCGTGCACCACCAGCGTGTCTGGCTGCGCGAAGGCACGACGCAGGCGGTTGAGGTCCTGATGATGGTGGAACGGGTTTCCTCCGGTCCAATAGACCAGGCGGATATCGGGATAATTGAACTGCCGGCCGTTGTACTCGAACGGCGTACCTGGCTGCAGCAGCATGTCCGCGATGCGCGCCACGGGGATGAACTCGCGCACGCCGTTGCGGCCTTGCGGCACGGTTGGCAACGGCACGGCGACCTCGCGCCGTCCGTAATGACCCATGGTACCGAGGGCATAGGCGTAGCCACCGCCGGGCAATCCGATCTGGCCCAGCATCGCCGCGAGCACCGCCGCCATCCACACGGGCTGCTCACCATGTTCCGCTCGTTGCAAGGCGTGGGCGACCACGATCAGTGTGCGGCGACCGGCCATTGCACGGGCCAGCGCAACGATATCGTCAGCCGCAACAGCACAGATGCGCGCCGCCCAGGCGGCATCCTTTGGCTGCCCGTCGGTGCGACCGAGCAGATAGTCCTCGAACATGGGATAGCCGACACAGAAACGATCGAGAAAAGCTTGATCGTGCAGGCCCTGCGTCACCAGAGTATGGGCGAGCCCAAGCATCAGCGCAGTATCGGTGTTGGGCACCACCGGCAGCCACTCGGCCCGCGCTTCCCCCGGCAGATCATCGCGCAACGGACTGATCAGCACGAAGCGGGCGCCGCGTTCCTGGGCGGCCTGCATCGCACCGCGATCGACATGACGACTGACGCCGCCGGCTGCGATCGCCGAATTCTTCAGCGCCATGCCGCCGAATGCGACCACCACCTCGCTGTGCGCGGCGATCTGATCCCAGGTCACGCCGTGCCGACTGACCGCATCGAGCGAGCCCATGATATGCGGCAGGATCACGTTGGACGCGCCGGCGCTGTAGCTGTTGACCGATCGGACGTAGCCACCAAGCACGGTGTTCAGGAACCTGTGCATCTGGCCCTGCGCATGATGGAACCTGCCGGCGCTGGCCCAGCCGTAGGACCCACCATAGATCGCGCCTGCGCCATGGGCATCACGCACCCGCGTGAGTTCGGCGGCGAGCAGGTCCAGCACGCGGTCCCAGGACACGGCGATGAATTCGTCACGCCCACGCCTGTCGTCGGGTCGCGGACCGTACCTGCAGCCAGCCGCGCCGGACCATCGGCTGGGCGATCCTCGCCTTGTGGCGCAGGGCCGTGTTGAAATTCTCCAGGATCGCGTTCGGATCAGGATCACCGGAATGCGGCCGAACCGTCAGCCGTCCGTCCGTCCAGCGCGCGGCAAAGGTGCCCCAGTGCGCGCTATGCGGGCGCCACTCTGTCGGTTCAGTCTCCTCTGTCATCCGTTCGATCCCTTCACGCTTGCTGGGTCGTCATCCGCTCCAAGGTAGCGAAGCCCGCCAGGCAGCGGAATGGCGGGTCGACGGCGGTCGCATTGTGGCTGCCGACAATTGGATACGCCTGTGACTGTTCGCGGCCGGGTTATTTCACGCAGAGGGCGCAGAGGTCCGGTTGTGTCGAGGGGGGTCGCGGTTGCGGCCGGGAACGGAGCGCGTCAGGCGGTCAGCGCCTGGTAGACCAGCGCGTTGATCAGGGGGCGGAAGCGTCGGCGTTGTTCGCCGGGTACCTGGGCCATGAAGACCACCGCCAGATCCTCGATGGGGTCGGACCACCACAGCGTGCCGTAGGCGCCGTTCCAATAGAACTCGCCTGGACTGCCCATCAGTGTGCTGGCCGTTCGGCGCACGGCGACCGTGAGGCCGAAGCCGTAGCCTGCCGAGTTCGGATCGAGATCGGCGATGTGGTTCTCGATCTCCGGCGTCATGCGGTCGGTGCGCATTGCTTCTACCGTCTTGCGGCCGAGGATGGTTGCGTCGCCCAGGGTTCCGCCGGCGAGCAGCATCTGGGCGAAGCGCAGGTAGTCGAGGGCGGTTGAGGCGAGTCCACCGCCGCCGCAGTCGAACCGCAGCGCCTGGGCACGATCCGGGACGATCTGCGCCGCGCCGGTATCGGGATCGCGGGGCAGCGGACGGGCGAGTCGCGCCACTTTGTCGGGCGGCACCTGGAACGTGGTGTCCGCCATGCCGAGCGGGCGGAACAGGTGCTGATCGAGGAAGGCGCCGAGGCGCTGGCCGGAGATCGCCTCCACCACCAGTCCGATGACGTCGATGGACAGGCCGTAGTCCCAGACTGTGCCGGGCTGATACAGCAGCGGCGCGGTTGCGAGCTGCTCCAGGAAGGCGCTGGTGTCGAGAGTGGCACCCGCGGCGTTGGACGAGGCTGGGTAGAGCGCGTGCACCGCGGTGGTGCCTCGGCCGCCATAGGTGAGGCCGGAGGTGTGGCGCATGAGGTCCAGCATGGTGATCGAGCGCTGGGCGGGCACGGTCTCGATCGGGGGGTGGCCGGCGAGGACCCGCTGGTTCAGCACCGCCACGCGCCGATTGCCGAGCTGGGGTAGAAAGCGCTCGATCGGGTCGGCGAGGCCGAGGCGGCCGGCTTCCCAGAGCAACAGCCCGGCTACGCCGGTGATCGGCTTGGTCATCGAGGCGATGGCGAACAGTGCGTCGCGCGGCATTGGGGCGCGCTGGTCAGGGCCGAGATGGCCGACGGCCTCGTGGAAGATCAGACGACCGTGGCGCGCGATGGCGACTACGGCGCCGGGGAGCTGGCCGGCCTCGATCTGAGCGTTCAGGGCGGGGATGAGGCGGGCGAGCCGGGCGGAGGAGACGCCGACCGATTTGGGGGTGGCATGTGTTAGGGGGGTGCGATTTCCCGCGGCGCTGGTGTTGGGCATGGTGCTCTCGTCCCGGTGCTCTGCTGGCGCTAATGCATGGGGACCGTGTCGAACCGTGGGGGCTGGGTCAATCCGAGGGGGCTCATGTCGCTGGCGGCCGTCGGTCTCGCAGCGCTCGCCATTGGATCGCTCATGAGCCCGCTGGTCGGATTATCGGTGGTGCACTGCTCCGACCGGACTTTTTTGGGCAGGCTCCGCTGGAGAAGGAAACCGACTCAAGGGAACGGTTCCGTTTGTGCTGCCCCCTCCCCCTTCTCCCTCCCGCAAGGGGCGGGGGAGTTCTTATTTCTGTCGCTGTCCCTATCCTCATTCCTGTTCTGTTGACGAGGCCCTCCATGCTGACGGACCGCTACGACCTGCCGCTGTCCACCACCTCGACCATCGCGCGGGGCGCCTACGTGGAGGGCTGCGCCGCGAAGCTGACCATGTGGCCTGGTGCGCTGGAGGCGTTCGATCGTGCCGTCGCGACCGAACCTGGCTTTGCGCTTGCACATGCCGCCAGGGCACATGCATTGCTGGAGCGAGGGGACGCCGCGGCGGCGCGTGAGGCAATGACGGCGGCCAGGGGCGTCGCCGGCGGCGTCACTGAGCGCGAAGCCAGCCATGTCGCGTTCTTCGACCTGCTGGTGGCAGGTGACGCCGAGGGTGCGCTTGCGGCGTTGCCCGCGCATCTGGATGCCTGGCCGCGCGACGCAATGGTGCTCGGCACCACCGCGTTCACCAATGGCCTGATCGGCAGTTCCGGCCGCGCCGGACAGAAACGCACGCTGCTGGACCTGCTGGATCGGCTGGCGCCTCGTTACGGCGACGATTGGTGGTTCACCGCACATCACGGCATGGCGCTGTCGGAGAACGGCCGGCACGATGCCGCGGGTGCGAAGATCGATCGATCGCTGGGGCAAAATCTGGACAACCCCTGGGCGGCGCACGCACGCGCACATCTCAGCTATGAAGAGGGCGATGCGGACGCGGCTCGCGGCTTCCTTGCTTCGTGGCTGCCGCGCTACCCGCGCGACGGTGCATTGTATAGCCATTTGTGTTGGCATCAGGCACTCGGCGAGCTCGAGGCCGGCGATGCGGCGGCAGCGTCGCGGCTGTTCCGGGATGCGTTCGCGCCGGACGTCCACAGCGGACCGCCGCGCGGCAAGCTGAACGATACGGTGTCGTTCCTGTGGCGTTGGGAACTGGCCGGGCATCCGCGTGACACCGACGCGTGGGGTGTGATGCACGACTTCGCGAACCGTGCGTTTCCGCGCGCCGGGGCGGCGTTTTCCGATATGCACATTGCGCTCGCGCAGGTGGTGGCTGGCGATGACGCGGCGCTGGAAATGCGCGCGGGGCAGATCGAGGCGCTTGCGCGTGAGGGGCGTTATCCGTCCGGGGATTTCGTTCCGGCGGTCGCGCGTGGGTTCGCGGCGTTTGAAGGGCGGGATTTCGAAGGCGCGATCGAGGCGTTGGGACCGGTGGCCGATGACCTCGAACGCATTGGCGGCAGCCATGCGCAGCTCGATTTGGTGCGGTTCACGCTGCTGAAGGCGTATCTCGGCGCGGATCGCACGGACGATGCGCAGCGGATGCTGAACGTGCGGCGTCCGCGTGCCGCGGCAGTTCCGGTTGTTGGGTTGGCGTCTGGGCAGACGCTGTAGGTCAGCCGCGGCCGGGGGCGATGAACTCCCAGGGCGCGTATTCCTGGGTGATGTCGGTCATCACCTCGATCAGCGTCGGCGAATTGGTGGCGATCGCCTCGCGCAGTGCGGTGCGCAGGCCGTCTGCATCCGTTACCCGCCAGGAGGGAACGCCGAAGCTCTTGGCATACATCTGGAAATCGGGATTGCGCAGCTTGGAACCGGAATCGCGACCCTGGAACAGGCGACGCTGATCACGCAGCACGTTGCCGTAGGATGAGTTGTTGAAGAGCACGGTTACCAGGTTGATGCCGAACTGCACGGCGGTGGCGAGTTCGGCGCCACCGAACAGGAAGCCGCCGTCGCCGGTCACTGCGACCACCGGGCGATCGGGCATCGCGACCTTGACGCCGAGCGCGGTGGGGAAGCCGGCGCCGAGCGTGCCGGAGAAGCCGGAGGTGATCAGGGTGCGTGGGCCGTAGATGGGCAGGCCGAACCAGGAGACGTAGCCGACCTGGGTCATCTCGTCGCAGAAGATGCCGTTCTCGGGCAGCACGTCGCGGATGACGTTCAGGAACGACATCTGCGGCTGTACTTTCTGGATGGCCTGCGCGGCATCCGCCTTGGCCTGCGCGATGGCCTCGGCGCGGGCAGGGTCGTTGCGGGGTTCGACGACGGCGGTCAGGGCGCGGGCGGCGTCGGCGCTGTCGGCAACGATCGGGACGTCGGCCTTGAGGCGGCGCATCTCGACGGGGTCGATGTCGATGCGGGCGAGCTTCAGACCGGCGGGCAAGGCGCCCCAGCGGGAGGTGGGGACTTCCAGGCGGGTGCCGAACGCGACCAGCAGGTCGGTCTTCGGCCACAGCTTGTAGGCGGAGGCGACGGTCATGCTGAGGGGGTTGCGGTCGTCGATGATGCCTCGGCCACTGCGGAATGAGACGACGGGGGCGTTGATGCGCTCGGCCAGGGCGCGGATCTCCGCCGAGGCGTGCTGGGCTCCACCTCCGACCCACAGCATCGGCGCCTTGGCCTCGTTCAGCAGCTTCGCCAGGGCGGCGATGCGTTCGGGGTCGGGATGCGGCTTCGGGTGCAGGGGGAGCGGATCCTGCGGGGTGATCTCGGCGGAGGCAGTGAACTGGTCCCAGGGCATTTCCAGCGCTACTGGGCCGGGGCGGCCGGAGAGCATTTCCTGGAAGGCGCGCGCAGTGAGGTGGGAGGCCTGGCTCGGGTGCTCGATGCGCTCCACCCATTTGAGCAGGCTGCGCAGGGTGGCGAGCTGGTCGGGGAGTTCGTGCAACTGGCCGCGGCCGCGGCCGATCATCATGCTGGGGACCTGGCCGGTGAGGCAGAGGACCGGCGCGTTGACGCCCCAGGCGGTGGCCAGCGCGGCGCCGGTGTTCAGCACGCCTGGGCCGGGGACTACCGCATAGGCCGAGGGACGGCCGGTCGCGCAGGCATAGCCCAACGCCATGTAGGCGGTGGTCTGCTCGTGGCGCGCGTTGATCAGGCGCAGCGAGTTGGAGGCGCGCGCGAAGGCGTCGAACAGGCCGTAGGTCTGCACGCCGGGCAGGCCGAACACGGTGTCGATACCGTGGCGCAACAGGCTGTCAACGATTGCTTCGCCGCCGGTCATGCGTGGCATCGGGTGATCCTCGTGCTTCGTTGTCTCGGTTGACGATCGCATGGCGGCGCTGATGCGGGAAGGTGGGCGCGCCTTTCTGCCAGTTGCTGCCAGCAGAGGCTGGAGGGGCATTGTGGAGATAGACGAGGGCGACGGTTCGTCCCGGGACCGCGGCAGGCGGGTAACGGGGGTTTAGCGGAGGTATACAGAGCTGTGGCTGCGGCGCTGATGAGGTCAAACGGGGGCGCTGGGCGATCGCGCCAGTTACTATACGTCGGAGCCAGGTCCGGGGGGAGCACCGTCTCGGCGGCGCCCAGACAGGCTCGGGCGCCGCAGCTTCGGTTCCGGGCGGCCTCAATCCATGCATCGAGACGCGCGGGCTGGAGCGGCGGCGGATGACCGCGTTGGGAAGCCGTCAGGTTGTGTGCAGCCCACCGACGATGACGACGGGCTGAGGGTTGTCGGTGCCCCCGGCCGCGTAGGCTGAAACGGTCGGTGGGGCGGGGTCCGCCGCGGCCGCGAGGTTCGGCGGCTGGAAATCGGGTGTTGCGGTGGCGAAATTCACGATCAGGCTTGGCGATGCATAGGTGCTGTTGGCGCCGCCGGTGATGTGCGGGCTGCCCATCTCCGGCTGCGGCGACGCCCCGGCCGGGGCGAGGAAGTTCATACGAACGTCGCCCAGCGACCAGAATTGTGTTGCGGAAACGGTATCGCTCATTCAGGCACCTTCATCGTCGGCTGGCGCAGTAGATGGGGCCGCGGAGCCCGGTTGGCAAATTCTTCGGCGAGCGCCCGGCTGGGTGGCCGCTCTCACGGCGCCAGGGGGAGGCTCGCTGAAGCCATTGTGGGAGGTGCCTGGAGTTGCAGCGACGCGCAAGCCGCGGTGTGCGAGTGGCGGCAGCGCAGCCCTGGAGGGAATCGAGCTCTGGACCTCCCAGTTGGCTGGACAGGGGCTGGCCGGTGAAAGCTGCGGACGTGGGGGACCACTGGCACTGGATACCGGCGTGGCAAGGGGACCGCATGTGTCCAGCGCGAATCGGTGGCAGGCGGCTGCCACCGCGGGGGGGGTCCGCTGCAGCGAGTGGGGGCATCCTTGGAAGTTGAGCCTCATCGAGTTGCCTGTGGAGCCCGCCTGCTGCTTCGCGTTCTCAGCCTCCCGCTTTGATGCGAAGTCGGGTAAAACTCCCGCTGAGCGACGGCAATCCACCTGCGAAGCGTTTCCATGGCATTCACGGCACACAATATTCGTTTACCGGACGGATCCCTCACCATGCCGGACCGCCCATTGTTGGCGGATACGCCTCGGATGCAAGCAACCGCCAGGGTGCTTCGGCTGGTCTACCGGGACGCTGTCGCCGCACAGAGCATCGTCGATCTCGGCTGCCTCGAGGGCGGCTATACGGTCGAGTTCGCCAGAATGGGGATGCGCTCCACTGGCATCGAGGTACGCCAGTCCAATTATGCAAATTGCATGCTGGTAAAGAATAAAGTTCAACTGCCAAACCTCGAATTTCACAATGACGATGTCCTTAACCTCAGCCGCTATGGCAATTTCTCCGTCGCGTTCTGCAGCGGCCTGCTATACCACCTGGATCGTCCTGCGGAATTCATCCGGCTCATGGCCAGTCAGGTGACCGATGTCATTATCCTGAATACGTCGTTTGCGACCGACCAGGAGAATCCGACCTTCGCGCTATCTCCCATGACGGAGAACGAAGGGCTTCCCGGGCGATGGTTCCATGAGCATGACACCAGCGACCTGACCGTGCAGGAGAATGCCAAGTGGTCGTCGTGGTGCAACAAACGATCTTTCTGGCTGACAAAAGGCGCGATACTACAGGTTTTGGCAGATTGTGGTTTCGACATGGTATTCGAGCAATATGATTTTCTTGGTTCGGAGATAAGATCGGCAATGGAAACTGGTTTCTACGCGCAGCGGCACCGTTCCATGTTCGTTGGCGTGCGCACCGGCATCAGATAGCACATGGTGATGGCGTCGACGTATTCAGCTTCGGTGAAGACGCACTTGACGATCCGCAGTCGGGAAGGCCGCCGATGTCCGACTTCGAAAGATCCAATCCAATGCGCGCGTGCTACGGCTGCACCTAGGAGAAGCCAAGATCGCTTCCCACCAACACCGCGATCGCTGTTCGAATGCGGTATCCGGCTGCTGTATTGCCGCTCATTATTGTTCTCCGGTGGGGTTAACTAGCGCTGAAGTGCAGCTGATCAACGAGGCGCACAGGAAGCCGGGCGATATGCCGATCCGCGATATGGTCGCCCACATGCGCGACGGTGGCCGGGCACGAGCACTCCGCTGCCCGACGCCATGCGGCTCCCTGGCATGGACGGGATGCGATAACGATGGCACGGATCGGGGCGGCCGGCGATGGACGGTTCTGTCGCCAGGGCGTGCGCGGGTGTGAGCAAGATCAACGGGTTGGATGGTGCTGCTGGAGGGGATTGAACTCTCGACCTCCCCCTTACCAAGGGGGTGCTCTACCACTGAGCTACAGCAGCGTCCGGCTCGCACAGACCTGTTTTTCCTAGCCCTTTGGTCGACTGCACGCAAGGTTGGGAGGCCCGAACAGCGCGCAGAAACGCACCGGAAGTGGCATTGCGACACCGAATCCCCGTCCAAATTCCGTGCAGTGGTTCAGGAGTCGTTCCTGCCAGTGCGGCCGGGGCATCGCCGTATGACACCGCGAAGCGCGGCTCGGACATCGACGCCCGAACCACCCGGCATGCTGCCCCTGAAGTACCGATCGGTGCCGCTGGTTGGGATCATGTTCACCCGCGGTACCTGATCCGCCGGAGTTCCGAAATTCAGCGTGTCGCAGGTTGCAATGCAATTGTCGGACGATAGGGTCTGAAGTCTCCGACCGGCCCGCAGAGCGCCAGGCAATCATGGGTGTCCGTCAAGGTGGCGAGTATGTCCGGCGCATGGCTCGCAACTCGGACTATCGCTTGCCGAGCCGCTCAAGCTGCTGGGATCAGATAGTGCACGCTCGATTCCTGCCCGGTGATGATGAAACTGTCGAAATGCTCAACGATCATGTCGACAGCATCGCGGGTAACCATGTGGGAACAGAAATGTGCCAGGTCGCTCACCTGAAGGCGCGGGCCGCGGCGCACGAGTGCGGGCCGGAGTGGTTGCGAAAGGTCGTCGATCCAAGTGAGAAGCAGTGGGCAGGCAGAGCGGCGAGTTCGGCTGGCCGACCGCGAATTCCACGGACACGCGCCGTGCCGGTATACTATAGCCAATGCCGATGCAGCCGTAACCGGCACATGCTGCGCCGAATTCGCGGTGGCGATGACGGGCGGAGGTGAGTTCGACCGATGGATGGATTGATGGACAAGCCGCCTCCCCCACGCCCGAAGCCGGCCAAGCTTACCGCACGCCAGGAACGCGAGGCGGCCGCCTTGCGTGCCAACCTGCGCAAGCGCAAGGATCAGGCGCGGGCAAGGGAAAAACCGAAGCAGGAGTGAGTGGTGTCTGAACCGGCGCAGCAGCGCATGACGTCCGATGCGTTCATCGCCTGGGCGATGAAGCAGCCTGAAACCAAGCACTACGAACTGTTCGATGGTGAAATTCTGGCAATGGCACCTGAGCGGGGCGCCCATGCTCTGACAAAGGCGCATGTCTGGCGTCGTCTCGCGGAAGCGATTGAAGCCCGTGACCTGGCATGCCAGGCCTATCCCGACGGCATGGCGGTAGCGGTCGACGAACACGGCGTGTACGAGCCGGATGCCCTGGTTCGCTGCGGGCCGCCACTCGCACCCGACGCAGTCAAGTTGAGCGACCCGGTCATCGTTGTCGAAGTCCTGTCACCCTCGACCAGCGCGCGCGATGTCGATGCCAAGCTGGTGGGTTACTTCCAGTTGCCACCGCTACGGCACTACCTGATCGTCCGGCACGAGAACCGGACCATCGTGCATCACGAACGTGGCGACGATGGCATTATCGTTAGCCGAATCGTTCGCGAAGGTCCGATACTGTTGGATCCGCCAGGGATCACCCTGACCGACTGCTTCCCGTCCGGAGCCGCCTGATGCCTGTGATGTCCGACCGCTGGATTCGCCGGATGGCGCAGGACCAGGGCATGATCGAACCCTTCGTGGAAGCGCAGAAACGGCAGGGCGTAATCAGCTACGGGCTGTCGTCCTATGGCTACGACGCGCGCGTTGCGGACGAGTTCAAGATCTTCACCAACATCGACTCGGCGGTGATCGATCCGAAGGACTTCGCGCCGACCAGCTTCGTGGATCGCAAGACCGATACGTGCATCATTCCGCCGAACAGCTTTGCGCTGGGCCACACCGTCGAGTATTTCCGCATTCCGCGCGACGTGCTGGTGATCTGCCTCGGCAAGTCGACGTACGCGCGCTGCGGCATCATCGTTAACGTCACGCCGCTGGAGCCGCAGTGGGAAGGCCAGGTCACGATTGAGATCTCCAACACGACGCCACTGCCGGCGAAGATCCACGCGCATGAGGGGATATGCCAATTCCTGTTCCTGCAAGGTAACGAGCCTTGCGAGATCAGTTATGCCGACAAGGCTGGGAAATACATGCACCAGCGCGGTGTGGCGTTGCCGAAACTATGAAACAAGCTGCCACACGGAGGACCACCGAGGACAGCTGGAGGACTACTGAGGAAGAGCGTGCTCAGCCTCGGGCGCTTTCGTTCCTGTTCGGTGGTACTCTGTGGTTGTCGGTGCGCTCCGTATGAACCCTTGCTGATCTTCACATACAGGACCTCCTAATGGACCGAATTCGTATCCGCGGCGGCCATCCCCTCTCCGGGGAGATCGTCATCAGCGGCGCCAAGAACGCAACCTTGCCGCTGATGGCCGCGGGTCTGCTGACCGACCAGCGCCTGGTACTGTCGAATGTGCCGCGGCTGGAGGACATCACCACGATGTCGCTGTTGCTGGCGCAGCACGGCATCGCGGTGGAGCCGATCGGCAACGATGGCCGGATGCTGTCGCTCGGGGGCGCGATCACCAACACGGAGGCACCGTACGACATCGTCCGCAAGATGCGGGCCTCCTTCCTGGTGCTGGGACCGTTGCTTGCGCGCGCTGGCGAGGCTCGCGTTTCGCTGCCGGGCGGCTGCTCCATCGGCGCGCGGCCGATCGACCTGCACCTGAAGGGCCTGGAACAGATGGGCGCGGTGGTCGCGTTGCAGGGCGGCTATATCGATGCGCGCGTGGCGGGACGGTTGCGCGGGGCGACCATCATCTTCCCGTTTCCCTCGGTCGGTGCCACGGAAAACCTGCTGATGGCCGCGACGCTGGCCGATGGCCGCACAGTGCTGGCGAACGCTGCGCGCGAGCCGGAGATTGGCGACCTCGCCCGCTGCCTGGTGGCGATGGGCGCGCGGATCGAGGGGATCGACAGCGATCGGCTGACCATCGAGGGCGTCGAGCGGCTGCATGCGGCGGAACATTCGATCATCCCAGACCGCATCGAGACCGGCACCTACGCCTGCGCCACTGCCATCACCGGCGGCGAGGTGATGCTGACCAACGCGCGGCTGGAGCACCTCGGTGCCACGGTGCGGACGTTGCGTGATGCGGGGGTGGAGATCCTGGAGCAGCCGGGCGGGCTGCGGGTTCGCCGGCTGAACGGGCTGCACGGCGCCGACGCAATGACCGAGCCGTATCCGGGCTTCCCGACCGACATGCAGGCGCAGTTCATGGCGCTGATGGCGGTAGCGGAGGGTGCGGCCATGGTCACCGAGACGATCTTCGAGAACCGCTTCATGCATGTGCCGGAGCTGAACCGGATGGGTGCGCGGATCAACGTGCACGGCGCGTCGGCGATCATACGCGGTGTTCCGACGCTGTCAGGAGCGCCGGTGATGGCGACCGATCTGCGGGCCTCGGTTTCGCTGATCCTGGCCGGGCTGGCGGCGCGTGGGGAGACGATGGTGAATCGCGTATACCATCTGGACCGCGGCTACGAGGCGGTGGAGCAGAAGCTGGCGGCGTGCGGGGCGCAGATCGAGCGCGTGGCGGGCTGAGCGGACGCGTTGCGGCAGCTGGTGGCGACTGACCAAGGGAGGCAGACCCCGGCTGATTCCGCACGGCTGCGGAGAGTATAAAGTAAGCAAGCATAATTTAACACAGATTACACAGAGAAGAATAAAAGTCACAGATTACACAGAAAGAAAGCTTTTTGACTTCGCGGTGTAGGCTTCTATGAATTTGGCGTAGTGCATTTACACCAGGCGCCGAAAATACCGACTCTCGACTCCCGTCATGGCCGGGCCTGGCCGGGTCATCTCCTTCGGATGGATGCTGACTGGGACTGCATCGTTCGCAATTTGGCGCGGGTAGCCGATAGCCGGGTCGGGGCCCGGCCATGACGGAGCGATCAGTTTGGTCAAGGGCCATATTACTGCATTGCGAAGAGCGGCATCGTTGCCCATGGCTAACATCTCCGCGCCGCCGTCAGGAGCAATAATCCCAATAGCCCTGGTTCTGCGCCGGGTTGGACCAGTACCAGCACAACTCCGGCGCCGGCGGCGGTGGCGGCGCGGTGGCGGCGACGACAGCACCGATGGTAACGCCGGCGACGACGGCGCCGTAGTAGGGCGCGCCTACCCACGGCCTGTAACCGCCGACATAGGCAGCTCCGCCGTAAGGACCGCGAACTGCGGCGCCGCCGTACGGACCGCGAACCGCGGCGCCGCCATACGGACCCTGAGCCGCGGCGCCTCCATACGGGCCGCGAACCGCCGTTCCGCCATAGGGGCCGCGGGCTGCGCCGGCACCGTATGGCCCGCGCACCGCTTCACCACCGTTCGGACCTCGAACCGCCGCCCCGCCTGCCGGGCCCCGGTACGCGGCACCACCGCGTGGGCCGCTCACTGCCCCCCAGCCGAACGCGTCCTGTGCGATGCACAGTCCCAGCAATGCAGCAAAGCCAAAGGTGGCGAACCGGGTCATCATCACTTGGCTCCTGTCGCTTGCTTCAATGCGGCACCCAACTGCAGTCGCTCCGCGCCCGGTGGCGGCGTGAACTGGAACTCGGCATCGGACGTATGCACCGAGAAATTCCAGTCCGACATTTCGGCGACGAAGTTTGGTTCGCCTGGCAGCGAGCGGTAGGTCACGATCAATCGCCGGGGCAACGACTGTGCGTTGTCCTCGAGCCAAAGTTCCAACTCGATCTTCGGTGGCTGCGAGAACAGCAAGTGCCGGCACAAGACGCCGTCGATCGTCACCGTGTTGACCTGGCGCCCGGACACGACGCCCAACAGAAACGATTTTCGCGGGTCGTTGGTCAGGAAATCCGCGAGCGGAAAGTCTACGCCGAAATGGCCTACCACCACCTGAAGCATGCCTTCGATGGTGTCCGGCACCGGAAGGCTCGCGTATTTCTTGCCATCATCCAGCGCCACCACCGCGGTCTTGCCGTCGTAAATCAGCTTTCTCGGCCCATCGTCACCCGAGCCATCGACGAGCAGCCGATCCGGCCGACGTACCGTGACTTTGAACGCGTGGGCAATATGCAGAAGGTCGCCGTTCTCGTTCGCGTACACCCTGAGCGTGTGAGCCTGAAAGGAGAACTCCTTCGCCTGCAACGCCGTGCCCATGCGGGCAACCGCCGCACTCGCCTCCTCGCTGATCGCCGGTGTCGGGGGATTGGCAGCCAGCGCGACCGTGCCGCCAACTGAAGCCACGCCAACCATAATGCTTGCGAACAAACCTGCGAGCAGCGCTGCTTTCCTGGGTCTCACGATCCGTCTCCGTTGTTCGGCAACGCGCCGGTTCGCGCGGCGTATTCAGGTGGCCGGCCGGTGCACACAGGGTACGGCGAACCGGCACTGCACGTAAAGTTCCGGGCGTTGCCTTTCGTGCGGCATGGGGAAAGGGAGAGCGCGCCGCGCCATGGTCCGCGCCGTTATGGGGCTTGCGCGTGCTGCCGTGAGCGATGGATCTGCTGCGTGTATTGGCAGGTGCGCGGGTACGGTCGGGACGCGCAGGAGGCCTACCGCTCGTCGGAAAACTTTACACTCTCGTACGGCGGTTAACTTTCGGCACGCAAAAGTGATTGATATTTCTAATTTTTTGAACTTGGCGCAGTTATTGCTTCGGTTTTGGCGGGACTTTAACGCTGACTTAACGGCGATTTTCGTCCAGGAAAGCGGCTTATGCGCCGCGCCATGGGGTGTTGGCATAATAATGAATGCATCAATTGATGCGATCCGTTTGTGAAAGGATGTGCAAAATGCGAGGCAAAATCTTAATCCTGACTGCTTCGGCCGCACTGGCTGCGACGATCAGCGCCGGTGCACACGCGGATGTCGTCCTATCGGGAGCTGCGCTTGCCGGCTTGACCTTTGCCGCGCCTGGTAATGGTGCGACGGCGGGATGGGACGGTACGAATGCCGTTATAACCAGCCCCGACACTTCCCAAAATTTCTCCGACACGGGGATGGTCCTGGTCAACAACGGTTATGGTGGTGTTGCACTGGGAACTTTGAACAGTCTCATCGCCGCTGGGGCCGCTGGTGACGTGAGTTTCAATCTGCTGAGCGCGTCTGGTGGACATGGTAACTTCGCTTACTGGAACGTCGAGCTGACCAACCCAAACGATTCTACCACAATAGCTATAAATGCCTTCGGTACTAACGCGTTGGGGACAAATCCTTTCAATCAGGGAAACAGTGCATCCGCCAGTGTCAGCCAGCCCTCAGCCGGCTTTACTTTCGGTAGCTCTTGGTCAACAGTTGCGGGTACAGTCTATGATGGGCTTGCGCTAGGGAGCTACAATGTCACCCAAGTGAGCATTTCGGTAGGCGGCCAGGGTACCAGCGACCTGCAGACTGACGTGATCTCTTCGATCACTCTGCCCGGAACTCCTGCTCCCGCTCCTGAGCCCGCATCGCTTGTGCTCCTCGGCTCTGCCCTCGCCGGCCTTGGTTTCCTGAGCCGCCGTAAGAAAGCCGATTAGGGCCTGCCAAGAATTCGATGCTTGGGATTGGATAGTCCGCGCCTAACTGGTCATGCCGGCGAAAGCCGGCATCCAGACTTTTCCTGATACTGGCAAAATGGCCAGCGTCATCCGCCGTTGGGTCGAGGCATGCGGATGGTAGCGACGGGCGGATTTGAACCACCAACCAAGGGGTTATGATTGCACTGCCTTTCCAGCACGCAGTCAGTTCGAGCCGCGCCATACGATCCGCCGCATCGGCCGGCTGCTGGCGCGCTCGATGCCGGTAAGTTCCGCCTTTCCCTGCTGCCCGCCGCAGCCGTGATGGCGCATGGCCAGCCCGATTGTTTCTACGGACTGCCGTGCCATAATCCTTGCATGACCAACCGGGCTGACCCTCGCGGCCGATCGCGGGACGCGTTCCAGGACAAGCTGCGGGTGAGTGCCGGGCCTGATCGGTGTCGGGCTGGGCATCTGCAGCCACCATTGGCAAGTTGCCCGAGACGCAGCCAGCAGTCGTCAGCCCACCGTTGCCACCGCGGGGCCGAACTCGTGCGCCGCGCTGCCGGGCTGCTCCGCTGCCTGCCAATACTGGCGGGGATGCGCCATACGCAGGCGGCACGCTTGGCCTGACGGTAGCCGTGCGCGGCCGGCGGTCCAGCGGAACTCGCCGTCCCGATCGTTTTCCAGATCGTGCCAGCCTTCTCGCAGCGTCGGCAAACTGCACGCGTGTCCATCCACTGCCACGGATGCCGCCGCCACACCGAGCCGACGTGCGTCATCGCAGTCCGCCGCCATATGCGCCGGCACCGACCATCGCGACATCAACCACACCTCCTGCGCAGGGTCGTCCAGTTGGAAGACGCAATCCTGGCCCACCCACTTGGGCTGGATCGTTCGGCCGTCGGCCAGCAGGTGCATTCCGGTATCGGCGGTCCGCGTCCAACCCAGCTCCGCCGCCCGCGCCAGCAGCCGTGCACGCAGCGCCGCCAGAACCGCCGGTTCGCGCTGCACCGGCAGGCAGGTCGCGGCCTCGTCGCGCGGCAGGAAGTCCGGGTCGAGCCGAACCACCGGTTCGTCCTCGAAGGCGTCCCGGTTGCCGTCGTTGAGGAAACTCTCCGACGGCATGCCATCCGCCAGGAGAACGTCATGGCGGTCCAGTTCGACGTGCCAGACCCAGACCTCCTCCTGCTCGACCTGCGCGATCGTCGCGTCGTTCAGTAGCTTGTCGATCTGCACGAGATGGCCGTCCACCAGCACGCGGTGGCCGGGGGTGAGCCAGAGGTCGCGATGCGGCAGGTTCGGCCCGAACGCGCCGGCCTGCACACGGACCGGATGGGCGTGGTCCGGGTTGCGATAGTGCAGCGGCCGGACGCGCCGCTGGCCGATCCAGCGTATCGGCAACAGCCCGCCGTGCACCAGCGCCACGACCGGGTCGCCGACGCGCAGGTCCTCAACCGCGACCTCCCCGCGCTGCGTCAGGATACGGGTGTCGGCGCAGAAGCAGAGCGGCGATTCGAAGGTGATCGTCACGAGGCCGTTGCCGCTCTGCGCCGCGGCGGTTTTCGTCACGCCGGTTGCCTGCGGATTGATGAAGGATCCGCCGCCACCGCCGCCGGAGCTGGAGCGGCCACCGCCGCCACCACCACCCCCGCCGGCGCCGCCGGCGCCGCCGCCGCCGCCAGCGAGGGGCCCATTTCCACCTGCCCCCCCTTTGCCGTTGGTCCCGCCGCTGCCGCCGGGGTTGACACCGCCATTGCCGCCGGTCGCCTGGGTGCGTCCGCCGCCGCCGCTGCCGGTGCTGCCGCCACCACCACCGCCGGCGATCACCTCGTTGACGTCAACACGGCTCCCGCCCCCGTCGCTGAGCTGGATCACGAAACTGCCGCCGCCGCCGCCGCCGTCATCGTTGGCGGCGCCCATGCCGCCGACGACGATCTCCAGCAAGGCGCCGGCTGACAGGAAGACCAGCCCGCTCGCCATCGCGCCGAGCCCCCCGACGCCGGGGACGCGGGCAGCGTCGCCGCTGCCGCCCTGGGCGCCGTCGGCGGTGATGTCGTACATGCCGGCCGTCGCCACCCTCACGAACTCGATCGTTCCGCTGTACTCGAAGCTGTTGGCCGCTTCGGTCCCGAGGGCTGGCACGTAATCGAAACTGACAGCGCCGTTGCCGCTGTGAGTGGAGCCGGTTGCCTGGGCATGGATCGCGTCAGGCGTGACGACGGACCCGCCGCCGCCGCGCCGGCTCCGCCGGTGGTTCCCCCGCCACCGCCGCCACCGCCAAAGCCGCCGCCACCGCCGCCGCCCAAGCCGCCGGCGCCGGCGCTGGGGGCGGCGCCCGGGCCGCCGGCGAAGGTCGTACCCTCCACGCCTCCGAGCGCTCCTGATGAGCTCGCACTGCCCGGGCCGCCGGTAAATCCGCCACCGCCACCACCACCGTGGCTGCCCTTTCCACCGAAGCCCGGTCCGCCGTTGTCCCCGCCGACGCCGCCGCCGGTGCCGCCGCCGGTACCGCCGGTGGGCCCGGCCAGTCCGCCATCGGCGTGGTTGCCAACCGCGCCACCGCCGCCGCCGGCGATCACTTCGTTCACATCGACGGCGCCCGATCCGGTGTTGGTCTCGATGACGAAACTGCCGCCGCCGCCACCGCCTCCGGCCAAGGGCTGTTCTGGCCCATGCCGCCGACGACGATCTCGAACTGCGCGCCGGCCTGCAGATAGACCAGCCCAGTCGCCTGCGCGCCGAGGCCGCCGGTCCCTTGTAGTCCTTCGCCGCCCTGGGCGCCGTCGGCGGTGATCTCGTAATAGCCGGTCGTGCCCACCGTCACGGTCTCGATCGTGCCGGTGTACACGAAGTCGTTGGGCGCGGTGGTCGAAAGCTGCGTCATGGCTGCAAACTTTCCGAGGATGGGTCGCGGATTGCACCGCTGGTTGCGGGGACTTCGGGAAGCGGGGCCTGGGCCGCGCTCCAGCTCGGCAATCAGCGGCGCGAGGCCCTGCGCATTGCGGCGCCAGCGGCCGAGGCCGCGCGCGTTGATCGGCTGGCGGACCTGCGAGCGGCTCACCGTGCGCACCCGGCTGTCGGATTCGTGGAAGCGCGCGCAGGCGGGATCGGGCGGCAGATCGAGGAAGCCCAGCACGCGCGACAGCGTGGCGTCGAAATCCGCGATCCAGTCATCGAGGCGCAGCGTCAGTATCGGCAGCAGCAACGCCGCTTGCCAATGCTTCATCACCCGGACCTGCTCGCCGATCATCCAGCCGAGATCGGCCAGATCGTGGGCGTAGCCGTGCGCGCCGTAGAAACGGAAGGTGAAGATCGAGTAGCCGATGTCGCGCGGATCGCGCACGCAATGGATGATCCGGGCACCGGGGAAGAGCAACGCGATCAGCCAGATGTGTTGGAAATTGGCCGGCATCTTGTCGACGATGCGGGCCTTGTCCGGTGCCAGGGCGCGCAACTCCTGCAGGTAGGTTTGCGCTTCCGCGTCGAGCCTGGCGCGGTCGAGCGCGGCGATGCGGGCGGCGGACTTCGTGGTCTCGCCGCCGCCGAGCCGCCAGGCGAGTCGCCCGAGAGCCGAACGCTCGCCGGCGGCATGGGCCTGGGGGTGCGCGCCGATGATCTGCTCGGCGAGCGTGGTGCCCGAGCGCGGCATGCCGACGATGAACACCGGCGCTGGTTCGGCATTCCCGGCGCGCGGCCCCCGCGCATACCGCTCGGGCGTGAAGGTCGCGATCGCCGCGTCGTTGTACGCCCGGGTCGCCTCGCGGGAGAACGGCTGCAGCGTCTTCAGCAACGCATGGCCGCTGCGCCACAGGGCGAAGGCCCTGGCGTCCTCGCCCATGCGTGACCAGAACTTTGCGAGGCCGTAATGCGTCATGATGCGGTTTTCGAGCACTGCCTTCGGGCCCCCTGCCCCGAGCACCGCCTCGGCCGCGGCCACGGCGCCCTTGTGCCGCCCTTCGGCGAGCGCCAGCAGAACGTCAGTCCACAGCCGCAGCGGCGCGAGGTCCGCCGGTAGCGCGCGATGCCCAGATTGACCCAGGCGTCAGCGAAATCCGGGCGGAGGCCTGATGGCGGTGGCGAACGCCTGCTCGGCCCGCGCAGGCTGGCCGGCGGCGATCCAGGCCTGACCGAAGGCGTAATGCGCCGCGGCCATGTTGGGTTCGGCGAGGCAGGCATCCCGCGCCGCCGCAAGCGCTGCCTGTGCGTTGCCGTGCCGCAGGGCGGCGCTGAAGTCGCGCAGGCGCTCCGTGGCGCCGGGCTTCATCGCGCCATCCGCCGTCGCCATTGGGTGCGCCGGTTCACGTGAAGGCTCAGACGCTGGCGAAACGCAGGGCGCGTGCGGGAGCGCTCGATAGCATCATTGCTACGCCTGACTTCAGCGCGGACGGGACGCGCTGTGGGCACTGATGGTTCGTGCCGGGTGGGACCGTTTTCTACGACGTGAGGAGGGCCCGTTCCGCCCGCATCGAGCATGGGACAGCGTGCACGGGCAATGCCGGATTGCCTGGCAGGTCACGTTTTCCATTGTATCTGTACACGGACTGGTGGATCTGTACCAATTATTCCGCTGTCGTTCCGACTGCACCGGCAGCAGCCGTCGCCTATGCCTCCCGCAAGAGATCTGCCGCACCGGCCGGTTGCTGGCGGGTTCGATGTCGGCAATCAGTTCCACCGTTCCCCGCCCCGCGACCGCAACCGTCATGCCGCATTCGGTCGACCGGCCCGCGAATTAGGCACTTCGCCCCGTTTCGTGCCGGTCACATCGACCAGGAATCTCATCGACCCAAAGGCTGCGCTGACGAAAGTCTTGGGCACACGCCAGCGGAGCAACCGGCTACGCCGAAGCGCAAGAAGGTGGCACACTCACATCAGACCGGGCTGAAACTGCCGATCAAAGGCCGTAAGGTCGCTGCGGACCGGGTCGAGAAAGCTTCGGCCCCACCGCCCAAGCCTGTGCGCAAGCGGGCCTGAGGTCTGCCCGTCTCGCCCCAATACTTGGCCCCGTCACCGGCGAGGCGACGCGGAAGGGCGAGGTAATGAGCGAACTGCACAGGGCGGCAGAGGATGGCACCACCTGATGCATCGCATGTGCGATGCTGCAGGCATCCGCATCCCCGGCGTGATAGACTGACCAGCACCCCACCGGAGAACAATGATGATCGCCTACGAAAAAGCAGCGCACCGTATTCCAACAGCGATAGCGGTGTTGATGGGACGCGATCCTGACTTCCTCCAGGTGCAGCCGAAGCACTTGCGCGTTGGACTCGATCTTTCGAAGTCGGACGTGGACGGCCTTGCCCGACCGGTGATCGCCAGGGGCGTCTTCACGGAAGCTGCATTCGCCGATGCCATCACGGCATTCGTCGAGCAAAAGGCCGATGCCTACGAGAACATGCAGCAGTCCGCGCTCGGGGACTCTGACGTTCGGACGCGCTGACTGTAAACCCCCGTGTGGCCACTCAGCATTCTTCGTCGCCGCCGCGATGCTCGCGTGGAGCAGATACTGGATTTGCTGGAGCACAAAATAGAAATGACGGGCGGCGATATCGGCAAGGCGATCGGCCTCTCGGGCTATTCGTTAGGTTCGATCCTGAAGCACATGGAAAAATACAACGGGATCACCGGGACATACGTGAGCACGGACGAGAGATTGCACTGGACCCAGCGCAGAAAGTACCGGATCGATTGGATCAAAGATGCCGATCTCTACCCCGAAAATCGCAAGAAATGACTATTTTACCGGACTTTTTACGCGTAACGCCGCCGCATCAGGTAGTTCAGTAAAGTTCCCTCGCGTTTACCTTATACCTCCGCAGTTGGCCCGACGACCGTATCCGAACTGATCGAGCGGCTAAGCCGACTAGTACCCGCCATCGATGGAGCGCGAGTCACACGCCTACGCGTCATGGCCGGGCGTGTCCGGGCGTGCCCCGGCCAACCACGTCTTCGCCAGGCGCGCGAAAGACATGGTTGGCCGCCGGCGGCCATGACGTTTGGTGTGTCGCGCTTCAACAATTCTGGGTACTAGCCGCCAATGGCAATGGTGGTCGTCCAAGGATTTGAGAGAGGGTACGCCGACGTCTGCAAATCCGACGATGGTCCTCCGCTTGCCGGCAACCGGCCCGTTTCCTCTTAGGCGAACGAAGGGCGATCGCAAATAGCGCAATGGTATTCGGCAACGTGACCGCGGAACTTCCTCGCGGCTGTCGACCTCATTGCCAGCGTCGTTCGCCTAATTGATGCGCGGCTCGGGAGGTTTTCGCTGTCGGTGAAGGTGTGCGGCATTTCCTCTGGTCAGCTCCGAACGACGCAGCTGAGCCACCGGTTGCTGTGTCTTGGCACCGGGCATAGCCTTCGACTTTACGCAGACCGGCGCGTATGCCTTCGGGCGGCCCGGCATTCGCGAGAGGATCGGTCGTTGCGTTCAGTGGTGTCTCAATCCAAGACCACGGTGGTACCTGGCGCGGTGGCTGTAGCGCGCAAGGACACCACCGCACTTGATGCGTTGCTGCGCCCCCGATCGATTGCCATCGTTGGCGCTTCGGCCCGTGAGGGTTCCTTTGGCCAGCGCCTACTGAACTCGATCAACGGCGGCCGTTATCGCGGCGCGGTGTATCCGATCAATCCGCGATACGATGAACTAGCCGGGCACCGATGCTATCCCAGCCTCAAGGCGCTTCCGGAAGTCGCGGATTGCGCTGCCTTTGCGGTTTCCGACGATGTCGTTGAGGCGGCGCTCACGGACGCTGCCGAGGCGGGCGTGCGCGGGGCAGTACCTGTTTGGCCGCGCCTATGAGGCCGCAGGTGGCGGCCCCTCCCGGGTCGAACGCCTTGCGGCGATAGCCCACAGTGCGAGCATGGCGGTCTGCGGCAACAATTGCATGGGTTTCTTCAATTTCGTCGATGGCATCAAGATGTCCGGCGACGCGCCGCCGCTACCGGAGGCATCAGGCACCGTCGGCCTCGTCTCCCACAGCGGTTCGACCTGGTCGGGCTTGATCGGCAATCAGCGAGATCTGGTCTTCAACTACGCGATCTCTGCCGGCCAGGAAATCGCTACGACCATGGCGGACTATATCGAGTTTCTGCTGGCATCGCCTGAGACACGGGTGATCGCCTGCCTCATGGAGACCGTGCGCGCGCCCGAGCGCTTCCTGGCCGCCGTTGAGAAGGCGGATCATCTCGGCATTCCGGTGGTGGTCCTGAAACTCGGTCGGACGGAGCGCGGCCAACGTTTCGCGCTCGCCCATAGCGGCGCGCTCGCCGGATCCGACGCTGCCTATGGGGCGATCTTCGAGCGTCACAACGTGATCCGGGTCACCACACCTGATGAACTCCTGGACACTGTGGAACTGCTCCGCTCGCCGCGCCGACCAGGCACCGGCGGTATTGGCATCGTCACTGATTCCGGCGGTGAACGCGAGCTTATCGTCGATCTGGCGACTGACGCCGACGTGAAGCTGGCCGAGGTCACCCCGGCAACCAGCGTACGGCTCGCGGGTATTCTCGATCCCGGAATGGAAACGCAGAACCCGGTCGATTCGTACGGCGACGGACGCATGCTCCTGGAGGAGTGCCTGAGTGCGCTCGCCGATGATCCTGCTGTTGCCGTGGTCGCGCTCGCGACCAACCTGGTGCATGGACGCCCCTATGCGCGCGCCTCTTCGACCGCGATCGAGCATGTCTTCGCGTCGACGACCAAGCCGGCGCTGGTGTTTGGCAACATCCACAGCGCCGTGAGCCGGGAAGAGGCGGCGAGGCTGCGGGCACTTGGCGTGCCGGTCTTGATGGGAACCGCCACGGCGCTTGCTGCGATGCGCCACCTGATTGTGTGGCAGCGCCGACGTGACGCTCCGCGTGCGGAGGCGACGGCGTTACCCTCGCAACAAGTGCTGAACGAGGCCCGCGCCGTTGTTCGAAAGCACGGCGCGAGCGGCGCTTTGCCGCTGGCAGAGTCGCTGCGTTTGCTTGAACTCTTTGGCATTCCGGCATCGCCCAGCGCATTCACCGCCGATCCCGCCGCCACCGTGGCTGCCGCCGAGCAACTTGGCTTCCCGGTGGTGCTGAAGACCGCGGCGCCGGACATTCTGCACAAGACCGATGCCGGCGGGGTGGTTCTGGGCCTACGCGACCGCGCGGCGGTTGCTGACGCCTACGCGCGGATTGCCGCTGCTTGTGGCAAGCTGGTGCAGGTGCAGGCGCAGGCGCCGGCGGGGACCGAAGTGCTGTTGGGTATGATCAATGATGCGCAATTCGGACCCATGATGACGGTGGGGCTGGGTGGCGTCCTTACCGAAATCCTCGCCGACGTCGTGACGTTTCAACCGCCGGTCAGTGCGGCCGCGGCGTGTGGCTATCTCCGGTGCCTTCGAGGTTACCCGCTTCTGCAGGGCTATCGTGGCCGTCCCAAGGCCGATCTCGATGCACTTGCGCGCGTGATCGAACGTTTCGGTGTGCTCTGCGCGACGATCGGGCCACTGTTCGCTGCGATCGACCTCAATCCGGTGATCGCCGCTCCCTCTGGGGCGCTTGCGGTCGACGCGCTGTTTCTACTGCCTGCCAACCTCTAGCGAATCAGGAAGCCCCGCGTGAACCAGACCTACACGACGATCGAGACCCGAATTGACGGACGCGTGGCCATCCTCTCGCTGAACCGTCCCACGGTGTTGAACGCCATCAATCACACGCTGATCGAAGAAGTGACTGCGGCGATGGCGTCATTTGTCGAGGATCCCCAGGTCTACGCGATCATCCTCCATGGGAACGGCCGCGCCTTTTCGGCCGGCTTCGACATGAAGGAATCGGCCCAGAACCCGGTCACTGACATCGACCAGTGGCGCGAGGTCCTCGGCTTCGACTTTGATTTCCTGATGCAATTCTGGGACTGCCCGAAGCCGACCATCGCGGCCGTGCACGGCTTCGCGTTGGCCGGCGGATTTGAAATGGCGCTGTCCTGCGACCTTACCATTGCGGCCGAGGGCACCCGCTTCGGCGAGCCGGAAGTACGATTCGGTTCTGGCATCGTTGCCCTGCTGCTGCCCTGGATGACCACACCCAAGCTGGCCAAGGAGCTATTACTGACCGGCAACGACCAGATCGACGCGCAGCGCGCGCTCGGCATGGGCATCGTCAATCGCGTGGTGCCCCTGGGAAGCGAATTGGAAACGGCGATGCAGGTTGCGCGCGACATCGCCGCCGCGGCGCCCCGATCGGTGCAGTTGACCAAGCGCGCCATCAACCGCAGCTACGAGATCATGGGGATGCGGCAGGCACTGCTCGCCGCCGTCGACACCGACGCGCTAATCGAGAGCGGCGGCGGCACAGAGCGCACCGAGTTCAACCGCTTGCGTCGTGAGGTGGGGCTGAAGGCGGCGCTCGAATGGCGCGACGCCCGCTTTAGCAAGGGGTGATGCGGTGCAGACCACGCGGCATGCACGGCTGCGCTATAGGTCGTGGCAAAGCCGCAGGGAATCGAAGATCGCCGCGTGAATGTTGCGGCTCGTGACCGCATCGCCGACGCGGTAGAGCAGAAAGCCGCCCGCCGGATTGGCAACGATAGCCTGCGGGCGCCCGCCGACCAGGGCGTGGTAGTCAACCTCGCCACGGTTCCGCGAGAGCGGCTTCAACGCGAAATACAGTTCGTCGCGCGGCAGTGTCCCGTGTTCCGCCACCACCTGGTCGACCTCGCGCGTTTCGATCTCCAGGGTGTACTCGTTGCGCAGTTCGGCGATGAGTGCATTGCCCTCGCGCCGGACCGCACGCAGCCGCAGATCGGGCGACAGTTTCGCGCCCTTTTCGTACAGTGCCCGTAGATACAGCGAAAAGGTGGTGCCCCCCACATCGATGCCGACCTGGCGCTCGGGCGTTGCCATCTCAAGCGACGCGCCGCGTTCGACGAGGAACTGGGCGCACGCCAGGCCACGGTCGGCGCCGTGGTCGTCGAACAGCAGAACGCGCTCGCCCGGTGCAACCTTGCCGGTCAGGATGTCCCAGCTTGTCACCGCAAGCTCGGCGCCCTCGATCGGGCCTTTGTTGGCGACACCGCCGGTCGCGACGATCACCACGTCCGGCTGCTCGGCGAGGACAGCCGTTCGATCCGCCGTTACGGACGTTCGCAGATCAACGCTGTGCTTGCGGCACCGGCCGACGAGCCAGTCGGTGATGCCGCCAAGCCGGCGGCGCCAGCCAAGCTGGGCGGCCACACGGATCTGTCCACCGAACTCCGGTTCGGCTTCGAACAGCACTACGGCATGGCCGCGCGCCGCGCACACGCGCGCCGCTTCCAGCCCGCCCGGGCCGCCGCCAACCACAACGACACGCCGCATCGCGTCGGCCTTGCGCAGGATCTGCGGCATCGTCGCTTCACGCCCGGTTGCGGGATTGTGGACGCAGAGCGATTCCGCACCGGCATAGATCCGGTTGATGCAATAATTTGCGCCGACGCACGGTCGGATATCATCGCTGCGGCCCTGCAACAGCTTATTGACCATGTGCGGGTCGGCGATCTGCGCGCGCGTCATGCCAACGAGATCGAGCTGACCCTCCGCCACCGCTCGATTAGCCGTCGCGAGATCGTGGATCCAGGCAGCCTGCAACACGGGAATTGGCACGGCGGCCTTGATCGCCCCGGCGAGGCTCAGATACGGCGCCTCGGGGAACGCCATGCCGGGAATGCTGAAGGCGCTCGACCGCCAGTCGTAGGTCTGGCTCGCCATGATGCTGAGGTAATCAACGTCGCCGCTGCCGGCGAGCCCAGTGGCAACGGCGAGGCACTCCGCCTGGTCCAGTCCCTCGGCGATGAACTCGTCGGCGGTGATGCGCACCCCCATGACGAGATCATCGCCGATGGCCTGCCGCACCGCGCGGATCACCTCGAGCGGATAGCGCATCCGGTTCGCCAGGCTGCCGCCGTATTCGTCGAGACGCCGGTTCACCGCCGGCGAGAAGAACTGCAGCATCAGGTGTCCGCCGGCGAACAGCAGCTCGATGCCGTCGAGCCCAGCCGCCTTGCAGCGCAACGCCGCCGCAACGAAGTCGTCACGGATGCGGCTGAAATCCCAGTCCTCCATCTGCTTCGGAAAGCCGCGATGCTGCGGCTCGCGCACGACCGAGGGGGCGACAGGCGGCAACCAGGCGCCGCCGTCCCACTTGCCGCGCCGACCGGGGTGGGAGATCTGGCAGAACACCGCGGCGCCGTGCCGGTGCACCGCCTGTGCAAGTGCTGCCATTGGCGGAATGATCCGGTCCTCTGCCGCGGTCAGTTGCCCGAACGGTGCGACCGCATCGGGTGACACGGCGGTCGAGCCGCCGATCATCGTCAACGCGACGCCGCCTTTCGCCTTCTCCTCGTGATACAGGCGGTAGCGCTCGTCGGGCAGTGAATCGAAGCCATAGCCCGGCGCGTGCGCGGTGCTGACGATGCGGTTGCGCAGCGTCAACCGACGAATGCTGAGCGGTTGCAGCAGGGCCTGGTGGTTCATGCGATTGGGGGACCTTCTGACGGCGGGGCGATCAGCACCAGCAGATCCTCGGCCCGCCAGCCAAAGCGAACCGGCTGCCCACGCCCTGCTTCGGCACGTCCTCGCGCGTTGAACTCGTTGGCCAGCATCGTGCCGCCTTCGGGCAGCCGAATGTGGTGGCGCACCACGCTGCCCAGCACGATGCTATCTTCCATCAGACCCTCGAGCACGGTGTCGAGACCGGTCCCCGCATCCGCGCCGCGCAGCAGATGAACGTTCTCTGGTCGGATCATCGCCTTGACCGGCGTACCGGGCACAAGGTCGGTGGCCTCCGCCAGCAGCGACCGTCCGCTCGCGTCGGTCAGGTGCGCCGGTTTTCCCGGGGTGGCGACCACCGCGTCGAGCATGCTCGAATCACCCAGAAAATCCGCCGCGAAGACGGTGCGGGGGCGAAAGTACAGATCATCGGGCGCGCCCGATTGTTCGATGCGCCCGTGATTGAGCAGCACGATGCGGTCGGACATGGTCAATGCCTCCTCCTGATCGTGCGTTACGTAGAGCATCGTGATGCCGAGCTTCGCGTGCAGCCGCCGGATCTCGAGCTGCATGTACTCGCGCAACTTCTTGTCGAGCGCGCCCAGCGGTTCGTCCATCAGGATGGTTGCCGGGTTGTAGACGATGCAGCGAGCCAGACTGACACGCTGCTGCTGCCCGCCGGAAAGCTGGCGCGGCTTGCGTCCGGCAACATCCGGAAGCTGCACGAGCGCCAGCACCTCGGCGACCCGACGGCGAATCTCATCCTCCGCCACGCGCCTGACCCGCAACGGGAAAGCGATATTCTCGAATATCGTCATGTGCGGCATCAGCGCGTAGTTCTGAAACACCATGCCCAGGCCGCGCTTCTCGACCAGCACGTGCGTCACGTCGCGGCCGGCGATCACCACCCGCCCGGAGGTCGGCGCGACAGTGCCCGCGATCAGGTTGAGCAACGTTGTCTTCCCGGAACCGCTTGGACCCAGCAGGGTAACGAACTCGCCTTCAGCCACGACCAGATCCGTCTCGTGCAGTGCCTGCATCGCGCCGTAGCGCTTGCTGACGCAGTCGAGCTGGACCATCGAGGGGCGGCTGTTCGTGGCCGGTTCAGACATCCGCCGCATCCCGCCGACGCAGCAGCGCGCCGACCGTGCACACGACCAGCGACAGCAGCGTCAGCAACGTCGAGATCACTGGCAGCACCGGCGAGACCTCCCAATGGATGGCGCTATACATCTTGACCGGCAGAGTTGCGGTGCCGACGCCCGAGATGAACCACGCGATCACGACCTCGTCGAAGGAGATCAGGAAGGCGAACAGCGCTGCGGCCACAGCCGCGGGATATAGCCGCGGCAGCACGACGCGGCGGAACACAAGCAGCGGCCCCGCGCCCATGATGCGGGCTGCCGTTTCCAGGTTCGGATCGATCTGGCGAAGGCTGGCGGAGGCAATCACGATCACGAACGGGGTCGTCAGCGTGGTGTGCCCGAGGATCAGGCCGGCGGTGGTACCGGCGAGCCCGAGATGGACCAGATAGAGATACAGCCCCAGCGCTCCGACGATTGTCGGCACCAGCATGGGCGCCAGCAGAACGACCCCGAGAAGCCGCTTGCCCGCGAACTCCGCGCGTGCCAGCGCATAAGCTGCCGGTACGCCGGCCGCAACCGACAGCAGCATCGTCCCGACCGCCACGAGGACGCTTTCCCGCGTCGCCTGCAGCCAGTCGCTGCCATGAAAGAATTCATGATACATGTGCAGCGAGAAGCTGCGTGGCGGAAACATCAGCTCGGTCGAGCCGTTGAACGACATGGGAATGACGATCAGGCTGGGTGCGATCAGGAACAGATAGATCGCCCACGCAACAAGCACGGTCATCAGGGCTGGCCGCCGCATCGCGTCGCTCAGATCAACCGATGTTCGCCGGGAAGGCGCGTCAGCAGCAGGATCAGCCCGCCGGTGATCGCCAGCAGCAACACCGCGATGGCGGAAGCAATTGCCCAGTCGAGCGAGATACGGGTGTAGAAATCGACGAGGCTGGCCATCATCAGGTCGCGGCGGCCGCCGAGCAGCGCGGGCGTGACGAACGAACCGAGCGACAACACCAGCGTGATCACGCATCCCGCCAGCACGCCGGGAATGCTGAGCGGCAGGGTGATTCTGAGGAAGATGCGCGTGCGACCGGCGCCCATGACGCGCGCCGCATAGTGCAGATCACTGCCCTGTGCCAACAGGTTGACCAGGATCGGGAACACCATGAACGGCAGCAACCAGTGCACGGAACCGATGACCACGCCGGTCCGATTGAACAGCAGCGGCACCACCCCGATCTCTCCGAACAGCGCGCGCAGGACGTTGTTGACGATCCCATGGTCGCCGAGGATCACCGTGAACGCGAAGCTCTTGACCAGGATGCTGGTCCAGAACGGCAGCAGCACCAGGATCATGTAGGCGGCCCGCCGGCGCGGCGTCACGCGGGACAGATGATAGGCGATCGGATAGGCCAGCAGCAGGCTCGCCAGCATCGATTCAACACTGATGGCGAAGGTGTTTTGCAACACCAGCCAGAACAGCCTGCTGTCGATGAGTTCGGCAAAGGGGCGCAAGGAGAGCTTGGGGCCGTCGACGCTGGTAAAGAAGATCTGACCCAGCGGCACGAAAAAACCGAGCGCCATCAACAAGGCGATGGGGCCGAGAAAGATCAGCGCGTGCCGGTTGGTCATTGCATGCCCGGCCGGGCGGCAGGCTTGGCGGCGGTCTCAACAAACGCGCAGCTCGGCAACCACATCCGGTCAAACCAGCAGCCACTCGCTGAAGCGCTTCTGCAACGGCGCGTAGTTCGACTGCCACCATTTGTCGTCCATCACGACCGTGCCGGGACTGGCCATGTCGGGCATCCACTTCCTGGCGTCCGCGGAGATCAGCGGCACCGCCTTGCGGACCGTCGGTGTGTAGCCAAGGATGTCAGCGAAGGCGGCCTGGCGGTCGGGCCGCACCAGCATCGCCATGAACTTCATCGCGGCTGCCTTGCGCGGCGTTCCCTTGAGCACGCACATGTAGTTCAGTGAATTGAGTGTCTGCGCGAACGAGAAGTCGATCGACACGCCTTCCTTCTGGGCCGCCCATACGCGACCACTATAGGTGTATGAAAAGTCGATTTCATTATTCTGCACCAGCGCGATTGTCTGGGGCGTTTCCGCGATCCAATTCTTGATGTTGGGCTTGATGCGATCCAGCGCCCTGAAGCCACGCTCGACGTCGAGCGGATAGAGTTTGTCGGGTGCGACGCCGTCCCCCAGAAGCGCGATATCGAGGGTCTCCGACACGCGGGTGCGCAGGCCGCGACGGCCGGGGAAGCCTTTGACGTCCCAGAGTTGAACGAAGTTGCTCGGGTGCTTGCCGTCGGGAAAGCGCTTCGGATCCCAGCCGACGCCGCCGGCATATGTGTAGTACGGCAGGTAGTCGTCGCCGACAGGGACGTTGATGTCGGAGGTGTCGATCACGCTCTTGTCCAGCTTCTCCCAGAAACCGTCGGAGGAACCGGACAGCGCCATCGCGCCCGGGCAGTCGAACACATCCCACTGGATGTCCCCCGACGACACCTGCGCCTTGACCTTGGCGAGGTCGGGCGTGTCGGCGATCTGCACCTCGATGCCGGTCTCCTTGGTGAACGGTTCTACGAACGCCGTCTGGATCGCTTTTCGATACGCGCCGCCCCAGGATATCAACGAGATTCGCTCGGCTGCCTTGGCTTTGCCTGGCGTCAGCAGCAGCGGGCCACTGACCGCGGCGAGCGCGGTGCCGGTGATCAATGTTCTGCGGGTGACAGCTAATCGGCTGCCCGTGACGACTTTTGCCATTATGTGAACCTTCCCCAGACCGACAGCCACTTCGGCCGGGAGGCTTGCAGCCGCCACGCGGCGCGTCAACGTCTATTAATTGTCCACGCGTACGCGTGCGGTGCAATCGGCTCCAGATTGACCCCGTTCGTCGGTCGGCTGATGATTCCGCGCACGCATAGGGGTGAACCAAAATTATGAAGACGCAAGCGCGTGTCCTGATCATCGGCGGCGGCGTGACCGGCTGCGGTCTCGCGTACCACCTATCTAAGCTCGGTTGGTCGGATATCGTGCTGGTCGAGAAGAACGAGCTCACCGCCGGCGCGACCTGGCATGCGGCGGGTCACCTCATGCACTACAGCAATGGCGCAATCCTGACGAAGCTGCAGAAAGAGACCACGGACCTGTTCCCGAAGCTCGAGCAGGAGACGGGGCAGTCGGTCGGTTTCCATCGGAGCGGCGCGATCCGCCTGATCTCGCATCCCGATCAGCAGATCGAATATCGCCGCGCTGTGGCCAAAGCGGAACTGTTCGGTGTCGAGATGGAAATCGTCGGGCCGCAGAGGGTAAAGGAGCTGTTCCCGCTGATAGATACGCGCGAGCTGCTCGGCGGCGTCTATACGCCAGGGGACGGCCACGTCGACCCGTCGATGCTGACGTTCGCCTACGCCAAGGGCGCGCGGACGGGAGGCGTCGAAATCAACACGCAGTGCAAGGTCACCGGCCTCGACTGGCACGGCGACCATTGGCAGGTCAGCACCGTCAAAGGAGTGATACGGGCCGAGATCATCGTCAACTGCGCTGGCATGTGGGCACCGGAGCTCGCGGCAATGCTCGGCGTGCGGCTGCCGCTGATCGTGTTCATGCACCAGCACATGGTGACCGAGGATCATCCGGCGGTTGTCGCGCTCGACCGCGAACTCGTCCTGATCCGTGATTCGATCAACGGCTTCAACTGTCGCCAGGAAGGCAAGGGCTTGCTGTCGGGTGTTTACGAACACGCGCCGGAATTTGTCTTCGTCGACGGCATCCCACCTGCATTCGGCAAGGAACTGATGACGCCGAACCTCGACCGGTCTGCCGATTTCATTGCGCGTGCGATCGAGCGCGTGCCGGCGCTCGGTGAGGTCGGGATCAGGATGGTCTATAACGGACCGACCAGCCGGACTCCCGACCACCAGCCGTTGCTCGGGCCGCTGCCCGGGGTGCCGAACTGCTACATCGCCGCGGGCTACGCGGCCGGCTTTGTGCAGGCGGGCTTTACACGTCAGATTGCCCAATGGATGGTCGAGGGCGAACCCGACACCGACATGACCGAGTTCGACGTGCGGCGGTTCGCGCCATATGGCAATCGCGAATTCGCCTTCCGCACGGTGCACGCCGCGCACGCGTTCTCTAATACCCCCGGCTATCCGCATGGCGAGCGCGGCGCCGGTCGGCCGGCACGGACCAGCCCGCTGTACGACCGGCTCGCCGCGGCAGGCGCGGTCTATGGCGTACGCAACGGGTGGGAAGTGCCCAATTTCTTCACCGCCGGGCCGACCCCGCCGAAGCCGCTGCCAGGATTCGCGCGGCCTTATTGGTTCGATGCGGCGGGACGCGAGTGTCGGGCAGCCGCGCGCGCCGCCGGCATTTTGGATCTGTCGTATTTAGCCAAATTTGACGTAGCGGGTTCGGCAGCGGCGACAGCGTTGGGCGCAGTGCTGCATGGCGCGCTGCCGGATCACGACGGCGGCGTGGCACGATGCGCGATGCTGACCGCGCGTGGTGGGGTCGCGACGCTGTTCACTGTAGTGCGGCTCGCCGCCGACCATTTTCTGCTGCTCGGGCCGGGCGAGCATGAGGCGCGCGACGCGGACGACCTTGGCCGGCGACTCGCGCCGGATCGCGCGTTGTTCCGCAACGTCACTGGGGCTTATTCTATTTTGCTGGTGACAGGACCACGCGCGCTCGAGCTGCTCGCGACGTGCAGCCACTCCGATCTATTGATCTCGCTGCGGGATATGGATTTCCCACCGGAGACGGCCAGACAGGCGTCTCTCGGCTACGCGCCGGCGACCATCGTGCGGCACGAGGAGACCGGCCTCGGCGACTGGCTGGTCATCGTGCCGTCGGATTTCGCGCGGCCGCTCTACGAGGCTCTGCGAGAGGCTGGCGTGGCGCTCGGCGCCGTCGATATCGGGGTGCGCGCCTGGGACGCGCTGCGGCTCGAGCATGGAACCCCGGTCGTAGGGCTCGACATCGACCGTACCATGCTCCCGTCAGAGGCAGGGCTGGTTCCAGGCGATCACCGCGCGACACCGAGCCGCGAAGGCGAGGCGATGCAGCTCGTCCGCCTGCGGGTGAACAGTGGCCACAACGATCCCTATCAGAACGACGTGGTAAGGTATCGCGGCAAGGCGGTCGGGCTGGTCCGCGGAGGCGGGTTCGGGCATCTCGCCGGCACCGGCCTCGCGTTCGCAGTCATTCCGGCGGCCCTTGCGACGGAGGACACCGCGCTCGCGGTCGAGATCTATGGGACATTGCACCCGGCGACGGTGCTGCCATGGCCGAGCAGCGAGATGCAGCCCCAGACGGAATAGCAAACCCTGCCAATCAGCATTGCGATATCCGAACAATCCAATGAATTCGGCTGTCACCGCGTGGGTTCTGTCGGTCTACAAATCATCATCGTCGCGTCTCGCCGATTCCATTACCGAACGGTTGGATGCCCACGGAAGTGAAGGACCGCAATCCAACACGCGCAGCACGGTTGACAACGGACATCAGACAGTCCGGTCTGGTGCAATGGCTGAGTGACACAGGTTGAGCTATGAAAAATGTGGTGATCGGCGGCGGCGTGATCGGCGCCAGCATTGCGTGGCATCTGGCCGAACGCGGGCTTGGCGAGGTGGTGCTCTTGGAGCGGGACCGGCTCGGATCGGGAACCACCTGGCACTCCGCCGGCAACATCACCTGGAAGCCCTCGCCGGAGCATGATGCGCCTGTCCTCTATGCCTTCGAGACAATAGCGCGGCTCGAACGCGAACTCGGCATGGCGACCGGTTGGTTAGAGACCGGCCGCACCTTCCTTGCAGCCAGCAATGAGGTGCGGGAGGACCTTGCCAATTTTGACAGGCAGGCGAACGAGCGCGGCATTGCGGCACGTTGGCTCACCACCAGCGAGGCAGTCGCGCTCAATCCGCTGCTCAACCCGGCGGCGGTCAATGATATCTGGTTCAACCCGCGCTCGGGCCGGCTGAACCCTGCGGACCTCACCGCGGCCTATGCGGCGGCGGCCCGGCGTAGCGGCGCCGAGATCCGCGAGGGCGTTGAAGTGCTGGGGGTGACGACAGCCGGCGGCCGTGTCACCGGGATCGAAACGAGCGCAGGTATCCTTGCCGCTGATCGCATAGTGGTCGCGGCAGGGCTCTGGTCGCGGCCGCTATTGCAGCCCCTTGGTTTTTCGCTGGCACAATGGCCGTGCGAACATTGTTACGTCATCGCCGATGTCACGCCCCGGCTCGCACGCCAAACCCCTTCCTTCGTCATGCCTGATAGCCTCGTCTACGGTCGCGAAGAAGTCGGCAAATTCCTTGTCGGCTTCTTTGACGAAAATGCCAAGACGCTCGATCCGGCAAGCTTGCCAAAGCCGTTCTCCTTCACGCTGCTGGAGCCTGACTGGGACAAGATCGCGCCATATTTCATGGCGGCGACAGAGGTCTTTCCGGCACTGGAACATGCTCCGATCCATCGCTTCATCAATGGGCCCGAGAGCTTCACGCCCGACGGAATGCCGCTGATCGGCCAGCTGGAAGGGATCGACGGGCTTTACCTTGCCACGGCAATGAACTCGGCGGGCGTCACATGGTCGGCAATGACAGGATGCCTGATTGCGGATCTCGTCGCCGGGCAAGAGTCCCGGTTCGACGCAAAGCGATATGACCCGCACCGCTTCGCCGATCTGGGACGCGATCTTGAATGGCTCGCCGCAAAAGTCTCAGCGATAGTGAGCGCCGGCTACCGCCACCAGAATAAATGACCCCGCGCCATGGCGGCGCAGCAGACCTAGGCCGCGGCGCGCTATTTCGCTGGCTTTACCCGTACGCCAATAGTCGATCCATGCTGTCGCGCATCCGGTAGTATCCACCAACAAACGGCAGAAACCAGGGCTTGCCGCTGTATAGCGGATGATCGGGAAATTCGGGCGCGTCGAACGCGCAAACGGCATTAGCCTTTCCGGCAATCTTGCGGGCAGTCTGATACCCAAGATAGGTCATCATCGCGACACCGCTGCCATTACAGCCGAGGGCGTAATGCATACCGTCGTCCAGACCCATATGCGGTACCGCGTCGAGCGTGAAGGCGACATTGCCGGTCCAGGCATGAGTCACGCGGACGCCACGCAACTGAGGGAAGCGATCAAGCATGAACCGGTGCAGGATCGGCGCACTGGTTTCCGATGTTACGGGCGTGAACCGAGCCCGTCCGCCGAAGATGACACGCCTGCCATCGGGCGAGATGCGATAATAGCAAAGCACACGGCGTGTGTCGGCGAGCGTGCGTCCGTTTGGGATCAGCGATGCTGCGAGATCCGACGATAGCTCTTCGGTTGCGATGATGTGGCTGGCGAGCGGAATAATACGCCGCTTGAGCCGCGGTGTCGCATCGCCGGTATAGCCGTTGGTCGCAACGACGACCTCGTCTGCCTCGATCACGCCGCGCGCCGTCTCGAGACGCCATTTCGTGCCATTGCGCGCAATTGTTGTGACCGGAGCTTTTGCGCAGATGGTGACAGAACGGCGCTGCGCCGCATCAAGCAGGCCTTTGTAGTAGAGGGCCGGGTGCAGCTTGCCACTGCGCTCAACGACCATGCCGCCATAATAGTAGTCGCTGGCGATTTCTTCGCGCTGACGCTCGCGTGGCACCATGAAGCTGCCGGATTGCGCTGCACGGTTCAGCGCCTCGACGCGCTTCGCAAGGAACTCGTAGTGCTTCGGTGTCCACGCGCCGACGAAGCGGCCGCGCTTCTCCCAAAAGCATTGAATGCTCTCGCGATCGATGATTCGCTCAATCAGCGAAAAGGCGTCGCCGGCATCGTGAAGCATACCGGCAGCGCGTTCGGAGCCGGGATCAATGCTCTTGCCGCTGAAGCTCTTGCCGACATTGACACCTCCACTCACACCGCCGCCACTGCGAGTGCTGGCGCCAAAGCCCGGCTCATGCGCCTCGATCACCGTCGCTTGAATTCCGCTGTCGGCAAGTTCAATCGCGGTTGAGAGCCCAGTATAGCCTGCGCCAACGATGGCAACATCCGTCCGGGTGGGCACAGGCATTTCGGCCCCATCTGCGGTTGGCCGCCAAGCCTCCCACCAGTATGGCATCGGCTTGAAGTCCGGATGGAAAATGCTGGCCGGCATTGCCTTGTCCCTACGTTGGTTCGCTTACTCGAGGTTTTGGCGAGACGCTGATCATCGTTCCGCGGGCAACCAGCTCGGGCGGCTTGCACGGCGTGTAATCTCGGTTCGCCGCGCCTTCGGCCGGAGCGCGTAGCAGGCGCCACGCTTCGAGCGCAATGCGCCGAGAGCGGCGGCCACGCGAAATCACCGCGGCGCGGAACTCGACATAGTCACCGGTACGCAGCGGCAACAGGAATTCCGTGTCTTCATAAGCAGCGAGGAGTCCGGCACGGCCGGTATCGAGGATGCCAATCTCTGTGGTGCAATCGGCGAACAGCCGCATGACAGTTGCTGCGGGAATCAGGCCGCCACGATAATGTGTGTCTTTCGTACCGAGACGGACGCGAAGGGTTGCGTCTGGATTGCTGATCTCCGCATTGGTCGATTTGCTCATGATTCCGGCACCTCGCGCGGGCGTACACCGACCATGATTGCAGAGGCGATGAGCTCGGGGGGATCATGGAAGACGCCGCCGGACAGGCCGCCACCAAGTTCCTTTGCTTCCATTGAGCGCCGTGCCTCAAGGGATGTCCGACGCGAGCGGTTTCCCTTACTGAGACGCTTGGCTCGGATTTCTATATAGTCACCGGCATACACGGGCTTAAAAAATTCCGCCTTCTCGTAGGCCGCGAGGTAGCCGTCGGTGCCATCCATGCAAATCCCGACTTCGGAGGCGCAATCAGCGAAAAGACGAAGGATTGTTGCTGCCGGAATAAGGCCGTCCGGATAATGTGTGTCGTGCAGTCCAAGCCGGATGCGCAGGAAACCTTCAAACTCCTTCTCTTCGTCAGCCATGCATTCCTCCATTGATGTTGTCAGCCGATGATGCGGTCAAGCAGCGTTTCGGCGTTCTTCTTCAGGTATTTCTCGAGCACGCTATCCTTGAGCTGCAGCAGCGGAATCTCGGACATCAGCCGATCGTGAGACAGCATCGGCCAGTCCGACGCAAACAGGATGCGATCCTGTAGCACCGAATTCATGAACTGGCGCATTGGCTGCCAGCCACCATCGTTCAAAGCAAGGTAGCGTGGCGCAATGGCACCGAATTCGAGATAAATATTCGGGTGCTTCCAGGCGATTGAGACCATCTCAGCTGCCCACGGCCAGCCACCGTGATTGCAGATGATGACGAGCTCTGGATAGTGGCAGGCGAGTTCATCGATGAAGCTCGGATGGCCGTGCCGGATCGGGCTGTTGGTCGAGAAGTTGACCCCGACATGGATGCCGACTGGCATTCCAAGCTCGGCCGCCTTAGCGTAAAGTGGCCAGCATCGCTTATCGCCGATGTCCATATTGAAGAAGTCGGCCATCATCGCGAGCCCACGCAAACCGAGTTCGCTATGAAACCGGTTGATCTCTTGAATTGCCGCCAAGCCATCGCGTGGATCCGCGGAACCAAAGCCTGCCAGAAAACAATCCGGATCGCGTTGAATCACCTCAGCAACACGATCGTTGGAGGCCGCTGCGGCGCCGGCAATCGGCTCTGACTGCACCACCGCTCGCATGTTCAGGCGCCGCAAATCAGCTGACCAGGCTCGCATGCGAGTGCTGGTTCCGCAGCTCGGTGCCGTAGACCCTGTCATAGCCCTTGAGTGTCGGAGCTCGTACCGGCAGCGGCTCATCCTGCGACCAGCGCCACGACGGCTGCACGCGCATATCGATGGCAGTGAGGTCGGAAGCCGCTGTCATGCCGTGCCTCCTCCGGCTGAACGGCGCGCCACTCCGCGCAAACGAAAGCCTTCGGCAGCGCCGAAAATCGCGATCGCGACGAGCAGAAGCAAAGTCGAGACCGCGGCAATCGTCGGATTGATTTCGGTCCGCAGATAATTGAACATCCGCAGTGGCAGCGTCGTACCCGCGCCGCCGCCAATGAAGATCACCATGATCACTTCATCCCAGGATGCGATGAACGCGAATAAGGCCGCGGCGAACAAGCTCGGCCGCAGGATCGGCAACGTGACGTGCCAGAACGTCCAGGCGACCCCGGCGCCCATCGTATAAGAAGCCTCCTCGAGCCGATGGTCGATCCGCTGAAAGCCGGCAACCATGAGGACAATGATAAAGGGGAGCGCTCCGATTGTGTGGGCGAGCAGAATCCCAAGAAAGCTGCCAACAAGGTGGAACGAGACATAGACGCTGTACACGGCTATCGCGACGACCACTGACGGGACGATAAGAGGCGTCATCAGAATCATGCGGACGATGCCGATACCTGGGAACGGAAGTCGCACGATGGCGAGCGCGGCAAAGGTTCCAATGCTGACCGCGAGCACCACGACGCAGAGCGCAATCTTGATGCTGAGGACGGTGGCATCGATCCATTGGGGGTCCCCGAAATAATCTCGGTACCACTGCAGAGAGAGGCCGGGCGGAGGAAATTGCAGATACGTCCCGGAGCTGAACGACACTGGCACGACGATGAGCAACGGCACCACCAGGAAGGCGAACACCGCGATTGCGTATGCCCACAGAATCGTGCCGGGAAGACGTGCGAAAAGGCGCGCAGCGCTCATTGTGTCCCGACCCCACGGAACAGCCGATCGAACCCGAATATACGATCGTAAGCGGCGAAAAGAACCACGACAATGGCGACAAGGATCACTGCCATCGCCGTTCCCTCGCCCCAGTTCAGTTCCTGGATCTGCTGCTGAATATACACCGAGATGGTGGTTTCCTGCGGACTGCCGAGCAACGCCGGCGTGATGTAGAACCCCATTCCAAGGATAAAGACGAGGAGGCACCCGGAGTAGACGCCCGGCAACGACAGCGGCAGGTATATACGCAGGAAGGTCTGAAGGAACGAGGACCCCATCGAGCTGGCCGCCTCGATCAGGCTGCGATCAATGCCGAGCATGGTCGAGTAAAGCGAAAGCACCATGAACGGCAGCAGAAAGTGGCTCATTCCGACGACGACGGCGAAGCGATCATACAGCATTTGATGAGGCGCCGCACTAAGCCCCAGGCTGATCAGCAACTCATTGATGATGCCGTGGCGACCGAGCAGCACCATCCAGGCGTACATGCGGACGAGCAGACTGGTCCAGAATGGCAGCAGCACGAACATCATCAGGAGGTTGGCTTGTGTCTTTGGCAGCCTGCTCAACAGATAGCTGACTGGGTAGGCGAGCAACAGCGTTGCCACGGTGCACTGCGTGCTGATGATCACCGTCGTCTCGATGATCTGCCATAAGGTCGGGTCCGTCACCACTGCTACGTAGTTGCCGAAGCCCGGCGATGGGTCGAGGAAGCTTTCGATGATCAAGCGGAGCAGTGGATACAGGAACAGAAGCAGCACGAGGGCGAGGCTCGGCGTGAGCAAGATGAACGGCACAAGCCGCATCAATCGCCCGGAACCCAACCTCGCCTCGTTTCGCATGTCGGTTCGTTACTTGGCAATCACCCAGCCGGTGAAGCGCTTCTCCGCCGCTGGTCCGTTCGCCTGCCACCAGTCATCGTCGGCGACCACCGATGTCGCAAGATGCGATGGCGATGTCGCCAGGTAGGCCTGCACGTCTTCAGGCAGTAGTGCCGCCGTGCCTTTGTTGCCGCCCGAATATCCGCTCAACTTCGCCTGCTCGGCCTGCCGGTGCGGATCCTGCATCCAGGCGATCAGCTTCATCGCGTTGTCGAAATGCTTGGCACCCTTCGGCACCGCCCACCAGGAGGTGCGCAGGATCGCACCATCCCAGGCGACGCCGAGTGGCGCCTTGTCTTTGACGATCAACTGATAGGGGCGACCGTTCCACGTCGTTCCCATCACACAGTCCTTGTTGACGACAGCTTGAACCGACTGTGCGCCCGTGGACCACCAGACGCCGACGTCCTTCTTGATCTTGTCCAGCTCCTGGTACGCCCTGTCCTGGTCAATGGGATAGACCTTGTCGCGCGGAACCCCGGCATGCAGGGAAGCAAGCTCAAGATTGTCGACGGCACCCTTCCAAAGACAGCGCGGTCCCGGGAAATCCTTCTGGTTCCAGAGGTCCATCAGCGATGTCGGATGCTTGCCCGACAGCGGGAAAACATCGGTGTTCCAGGTCAAAATGGCCGAATAGGGACCGTCCCAGATGCCATAGTCGGTCAGCGCATCCTTCGGCAGTTCGCTGACCGGCAGCTTCGAAAGGTCGAGCTTCGCCAGAAGACCCTCCTTGGCCGCTCGCACAAAGTCGCCGGCGTCGATCTCGGTGATGTCCCACTCAACGTTGCCGCTGGTGACCATCGCCTTGAGCTTGGCGTTATCAACAGGGGCACTGGCAACAACCTTGATGCCCGTCGCCTGAGTGAATGGATCCCAATGAACCTTGCGGTTGATATCGTCCAGCACGCCACCTGACGAATTGATATAGACGACTTGCTCCTGCGCGCGCGCCGTTGTGGCCGCGCCTACACCGCCGGCGACCACGAACAGACCGGCGATCATCAGAGAGCCGGCCTTTGCGTTCATCCAGTTTACCATATTGCGCTTCCCTCTTTTCGTTGACGTGAAGTCAGCCAGGAAAAATGCCGAGATCAGCAGTGTCCCACCCTATGTGGACCCGGTCGCCGACGGTCAGAACATCCTTGCGGTTGCCGGATATCTCGGCGCTGACGCATTCGCCGTTTTCAAGCACACAGGTTACATCGATGACGTTGCCGATAAAGGTAATCTTTGTCACTTGTGCACTGAACGCAATTTCACCTGGTACGGGGTCGTTGATTCGTACGAATTCCGGACGGACAGCGACGTGGCACAGTGTCCCCCCGGCCGCATCAGCAAAGCGTGGGACGCGCAGCTCAGTCCCCTTCATGGTCGCAACCAACACCGAGCCGTCTCCGCTGACCTCGCGCACGCGGCACTCGTAGAGATTGGTCGAGCCAACGAAATCGGCCACAAAACTGCTGACGGGATGACGATAGACTGCAACGGGATCACCGATCTGATGGATACGACCGGTTTGCATGACTGCGATGCGGTCACTCATGGTGAGTGCCTCCTCCTGATCATGGGTGACATAGATGCAGGTGATCTTGAGGTCTTGCTGTAGCTGTCGAAGTTCGATCTGCATGTGCGTGCGCAGTTTGCGATCGAGGGCACCAAGCGGCTCGTCCATCAGTAGCACTGCCGGCTCGTAGACAAGGGCACGGGCAACCGCCACCCGTTGTTGCTGGCCGCCCGACAACTGCGTCGCATAGCGATCGCCAAGCCCATGCAAATTAACCCGACCCAACGCTGCTTCGACCTGCGTGCGGATTTTCCCTTGGCTCATTCTGCGGATACGCAGGGGATAGGCGATGTTCTCGAAGACCGTCAGATGGGGAAACAAAGCGTAGTTCTGAAAGACAAAGCCGACGCCACGTCGCTGCGTCGGCACGTTCGACACGTCGGCACCATTGATGAAGACGTGACCCTCGCTGGGGGTCGTCAGCCCAGCAATGATCCGCAACAGCGTTGACTTGCCGGAGCCGCTCTGACCCAACAGCGTCACAAATTCACCGGCCCAGACCTCGAGCGAGACATCAGCAAGAGCGGTGAAACTGCCGAAGCGATGAGTGATGTGGTCGAGACGTACCGCCGCATCGCGCCGGACGGCACTGGGCCCCTGCTTGCTTGCTGACCGCACTCCACTCATGGCCGCGACACTATCCTGCATCGGGCGCTCCGCACCACATCGGGTGACACTCGGTGCGGACCTTGACCGCGACAGTCATGATGGCAACAGCGATCCGGCGGGGCTGCCACCGATGATACCGCGCGCCCGCATCAAGCGGATCTCATCAGGGTGCTTGCCAAGAACGCTCCACAGGATCTCATCGGTGGCGCTGTCGAAGAGCGGCGCAGCAAGACGGGTTCCAACGGAGGCCTCGGCGATGCGGAAGCCAGGTCCAGGATGCTGCTTGGCGCCGACGACCGGGTGCGGTACGCGCTCGAAAAACCGGCGCGCAATCAGGTGTGGATCATCGAAGAGTTCGCCGACTTTCAGAACCGCGCCAGCCGCAACACCCTTCGCAACAAGACTCTGCATGACGGCGCGCTTGTCGCGTGTTCGGCTCCAGGAACGCAGAGCTTCGAGACTTGCCTGCGATACAGTGCCATCTGCCAGGTCCTCCACGCCGGTCACCTCGGCAAGCGCCATCATGTCCACTGGCGAGGCCGCAGTCACGGCGACCCAGTCATCCTCACCGGCACACGGCAGCACTTCGTTGAGGAGCAGATCGGCGCGCGGATTGCCTTGTGGTTCTTGCGGCGTGCCGGTGAGTTGGTAATGCAGCACGGCGTCGCCGATCATGTGCAGCACACATTCCTGATGCGAGACGTCGAGCCACATCCCCTGCCCCGTTGCGTCTCGATGCTGCAACCCAAGAACCACCGCGAGCGCGCCATAATGGCCTACCAGCGGGTCGGGATACGCGACCCCCGAGCGGATCGGCCTCCCAGCCCGGTAGCCCGAGAGCCGGACGAGACCGCCAGCACCTTCCAGCGTCTCGCCGTAGCCGACGAAGTCGCGGTATGGACCTTGTGATCCGAACGCGGGCATGGTCACAAGCACCAGGCGTGGGTTGAGCGCTTGGAGCGCCGGCCAATCGAGCCCCCATTTTGGCAGAACGCGCGCCGAGTGATTGTTGATCAGCACGTCGCTGTGCCGGATCAGATCGTACATCAACGAGCGTCCGTCGGCATCGTCCATGTTGATGACGCTCGATCGCCGGTTCCGATTCCATTCGTGGAAATAGCCGCCGGTTTCGTGTTGCGGCGAAAGATTCCGCTGGTCACGCGAGGCGTAGCGAGTGCCGTCGGGACGCCTAGCGCCCTCGACCTTGATCATTTCGGCACCAAGGAATCCAAGCTGCAATCCAGCGAATGGACCGGCCCAGGCGTGAGTCACGTCAAGTACGCGAATGCCGGCAAGCGGCAAGACCGAGGCATCGCCTGACGTCATCGCCGCCGGAACGCGACGGCGCACTTGCCAACTCGCACGGATCGCGTCGCCATGCTCTCCAAGCTGCGGAGGCGGCGCTTCCCTAGAAGCACAGGACGAAATCAGATAGGGCAGCTTCGGCAAATCGAGCATGCCCGCGGCGCCATAATCCACCTTCGCGAAGTGGTCGCGTGCGAGTAATTGCGGGTCGCGAAGCAACTCGGGCACGGCCGATGCAATGCATGAAGGAAGGCGGTGCCGCTGGCAGTCCGCCAACGCTTCGTGCGATGTTCGCGCGCCGAACCAGGCGTTCATCGCCGCTTCAATCATCGAACCATTGGCGACGCGTCCGGCCAGCGTTGCGAGCGCAGGGTCTTCGAGCCAATCTATTCGGTCGAGCATGGCGCAGAAGGCGCGCCACTGAACTTCTGTATAGACGCAGATGAGAAAGTAGCCGTCTTTCGTCCGGTAGATGTCGGTGAGCGGCGAGCGGTCCTGAATTCGATTGCCGTGGCGAGTGCGCGTAACACCAGCATAGGTGTAGCGATTAACGGTGGTATCCAGGGCGCCCGTCAGCGCTTCTTGCTGGGAAATCTCAACAAAACGAGCAACGCCGTCATGTCGGGTTCGTAGCAGGCTCGCTAGCGCTGTCGTTGCAGCAAGGACGCCGGCGAAAAGTGCGGGCTGGTGGCCGTAGGGAAGCAAAGGCTCTCGATCTGCCGAACCGGTGACGTAGAGATGTCCAGCGAGTGCATAGACCGAGAGGTCACTCGCGGGTACATCGGCATAGGGTCCCGTATTCCCAAACGGAGTGATCGTGGCGACGACAATGCCAGGGCGGATTGCCCGCAGCGTTTCAAAGGAAAGATTTTCATTGCGCGCGGCACGCTCCGGCAGATCGTGTATGACGAGATCCGCGGCGGCAACCAAGTTATCAAGCACCGCCCGGTCGGCTGCATCCTGGAGGTCGAGCGCGATACTGCGTTTGCCGCCTGCGAGATAGAGCCAGAGTGCGCTGACCGTCTCGCCAGTCTTCAGCTTCGCGCATGGCGCTGCTGTGCGGAGGTTGTGTCCCTCGTTCGGTTCAACGATGACGACATCGAGGCCCATTTCGGCCAGCAACTTGCCGCAAAAACCCGTCGCGGCGGTTCGGCCGATCTCGATCACACGTAAACCCGAAAGCAGCGGAGGCAACTGCGCCGTCGCGGCGCTCACCGCCAGCGGCCCTCCACACGATCGAAACAGCCGGCCACGGGATCCGGAACATTCGTGAGCAAGTGCTTGGCGATCTTGCCGGAAGCGGTCTTGGGCAGGTCATCACAATACGCAATGTACCGCGGCACCTTGAAGCGCGCGAGCACGGCTGTGCAGTGTGCCAGAATGCGATCAGGCGTGACTGCGTCTCGAGCCAAACCGGGCTGCAGCACAACACAGGCTTTGACCTCCTCGCCGCGCGTCTCGTCGGGTACCGGTACGGCGGCCGCCTCAGCGATCTCCGGCAATGCTTGCAATACCGACTCGACCTCGCGAGCTGAAATGTTTTCGCCAGCGCGGCGAATCATCTCTTTGACCCGGCCGACAATGTAAAAATAGCCGTGCTCGTCCTGCTGGAAGAGGTCACCGGTGCGGAACCAATCGCCGTGGAATGCTGCCGCGGTCGCCTCTGGCTTATTGTAATAGCCCTGTAAAATGCCTGGGCCCCGCACGACGAGTTCCCCGACCTGCCCGGCGGGGATGGTATTCCCATCCGGATCGGCGACACGCACCTCGCGGAAGGGCGACGGAACACCGCATGAGCCTGATCCCACCATGTCGGTCGCCTCTATCGGCATGAACATGCCAGAGCCGATTTCGGTCATGCCGAAGGCTTCACGGGCTACAAGATTGAACCGCTCCTCAAGCTCGGTATGGGTCTCCTTGTGAAGACCGTACACGTTGACGCGCACGATTTCGTTGTCGCGATCTGACGGAGATGGCGGCTGTTTTAGGACGATTTGTGGAAACAGACAGAAATTGATGCGATAGCGCCGTATCCACTCCATAAAGCGGCTGGCGCTCTGTCGGCGCGCGACAAACAGCGTCGCCCGTTGGTAGAACGCCATCAACAGCATCCATTGCGGATCCATGTAGAAGAACGGTGTTGCTGCGAGGATTCGCTGAAAGACCCTGTCGTCCCGACGCGCGTTCACTTTGGCGATGGTCAGCCAATAACGGTGCGACAACATGCATCCTTTGGGAAAGCCCGTCGTACCAGAGGTGTATTGGATATTAAGAAGATCATCGAGACCCACCTCCGTTGGTGCGATGAAAGCATCGCTTTGCCCGGTAATAATATCGTCCCATGCAAGGCAGTTGGGGCCGGTAGTACCTACGACGATGACGTGACGATCGGTCAGCCGATCGGGCCGCTGCTCCATTCCGGACAGCGTACAGAGCAGTTCATGATCGATCACCAGCCAGTCAACATCACCATCGTTGATAACGTAATCGAGCTCGCGCGACGTGTAGGCGATGTTCATCGGCACCATCACGGCGCCAAGCCTCGCGAGTGCCAGCCATGCTATCGGCAGCGCGGCGATGTTGGGCAACATGACCCCGACATGCGTGCCGCGACGGATGCCCAGGCGCGCCATGCCATTGGCGAGCTGATTTACCCGGCGCCGCAACGCCGCATAGGTTATTTGCTCGCCGTTTTCGAAGAAATCGAGCGCGATCCTGTCTGGCACTTCGATTGCGGCCTCATCGAGCAGGGCCGCGACACTGGCGGGGAACGGTTCGCTCTCGATCCGCTTCCTTCGTTCGGGCCAGGGCGTGACGGCAACGGCAAGAACATCAGCACGCGACATGATGGTTCCTCCAGATGATCATCAGAACCAGAATTCTCCGTCGCTGCTTCGTCCGGCTCGGACTATGCCCGGAAACTGATATCAGCGTCAATTTAGCGGCCGATGTTCGGAACGTCGCATGTCAGGGATCACGCGCGAGGAAGCTCCGATACCAAATCCGGGATAACTGCTCGGCCAGTTCCTCGTCGGTAAGGCCGACGTCGGCGTTGTGGACAAAGCAGTTGCGGAGCACGCCATCAACCATGGCGATGCAATTGAGAGCCATGGCGAGACGCTGGCGCTCGGTGCCTGGTTCAGGGGGCACCTCGCGTTCGAACGCGCTGACCACACGGTGAGCCAGCCGCAGGTTGGCCTGTGCGCCAATGTCGTTGAAGCCCGGTAATTCGATGCTCAACTGGTTCATGCAGCGCATCAGACCGGCATTCCGGCGGAACATTTCCACGTAGTAGCGGTGGCCTGCGAGCAACCGGTCGAAGAGTCGCGTGCGAGCGGGCAGAGGCGGCCGCCGCAGCCGGATCGCCTCCATGAAGTCGATCATGATCTCTCGCGCAACGTTCTCGCGGTCTGTCCAGTAACGATAGAATGTACCGTGGCCACAATCTGCGCGTGTGCAGATGTCGGTGATGCGCAAGGCATGGAAGTCGAGATCCTGCAGCAATTCGCTGGCGGCTATCTCCAGCCGGATGCGCGTGAGCGTTGTGCGCGGTGTCCCCCTCTGGCCCTCGAGACGCTGCAGCACCTCGCGCAACAGAATTGGGAAGGCAAACGGTCCGACCCTTTGAGCTGGGGCCTTTGGGCTCGTCTCCCAAATCAGGCTTGACCACGAAGAGATCATAAGGTGACACTGATATCATGTTCCGCAAGGAAGGGAAGCGCAGACGTGCACGTCCCGGCGGCTGAGAGGGCCAGTGCAGCATGACCAAGAGGCACGTTAGTTCGGCATGGATCGCGGGCGCTGTCATGCTTCTGCTCGGTACATTTGCGGTGCAGGCTCAGGGTACCAGATCCTGCCATCCTGACGGCAAGCCGACCGAGTCAGAAGTCGTCTTCAACTCGAGCGGCGGAAGCTATGGCGACGCCATCCAGAAGGTGTTCTTCACGCCATTCGAGCAGGAGTGCGGCATCAAGGTGCAACACGTGAATAGCCAGCGCTCGTACGCGCAGATGCGCCTCTATGTACAGTCCGGGAACCTGCCGTGGGATATCGGCGCCACCTACTCTGACCAGGAATTTCCCCTCGGCATCAGGGACGGGATTTTACACAAGCTGCCGCAGGGCTTCTGGGATTCCCTCAAGAAAGAAATGATCGATGGTTCGTATAATGAATACGGAGCCTGGGCGACACCCTATTCGGAGCTACTGGTCTATTCCACCAAGTCAACGCCACAGGGCATCCAAAGCTGGGCAGACTTCTGGGACGTCAAGAAGTTCCCGGGACCACGCATCATTGCCAACCGGCCCTTCATGCTGATTGGAGCGTTGCTGGCGGATGGCGTCGCACCAGACAAGATTTATCCGCTGGACATGGATCGTGCCTTCAAGAAGCTGGACGAGTTGCGGCCCAGCATCCGCGCCTTCTACGCGGCGCCGGACCAAGGCGTACAGGGCGTCGCCAACGGTGAATTCGTGTTCGGCACCACGCTGAGTGGCCGCGCCGTGACGGCAATCAATTCCGGCCAGCCGATCGAAATGGTCTGGAACGGAGCCATCCTGCACAATTCCTGGACCTTCATCCTGAAAGGCACACCGCATCCGCGCGCCGCCGAGGCGTTGCTGTACTACATGCAGCGCGCGGATCGGCAGGCGCAACTCGCAGTTCTCACTGGCTACACGGGAGGCAACAAAAACGCGACCAAAGGGCTCGACCCAAAAGTGGTCCAGATGCTGCCTGCGACGCAGGAGCACCTGTCAGTTGCTTCCATGGTCGATGCCGCCTGGTGGGCGGATAACAATGCCAAAGCAACAGCGCGATGGGATGCCTGGATGGCGCAACACTGAGCATCATGACTTCGGTATCCTTTCCGCACGATGGCGCCCACCACGGCGCCAGGGCGGCGGCTCGACGGCGCAACGTGACACGATTGCTGCTGCTTGCTCCCGCCGTGTTGCTGGTCACCAGCTTCGTGCTGATCCCTACGGTAATGGCGCTAATCGATTCATTTTACAGCGATGGCAGTTGGACGATCGAGAATTTTGTTACGGTAACGAGTGCGGTGCCCTATCCGCGCATCCTGTGGAACACAGTCACTATTGCGGCGGCAACCGCCCTGTTGAGCGTGGTGCTGGCAGCACCACTCGCCGCTTTCCTCGCGGCGCATGAGGGGACCGTCGCCCGCATAGTGCTTGGCTTGGTCGCAGCCACTTTTTGGGTTTCGATCCTGGTAAAGCTGTTTGCCTGGCAAGTTCTGCTCGCACGGACCGGCACTCTCAATATTTTGCTGCAGGCGGTTGCGGTCACGTTGCCTGGAACGTCATTGTTGTACACGCGCGGTGCAGTGCTGGTCGCGATGGTGCAGGTGATGGTGCCTTATGCATGCATGTTGCTTGTGGCAGGCATGAAGCGCGTTGATTGGGATCTGATAATTGCGGCGCGAACACTTGGAGCGCGCCTCCCGCTGGTGTTCGCGTCGGTGTATTGGCCGCAGGTGCGCTATTCGGTGATCATGACAACACTGGTGATTTTCGTCACTGCCAGCGGCTTCTTCGTGGCACCCGCACTGCTGGGCGGATCGGGCGAAGTCATGGTGGGCATGAAGATGCAGTCGGATCTCGCGAACCAGTACGACAGCGGCCTTGCGGCAACGACCGGCACGGTGCTGATGCTGGGCCTTCTGCTGGTGTCCTGGATTGCACTCAAGGTCAGTGGCGCATCATTCCGCCGGATCGCCGAGGAAGTCGGATCATGACGCGCGGGCGCGGCCTGCGAATCGCCGGCTGGAGCTATTGCGCGCTGATCCTGCTGTTCCTGCTGTTTCCTGTCGCCATCATGGTTCCGGCCAGCTTCAGCGGGTCGCAGACGCTGGAGTTCCCTCCGAACACCTGGTCGTTGCACTGGTATCGCCAGGTCCTCGGCGACGGACGCTGGCTGGAGTCCGCATTTCTGTCGCTGCGTATTGCGTTGTTCGCGGCAGCAGCGGCGACCATGTCGGGCCTGATGGTCAGCGTGGTGCATTTACGTTTCGGCCGCGTCGCACCGACCTTGCGCGCATTTTTTCTGTTGCCACTGATTGCACCGCATATTGTACTGGCGACCGGACTCTTCTCATTGCTGCTGCGTATGCACGTGCTGGGCAGCCCGACGGTGCTGGCCTTTGGCCATGCATGTCTGGCGTTGCCACTGAGCGTTGTGGTGCTGGTCAATGCGGTGGAGACGATCGAGCCGCTGCTTTGGTCCGCGGCGGCCTCGCTGGGCGCCCGCTGGTGGATGATCCTGCGGGAAGTTCTGCTGCCCAATCTTTCGATCTCTCTCGTGGTAGCCTTCTTGCTGGCCTTCATTGCCTCCTGGGATGAGGTTACCCTTGCCGTATTCATCGGGCCGATTTCGACGCCGACATTGCCGAGCCGCATGTTCGCGTACCTGCAGGAACTGTCGAATCCGTCAGTCAGTGCAGTTGCCACGATGCTGGCCGCGCTGACTGTCAGTGCCGGACTGGTGAGTGTGCTGTTGCCGCGACTGTGCCGACGTGCTGTCAGGATAGTGCCGTGACTGCTGATCAGTGCTTCGCGCTGGAGTTGCGGGGGGTCACCAAATCCTATGGGGCGGTAGAGGTTCTTGCGCCGCTCGACTTCACCGTTGCACCGGGTGAGTTCGTCACCCTGTTGGGCCCAAGCGGTTCAGGCAAGACCACGATCCTGGGGATTGCGGCAGGCATAGTCAGCCCGGATGCTGGTCGTGTCATGTCGCACGGTGACGATGTCACGCTGCATCCGCCTCATCGACGGAATGTCGGGATGGTGTTCCAGCGATATACATTGTTCCCCAACAAGACGGTGGCTGAGAACGTTGCGTTTCCTCTCCGTGTCCGCAAGTTGGCTGCCGGGGAGGTGCGGGACCGCGTCGGTCATTTCCTCGATCTGGTCGGGCTCTCGCGATTGGCCGATCGATACCCATCGCAGATATCGGGGGGTGAGGCCCAACGAGTCGCACTCGCGCGCGCGCTCGTCTTCGGTCCGGCCCTGTTGTTGATGGACGAGCCACTCGGAGCGCTCGATCGCCGGCTGCGCCAGAACTTACAGGAAGAGATCCGCCGCATTCAGCACGAAACCAAGGTGCCCACGCTCTACGTGACGCACGATCAGGAAGAGGCGATGAACCTAGCGGACCGTATCGTGATCCTGCGCGACGGACGCGTGGTGGCGCAGGGCACGCCGCGGGAACTCTACCATTATCCAGTGTCGCTTTGGGCAGCGGAATTTCTCGGTGATGCCAATGCCTGCCGTGCAGCATCGTTGCAGCGGCGAGATGCGCAACGTTGTCTGGTGGCCAGCGATGGGGGCCTCCGCATGAGCGCGCGGCTCGCCCCTGGCGCTGGCAATGGCAGCGATGACTTCGTCATCGTGCGGCCGGAGGACGTCGCGGTGCATGAGTTGCCTCCTGCCCTCGGTGCGCATTGTCGCGGCAAGGTGGTTGACGTGTCCTTCCTCGGACCGGTTCAGCAACTACGCATCCAACTTGATGCGGGTTGGCTGATCAGAGCCGTACTTCCGGCTCGCCAGCACGTTGCCCCCGGCGCTGTTGTGCACTGCTGCTGGGGAGATGACATCCCGATCGTCGTGCCGCGCGAATAGCGCAGACAGGAGAAGGAGTTGATGGTGCAAATTGGTCGTCAAATGAAGATGGCGCTGTCGATCGCATCGCTTGGCTATCATCCTGCCTGCTGGCGGCTACCCTCGATGCCTGCTGACGGCACGATGCAATTCCAACACTACGTCAACGTGCTGAAAACCGCTGAGCGCGGGAAGATCGACATGATCTTTCTGGCTGACGTGGCAGCGTCGCGGGAAATCGGGCCGTCAAATCCGACCCGGAGCCGAGTACATCATGTTGTGCGGCACGAACCGTTGACGCTGCTCGCGGCGCTGGCTCCTCTGACAAGCAATATTGGCCTCGTTGCAACAGCATCCACCACATACAACGAACCATTCAATTTAGCTCGGCGCCTTGCCACACTCGACCATATCAGTGGCGGTCGTATCGGATGGAATGTCGTGACCGGGTACAACGTCGAAGAAGCGCAGAATTATGGTTTCAACGAGGTTCCTGACCAAGCCACTCGCTACGGGCGCGTCTACGAATTTCTCGAAATCGCCAAAGGTCTGTGGGACAGTTGGGAAGACGATGCGCTGATCCGGGACAAAGATTTGGGTATCTATCTTGATCCGGAACGGGTGCATGCCCTGGACTATAAGGGCAAGCAATTCAGGGTACGGGGACCGCTCGATGTCGCACGCCCGCCGCAGGGCTATCCGGTATTCGTGACCGCGGGCGAGTTAGACGGTGCCAGGAAACTCGCTGCTGCCACGGCCGAGGTCCTCTATGCCGCTCTACCGAACCTCAAGGTGGCACAGGAATATTATGCCGACGTGAAGGGTTTGCTGCCGGCGCACGGCCGCGATCCCGGCAATCTAAAGATACTCGCTGGAATAATGGCCTTTGTTGGCCTCACCAAAGCGGAAGCGCAGGCAAAGTTTGATCAGATCACGGCGCTAATTCATCCTGAGGTGGGACTGCGCATGATCCTGCCGATGTTCGGCGATTTGTCTTATTTGCCACTCGACGAGCCGGTGCCATTTGAGGTCGTGGCAGCCGCGCAGCCTGCCTATAACGACTTCGCCAAGCGAGATGCGATCACGGAACATCTGATCGAGCGCGTGCGGCTCGAGAAACTTACGGTGCGCCAGCTCTACGGGGCAATCGCCGAGGGCTATTGGCAGCTCGGCGTCATCGGCACACCGGCGACGATCGCCGACCGCATGGAAGAGTGGTTTACCACGGGAGGCTGCGACGGCTTCATTGTGCAGCCACCGTACATTCCAGGTGCGGTTGACGATTTCGTGGATTTGGTGATTCCGGAGTTGCAGCGACGTGGCTTGTTCCGACAGGAATACGAGTCCGCCACTCTGCGAGGTAATCTGGGCTTCCCACGTCCGATCAATCAATATGCACTGAAGCGGGCGGGATGAGCGACAGCAGCCTGTCACCCATCGAAGGCAATGCTTTTCGTGGGTTTCTATCACGCGGCCTTTGATCATCGGAGAAAGCGGATCAAGCTGTGAGCCGACCGTCCCGATGATCGCGAGGGCTTGCCCGCCCCATTGCCGGCTCGAACACCGTGACAATTGTTGCTACGTCCGGCGTCTTGATCTCGGTGAAATCGACGCCAAGATCGGCCGTCGGCATGTTGGGCACCGTATCGGCCTGCGCGGTACCTAATTTGCGATCGGCATGCACCCCGTACCTCTGCCACGATCTCGAATGACCGCTTTCGCTTGTCATGGTCGAAGATATTCGCGGTGACCATCAATTCGTCAGCACGGGTATGCCGGATGAATACGGCCAATCCGCTCCGAACGGCATCTGGCGTGCCGACGATCGGCGAAATGCATTTGACCACAAGGCTGACGGAGAAGCTTGGGATCGAGCACCCGATACTTCTGCCACCCATGAACGTCTTGGCAGGCGGGAAGCTCGCTGCCGAAGTGTCCATGGCAGGCGCGTTGGGCATTATCGGCGGAGGATACGGCGACCGAGATTGGCTGGAGCAGCAATTCGCGGCAGCGGGGAATGCAAGAGTTGGCTGCGGATTCGTCACTTGTTCGATGGCGAGGGTTCCGAAGCTGCTCGATCAGGTGCTGGAAACCGGCCGCCTCACCGATGTGGTTGGTTCCGGACCGCCGCATCGAAAGGATGGTCGGACGCGGGGCTTCATCTCCGCAGGCCGGTGGTGAGCCAGGCGGCTCGCACAGTCCCTACACAGCCCGCCAGTCGCGGTGGCCCATGACCAGTCAACCGACCGCCAGTTTTGTGCGGCGGCCACGCATCACGGCAAGATCGCGCCATCCCGGGCCACAATGCGGCCTCGCTTCACCACCGTCCGCCGTCCCGGCCTCTGTGCAACCGCCTCAGCGACGGTCTCGGCCTCCACCAGCACCAGATCGCCGCCGCACCCTTTGGCCAGCCCATAGCCTTCCAGCCCCAACGCATGCGCGCCACCAGTCGTAACCACACCGAGCGCCAAGACCAGTTCGTCGTCCCGCCGCAGATTGTAGCGCTGGCCCACGAACATCGCCCGCTCCAGCATGTCTGCATTGCCGTAGGGCCCCCAGGTATCGTGAATACCGTCCGATCCGGCACACACCACGACCCCGGCCTGCACCAGGCGCTTCAATGGCGGCACAGTGCGCGAGGCCGAGGCTGTGGTCATAATCGCGATCCGCGCCTCCGCCAGCGCGGCGATCAGCGGATCCACCACCGTTGCGTCTGGCATGCCCAGGCAGAATGCATGACTGACGATCACCTTGCCCTGCATTCCGAGGGCGATCGTGCGCTCGATGATCAGCTCCATCGAGAATGCGCCCATCTCGCCGGGTTCATGCAGATGGATATCCACGCCGCGCCCGAACTTTTCGGCCAGGCGGAACACCGTATCGACGTGGCCTTTCGGGTCGCGGTCGATCGCACATGGGTCCAGTCCGCCCACCGTCTCGGCGCCAAGCCGCAGCGCCTGTTCCAGCAGTTCGACTGTACCAGGTCGCACCAACATGCCGCTCTGCGGAAACGCAACGAGGTCAATATCGACAATGTCGGCCAGTGCTTCCCGGGTCTCCATCACACCCTCGATGCCGGACACGCCGCACTCTGTGTCCACGTCCACGTGGCTACGGATGAACGTGGTGCCATGCGACACTGACAGGCGTGCCTGAAGCTCGGATTGCCGCCGAGGATCGATCGGAAGCGACTTGCGGACCTTGCGCTCGTTCTCGATCTTGTCGATCAGCCGAGGCCCGACCTCGTTGCGGTACCACGGCAGACCAAGCAGCGACTTGTCGAGATGGGTGTGAGCCTCCACGAGACCCGGCAGCGCGATCCGGCCGTCACCATCCAGAACAGGCACGCCGTTCGGTGCTGGTCCGCCGGCAATGCGTCCGGCCAATATCAGGATGTCCGTGAGGTCGCCCCCAAGCGCACGAACATTGCGGACAAGCAGATCAGCCGCCATCACCTATTCCCCATCTCGCGCTTCACACGCTGCACCGTGCCGCTGCCGACGCCCAGCTCGTGTGCCACCTTCAGCATGCCAGTGCCGGCCGCCAAGCGCTCCCTGATAGCCGCTTCCGTCGGAAGGGGCACTTCGATCTGATGGCATCGACACGCTTGTCCGTAAAGCCCGGCGTATTTCGATCACTGGATACTCCGGATGAGTTACGGCTGCCTCGGGCTATCGCTACGTCCTCATCGCATCGTACCGTGCAGCGCCAGCTAGTACCCACTATCGCTGAAGCGCGAGTTGTGATTCCAAGGGGGAATGAAGAGGATCCCCCGGGCTACGCCGATTGCCCTGATGGCTGACGAACGCCGAGACCTTGATGCGCTGGGGTCTCGCAAGAGCGAGGCGCGGATGCGCGAGCGCGCCCGGATCGTGCTTTTGGCCGCGGGCGGCATGGGTTCGCGGGCGATTGGGCGCGAGGTTGGCTGTACGCCGGGCACCGCCTCGAAGTGGCGCGTGCGCTATGCCCGCGACCGCATGGACGGTCTGAGCGAGACCGGTGATCGTGGCGCTGAGCCGAAGTATGGGCCGGAGCACGGGCAGCGCATTCTTGCGCTGCTGGATCAGCCACCGCCCGCGGGGTACTCCAACTGGACGGCGCCGTTGCTGGCACGGGAGCTTGTGGATATCCACGAGCAGTATATCTGGCGGTTCCTGCGTGCCCAGAAGATCGACCTGTCGGGGCGGAAATCGTGGTGTCAGAGCACAGACCCCGACTTCGTGGCCAAGGCGGCAGACATCGTTGGCCTTTATATGAGCCCACTCGACAATGCCGTGGTGTTGTCGGTCGATGAGAAACCTTCGATCCAGGCGCTGGAGCGCGCCCAGGGGTATCTGAAGCTGCCCAATGGGCGGGCGATGATCGGTCAGTCGCATGACTACAAGCGAAATGGCACCACGACCTTGTTTGCCGCACTCGAGGTGGCGACCGGTCAGGTCACGGGACGGCATTACAAACGCCGCCGACGGTTGGAGTTCCTCGACTTCATGAACCGTATGGTGAAGCAGTATCAGGACAAAGAGATCCACGTGATCCTCGACAACCTGTCCACACACAAACCGAAGCTCGATCGATGGTTGGCGCGGCATCCGAACGTGCATTTTCATTACACGCCCACCCATTCATCATGGTTGAACCAGATCGAGATCTGGTTCTCGATCCTGTCGTCCAAATCGCTGAAAGGAGGCTCGTTCGCCAGCGTCCCTCAACTCGTCAATCACATCCACAGCTTCATCGCCAGCCATAACGCAGACGCCAACCCTTCGTTTGGACAAAGACTGTCGTCCACCAGAAGCGGCTCAAACCGTGTTTCGCGATCTAGCGATTCTGGGTACTAGTGGCCTTTCGCGATCAGTGAGCTGTCACAGCCAGGGGATATGAGATGAGAAGATGGATACTCATTGCTGTATATCTTTCGGTGTCCGGCACTTCGCCGACACTCGCAGCTCATCTGATGTGCCGAGCAATCGGGGGTGGGGCATCGTTCCAAATTTCAGAGGTTACGGAAATTCCCGCTGCCGCCGTCAACATGGCTGGTTCTGAAAAGTGTGACATCGTCTATCATGTCGACGGTAACCGCTACGAACTCGGTGGTTGCAACCGCGAGTATGTCGGCCTGTGGTCGCCGCAGGAGGGCAGCCCGCTCGGCCACAGGCATGGACGATTGCAACTTGTCTGCGAATAGACAACCGATATCGTTATGCTCTCGCGCGTTTGGTTCGGGAGGTTTCCGCCATCGACGCCAGAACTCAAGCTGTTGCCAGGACAGCGAGGACGATCGCGGATTTCCGCAGAGCGCCATCGCCGTACTGCGGCGACAGCATGTTGTAGAGTTCTGTCAGGCGTCGCGCCAACACGACCGCAACGAGCAGTGCCGCGGAACGTCTCCGCGCTGGCTACCGGCCAGACATTCAAGCTTGCTGATCGCGCCAGTGCGCGTGACCTTGTTGTACGTCTGGCACCTATTCCCCATCTCGCGCTTCACACGCTGCACCGTGCCACTGCCGACGCCCAGCTCGTGTGCCACCTTCAGCATGCCAGTGCCGGCCGCCAGGCGCTCCCTGATGGCCGCTTCCGTCGCGGCGGATACCTTGGGCCGTCCGATAGCCTTCAGCCGCCGGCCCTGCGTATCCCGGCGCACTGTGCCGGCTGCTTGCTCAGCCTGGGCACGCTGTAGACCAGCCTTCACGCGCGACTGGATCCGATGCGATTAGGTCTGGCAGGGAGCGGCCGAGCCGATCCACCGCCCAGACCATGACCACATCGAATTTTCGCCGCACCACATCCATTAGACAGGTAAACCTCGGTGTCTATGTTGTTGTAGATATAGAACAGCGAGGTTACTCTGGCGCCGCGTTGCCTACTGTCTGTGGACTTTGATTTATTTCCCGCCCGCGCGGAATCACCCTGTGATTGCGAGAAATGTCACAATTTTTAACTGGCACGTGATGTGATTGGCGAATTAGGTGGACCTGGGGGTGGCAGCATGAGCGGCACAATCACGACGATCGACACTGCACAGACCGGCACCGCCGGCTCCGTCGGGCAGCCCAATGGCGGTGACGGCGAGTCCCTGATCGAGGCGGCGCCCCCCTTTAGCGACGAGAATTTCACCACCCAAGGGCCGCCGCTCGAACTCTTCCCAAGGGTCACTGGGGGCAGCGGCGGCGGCGGGGAGGGTGGTGGGGCTAGCCAGAACGGCGTCGCCACCACGGTCGGCAACACCGACTTCAACGGTAACACGATCATCAGCACTACCTGGACGCCGGGCATCGGCGGTGTCGCGGGGGGCCAGGCCGGCAAGGGCGGCGACGCGGTGATCGACATGTCCAACGACAGCGTCGGCGCGCCGGCCAATGCCTATCAAAGCAGCCTTACGATCAACGCATTGACGACCGGCGGCCAGGGCGGCACCGGCGGGACAGGTGGCACCGGGGGATCCGCCGGGAGCAACTTCAACTATGTGGTAAACAACGGCGACGGCACCACCACCACAAACGAGTCGGCGGGTGCGGCAGGCGGCGGTGGAGGCGCCGGCGGCAGTGGCGGAAATGCCGGCACAGCAACGAGCGAGATCACCGGACTGACCAGCTATACCGAGGACAGTACGACAGTGACCCTTTCTGCCATCGGCGGGGTCGGCGGCGATACCTTGGCGACCAGTGGTGGGAACGGCGGGTCGGGCGGCGATGCCAGCGAGGGCGGCGCGGGCGGCGACGGCGGCAGTGGCGGCAATGCGACTGCAACGCTGTCAGGTTCCACCATGCTCGACCATGACGAGATCGCGGTATCGATCGTGGCGAAGGCCGGGGTGGGCGGCGCGGGCGGCAGCGGCGGTATTGGGGGACCCGCGGTCTTTACCAGCCCGTTCTCCCCTCCCAATGTAACCGACGATTACGGCGTCAACGGCAACGGCGGCGACGGCGGCAACGGCGGGTCGGCCACAGCAACCTTGACGGGCAACACGCTGACCGCGCCGCAGATGAGCATTGAGCTCTCGGTCGAAGGAGATCTCGGCGGCACGGGAGGGATCGGCGGTACCGAGGGCACTTCCCACGCCACCGCTACGACGGTCGTCGGGGTCAGCGCGCCCGGCGCGACTGGTTTGGCAGGCACTGAAGGCTCCGGTTCGCTCATCTTCACCAACAACGACATCACTGTTGGAAGCCCCGCTATCGTGGGATTCCCAGGCGAACTGACGCTCAACCTGGCGGTCATCAACCCGGTGGGGGAACTCGCCTACACTCCGCTCGACGGTGCGGCCGGCGGCAATCTGCAATTCTCCGGCAATGACATCGCCGGCAGCGGCGATTCGACGGTTGAACTGCAGCTTGCCGGCACCGGCACGGCCGTAATCAACACCCTGAACAACACGCTCAGCATCGACGGCTCGCCCGAGAATACGATGACCGGCTTCGGCACCTTCGACATCGACAACAACGATACGTTTTATGTCGGACCCGGCGCATACCTGGTCCAGTATTCCTCCGACGCCGATACACTGGTCTATACGCCTCAGTCGGGCAGCGTCACGCTTGACGGCGTCACCTCCTCCAACATGGTGCTGAACTTCCAGGGCTTCGGCGCATCACTGACCGCGCAGGACGTGCAGAACGACACCACGACGAGCAACGGCAGCGACTTCATCCACATTCCCAACGCCGGCAGCATCGAGCTTCTCGGCTTCAGCGGCACCATTCCTTCCGGCGATATCGAGGTCACCGCCGTCTGCTTCTGCGCCGGCACGCGGATCGCCACACCCACCGGCGAAGTGCCCGTCGAGCATCTGTCGATCGGCGACACCGTGCTGACTGCAAGCGGTGACGTCAGGCCGATCACCTGGATCGGCAACGGCCGCGTGCTGGCCACGCGCGGGGCGCGCAACGCGGCGACGCCGGTGATCGTCCGCAAGGGAGCCTTGGCAGACAACGTGCCGCATCGCGATCTGCACGTGACCAAGGGGCATTCGCTGTACATCGATAGCGCCCTGATCCCGGTGGAAACCCTGGTAAACCATCGCTCCATCCTGTGGGACGATCGGGCGCAGGAAGTTGAAATCTATCACATCGAACTTGAAACGCATGATGTGCTGATCGCTGAGGGCGCGCCGGCCGAGAGTTATCGCGACGACGGCAATCGCTGGCAGTTCCGCAACGCGAATTCGGGCTGGTGTCTACCGCCTCAACCGGCCTGCGCACCGGTGCTCACCGGTGGCGCAATCGTGGATGCGGTCTGGCGCCGGCTGGTGGACCGGATCGCATCGCGCAACGGGCCACCGCTGACCCGCGAACCAAATCTGCATCTGCTGGTCGACGGCAAGCGGATCGATGCCATCGGGCGAAGCGACAGCGAATATGCGTTCCGCCTCACCGCCACGCCGCGCACCGTACGCATCCGCTCACGAGCCGCGGTGCCGCAAGAGGTCGGCATCGAACGCGATGAACGCGTGTTGGGCGTGGCACTGCGGCGGATTGTGCTGGCACAGCCGCTGCGGCAACGAGCCATCGATGCGAAGGACACATCGTTGACCGACGGCTTTTACGAGTTCGAGGCGGACCATAAATTTCGCTGGACCACTGGTGATGCGGCTATTCCGGCCGAACTGTTCGCTGGTGCGCAGGGGCCCTGCATGCTCATGCTACAGCTTGGCGCAACGGCACAATATATCGACGAAGGTAATCGGGTGACCGAACGGGTCGCCTGAAGCAGCCGTCTCGCTGACCGGCATGCCAGGTCTCCGCGGTCTGTCATGCCGATACGAGGCTTGCCGGGTTCGGCGGTCGCAGCGCAGACTGCTGAGCCGCTCGAATTGCGAGAACACGCCCAACATCCCGAACATGGCCCGGCCTGATGCCGTCGTCGTGTCCGAGCCCTGCTGGTGAATGAACAGATCCACCTTCGCACCATGCAAGTCCTGCATCGACGCGATCAGGTCCGGCAGCGAACGGCCGAGCCGGTCCACCGCCCAGACCGATCCCGCAGCGCGCAGCGGCCGCTGTTCGTCTGCAACGCCTGGCTGGTGAGGTCTATTATGTTCGCCTATGGCGCGTCTGCCCTCCGGCGTCCAGTTTTCTGAGGCAATCTCAGCAGTTCTGAGGGTTCGACGTCGAAAGCGTCGGCCAACCGGGCGACTATCCTCAGGCTGGCAAAGAACGTTCCTTTTTCGAGCTGACTGAGGTAGCCGCGGCCTACCTGCGCATCATACGCAAGGTCGTCTTGCGACAGGCCTTTGGCGTGGCGCAGACGGAGCAGATTCGTGGCGAACACCTCGCGTAGATCCATGCAAGATGCGCAACCACTTGTTCAAAATTTGCACCCCGATATATTGAACAAAGTGTTCGTGCTGCGTCGGTCACCGTTCGCCGGCTTCGAAGGCGCCTGCCAATTGGAGTTGCTGGTCCGTGCGCGGACGCGCTACCGCTCTTCACCGAGACGGATCGGCACGTAACCGCGTGAGCTTGGCGCATCGGCGTGTTGCCAGAATCCACCCCCTGCTTCAGCCCACGTGCCACGCCGCTATCGATTGGTGATGCCTTGCGTCGCCGCCGACTATGCGGCGTGCTTCCATCCAATGCCAGCAACAACAGTCACGCCAATGGGTGATGGCAGGCGACGAAATGCTCGGGCGCGATGACGCGCAATGGCGGTTTGACGATTCGGCAGATATCCGTTGCTGCCGGGCAACGCGGATGAAAGCTGCATCCTGGCGGCGGAAGAATCGCATTCGGCAGATCACCCGCAATTGGTGCAACTCGACCGCGTCCCTGTCCCGGCACCGCGTCCATCAGAGCGCGCGTATAAGGGTGCGCGGGATGACCCCAAAAGCTGCGATGCAGACCGCGCTCGACGATGCGGCCCAGATACATGACGGCAATCGTATCGGCAATGTAGCGAACTACGCCGAGGTCATGTGAAATGAAAAGATAGGACAGACCTGACGCGACTTTGAGTTCGACTAGCAGATTGAGGACCTGCGCTTGGATCGAGACGTCAAGTGCCGATACCGGCTCGTCGCACACGATAATCGAAGGATCGAGGATCAGTGCGCGCGCAATGCCGATCCGTTGCTTCTGTCCCCCAGAGAATTCGTGCGGGAAACGGGTCAGCACCGCGTGCGGTAGTCCGACCCGATCGACGGCAGCTTCCACGCGACGGCGTCGCTCCTCGCGGCGACGGACGCCGTGGACGATCAGGGGGTCTTCGAGCAGTTTGAAGATGGTCTGTCGCGGATTGAGCGACGACGCCGGATCCTGGAACACCATCTGCATCCGCTTTCGGAACGGCTTCAGCTCACGACGTGACAACTGGGTGAGATCGGTGCCCTCGAATAGTACCTGGCCGCAACTGGAACGAACTAGGCGGAGGATCGATTTGCCGAGGGTCGATTTGCCGCAACCCGACTCGCCCACCAACGCCAGCGTTTCGCCGGGCGCAAGTTCGAAAGACACACCGTCGACGGCGCGCAACGTCCCCTCAGGCGTGGCATAGCTGACTTCAAGGTCCCTAACTGAAAGCAACGTCGCCACCATCGGCTGCCGCTCGCTCGAACACCGGACAGGCAAGCACATGATCGGTGTCCGCGATCGGCCGTGCTTCCGGGCGCTCACACCGGCATGTCAGGTGGGTGTCCCGCGCTTCAAAGGATCCTACGACGCACTGCTGGACGATCCCGACATCGACGCCGTTTACCTTCCACTTCCAAACAGTCTTCACGCTGAATGGGCGAGCCGTGCGGTGGCACGCGGGAAGCATGTGCTTTGCGAAAAACCTATATCGGTCAACGCGTCTGAGGCGAAGGCCATGTTCGGGGCGGCGCGGGCCAACGATGTGCGCCTGGTCGAGGCATATCCTTATCTTGCCCAACCGCAGACCCTGGTGCTGCGCCAATTGCTGCAAGAGAGTGCTATCGGACGGTTGCAACTGATCCGCGCCCATTTCGGGTTCAACGCCGTAAACCTGCGTCTCGATCCGGCGGGCGCGCCAAATGTGAGATTCGTTCCAGGCCTTGGCGGAGGCGCACTTCTCGATGCTGGAAGCTATGCTGTCAGTTTTGTGCGGACGAGGCGTGCGTCTTGGGCGGCCGAGGACTGGCGCCAAGGCTCAGGCCGCCATACGCGCGCGTCTGGCGGCGGGAGATGGGATCAAGAAGGTCGCGAAGGCAGTCGGTGTCGGCAATGGGACGGTGTCGCGCATTAGGGCGGCCATGACACCCTGAGCGCAACCTCGTTTGGTTGCCTCGATTGCTCGGCATTGTTGCAATGGTCGCAGCGGCCGGTATCCACGCGTCGATGATCGGCTGAGACGACCAGGTAAGGACACATTGCGCTGATCGTGCCAGGGTCTGCTCTGCGCCCATTGCCGTCATTCCACGCCTCTCCGTCGATCCTGGGAAGCGGTCGTTCTACAAATCGACGCCATGCCGAGCATTACGTACGCAGAGCCCAGGTTCTTCAGCTGAACGGGTGGGGCTGCGCGGTGATCCGCCGCGTCGGCGGTGCCTGTCATCGTCTCACATTATGACGTCCGCAGAGCCCGTTATTCGTTCGATCACTTCGGCAATGACCAGACCCGCAGTTTCCGGGCGAGGGAAAGCTGCAACGTGGGGTGTCAGGAGAATACCCGGATGGGTCCAGAATGGATGCGCGGGCCCGGGCGGTTCCGTTACCATAACGTCGAGCGTAACCCCGGAGAGGTGGCCCGTGTCGAGCGCCTCGAGTAGATCGGCCTCGACGAGATGGTGGCCCCGGCCGACGTTCACCAGACACGCGCCGGGCGGCATCAGGCCAAACAGGCGTCGGTCGAGAATGCCGGACGTTTCCGCGGTGAGCGGAAGCAGGCAAACGAGGATCTCACTCAACTTCGCGATTTCCAGCAGTCCCATTGGACCCTCTAACACCGTGGTGCCGGGTACCGGTTTGTGGCTCCTGCTCCATCCCAGGACCTTGAACCCGACAGCGGCCAACAGCGCGGCGGTCCGCTGGCCGAGCGGGCCGAGCCCGAGGATCCCGACCGTTCGTTCCGACGTCGGTAGCGGCGCGCGAAAGCGCCAGTCGCGCCGGGCTTGGGCGTCAGCGAACCGATGGAAATCGCGATGGTGGCGCATCACGCAGGTCAACACGTACTCGGCCATGATGCGGGCAAATTCCGGATCGCGCAGCGGAACGATCGGGACACCGGGATTGGGCCCCCGGTCGCCGTCGAGGTGATCGACACCGGCGGCGAGCGAGAGCACGGCGCGCAGCCGGGGCAGCGAGCGCAGCAGGCCCGGTGGCGGCTGGTACGCCAGGGCAATTTCGATCGCGCCGCCATCGACCTCGCCGGGCCAGACGACGAGCTCGATGGCGGCATTGTGGCGCGCCAATGCCGACCGCCACGCCTCCGGGTCATCGAACTCGGAGATAAACAGCACCTGGACGATGCGGGGCCTCGCCGCGAGAGGAGCCGTGCCGCTGCTACGCTTCGCTCTCCACCAGAGCTTCGCCCAGTATGGCCATTGCCCGTCCGAATTGGTCGTCATCGAGGATCAACGGCGGCAACAGGCGAATGACATTGCCGTGGGCGCCGCACGGCAACAGCAGCAGACCGCGCGCCGCCGCGACGTTCAGGATCCGGCGGGCCAGCTTGCCGTCGGGTTCCTTGTTCTGACGGTCCTGCACAAGTTCCATCGCGATCATCGCGCCGAGGCCGCGCACATCGCCGATGCTGCGATGGCGCTGTGCAAAGCTCTCCAGTGCGGCGCGCAGCATGTCGCCCAGGCGCTCGGCCTTCTCTGTCAGGCTTTCGTCCTCGATAATGTCGAGCACGGCAGCGGCTGCGGCCAGCGCCACCGGATTGCCCGCGTAGGTTCCGCCCAATCCGCCCGGGATCGGTGCGTCCATGATGTCCGCTCGCCCGGTTACTGCGGCCAGCGGAAACCCCGCGGCCAACGATTTCGCCGTGGTCACCACGTCGGCATGCGTGCCAGTGTGGTCGAGCGCGAACATCTTGCCGGTGCGCGCAAACCCACTCTGGATTTCATCGGCTATGAGCACGATGCCATGCGTGTCGCACAGCGCGCGCAAATGATGCAGGAACGCGGCTGGCGCGACGTTGAAGCCGCCTTCGCCCTGCACCGGCTCGAGGATGATGGCGGCCACGCGGTCGGGCGCGATCGAAGCATGAAACAGATCGTCGAGCGCGCGCATAGTGTCGGCGACGGTGCGCCCATGATAGGCGTCCGGAAATGGGACATGGTAGATGTCGGCAGGGAACGGGCCGAAGCCGACCTTGTTCGGGATCGTCTTGGCGGTCAGCCCACTGGCAAACATGGTCCTGCCGTGGAACGAACCAGTGAACGCAATCACCCCGGGGCGGCCGGTGTAGGCGCGCGCGATCTTGACCGCGTTCTCGACCGCTTCGGCGCCAGTGGAGACAAACTGCGTCTTCTTGGCGAACCCGCCAGGCACCAGTTCGTTCAACCGCTCGGCGACGGACACGTAGCTTTCGTAGATCGCCACGTTGAAGCAGGTATGAATGGCAGTCTCGATCTGCCGAGTGGCCGCCTGAACCACCTTGGGATGGCAATGGCCCACATTGCAAACGGCGATGCCTGCCGCGAAGTCGAGATAGCGATTGCCATCGACGTCCCAAACTTCGGCGCCCGCGGCACGCACGATTGCGATGCCGGTATGGACGGAGGAAACGCCGCGCGGCACGGCCTTGGAGCGACGATCAGCCAACATGGAGGTTGTCGACATTGCAAGATCCCTTGTCAGGGGGTGAGATCCGTTGTCAGGCGGGGTTGCGGCCGCGCCGCTGCGCAACGCGTTCGGCAAGCAGGCACAGAATTTCGAACATCAGCGTCACGCCGAGCAGCGCCGTCGCGCCGGAGCTGTCGAATGGTGGCGACACCTCGACGAGATCGGCGCCAACGAAATCGATACCGCGCAGCCCTCGGATCAGACGCTGCGCCTCGATCGCGGTTAGGCCGCCGAACTCCGGCGTGCCGGTGCCCGGCGCAAACGCGGGGTCCAGCGCGTCGATGTCAAAGCTGAGATAGGTCGGGCCGGCGCCGACGATCGCGCGTGCCTCGGCAACAACCGCGTCGAACCCGCTGGCGTGCAGTTCCTCTATTTCGATCACCCGCACGCCTTGCGCGCAGCCCCAGTCCTTTTCATCCGCGGTGTTCATGCTGCCACGAATACCGATCTGCACGACGCGCCTGGGGTCGAGCAGTCCTTCCTCGATGGCGCGACGGAACGGAGTTCCATGGGTCAAGCCGAAATTCGCCGAAATACCGGTCCGACGTATCGGTATGCGCGTCGATATGCACCATGCCGAGCCGGCGGCCGGCAGCGATGCCGCGCAGGATCGGCAGCGACACGAGATGGTCGCCGCCGGCGGACAGCGGGACGATGCCAGCGGTACTGATCGCGCGATAGAAATGCTCGATCCGCGCCAGCGTGTCAGCGAGATCGGCGGGGTTGACCGGCACGTCGCCGAGATCGGCGCAGGCCGCCAGCCGATAGGGCTCCAGCTTGGTGACATGGTGGACCTGCCGCATCATCGTCGACTGCTCGCGCAACTGGCGCGGGCCGTGCCGGGCGCCGGGGCGGTTTGTCGTGCCGCCATCGAACGGAACGCCGACAAGACCGATTTCGACCTGCCCTGTTGCCGCCTGGACCGTCAGGTGCGGCAGCCGCATGAACGTCGTGATCCCGGCAAAGCGGGGCAGCACCGTGCCAAGGATTGGTTGAAAGGCATCACTCACTGATTGCATTGGGGATGATGCTCCTTGCTTGTCCGATCGCCTGAGACTCGCGCGTGTTGGCCCCGCGGCGGTCGGCAGGCACACCGATACATCGGCCTCTTGTCGGCTCGGGCCGACGTGCGGACGCTTGTTGCACAACGAGGCGGCTGGCAGGATGGCTATATGTCGAAGTCAGGTTTGAAACCGGACGTGACGGTCAACATGCCACGATGGCTTGGGCCGGCAATTGGCGATGTGGACCTGCGCTTATTGCGCGTGTTCAGGGCCGTCGCCGACCGGGGCGGGCTGTCCGCGGCGCAGGTCGATCTAGGCCTCAGTCGCGCAACGATCAGCAAGCACTTGGCGGATCTGGAAATCCGCCTGTCGATGCGGCTTGTCAGCGCGGTCATGAGCGGTTCAGGCTGACCGAACAGGGGGAGGCGGTATACCGCGCGGTAGTGGATCTGTTCGCCTCGATCGACCAGTTCCGGCACGATGTCGGCGGCGCACGCGGCGACATGACCGGCGAGATCACGCTCGGCTTGGTCGATGCCACCGTCACGGACGACGCCGCGCCGGTCGTGCGTGCAATCGGCGCACTGCGCCAGCAGGCGCCGCAGGTGCGGATCCGCCTGATGGTGCTGTCGCCCGACGACATCGAGACCGGCTTGCTGAATGGACGCCTGACGCTCGGCGTCCTGCCCGAGTATCGCAAGCTGCACGGTGTCGAGTACACGCCTCTCTACCAGGAAACCTCGCAGCTTTACTGCGCGTCCGGCCACCCGTTGTTCGCCCGTTCGGACGCAACGATCGGCCCAGAGGAGCTCGCCGAGCACGCTTATGTGAATCGGGGATATTTCGAGGGGGCTGCCAAGCTCAAGATCATTGGATCGCTGGTGCCATCGGCAACCGCGTGGCACGTCGAGGGCGTGGCGATGCTGATTCTGTCGGGCGCCTATATTGGTTTCCTGCCCGCGCATTTCGCGGCTGCGTGGTGCCGCGCTGACCGGATGCGCCCGCTGCTGGCTGGCACGATGCACTACCGGGAGTCGTTCTCGGTGGCACGACGCAAAGGCATGCGGCCGGGACGATTGATCGATCGCATGACGCAGTTGATGCGTGAACTCGTAGACGTTCCGGATACGAACCTTCGCGGATCGACGGTCGGGGCACCGCCGATGCGGGTGCGTCAAGCTGCTTACTGAGCGCGCCGCCCGTCGGACGCCATCTGCGGGACGGGGAACGATCAGGCGCGTTGGCTGCGCGACCCGAGACGTCGCTCGAGCGAGCGGGCGTAAGCCGTAAGCGGCGAGCACATGACGAAATAGATCAGCGCCACCAGCCCGTACACCGCAAAGGGTCGGAACGTCGCGTTGGTCATGATCTCGCCGATGCGGGTCAGCTCCCGGAACCCGATCACTGATGTGACAGCGGTGCTTTTCAAAAGCTGCACAAGGAAACCTACCGTCGGCGGAATCGCGATGCGTAGCGCCTGGGGCACAAGCGCAACTGTCGCAGAAAATGCAGCCCCAGGGCAGCTCCGGCATCCCATTGCCCCTTCGGGATCGCTTCCACGCAGCCGCGCCAGATTTCACCGAGATAGGCGCTGGCGTAGAGCGTCAGGCACACGCCGGCCGCCAGCCAGGGGGAGACCTCCACGCCGAGCAGAGGCAGGCCGAAGAAAACAAGGAACAACTGCATCAGCAGTGGGGTTCCCTGGAAGGCTTCAATATAGAGTTTGGCGGCAACCTGCCCCGGCCGATAGGGGCCGACGCGTAGCGCCAGCAGCGCCAGCGCGGCGGCACCGCCGCACGCGAAAGCCAGCAGCGTCAAGCCCAGTGTCCAACGTGCGGCGAGCAGCAGATTGGACAGCATGTCCCAAAGCGTGAACTGCATCAGTGCCCCCCGCCCACGAACATCTTGCGTCCCATCAGCAGCAGCACGCGTCGTGCCGCCACTGCGAGGATCAGATAGATTGCTGTGATGACCAGATACGTTTCGAACGGTCGGAAGGTGCGCGATTGGATCACATCGCCGGCGTAGGTCAGATCGCGCACGGCGATCTGCGACACCACGGCCGATTCCAGCAGGATGATGACGACCTGGCTGACCAGCGCCGGCCACATGGTGCCCAGTGCCTGCGGCAGCACGATCTTGCCGAAGACGACCGTCGAACGCAGGCCCAATGCCATCCCGGCCTCTCGCTGCCCTTGCGGTACCGCCTCGAATTCCTGACCGCACGATCTCGATTGAATAGGCGGACAGGTTGATGGTCATGGCCAGCGCGGCCGCCTGCATGGCGTTGAGATGCAGCCCCAGGGTGGGCAGGCCAAAGAAAATGAGGGTCTTCCGTGATTCGTGTGGGTAAATGTCGGGCGTCAGAGCATCGGGAGCATGCGACGCGGCGTGTCCGCGACCTTTCGAGTGCCGGGTATCGCATCGTGCTGGAACTCGAGGTGCGGCGTCACCACTACGTCGAAAAACATGCATTGGGACCGGCGCGGCGACAGGGTGTGCAGGGGCTGCGGCTTCTCCCCGACCCATAGCCCCATGCGCGCATAGCCCCATGCACGTTGCCAGCTGTCTGGTGCGTCCCCATGCTTCAGCGATGTTCGTCGTCACCGCGGATGCCGCTGCGATCAGGGCCGTCTACGAGCAGCGAGGCAAGTTCGCGGCTGCGGTCGAGCTGCGGCGGCGCTTCCCTGGCATCACCAACGCGGAGGCACGGGAGTACGCCCGGGCCATCGCCGGTTGGAAGCCGCTACGACCCGTGAAAACGTATGCCCAAACCACGTCGCCGAGGAGCACGTCCCGTGCCGCTCCCCCACATTCTGACCATCGGTGCCTGGACCGTCGCGATCCTAGGCCTCATTGCCCCGGCATCGCTCGCGATGCAGATGCAGGTCGCGGGTAACCAGCTGATCCTCAGCGGCAATGTTGTCGGCGACGAGCCGAGTCTTATCGCCGACATCCTATCGAAGAACCCTGCGATCGACACTGTCATCCTGCGCAACTCGCGTGGCGGTGAGGTCGCCGCCGGCTACCACGTCGGCGAGATGTTCCGCGCGAGGGGCTTGCGCACGGCAGTCTCGGGTTACTGCAACTCGTCCTGCTCGCGGATGTTCCTCGGCGGCAAGGAGCGGTTTTTCACCAGCGACTACGCGCCCGCCTCGACAGCTATCGGCTTTCACGGTCACTACGGCTCGGACGGCGGACTGCGGGCCGACCTGGTCGCGCACTATGATCTGAAGTCCTGGATCATCCAGTATTCCGACGGCAAGGCCGACCCCGACCTGGTCGAGCGCTGGATCAACCTGCCGCGCAACAACGACATGGTGCGCTTCTTCAATCCGGCGCTGTTCACGGTGAACGACGCCTCGACGTTCCTCTGCCTGGAGGGGCAGCGGCTCCAGCAATGCCAGGCGATTCACAAGACCGCCCTCGATCTTGGCATCGTCACCTCGCTTGACCTGATCAGAAGCAATGACATGCCGAAATGACGGAAATGAACCTTCCGCCGGGCCACGAGGGGCAATGCCGCTCCACCGTGCCGGCAGGGGCTCCCACGGTTCGACGTTGACCTGCCACGTAGTCGCCTCGACGACCGCGAGCCCGGTTGTCGGTACAGGTTTTCCAGCCGCCTCTTATCCATGAGCGTCTTCGTCCCTTCGATCGACCGGCCCGAACTGGCTGCAATGAGGGCGACTAGCGAGGCAATATCGCGCCAGTGACGAATGGGCCGAAAAGGCCCCGGCGACGACGGTGGACTACGAAAAGGGACTTGGCCCGCTCGAGCGCAATTATGGACTGCTTCCTGTGGCGGGCCTCCGGCGTCATCACGTGGCGCAGATCCGCGGCCGCTATGCCTGGCGCGCGAAGGTTGACAAGAATGGCAGCACAGAGCGGGTATGGAACGGCCGGCAGGCGAACCGCATTATCACCGTGCATTCTATCTTGCTGTCTTGCTGACGTTTGCCGTCGAGTCACTGGGATGGCGCAGCGGCAATCCCGCGCTGCGGCCGAAGCGCCTAAAAACTGGTGGCACCGGCTATGTGCCTTGGAAGCCAGAGGAGTTCGTGCAGTTCAGGGAGCGCTCGGATCCTGACTGGCAGTTCGCTGTGCTGGTGGCGCTGCTGACAGCGCAACGCGGCCAGGACCAGGTGGCGATGCGCTGGGCCGATTATGATGGCAGCGGGATCCACGTGGTGCAGCAGAAGGGAAACAGAAGGGTCAGGCTATGGGTGCCCTGCCATCCCGCGCTGAAGGCCGAGTTCGACGCGCGGCGCGCTCGCCGCCAGGCCGAGCTGGGGGAAGCGTCGATCGCCGCACTGACAATCCTGACTCGGCGTGACGGCCGCCCATGGACGGCGGGCGCCTTCCAGAAGGCAGCTGGCCAGGCCATCCGCGCTGCCGGCCTGACGGGCTTGGTATGGCATGGCTTGCGGGGCGCGGCGGCGCTGGGCCAGCGAGGACGGGGTGAATGAGAAGGGGGTGCAGGCGCTGCTCGGCCATCTTACGGCCGCGTCGTCACAGCGTTATGCGCGCGGCGCGAACCAACGGCGCCTGGCGGAGGCGGCAGTCAAAGCGATCGTGCTGCCGACCCGCACGAACGGATCAAGCACCTGAAGTGTCTCACACAAGGGAGCGGCATGTGTCTCACACCGGAGATGCAACGCTGTTGCTCGCTGAATTTCCCAAATTTTTCAAAGGCTTGGATGGTAGCGGCGGGCGGATTTGAACCACCGACCAAGGGATTATGATTCCCCTGCTCTACCGCTGAGCTACGCCGCCATCCAATCCGGAGGGGGCGGAAATAGTCTGCCGCCCCCTATGCGTCAACCGCCGCATCACTGCGGCAGATGAAGCCGCCGCCCAGCACGCGTGAACCATGATAGAACACACAGGCTTGGCCCGGCGCCGGCAAGGCCGGTGCGTCGAGCCGGACATCCGCGCCAATCTCCCCGGCGTGCACGATCGCGGCATGCGGCACCTCGCCGGCGCGCAGCTTGACCAAGCATCCAAGGGCCGCATCCGGTGGCGTTATCAGCCAGTTCACTTCCCGCAGACGGACCTCGCGAGTGGCAGCGCGCCGAGGCCCCACGATCACGCGTCGCTGTGCCGGATCCAACTCAACCACGGCCTGCTGCTCGCCGGCGTCCAGCGCTGCGGCGCCGAGCCGCTTGCCCTGGCCCACGGTATAGCCGGCGATGCCGCCATGGCGCGCCAGCACCCGGCCATCCCGGCTAACGATGTCGCCCGGCTCGCCCGCATCCGGCCGCAGCCGCACCACCGTATCCACATAGTGACCGGAGGGCACGAAACAGATGTCCTGGCTGTCGGGCTTCGCGGCCACCGGGAGGCCGAGACGCTCGGCCTCGGCGCGGACCGTCTGCTTGTCCGGCATCTCGCCCAGCGGAAATATCGTCTGACCAAGCTGCCCGCGCGTGGTCGCAAACAGGAACCAGCTCTGGTCCCGCTGAAGATCGACGGCACGATGCAACTCCGGTCCCTCCGGCCCATCGATCCGACGCACATAGTGTCCGGTGGCCAGCCGCTCGCAGCCAAGCCCGCGGGCCAGCGCAGTCAGGTCGGTGAACTTCACCGTCTGGTTGCAGCGAATGCACGGCACCGGCGTCTCGCCCGCCGCATAGCTGTCGGCGAAGTCCGCGATTACCGCATCGGCAAAGCGCTTCTCGGCATCGATCACGTAATGCGGGATGCCGAGATGGTCCGCCACCCGGCGTGCGTCATGAATGTCCTGCCCGGCGCAGCAGGCCCCCTTCCGGCCGATCGCCTCACCGTGGTTGTAGAGCTGCAGTGTGACGCCAACCACCTCGTGGCCTGCCTCATGCAACAACCCGGCGACCGTGCTGCTGTCCACGCCGCCCGACATCGCGACGAGGATGCGCATCCGCTAGTCGCCCATCATGTTGCGCGTGCCGGCCGGAAGCTTGACCACCAGCCCGTCGAGGGCCTCGGTCATCACGATCTGGCACCCCAGTCGCGAGGTTTCGGTCAGCCCGAACGCCAGGTCGAGCATGTCCTCCTCGTCCTCCGTCGGCTCCGCCAGCTTGCGGAACCAGGCGGCGTCGACGATGACGTGGCAGGTGGAGCAGGCGAGCGATCCCTCGCAGGCGCCTTCGATGTCCACGCCATGCTGGTGCGCGATCTCCAGCACCGACAGGCCGAGCGGCGCATCCACGTCCCGGCGCGTGCCATCGCGCTCGATGAAGGTCATCTTCGGCATCTGTGCAGTGGGTTCCGTTCAGGCCTTGGCAAATCGATCGACGCCGGGGGCCGGCGCGCCAGCATGCGCCGCAGCCAACGCTGCTGCCGCATAGTCGATATCGGCCGGCGAGGTAAAGCGTCCAATCCCGAACCGCAAGGTGCGCGACGCCGCCTCGTCGCTCAGCCCGAGCGCGCGCAGCACGTAGGACGGCTCGATCGACGCCGAGGAACACGCCGAACCGGTGGACACGCAGAGGTCGGGCACCCGTTCCATCAGCTCTGCGGCGGACACGTCCGGGAAGGTGACGTTGAGGTTGCCGGCGATACGAGCCTCCCGACTGCCATTCACCGCGATGTCGGGCATCGCCGCACGCAGCCGTTCCAGCAGCGAGTCGCGCAACGCGGCCAGCCGTTTCGCATCGTCTGCCAGTTCGACCTGTGCCAGCCGACACGCCTCGCCGAGACCGACGATGAGCGGTGCTGGCAAGGAACCGGAGCGCAACCCCCGCTCCTGACCTCCGCCGGAAAACAGCGGCGTGAGCCGTACGCGCGGCCGGCGCCGTACGTACAATGCTCCGATCCCCTTAGGCCCGTAGATCTTATGACCGCTCATCGAGGCGAGATCGACCTTCCATCCGTCCAGGTCCAGCAGTATCTTGCCGGTCGCCTGCGCGATATCGGTGTGGAACAGCGCACCGGCCTGCTTGGCGATCGCCGCCAGTGCGGGAATATCCTGGATCACACCGATTTCGTTGTTCACCGCCATGACGCTGACCAGCAGGGTCGGGATCTGCAATGCCCGGCGCAGCACGTCGGGGTCCAGCAGTCCATCGGGACGCACCGGCAGGAATACCGGCTCGAACCCCTCCGCCGCCAAATCGGCCACCGACTCCAGCACGCATTTGTGCTCGGTCGCCACCGTGACCACCCTGCGCCGCTCATTGCCCGCGTGCAGCGCGAAGCGGGCGGCACCCTTGATCGCGATGTTGTTGCTCTCGGTCGCGCCGGACGTGAAAACCAGCTCCTTCGGGTCCGCGCCGATCAGCGCGGCAACATGCGACCTTGCGTCCTCGACCGCGGCTTCGGCCTCGGTTCCCATCACGTGCTCGACGCTGTGAGGGTTGCCGTAGTGCTCGGTGAACCAGGGCAGCATCGCCGCTACGACCCGAGGATCGCAGCGCGTGGTCGCCTGGTTGTCGAGATAGACCGGGCGGTTCGGCCGAGGGGGCGACGCGGGCGTGTTCATGGCAACCAATGTGGGTTCAGGCCGCGCGGGACACCAGCGCCTCGCGCAGCCGAGCCGCCATGCACCGGTAGGCGTCCGCGAAAGCGCTGACATCATCCTGGTGGGCGTTCCACGGCAACGACACCCGGATCGCCTGCCCCGCGAGCGCGCCCAGTCCCATGGCCGCCAGCACGTGGCTCGCCGTCACCTTGCCGGAGCTGCACGCGGCGCCCGCGCTGACGGCTATCCCTGCCAAGTCCAGCGCCATAACCTGCGCATCGGCACGCACGCCAGGCAGGGCGATACACGTTGTGTTGCCAAGCCTGGGCGCGCCTCGGCCGCAAATCATGGCGCCTTCCGCCATGGCCGCCGATTCGATGGCGTCGCGCAGTGCAGCAAGATGTGCCGACGCGCTTGCTGCAGACGCTGCAGCGGCGAAACCGGCGATAGCGGGCAATGCGGGCGTGCCGCCGCGACGACCGCGCTCCTGGCCGCCACCGGCGATCAGCGGCGTGATCGAGGTGACCTCCGGTGCCATCAGCAACGCCCCGGCGCCGATCGGACCGCCCAGCTTGTGGGATGAAATCGCCATACTGTGCGCGGCAACACCGGAAAACCCGACATCCATCCGCCCCGCGGCCTGCACCGCATCAACGTGCAGCAGCGCCCCATGCCGCCGGCAGAGAGCGGCGGCGGCCGCAATGGGCTGGATCGTGCCGGTCTCGTTGTTCGCCAGCATCAGGCAGACCAATGCCGGGGGATGGTCCGCCAGCAGCTCACCCAACGCATCAAGTTCGGCGACGCCGTTGCTGTCGACCGGAAGGATCGCCGCGCCGGGCGCCGCGGAACGCACCGCATCGTGCTCTGTGGCGCAAACAATGACCCGACGCCCGGCGCCAAGGGCGTGGATGGCCAGCGCGTCCGCCTCGGTGCCACCGGACGTGAACACCAGGTTCTCCGGCCGCGCGCCAAATCGGGCGGCAAGCAGGTCCCGCGACTCCTCCAGCATCCGGCGCGCCTCACGTCCGGCGGCGTGAATGGACGACGGGTTCCCCACCACGTCCATCGCGGCCAGCACCGCCGCCCTTGCCTCCGGGCGCAACGGCTCACTTGCGTTGGCATCGAGGTACCGCACGGCTACTCGGCCGCCAGCCTGCCGACGTCCTCCAACGGCATCGCACGGCCGATGACGCGGCCGGCAACCACGTCTGCCAGCGTGATCCCGTGGAGGAAAAAGCGGATCTGGCGCCCCAGCTCCTCCCACAGATCGTGGGTCTGGCACTTGCTGGTCCCTTCAACCCCGCGGTCGATGCACCCCGGCCCGCCACCCTCGCAGCGAGTGGCGTGGATCGGCTCCTCGACCGCCGCGATGATGTCGGCAACGGCAATCGCCTCTGAGCCGTGAGCCAGACGGTAACCGCCACCTGGCCCGCGTGCCGACGCCACCAGTCCGGCGCGCCGGAGCTTCCCGAACAGCTGCTCCAGGTAGGCCTGGCTCAACTTCTGCCGGTTGGCGATCTCCGCCAGACACACCGGCCCGCACTCGCACCCCAGCGTCTGCTGCATGGCGAGATCCACCATCGCCATCACGGCGTAGCGCCCGCGCGTGGAAAGCTGCACGGTGCTACTCTGCCGCGGCTTGGCGCTGGCGCATCTGCTCCTCGGCGATGCGCGCCACCCGAGCCTCCAGTTCCGCCAGCTCGCAGTGCATCTGGTCCAGGTCGCGCAGCAATGGATCGAGGCTGTCGTCGCACGGGATGCCATACGGATCGAACCCGGGCAGCTTGCGCTCACGGGTCCGCACGCGATCCACCGGCCGCGCAGGTATACCCACGACGGTGGTATCGCTCGGCACATCCTCCAGCACGACGGAGTTCGCCCCCACCCGGGCGTTGTCTCCCACCTTGATCGGACCCAGCACCTTCGCCCCGGCGCCGATGATCACGTTGTTGCCGACGCTCGGGTGGCGCTTCCCGCCGATCGCGCGGGCCACGCCGAGGGTGACCTGGTGGTAAAAATAGCAGTCATCCCCCACCACCGCCGTCTCGCCGATCACCACGCCCATGCCGTGGTCGATCACCAGCCGACGCCCGATCTGGGCGGCCGGGTGGATCTCGATCCCGGTGAGCCAGCGGGCGATATGGGAGGAAAACCGCCCCAGCAGCCAGAATTTGTGCCGCCAGAGCCAATGCGACATGCGATGCCACATGACCGCGTGAAGGCCCGGATAACAAAGGAAAACCGCCAGCCACGATCGGGCTGCCGGGTCGCGTTCCCGATATGTCCGTATACTCTCATTCAATAACATGAAAGCCATGCGACAATTCCGTTATGAAAGAGCGCCTCGCTACCCTATAGTATGCGGGCCTTGGGATGCCTGAACCCAATTCCAGGGCATGGCCGGTCGGGGGGCCGAACATACGACGTTGAAGGAGGCAATCTCTGCTGCACCAGTGCCGTTCCGCGCAGGCTAGATATTCCGACCGCACAGGTCAAGAATTCACGCGGAACTGACAAGCGGAGGCTGCGTTCTGGCTGTATCGTGAGTTTCCCGGTCGGGGCGTGGGGAAAAGGGTTCGTAGGCTATTTTGGATTGGATCACGGCAGGGGGCACTCAAGGGATCCCCGGTGCGTTGCCGTCCAAAAAGACAGGAAAGCGGTTTCGGGACGCCATGCCAGAGGTGATGTTTGCCGGTCCAGACGGCCGGCTCGAGGGTCGCTACCACCACTCGAAGGAGACCGGCGCGCCGGTCGCGTTGATCCTTCATCCACACCCGCTGCACGGCGGGACGATGAACAATCGGGTCACGTATTCCATGTACCAGTCGTTCCAGCGGCTGGGTTGCTCGGTGATGCGGTTCAATTTTCGTGGAGTCGGTCGCAGCCAGGGCCGCTATGACGGCGGCATTGGGGAGATCGGTGACGCCGCCGCCGCACTCGATTGGATGCAGGCGGTCAACCCGAATCACGGTGGTCTGTGGATCGCCGGGTACTCGTTCGGCGCCTTCATCGGCATGCAATTGCTGATGCGCCGGCCGGAGATTTCGGGGTGGGTCAGCGTTGCGCCACCGGCGAACCACTATGATTTTGGCTTCCTCGCCCCCTGCCCTTGCGGCGGGCTGATGATCCACGGCGACACCGACGAACTGGTGCCCGAGATCGCAGTGCGAAAGCTGGTGGACAAGCTGAACACCCAGAAGGGCGTTAGCGTCGACTACCGGATCTTCGAGGGCGCGGATCACGTGTTCGCCGAACACTCCGAGAAGGTCTCCCAGGCGATCGACGATTTCTGCGGCAAGGCGATCGCCCGACGCGCCATGGCGCTGGCAGCGGACTAGGCCGTCGCGTCGTCACGGCTGGCGCAGGCGGAAGGCCGGAAATGGGCCATCGCCTGAACTCCTGCGCCGACGCGGCTCCATCGGTGGAAGTGGCGCGCGTCGTCAGCAGTTAGAAGGCTGCGCTCGGCTTGATGTTTCTTTCTGCGGGGCGGACCCCATGCTAAGGGCCGGCGCTCGTGGGAGGGAGCGACCGTGCAGCGCGTCTCAGCACATCCGCAATGGCCGCGTTATGCCTTTTGGGCTGCGTTGTATGCGGTGTGTGTCGTTTACAGCAGCGTCGTTCTCGGGCCGCTTGGCCTGCATTTCGTGCCGGCCGATCCAGCGGAGCAATGGCAGCACTTTCTGGCTACTCCGTTTTTGGACAACGGGTCTGATCAGCGGCCTGACTGGGTAGCGAACCTCTTGCTGACAGTGCCGCTGGGACTTCTGCTCACCGGCACGCTGGCATCTCAGCGCGGTGCCGCGTCGCGTGTTATCGGCACCATCGTTGCGGCGCTGCTCGGCTTCACCTTCGTGCTGGCTGTGAAATATGCGCAGCTTTATTTTCCGCCGCGCACGGTCAGCCTCAATTACATTATAGCCCAATTGCTTGGCGTCTGTATCGGCGCGGCGGTATTCCACGTGCTGCGTTCCCACGCGCCGCGACTTGTGCCGCGCGACGATCAGGCCCGGCTTCGACTGGTGCTCGACCTGGCCGTGATGGTCGTTGTGGCTTTCGTGCTGTTGCCGTTCGATGTTGTGCTGAGCCTGGACGATGTGTGGGACCGGCTCGCGACGCTGCCACATGATCTGCTTGCGTTGCCTGGCGAAGATCGTCCGACGGGATTGCGTCTGGTGTTGGTCGCCGCAACGATCGTGTCCACCATTCCGGTGGGAATGCGCCTGGCGCTACGGCGCGATCGCCCAGGCCTGGCGCGGATCTCGGTGATTGGCACGGGCTGGATGCTGGCGCTGTTGCTACTGAGCGCGCTGGAATTGAGCACGACGCCTTCATTCGCGGTGACGGCGGCCCGGATCATCGGCGTGGTTGCGGGTGCGGCCGCACTACACTGGGCGGCTTCGCAGGACCTTGTCCGTGCCCGCGTCGTCATTGCCCGGCTTATCCCGATCATCGTGATTCCGTACCTCTTGGCCACCGCCTATGTGCAGGGCCTGTTCTCGTCGCATTGGCAAACGTCAGATCAGGTGCTGGCAGGGTTGTACTGGCGCGGCCTCATGCCGCTCTACAGCTATTACATTGTCAGCAAGGCTCACGCAGCCCTCAGCATGATGGCGCATGCGGCCCTCTATGCGCCAATCGGGGTCATGGTGGGGCTGCGGTCTGGTGGTAGCAGGCGCTCTGTGCTCGCCGCGGTCATACTGGCAGCACTTGCTGCCATCGCCGTAGAGGCGGCAAGAGCGTTCCTGCCCGAGCGGCAGCCCGACATCAACGCAGTTGGTGTTGCCGCGTTGGCGGCCGGCCTCGCGGCGTGGTTGGCGCCTATGGCGTGGCGGGTGATCGGATCGATTTCGCGGGTTGGCCCGCACCTGGACGTGGCGCCTGCGAGGCAACAATTGCGACGCGAGGGCGTCCCCAATCCGGCCAGGACACAGCGGCTGCCATTCGAGCAGGAATCGCCGAACGATGCGGTCTCCGCGCCGGTTGGGGGGCGACGAGAGGTATCGGAACGGCCATTGCCGAACGTGGCGAAATCCGACCTGGCCAAGTGGCAGAGGGACGCCTTCGAGCAGATCACGGGCGCGCAACGGACAGTCGCCGTCGCTGCACCGGCTGCTATTCCACTATGGCTTCGGCTGATATTGGCGGCCGCGTGTGCCACCGGGGCAGGGTTGCTGGTGGCAGCCTATCCGCTTGGCACGCGATATGCGGCGGCGGCTTTGGCGGTTTGGGTGGCCGTGCTGCTGTGGCGGCCCTCGCTCTGGCTCGTCCTGTTGCCGGCTACGGTGCCGAGCGTCGATCTCGCGCCGTGGTCGGGCTGGCTGGTGACCTCGGAGGCCGACGTCGCGGTGCTCGCGACGCTCGCGGTACTGCTGGTGCGCGACCCGCCAGCATGGGCGGATTTTTCGCTGCGCGGTGCGGCACGCGCGGCATTGCTGCTCGCTCTGCTGGCCTGCCTGGTTGGCGTGTTGCGCGCCTACGCGGCCCCGTTCAGTGTCCCTGGAGGCAGCGACAATCCTTATCTGGAGCCCCTGAACGCGCTCCGTCTGGCCAAGCCGTTCATCGAAGCTCTTGCGTTGCTGCCCTTCCTGCTGGCGCGGCATCGTGTGTATGGCGACGTCGTCCAGCGCTTCGGCTGGGGGATGCTGGCGGGGCTGGCGGTTGTCGGCCTTGTTGCGGTTGGGGAACGCGCGGCATTCGTCGGCGTGTTCGACGTACATAGCGATTACCGGATCGTGGCGACGTTCAGCAGCATGCACATCGGCGGCGGGCATATCGGCGCGTATGTCGCGCTGGCGCTGCCATTCCTGGTGATCGGCCTGCATCGGCCGCGTCTGGCCGGACTGGCGGCAATGGCGGCGGTGATTGCGCTCGGTGGCTATACACTTGTGGTGACGTTCGCGCGCACCGCGTACGTTGCCGCTCTCGGTGGCATGGGCGCCGCGGCGTGTGGCTGGGCAGCCGCGCAGATGCGGCACGGACGGCGTCTTGCAGCGATCGCGAGCTCTCTCCTACCAGTGGCAGTCTGTGGCATCGTGGCGGTGGGACTGTTCACGCCGTACATGGTAGGGCGCATCGATCAGTCGGCGCACGATCTCATCACGCGTGAAGACAATTGGAGCTACGGGTTGTCGATTGATCAGCTCAATCCGCTGTCGATTCTGTTCGGCATGGGCACTGGCACATATCCGCGCATTGTCGCATCGCAGGCGGTGCCGGGTGCGGCGGCGGGAAACTACGTGCTCGGACGCAACTACCTGGTACTGCGATCGGGCCCGGAATTCTATTTCGGCCAGAAGGTTCTTGTGGCGCCACGCGCCGATTATGAGCTGTCGCTGGACGTGCGGGCACCGGAGAAAGCGGTAGGTCTCACCGCTGGTCTCTGCGCGAAGCTGCTGCTGTATTCCAAGGACTGCAACGCGCAGAACTTCGCGATCGATGCGTCAGGGTCCTGGCACCGGATAAGGGCGCGGATCACCTCGCCCGAGACATGGGCAGGCATCGTCCCTCCGGTTGAATTCTGGCTGGCAACCAGCGGCAACCAGCCGCTCGATGTCAGCGGAATCCATCTGGTTGGTCCGGATGAGCAAGATGCGTTGGCGAACGGCGATTTTCACGATGGGACCGATCGATGGTTCTTCACATCGGATCAACACCTCGCGTGGCGGATCAAGAATTTCTACCTCGCGCTATGGTTTGATGGCGGTGTGCTGGGTCTGGTTTGCACACTAGTTCTGATCGTGACGTCGATCGGGACAGCCGGCAGGCAGGCCTTCGCCGGCAACGTGTGGGCAGCCCCCGTGGTCGGGGGACTAACCGCGATGTTGCTTAGCGGAGTGTTCGACAATGTGTTCGAGGCGCCGCGTCTCGCGCTACTTTATAACTTGGTGCTGATGCTCGGCCTGATTGTCGGCGTTCCACGCGGTACGACGGCGAAAGGGGCGGTTGCGGGGCCCACACGCGAAGAACTTACGATGGCTGTATGATTTTGCCGCCGGTCAGTGGGCGTGGCGCGCCGGTGGTGCCGGGAAAGCTGATCGGGAGGCCGGCCTGGGTCCGAGCCGCAAGGAAGCCGAAGCACTGTGCCTCCAATGCGTCGCCATCCCAGCCGAGCGATTCCACCGGCTCAACCGGGACGCCAAGGCGCGAACGCAGCGCGTGCATGATGGCGGGATTCCTCCGGCCACCTCCGGTCACCAGCCAGCGGTTCGGCAGGGTGGGAAGCGGGGCGGATGCGACTGCTTCCACTGTGAAGGCTACCAGCGTGGCGGCGCCATCAGGTGGCGACAGATCCTCCAGGCCGCTGGCGGCGAGTACCGCGGCGAAGTCCAGCCGGTCCAGCGATTTCGGCGGCGGCTTGCCGAAATAGGGGTGCGCCAGCAGGTGATCCAGCACCGGCCTGGCCACCGTCCCCGAGTTTGCCAAAGCGCCATCCCGGTCGAATGCAGCACCGCTGCGGCGGGTGATCCAGTCGTCCAGCGGGCCGTTGCCGGGCCCGGTATCGAACGCGATCAGTGTGCCGTCGTCGCCGATCCACGTGACGTTTGCAACGCCGCCGATGTTCAGTACTGCGAGTGGTTTTGCTGCGTCCTTCGCCAACGCTGCATGGTAGGCTGGCGCCAGCGGCGCCCCCTCCCCGCCCATCGCCACGTCAGCGGTGCGAAAGTCGTGGGCGACCGGCACGCCGGTCCGCCACGCCAGTTCGGCTGCATCGCCGATCTGCCAGGTTCGCCGCTTGTGCGGCTGGTGCAGGATGGTCTGGCCGTGGAAGCCGATAAAGTCCGCCGAACGCCCCAGCGCCGCCACAGCCCGGACATGGTACTCGGTAAGCCGCGCCTCCGCGCTTTTCAGCCGCCGGTCGCTCGGGTCCAGCGTCGGCGCGAGGTCCAGCAGCCGCCGCAGATCGCTGCGCAGGCGTTCGTCGTACGGCAGTGTCAGCGTCGGACCGAACTCGCCGATACGCTCGCCGTCCGTCTCCAGCCACGCGGCATCGACCCCATCCAGTGACGTCCCGCTCATCAGTCCGATCGTGCGCAGCATTTTCCCCCGCCTGCGTCCGTGCTAGCCAATCGCATCATGGCCAGCAGCGATTTCCTACAGGAAGCCACCGAGCGCGGCTTCGTGTTTCAGTGCACCGACCCCGAGGGGCTCGACTCGGCCCTCCGCGCCGGCACTGTCACCGCGTATATCGGCTTCGACTGCACCGCCGACAGTCTACATGTCGGCAGCCTGGTGCAGATCATGATCCTGCGCCTGCTGCAGCGCCACGGCCATCGGCCGCTGGTGCTGATGGGCGGCGGAACGACGCGGATCGGTGACCCGTCCGGCAAGGATGAAACGCGCCAACTCCTCACCGACGAGCAGATCGCCGCCAACATGTCCGGCATCCGCCGCTGCTTCGACCCATTCCTGCGCTTCGGCGATGGTCCCTCCGACGCGCTGATGGCCAACAACGACGACTGGCTCAGCGCACTCGGCTACATTCCGCTGCTGCGCGATGTCGGCACGCATTTCACCGTCAACCGCATGCTGAGCTTCGACTCGGTGCGGATCAGGCTGGAGCGCGAGCATCCGCTGACGTTCCTCGAATTCAACTACATGATCCTGCAGAGCTACGACTTCCGCGAGCTTAACCGGCGGTTCGGCGTCACCTTGCAGATCGGCGGCTCCGACCAGTGGGGCAATATTGTCTGCGGCATGGAACTCACGCGGCGCACCGACAACAAGACGGTGCATGGCCTGACCACGCCGCTGATCACGACGGCATCGGGCGCCAAGATGGGCAAGAGCGCACAAGGCGCGGTGTGGCTCACGCGCGATCGCCTGGCGCCGTATGACTACTGGCAGTTCTGGCGCAACACCGAGGACGACGATGTCGGCCGCTTCCTGCGCCTGTTCACCGACCTGCCGTTGAGCGAGATCGCCCGGCTGGAGGCGCTCGGTGGCGCCGAGATCAACGAGGCCAAGAAGATACTGGCCACCGAGGCGACACGCCTGGCGCATGGCGCGGATTCTGCCGCTGAGGCGGCGGAAACCGCGCGGCGCGCGTTCGAGGAAGGCGAGGCTGTCGATACGCTCCCTGGCGTCGACGTGCCGCGCGTTGAGCTGGAGGCTGGGATTCCAGCCTTCCGGTTATTTGCGATCGCGGGTCTTGCCGGCAGCAACGGCGAGGCCCGGCGGCTGATCCGCGGCGGCGGCGCGCGGATCAACGACATTCCGATCAAGGATGAAGGCCACACTGTCACGGTCGCCGATCTTCATGGTGACGCGATCAAGCTGTCGGCGGGACGCAAGCATCACCGGCTGGTGCGGGCAGCGTGATTGCGGATCCGGGTAGTGCTGACACCGCCTATAGGTAGCCCGCATCCATCGCGATGGCACGGAAATTGTCGGTGACTTCGTCGCCGAAGAAATGCCGCTACCTCGACACCTGCTCACGCAGATGAGGCAGTATCGAATGCCGCATGTTGCCATTCCAGCAGTGACCTGACGATCATTGCCGATGACGGTGCAACTGATACATGCCGCGGGCAGCCGACTGAGAGCTCGACGGCGCCCCCTGGCCTCCCGGCTTGACCGCCCCCGCGCATGCGCTAGCTTTAGTCTGCGGGCACGGCCCGTTTCGTTCGTAACGTAACGGCCGTGCAGAAAATCTGCCGCCATTCGGGAGGAGTTTTTATGTCAACACCACATGCTGGTGCCGGCTTCGGCCGTTTGTGCCTGTGTTTATCGGCGATAGCCGTCGCGGGCGTGCTCGGCAGCGCTGCCACGGCCTCGGCCCAGACCATTCGCGGCGTTACCGATACCGAGATCGTCATCGGCACCGTGACCGACCTGTCCGGCGTCACCGCCGTGCAGGGGGTGAACAATTCCGACGCCATCCGCATGGCATTCGACGACATCAACGCGAAGGGCGGCGTACACGGACGCAAAATCAAGTATGTCGTGGAGGACAGCCAGTACACTGTGCCGCGCGCGGTGCAAGCGATGAACAAGCTGCTCAACAGCGACAACATCTTCCTGGCGTTGGATGACGGCGGCACGCCGATGAATGACGCCAACATGCCGGCGCAGTTCGCCAAGAACGTGCCGAACGTGTTTCCGCTGACCGCGGCGCGGTCAATGTACGAGCCGTACAACCGGCTGAAATTCGCCCAGTTCGCGTCCTACTACGACCAGATGCGCGCCGCGGTGAAATACTTCGCCGAACAGCGGGGCCGGAAGGCGTTCTGCGTGATGTATCAGGATTCCGATTTCGGCAAGGACGTGCTCGCCGGCGTCGTCGCGCAGACCGAGGCCATGGGCATGAAAGTCGTCGCCACCACCGCGCACAGGCCGACCGATACCGACTTCAACGCACCTGTCGCCAAGTTGCACGATGCCGGGTGCGATGCGGTCATGATGGGCACCATCGTGCGCGACACCAACATCATTATCCAAACAGCGCGCAAGATGGATTGGAAGGTCGATCTGATCGGCCAGTTTGCCGCCTATGACACTGCCGTCGCGACACTGCCCGGCGGTGCCACGGAAGGCTACTTCTGCATGACGCCGGCGCTTTACGTGTATCCGGACGACCCGCGGCCGGAGGTCCAGGCGTTCGCCAAGGCGTACAAGGCGCGCTATGGCCGCGATCCCAACTTCCACGGTGAAGTCGGGTATACCGCGGCGCAACTTGTACTGCTGGCGCTGGATCGCGCCGGCAAGGACCTCACCGTCGACAGCTTCATCAAGGCGATGGAGAGCGTCCAAAACTATAAGGACATCTTCGGATCTGAGCTGAGCTTCGGCCCCGACCAGCACCATGGCTCGACCAAGTCGTTCCTGACCGTGGTGCATGAAGGGCGCTGGGTTCCGGTCGAGCAGCAGGCGCTCGCCTACTGAGGCGAACTCGCGGCTCAACATGTCGTGCTCCTGCTCGATCCGTCCGGGTCGCAGCCGATCTAGCGGGTGGCACGGCATGACGAGTTCAGGTCCCTATGCACCTCTTCGGCAATAGGCGCGGTTGCGGCCGGGCCGAAGTCCCCGGCCCTGACCGGCCTGAACCGTGGATCCGTCACGGCACACCGCGATCAAGCTGTCGGCAGGGCAGCGTAATCGCGGGAGGCGCGACCTTCGCAGTGATGCTCTGGGAAGCTCAAATTCGTCGCGGCAGGGAGTGATGACCTCTCCCCGTCGCCACGAGCTGTGATGTTGTCAGCGAGTTCCGCTGAGATGGCAGAAGCCGCAGCCGTTGCGCTCAGTCTGGGCGAGTTGGTCACCAACTGCTGCTCGCTTGCCGGTTCGAACGGCTGACAGCAGCGACTGCGCCGACTGTTGCATGGCAACGGGGGCGCCCTGCACGCGCGCCGGGCTCATATCCACGTAATCCGTGGAGGCTTGGCCTGGAGGAAACAGCTCAGCCATCCGCTGTGACCAGGACACCAAGTCCACCGCGGCCTTATCGGCATCGGCCTGAGTGGCACTCCCGTACACGTAGCCGCGGATCTGATCGACATCCGCCAGCATCAGCGCCATCGATTGGCCTTGCTCGGTGGGCTGGCCTGCATGCGGTGCAGGATTTGCAGCACAACTGCCCAACAACGGAAGCGTAACACCAATGAGACAGGCTGTTCGCATTTTCACGACGATTCGGCTCCGGACGAAGTTGTGTTCTCGACCATACGAACAGGGCTGGTTGCCTTTTGCCAGCGCCCCACCCTGCGGTGCCAAACATAAGCGACTCAGCGAGGCGGGGCGACCTCAACGATCTTCCAGCCGTCTCCCGGGATTTTGCACCAGTTGATGATGTAATGGCTCGGACTATCCCTCTGGGTTTCGAACCGGATCGTGTGGTCCAAAGTACGACACGGCATGCCATGAGTGTCGAAGCTGTGGATCAGCTTGACCTCGCCTGCGTCCTTTGAATTGGGACTGCGCCACCGCTCGACCGTTCCTATCGAACGGCCCTCATACAGCCTCTCCCCCGCGGCATTCATGCGGTCAATATCATCCTGGGTAAGTCCAGGCCAGGAAAGGGCATAGCTCATCACCGGCTGTGCCAGGGACACGTGCGGGGCCCAGGACAGCACAATTCCGGCTGCAGCGCTGAGCGTGCGCTTGCGAAGGCAAGGAACAATTGGATGCATGGGACTCACTTCTGCGAAACAGTTATCTCCGCCAAGATCGTGAACGGCGAGCGTCTGTTGACGACTGTGGGATGCATGATCAACGCGTGGTCCAACGGTATGTGACGGGGCAATGCTCCGCAATCCCTGGGATCACCGATTTACTCGCCCGGACCTACTGGTGGTTCAGCCGCAGCCCCGGCTCCGACCAGTCCATCGCGACCAACTGCCCGGTGCCGGACAGCGTGATGTATGCCGTGCGCAGATCCGGTCCGCCGAAACAGATATTTGTAGTGACTGGATCGCCCATCGGCACCTGGCGCACCAGGCGCCCGTCCGGCGCGATGACGCTGATGGCGCCGGTGAGCAAGGTCGCGACACAGATATTGCCGGCTGCATCCACCGCCAGGCTGTCGAAGCGCTGAAGGCCGGGAAGCCCGATGACCAGCCGGCCGCCGTGCGGTGACGGCCAGCCCTGCTTCTTCACCACGCCGGGCTCGGTGATATCGAACGCCCAGAGCCGCGCAGGCTCGGTCTCGGCGACGTAAAGCACCGTGCCGTCCGGCGATAGGCTGATGCCGTTCGGCGTCAACATCGGGGATGCGACCTCGACGATCTTCGAGCCGTTTGCCAGCGCGTAGTAGACCAGGCCGTTGTCACGGTCGCTCGCCCGCGTCTTGCCCAGGTCGGTGAAATAGAAGCCGCCATTCGCGTCGAACACGATGTCGTTCGGTCCGTTGATCTTGTTGGCACTGCACTTGTCGTACAGCACGCCGACCGCCCCGGTGCCGGATCGACGCGCTGGATGCTGCCGGTGACATAGTCCGACGACGCCATGACCGGCCGGAACAGGTTCTCCTCCAGGCGCCAGGCAAAGCCGCCGTTGTTGCAGATATAGAACGCGCCATCCGGCCCGAGCGCCACACCGTTCGGCCCACCGCCGGTCCGCGCGATTACCTGGACGGTGCCGTCCGGCAAGATACGGCTCAGAGTTTGACGCTCGATCTCACCCAATACGATCGAGCCGTCCGGCATTGCCACCGGTCCTTCCGGGAAGCACAGTCCGGTGGCCACCACACGCAGATCGCTCATCTGTCCGTTCCCCTGCCGCTTGCACGACCCTAACCCAATCATCCCAAACGCAAAAATGGTTTGGTAGGGATTTCGTGTTGCGATGGGCGCATGCGGATTTCCATGGCGCTTGGCGGGCGAGACCAGACGGACTGGACGTTCCCTGTCCTGGTGGCCATTTGCGCTGCCTTCGCCGCGACGGCCGCAGGCACCGTGCTCGCGCCGTTATGGTTCTGGTTGCCGCTGGCGGTGCTCGCGGTCTGCGCGGTCACCATCCTGGCGTACCGTTACACGGTCCTATTTTGCGTCATCTGGCTGCTGGTCGCCGGCGCCACACTGGAGATGACCCTGGAAGACCTGCTCGGGCCGTGGGCGTACCAGAAGCACGATCGCCATCGTGAAGGGGTCCGGCTTGGTGCTCGCCGCGCTGTGCGTGATGCGGTACGGCTTCTATGCGGACTTTTTCAATCCCAGCCTCGCCTTCCTGGCGATGTTTCTCTTCGGCTTCGCGCATGGTCTCCACCCCGCGCTGACGCCGGCGGACAGCCTGCGCTCACTGCTGGGCTCCGTGGCGCCGTTCGCGTTCGCGTTCAGCCGCCTGTCACCGAGCTGGTGCCAGACGATCATCCGAGCGACGGTGTGGATTCCGCTGCTGTCCGTCGCGGGTGGCGGCATCCTGGACGCTGCCAGCCTCCGCTCGCTGTTTGTCGACAGTGGTGGTGAGCGCCTGGCCGGTCTCGGCCATCCTGCCTTCCTCGCCGGCTTCTGCCTCGCCGCGATCTACGCCTGCCTGATCGAGCTGTATCGCACCGGGGAGTCGCGCTGGCTGATCATGCTTGCCGTGAACTTTTTGATAATGCTGCTGACCGGCGCCCGCGCACCGCTCGCCTACGGCATAGCAGTCACGGCACTGACGCTCGCGTTCCTCGGGTCGAATGTCTTCCCGAAACGCTGCCGCATCCTGCCACTGATGCTGGGGGCTTGCCTGTTGCCATTCGTGGTGGTGCTCGCGTCGGAACTCCCGAACATCCGTCTGTTCAATGTTCTCGTGAACCAGACCGAGAGCCTCAGCGGCCGGGAACTGCTCTGGCCGCCATTTGAGCAAGCCGCCAGGGAATCACCCTGGGTGGGCTGGGGAGTTGGAGCCGGAAACGCGATCATCCCGCCAGACAGTGGCATTGCCCGCCTGATCCAAAGCTGGGCCGCACATAACGAGTACCTCCGTATGCGGGTGGAGGGCGGTCAGATAGGACAAGGGCTGCTGATCGGCGTGTTCTTCCTGTGGGTCGTCCACCACACGCGGGCGCTCATTCGGACCGACAGGGTGATCATGCGGCTGGTCTTCCTGGGCTTCGCTGCGCACGCCTTCACCGACAATGTGCTAATCGCTACAACGGCTTGCGTATTTTTCACGTTCTCGACGGCGGTGTTCGCAAGGGGCCGCTTGCTGAACACGAGCGAGGTGGCGTAGGCACGCGCGTCACTGCCGGAGCCGCGTCGCATGGCTGTTCCTTTCCCATCATGGCCGGGTGTATCCAGGCCACAAGTCGCGGCATGCGGCCGCCTGCTGGCATTCCTGCTTCCGCTGCTCCTGGTGGGTGCCAAGGTCGCCGGAGCCGCCGGTCTGGCCTTTGTGGTGAACTCCGGCGCCGCGTCGGTCAGCCTGGTCGATATGTCGAGCGAAAAGGAGGTCCGCCGCATTCCGATGCTGCGGGAGCCACATCACCTTGTGCTCAGCCCTGACGGCCACAGTCTGCTGATCGGCGACACCGTGGGCAACGAGATGCTGTTCCTCGATCCGGCCACGGCCGCGCTGCAGAAGCGCGTGCCGGTTGCGGATCCTTACCAGCTCGCCTTCAGCCCGAATGGCAGGTTCCTGGTGGTGAATGGGCTCGCCCGCAACCAGATCGATGTCTACGACGCTGCCAGCATGCAATTGGTGAAACGCTTCCCGATCGCGTCGATGCCGAGCCATCTCGACTATGCGCCCGATTCATCGCGCGTGTTCGTCAGTCTGCAGGGTACGGACAGCCTGGTGGCGATCGACCTCAACAAGTTGGCCGTCCTGTGGACCGCCAAGGTCGGCAAAACCCCAGCCGGCGTGATGTGGCACAATGGCAAGGTGCTGGTGGCCAACATGGGCACGGACTACGTCGCCGTCGTTGATCCCGCGGACGGACGCGTGGTCGGTCGTGTTGAAACCGGCAAGGGCGCGCACAATCTGTTCCTGTCACCCGACCGCAAGATCATCTGGGTGAACAATCGCGTCGGCGGCACTACGACCTCGGTCGATGCGTCAACGCTGGCTATCATCCGCTCCTATCGCATCCCTGGGGGCCCCGATGATATTGCCTTCGCACCAGACGGCCGCCTGTGGATCACGCGCCGCTGGGCTGAAAAGGTTGCTGTGCTGGACCCGAAGACCGGGGACTATCAGACCATCGATGTCGGCCGCTCGCCGCACGGGATTTTCCTGAACCCGAAGGGCAATGCGTCGGCGAGTGTTGCGGCACGGTAGGAATTATCAACCACAGATGCACACTGATAAGAATAGTCGGATAGTGGCACGTAGAGACTTGCCTCGCAGGCTATATCCATGTGCATCTGTGTGTATCTGTGGTCGCATATACTTCTTCGATCATCATGCCTGACCCATTTGATCTCGCTGCCGGCTGGCTGCAGGGGCATCTGCTGATCCCGCTGCTGTATGCGCTCGGCATGATGGAGTGGGAGGACGTATCCTACGGCTGGGCGTTGTTTGCCGTGTACGGCGCCTGCCAGGTCGCGATCACCTATGCGGTGTGCGTGCCGCTGGAGCGCTGGCGCCCTGTCGAGCGTTGGCCGGATGCGCGCGCCGTCACAGTGGACGTCCTGTACACGGTTATCTCGCGTGTCGGCATCTTGCCGTTGTTCACCTTTGTGCTGTTCTATCGCGCTCAGGTCGAACTGAACGGGTACCTGGCCGACCATGGCTGGGTACCGCCGATGCTGGAACGCGTGTTTCCGTTCCTACTGGGCCAGCCGGTGCCAACGTTCATCATCTACGCGATCATCCTGGACTGCGCCGACTACTGGAGGCACCGGCTGTCGCACATGTTTCACTGGTGGTGGGCGCTGCACTCGCTGCACCATGCACAGAGGCAGATGACGTTCTGGTCGGACGATCGCAACCACATCCTGGACGACCTGATCGGCGCACTGTGGTTTGGCGTGATCGCGCTGGCGATCGGGGTGCCGCCACTGCAGTTTCCGCTGCTGGTGCTGGTGCTGCGGTTCCTGGAGAGCCTGTCACATGCCAATGCGCGGGTGTCGTTCGGGTGGCTGGGCGAGCGGCTGCTGATCTCGCCACGGTTTCATCGCGCGCATCACGGGCTGCTCGCGGCGGGGCAGCGGAGCTGCAACTACGGCGCGGTGCTGCCGTGGTGGGACATGCTGTTCGGCACGGCGGATTTCTCGCGCGACTATGTCGCCACCGGCGATCCGACGGGGGAGGAGGCGTTGGCGAGCGGGTCGTATCTCCGACAGCAATGGGCGGGGCTGCGGCGATTTGCCGCGACGTTTGGCGGGCCAGTGGCACGATAAGCGCTTCTGCCAACGCTCGCGTCAGCCAACTCTGTCAACGCTCGCGTCAGCCAAGAAATAATTTGCAGTATGGCTAATTTTGCAAACATCAGTCACGTGCTCCCAGGGCAATCGCTTGAATCCGCCGTTGCTTCCGACAACCGGGGAAAGATGTGCCGTCCGCAATTCAGGAAGTATTTTAACACGGAGGACGAAACGAGGACGTCGAGGGCCACGGAGTAAGGATTCAAAGCGCTTCGCGCGAAGCGCAATTTGCATTCTGCTATCGCGGTAGGGACGCGCATTACTGCGCG
>CAVSBG010000011.1:0-69915 GCA_963726125.1 uncultured Alphaproteobacteria bacterium | reverse complement strand
CGGTCATCTTCATCGGATGGTTGCTGATTGGGATTGCATCGTTCGCAATTGCTTGCGGGTGGCCGATGGCCGGGTCAAGCTCGGCCATGACGGGGATCAAGAGTTGGAACTTCCGGCCCCTGGTATTAGGCTTCAGAGCCTGTTTCTGAATGATGGCGCAACGGCAGCTTGCGACCCAAGTCAGGCGTTCGAAGATTTGGCTGCTGCGCCAGATGGCGGACGTCCGGAGGTGCCTGTCGTGGCCGTTGAGAGCCCTACGCGGACATCGGTTGGTTCAGGAACGGCAACCAAAGGTCGCCCCTGTCGATTAGAACGCCACAAAGAAGCCAAGCTCCTTAGCGCCGATGCCCTACCACACCCAAGGAACAAGACGATATCGCACTCTCTGAATATACTCGTCATACCCAGGCAAACTTTTGCGCAGAAACGTCTCCTCATCGAGAATGCGCCAAACGAGCACCGGGAAGAATGGTAAGACGAGAAGGACGCTCCACCACGAACCGAGTGCGAGCGGCATCACCGCGACCAAAAGTAATGCGCCCGAATACATTGGGTGCCGGACGTATGCGTATGGGCCGGTCGATACGACGGGCTGTCCCTCCTCCACCTGAATGGTTGACGCGGCATAGCTATTCGATTTCATCACCACGAAGAACAATAGGAATGATAGTACGATCATTGCGTTTGCGATAACCGAGACGACAGGCGCAACCGGCGACCAACCGAAGCGATGGTCAAACGCGGGAAGCATCACGAACCCAATAAACCCCAGCATGAAAAGCGCGGAGATGAGCTTCTGACCCGGTCGGCGTTCCGCCATGGGTCCAATGTTCATGCGGCGCTCGACCAGCTTTCGGTCGTGCATGAGAAAATAGATGCCCAACGCCTGCGTGGTCACCTCAAACACGGCTACGAAAACCCACGCCTGCCAATAGTTGAGCGTGCCTGCAGGAATGAACATGCACGCGAGCAAAATTAAGAGCGTTACCAGGTTGGCCAGTACGCCCCGGACGTAAAAGTTTGACACGGTTGCCTGCCTCGCCGCTGGTTTACACCTGAAGCGGCTCTGAGCGGAATGACTGATATCCCAGTGCCTGATCCGAAACCGACAGTCTCAGACTCACCCTACGGTCGACGGCGATCGCATGGGCGTGCATGCCGCCGGGCTGCCCGAGCGCAGTGCGCCGGCCCAATGCCAGGGTGCCGCCGGCCAGGCCGGCCCGCAGCAAGCCGCGTCGCGAGAACTGCGGTCCGAACCCGCGATTTGTGCCGAAGAAGCTCTGCGCCTTGGCCATGATCACGTGCTCTGCTCCACATATCCCAGCCGATACAAGCGGGCCTGCCACCCGGCGCTCCGGCAGCGGGCCAGTCCGGGTCAACAACGAACACAGGAGGTGGAAGCTCGAACGACCTGGCTAGTACCTCTGCACAGTGATTTTGACCGGTTGATCGGCGCGGTTCATCCCCGCGTCCGCGGCGGCCGGGAGGAGCCGATGTCATAATGCGTGTCATGCAATTTACCTTCTGGCAGGCATTTGCCCCTACCGAATCGCCAGCATCTAGCGCTGGGAGAGACAAACGTGAGGGCAAAGCTCATTTCCACCGCCGCCGGTTTCGTGGCTGGCGCTGCGGCATGCCTCGGGTTCGGATCTTCGGCGGAGGCGTGCAGCCTCATACTGTGGAACGACAATGGCCAGGCCGTTGTCGCCGCGAGGACTTGGGACCTCTACATGGAGGATAGGGCACGCCTCGTCTACCTGCCGCGCGGCATCGCGCGGCGTGGCGTCGCCGAGGGCAACGCGGCGCAGTGGACGTCGAAGTTCGCAAGCGCGGTGCTGACGGCCTTCGACGCGGGAGCGAGCGACGGCATGAACGAGGCCGGGCTCAGCGCGCACCTGCTCTATCTGCATGGCAGCGAGCACGAGACCTCTGACACGCGCCCTGCCGTCTCGAACCTTCACTGGGCGCAGTATGTCCTGGACAATTACGCCACGGTTGCGGAGGCGCTGGACGGGCTCAAAATCGTGCAAATCGTGTCGAGCAAGGCGGCCGGGCGCGAATGGCCACTGCATCTCGCCATCGAGGATGCCACTGGTGACAGCGCGGTCCTGGAATACGTCGGCGGCAAACTCGTCATTCATCACGGCAAGCAGGTTACCGTCATGACCAACGAGCCAACGCTGGATGAGCAGCTCGCCAATCTGAAGCGCTACAAGCTGTTCGGCGGCAACCTCCCGATGCCCGGCGACGTCGACCCGGCCAGCCGCTTCGTCCGCGCCACGTCCTACCTCAAGACTCTGCCGAAGCCTGCAAACACGTATGAGGCGGTGAGCCAACTGGCCGGGGTTGCCCGCAACGTCGCCGTTCCATTCGGAGCTCACGACACATCCGGCAGCGACTCCGTGGACACCTGGCCCACCCGATGGGCCACCGTCGTCGATCTCACCCACAAGGTTTTCTATGTCATGCCCGTCAATAGCCCGGCCGTGTTCTGGGTTGACTTTGGTAAGCTCGACGCCAAGTCATCGGATATTCTTGCCCTCGATCCCTACGACATCCGGCTAAGCGGCGATGTGTCTGCGCAGTTGAAGAGCTTCGCATCCGTGCAGAGACCGTTCCCACCGGCGCCCTGACCGAACGGGCCGCGGCCATCCGAATCACTGTCGGGATCGCTCGCCGACGTGCGCCAAGGCTGGTGATGGACAAGCTGGTGCGGGCAAACGCTGCGACGCCCTCGAGGCCCCGCTGACGGCACCGCCCCGGTCTTGTCCGCTCGTTCGGCGCTGCTGCCCGACCCGGGGAACTCCCGATGCGGCTGTTGCCCCTTGCGGGAGGAGGTGCCGATGAAGTGGGTCTATCTGCTGATCGCGATCGTGGCGGAAGTCGTCGGCACCTCGGCGTTGAAGGCGTCGCAGGGATTCACGGGTCCTGCTACCGTCGGCCGTCGTGCTGTTGAGCTACCTCGTCGCGTTCTATTTCCTGTCGCTCACGCTGGACCGCGTCCCCGTCGGCATCGCGTATGCGCTGTGGTCCGGTATCGGGATCGTCTTCATCACGGCGATCGGCTGGCTGTGGTCCGGCCAGACACTGGACGCGGCGGCGATGATCGGCCTCGGCCTCATCGTCGCGGGCGTGGGCGTAATCAACCTGTTCTCGAACGCGGCGATGCACTAGACCCGGCACAGTGATTTGACGCTTTGAACGAGCCGAGCCGACCAACTCGGGCCCCCATGGACCCCGCCGATCACCCGGTCAAAATCACTGTGCAGAGGTACGAGTTCATCTGCACCGCCTGCACCGCTTCCTCAAGTTCCAGGAACGACGGCATGTGCTCCGTCGGCACCATCTTGCGGCCCGACTCGACGCTGACCTGCGGCGCGTTGCCATGCAGATGCGTCACCAGCACAGCCCGTATGACCTCATAGTACTTCGACTTCCTCCTCGACCACATCCTTCAGCCGCGATGCGAACGGACCCGCCAGGCCATAGGCCAGCAGCACGCCAAGGAACGTGCCGCACAGTGCGCTCGCGATCATGCCGCCGAGGATCGCCGGCGGCCGATCGATGTGCGACATCGTCTTGATCACGCCCAGCACCGCCGCGACGATACCAAGCGCCGGCAGGCCATCCGCCATCATCTGCAACGCGTGGGCGCCGTGCAGTTCCTCATTCAGCGTCTTCTTCAGCTCCCGCGCCATCACGTCCTCGATCTGATTTGGATCGTCGGCGTTCATGCCCACCATGCGCAAATAGTCGCAGATCATGGTGCAGGCGAAATGGTTTGCCAGCACCTTGGGGAACTTCTGAAACGCCGCGCTCTCCTCGGGCTTCTCGATATGCGCTTCAGCGCCATGTTCCCCTTTGTGGTCGCCAACCGGACCAGGAAATACAGCAGGCTCAATAGATCGATGTAGTCGTGCTTGTGGAATGCGGCGCCGAGAAGATCTTCTTGAATCCGCCGAGCGCATGCTTCAGGTCGTGCATGCTGTTCGACATCAGGAATGCGGCGATCGCGGCACCCCCGATGGTCCACATCTCGAACGGCACCGCCTCGAGCAGCACATCGAAGCTGCCACCCGAGACGGTGTAGCTACCGAACACACAAGCCAGCAGGAATGCGAAACCACCGATCGCCAGCATGGCATCAACTCAGGCGGTGGGGTCGCCGCCGGCAAGCTTCAGGTTGCGGCGGCCGTTGCGGAGCGCAGCACCACGATGGAGATGCGGCGATTCGCTGCGGCCAGCGGATCGCTGGCGGACCAGCAAGTCGCGCTCTGCGTTGCCGGTCACGCTTCGAATACGCGGTTTCCTGCAGCCCGGCATCAACCAACAAACGTCGAGTGGCATTGGCGCGATCGGCGGAGAGCTCCCAATTGGTGCGACCGGCGCCGACGAATGGAGCTGCGTCCGTATGGCCGGCAATCGAGATATCCTCCGGCAGCTTCGCGAGCACCGGCGCCACCTTCTGCAACAGCAGCCGCGCTCGTTCATTCGGGTCGGCCGAGCCCAGCGTGAACATCGCCTGACGTTCCGCATCCAGCAGTTGAATGCGCAGGCCGTCGGGGGTGAGGTCGATCGTCATCTGCGCTGGCGAGTTCGGCCAGCTTGTGGATCATTAGCGACCGCATCGCGGATCTGCTGCGCCGCCTGCGTCGAACGCCTGCTTTTCCTGTCTCTCGTTTTCCGCGCGCAGTTCGGCCTCGCTGGGAGCCCGCTTCGCCTGCCCAGGCTTGCTGGACGGCCGAAGCCAGCGGCGCCAGCGGCACGCCAGCGGCGGTCAGACGCGTTGGCCGCCACGGAGCGCCTTGGCGGCAAGCCGCCGCCCTGATCCGGCGCCTTGCTGCGCACATCGTCGCGGTTGGGCCGCGGTTCGGCGATAACGTCCGTGTCCGTGTCCGGCACGGCATCCACCGCGGGATTGCGCCCCACCACAACCTGCTCCGCGCCGAGGTCCGATACCATCGCGCCGGTGCTGAAGGCTGTCTTGCCGCCGAACGGCTGACCCATGCCGGACGAATTGTGCGATAATACGCTGTTCGGGCTGAAATAGTCGGCCAGTCCCTTGCGCTGTTCCTCGGTCGTCGCGTTCAGCAGCCACATCAGCAGGAAGAATGCCATCATCGCCGTGACGAAGTCGGCGTATGCGACCTTCCACGCGCCGCCATGTCCACCGCCCTCCACCACCTCTTCCCTGCGGATGATGATGCTGCCGCCCTTGCCCTTTCTGTCCGCCTTGCGAGCCATGTGGCGCAGGATGAACGTTCCAGTTTAATTCCTGGTGTAGACCCGCCCGCGAACGGTCAGCGGCGGGGGCGCGGCAGCACAACGCCATCCGACGGATCGGACACCGTGGTGACCCGATACAGCCGGTAGGTCTCCACGGCGTCGGTTCCTCGTTCGCGGACAGCGGCCCCAATGGGGGTGATGCTGGACCAAGGCGCGGCGGTGCCGTCGAGACGGTTCGTGCTGACCAGGATGCCCACGCGTCCGGCCAGATTGGCGCGCGGCAGGTTGAACAACGCCCACCGCGCCTCGATCCCCACGGCCATGACCCCAGGCGGCAGGTCTCGGGCAAGTTGCGCCGCCACACCGTACTGGTCCGCGGCAACATAGCTGGCGCCCTCGTGCTGCCGGATCGAGTTCCACCCGCGTGGCAAACGCATTCCAGCCGGCCAGTTGCAGGACGCTCGGGTCGAAGCGAATGGGCACGGGCAACGGCGCAACGGTCGCGTGCAGATAGACCAGCAGCGTGATCGCGAACCCTAGCGCCACCGACGGCAGCCACAAACGCTGCCATATGGTCGCTGTCAGGCCGCCGGCGGCGATGGCGGCAGCGGGGTAGATGACGGCGGGCCAGTTGCCCTGCACGCGATCACCCAGCACGTGTTGCATGAACAGCACGGCGCCAGGCAGCGTCATCACGGCCAGCAGTGTCCACGCAGGTTCGCGGGTGCGCCAGGCACGCCGTACAGCAATGACGATGCCGCCAACGCAGAAGGCGAAGATCAGCGGCGTCACGAGGCCGATCTGGCCGATGATCAGCTCCCCCAGGAAGCGGAATGCGTTGCCGGGGTGCCAGTCGCCGAGCCGACCACCTTGCCGCACGAAGCTGGTCCAGCCGTGCTCGGCGTTCCAGATGACGGTCGGCAGGAACACCGCCCCGCCGAGCACCTTGCCCAGCCAAGGGGCCGGCGCGCGCAACCATGTCCGCATCGATGGCGTGACCAGCAGCCACAGCATGATGCCGAACCAGAGCAGAGCAGCGGTGTATTTGCTGGCCATTGCCAGGCCGCCGAACAGGCCCACGGCGAGCCACCAGCCGGCGCCACCTGACCCGCTTTCGCGGGAATGACGAGGCACCCGCGCCAGTGCCCACAGGCAAGCGGTCCAGAACACCAGCAGCGGGGCGTCGGGCGTCATCATCACGGCGCCGACGCCGAACAGCAGCGTCGCATTGAGCATCACCGCGGCATGCAGGCCAGCCTTGCGGTTCGGCAGCAGGTGCTCGGCCGCATCGGCGAGCAGTAAAGAAGCAACGGCGACCGAAAGCGGCCCGAGCAGCCGGATGCCCAGCGATCCGTCACCGGCCAGGCTGGTGCCGAGGCGGATCCAGACCGCCACCATCGGCGGATGGTCCGGGTAACCGGCGGCGAGGGCCCGCGACCACACCCAGTAGTAGGCCTCGTCCGGGGCCAGTGGGGCGATCGCCGCGACGACGAGACGCAGCAGCGTCAATGCGGCGAGCGCGGCCAGTGCCCAGCATGCCGGCGTGCCATACGCGGGAGCCGGACTGGCCGCTGCGCTCGTCGCGATGACAGGTTGTGCCGGGCGGGGCGTTATCGCGCGCGCCAAACCAGCGTGGCAGAGACGGCGTAGTTCCAGACCACGCCGATGATCGCGCCGATCGCGCCCGCGATCGTCCAGTTGGTGTGCGTGTCGTACAGCGACTTGGCGATTCCGATGTTGGCCACCGCGCCGACACCGCAGACCACCATGAATACCAGCAGGCCACGCCACAGTCGCGGACCGCGCAGGCGCTGGTCGCGATAGGTGATGCCGTTGTTGAGTACGAAATTGAACACCATGGCAACCACGGTCGCGCTGGCCTGCGCCGCCTCGAAATCCAGGCGGACGAATTTCAGTGTCACGGTGAGCACCGTGAGATGCACCAGCACCCCGAGCGCGCCGACCAGAGCGAAGGAGATGAACCGCAGCGGCAGCAGGCCGCCGAACACCTTGTCGAGCAGCAGGCCTGCGAACTGCGCCAGGACCAATGCGTCGAGCTTGCTCTCGCCGGCGACGCGCTCGTGGAACACGAACGGGAGTTCGATGACCCGCAGCGGAGCGGGCGAGCTGAGAGCCAGGTCCAAGAGGATCTTGAAGCCCTGACCGGTGAGGTTGCCGGCCAATTGCTCGAACAGGGGGCGCGGCAGCATGAAGAAGCCACTCATCGGGTCGGTGAACCGTATCGGCAGGAATGCCTGCGCCAGGCGGATCCCTCCGTCCGACAGCAGATGGCGCCAGCGGCCGGAGAGTCCGGCATCGTCGCCGCCCTCGACGTGGCGGCTGCCCACGGCAAGATCATAATTGCCGGTCTGCAGCGCCGACAGCATGTCGGGCAGCCGGCTCTCGTCGTGCTGCAGGTCGCCGTCCATCACGGCCACGAACTGTGCCGAGGACGACAGGCCACCCTCGATCACCGCGGATGACAGCCCGCGCCGCCCAATGCGGCGGATACAGCGGACGCGGGAGTCGGTCTGGGCGATGCGACGCACCTCGGCGGTGGTGCCGTCGGGGCTGTTGTCGTCGACGTAGACCACCTCCCAGGCAATGCCACAGAGCGCGGCGTCCAGCCTCGCGATCAGCGGGGCGACATTGGGTCGCTCGTTGTAGCACGGCACGACGACGGTCAGTGTCGGCGCGCCGCGGAGGGCAGAGCGGGAGGGGAGGTCAACGAGCGGCATGAGGTCGGACATCTGCTGCGGCCACGGCGAATCGCAGTCGCTATTGTCCCGGCGCGAAGCCTCGCGGACAAGGGCCGCGAGGAAACGTTAAGCCGTTAGATGCGACGACGGCGCAACAGGCCGAACCCGACGACCATGGTTCCGATCAGGAGGAAGCTCGATGGCTCCGGGACGGCCACGGATCCGGTGTCGAAGAAGGCATAGTTCACGTAGCTGGTGCTGGGCTGCGGCAGATCATCGCCATCGGCGGTGTTGTCGCAGGGTTCCTGTAGGGCCTGTTGGGTTTGAAGGCGATTGTTGCAGGTGTGATCAAGGACGTAGGCAGAGGTCGCCGTTTGGTCTGGGCCCGTGCAAGCATACAAACCACCGCAGTCGCTGTAGCTGTAGTCCTGAGCCACCTTGGCAGGCGCCGTCGCGCCCTCGGTATCGGCCCAGGCCATGTTGTCAATGTCTGCCGGGTTGTCGTCGACGGTGGAGATCTGGTACTGGCTGGCGCTGCCGCCGAACAGCAGAGCCGCGGCAGTTTGGCCGGAATAGACCGGCGGGTCGAAGCCTTGGTACGGGCCATCCCCCAGAATCCAGCTTCCCTCGAATATCAGCGCGGCTGATGCAGGTTGGGCGCACAGCGCCAGACCGCAAATCCCCAAAACGGCCAAGAGTGCCTGCTTCATGGAAGCTCCCGTTTGGTTCCGCCGGACGGCTGACGGTTGCCCGTTCGGCGTGATCATACCCGTTGACCTATAACAACTTGCTGTCAATCGCACGGCGGTAGCGCTTCGCCAAGGAAAGCTTCCACGTCATGATACCGATTAGAAACCGGTTGTTTGTCACATTATTTGTCCCATATGGGGCTGTCACATGATTTTTTGTAATTCGAAGGTAACGGGTTCGTGAAAATGCGCAAGCTTTATGTTGGTTTGGCTGGGCTTACGGCCGGCTTGGTTATGGCCGGCGAGGCTCGGGCTGCGACCACGGCCTATGACCTGCTCGACCAGTTCAACGCCATCGTATTTGGTGATTTCGCGAATAATGCGGACGTCGAGGGGCGCACCATCGTAGGCGGCAACCTGACCGGCGGGGCCAGCTTCTACATCAAGCCCTCAGCGCAGGAGGGGGCGACCTCGCTGGCGGCATTGAACGTCTACGGCAACGCGACCGCGGCAAAAACCTATAATCTCAGCAATGCCGGAGCGGCCTTTATCGCGGGGGGCAACAGCGCCAGCTTCAACATGAACGGTGGCGGCAGCCTGACGGTCGGCGGCAACAACGCCGGCAACGCCAACATGAACGGTGGCAATCTCTACCTCGGCGGCAACAGCAGCGGCAGCGTCAACCTGAACGGCGGTGCACACGCCTATATGACGGCGAGCGCGACAAACACCGGCACCATCTCGCCCAGCAGCGCGGTGATCAAGCCGTACGCCTACACGGACACATTACCGGACCTGAGCTCACAGATTGAGACGCCGTTGAAATCGCTGTCGGCCCAGCTATCGGCAGCGACGGCCAACAGCACGTTCCCGACGATCGCCAGCCTGCAAGGGAACTTCAACAATGTACAGATCAATGCGACGCCGAACGCGTCCGGTCTGGCTGTGTTCACGGTCAGCGCGGCGGTGCTGTCACAGTTCGCCAGCTTCCAGGTCAACGCGAACGGAGCCGGCACGATCATCTTCAACGTCGATTGCGGCAGCAAGGCGTGCTCCTTCGCCGACAACGCGAACCAGCAGTTTGGCAGCACGTCGCTAGCGCAGTTGGCGCCGAGCCTGATCTGGAATTTCTACAACGCCGGCTCGGTGACGGTGAACAACGAATTGGCCGGCACCGTGTTGGCACCCTATGCGACGGTCACCAACAACTCGCCGATCGACGGGACGCTGGTGGCGGCGAGCTACAGCGGGAATGGCGAGCTGCACGACTATCCGTTCCGCGGCACGCCGGTGCGGGCTCCGGAGCCGGGCGGGCTGGCGATCCTTGGTGTGGCGCTGGCCGGGCTGCTGGGAATGCGCCGTCTGCGGATGTCGGCGCGTCGTTAGAGCGGCATCCGCATTCACGTCCTTCCTTTGAGACGTGGATCCCGAGGCCAAACCCAGCAGGCCCTTAGCCCGAGCTTCCTGACAGTGAATCGCGCAAGGTCTTGAATTAACGACAGAATGCTTCGCAGAAGCTCTGTGCTACTGGCTACAGCGTGATCCCGAGGAGGTCAAATGCCTTGTGCTGGATCGGTGTCGGTCTGGTCAGTACAGTGAGTGGATAATTCGGTGTGATCGCGGTTATCACAGTGTTTCGCACCAAGGTCGCAAGATCGCCCAGTAGCGAGTGAAAGCTGTGCACTGGAAGGCCGTCCTTGGTGAGGCGTGTAGTCTGCTTGGCGACAGCGGCCGGTGAGCGCTGCGCCGTTGCCACCACGCTCGATCGCATTGCTTCGGCGGCTGCCTTGTCGGTGTCGTCGAACAGCATCGGCGCCAGGCGCTGACGCATGTGCCATTCGAGGTAGTAGGCCAGCATGCAGAGGAAGACATGCGCGCGGACCCGATCGGCCAATCGGTGATACACGGGGCGGACGTGCAGATCGACGGTCTTGATACAGCGAAAGGCCCGTTCCACCAGGGCGAGAGATTTGTAGCTGCGCACTGTTTCTGCGTCGTCGAAGGTCTCCGCTGCCAGGCTGGTGCGTATGACATAGACACCGTCGGTTGCCGCCTCGGCGGCAATTTCAGCGGTCTTGCGTGCAAAGCTGAAGCTGGCATCGGTGATGTCGAGATCGAGATGCTTGGCCACCCTCGGGTCAAGCGCCCGACGGCAAGCCTTATGTTTGTTGATCACCTTGCCGACCGCAAGCGCGATTGCGGCGGTGCCGCGCAGCGGATCGCGCTTGCGTGCCACGGCGGCCTGGATGCGGGTGAGGTCGCGCTCAGTGGCGGCAAGGAGTTCTTCGCGCTTGCGGGTACGCTCGGCGGCGAGATCGGGGTTGCGGCAGACCACGAGGCGCTCATCGGGGAATTCGGGCGCGGTGATGGAGGCCATGTCGCGCTGATCGAACAGCGAGAGCTGCAAGGCACCGCTTTCCACCAACGTTTTGATCGCCGGCGCGCGCAGCGAGGAGATCCAGTCCAGGCCTGCCGATTTGATATCCTCGGTGATGCGCGCCTGGGTGATCATGCCACGGTCGCCGACCAGCACGACATGGTCCAGATGGAAGCGCTGCTTAAGTTTCTCGACCTGTGTTGCCAGCGTCATCGGATCGGCGGTGTTGCCGTCGAACACCTCGATGGCAACGGGACAACCGTCGGGGGCGCAGAGCAGGCCATAGACAATCTGCAGCGTGCCCTTCTTGCCGTCGCGGCTGTAGCCACGCTTGGCGAGCGGGCAGCAGCGTCCCTCCATGTAGCTCGACGACACGTCGTACAGCACCAGTGTGCCGTTGGTGAGATGGCGCCTGGCCAGCGTGGCCTCGATCGCAGGCTGACGCTCCAGCAGGCAGTCCAGCGCGGCGTACAGCTCGTCTTCATCGACCTCGCCGAGGCCGAGCAGTTCGCCAAGGCTCGATGCGGCGGTGGCGGGCGACAGCGCACGGGCGGCGACGAGCTTGGATGCGGGGTCGACGATACGCCCGACCAGAAGGGCAAGGACCAGGTCGCGACGGCGATCGTCACCAGGGCCGAGGATGCGGTCGAGGCCGATGTTGCGCGCGATGCCGAGCGCAGCGGCGACATGGCCGTGCGGCAGGCTGCGGATGATGGTGAAGGCCTCACGCTCGGCGGGGATGACCGTGCCGCCCCTGAGGACGCCGCGGAGACCCTCGATGTGGGCAGTGGGCCAGTCGGAAAGATTGCACAGTGTGCGCTTACGCACCTTGCCGCCTTCGCGGTAGCTCTCGCGCAGCAGGATCGCGGGGGGCGAGTTCCGATTCGGAACGGCTTCGATGTACATGGCGAAGCATGCGCACATCCGGCCGGAGCGTACAAGTCTCAAATATGAAATTACATGGCTACGATTTGGACGGGCTCAGTCGATATCGCGAGTCCTTTCAACAACTTCATCGCAAAGGCAGCGGGAAGCTCGGCTTAGAGCGGCACACCGGCCAGACTACGACTCGTGCGGATGGTTTGTAGCGTCTGCACGCGTGTCACCGTGGGCGAGCCGGTCAGGCGCTGGGTGAGCTGGTTCTCGTGCGCGGTATCGCGGGCCACCAGCTTCAGCAGGAAATCGCCGCCGCCGCGGATCATGTGACACTCGCGCACCTCGGGCCAGGTGGCGATGAGCTGTTCGAAGGCGGAGAGCACGGTCTCGCGCTGGCTCTCCAAGCCAACGATGGCGAAGAAGGTGATCTCCCAGCCGAGGCGGTGCGGATCGGTATCGGCATGGTAGCCACGGATGATGCCGGCCTCCTCCAGCCGGCGGACGCGGCGCAGGCAAGGGGGCGCGGAAATCCCGGCACGGCGGGCCAGTTCCACGTTGGTCATGCGGCCATCGGATTGGAGTTCCGACAGGATGCGGCGGTCGATGGCGTCGAGTACGGGCGGCGTTTCGCCGGGTGGGCTCTTCATCGCGTGTTGCACCGTGCGCTTTCCGCGCAATTGCTATTGTGACATTTCAGGGGTCGGCCAGTGCGCGCAATGATATTGCAGGCACGAACCCCCGCAAGGGCTAATGCACTGCCGGGACGCGATCGGTTCAACCGGCGGGGAGACAGGCCATGGGATGGCTGGGGCGAGGCATGCGACTTCACCCGCAATGCACACTGGCGCTCGCTGGCGGGATCGTGCTGCTGGTGGCGAACCCTGCCGTGACAGGTGGATCCGACGGTGCATGGCCGCCGCTTGATTGGCAGCAGCCGGCCTGCGTCGTGGGCGGTGCGCTTGCGATCGCGGCAATCCGGCATCCCGCGACCGGGTAGCCGAAAGCGCTGCGGCTGTGCTTGCCTGCTACACGCCGGTTGACGGATCCGCCTGGGTGGCACGGACATCCGCGATCTGCTCCATCTGGATCCGATCGGCTTCAACACGTGCCCGTAGAGGACGCGGAGCGTGGGCATGGTTCGGAGCGTGGTTGCCGTACGGCGCCGTGGTGATGGCGGCAGGGATCGGAAGGCGCGAGCAGAAGCAGCGTCTGGCAACGCTCGCGGTCCGCGGATTGGTGGTCGCGAAGGTCTTCCTTGTGGATATGGACGACTTGGTCGGGTTGGGGCACGTGCTGTCCTAACCTTCGCCTCGGACTGTCGCTGATCGCACTTGGCGCGGCATATCGACGCTTCGTGGCCAAAGCCTGAGCGCAACGCCTCGGTGTTATGGCGCAAACGCGAAAATCCCCTCTCCGGGTCCGAGACGTTCGCTCCCACATTGAAAGCGTGTCGCTTCAGTTTCATGGAAGGCTGACATGGAGACTTCTCAGAGCGCATCTCCAAGCGATTACTGAATGATATCGTCGACGATCGCTGTAGGGTGGAAAGTGGACTCCCGAGCGGCTAATCGTCGACATACCTCTCTGTCACCGCACCATCCAGTTGCCAAATCCTGACATGCCTGATCAGTTCTGGATCCATCAATCGCGCGTTGACGCCCATGCGATTAGTCGAAGGGACCACTGCCGACCAGTGGGAGATGCAGCCGCAGACGCGGCAGCGATGGAATCGAATTGCCTTGTCGTCCCACATGTAAACGTCGGTCTCGGGAGACTTCGTGAAATGCACCTGGCCTGGCGGATAATAGGCCCACAGCACGCCATACCGGCGGCAGATCGAACAGTTGCATTCTGTCACATCCTGCGGAGCCACGTCGATTTCTAGCTCAACCGCCCCGCAATGGCAGGATGCGTGTATCATAAGAAACCTCCAAACACCGCATCATCCATGAAGAACACTCCGTGTCGCGCGGTTGGCCGCACGATCGCAGAGATCTGCCGCGATTCGCCGTCGTGCCCGGCTTCTGCACCCGCGCGTTCTGGTACCAGCTGTTTGAGATCATACACGACTTCGGCGGCGACGTCGTCACCGTGATGCGACAGAAGACCCATCGCGAGCAGGCGTTGATTCAGGAGCAGGACAGGAAACCAGACAACACCTGGGACTGGTTGCAACTGAAACCAGACGAGATCCGCCCGGTACTCGGCTGCTTCATCGGCGAACCAACCACCCTGACCCATCGCAGGTTGGCATCGCGCTGCCCCACGGAGCCGGACAACCGCCGGCCCTACCGTCCTGGCTGGCCCCACCCCATCCCGGCGCATCCGCACGGTCGCCCCGCGACCGCCGCGACATTCGCGGTCAGGTCTCGCGGCGGCGTGCCCGTGCCTCGTCGAGCGGTTTGGACCACGGCTGCCGCCGGGCCCACCGTTGCATCCTCTGTTTGACCCACCATCCGCTGCTGCACCAGGATGCCGCCCAGGAGGAACCTGTCATGGCCCGACTGGTCGCTGCGTTCGGCACTTCGCATAGCCCGATGCTGGCTTCGCGTATCGAGGACTGGGAGTCCGGTTTCCTTGCGCGCGACAAGGCGCGGCGGTTCGTCGATTTCGACGGCAACGACTGCGACTACGACACGTTGCTGTCGCGCGCACCGGTGGACGCGCTGGAGCAGATTGCTCCACACCACCTGGCACGGCGTCACGGCGAGGCGGTGGCCGCGATGGCGCGGCTGCGTGACGACGTTGCGGCGGCGCGGCTGGATGCGTTGATCGTGGTGGGCGACGATCAGGAGGAACTCTTCCAGTACGACAACATGCCGGCGATCGGCGTCTATTACGGCGACACGATCCGCGGACGGTTGCCATACCAGAAAGAGATAGTCGAGCAGGACTATCCGTGCGATGCGGCGCTGGCGCGGCATCTGATCGCGGCGCTGCAGCACGATGGGTTCGATCTGTCGGCGATGCGCTCGCTGCGCGAGGGACAACGCGAGGGGCATGCCTATTCGTTCGTGCACCGGTTCTATTTGCCGGATGGGGTGCCGATGGTGCCTGTGTTCCTGAACGCGTATTACCCCCCGAACCAGCCGTTGCCGGCGCGCTGTGTGGCGCTGGGTGAGGCCATACGGCGCGCGATCGAAGCACTGCCAGGCGGCGCACGGATTGGGGTGATGGCCTCGGGCGGTCTAAGCCACTTCGTGGTCGACGAGGCGTTCGATCAATCAGTGATCGAGGCGTTGCGGCGGAAGGATGCGGCGTTCTTCCGCAATGCGCCCTTGACCAAGCTGATGTCGGGCAGTTCGGAGATGCGCAACTGGATCTGCCTCGCCGGAACGCTGGGTCCGCTGGAGATGCAGTGGGTGCGTTATGTGCCAGGCTATCGCACGCCGGCACTCAGCGGCACGGGGCTGTGTTTCGCCAGCTTCCAGTGACCGAGACAATTTAAAAGTAAGGGTCTTCCGTGATTCGTGTGGGTAAATGTCGGGCGTCAGAGCATCGGAAGCATGCATGACAGCACCTTGAGGCGGAGATACTCCTCGTCCTTCAGCCCGTAGGCTCGCCGCTGGAACACCCGGATCTTGTTGTTGAGTCCCTCGACGAAGCCGAGCGAAACCTTGTTCTCCGGCTGGCAGTAGGCGGCGATGCCGTCCCAATGGCGGTCAATCATGTCGGCGAACCGTTCGTACGGCTTGAGCCGCTGCCACTTCAGGCTGGCACGCCAGTTGTCGAAAAACCGCCGTGCCCAGCCCTCGCGCCGATAGTCCCAGAGTTGGCCGAACGCCTCTTTCAGAACATAGGCGGTGTTGAGTCGCTTGTTGGCGGCCAGTAGCAGCGTCAACGATCGCTTGCCGTCCAGGCTGAGGTTGTCGCGATGCGACAGCAGTGTGTACTTTTGCCCTTTGATGAAGCGTCGGTCCTTGCCAGTGAGCCGGGCGTATTCAGCCTTGCGTACCTTGTCGAGCGCCTCGCCGAGATGGCGCATGATGTGAAACTTGTCGAACAGGATCGCCGCCTGCGGCGCCTTGTCCCTCGCCACGTTGCGGAACGGCTTCCACATGTCCATCACGATGAGCCGGAGCTTGCTGCTCTTCCCGGGGCCCAGCCAATCGTAGAATTGCGCCATGCTGGCTTCCGAGCGATCGTCTCCGCCGAACCAGATTGGTCGCTTGCGAACCAGGTCACTCACCACGATGCGATAGTTGTGACCCTTGCGCACCGCGATCTCGTCGACACCGATCGCCCGGGGCGCCGGCGTGCCAGCGCGCTCGATCTGGGCGCGCATGTACTGCATCTCCAGCGCCTTGACCGTGTCCCAGGTAAGCCTCAGCTCCTTGGCGACATCGCGGATCGAGGCCTGCCGACAGCGGCGGCCGACATAGAACGCGAAGCGCTTGGTGAAGTGCGGGTTGTCTGCCAGGAAATCCAGCCGTTCGCGCTTCACGCCGCATACTGGGCACGCCACGCGCCGCACCTCGAGTTCCAGCACGATGCGATACCCGGCACTCGAAAGGTCGCGGACACGCCGCGTCGTCCGATCGTACCACCCCATCCGTACCCATCCACAGCCACCGCACGCGGTTTTTTTGAGCGCCGGGTGAGCGTGATGATCCGCACATCGCGGTCACCAAACACCCCGCGAATGGCCGAGCCCGCGCGGAACCCCGGGAACGAATACCCGTCCGACAGCCCGTGCTGTCTCTTGCCTGCTTGGACCATACCTCATCATGCGGAATTCCGGGCCGCCTCCAAGCGGCAAAAAGCCAATCGTCATGCATGCTCCCGATGCTCTGACGCCCGACATTTACCCACACAAATCACGGAAGACCCTGAATAGTATGTCGAAACGCACTCAACCACTGCACGAAGCGCAGCTGTTGAGCTATCTCCGCCTCAGCCCATGCCGCGTCGGCCTGCTGATCAACTTCAACACGGTGTCGCTAACTGACGGCATTAAACGATGCGTCCTGTAGTCTCAGCCCCACCGCGGTCCGAGCCCACCCCTAATCCTCGTCCTCCGCCACCCGCCGGATCAGCACCTCGCGCTTGCCGACATGGTTGGCCGGTCCGACCACGCCCTCTTTCTCCATCTGCTCAATCAGCTTGGCCGCCCGATTATAACCAATATTCAGGTGCCGCTGGATAAAGCTGGTGCTCGCTTTCCCCTCGCGCGCCACCACGGAGACAGCCTGCCCGTACAGCCCCTTCTCACCGTCGCCCTCCGCCCCAATTCCCGGCATCGCGCCAACGCCATCATCGTCCGCCGGCTCGGTCACGTCCTCCACATATGCGGGCTCGCCCTGCTCGCGCAGGAACTCCACCACCTTCTCCACCTCTTCGTCCGTTACGAACGGCCCATGCACCCGGGTGATCCGCCCGCCCCCCTGCATGAACAGCATATCGCCCATGCCCAGCAGTTGTTCCGCCCCTTGCTCGCCCAAAATGGTCCGGCTGTCGAACTTGCTGATCACCTGGAAGCTGATCCGGGTCGGGAAATTCGCCTTGATCGTGCCCGTGATCACGTCCACCGACGGCCGCTGCGTCGCCATGATCACATGGATGCCCGCCGCCCGCGCCATCTGAGCCAGGCGCTGCACCGCCGCCTCGATCTCCTTCCCCGCCACCATCATCAGGTCCGCCATCTCGTCGACGACCACGACGATCAGTGGCAGGGCCTCCAGTGCCAGCGGCTGCTCCTCGAACGTCGGCCGCCCGGTATCGGGATCGAATCCGGTCTGCACGCGCCGCGTCACCACCTCGCCCTTCGCCCGAGCCTCGGCGACCCGGTCGTTGTATCCAGACAGGTTCCGCACCCCGAGCTGGCTCATCGCCCGGTACCGCCGCTCCATCTCCCGCACGGTCCACTTCAGCGCCGTCACCGCCTTAGCGGGCTCGGTCACCACCGGCGCCATAAGATGCGGAATGCCCTCATACATCGAGAGCTCCAGCATCTTCGGATCAATCAGGATCAACCGGCACTGGTCCGGCGACATCCGGTACAACAGCGACAGGATCATCGCGTTGACGCCGACGGATTTCCCCGATCCAGTCGTCCCCGCGATCATCAGATGCGGCATGCGTGCCAGGTCGGCAAAGATCGGCGCCCCGCTGATCTCCTTCCCCAGTGCCAGCGTCAGCCGCCCGCCATGCTTCTGCACCTCATCGGACGACAGGATTTCCGACAGGAACACGGTCTCCCGTTTCGCATTCGGCACCTCGATGCCGATGACGTTCCGCCCCGACACGGTCGCAATCCGCACCGCCGTCACGGAAAGGCTCCGGGCAATGTCATCAGCCAGCCCGATCACCCGAGCGCTCCGTATCCCCGGCGCCGGCTCCAGCTCGTACAGCGTCACCACCGGCCCCGGCCGGATCTCCACGATACTCCCCTGCACGCCATAGTCCGACAGCACGGTCTCCAGCAGCCGCGCGTTCCCTTGCAGCGCCTCCTCGCTCGGCCCCGACGCCGCCCGCGCCGGTGCCGGCTTCAGCAACGACAGAGGCGGGAACCGCCACCCAGCCTCATTCAGAGGCAGGCTTTGCTGCTCCGGTCGCCGCGGCTGCGCTGGCACGCGAGTCGTCCGCGCGACCACGGGCGGCGGCGGCAGCGGCGTATCCGCCATCGGCGCCACGCGCGCCGTCAGTGGTGCCTCCCGCCTCGCGGCCACCCCCGCCTCGGGCCGCCCGCGCCGAAGGAACCGAGGCAGCCGCAGCCGAGCGAGCCACGCCACCCCGCCCGCCGCTCCGCGTCCTCCCGATACACCATAGCGCGCGCCACGCCTCACCAGCCGCCCAGCAGAGCGCCACTCGCCAGCCGACAGCCCCAATGCCAGCAGCGTCAGCGTCAAGGCGAACGCCGCGCCGAACGTCCAGACGAGCACGGCGCCGACGGACCCCAGCGCCTCCCGCCCGGCCGTGATCCCAACCGTCCCGAGCAACGAGCCGATCGCCCCCCCAGGACCCGCCACCGTCGGCCACGCAAGCGTCGGCGGTCGCGGAATACTGGCCAGCACCGCGGCCAGCACAGGCAAGGCCGCGAGCAGGGCCGCCAGCCGGCCCGCCATGCTGCCCAGCCCGCGGCGCGACGCGATTCGCCACGCCCATGTCAGCATCGCCACCCCCGGCAGCGCCCCGGCCACGCCGAAGCCCTGCAGCAACAGGTCCGCCAGCACCGCGCCCACCGGTCCCGCCAGGTTGCTGGTATGCCGCGAGGTCGCCGTGTTCAGTGATGGATCGCGCGGATCATAGCAGGCCAGTGCCACCAGCAGTGCCAATCCCAGCAGCCCGAGCCCCAGCCCGATAAGCTCTGCCGAACGCCGGCTGATCAACGCCTTGATCGTCGGCGAGGCAAGACTGCGTCCCTCGGCGGCTCGGGCGATGGCCATGCGGCTCCAGCGGTTCGTGTGCTGCCGCAACTATATGCCGGAACCCTCTGATAGCAGAAGCACCATTCCTAACGCTTGCCGCCACTGTGGCAACCGCGCCACTCTCCGCCGCATGAGCGATCACCTTACGGCCGAGGTCTGTATCGTCGGTGCCGGCCCGGTGGGCGGCACGCTCGCCTGCCGCCTGGCCGCCGCCGGCGTTCCCACCGTCGTTGTCGACCGCGCGCCGCTCCCGCCGATGGAGCATCCCGCCTTCGACGGCCGCGCCTTCGCCATCGCCGCCGGCTCCCGCCAGCTCCTGGAGACAGCTGGGGTCTGGGATCAGTTGGCCGAACCCGCCTGTCCGATCCTCGATATCCGCGTCAGCGACGGCCGCCTCGGCCGCCCTGCCTCGCCGCTGTTCCTCCACTTCGATCACCGCGAGGCCGGCGACCCGGCGCCGTTCGGCTGGATGGTGGAGGCACGCAGCCTGCGCGTCGCCCTGAACGCCCACATGCATGCCTTGCCTCCCCTCCGCGTCTTCGCCCCTGCCATGGCCGCGGTGGAACGGCGCGACAACGGCGCCACCGTGCAGATAGCCGGCGGCCCGCGCATCGACTGCCGCCTGGTCGTCGCGGCGGAGGGCCGCAATTCCCCGCTGCGCCGCGCCGCCGGCATTCCCGTCACCGCGCTGCCCTACGACCAGACCGGCATCGTCTGCGCCATAAGCCACGCGAAGCCGCACCACAACACGGCGCTGGAACACTTCCTGCCGTCCGGACCGTTCGCCCAACTGCCGATGTGCGCCAGCGCCGACGCCGAGGCCGGTGGCACTCCCAACGTTTCCGCCATCGTCTGGACCGAGCGCACGCCGATAGCGCGACGCTTGCTGATGTTGGACGATGCCAGGTTCGCCCGTGAGATCGCCCGCCGTCTCGGCGATCATCTCGGCGAGGTGCATTGCATTGGCCGGCGCTGGAGTTATGCGCTCGGTGCGATGCATGCACACCGCTACTACGACACGCGTCTCGTACTGATCGGCGATGCTGCCCACACGATCCATCCGATTGCCGGGCAGGGGCTCAATCTTGGTTTCCGCGATGTGATCGCGTTGTCTGATGTGCTGATCGAGGCGTGGCGAGACGGTGCAGACCTGGGCGCAGTCGATCTGCTGATGCGCTATCAGCGGCGACGGAGACCGGACAATCTGTTGATGCTGACAGCGACTGATGCGCTCGACCGGCTGTTCAGCAGCGACAATCCCATTATCCGTCTCGCGCGGGATATCGGTATTGCGGCAGTGCATCGAGCACCGCCACTGAAGCGGCTGTTCATGCGTCAGGCCATGGGATTATCGCGACCCAACTGACACCGCTTATAGCAAAACACCGCGGCCGTTGTAGCAAGCACCAACCAGTCCTTCACCGACCCCGTCGTGTACCTGACCGCGTCCTGCACCAATCCAGTCATGTACCGACCCCGTCATGGCCGGGCTTGACCCGGCTTGACCCTGCCATCCCCACCCGCACTGAACTTGCGAAAGATGCAAGCCCCCAACGATCCCATGAAACAGCGCATGTAGTAATCAACAAATATGGCTGTTGGAGGCTCCCGCAAGTAACACCAAATTTGTTGCCATCTGTGACCCGCATCACATGTGCTTACGCTGACCTGTCGTATCACCCACCGCACCGTCGCGAGGCATCCAAGGATACCGACATGCCAGGCAAACTCGACGTCGACGACATCATCCTGAATTTTGATCCAGCCGCACCGCACCAGCGTTTTCTAGCGGCCGGGCTGGAATCGGCTCTGCCAAGAGCGGTTCCCTGGCCGCAAGGTGCTGCGCCGGAAGCAGCGCCTCTCCCGACGCGCCCCGCGGAGACCGACGATTTGTCGCGGTTCCACGGCTATGATGCGGTGGTGGTGACATGGACGGCGGCTGAGGCCTCGGCACTGGCGGCCCTGTTCACGCCGGACCATCCAACCGCGACGTGGTACGAGTATCGACATAATATTACGTCGTATATCCCCCTGGTCACCGGCGCGAAGGCACCGTTCAATAGCCGGCAGGCGGACATGGCGCGTTATTATCACAGCCTGGGTCTGTATTTCCCTTGCAAGATCGGCAACGCGCGCGTGCTGTTGATCAAGTCCGGTCTGCATCTCGATTACGATGGCCCAGCCACGCCCCTGCATCGGCTGGTGTCTGAAATTGCCCAGACCGTGGCGCCGAAGATCTTCATCACGACAGGCACCGGTGGCGGCATCGGCGCCGATGTAAAGCTTGGGGACGTGGTGATCGCGGGCACGGTTCGCTTCGATTGCCGCACGCAGTTTCGTTCGCAACCGTGGGCGAGCGCTACCTACCGAACCTCGGCGTTGCCATCACACGCCCTGGCCGCAATCACGCCAGCGCTGACTGAGGTCAACGCCGCAAAAATTCCCGGCGGCCGCAAGACGCCGCATATCTTCTCTGCCCAGAACGACGCGGTCGTCACCACCGACTTCTTCGCGTTCGATGACAGTACCGATCACTATAAGCTGCAAGGCCTCGGTCGCGCCTGCGACATGGGCGATGCGATGGTCGCCAATGCGTTGCAGTCCACGCCGCACATCGCCTGGTACGCAATTCGCAACGCCTCGGATCCGCAAATCCCCAATCCGAACAACAACATTGAACAAGCGAACCAACAGGCCGGTGCAATCTACGCGCGTTATGGCGGCCTCACCACGGCAGCCAGTGTGATCGCCACCTGGGCAGTGATCCACTCGGCCCATCAGCACTGACAAAAGGTTGGCGAAACCGACGCATGCCTATGAAGCCGCTGTCCTAGCACCCACTAACAGTGCCAAGCCGCTCGCCCGAGCTGCCTGGCATCGGCATCCCCCTGAGCGCGGGGACACGCGCCGCCGGGGATGACGATTTGTGTCGCGGCTGGTGGATTTGTCGGGGGGTGCTGGCTATCTGGCACGCTGCCTGCAATGAAGCGTGAATGACCTTCCCTTTCTGGCTTCCGCTACTGCTCGGCTTCCTCACTGCAGTCGGGCCGGCGACGACCGACATGTACTTGCCGGCGTTTCCGGCAATCGAGGCCTCGTTCGCGGCACCGTCCGGTTCGGCACAGCTGACGCTCGCGGCATGGTTTGCCGGGCTGTCCGTGGGACAGCTCAGCCAGGGGACGCTGTCCGATCGGTTCGGCCGCAAGGCACCCCTGATCGTAGCTACGACGATCTATACGCTGGCCTGCCTGGGCTGCGCGCTCGCACCGTCGATCCAGTGGCTGGCGGCATTCCGCGCGCTCGCAGCCATAGGCGCCTCGGCGGGCATGGTGATCCCGCGCGCGATGGTGCGCGACCTCGCCGAGGGTCACGCCGCGGCAGTGCTGTTGTCGCGCCTGTCGTTGGTGATGGGCGCGGCGCCGATACTGGCTCCCGCACTGGGCAGCGCGGTGCTGGCATTCGCCGACTGGCGTGGCATCTTCTGGATCCTCACGGCATACGGGGTGATCTGCCTCGTGCTGGTGATCGTGCTGCTGCCGGACACGCTGCCGCTCGATCGGCGCATCCGCCTGAACCTGGGGGAGCAGCTCCTGCGCTATCGCACCATCCTGACCGAGCGCGGCTTCCTGACGCATGCCTCGATGGGAGGCTTCGCAACGTTCGCGTTCTTCGCCTACCTCGCTGGTTCCTCACCGGTGTTCATCCAGGGGTTCGGACTGACGCCGGCGCAGTTCGCCATGATCTTCGGTGCCAATTCATTCGGGCTGATTTGCTGCGCGCAGCTCAATCCGCATTTGCTGCGCCGGTTTGGCCATTCCGGCGTGCTGCATTGGGTAGCACGCGTGCATCTCTGTGCGACGGCCACGCTGACGGTGATCGCCTTTGCCGGCCTGCACAGGCTGCCACTGGTCATGGCACCGATATTCATCGCGATAAGCTGCATGGGCATGCTCAATCCCAACACCATCGTCGGTGCGCTGGCGCGACATCAGCATCACGCGGGAAGTGCGTCGTCGGTGATGGGGACCGGGCAGTATCTGCTGGGTGCGATCAGCGGCTTGCTGGTTGGATTTGCCACTGATGGCACGCCGCGGGGCATGGCCGTGCTCATGCTGGTGGGTTCCATTGGCATGGTGATCGCGGATGGTCGCAGGCCACCGTAGCGTCAGTCGCCCACCGCCCGTTCCATCCGTGCGGAAACCGCTCTAGCCTTGTCGCTTCGAAGGACAGGTGTAACGCATGGATTATACCACGCTGGGTCGCACGGAACTGAAGGTCAGCGTCGCTGGTCTGGGCTGTGGCGGCTTCAGCCGGCTCGGCCTGTCCACCGGAGGCACCGAGGCCAGTGCCATCGCCATCATTCACGCCGCAATGGATCTCGGCGTGAACATCCTCGACACCGCCGCGCCATACGGCACGGAATCCGTGGTCGGCAAAGCCATCAAATCTGTGCCGCGCGACAAGGTGGTGATCGCCACCAAATCGTCCGTCATCCGAGGCGGTGAACGCTGGGCGCCCGACCGTGTCGTTGCCAGCCTGGACAACTCTCTGCGCGAGCTCGGCATCGACTGCATCGACGTGTTCCAGCTCCACGCCGTGCCGCCATCCGGCTACGACTACGTGCGCGATGTGATTGCTCCGGTGCTGCTGAAGGAGAAGGACAAGGGAAAGTTCCGCTTCCTCGGCATTACCGAGACCTCGCCGAACGATCTCGAACATCAGATGCTGCTGCGTGCGATCTCCGACGGCATCTGGGACGTGGCAATGGTCGCGTTCCACATGATGAACCAGAACACGCGCGAGGCAGTGTTTCCGGCGTCGCTGCAACACCGTGTCGGAACGCTTGCTGATGTTCGCTGTGCGCAGCATCTTCGCACGCAAGGATCGCGTGGCGGAGGCGATGAAGCAACTTGCGGCGGAGGGCAAAGTGCCGCAGTCGCTCGCCGATGATCCCGATCCGCTCGGGTTCCTGATCCATCCGCATGGCGCCACCAGTCTGACCGATGCGGCATATCGCTATGTGCGGCATGAACCGGGCGTGGACGTGGTGCTGTTCGGCACCGGCGATCAGGCGCATCTGCGGTCGAATATCGAGTCGATCCTGCGTCCCCCGCTGCCGCCGGCAGATCGCGATCGACTGAAGCAGCTGTTCAGTCATCTGCGCGGTGTCGGCCTCGTCGCACCGCCGCACGCCGGAGCCGCCGCTCGGTGATGGTAGGTTAAATGACCCGTCGGTACCACGTCATGGCGGGTGCAGGCCCGCCATCCACGTCTTCTGTTGCCGTCGTCAGCAATGCCGTGGATGCCGACACCGCCCATCCGTCGCGGCCGCCTCTCCTCCGGCACGACGTTGTAGGGTGTCGGTCACACGTCAGAATTTCTGGCCCCTGGCATGATTGCTGTGTGCGCGGATTGTTGGCGATCAGCTTCATGGTTCTACCTGTCGCGGCGCAGTCTCAAAGCGATGGAAGTCGGCTCGCCGCCCAACTTGATCGTCCCGTCGTCGTCAAGAAGGTGCCGCCAAAGTCGAGCAATGATCCCAACGGCCAACTTGTCTGCTCATTCTACCATGATCTCATGATCCGGGAGTCAGGCACCGATACGCCGGCGCCGAATGCCGCCGCGGTGATTCCGCTGTCGACCGGTCAGGCGCGCCCAGCCTGCGATGCCACACACCGCAATAGCGAAATTGCATTGAAGACTGAAGGTTTCAGCTTCGCAGGGCGCAAGGACCAGTTCCTGCTGTTCAGCGCCACCGATCCGAATGGAGCGGTGCCATTCATGGTGGTCGATGCCGGCAGTGGCCGCGTCGTCTTTGACGATGCAACGCCGGCTGATCGTGGCTTGCAGACCATCGCCGTGGAGCGTGGCAATCTGCATCTACGCTATAGGCGTGCATTCAACGCCCCCTGCTCGATCATGCAGAATGCCACAACCTGTTGGTCGCAATTGATCGCGGCGGGCAAGCTGCCGCACTCGATGGAACAGTCAGTGCCATCGCCACGGTTATGCGCCGCGTCCTACAAGGCCGATAAATGCGCCGGCCGACGATCCAAGTATCATCGGCTATGATGTCGAAACGGTCGTTGACCCGGCTGGTCAGGCGCAGGTCACGCCACGCGGACCAGTAAGCTGCGCACCGGTGCCATAAGCCTGGAGGAAATCCGCATGAAGATCGCCCGCATCGATGACCTGCATTGCGACGCCGGCTGGCGCACGTTCTCGTTCCTCAAGATCACCACTGACGATGGCATTGTCGGCTGGTCCGAATACACCGAGGCCGATGGCAGCCGCGGCCTCACCGGCGTAATCCGCGGCCTGGCGGAACCGTTGATCGGCACGGATCCGCGCCCGGTGCAGCAGATCGCCTCGACGCTGTGGGTCCGTCAGGTGCAGGCGCCCGGTGGCGTCAATGCGCGCGCCATCGCAGCGATCGAGAACGCACTGCTGGACATCAAGGGCAAGGCACTCGGCGTGCCGGTGTACGAATTGTTTGGCGGACCGGTGCGCGAACGGATCCCGGTCTATTGGTCGCATTGCGGTTCCTACCGCGTCCGCAACCATGAGTTGGTCGGGGTGAAGCCGCTTGCGCACCTACGACGACGTCGCGGCTCTCGGCGCCGAGGTGAAGCGGCGTGGCTTCAAAGCCCTGAAAACCAATATCCTGCCGTTCGACGGCGAGAAGCTGACGAATTTCGGGCCAGGCTTCGGCCGCTCGCCGGGCTACCCGGAGCTGAACTGCGACCGCAAGACGCTGCAGGCGGTGCGCGACTTGCTGAGCGCGTTCCGCCAGGGCGCGGGCCCAGACATGGGGCTGCATCTCGACGTCAACTACCACTTCAAGACCGAGGGCTACCTGCAGATTGCCAAGGCGGTCGCGCCGTTCGACATGACGTGGTTGGAGATCGACACCTGGGATCCGCAGGCGCTGGCGCTGATACGGCGTTCCGCGCCGTGCCCGATCGCGTCTCTGGAGTTGGTCTGCGGACGGCGGGCGTTCCGGCCATTCCTGGACGCATATTCCACCGACGTCGCGATCATCGACGTGATCTGGAACGGCTTCCTCGAGTCCATCAAGATCGCCGCCATGGCCGAGGCGTATGAAGTGAATTGTGCGCCGCATAACTACTACGGCCATCTCTGCTCGGCGATCAGCGCACACTTCTGCGCGGTCGTGCCCAATTTCCGCGTGATGGAGATCGACATCGACAGCGTTTCCTGGCGCGACGAACTGTTCATCAACGCGCCAGCGATCGAGGACGGTGAACTCATCATACCCAAGGGACCGGGATGGGGTGTAGACGTCAACGAAGCCGCAGTACGCGCACATCCGCCAAGGACACACTGACATGGACGCACGCTTTGACATCCTGGGTATCGGCAACGCCATCGTAGACGTGGTCGCGCAGGCGGATGACACGTTCCTGTCACGTCACGACATGCGCAAGGGCGCGATGACGCTGATCGACACGGAGACCGCTGATGCTCTCTACGCCGCCATGCCCGCCGGCCAGGAGAGCAGTGGCGGTTCGGCCGCGAACACCTGTGCCGTGGCGGCGGCACTAGGCGCGCGCGTCGCCTATCTCGGCAAGGTGGCGGACGATCAGTTGGGCGGGGTGTTCCGCCACGACATGACCGCGATCGGCGTGCACTTTCCCTCAGCGCCACTGCTCGGCGGCGCACCCACCGCGCGCTGCCTGATCGTGGTGACGCCGGACGGACAGCGCACGATGCACACCTATCTCGGCGCCTGCGTCAGTTTCGACGAGGCCGATGTCACCGACGCATTGGTGGCTGACGCCACGGTTACATATCTGGAAGGTTACCTGTTCGATCCGCCAGCGGCGCAGCGGGCGTTCCGTCGCGCCGCGGCCGCCGCGCACGCGGCCGGACGCCAGGTGGCGCTGTCACTGTCCGATGCGTTCTGTGTCGATCGCCATCGCGCGGAATTCCTGGAACTGGTGAAGCAGGACGTCGACATCCTGTTCGCCAACGAGACGGAGATCACCAGCCTCTACCAGGAGAACACGTTCGCTGCCGCCGCCGAGCGTGCGCGCACCGATGTCGCTCTGGCTGCGTTGACCCGTAGCGAGGCAGGCAGCGTGATCCTGCGTGGCGCGGAGATGGTGGAGATCGCCGCCGCGCCAACGCGCGTGGTCGACACCACCGGCGCGGGTGACGCCTACGCCGCCGGCTTCCTCGCCGGTCTGACCTCGGGCAAGCCGCTGCCGATATGCGGCCAGATCGCCTCCATCGCCGCCGCGGAGGTGATCAGCCACTACGGTGCACGGCCCCAGGCGGATCTGAAAAAGCTGGCTGCCGGCGCTGCGTAAGTGGCGCGGCAGGGAGGGGTGAGGACACCCACCGCGAAGGATTTCAGTGTCACCGTCAGCGTCAGCGAAGGCTCTCCCCCTCCCCTTGCGGGAGGGGGCTAGGGGGAGGGGGCCCACCACGCCCTCACCAGTGCCCATAATTACGCGGTGACAGCGAATTGATCCCGTCCCGATAGCCCGGCCATGCCGTCACGCCCCCTTCCGAACATTCCCGCCTCTTAATCACATCTCGACGCGCCAAAGAATTTCAGCGAATACTCTCCATCGTGACTATCGGCACGTCCATCAGGGCTTGCCAACAATCAAAAAATGCCTTGGGAGGCACCAAACATGCGTTCAGGCCTATGGGCGGCGGCATTTGGCACCGCCGTCGCATCCGTTATCGCCCTCGGCTCCGCAGCAGCCGACGAGACACCGAAGCACGGCGGTATCCTCACCTACATGATACCAGCCGACGCACCGCCGAGCTTCGACGGCCACCGGGAGACCACCTACGCCACAGTCCACGCGACCGCGCCGTTCTACAGTGTGCTGATCCGACTCGATCCGGAGCATCCGGAGGATGTCACCAAATTCGTCTGTGACCTCTGCACGGAGATGCCAACGCCGACCGACAATGGCACCACCTATACCTTCAAGATCCGCGACGGCGTGAAGTGGCATGACGGCTCACCGCTCACCGCCGAAGACGTGGCGGCAAGCTGGGAGCACATCATCCATCCGCCGCCCGGCTACAACAGCGCACGGGCCAACTGGTACCAGATGGTGGACAGCATCTCGGTACCTGACCCCCACACCGTGGTCTTCAAGTTGAAGTTCGCGACGCTGACGTTCCTGCCCGCACTCGCGGACCCGTATACCTATGTCTACAAGAAGGACATCCTGGCCAAGGATCCGCACTGGTACGAGAAGAACATCATGGGCAGCGGACCCTTCAAGTTCGCGTCCTATGACCTGGGACAGTCGATCAAGGGCGATCGCAACCCGGACTACTACCATAAGCCGTTGCCGTACCTGGACGGCTTCATCGGCATCTTCGCCGACAAGCAGGTGGTACGCACGGAGGCGATCCGCGGTGACCGCGCAGCAACTGAGTTCCGTGGCCTGCCACCCGCGGCGATCGATCAATTGAAGAAAGAGCTCGGTGACAAGATCACCATCCAGCAGAGCGACTGGAATTGCGGCAATCTGATCACCCCTAACTCACAGAAGAAACCATTCGACGACGTGCGGGTCCGCAAGGCGTTGCTGTTGGCGGTCGACCAGTGGCACGGCGCTCCCGCGCTATCGAAGATCGCCGACGTGAAGACCGTTGGCGGCATCGTCTTCCCTGGCTCCCCGATGGCGGCGACCAAGGAGGAACTGGAAAAGATGGCCGGCTTCTGGCCCGACATCGACAAATCGCGTGCCGAGGCAAAGCGCCTGCTGAAGGAAGCCGGCCAGGAGAACCTCAGCTTCGAGATGCTCAACCGCAACGTCGATCAGCCCTATAAATACGTCGGCACCTGGCTGGTCGATGAGTGGAGCAAGATCGGCGTCAAGGTAACCCAGAAGGTCGTGCCGACCGGCCCGTGGTTCGAGGCGATGCGCACAGGGAACTTCGACGTCGTGGTGGAGGCCAACTGCAACGGCGTGGTCAACCCGGTGATGGACACGCAGAAATACCTGCCGAAGAAGGCGTTCGTCGAGAACTACGGCGGCTACGATGACCCAACGTTGGTCGATATCTACGAAAAGATGCTGCACGAGACAGATCCCGCAAAGCAGCGGACCTACATGCGGGCCTACGAAACGCGTGTGGTGGACACGATGGCCTATGAGTGGCCGATGTTATGGTGGAACCGCATCCTGCCGGAGCGGTCCTATATGCACGGCTGGAAGATCGGTCCCAGCCACTATGTCAATCAGGACCTGTCGGACATCTGGCTCGACAAATAGCGGCGGCTGTCGTTGCCACCGAGCCTCCCCCTCCCCTTGCGGGAGGGGGTTGGGGGGATGGGGCGCCCCGACGACCGATTCCAACTCGCTCGATCAGCCGGTAAACGTGACGGTCACCCCGTTGGCGTTGACCGCAGTGGACGTCAATGCCCTGCCGTTCCTTGGAGCCGTGGTGATCTCCTGCACAATGCTGCCCACCGCGTCGGTCCAGGGACCGAAAATGCCCTGCGTCCCACAGGCCACCGTCGAGTCGAAGACAACCGGTGTGAACGCCGGCAGTGAACTTCGTGGTCCACCCGAGGTCCCCCATTCGCCGCCATCCGGCGCCTCCACGATCCATTCCACCGACCCGCCGCTGAAGTCAGCACCGGAAGGCACCGGCAACACTGCCGGGGAAGCATACAACCCAGTCGTTTCATTGCCCATATAAATGTGCCCCCCAACCGGTTGCCCATTTTGGTCCAGCACATATCCAACAGAGCATAGCACCGAGTTCACCTGGGTTGACGGTCAATCCCAGCGGAACCGACTGGTATGTATATGCCGGATCTCCTGACCCGGCCGAGTTTCCAGCGATCCACCATTCAAACCACGGGAAGCAGCCCCACTGGCCGTTTGTCAGCAATTGCCGTGTGACGCCGGCCTGCAGGAGGTTGTTTGAATTGTTGGTAAGATAGCCGCCCAGCCCAACCCAGACGGACATTTCCCAGCCTTCGAAACCCTCGTCGTAGACCGCAGCTTCCGGCGGCTGACTGATTTGCGGGACCTGCCAGGATCCCAGGACTGTGGTGCATGCGTCCGTCGAAAGCACTGCACCGGCCCAGTTTGAATCGATACTCGGGCCATCCGATACGCGCCCGAACGGCCGGTGGTGCCGGCGGTGGCCCACGGTCCGCACGCTCTCCTCGCGCCGCCATTCGCGCGCCATAACCCGGTCCCACAACGCGAGGCCGACCGGGTTCGATCCGGCGTCCGGACGCGTCCAGGGAAAACCCATCCGAATGAGCTCGCTCGGATGTGCCGTTCGCGGGTCGAAACCAGCCGGCGGAGCGGGAATCGTCAAGACCCCCGGCATCGCCGTTTTCTCAAGCCGGAACGGCACGGCCTGCCGCAGCTTTTCTTCGTCGAACGGCACGGCGGACGGCTTGATGAGCTCATTGGTCATGGCAGCCTCTCGATCGTTGCCTGCATATGATGCGCGGTCGGAACCTCGCCGTTGCTGTTCCTTGCAGATTTCATCAATCGGTTTGTCGTCCCGCCGACGCGATCGATAAACCTCCTGAACATTGGACGCTCTGTTGCCCGGATTGGGCTCTCGGCGGAGTGACAATCCCTCAGGCTGTACTTAACGTGAAGAAATATTCGCCTGGACGCCAGTGACAGCAGTGATCCACGTCACAACGTTACAATTCGACACTGGCCGAAATCTTGCGCATGTTTCTGCGCCACGCGCCCTGCCCTTAATCACCAACGCAATGGGTGCGTGAATGATTTGTGGTCTCGACGTTGCCACCAGCGGGTCAACAAGGCTCTGGGATCGTAATGCCTCCGCCAACCGACACGTTGCGCCGCTGCACGAACGAGCCACGGAGGAATGATCGGCTACTCGTTCATGTCCTGGTGGACCTCGATGACATTGCCCTCGGGATCGTAGAAGAAGATCTGATACCAGCCGCTCATAGCCCACTGCCCGTAATCGGAATACGGGATGTTCTTCTCCTCGAGCCGCCGCTTGAACGCGGCAATATCATCGGTGCGGAACGCAATGTGGCCGCGCTCGAGCGGATTGACGACGTGGTTGGTGCGGAAGCCAACGCCGAGGTCCGTGGTGGCAAGGTGCACCTGCGTCTGCCCGTCGGTCACGAAGGCGACCGGCGCTGCGTAGCCCTGCGTGATATCGCGCGTGCTGCTCAGTGACGGTTCGGGCGCGAGGTCCAGCACCGAGCGGTAGAAATGCTCCATGCCCGCAACATCCTTCGAGCACAGGTTCAAATGGTGGAGCTTGATCTTCATACGGTTCCTCCTGGAAGTATCGGCACATCTGCGTCAATGTGGACCCGAAGGCACCATCGGGACAGTGGGCGCCTGCTGGTCGGCATTGCCACTCCTGGCTCGGCACAGTGCGCCTCATGCCGCCGGGCTATTGGGGCTGGTTGGCGTGCCGCCAATAATCTGATGGGATCCAGTCTCAGCCAGGGCATGATCACAATCTTCCAGCGCTCCAACAAGCTTCGTTCACGCGCGGCCTCGTCACCAAACATGAATGCGACGTACCAACATGGCAGACTTCAGCGCTCGCCCTCTCTTGCTTACCGGCACGGTGACGGTATGGGACGTGGTGTGCCCTGGCATTTGCAAGCACAAGAGTGCCGAGGAGTGCGTCACCGCCACGCATTTGGTCTTCCCCTATCGCGGGGTCTACATACATCATGTAGGCAGCGTAGCGTCCGTCGCCGAGGCCAACCAAGTCGTCTTCATCAATGAAGATGAACCCTATCAGGTGAGCCATCCTGTCGAAGGCGGCGATTCAAGCGTGTCGATCGCCGCCAGTGCAACGACGCTGATGGAATTGGCGCCAGTCGATTATCTCCGTGCCAGGGACCGAGCGGCGTTCAATCGGTCGCGTTTGCGTATTGACGCGCGCACCCAGGCGCTTACCGCACTGCTCCGCCACAATCTGAATCGCGGCGCAATGGAGACCCTCGAAGCCGAGTCCCTGACCCTCGCGCTGTTGCGGCGAGCATTGGGCAAACACACGTCGCATGCCGCAGTGGGCCATGTCGGCCGTCAGAAACTCGTGGATCGGGCGAAACTCGTGCTCTCGTCCGATCTGGGACGTCGTTGGACGCTGGCCGAGATCGCCGCAGATGTCGGCGTGTCACCGGTCTATCTCACTCAAGTGTTCCAGCAGGTCGAAGGCCTGCCGCTCTATCGTTACCAGTTGCGATTGCGGTTGGCACGAGCACTTGATCTGCTCGGCGACTATCTCGACCTGACCGACCTGGCGCTCGATCTCGGATTTTCCAGCCATAGCCACTTCAGCGCCGCGTTCAAACAAACCTACGGCCAGACACCACTGAAGTTTCAGCGCTCTGCCGGGATCCGTTGAAACCGGTCTCACAACCGTCACGAGATCGCTAAAGATCCTGACAGTCCCGCTGGTTTTTTTCTGGTTTTCTCTGCTTACGACCCTACCAGCAGGATAACATGAATCAGACCGAAAAAGCCATGCGCTTCGCCGAGTTGCACGTCAAAGGGGCACCTCTGGTGCTCTACAATGCGTGGGATGCCGGGAGCGCAAAATCCATTCTGGACGCCGGTGCGAAAGCGGTCGCAACCAGCAGTTGGGCCGTCGCGGAAGCCCAGGGTTATCGCGACGGTGAGGCGATCCCGATCGCGTTTGCCGAACAGGTCATCGCAAGGATCGCCGCGACGGTGGACGTCCCCGTCACCGCGGACTTCGAGGGCGGATATAGCGAAGACGACAGCGAATTGTCCGACAATGTCTCGCGTCTCCTCGACCTTGGCGTGATCGGCATCAATTTTGAGGACCGGGTCGTCCAGGGCTGCGGTCTCTATGCAGCCGAACGGCAAGCACGTCGTATTGCTGCCATTCGTCAAGCGGCAGAGCGGAAGGGCATAGCGCTCTTCATTAATGCTCGAACGGATCTTTTCCTTGGTCAGGCCCACGATCACGTACTGGCTGTCGACGAAGCCCTCGATCGGGCGAAGGCCTACACACTCGCAGGAGCATCCGGTTTCTTCATTCCTGGATTGCAAGATGACGCCTTGATCGAGCGAATTTGTGAATGCGTGGCACTGCCGGTCAATGTCATGGTCATGGACGGCGTGCCATCAACCGGTCGTCTGATCGATCTCGGTGTCTCCCGCATCAGCTACGGTCCCATTCCATACATCCACGCGATGACGACGCTCCAGCAGGAAGCGAAGGAACTCTTAACCTGAATTGGCCTCAATGCTCGCGTACCATTCTCCCCCTCCCCTTGCGGGGCCCTTGCGGGAGGGGGTTGGGGGAGGGGGCCGTGCCAGATAACCTCGCATTCAATCACCCCTACCCAACCCCGGGGACTTCGGCCCCTGTGCCGCGGCGCACAGGCTGGCGACACGGCCCGCCAACATGTCAGCGACGGCATCATGTCCGGGCAGCGCCGTGGGTTACGGGTCGGTACCCCAACCACGTCCCCTCGTTACAGGAATTATTTCCTTGACAAAGCTCCGCCGTTTATGCCCTACTTTCGTTCATGCCGGCCGCCAACCAACCCTCCAACCCTCCAACCCTCCATCCCGCCGACCCTGAACCATCTCAGGCCGCGCCAGCCATGCCCGCCGCCATCGGGCGCGTCCTCAGCGTCGTCCGCAAACTGATCGACTACGGGAAGCAACTCGCCGGCACGGTTCAGCAGCGCGCCACCGCCCCAGGCTTCGCCCGCTTCGCTGCCCGCTTCGGCACGGCCGATGTCGCCGCTATCCTCGCCTGCATCACCAATGGTCTGCTCCGCGCCGCGGCACTTGAAGCCAGGCTGTGCCAGCGCGCCGAACGCGGCCAGGACCTCAGGCCACCGCCCATCCGCCTCCCCGCCATCCGTGCGCCACACCCCGCGCGGCAGTTCGCACCCCCATCCGCCCCGCCAGAGCCCGAGCGCACCAACGACCCGGAGGATCCGCGCCTCGCGCGCCTCCCGACAGCGGACGAAATAGCCGCCGAGGTGCGCCGCCGCCCCATAGGCGCCGTCATCGCCGATATCTGCCGCGATCTCGGCATCGCGCCCAGTGACCTCGATGGCGCATTCTGGGACGAACTCAACCTGGCCATCATCTCCTACGGCGGCACCATCGGCGGGATCATCGATGGCAACATCCACCGGTTCTTCGCCTTCACCTTCGGCGCCCGAGCCGACACTGCGGCCCCCGGACCGACCGCGCCATCGCGACTACTGCCCGCCACTGGTCCGCCCTGAACCCGCGAGACCGGCTGACCTGACCGCCCCCTCCCGGTTCGGCACCGCGCGCTGTCCGGGCGCGCAATGCTGCGTCGACCGCTCCACCCCACATTCGCTCTCGCACATTGCGCCGTCTGAGCCTATGTGTGCGCCGCAACATCCCCATATCCCAGGCCCCCATGCAGATCCGCAACGTCGCGATCATCGCCCACGTCGATCACGGCAAGACCACCCTCGTCGACAAGCTCCTCAGCCAGTCCGGCTCATTCCGCGACCATCAGGTCGTGGCCGAGCGCGCCATGGACCGCAACGACCTGGAGCGTGAGCGAGGCATCACCATCCTCGCCAAGTGCACCTCGGTGGTCTGGCGCGACACCCGCATCAACATCGTCGACACCCCCGGCCACGCCGATTTCGGCGGCGAGGTGGAACGCATCCTGAACATGGTGGACGGTGCCATCGTCCTGGTGGACGCCGCCGAAGGCGTCCTCCCACAGACCAAATTCGTCGTCGGCAAGGCGCTCGCCCGCGGCCTCCACCCCATCGTCGTGGTCAACAAGGTGGACCGCTCCGACGCCCGCCCGGATGAGGTCCACACCGAGGTGTTCGACCTGTTCGCCGCCCTCGGCGCCAATGACGACCAGCTCGACTTCCCCATGCTGTACGCCTCCGGTCGCCAAGGCTGGGCCGACACCACGCTCGACGGCCCGCGCAAGGACCTGTCGGCCATGTTCGACCTGGTCGTAAGCCACGTGCCGGCCCCAACGGTGGACCGCGATGCCCCCTTCGGCATGGTCGCCACGATCATGGAATACGACCCCTACCTCGGCCGTGTACTCACCGGCCGCATCGAGCAGGGCCGCGCCCGCCTCAACATGACCGTGAAGGTTCTCCACGCCGACGGCACCACCGGCGAGACCGGCCGCATGACCAAGCTGTTGTCGTTCCGCGGCCTCGATCGCGTGCCGGTGGAGGAGGCGGAAGCCGGCGACATCATCGCCATCGCCGGCCTCGGCGAGGCCACGGTGCCTGACACCATCGGCGCCCCCGAACTGACCGCGCCGCTCCCCGCCATCCCGGTCGATCCGCCGACCCTGGCGATGACCTTCCGCATCAACGACGGCCCGCTGGCCGGCCGCGAGGGCAAGAAGGTCACCTCACGCCAGATCCGCGACCGTCTCTTCCGTGAGGCCGAGGGCAACGTCGCCATCAAGGTAACCGACAGCAACGAGACCGAGGCGTTCGAGGTCGCCGGCCGCGGCGAACTCCAGCTCGGCGTCCTGATCGAGCAAATGCGCCGCGAGGGCTTCGAGCTAGCCATCGGCCGCCCCCGCGTCCTGACCCGCACCAACCCCGAAACCGGCGCCCGCGAGGAGCCGATGGAGGAAGTGCTGGTCGACGTCGACGAACCCTACTACCGGCGTGGTGGTCGAACAGCTCTCCCGCCGCAAGGGCGAACTGCGCGACATGCGCCCCTCCGGCGGCGGCAAGCTCCGCCTGACCTTCTCCATCCCCAGCCGAGGCCTCATCGGCTACCACGGCGAGTTCCTCACCGACACCCGCGGCACCGGCGTGATGAACCGCCTGTTCGCCGGTTACGGTCCGTGGAAGGGCACCATCGAAGGCCGCCGCAACGGCTCCCTGATCTCCACCGAGAACGGCGAGGCGATCCACTACGCCCTGTTCTACATCCAGGAACGCGGCACGCTATTCGTGAACCCTGGCGACAAGGTCTACGTCGGCATGATCCTGGGCGAGAACGCCCGTGGCTCCGATCTGGAAGTGAACCCGATCAAGGAAAAGAAGCTCACCAACATCCGCGCCGCTGGCAAGGACGACGCGATGCTGTTGATCCCCCCGCGCCGCATGAGCCTGGAGCAGGCAATCGCCTACATCGAGGACGACGAGCTGGTCGAAGTCACCCCAAGCGCGGTCCGCCTCCGCAAGCGCTTCCTCGACCCGCACGAGCGCAAGCGGTTCGAGCGGCGCACCGAGGCAGCGGTCGCCTGACCCTCAGCGCCGAAGGTGTTCGAGCAGCAGCACTGCGCCCGGTAGATCGCTGCTCCTCTCCTCCAGCATCGCCTCGCCTCCAACGGCGTAAACCGCGACCGCCGCCAGCAACTCGCGCAGCCGAGCCGGTGCGTTCGCGTCGAATGGCAACACGCAGCCACCGGTACGCCGCGCCAGGTCCAGGAACACCTCCGCATCGCGCCGCGCGTTCCAGTCCGCGGTATCGTGCAGCACGATCAGCTTGATGCCAGCCACCCCCATCGCGTCGGCGAGCTTCTGGCCGCGCGTAGGCGACTCCTCGAACACGTCGCCGATATAGATGACGACGCGCACGCCCGGATTGGACAGCGCGCGCGACAATATCGGCAGCATCCGTGTCATCCCGGCGATGCATCTGATCCCCGCCGCCCGGTCGCGCAGAGCATTGGGATCGGCGGTAAATCCCGTAAACGTGTGCAGCATCGAGCCGCCGTGCACCGCAAGCGCAACGTCCAGCTCTCCCGGCAGCGCCTTCACCAGTGCATCGGTAACGGTGCGAGCCGCGGCCCACGCCGGTTCCCGCGATGCTGTCGCATCGAACCCGAAGATCAGCCGAGGACGCGTTGATATCGTCGATGGCACGTTCCCCTGGCCTGGGAACAGCAATGCGCGGAGCCGATCCAACAGCCCGACAGCCCGCGCCGGCGTCTGCTCATCCTCCGGTTCCGGATCAGGCACGAGTATGAAGTTCGAGCTTTCCGCCATGGCATCCGCCACCTCGCACTGTTCGCCATCCCACTCCACTGCGACGACGACGGCAAGCGTCGACTGGCCTGTCATTCAACCGGCGTACGGCGCCACCATCTTCCTACCCCCTCTCCCGCAAAGCGGGGGAGGGTGGGGAGGGGGCGTTTCGTTTGAACCAGCCCTTCCTCCCCGGACCTCGCGAACGCTCGGCCTCCATTACCCCCAAAGTCGTCGGGACGCGATGGCTGCACCTTCCACCAGCGAGCCCAATTTGCGGAACGCAATCTCGCGATCCACCCGCCCAGCGGTCCCCACCGAAGTGGCAAATCCGCAGTCGGTTCCAGCAATGACACGCTCGCGCCCGACAACGTCGGCGAAGCGACAGATGCGCTGCGCCACCAGTTCCGGATGCTCGAGGTAATTGGTGCAGGTGTCGATCACCCCGGGGATCAGCACCTTGTCATCCGGCAGTTTGGTGTCCTTCCACACCACCCATTCATGCTCATGCCGAGGATTGGCAGCCTCGAAGGAAATCGCCTGCGGTTTAGCCTTCAGGATGATCGGCAAAATCTTCTGCAACGGAATATCAAAATCATGCGGTCCTTCATAGTTGCCCCAGCAAAGATGCAGCCGTGCCGAACTCGCAGGAACATTCGCCAGCGCGTGGTTCAGCGCTTCGATCTGCTGCTCCGCCTGCTTCAGGAATTCCGGCTCCGTCAGATCCTGGAATCCGGTATGCCGCGCCATCGCCAGATCAGGACTGTCAAGCTGCACGACGATTCCCGCATTAGCGATCAACTCGTATTCTTCCTGCATGGCGTCGGCGATCGCACCGATATAGGCAGCATGATTGGGGTAATGGCGATTGGGTTGGAACGTTGACACTACCCCAGGCGACGCGGCCGGCATGAACGCATCAACCGGCTTAGACGCTGCGATCGCCGCCTTGAAGTTGTCGATGTCGCGCTGTGCTGACTCGTGATCCTGCCGCGCAATCGGTCCCGTGCAGCAAAGACGTTGAAATTGCTGCGGCCCGATGAACAGCTCCAGCCGCCGGCGGAAATCCGCATAGGGCGCAACGTCGAGATTAGGCTTCGGCACGAACGGCTCCCCACCAAAGCCGGTGAGTCGATCCTTCACATAGGTCGCATAGCCGACCTTGCTGGACTCGCCGTCGCTGACCACATCGATCCCAATGGCGACCTGGCGCGCAACGATATCGGCAACCGCCTTGCGCACCTGTGCGGTGAATTCGGCCGCATCGTACAGCTGGTGGCGGTCACGCTTGATAAGCAGCTCCACCAACGGCTGCGGCCGCGGCAGGCTGCCGACATGCGTGGTGAGAATGCGATCAGTGCTGAGTTTCATGGCGCGCTCCTCAATGCCACAGCTTCGCGGATGCCAGCTTCGCGCCTTCGACCAGCGCGCCGAGCTTGCGGTAGGCGATCTCGGCATCGACCCGCCCAGCGTGACCGACGAAAGTGGCAAACCCACAGTCAGTACCAGCAAGAACGCGTTCGCGCCCAACGATGTCCGCAAACTGGCAGATGCGTTGCGAGACGAGTTCCGGATGCTCGACGTAGTTGGTACAGGTATCGATCACGCCTGGGATCAGCACCTTGTCGTCCGGTATCTTCGCCTCCTTCCACACCGCCCACTCATGCGCATGCCGCGGATTTGCCGCCTCGAACGAAATCCCCTGCGGCTTCGCCTTCAGAATGATCGGCAACAACTTCTGCAGCGGCACATCGAAGTCGTGCGGACCTTCATAGTTGCCCCAACACAGGTGCAGCCTTGCCGAACTCGCCGGCACATTGGCAAGCGCATGGTTCAACGCTTCCACCTGCCTCTCCGCCTGCGCAAGAAATTCCGGTTCGCTGAGATCCTGAAAGCCAGTGTGTCGCGCCATCGCCAGATCAGGGCTGTCGAGTTGCAGCACGATGCCAGCATTCGCGATCGCCTCGTATTCCTCCTTCATCGCATCGGCCACGGCACGAATGTAGGCAGTGTGGTTCGGGTAATGGCGATTCGGTTGGAACGACGACACAACGCCCGGCGACGCGGCCGGCATGAACGCATCGACAGGCTTCGATGTCGCGATTGCCGCCTTGAAGTTGGCAATGTCCACCTTCACCGCCTCGTGGTCGCTGAGCTGCACGTCACCGATGCAGCAGAGACGGCGGAATACCTGCACGCCGGTGAACTGTGTCATGCGACTGCGGAAGTCCGGATAATCCGCGAGATCGCGCTGCGGCTTCGGCACGAAGTTCTCGCCGCCGAAGCCGGTAAGGCGATCCTTGATGTAGGTCGCATAGCCGATCTTGCTGGCCTCGCCGTCGCTGACCACATCGATGCCGACGGCAACCTGATGCGCGACGATCTCGGCGACGGCCTTGGTCGCCTCGCGGTCGAATGCGGCATGATCGTACGGCTGGTCCTGGTCCTTCTTCACCAGCAGATCCACCAACGCCTGAGGTCGCGGCAGGCTTCCCACATGCGTGGTCAGGATACGGTCCGTGCTGAGTTTCATGGCATTTCCCCGTGTTGTTGAGCCGATGGTAAAACCAGTCCAGCCCGCGCGCGAGTCCCGGTCAGTCGGCGGTCAGCGTCCGGTAGAAGGGTTCCGGAGAGTCGACCTCGGTGATCTTGCCGCCGTCGATCAACAGGAAGCGTGTCGCGATCGCCTGCACGAAGGCACGATCATGAGACACGATCACGCACGTCGCTTCGTGCGCGAGGATTTCCGCTTCCAGCCGTTCCTGTCCGGTGATGTCAACGTGATTGGTCGGCTCGTCCATCAGGTAGAAGTTCGGCTCGGTCAAACGCAGCGCCAGCAGCCCCAGCCGCGCCTTCTGTCCCGGCGACAATCGCGCGATCGGTCGGCGTTGCATATCGACAGAGAACCCTGCGCTCGCCAACAGACTGATCGTGCGCTGATCGCCGGGTCGGAACGTGCCGCTGATATACTCGTGCGGCGTGGAAGCTTCCGGCAGATGCGACATGAGCTGATCCACATAGCCCATAACAATGGACGGGCTCGCGCGCACGCCCGGCGTTTCCTCGCCGTTCAGCGTGCGACGCAGCAGTTGCGCAAACTGCGATTTCCCCACGCCATTACGCCCGAGCAGCACGAGCCGATCCTGCTGGAACACATCGAGCTTGCCGATACGAAATAATGTCCGATTGTCAGGCGTACGGATCTCGACATTCGCCAGTGCCAGCATCACCTTCGCATGGGTGCCTCGATTGGCGAGGCGAATGTCACCAGAGCGTTCAGAGTGTGTTGCCTGCATCGACTGTTCCAATGCTGACGCGCGCTCGCGCAGCTGCTTGGATTTCTTCAGCAACAGATCGCTGCCGCTATTGATGCCGACATTCTTCAGCTCATTCGCATTGCGCCGCAGCCGGTTCACCTCGCGCGTCTCTTTCGCCAGCTTCGCCTCCTGCGCCGCATCATCCTCGGCGAGAAGGTACCGTGCACGCGAGTAAGGATGCGCGTAGCTGCGTGACACGCCTGGCCGCAAAAACAGAGTATGCGTCGTGCTGGCATCGAGAAAATGCCGATCATGACTGGCAATCACCATCGGCACCTTAGACGCGGCGATCCAACGTTCCAGCATCTGGATCTTCGCGAGATCCAAATGGTTGGTCGGTTCATCGAGCAGCAGTGCGTCCGGCTCGGTGACCCAGGCGCGCGCGATTAGCGCCAGCCGCTGCCAACCCCCGCTCAGCGCATGCAGCGGACGCTCATGCAGCTCCGCCGGCGCGCCAAATTCGTCGAGCACGACAGCGACGCGCCATTCGTCACTCTCGCGCTCGGCCGGCGGCAGCGCACGGCGGATCACCTCCGTCAAGGAAAGGCCCAGCAGGTTCTCCGGCATATCCTGTTCGACATACCCAACCCGCATGCCGCGCGACCTCGTGATGTCGCCCGTCGTCGGCTCCATCACGCCGGCGAGGCATTTCAGGAGCGTCGACTTCCCGCCGCCATTGCCGGAAATGAGGCCGTAACGATCGCTATCGCCGATCACCATGGTGAGGTTCTGGAACAAGGGATGTGGCGACAGCACGCCGACATCGCGCAGGTTGATCATAGGCATGATTGTGTCTCTCGGCTCGATTAAACGCGGAAAAACGGCGTTCAGAGCCGGCCGGCGGAAGCCTGTCGCTTAGCGCGTCAGTTCAGGCCGCTGACCAGCCCTGCGACGACAGGTCGCAGGGCCCAATCGGGGCCGCGCGGATGATGCTGGTTGTAAGCACTCATGCAGCCCCTCCTGGTTGGATGTTGCATCGCGGCACCATAGCGACCGGGCAGCGGCCGCCGCAAGCCTTATGGATGACAGCCCGCCCGAAACCCGACTACTCTGGGGAAAACGACAAACCGGGAGGAATGGCGATGCAACGCTGGGCCATCAGACTTGCCGCGCTTCTGCTCACGCTCGCTGCCGCGCGCCCGGCGGCCGCCGAGGACCTGCAGAAAGTGACCATTGCCTTCGCCGGCAAGGGCATGTCGTTTCTGTTGCAGTACATCGCCATCGGCGCCGGCTTCTATAAGCAGGAAGGGCTCGACCCGGACTCGGTCGATGTGGCGTCAGGCACGCGTCAGGCCGCCGCCGTGATGGGCGGCAGTGCGGAGATCACCCAGGTGGGCTTCGCCCATACGATGCACGCCGTCGCACGCGGAGGCCAGCTTGTCGGCATCTGCACCGGCTTCGACACCTACCCGATCGCGCTGGTGCTTTCCAATGACGCGATCAAGCGTCTCGGCATCACCAACACCATGTCGCTCGACGAAAAGATCAAGCACGTGAAGGGTGCGCGGATTGGCATAACCTCGCCTGGTTCCAGCACCGACGAGTTCATGCGCACCATCATGCTGGTGCGCGGCATGGACCCCTCGCACGATGTGCAGCTACAGCCGATCGGTATCGGCGCGCCGATGGTCGCCGCAATGCAGCAGGGCAGCACCGACGGCTTCGCCTTCATGTCGCCATTCACCAACATCGCCGTAAGCCGTGGCATCGGTCAGATCATCGCCGACCCGATCACCGGCGAACTGCCCGAATATCGCGATGTGCCGTATCAAGTAATCACCACCAGCCGCGCGACGCTGGCCGCCAAGCGTCCGTTGCTGCTGCACGTGGTGCGCGCTTTGACCCGGGCAATGAAGTTTGCACACGAGGACGTCGAGGGCGCACGCAAGGCCGCGCGGCCGTTCTTCCAGGAGACGCCCGAATCCGAATTCAATGTCGCATTCGATGCCTACATCAAAGCGGTGCCGACCACGCCGATCATCTCCCAGGCGCAGGTGGAGAACACCGTGAAGATGGTGAACCTGACTGAGAAGGAACCAATGCATGTGACCTACGATCAGGTCGTCTACGACGCCCTCGCGCGAGAAGCGGCGAAGGACATCCTGGGCAAGTGAACATGACGCGACGCATCGATCCGATCATCCTCGCCCAGATCGCGTTGGGCGTGCTGCTGCTCGGCGGATGGGAAGCGATCGGTCGGCTGACCGGTTCCGAATGGACCAGCCGCCCGAGCCTGATCGCGCTCCGCCTGGCGTCGTGGCTGCAAGGCAAGATCTACATAGACATCGCGACAACATTGACCGAGGTGGTCACTGGTCTGGTGATCGGTGCGGCCTTCGGCGTGCTCGCTGGACTGATCCTCGGCAGGTCCCCGATCGCCGCCGGTATCCTTCGGCCGATCGTGGTGGCGTTCTACAGCGTGCCACTGGTCGCGCTGGCGCCGCTGTTCATCATGTTCTTCGGCCTCGACATGCTGCCGAAGATTGTGCTCGTGACCATCGTCGTTTTCTTCCTGATGTTCTTCAACACGTTCTCCGGCGCGTCATCGGTGGATGACGATCTGATCGCACAGGTCGAGCTGATGGGATCCACGCGCCAGGAGAAATTCCGCAAGGTCGTCGCGCCGGCCTGCATGGTGTGGATCATCGGCGGCATCAAGACGGCGCTACCGTTCGCGTTGGTTGCCGCGACAACCGGCGAGATGCTCGCTGCGAGACGCGGCGTCGGCTATCTGCTCAGCGACGCCGCATCGCAGTTCGATATGACCTCGCTCTACGCGGCACTGTTCATCTTGATGCTGCTGGGATTGGCAGTCGCCGAAACGGCATCCTGGGCCGAGAGACACCTGCTTCGTTGGCGCCATGCCGAGGGGTGACTTGGCACCAAAGATCAGCTTGGAGGGCGTCGGCAAGCGCTTCATAACGCGCGATCGCGAAGTCGAGGCACTCCAGCCGATCGATCTGTCGATCCACGATCATGAGTTCGTAGCGCTGGTCGGCCCGAGCGGCTGCGGCAAGTCCACCATCCTGAACCTGATCGCCGGCCTGTTGCAGCCGAGTGGCGGTGTGGTGTCGTACGACGGGGTCGCGGTCAGCGCGCTCAATCGTCAGGTCGGTTACATGACGCAGAAGGATACGCTGCTGCCGTGGCGCACCGCAGCCGACAACATCCGCATCGCGCTGGAACTCAAGTGCCGTGCGGTGCCCCGCGCCGAGGCCAATGCCCGCGTGAAGCAGATCATCGAACTCGTCGGCCTGACCGGTTTCGAGCGCCACTATCCCGCGGAACTCTCCGGCGGCATGCGCAAACGCGTCGCGCTCGCGCGCACCTTGATCTACGAGCCCGAGACGCTGCTGATGGACGAACCGTTTGGCGCGCTCGATGCGCAGCTCAAGCTGCTGATGTTGGATCAATTGCAGGAGCTGACCCGGCAACGGCGCATGACGGTGGTGTTCGTCACCCATGATCTCGGCGAGGCGATCACCCTGGCGGACCGCGTCGTGGTGTTCAGCGCGCGTCCAGGACGCATCCGTGTCATCCGCAACGTCGACCTGCCCCGACCGCGCGACGTATTCCGCATCCGCTTCAGCGAGGCCTTCGCCCATCTGCACGAAGCCCTGTGGGATGAACTGAAAGACGAAGTGACCCGGGGCACCGACGTATGAGCCATTCGAGCGTCATCGCCGGAACCGTTCCCACCAATCGCGCCAGACTAGCGGACTTCCTGTCAACGACGATGGGCCGAACGCTCGCGCGTCTCGCGCTGGCGTTGCTGATCCTGGGAGCATGGCAGCTTCAACCGGATCAGAATCTCCGCTTCTGGATGAGCGGTCCGCTTCAGATCGTCGCACGCCTGTGGAGCTGGATCCTCGACGGCTCGTTGTGGGGCAATGTCGGCGCGACAGTGCTCGCGATGGCGCTTGGCTATTCCATCGGCACCGCGTCCGGTGTGGCACTCGGGTTGCTGTTCGGACTGATGCCGCGTGTCTATCGCGTGGTGTCGCCCTACATCACGGCGCTGTACGCAATGCCGAAAATCGCATTGGCACCGCTGTTCGTCATCGTGCTGGGCATCGGTATCGAATCGAAAGTGGCGCTGGTCGCACTGACAGTATTCTTCCTGGTGCTGAACAGCACGCTGGACGGCGTGCGCAATGTCGATCGCGACCTGACGCGCTCGCTGGCACTGATGGGTGCGACGCGGTTCGAGGTGATCGCCAAGGTGCTGGTGCCGGCGACACTGCCGTGGATCTTCACCGGCATGCGCATCTCGGTGCGCTATGCCTTCACCAACACGCTGCTCGCCGAACTCATCGCAGCCAACAGTGGCATCGGGTTCATGATCGAATACTATTCCGGCGTGTTCGACGCGACCGGCACCTATGCGGCCATCCTCATCCTGGTGATCATGAGCGTCGGCCTCACCGAGGTGCTGACGCTGATCGAGGCCAGGATGCCGCATGGCCACCGCCACTGAAGGAGACAGAGCATGACGCAAGCGCTGACAGGTATCCGCGTGATTGACATGACGCATAACCAGGCAGGACCAGCCTGCGCGCAGATCCTCGGCTTCCTTGGCGCCGACGTGATCAAGCTGGAGGAACCAAAAGGTGGCGACGTCGCCCGCACCAACATGCGCGACCGCACCGACAGCGACAGTCTGTTCTTCCTTGTGCTGAACGCCAACAAACGCAGCCTGACGCTGAATCTGAAAACGGAAGAGGGCAAGAAGCTGTTCAAGCAGGTGATCGAGCAATCCGACGTACTGGTGGAGAATTTCGGACCCGGCGCACTGGATCGACTGGGCCTCGGCTACAAGGAGCTGTCAAAGCTGAACCCGCGCCTGATCTACGCGACGATCAAAGGCTTCGGCACCTACGGCCCCTACAGCGGCTTCAAGAGCTTCGAGCCGATCGCGCAGGCGATGGGCGGCGCGATGAGCGTCACGGGCTTTCCGGAGAACCCGCCCACCTACGTGTATCCGGCGATCGGCGATTCCGGCACCGGCATGCATATGGCCATCGGCATCCTTGCGGCGCTGCAGCAACGCCATCAGACCGGCAAGGGCCAGCACGTCGAGGTTTCAATGCAAGACGCCGTGGTGAACCTGATCCGCGTCAGCCTGCGCGATCACCAACGCTTCGGTGCACCGATGCAGCGCAACGGCAACCAGCTTGGCCGTACCGTGCCCGGCACCACCTATGCCTGTGCGCCCGGTGGACCGAACGACTATGTGTTCATCCATGCGCAGCCGCAGATGTGGAAGCCACTGATCAATGTGATGGGCCAACCGGAACTCGCGGATGATCCTCGCTTCGCCACTGCCGATGGCCGCTGGGAAAACCGCGAGGCGTTGAATGCCGTAGTCGAGGCATGGACCCGTCAGCGCAGCAAGCACGAGGTGATGCGACTGATGGGCGACGCCGGCGTACCGTGCGGTGCCACGCTGGACACCGGCGAGGTGCTGGCAGATCCGCATCTGCGTGAGCGCGACATGATCGTCGATGTCGAATATCCGACGCGCGGGACTTACCAGACAGTTGGGTGCCCAGTGAAACTATCTGACTCACCGGCAGAGGTGACCCGCCCGCCGCTACTGGGCGAGCACACCGCAGAGGTGCTCAGCGCACTGTGCAACGTCAGCGCGGATGACGTGCAGAAGCTGCGCGGCCAGGGCGTGGTGTAGCCGCCGTAGCCGCAACGACCCGTCATGGCCGGGCCCCGACCGCCTCCGACCGGGCCATCGGCTACCCGCAGCAGCCGCGTGCAGGACGTCAACAGTTTGGAGCGTTTGGCGTTACGCCGCCGGATCTTGCGGCTTATCGGTTTCCTCGAGCTCCGCCAGGTGGCGCGCTCCGAATCGCCAACTCCACGCCCCGAGCGCCAGGAAGAACGCAATCCACAGGGCCTCGCTTATCGGCAGGAACACGGCTATCGGCAGCAGCGGGATCAGCACCAGCCGCAACGCGGCCTCGCAGTACAACCCAATGCCCCAGACCAGCGTGAGCCGGCGCATCACCCATCGATAACGCGGCTCATCCTGCCACATCTGTTCATATTCCGCGCGTCCTTCCGCGTCCTGTCCGGTGGTGCTGGCCAGATAGAAGATCAGCGGACGCCGTGCCAGCAGCGACAGCAGGAGCAGCGTGCCGATACCACCGGTGAGCAACGATCCCTTCGCCAACAGCAAGTACGGGCTGGTGAGCAGCATCGAACCGAGGATGCTCGCGGCGGTAGCGACCAGGATGATCATACCCAGCGCATCGACGCGCCTCTTGCGCACGAAGCCGACGATGATGGCGGTCACTGGGAATATCGCACCAGCGGCAAGCGCCGGAACAACGCCAACATCGTACGCCCGCAGCGTCAGATACGTCGCATAAGGCAAGCCGGCGTTGATGCCGATATCGCGGATCAGTGCGAGACGCGAAGGCGGCGGCTGCTCGTGCGGCTCCCGGGGCTCAGTTTCGGACAATGCGGCCAATCTTCAGCTCGTCCACCGAAAGCTGCTGCACGTGCAGCCTGCGAACAGTGCCGCGGCCGAGCGCCAGCCGGCCGATTGCAAGCCGCCCGATCGCAAGCGCGCCGAGCGCGACCGCACCCAGCGCGAGCGCGCCAACCGCGAGCGCCCCGACCGCGCCAGCTCCCAGCGAGAAAGCCGGCACACGCGCAACGTCACGCCCGCGTGGCGACAGTGGTTCCGAGGCCATGACTTACACCCGTGCTAAATGAACTGCGCCGCGTCGAACCCGTCCGGCAGCACGCCGGTTGGCTTGATCAGATCATACGGCCCACGCGGCAGGAACTGGCCCGTGCCAGGCTCCGCCTGCACCTTCCCATCGCGCATCGCCACGCGCCCGCCCTTCACCGTGGCCACCGGCCAGCCGGTCACTTCCATCCCCTCATAGGGCGTATAGTCGATCGTATGCTGCATCAGCTCGTTGGTGATGCTGACGCGCTTGCCGGCATCCCACAGCACCATGTCGGCGTCGGCGCCTGGCGCTATCGTGCCCTTGCGAGGATACAGCCCGAACAGCTTGGCCGGATTGGTCGACACCAGCCGCACATAAGTGTTCAGATCGATCCGCCCCTTCGCGACTCCTTCGCTGAACACCAGTGGCAGGCGCGCCGCCAGCCCCGGTACGCCGTTCGGAATATCGGGGAAGGGCGCGTTGTTACCGTGGATGCGCTTGCCCTGCTCACCTTCGTAACTCGCGCCGCTATGATCCGACGACACCACATCGAGCGTGCCGCGCTTCACGTCGCCCCACAGCGCCGCGCTGGTCGCCGCATCACGAGGGCTCGGGCTGCACATGAACTTCGCCCCCTCGAACCCTGGCCGATCCATGTCCTCCGCTCCAAGCACGAAGTATTGCGGGCAGGTCTCTGCCCACACCTTCACCCCGCGCGCCTGCGCCCGGGCGATCTCCTCCGCTACCTCCGAGCACGACACGTGGAACACCTGGATCGGCTGATCCACCATCTCCGCCAACGCGATCGCGCGATACGTGGCCTCGCGCTCCACCACCTTTGGCCGCGACCAGGAGTGGTACTTCGGCGCGCTACGGCCATCCGCCATCAGTGAGGCTGTGCGCCAGCGGATCGCCTCATAGTTTTCGCAATGCACCGTCACCAGCGCACCGGTGCGCCGCGCCGCCGCCAGCACCCGAATATACTCGCGGTCGTCGAGATGCGACGGCTCATAGGTCAGGAACACCTTCAGGCTGCGCACGCCCGACGCCACAACCTCAGGAATTTCATCACGCACCACGGCGTCCGACGGATCCGTGATGATCTGGTGGAAGCTGTAATCCACCATCGCCTGCTTCGCCCGCCGATGGTACTCGGCGAGCGTGTCGCGAATGCCGTGCCCCTTGAACTGTGCAGCGAACGTGATGACCGTGGTCGTGCCACCCGCCAGGCAGGCGGTGCTGCCGGTGACGAAACTCTCCTCATCCGCGCCGCCATTGGGTCGCAACTGCTCGATATGACAATGCGTGTCGACGCCGCCCGGCAACACCAGCAGCCCACCCGCATCGAGGACCTGATCGCCATCCAGCTTCTCGCCCAATGCGGCGATCCGTCCATCACGCACGCCAACATCGGCGCGGAACGTATCCGCCGCTGTCACCACCGTGCCGCCGCGCACCACCAGATCGAAGTCCGCCATGCTGCTTCTCCCGCCAGACGCGCAAGCTTGACCGGTAGAACGCCGCATGACCAGCCAGGTCGAAAGAGTTCGCGGAGATAAGGTTGCCCAAAGAGACGCCGCGTAGCTTGTGGAAAGCCCTTGCCCATGCATGAGTTTTGCGTCACCCAGAAGGACTCCCAGCGTGCCAGTCGAAAATGTCGAGACGCTGATCATTGGCGGCGGTCAGGCGGGGCTCGTGATGAGCGAGCAACTGAGCAAACGCGGTCTGCCGCATCTCATCCTGGAACGGCATCGGATTGCCGAACGCTGGCGCTCCGAACGGTGGGATGGTCTGCACGCCAACGGTCCCGCGTGGCATGACAGATTGTCGCTTTTCCCCATCGCAGGCGTCGATCCGGACGGCTTCGCCAGCCGCAATCAGATGGTGGACTACTTCGTCGCCTATGCGGAACGGCTCGCCGCCCCCATTCGATCCGGCATCGAGGTGACCGCGCTGCACGCAAATGCGGGTGGCACTGGCTTTCACGCCGAAACGTCAAATGGCGTGATCGGAGCCACCAACGTGATCGCAGCCACCGGGCCGTTTCAACGCCCGGTCATACCCCGCGTGGTGCCGCCGGACGCTGGCATTCTGCAGCTTCATTCGAACGCCTACCGCAATCCCGCCCAACTGCCGGAGGGAGCGGTACTGGTGGTCGGCGCTGGCTCGTCAGGTGCGCAGATCGCTGACGAACTCGCACGCGCGGGCCGGCGTGTTTATCTGTCTGTCGGCCGGCATCAAAGACCCCCCAGACAATATCGCGGTCATGATTTCTGCTGGTGGCTCGGTGTCCTGGGGCTGTGGGATGCCAAAACCCCCGATCCGTCAACCAGGCACGTCACGATCGCGGTTAGCGGCGCCTATGGCGGCCAGACCATCGACTTTCGACGCCTCGCATCACGCGGCGTGACACTGTTGGGCAGGGGAGGCGTCTTTGCGGATGGCGTCATGCACTTCGCCCCCGACCTCGCCACCAATCTCGCACAGGGTGATGCGTCCTACCGGTCACTGCTCGACGCGGCCGATGCCTATGCGGCAAGGGAAGGTCTCGATCTGCCCGAGGAGCCATCGGCTCGCATCGCCGAACCAGAGCCGACCTGTGTGAGCGAGCCTATCCTCCAACTCGATCTCCGCGCCGCCGGGATAGCCAGCATCGTGTGGGCAACGGGATACGCACTCGATTTCGGCTGGCTGAAGTGCGACGCCTTCAACGAACGCGGAGCGCCGGTGCATCGGCGTGGCATAACCGATGTCCCAGGACTCTATTTCCTCGGTCTGAGTTGGCTATCCCGACGGGCCTCGGCTTTCATATTTGGCGCCGAACACGACGCGGCCCATCTGGCGGATCACATTGCCGGGCGTTCATAGCAGTCCGCCTGCACAGCACCAATCAAGGGAGCAAGGAATTTCAAACCACAGATGGACACAGATGCACGCAGACAATAGTTGCACATCGTGCGGCTGGGCGGCCGACTATCCGAACCGATCTAGCCGGTAATACGGCGCCACCGCTTCGCCGCGCACCGCGTCGGCTGTGATGCGCCCGATGACGGGACCGAGCGTGTAGCCGTTGGCGCTGATCGCATTGAAGAACCCCGGCAATCCCGGTGCCTCACCCAGTATCGGCGCGCGGTCGATTGCGGAGTTGATGCCAGTCCAGGAACGGACGAACGACAGGCTGCGCAGCACCGGCAATGCACGCCCGCAGACCCAGAGATTGCCCTCGATGTTGCGGCGTAGGTTATGCGTGCGGCCGATGGCGGGGTCGAAGCCGCCGAACCAACCGCCACCGATAAGGAAGCCTCCGCTGGCCTGCTGCTTCAACGAGAGATGCCGGTTGGCGACGGCGATCAGGTGCTTTGTCATCGGCGGTGCGGGCTCCGTCACGATGACCTGCTGCACGGTGCCAGTGACCGGCAGGTCGAGACCCACCATCTTGCCGATGCTCGCCGACCATGGGCCGGTGGCGTTCACCACGCGGCCCGCAATGATCATGCCTTTCGTAGTCTGCACGTGCCATGCGTCACCGTTGCGCTCGATCGACTGGACCTCGGTGCCGCGCAGCACGCGGGCGCCGGCACGTTGCGCCAGTTTCAGCACGGCCATCGTGCCGCGCAACGGGTCGCCGTAGCCTTCGAGCGGGACGAAGTCTGCGCCCACAATATGCTCGGACAGCGCGGGGGCGAGCGTGCGGAGTTCGTTGGCGCCGAGCACGTGGCTCTCGATGCCCCAGCGTTGTTCCATCGCTGATTTTCGACGCAGCCAGTCCATGCTCTCGGCATCCTCCGCGAGCATCAGGCCGCCTTCTGTGCGGATGCCCAGGTCTTCGCCGGCCTCGGCGGCAATTTCCTTCCACAACGCGATGGAGCGCGGCGCGAGCGGCAACGTGTGCGCCGCCTGGCCGCCATCCTCCGGTGTCTCGTCGGTGAAGTCGTAGGAGAGCAGTTGAACATGCAGGCTGCCTGCGTTCGCGGTGCTGGCGGCCATGCCGGCTTCGTCGCGTTCGGCGAGCAGCACGTCGACGCCGTCGCGCGCGAGATAGTAGGCGCTGCATAGGCCGGCAAGGCCGCCGCCCATCACGAGCACATCGCAACGCCGTGTCTCCTGCGGCAGCGCCGGAAGCTTGTGCAGATGCAGCGGCGGCGCGGGCAGCTCCAGCAGCGGCGCCTCGAACTCCGGCGCCTCGAACATCAGTGGTGCGGCAGGCACCGGGCGCAGCGGTGCGCGCGGTGCGGCGAACGACCAGTCGTCAGGCGCGTCGGGACAGAGCCGCGCGATTGTAGCGGCACAGAAACGACCCTGGCAGCGGCCCATGCCGGCGCGCGTCGCCTTCTTCAGTGCAGGCAATGAGGTCAGGCCGTTGGCCAGTTCGTGGCGGAGGCGGCCGGCGGTCACCTCCTCGCAGCGGCAGACGATGGTTTCATCGGTAACCGAGCCAGGGCGCAAGCGGATGGGCTGGAAGATCGTCCACAGCGCATCCTGGAATGCGAGCGCTCGCGTGAAGGCGCGTGCGCGTGGCTGGTTCATCGGGGCGCGCGTCGACCAAGATCGCGAGCTGCCGCCAAGCCCGCGAGCCGGCCTCGCGCCATCGCAACGCGCGAGCCGCCCAACGATGCGCCGTCGCCGACCGCGAACACGCTGTCGATCGGTGGTGCGGCCGTCCTCGTCGGTCTCGCTCGCCAGATGGCCCAGACCGACATCGACGAAGCGCTGCTTCGCGCCGAGCGCGCGCGCCAGACCGGTCTCCGGTTGGAAGCCGAGATTCAGCGCGACGACATCGACATCGAAGTTGCGATCGAAGGTGCCCGCCCGCGACGTGCGCAGAACTGCACCCGTTCGTCGCCATGGAGTTCCTTCACCCGTGCGGACCACAGCACCGGCACGCCGGCGCGCTTGAGGGTCAGCAGCATGCCGAACCCTTCGCGCATCAGGTCGGGCGAGGTGCGTGCCATCGTCCAGGCCTGACGCCATGTGGCGGGACCGGGGCGAGGCGCGGCTCCGACCACCGCAAGTGGCTTCATGCCGCACGCCAGCAATTCGCAGGCGAGCTGCAGGTTGAGCGGACCGCTGCCGGCAATTAGCACGCGTTCGCCGGGGCAGACGCGTTGGGCACGCACGAGAGTCTGCAATGAGCCGGTGGTCATCACGCCCGGCAATGTCCAGCCGGGCAGCGGCACCGGGCGTTCGTGCGCACCCGGTGCGATGATCAGGCGGCGCGGGCGGAATGTGATCGCGGTGCCGCGGACCAGCGCGGCGATCTCGTCGGGCGCGAAGCCGCCCCAGACGGTGGCCTCGGTCTCGATGCGCGCACCGCGCGGCGAGGGCGCGCGTGCGGAGTTCGGTGCCGAGTCGGAACTGAGCGTCGGGCGCGGTATCGGTGTGGCTAGTCGGCGAGCGGCTTGGCGTACTGGCCGCCGGTGGCGCTGCGTTCGTCCAGCACGACCACCGATGCGCCGGCTTCGGCAGCAGCGATGGCGGCGGACAATCCGGCGGGGCCTGCACCGACGACCAGCACGTCGCACGACTTGCTCCTCGGATTGTGGCGTGACCGGTTCGTCGACCGAGCGGCGCCAGCGGCAATGTCGCGTCGCCGGTCACCACCATACCGTCCGCCACCTTGGTCATGCAGGCGCGCTGGCCGATGCGGCCATCGACGGTCACGACGCAGTCGAAGCAGGCGCCCATGCCGCAATGCAGGCCGCGCGGCGCGCCGGTGGCGGTGCGGCGGAACGCGACGATGTCGGCGGCGGACAGCGCGGCGGCGATGGTCTCGCCTTCCAGTGCGGTGATGGTCTGGTCGTCGAACTGGATTGTGATGGGTCGGCCGGTGGGGCGTATGGTCGGGTGTTGAAGTCGCACTGCCATGTCCGTCTGATCGGGGAAGCGATGCTGCCTGGAGACATGGTGTTTCGCCAGCCCTCCGCTACTGTTTCGGATTGTCGTTGGGTGGGCCCCCTCCCCAACCCCTCCCGCAAGGGAGGGGGAGATTACGGCACTTACTCCCCCTCCCCTTGCGGGAGGGGGTTGGGGGAGGGGGCCGTCCGCGTCGCAGCAATGCAGGAGACCACATGCCAGCTTCACTGATTCGCAGCCGCACGATGATCACGCGGGCGCTCGATCGCCATCGGTGGGAGGAAATCGCTGACGGTGCGGTGCTGCAAGAGGACGGCGTGATCACTGCTGTCGGCACGTTCGCCGACCTGTCACGCCGGCATCCGAACGTGCCGGTGGTCGGCTCGGGCAACGAGGTTCTGCTGCCTGGGTTCATCAACGGGCATCACCATGTCGGACTGACACCGGTGCAGCTTGGCTCGCCGGACATGCCGCTAGAGCTGTGGTTCGTTACGCGTATGGTGATGCGGAACGTCAACCCGTACCTCGATACGCTGTATTCGGCGTTCGAGATGATCGCGTCGGGGATCACTACAGGTACAGCACCTGCACGGTTGGGCTCCGGGCAAGCTGGGTGAGGTGGAGACACGCTGCGAGGATGTGATCCGCGCGTATCAGGATGTCGGGATGCGCGTCTCGTACTCGTTCTCGGTGCGCGATCAGAACCGGCTGGTGTATCAGGCGGACGCGGACTTCGTTGCCAGCCTGCCGGCGGAGCTGCGTGGCCCGGTGCAACGGTGGTACAGACCGGTTCCAACTTTCGCTCGACGACTTCTTCGCGGTATTCGAGACCCTGCACGGGCGGCACCAGAACAGCAGCCGGGTGAAGATCCAGTTGTCGCCAGCCAATCTGCACTGGTGCTCCGACGCGGCGTTGACTCGATTTGCCGAGGTGTCTCGGCAGTTCAACGTGCCGCTGCATATGCATCTGCTGGAGACCGCGTATCAGAAGGAATATGCGCGGCGACGAGGCGGGTGCTCGGCGGTCGAATACATCGACCGGTTCGGCTTGCTGGGGCCGCAGATGACGCTGGGCCATGGCGTCTGGCTGAACGCGTCCGACATCGATCGTCTGGCCGAGACCGGGACCTGCGTGTGCCATAACTGCTCTTCCAATTTCCGGCTGCGCTCCGGCGTCGCCGCGCTGAACGTGCTGGAAGCGAAGGGGATCAACACCGCCATCGGCATCGATGAAGCCGGTATCAACGACGATCGCGATATGCTGCAGGAGATGCGGATGGTGCTGCGCGCACATCGCGTGCCAGGGATGGATGATGAGGTGCCGACGGCGGCGCAGGTGTTCCGCATGGCGACCTCGGGCGGGGCCAAGACCACGGCGTTTGGCGAGCAGCTTGGCGTTCTGGAAATTGGGCGCGCCGCGGATATCGTGCTGATCGATTGGGGGCAGCTCAGCTATCCGTACCTCGATGAGGAAACGCCGGTGCTGGACGCCGTGCTGCAACGCGCAAAGTCGACGGGCGTGCGGACTGTGATCTGCGACGGTGACGTGATCTACCATGAGGGCCGCTTCACGAAGGTTGATCGCGATGGGGCGTTGCTGGCGCTGCACGACGATCTGCAAAAGGCGCTGGCGGATGATGAGGTGGAACGGCGCAAGCTATCCAAGATGCTGCTGCCTCATGTGAAGCGGTTCTATGCGAACTATTTCGACCCAGGCGCACATGAGCCATTCTACCGGCCAAGCTCACGCATCTGAGCAACGCAAACAACGCTACTTTGCACGGCTCGTAAGGAACGGCGTTATTACCGCAGGCTACCTCAGTGGGTCGCACTTGCCGATGACATCATGAACGTTTGACGACTTCCGTGGGGAGGAGGCGTGGCGCGTGCTTGAGGAGATGGCGAGGATCGGTCAAGTGATCCACCTGACGCACCACGACCATCTTCGCAATCGCTGAATGCACGATTGATGTGGCGCTCAATCTCAGCGCAGCTCGCCTTTCAGGACATAATAGTAGAAGCCAACACAGACAGCGACGAACGCGAGCAGCCCGAGCCACGCTGCCGTTGCGGCGAAGCCGGGGCCGGCCAGGGCGAGCGGCGTCTGGTTACCGGTCGCGCCGATGATCGCCGCCATCAGTACGCCGATCAGGCTTTCGCCGACGATAAGGCCGGAGGCGATGAGTACGCCCCGCCGACGCGGCCTCGCCGCGACGGCCTCGAAATCTGCTGCGTTGGTCGTGGCATTCCGGCGCAAGGCGCGGTCGATCAGCCAACCGAGGAAGGCCCCGATGGCGACCGTAACCGTCACTGTTGGTGGCAGATAGATTCCAATGCCGACGGCGAGCACCGGCAGGCGCGCGACACCTTGGCGTCGACGCAGGAACTCGTCGAACACGATCAGCACGATGCCGGTCGCGAGTCCGATCAGCACCATCGTCCAGTCGAGTTTGTGGGAGAGGATCCCGACGGCGATTGCTGACATCAGTGTTGCCTGGGGCGCTGCGAGCGCCTGTGTCGGGTCCATGTCGGGGCGGGGAAGCGCGCCCGCGAAGCCATAGGCGTTGTAGAGCAGATCGAGGATCGGGGAGATCACAAGGGCGCCGCAAATGCAGCCGACGACCAGCGCGACCTGCTGGCGCCACGGCGTCGCGCCGACCAGCAGGCCGGTCTTCAGGTCCTGCAGGTTGTCGTTGGAAATCGTTGCAATCGCGAGGACAACCGAGGTGATGAAGATGGCGATCGCGATAGCCAGCTTGTTGGCGCGAGGATCGCCGAGCAAGCCATGCTGACTGCCAAGGATGGCGAGCAGCAGGAGTGAGACGAGCGCGATCGCGATGATGCCGATACCGGAGATCGGGCTGTTGGAGGAGCCGATCAGGCCGGCCATGTAGCCGCAGACCGCGGCGATAAGGAAGCCGAACAGGAGTGCGTAGGCGACCGCAAACGCAACCAAACCCCAGGTCATCCCCGCACTGATGGGCAGATCCGTGGTGTCAACAAAGTAGCTGAAGATCGCAGCCATGGGCACGATCAAAGCAAGGGTGATGCCGGCGACCCAATGGAACGGGATGTCGCGTTCGGTGCGCGGGATGGCATCGCCTCGGCCGGCTCGGATCTCATGCATCGAGGCCAGCATCGAGCGCGTGCCTGCGGCCAGCGGCTTGAACAGAATCACCAGGGTCCAGACTGCTGCGACGGCAATAGTTCCTGCACCGATGAAACGTACTTGGTTGCTCCAGATACCGGCCGCGACTTTCGCCGCGGTGGTGCTCGGAGGCACCGGCGTGAATGCAGTGAGAATTGGAACGGCGATTCCCCAGGCGATCACGACACCGACGATCATGGCGATACCGACGACGATGCCGACCAGATAGCCGGCTCCCAGAAGCGCCAGGGAAAAGCCAGTGCCGATGCGGAAGACCGAGGCGCCAACCTGGAACCACCAGGCGATCTGCTCTGCGAAAATATGGAACCCGCTGCTGACCAGGCTGAAGGCGCCGGCGATGACACCACCTGCGACGATGGCGCCGACGCCGGCCTCGGCGCGCTCACCCGTTGGTGCGGCCGCCTTGGTACTGCCATCGCGTTCGCCGCTACCGACGCGCAGGATCTCCGCGGCAGCTACGCCCTCGGGGTACGGCAGGTCGGTCTCGACGACCATCGCGCGACGCAGCGGAATGGTATACATGACGCCGAGAATGCCGCCGATCGCGCAGATGCCTGTGGTCTGCCAGAACGGAAATCCGTTCCAGTACCCGATCATTATCAGTCCCGGCAAGACGAAGATGATGGAGGACAGCGTGCCGGCTGCGGACGCTTGTGTCTGCACCATGTTGTTCTCCAGGACGTTGGAGTCTCTGAAGAAGCGCAGCACGGCCATCGAGATCACTGCGGCGGGAATCGACGAGGAGAACGTAAGGCCGACCTTCAGGCCAAGATAGATGTTGGACGCCATGAAGACGACCGTGATGATGGCGCCGAGGATAAGGCCGCGAATGGTGAGTTCGGGCAGCTCCGCGAGCCGCGAAACTGATGAATTGTCGCTGGCTGGCCGGAGCAAGATCGCCGTACCCCTCACTTGGCAAGGACTTACCTCCAGGGCATCATTTTCGCGCCCGTATTCCGGCCTCGCAATCCGAAACGTATCTGTTACGACGGTAGCTGCCGGGGGTTATCGTGTCCAGCGGTTCGGACCGTGGTGGTATCTCGGCGTGAGGGTGAAGGGTACCGAACCAGCTACGATGGCAAAATGCGACGACCGGCCTCGAGCAGTATATCGCTGACCCAGGCCCCCTGCATCACGTCCGATTGCATCGTGCGACCGGCCTCGTGGATGCGACGTGTGAGGTCCTGCATCGTCTTGACCACTTCCGGATGGTCGGGCTGGCCCGGATAGCCAAGACTTTGGGCAAAATCGTTTGGGCCGATGCTGTACAGGTCGATGCCCGGTACCGATAGAATAGCGTCGAGGTTGTTCAGCACGGCGACATCTTCAAGCAGTGCGCACACCAGCATTTGGTCGTTGGCCTCACGGTAGTACGTCGCTTTGTCCGGGATCCCGGCATTGTAGTTGGTGCCCCGGTTCCCACCGAATGACCGCTCGCCGAGCGGACCGAAGTAGCATGCCCGCGCGAGTTGACGGGCATCCGCCTCCGTGGCGATGTGTGGACCCAGAATACCCCTGATCCCACGATCGAGATACCGCAGGATGGTTGATGAGCCGATGTCCGGCACCCTGGCGATCGTCGTGACGTTATGGCGTTCTGCAGTGCGGCAGAGATCCTCAAGCTGGGACAGATCAAACGGCCCGTGCTCGCCATCGATGAACACGTAGTCGAAGTCGATCTGCCCGAGGATGTCGATCACCCACGGCGATGGGAAGGACAAGGTATAGCCGTACGCCTTGCGGCCGGCGTGCATGGCGGCTTTGATTCGGTTGGGCGGCTGCATCGGATGTCCCTTGTGTGAGTTGCGAGTGCGAGCTGATTGTCCGCGTTGGTTCCGTCGTGCTGAGCAGACCGACCTCCGGTTCCGCTCGATGGACCATCCGCTCAGTTGCAGATGGTGGCAACAACCCTCCTGCATTCACCGGCGGCGATCAGCTCGCCCACATCCTGCCGCTTCAGTGTCAGGCCTCTGGAAACTGCCAGCAGCGAGCCTTTCGGTGCCCTACGGGCATTTCCGACAGCGAGATATGCGAGAGTTCGCCGCGGATAGCGTCGCACCGCGCGCCATCGCGTTCCATCGCAACGACGCTTTACTGTCGTTGGACAGTCGATGACAGAGCGTTGACCGAGGGAACCCGCATGATTATGCACGCGACCTGGACGGCGAATCGGCACGAGGCAGGCGGAGTAGCCTCGGGGGTCGGCTTCGACCTACAGTTCAGGCAAGGGGACCTTCCGATGCAGCGGACGAGACGATCGGTGCTTGCGGCCACCGGGTTGATGGGCGTGATGGCGGCAGCGCGGGTGGCTGACGCGGCGACATCGGCGCGGCAGCTCAACCGCGACGTGGATGGCGCGCTGCACACCCTGTTCGCCGTGAACCCGAAGACGCGCGAGCTTGCTGCCAAGGCAGCCGGGATCCTGGTTTTCCCGCACATCGTCAAGGCGGGCTTCCTGATCGGCGGACAAGGCGGTGACGGCGCACTTCGCGTGGGTGGCAAGACCGTCGGATATTACGACATTGCCGCTGCATCCTTTGGGCTGCAGGCGGGTGTGCAGACGTTCAGCTACGCGCTGTTCTTCATGACTGCGTCCTCGCTGAAATACCTACAGGACAGCAACGGCTGGTCGATCGGTACCGGTCCGAGCGTCGTCATCGTGGACAAGGGCGCAGCAGCGAGCATGACCAGCACAACGCTGACGCAGGACGTCTACGCGTTTCCGTTCGGGGAGCGCGGGTTGATGGCCGGGATCGGGTTGGAAGGGTCGAAGATCACGCCGATTAAATTGGCGGCGTGATGCGACCACCGCCGACCTCGGTCGGCATTGTAAGCGCGGCATGGCGAAGTGGTGACACGGGATCGGCCAGTGCACTCGTTGCATCGAGGGGCAAATATTGACATATTTGCAGGCGCTGCCGATCCTCTCATGACTTGGCTAATCCGATAGGATGGTCGCTGACCGGGATTGAATCGTTCGCAATCTGGTGCGGTCGAGATGGCAGGCGCGGGGCGGGGCGAGGGACGCGCCCATGCCAGTGTTGGCAGCGCGTGCAGTATCCAACAGCCAAGACTGTTGATATCAGGCTCAAATGGAGTGCTGACCATGTCGACATTCAATGTTGTCAGGTTTCGCGTGAAGGCCGGGCACGAAGACAAGTTCCTGAATGCACATCGCGGTGGGAAAGCCGATTGGCCCGGCCTGCTGCGCGGCACGATGATCAAGACCGGCGATCAGACCTACTGCCTGATCGGCGAGTGGGCGGACGCATCCGCACTGTCCGGCGCGCGGTCCAGAATGATTGCGACGCTCGATAGATTCCGCGACACGCTCGAAGATCTTGGCAGTGGCCTGGGCGTCACGGATGTGCGGTGTCCGGTCCCGTCGTGCTCGACCTGAAGATGTAACCGTGCAGCCCGAGGGCGTTGCCTAAGCCAGCAGCTCGTACTCCACCTCCGCCGTATAAACCGGCTGGTCCTTGCCCAGCAGCGAGCTGAATAGCGTGAAGTGCTCCATCGCCACCGGTTCCGCGCGAAACAGGTTGTGCGCCTGCACGAACCCAGCGACCTTCGTCTCCGCGGTGCCATCCAGTCGCGCCAATGTCAGGTGCGGCTGGAACCGCCGCCGCTCTGGTTCAAGACCGCACCGTTGCACCGCCGTCTCGATCTTGCTTTGCAGCCGCTCGAGCTGCTCATTGCGTTCGACGCCAACCCATAGCGATTGGCTGCGTCCAGCTTTTCCGAAGGTGCCCACACCAGCCAGGCTGAGCATGAAGCCGGGTGCCTTCAGCGCAGCCAGCGCGTGGTCGATATCTTCAGCCATGTAGCGTGGCGCCTCGCCGATGAAGCGCAGCGTCACGTGGTAATTCTCCGGCGGCACCCAGCGCGCGCCAGGAATGCCACCGCCAGCCAGCATCGCCACGCGCTGGCGGAGTTCCCAGGGCAGTTCGAGACCGACGAACAGCCTCATGCCCCCGGCACCTCGGCAAGCAGCTTCTCCACCAGCGGCAACAGCCGCGCCACGATCCGCTTTACGCCCTCCGCGTTGGGATGCATCCCATCAGCCTGGTTCAGTGTGGGAACCGTCGCCACGTCCTGCAGGAAGAACGGATCGTACAGCACGCCCGGCCGCTTCCCCAGTCGATCGAACACCGCACGAAACGCGTTCGCGTAGTCCGCTCCCAGGTTGGGCATCGCGTACATGCCGCTCAGCAACACCGGGATGTGCGCCGCCGCCAACTTGTCCAGGATCGCCATCAGGTTCTTCTCGGTTACCGCCGGATCGACCCCGCGCAGGCCGTCATTGGCTCCCAGCTCCACGATCGCCGCATCTGCACCATCGCCGAGCACCCAATCGAGGCGCGCCAAGCCGCCAGCTGAGGTGTCGCCCGACACGGCGCCGTCGATGATCGCCACATCGTGGCCGTGCGCGCGCAGGGCGGCCGCCAGTTGCACCTCGAACCCGTCATCGTGCGGCAACCCGTAGCCGGCGGACAGCGAATCGCCCAGCACCAGCAGTCTCACCGGGGCGGCACACACACCAGGGCCGGTTGCCGTCAGCAAAAACAGGGCCAGACCGATCACGGCTTCCCGCCGCCGGCTGCGGACGCCATATGGTGCCGCCATGGATGCCACTCCGCCGTCTCAGGTTCCGCTCGTCCAGGTGCGGCACCTGGTCCTGACCGTGCCTTCCGCCGCCGGGCCGGTCAACATCCTCCGCGGTATCGATCTCGACATCGCGCCGGGCGAGGCCGTTGGCATCATCGGACCTTCCGGTTCCGGAAAGACCAGTCTGCTGATGGTGCTGGCCGGGCTGGAGCGGGCCACATCCGGCAGCATCCTGCTCGCTGGCCACGCCGTCACGGCCATGAACGAGGATGCGCTCGCCCGCCTGCGTCGCGAGACTGTCGGTATCGTGTTCCAGGCGTTCCATCTGATCCCGACCATGACCGCGCTTGAGAATGTGTCGGTGCCGCTGGAGTTGGCCGGCGTGCGTGATGCAGTGGCCCGGGCTGCGCGGGCGCTCGACGCCGTCGGGCTGGCGCATCGCCTGACCCACCTGCCGGGTCAGCTCTCCGGTGGCGAGCAGCAGCGTGTTGCGCTGGCCCGCGCCTTCGCGCCGCGGCCGCGTCTGCTGCTGGCCGACGAACCGACCGGCAACCTGGACCAGGCAACCGGCGACACGGTGATGGACCTGCTGTTCCGCCTGCGCGCCGAGACTGGCACCACGCTGATGCTGATTACGCATGACCCCCACCTTGCGGCTCGCTGCACGCGGCGGGTGCATCTGGCGGACGGACGGGTGGTCGAGTTGGATCTCTCGCCGCGTTCGACCGAGCAGGTCGTCTGATGCTGGCATTGCGGCTGGCCCGGCGGGAACTGCGCGGCGGCGTGCGCAGCCTGTGGATCGTGCTGCTGTGCCTGGCGCTCGGGGTCTCGGTCATTGCCGCTGTCGGGTCACTACGCGCGGCCACAGATCGCGGCCTTGTCGAGGATGGGCGGCGCATTCTCGGCGGGGACCTGGAGGTGCTGAGCGGTTCGCAGCCACTGTCCGGCGCGCTGCGCGACTGGCTGCACGCGCGGGGTGCGCGACTGTCCGAGGTTGTGCAGATGCGCTCGATGCTGGTGGCCCCCACCGGGGAGCGCCAGCTCGTCGAGCTGAAGGCTGTGGATAAGGAGTGGCCGCTGGTTGGGGAGGCGACTGTGAGGCACCCCCTCCCCCCAACCCCCTCCCGCGAGGGGCGGGGGAGTGGTGTTGCAGTACTTACTCCCCCTCCCCTTGCGGGAGGGGGTTGGGGGGAGGGGGTGGCAGACGCAGATCAGATCGCCGCAGCATTGGCCGACCACGGCCTGCTGGCCGAGCGCGTCGTCCTTGACCGCCTCGGCCTCCACCCTGGCGACTCCGTCCGCATAGGCAACGCGGCCTTTACGGTCCGTGGCACCTTGCTCAGCGAGCCGGATAGAGCAGCGGCGCCCCTCCTGATCGGTCCCCGCGCGCTGATCTCGCTCGACGCGCTGCCATCGACCGGCCTGATCGTTCCCGGCTCGATGGTGCAATACGCAGTGCGCGCCACACTGCCCGACCCAGCCCGGATGCCGACCACCCTGACCGATCTCCGGCGCGACTTCCCCGGCGAGGGTTGGCGCATTCGCGACCCGCACGACGCCGCCCCCGGCGTGACCCGCTTCATCGACCAGACCAGCCTCTTCCTCACGCTGGTCGGCCTGACATCGCTCCTCGTCGGCGGCATCGGCGTCGCCAACGGCGTCCGGGCGTGGCTCGATGCCCGCGCCCGCACCATCGCCACGCTCCGCTGTCTTGGCGCAGCGTCCGGCCTGGTCCTCGCGGTCTGCCTGATCCAGGTGCTGGGCCTCGCCGTGTGCGGCATCGCCATCGGCCTGGTATTCGGCGCTTTCGCCCCGATCGCGCTCAACGCGTGGCTGAGCGGCGTGCTGCCGGTGCCACCCGTCGTCGGCATCTACCCTGGGCCGCTTGCGCTTGCCGCTGCCTACGGCCTGCTCACGGCGCTCGCGTTCTCGCTGTGGCCGCTTGGTCGCGCCGCCCGCATCCCCGGCGCCGCGCTGTTCCGCGACTGGTTCCTGCCGGCGCGAACCCGGCCCGCGACGCCGCTCATCGCCACCAACGCCGCGGTCGTCCTGCTCCTGATCGCCCTCACCATCGTCACCTCCGCCGATCGGGGCTTTGCCCTGTGGTTTTGCGCTGCCGCGGCGGTGACGCTGGTCGTGTTTAGACTTGGCGGCACGATCGTGATGCTCGCCGCCCGCGCCGGGCGCCATATCGGCAGTCCCTCCGGCCGGCTCGGCCTCGCCAACCTGCACCGGCCCGGCACCGCGACGCCGCTGATGCTGGTCTCTGCCGGGCTCGGTCTGTCCACCCTGGCCGCCGTCGGACTGATCCAGGGCAACGTACAGCGTGAGATTGGCGAACAACTCCCGGCCAACGCCCCGAGCTTCTTCTTCGTCGACATCCAGGATACCGAACTGCCTCGCTTCCAGGCGCTGGTTCGCAGCCAGCCGGGCGTGCAGGACCTCAACCAGGTGCCCAACCTCCGCGCCCGTATTGTCGCGGTGAACGGCGTCCCGGCCGACCAGGTCAAGGCAACGCCCGATACCGCGTGGGCGCTGCGCGGCGACCGAGGCCTGACCTACGCCGCCACGCCTCCGCCCGGCACCCACATCGTCGCGGGCCAGTGGTGGCCGCCCGACTATAGCGGCGCGCCGCTGGTGTCATTCGATGCAGGGCTCGCCCGTGGCTGGGGCGTCAATCTCGGCGACACCATCCGCGCCAACGTGCTCGGCCGCGACATCGACTTGAAGGTCGCCAGCCTGCGCGACATCGCCTGGCAGAGCCTGTCGCTGAACTTCGTCATGGTGGCGAGCCCCGGGCTGCTGGCGCACGCCCCGCACACCCACATCGCCACGGTCCGGGTGGCGGACGCCGACCAGGGGGCGCTGTTGCGGGTTGTGACCGACGCTTTGCCGAACGTCACCGGCATCCGGGTCCAGGACATCCTGGCGGCCGTCGCGGCGCTGCTCGACCAGGTGGCCGCCGCGCTGACCGCCACCGGCTCGCTGACCCTGGTCTCCGGAGCGCTCGTGCTGGTGGGCGCCGTCGCCGCCGGCCAGCGCCGCCGTACCCACGAGGCGGTCATCCTCAAGGCCCTCGGCGCCACCAGCCGTCAGCTCCGCACCGCCTGGCTGGTCGAGTTCGGCGTGCTGGGTCTCGCCGCCGGTTTGATCGCCGCGCTGGTGGGCACTTTGGCCAGCTTTGGCGTCGTGCGTTACATCATGCACATCGACTGGGCGTTCCTGCCGGGGCGGCTTGCGGCGACCCTGATTGCGTCCCTCGCCATGATGCTGATCTTCGGCTATGCTGGCACCGCTGCGGCACTGCGGGCCAAGGCGGCGCCGATGCTGCGGAACGAATGACGGCCGGTCGAATCCTGGGGGGTTACCGAGCTTTCATTGCCGATATGGCTTGAACCGTCTTGTGAGGTCGCCCAGATGCGATGTCACAGGCAATCCGCCTGAGAGGTAAAAAGGGAAACCATGGCCTTCAGTCCTGACTATCGGACCTACCCGCCAGCATCCGCCGCCACGACCGCCGCGGTCATGGACGCCGGCCTGCGGGCCTACATGCTGCGGGTCTACAACTGGATGTCGTCCGGCCTGTTGCTGACCGGCATCATCGCGTATGCGATCTTCGCCACCCCAGCACTGCACGAGCTCTTTTACCGGAGCGGCGTCACGGCCAGTGGCTTGGTGGTCCGTAACCAGCCGACAGCATTGGCGATGATTGCGGTGTTCGCGCCGCTGGCGTTCGTGCTGGTGCTGAGCATGGGGGTGAACCGGCTGTCGCGCAGCACCGCTCAGTTGCTCTACTGGCTGTTCTGCGCCGCGATGGGTGCCAGCCTGACCAGCATCTTCGTGATCTACACCGGCGACTCGATCGCCCGCGTGTTCTTCATCACCGCGGCGACCTTCGCGGCGATGAGCATCTACGGCTACACGACCAAGGCGGACCTTAGCCGCTTCGGCAGCTTCCTGATCATGGGGCTGTTCGGCATCATCATCGCCGGGCTGGTGAACATGTTCCTGCAAAGCTCCGCTTTGCAGTTTGCCATCAGCATGATCGGCGTGGTGGTCTTCGTCGGGCTGACCGCCTACGACACCCAGCGCATCAAGGCGACCTACGTGCAGTACGCCTATGCCGAGGGCACCGACGGTGCGGCCAAGCGCAGCGTTTACGACGCGCTGAGCCTGTATCTGAACTTCATCAACCTGTTCATGCTGCTGTTGCAGTTGCTCGGCAACCGCAACAGCAACTAAGCGGCGACGCGATTGTGCTACCAAGGGCCTCGGGGCAATCCGAGGCCCTTCTTGTATCTGGGGAGAAGCACATGGCAACGACCGACATTCCCGCCGCCGGCTACCGCTACGTCCCGTATGCATTCCAATACTCCGGCGGCGTCGAAGCGCTCCCCGGCCATCAGATCGAACGGGTGGAATTCAGCAAGCCACTGCCGCTTGCCGCGGGCTTCGACTGGATCGAGCGCTACCTCGGCGCCGAGGGTGTGCCGGTCACGGCGTTCTGCGCATGCGAGCTGCGGTCGCCCGGGCAGTTCACCGAACAGGGTTTTATCGATTTCAACCGCCATTACACCGGCACGCTGCTGCGCTGGGGCGTGATGAAGACCGCGGACGATAATCCCGTGGCCCGCAGCAACGTCATCCCGCCGATCCACGGGCCGTCGGAACCAAGCTTCTATGCGTTCTGCTTCGCGCGGCCTGCCGCCGGTGCATCAGGATCCTTCGTCATCGCGGGCAGTGGCGAGGCAGGCGACGGTACCGCGCCATACACCGAGCGAACGGTGCGCCACGGCGAGGTCAGCCCCGACGCCATGCGCGACAAAGCCGTGTTCGTGTTGGGTCGGATGGAAGAGCGCATGGCCGCGCTGGGAAAGAGCTGGGCGGATTGCACAACGACCCAGGTATATACGGTGCATGACGTGCACGGTCATCTTGCCGAGGAGATCGTGGAGCGAGGCGCAGCGCGGCACGGCTTGGTATGGCACTATGCGCGGCCACCCGTGCAAGGACTGGAATACGAGCTGGATTGCCGGTCCGTGCCGCTGGAGCACCACGTTCAGGTGTAATGGCCCTGGTGGCGCAAAAATTCCAATCTCCCCCTCCCCTTGCGGGAGGGGGTTGGGGGAGGGGGAAGCCGCCCGCACCAACGCGACTAGCCAACTCCCCTCCAGCAACTACCCCTTGACCCCCAATCCGCGCATGAACTGATCGCGGATACGCGGCGGGTCGCGTTCCGTCGTATCGGCCGGCTTCTCCTTGTCGATGCGACACCCGATCAGCCACGGCCCATCCTCGCGCAACGCCAGATCGATCAGCTCCTCGAACGCGCCCTCGTCCGCCGCCCAGGCGCTCTGCTCGATGCCGGCACCGCGAGCAATCGCCACAATGTCCGCGCCAAGCTCGGTCGAGGTAGGCTGCCCTCCGGTGATCTGGTACGTCCCGTTGTCCATGATCGCGATCGCCAGGTTCTTCTGCTTGCGCGCCGCCACCGTGGCGAGCGAACCAAGCTGCATCAGGATCGAGCCGTCGCCCTCCAGCGCGATCACCTTCCGCTGCGGCTGCGCCAGCGCCACGCCGAGTGCAATCGGCACCGCCAGCCCCATGCTGCCCAGCATGTAGAAGTTCTGCGGCCGCCGCCCCGCGGCCCAGAGATCGAAATTGGTGTAGCCGATGCCGCCGATCACGGCCTCGTCGTGCTTCAGTCGCGCGACCATGCGCTTGGTGATGTCGAAGCGGTTCATCACCTTGGCCTGGTCACGGCTGACCGGATGGTTCGATGCAAATGTCATGCGTGGTTCCAGGCGATGGCCCGGCCTTCAATCGTCATGGTTGGGCTGGTCCCGGCCATCATGGCGGGGCTCACTTCGCGAACACCTTGCCGCCGGTCAGCAGCGGCGAGAGGATGAACACACACGGCGCCTGCGTGGCGACCGCCTGGGTGATGCTGCGATCGACGATGAACTCGACCTCATCGAGCCGCGTCATCGTGTGATGCTCCACCGCCAGCGCGTCCAGCACCGGCCGCATCGTGCGCGCCACCAGCGACTGGCCGATGTTGAATTCGCCCAGCGTGCCGCGCTCCGACACCATCATCAGCACCGGGATCTGGAACGGCACCGCCAGCGAGGCGATCGCGTTGGGCAGCGTCGCGAAGCCGCTCGTCTGCATCAGCACGATGCCACGCAGTCCGCCCATCCAGGCGCCGGAGACGATGCCCACCGCCTCCTCCTCGCGCGCGCAGGTGAACGCGGTGAAGAACGGATCTGCATGTACGCCCTCGATCAGCGGCCGCAGCACGTTGTCCGGCACATAGGCCACCAGCTTCACCTGATGCCGCTTCAGCACGTCACGCACGATCTCGTGCCAGGTGTGCCCCGCGGGTTCGTCGTCCATTCACATCTCCTTGGTATCGGCAGGCTCGAACACCACGCCTTCGTAGAATTCGCTCAGTGGCACCTCAATGCCAATCTCCGGCATCGCCAGCACCGCGTCGCCACCGAGTATGTGCCCCACCCAGTCGTCTGCCTGTCGCGCTCGAACACGGTCGCCGCCGACAAAATCCTGCTCCAGAATGACGTAGCGGCTGGATCGACGGCGTGTCGCGGTATTCCTGGTTCTTCACGAAATGATCGATGCTGGCGGTGCTGGGGCTCAGCACCTCGAACACCACCACCGGGTCGGCCACCACAGTGGCATTGCGTGCCACCTGGCGAGCAGACCACGAATGCATCAGGATAGCGGATCGAACCGGCCGTGCGGATCTTCAGATCCGCTGTATATACTTGGCATGGGTTACCCCGCAGGCGAGGCGTGAGCGCGGCAACGAGATTGCGTTGTATCGCCGAGTGGCCAGCGGTACCGCCGGTCATCGCGGTCGGGGCGAAACCATCGAACTCCCAACGCAGTTCCTGCCCTTCTTCCCAGGCCAGGAACGCCTCCATCGTCATCGGGCGGCGGACGGCAACGCTCATGCCGCAGCCTACCACGGGGCGGCGGTAGAGTCTCATGTTTGGGCGACCGGATTCGACCCAGCTGCGCCGTTCGCTCGCCACCAGCGACTTCCGGAAAGCGGACATTCGGCCGATCTGAGTGGCAGCGACCGATCGCACGCGGCTCTCACCCTGGTGCATAAATCAAGAATTTCGGATGGAAATTAGGACGTTGAAAACGCAAGGCAATTTTGATGCATAAGTTAGGTGCATCAGTCGGGCGCGAAGGCGACCAGTTAAAGAGTAGGCGACGAGAAGGAGCGGAGATGGAGGCTTTACACACCCGTTTGTCCAAAGACGGCCATCTGCTCACAGGCTTGCCGTACACTTTCATCGCTGAGCGTTAAGGGCAACTTCAGCGCCTTCTCCGCGCGGTGTCGTCGTATTAGTCGGGCTGGCCCCGGTTTACGCTCAGGGTCTTCCAGCATAAGCGTGGAAAGCGCCAGCATAGCTGTGCCCCCTTCCTTAAGGTTGATGCACCACGTTTGAAACCACCAGTTCACCCACGGATATGCCGCAAGCTGGGAGGCCAGCAGACCGGCGCCCGTTTTCCGATATGCGGCTGACGCTGCGGAGCGCTCCTTCTGCAACGCGGCGTCGCCCACGTTGCCAAAGGCTATCAGCTCTTCTTGCGCCTGCCGCCTTTGGTCATAGATGCGCTTCACCGGCTCCGCCACGAAATGAGTTATCCACCAACCCACGCCTCCCAGAAACAGCGTCAACAGCGTCGCGCCCATCAGCTCAATTCCTTGCCCACTCAAAGCCATATCTTTTTGTCGTCCGCGAAACGAGGAGAAACACCATGCGCCGCACTCTCGCCGTGCTTGCCACGCTATTGCCACTCTCGGCGACGGCCCAGGAAGTCGGGCGATATATGGTCACGCCTCTACCAATCACCCAAGGTGGAGGACACGAAGCTCTGATACTGGACACCAAGACCGGCGATCTTTGGAGATGGGCGAACCTGCCAACCTCACAAGGTTACTTCGCGTCCGCGCTCCATTTTGAGGGCAAGATGACTTGCAAGACGTGCCAGACCGGAGAACTTGTCGGCATCCAACCGCCGCCGCGATGATGCGCTGTGTCCCCTGTAGCTGCTCGACCAGCAGCCGCCGCCTTCGCCGTCCTGCAAAGGGTAACTTGCTCAACGGGAATAAGCCATCAAAACAGCCCCCTACAATCCAGAAAGTCAGTTCCGCACGAGGCGGCCATCCTTTCGCAGCTCGCATCATCACGTGATAATCCGGTTTATCGGGCTCTAGGGCTTTAGCCCCGGTCGAGGTCGTTGATGACGTGCTCCAAGCCGGAGATCACGGCGAGGGCGGTAGCACGATTGCATGTCTGGTTTTTTCGGGACGCCCTGCCGGGATGGATTAGGTTCCGATAGTCACGCGCCGTATCCGCCTGCCTGAAGGCGCTTTCCCCTATTGCCCCGAGTGCCTTTGCAACAGCGATGAAATCGAATAGTTCCCACCTGTCAAATCGGCAGACGGAGCCTTCGTCAGTTTTTTCGCTGTGGCATCGCGTTGGGTCTGTGTGTTTGTGGCGGGCTCAGTTTCCAGTAGAGCAGCGTTTCGATTGCGGCTCCTCCGAGCACGGTCGCCGCCTTCCATTCAGCGTTTTGGAGCGCGGTGTTCGCGGCCATGACATCCGACTTGATGCCTTCCCGTACGTTGGGGTCGCCTATGAAGTGCAGGTCTGCCGTCGAAGCCGGCGGGAATTCATCAGGGCATTTGCCGAGGACGCGCCGGATGGTGTGTATCACGTCTTCGCCGGAAACCGGCAGGAGGGCAATAGGAAACAGACCATTGTGGTAGCGCAGGAGGGTTAACTGATTGCCGCCGTTGCGACGGTCAAGTCCGCAAACTCCGCCGCGTCGACCGCGAGTAGCTCGTTAGGTAGTTGTCGCAGCAGATCGACAACCCCTTGCAAATGAAAAAGACGTTCGTGGTTGAGCGCAGCGGTCCCAACGCCTTTCAATTCGCCTGTGAAGAGCCTGTCGATAGTGCCGACAACCTGACTAGGGACAATTCGTGCCATGAAGCCATTTACTCTTGATTGCAGATTTTATCGATAGTGTGGGCA
>CAVSBG010000010.1:0-13628 GCA_963726125.1 uncultured Alphaproteobacteria bacterium | reverse complement strand
ACTGGACACTCGCGGTCGACTTGAGCAATGCTCGTGCCGAGGGAAGCGGCGATGGACGTAGCAGACTGGCTGCGCGCGCTGGGCCTCGAACGGTACCAGGCGGCGTTCCGGGAGCACGAGATCACTGCGGCAGTCCTGCCCAATCTCACCGCGGATGATCTGAAGGAACTGGGCATCGCGGCAGTCGGTCATCGTCGCCGGCTGATGGATGCTGTCGCCTTGCTGCGGGCAGGCAACGAGCCTGCCCATGTCGAGAGCCTCCGAGCACCCCACGATCCCGGACAGCCTGTTGCCGAACGTCGGCAGGTGAGCGTGATGTTCTGCGACATGGTGGATTCCACCACGCTTTCCACGCAACTGGACCCTGAGGATCTGAGCGCCCTGATCCGTGGCTACCAATCGTGTGTGGCTGCCACCATAACACGCTTCGGCGGTTTTATTGCGCGCTATGTGGGCGATGGCACACTGATCTATTTCGGTTGGCCGGAGGCTCGCGAGGGCGATGCCGAAAGAACTGTGCGCGCTGCTCTGGCAGTCATCGCTGCGATCGGCCAGGCGCCCTTTCACAGCCGAGCCGTCCAGGTACGCATCGGCATCGCCACGGGCCTGGTGGTGATCGGCACGCCGATCGGCAGCGGAGACGCACGCCAGCAAACCGCCATTGGTGAAACGCCGAATCTGGCCGCACGCCTACAGAGTCTCGCCGGTACCAATGGCATCGCTATTGACCAGACAACACGCCGACAACTCGGCGGTCTCTTCGAATACCGCAACCTCGGCAAGCTCGAGTTGAAGGGCTTCCCGGATCCCGTCTCAGCCTGGCTGGTGTTGGGGGAGGCACATGTCGCAAGCCGCTTCGACGCATTGCACGCCGACATCCTGGGGCCGCTGATCGGGCGAGGTGGAGAACTCGCCCTGTTGGAATGGTGCTGGCGGCAGGCTGTTGGTGGCGAGGGTCAGGCGATTCTCGTCTCGGGCGAGGCCGGCATCGGCAAGTCACGCCTCATCGCTGCATTCGAACAGCGTTTGGAAGACGATGCGCCGACATGCCTGCACTACTATTGCTCATCGGATCAGACCGACACGGCGCTGCATCCCGTGATAGCGGCGTTGCAGCACGAAGCCCACTTTTCCCGTGACGACACCGATGCCGAGCGGCTGGCCAAGCTGCATGCATTATTGGCTCCTGACGCAATCCCGGCCGATGAAATCGCCCTGATCGCCGACATGCTGTCGATCCCGCAACTAGATCGGCCGCCAATCCTCGATGCCAGCCCCCAGACACGCAAGGAGAGAACGTTCAATGCGCTGATTGCCCGCCTGCGGTCGCTGGCTCGCGGCAAGCCCTTACTGGTCGTGCTCGAGGACGCGCACTGGGCTGACGCGAGCTCGATCGACTTCTTCAACTCCGTAATATTGGCACTGGTGGACATTCCCGCACTCCTCGTCATCTCGACACGCAGGGATGATACCCGCCCCCGGATCGGAGGCGAGGGGATCCGAACATTGACGCTGCCACGCCTGAACCGCCGGCATGCGGTGGCATTGGCAACCAGCGTCACGACAGGAGCGACACTGCCACCCGCATTGCTAAATCGGATCGTCGAGCGGGCCGATGGAATTCCGTTGTTCGTCGAGGAATTGACCAAGACCGTCCTGGAGACCGCGTCCGTAGACGGCACAAAACCTGGCTCACTGGCCGTGCCGGCTTCGCTACAGGCATCGCTTCTTGCTCGCCTCGATCGCATCCCCGACGCCAAGGAATTGGCGCAGATCGGTGCGGTTCTGGGGCGTGAGTTTTCGCATACGCTATTGCTGGCCATCACGGATCATCCGAAAGCGACGGTACTGCGCGGATTACAGCAGTTGGTGAATTCGGGGCTGGCGACATGCGACGGCGTGCCGCCGGAAGCGACCTATGTCTTCAAGCACGCGCTGGTGCGGGACACCGCCTACGGCATGCTGTTGCGAAACCGTCGGCGCGAGCTGCACGCGAAAGCGGCCGAGGCTCTGGCAATGCAGTCACCGGAGCTGCAGGAACGGCAGCCGGAGTTGCTGGCGCACCACTACACCGAGGCGGGACAGGTTGAGCCGGCGATCGCCTGTTGGGCCAGGGCGGCCCATCGCTCGGTGGCTCGCTCCGCGATGATCGAAGCGGCTGCGCAACTTCGTCAGGCACTGGCGCTGGTCGCCGAGTTGCCAGAGGGTCAGGCACGACTTCGCCAGGAACTCGCGCTGCAAGGCACATTCGGCGGCGTCCTGTTCGAGCTGCATTCGTGGGCCGACGGTTCAGCTGCCAAAGCGTACACGCGTGCGCTGGAGCTCGCTGAGCAGCTCGATGACGTCGCTGCGATGACCCCGGTTCTCTCCGGCCTCGTCACCTACTACGTAGGTCAATGCCAGTATCGAACAGCTACCGATATTGCGGCGCGGCAATTGGGTGCGGCCGAACGCAGCGACGATGCGAGCACGCAAATGGTCGCCCATCGCTCAATGGGGGTATGCTGTCACTGGACCGGCAATGCCGCAGGGGCCGTGGAGCATTTCGACCGAGTGCTTGCGCTCTATGATTCCGACCGAGACCGGCACCTCGCCACACTGCTCGGTTTCGACGCCCGTATCCAGGCGGCTTTTCTGTCGTGCTTCGACCTCATGATCCTTGGCCGCCTGGACCAGGCGCTCGAACGATTTGAGCTCGCCAGGTCCCACCTCGGGAACATCGATCACATGCACAGCTTGGCGTTTGCGCGCGGCTATGGCGGGATGTTCAGCCTCATAAGGCAAGACCGGCAGTTCGCTTTTGACCAGCTGAGTGAATCCTTTGAGCTGGCAACCAGGCACCATTTCGTGGCGTGGGAGGGAATATCCAGCATGGTGCTGGGCTCGATGTTCGTGACGTCAGAAGATGGAGCGAGAGGCCTCGCACAAACGCTCGCTGGCTACGACAAGTACACTCTACGCACTGGACTGCCACAAGCGGACGCCGGCCTGGCACTGAACTCGACCTACTATCGCGCCCTGCTGTCGCACGCCTGTGAGGCTGCCGGCAGTTTGTCTGATGCGCAAGTTCATCTGGAGACGGGGATCAATGTGGCAGAGCAAACCGGCGAATGCTGGTTCGAGCCGGAATTGTATCGGTTGAAGGGCGAATTGCTACTGCGTCAACGTCCGGACGAAGAAGACCAGGCGGAAGTCGCCTTTAGGCTCGCGATAGAGCGAGCGGCTGAGCGCAGTGCCTTGTTCTGGGAATTGCGCGCCTCGATAAGTCTCACCAAGCTGCTTATAATACGCAACCGTCCCGGTCCGGCACATGATGCGTTGGCATCGGTCTATCACCGGTTCACCGAAGGGCTCGGGTGGCCTGACCTTCGTGAGGCAAAGTCGTTGCTTGCAAGCCTTCGGCCTTGAATTCGTGCACCGGCCAGAGCCTGCGTACCCGGGCCAGGTGTACTCGATCAGGAGTGAGACCAAGACAGGAGGGAGCAGTGCCGGCATTCTTACTGCCCACTGACGGTGCCGCCCTTCGGGTCAATGCGTTGTGTTTCCTGGTGCTGTGCCTGGAAGGATATGACGTGTCGTCTTTGGGATTCGCCACGCCTTCGCTTATCGAGGCCTGGCACGTGAGCGCGCCGCAATTCACCATGATCGTGACACTTGGCGCGGTCGGCATGCTGGTCGGATCGATGTGTGCCGGCATATTGGGCGACCGCCTGGGCCGCAAGCCGGTCCTGATTGGATGTGTGGCGCTCTTCGGCATCTTCTCGCTGCTGATAGCATGGAGCAACGAGCTCGTCTCACTCGCCGTGCTACGCTGTCTTGCCTGCCTCGGCCTGGGTGGCGGCGTCCCCCTGACGATCGCATTGGCGACCGATTACGCACCCGCGCGCAGTCCGCGTCGGCTGGTGATACTCATGAGTACTGGCCTCGCCGTCGGCAGCACGGCAAGCGGCTTCATCTCAAGGCAATTCGTGACGACTTTTGGCTGGGAGGCAATCTTCGTCTTCGGCGGTGTGTTGCCGATGATATTGATCCCGCTACTCATCCTGTTCCTGCAGGAGAGCAGAGCATTGCGCACCGAGCCGGCGCGGCGCGCAAGCGTCTTGCGACTTTTCCGCGACGGGCTCGCGCCACGGACTATCGTGCTCTGGATAGTCGATTTCTGCAATATACTCTGCGGATTTCTGATCCTTGTATGGCTACCGGCACTTCTGCATGGTGAGGGTCTGTCACCTGCCGACGCTATATTTGCCTCGACAATGTACGGATCCGGGGCGATCTTCGGCGGCGTCATAATGGCGATGATCGCCGATCGCCTTGGCGTGGAGTACGTCGTCGCGTGTATTCTTGGGCTTGGCGCATTTTCCATGCTGATGTTTGGCACTTTCGTGCTGCCTTACGTCGCGGCCTGCGTCGTTATAGGCGGCATTGGGATCGGCATCGGCGGTGGACAGCATGGTATCAACGCTATCTCCGGCGCCATCTATCCGGTTGCGATCCGCGCGACAGGGGCGGGCTGGGCACTTGGCATGGGTCGAGCCGGGCAGGTTGTCGGGCCCCTTGGCGGCGGCCTGCTGCTGGGGCTCGGCTGGCAGCCGCGCCAAATCTTTCTCGCGGCATCAGTGCCCGCAGTCTGCGTCGCAATCGGCATGGCGACGTTGGCCTGGCTTCGGCGCAGCGGAAAATTGGCTACGCCACGACCTGAGGCCGGTGCTCAGGAGGATCATCTATAGGGGGAGGCTAACTATAGCCGATTAGGTTGAGTTGGCCATTTTTGCGGATGGCGCTTTAACGCCTCTTCGGCTCGACACCTGCTCGCCGGATCGCCAACGAATGACCCGGTCGGGTGGGAAGCGGCACTTGCCGGGTATCCACAGTGGCGCGACGGTGCAAATAAGATAATCGATCAAAGCCGGCGCCGCGCTGTGTAGAGCCTGGTGTCATGTTGCGGGTTACGCAGCCGTGGAACTCGTCGCGAGCGATGCGACCCAACTCAGCGAGGATCGCCTCGCAGTCACGGCAAATGTTGATATTGGAATAAGTCGCATAAGGGCGACGGTTTGGTCGGGATCCAAGAGAAGCTGCCAGGCTTTAGCTCGATGCTCTATAAGCGCTCTGTCCTCGACGGTCTCGCGAAGGAAGGTCGCAAGGCGAGCGTCCGGTTCGATGGCGACCAGGGGGTTCGCTCCGAGATCAAATCAACGACGAGTTGCCGTTCCCGTACCGGCGCCAATTGCAGCGGCGCCATGCGCGAGGCCGCACCTACCGCACGATCGGGATAGGCAGGTCGTGCGAGATGATAGCTGGCGGGATTGGCGCCGAAGGCCTCGCGGCCGAATGTTCGGTCGATGAGTGATTTGCCCATTTAAACCGTCCGCGCAGCAGAGTGGCCTGCCGCCCTTGCTCTCCGCAAGGACCGCTGAGGGGACGGCAGCCATTGGCAATCCCCATGAATGAACGTCTGGTTGTTGACCGTGCGCACTCCAGAGCGGCCAACTCCGGTCAAATTCAGCCGGTCCGCTCTGCGCCCATGGCGGTCATTCCGGGGCGCCTCGCCGTCACTCGAATGCAGACATTCGCTCAAGCGTGGTGGCAGCTGCTCAGATGTCCGCGGGTAGATTCCGAACGTTCGCCGTGCCCTGGGACATCGCTCCGTGGCGGGCTTTGTGACAGTCAGAAAGTCAGATCAGAGTGAACCAGCGAGCACAGTGCGCGCAATCGACCGGCATCGTCCCGAGAAGCGCCGCAGTCACGGCAACCCGGTTGCGACCGAGAACACCAGCTACTGATACCTGCAGAGGCTCCGCGGCCGCTGGCCAGGTACACGAGCTTGCTGAAGGCTCCGAATGCGAGTCCGCTGAGATCAGTGCGGTCAGACTGATTTGGTAGCGGAAATCAGGACCTGCGCCAATCGGCATCCCTGCAAATTACACATTGTCCGAGCGAATTAGTGCCTCGCCTGCGTTAATGGGGCGTCCCAAGTCCGTGCTGGTTCACCGCCCGGGACGCTTCTTCGACATCGTGGAAGATCGGGATCACCGTGTCGATTCCTGTTGTTTTGATAACTGTCTCGATATTTGCATTGGGGCTCAGCAGCACCATGCGACCCTGCTTACTACTTAACGTCTTGGCAGCCGAGACCAAGCAGCGAAGGCCCATCGAGGCGATGAAACTTACGCCGGACAGATCGATCACCACGGCGCGCCGCGATCCCGCGACGACGCTCATTGGCATGTCAATCTCCTGCGCGCCGGCGATATCGATCCGGCCCGAGAGGATAACCCTGGTAACCCCCCCTTCGAGGTCGTGGACAGCGATAGGCATCTCCACCCCTCTGACATCTTATTGGCGGGGGAAAGCCTATGCCTTGCGGGTCACTGGATGCAAGATAGCGGAATGGCCGCCAGGTGTTTGCAACTCTGGTCCGCGACAATTATCGTAATATGGACCGCCGACCTCGCTCACGCCGGACTCAGAAATGCTGTGGCCTGAGCACTACCGGACAGCGCACAGACAAAATGCTACCCGACGCTGTCGAAACGAAAACAGACTGAGGGAGATGTGTCGGTGGAATCGCAACTCCAGCCGCATGGTGAACGGACATGACGTCGGGACCGCGAAGCGACCGTATGGTATCGCCCGAGACGGCGGTGCGATCCATCCGCTCCGGCGAACGGGTGTTCGTCGGCACCGGGTGTGGCGAACCGCGTGGCTTGGTGCGAGCCCTGGAGGTGCTGCACCCCGGCCCCGACGACATTGAACTGGTGAGCGTCTTCCCGACCGGGCGCTTCGACTCAACGCTGATGTCTGCGCGCCGTCACCGCAACCGCGTCTTCGTCGCGGGTGGTGGGCACGACGCGGCCGGTATAGCGATGATCGACTACGTGGCGATCGGCCTCGACGAAGTTCCCGCACTGCTCGCCCAGGGCCGCCTGCCAGTGGACGTGGCGATGGTGCAGGTCTCCGTCCCCGATGCACATGGCTATGCCAGTCTCGGCATCAGCGTCGATCTCGCGCCGGCCGCGCTACGTGCGGCGAAACGGATCATTGCCGAGGTGAACCCGGCTATGCCGCGCACTCACGGCGACAGCCTGATCCACCTCGACCGGATCGACGTGCTGACGGAGACGGAATGCCCGCTCGGCGAGTTCGCCCATCCGCCAGGCAAGGAGATCGCAGTCAACATCGCTGCCTACGTTGCAGCGATCATCGAGGACGGCTCGACGTTGCAAATCGGCATGGGCGCTGTGCCGGACCAAGTGCTGCGCCTGCTCGGTGACCGCCGGGACCTTGGCATCCACACCGACCTGCTGACCGACGGCGTGATCGATCTGATCCACTCGGGGGCAGTCACCGGGCGGCGCAAGGACCTCTTCCGCGAGCGGATCGTCGCCAGCTACTGCTTGGGAACGCGGCGCCTTTACGACCTTGTCGACGACAACCCGCTATTCTGCTTCTTGCCGATTGAGCAGATCTGCGCGCCCGAGACCCTCGCGCGCACAGGTCGGCTGGTGTCTCTCACACAGGCCCACGCGATCGATCTCGCCGGTCAGGTGTGCGTCGACTACCCCGGCTCGATCGGGGCTGGGTCGTCCACGCAGGTGACGTTCCTCCGCGCGGCGGCACGCTCGCCGGGTGGCAAACCCATTATCTGCCTGCCGACGACGGACGCCGATGGAGCCTCGCGTATCAAGCCGGCGCTGGAGGGGGACGTGGTCGGAATCGCGCGCGCGGACGTGCACTACGTCATTACCGAATTCGGCATAGCCTATTTGTTCGGCCGATCCGTGAGGGAGCGCGCGCTGGCGCTGATCGGCGTGGCGCATCCCAATCACCGGGCGGCGCTGCTGGAGGCAGCCAAGTCGCGGGGCTTCGTCAGTCCCGGCCAAACGCTGACGTCGATGGGTGACTACGCGGTCCAGGCAGAGCGCCAGGTGCCGTTGAAAAATGGCGTGAGCATACTGCTGCGCCCGGCGCGCCCAACAGACGCGCCGGCGCTGCGCGCGCTATTCCACCTACTGACTGCGGACGATGTGTATATGCGTTTCTCCCAACGCATGCGCAACCTGTCGGATGCCAACGTGCAGAGCCTGTGCAACGTCAACGACGACACCGACGTCGCCTATGTCGCGACGGTTGGGCCGCGCGAGCAGGAGAAAGTGATCGGTAGCGGTTGCTATTTCCTGAATCCGGCAACCGGGCTGGCGGAAGTCGCCTTCGTAGTGGTGCCGGACTGGCAGGGGACCGGCCTTGGTGGCGCACTGCAGCAGCGGCTCCGCGAGCACGCGATGGGCCGCGGGGTGCTGGGGTTCATTGCGGAGATTCTGCCGCGCAACGCGCGGATGCTGCGATTAGCCCAATCCGCCGTCGGCCGCACCGAAGTCACGAATGACGAGGACGGGGTGATCGTGACAACTTGGTTTTCGGAGTGATCGGCTCGCCAACTCCGGGAGGCTTCGTGGCGCTTGCACCTGGCAACTTGATAGGCGGGTATGGTCTGAGTCGACAAGAGCCGTTGGCTCACGTCGACCGACGTCCGAGTGGGTGGTTTGCCAGAAATTCCGCCTCGAGCTACTGAACGACCGGATCGCGCCCGTTTCAGTCATTGGGGTCGATCAAGCGATGTCCCCGAACCGGACATAGCTCGGACACATCGCTGATCGACTTTTGCTTGCGCATCGCATATTAGAATGCGGTTGAGCCCAAACCGAAATGTATTGTCGCGTTGTAGATCGTACACGACCTATGGTCCGGCTCGACGGCAGGTCCGAGATCGCCTGCCAGATATGCCGAAGACACGGCCAGTAGGCCAAGTGTCTGATCTCGCAGGCTCGGCATCGGCCGGCGCCGCACAGCAGATCCTGACGAAGCACCGACCTCGGCATCTTGCGGTAGCCCCGCAATCACCTCGCCCCCACGGCCACCGGCTGCCATGCCTGCCCCAGCATGAAGTCCCGCACGATTGGCACCGCGTCGCGCTTCGGCGACAGCAGCACCTGGAAGACCATCTTCGAGCCATGCAGGAACTCCAGTTCGACGGCAGACAGATAGAACTCCCACATCCGGCAGAATCGTTCGTCAGTTAGCGCGAGCACCGCCGACCGGTTCACGGCGAAGCGGGCTCGCCAGCAGCGGATGGTGTAGTAATAGTGCAAGCGCAGCACCTCCATGTCGGCCACCCAGAGCCCGGTACGCTCGGTGGCGGCGAACACTTCCGACAGGGAGGGTGTGTAGGCGCCGGGGAAGATGTGTTTGCGGATGAATGGCCCCGTCGCGCTTGGCGGCGAATAGCGGCCAATGCAATGCACGTACGCGTAGCCGTCCTCTGTGAGCAGCGAGCGGATCTTGGCGAAATACGCGTCGAAATGGCCGATCCCGACATGCTCCATCATGCCGACGGACACGACACGGTCGAACCGACCCTCCAGCGCGCGGTAGTCTAGCTCGAGGAACTCCACCAGGTCCGTCACACCTTCTCGCTCAGCCAGCGTGCGCGAGACGGCGAGCTGCTCCGGGGAGACGTTGATCGCCGTCACTCGCGCGCCCGCGGACTTGGCGATATGGACCGCAAAGGAGCCCCAGCCGGAGCCGATCTCGGCGACCCTCATCCCGGGGCAGAGGCCCAACTTGGCCGTGGCGCGCGCCAGCTTGGCCTCCTGCGCCTGCTCGAGCGTCTCCGTCTCTGGATCGTGGAAGAACGCGCAGGAGTAGTTGAGGCCCGCGTCGAGGAATAGGCGGTAAACGCCGACCGGAACGTCGTAATGGCTGCGGGCATTGTCCGTTGCACGGGCGGCAGTGTTGGCCTGATGGCGCCGCCGCATCGCGCGCCAAGCCTGCCGAAGCAGCTTCTGCGAGGCGACAGCACCAAGCGCACTGCGGTTGACAGAGAATAGCATGAGAAGATCGTGCGCAGTCGAGCCACCTTCGAACGTTAGAGTCCCGTCCATGTAGGCCTCGGCCGCCGCCAGCTCCGGGTTCAGCGCCAGGCGTATGTGCAGGGCGCTGTCGTGGATACGAGCGACAACGGCGGGGCCGGGCCCAGCGCCGAAGAGATGTCTGCTGCCGTGGGCGTCGATCAGTTCCAGTGTGCCAGTCTTGATGAAGCCGCGCAGCAGGTGCGTGAGTAGGCGCATCGGCGTCGTCCTCGTGTCCGCGGAACCCGAACCTACACCGAAGAACCCAAATCGCGAGGCCGCGCTCGCACCGCGGCGATTCCGGGCCGCGCGATGGCCATTGCCGGCCGGGTCGTGCTCACACTCTCAGTGGTGCTCCCGGGCAATGCGCCCATATCAGTCGCTCAGCCTTAAAGTTCGTTTGTCGGAAGCGGACATAAACACAGGCGATGTCCTCCGACGGCCAACGGTGAATTGCGATCCATCTGCCGTGACGAGACGATAGTAACACGCAATGATCTGCAAATTGCGTGTGCGCAATTGGTCACTCATCACACGGTGCGTGAGCCTCAGCAAATGGTTCTGTCACGTCTCGCGCCGCTTGCGGCGCAACGTGCTGGTTTGATGAACTGATTATGCAATCTGCATGATGCTGATCGCAATTCGGGCTTGGTGAAGAAATCGACGGCGTCGGCGGGTGGCTGAAATGTATTGGTTGTGGCGGGTTCGGCTGCGGAGGAAGTTACGGAGTTCATCGTGCTCTCGGCAGAACCGCTCGGCCGCATCATGCTCCTTGAAGCCGCGCATACATCGGATCCGTCCCTTGATCCCGCGATGGTCCTGTTCAAGTCCATTGTTCAAGTAGACATTCGTCCTGTGGCGGACGTCGCGGCCGAGCGTTGAGCGGATCGCGCACGGATAGGAGCTGTGCCCGTCGGTTGTCACTCGGTCTGGTACAAAGCCGGCAACCGATCGTGCTGAGCGGAAGAACCTCTTCGCCGCTCTCATGTCGCGAGTGGTGCTCAGCATCGTGTCGATGAGATTCCCGTCACGATCGATCGCCCGATACAGGTAGCACCACCGACCATGGACTTTGAGGTAGGTTTCGTCGACGTACCAGCTTTGGCCAGAGCTGCGTCCTGTGCCGTGACGCCGCTTGCGCAGCGCCTCACCCATCACGGGCAGCAACTTCGCCTCCCACTGCCGGACGCACTCATGGCTGACGGTGAACCCGCGCAGCAGCATGATCTCGCTGAGATCCCGCAGGGTCAGCCTGTAGCGCAGCCGGCAAAACACCACGAAGGCGATAATGTCGCTCGGCAGCGACGCACGATTGAGGACGCCGTCACTGCGCTCGTTGAACTGCTTGCCGCAGTCCCGGCACCGAAACCGACGATAGCCTTGTGCTGTCAGATCTGATCGCTCAGTCACCGCCGCCGATCCACAGCCTATGCAATTCATCGCCATCAGCCCCCGTCGGCCAGCGGCGATCCTAGGAAAGCTGCTCCCGTGCCGCCACCCGCGCCGAGATGGCTTGAGGCGTGACAGATCCGTCAAGTTCGTGCCGGCAGACACGCAGCCCAAGCTGTACCGACGGCGCCCGATCACAGGGCAAATGCGCTGCCGATCGACATGGAATTCTGGGCGGACTACGGCCAGGACCTGAACAAGCGGTTCAACGACTGGCTCGCGAAGTAGCGTCATGAGCATGACACTGACCGCGGCGGACCCCGCTCTCGCCGCCGCGGTTCGGCGTTCGACACGCGGTCAACGGGTCCGTGCGATCTTGCTGGTGGCGCCGCTCCTTTTGTACTGCTGTTACTGAGCTTCTGCCTGCCAATAGCGGTGCTGCTATCGCGCGCCGTCTATGATCCAACAATGCACGACGCCCTGCCGCGCGTGGCGGCGGCGCTTATGGCTTCGCCCGATGAAGGCGTCCCGGGCGACGCCGTCTTTGCCGCTCTGATCGAAGATCTGCGGACGGCGAAACAGAATGATTTGCTGTACAACGTCGCCAAGAACCTGAACAACCTGCTACCGGCCGCGCGCAGCTACGTGCTGCGCACGGCGCGCCAGCTTTCATCCGACCAACCGATAACGCGAACTGATTTGATCGCAGCGGATCCGTTCTGGGGCGACAGCGAAACCTGGTTTGCGATCAGGAATGGTGTCCGTTCGTTCAAGACGAGCTATCTGCTCGCTGCTATCGATCTGCGATGGACTCGGGCTGGCGGTGTCGAGGCTGTGCCGCCGGACCAAGCCATCTATCGCACGATATTCGCGCGCACGTTTGGGATCGCGGCGGCCGTTACACGGATCACTCTGGTGTTGGGATTCCCGCTCGCCTGGCTGCTGGCTAGCCTGCCCGGACCGCTGGCAGCGCGGCTGATCTTGCTGGTGCTGCTGCCATTCTGGACGTCCATTCTCGTCCGTACGGCAGCGTGGACAGTGCTGTTGCAGAAGTTTGGGATTTTGAACGAACTGCTGCTCGCTTTACATATCATCGACCAGCGTGTCGACCTGATGTACACGCGGACGGGCCTGATTATCGCCATGACCCATATCCAGCTTCCGTTCACACTGCTGCCGATCTACAGCATTATGCGGACGATCTCGTCGACACAGATGCGGGCAGCATATTCGCTGGGCGCGCGACCGTTCGTGGCGTTCCGGCGCGTCTATCTGCCGCAGGTCATGCCAGGAGTAATGGCTGGCTGTCTGCTGACGTTCATCCTCTGTCTTGGCTATTTCATCACCCCGGCCCTGGTGGGCGGGCCGGCTGACCAACTGATCGCGAACTTCATTTCCAACTACATCAATATCGATCTCAAACTGGCAGATGGCGGCTGCGCTGAGCTGCATCCTGCTGGCGTTGACGCTTGGCTTGTTTGCGGTGTTCGCTCGCATGTTCGGCGTCGACCGCATGAAACTCGTCTGACCATGCTGCTGTCGCCCTATGCAACTCTCGGTGACGGGGTGCGCGTCGTTGTGTTGCTGACGTTCTGCGCTCTGGTGCTGGCATTTTTGGTCTTGCCGGTCTTCGTTCCGGTGCCGCTGTCGGTGAATTCGGAAGCGTTTTTCACCTACCCGCTCAGGGGTTTTTCGTGGCGCTGGTATCGCGATGTGCTTGGCAGTGGACAGTGGCGCGACGCGATCTGGCACAGCATCGTCATCGCCATCGGCGTTACGGTGTTGGCAACGAGCCTGGGGACGCTCGCTGCGGTCGGTCTCTCCAGTCCGCGCATGCCCGCGCGGCGTAGCATCACCGCTATGCTGATCTCTCCGCTGATTGTCCCCGTTATCATCACCGCTGTCGGTGCTTATCAGTTCTACGCTCCGATCGGTCTGGCCAACTCGTTTGCCGGCATCATCATTGCGCAGACGACGATTGCTGCACCGTTCGTCGTTGTCACCGTTGGCGCAAGCCTGGCCAATATCGATCGCACGCTCATGCGAGCGGCGGCGATTTCCGGTGCACGGCCGCTTGTGGCGTTCCATCGGGTGATGCTGCCGCTAATCCTGCCGGGGGCGTGTTGTCCGGCGCGGCTTTTGCGTTTGTTGCTTCGTTCGATGAGTTGGTGATTGCGTTGTTCCTCGCGGGTCCGCAGCAGCGGACACTGCCGATGCAAATGTTCGTAGGGTTGCGCGAACACCTCGATCCAACCATCACTGCGGCAGCAACGCTGATGATGTCATTATCAATACTGTTACTTATTGTTGCAGATTGGCTGAGCCGGC
>CAVSBG010000009.1:0-560175 GCA_963726125.1 uncultured Alphaproteobacteria bacterium | reverse complement strand
ATGAGTCGTCCCGTGAGGACGCTTTGTCTGCACGGTGGAAGTCCGTGCCTGGGATGGTCGCAATCCCAGAAATTGAAGGTAACTGCGTCGCCGCGAGGCGGGGTGGAGAGCAACCGGAGGTGAACCGGCAGTCCGTAGGATGACGAACCTGTTTCGGCGGGATCTCGTGGCGAGCCTGCTCATGAGTGGCGAAGCCTGGAACAACTGGTGGCGCTGAGGCGACTGATACTCAAAGCGACCATCAGGCGGATCACGTGGTTGAGGTCGGAATGTCGGGACGGCAGAGCGGCGTAAGCGGAGAGACCTGACGGTCTGGGTGAGGCTGTCAGGAGTCAGAGCCTTCATAATACCGAGGCCGCTTCGAGCGGTGGAGACGAGCGGCTAGCAAAACCGTTCCGAGGGAAGGGAGGCAGGAAGCTGGATGCGAGAGGTTTGGTTTGGAGCAAGAGAACCCCGGTAGTGCCGTCAAGGCTAAGCAAGGGAGAGACGCCCCCGGTGGGGAACCCCACGGACTGTGGTGGGCGGAAGCATCCATATGGACGGATCGCATGGTGTCGGCGCTGGGTAACGGCGTCAAAGGGGGTAAGTGGTTCAGCCTGATCGACAAGGTGGTTCGTCCGGCGACTCTGGAAATCGCGTGGCAGCGTGTCGCGCGCAACCAAGGGGCGGCGGGCGTGGACGGTCAGAGCATTGAGAGGTTCGAAGCCCAATCGGAGCGATATCTGCGTGAACTCCAGCGTAGCCTGACGGAGGGTCGCTACCAGCCGGACCCGGTGAAACGGGTGGAGATACCCAAAGGAGACGGTAAGACCCGGCCTCTGGGGATACCGACGGTGAAGGACCGGATTGTACAAACAGCACTGAAGATGGTCATCGAGCCGATCTTTGAAGTTCAGTTCAGACCGGGGAGTTTTGGGTTCCGGCCGGGACGGGGCTGCAAGGATGCGTTGCGGGAAGTCGATCGCTTGCTGAAGGAGGGTTACACCCATGTGGTGGACGCCGACCTGAAGAGCTACTTCGATACCATTCTGCACGACAGGCTGATGAGGCTGGTGGAGGGTTCGATCAGCGATAGCCGGATTGTGGCCCTGATCGATGGCTTTCTGCGGCAGGAGATCATGTCGGACGTAGCACGCTGGCAGCCAGCGGCGGGAACGCCCCAAGGGGCCGTGCTGTCGCCGCTGTTGGCCAATCTGTATCTGCACCCGCTCGACGTGCTCATGGAGCAGAGCGGCTACCGGATGGTGCGTTATGCCGATGACTTCGTGATCCTCTGCGCATCGGAAGCGGAGGCGGCTGCGGCACTGCGCCAAGTAACGACGTGGGTGAATGCCAACGGCCTGACCCTGCACCCCTGCAAGACGCGCATCGGCGACGCCGCACAACCCGGCCAGGGGTTCGACTTTCTTGGCTACCGGTTTGAGGCGGGGCACCGGTTCGTGCGCGATAAGAGCCTGCGGGCTTTCAAGGACAAGGTGAGGGCCAGGACGATCCGCAGCCGGGGCGATAGCCTGGAACGGATCATCGCTGACCTCAACCCGATGCTTCGGGGATGGTTCGGCTACTTCAAACACGCCAGGCCACGCTTGTTCCGCAGGATCGACCAGATGATCCGGCGGCGGCTGCGAGCTATCCTGCGCAAGCAGGAAAAGCGGCCGTCAATAGGACGAAGTGAAGCAGACCATGGACGATGGACCAACGCCTTCTTCGCGGATCACGGGCTGTTCACCCTGCTCGCAGCCCATGAAGACGCGAGGTGCTCCCGATGAGGAAACCAGCAACTGGAGAGCCGTGTGCGGGAGAACCGCACGCACGGTTCGGAGGGCGGGGAGACGGTGTCTTCCCGACCCCTATCGGGGTCGGATCATTGCGCGCGGTCCGTCAATGGCAAGGGCCACCGGTATAACCATAACCGTTGACGCGAGCGCTGTTGCCACGAGGTGTTGGCTCGCGGCCGGTTTGGCGTAAGCCGTAACCTCGAGCGCAGCGGCGGGCAAGCTTGCGGGCGTCGTTGGCATGCCGTAATCGAAGCTCTGTTTCCGGCCAAAACATTCCGGCTGGTTTCGTCGGCCGATACGACGGCGGCGACCGCTAATGCACGCCTCAGGGGGGACCGAACATGGGGAAGACGATCAGCGCCAACCGAGGCTCGTTCATTCTCAGCAACGTCGCTGACAACCCGCTCACCATCCTCGCCGGCATCACCGTTGCCGGCGCGGGTTATGGTATTTATGCGACCGACACGCAGCCTTGGTCCATCACCAACCTCGGCACGGTAACGGCGAGTGCTGCGAGCGGTGACGGGATCGAGCTGCGGAACGGCGGCTCGGTGACGAACAGCGGCGTCAACTCGCATATCACCGGGACGAATGGCGGCATCTATGCCGGCAAGGGCGCGGCGTTCATCACCAACCAGGGCACCATCACGGGGGCGAACGACTTCGGCGTTCTCCTCACGGCCGGCGGGACGGTGACGAACAGCGGCACCGCGGCGACCATCTCCGGCGGACAATTTGGCGTCCACGTCACCGGCACCGTGTCGGCCGCGGTGATCAACCGGGGCACGATATCCGGCACGACCGCGGCGGTGCGGTTTGCCAACGTGAACAACAATGCCTTCGTGGAGCTTCCTGGTGCCGTCGTTATTGGCGCCGTGCAGGCCGGCTCGGGCACCGGGAACGTGCTGGACCTGGGCTCGGGGGCGACCACCGGCACCATTTCCGGGATTGGCAGCCAGTACACCGGTTTCCAAGTGCTGCATGAAGAGGCCGGCGCGACCTGGGAAGTCACGGGTGCCAACACGCTCGGCGCTGCGGCCACGATCACGCTGGACGGCAGCGCCGCGCTGGAGGTTGGCGGCACCCTGATTGCGCCGTCCAACCTGACCGTGACCGGGACCGGCACGCTCTCGACCGACGGAGGCGGTATCGAGGTCGGCACCCTGACCGCGGCGCTCGCCGGCCAGATCGTGGTGGACGCCGGCCACACGCTGAGCCACGACGGCCAACTCAGTGCTGACAAAGTTGCGAACCAGGGCAGCATCGTCGGCACGGGCGCACTCGGGGGCGGCGTGTTTCTGGGGTTCGCCGGCACGCTGACCAACACGGGCACCGCCGCTGCCATCTCCGGCGAATTTGCCGTCGGCGGCGGCGGCACCATCACCGTCACCAACCAGGGCAGCATCACGGGCGGAACCGATGCATTGGGTGCCGGTGTGTACATGATCGGGGGCGGCACGGTGACCAACCAGGGCACCGCGGCGCACATTTCCGGTGGCCGTGCCGGCGTCTTGGGGGCGGACCTTGCGGTCACCAACCAGGGCACCATCACCGCATCCGGCACAACCGGGGAAGGCATCATTCTTATCGGCGCGGGGAGGGTCACGAACAGCGGGGCGGCCGCGCGCATCTCCGGCGGCTACAACGGCGTGTTGTTTGCTCTCGCCGCAGGCATCGTAAGCAACGCGGGCGGCATCACGGGCGGAAGCGGCAGCAAGGCGGCCGGCATCTACATGAAGGTTGGCGGAGCGGTGACCAACAGCACCACCGCCGCCTTCATCACTGGGTATGACGGGATTGCCGTCATCGGCGGCGCCGCCACTATCAGCAACCAGGGCAGCATCACAAGCAGCGGCACCGGCACGGGCAGCTCCGGCATCGCCCTGAAAGCCGGCGGCACCGTGACCAATACCGGCACCGCCGCACGGATTGCCGGCGGCGCCAACGGCGTGATCGCGACGAACAGCGCGGCCACGGTGATCAACCTGGGCACCATCGCTGGGGGTGGCGCCTCGAGCGTCGGCGTCGGCCTGGCTGCCGGCGGGACGGTGGCCAACAATGGCACCGCCGCACGCATCTCCGGCGGTGTCTTCGGCGTGGACAGCGGATTGGTCGCGTCCACGGTCACCAACCAAGGCACAATATCCGGCGGCAAGGCCGGTGTGATCCTGGTGACGGGCGGCATGGTGACCAACAGCGGCACCGCCGCGCTGATCACCGGGCAGACGGGCGTCGGAGCGCTCGAAAATGCCACTGTCACCAACCAGGGCACATTGTCCGGAACCGGCACCTCCGGCAGCGGCGTCTATCTCGATGCAGGCGGCACGGTGACCAACAGCGGCACCGCCGCGCTCATCACCGGCGGACAATACGGTGTTGCTGCGCATGGCCCAGGGGCCGCCACCATCACCAACCAGGGCACCATCACCACGAGCGGCACGGGAACGGCCACCGCAGGCGTGGCACTGCTCGCCGGTGGCACGGTGACGAACCAGGGTACCGCGGCGCTCATTGCCGGCGGCAATTTCGGCGTGGACGCTACGACGATCGCGGCCACCGTGATCAACGACGGCACCATAACCGCGTCTGGCAGGGGCGTTTACCTCGCTGCCGGCGGTGCGGTGACGAACACCGGCACCGCGCTGATCTCGGGCTACCGCTACGGCGTCTTCGCTGCCGGCAGTGCCGCCGCCGTCGTCAACTTCGGCGACATCGCTGGCTCAAGCCACGCCGGGGTGCTGCTGGCGAACGGCGGTACGGTGTCGAACTTTGGTACCGCCGCGCAGATCGCGGGCGGGCAGTACGGCGTGTTTGCCTCGCACAACAGTGCGAATGTCCTCGTCGTCAACCAGGGCAGCATTACCGGCACGAGCGGACGCGGTGTCTACCTGGCGGGCGGCGGCAGCGTCACGAACAGCGGCACCGCCGCGCTGATCACCGGACGCAACGGCTTCGACGCCAGTTATGCCGCTGCCAGCATCACGAACCAGGGCTCCATCATCGGCACGCTCGAAGTGGGCATCCAACTGGACAAGGGTGGCACGGTGACGAACCTCGGCAGCGCCGCGTTCGTTTCGGGCGTGCAGCGGGGCGTTTTCGCCGCCGGCCTGGTCACCATCGCCAACCAGGGGAGCATTGTCGGCCAGTCCCTGGAAGGCATCGACATGACGGCCGGTGGCACGGTGACCAATTTGGGCACTGCCGCGTATGTCTCTGGCGCATCCACAGCCATCCGCGCCGGTGGAACGGTGGCCAGCACCGTGATCAACCAAGGCTCGATCATCGCGGGCGCCACGGCGGTGGAGTTCGCCGCCGTGTCAGGAAACCTGCTTCGCCTGATTCCGGGCGAGGGGATTGTCGGCAGCGTGTTCGGCGGCGGCGCCAGCCAGGACGAGCTGGAACTTGCGGCGGGCCTCAACGGCGGCAACGTGGCCGGTGTCGGCACAAGGTTCACGGGATTTTCGTCGCTGGTGGTGGACAATGGCGCCACCTGGCTGATGACGCGCGCCAACACGATCAGCGCCAACTACCTGACGCTGACCGGCAGCGCGGAGCTGAAGGTTACCGGCACGCTGACCGCGCCGGGGAACCTTCGCATCGCGGGCGGCGGCACGCTCGCCGCGTTCGACAGCGGCCGTATCGAGGTCGGTTCCAACGGGTTGGCGCGCACCGGCCAGATCGTGGTCGATGCCGGCCGCTCATTCTACCTCGATGCCAGCCTGGCGGCCCGCGCGGTGGTGAACCGGGGCAGCATCGCCGGCGGCGCGGATCTCGTGGTCGCCAGCTCGCTCACCAACGTCGGCAGCATCACGGGCGACGGCGCCGGCGTGCGCCTGGAGCAGGGCGGCACCGTGAGCAACTCCGGGGTCATCCTGGGCGGCACCGATGGCGTGGAGATCACCGCGGCAGGCGCCGGCGGGGCTGCATCCGTGGTGAACCAGGGCACCATAGCGGGCGGCAGCGACGGTGTGCTGCTGCACACGCCAGGCAGCGTCACCAACAGCGGCGGCGCGATCTTCGGTGCCGCCTATGCCGGCGTGCAACTGTTGGGCGGCGGCACGGTGGCGAACACCGGTACGGTAGCGCGGATCAACGGCGAACAATGGGGCATCTATGTCTCGGGCGGTGCGGGCACCGTCACCAATCAGGGCAGCCTGTTGGGCATCGACGGCGACGGCGTGTATTTCGCCGCGGGCGGTACACTGACCAACACGGGCTCCGCAGCCTTCGTGTTCGGCTTCCGGAACGGCGTCTACGTCAGCGGGGGCCGGGGCGCCATTGTCAATCAGGGCACAATTCGGGGCCGATACGACTACGGCGTGTTCCTGGGCGCCGGCGGCGCAGTGACCAACAGCGCGGGCGCGCAAATCCTGGGCGACGCCTACGGCATCTACATTGCCGGCGGCGCAGGTACCATCACCAACGCAGGCACCGTGAGCGGCACGTCCACCACTGGCGCCTCGGTGTTTCTCGGGTCTGGCGGCATGGTGGCGAACACCGGCACCAGCGCGGTCATCATCGGGCAGGGCTCCGGCGTGAACGCCGAAAACAGTCCGGCGACCGTCAGCAACCAGGGCACGATCTCGGGGATCAACGGCTCCGGCGTGGTGCTGGCCGGTGGCAGCGTAACGAACACCGGCACCGACAGCGTTATTTCCGCCAGATATAGCGGGGTCTACGGCATCAAGACGACCACCGTCACCAACCAGGGGAGCATTGCCAGCAGTGCGGATGTCGGCGCGCTGTTCGGCGGCGGCGGCCGTCTCGCGAACACCGGCACGGCTGCCCGCGTCTCCGGCGCGAACTATGGCGTGCTTGCCCGCTACGCCGCGTTCACCATAACCAACGCCGGTAGCATAACCGGCACCGCCAAAGCGGGCGTGGCGATCAATGACGGAGGGGCCGTCACCAACGCCGCCGGCGCGCATATCACCGGCGGCACGGTTGGCGTGCAGGGTGCCGGCAGTACGATCAGCGTCAACAACGCCGGTATCATCACTGCGACCAGCGCGGCCAGTTCCGGCGTCGATCTCCAGCACGGCGGCACGGTCGTCAACAGCGGCAGCATTTCAGGCGGAGGCAATGGCGTGCACGCCGGGGCCGCAGCGACGCTGACGAACACTGGCAGCATCGTGGGCGGGTCGGGTTACGGGGTCTACCTGGTCGCTGGCGGCAAGATCACAAACAGCACCACGACTGCGCGCATTTCCGGCGGCACCAACGGGGTGCTGGTCACCGTTGGCGCGGCCATCATCACCAACGCGGGCACCATTGCGGCGACGAACGGCAGTGGCGTGCTGATCAGCGTTGGCGGCACGGTGACCAACAGCGGCGCCGCCGCGCACATCACCGGCCTATCTGACGGCGTCCAGGCGACACTCGGCGCCCTCACCGTCATCAACCAGGGAACCATTTCCGGAAGCAGCGGCTCCGGCGTGTTCCTGTCAGGCGGCGGCTCGGTGTCGAACGCCACCACCGCCGCAAGGATTACCGCCGGGAAGTTCGGCGTGTTCTTCGGCGGCACGACCGCTGGCACCGTCACCAACAAAGGCACGATTTCGGGCGCGGTCGCCGTGCAGTTCTCCAACAAGGCGAACAACAACCTGTTGCGTGAGTTTCCGGGCGCCGTGACCACTGGACTTGTCAGCGGCGGCTCCAGTACCGGCAACACGGTGGAACTCGGTTCGGCGGCGAGCACCGGGAGCATCACCGGCATCGGCAGCCAGTTTGTCCTCTTCCAGGTGTTCGACGTCGATACCGGCGCGAAGTGGCTGATGACAGGCGCCAATACGCTCGGCAGCGTCGCCACGATCGGGTTGAGCGGCACCGGCAGCCTCGGCGTTACCGGCACCCTGACCGCACCAACGAACCTGACAATCACCGGCACCGGAACGCTTGCCGCGAACGGTGGCGGCCGTATCGAGGTCGGCACCGCCGGCACCGCCGTCGCCAATCAGATTGCGGTCGATGCGGCACACACGCTGACCACCAGCGGCGTGCTGTCAGCCGCAACGCTGGCGGTGGCGAGCGGCGGGTTGCTCATCGGTACTGGGACGCTGATGGGCACGATGGCGAATGCGGGCACGGTCGAGGCCACCGGCGGCACGCTCGACCTTGCGGGATCGGTTGACCCGGCCAGCAGCGGCCTGTTCGCCATCAACACCGCGTCGCTGCTGGAGATCGCGGCGGACACGGGTACCACCAACACCATGCGCTTCATCGGCAGCAGCGGCGAACTGGCGATCGATGCGGTGGCGCAGTTTGGCACGCATGTCGGTCAGGCGAGCTATACCGGGCCGCTCATCGAGAATTTCGGCGCCGGCGGTTCGATCGACCTGAAGAACATGGGGTTTGCCGGCGCGATAATCGACAACTATGCGCCTGGCACTGGTTTATTGCAGCTAAGGAACGGTGCGGTGGTGGCGACACTCGCGTTCCAGAACTCGAGCCTGGGCGCGGGAAGCTTCCACATCGACGACGACGGCAGCGGCCACGTGCTGGTTTCGCATCATGTCTAATTCGGGGGTGGCCCTGGCGGCGGCCGTCCGATCGGCTCTACTGTAAGTGCTCCGCTCGCCCGTCACGATCAAAGGATATGGCAGATCATGCGTCACAATCGGCTTCGCGCGCTGCTCACGGCCAATGAGCCCTCCATCGGCACACACCTGCTGTCGAGCTGGCCGACGCTGGTGGAGTTGGTCGGCGACACCGGCAACTATGACTACGTCGAGTTCACCGCCGAGTACGCGCCGTTCCACATGCACGACCTGGACAATCTCGGGCGCGCACTGGAGCTGAAGAACCTCGGCGGCATGATCAAGATCGAGCAGACGCAGTGGACGCATCAGGCGATGCGCGCGATCGGGTCCGGCTTCCAGGCCGTGCTGTTCGCCGATCTGCGGACGCTCGAGGATGCGCATGCCTGCGTGGCGGCGGTGCGGGCGGAGACGCCTGGCACCGGCGGCAGGCTCGGCGTCGGCATGCGGCGCGACGTGGGCACCGTGCGTGAGGGCGGCTCGCCCGCCTATGTGGAGGCGCTGAACGAGGTGGTGATCGCCATCATGGTCGAGAAGCGGGAATGCGTTGAGGATCTCGATGCGATCCTGTCGGTGAAGGGCATCGACATGGTGCAGTTCGGCTCGTCCGACTACTCGATGAGCCTCGGCCTGACCGGCCAGCGCAATCACCCGGACGTGGTGAAAGCCGAGCGCAAGACCATCGAGATGGCGCTGAAGAAGGGGCTGCATCCGCGGGTGGAACTTGCCGACATCAAGCAGGCCGCGCCGTATCTGGAGATGGGCGTGAAGCACTTCTGCATCGGCTGGGATGTGCGCGTGCTGTACGATTGGTGGCGGGTGAATGGCGAGGGCATGCGGGCCATGCTGACCAACGGTTCGTCGGTTGGGACGGCGCAGCCGCGGCAAGCCGCGGGTACGTACTGAAGCCGCCGACTGCTGCCTGATTCGGGCAGGCGGTCGAAGTAGTTACTGAATTGGTGGGTCGGTGTCCGCCACGGGCCTCCTCTCAGTCAGCGTGGACGCAGGTTCCGCACTATGGGCGCATTGCCTATGCTCGGCCGCGCCTTCCTGCTCCGACGTCGTCACCGGACGCTTATGGCCGCCTGGTGGCTGTCGCGGCGCGCGACTGGGATTCAATGCGGGGCGGCGACGGGCCAGAGTGCCTTCGATGCGTCAGTATATACCTCGACCGGCAGCGGCACTGCGCTGTGGTTCACTCGGCCGAACAAAGCGGTGTCTCAACTCCCGAGCCTGCGAGCCTCGCCGTACCTGAGTGCCGGCCTGGCCGGGCTTGTGGTTCGGGCTTCGCCGCCGCCGGCGATAGGGGCGGCTGTCGGGTCGTCATACCAGGCGCCGAAATACCGACTCTCGCCCTCGACGTCCTGGCCGGGCTTGGCCCAGCCATCGGCTACCGATGCAAATTGCGAACGATGCAATCCCAGTCAGCAACCAACCGGAGATGACCGGATCGAGCCCGGTCATGACAGGGCCGGATCGTTGTAGAACTTCTACAGCAGGGTGGCTGGTATCAGTCACGACGCGCAAGGCCGGCAGCCGCACCCGGAGCGAGGCACTTGATCTCGGCCGGCACGGTTGCGGATTGGCACTCTCGGTGAACATTTTTTCCAGGTTGGGATTGTCGATGTCCCACCGGAGAATGCCGCGCCAAGTTCAGGATCGTAGCAACCCCTCGTCAAGCAACCAATGGCGTTCCTGGCGCTCCAGGATCCGGCGACAAGGCTGAATCAAGGTCCACGTCGAGTTTCCCGCCGGGTGCCGGGGGCACGTGGATGGTTCCTCGTTGGTCGAGCTGCCAAGCGACCGCTCTCGCGAACCCGCTGCCTGAGGGATTGTCCTCGCGGAATGGAGGGCCGGGGCTGTCATGCGGGTCTACGGTCGGAACCTTGAACGCCCAAATCTTCAGATTCGGAGCCAGTGCATCCACCTGGTTTGCTATGGCGTGCGAGCAATAGACGCCCGGCTGAAAGCCGCCCGCGGCCACTGCCTCAATCCATGCTTTCGTGTAGTCAGAAAGCCGCTGCGGCAGCGAGCCGTCTTCAAGGTCGAGATAGACGCAGGAGTCTGGGGCAAAACCCTCGTCCTGCATGAATTTCACGGCTTCATCGCCGTCCGTCGTTCCCTTCGCCGCCGAGGGGTTCTCGCTCCCCGGCCCAATCACCTGTTCGCCCACATAGAGGGGAGCAATTCCCCAACCGGCCGCGACCAGTTGAGCACGCTTGCCCATCCATGACGTGCCCGAATGGCTCGGCGCCACGCCAAAATAGTAGCCACACCATACGAGATTTGAATTGGCTTTCAGCCACGCCATGACGGCGTCGCCGGGATAGTCCGAACGATCGAATCCTGCATGACCGGCCATGTGCGTCTTTCCTCCCGGTGAGCCAAAAGGCGATCAACGGCAATTAACGTTGGCGCAGACGCCTCGGGTTCACAGCGATTACCGCATCATAAGCCGCAATCCTATGAACCATTTCATAGGCCATGCCGTGCGGAGACCGCTTGAATCAATCCCCTACAGCATGGCGGGAAGGCTACAGGCAGGCTTGGCACCGGATTTGGAGTTGGGTGTGGCGAGGCTCCAGGCGGGCGCCTGACACGATCGTTACGGTGGTTGGACTGCACGGATTCTGTGACGTGAAGGGGATGCCGAAAGAGAACGCCGAGGGAACATCCGATCCGGACTGCACGGATTCTGTACGGCTTTTGGCGGTTCCTGGCGGCTTTCTACACGCTTTGTTCTCACCGGCCTCCCCAGCGGCGTTGCTGGGGAGGGGGTGAAAAACCTAAGCAATTCAAGGGGTTTCTGGGGATTTGATTGGTCGGAGTGAGAGGATTCGAACCTCCGGCCCCTGCGTCCCGAACACAGTGCTCTACCAGGCTGAGCTACACTCCGGCCAAGGCGGCGCATATAGCCTTAGGGCCGGCCTGCGGCAAGGCAGCAGCGCCGCTCAGTCCGGTCCGACTGCCGACCGCGCTTGCGGCGTTCACGCTTCGTTAAACCGCGGCTCCCTATCCGAACGGCCCGCGCATCACCGAGGGCCGCCCTCTCGCATACCATCACCACTACCAGTGCCGGCATCACGCTCAGTTCCCAGAGCGACAATCCGGTGACAATGGCGGCCGTTGGACCGCCCTTTCGCCGACGGGGATAGCGTAATGCAACTGCACCCCGACTTCGCGCCACCGCGCGATCGCTGCGCGATGCTGCGGGAATTGTAAGGCCATGCACCGCTGCTGGTCGCCAGCGCCGCCGTCGATCGGGCGCGCCTGACATTGGCGGCGCGTGCCCGCATATGCGCAGCGGCGTGACGCTACAGCCGCGCGACTTCGCTCTGCGCGGCGCGGGGCATATGAGCGAGCCGCCGCAATAGGGCCGGAACCCCATCCACAACCTCAAACAACTCGCGCGTCGCGGGACTGGCGAACTCACCGATGATCGCCGCCTCGATCGCTGCCAGGAGCGGTTTGGCCGACCCTGCGACGTCGCAGATCAGCACTGGCTTGGTGTGAAGATTGAGTTGCCGCCAGGTCAGTATCTCGATCGTCTCGTCTAGCGTGCCGAGGCCGCCGGGCAGCGAAACGAACGCGTCGGCGAGCTCGAACATGCGATGCTTACGGCTATGCATCGAGCCGGTGACCTCGGTCGCGGTGATGCCGGTGTGCGCGACCTCACGGCGCTTCAGGAACTCCGGGATCACTCCCACCACCGACCCGCCAGCCTCCAGCGCGGCATCCGCGAGGACGCCCATCAGCCCGATGCGCCCGCCGCCGTAGACCAACTGGATGCCGGCTTCCGCCAGTCCCAGCCCCAGTGCTTGCGCGGCCGCGCGGTATGCTGGATCGTTCCCGGTGCGGGAGCCGCAGAACACGGCGACGGCGCGAATGTCTGGCATGGCGTTCATGTGGCCGGGGGCAAGCGATTTTGCCACCGGTTTTGCGTGGTGGTCGGGAATTTTGATGGCGCGCGGGCGTCTGACGATCAGGCGACGCGTGGGTTGCACAACATTCGGGGGTGGTTCGGCATGACAAGGACGTTTCTGTTTCTAGCTGTGCTGGGTATGGCGACCGCGGGCATCGCGCGCGCCGAGGGCTTCGACGTGATCGAGACCCGCCAGGCGGGCCAGGACCTGCTGTCCGGCAATTTTGCTGGCATCCGCGCGGTGGTCGCGGCGAAGGGCGACGTCAAGACGCTGGAGTTTCCGTCGAAGGCCATGGCGCGTTGGGCGCGGCAGATCCCGACGCTGTTCCCCAAGGGCAGCGAGAAGGGCCACGACACCAAAGCGCTGGCGACAATCTGGAGCGACCCGGCGGGCTTCCAGAAGGTCGCGAACGATCTGGCGGACGCGTCGGACAAGATGGCCGAACTCGCCAAGGCCGGCGACGCGGACGGCCTGACCGCGCAGATCAAGCTGGCCGGCGCGGCCTGCGCAGCGTGTCACAAGACGTATCGGGAGCGATGAGGGCCGGTTAAGCCCAGCCGAGTAGACCAGCCAGTTAGACCCCCTCCCCACCCTCCCCCGCTGGGCGGGAGAGGAGTCCTGCAACGGAGCCGCCATCTCCCTCTCCCGCGCAGCGGGGGAGGGGGGGAGGGAGTGCTACTCCGCTCCCCGAAACACCTACGACGCGCGCACCAGCTTTCCGGGCGTGGCGCCGGTGTACTCACCGTGTTCGAACACCGGCGTGCCGGCAACCAGCGTGGCGATATAACCATCGACCCGCTGCACCAGCCGCCGTCCGCCTGCCGGCAGGTCGTAGCGGATCTCCGGCACATGCAGCCGGAGGCGCTCGAAGTCGATCACGTTGACATCGGCCTTCAGTCCCGCCGCGAGCCGCCCGCGGTCGGCGAAACCGAAGAAGTCCGCGGTCTCGCTGGTCTGGCGTTTGACGATCAGCTCAAGCGGCAGGCCTGGCCCACGTTTCCGATCGCGGCCCCAATGCGTCAGCATCCAGCTCGGTAGCGACGCATCGCTGATCGAGGAGCAGTGCGCGCCGCCATCTGACAACCCCAGCACCGTTTCCGGCGAGGTCAGCATGGTGCGGATGATGTCGTGGTTGTCCTGATTGTAGCCGACGATGGGGAAGAACAGGAACTTGTCCAGCCCGCCAGCCAGGTAGTCATAGGCCACCTCGTCCGGCGTATGGTTGGTCCGCTGTGCCATCGCGGCGATGCTCTTGCTGGCTTCCGGCTCGTAGTCCGGCGGATCGCCCATGACGAACATGCGATCCCAGCTTGTGGTGATGCGCATTCGGAACTGCGACAGCCGGCTCACCAGTTCGTCCGACGGTCGATCGGCCAGGATGGTTGCGCGCACCGTGGGATCCTGTAGGCGCTTCAATCGCTCCGCCGGTGGCAGCTTCAGCAGCTCCTGATAGCTCGGGCGGATCGAGAACGGGTTCAGCGCTGTATCTACGCCTAGCATGACACCGACCGGGCGGCCGGCGACCTGCGCGGTGACGAATGCGCCTTGCGCCCGGGCCGTGCGGACGCCTTGCATCAGGCGCTCCCAGCGCACCGGATCGGTCGGCCGATCGGTCAGCAGGAACCAGACGGGACGGCCGGTGTCCTGGCCGAGCTGCGTCATCCAGGCGAGCTCTTCCGTCTCGATGTCGAAGTCGCTGTTCACGCCGAACGCGCCGTGCCTCAGGCCCTTCAGCGCGGAGCCGATGCCGAGCAGTTCCTGCACCTCGGAATAGCGGCCGGGCACCATCTCGCCGGTTGGCGTCTTGTGCGAGTTGGTGCGGGAGGTGGTGAAGCCGAACGCGCCTGCCTCCAGCGCCTCACGCGTCATGCGGCGCATCGCTTCGATGTCCTCGGCGGTGGCCTTCTCGCGATTGATCGCGCGATCGCCCATGACGTAGACGCGCAACGGATGATGCGGCACCTGCGCCGCCACGTCGATCGAGCGCGGCATGCGGTCTAGCGTATCAAGGTACTGCGGGAAGCTTTCCCAGTCCCATTTCAGTCCTTCCGACAGCGTGATGCCGGGGATTTCTTCCACCGCCTCCATCAGGCCGATGAGCGAGTCGTGATGCTCTCGGCGCACCGGCGCGAAGCCGACGCCGCAGTTGCCGAACAGGATGGTGGTGACGCCGTGCCATGATGACGGCGCGAGTTCCTTGTCCCAGGTCGCCTGGCCATCGTAGTGGGTGTGCACGTCGACCCAGCCGGGCGTGACCAGCTTACCGTTGGCAGCGATGTCGCGCCTCGCGGGTCCGGCTTTCTCGCCAACCTGAGTGATGCGATCGCCGTCGATGGCGACGTCGCCGGTAAAGGCTGGATTGCCGGTGCCGTCGACGATAGTCCCGCCGCGAATGACCGTGTCGTGCATGGGCGCTGTCTCCCTGGTTTCGTTTGGAAACACCATGAGACCCGTCGGGTGAGGCGGTCAAGCACGGTGCCGGTGCCGGTATTCCATCACGATGCCGTGGACATCGGCCGGTCACGGAAGCTTCGCCAATGCTTCAAGCACTGCGTTGTCGTTACGCCTTATTCATCCGGCGGCTCGCCTGTCCGCACAGCAACCGCATCCGGGGGAATTTATGCGACGTATTGCGCTTGGTCTTCTCGTCACGACCACGATTTCGGGGCCGGTTCTCGCCGCGCCGATCCAGACGGTCTTCGTCGTTGGGATGGAGAACCATAATCTCACGCAGCCTGGCAGCTTCAATTCGATCCAACAGATCCTCGGCAACAGCGCTGCGCCGTATCTCAACAGCCTGATGACGCCGGGCAATCAGAACGCGAAGTACACGTCGTACGCGACGCAGATGACCAACGTCGCACCGGGGATCCATCCGTCCGAGCCGAACTACATCTGGGAAAATGGTGGCTCGAACTTCGGGGTTGCCAGCGATGCGGATCCGGCGCCGGCCAACGGCAATGTCATCACCTCGCGGAGCATGACCGGGCTGATGACCAGCAAGGGCATCCCCTGGAAGTCGTACCAGGAAGACGTGCAATATTCGACTTCGCCGTTGAAGAGCGTTTCGGGCACCGGGGGCACCGCGCCCAGCGGTGTACCGGTAACCACAAATCCGTATAACGGAACGTCGCAGTACAATTTTGCGGTGAAGCACAATCCGATGGCGTTCTTCACCGACAGCAACACCGATCCGCGGTCGAGCCAGACCTTCTCGCAACTGCAGACCGACCTGGCCAACAACACCTATGGGAAGTTCAACTGGATCACGCCCGACCAGTTCAATGACATGCACTCTGCCCTGAGTAACGGCTTCACCTACAACGGCACCCACTACACGGGCGACCAGGCTGCCGTCGCTCAGGGTGACAACTTCCTGGCGCAGTTGATCCCGCAACTGGAGGGCACGAATGCGTTCCAGGACGGTTCCGGCATGATCGAGATCTGGTTCGATGAGAGCGAGGGTGGCGACACCTCGGACTTCGACATCCCGGAGATCTTCATTTCCAAGGACGCCATCGGCAATGCGTTCGACGTGACGGAGATGCTGACGCACAGCGCTGATCTGCTGTCGTTCGAGGAGATGTTCCAGTTGGGGCAGTGCCTCGGTGCGTCCTGCAGTTCGCCGGACCTGTCGGCGGCCTTTTTGCCCGGCAGCATTCCGGCGGATGTGCCAGAGCCAGCCAGCCTTGCGTTGCTTGGGGCTGGAGTGCTCGGCACGGGACTGGTTCGCCGCCGGCGCGGGTAACTGAGTGCTCGGGGCTCGCGGGCTGGTATCCCGCGAGCCCTACGCCGCGAAGGTCAGACCGCGATACAGATCGGCGAGCGGCAGCGTGACGTCGATGCCGGGCAGTGCGAGCGAGCCGTCGGTGTGGGCGCTGGCGATCCATTCGCCTCCAGGCTTGCGCTGGAACAACGTCGCGGCGATCTCGGTCTGCTCCAACAGGACGTAGGTCCGTAGTGACGGCACGGCGGTGTAGTCGATCAGCTTTTGCACCCGATCGGTGGTGGCGGTGTCGTCCGAGAGCACCTCGAACAGCGCCAAGGCGTCGGTCAGTGTCCTTGTGGTCTGGTCGAGCGGGCCGGTGCAGATGGCGACATCCGGGCAGCGGATCTGCCGGCCGATGCGGATGCGCATTTCTTGCACCGCCAGCAACGGCATTTCACCGAGCAGACCCATCAGCGCCAGGCACAAATTGAACACGATGCGCTGGTGCGCGAGGGTTCCGCCGGTCATCGGGATGACGCGCTGGCCGTCGAACTCATACCTGAACTCCTGCCGATCCTCCCAGGCGAGGAAGCTCTCGGTGGTCCATGGCCGGTCCAGTACGGTGTTCATGTTGTGATCATAGCGAAATCTGACAGTCACGGTCGACTCTGACTGTCTTGAGGCGCCGCACCATGCCGCGCACAATGTCGCCACGCAGTTGCAGAGGCCGGCCATGTCCCAGATCCAGCTTCGTCACGGTATCTTCCTGCCGCCGTTCCATCCGATGGATGAGAACCCCGCGGCCTGCATGGACCGCGATCTGGAACTGATGCAGTGGCTCGACCGCCTTGGCTTCCACGAGGCCTGGATCGGCGAACACCATTCCGCCGGCTGGGAGACGATAAGCTCGCCGGAGCTGTTCATCGCGGTCGCCGCGGAGCGCACGCGATCGATCCGGTTCGGCACCGGTGTGATCTCGTTGCCGTATCACAACCCGCTGATGGTCGCGAACCGCATCATCCAGCTCGACCACCACACGCGCGGCCGCGTCATGTTCGGCGCGGGGCCGGGGCTGCTGGCGTCGGATGCACTGATGCTCGGCATCGATCCGAACACCCAGCGCGATCGCATGGCCGAGGCGCTCGATGTCATCCTGCGCTTCTTCCGCGGCGAGATCGTTAGCGAGAAGACCGATTGGTACACCTTCGTCAATGCCCGCGCGCATCTACGTCCGTATACGCGCCCGCATCCCGAGGTCGCGGTGGTCAGCGCGGTCACGCCCTCCGGCGGCAGGCTCGCCGGCAAATACAACCTCAGCATGATCTGCGTCGCCGCCACCAATCCGTTCGGCTTCGACGCGCTGGGCGCCAACTGGCAGATCGCCAACGACCTCGCCGCCGAGCAGGGCCGCACGATGGACCCGGCGCGGCTGCGCCTGGTCGGGCCGATGCACATCGCGGAGACCCGGGCCAAGGCGTTCGAGAACTGCCGCTTCGGCTTCGAACGCTACCTGGGCTACCTGAACAACAACCAGCCGCGCTTCATTGTGCCGCCCGGCCAGGACGCCGCCGAATGGTTCGTGGAAAACAAATTCGGCGTCATCGGCACGCCGGACGACGCGATCGCGCTGATCGAACGGCTGCAGGCCAAGCAGGGCGAGTTTGGCGTGTTCCTGCACCAGGCGCACAACTGGGCGGACTGGGACGCGACCAAGCACTCGTATGAGCTGTATGCGCGCTACGTCATGCCGCATTTTTCCGGCGACAACCTGCCGCGCATCGAATTGTTCGACTGGTGCACCGAGCATCGCGACGAGCTGACCGAGAAGCGCTCCTCTGCCGCCCGCGCGATGTTCGACAAGCACGAGGCGGAGATGCGGGCGGCGCGCCAGGCGGCGCCGGTGGCCCGGCCAAAGGTTGGGCGTGAGGCCTGGTGAGCTTCCGGCCCAAGAATCGCACGGGCAAGAGTGGTCAAAACGGCCGGGAGGCCCCACTGTAATAGCCACGGACCACTCCCGAGGAACGCCGCCATGACCGCGCTCGCCGCCACCGATCACCTGTTCTTCGAACGCGCCGACGCCGCGCTGGACCGCGCCGCGGCCGAGGCGACGCTGGACGACGCCCTGGCGCGCAGCGACGACGGCGAGTTGTACATGGAGTATCGCGAGAGCGAGTTGATCAGCCTGGACGACGGGCGCATCCGCAGCGCCGGGTTCGACACATCGCTGGGCTTCGGCCTGCGTGCCGTGGCGGGCGAGGCCACGGGTTATGCCCATGCGGGCGAAATCTCAGAACCGGCACTACGACGGGCGGCGGAAACCGTCGCGGCGGTAGCGGCTGGCCATTCGGGTGTCGCCGCCGAACCGCCGCGGTCCACCAACGCGCGGCTCTATACTGATGCCAATCCGCTCGGCGCCACGGAATTCCCGGCACGCACTGCGCTGCTGGGCGAAATCGACGCCTATGCGCGGGCCAAGGACAGCCGCGTCGTGCAGGTGATGGCCTCGATCGTAGGCGAGTGGCAGGCGGTGCAGATCATGCGCCAGGACGGCACGCGGGTGGCCGATCTTCGCCCGTTGGTGCGACTGAACGTCAGCGTGGTGGTGGAGCAGGGCGGCCGGCGTGAGACCGGCAGCTACGGCACCGGCGGGCGGTTCGCCTACGACCACGTCACGGCGCCCGGTGTGTGGCGCGGCGCGGTGGACGAGGCGCTGCGGCAGGCACTGGTCAACCTGGAGAGCGTTCCCGCCCCAGCCGGTGAAATGGAAGTGGTGCTCGGACCTGGCTGGCCCGGCATCCTGTTGCACGAGGCCATCGGCCACGGCCTGGAGGGCGATTTCAACCGCAAGCAGACCTCGGCCTTCTCCGGTTTGCTTGGCAAGCGCATCGCAGCGCCAGGTGTCACCGTGGTGGATGACGGCACATTGCCGGATCGCCGTGGCAGCCTGACAGTGGACGATGAAGGTACGCCTACCAGCCGTACGGTGCTGATCGAGGACGGCGTGCTCGTCGGCTTCATGCAGGATCGGCTGAACGCGCGGCTGATGGGCATGCGCGCCACGGGCAATGGCCGGCGGCAGTCCTATGCCCACGCGCCCATGCCACGAATGACCAACACCGTCATGCTGGCGGGCCCACATGCGCCGGACGACATGATCCGCTCGGTCCGCCGCGGGCTCTATGCGGTGAACTTTGGCGGTGGCCAGGTGGACATCACGTCGGGCAAGTTCGTGTTCTCGGCGAGCGAGGCCTACCTGATCGAGGATGGCAAGGTGACTGCCCCCGTGAAGGGCGCCACGCTGATCGGCAACGGACCGGATTGCCTCACCAAGGTCGCCATGGTCGGCAATGATATGGCGCTGGATCCGGGCATCGGCACCTGCGGCAAGAATGGCCAGGGCGTGCCGGTGGGCGTTGGTCAGCCGACGTTGAAGCTCGCAGGTCTCACGATCGGTGGTACGGCGACCTAACGCTGCAATTTCCGGCTCGCGAAATCGTGCGCATATCTTCGCCGCTGAATTATCGCTGATCGCCGCCACGTGAAAGTCATTTGAAGCGAATAATTCCGGATTATCATCGTTAATTGCTGAATGTGACGGCTTGACGAGGGTCCCGCTGGTCTGGACTCAGTCAAACACATGTTCTGGTCGAGAAATGTGCATCGGGCGCCCTTGTCAAGGGGACGCTAAAACATGCCGATGGGGCGCCAGGTGATGTTCTGTCTCAATAACAGCGTCGACGTCCAGGCGAATCTCGGGATGATCCACAAGCGTGAATCTTGTCGCTGACTGGGTCGAATTGACGGGCAGATAACGTCAAACCAACGATAAAAAATCCTCAACCTGGGATTATTGGACACGTCGCCTAACGGCGTGGCCGAAACAAATCGGGTAATGAACTCAAGGAAGGACTTCCGCAATGGTATTCTCAATGTTCGCCAACATCGCTGCCGTCGTCGACGCTGGCAAGGTCCGCCTGGGTGGCTTCGCGCCGACGCTGGCCCCTACCGCTGACGCCGCCAAGGTCCGTCTCGGCGGGTTTGCTCCGACACTGGCCCCGACCGCTGATGCGGCCAAGGTGCGCCTGGGCGGCTTCGCGCCGACGCTGGCCCCGACTTCCGACGCCGCCAAGGTCCGTCTCGGCGGGTTCGCACCGACACTGGCCCCGACCGCTGATGCGGCAAAGGTGCGCCTGGGCGGCTTCGCCCCGACGCTGGCCCCGACTTCCGACGCCGCCAAGGTCCGTCTCGGCGGGTTCGCACCGACACTGGCGCCTATCGCCGATGCGGCCAAGGTGCGCCTGGGCGGCTTCGCCCCGACGCTGGCCCCGACTTCCGACGCCGCCAAGGTCCGTCTCGGCGGGTTCGCACCGACACTGGCGCCTATCGCCGATGCCACCAAGGTTCGTATGGGCGGCTTCGCCCCGACGCTGGCCCCGACTTCCGACGCCGCCAAGGTCCGTCTCGGCGGGTTCGCACCGACACTGGCCCCGACCGCAGATGCGGCAAAGGTGCGCTTGGGCGGCTTCGCGCCGACGCTGGCCCCGATCGCTGATGCGGCCAAGGTTCGTCTCGGCGGGTTCGCACCGACACTGGCGCCTATCGCCGATGCCACCAAGGTTCGTATGGGCGGCTTCGCCCCGACGCTGGCCCCGACTTCCGACGCCGCCAAGGTCCGTCTCGGTGGGTTCGCACCGACACTGGCCCCGACCGCAGATGCGGCAAAGGTGCGCTTGGGCGGCTTCGCGCCGACGCTGGCCCCGACCGCTGATGCGGCCAAGGTTCGTCTCGGCGGGTTTGCGCCGACGCTGGCCCCGGCCGCGCGCTAAAGTTCCGCCGCGCGCGTAAGAGACAAATCGACCAACGCGCCGCTAGGATTGGACCGGGCAGCCCGCTGCCCGGTCCATCGCGTTCCAGGCCACTCGATCAGGGGGACCGCCCGCCGTGTCGACCACCGCCACGCCCCGCCAATCCGACCAGGCCACGGCGGAAAAGAAGACGCCTCTGGTCCAGTTCCACCGCTTCATACCAACCGCGCGCCTGCCGCAGCGGGCCGACCGTTCGGCGGCCGGATCGCTCCCCACACGGGCATTCCGCTACTGTGAGCCCTCCACCAGCGCGTCGGGCTACGGCTACTACATTTTCCCTCCGATCAGCTTCAGTCTCCAATGGGACGGCAACGACATCATGTGGACGTGGGAGGGCGCCGGAACCTGGCTGCCGCTCAAGTCCGTCCAGTTCCCGAACTTCCGGGACTTGTTCGATGCGGTGGCACCCGAGGAGGTCCGCGAGTACTCACCACCGTTTCTCGGGGCGCTGCAGGAACCTGGCCTGGTGCAGCTCTGGACCGGACTGGTCGCGCGCACGGCCCCTGGCTGGAGCCTGATGGTGCGTGCGCCCGTCAACGTCCCGCGCAGCGGCACCTACGAACTGTTCGAGGGGGTGATCGAGACCGACCATTGGTTCGGCCCCCTGATCACCAACATGCGGCTGACCAAGACAGACATCCCGATCGACTTCCGGGCCGACTTCCCGCTGCTGCAGGTCCAGCCATTGCCGCGCCACGCCTATGAGGACAGCACCCTGAACAACTATGAGCTGGTGTCGGACCTGAAGCAGCTGACGCCGGAGGACTGGGACGACTACTACGATACCGTCGTGCGCCCTCATGTGCAGGAGGTACGGCCACGCGGACAATATGCCGCTGCCGCTCGCAAACGTCGCGCCGCCGAGTCCGGGATCAAATCTGACGGGACATGAATTAACTTTATAGACACGGCCGATCGCTTATAGTTGAACACAGCCATGAGCACCTTTGCATGCGGTCGGCCGGTCGCCGCGTTTTTCACCGCCCTTTGTCTGCTGCTGCCATATGCGGGGCCCTTGCACGCTGAGGGTGCCTGTCCTGCCGAACCGGCCACGGTGTCGCCGCTCGCCCTACCGCATCTGCGCAGCGCGCTCAGCAATGGCGTCGAAGGCGTCATCGTCGCGCTGGGCTCCTCGTCGACCCGGGGAGCTATGGCTTCCAATCTGGGACACTCATATCCGGCGGTCCTGCAGGAGGTGCTCGCGGCGGGATTGCCAACGGCGCATGTCGCGGTGATCAACCGCGGAATTGGCGGACAGGACGCCGCCGAGGAACTCGCGCGTATGGAGGCCGATGTTTTGGCGATCCGGCCGCAGGCGGTGATCTGGCAGGTCGGCGCCAACGGGGCGCTGCGCAACGTCGACCCGGGCGTATTCCACGACCTCGTCACCACCGGCGTCCGGCGGTTACAGGCGGCTGAGGTTGATGTGATCCTGATGGACAACCAGCAGTCACCACAGTTGCTGGCAAAGGCTGATGAGGCGGTGTTCGACCAGGAGCTGGCGCGGGTTGCCTCGGAGACGGGTGCCACGCTGTTCTCTCGCCGCGCATTGATGCGGACCTGGCGCAGCGAGGGATTTGCCTTCGCGGACTTCATCGCCGTCGACGGGCTGCATCATAACGACCGCGGCTATTTCTGTGTCGCGGACACGCTGGCCAGGTCGATGCTGGCCGGGCTCAAGCCGCACCAACCGTTGACTGCCAGCCGTTAGCGCAGACCCGCGCTGCTGCATCGCGTGCGGCAGCCGGTATTTCATCTCTTTTCAGAGATGCTCTAGCATCGCCCCCGAAGTAGCAAACGGACGGGGGTTTTTGCATGGAATTCGGCATCTTCCACGAGTTCCCGTCCCTGCCCGGACGCTCCCACGCCGAGGCCTTCGCGCAATCGTTCGAGCTGGTGGATGGCGCCGAGCGCTGGGGCCTAGATGCGATGTGGCTGGGCGAGCTGCACTTCGATCCCGCGCGATCGGTGCTGTCGTCGCCGCTGTGCGTTGCCAGCGCCATCGCGATGCGCACCCAGCGGATGAAGATCGGCCTCGCCGTGCAGGTGCTGCCGTTGTGCCATCCTCTGCGGCTGGCCGAGGAAGCAGCGACTGTGGACCAGCTCAGCGGCGGGCGGCTGATCTTTGGTGTGGGGCGCAGCGGTGTCGCGCGGACCTACGAGGCGTACGGCGTGCCGTACGCCGAAAGCCGCGAGCGGTTCGCGGAGATCCTCGATATCGTGCGGAAGGCGTGGACGCAGGAGACGGTGTCGCATCAGGGCAAGTATTATCGGTTCGAGGATGTGGCGGTGGTGCCGAAGCCGTTCCAGCAGCCGACGCCGCCGATCCGTGTCGCCGCTACGAGTGCCGATACGTTTGTATCGATAGGACGCCAGGGGCTGCCGATATTCGTGGCAGTCCGCTACGAGACCGCGGCGGAAATCGCGCCACAGATCGCGGCTTACCGCGAGGCGGTGGCGGCATCAGGCCATGCCGGGTCGGGCGGCGTGTTCCTGCGGGTGCCCGCCTATATCGCGCTGACCGACGCGCAGGCACGCGCTGAGGCGGAACCGAGCCTGATCCACTTCTATCGCCAGCAGGCGGCGCTGCTGGCCGATTCGGCCAAGCGCGCGGGCGTGGATGGCGCTGATCGGCGTGCGCAGACGGCGCAGCGGCTGGCGGCGATGACGTACGAGGAAGCCCTGAAGGGCACGGTGCTGATCGGCTCGCCAAGCTCGGTCGCCGAACGGCTGGAGGAGTTGCGGCAGGAGCTCGGGCTGGACGGCGTGCTGATGGAGCTGAACTGCGGCGGCAGGATCCCGCACGCCAACGTTACGACTGCGCTGCGGCTGCTCTGTCAGGAGGTGATGCCGCGGTTTCATTGATCCGCCGGCGATTCGGCAATGAATCGTTCGCGAATTGGTACGGGTCGAGAGGGCAGGCTGAAGCCCGGCCCGAGGCCCCGGCTAAGAAGCCGTGGTTGGGCCCGGCCGTGAACGGGCCTTGCACCAACCCATGATGGAAGCGAGCCCGGCCATGACGACTTTGGCTGTTGGCGTTACATCGTGATCACCATCCGGCCATCGACCTTGCCTCCCTTCAGGCTGGAGAAGATGCCGTTGATATCCTCCAGCCGCGCCTGATGGATGTGCGAGCGAACCTTGCCTTCCGCGGCGAACGCGAGCGCCTCGGCGAGGTCCTTGCGGGTGCCGACGATCGATCCGCGGATAGTGATCCGTTTCAGGACCACCTCGAATATCGGGGTCGCGAAGTCGCCTGGTGGCAGGCCGACGAGACTGACCGTGCCGTGACGCCGCGCCATGTGCACCGCCTGTGAAAAGGCTGGCGGCGAGACGGCCGTCACCAGCACGCCATGCGCACCGCCGCTTGTCGCCTTCACCACCTGCTCAATGGCGTCGGGCGATGCCGCGTTCACCGCGACATCGGCGCCCAGCGTGCGGGCCAGCGCCAGCTTCTCTTCGGTCACGTCGAGCGCCACCACGTGCAACCCCATGGCCTTGGCGTACTGCACGGCGACATGGCCGAGCCCGCCGATACCGGAAATCGCCACCCATTCACCGGGTCGCGCCTCGGTCTCCTTCAATCCCTTGTAGGTGGTGACGCCGGCGCACAGTATCGGCGCCAGCGCGGCGAAATCGGGGCGTTCTGGGAGGCGCGCCACATAGGCAGCGGAGCCGATGGCATAGTCCGCGAAGGTGCCGTTCACGCTGTAGCCACTGTCGTTCTGCTGTTCGCACAGCGTCTCCCAACCCGCCATGCAGTACTCGCAGGCGCCGCAGGCATCGTGCAGCCAGGCGATGCCGACCGGATCGCCTTCCTTGAGCGAGGTCACGCCGGCGCCGAGTGCCGCGACGATGCCGGCACCCTCATGGCCGGGAATGAACGGTGGCGTTGGTTTCACCGGCCAGTCGCCATCCGCCGCGTGCAGATCGGTATGGCAGACGCCGGTCGCGACGATCCTCACCAGGACCTCGCCGGGGCCTGGAGTCGGGATGGCGACTTCCTCGATCGTCAGAGGCTTTCCGAACGAGCGGACGACGGCGGCCTTCATGAGCTTTGGCATGGCGAAACTCTCTGCTGGAGACGCCGGCAGCCTAGTTTGCGTCCGCCACGCGCTCATTGACCTGAATCAATCGACCGACGTGGTGCGCCAGCCGGTCCCGGGGTTCTTGCAGGGTGCCGGTGAAGGCAGCGTTAACGGCAATGGTCCGACAGCCGCCGCGTCAGGGCACCATCGCGCCCTGGGCGTTCACATACAGCGCGTAGACCGACGTGCTGGCGCACATGAACAGGCGGTCCTTCTTCCTGCCGCCGAAACAGAGATTGGCGCAGCCCTCAGGCAGATGCACCTTGCCGATCAGGTCGCCGTTCGGCGCATAACAGCGGACGCCGTCTTCGGACGGATCGGACCAACCCATCGAGCACCACACATTGCCGTCGACATCGGTGCGCAATCCGTCGGTCATGCCGGAGGCGAAGTCGTCGGCGAACACACGGCCGTCGCGCAGCCGTGCGCCGTCCACGTCGAAGACGCGAATGTGTGCCGGGCCGCCGTGCGAGATGCCCGAATCGACGATGTACAGGCGCTGTTCATCCGGCGAGAAGCACAGCCCGTTGGGTCGCACGAAGTCATCCGCCACGACGCTGGCCGCCCCGCTTGCCGGGTCCAGCCGATATACGCTGCGCGGCAGTTCGGCTGTCGCCTTGTGGCCTTCATACGGGCCGTCGATGCCGTAGCCCGGATCGGTGAACCACACCGCGTCGTCGCTCGCCACCACGACGTCGTTTGGAGAGTTCAACGGCTTGCCGTCGAAGCGATCGAGCAGCACGGTGATGCGCCCGTCCAATTCGGTGCGCGTGACGCGGCGTGCGTCGTGCTCGCAGGTGATCAGCCGACCCTGGCGGTCGCGGGTGTTGCCGTTGGCGTAGTTGGCGGGCGCGCGGAACACCGAGAGGTGCCCGTCCTCCTCGAGCCAGCGCATGATGCGGTTATTCGGAATGTCGCTGAACAGCAGGTAACCGCCGTCGCGGAAATACACGGGGCCCTCCGCCCAGCGGAAGCCGGTGGCGATGCGCTCGATCGCGGCGTTGCCCTGCTTGTAGACGAAGCGCGGATCGAGCCGCTCGATGCGCGGATCGGGGTAGCGCGTGTCGGGCAGGTTGCCGAGCGGCAGGGACATGGTTCCTCCTGGGCATCGTCGGCCGTGAAGCGCTGGATTGGCCGCAAGTGAGCCTAAGACGACACCGCGGCTAAGTCTGGAATCGTGAAGCATCAATGGTCGGTCATGCTTTAGGGAGCGACCTCACGATGCTGCCCGGCGGATCGCCACCGAGCGGAGCACACATCGGGTTCCCAACGACGATCATTGGTCATTGGGGCCTTCGACGAAGAGCGCGCCGGCGGTCTGGTCGGTGACGATCACGTAGAATGGTTGGTTCGGGCCGGCTTCGGGCATGCTCGCAGCACTCAAATCCCGCGGCGTGGGCCTGCCGTCCGTGACAACCGGAGCCTCGACGGGCTGGCGGTAACGCTGGGCTCAGGTTCGATCACGCCATCGGAAGCCGGCTCGGGTTCGGTACATTGCATTTGTTCGGGTGGCTGAAGTCTTTCAGCCTGCTCGGCCTGCGTATCATAATCCACCGCCATCGCGAGCAACCGCTGCCTTGAGGCCTCCCGGTCGGTGCTTTCGGCCATGTCGCGAAAGCGCGCCGCCTCAGACCGTAGAAATTGGGGTGTCATAGGGAATCCTTTTTCAGGTCGGGATGCCCAGGGCGAGCAGCACGAAATGAAGTTGGGCCGCGGGGGTATGAGCCGGCGGCTCGGGCAGTGCAACATATAGCACTTGCCCCCGCCGGGACATGCCACAGCCCTTCCCCCGTGCCGAGGCCGTTTGCTCGGGTCCCTCCAGCCCGCCACCGACACAGCGTGGGCGGGCAGATCGCTTGCCCGGCCAAAGACCGGCGGGACTAGGCGGCCGGTCGGTATACGGGCGCGTCCGTCAAGCAAGCGCTTGCGATGAAGTGGCACGGTCCCAGTAACCGTGATTGCAGTCCCCTCCCGCGTTGGGCGCGTTCGCCGCGGAGCCCAGGATCTGGTGAGCCGAGTTGACACTGATCTCGCCGGCAGCTAGCGCCTGACGCGCAACACTGTCGTCAGAAGGCGAAACATCCATGTCTCATCATGCGTCGCTGCGAAATACCTTCCTTGCATTGGCCGGCTGCCTGGCGCTCGGCGTCGCTGGGCTGACCGCTCCCGTTCCTGCCTGGGGTCAGGCATCCGGCATGGGTGGCATCGGCTCATCGCAGACGATCACGGCGCGAGCCAAGGTGCAGGCGATCGACGTCGCAGCACGCGAGGTCACGCTGGTCGGTCCGGAGGGCAACGTGTTCACTGTCCACGCGGGTGACGCGGTGCGCAACCTCGACAAGGTCAAAGTGGGCGACACCGTCGTTGCGACCTATTACGCCTCGATCGTGCTGGTGCTGTCGGCGCCGGCAACCCAGGTTCCCGACAATCAGGTGAATGCCGCCCGGGCTCGTGCGGCGAAGGGTCAGATGCCGGCCGGCGCGCTCGCCACCAGGGTGATCGTCACCGGTACCGTGGTTGGCGTCGATCTCGTGCAGCATACGATTTCACTGGTGAATCCGTCGGGCGGTATGGTGCATACCTTCGACGTCACCGATGCTCGGCAGCAGGCGGCGCTGAAGCGGGTCAAAGTAGGCGACTCGTTGACCGCCATAGGCACGGAGGCCTTCGCTGTCGCGCTCGAACCGGTCGCACCATAGGTTGGAGGACGGCTGACCTACGACCAGATGCAGAACAAATTGCTTCCTGTCGGTCCAAATTGCTGAAAGGAGGTCTTTCGGCGGCGTCCCCCAACTTGTCAATCACATCAAAAGTTGCATCGCCAGCCAAGCCTTTCACGAGAAGCGGCTCAAACTGTGCTTAGCGATCTGGCTATTGTGGCTATAGCAACTTCGCGGACCCGATGAGCATCATTGTTGTGTCGCGCCGAGTGCTTCGGCACATGCTTTGCTGGGGAATGAATTGCGCAACTGAACAAACGGGGATATCGGGCCGCGAAATTCTTGGTGCTGCTCGGTTTACCGCGCCGTGCCTCGGCCTGCGAATAGGCCTGGCTGCGCAAGTTTGCTCACGAATGGCGGGGTGCATATAGGTCGCAGGCTCGCTGCGAAGAAGGCACTGCGAAACCAGTAGCCAACACCGCGGTAAGTTATGAAAATACCGAGCAAGCTGGTGACCTCGACCCTGGAGAGGTTCGGAGCCGAAGCGGTCCGGGGAGCTGCTGGCGAAGAATGGCGACAAGTGGACGATCTTCACGCACTGCCAACGACGTTGAATGGTTGCTGTCCGGCATTACACCGTTCGCAGAATGGTGCGGGTCGTGATGGCAGGGTCAATCCTCGGCCGAAGGCCTAGGACGCCATGACGTCATTAGATTGCCCGGCCATGACGGATTCCGGCCGTGGAGTTGGAGAACCAAATATTGTGGCGGGTTCAGCCGACAATGTCGCGCGGTGGTGGTTCAATGCCGTGTCGGCACACTCGTTGCAACAGAAACCAGTTGCTTCCCGTGACCACGCCGTGCCACGCTGTGGCCGCAGCATCCCGCCTGGCAGCAACCAGGATGCGACGGGGGGAGACAGCCGGAAGCAGCTCTCGAACTCAATAGGGAGTGTGCTCAATGCTGGACAAACCGGTCGTCAACGAATTCTCGCACGTCAAACCCAACGACACGCCATGGGTTGCCGACGGGCTGCGTGACTTCTTCCTCTATCGCGACCTTGGCATCGCCAATGCGACCGGCGGGCGGGTGATCGCGCAGTTGGTGAAGGCGAACAGTCCACCGCTCGAAGGCACCGGCTGGCATCAGCACGTGGCGGACTTCCACATTGTCATCATGCTGAAGGGCTGGGCGCGGTTCATGTACGAAGGGCAGGAGCATCTGGTTGCGGCCGGCGATTGCGTGCATCAGCGGCCAGGCATCACCCACTACCTGTTCGACTACTCGCCGGACATGGAATACCTGGAGGTGGTGGGGCCAGCCGACTTCAAGACCGTCGATGCCGAAGGCCCGTGCGCGGTCCCTGCACCGACGCCTTGGACGAAGATCGCCTGACGCCGCGGATCAGAACTCGACTTCCAGTTCCTCGATCTGCTCGGGTTCCAACAACGCCGCGGCGACCCACTCGCCGAGGTCCGGCCATGCCCAGATGTGGTCGCGATATGCGGCGCACACCGGATCGAGGGAGACGCTGTAGCTGCGGAACCGCGTGACCACAGGCGCATACATAGCATCGGCCACTGTGGGTTTACGGCCGAACAGCCAGGGACCCTTCCAGGTCTCGAGGCATTCGCGCCAGATCGTGGTGATGCGTTCGATATCGGCCTGCGCGGCCGACCAGATGGCGATGCGCCGCCCCTCGGTGCGCAGGTTCATCGGCAAGGACGATCGCAGCGCGGAGAAGCCGGAGTGCATCTCTCCCGCGATCGAGCGGCAGCGGGCACGCGCCATACGATCGCCGGGGTACATTCCGACGGTTGGGAATGTCTCGTGCAGATACTCGGCAATCGCCAGCGTGTCCCACACGGTCACGCCGTCATGCACGAGGCACGGCACGCGGATCGACGACGCGCGCAACAGTAGCTCCGCCCGGGTGTCCGGATCATCCTGCGCGACCATTTTTTCCTCGAAATCAAGATGCGCCAGCCGGGCGAGCAGGAAGCCGCGCAACGACCACGAGGAGTAGTTCTTGCTGCTGATCAGGAGCGTGGTCATGTTGCTTGCCCTTACCGATCGTTCATGCTGCATTGCAATATAATGCCTGAACCAGCCGCTACGACAACCGCATGAACGCAGCCCCCTTCGGTCGATGATGTACCAGCTCTATCAGGCGCAGGCCGATATCCTGCTGCCCTGGCGCCGGTTCGCCATGATGGGCGCGCGGCTGGCCGGACTGTGGGACCTCGGGGCGTGCACGCCGCCGTCGCTGCGGCACCTGTCGGCAAGCTTGACGCTGTTTGCCGATGCCGGGCTGACGCATCTGCGCCCTGAGTTCGGGATCGCCTCGGTGTCGATGGGCAATGGGCATGTCGACATCATCGAGGAGGCAGCCGACGACACGCCGTTCGGCACCCTCCTGCACTTCCGCAAGGAAAGCCCGGTGGTGCAGCCGCGGGTGTTGCTGGTGGCGCCGATGTCGGGGCATTTCGCGACGCTGCTGCGCGGCACGGTGCAGGTGATGCTGCCGGAGCACGACGTCTACATCACCGACTGGAAGAACGCGCGGGACGTTCCACTGTCTGAAGGCCGCTTCGGGTTCGATGAGTTCGTTGACCACATCATGCGATTCGTCCGGGTGATGGGGCCGAGCAGCCACATCGTCGCGGTGTGCCAGCCCACCGTGGCGGCGCTGGCCGCGGCGGCCGTGATGGCGGCGGCGGGCGATCCGGCGATGCCGCGCAGCATGACGCTGATGGCGGGGCCAATCGATACGCGGGTCAATCCGACCAAGGTGAACGAACTGGCGAAATCGCGGCCGATCGAGTGGTTCGAGCAGAAATTGATCAGTGCGGTACCGTGGCGATTTCCGGGGGCGTTCCGGCACGTGTATCCAGGGTTCCTGCAACTCTCGGCGTTCATGGGGATGAACCTTGATCGCCACATCAGTGCGCATTTCGGCCAGTTCCGCAGCCTGGTCGGCGGCGACCATATCAGCGCCGAGGCACATCGCAGGTTCTATGATGAGTACGGCGCGGTGATGGACCTGCCGGCGGAGTTCTACCTCGAGACTGTGCAGCGGGTGTTCCAGGAGCACGACCTGCCGCGCGGGGTGCTGACCTGGCACGACGAACCGATCCGGCCGACGGCGATACGCCGCATGGGCCTGCTGACGGTGGAAGGCGAGCGCGACGATATCTGCGCGATCGGGCAGACCGTGGCCGCGCTGGATATCTGTGCGCGGATTCCGGTGAATCTGAAGCAGAACTACCTGCAGACCGGCGTCGGGCATTATGGCGTGTTTAGCGGGCGGCGGTGGGCGAATGAGGTGTACCCCCGGGTGCGCGAGATGATCCAGGTGATGAACACCGGGTGACGCGGCCGTGCTGCGGCATTAGGACTTTATGTCGGCGCACCCCCTCCCTACCCTCCCCCGCTTCGCGGGAGAGGGGGAATTCGGCCATGGATGTTGTGGCGGCTGTGGCGGAACAGCGGGTGCTGGCTGCGGCACTGTTCGACCAACTGCGACGCGACGGGGCCGATGAGCCGGGCGTGACGCGGGATCCGTACGGCCCCGGCGAACAGCGCGCCCATGCCACCGTCACTGCCGCCGCCGAGCGGCTGGGGCTGCGCATTGAACACGACGCCGCAGCCAATCTGTACATGACGCTGCCGGGGCGCACGCCTGAGGCTGGACGGATTATCGTCGGCTCCCACCTCGACTCGGTGCCGCATGGCGGCAACTTCGACGGCGCCGCCGGCGTGGTCGCTGGCCTCGTGGCCGTCGCGGCATTGCAGCGCGCCGGCGTCGTCCCCGCGTGCGACCTGACAGTCATGGGCATCCGGGCGGAAGAGAGCATCTGGTTCCAGGTCTCTTATATTGGCAGCCGCGGTGCGCTTGGCACGCTGCCGGACGGCGCGCTGGACGTGCGGCGGATCGATACCGACCGGACGCTTGCCGAACACATCTCCGACTGCGGTGGCAACCCGGAAGCCTTGCGCGCCAGCACGCGGTACCTGGATCCGTCGCGGCTGCTTGCTTACCTGGAGTTGCACATCGAGCAGGCTCCCAGCCTGATCGAGGCCGGTCGCCCAGTGGCAATCTGCACCGGCATCCCCGGCAACTTCCGCTACCCCGATGCGCGCATCGAAGGCAGCCACGACCATGTTGGCCTGCCCCGGCGCTTCCGCCGCGACGCCGCCCTGGCCGGCGCCGAGTTCGCCATGGCGCTCGATCGCCTGTGGGAAGATCACGACGCGCGCGGCATCCCGATGGCCTGCACCATCGGCCGCTTCCACACCGACGCGAGTGCGCACGGGCTGACCATCGTGCCCGGCAGCTTCCATTTCAGCCTCGACGTGCGCGCCTATGACGAGGCGGTGCTGGCCGAACTCGACCGCCAGGTGGACGCTACCATCGCCAGCATCGAGCAGCGCCGGGGCGTGCGCTTCCATTTGCGGCACGAAGGCCCGTGCGGCGGTCGGCGCGGTCGATCCGGCGATCCGCGCGGCGCTGGAAACCACGGCGGCAGAACTCGGAAATCCCCGCGCTGCATATCGGCAGCCCCGCATCGCATGACGCGGCGGCGTTCGCGGCCTGCGGCGTGCCGATGGGCATGATCTTCGTCCGCAATGCCAATGGCAGCCACAACCCACTTGAGGCGATGGAGCTCGACGACTTCATGGCCGGCGCGACTTTGCTGACCGCGCAGTTGTACCGACAACTCTAGCTGTTGACCCAGTGGTATGGTCTGAATTGTCAACGTCCACGCTTGCGTTGGCGCGGCGACGTTCGTCATTCTGCTAGCAAGCGGGTCTACGAGCCCGTCGAACCGCACCGGTGAGGGGAACCTGGACCAGACCACCCAACGGCCTGCGCGAACGTGGAGCCGATGGCTGCGGCTGGTAATCTATGTGTTATGTGCCGCGGCTCTTTGTCGCGGACGTGACGCATCAGAACACTCTCGCCTTTGGCGTGTTCTATATCCCTTGGTCGGCACGGCGGTGTTTCATCGCAATCCGGTGGCCGCGTGGTGGCTCGCCGCGGTCGCCACGACGCTGGTGATCATCGGTTTTTTCGCTCCAGGGTTGGATACGGAGATCGCCGTTGGCGCCTGACGAACCGCATGCTGTCCATCGTGGCGATCGTGATCACCGCGTACCTGATCCGCCACGAAGCGGCAGATCCGCGACACGGCTGGCCGCGCAGACGGAGCGGGCGGAAGCCGCCGACAGGGCGAAGACGCGAACTCTTCACCAACCTGACCCACGAGGTCCGTACGCCGCTGGCCGCCATCATCGGGTTTGCCGATCTGCTGATGGCGAAGGCACGTGCCGATCAAAGGGCGTCGATCGGACACATCCAGAGCAGTGGGCGGCGGCTGCTGGCGACACTCGACAACCTGATCGACCTGACACAGATCCGGGATCGAACGCTGCGGATCAGGCCGATCGATCTCGCGGCGGTTCTGTTGCAGGCGGTGGAAGACAGTCGGGCCCAGGCGCAGGACAAGGACGTCGCGCTTACACTCGCTCCGCCGGAACTGGCGCTACCGCGGGTGATGGCAGATGGCTGGGCGTTGCGGCGCATCACCGACAACCTGATCGCCAATGGCATCAAGTTCACCAACGCCGGCGGGTCAGTCGAGGTGTCAGCGCGTCCCGGCGAACTCGGTGCGATCGTGACGGTGCGCGATACCGGCGCCGGCATGCCGCCCGCTGTGCTGGAGCAGATTGGCGTGCCGTTCTACCAGGCGGATTCCGGCATCGCGCGGCGGTTTGAGGGCATGGGCGCGGGCCTCGCGCTCAGCCTGCGGCTGGCGGACGCCATGGGCGCGGCATTGCACTTCGACAGCACCCCTGGCAACGGCACGACGGCATCGCTGGTGCTGCGCGCGAACGGGTAGGCGAGCGCCCCGGCCATCGGCTATCAATGACCGTCATGAGCCGACATCCGCCGGGCCGCCGCGCCGACTACCGCTGGTTCCACTCCATCACCACGCGCTGGATGGACAATGACGTGTTCCGCCACGTGAACAACGTGAACTACTTCTCCTTCTTCGACACGGCAGTGACGTATTTCGAAATGAGCAGCGGCGTGGTCGATCTGCTGGACGGACCGGTGCACTGCGTGGTGGCCGAGGTGACGTGCCGCTACCACAGCTCCGTCGCGTTTCCCGATCGGATCACCGTGGGCGTGCGGGTGGCGAGGATCGGGGGCAGCTCGGTTCGCTACGAGATTGGCGTGTTTCGCAACGACGACGATGTCGCGGCGGCGGAAGGGCACTTCGTGCATGTGTTTGTCGAACGCACGACACAGCGGCCGACACACGTGCCCGAGGCCTCGCGCGCAGTGCTGCGGTCGATCGCAGTGGACGGCTGATCGTCGTAGGCGGATCGGGGGCAGAGCCGGTCCGTGGCCTCGATCGACGACGTCGAACAAGCGCCGAAATGATTGACTCTCCAACCGCGTCACGGTCGGGCTCGACCCGGCCATCGGTCGCCCCGCACCAAATTGCGAACGTTGAAGCCCCAGTCAGCAAACATTCGATGCAGATGGCCGGGACAAGCCCGGCCATGACGGGGTTGTCGGCGCGTGCAGACGGCGCTATCGGGCGGACATGACCCCGAAAATCGGATCGCGATCGTGCCGTCAGCAGTCCGCAGCCTTGACCGGCGCACACCGCCGGGAGCGGCATCGAACTGCCGCTCCCGGATCGGCCCACACAAGCCAACCGAGACTCAGGCTACGTGTGGTGGGTAACCGCCACCGCGCCGCCATCATTCCCGATAAAGAATGACCCGGCGCCCAGGCTCGAATTCTGGAACAGCAGCGTAGAGGTGGTCGCCCCGCTCTTCAATTGCAGCAGTCCGGTTGCCGCCGTGTAGCTGACGATCGATGCGCCGACAAAGTTCAGATCCTTGAGCTGGACGACGTCGCCCACACCAAAGTTCTCTAGCAGTGGCCCGGTATAAGTGCCGAGACCCACGTTGTTACCGAACTGCGAGACAGCGTCCACGGTCAACTGACCCGTGCCGATAAAACTCATCTTGTTGCTGGTGCCCTTGTCTACCGCAACCTCCAGCACGGATGAGTTGTTCAGCAGGAACACGCCCGTGCTGGCCGCGTTCACCGCCCCCGTCACATCGAGATTGTCGCCAACGCCGAGACTGACCGTGCCGTTGTTCGTCACCGTCGCCGCGGCGCCTGTCGCCCCAGTGAGCGCAAGCGTCGCACCGCTGTCAGCTTGCAGTGCCCCAGCCCCGGTAATCGCTCCCGTCACCGTCAGCGTGCCGCTGGTGGCTTCGATTGTACCCGCGTTGGCCACCGCATTCTGGACGGTGCCAAGTCCGCTCAGTGTAGCACCGCTGGCAACAGTCACGGTGGTGGCATTTAGAGTTCCGCCGCCAAGCTGCACGGTGCCATTGTCGGTCATTTTTGATGCGAGATTGCTTGCCCCGTTCAGCGCCAGCGCCGCCCCGCTATCGGCTTGCAGCGTCCCAGTCCCGGTGATCGCCCCTGTCACCGTGAGTGTGCCGCCGTTCGCTTCAATCAGGCCCGAATTCGCCACCGCATTCTGGACGGTGCCAAACCCGCTCAGCGTCGCACCGCTGGCAACAGTCAGGGTGGTGGCCTTTAAGGTTCCGCCCCCAAGCTGCACGGTGCCATTGTCGGTCACCTTTGACGCAAGAGTGCTTGCCCCGGTCAGCGCCAGCGTCGCGGCAATATCGGCTTGCAGTGTCCCAGCCCCGGTGATCGACCCTGTTATCGTGAGTACGCCGCCGTTCGCTTCGATCAGGCCGGCATTCGCCACCGCATTCTGGATGGTGCCGAACCCGGTCAGCTTTGTACCGCTGGCAACAGTCAGGGTGGTGGCCTGCACGATCCCGCCCCCAAGCTGCACGGTGCCATTGTCGGTCACCTTTGACGCCTGAATGCTCGGCCCGGTCAGCACCAGCGTCGTGCCGGCATCGGCCTGCAGTGTCCCGGCCCCGCCGATCGATCCGGTCACCGTCAGTGTGCCGGTGTTGACCTCAATCAGACCCGCGTTGGAAACCGAGTCCTGCACCGTGCCGAACCCGAAGAACTTCGCACCGCTGGTCACGCTCAGCGAGCTGGTCTGGAACGTCCCGCCACCGAGCTGCACTATGCCGCTGTCGGTGAAGTTCAGCCCACTGATGTAGCCGCGGTTCGCCAGCACCTGCAGTTGCCCACCCGCGGCGACCGACGCCATGGTCTGTTCCAGCGGCTTGATCGTGGCGGATGTCGGATCAAACGACTGGATCACTGATCCGGCGCCCTGCAGAACGATGAGCGCGCCATCGTTGACAACCGCTCCGCCACCGGCCGCGCTGCCCGAGAGAGTGAGCGTCGCGCCCAAGCCCGTCGAGACCGCGCGCCACGTCCCGCCAACCAGATCGCCCTCGGCAAGGTTGACGTTCACCGCGCCCGACTGGAAGGTTATCGCGCTGCCGTTGTTCGCGCTCATCGTGCCGTTGTTGGTGAAGTATCCGGACGTAAGGATCACACCACCGGCGCCAGTCGCGGCGATATTGCCCGCCGCCTCGTTGAGCCCGGTCCCCTGGCCCAGGTTGATCACCAACGCGTTGTTGGTCCCGGTGCCCCTGATGGTGCCGCTCTTGTTGTCGTAGTCCATTCCGCCTGCGCCGAACTGGCCGGCGCCGCTGATCAGGTTTCCCTGGTTGGTCAGCATGAACAAAGCGCCATTGCCGAATACTTCATTGTTGGCGTTGTCCGACATCAGCACCTGCCCGGCGCCCGTCAGCGTGACAGGCCCGGTGAGCCGCAGTCTCGTATTGCCCGTGTTGCCGAACCCGTTCTCCATGATGGTTCCCGAGTTGGCGATCGTGCCCACCAGGCTCAGCATCATGCTGTCGTTAACGATAACGGTGCCGCTGTTGGTCAGGACTCCGGACGTGATGCCGTCGAGCGTGCTGGCGGCGTCCACCGTCTGGATGACGCCCCCGCCGGACGTGGTCAGGGTGCCGCCCTCTATGTAGACGCTTTGCAGGTCGACATTGGCCTGTGCCCCAACCGCCTGGATCGTGCCGCCGGCGTTGTTGATCGCGGTGTTCCAGAGCACCAGCCCGCCGTTCAGCGCGGCGGTGCCGGTCGATTCCATCGTCCCCGCGTTGGTGATGATGTTGGCGTCGGTCCGCACGGTGAGTGAGGTCTTCTGGTTGGCGTTGATGACGCCCTTGGCCTGGTTGACCAGGATCATGTTGGCACCGCCGCCGATCACCCCGGCGCCCGCGATCGTGTTGTCGACATTGGTCAAATGGAAGGCGCCGTTGTTGCCGACAATCTGGTTGTTGGCGTTGTTCGACATCACAACCTTGCCGCCGCCCTGCAGCGTGGTGTCCCCCACGAGCCGAAGGACGGTGCTGCTGGATCCCTTGCTGGACGCGGCCTCGCTGATCGTTCCGGTATTGTTGATCGCGCCCACCAGCGACAGCAGGGTATTGTCGTTGAGCTGTATCAAGCCCGAGTTGTTGAGCGCGCCCACGGTAATGCCATCGAGCGTGCTGGCTCGATCAACCGTCTGGATGACACCGCCGCCGGACGTGGTCAGGTTGCCACCTTCGATGTAGACGCTTTGCAGGTCGACCAGCGCTCCGGCGCCCACCGCCTCAATGGTGCCACCCGCGTTGTTGAAAGTGGTGTTCGACAGCACCAGCCCGCCGGTGCCGGTGCCCTCCATCGTGCCGGCGTTGGTGATGATGTTTGCGCCGGTACCCACGATCAGCGCCGTCGTCTGGTTGGCGTTGATGACCCCCTTGGTCTGGTTCACCAGAACCATGCTGGCGCCGGCACCGATCGCGCCAGCACCGGAGACCGTGTTGTCGACGTTGACCAGCGTGTTGGATGCGGAGTTGCCGACGAACTGGTTGAGCGAGCTGTTCGACATCGCCACCTGACCGCCGCCCTGCAGCCTGACGGTCTGCGAGGTAACCCGCAGTGTGGTCGATAGCGTCGTGCTCTCCTGGTCGACCAGGATCGAACCGGTGTTGTTGATCGTACCGGCCAGATCCAGACGAGTCTGGTCGGCTACCAGCATCGTTCCGGTGTTGTTCAGCGTGCCGTAGGTGATGCCATCCAGGCCGCTGTTGGCCACCGTCTGGATCACGCCACCGCCCGATGTGGCGAGGACGCCGCCCATGATGGTGGCCCCGTTGAGATCGACATGGGCACCGGCCCCCGCCGCCAACACCGTGCCATCGGTGTCGATCGCGCCAGCGTTGTTGACCGCGGTGTTCACGATCTCCAGCCCGCCGGTGCTGGTCGACTCGAAAGTGCCGTTGTTCACCAGCAGGTTCGCGCCCGTGTTGATCACGAGTTGCCCGGACTGGAAGAATGTCGGTGCCTGATTGGCGTTGATGACACCTTTCGCCTGGTTGACCAGGTACATGCTGGCCCCGGTACCGATCGCGCCGGCGCCGGAGATCGTGTTGTCGACGTTGGTCAGCGTGAACGCCGCGTTGTTGCCAAAGAGCTGGTTGAGCGAGTTGTTCGTCATCGTCAGCTTGCCGCCGCCTTGCAGCGTGACATTCTGGCTGGCGATGCGGATGTTCGTGCTTCCGCCGCTGCTCAACTGGTTCTCGGCGATCGTTCCGGTGTTGTTGATCACCCCGGAGAGCGACAGCGTGGTCTGGTCGCTCACCAACACTGTGCCCTTGTTGTTCAGTACACCGGCCGTGATGCCGTCCAACGCGCCGTTGCCGCCGACTGTCTGGATCACGCCGCCTGCCGCCGTGGCCAGCGTGCCACCCTCGATTGTGCCGCCGCCCAGATCGACATGCGACTTCGCGACCAGCGCCTGGATGGTGCCACCCGCGTTGTTCACCGTGGTGTTCACGATCGCCAGGCCGCCCGAGGCGGACGACTCCATCGTGCCGGTGTTGACGACAATGTTGCCCTGGGTGTTGAGCGTGAGCGCCGTCGTCTGATTGGCATTGACCAGGCGATGGTTGGTGAACGTCAGCGACGCCGCCCCTAGCTGGCCGGCACCGTCGATCGTGTTGGTCTCATTGATCAGTTGGAAGTTCGCGCTGTTGCTGAAGATGCGGTTGCTGCCGTTGTTGCTGAGGTGGATCGCTCCGGTCCCCTGCAGATCCACAATCGCAGTGCCGATACGGAGATCTGTATTGGTGCCGGTCGAACCCAGCTTGATCTGCCCGGAATTCACGATCGTGCCGCCAAGCACCAGGACATTACTGTTATCGACTGTGATGGTTCCCTTGAGGTCACCAATTCCACTGCCATTGGTCACTGTGAAGGTATTGCTGGCCGCGGCAAGCTCCAGCGAATTGGTCGTTCCCATCGCCAGCGTGGCCACCGTGTTGCCGACCGAGGAGACCACCGCGGCCCCCGCCAGCGTGATCACGGCATCGCTGCCGGCCGTCGGCACAGTCGCCGGATTCCAGTTGGCTGCCGTGTTGAAGCTGTTGCCGCTGCCACCCACCCACGTGGGATCCGATCCGCCAAGGTTGATGAAATTGCCGGACCCTGAACCGCCGCCCGACGACCCGAGCGGGACCACTGCGGCAGCCCCAGGCCCGGCCACAAGCGTCAGATTGGTGCCACCCGCGCCGTCCGATGCGAAGGCAAAATGATTTCCGGCAAGACCGGTCCCGGAAACGGTATAGGTGAGGTTGGGATGGCCACTGCGCGTGACAGTCAGTGTGGAACCCACGACCTGGGTCTTGGTGACGTCGGTGACCCCGCCCAGGTCGATCACGTCGTTCAGGATCAGCCCGGCGATCGGTCCCGTGAAGGTGGTTGGCTGGTCGAGTTCCAGCTTACCAACCCCGGTGTACGTCGCCGTCTCGGACGACGAACCGCCAACCTCCAACGTCGAGGACGCATCGATCTGCAGTGCGCCCGTCGCCCCGGTGATGTTACCGGTGACCGTCAGCAAACCGCCGTTAGCCTCGATCTTCCCCGAGTTGGCCACCGCATCGCTTACCGTGCCGAACCCGTCCAGCAGTCCGCCCGCAGCAACGGTCAGCGAGTTGGTCAGGAACGTGCCGCCACCAAGCTGCACAATGCCGCTGTCGGCAAAGTCCAGCGTGCTCGTATAGCCGCGATTAGCCAGCACCTGGAGCTGTCCGCCGATGGCCACAGAGCCCAACGTCTGCTCCAGCGTCTTGATCGTGCCGGATGTCGGATCGAAGGACTGAATCAGCGATCCGCTGCCGGACAGCACGACCACCGCGGCATCGGTGGCAACCACGCCCCCGCCGGCAGCGCTGCTGGACAGCGTCAGCGTCGCGCCATGGCCGGCGGCAACGGCGCGCCAAGTGCCGCCGATCAGCGCACCCCCGGCCAGGTTCGTATTGAGTGCACCCGACTGGTAGATCAGCGAGCTGCCATCATTGGCAGTCATCGTGCCTTTATTGGTGAAGATGCCCTGGGTCATGGTGACGCCGCCGGCACCAGTCGCAGCGATATTCGCCGTGGCCTCATTCACCAGATTGCCTTGCCCGAGATTAATCACCAGGGCGTTGGTTCCGGTACCCCTGAGGGTGCCGGTCTTGTTGTCGAAGTCCATCCCGCCGTTGCCGAACTGGCCGGCGCCACTGATGAGGTTGCCCGCGTTGACCAGCAGGCTTCCGGACACCGCGTTGTTGGCGTTGTCCGACATCAGGAACTGGCCGGCACCCGACAGCGTGGCGCTCTGACCCGTGATGTGGACGGTCGTGGCGCCGCTGACGCTGGTGGCGTCCTCGAAGATCGTCCCGCTGTTGCTGATCGTGCCGACCAGGCTCAATGCCGTGTGGTCAAGGACCAGCACCGTGCCAGTGTTAGTGAGCACCCCGGACGTAATGCCGTCCAGCGTGCTGCTGGTGTCCACCGTCTCGATCACCCCCTTGCCGGTGGTGGTCAGTTTGCCGCCCTGGATGTCGGCACTTTGCAGGTTGACGTGCGCCAACGCCCCAAGGGCCTCGATCGTGCCGCCGGCGTTGTTCACGACGGTGTTCCAGATCACCAGGCCACCGTTCGACGCGACAGTGGAGGTCGCCTCCATCGTTCCCGCGTTGGTGATGATGTTCCCGTCGGTCCGCACCGTGAGCGCGTTGGACGCGTTGGCGTTGATGACGCCCTTGGTCTGGTTGACCAGAATCATGTTGGCGCCGCCGCCGATCACGCCGGCACCGGAAATGGTGTTGTCGACGTTGGCGAACTGGAAACCTGCGCTGGTGCCGACAATCTGGTTGTTGACATTGTCCGACATCACCACCTTGCCGGCACCTTGCAGTGTGGTGTTGCCGATGATGCGCAGCGTGGTCGAGCCGCCGCTCGACGCCGCGTTGATCGTGCCAGTGTTGTTGATGACGCCAACCAGCCCAAGACGGGTACTGTCGACGATCTGGATGGTGCCGTTGTTGCTCACCACGCCCGAGGTGATGCCGTCGAGCGCCGAACTGCCGTTGTCTGTCGTCTTGATCACGCCGCCGGTAGCCGTGGTCAGGATACCGCCCTCGATATAGGCGGACAGCAGATCCACGTGCGCGCCAGCCCCCAATGCCTCGATGGTCCCGCCTGCGTTGTTGAAGGCGGTATTCCACAGCACAAGGCCGCCGGTGCTGGTCCCCTCCATCGTTCCGGCGTTCGTGATGATGTTGCCGTCGGTCCGCACGGTCAGCGCGACCGACTGGTTGGCGTTGATGACCCCCTTGGTCTGGTTGACCAGGAACATGTTGGCGCCGCCGCCAATCGCACCCGCGCCGGAGATCGTGTTGTCGACGTTGACCAGCGTGTCCGTGGCGGCGTTGCCGAAGATCTGGTTGAGCGAGTTGTTCGACATCGTCAGCTTGCCGCCGCCCTGCAGCGTGACGTTCTGGCTCGCAATATGGATCTGCGTGCTGCCAGAGTTGCTGGTCTGGTTTTCGCTGATCAGCCCGGTGTTGTTGATGACGCCGGCAAGGCCCAGGCGGGTCTGGTCGTTGACTTGCAGCGTGCCCTTGTTGTTCAGGATGCCCGAGGTGATGCCATCCAGCGTGCTGCCGGTATCGACTGTCTTGATCACGCCGCCGCCTGACGTGGTCAGGGTGCCGCCCTCGATGTAGGCGGTCTGCAAGTCGACATGCGCTCCGGCGCCGACCGCCTGAATGGTGCCACCCGCGTTGTTGAAAGCGGTGTTCCACAGCACCAGGCCGCCGGTGCTGGTGCCCTCCATCGTCCCGGCGTTGGTGATGATGTCTGCATCGGTCCGCACAGTGAGCGCGGTCGCCTGGTTGGCGTTGATGATCCCCTTGGTCTGGTTGACCAGGAACATGTTGGCGCCGCCGCCGATGGCACCCGCACCGGAGATCGTGTTGTCGACGTTGGTCAGCGTGTCGGACGACGTCGTGCCCACGATCAGGTTGAGCGCGCTGTTCGACATCGTCAGCTTGCCGCCGCCCTTGAGCGTCACATTCTGACTGGAAACGCGGATTTGCGTGTTGCCGCTGCCGCTGGTCTGGCTTTCGCTGATCAGCCCGGTATTGTTGATGGTTCCGGCGAGCGACAGTACAGTCTGGTCCTTGACCATGAAGGTCCCGGTATTGTTCAGCACTCCATAAGTAATGCCGTCCAACCCGCCGTTGCCGCTGATCGTCTCGATCACGCCGCCGTTCGCGGTCTTCAGCGTGCCCCCCTGGATGGTGCCGCCACTGAGATCGACATGCGAGCCCGCAACCAGCGCCTGGATGGTGCCGCCGGCATTGTCCACCGCGGTGTTCAGGATAACCAGTCCGCCCGTGTTGGACGACTCCATGATGCCGGTGTTGATCGCCAGATTGGCGCCGGTGTTGAGTGTCAGCGAACCAGGCTGGTTGGCATTCACCGTGCCGGCATTGGAGAACGTGAGCGAGTTCGCGCCGAGCAGCCCGGCGCCATCGATCGTGTTGGTCAGGTTCACCAGCTTAAAGGCAGCGGTCGTTCCGAAGATCTGGTTGTTGGCGTTGTTGGTCAGATGGATCGCGCCAGTGCCCTTCAGCGTGACGGTCGGGCTGCCGATACGCAGATTCGTGGCGTTGGCGGTCGCGTTCAGGCTGATCGAACTGTTGTTGATGATCGTCCCTAGCAGCGTCAGTTGCTGACCATTGAGCACCTGGATGGCGCTGGCGTTGGTCACCGGGTGCAGGCCAAGACCATCCAGCACGCCACTGGCGCCCGATGTCTGGATCACACCGCCGCCGCTGGTTGTTACGGTACCGCCGGTTACGTTCCCTTGCAGCACCACCACCGAACCGGCGCCAACCGCCTCGATCGTGCCGCCGACATTGTTCACCGCACTGACGATGTTAAGGTCACCGCCGTTGGTGGCCTCCATCGTCCCACTGTTCGTGATGACGTTGCCGGCCGTGTTGACCGTGAGCGTTGCCGTAGACTGGTTGGCGTTGATTATACCCTCGTTGGACAGCACCATCGATCCGTTGCCGATGTTGCCGCCACCGCTGATCGTGTTGTCCTGGTTATCCAGCAGGAACGTCGACGTGGTGGCGAAGATCAGGTTATTGGTATTTGCCGACAGCACGACCTTGCCGCCGCCCGTCAGCGTATTGGTCGTCTGCGTCAGGATGATTTCGGTCGTGGTGCCGGTCGAGCTTTCATTGATCGTGCCCGAATTCACGATCGTGCCGCCGATCGACATCACCGCACTGTTGGCGACGTTGAGCGTACCGGCAATGCCGGCCCCATTGGTTCCCGTGTTGACCGTGAACCCGGTGGCCGCGTTGATGGTCAGCGAGGAGGTTGCGGCCAGGGCCAGCGAGTTGATGGTAATGGTGGCGGGAGAATCGATCGTAAATCCTGCGCCGATGATCACATCGCTGGTGGAATTTGGCAGCCCTGCGGGGTTCCAGTTGTTCGGGTCATTGAAATGCGTGCTGCTGCCACCGATCCAATGAATCACGGCCATAACGATATTCCTCCCAAATCATCCGACAACGTACCATAGGGGGCCGCGCAGCGAGACGAAAGCAGAAACTCGAAAGCTTTAGCAATGAGGTTACTATTTTGAGACTTACGGTGCTCGGCTACCACCCAACGAACGCTCCGGCCGCGCAGAACCTCTCTTCGGGTTTTCCTTCGCGAAATAGGTCCGATGCGGGCGGATTATCTCGGTTCCAGCCCACCCGGACTCGATGTCATCGCTGATCGCGTGTTGCGAGCGACACGTTTACAACCGGAAGCGCGCAGCCATCACGCGAAATGATACTACCGCGTGCATTAATTGTTGCGTCGCAACAACGCGCGCATGGCGACGCGGTTGCGTCTGGCGAGTCCTTGACCCGGATACGCGGACCCCGGATACATGGCTATCGCCACCTTTCCGCGTGACCAAACGACGCGCGGCGCCGGCACTCGAATGACTCGTATGTCAGCGCTTCTGACGTTCGATCGCGCCCGTACACATAGTTCTGAATACGGAGGAAATTCGCATGGATCTGGGTCTCAAAGGCAAGAAAGCCATTGTCTGTGCCGCCAGCAAAGGGCTCGGCCGCGCGTGTGCCATGTCGCTCGCGCGTGAGGGCGTCGATGTCGTGATCACCGCACGTACCGCGGCCGACCTGGAACGGACCGCGGAGGAGATCCGGAAGGAAACCGGTGTGAAGGTCACCGCAGTGGCAGGCGACATCACCACCGATGCTGGCCGCGCCGCCGCGCTCGCCGCGTGTCCGGCCCCCGACATTCTGGTGAACAACGCCGGTGGGCCGCCGCGCGGCGACTTCCGCGACTGGCAGCGTGACGATTGGATCAAGGCGGTCGACGCCAACATGCTGACCCCGATCTTCATGATCAAGGCCGTGGTGGATGGCATGATCGAGCGGCAGTTTGGCCGTATCGTCAATATCACCTCCGCATCGGTGAAATCGCCAATACCCGAGCTGGGCATGAGCAATGGTGCGCGCGCCGGGCTGACCGGTTTCGTCGCTGGCCTCGCGCGGCAGATCGCCAAGCATAACGTCATCATCAACAACATCCTGCCCGGACCATTCCTGACGGACCGGCTGCGCGGTGGCTTCCAGGAAGCTGCACGCGCATCGAACCGGCCGGTGGATGAACTGGTACAGGAACGCGCGAAGGGCTCGCCGCGTGGCCGCGTCGGCGATCCGGCAGAGTTTGGCGATGCCTGTGCGTTCCTATGTTCGGCTAAGATTGGCTTCATCGTGGGGCAGAACCTGTTGCTCGATGGCGGCGGGTTCAATTCGTCCAGCACCTGATGGACCCGACCTTTCTGCCCGCATGGCGGCTGGCGGAACTGGTGCGCGGCGGCGCCATCGGTTGCACGGAGTTGCTCGATCATTTCATTGCGCGGGTCGAGCGGCTCGATGGCAGGACCAATGCGGTGGTGGTGCGCGACTTCGATCGCGCGCGGGATCACGCGCGTTCTCTTGACCAGCAGCGCAGGGACGGCCGCACCATGCCGCTGCTGGGCGTGCCGATGACGGTGAAGGAAAGCTTCAGCGTCGCTGGCCTGCGCAGCACCTGGGGTTTCGAGCAATTCCGCAATCACGTCGCGCATGAGGACGCGATTGCGGTGAAGCGCCTGAAGCACGCCGGCGCGGTGATCTTCGGCAAGACCAACGTGCCGGTCGGCCTGCAGGACTGGCAGAGCTACAATCCGATATACGGCACGTCCAACAATCCGTGGAATGCCGGGCATACGCCCGGTGGTTCATCCGGTGGCGGAGCCGCTGCGATCGCGGCGGGGCTGACCGGACTGGAGACTGGCAGCGACATCGGCGGATCGGTGCGCGTGCCGGCGCATTACTGCGGCGCGTTCGGGCACAAGCCCACCTGGGGGCTCTGTCCTACGCGTGGCCACGCACTGACGGTTGTCGAGGCGATGACGGACATCTCGGTGATCGGTCCACTGGCACGTTCTGCCACCGATCTGTCGCTGGTGATGGATGCGATTTCCGGCCCGGACGAAGCGGAGACCGCGCTGCGCATCCCGTTGCCACAACCGCGCACGATGCGCCTGGCTGACCTCCGCGTCGCCGTGTGGTCAAGTGAGAGGGGGCATGAAACCGATCGCGAGATCACCGAGGCAATCGATGGGGTGGCGGAGTTTCTGGAACGACAGGGCGCGAAGGTCAGCCGCACCGCGCGCCCGAAGTTCGATCCGACCGAGGCTTATCGGCTCTATCTGGAACTGCTCGCGACTGCGCTGAGTGCACGTTACACAGACGAGATGCTGGACCGCATGCGTGCGCACAAGGCGCGTTTGACGGCGGACGATATGAGCGTCCCGGCAATTCAGTCTCGCACCGTCGATATGACGCACCGCGACTGGCTGCGCCTGAACGAACGGCGCTTTCAGATCCGCCGCGTCTGGTCGGCGTTCTTTCACGAGTGGGACGTGTTGCTGTGTCCGCCGATCACCACCGCCGCGCTGCCTCATATGCAGGACGGCGAGACGTGGGAAAGACGGATGACGGTGAATGGCCGTGAGATCGGCTATAACGACATGCTGTTCTGGCCTGGGGTGACGTGCGCCTATCATCTGCCGGCCAGCGTGGCGCCCATCGGCATGACCCGGGCGGGGCTGCCGATCGGCGTGCAGATCGTTGGGCCGCTGTATGGCGATCGCACCACGATCCATGTCGCCAGCCTGCTGGAGCAGCAATGGCGGCAGTTCGTTGCGCCGCCGGGATGGGAATAACTCGGCGGTGGATCGAAGAAGGTTGGAATAACACAGATTACACGGATGAGAAGAAAAGCCACAGATTACACAGAGGATGATTTTTATACTGAATTCGTGACGCAAAGTGGAGCCTTGGCATAATTAAAAACCTTCCTTTCCGTGTAATCTGTGGCTTTTCTTCCTGTCTGTGTAATCTGTGTTAATGCTTGCTTCCTGTCCCCTCGAAAGAACGCCGGATCCCCTTGGCCGCGCGCTTCGCCCCCCCTAATGTTACGCCCGAAATAACGGAGACAAGACAATGCGCAAGGTTCTCGGTAGCGCGCTGATAGCAGCCGGCATCGCGGCTGCCACACCGGCATTCGCGCAGAAGTCAGCCGACACGCTGCGCATCACCTGGCGCGACGCCATTCCGGACATTACGCCTTATTACAATCAGCTTCGCTCCGGCATCGTGCTCGGCCACCAGGCGTGGGATTCGCTGGTCTATCGCGACCCGGAGACGTTCCAGATCAAGCCGCTGATCGCCGAGTTGTACAAGTGGGTGGACGAGACCACGCTGGAATTCACCCTGCGTCCCAACGTCACCTTCCATAACGGCGACAAGCTGACGGCCGACGACGTGGTCTACACCATCAACGCGTTATTGAACGACAAACTGGTCTCCACGCCCAGCAACTACGCCTTCATCGATCACGCCACCAAGGTCGACGACACGCACGTGCGCATAGAGCTGAAGCGCGTATTTCCGGCGGCGCTGGATTACCTGGCAATGACGCTCTTCATCATGCCAAAGGCGTATCGCGAGAAGGTCGGCGTGCAGGATTACTCGCAGCATCCCATTGGCGCCGGACCCTACAAGATCACCAAGGTGAACGGCGTCACGGAGATCGATCTGGAGCGCTATGACGGCTATTACGCCGACAGCCCCAAGGGCAAGCCCGCAATCAGCAAGATCGTGATCCATGAGGTGCCGGATTCGGCCACCGAGATGGCCGAGCTGCTGGGGAACCGCGCCGACTGGATCTGGAAGTTCAGCCCTGACCAATTCGACGCTGTCGGCCACATGCCGAACCTCCAGGCGGTTCGCGGTGACTCGATGCGCATCGAGTATTTCGGCATGGATGGCGCGGGCCGTACCGGTGCCGACAATCCGATGACCAAGCAGAAGGTGCGCGAGGCGATGTTCTACGCCATCGATCGCGCCACCATGGCGAAGCAGCTGATGCAGGGCGGCTCGCATGCGATCGACACGCCTTGCTATCCGACGCAGTTCGGCTGCGACGCGGCCGCCGCGATGCACTATGGCTACGATCCCGCCAAGGCGAAGCAGTTGCTGGCGGAGGCGGGCTATCCGAACGGCTTCGACACCGAACTGGTGACCTATGAACTGCCGCAATGGGCCGGGGCAGTGCAGAACTACCTGAAGGCCGTCGGCATCAACGCCAGGCTCACCATCCTTGCAGGTGGGCGCGGTCGTGCAACGATCGCTCGCTGGACAGAACCCGTTGGAGATGGGGTCGTGGGGCAGCTACTCGGTCAACGACGTGTCCGCGATCCTGCCGGTGTTCTTCACCGGCACCGGCAACGACTACACCCGCGATCCCGAGATCAAGAAGCTGGTCGAGGCTGGCGGTGCGACGGTGGATCCTGATCAGCGCCGCAAGGCCTACAGCGCGGCGATCAAGCTGATCACCGAACATGCCGATTGGATGCCGATGTTCACCTACACGGTGACCTATGGCTACTCCAAGCAGCTCAACTTCAAGCCGTATCCGGACGAGCTGCCACGGTTCTTCCTGAGCAGCTGGAAGTAGCGCTGCCTCCCGTTATTGTGTGCTCCGGTTGCGCGGCTGCGTCCTAGGATGCAGTCGCCAACGGGAGGAACCCACAATGACAACCAACGCGACAGCGTCACGGCGCGGCTTTGCCCTGGGTCTGGCCGCCACCGCGCTGACACGCCCCAGCCTTTGCGCAGCAGCAGAGCGCCGCGACCGCCACGCCGCCCTCGGTGATCACCAATCCGCCGCGGCAGTGGGGACACCGAGCACCGCCGGACATCTATCCGGATCCCGACATCGTCGTGATCGATCCGTCGTTCGAGCAGTACCTGCTCGGCATCACCGCGATCCGTCGTGCCGCCACCGGCTTCCTGTGGAGCGAAGGTCCGGCATGGTCCAGCGAGGGCCAATACTTTGTGTTCAGCGACGTGCAGGCTAACACCCAGTACCGCCTGTTGTGGGACAATGGCTGGGTGACGCCGTTCCGCAAGCCGTCCAACAACAGCAACGGCAACTCGTTCGACTTCCAGGGGCGCCAGTTGTCGACCGAGGATTTCTTCCGCCGCGTCATCCGCTGGGAACACGACGGCACAATGACGGTGATCGCTGATAGCTTCGACGGCAAGCCGCTGAACTCGCCCAACGATATCGTGCCGCATCCGGACGGCAGCATCTGGTTCACCGATCCGCCATATGGCGACACGCTGTCGGAGGGACATCCCGATGACTCGGGCGGCCTGACCAATCCGCAGGGACTGCTCAATCCGCGCACCGGCGCCGAGAACGCCGGCGCGATCGGCGGCACCAAGCGGCAACTGCCGAACGCGGTGTATCGCTGGGACCCGAGCAACCGGCTGGACCAGGTGATCACCGAGGATCAGCTCAAGGATCCCAACGGGATTTGCTTCTCGCCTGATTACAAGACGCTGTACGTGATCAGCACAGGCAAGGGGCCAGGCGATAGCCATTCCGGCGGCACCGGCAAGATCCACGCGTTCGACGTGCAGGGCAGCAAGGCAGTGAATGGCCGCGAGTTCCTCGACATGATGGTGGATGGCGTGCATTGCGGCCCGGATGGCATGCGGGCCGACGTGTCCGGCAACCTATGGTGCAGCTCGAACGCGCCGCTCGGCTATGCCGGCGTGCTGGTATACAACGCGCAAGGCAAGCTGATCGGCCGCATCCGTCTGCCGGAGGTGTGCGCGAACGTCTGCTTCGGCGGCCCCAAGCGCAACCACCTGATGATGGCCGCAAGCCAGTCGATCTACATGCTTCAGGTGCAGACACAGGGCGCCGCGCCTGGGTGAAACTTTACAATCGGCGTGTTGCGATTGAGATTGTGACGCTGTGCAAAGGAAGCGGGGCGACAACGTGGCACGCGTTCAACTTGTGGCGGGACTTACGGTCTTGTGGCTTGGCCTTGCCGGCTGCTCCGGACCGCCGACGGTGCAGCTCGCGACGCCGAACGGACCGCAGGTCCTGTTTTCGCCACAACCCGCGATGCCGCAGGGTGGGCCGGCCGGAACGATCCCGCCGCCAGCCAACCTGATGCCGGGCGCGGCGCCGTCGCCAGCGCAGCCCGTCAGCCGCAACGGTACGTTCACGGGCAGTGCGAATCTCATGTCAAGCTACGGCAACATGTGTCAGGAGACAGTGCGGGTCGTCGGGTTCCGTGTCAGCGGAAACAGGGTTCGGTTCGGTCGCTTTCATGGCACCATCGATTCCAACGACGGCCTGCAGATGGTGTCGAATCAGCAATGGATCGTCGGGCAGTTCGAGGGCGCAACGTTCCACGGGCAGGTGACGTTCTGGACCCGTGAGGGTCCTGGCTGCACCTACGTGCTGAGCCTGGAGCGTACCAGCGCCTGACGTGGGGTCAGGTGAGCCGGAGCGACATCTCGCCCTTGAAGGCATGGATCAGCCGGCGGCGCTGAAACCGCCAGCCTGCTGGTTGCTTCACCAAGCCGTCGTCGTAGGTGCCGCACACTGACGGGACGGGGCCGTCCGGCCCCTCGACCATCACCAGGTAATTCGATCGCGCCGTGGCATGCCCACCGTCGATGGTAATGATGCTGTTCATCACGTAGTGCATGCGGCGAGGCTGCGGCGGCACCGATTGCTGGAGCCACGCGGCGATGTCCGCCGGACCCGTTGCCGTGCGATACGGCGCGATCCATTCGCCGTCGGGCGCGAACAGCGCGGCCAACTCCGCGAATCGGCCTTCGTCCATGCAGAAGCAGTAGTGATGCAGGAGTTCGCGGATCGCATCCTTGTCTTCGAGCGGCGTTGTCATCGTCCCTCTGCGTGATGCAACTCGATGGCGGGCAAGGGCCCTGTATCAGCGAGCAGCCGAACCCCGTCCGACGCCGGTTTTCAGCCGGTAGGCGCTCATCCCACAGCCCCGGTCAGTAGCGCTTCAGCCCATTTCGGAAAACCGTTGGCCATCGCCTTCTCGGCTGCCTCCGCCCAGTCGTATTCCAGCGCGAGCATCTCCACGCCAGCCTTTCCTCCCGCCTGCGTCAGGATGGCGTAGCGTGCGTGCGGGGAGCGTAGGTCCCAGTGGCGTGCCGTGGGGACGTCGGCGAACACCGCGCACCCCACGGACCCCGGATTGACGATCAGCGGCCCGCCTGGAAACTGTGTCACGCTCTGCCGATGGCTGTGGCCGCACAGCACGATTTTCCGGGAGATCGCCTCCCCCAGCCGCTCCCGCACGAGGTCACGCCCGGCGGGGATCATCCGGTGGTCATGACTTTCCTCGGTCAGATAAGTGCTGTCGTCGGTCGGCGTTCCGTGCACGGCGAGAATGCCGTCCTCCAGCTCCAGTGTCGCCGGAAGCGCGAACAGCACGTTCCGCTGCTCCTGGGTCAGCGCCTCCCGCGCAAACCGTCCCGCGGGCGGCAGTTGCTCGATAGGGCGATCGACAATCCAGCGGTCATGATTGCCCCGCACGGTCGGCACATTAAGTGCAGCGAGGCACTCGAAACTCTCCCGCGGCCACGTCGGCCCGGCCACACAATCGCCGAGGTTGACGGTGGCATCCACGCCGCGGCTGCGGATATCCGCCAGCACGGCCTCGAGGGCACGAATGTTTCCATGCACATCAGAAATGATGGCCAGGCGCATGGGCCGTTCTCCCCTGCCTTGTGCGCGCCTCTAGCCGCGCGAGTTGGATACATGGGCCGCCATCAATTCGAGCACGGCGAACAGATCGTCAAGTACCACCACGCATTTCTCCTGCATCTCCGCATTCGCCGCCGCGTAGTCACCGCTACGACAGATTACCGCTCTGCCTTGTTGCCACGTCAATCAGATGCAGCCCTGGGGCCGCGGCGCCGCTTACTCATCGTCGTGGGTCCATATCCATCATCAGCCTGGTAGCTGCGTTGCGGAGGTTCGCACGGATTGGCCGTGTGCTTCCCAACGGCGCATACTCACCGGCCGGACTGTCACGGTGTGCCCGTCTGGGTGGGTGACATCGCAAAAAGGGAAGGAAATGCCATGTCACATCTGACAAGCAATGCCGGAGGCACGCCGCGCGCGTTTGCCGTGCTTGCACTGGCGATGTTCGCGGGTGGAACGGCGCATGCCACAGCAACGATCGACCACGCAGCGTATGGCACAACGACGCCAGGAGGCGAGGCGGTCGACATCTACACGATGATCAACGATCACGGCCTGCGCGTGCGGTTCCTCAGCTATGGCGGCGTCATTACCGAGATCGATGTGCCGGACCGGACGGGGCGGCTGGACGACATCGTGCTCGGGCTGCGGACATTGCGTGAGTACGAAACGATCAGCGCGCATTACGGCGCGATCACCGGCCGCTATGCCAATCGGATTGCCGGGGCGCAATTCACGCTGGATGGCCAGACCTACCACCTCATTGCCAACAATGGCGCCAACACGCTGCACGGAGGGCCCGACGCGCTCGACAAGAAAGTCTGGACGGTCGCGTCCACGTCGGTGGCGGACGGCGTCGCCGCGACGCTGAGTTATGTCAGCAAGGACGGCGAACAGAATTTTCCCGGGACATTGACGACGCGCGTGACCTACACGCTGACCAACGACAACGCGCTTCGGATCGACTACGTGGCCACCACCGACAAGGACACGGTGATCAACTTCACCAACCATTCGTACTTCAACCTGGCTGGCAACGGCTCGGGTTCGGTCGCGGGTCAGATGCTGCTGGTGAACGCGGATCGCTACACGCCGGCGGGGCCGGATCAGATCCCAACTGGAGAGATCGCGCCAGTGGAAGGCACGCCATTTGATTTTCGCCAGATGATGCCGATCGGTGCACGGCTCAACAGTGCGTTCCAGCAGATGGTCTATGCGCACGGCTACGACCACAATTTCGTGCTGAACCAGCATCCAGGCGACAGCATCACGTTTGCCGCTCGTGGCTATGATCCGCGCACCGGCCGTGTGATCGATTGTTTTACGACCGAGCCGGGAGTACAGGTCTATACCAGCAATGGCCTGAATGGCTCGGTGGTCGGTTCGTCAGGCACGACATATCGCCAGACCGAGGCATTCACGCTCGAGACGCAGCATTTCCCGGACAGCCCCAACAAGCCGAACTTTCCCAGCACGGAGCTGAAGCCGGGGCAGGAGTTCCACTCCACGACGATATACCGATTCGCGACGGACTCCCCGCTGCCACCGCTGCCGCACTGAACGTTACCGAGGGAATCGACCCCTGCGATATGTTGTCGCCCTATCGCTGCGCGCACCCAAGATCGTGCGACAGCGTGGCGGTTGCGATAGAGCCGGCCACACATGCCACCGCGCAGGTCCCGAAGGCTATCGTCCAGCCAATCAGCCCGCCGCCGGCAAACTGGTCAAGCGCCACACCGAAGAGCAGCGTCCCGGCAAATCCTCCGCCGAAACCAACACATGAGTACAGGGCTATTGTAGCGCCTCGATGGCGTGGCGCGGCAACGGTCAAAACTCCCGATGTGAGATTGGCAAAGTTGCCCTGAGCAATAAATCCCGCAACCAACGCCACCAGTACGATAGCGCCGTAAGGCAGCATCGAGGCGAAGCCGAATGCACCGTTCACCAAGGCTGACAGCAGAAAGACCAGCATGGCGGTGCTGCGTAGCCCGAACCGCAATGACATCTCGTTGCCAAGCAAACCCGCCGGGACACCTAGGAGACTGATCAGCGCGCCAACCCCCACGACGTTCCAGCCCGGCGCCGTAAGGCCGAAATCGTGCGCCGCACAGAACACCAAAAATGCGACGATCCACTGCCGCAACCCGGTCGAGCCCCATATCGTCGCCGCATAGGCCAGGATCAGCACAATCGCGTCGCGGTTACCGAGAACCGGCCGAATGCCCAGCATCGACCGTGATCGTTCGGCGGCATCGACCGCTGTCCGCGGTAATGCCATCCAGCCGATCACCACGCCAATGACGCCGAGGGCGCCGGCCACGATGAATGCGCTCCGCCATCCCCATAGCACGCCCACTCTGCCCAGCAGGAACGATAGCGATGTACCGACGGTAAACGCGCTGGTGTACCAGCCCGCGATGCGTGTCCGCTTGGGGCCCTCGACGCCATCCGTAAGCGCCCGCAAGCCTGGCATGTACATGCCAGCGAGCGCGATGCCGGCAATGGCGCGCCAGCAGAGTGCGGACAGCAGGTCGTCACTCAATGCGACGCCGAGGCTGGAAAGTGCACTGAGGGCACTGGATGCGAGATAGATGACACGAGGCGGCAGGCGATCGGTCAGGCTGACCAAGGGCAGCACGCCCAGCATGTAGCCTGCGAACACCATGCCGGCGAGCCAGCCACCTTGCGCGTTGGTGAGGGACCAGGCTTCGATGAACTGCGGCAGCAACGCGGGCACGATCGAATAGCCCGCCATGCCGAGCACTTCAGCCGCGCAAACCGCCGCGACCGCGCTCGCCGACGGTGTGGCCGCACACCGCTCTCTTACCGTGGCAACGTGCTTGCGCCCATCAGGTACTCATCGACTGCGCGTGCGCACTGCCGCCCCTCACGGATCGCCCATACCACCAGCGATTGACCACGCCGCATGTCGCCCGCGGCGAACACCTTGTCGATTGACGTGCGGTAATCCGTCGTGTTCGCCAGCACGTTGCCGCGCGGATCGAGCGCGACGCGCGCCTGCTCTAGCATCCCCGGTTTTCGGGGACCCAGGAAGCCCATGGCAAGCAGCACGAGGTCCGCCTTGAGCGGGAACGTGCTGTCCGGCATCTCCTGCATAGTGAAGCGGCCGTTGGCGTCCTTTGCCCATTCGACGCGCACGCATTCCAGTGCCTCAAGCTTGCCTGACGCGCCGACGGCGCGCTTGGTCAATACGGCCCAGTCACGATCGGCGCCTTCCTCATGCGCATGCGAGGTGCGCAATTTCAGCGGCCAGTCCGGCCAGGTGAGTGCCTTGTTCTCGCGTTCCGGCGGCCGCGGCAAAATCTCCAGTTGGGTGACGGAGACCGCGCCCTGCCGCACCGACGTGCCGATACAGTCAGAGCCAGTATCACCGCCGCCGATCACCACGACATGCTTGCCCTTTGCGGTGATTGTCGAGTGTCCGCCGGTCGCGCGAGCCTCGTCATCGCCGGCGACGCGCTTGTTCTGCTGGGTCAGGAAGTCCATCGCATAGTGCACGCCGTCGAGTTCGCGGCCCGACACCTCGAGGTCACGCGGCCACTCGGCGCCACCGGTCAGCACCACGGCATCGAAATCGCGTAGCACAGCGGCCATCGGCAATGTTACGCCGATCTCGACGCCGGCGCGGAACACGACACCTTCCGCCGTCATCTGCTCGATGCGGCGATTGACCAGATGCTTCTCCATCTTGAAGTCGGGGATGCCGTAGCGCAGCAGGCCGCCGATCCGGTCGTTCTTCTCAAATAACGTCACGGTGTGCCCGGCGCGCGCGAGTTGCTGCGCGCACGCCATGCCAGCCGGCCCGGAACCCACCACCGCGACATTCTTGTCGGTGTGATGCGATGGCGGTTGCGGCTTGATCCAGCCTTCGTCCCAGCCCCGATCGACGATGGCGCACTCGATCGTCTTGATGGTCACCGCGTTGTCGTCGATGTTCAATGTGCAGGAGGCCTCGCAGGGTGCGGGACAGATGCGGCCGGTGAACTCCGGGAAGTTGTTGGTGGAATGCAGCGTGCGCAGCGCGGCACGCCACTGATGGCGATAGACCAGGTTGTTCCAGTCCGGGATCAGGTTGTTGACCGGACAGCCCTGGTGGCAGAACGGAATGCCGCAATCCATGCAGCGCGCGGCCTGCTCCGCCAGCTCCGGTTCGGGCAGCGGCTTGAGGAACTCGGTCCACGTTTTGCGGCGCACGTCCGGCTTGTCATAGCCGCGATCGTGCCGCTCGATCTCGAGAAATCCAGTTACTTTACCCATGAAACGACCTATTCGGCGGCGGCGGCACTGGCCGCCTGACGTTCGGCGCGCAATCCCTGCAACGCGTTCCGGAAGTCGAGAGGCATCACTTTGACGAAGCTCGCCAGTGCACGATCCCAGTCATCCAGTAATTCACGCGCCCGAGCACTGCCGGTGTAGAGCAGGTGCTTCTCCACCAGTACGCGCAGCCGTTCCGCGTCGAACCGGAGCAGGTCGCCCATGCCGCTGTCCTCGACCGACACCGAGCGCTGGCGCGGACGTTCCGGATCATCCGCCGCGTTCGGATCAGACGGCCGCACGGGTTCCAGGTCGACGCCGGCCATGTTGCACAGGCTCTCGAACCGCCGCTTGGGATCGTAGACATACGCCACGCCGCCGGACATGCCCGCGGCGAAGTTGCGCCCGGTCTCGCCCAGCACGACGACGACGCCGCCAGTCATGTATTCGCAGCCGTGGTCGCCGCAGCCTTCCACCACCGCGAGCGCACCGGAGTTTCGCACGGCGAAGCGCTCGCCGGCGACGCCCTGGAAATAGGCCTCGCCGGCGATCGCGCCGTACAGCACGGTATTGCCGACGATGATGTTTTCAGTGGGCTCGCGGTTCACCGGCGGATGGCGCACGACGACACGGCCACCGGACAGTCCCTTGCCGACATAGTCGTTGGCGTCACCTGTCAGCTCCAGCGTGACGCCGCGTGCCAGGAACGCGCCGAAGCTGCCGCCGGCATTGCCGCGCAGGCTGACCTGGATCGTGTCTTCGGGCAGTCCGGCATGGCCGTAGCGCTTCGCCACTTCACCCGACAGCATTGCGCCAACGGTGCGGTGCACGTTACGGATGTCGCGGCTGACGCTGACGGGTTCGCCACGTTGCAGGGCAGGCTCCGACAGCTCGATCAACTCATTGTCCATCGCGCGGTCGAGGTGATGGTTCTGCTTTTCGCAGTTGTAGATTGCGATGCCCTCGCGGGGTGGCGCCTGGTACAGGACGCGGCTGAGATCGACACCCTTCGCCTTCCAGTGCTCGACCGCCTGCTTCATGTCGAGCCTGCCAACCTGGCCGATCATTTCGCTGAATGTGCGGAAGCCGAGCTTCGCCATCAGCTCACGCACTTCTTCCGCGATGAAGAAGAAGAAGTTGATCACGTGCTCGGGCTGCCCGGTGAACTTCTTGCGCAGGACCGGGTCCTGTGTGGCGATCCCCACCGGGCAGGTGTTCAGATGACACTTGCGCATCATGATGCAGCCCGCGGCGATCAGCGGCGCGGTAGAGAATCCGAACTCATCAGCGCCGAGCAATGCACCGATCACCACGTCACGCCCGGTGCGCAGCCCGCCATCGACCTGCACGGCGATACGGCCGCGCAGTCCGTTCAGCACGAGTGTCTGCTGGGTCTCGGCGAGGCCGATCTCCCACGGCGATCCGGCATGCGTCAGTGACGTCAGCGGCGACGCCCCAGTCCCACCCTCGAAGCCGGAAATAGTGACATGATCGGAGCGTGCCTTGGCGACGCCGGCGGCGACCGTTCCGACACCGACCTCGGACACCAGCTTAACCGAAACCCGCGCCTTCGGATTGGCATTCTTCAGATCGGCGATGAGCTGTGCCAGATCCTCGATCGAATAGATGTCGTGATGCGGTGGCGGCGAGATCAGCCCAACGCCCGGCGTCGAGTAGCGAACTCGCGCGATGTTTTTGTCCACCTTGCGGCCGGGCAACTGTCCGCCCTCGCCGGGCTTGGCGCCCTGCGCCATCTTGATCTGCAGATCGTCCGCATTCACCAGGTATTCGATGGTGACGCCGAAGCGTCCCGAGGCGACCTGCTTGATGGCCGAACGCATCGAATTGCCGTTCGGCAGCGGCTTGTAGCGATCGGACTCTTCGCCGCCCTCGCCGGTGTTGGACTTGCCGCCGATACGGTTCATAGCGATCGCCAGGGTGGTGTGCGCCTCACGCGAGATCGAGCCGAAGCTCATGGCGCCGGTGGCAAACCGCTTCACGATCGCCGAGGCCGGCTCTACCTCATCCAGCGGCAGCGGCGTATCGGCATACTTCAGGTCCATCAGCCCGCGCAGCGTCAGCAGTCGCTTGCTCTGATCGTTGATCGTGTCGGTGAACGCGGTGAACTCCTGCCGCGAATTGCCGCGCGCCGCGTGCTGCAATTTCGCCACCGAGTCGGGCGTCCATGCGTGGTCCTCGCCGCGCAGCCGGAACGCGTAGTCGCCGCCCGCGTCCAGCATGCCGTCGTAGAGCGGGTTGTCGCGATACGCGTTGTTGTGGCGCTGTACTGCCTCGCGCGCGATCTCTTCGAAGCCGGCACCTTCGATCGTGCTTGCGGTGCGGGTGAAGCATTTCTCGATCAGGTCGCTGGACAGTCCGACCGCGTCGAATATCTGCGCGCCGCAATACGACTGATAGGTTGAGATGCCCATCTTGGACATCACCTTCAGGATGCCCTTGTCGATCGCCTTCAGGAAGTTCTTCTGTACCTCATAAGGCTTCAGCTTCAGGCCGTTCTGCTCGCGGATCTGCTCCAGCGTCTCGAACGCCAGATACGGATTGATCGCCTCGGCGCCATAACCCGCCAGCACGCAGAAATGGTGCACCTCGCGCGCCTCGCCGGTCTCTACCACGAGTCCGGTGCTGGTGCGCAAACCGCGCCGGATCAGGTGATGATGCACCGCAGCGGTGGCCAGCAGCGCCGGTATGGGAATGCGCGCCGGCGATACGGCGCGGTCCGATAGGATCAGGATGTTGTAGCCGTCCAGCACGGCATCGGTAGCCTCGCCGCAGATGCGATCAACCGCACGCGCCATGCCGGCCACGCCCTCGCCGGCGGACCAGGTGCAGTCCATCGTCTTGGTGCGGAACGCATCGCCTACCAGCGACGAGATCGCCCGCACTTTCTCAAGGTCCGTGTTGGTCAGTATCGGCTGCGCCACCTCCAGCCGGTAATGCGATCCGGCATGATGCCCGAGCAGGTTTGGCCGCGGCCCGATCATCGATACCAGCGACATCACCAACGATTCGCGTATCGAATTGATCGGCGGATTGGTCACCTGTGCGAAGTTTTGTTTGAAGTAATTGTATAGTAATTTCGGCTTGTCCGACAGCACAGCAATCGGCGTGTCGGTGCCCATCGAGCCGATCGGGTCATCGCCCTCCTGCGCCATGGGCTCCAGGAAGAACTGGATGTCTTCCTGCGTATAGCCGAATGCCTGCTGCTGTTTCAGCAGTGCATCCGCGTCGTTCGGCCGCGCCGGGGGCAATTCTGGCAACAGGCCAGGCGTGTCGGATGGTTCCGGCAGTTCTTCCAGATGGATCTGCGTTGCCTTCAGCCACTCGGCATAGGGATGCTTGCGTGCGAGCTGGTTCTTGACCTCGTCATCGCTGATGATGCGGCCTTGCTCCAGGTCGATCAGCAGCATCTTGCCCGGCTGCAACCGCCACTTCTGGACGATGCGCTCTTCCGGCACCGGCAGGACGCCGGCCTCGGACGCCATGATCACGTGGTCATCGTCGGTGATGATATAGCGCGCGGGGCGCAGTCCGTTGCGATCGAGCGTGGCGCCGATCTGGCGGCCGTCGGTGAAGGCAATCGATGCCGGGCCGTCCCATGGCTCCATCAGCGCGGCGTAATATTCGTAGAACGCGCGACGCTCTGGATCCATCAGCGGGTTTTCCGCCCACGCCTCCGGGATCAGCATCATCATCGCATGGGCGAGCGGATACCCTCCCGCGACCAGGATCTCCAGCGCGTTGTCGATGCACGCGGTATCCGATTGCCCGTGCGGAACCAGCGGCCACATCTTGTCGAGGTCAGGACCGATCAGCTCGGACGCCATCGAATGGCGCCGCGCGAACATCCAGTTGACGTTGCCGCGGACGGTATTGATTTCGCCATTATGGGCCAGGAAGCGATACGGGTGCGCCAGCTTCCACGACGGGAACGTATTGGTGGAGAAACGCTGGTGCACCAGCGCCAGTGCGGACTCCGTCAGCGGATTCCGCAGGTCGCGATAGAACGTGCCGACCTGGGGCGCCAGCAGCAGGCCTTTGTAGACTAGCGTGCGGGTCGAGAACGACGGCATGTACAGTTCGCTCAGGCCCGGCAGCCGGCGCTGGGTCTCCAGCGTGCGGATGTTGTTCAGCGTCTGCTTGCGGATCGTCAGGATCTTCCGCTCGAAGGCGTCCTGGTCCTTCAGCTTCGGATTGGCCACCAGTATAGCCTGGCGGATCACCGGCATCGTTTCGATGACGCGAGTGCCCAGTCCGGTGATGTCCGTCGGCACGTCGCGCCAACCGAGCAGCGATTGTCCCTCGGCGGCGGTGTAGTGTTCCAGCATCCGAATGGAATGCTCGCGTGCGGCGCTATCCTGCGGCAGGAAGCACATCGCCACCGCGTAGCGTCCCGGCGGCGGCAGGGTCAGGCCCTGCTCCTCGGCCCATGCGCGCAACAGCCCGTCCGGCATCTGGATCAGGCAGCCGGCGCCGTCACCTACCAGCGGGTCCGCGCCGACCGCGCCCCGGTGATCGAGATTCACCAGGATTTGCAGTCCCCGTCGGATGATTTCGTGCGACTTTCGGCCTTTGATGTTGACGACGAAGCCCACACCGCACGAGTTGTGCTCGTTGCGAGGGTCATACAGTCCTGGTCCCATCGGGGATCCCATCATCGGCCTTCTCGTGCTCCCCTATTCGCCCGCGCGCCGTCGTGGCTGACGGCGCCCCAATCCGGTAGGTTAGCGCCCGTTTTGCTGCACTGCAACGACCAAGGTGGCGGCGTCGCGCCGGACCATCGGACGGCGCCAGTGCACGGGCACGCCAACCTCGGGTCAACCCGGACGCGGTCGGGGCGCGAGCGTACGTCGCTACCACATTCCCAATGGGATCAACAACTTCCGGCCTTTTGCGAACCGTCAATGATGGACATTTCAAGCAGTCGTGACTCTCCGAAGAGAACTCCTGTGCGATGGTCGCCACCGGTTTTGAGTGGAACCGCATCCGCTCGTGGCGAGGGGTAGCATGTCCACCATCATGCTGGTCGAAGACGATGGGGCGGTTCGCCGGGTGCTCGAGGAGCATCTGGTTGACGCCGGCTACCAGGTGATCGCCGTGTCGGATACGACCACCGCTTTGCAGGCACTGGTTGGTTTACCTAGGGTGGATTTGCTGGTCGCGGATCTGGTTATGCCGACCGGTCACGCCAATGGGCTGGCCTTTGCCGCCGCGGTTCAGGCAGAGCAACCGGGCATTCCGGTCATCTTCATCACCGGCTACTACGGCTTCGTCGCCCGGTCCGGCGAACTGCCGGGCGCGGTGCTCTACAAGCCGATAGATCTCGAGACGCTGAGCCGAGAGATCAGCGCCCGCCTGAGCGTTTAGCCGGCGCGCGCCCGCTTGCTGCCCGGCTTTGGGCCGCGACGTTTGGCCGGTACCTCCTGCGTCGGTTCGGCTGACTTCCGGCCGAGCCCGATCTTCTTGGCCAGCGACGAACGTACCTTGGCATAGCTCGGCGCCACCATCGGATAGTCCGCCGACAGTCCCCACCGTGTGCGGTACTGTCCCGGCGTCAACTGGTAAGATGTCATAAGGTGCCGCTTCAGCATCTTCAGCTTCTTGCCGTCCTCCAGACAGACGATGTAGTCGGGCTTGACCGACTGCTTGATCGGCACCGCTGGCACCGGCCTGTTTGGTTCCACCGGCGCCTGCCCCACATCGCGCAAAGTCTGATAGACCTTCTCGATCAGGTTCGGCAGTGCGTCCGCCTGGACCGAATTGTGCTCGACGTGCGCCGCAACAATCTGGGCAGTGAGCCTCAGGACTGTGTCCGGCATTCCGCTTTCAGACATCACAATTGCCTCAGTTTTGGTTTGCGTGTGTCGGCATTACAGCATTATTATCGGCATTGCCAGACGTTCTTGATTACCGTGGACAAACCCGTTCAGGGCATTTGTTATCCGATGGAATAAATCCGTTTGCCTTGGCGTCCGATGTGGTAGTCAAAATCAACCGGCCGATATGCAGGCGGCGACAGGGGAATGTCAGGCGTGAGCAAATACCGCCCGTTGAAAGATTACCTCCTGGACCAGACCAAGCCGCGGCTAGAACTGACGCTCGCGGAGATCGAGGCGATCATTGGTCAGGAATTACCGCCAAGCGCATATGCGCCGCGTTGGTGGATCACGGGCAGGACCATCCAGCAGCGTCCGGTTTGGCAGAACGCGTGGCGTGAGGCTGGTTATCACGCTGCTCTGTTGCCAGGTGCCGACCGGGTCCAGTTCCGAAAAGCGCCGTGATAACCATCGATCGCCGCTCAACCAGGTGACGAGGCCGGCGAGCGCCTGGTGCTGTCACATTGCCTGTGACGTTGCCTGACGCACCGCGTCGTCCTCCGGCGTCAGGCCAAGCGCAGTGTAGAGCGTCGCGATCAGATTGCGCGTAAGGAATGGCTTCGTCAGCACCCAACGTTCGCCGTTGACCCATTCGCCATCGCCGGTCACGAATACAACGGGCACCGCGAGGCGTCGGGTTCGCGCCGCCTGGGCGAGCGCCGCGCCATTCATTCCCGGCATGTCGTAATCGACCAGCAGAAGATCAAACACCGCACCTTCGTCGAGCAGCCGAAGTGCCGCTTCGCCACTCTCTGCCAGGATCACGGTGAAGCCGTTGGCCGCCAGCGCGGCGGCAATCGTTTCGCGGCATTCAGGCTCATCGTCCACCACCAGGATCGCGCGGTTGCGCGGCTCTGGCGCGAGCCGAGGCGCCACCACGCCGACGGCCTGCTCCAGGCCAGACGGCGACACCGATTGCTCGGGGACATCGTCAGGTGCGCGCGGGAACAACACGCTGACGGTGGTGCCGACACCGATAGTACTGTCGATCCGTACGCCGCCGCCGGACTGGTTGGCGACGCCGTAGACCTGGCTCAGCCCAAGCCCGGATCCCTGCCCCATCGGCTTGGTGGTGAAAAATGGCTCGAATGCATTGCGCAACACTTCGTCGCTCATGCCCGTGCCGGTATCGCTTACGGCAACGATGACATAGTCGCCGGTCGGTAAATCCGCTGCGATGCTGGCGTTCGGACCCAATGACGTGTTGGCGGTCGATATTGTCAGCGTGCCACCGTCCGGCATGGCATCACGTGCATTGATCGCAAGGTTCAGGATCACATGCTCGACCTGGATCGGATCGACCAGTGCCGACCAAAGCGCGTCGTCCAGCTTCGTCTCGACGCGGACCGCGCGTCCCAGCGTGGCGCGCAGCAGATCGCCCATGCCGCCCACCAGCTTGTTCAGATCGACCTGTGTCGGTGTCAGCGATTGCTTCCGCGCGAATGCCAGCAGGCGCCGTACCAGGTCCGCCCCGCGACCCGCCGATTGCAGTATCACTGCGAGCCGGCGCGCATGCACGGGTTCGTCCTGCAACTGGTCGTGCAGCATCTCCGCGTTGCCGCTGATCGAGATCAGCAGGTTGTTGAAGTCATGGGCGACACCCGCGGTCAACCGGCCGATCGCCGCCATTGTCTGTGCCTGCCGCAGGCGTTCCTCGGCCTCGCGTCGCGCGGTGACGTCGCGGTACAGCGTGACGAAGCCACCGCCCGGCAAAGGGTTCCGTCGAATCTCAAGCTGGCGCCCGCCCGGTCGCGAGCGTTCTGTCGTGCCCATGCTGGCACCGGAACGTATCAACGACAGCCGTCGCGCGACCTCGCTTTCGGCATCGACGGGTCCGAACTCGCCTCCGGCGACCTGGCTCCGCAGGATGTCCTCCATCGGCAGCCCGACGCGGAGGATTTCCGGCGGCACGCCGGTGAATTGCGGGAAGTGCTGATTCCACGCCATCAGCCGCAAATCGGCGTCGACCATCATGATGCCGTCGCTCATGCCGGTCAGTGTCGCCTCGAGGATCGATCGTTCGTGTGCCAGCGCCTCGTGTCGTTGCTTGGCCGCGTCGAGCGCGCGCAACAGCAGCCATGCCAGCAGCCCCAACAGTAGCGAGGTCGCGGTGGCAAATATCAGCGCGTCCTGTTCCCATGCGCTCGACTCGCGCATTGCCGCCTCGCGATCGACGCCGACGATGACCTTCAGGCCTCGGTCGGGGACCGTCGCGAAAGCATACATCCGCTCGACATTGCTGAGCGCCGATGGGCCCTGCCAGTTGCCCTCGTCCGCCGCGCGCATCGCTGCGAACAGCGGCGTGTTGTTGATATCGGCAACGCTCGGGGTGCGTGTCGCGTCTGGCATGGTCCACGCCTCGCCGTCACGCTCGCTCACCACGCCGATGATGCCGTTGGTGCCAAGCTCGACATTTCGGCCGAGCCCGACATCGTGGCTGAGGCGCGCGAATGCGTTGGTGTCGTAGGAGGCGGCGATAACGCCCGAGAAATGTCCGGTCTGATCGTCCAGGCGGCGTACCAGATTGATCTGCCACAGTCGCGTTACCTGCCCCTGTGTCAGTTCGCCCACGAACATCTTGCCGTCATCCGTCGGCAAGGCGGCCTCGTAGCGAAAATAGTCGCGCTGGGTGACATCGGTGCCGATGATCGTCGGCCGGGTGCTCAGCCGTACGATGCCATGGTCATCTGCGATGAATAGTTGCAGCGCCACGTCGTTGACGACGACCACCTGAGCTGCGCGCGCGCCAAGGTCGAAATGCGACGCGTCGCGCTGCCACTCGTATTCCAGTATGCGCAGCGTCTGGTCGATCGACAGTAGCTCACGACGCAACTGTTCCTCGAAGGTGACCGCGTTGCTGAGCAACTCGGCCCGTACCCGCGCCCGGGCTTCGCTGCGGTGTTCCCAGATGGCGTCGCGCGCGCCAAGCCACGTCAGCCCCACCAGCAAAAGTGCCGCGACGACGACGGCGGCACGTCCGAGGCGACGAAATGCCGGGCCCTGCGCAGGCGTCTTGGCGCGCCACTCACGCGGGGTATTCTGGTCCTGGTTTATCAGCCCCTCCTTGGTGGGTACCCGGCACGCCCCGTTCGTGCCGTGCGCTGAAGCGGCAACGATAGCCCATTCCACTACGGAATGGTGCAAAAAAGCGACAAGAGCCCACGGTCGTGGAACGACACGCACACCGGTCGCCGGTTGATCCCGGGCGTGCTAGGTGGGTGACTGTCGTAGAAAGGGAGGCGGCCTTGGCACAACCCGCTCAGCGGACCCGGTTCGGGCGCATTTTTCCCCCGGATGAGGCGTGGCTGGCCAAGGCACCCGATGAATCGGTCCTTGAGCCGGACCTGACGATTATCGATACGCACCATCATCTCTGGGTCCGCCCGGACCATCGTTACCTGTTGCACGAGCTGCAAGCTGACCTGCGGACCGGACACAACGTGGTGGCGACTGTGTTCCTGCAGTGCCACGCCATGTATCGCGCCAATGGTCCGGAGGAAATGCGGCCGATCGGCGAGACGGAATTCGTCGCGGGCATCGCGGCAATGAGCGACAGCGGCGGTTATGGACCGACCAGGGTAGCCGCGGGCATTGTCGGGTTCGCCGACCTGACGCTGGGGGATCGGGTAGAGGCGGTGCTGGAGGCCCAGATCAGGGCCGGCGGCGGCCGGTTCCGTGGGGTTCGCCATTCCGGCAACTGGGATGCGGACCCGATCATCGGCAACGGCGCGCCTGGCCCGGACGTGTATCGCGGCGCTGCCTTTCGCGCCGGGCTGGCGCGGCTGAGTGCGCTCGGCTTGTCGCTCGATGCCTGGGTGTTCCACACACAACTATCCGATGTGATCGACCTCGCCCGCGCTTTTCCCGCCACCAACATCATCATGGGACATGTCGGCGGCGTCCTTGGATATGGTCCCTATACCGGGCGGCGGGACGAGATCTTTCGATCATGGAAAGCATCGATGGTGGAACTGGCGCAGTGCCCGAATGTGTCGATGAAACTTGGCGGCATGATGATGCGGGCGGCCTTGCTGGATTACCAGGCTGCCGAGCGTCCGCCTTCTTCCGAGGAACTCGCCGCGCTGTGGCGACCTTACATGGAGACCTGCATCGAGCTTTTCGGCGCGCACCGTTGCATGTTCGAGAGCAACTTCCCGGTCGAGAAAATGGGCATCGGCTGGGTCGCGCTATGGAACGCGTTCAAGCGCATCGCCTCCGGTGCGTCGGCGGACGAGAGGCTGGCGCTGTTCCACAATACGGCGCAGCGCATTTACCGGTTGGGATGAAAGAACCATGAGCCAGACAACGCATCAGGACCGCATCCTGGACCAGTTCACCCGGCAGGCGACGCCATTCAGCACCGCGGGCACGATCACCGACGCGAACGCGCTTCGCATGATCTTGGAAGCTGCGGCCCCGCGGGCCGGCAACACGTTGCTGGACGTTGCGTGCGGTGGAGGCATTGTGGTGTGCGGCTTCGCACCGCATGTGGGGCACGCGACCGGTATCGACATGACGCCCGCGATGCTCGAGCGCGCGACGCAGCTTGCCAAGGAGAAGGGCATCGGCAATGTCACCTGGGATCGCGGTGACGTCACATCGTTGCCGTATGCCGACGGCTCCTTCGATATCGTGGTGACCCGCTTTTCGATGCACCACTTCCTCGATCCGCTCGGTGTGCTGCGCGAGATGGTGCGGGTCTGCGCACCCGCTGGCCGGGTCGTGGTGGTCGACATGTATGCCAGCGATGATCCAGCCAAGGCAGCGGAGTGGAACCGCGCCGAGAAGCTGCGCGATCCGTCGCACGCCCGCTGTCTGACGCTGGGTGAACTGAAAGCTCTGTTCGACACGGCTAAGCTGCCCGAGCCGCGGGCAACATTCTATGAGCTCCGCGACGAGATCAGGAATTTGCTGGCGCGGTCATTCCCCAATCCGGGCGACGACGTGAAGATCATCGAGATGTTCGCCGCGTCAGCCGAGGATGATCGGTTGGGCATCCCCGTCCGTCGGGCGGGCGAGCGGATCGAGTACGCCTATCCGGTCGCGATACTTGTCGCCGAACGTGGCTGACCCGCGTTGGGAGTTGACGTGTCACCGCGCGGCCAGCCATCCAGCCAGGCGGTGAAGGAAGCGAACGGTCGCGGAGGGCTGAAATAGTATCCCTGCAAATGGTCGATCCCCAGTTCGGTCAGCAGGCGTGCCGCCTCAGCGTTCTCCACGCCCTCCGCCACGCTCTCGAGCCGCATGTCATGCGCGAGCTGGATTACCGACTTCACGATGGTGAATGAATCGCTGGATTTCTGCAGTTCACCCACGAATGACTTGTCGATTTTGATCGCGGAAAACGGCATTCGCCGCAGCGCCGTCAGCGACGAATGCCCGGTGCCGAAATCATCCAGCGCGACCGGGAACCCCTTCAGCCGGAGCCGCGTCAACACCGATTCCGTCACGTCCGGATCGTCCATCGCGACACTTTCGGTGATCTCAAGGCCGATGGCGTGATCCGGCACGGCCATGCGTTCGCGCAGCGCGGCCATGCGGTCGGGAAAATCCAACGACCGGAGGTTGCGCCCGGAGATGTTGATGAAGATCCGTATTGCCGAACCATTTTGTGCCAGCCGACGGTACTGCTCCGCGCCGGTCTGCACTGCCCACATGGTCATCTGATCGATCACGGCTTCGTCGGTCTCCGCGACCGGCACGAAGTGGCTCGGCGGCAGTAGGCCATGCGCCGGATCACGCCAGCGGATCAGCGCCTCGGCGCTGACTACTCCATGGCCGGCGGCAGCAACGATGGGTTGGAGATGCAATTCCATATGGCCAGCATGAATTGCCGCGCCCACCTGCTGCGCGGAGACGGCGTCGGCGCTTGCCTGCGCCGCACCAGGGACGATCTCAGACGTTCCCGACGGCAGGGTGGCAACCGACCGTTGGATTGCCGTGATCACGTCGCGGATTTCTGCGAAACGGGCAGGCTTCTCGATCAGCGCGACAATTCTCAGCCCCAGAGACTCGCCGATATGCTGGGCCGAAGCCAGCACGCGCGCGTCGAAGCCGCTCATGAGCACGATGGCGCCAGCGTAATCCACGCTGTGCAGGAAATGCAGTTGAGAAATTCCATCGCTCTCGCCGAGCTGGAGATCCAGAAGGATGGCCTCCGGCGGCCTGGCGCGCACCAGCGTTCGGAATGCGAACTCTTCGGTCGCCGTTTCCGCTTCCCAGCCGCAGTCCCGTGCGACCGCGGCCATGAAATCAGTGATTGATCCGTCATCGTCGAGGACAATGAGTCTCATATTATGCGACTGCAATCTGGAATCTGCCCCGTCAGCCTACCAGATTTGGGCGCGGCCATCTAAAACTCAATGCGGTGACATGGTTCATAATGGTGATGCCAACGCGGCGGTGCGGAATGCAGCCTGATCTATGTCATCCGCTTCGATAATGCTGACCCCGGCATCCATTAGTAGCCGGCAGCATTCGACATCCTCTGCAACCGCCAGTTGACGCTGCACCAGCTCGCATTCTTGTGAACATGCGAGCATGACCTGTCGCAGAGGCTCGGGCAGTGCATCGAGGCGCGCCCGATTCATGAGAAGCACCGCGATTCCGAGCAGGTGCCCGGTCATGCTGACGTGTGCATGGTGCGCCTGGAGGCCGAAATTAATCATGTTGGTCAGGGGATTTTCCTGGGCGTCCACCGTCCGGTCCGCCACCGCCTGCGCCAGGTCCGCCACGTCGACGAACATGGGCTGGAAGCCGAGCCGCCGGAACGCATCCTGGTGACGCGCATTGTCCAACGTACGCAACCGCAGCCCCACGCAGTCCGCCGGGGTCCGTATCGGCCTCACGCCGTTGCTGATGTGCCGGATCCCATTGTCCCACCACCCCAGCGCGCGGTAGCCGGTTGCTGCCGCGACCTCTTCGGAGAGCGCCCTCCCCTGATTGCCATCCAACCGGGAAAAGACCACGTCTCGCGCACCCGCCTGGAATGGTTCGTCGAACACCCCGAGGGCTGGAACCCGTGCCGCCAGATAGCTGGACGCGAAATAGCATCCGTCGATTTCGCCGCTCTCCACCATGGTCAGCAGGTCCGCCGCCTTGCGGCCTTGCGCGACGATGCTGTCGGTCACCCTGATGCCCAGCGCTCCGTCAGAGCGGCGGGCTACACTCTCGCGGAGAGCATGGAGGCCCCGCGTGTGGACCGAGCGGGCCGGCTGATAACCGGCGAAGTGTAGTTTAAGCATGCGTTGTGTATGGCGGAATGCAGGCCATCTTGCCATGGTCCGCGCCGATTGGAGGACCCATGCCATTCCGCCTGCTGTTCTGGCGCAAGCCGCGCATCAACGTGGTCGAGATGCACGGCTTGATCTCGCCGCGCCCCGGCACTGTCAGCATGGGCACGATGGCGCCGTTGCTGGATCGCGCGTTCCGCATGGCGCGCGGGCAGCCGGTAATTCTGGATATCGAAAGTCCCGGTGGGTCGCCGGTGCAATCGGACCTGATCGCCTCGCTCATCCGGCGGCGCGCCGAGGAGCACAAGGTGCGGGTCCATGCGGTGATCCGCGAGGTCGGCGCGTCGGGCGGCTATTGGTTGGCATGTGCGGCCGATGAGATCCACGCGAACCCGATGAGTATCGTCGGCTCCATCGGCGTGCGCGGTGGTGGTTTTGGTTTTCCCGACATGCTGGCGCGGTTCGGTGTGGAGCGGCGACTTTACACGGCTGGCGCGAACAAGGCGCGGCTCGATCCATTCAGTCCGGAGAAGCCGGAGGACGTCGCTTTCGTTCAGGAACTGCTGGATGCGCTGCACGAACGATTCAAGGCCTGGGTGCGGACGCGGCGCGGCGCGAAGCTGACGGGGGATGAAGGCGCGCTGTTCGATGGCAGCTTCATGTTGGGGGAGCGTGCGCTGGAAGTTGGGCTGATCGACGGGTTTGCCGATGTCGATGGCCTGGTGAAGACGCTGGGTGGGGAGAAGATGCGGTCGCGCGTGTTCCGGCCCCGGCGGCGCGGATTGCTGCGGCGATTGCCGGGCATGCTGGTGGAGGCAGTATTCGACGCGGTTGAGGAGCGGAGTTGGCGGGCGGGAGTGGGGCGGTGACTGTGCGAATAACGCTTCACCCCCTCCCCGACCCTCCCCCGCTTGGCGGGAGAGGGAGTAGGCGCGAGGTGCGGGCTAGCCGCGGCCGACGAACGGCATCTTGGTCGCCATGATGGTGACGAACTGCACGTTCGATTCCAGCGGCAGATTGCTCATGAACAGGACCTGCTGCCCCACATGCGTCACGTCCATCCGCGGCTCGACGGCCATCTGGCCATAGGGCTGCATCTGCCCATTGGTCGAGCGCGCGGTCATTGGGGTCGCCGCATTGCCGATGTCGATCTGGCAGGAGCAGATATCGAACTCGCGGCCGTCGAGCGCGATCGACTTGGTCAATCCGGTCACCGCGTGCTTGGTTGACGTGTAGGCCGCGGAACCCACGCGGGGAACGTGCGCCGAGATCGAGCCGTTGTTGATGATCCGTCCGCCGCGCGGTGACTGGTCGCGCATCATGCGGAATGCCGCATTGGCGCACAGGAACATCGCATTCAGGTTCACCTGCACGACGCGTTGCCACATCTCGTAGGTGAAGTCGCCGAAGTTCGTGGTTGGTGTGCCACCGCCGGCGTTGTTGAACACCATGTCGAGGCGGCCGAATTCCGACTTCACCTTGGCGAACAGCGCGGCAACCTGGTCCGGCTCCGTCACGTCCGTCGGCACCACGAGCGCTTTGCCGGCTTTCTTCAGGCCAGCGGTTTCCTCCAGCATTTCCTTGCGCCGACCGGCCAACGCGACTGACCAGCCGTTGTTCATCAGTTCCAGCGCGGACGCACGCCCGATGCCGGAGCCAGCGCCTGTGATGACCGCAATACGGTCTACCATAATGTCTCTCCCCTTGGGTTCCTGTTGGTGGCGCAGTTTGGACCTTGGTTGCGGAGCTTGGAAGATGGTGCAAGCGTTCGCCCGACGACGGGAGGTACACGCATGCCGCGCTTCGCTGCGATCGGCCTGGATCATCGCCATATCTATGACCTGACGCAGGACCTGCTGGACGAAGGCGCCGAGTGTGTCGGCTACAACCCCGACACAACGGATCCTCGCGTCCTGGCAGGCTTCCGCAAGCGCTTCCCGCATGTGCCGGAGTCCGCGACAGCGCGGTTGCTGGAGGATCCATCGATCGACTTCGTGGTGATCGCCGCGCGGCCGTGTGATCGCGCCGAACTCGCCATCGCGGCGATGCGGTGTGGCAAGGACGTGATGGTGGACAAGCCCGGCATCACGACGCCTGAACAACTCGCGGTAGTGGAACGCGCAGTCGCCGAAACGCGGCGGATCTGGTCGATCTGCATCGGCCGGCTGGCGTCGCCGGCGATCCAGCAGGCGCTGCGCATTGTGCGCTCGGGTGAGATCGGGCGGCTGGTACACACGACCTCGCTGGCGCCGCACCGCTTGAACCGCGCGCTGCGGCCGGCGTGGTTCTTCGACAAGCCGGCGTACGGCGGCATCATCAACGATATCGGCGTGCACTCGATCGATCAGTTCCTGGCGTTCGCGGATGCGGATGATGCGGAGATCGTACAGAGCACGGTCGGCGCGTTCGGCACCGAGCCCACAGGGTTCGAGGATTTTGCGGAGCTTGTGCTGGCCACGCCATCGGTGCGCGGCTATGTGCGGCTGGACTGGTTCACGCCGGATGGCCTCCCCACCTGGGGTGATGGCCGCTTCTTCGCTGTCGGCACTGAAGGCACGCTCGAGCTGCGCAAGAACCTGGACATCGAGGGACGTGAAGGCACTGACCATATGTTCGTCGTCAATCGCACCGCCACGCGCTACGTCGATTGCAGCAAACTGCCGGTGACCTACTATCGCGACTTCCTGCGCGACATCGCGGAACGCACGGAAACTGCCATGCCGCAGCGCCAGACATTCAACGTTTGCCGGTTGGCGTTGCAGGCGCAGGCTCAGGCCGCCCGCTTCACGGCGAGGCGCGCATGATCGGCGTCTCCGTCATTGGGCTCGGCAACGCCTTGCAGCCGCACGCCCGCAGTCTGGTCGATCTGGCCGATCGCGCGCGCGTGGTGTGGGCCGCGGCGAGCAGCGAGACGCGGCTGAAAGACGTTGCCGACCGTTATGGATTTCCCACCACCACCGATGTCACGCGCGCGATCGAGGATCCGGCGGTTGATGCGGTGCTGGTGCTGACACCTGCCAACGCGCACTTGCAGATCGCCGAGGCGGCGTTCGCGGCGGGCAAGCATGTGTTCTGCGAGAAGCCCCTGGAAGTCTCCATCGAGCGCGGAGAGCAGCTGATTGCGGCTGGTCGGCGCGCCAACCGCAAGTTGGGCATCTGTTTGCAGCACCGGTTCCGTCAGGGCAGTCGGCGGATGCGGGCTGTGCTCGAACTCGGGTGCGCTTGGCGACATTCAAGCGGCAACGATGATGGTGCCGTGGTGGCGTCCTCAGTCCTACTACGATGATCCGGGGCGTGGCGTGTTGGCGCGCGATGGTGGCGGCGTGCTGATGACGCAGGCGATCCACTCGCTGGATCTGTTTCGCTGGCTCGTCGGCATCGAGCGTGTTGAAGCAGCGCAAGTGCGCACCACCGCGCTGCATCACATGGAGACCGAAGACTATGCGTCGGCGCTAGTGCGCTTGGGTAATGGTGCTCCCGGCACGATCATCGCGACCGTCGCCGCGTATCCCGGCGGCCCCGAATGGATCCACATAATCGGGTCACGAGGCACCGCGCGCATTGAACGCGGTGGCCTGGATGTGTCGCTCTTGGACGGGCATCGCGAGACGATCGCCGACAACTCCGGATCGGGCAGCGGCGCCAGCGTCATGGCGTTCTCGCATGATGCGCATCGCGACACGATCAGCGATTTCATCGACGCGATCGAGCAGGGACGCGATCCGGCTATTCCCGGCGAGGAAGCTCTGGCGACCCAGCGGGTGATCGATGACATCCTGGCGCGCGGCGGTGGTGCGATGTCATAGTGACGTCGACGGCTAGAGTTCGGGAAGGAACTGCATGCGACACGGGATGAATATTTTGGGGTTGGCTGCTGTCTTGGTCGCTGGTGTGGCCACGTTCGCCTCGGCGGCGTCGCTGGATGTGGCTACAGGCTTATGGGAAGTGACCTCGCAGGGCGAAACGAGCGGCATGCCGCCGATACCGCCGCAAGCCTTGGCACGCATGACGCCGGAGCAGCAGCAGAAGGTGCAGGCGGCGATTGCGGAAGCGATCGGACGCTCCGGGCAGCCGACCGTCACGCGCGCCTGCATCACGCAGCAGCAACTCGATCGAGGTCTCCACTTCAGCCCCCGCGAGCAGCCGAACTGCAAGCAGACCACGTTGAATACGACACCGCATACAATGGACGCGCATATGATATGCACCGGCGAGCAGCGCGCGACCGGCAACCTCCACGTCGAGGCAACCGATCGTCACGCAATCACCGGCAACTTTGACTTCGTCAGCACCGACGGCACGAACACGATAACGATGAAGCGGACGCTGCAAGGCAAGTGGCTTGGCAGCGATTGCGGAAAAGTAAAGCCGGCCGAATAGGAGAACGACCATGCAGGACCTGTTGCCGTTGGCGGCGAAGCTCGGCGCGCGGCTGAAGGCACGCGGCGAGACCATTGCAATCGCAGAATCGTCCACCGGCGGATTGATCTCGGCGGCGCTTCTATCGGTTGCCGGTGCGTCGGCGTATTTCCGCGGCGGCAGCGTGATCTACACGCACTACGCGCGGTCGGCGTTCATGGACATCTCCAATCCACTGCCGAATGGGATGCGCGCTTCGTCCGAGCCGTACGCAGCGCTGCTCGCGGCAACAGTGCGCAGCAGGCTAGGTTCGACCTGGGGGTTGAGCGAGACCGGCGCGACCGGCCCCACCGGCAACAGCTATGGGGATGCGGCAGGCCATTCGTGCATCGGCCTGGAAGGCCCGAATTTCTCGCGCGCCATCACGCTGGAAACCGGAAGCGCCGACCGCGTCGCCAATATGCGTGCGTTCGCGAAACGTGCGTTGGACCTGCTCGCTGAGGCGTTGGGATAACGCCAACTCTCCAACTTCGTCAACCGCCTCTCCAACCCCATCAACCGCCTTTCCAGCGCCGTCAACAGACTCTCCAGCCCCGTCAACGGCCATTCCGACCCCGTCATGACCGGGCTTGACCCGGTCATCTTTACCCGCACCGGGCTCAGCAACGGGTCACTTCGGCTCGCCATGCGCATGATCGCCCAGTAGCTTCGCCAGCGTCGGCTCGATCGCCTCGGCCATTCGCTGCTGCCCCGGCGCGGTGGGATGCAGCGGCGGGGCGGGCGGCGTTAGCTTCGGGTCCATGAACAGGTCGTGGTCCAGTCGCCCGTCCTTCATGTACACGTGTCCAATATCCAGGAACGTCACGTCACTGTCATGTCCATAGCGTGTCGCGAGAAGCTGGTTGATCGCCGTTGTGGTCTCGGTGGCCCATGCCGAACGGTCCGCCGGCAGCACGCCCAGCAACATCAGCTTGGTATGTGGCAGCCGATGGCGGAGTTGCATCACGATAGCATCGATGCCGGCGGCGCTGTCCTCAGCGGACCAGTGCAGCCGGCCAAAATTGTTGGCGCCGATCAGGATCACCGCGACTTTCGGGTCGATGCCAGCGGCCTCGCCGTTCTCTATGCGCCACAGCAGGTGCGACGTCGCGTCGCCGGTGAAGCCGAGATTGACCGCATGCCGATCGCCATAGAAGCGCTGCCAGATCGGCGCAAAGTCACGCCATTCGGGCGGACCGCTCAGTTCGTAATCCTGCGTGATCGAATCACCATAGAACACCAGATCGACATGTCCCTTTTGCAGTTCGACCTGCTTCGCCTCGAACCGATCGTGCCACCAGCGCAGATCCATGCGCGAGATCGGCGTAGCGGCAAGCACGGCGTGCGGCTGTGGTGCGGCACCGCACAGCAGCGGCAGTACGGCGGCAAGGCACAGGCAAAAGCTGGGGCGCATGGGCGGGTCCATCGCGATTTGTGGAATGCGCGTCTATAGTCGAGGGACGTCGCGTCGATCCAGTCGAAAGGGGCCCGCATCATGCGCAACGATCTTCCCGCCTGGCGTTCCCTGCTGTTCGTGCCGGTGACCGCGGAGAAATTCGTGCGGACCGGTGCGGATCGCGGCGCGGACGGCATCATCCTGGATCTCGAGGACGCCGTTGCGCCGTCAGAGAAAGAGCGCGCCCGCACCTTGATCGCCGATGCGCTGCCGCAGGTGTCACGCAACGGTTGCGATGTACTGGTGCGCGTCAATCGTCCCTGGCGGCTGCTGGTGCGCGACCTGGAAGCCGCGGTGATCCCCGGCGTGGCTGCGCTGATGCTGACCAAAGTGGACAGCCCCGAGCATGTCCAAGCCTGCGCCGAGATCGTCGAGGAACTGGAGAGCCAGCGCGGCCTGACCCCAGGAAGCGTTCAGTTCGTTGTACTGGTGGAAACCGCCGCCGGCTTCTTCCGCATCGAGGCGATCGCGAAGGCGCATCCGCGTGTGGTGGCGCTGAGCCTGGGCACCGAGGATTTCACCGCCGATGTCGGCATGCTGCCCGACCCCGAGGCGCTGTTGTATCCCAAGCAGCACACGCTGTTCGCCGCGCGCGCCGCGGACATTTTGCCGATGGGTTTCATCGGCTCGATCGCCGACTTTCGCGATCAGGACGCATTCCGCGCGATTGTGCGCCGCTCGAAGCGGTTCGGCTTTGTCGGTGCCAGCGCGATCCATCCGTTGCAGGTGCCGGTGCTGAACGAGGAATTCGGTGTCTCGCCGGCGGAAGTGGAGCGTGCCGAGCGGATGGTCGCCGCGTACGATGCCGCCTTTGCGCAGGGTCTCGGCGCAGTGCAGTTCGAGGGCGCAATGATCGACGTGCCAGTGGTGCAGCGCGCGAAGAACGTGATCGCGCGCGCTGCTGCGATCAGGCGGCGGCAGGTGGCCTAATCAGCCGCCCGCAGAACGCCGCGCGGTCACTTCGATCTCGACCAGGATGCGCGGGTCGGCGAGCTTCGCCTCGAACATCGTCGCCGCCGGCCGCACCTCGCCGAACGCATGGCGCAATGCGGGCCAGCACTTTGGAAAGTCCTCAGCGTTGCGCAGGATGTAGTGCACCCGTACGCTATGCTCGAGCGCACATCCGGCCTCATCCAGCGCCTGGCCAATGTTGCGCAGGCATTGCTTAGTCTGCGCAGCCACGTCGTCGCTAATCGTCATCGTCGCGTAGTCGAAGCCGGTGGTGCCGGACACGAACACCCACTCGCCATCCACGACTGCCCGCGAGTAGCCGATATCGCGCTCGAAGCTTGAGCCGGATGAGATGAGCTGCCGCATCGTCCTCTCCTGTCGTTGCAGTGGCAATCGCCGGCAATATGCCCGAAGATGCTGCGTCAAGTCCCGGCTTCCGCGCTCATCGAGCGATGCGGATCGGGCATGGGAGGCAAGCGATGCAATCCAATCCGATGCGCGCCGCGCTCGAACGCGGCGAACTTCAGATCGGCACCTGGGTGAACATGGTGCGCAATCCGGCGATCCTGACGTTGCTGAAGGCGGCCGGTCTCGATTTCGCCCGAGTGGACATGGAGCACACCGGCGCCGACATGCAGGAGATCGCGAACCTCGCACTGCTGTCGCGGGCCTTGAATTTCCCGATCGCCGTGCGCCCGCCTGAGGCCAACCGCGAGTGGATCACGCGATTGCTCGATGCCGGCGTGTGGAACTTGCATTGCCCGCAGGTGGAGAATGCCGCGCACGCCGCGGAGATCGTTGCAGCGTCGCGGTATGCGCCGCGCGGGCTGCGGGGAAATGCGGGTCACAGTCCGGGGACCGACTACGACATGACCGGCTCCGCGGCGGAGCGTCGGGCGTTCGCCAACCAACAGGTGTTCGTGACGGTGATGTTCGAGACCGGGGCGGCATTTGCCGATCTGGATGCGATCGCGGCGATGGATGGGATCGATGCGTTGACGATCGGGCCGGCGGATCTGTCGCAGGATCTGGGGGTATTCGGAACACCGGATCAGGCAAAGGTGCTGGACGAGAAGCGCGACCTGGTGCTGGCGGCGGCAAAGAAGCATGGCAAGGTGTGCGCGATGCTGTGCTCTAGCTATGAGCAGGCGCAGCAGTGGAAGAACGCGGGCGCGCTGCTGCTGGCGTATTCCAGCGACAGCGAAGTGCTGCACACTGGCTATGCGCAGGCGATGGCGCGGATCAAGGGTTAGCTAGAAGCGCTGGGGCCATGGCGGCCGACTATCCGCTTGCATCGCGGGACTTCGCCGTGGCGTAACTTTCTGCAGCTTTCGCCAAATCTCGGCGTCGCGGTTGTAGAAATCCGGATAGAATTGCACCGTCCCATCGGTGTCCACGACGGCAGTCTGGTAGACCACGAACACGGGCACCGGGATCGGGAGGTTGTTTCGGGTGGTGTTGCCCGTCACGAGCCCCCGCGCGATCCCCTGGGTGATCGTGTCGATCGGTTGCCGCATCAGCAACGCGGCAAATTGCAGCGGGTTCTGCACCCGGATGCAGCCGTGGCTGATGCGGCGGTTGTCGCGGTTGAAAATGTAACGATCCGGCGTGTCATGCAGGTAGACGTCGAACCGGTTCGGCATATCGAACATGATCAGCCCGAGACCGGCCTCCGGTCCCGGCAGCTGCTCGACCTCGCCGCCGGCTAGCAGCACCATCCGGTTCCGCGTCAGGTAATCGGCGTCGCGACCGAGCTTAGGCAGGATCTCCGCCTTGGCGATGTCGGCCGGGATGACCCAGGGCGGGTTGAAGAAGCTTGCGTCGATCGTGGCGCGAAACTCCGGGCTCTGATTGCGCTCGACATCCTGACCAACGACGATCCGCGACGTGAAAATCAGCCTGTCGGCGCGATACAGCTCCAGTCGTTCGGCGGCGGCGTTGACCCAGAACTCGATCCGCCGGCAACGGTCGCGGCAGCCAGCGTTGGCGCTCGAGATTCACCGCGATCGTGCGCAGGCGGTCCGTCGCGGCCTTGTGGCGTACTGGCGCGCCCGAGCGATACTTTTGCAGTGTCTGGCGCAGAGCGAGGTAAGTCGGCGTCGTCGGCGCCAGTGCCTCGATCACCGCCCCCGGTTCGGCGCTGGCGGCAGCTTTGTCGAGCACGGCCGCCACGTCGACCGGCTCGGGCGTCAGGACCTGGTCGTCTCGTCGCCGCTCCAGCGGCACGGCGCCGCGGGCCAACGCGTCGGCATAAGACAGAAAGGCGTCCGATAGCAGCAAGTCCCGATCGAGCGGTGGCAATGTCGCCCTACGCCGTAACAAGGCGGCGTGGAACAGCTCTGGATCGAGCCCCTGGTCACCGGAGCGCAACACGGCATCCACGAGCGAATTCGCCTGAGTGTGCCGGGTCGTCCAGACCGGCTCGAAGCCATGACGCACGTAGAACCGCTGCAGCAACGCCACGTCCAGCATTTCGCCGGCCACAAACAACGGCGGCCCGCCATCGATCCGGTTACGGAGTGCGGTGTCGGCGCGGGGCGCCAGCTCGGAGACGATGTCTGGCTTCGGATCCACACCGCACGCCCCCAGCGCGCAGGTCGCGGCGAGCGCCATCGCGCCGCTCGCGAGCGTGGTGCGTCGGGACATTTCGGTCCGTGCGAAAGTCGACTTGGATGCGCGAGAGAAGCCGGTCCTGCGCCACAGCGCACGCATTCGTGTCACGTCCCGACCCTTGCCGACCCACATAACTGGTTTGACTCTTCAACAAGAATTGCCGTTAGATTTGGTCTTGTCTAGCAGTAACTCAATGTAAGGAGGAATGGATGGTCGCCGTTGCCGAAATAATGGCCCGTCATAGGCTACTCCGTGGTGTGGCGGTGGCTGTCGTCGTCATTCCCGTGGCGTTTGTAGCTGGGTGCGCTCAGCAGCCGCCGCCACCACCCGCACCGGTCCAAGCGGCGCCGCCGCCGGCCCCACCTCCGGCTCCGGTTCCACCGGCGCGGGGCTAAGCGCTAAGTTCCGGCCACACGGCCCGCAATGACCGGGCCATTCGCCGACGGCGTGCTCTGGGTGTTGCGGCCTGGGGCGCGTCAGTCTGGCTTGTAGTCGGGCGCCCAACCAAGACGCCCGCAGACCCTCAGGCGATGGGTTCTTAAAGTTTGGCCCGCTGATCGATCACGCGCCTCGCCTTGCCGAGCGAGCGTTCGATCGTGCCAGGCGGCTCCACGACCACGCGCGTGGTCAGGCCGATTGTGTCCTTGATGCGCGCCACCACCACCTTCGCTTCCGATTCCAGCAGCACCGGATCAAAGTACTCCGGCCGGGCTTCGACGTGGACAGTGACATCGTCCATTCGTCCTTCCCGAGTGAGCACGATCTGGTAATGCCCGCTGAGCACGTCGCTTTTTAGCAGTTGCTCCTCCACCTGCGTCGGGAACATGTTGACACCGCGCACGATCAGCATGTCGTCGGATCGGCCGGTGACCTTCTCCATGCGTCGCATGGTGCGTGCCGTGCCAGGCAGCAGGCGCGTCAGGTCGCGCGTGCGATAACGCACCACCGGCATGCCTTCCTTGGTCAACGTTGTGAACACCAGTTCGCCGCGCGCCCCTTCCGGCAACACCGCGCCGGTTTCGGGGTCGATCACCTCAGGGTAGAAGTGATCTTCCCAGATGTGCAGCCCATCTTTCGTCTCGATGCATTCGTTGGCGACGCCGGGACCCATCACCTCGGACAGTCCGTAGATATCGACGGCGTCCATCGCGAAGCCGTCCTCGATCTCACGGCGCATCGCGTTGGTCCAGGGTTCGGCCCCAAAGATGCCGATGTTCAGCGATGAGCCACGAGGATCAATGCCAGCGCGCCGGAATTCGTCGAGGATCGCCAGCATGTAGCTCGGCGTCACCATGATCACGTCAGGCCGGAAGTCCGTGATCAACTGCACCTGACGCTCGGTCATGCCGCCGGAGACGGGCACCACAGTGCAGCCAAGTCTCTCCGCGCCGTAGTGAGCGCCCAGGCCGCCGGTGAACAGCCCATACCCATACGCGACATGCACGATCATGCCCGGACGTCCGCCGGCGGCGTATATCGAGCGGGCAACAACATGCGCCCAAGTCTCGATGTCCTTCGCAGTATAACCAACGACGGTTGGCTTGCCGGTGGTGCCCGACGAAGCATGCACTCGCGCCAGCTTCTCGCGCGGCACGGCAAACATCCCGAACGGGTAATTCGCGCGCAGGTCCTGCTTGCTGGTAAACGGAAACCTGGCGAGGTCTTCCAGCTCACGAAAATCGTCGGGATGCACCCCGGCGCGATCGAACGCGGCGCGGTAGTGCGCTACGTTTGTATAGGCGTGGCGCAGCGACCAGGCGAGGCGCTCGCGTTGCAATGCGGCGATCTCGTCGCGCGAGGCAGTTTCGATTGCGTCGAGGCCCGTCATCTATCCCTCCGCCTTACTGCGGATCGTGCGCGTGTGGCCGCGGAACTCAGCGACAAGCTCGCCGGCGGTGGTGACGCGCACGTCGTACATCCCGGAGCGGCCTGCATGCATGCGTTCCTCGCAGTCGGCGACCAGCGTTTCGCCGACACGAGCGGGGCGGACGAAAGTGATCTGCGCGTGCTGTGCGACCGCGGGTTCGCCTCGTGGGTTCACCGCGAAGGCCATCGCGGAGTTGGCCAGCGTGAAGATGAATCCGCCGTGGCAGATGCCGTGTCCGTTGGTCATTGTGTCGCTGACGATCATCGAGAGCCGCGCCCGCCCAGGGGCGACTTCGTCCAGGCGCATTCCGAGGCCGTTGGTGGCACGGTCCTGCGCCCACATCGCCTCGGCACGCGCTCGCACGATGTCGGTCATGTGCGGCCCTGGAAGTTTGCCGCGCGCTTCTCGACGAACGCACGCACACCCTCGGCGTAGTCCGGGCGGCGTGCGGCGGCGGCCTGTTCGTCGCGTTCCATGTCGAGCTGCGAATCGAGCGTTGCCGTGGAAGACGCGGCAAACATGCGCTTCATCGCCGCCACTGATTCCGTGGGTTGCACCGACAGGTGGGCCGTCAGTGCTTCCGCTTCGTGCTGCAGCGCCGCATCGTCGACCACTTTCCAGATCAGCCCCCACGCCTCGGCGCGTTCGGCATCCAGCGGTTCGCCGAGCATCGCCAATGCGCGGGCGCGCGCGTCGCCGATCAGGCGAGGCAGGAAGAAACTGGCACCGGAATCCGGAACGAGGCCGATCTTGATGAAGGCCTGGATGAATTTGGCACTGCGTCCCGCCAGCACGATGTCGCAGGCGAGCGCGTAGCTCGCGCCGGCACCGGCCGCCACACCGTTCACCGCGCACACCACGGGCATCGGCACCGCGCGCAGGCGACGAACGAACCGATGGTGCAGGTCGGCGACCGCACCCAGATCCGGCGCGCCGCCAGGACCAGGCATCACCGACGCACCGAGCTCCTGGCCGGCGCAGAACCCGCGACCTTCGCCAGTAAGCAGCAGCGCACGGCAGCTGCGATCGGCCTCGGCATCGGACAGTGCGCCAATCAGCGAAGTCAGCATCGCCTCGTTGGCTGCGTTCAGCTTGTCCGGCCGATTGAGGATCAGCTTGTGCCAGCCCTCACGGTGTTCGATGCGAAGCTCCGTGCTCATGCGCGCCTCCATTCCGACCATGAGACCTGCCCGAGTTCAGGGCGCGGCGCTTCGTCCAGCATGCAGATGAACTCCAGGGAATGGCCGTCGGGGTCGTCAAAATACACGCTGGCCGCCGGCATCCACGAAAGCACGACCGGTTCGTCGATCGGCTTGCGAACGCCGGAGCGCGGCGTCAAGCCGGCACGGCGAAGGGCAGCGATGGATTCAAAAACCATCGGAAGCTCGACGGCAAATGCAATGTGCAGATGGAGCGACAATGGCGACGTTCCGATGGACCATAGGCCGAGCATCCCCCGGTCCGACGATGGAACCCAAAAAAACGCAACATTGCGGGCAGCGATGCGATGCGCGAGCGGCAGCCCGAGTATATCGCGATAGAAGGCAATGGAGCGGTCGAGGTCGCTGACCGTCAGATGCGCCTCGAACAGGCCGCCGATCGGGACGATGGACATGGACGTGCCCTTTGTTCGGGGCCGGACGGTAGGCGATGTCGGGCCGTGAGGGTAGGGCGCACGTTATCCGGGGCTCCCTAGGAGTGCGCAATAATATTTCCAGCCCCGACGAGGCTATCGGCGACTGCCAATCGCAATGACCACGTCGCGCGCAGCTTCGCGGCTATTTTGCCAACTCCCCGTGCGCGCCTTCGCCTCACATGGCAAGATGGGCAGCGCAAACCTAAGTACTCCGGCAACTTCGCAACGCAGAGAGACGCCAAGATGGACATCGGCCTCGGCACTGCCGCAACCACGCTGGAAAGCCGGTTCGACGATCTGGACAAGCCGGCACTGCTGACCGGCATCCAGGCACTGGTGCGGGTGCTGCTGGAACAATCGCGCCTCGATCGCCTGGCGGGACTGAATACCGGCGGACTGGTGTCGGGCTATCGCGGCTCGCCGCTAGGTGGGTTGGATCAGGAACTTTGGCGGCGGCAGAAGATGCTGGCCGAGCGCAACATCCAGTTTCAACCGGGCGTGAACGAGGACCTGGCCGCGACCATGCTGTACGGCTCGCAGCAGCTCGACGCGTTTCCCGGCAAGCGCGTCGATGGTGTGTTCGGCATGTGGTACGGCAAAGGCCCTGGCGTGGATCGTGCGGGCGATGCGCTCCACTGCGGCAATTTCACCGGCACCTCCAAGCACGGCGGCGTGCTCGCGGTGTCGGGCGACGATCATGGGGCGCATTCGTCGACCTATCCGCATCAGACCGAGCATGTATTCGAGAGCGTGTTCATCCCGGTGCTGAACCCGTCATCCGCCGCGGACATGCTGGACCTCGGCCTAGCCGGCATCGCGCTCTCGCGCTTCTCCGGATTGTGGATCGCGCTCAAGACCACCGCGGAGACGGCTGAGCAGGCAACCACGCTGGTGGTGCCATCGGCGCGTTCATACATCACGCCGGACTTTGCGCTGCCGCCGCATGGACTGAATTACGATCCGACGATGCAGTTCCCGGCGGATCGCGCGCAGCTTGAGCGCCGTGTCGTGGAGGAGCGGATTCCGGCAGCCCTCGCCTGGGCGCGTGCCAACCGGCTTGATCGCCTGGTGTTCGGCCGTGATGAGGCGCCGATAGGCATCGTCACCATTGGTCGTGCGCATGAGGATACGATGCACGCGCTGCGCATGCTCGATCTGGAGCGGCATGCGCAGATCGCCCTCTACAAGGTGGCGATGACGTGGCCGCTGGAGACCTCCGGCCTGCGCGAATTCGCCCGTGGCAAGCGGGCACTGCTGGTGGTGGAAGAGAAGCGCAGCTTCGTCGAATCCCAGATCCGCGATGCGCTCTACAATCTGCCCGCGTCGGAGCGGCCCGAGATCAGTGGCAAAACAACGCCGTCAGGTGAGAAACTCTTGTCGCCGCTGTTGGAGCTCTCCCCCGAGACGGTGGTGACCGGTCTGGCCGGCTTTCTGCGTTCCGCCGGCCTCAACATTCCCGATCCGCCCGTGCAACGTTTGCCCGATCGTCCGGTCGGTCTCTTGCGGCGCATCCCTGCGTTCTGCGCGGGATGTCCGCATGGCACATCGACGAAGCTGCCCGATGGCAGTTTCGCTACGGCTGGTATCGGCTGCCACTTCATGGCACTGGACGACGGCGACCAGACGCGCACATTCACCCAGATGGGCGGCGAGGGCGTCCCCTTCGTCGGTATGGCGCCGTTCACCGACACGCAGCACGTGTTCGCCAACATGGGCGACGGCACGTATACACATTCGGGCATCATGGCGATCCGCCAGGCGGTCGCGTCGAAGACCCGCATCACCTACAAGTTGCTGGTGAACGACGCGGTGGCGATGACCGGCGGCCAGCCCGCGGAAGGCGGCTTCACCGTCACCCAATACGCGGCACAGATCGCGGCGGAGGGCGTCGCGCGGATCGCGGTGGTAGCAGATGAGGAAGATCGCCTGCCACCAGCGTCCGCACTGCCAACCGGTGCCACGCGGCACACCCGTGCAGAGCTCGATGCGGTGCAGCGTGAACTGCGCGGCTATGACGGCGTGTCGGTGCTGATCTACGACCAGGTGTGCGCGACGGAAAAGCGGCGGCGGCGCAAGCGCGGCAAAATGGCGCAGCCAACTCGGAGTGTCGTGATCAACGAGCAGGTGTGCGAGAACTGTGGCGACTGTTCGGCGCAGTCGAGCTGCATTGCGATCGAGCCAGTCGAGACATCGCTAGGCCGCAAGCGGCGGATCAATCCGACCAGCTGCAACGTCGATCTGTCGTGCCTGAAAGGTTTCTGCCCGAGTTTCGTTACGGTGGCAGGCCCGCCGCAGGCGCCGGATGCGGATCCGCACTGGCAGGCGCGCGAGGCCGAGTTGTCGACGGGTCTGCCGCTGCCGAAGCTGCCCTCCACTGGACGCCCCTGGCGCGCGTTGTTCGCCGGTATTGGTGGCGGCGGCATCGTCACGTCGGGCGCAATCCTCGCGATGGCGGCGCATCTGGAAGGCCGGGCGGTACGCACGCTCGATTTCACTGGCTTGGCGCAGAAGAACGGCACCGTCGTCGCGCATGTCCAGATCGCCGATGATGAGGCCGCGCTGGACGTGGTGCGTATCCCGCTCGGCACCGCGGATGTAATGATTGCAGCCGACTTGGCGGTGGGTGCCGGGCCTGGCGTGCTGGAGCGCAATGCCTCATCGGCGGCGGTGGTCGGGAACCTCGACCTCGCGGCGACCGCCGCATTCAAGCACGACGCCAATCTGCTGATCGATGCCGTGTTGCATCGTCGCACCATCGAGCGCGCCACTGACGCAGGGACATCTGTATATCTGCACGCGGTGCGGCTGGCCGAGCATCTGTTCGGCAACGCGCAGGCGATGAACACGATGCTGCTCGGTCTGGCGTGGCAACGCGGCCTGGTGCCGGTGGGGGAGGCGGCAATCCTGCGAGCGATCGAGCTGAATGGCGCCGCGGTGGCGCTGAACCGGCGGGCGTTCCTTTGGGGCCGCATCCTCGCCGACCAACCGGCGCTGGAAGACGAGATCCTGGTGCACACGCTGGAGTCGCCGCCGGCCTCACTGGATGTGTTGATCGAGGTGCGTGCGACGTCGCTGGTCTCGTATCAGGATCGCGCGCTGGCCGATCGGTATCGCGCCCTGGTAAGCGAGGTGATGGCGCGCGAGGCGCAAGTTCTCGGCGAGCCCGCTCGGTTGTCGCGAGCGGTCGCCGAAGGGCTGTATCGCCTAATGGCATACAAGGACGAATACGAGGTGGCGCGCCTGCATGCGTCGGCGACGTATGGCGCAAAGCCGGCATTCCACCTGTCGCCGCCGCTGATCACCGGGATCGACCCGGCGACAGGTCGACGGCGGAAAGTCGCGATCCCGGGATGGCTGGCGCTGCCGCTGTTCCGAGTTTTGCAACATGGCAAGCGCCTGCGCGGCACGCGACTCGATCTGTTCGGGCGGCAGCATGAGCGGACGCGGGAGCGGGCACTGCTGCAACAGTATGTCAGTGATGTGCGCTCGATGCTACGGCTGCTGCGTCCGGAGACGCTGGACATAGCGGTCGCTCTGGCACAGCTGCCGGATACGATCCGCGGCTTCGGCCCAGTGAAGGAAGCGAACCGCCTGAAGGCGGAAGAGCAACGGCGCGTCCTGCTAGCGCGGTTGGCGCCGGCGCCGCTGGCGGTTGCTGCGGAATAGCGCACGCCGGCCCCTTCACTCCCACGTCATTCGCCAGGAGGACGCAGGTATACTCAGCTCACGCGAGAACCCGAAAATCTGCGGGATCGATGACGCGGAAGTTGTCGGTGACCTGGTCGCAGTAGACATGCCAGTTCCTCGGCACCTTCTCGCGCAGAAAAGTTAGTACCGCCCGAGTGAAATCCTTGAACCCAGCGTAGCATTTGTTGTGGGTGCAGTGCCGGTGCATCAATCCCCACAGTCGTTCGATCGGGTCCAGATGTGGGCAGTATGACGGGATGAAGTGCAGTCGGATCCGGCATTCCGACCGCGCCAGCCATTGCTGCACCAGCTTCGCATGATGATACCGGGCGTTGTCCAGAAATACATGGATCAGCCGCTTTCCAGGATACATCGCCTCGATCGCCATCAGCAGCATGATGGTGCTCGCAGCATTCACCACCAGCACGTCCAACATGCGGGTGTTGCCGGTCTCAAGATCGATCGCGCCGTGGATGTTCAGCCGGTCCCGCCCGCTGCTCTGCGTGATCGCCACCGGGATGTCCTTCGGTGCCCAGCAACCGACGGCTCGCACAGCATGCGTCGGATGCACCGCATCAGCGAACCTCACCGCTTCATCGGCCGGCAGTCGATTCAGCAGTGCTTCATAGCTCCTGATGAAGGCCGCCTGCTTCGCCGGGTCCAGCTTGCGCGAGATCGCCGTCGGCTTGCGATGTTCCATCCCCAGGCGATGCAACAAGGCGATGAGACCTGAACGTCCCTCGGTACTCGATGCCGCATTCCAGCGCGATCCATGCCCCGATCTCACGGGTCGTCCGGGGCAGCGTCGCGGTGACCCATGCCGCCAGCCTTTCCTGCTGCTCCGCCGTCAGCCGGCAGGCGCCGCCTTCGTAGCCAAAACTCGCCAGGCCCTCGATCCCATCCTCTTGATACAGCTGATGCCAGGTCCGGATCGTGTCGTCGTCCAGATACAGGACCTTCGCCACCGCCTGACAGCTCATGCCGTCGTCCAATAAAAGCAACGCATTGGCTCGGCGCGCCAAACGGTGTGCCGCCGAGCCGTCCCGCGTCAGCTCGATCAGGTCTTGCCGCGATTCGCTATCCAGGAAGCCCGGTCGGATCACTCGGTTAGCAGAATCCCAATCTCACGCTTTGGCAATCGATTCGTTCGGGTTCCCGCAGAGTCAGGGTATATCCTCCCCTCCCCTTGCGGGTGGGGGTAGGGGGAGGGGGCCGCGCCGCTCCATGCAGGAGCGCAACCCCGATCAACTTGGCGAAATCCTCAGCAAAAGGCTGCGGAAATCATGAACGTTTCACACGGAACTTTCTCCATCGAGCGCACGTATGACGCATCGCGAGCGAGGTCTTCGAGGCATGGTGGTGCGACCACAGGCTCTCCCGGGGGCGTCGGGAATTCCCGTGCGATCATGCAATGAGTGTGGCGCTGACCACCTCGCCGTGGCGCTGTTCCCTTGGCAGGCAGAGAGCGGCCAGCAGTGGTGCAACGTCAGACGGTTTCGCCAGAGTGGATGGATCTTCGCCTGGCATTGCCCGGGCGCGCAGGCGTGTCGCTACCACGCCCGGATTGAACAGGTTTACCCGCAGGCGTGTGGTACGCACCTCGTCCGCCCAGGTGAGCACGAGATGCTCCATTCCCGCTTTCGTTGCGCCATAGGCGCCCCAGTATGCCTTGGGCATCCGGGCGCGGTCATCGGTGAGGAACACGGCTCGACCGGCCTCGGCATTGCGCAACAGCGGATCGCAGGTGCGGATCAGAGCCAGTGTGGCGCTCAGATTGGTGGCGATCACGTCGGCCCAGTCTTTCGGCATGATATGCGCGACCGGGGTCAGCACGCCAAGCGCGGCTGCATTGTGCACCAGAACGTCGAGGCGACCGAAGCGCTGGTAGAGGCTGGGGCCGATGGCATCGACCTGCTCGGCTTCCGCGAGGTCCAGGGGGAGCAGGGTTGCAGTGCCTCCGACGGTGCGGATGGCGTCGTCGGTGTCTTCCAGGCCGCCCTGGGCGCGCGCGGTGATCACCACGTGGGCGCCGAGGCGCGCTAGCTCCACCGCGGTGGCGGCGCCGATGCCTCGGCTGGCGCCGGTGATCAGGGCGATCGAATTAGCTAAGGGTTTCAAGGTGTGGGTTGGACCCCCTCCCTACCCTCCCCCGCGTAGCGGGAGAGGGGGTGACGCTCGGTTGGTCAGTGACTCTCGGCGAGCAGGCTTAGTTGGCGCTCGGAATTGTCCGCCTGGTCGGGCAACGCGATCGGATAATCGCCGGTGAAGCAGGCATCGCAGTAGTGCGGCCGGGCCGGGTCGCGATCTGGCTTGCCCAATGCACGATACAAGCCATCGATCGAGATGTACGCCAGGCTGTCCACGCCGATCTGATCGGCCATCTCCTCGACGCTGTAACGCGCGGCGAAGAGTTCGCCGCGCTCGGGAGTGTCGATGCCGTAGAAGCAGGAATGCGTGGTGGGTGGCGAGGATATCCGCATGTGGACTTCTTGCGCGCCTGCCGCACGTACCATCTCGACGATCTTGCGGCTGGTGGTGCCGCGGACGATCGAGTCATCCACCAGGATGACGCGCTGGCCCTCGAGCACCGGGCGATTGGCCGAGTGCTTCAGCTTCACGCCTAGATGTCGGATATGATCGGTCGGCTCGATGAATGTGCGGCCGACATAGTGGTTGCGGATGATACCAAGCTCGAACGGGATGCCGCTTTCCTTGGCGTAGCCCATCGCGGCGGGCACGCCTGAATCCGGCACCGGCACCACGACGTCGGCGGGCACACCCGTCTCGCGCGCCAGTTCCGCGCCGATGCGCTTGCGCGCGCTGTAGACCGGGGTTCCCTCCATCACCGAATCGGGCCGCGCGAAGTAGATGTACTCGAACACGCAGAATCTCTCGCGGGAGCGGCCGAACGGCTTGATGCTGTGCACGCCCTGGTCGTTGATCACGACGACCTCGCCGGGTTCCACGTCGCGCACGAAGTCGGCGCCGACGATGTCGAGTGCGCAGGTCTCGCTCGCTAGCACCCAGCCGCCGGTGCCTTCATTGCCGATACGACCGAGGATCAGTGGCCGCACGCCTAGCGGATCGCGCACACCCATCAGCGCCTCGTTGGACAGCGCGACCAGCGAATAGGCGCCGATGACCTGCTTCAGCGCATCGATCAGCCGATCGACCACGGTGGAATACAGGCTGATCGCGATAAGGTGGACGAACACCTCCGAGTCGGTGGTCGATTGGAACAGGCAGCCTCGCCGCACCAGCGTGCGGTGCAGCACGTGGGCGTTGGTAAGGTTGCCGTTGTGCGCGACCGCGAAGCCGCCGAACTCGAAGTCGGCATACAGCGGCTGGACGTTGCGCAGGATGGTGTCGCCGGTGGTGGCGTAGCGGTTGTGGCCGATCGCGGTGTGGCCGCGCAGCGATGCCATCACGCGGGGTTCGCTGAAATTGTCGCCGACCAGGCCGAGGCCGCGATGCGAATGGAAGTGCTTGCCGTCGAACGAGACAATGCCCGTGGCTTCCTGGCCGCGGTGCTGCAACGCGTGCAGACCGAGCGCGGTGACTGCGGCGGCATCCGGCACGTTCCAGACACCGAATACGCCACACTCCTCATGGAATTTGTCGTCGTGCGGTGAGTACAGCGTCATGCCGGGTCTCTCCTGCTAGCGGCTCACAGCCTTGCCTTGGGGGCTGGCGCGCAACAACTCTTCCGCGGTGGCCTGGCGTTCCGGGGGCGGCGCGTAAAGCTGCGGCCGGTGATCCGACGGCAACTTCTGCACGACCCAACTCGCGCCTTGATAGATCAGCGGGAGGGACCGTGCCTGAAGTACGGCCTCCGGCCATCGATCCACCTGAATGACCATTCCAGCGATGATATAGGCCAGGATGACCAGTGCTACACCCCGCACCAGGCCGAATAGCAGACCCAACGTACGGTCAAGGCCGCCGATGACCGAGCCACGGACCAGATTGCTGAGCAGGCGGGCGACAATTGACAGCACGATCAGGCTGACGATGAACACCAGCGCGAAGGCGACGGGGTCCACCCAGGGTGATTCGCCGATCCACTGATGGACCTGCGGCCGCACACGCGGCAGCGCCCAGACGGCAGCGAAGATGGCGCCGATCCAGGCACCCAGGCTGAGCACCTCCCGTACTAGGCCACGAGAGAATGCCAGCAGGGCTGACAGCGCGAGCACGGCGAGTACTACGGCGTCAACCCAGGTCATCAAACCGCCACGATTGGGAACGTCGGCGGCTTTATCGGCTGCAAGATGCGTGACGCCAAGCCAAGATCACGTGCTGTCCCCCGAATTCGGGGCAAACCGTGAAACCAAATCAGAGATGTGGCCGATTTCCGTCAATTCCAGGCCGTCCGGTGGTGCGACGGGGCGATTGCCGCGCGCGACTCGGCGAGGCAGCATGGCTTGGCCGAAGCCGAGCTTCGCGGCTTCCTTCAGGCGCGAATCCGCCTGAGCCACTTGGCGGACCTCGCCCGACAGACCGATTTCGCCGAAATACACCATGTCGGCGTTGGTCGGCTGATCGGTCGCCGCCGACACCAGCGCCGCTGCCACTGCCAGGTCGGCGGCCGGTTCGCTGACCCGCAGGCCGCCGGCGATGTTCAGGTAGACATCGGTGGCACTCAGCCGCATGCCGCCGCGCAATTCGAGCACCGCGAGCAGCATCGGCAAGCGCCCGCCGTCCCAGCCGATGGTGGAGCGTCGGGGCGTGCCCGAGGGGTTGGGCGACAGCAGAGCCTGCACTTCGACAAGAACCGGGCGCGTGCCTTCCAGACCGGCGAACACCGCGCTGCCGGTGACGTTGCCGCGGCGCTCGGCCAGGAAAAGGGCTGACGGATTGGCGACCTCGGCGAGGCCGCGGTCGGTCATTTCGAACACGCCGATCTCATCGGTGGCGCCGAAGCGGTTCTTCACGGCGCGCAGGATGCGGAACTGATGGCCGCGATCGCCTTCGAAATAGAGCACCGCATCCACCATGTGCTCCAGCACGCGCGGGCCGGCGATGGCGCCGTCCTTGGTGACGTGACCGACCAGCACGAGCGCGAATTGCGCGGCCTTTGCCAGCTGAATCAGCTCGAAGCTGGAGGCACGCACCTGCGCCACGGTGCCCGGGGCGCTGTCGATCGCATCCAGCCACATGGTTTGGATCGAATCGATCACTACCAGCGCCGCATCGCCCGCGGCCTGAAGGCTGGCGGCGATGTCGCGCAGGTTGATCGCGGCGGCAAGCTGCAGCGGTGCATCGTGCACACCGAGACGACGGGCACGCAGGCGCGTCTGCTCGATGGATTCCTCGCCAGAGATGTAGAAAACCGGCCGGCCGGTTCGGGCGACACAGGCCGCGGCCTGTAGCAGCAAGGTCGACTTGCCGATGCCCGGATCACCCCCGACCAGCACGGCGGACGCCGGCACCAGGCCACCGCCCAGCACGCGATCCAGTTCGGCTATTCCGGTCGGACACCGCGGCGGCGGTTCGGCGCTGCCGGCCAAATCAACGAACGCCACCCGCTTGCCGGCGACGCCCTTGGCGGCAGGGCCGGGCCGCGGCGTGATCGCCTCCTCAACGATGCTGTTCCATTCGCCGCACGCTTCGCAACGCCCGCCCCATTTCGGACTGACGGCACCGCAGCTCTGACAAACGAAACGGGAGGTTGATTTGGCCAACGCCCGCCTTAGTAGCGGTTGGCAGTGAGCATGGCCTGACCGCCAGCGGGATCCTTCACGGTACTCACCAGCAGCAACCATTGCTGCTGTCCCTGTGTTACCAGGTACTCCCGGTGCTGCAACGATTTCTCCTCGGCATCACTCTTTTCGCTGGTTACCTTGAAGGTAATTTTGGCATCGTTCAGGTCCTGCTCCAGGTCGGCTATGACGCCTGTGCCGCTGGCGGTTTCGGCGACGACTGAACAGGAGCCGCCGTCCTCGGACACCAGGACGAACTTGCCGTCCTTGTTGGAAGCATCGAACACGACTCCCGGCAGACCGTAGAGGAAACGATCCTGCACGTTGGGCGGCAGGTCCTTGAGGCCGGTCTTCCTGGCCCAATCGCGAAGGGCGTTCTTGTCGCCGGCGAACGTCAGGCAACTCTGCATGAAGAGCCCGGCGACCTGTTTGGCATTCACCACCGGAGGGTCGTCTGCCTTAGCCGGCAAGGCAAGTGCAAGCATCGCCGCGATCACAACCGATCGCAGAAATCCCGAGCACAATACTCGTCTAGCTTGGGTCACCCCAGCCCTCGAACGCCCCGTTGACGATAAAATAAGTCGCGAAAGACGAATTGTAAGCGTTTTGATCGACGGTGTCTAACGCCGAAGTTCCATTTGGATTGGTCCCTCGCGCCGGCCATGGGTGAATTGGTCGACGATGGGGTTGCCGCTATCCATCAGTTCCGAGGCGGGACCCTGCCAGACAATGCGGCCCCGGTGGATCATCGCGGCGGCATCGCCAATGCGGCGGGCGCTGTCGATGTCGTGCGTGATGGCGACGGCGGTGCTGCCAAGTTGCTTGACGCATCGTACCACGAGGTCGTCGATCACCGCGCCCATGATCGGGTCAAGGCCCGTGGTCGGTTCGTCGAAGAACAGGATATCGGGCTGCGCGGCGATGGCACGAGCGAGCGCCACGCGTTTCTGCATGCCGCCGGAGAGCTCGGACGGGTAGAGGTCACCAACGGTCGCGGCCAGGCCGACCTGGGCCAGGAAGTCAGCTGCGTGCGACGGGCCTTCGGAGCGGCGCAGTCTGCGTTGCGCGAGGAGACCGAAGACCACGTTCTCCCAGACCGGAAGGCTGTCAAAGAGGGCGCCGTTCTGGAACAGCATGCCGATACGGGAGCGGGCGGCTTCCTGTTCGTGGCGGGGCAGGGTGAGGATGTTGGTGCCGTCGATCTCGATCGTGCCTTCGTCGGGGTCCAGCAGGCCGAGGATGCACTTTAGGAGGACTGACTTGCCGGTGCCTGAGCCGCCTATGACCACCATGGAGGTTCCGGGCATGATGTCGAGGTCGATGCCGTCCAGGACGAGTTTGGCGCCGAAGGACTTGCGGACGTTACGGAGACGGATCTTGGGGAGGGTCATTGAATGTTAAGGTTCCACACAAAGAACTCGGAGGATCCATGGAGGCATTCCAACCCCGTTATGGCCAGGCTTGACCCGGCCATCTCTGGCAGTACCAATCTGCGAACGATCCAACTAGTCACCAACCATCGCATGGGGATGGCCGGGTCAAGCCCGGCCATGACGGGGTTGGCAGCGCAAGCGGAAGGTGGGACTGCTGATGAATCTCAACGTGCTCCGCTTGAAAGACGGCCTGCGGCGCTTTGTCATGTGACAGTCTCCGTCTCAGTGGCTCTGCGTGGTCCCTCGGTGTCCTCCGTGTGGAACCTTTCTTGACTTCCTCCCTCGTTCACCGCGCAAAGAACATCTCCGTCATTACATAGTCGAACGCCAGGATCAGGATCGAGGCACTGACGACAGCGGCGGTTGTCGCCGCGCCAACTCCCTCGGCGCCGCCGCGGCTGTTGTATCCCTGGTAGCACCCCATCAATGCGATCAAAAAACCGAACACCGCGGCTTTCGCCAGGCCGGATGTCACATCCATCGCCCGCATGAAATCGAGCGTATTGTGCAAGTACGTATTGACGTTGAAGCCGAGCTTCAGCGTGGCGACGATGAAACCGCCCATCACGCCGAGGATATCCGCCACCACGACCAAGAGTGGGAGCGCGACGATGCCGGCCAACAGTCGCGGCGTCACCAGATACTTCATTGGGTTGGTCGATAAGGTTGACAGCGCGTCGATCTGATCGGTGACGCGCATGGTGCCGATTTCCGCGGCCATCGCGGCGCCAATGCGCCCCGCCACCATCAGCCCTGCCAGCACGGGCCCGAGTTCCCGCGTGATCGACAGCACGACGACGTTGGCGATTGCGCTCTCCGCGGAGAAGCGGGCAAAGCCGGTGTAGGACTGCAAGGCCAGCACCATCCCGGTGAAGATCGCGGTCAGTGCGACGACGGGCAGGCTGAAATAGCCAATCTCCAGCAGCGCACGCGCGAACAAGCGGCCATAGAACGGCGGACGCACCAGGTGCGACAGGCCGATGGCGGCGAACAACGCCAACGAGCCGGTCACCCGGCATGCGGCGATGGCGCCACGGCCGACTGCAGCGAGACTGTCGAGGAGCCAGCTCACGCGGGCTGGTAAACCCGGTGGAACCGGCGGCCGAGCGAGGTGAGGATCTCGTAGCCGTTGGTGCCTGCGGCGACGGCGAGATCATCCGGCGTCTGCAACGGGCCAATCAGCTCCAGCCAGGATCCTGTGCCCACGTTGGGGGCGTCGGTCACATCGAAGGTGGTGAGGTCCATGGAGACACGGCCTACCAGCGGTACCGGGGTGCCGTCAAAGAACGCCTGGGCGCGGCCCGACAGGCTGCGGCGCCATCCGTCGGCGTAGCCGATGCCAACGGTGGCGACGCGGGCGGGCCGCTCGGCACGCCAGGTCGCATTGTAGCCGACGCTCGCACCCTTCGGCACATCGTGCACAGCCAGCACACGAGCGCGCAGCCGCACCGCCAGGGCCATCGGGTTTGGCCGATCGGGGGTGGGGTTGATACCGTAGAGGGCGGCGCCCGGGCGTGCCAGATCGGAGCCCCAGCGCGGACCGAGGAATATCCCGGACGAATTGGCGAAACTACGAGGCGCCGGGGGTAGACCGGCACAGGCGGTGGCGAAGCGTTCGAGTTGGTGTTCGTTCAGCGGATCATGGGTGACTTCCGACGACACCAGATGCGTCATCACATAGCGCAGATCGATGCCGGCCAGCCGCGCGTGATCCTGCTGCAGCACCAGCAGCTCGCCCGCATCGAGGCCGAGCCTCGACATGCCTGTGTCGATGTGCAGGAGCGCCGGTAAATCACGTCCAACGCTGCTTGCGAGACTCGACCACGCACTGACCTCAGGGAGCGAGCCGAGCACCGGCATGATATCGTGCCCCAGAAAGTCGCGCTCGCCCCCCGGAATGAGTCCGCCGAGCACTGCCACCAACGCATCCGGCACAAGCGGGCGGATCGCCAGGGCTTCGTCGAACGCAGCAACGAAGAAATGCCGGCAACCGGCGTCGTACAGCGCCTGCGCGACCGGACGCGCGCCGAGACCATACGCATCCGCCTTCACCACCCCAGCGACGGGACCGTTCGGATGCAGTGTGCGCAGCAACCGCCAGTTCGCGACGATGGCGGCGAGGTCGACTTCCAGGACAGCCCCAGAGTGGTCAGGCGTCGACATGTTCCGAATGCATGCGGTCCAGGTCGGCGAAACGGGTGAACTCTGCTTCGAAGAAGAGCTGTATCGTGCCCGTTGGGCCGTGGCGCTGCTTGGCTATGATGAGGTCGGCCTGATTGTGCACGCGGTCCATTTGCTGCGTCCACTCGTCGTGTGCCGTCTGATATTTTTGCTGGTTCTCGAATGCCGCAATCTTCGGCATCCGTTGCTCCAGATAGTACTCGTCGCGATAGATGAACATCACCGAGTTGGCGTCCTGCTCGATGGTGCCCGATTCGCGCAGGTCTGATAGCTGCGGCCGCTTGTCCTCACGCGACTCGACGGCACGCGAGAGCTGCGACAGCGCGAGCACTGGCACCGCCAGTTCCTTGGCGATGGCTTTGAGTCCCTGGGTCAGTTGGCCGATCTCGAGCACGCGATTCTCCGGGCGCGTGCCGGCGGCGGGACGCATGAGCTGGATGTAGTCCACGATGATGAGCGCCAGGCCCTTGGTGCGCTTCAGGCGCCGGGCGCGCGTGCGCAACGCGGAGAGGGTGATGGCGGGCGTGTCGTCGATCTCGATCGGTAACGACTGGATTTCGCGTGACACCTGCACGAACCGGTCGAAATCGCGTTGACCGATATCGCCGCGGCGAATCTTGTCGCTGGAAACCCGGGATTCCTCGCTGAGCAGTCGGGTCGCCAACTGCTCGGCGCTCATTTCCAGCGAGAAGATGGCGATACTGCGCTTTGCCATCGCGTTTGGATCAGTGGCGCGGGCTTCCGCCAACAGCGCCTTGGCGGCACCGAACGCGATCACCGTTGCGAGCGATGTCTTTCCCATGCCAGGGCGGCCGGCCAGCACCATCAGGTCCGACGGGTGCAGGCCACCCATCTTGGCATCGAGATCACGCAGCCCGGTGGTCAGACCTGACACGTGACCGACTCGCTTGAACGCGCGTTCGGCACCTTGGATGGCCTCGGTCAGTGCACGCTCAAATGTGACGAAGCCGCCGGACACCGAACCGTCGGTGGCGAGTTGGAAAAGCGAGTGCTCCGCAAATTCGATCTGCTGGCCGCCGTCGAGTTCCGCGTCAGCGCCGAAGGCGTTGTTGACCACGGTCTCGCCGATGTCGATGAGCTGGCGGCGCAGCCAGGCGTCGTGGATCGGTACGGGCATATTCGCTGGCGTTGATGATGCCAACCATGGCGGAGAGGAGTTGCGCCAGGTAGGCGGTGCCGCCGACTTCCTCCAGAACGCCGGAGTGCTCGAATTCGGCTTTCAGGGTGACGGCGTCAGCCAGTTGGCCCGCCTCGATGCGGCGCACGATCGCCTGATAGATGCGGCCGTGGATCGGGTCGGCGAAATGTTCGGGCGCCAGGAATTCTGAAACCCGCTCGTAGGCGCGGTTATTGGCGAGCAACGCCCCAAGCAGCGCCTGCTCCGCCTGCAGGTTGGACGGCGGCAGACGCTGGGAAAGCCCGAGCAGCGGCGAATCGATGGTGTTCATTGCCGCGCAGGATAGCGCGCCGCGCGCCGAGCGGGAGTGGTCGCATTACGGGGATAACGAGGATATCGGGGATCGTACCGAATTGGCCGCTTTACACTCAGTCGCCAGACGACATGGCGCGCGCGGTATGCCGTGCCCCCGTGGTCTCAAATTCCGTGACGTAGTCGCGGGTGAGCGGAACCGCCGTCTGGCGATGCGCGAGCTGGACCTGGAACACCATGTGGCCTTCGCGGCGGAAGGCGAGTTCCGAGCCGGACAGGTAGAACTCGAACATGCGGCAGAAGCGCTCGTCGTACAGCGAGGCAATGGTGTCGCGGTTGGCGGCGAAGCGCCGACGCCAGTTGCGCAGCGTCTCGGCGTAGTGCAGGCGCAATATCTCAATGTCGGTCGCGAAGAGGCCGCTCTTCTCGATCGGCGGCAACACCTCGGACAGCGCCGGGCAATACCCCCCGGGAAAGATGTATTTGGCGATCCAGGGATTGGTGAAGCCCGGGCCGTCGCTGCGCCCGATGGCGTGTAATAGCGCAACGCCGTCGGGCTTCAGGCAGCGCGCCACGGTGTCGCAGTAGGCGCGGTAGTGCACCACGCCGACATGCTCGAACATGCCGACGGACACGATGCGGTCGAACGTGCGATCGACCGCGCGGTAGTCGAGCAGTTCGAACGACACGCGGTCGGCCAGGCCCTCGGCCTGGGCGCGCGCGCGCGCTTCATTCAGCTGTTCGTTGGATAGCGTGATGCCCGTCACCCGGGCGCCGTGGTCACGGGCAAGTGTCAGTGCCAGGCCCCCCCAGCCACAGCCGATGTCCAATACCGTCAGGTCTGGCCGATCGAGGCACAGCTTCGCGGCGAGATGACGCTTTTTGGCGATCTGGGCCTCTTCCAGCGTCTCGTCGCCGCGGGGAAAATAGGCGCAGGAATATTGCCGATCCCGGTCGAGGAACAGGCTGTAGAGGCGCCCGTTCAGGTCGTAGTGGTGCGCGACATTACGCTGTGCGCGGCGCGCCGGGTTGTATTGGTCAATGCGGCGACGGATGTGCCGGAGCCCGGAGCGTAGCCTTCCGATCGGATGGCCGGTGGCGTTCGCGTTGAGGTTGGTCACCAGTACGTCGAGGGTGTGGTAGATGCCGCGTTCGTCGGGTACCAACCCACCGTCCATGTAAGCCTCGCCGACAGCGAGCGCGGGGTTGGCGATCAGCCGCCGGACCGTCGCGGCATCGCGCAACGTGATCGCGGCTTCCGGCCCGGAACCGGGCGGGCCGGCATAACTGGTCAAATGTCCGTCCGGCCAGCGCACCGTAAGGCGACCAAGCGAAATGAATCGCTTCAGGATGGCATTGAGGGCTGTCTGCATCTCCTGACCCCGTGCATCGCGCCGACGAATAGGTTAATTTGACGTAACTCCGACGTGTTAGTCAAAACGCCGTGCGGGTGGGGTCAGTTTGCGGCCCGGAATATCACCGACGCGTTCGTGCCACCAAAGCCGAAACTGTTGGACAGGGCGTAGTCGATCCGGCGTTCCTGGGCGGTTTTCGCGACTCGGTCGATCACACTGTCACGGCTCGGGTGGTCAAGATTGAGCGTCGGTGGCGCCACGTTGTCGCGCACGGCGAGAATGGAAAAGATCGCCTCCACTGCCCCGGCCGCACCGAGCAGATGGCCGGTTGCCGACTTGGTGGATGACATCGCCAGCCCCTTCGCCGCTGTGCCGAACACGTTCTCTACCGCCTCCAGTTCCAGATCGTCGCCCAGCGGCGTGGAGGTGCCGTGCGCATTGACGTACTGGACCTGATCGGGTGTGACCCCGCCATTACGGAATGCCGCGCGCATCGAACGGACCGCGCCATCGTGGCCCTCGGACGGCGCGGTGATATGGAATGCGTCGCCAGACATGCCGTAGCCGGCGACCTCGGCGTAGATCTTGGCGCCACGTCGCTTCGCGTGCTCGTATTCTTCCAGCACCAGAACGCCGGCTCCTTCGCCCATCACGAAGCCGTCGCGGTCCTTGTCCCATGGCCGCGAGGCCCTGGGCGGTTCGTCGTTGAAACTGGTGGACAACGCGCGCGAGGCGCAGAATCCGGCGATGCCCAGCTCGCAAACCGCGGCCTCGGCCCCGCCCGCGACCATCACGTCGGCATCGCCCCACATGATCAATCGCGACGCATCGCCTATGGCGTGCACGCCGGTGGCGCAGGCGGTCACCGCTGAATGGTTCGGACCCTTGAAGCCGTATTTGATCGAGACGTGGCCGGAGACGAGATTGATCAGCGCGGAGGGAATAAAGAACGGCGACAGCCGGCGCGCGCGGCCTTCATGCACCAGGATCGACGCCTCGAAGATCGTCTGCAGGCCGCCGATACCGGAACCGATCATCACACCGCTGGTGCAACGATCGTCCTCGGTTTCGGGCTTCCACCCTGAATCCTCGACCGCCTCGGTCGCGGCGACCATGCCGAGATGGATGAAGCGATCCATCTTCTTGACGTCTTTCACCGGAATCCACTCGGAGAGGTCCAGGCGGCCTTCGGCCTTCACGCCAACCGGCACCTGGCCCGCGACCCTGCAGGCCAGTTCGCTGGTATCAAACGATTGGATTGCACCAATGCCCGATTCGCTGGCGATCAGACGCCGCCAGACACGCTCGACCCCGAGCCCGAGGGGACAGGCAATTCCCATGCCCGTCACCACCACACGCCGCATCGTTTTCGATCCTCCCGGCGGTCCGATCAGGCGGACTTCTGCTTTTCGATGTACTCGATGGCGTCTTTGACGGTGCTGATCTTTTCGGCGGCGTCTTCGGGGATTTCCACGCTGAACGCCTCCTCGAAGGCCATCACCAACTCGACGGTGTCCAGGCTGTCGGCGCCAAGATCGTCGATGAAGGACGCCTCGGGCGTGACTTTGGCTTCCTCAACACCCAAGTGTTCCACGACAATCTTTTTGACCTTGTCCGCGACCTCGCTCATCGGCTCTGCAACTCCTCCTGAAGGGCGTCCGGGGCTCGTATCGCGGTGTCCGCGCCGGACGAAGCTTTCGGGCGCTTAGCATGGTTTCCGCGGGCGCGCCAACCGGTCGCGGGATACTAAAGCATGGCCATCCCGCCATTGACGTGGAGTGTGGCGCCGGTGACCCAACCGGCCTCGTCCGAGGCCAGGTAGGCGACGGCGGCGGCGATGTCCTCGGGCTTGCCGATGCGGCCGAGCGGAATTGCTTCGGTCAGTTTGGTGCGCTGCTGCTCGGACAGTTTGTCAGTCATCGCGGTGGTAACGAAGCCGGGGGCCACCGCGTTCACCGTGATGCCGCGTGATGCGACTTCCTGAGCCAGGGCCTTGGTCATGCCGACGAGACCGGCCTTTGCGGCGGCGTAGTTGGCCTGGCCGGCATTGCCGGTGGACCCCACGATGGAGGCTATATTGACGATGCGTCCGGCGCGGCGGCGCAGCATCCCACGGAGGACTGCGCGCGCGAGGCGAAACGGCGCCGAGAGATCGACGTCCAGCACCGACTGCCAATCCTGGTCGCTCATGCGCAGGGCCAACATGTCACGCGTCATGCCGGCGTTGTTGACGACCGCCCAGAGCGGACCCGCGGCCTGTTCCGCCGATTCGATCAGCGCGTCCGGTTCGGCGGCGTCGCGCAGGTCGGCTGGGCAGACGAACGCCCGTTCGCCGAGGTCGGCGGCCAGTGCCTCCAGCGCGTCGCGCCGTGTGCCGGACAGCACCACCGCCGCGCCCTGGGTGTGCAGGGCACGAGCGATGGCCGCGCCGATGCCACCCGAGGCGCCGGTCACCAGCGCTGCCTTGCCGTCGAGTCGGAACATGGTCACAGCACCTTCAACAGGGCCTCGACATCCGCCGGGGTGGCGGCCGAAGCGGTGGCGGCGTCGGGCACGATACGGCGAATCAGGCCGGACAGCACCTTGCCCGCGCCCAATTCGACGAAGCTGTCCACCCCCAGTGCCACCATCGTATTGACACACTCCCGCCAGCGCACCAGAGCGGTGACCTGGCGGACCAGCAGGTCGGTGATCTCGGTCGGATCGGTGGCCTTGAGGGCGGAAACGTTGGCGATCAGCGGAACGATAGGCGCTCGGGGCGGCGTGGATTCCAGCGCCTCAGCCATTGCTTCGGCGGCCGGCTCCATCAACGCACAGTGGAACGGGGCGGAGACTGGAAGCAGCATGGCGCGGCGCACACCCTTCGAGGCGGCGAGTGCGACCGCCCGCTCGACGGCACCGCGGTGGCCGGAGACGACAATCTGGCCGGCACCGTTGTCGTTGGCGGGCTGGATGACTTCGCGCTTCACCGGTTCCGAGTTCGGGGACTGGGGCTGCCTCTTCGCAGATCGATTCCGCCTGGGGCATTTCGGCGCCTAGCAGAGCGGCCATGGCCCCCTCGCCGGCGGGGACCGCTTTTTGCATGGTCTGGCCGCGCAGTTTCAGGAGGCGCGCGGCATCGGGGACGGAGAAGGCACCGGCTGCGGCGAGCGCGGTATATTCCCCCAGCGAATGACCGGCGACCACGACGGCCTTCTGGCGTAGCGCCCAGCCGCCTTCTTTTTCCAGCACACGCAGGACGGCTAGCGAGTGGGCCATCAGGGCGGGCTGGGTGTTCTCGGTCAGGATGAGTTCTTCCCCGGGGCCCTCGAACATCAGGCGGGAAAGCTTCTGCTTCAGGGTTTCGTCGACTTCCTCGAACACCTCGCGGGCGGCGGAAAAGGCGCCGGCGAGGTCGCGTCCCATGCCGACGGCCTGGCTGCCCTGGCCCGGGAAGATGAAGGCGTGAACCGGCATTGCGAGAGAATCCCCAGTGGGCGTGGCGCGACGCGGTAGCTTTGGGTCACAAAACTGTCAATGGAGGAGGCAGGGTTACACGGAGACCACGAAGGATGCCACGGAGTCCCACTGAGGACACGCCCTCGCGGCACGGTGCGTGGTGGGCAGTGCTGGCACTGCTCGCCGCGGTCTTGCTGGCGCCGTTGTTGATCGTGGATGTCCCGCCAGTGCTGGACTACCCAAATCACCTGGCGCGCTTCGTGCTGCTTGCCGCCGGACCGGACGATCCGGTGCTCGGCCGCATGTTCACGCCGAACTGGTCGATCATCCCGGACCTGGCGATCGACGTTATCGGGCCGCCTCTGCTGCATGTGCTGCCGGTTCATGTTGCGGGACGCTGTCTGCTCGGTGGCATCCTGCTGCTGAACCTGGCCGGCGTGCTGGCGCTGCACCGTTCGCTGTTCGGCTATCGGTCGTACTGGCCACTCGCATCTGGTTTGGTCGCTTATAACAGCGGGTTCCTGCTGGGCTTCATGAACTGGGGCGTTGGCAGCGGTCTCGCGATGCTGTTCGCCGCGGCGTGGCTGACCTGGCGCGATATCAGACCAGCGACGACCATCGCGGTGGCGGTCGCGGCATCGGTCATTCTGTTCTTCTGCCACCTGATGGGTCTGATGTTCTTTCTGCTGCTGATCGGTAGTGCCGAGTTTTACGCCATCAGGACTTGCCGCGACATGCTGGTCCGCTCAGCAGCGTTGCTGGCAGTCGTGGCTGCGCCGACCATTCTGGCATTCCTGGCGCCAATCCATGACCAGCCCTTCGCAACGCACTGGATGGACCTGCATGACAAGGTCATTCAGATCGCCAGTCCATTTATCAACTATGACATAACACTCGACCTGATCACCGCGGCACTGCTCTACGGCGGCGTTGCGACCGGTGTTGCAATCGGCTGGTTCGTGCTTGCACCGCGCGTCATCGCGGCCGTTGTTGTGCTCGTAATAGTCTACGCAGCCTGCCCGTTCGACCTGATGAGTGCCAGCTTTCTCGATACACGCGTGGCCATCATGCTGGGCTTTCTGCTGTTTGCCGCGGTAGATCCATCGGGCGTGACGCACCCCGCCGCGCGCCGAGCCATTGCCGCAGGACTGTATCTGCTGTTCGCCGTGCGCATGGCGGTGCTGGCGGATGCGTGGACCGACCATCGGCGCGACCTCGCCCAACTGCGGGCCGTCATCGCACTGGTTCCACCCGGCGCTCTTGTATACATGACCAACGTGCCGCAGGACGAAGCGCCGGCGTACTGGGACGCCGGACCGCGCAGCAGGCGGCTTTCGAACACGCTGCGCACCGACTTTCACATGCCGGCATTGCTGCTCATCGAGCGCGGCGCCTTCTGGCCGCTGCTGTTCGCCAATCCCGCGCAACAACCGATACGGCTGCGGCCGGCATATGCCAGGCTGGCGCAGGAGGCACATGACCTCCCTTCGCATGCCGCGCTGGAGGCCGATCCTGACCGTGGTTCGGGCGCGCTCCGCGATTTCGATTTCGTGCTGATGCTGGAAGCCGGTGCGGATGTTGATCTGGCGAATTTTGTCCCACGCTGCCTTACGCTGGTGGTGCGCACCGATTTTGCTGCCTTGTTCCGCGTTGCTAGCGACAGTCCCGATTGCGGTGGCGGAACGCGGTGAGGATGGCGGGGGCTGCGATGGCGACGACCGTTCCTGGACACGCTTCCGGCGGTCGGGTAACCCGTTCTGCGCTGTACGAGGATCGATCTATGGCCACTTTCATCATCCACACCCATGGCCGGCTACAGGAATGGGTGGCCGAAGAGAAGGGCTATTTCGCCGCCGAGGGTCTGACAGACTACGCGTTGTCCTCGCACGGCCTGCTGTCGCGAAACCAGGTCAGTGCCCTGGCAACGGCTGGCGTTCCGGATAAGCGTTACGGTGCGTACCAGACCTATGAGCAAGGCCGCGAGGCGTCGGTCAGTTGCGCCTGCCACTGGACGGTCAACAAGGCAGCCTCGGCGGAGTTCGGCCGCCTCTGGGGTGAGTGCTACACCGTTACGCCGTGTGGCGTTTTCGTGCCCCGTGATTCAAATATCAATGCACCCGAGGATCTCGCGGATGTCGAGGTGCACGTCGGTTATCAGTCGGGCAGCCATTACACGACGATCCAGGCACTGGAACCGTTCCTTCCAGCCGAACGGATCAAGCTGCGCTTCGGCGGGTCACCGGCCGATCGGGTCGATCAGTTGCTGGATGGCAGCGCACCTGCCGCCACGGTGTTCGGAGCGCAGTACTATGTCATGGAGCAGCTGGGCTTCCGGAAGATCGTCGATGCCAGCTTCATGATCGCGGCGATGGTGCCGCATGCGGCCGACGTCGGCGATGTGCGCAAGTACTTCGCGGCATTGCGGCGGGCGCAGACCGACATCGATATCGCGCATCAGCCGTATACCAAGTACTATGCGAGTGAACTGCCGGAACGGCACAGGGCGCTTATCGATGTGCGGCGGTTTGGACCAGGCGAACGTCTGGTGTTCGAACCCTACACGCAGGACATGTACGAGCGCACTCAGGCGTGGATCGACGAGCGTGGGATTTTCCTGGCGGAACAGGCAAGTAAGGCTGGCTACTCCGACTCGGTGATCCGTTTGGAAGCGGCGGAGTAAGGTCAAAGCCGGCGGATCGACTGACCATCTGAAGTCGATTTGCGTCTGCACACTATCGGTGCGACTAGCGGGTGGTGCCAGTAGCCTTTATGAACGCCTTGCTGTCGGGGGTGCCGCGGTCATGGCGCGGGATGGCGCCCCATCCACGAATCTACTTGCCACTGTCAGCAAAGACGTGGATACCGACCTTCGTCGGCATGACGGTTGGGGGCCGGCTCTTATAGGCCTCGCCGCGCCGCCAAGGTTGCCGGTCGGGCTAACCGCGGCCCGCCTCCATGTCGGCGATGATCCGCTTGGCCGCAACCGCCGGATCGATCGCCTGCGTGATCGGCCGGCCCACAACCAGATAATCGGCTCCACGTGCAATCGCCTCCGCCGGAGTTGCGTGCCGCTTCTGGTCGTGCAGGGCGCCACCCGGTTCACGGATCCCCGGGGTTGCGATCAGCAGGTTGTCCGCATTCGCCATTCGTCGGATTGCGTTCGGATCATCGGCAGCCGAACAGATGATGCCGTCACAGCCACACTCCACCGCCTTGCGGACACGCAGCGTGACCAGTTCGACGACCGGCAGCACAATGCCCATCTCACGCAGGTCGTCGTCATTCTGGCTGGTGAGCACGCTGATCGCGAATACCTTGGTGCGCAACGAACCACCCTTGCCAGCCACCGCCGCGCGCATGATCCCCGGATCGCCATGCACCGTTACGATGCTCACGCCGCGTTCGGTCGCGCGCGCGACGCCCTGTCGCACCGTCTCGCCAATGTCGTACATCTTGGCATCGAGAAATACCCGCTTTCCGCCGGCGATGAGCCGGTCGATGAACGCCTCGGCACCAGGCGCGAACAGCAGCCACAGCCCGATCTTGAAGAACGACACGATGCCGTCGAGCCGATCGGCCAGTCGCGCCGCTGCCTCAATCGTCGGCACATCCAGCGCCACGATCAGCCGCTCGGCCATCACCTGTGGGATATCGCGTCCGCTCATTGTGGTGCCCGCCTAGGCACAACCAATCTTGGCGTGAAGCTCTGTACCGTCTCACCATGCTGGTTCTGCGTGATGCAGCGGACCTTGACCGTGCCGCGATCGGGTTTGGAGCGGGACGGAACCACCTCGAGCACCTCGCATTCCACCTGCAACGTGTCGCCCGGACGCACTGGATGCGTCCACAGCAGTTCGCCGCCCGTGCCGATGATGCCGCCCGCGATCGGCAGGCCGCCGTCGACGATCAGCCGCATCGTGGTGCTGGCGGTGTGCCAGCCGCTCGCCACCAGGCCACCGAACAGCGAGTTGCGTCCAGCCGCTTCGTTGAGATGGAACGGCTGCGGATCATAGGCAGCGGCGAATTGCGTGATCTCCGCGGCCTCCATCGTGTGCTTGGCGCTGACGAAGCGCTGGCCCACGGTCAGGTCGTCGAGATAGAGCGTGTCCATGGCGCCAGCATACAAGTGGACGCCGCCCTTGCCACAGGGTGATTTAATGAACGCCCGTCCTTTCGTGGTCCGAAGCGACCAAGATCTGCCGGTGTTGATCGCGGCCGGGTTATCTCACGCAGAGGGCGCAGAGTTGGCGCAGAGATCGCAGAGTAAGGATCCTATACGCTTCGCGCGGCGGTTGGCCGGGGACCGCTCGAAATCGATCGTCTTGGGCCTTGCCAGCATCCCGCGGGCGCTTAGGCTGCCGTGTGGAGGACACTTCATGCCCAACCTGGCACTGCTGGACGTCATCCGCGGCGTGGTCGGTGAGCGCGGCCTGCTGACCGACCCCGCGGATACCGCCGCCTATACGGAGGATTGGCGTCACCTGTATCGCGGCCACACCGCGGCGGTGATCCGCCCTGCGTCCACCGACGAACTGGCGCGCGTGGTGCGGTTGTGTGCGGAGTTGCGGGTGCCGATGGTGCCGCAGGGCGGCAATACCTCGATGGTCGGCGGCGCCACGCCGGCTGAGGACGGCAGTCAGCTCGTGCTCAGCCTGTCGCGGCTGACGCGCGTCCGGGAGATCGATCCGCTCGATCTGACAATGACGATCGAGGCGGGGGTCACGTTGAAGGCGGCACAGACTGCGGCGGTCGAGGCGGGATGTTTGCTGCCGCTGTCCATCTCCTCCGAAGGCAGTGCGCAGATCGGTGGCGTGCTGGCGACGAATGCCGGTGGCAACAACACGGTGCGTTACGGCAATGCGCGCGATCTGGTGCTGGGATTGGAGGTCGTGCTGCCGGATGGTTCCATCTGGAACGGTCTGCGCCGGCTGCACAAGGATAACACCGGCTATTGCCTGCGCCAATTGTTCGTCGGGTCTGAGGGCACGTTGGGCATCATCACAGCCGCCGTGTTGAAACTGGTTCCGCGACCGCGTGAGGTCTGCGTCGCGTTGTGCGCGGTTGCTTCGCCGGAGGCGGCGCTTGATCTGTTCAGCCGCTTCCACTCGCAGGATCCGGCTTCGGTGCAGGCATTCGAATACATGTCGGGCGGTGGGCTGCGACTGGTGCTGGAGCTGATTCCCGGCGCGACATTGCCGTTGCGACAACCGGCGCAACACTACGTGCTGGTGGAACTTGCGACGCCGCGGCCTGACGCGGGCCTGCGCGGCGCGATGGAAACGGCACTCGAGCGGGCACTGGCAAGCGAAGTGCTCCTGGACGCAGCGATCGCCGAGTTGGAAGCTCAGAGGGCGGCGATATGGCGGCTGCGTGAAGAACACTCCGAGGCGCAGAAGCGCGCCGGTGCCAGCGTGAAGAACGATGTGTCCGTGCCGGTTTCGAAAGTGCCGGAGTTCATTCGCCGTGCCACCGCCGCATGCGAGGCATTGATCCCCGGCATCCGGGTCATGCCGTTCGGGCACATGGGCGACGGTAACATCCACTTCAATCTGGTGCAGCCGATCGGCGCCGACGGGGCGGCGTTCCTCGCACAGGATCACGCGATCATGGATACGGTGAATGAGGTGGTGCGCGCGCTCGACGGCAGCTTCTCGGCGGAGCACGGCATTGGCCGGCTGAAGCCCTACATGATGCCGGATTGGCGCGGCGGCGCTGAGCTTGCGGTGATGCGCCGTATCAAGGATGCGTTGGATCCGCTCGGCATCATGAACCCTGGCAAGGTGCTGCCTTAGGCGTCCGGCGGATCGGATGGACGGCTGACGCCTCTGATACTGATTGCCAAGTATTCCCGGGTGGCTGGTCACAATATTGGTGCCGATGCGGTCCTCGCCAAACGATCGGGGATGGATTACGCGGGCTCTGAATTGCGTCTTCCATGAGTACGCGGGAATGAAGGACCGAATGTGACAGTCGCCTGGCTCAATCGGACCGGTACTGCAGTGCCGTCGCACGACATCCACGCCGAGTTCGTGGATTTCGGTCGCACGGTGCTGGAGGATGCGCGGAGCCGCGCCTTGTTCGACCGCATGACCGATCTGGCCGACATCGAGCATCGCTTCTCGTTCTTTGCGCCAGGTCCGAGGCCGCGAGACCACATTCTTGACAGTGAGGGCTTCTACCGGCGGCGTGACTTTCCCTCGACCGGTGCGCGGATGGCGCTCTTTCCGGATGCGGCACTCGCGCTGGCGCGGCGGGCGATCGACGCGCTCGATATCGAACATGAGCGCGACGAGATCACCCATCTCATCGTTGCAAGCTGCACCGGCTTCACCGCACCGGGACTCGACTTCCACATCATGCAGGGCATGGGCCTGTCGCCCTCGGTCGAACGCACGATCGTCGGCTTCATGGGCTGCTTCGCCGCGGTGAATGCCCTGAAGCTGGCGCGGCACACGGTACGCTCGGAGCCGAATGCCAAGGTGCTGGTGGTCAATCTGGAACTTTCCAGTCTGCACCTGCAGGAACAGTGGCGGCTCGAGAAAATGCTGAGCTTCCTGCTGTTCGGCGACGGCTGCGGTGCGTGCCTGGTATCTGCCGAACCGATCGGACTTTCGCTGGATCGCTTTCACGCGACTGTGATTCCGCGCAGCGCGGAGCTGATCACCTGGCACATCGGCGACCATGGCTTCGAGATGCACCTGTCGGGCCAGGTGCCAGGCCGCATCCGGCGCTGGCTGCGCGAGCACGGCGCGACGCTGCTCGGCAACCGGACGGTGAACGACATCCCTCTGTGGGCTGTGCATGCGGGCGGTCGCTCGATCCTGGACGCCGTGCAACACGGCCTCGCATTGCCGCCTGAAACCCTGAGATACTCGCGGGACGTGTTGCGCGACTTCGGCAACATGTCTTCTGCCACTCTGGTCTTTGTGCTGGACCGCATCCTGCATGCCACGCAGGCGGCCGGTCACGGCATGGCGATGGCCTTCGGGCCGGGGCTCACCGTCGAAACTTTTGCGTTCCATCGCCCATGATGACCGGAACAAGTCCGGCCATGGCGCCTGAAGGCCGTGCTGACGCCCGGAACTACGGATGAGCCTCGCCGCGCGCAGCAATGCCGACGAGCGGATGGATACGGACTGCGTCGATTTCGACGACTATCGCCGATGTCTGCGTGATCTGTCGCGCGTCAACGTTGTGACGATGACGCATCGGCCTATGCTGCGTTGGCTAGCGCGCGAAGCGGAGGGGCTGCGATCGTTCTCGCTGCTGGATGTGGCTTGCGGACATGGCGATGCGTTGCGACGAATCTACCGTTGGGCTGAACGCCATGGCATCGCGGTTCAGCTTGACGGCATCGACCTCAATCCATGGGCAACACGCGCGGCGCGCGAGGCGACCAGTGTACCGATCATCTATCGAACCGGTGATGTGTTCGCGATCGATGCGGCGGAGTTGTTCGACTTCATCATCAGCTCGCAGTTCACGCACCATCTCCCCGATGGACAGGTCGTGATGTTCATGCGGTGGATGGAAGCACACGCGCGGCGAGGCTGGTTCATCGGCGATCTGCATCGGCACTGGCTGCCGTATTACGGCTTCGGTCTGCTCGCGTGGCTGGCGCGATGGCATCCGTTCGTACTGAGCGATGGGCGTATCTCGATCGCGCGCGCATTCGTGCCGGACGATTGGCGCCGCTTGATGCAAGCCGCGGACCTCCCCGCGGACGAGGTGGCGATCACCTGGACCGTGCCGTTCCGCCTGAGCGTCGCACGTACTCGTGCGTATGCTCCGATCGACGATGCAGAGGTGACCAATATTCCGCGACCACCGTGCGAATCGCAGCCGATAGCGCGCTGATCGTCGGCGGCGGGCCGGCTGGCGCAGCCGCGGCGATTGCGATCGCCCGTGCGGGCCGCCACGTCACAGTGATCGAGCGGAACGTCGGGCCCACGGACAAGGTCTGCGGCGATTTCCTGAGCGCGGAAGCGATCTCGGCAATTGCTGCATTGGGCGTGGCGTTGCCCACCGTTGCGCCGATCTCGTCACTGCGTCTGGTGCACGGCACGCGATCGGCGACCGTGCAACTGCCATTCACCGCGGCTGGCATAACCCGCCGCGTGCTGGACGAAGCGCTGCTGCAGCAGGCGGCGGCAAGCGGGGCCACGGTGCTGCGGGGACACAGCGCGCATCGCGTTTCGCAGCCAAATGGATTGCTGCGTGTCGATTGCGGACGGCTTGGACAAATGTCCGCTGGTGCAGTGTTCCTCGCCACCGGCAAGCACGAACTGCGCGGCGCCGCACGCGCAGCGCGTGGCAGCGGGCTGATCGGGATGAAGATGTATTACACGCTCGTCCCGGCGCAGGTTGCCGAGCTGCGGAACCACGTGGAACTGGTTCTGTTCAACGGCGGATATGCCGGCCTGCAACTCGTCGAGTCCGAATGCGCCGTACTATGCATTCTGCTTCCCGCAAGCAGACTGCGCGATGTGGGCGGGCGTTGGGATCGCCTGATGCAATCACTTATTGGCGAGTCGCCGCATCTGGCCGCGCGGCTCTCCGGTGCCGCTGCGATACTAGAGCGGCCGCTGACGATTGCCGGCCTGCCTTATGGTTTCATCCACGCGGCGAGTCCGGACGATCCGCCGGGGCTATTTCGCGTAGGCGACCAGGCGGCGGTGATTCCGTCGCTGACCGGCGACGGCGTCGCGCTGGCGCTGTCCAGTGGGACGTTGGCGGCCCGCACTTGGCTGCAGGATGGCAATGTCGCGCGACGCTACCATCGGGGCAACGGAGCGCTGATCACGCGGCAGATGCGGGTTGCGACGGCGATTCATGGGCTTTGCCGCAGCGAATCGACGCAAGCCTGGGTAGTGGGCGCCTGCCGGCTGTGGCCGGGCGCCATGCGGCTGGCGGCCGGCTGGACGCGCCTGAGACAATCACACTGAACCGAGCCGAACCTCAGCCTTCAGCTCAGCTTGCATCACGTGCTGGCCTGACGCACAAAGTCTGGGTCGTCAAAGCGGGGGTCGTCACGCGCAATGCGCACCGGCAAGCTGGTCACGCGGCTCGACCGTTATATCTTCCGTCAGCTCACGCTCGCGCTGATCGCGGTGACGGGGGGGCTGACCGCGCTCGTCTGGCTGGTGCAGTCGCTACGCTTCATCGAGCTGGTGGTGAACCACGGGCTCTCGCTCGGCGTGTTCATCGAATTGACCGGCCTGCTCATTCCGAGTTTCGTCGCGGTGATCCTGCCGATCACGACATTCGTCGTGGTGCAGTTTGTCTATCAACGGCTCGCCGGTGATCGCGAGATCACCGTGATGCGTGCCGCGGGCCTCTCCCCGCTGGCATTGTCGCGTCCGGCGATCACCATGGCGGTTCTGGTGGTGGTGGCTGGCTATGTACTGAACCTCTGGATCGTACCGACCAGCCTGGCATCGTTCCGGGAATTCCAGTGGGAGATCCGCAACAGCATGGCAGCCTTCCTGTTGCAGGAGGGCGTCTTCACCAAGGTCTCCGACAACCTCACTGTTTATGTGAGGGCTCGTGATCCGGACGGCACGCTGCATGGCATCATGGTGGATGACGCGCGGGACAAATCCGCCCACGCAACAATCCTGGCTGAGCGCGGTCGGCTGGTAGAAGGCCCGAACGGTCCGCGCGCGCTGCTGATCGACGGCAGCCGTGAGGAGATCGATCACCAGACGGGTCGACTGAACGTGTTGACATTCGGGCAGAACGACATCGACCTGTCCGACAACAGTAGCAATGGCGGTGCGCGTCTGCCCGACATGTCGGAACAGCCGCTGGGTAGCCTGCTCAACCCGCACATGACGAACCCTCGTGACGCATCCAAGTGGATTGCCGAGGCACACAAGCGTTTGTCATCTCCGTTCAGCGCGCTGTCCTATGCATTCGTCGGTTTGCTGTCCGTGCTCACCGGTACATTTCGCCGCCATGGCAGTTTCATCCGGCCGCTGGTCGCGGTCGGCACGATGGTCGCTCTGCTGGCATTGGGTTTTGCAGTGCAAAACCTGGCGGCTGGCGATGCGGTTTGGCTGCCATTGATGTGGCTCCAGGCGATCGCTCCAGGCGTGGTGTGCGCCTGGCTGTTGCTGGGACCGCAACTGCTGGACCGCTACCTATACCGCTATCGTCCCGCGACGGCATAGCGACATGACCGTACCGGTCACCTTGTCATTCTATATCGCTCGGCAGTTCACCGGATGGGTGACCGCCATGGCGCTGGGTTTGGCAGGATTGGTCTCGATGTTCGACTTCATCGAACTGCTGCGGCGCTCAACGACCAAGCCGGACGCCACCTTCGGCATCGTCAGCGAGATTGCCGCACTTCGACTGCCCTATATCGCGATGCAGATCCTGCCGTTCGCGGTATTGGTCGGCGGCATCCTCTGCTTCTGGCGTCTCACGCGTTCATCGGAGCTCATCGTGGCACGCGCCGCCGGCATCTCCGCCTGGGAATTTCTTTCAGCTCCCACGGCGTGCGCACTTCTGCTGGGTGCACTCGCCACCTGTGGGATCAGTCCGTTGTCGTCGGCGATGTTCGCGCGTGCCGCCACGCTTGAGGACGCCTATCTGAAGAGTGGTGGGGGTCCCCTTGATCTGACCGGCGGACAGCTTTGGCTGCGCCAGTCCGATCATGCATTCACCCCCCAGGGCGTTGCCATCATTCATGCGAACGGCGTGCAGTTGCAGGGCAAGCAGTTGACCGCATCCGACGTGAGTGTGTTCCGTCTGGACGATCACGATAAGCTGCTCAATCGCATCGAGGCGACCGAGGCGACGCTCGGCGCAGGCGCATGGCAGTTCCTGAAGGCACGTGTGGTTCGGCCTGAGCAGATCCCGGGTCCCGTCAGTTCACTGAGCCTGCCAACTGATCTCACCGTGGCACGCGTGCAGGAGAGCTTTGCCTCGCCAGATACGTTGTCCTTCTGGCAGCTGCCCGGGTTCATCTCGTTGCTGGACCGGTCGGGTTTCTCATCGATTCGCCATCGATTGCATTTCCAGGCGTTGCTCGCCTTGCCGCTGCTGACAGCCACGATGGCTCTGGTGTCCGCGGGATTCTCCATGCGGCCGGCGCGGCGTGGTGGCGTGGCACAGATGATCGGCAGCGGCGTCGCGGCGGGTTTCATGCTGTTCCTGGTGTCGAAGATGGCGGAGGAGTTTGGTCAGTCCGGCGCGCTGCCGGTCGCGCTCGCCGCCTGGGCACCAGCGGCTTCCGGCATGATGCTGGCGGTCGCGCTGTTGCTGCACACGGAAGACGGCTGAGCATGGCGCGAGCCTTGTGGGCTTCGCGCGCATTTGCTCGCGGTCTGCTGTTGGGATTGCTGCTTGTCGTAGCACTGCCCAGCGCGGCACGGGCACAACTTGGCGCACTGATCGGTAGCAGCGAGCATCAACAGGGATCGCGCGATCAACCCGTGACGTTCACCGCCGACTCGGTGGAATACGACCGGGATAATGCGCTGGTGACTGCTCAGGGCCATGTCGAGGCGTGGCAGGAAGGTCACGTGTTGCACGCGGACAAGGTCACATTTGACCGGAATACCGGTGTGATGGCGGCCCAAGGCAACGTTGTGCTGATGGAGCCGGACGGTCAGGTCGTATTTGCGGATTATGCGGAACTGACCCAGGACATGAAGAGCGGCGTGTTGCGCGACATGCGCGCCATCCTGGCCGAAAACGGCAGAATGGCAGCCAACGGCGCGCGTCGCACGAACGGCGAATTGAACGAAATGTCGCGTGTCGTGTATTCGACCTGCAATCTATGCGCCAAGGATCCGACAAGGCCGCCGTTGTGGGAAATCCGGGCGCTGTCCGCGGTGCAGGATTTGGAGCACAAGAAAATCGAATACCAGGATGCCGTCATGGAGATGTACGGCTTCCCGATCGGGTATATGCCGTATTTCTGGCAGGTTGATCCATCCGTGAAACGAGGCAGCGGGCTGCTGATCCCGACGCTGGGTTCCAATTCGCATCTCGGCGTTTTCTACGCCCAACCGTGGTACCAGGTGATCGACGATCAATCGGATGCGACCATCACGCCGATGATAACCTCGCGCGCGGGTCCTGAGGTCGATGTGGAATACCGGCGCAAGTTCAACAACGGCAACCTGCTGCTCAATGGCTCGCTCGGCTACTTCGAAAACTCGCCACAGGCGACGATATTCGGCAGGGGCCAATTCAATATAGACGACACCTGGCGATGGGGCTTTGATATCGCGCGGGGTTCGTCAGCCGACTACGTCAGGGATTTCCGCCTCTCGAGTACGCTCGGCAACGAGTTTACCCTGCTGAGCAGCCAGATCTATGCCGAGGGATTTGGACAAGGCGCGTATTCCCGCTTCGATGTCAGATTCTACCAGACCCTGAATGACGTCGTCTCCAGCAATGCCCTGCCGCTGGTGCTGCCGCGTTACGAGTACAGCTACTTTGGGGAGCCGGACGCCCTTGGCGGGCGTCTGAGCATCGACGCCGGGACCTTCAACGTGGTGCGAGGTATCGGCACCAACACGCGCCGGGTGAGCTTCACGACGAACTGGGATCGGCCGTTCGTCGGCGCGCTCGGCGACCTGTGGACGGTCAAGTTGCACAATGATGCCGCCGCTTATGATGCGAGCGCCTTCAATGAGCAGCCGAATTTCGGCCCGGTGAACCAGATCAGCTCGGCCCGCGCACTGCCGCAGGCGGCGCTGAATTTCCGTTGGCCGTTCATGCGGAATTCCGGTGCATGGGGCACCCAGCTGATCGAGCCGATGGCGGAAATCATCGTCGCGCCGCAAGCCGGCGACAGCCAGGTCAACAAGTATCCCAATGAGGACAGCCTCGATCTGGAATTCACCGATGCCAATCTGTTCAGCTTCAATCGCTTTCCCGGCATTGATCGGCTGGAGGGCGGTCAACGCGCCAATGTTGCGATGCATGGCGCGTGGTACCTCGGCGGGACGACGTTCGACGGACTGATCGGACAATCGTATCAGACCAAACCGGACAACCTGTTCCCCGAGGCGTCGGGACTGCACGACGACGTGTCGGACGTTGTCGCGCGCGCCACCATCGCGCCGACGAGCTGGCTCAACCTGTCATACCGCACCCGGCTCGATCATAGGGACCTTGCCACCAGGTTCGCAGACGCGCTGGCATCTGTCAGCGCGCCGCATTTTACGGTGTCCGGCGGATACATCTACACGACGTTCGACCCGTACACTTACTTTGACCAGCCGGCCCCGCCGCCGGCCGGAAACGCCTTCTTCATACCGCGCAATGAGGTCTCGCTGGGGACAACGACGAATTGGGGGAAGTACCGGTTCAACGGCTGGATGCGGCGCGACCTGCAGACCAGCCAGATGGTCGCGGTGGGGGCCGATGCGGTCTATGAGGACGAATGTTTCATCTTTGATCTCAGGTACTACCGTCGCTATACCTCGTTCAACGGCGACAATGGATCGACAACTTTCCTGGTCCAGCTCACATTCAAGACGGTCGGACAGTTCGGTTTCAACGCGCTGTGAGATCGGGAGGCTCATTCATGACGGAAAGCCGTCGATGCTGGCTGTTGCTGGCATGTTTGCTCGTATTACCCATGGCGGCATTCGGCGCCCTGCCGATCAGGCCACCCCCTGCCGCCGCCGCCGTGCAATCCACCCGCATCGTCGCCGTGGTGAATGGCGAGGTGATCAGCAACATCGACGTCGACAATCGCGCGCGATTGTTTGCTCTGTCCACCGGTCTGCCGTTGACGCCGGACGTGATCGACCGGTTGAAGCAACAGATCCTGCGCCAGCTGATCGATGAGCGGCTGCGCATGCAGGAAGTGCAGCGCCGCAAGATCGTCGTCGGCGACAAGGCGATCGCCGCGGCGATCCACGACATCGAGGGGCGCAACGGTTTGCCTGCGGGCGGATTGCAGCAGAAGCTGACGGCGGACGGCGTCAGCCAGCGTACGTTGATCGATCAGATTCGCACGCAGCTCGGCTGGGGCCAGGTGCTGCGCGAGCAGCTTGGCCAGCAGGTTAATATCAGCGACGCCGAAATCGCGGAGCGGCAACGGATCCTGGCGCAGCAGGTTGGCAAGCCGGAATATCGTGTAGGCGAGATTTTCGTTCCGGTTGAGGACCCCGCCGCCACCGCTGACGCGGAACGCTTCGCCGAGACGGTAATCGCCGAACTGCGCAAGGGTGCCGCGTTCCCGGTGGTCGCCGCGCAGTTCAGCCAGAACCAGACAGCGCTGCAGGGTGGTGAGTTGGGCTGGGTGCAAGCGAACCAGCTCGATCCTGAGGTGGCGCGGCTGGTTGCCGAAATGCCGGTGGGAGCGATCAGCAACCCGGTCAAGGTTCCAGGCGGTTTCTCCATCGTGACCTTGCAAGGCAAGCGCGACATCGGCCACGAGATGGGCACTGCGCTGTCGCTGCGCCAGGTGTTCCTGCCGTTCGTCGGCGCGCTCAATCCGCAGGCGCCGACCGAGCAGCAGAAGCAGACTCTGGAAAAGGCAAAATCCATCAGCGCGAGCATCCATAGCTGCGAACAGATGGAGCAGGCGAACAAGGCGAACAACTCACCTCGCCCGGCCGATCCTGGCGAGGTGCGTCTTGAGTTGATCAACCCTGCAACGTTGCGACAGGTCCTGGCCACGTTGCCGCCCGATCGGGCCACACAACCGCTGGTCACCAATGACGGCATCGCCGTGTTGATTGTTTGCTCACGTGAACAGAAGAATCTCGCGCAGAGTCGAATGACCAGGTGCGGTCGCAACTGCTGAATGATCGAGTCGAATTGACCTCGCGGCAGTTGATCGCTGATCTGCGGCGGCGCGCACGTATCGACATCCGTAGCGGCGGTGCATGACTGACCTGCCGCCGCTGCGCGAGGTGATCGCGCGGTACGGACTGGCGGCGCGGCGGGCGTTGGGACAGCACTTCCTGCTGGATGCGAACCTCACGCAGCGCATCGTGCGAGCGGTCGGGTCGCTGGCCGGGCGCCACGTCGTGGAAATTGGGCCGGGACCCGGCGGACTGACACGCGCCTTGCTAGGGTCCGACGCGGCGAGCGTGACAGTGGTAGAGATTGATCACCGTGCCGTCGCGGCGATGCAGGACCTCGCCGCCTTGGTTGGCTCGCGTCTGCGCATTGTGGCGGCCGACGCACTGGAAGTGGATCTGGCGGCACTTGTGCCGGAACCACGCCAGGTGGTGGCCAATCTGCCATACAACATCGCGACGCCTCTGCTGATCGGCTGGTTGCGCCAGGCGACTGCATTCGAACGGCTGACGCTGATGTTCCAACAGGAAGTCGCGGAACGGATCTGCGCGGAACCGGGTACCCCGGCGTATGGTCGTTTGTCGATACTGGCACAATGGACTTGCGAGACGGATCTATTGCTGCGGATTCCGCCCAGCGCATTCGTGCCGCCGCCCAAGGTGTTCTCCGCCGTGGTGGGTCTGGAGCCGTACACCATGCAACCCGAGCCGGCACTGTTCGCTGCGATGGAGCGCCTGACGGCAGCGGCGTTCGGCCAGCGGCGAAAGATGCTGCGTGGCGCGCTGAAGCCGCTCGGCGGGGAGGCCTTGCTGCGAGCGGCGGATATCGCGGCGGTTCGGCGGGCGGAAACGCTGTCGCCTGCTGAATTCGATCGGCTGGCGCGGCTGATCCAGGGCGCAAAACGGGACGCCTGGAACCGACCGCAGTGGGGCGGCGAAGGCCCATAATCACTCGATCACGGGTCGGACATTCGGGCAGTCGGTATCATACTGTAGATCACCGGCAGTGACTTATCAGCCTTGTCGTTATGGCGGGGCTTGGATTGCCGGCCGTGCGGAGGGGCGCCACCGCTTCGAATTGGGACGGGCAGAGCACCCGCAGTTGCACCCCCTCCCAGCCTCCCCCGCTTCGCGGGAGAGGGGGGGGCGGTGGTCGAATTGGGAGGGCAGGCCGGTCGCCAGTGCCTCGGTGCGGGCACAGGCCCAACAGCGCAGGACGTGGACGGTGATCGGACCAGGCCGGGATGGGGTTGAGGCTGGGATGGGGCCAGCATCAGCGCACGGCTTCCAGTGATCTGAAGAGACGCTGGCGCCTGAGCCCCGAGTCCCGCTGGGCCCGGCTATGGGCTCCCATCCTGGTGCAGCATCAACATCAGCGCGCGCCGTAGCCGCAGAATACCGCCCCGTGTCAGCCCTTGATCGCACATCCGCTGCCCCTCGCTCGACAGCACCATGACCTCCTGTGGCGGTGGCGCATCGGCGACCCGAACCATCTCACTGACCTGGTCGAGCAGGTGCAGGCAGGACCTGCGGCGTGTCGCTGGTGACCTGCGCCGGCGATGGCTGCGATTGCCCAACCACCGGCGAAGCGCCCAGCAGCATCGTCACCACCGCAAGGCAGGATACCCCGCCAGCCACCCCGGTCATGCGCAAGCCTGGAACCATGGGCGGCATTATGCCATTCCTGGGCTCACAGGCCCGTGGTGCCGACATGACAAGGAGGTTATCCAGCCGGCACCGCCTGCTCGCGGTTCGGCAACGACAGCACGGCAACCAGCCCCGGTGCTGCATCCGCCAATTGGAGGCTGCCGCCGTGCAAATGCGCCACCGCCTGCACCAGCGCGAGCCCCAGGCCGGAACCCGGCGTGTTCCGAGCCGACTCGCCGCGGAAGAATCGCTCTGCCGCCCGCACGCGATCGCCCTCGGGAATACCCGGGCCCTGATCGGACACCGCCAGCTCGAGCCCGCCAGGCGTCGCTGCGGCGGACAGCCGAACGGTGCTTTCCGACGGCGAGAACTTCACCGCATTGTCCACCAGATTCGCCACCGCCTGCTGGATCAGTTCCCGATCGCCATACGTGGGCAGCGTCGCGGGTGCGTCCAGCACCAGCATGATCCCCTTCTCCTCCGCGAGCGCACCGTACAGCTCCGCCACATCCGACAGGAGCGGCGCCAGATCCACCGGGGCGAAGGCCGAGCGCCGCGACCCCGCCTCGATCTCCGCGATCCGCAGAAGCGCCTGGAACACTGCAACGATGCCATCGAGGTCCGCTGTCGCCCGCTCGATCGCCGCGCGCAACTCGCTCGCCGTGGTCGCATGGAGGCTGGCGTCCTCAAGCCGGGCGCGCGCCCGCGTGATCGGCGTTCGCAGGTCATGTGCGATGGCATTCGATACCTCGCGCACTCCCTCCATCAGCCGTCCGATCCGATCCAACATGTCGTTGATGGTCTCTGCGAGCTGGTCGAATTCGTCACCCCGGCCGGAGAGACGGACGCGTTGGGTGAAATCGCCGCCGGCAATCGCGGCGGCCGTTGCGGAGACATTCGCGAGCGTTCGGCGGAACAGGCTCCGTACCACCAGTGCGCCGATGGAGGCCATCACGACAACGACCAACAGGGCCCACAGCAGAGCGTCCGTCAGCAGGTGCCGCAATTGCGCGCGCACCTTGGCATCGCGTCCCACCAGCAGGCGATACCCGTCCGGTAGCGTAAAGCTCTGCACCAGCGCCATTGAGCGGGTTCCGGCGCGTTCTATCGGAAGTTCGTACCAACCGCCGCTCTGCGCCGCCCCCGAGGGCCAGTGCTCGAGATTGCCGGCGACACGCCGTCCGGACGGATCGACCAGCAGGTAGATCGCATCGTCCTCGACGTTCTGCGTCAGCCGATCGTCGATCGTCAGGATCAAGGCGGGGATCCGGCCGGCGGTGAACCGTTCGGACAGGCTTTGCGAATCGGCCTGGATCGCTGCCTCGGTCTGTCGATCCAGCAAGCCGGCGGTTGCCCACCACAGGAACATCGCCAGTGCCGCGGCACTCAGCGCCAGCAGCACCGCATAGACCAACGCAAACCGGAACCCCGCTGACCGCAACAACCTGCCGGTGGAACCTTGGCGTGGCCATTGCCCTTCGACCACGACGATCGGGCGGGCGAGCAGCAAACCTAGCCACTCCTGCCAATACTAAAGGCTAATACCGGCCGCCTTAATTGCTGACGTACTCCACATGCCGCCAATTGCATCATGACCCGGCTGGATCCGGCCATCCCAACGGGATTGTCGCTGACCTGGATTGCATCGTTCGCAAATTGCTGCGGCTTGGGATGGCCTGGTCAAGCCCGGCCATGACGTGGTTGGACGGCCTGTAAAAGCGCGGCGATGCCCGCACCGGTGGTCCGGCCGCCATCACGCGCTTTCGGCGCGCAGCATATAGCCTGCGTTACGAACGGTATGGATCAGCGGCGTTGGGAACGGCTTGTCCACTTTCTGCCGCAGCCGCGAGACGTGCACGTCGATCACGTTGGTTTGCGGATCGAAATGGTAGTCCCACACGCCCTCCAGCAGCATGGTGCGGGTGACGACCTGGCCGGCGTGCCGCATCAGGTATTCCAACAGCCGGAATTCTCGCGGCTGCAGGTCGATCTTCTGGCCTGCCCGCTTCACCTGGCGCGACAGCAGGTCGAGTTCCAGGTCCTCGACCACCAGTTTGGTCACCGGCCCCTCGCCCTTGCCGCGCCGCGCCAACGCCTCGACCCTTGCCAGCAGCTCGGCGAACGCGAATGGCTTGGTGAGGTAGTCGTCACCGCCCGCCTTCAATCCGCGCACCCGTTCATCGACATCGGCGAGCGCCGACAGGATCAGCACCGGCACGGTGTTCTTCTGCGCCCGCAGCGTTTCGAGGAGCCGCAGGCCATCGATGCCGCCGGGCAGCATGCGGTCCAGGACCACCGCGTCGAACGCCTCGCTCGCCGCCATGAACAGACCGTCGCGGCCGTTGTCCGCGTGTTCCACCACGTGGCCGGCTTCCTTCAACCCGCGGACGACGAAGGCACCGACGTCCTTGTCGTCTTCCACCACCAGGATCCGCATCATCTCGCTCCCTCAGCCGTGGCTCTCCGGAGGCCGCTGGCCGACCGTGATTGAAATATCCATGGCACGCCCCTGCCGCCGGATCGACAGGCTGACCGACTTGCCCGGCAGTTGCGCCGCGACGGAGCGAATCAGCACCCGCGAAGTATCGACGTGCTCGCCGTTCACCGCCAGGATCATGTCGCCCTTTTGCAGCCCTGCGCGCGCCGCCGGGCTGGTCGGCTCGACGCCTGCGACGGTCACGCCGTCGTCCGAGTCCTGGACCGACACGCCGAGCCAGCCACGCTCGATACGTCCGCTTGCGCGCAATTGCTCGATAATCGGGATCACCAGTTCGCTCGGCGTGGCGAAACCGATGCCGACAGATCCACCGGACGGCGACACGATCGCTGTGCTGATCGCGATCACCTGGCCGTCCATGTTGAAGATCGGGCCGCCCGAGTTCCCCGGGTTGATCGGTGCGTCAAGCTGCAGGAAGTTGTCGAACGGTCCCGCGCCCAGGTCGCGCCCGCGCGCCGAGATGATGCCGGCGGTGACCGTCCCGCCGAGGCCGAACGGATTTCCGCCTGCCAGGACCCAATCGCCGACCTCGGCCTGTCGTAAGTCGCCCCACTGCACCGATGGCAACGCCCTTGAGGCGATGACCTTGATCAAGGCCACATCCGTCAGTTCGTCGGAGCCGATCACGGTGGCCGGCAGCCGCGTTCCGTCGGGCAGTGAGACGGTGATTTTGTCGGCGTGCCCCACGACGTGGTTGTTGGTGACGATCAGCCCGGATGAGTCGATGATGAAGCCCGAGCCGGCGCCCAGCGTCTGTTCCTTGCGGTTGCCGAATCGCTTGCGGAACTCCCGGCCGAGTGGGGTATCACGCAGTTCGGGCGGCAGTTCGCTCAGCACCTCGCCGCCAGTGACCGTCTCCGTCACCGCGATGTTGACCACCGCCGGCATCACCCGCTTGACCAGCGGCGCGAAACTGTCCGGAGCGGAGCGTGCGACGGCAAACCCGGGCGCGCCGGCGGTGCAGGCACTGACGAACAGCGTCAGGACAGCCATGACTGATGAACGCCGTATCCAGCGGCTCATGATAATGCGTGAACTCCGAACGGATGAACGAACCACATGGCATTCCCGCGCCGTCGCAACAAGTAAGGGCTTGGCGTGCAACAATTGAATCGAGCTGGGCATGGCCGCATCGAAGGAACGACGTGGACGCCGAAGTGCTGCGCCGGGAATGACCACCGGGACAAGCCCAGGGTCAAGGCCGGTTGGCAGGCTCGGGGGATGCCGCTCGCCGGTGCGAGTGGTCTGGAGGCGCTGCCATCGCCTCATGGCGAGTTCCTGTCGCTCGTCGGGTCCTCCGGCCAGTCGTGCTTGGGATAGCGGCCGCGCATGTCACGCCTTACGTCTGCCCAACCCGCCCCCCAGAAGCCCGCCAGGTCAGCGGTAATCGCGATCGGCCGCCCAGCCGGCGACAACAGCGCAAGCTGCAATGGCACGCGTCCACCAGCGAGTGTCGGCGTCGCAATCACCCGGTAGAACGCCTGCGCCTTCGCCGACGCCACTGGGACCGTCTGCGTGTAGTCAACCGCGATGCGCCCGTTCGGCAGATCGAGATGCGCCGGCAATGCCGCGTCCAGCTGTCCCACCAGATGCCACGGGATCAACCGGCGGAGGATGCCGACGAGGTCCAGCCGACCGACATCGCCGAGTCGGGACGAACCGGCGAGGTGCGGCGCCAGCCAGGATTCGATCTCGGCTATCAGGTACCCGCATCGGACAGGTCGGGCCACGCCTTGGCCGGCTCCAGGCGACGCATCAGCGCAGCCCGCGCCTGAAGCTGCCGCGCCTGGTCGGTCCATGGCAGCGACCGCAGTTTGTCTGCCGCCACGGCACGGGCCAGCGCGCCGGCGACCTCCACGGGATCAGCCGGCTCTGTCCTGTCACTCAGCACCAGCGCGCCGAACCGCCGCCGCCGCCGTGCCAGCACGGCGCCGGATGCGCTGTCGAAGCTGACCTCCATTTGTTCGGTGATGCGCGAAGCGGGTAACGCCTCGGGATCGAGCCGCGCTGCCATCCTGATACGCGCCGCCTGCTTCATTTCCAGCGCCGCCACGGCCAGCAGCGGCGCGTTTGCCAGCGGATCGGCTCGCGGCAGCCGCGCACCGCCGCCGCCGGACAGCCGGAAACTGCCGGGCTCACCGCGGCGTTGCGCGATCCGATCCGGGAACCCGGCGGCGAGCAGCCTGCCGGCATCGCCCTCCGGGTCCGCATCCGTCCGCAGCCGGCGCCGGTACTGCGCGGCGACACGCCGGATGCGGGCCAGTGCACCGCGATCCGCGGCCGGGTCGCCGTGGGCGATGGCGGCGAGGCGCGAACCGATCTCCGCGGGGGCCTCGGGACCGCGCAATGGATCGCGTTCCTCCAACAGCGCGGCGATATCTGCGGCGAGCGACGCCTCGGCGGGATTCGTCGCGGCCAGCATCATGGCGGCGAGCCTGGGATGCGCCCCGAGTGCCGCCATCCGGCGGCCGGTTGCGGTGATGCACACTTCCGCGTCGAGAGCGCCGAGTTCCGCCAGCAACGCACCCGCGGCCGCCAAAGCCCCCTGCGGCGGTGGATCGAGGAATGCCAGATCCGTCGGCGCGGCGCCCCACGCCGCGCAGTCGAGCACCAGCGACGATAGTTCCGCCTCGAGGATTTCCGGCCGATCGAACGGCGCCATTCCGCGATGCAGCGCGGTTGACCACAGCCTGATGGCGACACCCGGCGCCTCGCGTCCGGCACGGCCTGCTCGCTGCTCGGCCGCCGCGCGCGAGATCCGCACGGTCGCAAGGCGCGTGAGGCCGGTGGTGGGATCGAGCCGGGGGGCGCGTCGCCAGCCGCCATCCACCACGATCTGGACGCCCGGCACCGTCAGCGATGTCTCGGCGATCGAAGTCGCCAGCACCACCCGCCTGCCGTCCGCCGGCCGGAGCGCTTTATCCTGGTCCGCCGGCGGCAGATCGCCGTGCAGCGGCAGCACCAGGGCACCACATCCCTCCAGCGCCGACTGCGCGCGGCGGATCTCCGCCATGCCTGGCAGGAACGCCAGGATGTCGCCTTCGTGCTGCGCCAATGCCTCTCGCACTGCCCGCGCGATTGCATCGGGCAGCTCACGCGGTCCGGGAATGTCGCGCGCGGCGTGACTGATCGCGACGGGGAACATCCGTCCGGAACTCTCGACCACCTCGGCGTTCATCAACCCCGCCAGCCGCGCGCCATCCGCGGTTGCCGACATCGCGACCAGCCGCAGCTCCGGGCGCAGCACGCGCTGCAATTCCAGGCACAGCGCGAGCGCCAGGTCGGTCTCCAGAGAACGCTCGTGCACCTCGTCGAGGATCACCGCCGCGACGCCATCGAGCACCTGATCGGCCTGCAATCGCCGGATCAGCAGCCCCTCCGTTATCACCTCGATCCGTGTCGTTGGCGACACCGCCGCGTCGAGTTCGCGTGCGAAAGCCGACCAGGCCGCCGATTGCCTCTGTGCGCAGGAACGCCATGCGCGCCGCCGCGGCACGCGTGGCCAGCCGGCGCGGCTCCAGCATCAGGATCCGACCATCACCGCGCCACGGTTCGTCGAGCAGGGCCAGCGGCACCAGTGTCGTCTTGCCCGCCCCAGGCGGCGCCACCAGGACGGCATTCCGTCCGGCGGCGAGGGTTCCCAGCAGCGTCGGAATAGCCTCGGTGACGGGGAGTGCGGGCAACATGCTGGCGATCCGGCGAAATCGGCGCCATATGCGCACGAATTCGCGTGTTCGAGGAATCCCATGTCGCGGCTGTTGACCGGTCTCCTGTGTCTGCTGCTCGCTGGCTGGTCGTTTGGCGCCGACGCGCTGGAGAGCAACCAGGCCACCAGCACGCGCGCGACGGCGTCGCTGATCTCCGACATCGACACGGTCGCGCCGGGCAAATCATTCCACATCGGCCTGCGACTGCGGTTGGCACCTGGGTGGCACACCTATTGGCAGAACCCGGGCGATGCCGGCGTACCGCCCGCGCTGGACCTGACGCTGCCTGACGGCGCGAGGGCCGGCCCGATCGGGTGGCCGGTGCCACAGCGTATCGCGGAGGGGTCACTGACGACCTACGCCTACACTGGCGATCTGCTGCTGCCGGTTACTGTGACCCCGACAGGCTCGGGCGGCACCCTGGTGAAGGCGCACGCCGAATGGCTGGTGTGCCGCGATATCTGCGTTCCGGAGGAGGCCAATTTCCAGCTCAACCTGCCGGCCGGCTCGGGAGCACCGTCTGCGCAAGCGCCATTGTTCGCGGCGGCCGAGCGGCGGATACCGCGCCCTTCGCCCTGGCAGGCCGTGATGGCCAGCGATGGCACTCTGTGGGTGCAAGGGCCCGAGCTGACCCCGGACACCGTGGTCGACGCGTGGTTCATACCCGTTGGCCCTGGCACGATCCGGGATGGCGCAGCTCAGCCGCTCACGGTCTGGCGTGGTGGCTTTACGCTCGGACTGAGTCCGGGCAAGGCGTTCCACGCTCAGGACGGCGTGTCCGGCATTCTTTCGGTGCGCGACCGAACCGGCATGGAGACCGACGTGGCGTTGCGCGCGGAACCCGGTACGGTGCCGCCGCCGCCCCCGACGATGCGTCTGCAGCGGATGCTGGTGCTGGCGCTGTTTGGCGGCCTGATCCTCAACCTGATGCCCTGCGTGTTTCCGGTGCTGGCGCTGAAGGTCGTCGGCCTTGCCGGCATTTCCGGCGGTAGAGCGCGCGCCCAGTCTGCCGCCTATACCGCCGGTGTGCTGGTGGCATTCGCTGCACTGGGTGCTGCGCTGTTGGCCGCGCGAGCGGCCGGTTCCGCCGCCGGCTGGGGGTTCCAGTTCCAGTCCCCGGTGTTTGTCGCCGGCATGGCCTGGCTGCTGTTCGCCGTTGGGCTGAACCTGTCCGGCGTTTATCAGGTCGGCACGGGCCTTATGCGTACCGGCCATGGCATGGCGACGCGGCCGGGACAGCTCGGCAGCTTCTTCACCGGGCTGCTCGCGGTGGTGGTGGCGACGCCCTGCACCGCGCCGTTCATGGGAGTCGCGATTGCCGCTGGCCTCGCGGCGCCGCCGGTTGTGACGATGCTGGTGTTCCTGGCGATGGGCCTGGGCTTTGCCGCGCCCTATGCCTTGGTCGCGACCATCCCGGCGCTGGGTCGCGCGACGCCAAAGCCCGGCCGATGGATGGAGGTGCTGCGGCAGGCCCTGGCATTCCCGATGTACGGCGCGAGCGCGTGGCTGGTGTGGGTCGTCAGCCAGGAGGCCGGGTCATCCGGCGTACTGGGCACTGCGGTCGGAATGGTGCTGCTCGGTTTTGCAGGCTGGGTGCTCGGACTTACGCAAGGGGCGGCCGACCGCAGCCGCCGCATTGGCCAATCGGCGGCGGTGGCGGCATTGCTGGCGGCGCTGGCGGTGTTGAGCGGCATTGCCTCGGCGCCGCTGGAACCATTGACGGTGGCGGCGGGATCAGGCGCGGAGCCGTTCACTGCTGCCCGCCTCGCCGCGCTACGCGCCGAGGGCAAACCGGTGTTCGTCGACATGACCGCCGCGTGGTGCGTGACCTGCCTGGTGAATGAGCGTGTGGCGATCGATACGAACACGGTGCGGCGGGCGTTCGCCGATCATCACGTGACATATCTGAAGGGCGACTGGACGCGACAGGATCCGAACATCACGAACTACCTGCGCGAGAACGGGCACGAGGGGGTACCTTTGTATGTATATTATCCCCCGAACGGCCAGCCTTCGGTGCTGCCGCAAATACTGACCGAAAATACGTTGTTGAGCGAACTCGATCGCGGTTGAGGCCAGGTGATTCCATCTCTCCCGGCAGTAGCGTCGAAGCGGCGAGACCATTGTGGCGAGGTGTTGGTGCTGGAAGCGTTGGCCGATTGCGATAGGCCTGATCCCATCGATTGCACCGTTCCGAGCAGCTGTTGCGTCGCCGGCTGGTCAATACGCCCGGCATTGCCTGTTGGCAGCATCGCAAAGGAAGAAGCTTTGGCGCAGATGCGGGAAGGTGATGCACGAAAAACACGCGGCTCATTCGCGCGGCTAATTGCTATCAGCGCTCCGCCAGAACATGCGCATCGCGCTCTGACCACACCAGCGTGGCAGCTTCGCCGGGCAACACTGGTCGTGCATAATAGTCCCCGTCCGGCAGCAGTGCGGACGCCTCGTCACCGCCGCTTGTCGTGAGCGCCACTCGCACCATTGCGCCCTGATATTCGACCGCCGCGATGTGGCCCGCTACATGCGGCACGCCACCCGACGCAATACCAAGCCGGCAACGGTCCGCGCGCACCGCGATCAGCCCGCGCTCACTCGGCAGTACGTTATGGCCGCCTATGAAGCGTGCGATGAACGCACTCGCCGGCCGTTCAAACACTTCGCGCGGCGGTCCCGCCTGGCGGATCTCTCCATCCTCCATCACCACCATCAGGTCAGCCAGTGCCATCGCCTCGTCCTGGCTATGCGTGACATGGATAAAGCTGATGCCCAGTTCGCGCTGCAGTCGCTTCAGTTCCTCGCGGACCTTGCCGCGCAGGAATGGGTCGAGCGCAGACAGAGGCTCATCCAGCAGCAACACGCGAGGCCGCGTGATCAGTGCGCGCGCCAGCGCCACGCGTTGCTGCTGACCGCCCGAAAGCTGCGACGGCAGCCGCTCGGCGTACTGTTCCAGGTGCACCAGCAGCAGGAACTCTCGCGCTGTCCTGTGCCGCTCGGCCTTGCCGATACCGCGCATCTTCAGGCTGAAGGCCACGTTGTCGAGGCAGTTGAGGTGCGGAAACAGCGCGTAGCTCTGAAACATCATCGCGGTGCCACGGCGTATCGGCGGCAGGCCGGTGACATTCATCCCACCGATCAGGATATCGCCCTCGGTGACTGCCTCGTGCCCTGCGATCATGCGAAGAGTGGTGGTCTTGCCGCATCCGCTGGGTCCGAGCAGGCAGCAATAGCTGGCGTGTGGAATGCGCAGCGACAGACGATCAACTGCGGTGGTCACGCCAAAGCGTTTGCTCACTGCCACCAGTTCGACATCAAAACGCGCGTCCATCGCCAATTCCTAATATGCACAGGCCGATCGAGAAACACTCAACAACCACAGGTACACCGCCTCAACCTATGCCCACCTTGAATCGTGCGCGCCGGCGCTGCATTCGCCAGAGCGCCGCGAGCGTCAGCCCAATGATCAGGAATGACACCGACGTGGTCAGCGTGCCGATAGCAAATAGCACCGGCGACGTCGCGCTGGAGATCAAGGCGTAGATCTCCAGCGGCAACGTATTGTTGCGTCCGATCGCCAGCGTCGTCCGTGCATATTCGTCATAGGACAGCGTGAACGCGCCCATCGCCACGCCAATAATACCAGGCAGCAAAATCGGTATCGTGACATAACGCAGCCGCTGCCACGGCGTCGCCCCCAGATCTTCGGCCGCCTCCTCGTACGCGCGATTGAACCGGTTGACCACGGCGAACATGGCGAACAGGCCGAACGGCAATGTCCAGGTCAGCTGCGCCCCAAGCGCCGAGGTGAACAGGCTCGTCTGCCAACCCAAGAACTGAAACCCAAGACCGATGCCAAACCCCACCAGCAGGCTTGGCATCACCAGGCTGGCAACCGCGAAGTAGAACAGCACGCCCGATCCTGGAAACCGTCGCCGAAACCCAAGCGCCGCCGAGACCGAGAACACCACCGTCAACGAGCTGACCACGGTTGCCAGTTCGATTGACCGCCCGAACGAAACCGGCAGGTTCGCCATCTGCCCCGGCTTGAACACGTCGTGGAACCAGGCCAGCGACGTGCCAACCATGGGGAAAGTAACGCCGCCGTTTTGTCCTTGGAACGACAGCACGTAGATCACCAGCATCGGTCCATACAGGAACAGCAGGTACGCCCCGAAGATCGTAGCCAGTGCATAGAACGTCCAGGGCCTGCCATCGCTCGGCCCGTTGCTACGAAATGTGCCACCCACCATCATGACACTACTGCACCAGCTCCTTGCGCACATCGACCACACGCATCATGCAGCCCACCATGATGGCAACGAACACCACCAGGACCATGGCGTTGGCGGAGGCTGGCGGGTATTGCATTGCCTGGATCTCGGTGGAGAGCATCGACACGATGGAGGCGCTCTGTCCGCCGCTCATCTGCTTCACCACGAAGTAATCGCCCATCACCTGCGTGAACACCAGGATCGAGCCCAGTGCGATCCCCGTCTTCGACAGCGGGATCACCACGTCCACCATGGTGCGCCACCGGCTGGCCCCCGCATCGCGCGCCGCCTCCAGCAGAGCGTAATCTATCTTCGCCAGCGAGTTTGCGATCGGCCCCACCATCAGCAGCGTGAAGAGGTGGACATACGTGATGACGACAGCGAAGTCCGAGAACAGCAGGAACGTCAGCGGCTGCGAGATGATATGCAGCTTCAGCAGGATGGTGTTGAACGCCCCGTTGCGCCCAAGGAATGGGATCCACGCGATGGTGCGGATGATCCCGGACGTCCAGAATGGAATGGCGCACAGCAGGAACAGCACGGTGCGAGTGGTCGCGCTGCGGATATGGAAGATCAGGAAGTAGGCGATGTTGAATCCTAGGAGCAGCGTGATTGCCCAGACAATCACCGCGAATTTCAGCGAGCTGATATAGACGCGCCAGGTCGCCGGTGTGGTCAGCAGATCGTGGTAGTTATCCAGCAGGAACGCCGGATAGATGCCGACGCGGTCATAGTCGAAGAAGCTGACGACCAGGAAAAGCCCTGTCGGCAGCACGAACAGCACCAGCAGGATCAGCGCCACCGGTCCAACCTGTAACCAGGACACAATCCACAACGGCAAGCGGGACCGTTGTTCCCCGGGAACGGGGAGCGGGGAGGGGGCTGCCGCAGCATCTGACTGCCGCCTTGCCCCACGCGCCTTGCGCAAAGCGAGCGGGTGCTCCATGTCCGTTGCCGCCCCGTCGTCCATTCGAGTTACGCCGCCGCCATGATCTCGTTCCTGCAGCGCATCAGCGGCAGAATCCGCGTGCCGAACTGCTCCATCCCAATGACGAAATCGTCGAACGTCAGCATCACGCCGCTCACGCCAGGCACCGCGGCCAGCTCATCCAGCATGCGCGCCACCGAGGCATACGACCCCACGAGCACGCCCTGGTTCGTCGGCAGCTTATCCACGCCAAGCGTCCGCCGCTTGTTGGCCTGCGAATACGGATCCTTGTTCGGATCGTCCTCCGCCTGCTCGTCGCGATACGCCAGCGCCTCGACATCTGTTCCGGCAACATAGTGTTCCCACTTCGCCATCGCCGCCGCATCGGTTTCATCGGCAATGATCATCTGCAGCACCAGCGCGCCGCACGGCCGCCCGATCTCCTCCGTCGCGGCCACCAGTCGAGTGATGCTCGGTGCCACCCGCGTCGGCTCGTTGATCCCACCGCTGCCGCAGAAGTTGTAGTCGGCATATTGCGCTGCGAATCGTGTCCCGTTGTCGCTCTGCGCTGCACAGATGATCGGAATGTTCGCCGTAGGTAGCGGCAGGCAGCGGCAATCGTCCATCTGGAAGAACGATCCCTTGAAATCGGACTGCCCGGTCCGCCAAAGCTCCTGCATGACGGTGACGTATTCCGCGCAGTACTCGTAACGCCGCCGATAGTGCTCCGGCCCCGGCCAGATCCCCATCTGGGTATACTCGCGCCGCTGCCAGCCCGAGATGATGTTCACCCCGAACCGCCCGTGCGAAATCGAATCAATCGTCACCGCCATCCGTGCTGCGATCGGTGGCGGCATGGTCAGCACCGCGCACGTGGCAAACAACTGGATCCGGTTTGTCACCGCCGCCAGCCCCGCCATCAGCGTGAACGATTCCAGATTGTAGTCCCAAAATCCCGAAGGCCCGCCGAACCCATGCAGCTTGATCATCGACAGTGCGAAGTCGAAGCCAAACCGCTCAGCCTTTTCCACGATCGTCCGATTGAGGTCGAAGCTCGGCTTGTACTGCGGCGACGTGGTGGAGATCAGCCAGCCATTGTTCCCGATCGGGATGAACACACCAAGCTGCATAGTGGCTCCTGAAAGCAATTCTTCCCCTCCCCTTCGCGGAAGGAGAGGGAGACGTGACCAGACCGACGCCTACGAAGTGATGAACTCGTTCCACCGCCGCGTCAGGTAGCGGTCCTCGTCCATCACCGAGTTCCACACCGCAATGTTGCCTAGCCGCTGCCAGATATCGCCGCCATCGCGCACGTTGCCGGCCTTCTCCATCAGCTTGCCGAACGGACTGAGGATATCGGTCGCCGCCGGCTTGCCGCCGTACCAGTAGTCATACTCGGCCTCGGTCAGGTATTTCTTGGCATTCTCCGGCTGCGCCGAATAATACCCCTGCCTGGCAATAAAGGCTCCCTCGAACCCACTCGTATACCAGTTCATATATTCATAGAAGCAGTCCAACTTCAGCCCATCGACATGCTTCATCACACCCAGCGTGTAGCCCCACCCGCGATAACCCTCCTTCAACGGCTGGAACGTGCACGGGATGCCGCGCGAGCGCACGGCCGCAACGGCCGGCGACCACATCGACTGGATCACCACCTCGCCAGAGGCCATCAGGTTCACCGATTGATCGAATGAACTCCAAAACGAACGGAACTGGCCATCATGCTTGATGCTCTGCATCAGCGAGATCGTCTTGTCGATCTCCGGCTTCGTCATGTTGCCCTTGTTGCCGTATTTGATATCGCCGCGTGCCTCGACTGCCATGGCCACATCGATGATGCCAATGGTCGGATTGTCCTGCAGCGCCGCCTTGCCCTTGAAGTCCGCCGACAGCAGGTCGGCCCAGCTTTCCACTTTGCGTCCCGTCAGGTCTGGCCGAATACCAAGCGTGTCGCCGTTTGTCACAGTGGGAATGGCCGTGACGAACTCTGTCGGTGTGCCATCGGTCACCTTCTGTCCATCGGGACCGGTCGCATACAGGATCATCGTCGGCGTGATACCCTGCTGCGGCGCTTTCCGCCCGTCCGGATATTCTCCCTTGGTCAGCAGCGGTATCGTCTTGTCCCAATACTTGAACTTGCTGAGAGGGATCGCCTGCAACACGCCGCGGCCGATCAGATAGCGCATGTAGACCAGGCTGATATCCGCACAGTCGATCGCGCTGGACTGCGACAGGAAGCGGTTCAGCAGATCGGCATTCTCCGAAGCCTGCATGTGCACCGTGAAGCCGAGGTCCTTCGTCGCCTGCTCCGCAATCGCGGGGATCGCGGTGACCGGCGGACCGGCATGATTGAGCACCACGTCTTTGATGTTCTGAGCCCAAATTGTCGGGAAGCCAGGGATGGCACCCGAACCCGTGGCAACACCCAGCGCGGCCGCCGCACCGCGCAGCACGGCTCGACGCGATGGACTCGCTTTCGGGGTATCCAGTGTCATGCCTCGGCCTCGCCTGTGTTGGTGTTGCGCAAAGTTGCTGCGCCGCAGCATGATCACAGGATAGGCAATGGCGCAAGATGGATTCTTCGTGTGCCCTATTATAGGGCGGAATGTCGACATGAGCCTATATTGTAGGCATATCGTACTTGCTCGTCTCGCGGATTGGACAACTCATGCGGGTTGAGCGCGCGGACAGGTCCGTCCCTGGTAGCGACCGGAGGGCAGAACCGGGCGGTAGGTTTGCTCAGTGATGTGGTAACTTCACCGCAGCAAAACACCTGAAGATAGCGGTCGTGGCAGCCTGCGAGACCTGCGCACGGGGGTGCACATCGCCTACCCCCTTGCGCATGCGCTGTCAGGTCGGCTTGTTCTCCGGCGCCCGGAAGGCTCTGAAATCCGCCACAGCGTGACCCTGCGAACCGGGGTTTGATGGTGGTACCAACCCGCAGCACGCTCCCCTGCTTGTCATACGTCTTCACCGAGTGATTGTGCCGCGGGTAATGCGCGGCGACACGGTGTGCCCGTCGAGCTTCGCCCGTAGCATGCTCGATCGGTCAAAATCGCTATGACAAAGTACTGGTCCAGCGCCTATCCCGCCACCAGCTTCCTTACCAGTCGCGCCGCTGCCGGCGTGGACCAGTCCGCGGCGCCCTCCAGCCGGGCCACCTCGCGCCCCTTCTTGTCGATGACCAGGCTGGTCGGAATGCCGTGCACATTCCAGGCATGCGCGGCGGCGCTGCGGGGATCCAGCAGCACCGGCAGCCCAGTGATCGCGTGCTGCTGGTAGAACGCCTCCACCCGCCCCGCCCCACCGCGGTCCGATGACAACGGCAGAACAGCGATGTCATCGGGCGCCAGCGCCTTCGACAATTTCGCCAGCGACGGCATCTCCTCGACGCACGGCACGCACCAGGTCGCCCAGAGGTTGATCACCATGCCGTGGCCGAGAAAATCCGCGAGGTGATGCTCCGTCCCGTCATCGGACTGGAAGGCGACGTTCGGTGCTGCGACCGGCGGGTTGGTGGGGCTCAGCGCGCCGGCAACATCGTCTAGTTCCTCGGCGCGTGGTTTGCGCGCGATCAGGGTGGCGGCTAGGGTCCCGCCGGCCGCAAGCACGCTGCGGCGATTCATCAACAGCACGATGCGAGTCCTTCCTTGAGCGAGACGCCAGACCAGCGGAACGAGGCCGCCAACCCGCAATGGGGCGGGCGTTTCGCGGCAGGCCCTTCGGTGGTGATGCAGGAGATCAACGCCTCCATCGGCTTCGACCGGAAGCTATGGCGGCAGGATATCCGAGGTTCTCTGGCGCACGCCGCCATGCTGGCAAAGGTCGGGGTCATCACCCCACAAGATGAGCGGGCCATCCACGAGGGTCTAGTCGCGATCGCGCACGAGATCGAGACCGGGCGCTTTCCGTTCGACGCCGCCCTCGAAGACATCCACATGAATATCGAGGCCCGCCTCACCGAGCGCATCGGCGAGGCCGGCCGCCGCCTTCACACCGCACGCAGCCGCAACGACCAGGTCGCCACGGACTTCCGCCTGTGGGTGCGCGACGCGATCGACGGCCTGACCGGGCAGGTCACCGACGTCATGCGCGCGCTGGCCGATCGTGCTGCCGTGTACGCCGCGGATCCGATGCCGGGGTTTACGCATTTGCAGACCGCGCAACCGGTGACGTTCGGCCATCACCTGCTGGCTTACGTCGAGATGCTCGATCGCGATCGCGGCCGGCTGGCGGATTGCCGGCGCCGGCTGAACGAGTGTCCGCTCGGCAGCGCCGCCCTCGCCGGCACATCCTTTCCGGTTGATCGACATGTGACGGCGAAGGCGCTGGGCTTCGATCGTCCCACCGCCAATTCGCTCGACGCGGTATCGGATCGTGACTTCGCTTTGGAGTTCCTGAGCGCCGTCGCCATATCGGCGATGCATTTGTCGCGCTTTGCCGAGGAGATCGTGGTGTGGTGCTCCGCGCCGTGGCGCTTCATCCGGCTGTCCGACGCATTCACCACCGGCAGTTCAATCATGCCGCAGAAGCGCAATCCCGACGCTGCCGAATTGGTCCGCGCCAAGACCGGCCGCATCAACGGTGCGCTGATCGGGCTGCTGACGGTGATGAAGGGCCTGCCGCTCGCCTACGCGAAGGACATGCAGGAGGACAAGGAACCGGTGTTCGACGCCGCCGAGGCCTGGGCACTGTCGCTCGCGGCGATTGCCGGCATGGTCCGCGACATGACGCCTGACGTTGCGCGCATGCGCGAGCTTGCCGGCTCCGGCTTCGCGACTGCGACCGATCTCGCCGACTGGCTGGTGCGCGTGCTGAAGCTGCCGTTCCGCGACGCGCACCATATCACCGGGCGTCTCGTCGCCCTCGCGGAGAGTGGCTGTGTCGATCTTGTCGGGCTGTCACTGGAGGCCATGCAGGCGGTCGAACCGCGCATCACGGCGGACGTGCTCACCGTTCTCACGGTGGAGGCATCGGTTTCGTCGCGCACCAGCTTTGGCGGCACCGCGCCGGCGAACGTCGCGCGCGAGGCGGCGCGTTGGCAGGCCGCGCTGGCGTGAGGTTCATTCTCTTGGTGCTGTCGTTGCTGGTGCCGCTGACGGTTGTGTCATGCGGCAAGAAGGGTCCGCCATCGCCGCCCGGACCAGCCGATCAGATCACCTATCCCCGCATCTATCCGACACATTGAATTCATAAGGTGCGCGAGGCTATCAGGTGGGCTGCGCCGCAACATCGATCGTTCGTCTCCCCACATCCAACCGTCGCTCCAAGCGCAATGACAGCAGCGATATCGGCCAGCAGATCGCGAAATACATCAACGCCACCAGCGGGTAGATCAGCATCGGTTGAAATGTGACGTTGACCATCAGCTGCCCCGCCCGTGTCAGCTCCACGAACCCGATGATCGAGGCAATCGACGTGCCCTTGATGAGCTGCACAAGGAACCCCACCGTCGGCGGTATCGCGAGCCGTACTGCCTGCGGCAACACGATGCGCAGCATGATGACCGGGCGGCGCAGCCCGAGCGCGAACGCCGCTTCCCATTGGGTGGCAGGCACTGCCTGGATCGCCGCGCGCCAGATCTCACCCAGGAACGCGGATGCGTAGAGCGTGAATGCCAGGATCACGGCCGGCCATGGCGCGATCTGCACGCCGGTCAGCACCGCGAGACCGTAGAACACAAGAAACAATTGCATCAGCTCGGGCGTGCCTTGCAGCAGGCCGATATAGCCAATGGCCAACGTGCGCAGTGGCGCGGAGCGCGAGACCCGCGCCAATGCCACGGCAAATCCGCCAACACTGCCGACTGTCAGCGCGACTGCGGACAGCACCAGCGTCCAGCGCAATCCGCCCAACACGAAAAGCAGCTCATGCCAGCCGAAGTCGCGACTCATGCGGCACCGCTGCGCAGGGCCGGTGGAAACAGCGCGCGATACGCCAACATCAGCACCAGCCGCGCCAGCAACGACATGACGAGATAAAGTCCTGTAGCAACAAAGTAGAACTCGAACGACCGGAACGTTGTCGATTGCAGCGTATTGGTGATCGCCGTCAGGTCAGTGGCGGAGATCGCCGATACCACGGACGAACCCAGCATCATCAGTACGAACTGGCTGGCGAGCGCGGGATAGGACACGGAGAGCGCGGGGATCAGCACCACATGGCGGAAGATGCGCCAGCGCGACAATCCAAGCGCTTGCGCTGCCTCGATCTGGCCGCTCGCGACGGAAAGAATGCCGCCCCGCAGGATCTCCGCTCCGTAGGCACCAAAGTTCAGCGACAAGCCAGTGAGGGCAGCCTGATCCGCGGAGAACCGAAATCCGAGCATCGGCAGCGAGAAATACAGCACGAACAACTGCACCAGCAGCGGCGTATTGCGGAAGAACTCGATGTACCCCGTTGCTGCATTCCGTAGCAGGGCGGAGGCGCCCTGGCGCGCATAGGCGAGCAGCCCTGCCAGCCACAAGCCGATGAGGAACGCGCCAACCGAAAGCCGCAACGTCAACCACGCACCGTCCAATAGATCCCAGCGATGATCCCAGACGACGCCGAACTGAAATACGTAACCCATCAGTCGGGACTATCGATCCGTCTGTCACCGCCCGTCATGATCGGGGGAGGCTGTGCGGTACGGATACATGTCTGGGGCGGTCCGATGCGCTGATGGCGACGAAGCAGCGGCAGTTGCCGTTGCGCGGCGCCACTGGCCGTAGCGATGTGCCTGTTGGGGGCTGATGGCCGGGTCATGCCCGGCCATCACGGAGGGCTGCGGTCGTGACGGTGACAATGGACCTGCCCGGTCAGATCGTCGGCAGCGGGGGCAGCTTCACCCCTGTGTACTTCTCATAAATCCCCGCCAGCACTCCGTTGCGAGAATTCACGAACACCCACGTGTTGATCCACTGCCGCAGCGACTGGTCCGCCTGGCGCACCACCGGACCGTAGTATGCTGTCGTCACCGTGAACTTCGTTTCGATACCCGCCGCCGGATTGCGATCCGATATCGACTTCGCTGCGAATGCCGACATCCCCGCCGCGTCAACCTGGCCCGACATCAATGCCTGGATGGTCGGCCCGATGTCGTCGAAATACACGATCTCAGTGCCCTTTGGCGCCACCTTCGGCACGGTCGCCTCCTCCAGCGTGGCGCGGGTCAACGCGATGCGCTTGCCCGCCATGTCCGCTGCACTGGACATCTCGGTCTTCTTCGGCCCGCACACCACGATCGATAGCGCCCCATTCGGTGAGCAGAAGGCGATCGTCTTGGCGCGATCGGTGGTGATCGACAGCGACGAGATCGCAATATCAGCACGTCCGGCAAGCAACGCAGGAATCCGCTGGGTGGCGTTGACCTGCACGAATTCCAGCTCAACTCCAAGATCCTTGGCGAGTTGCTTCGCTGTCGCGATCTCGCTGCCGTCCGGATTGCCATTGCTGTCGAGAATGCCGAACGGCGGCGAGTTGACCTCCGCCGTGATGCGCACCTTCTTATCGCGCAAGATGCGATCCAACGCCGATAGAGTATCGTCCGCCCGAGCCACGTTCGGCGCGACACTCGCAGCAAGCGCGATGCCGGCAACACTGCTGGCACTGATAAGATGACGACGATCCATAATTCTGTTTCCTTCCCCAACCTGGTTCTTGTTTGTTGCATTACCCCCGCGCGGCGGTGAGTGCGGCGGCCAGCGCGTCACGCATCAGCGCGACATCCGTGCCAAGGCACAGACACCGATACCCGCGCCGCAATGCCGCCCTCGCCGCCACGGCATCCGCGGCTAGCCAACCCAGCGGCTTGCCGGTTCGTTCCGCCGCTGCGAGCAGCTTCGCTTCCGCCGCGCGATACCGTGGATCATCGAACACGCCGACGCAGCCGAGGCTGTCCGACAAATCGAAATGCCCCAGCCAGCCAAGATCGACACCGGGCACGGCGAGGATCGCCTCTGCGTTGTCGATGCCTCGCGCTGACTCGATCAGCGGGATCACCATCACCGCCGCGTTCGCCGCGGCCATCGCGTCCGTTGCCGGACGTGCGCGATAGGCATCGTGCGCGATGCCGAACGCCAGCCCGCGCGTGCCGTCCGGCCGATAGCGGCACCATGACGCAAACGCCGTCGCCTGCTCCGCGGTCTCCACCATCGGCGCCATGATGCCCGCCGCCCCTGCGTCGAGCGTCGCGGTCACCATCGCGCGCTCGCAATAGGGCACGCGCACCAGCGGCGTGATTCCGGCGCCACGCGCGAACGCGCACTGCGCCTTGATGGTGTCGATGCCCGCGCCACTGTGCTCCATGTCGAGGAACACGAAGTCCGCGCCCGCCGCCGCCAACACGCCGCACAATCCCGGCGTGAAGAATTCAAACGCCATCGTGCCCCACGACGTGCCGCCGCGCTGCAGCGCTGCCTTCACCGCGTTTTCCATCAAGGCAACTCCCGGATCTTTGCGCCGATCAGCTCGGCGAGAATGCCTGGCAGCGTCGGAATGAACCGTTCGCCGTTGCCGCGCGCATTGGCCAACTGATAGGTCTGCGACGCTGCCTGAGCGATGAACGCCGGAGCGGTCGCGGCCTCCGCCATGCGGCAGTAGAACCGCAGGTCCTTCCCCGCGATGCGCAGCGGCCCTTTGAGCTTGCTGTCATCGCCCTCCAGCACCCAGGGCATCATCATTTGGAACATCGCGCTGTTGGCACCGCCGGAGGAGACGACCTCATACAGCTTGTTGAGATCGACGCCGAGCTTCGCTGCGGTTGCCACCGCCTCGGCGATCACCGCGCTGGTGCCGACCGAGATGAAGTTGTTGACCAGCTTCAGCGTATGGCCGCTGCCGATCGGGCCTGCCTCTACGATTGTATCTGCATAGCAGGCGATGATCGGCCGCACCCTGTCCAATGCTGCCGGATCGCCGCCGATGAACGTATTGAGCTTGCCCGCTTCCGCCTCTTTCGGCGTGCGGCCCATCGGGGCGTCCACCATCGCGGCACCCCGAGCGGCATATTCCGCAGCGAGCCGACGCGTCGAGGTTGGGTCGGCGGTGGTCGAAGTCCACGTGGATCATGCCCGCGCGACAGCCGGCCAGCAGTCCGTCCGTGCCGAGGACCGTCTGCTCAACTTCGACACTGGATGGCAGGCAAGTGAAAACAACATCGCAGGACGCTGCGACCTGTTTCGGCGACTGCGCCTCGCGCGCGCCGCGCTGCACCAGGTCCTCGACCGGCGCACGGTTGCGATTGCCGAGTATCGTCAGTGCGTAACCCTTGGCGAGGATGTTGGACGCCGCCCCGTGCCCCATCAGCCCGACACCGATATAGCCAATGCGCGGCAAGTCCTGCGCCATCTCTATCGCTCCGTCCCCGCGCAGGCGCTTGCCCGCTGGATGATCTCGCTGATCTCTTGCAGATGCCGCGCCATCGCCTCGCCGGCGGCATTTGGGTCACCCTGCCGTACGGCGTCGAAGATCCGCTGATGCGCTGCCAACGCCGCCGCCTCCACGCCCGCCACGCTCAGCGCGATGGTCCGTTGGCTGGTCAGCCAGTCCACCAGTGCATCGTGCACGGCGGTGAAGATCGGATTGCCGGTGATCGTCGCAAGCACGTAGTGGAAGCCAACGTCCGTCTGCTCGAACCGGTCGGAATCGCCCCGCGCCTCTGCGTTGAGCCGCAGCGCGTGCTCCAGCCGCTCGAGATCCTGCGGGGTGCGCCGCGTGGCAGCGATGCGTGCGACGCCGATCTCGAACAGGGCGCGCGCCTCCTGGAAGTGCGCCGCGGCATTGGGGCGTGTCAGGAAATGGCGCACCGCGCCGGAGAGTTCGGTGATCAATCGATCCGGCGTCGGTGTGGTCACCCGCGCCCGTTCACCGGAGCTGATCGTCAGCAGCCCCATCCGGCTGAGCGCGAACAAAGCTTCGCGGATCGACGGCCGCCCGATGCCGAAAAGCTGCATCAGCTCCCGTTCTGGGGGCAACAATGTTCCCCGCGGATACGTCCCTTCGGCGATCAGCGCCTCGATACGCTCCGCCACCTCTTCGGACAGCTTCCGCCGGCGTATCGGCGCAACGGGCATGGCGGAGGCGGGCAGCGGTGGCACTGTGCGGCGGTTCTTTGCGGGCGTTTCCGGGCCGCATCGAAGCCTCTCGCGGCGTCGGCGTCAAGCGTCTGTTATACCATCACCCCATTATACCAGCCCAGCAGGCGCCGACTTTGCCATGCAAATGCGTCAGCGGCAGCCTTTGGCGATCATCTCGAGACCGGCCGCCTTGTCCAACCCGTCCACGTGTCGGATCAACCATTCGCGCAGGTAGCGAAGCACCAAGCTGACGCTGGGCGGGCTGTTGTCCAAGCCGAGGTGGCGGATGTCTTCGAGCAGCCGGCGATGCACGTCGCGATGCTGCGCCAGGTGCGACACCCGGTATTGCGCCATCAGCCGCTCCTCGCTGGCGAAGTGGAACGCAGCATAATCGACCACCTCAACCAACGCGGCCTTCACCGCCGCTGCGGCGGCGCCGTCCCGCAACGCCGTTGACAGCCCATCAATCAACCCCGCCAGGTGGACGTGTTGATCGTCGATTTCCTGGATGCCGACGGAGTACGTCACGCTCCAGGTGGTGGGCGCGGCCAGCAGTGGTTCGGCGCCGGTGCGGGCAGTAGCCCATCGGAAGCCGTTCTTGCCGGCACGCTTCGCGGCATAGAGCGCGGTATCGGCCGCCACCAGAAGGCCATGGGTCGAACGAGCGTGCTCCGGGAACACCGCGATCCCGACGCTGGTGCCGACGACCACGGGGTGGCCATCCTCACCAAGAGGTTCGTCCAGCGCACGGATCATGCGCACCGCCACGAGCGCGGCCGCCTCGGCATTGTCCATCTGCGGCAGTACGACGGTGAATTCGTCGCCGCTGAGCCGCGCCAGCGTGTCGCCGTCGCGAATGCAGCCCTGAAAGCGCCGTGCGACCTGCTGCAGCACGACATCGCCTGCATCGTGCCCGTAGGTATCGTTGACCGCCTTGAAACCATCCAGATCGGCCATGAGCACGGCGAAGCTCATCCCATGGCGCCGCGCCGCCGCTAATGTCTGGTGCAACCGATCGGCCAGCAGGGCACGGTTAGGCAGTCCGGTCAGCACATCCGAGAATGCCAGATAGGAAAGTCGCTCCTTGGAGCGGGACTGCTCGGTGACATCCGAGGCGAACGCCAGCACGGTCGGTTCGCCATCCGGTTCGGCGCACTCCAGATGCAGTTCCAGGTCGAATGACAGCTCGTTCCCGCGGTGCCCGCACCCGGAATAACCAACCGGACCTTGTGCCGCCCCCAGGAGTGCGTCAGTCAGCCGATCGCCGCCAGTATCGCTGACGATGTTGGCCAGAACACAGTCGGTCAGCGGTCCCGTTGCGTGAAACAACGAATGGAACGCGGGATTCGCGAACACGATCCGCCCGTGGCGAATGGCAGCCAGTGCGATCATGCCGCTGTTTATCAGTAGGGCACCCAAGGAGCGGGCATCCATCCGGTCATTAACGGTGGGCGGGGCTGCGTCTGACATCATGGGCGCGTCTCGGGCTTTCCGGATGCCCGCAATACTGCACGGTGCCCCGTTAAGACTTTGTGTAGCGGATCGCGGACCTGCCGCGAGCAGGCGCGCGTCGCGACCAAGGTCGTGGTGGGGACGGGGACACCCCGAGGCCAGCACAGCCCACGGGTCAGTCCCGCCGGGCGAGGTGGTTCACCCCGGGGGACAATCCGAAGACAATATCGGAAAGCTGCTTATCCGGCATCACACTAACGTCGCTCGAATGCGGCTGACATGGAATCCTCGCGTGGTAGACCCCGCGCTCTTCACAGCTTCTTAAGCCAGCCCGAACTACAGGGCCTGTCCTGCGCGCCAGTATGGCGCGCCGGGGGACACAGTCATGGTGATAATCAACATCAGCGGTGCCATTAGCGACACCCCGCATGACGTACCACCGCAACGCGCGACTCGGCGGGCGGCGAGCACATGAGCCGCGTCATCGCGGTAAGCTCGTCGTCCGGCATCACGCTCAGCGGCAGCGACAACCCAGTCACGGTGACCAAGAACGGCGCCGTCGTTGTGGCCAGCGGGGCCGCGCTCTACGGTCCGGGAGGGACCAGTTGGACCATCGACAACGCCGGCGCGCTCAGTAGTAAGTCAGATGTCGGCGTGCAGCTTGGGAACTCAACGGGAACAGGTTCTGTCGACACGGGGAGCGTCACCAATGAGACCGGCGGTGTGACTTCAGGTGGGGACGATGGCGTCTACATTGACGCCAACACCGGCGCCTCGGTCACCAATTCGACAGGCGGCAGCATCACTTCCAGCATCATCGGTGTTCAAATCAGAGGGGTGGCCGGCATCGTCGTCAACAGTGGTGCCGTTTCTGGCAGCATTTACGGCGTCTATGAGGCGGCAGGCGGATCCGTCACCAACCAGTCGGGCGGCAGCATCCTGTCCGCCAATGGAACGGCGATCCGAATTTCGGCTGCCGGCGCTGTCGTCAATTCCGGAACGATCACCGGTGGTGCGGTTGCGGTCTTCTTGCTCAGCGGATCCACCCTGACCAATGCCGGCACGATCGACGCGAACTCCGCCAGCGACACGGCGGTCGTATTCGGCGGTGGCGTCGCGGGCACCAGCCGCCTCATCGTCGATCCCGGTGCGACGTTCCGCGGCACTGTCGCCGGCGACGGCGTACTGGAGCTCGCCTCGCAGGCCAGTGCGGGGACACTGACCAACCTGGGCACGGCGTTCACCAATTTCGGCTCGCTGCAGTTCGATGGCGGCGCGCAGTGGCTGGTATCCGGCAGCACCGCCGCCGGCGCCGGCGAGCTCGGCAGCATCGCCATTGGCGGCTTCACCCTCGGCGACACGATCGACCTGACCGGCTTCGTCGCGGCCACCGAGACGTTCAGCGACAACACGCTGGTGCTGAACGATGCCGGCGCGGTCAACAGCACCACGCTGTTCATCGGGGGCGCCTTCAAGACCGCGAATTTCGTGACCACCGACGACAAGAACGGCGGGACCGACGTCACCTTCGCGATCCCGTCGTACCACATCATCTCCGGTTCCTACTCATCCGGCATCACACTGACCAACCAGGCTGCCAATCCGGTGTCAGTGCTGTCGACGGGCACAATCGCCGTCGCCGGCGGTACAGCGCTCTATGGCACCGGCGGCGGGTCAAATACGTGGACCATCAACAATTCAGGCTCGATCAGCGGCGGCGGCAGCGGCATAACGCTGGGAAAGGCCGGCACCACCGTCTCGAGCGGATTGGTCAGCAATGGCAGCACGATCGACGGCGGCATCGGGGTGCAGATCTATGGCCCCGGCGCGGTCACCAATGCGTCCGGCGGAAGCATCACCGGATACGCCGGTGGTGGCATCATCATCACGGCAGGACTGGGCACGGTTTCCAACGCCGGCAGCCTCACTGGCGGTGCTTTCGGCGTCCATGAACTGGCTGGCGGCAGCGTCGCAAACCAATCCGGTGGTGCGATCACGTCAACCTATCGCTTCGGCGTCCGCATCGAGGGGGGCGCCGGCACGGTTTCCAACCTCGGTATCATTCTGGGCGTCGCTGCCGGCGTGATGGAACTCAGCGGTGGCTCGGTCACCAATGCGGCGGGTGAAGGCATCACGGCATCCAGCGGGGTCGGCGTCGCCGTCTACGGTTCGCTCGCGACAGTCGTCAACGCCGGCGCGATCAGTGCTTCCACGTTCGGCGTCAGAGTGGATGCCGGCGGCTCGGTCACGAATAGCTCAACCGGAACGATCACCGGGACGCAGTACGGCATTCTCTCTCAGTTTGTCCCTGTCAGCATTGTCAACGCCGGGCTGGTGCAAGGATCCGTCGGCGACTTCAACCAAGGCCCTGCCGGTGCCGCGCTCAACAACGGCGGAACAATTATCGGAACTTCCGTAGGCGTCTATTACCAGAGCGTCGGTTCGGTCACCAATCAAGCGGGCGGCAACATCCTGTCCACAAACGGAACCGCGATCCTATTTCGCGGCAGCGCCCGCGGCACTATCGTCAATGCGGGAACGATCATCGGAGATGCGACCGCGGTCTCCGTGCTCGAGGGATCCACCCTGAGCAATGCCGGCACGATCGACGCGCACTCCGCCAGCGGCACGGCGGTCGTATTCACCGGTGGCGTCGCGGGCACCAGCCGGCTCATCGTCGATCCCGGCGCGACGTTCCTCGGCACTGTCACCGGCGATGGCGTACTGGAACTCGCGTCACTGGCCAGCGTTGGGACACTGACGAACCTGGGCACCGCGTTCACCAATTTCGGCTCGCTGCAGTTCGATGGCGGCGCCCAGTGGCTGGTATCCGGCAGCACCGCCACCGGCGCCGGCAAGCTCGGCAGCATCGCCATCGGCGGCTTCGCGGTCGGCGACACGATCGACCTGACCGGCTTCGTCGCGGCCACCGAGACGTTCAGCGCCAACACGCTGGTGCTGAACGATGCCGGCGCGGTCAACAGCACCACGCTGCACATCGCGGGCGCCTTCAAGACCGCGAATTTCGTGACCGCCGACGACAAGCACGGCGGCACCGACATCACCTTTGCGACTCTCGGTTCGTCGTATCACATCATCTCCGGCTCCTACTCATCCGGCATCACACTCACCAACCAGGCCGACAATCCGGTGTCGGTGCTATCGAGCGGCGCGATCGCCGTCGCCAGCGGCAGCGCGCTCTACGGCACGGGCGGCGCATCGAATAGCTGGACCATCAACAACTCCGGTTCGATCAGCAGCGCGTCGAAACTCCCGACGGATGGTGGCATCAAGCTTGGAAACTCCGGTGCGCCTGTTGTCACTGGCGTTATCACCAACGAGTCCGTCGGTGTGATTTCGGGCAATGCGTTCGGCATCTACATCGACGGCGCGGCCGGATTGGTCACCAACCAATCCGGCGGCGTGATCACGGGTGGCGCCACAGCCGCCGTGCTCATCCAAGGTGGCAGCGGTGGTGTCGCCAACAACGGCTCCCTGCTTGGCGCGAAATACGGTGTCAAAGAAGAGGCTGGCGGTTCGGTCACCAACAGTGCCTCCGCAAGCATCGTCGGAAGTGCGGTAGCGGCCGTCTACATCGGCGGTACCCTGGGCACCGTCGTGAACCACGGCACGCTGCTCGGCGGGTCCAACGGTGTGTACGAGTTAAGAGGTGGCTCGGTCACCAATCTGTCTGGCGGAACCATCACCGGAACGGCGAACAACGGCATTCTCATCGCGGGTGGTTTTGGCACCGTCGTCAACAACGGGACGCTGATCAGCAACTACGACGGTGTATACGAGCAGAGCGGCGGCTCGGTCACCAACAACGTCTCCGCACACATCATCGGAACCACGAGCACCGGCGTTCTCATCAGGGGTGGTGCGGGCGCTATCGTCAATGCCGGCTCGCTGTATGGCGGGAAGTTCGGTGTCCAAGAGATGACCGGTGGATCCGTCACGAACCAGTCCGGCGGCGTGATCACGGGACATGGCACAGCCGCAGTCTTCATCACCGGTGGCGGCGGAGGCATCGTCAACACCGGCGCTCTTCTCGGCACGAAATACGGCATCGAGGAAACCGCCGGCGGCTCGGTCACCAACCAAGCGGGCGGCAGCATCCTTGCCACCACGGGGCCCGCGATCCTGATGACGGCCGCCGGCACAGTCATCAATCTCGGAACGATCACCGGCGGTGCCACGGCGGTCTCCGTGCTCGAGGGATCCACCCTGAGCAATGCCGGCACGATCAACGCGAACTCCACCAGCGGCACGGCGGTCGTATTCACCGGCGGTGTCGCGGGCACCAGCCGGCTCATCGTCGATCCCGGCGCGACGTTCCTCGGTACTGTCACCGGCGACGGCGTACTGGAACTCGCCTCACTGGCCAGCGTTGGGACACTGACCAACCTGGGCACGGCGTTCACCAATTTCGGCTCGCTGCAGTTCGATGGCGGCGCGCAGTGGCTGGTATCCGGCAGCACCGCAACCGGCGCCGGCAGGCTCGGCAGCATCGCCATCGGCGGCTTTACCCTCGGTGACACCATCGACCTGACCGGCTTCGTCGCAGCCACCGAGACGTTCAGCGCCAACACGCTGGTGCTTGAGGATGCCGGCGCGGTCAACAGCACCACGCTGCACATCGCCGGCGCCTTCAAGACCACGAATTTCGTAACCACCGACGACAAGAACGGCGGCACTGACATCACCTTCGCGATCCCGTCGTACCACACCATCTCCGGCTCGTACTCATCGGGCATCACGCTGACCAACCAGGCCGACAATCCGGTGTCAGTGTCGACCGGCACAATTGCGGTCGCCAGTGGCACTGCGCTCTATGGCACCGGCGGCGGCTCCAAAAGCTGGACGATCGACAATTCCGGCTCGATCAGTACCTCGTCCCAACAACCGTCCGATGGCATCCAACTTGGGGCCTCCGGGACGCATCTTGCCACAGGGTTAGTGACCAACGAGGCTGGCGGTCTAATTTCAGGGACAAAGTACGGCGTCGGCATTTACGGCACGACCGGTTCTGTCACCAACCTGTCGGGCGGCAGTATCACCGGCAATAACAGTGGCGTCCTCATCAGCGGGGGAGCCGGCACTGTGGTCAACACCGGAATGATATCCGGTACGAAATACTCGATACTCGATCTTGCGGGTGGATCGGTCACCAATATGGCGGGCGGCGTCATAGCGGGCGGCGGCATCAATATACGCAACGGCGTTGGCACGGTGGTCAACGCCGGGACTGTGGGGGCCGTTACATTTCTTGATACGTTGTCGAGCAATTTGCTGGTTGTCGATCCTGGTGCCGTTTTCACGGGTGACATCGCTGGCGGGACCGGCGCCGTGGAATTGGCATCGGCTGCCAGCACAGGAAATTTGGGCGGCTTCGATGGCTCCACGATCACCAATTTCGGTTCGCTGGAGTTCGACCCCGGTGCCAAGTGGACGATATCGGGCAACGCCTCGGCGGCTGGCCTCGGCACGATCGCCATAGGAGGCTTCACCCTCGGTGACACCATCGACTTGACCGGCTTCGTCGCAGTCAGCCACACGTTCGACAACGTCGATGACGTGCTGACGTTGACCGACGCCAACAGCGCACACGCCACGCTGCACATCCAGGGAGACTTCGTAACCGAGAACTTCGTGACCGTCAGCGAGAATGGCGGTACCGATGTGACGGTCACCGCTACCTGCTACGCCGCCGGCACACGCATTGCGACGCCACAGGGCGAGGTCGCCGTCGAGGACATGCGCGTGGGCAATCTGGTATTGACCGTATCGGGCCAAACTCAGCCAATCGTCTGGATCGGTCACCGACACGTCGATTTCCGCGGCCATCCAAATCGCCAACGTGTGCTGCCGGTCCGCATCGCAGCGCATGCCTTTGGCCAGGGACGGCCGAAGCGCGACCTGTTGCTGTCACCCGACCATCTGGTGTTCGTCGACGAGGTGCTGATCCCGATCCGACATTTGGTGAATGGCAGGAGCATCACGCAGATCGAACGGAATACGATCACCTATTACCACGTCGAACTACCGCGGCATGACGTGCTGCTGGCCGAGGGCCTGCCAGCGGAGAGCTACCTGGACGCAGGCGCACGGGGTGCATTTGCCAACCACAATGGCGTGGTCCAGCTACATCCGGACTTCGCCTCACCCCGCGAAGACTGGGCAATGCTGTGGGAAGTGCGCGGCTACGCTCCGTTGGTCGTGGTCGGCGAGGGGCTGGAGCGGATACGCCGCGAACTGTGTCGTCAGGCCGACATGCTGGGTCTTGGCGGCAGGCAAGCGCATCAAGCCGGAGAGGCGGGCTGCGCAATCGCTGCCTGACCTTGAGAATGTTCTTGTCAGGGGAGCCGAAGTTCTCGATCGATGGCCCACGATCTGCGAGGTGCATGGTCAAGGATCACGTCGCCTGACCTGAAGAACTTCATCCGGTCGTTCGGTATCAACACCGGGCCTTATATTATACCAGGCGCCGAAAATACCGACGCTCGACCTCCGTCATGACCGGGCTCGTATGGGGGTTTTCTTGTCAAGCGGATTGTGAGCGATGGCAGTTCCTTTTCCGGTGTGAGTGTTGGTCACGTTGGTCATTGCGTTCAGCATGCTGGGCGACCCCTTTGGTCAGACCTGTCGGTCTGCAAGCTCGTATCCGGTGGAACCATTTGTTCCGTACCATGTTGCCCCATTCGCGGGGCCGGAGGGGTCTGGAGGGGCGGGACCAATCTTGACGGCGGCATATCTCAGCCATAGCCCGGTACGGTGCACCGCCCACCCAGATGGTTGTCAGGCGTCAGGTGGTGATCACCGTCTGCCTGTTTCTCAGTTTGCGTTCAATCTGCATGTCCGCACCTATATTCGTTGCCATCGGCGTTCAGGCGGCTGCGGCGAGGCATGCGCCGGCTGGCAGCTCACCGGTCTCGAGGTAGCGCCACAGCGCCACCAGCAGCTTGCGGGCGAGCGCCACCACCATGATCTTGCGGATGCGTCCCTTGGCACCGCCGGTGCGCTCGAGGAACCAGCAACTCAATGCGCTGTCCGGCTGAAAGCGCAGCCAGCGCCAAGCCAACTGCAACAGGATACGGCGCACCCGTGGATTGCCGTTCTTGCTGATGCCCTGTTCGCGTTCGCTGCCACCGCTGTTGAACGGTGTGCCGGTGAGCCCGACAAATCCGGCAATCGCGCGGCGATCGGCAAACGAGCGGCAGAACACCTCCCGCGTCAACCCGGTCGCGGTCGCAAGTCCGAGCCCGACCAGGCGGGTCAGCATCTGGATCTGTTGCACCGCGTGGTCCGGTTCCGCCGCCGCCGCCGTCTGTTCGCGAGCCGCCTCTACCTCCCCGATCTGCTCACTGAGCAGGCGATGACGCACCATCAGCCGCTTCACCTCCGCCAGCAGCTGTGGCCGCAGAGGCGTGCCGGCGGCACTGCGCAATTCGTCGAGCCGAACCGCGGCCTTCTTCAGACGCGGCCTGAAGCCAGTGATGCCATGCAGGCACAGCAGGTTCTCGATGCGGTTCTCCAGTGCGATCCGCTCACTCACCAGCCGCTCGCGCTCCCGTTCCGGCCGCCTCATGTCCTCCTCGGCCTCGCTCGGAATGCGCACCATCGAGCACACGCGTGGCTCACCTCGCAGCCAGGCCAGCAGCGTCCGCAGCAGCATGTCGAGATCGATCCGATCGGTTTTGGCTCGCCGCCCCCGTCGCTCCACCGGGATGCTCGCAGGATGCATGATCTGCACCTCGATGCCGCACGCCAGCAGATACCGCGCAATCCAGAACCCGTCGCGACCTGCCTCGTAGGCCAGCACGGTCCGGCGCACGGTTCGCCCGGCCCGCAGCACTTCTGCCTTCCAGCGTTCGATCTGTTGCAGCAACGCCGCCATGTCGCGGGCCGGCAGGCTGCGGCGCGGCCGGCGAGCTACGCCCGGCAACACAGCCCCGACCTCCCATCCCTTGCCACTCAATTCCAGTGCCAGCACCAGCGTGCTATCGTGATCGAAGGCGGTCGCAGTCGATTGCTTTGGCATCGCATCGTTCCTTATGGGGTTTGGACAACCGCTAGGATACATGCTGCTGCGACCGTCCACCCCCATAGCATCTTGACCCGGTCATCGGCTACCCGTACCAAACTGCGAACGATGCAATCCCAGTCAGCAACCATCCGATGAGGATGACCGGGTCAAGCCCGGTCATGAGTGCGTCCCGTGAGGACGCTTTGTCTGCACGGTGGAAGTCCGTGCCTGGGATGGTCGCAATCCCAGAAATTGAAGGTAACTGCGTCGCCGCGAGGCGGGGTGGAGAGCAACCGGAGGTGAACCGGCAGTCCGTAGGATGACGAACCTGTTTCGGCGGGATCTCGTGGCGAGCCTGCTCATGAGAGGCGAAGCCTGGAACAACTGGTGGCGCTGAGGCGACTGATACTCAAAGCGACCATCAGGCGGATCACGTGGTTGAGGTCGGAATGTCGGGACGGCAGAGCGGCGTAAGCGGAGAGACCTGACGGTCTGGGTGAGGCTGTCAGGAGTCAGAGCCTTCATAATACCGAGGCCGCTTCGAGCGGTGGAGACGAGCGGCTAGCAAAACCGTTCCGAGGGAAGGGAGGCAGGAAGCTGGATGCGAGAGGTTTGGTTTGGAGCAAGAGAACCCCGGTAGTGCCGTCAAGGCTAAGCAAGGGAGAGACGCCCCCGGTGGGGAACCCCACGGACTGTGGTGGGCGGAAGCATCCATATGGACGGATCGCATGGTGTCGGCGCTGGGTAACGGCGTCAAAGGGGGTAAGTGGTTCAGCCTGATCGACAAGGTGGTTCGTCCGGCGACTCTGGAAATCGCGTGGCAGCGTGTCGCGCGCAACCAAGGGGCGGCGGGCGTGGACGGTCAGAGCATTGAGAGGTTCGAAGCCCAATCGGAGCGATATCTGCGTGAACTCCAGCGTAGCCTGACGGAGGGTCGCTACCAGCCGGACCCGGTGAAACGGGTGGAGATACCCAAAGGAGACGGTAAGACCCGGCCTCTGGGGATACCGACGGTGAAGGACCGGATTGTACAAACAGCACTGAAGATGGTCATCGAGCCGATCTTTGAAGTTCAGTTCAGACCGGGGAGTTTTGGGTTCCGGCCGGGACGGGGCTGCAAGGATGCGTTGCGGGAAGTCGATCGCTTGCTGAAGGAGGGTTACACCCATGTGGTGGACGCCGACCTGAAGAGCTACTTCGATACCATTCTGCACGACAGGCTGATGAGGCTGGTGGAGGGTTCGATCAGCGATAGCCGGATTGTGGCCCTGATCGATGGCTTTCTGCGGCAGGAGATCATGTCGGACGTAGCACGCTGGCAGCCAGCGGCGGGAACGCCCCAAGGGGCCGTGCTGTCGCCGCTGTTGGCCAATCTGTATCTGCACCCGCTCGACGTGCTCATGGAGCAGAGCGGCTACCGGATGGTGCGTTATGCCGATGACTTCGTGATCCTCTGCGCATCGGAAGCGGAGGCGGCTGCGGCACTGCGCCAAGTAACGACGTGGGTGAATGCCAACGGCCTGACCCTGCACCCCTGCAAGACGCGCATCGGCGACGCCGCACAACCCGGCCAGGGGTTCGACTTTCTTGGCTACCGGTTTGAGGCGGGGCACCGGTTCGTGCGCGATAAGAGCCTGCGGGCTTTCAAGGACAAGGTGAGGGCCAGGACGATCCGCAGCCGGGGCGATAGCCTGGAACGGATCATCGCTGACCTCAACCCGATGCTTCGGGGATGGTTCGGCTACTTCAAACACGCCAGGCCACGCTTGTTCCGCAGGATCGACCAGATGATCCGGCGGCGGCTGCGAGCTATCCTGCGCAAGCAGGAAAAGCGGCCGTCAATAGGACGAAGTGAAGCAGACCATGGACGATGGACCAACGCCTTCTTCGCGGATCACGGGCTGTTCACCCTGCTCGCAGCCCATGAAGACGCGAGGTGCTCCCGATGAGGAAACCAGCAACTGGAGAGCCGTGTGCGGGAGAACCGCACGCACGGTTCGGAGGGCGGGGAGACGGTGTCTTCCCGACCCCTATCGAGGGTGGATCGTTGCGTGCGGCACGTGAACAGCAAGGGCCTTGGTATTAGTCCGTAAGCCGCGTCAGTACCCTCGACGAGATCCGCTCGGCGGAACGGTTTCGCCAGCACGATCGCTTCGCCGGCGCCATGAAAACGCATGGCCTCCCGGCCGACGTCGAGCAATTCCTCGCCTGCGCCCGACGTCAGTACCGACGCGCGTTGGAATTGCCGTCAGCAGGATGTGATGCAGCACATCGATGCCGTCCACCTCCGGCATGAACACGTCGAGCAGGACAATGTCCGGCTTGAATTCCACGAACGTTTCGAGCGCCTGGGACGGGTCGTTGATCTGCCGGGTCACAATGCCAAGCTGCGCGGCGGTCAGTGCGACAAGCCGTGTCAGGCGTACGTCATCATCGACCACAAGCAATCGCTTTGGCATTAGCACCTCGCTCCCCGACCGCGAGAGACGCTATCGCCTCCCAATCGCCGGGCAGCTCCTACGCGCGAAGCAAGTGCAGTGACTTTGACCTAAATCAAGCCCATGCGCCGCATCCTATTTGCACGGGAAACGCTCCGAGAGAAAGCGGAAGAACCCATCCGCCGCCGGCAGCGTCTTGTGGTCAGGTAAGGCGCGGACCCATTCCGAAAACTGCGTCATGGTGGCTAGCCGTGTCGGCGCCGGGCTCGGGAAGCAGAACGTCTTCTTGGCCTCCGTGTTGCGGAGTTCAGTGGACAATGCACCCTGCCCGTAGCCGAGGCAGAAGTTGATCTTGGCGTCCCCTTGCGGGTCTTTGGGATTGGCCGCGCAGAGGTCCGACAACTCACCCGCGGTGCGGGCCTGGATGGTTATCCCACGCTGCGCCATCGCGGGTGGTGTCGCCAGGAGCATGGCGGTCAGGACAACGAACGGGATCTGGCACTTCATGATGCGGTGTCTCCTGGCGGACGTGATCCGCTGATTGAAGCCGACCCGGCGGCACTGCGCCAGCGCTGCCAGCCACCCGCGCGCAACTCGCAGGCCGGGCAGGTGCCGCAGCCATATCCCCAATCGTGCAGGCGGGACCGGTCGCCGAGGTAGCAACTGTGTGTCTCGACGCGAATCAGCTCGACCAGCGCATCCCCGCCCAACGCCGCAGCCAGTTCCCAGGTTGCCGCCTTGTCCCGCCACATCAGCGGCGTCTCCAGCACGAAGCGGCGCTGCATGCCGAGGTTCAGTGCAAGCTGCATCGCCTTGATCGTGTCGTCGCGGCAATCGGGATATCCGGAGTAGTCGGTCTCGCACATGCCGCCGACAATGCGCCGGAGCCCGCGGCGATAGGCCAGCGCGGCGGCACAGGTGAAGAACAAAAGATTGCGACCGGGTACGAAGGTGTTCGGCAGCCCCTCCTCGGTCATCGCAATCGCCGTGCGGGCCGTGAGCGCGGTTGTCCCCAGCCCAGCAAGCGTGGTTGCGAGGTCGATCAGGTGGTCCGGTCCGAGCCGGCCTGGCCACATCGCGTCGAGCGCGGCGCGAACCGGCCCGCGGCACTCGAGTTCCACCGCATGGCGCTGCCCGTAGGCGAATCCCACCGTCTCGACCAGCGGATACCGGGCGAGCGCCCATGCCAGGCAGGTCGCGCTGTCCTGTCCCCCCGAGAACAGCACCAGGGCGTGGTCATTCATGGTTCCCGTTGGCATGCTTCCGACCGGTCCTCTGTCCCCGCGTGGCGCATCACCATATTCTACTCCCATGGACCTCGATTTCACTGAAGACGAAATCCGCCGCTACTCCCGGCACATCCTGTTGCAGGACGTGGGCGGCATTGGCCAGGCGAAGTTGAAGGCTGCCCGCGTGCTGGTCATCGGCGCCGGCGGCCTCGGCTCGCCGCTCGTGCTGTATCTGGCGGCGGCCGGCGTTGGCACCATCGGCATCGTCGACCATGACCGGTTGGAACTGTCCAACCTGCAACGCCAGATCGCCCACACCACGGACCGTATCGGCCAGCCGAAAGCGCAATCCGCGGCAATGTCGGCGCACGCCATCAATCCCGAGGTGCATATCGAACCGTACGACATGCGCCTCGACGCCGACAACGCTATCGATCTGATCACGCGCTACGACGTCATCTGCGATGGCACCGACAATTTCGCGACCCGCTTCCTGATCTCCGACGCCTGTGTGCTCGCCCGCCGCACGCTCGTGTCTGCCGCGGTGCTGCGCTTCGAAGGCCAGCTCTCCGTATTCAAGCCGCACATCGAGGGCCCGTGCTATCGGTGCCTGTATCCCGAGGCTCCCCCCGAGGGCGCCGTGCCGACTTGCAGCGAGGCCGGCGTGCTGGGCGCGGTCACCGGCGTGATGGGCACGCTGCAGGCGACCGAGGTCCTGAAGGAGGTCCTCGGCGTCGGCGAGACCTTAGCCGGCAAGCTGCTGATCTGGGACGCACTGGCGACGCGGTTCCGCTCCGTGCGGTTGCGCGCGGATCCGGGCTGCGCGTCGTGCAGCCCGGGTGCGACGATCAAGGACCTGTCGGAGCATCGGCACGCCGCGGCGCCTGCCTGTGCCGTCTGAACCGCTCGGCATCCTGCTGCTGTCCGGCACGCACGATCGCGCGCATTACGCCTTCGTGCTGGCCTCCGGCGCGGCGGCGCTGGGACGCACCGTGGTGCTGTTCGCCACCAATGCCGGCTGCCATGCGCTGTTCACCGACTGGTCCGGCCTGAACGATGCGGCGCGCGACGAACGCGTGCGTACCTCGGGCGTCGCCGGGCTGGAGGAACTGCGCGAGGCGTGCCGGGAGATGGGTGTTCGCATGATCGCCTGCGAAGCGGGCCTGCGCGCCGAGGGACTGGATGCGGCGCGGTTGATCGCGGGTGTCGAGGTCGCCGGTGTCGCAACATTCCTGGCAGCGGTCGGTGCCGGACAGATTATCGCCATCTGATCCTTGGACGCTTGACCCGGCGCGTCGCCACTTGGCACGCATGAGGCATGACCATTTCGTTGTCGGCGTCGCTGCTTCGCCTGCTGTTGTGCGGGATGGTCGTCGTGCCGCCTATAGCGGTGGCACAGACCCCGACCACGAGTGCGACGGTTCCGCCGCATAAGGCGCAACCGGTTCAGACCCCACCGGTTCCGACACCGCAGCCTCACAAGCCGCCGCCGGTTGTGCAGCCGCACGGTCCGACGCACGCGCTGAAGCCGCCGCCAGCGAAACCTGCGGCGAGCAAGCCCGCCGCCGCGCCGCCGACACCCGCACCAGCCCCCGCTGAACCGCCGAAACAACCTGAGGCGGATACCACCAAAGGCTCCGTCACCAGTCTTCCAACGCCGCGCTTCGTGTCGCTGCGGTCGGAGGAAGTGAATCTGCGATCCGGCCCGGGACGCGCTATCCGATCGAATGGGTCTACAAGCGCCGCGACCTGCCAGTGGAGATCCTGCGCGAATTCGATGTCTGGCGCCTGGTGCAGGACCAGGACGGTACCAAGGGCTGGGTACATCAGGCCACGCTGACCGGCCGGCGGAGTTTCATGATCACCGGCGCCGACGCGACGCTGCGGCACGACCCACGCGACGATGCCAGTCCTGTGGCGGTCCTGAAGGCCGGCGTGATCGGCCAGCTCCGTTCCTGCCAGGCCGCTAGCTCCTGGTGCCAGGTGCAGGCCGGCGGCTACCGCGGCTACCTCAGGCGCAACCAGTTCTGGGGCGCATTGCCGGATGAGGTGGTCGGCAACGGCTGAACCGGCGGGAAGCATGCCCTCTCCCATGAGCGGCGCGATCGTTGTAGAACGCGACGCATGGACAAGGATGTACCCCGCGCCCACCACGACCTCGGCGGCGCCGCGAAATTCCTCTGCGAACCGGTCGACGTGGAGCCTCATGCACTCACCGACTTCGACAAGGAGGTCGATGCGCTGCGGGCGATCCTCGGCGTGAAGCGCGTGATGACCGTGGATCAACTCCGCCGCGGCATCGAGGCGATCCCCGAAGCCGAGTACCACCGCCTGAGCTATTACCGGCGATGGATCCGCTCGATCGCCGACAATCTGCTGGTCAAGGGCGTCATCACCGAAGCGGAACTCCGCACCGCGCTGGAGCGCGCGTGATGTTCGCCGCCGGCGCATCCGTGCGCGTCAAGGACGATTGGCCGGAAACACGCGGCCCCGTGCACATCCGCACACCGCATTACCTGCGGGGCTTGCAGGGCACCGTGGTGCGCCAGCTCGGCACGTTCCCCAACCCGGAAGATCTCGCCTTCGGGCGCCCTGCCGGTGATCGCCCGCTTTATCACGTGGCATTCGCCCAGCCGTTGATCTGGCAGGAAGGCCGCGACGGCGACGAACTGCTGGTCGAACTCTATGAACATTGGCTGGAGCCGGCATGAACCTCCTGGAAACCGACGGCGAAAAGCTGCTGATCGCGGTGCGTGACCTGCTCGCCGCCAAGGGTGTGGTGTCCAGCGCCGAAATCTCCGAGCGCATCGCGATCACCGATGCCGCCAACCCCGGCCAGGGCGCGCGCATGGTGGCAAAGGCCTGGACCGATCCCGCCTATCGCGCGCTGATGCTGGAGGACGGCACCCAAGCCGCCGAGGAACTCGGCATTCCCATGCGCGGCGCGCCCCCGCTCGGCGTGCTGGAGAACACCGCCGAGACCCACAACCTGGTCGTCTGCACGCTGTGCAGTTGCTATCCGCGCGCCGTGCTTGGCTATCCGCCGTTCTGGTTCAAGTCCGCCGCCTATCGTGCCCGTGCCGTGCGCGACCCGCGCGGCGTTCTGACCGAGTGGGGTACGGCGCTGCCTGAAGGCACCCGCATCCGCGTTGTCGATTTAACCGCCGACTATCGTTGGATGGTGCTCCCGTTGCGCCCCGCCGGCACCGACGCCTGGACCGAGCAACAGCTCGCCGCGATCGTCCGCGAGGGCGACATGATCGGCGTCACCGTCCCCGCCCTGCCGGCTGGCTGAGTAGCGTTCCACGAAATAGAGCGGCCGCCGTTTGGTCTCATTGAACACGCGGCCGAGATACTCGCCGATGATGCCCAGGGTGAGGAGCTGCGTGCCCCCCAGGAACAGCACCACCGCCATCAGGCTGGGATAGCCGGCGACCGGGTTGCCGAACAGCAGCGTGCGCACAATGAGCTGCGCCCCAAACACCACGGCGAACACCGCCACGGCCAAGCCCAGATAGGTCGCCAGCTTCAATGGTGCGACGGTGAAGCTGGTGATGCCCTCGAGCGCCAGGTTCCACAGTTTCCACGGCGACCACTTGGTGCGTCCGGCACCGCGCGCCTCACGATCGTAGACCACGACGGTGGTGGGAAATCCCACCCAGGCGAACAGGCCTTTCATGAACCGATGGCGCTCGCGCAGCTGCTGTAGCGCGTCCACCACGCGCCGGCTCATCAGCCGGAAGTCGCCGACGTTCTCCGGCAGAGCCACGTCGCCAACATTTCGCATCAGGCGATAGAATACGGCCGCCGAGGCCTTCTTAAGCCGGGTGTCGCCGTCGCGCCGGCGCCTTTGCGCGTAGACCGTGTCGTAGCCGTTATGCCAGGCGGCAACCAATTGCGGGATCACCTCGGGCGGGTCCTGCAGGTCGGCATCCATGACGATCACCGCGTCGCCGCGGGCGTGATCGAGGCCGGCGGTGGTGGCGATCTCCTTGCCGAAATTGCGCGACAGATTGAGCACGGCGAGGCGGCGGTCGGTCTGCCGCAACGCGTCGATGACGGCGAGCGTTGTGTCAGTGCTGCCGTCGTTGACGTAGATGACCTCCCAAGTGACGCCGAGCGTTGCCATCGCCGCGATCAGCCGGCGATGCGTTTCGCCAATGATCGCTGCTTCGTTGTACATCGGTACAACGACTGAGATGATCGGTCGCGCCTGTGCCTGCAGGTCCATGGTGCGATGTCACGATTGCATTGCGGGTATGAAGAATCAACTAATGCCGAATTGTGCGGACGGCGGCGTGGATGGTCGCGGAAACTGACGATGCGATCCGCGCTTTTTGAACTGGCGGCGCTCCGGACAACGGCGAGAAGGTTGCTTCTGGCGTGTGAGCGCCGTTGTGAGGGCGACGTCTTGGACGTATATGTATACGTGCAAGAGGTGGAATAATGCAGAAGAAGCTTACGATAAGCATCGATGCCGAGGTTTATGAGGGCCTTCATGCGGTGATTGGACCAAGGCGCATCAGCCGCTTCCTCAGCGACCTCGCGCGACCACATGTCGTCGGCAAGGACCGGCGTGCAGGCTATGCCGCCATGGCAGCCGATGAGGCGCGCGAGCTGGAGGCGATGGCATGGTCGGAAGGCACGATTGCTGATGTCGCAGACGAGCCGCGTCGGCGTCGGTGAGCGCGCTCCACCCCGACGGGGTGAAGTATGGTTGGTCGCATTCGATCCTGCCGTCGGCGGGGAAGTCCGCAAGACACGGCCGGCGATAGTCCTCAGCAATGACGAGGCCAATGCCGTGCTGAACCGGGTGCAGGTCGTCCCGGTCAGCAGCAGTGTCGCGCTGCTCTACCCAGCGGAGGCTTATGTCCTGCTCAACGGACGCCGTAGGAAGGCCATGGCCGATCAGATCACCGCCGTCAGCATTCAGCGGCTGCGGCGACGCATGGGTCTGCTTGGTCGCGCCGACATTGAGGCCGTTGAGGGCGTGGTGCGGCTGCAGCTTGGTCTGTGAATTGGGCGGGACAGGCGGAGTCACCTGCAGGCGGTGGGACAGTCATTGCTGGTGGGGAAGGAGCGCAGATGAAATTTGGGCTGCGGGCGCCGCCTCTGGCCTCGGTGGGCGAGCCGCTTGCCGGCCCGCCGCGTATCTGTGCGCATCGGCGCGAATTGACTTTGCATCTTCGGGAATCTGCGTGCGGCTGGTTTGGATCGCACCGCTGCACGATCACTGCCTGCTGTGCTACAAGCATTCCATGACGTCCGAGGACATCCTTGCTCGGCTGCGGGAGAACGAGGCGGCATTGCGCGCGCGGGGCGTAACGCATGCTGCGCTGTTCGGCTCGCGCGCTCGTGGGGATGCGCGGGAGGACAGCGATACCGACATCATGATCGAGATCGATCCTGATGCTCCCGTGACTATCTACAAGTATGTCGCGATCAAGGACTTCATCGCGAGCTTGTTCGATGGGCCGGTTGATGTCGTGGATCGGGAGGGTCTGAAGCCGTATGTGCGTCCGGCAATCACGACGGATGCCATTTATGCCTTCTGACCCGACGTCAGCCATCCGTCGTTGGCTCAATGATATTCTGCACAACATTGGCTTGGCCGAGAGTTTCATTGTCGGCCTCGACTACGACGCTTTTCATCGAGATCGACTCAGGGTGTATGGTGTTATCCGTTGCCTTGAGATCATCTCCGAAGCGTCGCGCCGCCTGCCCGACAACATCAAGGCTCGACATCCAACGATAGAATGGAAGGAGATGGCTGCCGCCGGCAACATCTATCGCCACGAATATGAAGATGTGGCCGAACGCCGCATCTGGAGCACGGTTCGGCTCGCTCTGCCAGCACTTCGCGCAGTGATCGAGAGCGAACTTGCGGCTGTCAGTGCCTCGTGACTTCGGGCACAGAGTATGTCGTCGACTGGGCAAATGACTGACCGCACATGGATTTCCCAACGCGGATACGATCTGACGTTGTTGTCGCCGTCCCTCCTGGATCGACCGACGAAGACATACGCCAAAAAGTGGCGCGCCGACTTGTCAGCAAGCGCGCTATCATTACCGAGATAGCGGACAACATGGTCCAATTTCGTGTCGAGGGTGCGGTGCTGAACATCAACCCGCTTTCGCAATGCCGGAAGGGATCATTCAAGATTGAAACAGTACCAGATGGCATCAAGGTCAGTTATGATCTTGACGTTACAAATATCGTCCAGCGCGTGTTTTTTTAGTGTTCCTGGCAGTTCCGATCATTTTGGTAGCCTTGTTCGTGGCTTTATTTCAGCATTCATATATCATGTTGTCATTCCTCCTGATAGCCTACTTAGTTGGTATCCCGGGAACCTATTTCGTTTGCTTTTGGCAAGCAAAATCCCTTTTTCGACGCGCTGCATTGAATGACTGACCCCGGCGCAGTTGCGTGGTTGGCACACTTTACGTCGGCCAGATCGACCGGGACAACGTGGGTCGTCGGCGCGATGGAAGACGCATCGCCGCAAGCCCAGTCAGCAAATTCGCGGAATTCACCGGCGAGGCCGAACCTCCGCACCTACCGCCTCAATGCCCAGCGCGACCGCCGCAGTGTGGAGCGGTGCATCTAGCGTGCCCAGCGGAACATTCTGCCTCTGCGCCAGCTCAAGATAGCACGCATCGTAAACGCTGAGCCCGAAACGATCGGCCAGCTTCAGTGTCGCGGTCCAAGCAAAGCCATCGGTCTCCGCGTCCACTGAAATCGGCAGGCACGAAAGCTCGGCGAGCGCGCGATCGCGAAACGCCGTGTCGCAGCGCTTGCGCCGGATCGCGACCTGCAGGCCATTGGCAACCTCCAGCCGCCAGAGCACCGGTACGACTGCGCCGGCCTCGGTGACGCGATCGAGCAGCGCATCCGCGGCGGGGGTGCGCTCGTCCTCGAAATACCAACTGAGCGTCAGCGATGCGTCGAGGACGATGGTCACAGACGACCTTCATCGATGAGGGATTTGAGCGGGATGCCGCCGAGCGTGACGCCCTTGCTCATTTCGCGGATGCGATGGGCCGCTGCACGGGCCTTCTCGCGATCTATGCCGGATTTGGCGGGGACCAGTTTGGCGATAGCCTTACCGCGCCGGGTGATCAGGACTTCTTCGCCTTGCTCCACCCAATCGAGCAGCGTGCCGAGGCGGTTCTTGGCTTCGAAGGCGCCGATCTCTTTCATGACGATCCATGATAAGCTGGTTGATAAGCTAGCTTACTATTGGCCCGGGGTGGCCGCAAAGCAAGCGTTCTGCTGTTTGACCGCTGGCACCTCTCGGGGCCTTCTGCCCGCTGCACGGGTTGGGCCGCGGAACGGACCGAGGGGCGTCGCGGCAACGTCCGTACTCGAATGTATTCACGCGGTTGCCCTGGCAATTCCCTACCTACCTTGGCGCCTTTGGCGCCTAGCTGGCATAATCCGTCACCGGGGGAGGCTCCACGCCTCGCCACCGCCCCACAGGGTCCGCACAACCATGATCAAGCGCTTCCACGTCCTCTACGTCGGCCAGATCGACCTCGATAACGTCGGCCTCAACGGCATCCCGGCGAACGACCGCCGCTATCCCAATTCTCGCCTCGGCGAGGTGTTCTTCACCACCCGCCACATCGCCCAGGTGATGGACGAGTGCGGCTACCACGCGCTGTGGACTGCCGAGCACCACTTCCAGCACGAGGGCTACGAGTGCCTGCCCAACCTGGTGCAGCTCGGCCTTTGGCTCGCCACCCAGACCAAGCGCCTGAAGTTCGGCTGCGCCTTCAACGTGCTGCCGATGTGGCATCCGATCCGGCTGGCCGAGGACTACGCGATGGCCGACATCGTCACCGACGGCCGCGTCATCATGGGCGTCGGGCGCGGCTACCACACGCGCGAGGTCGAAACGTTCGGCGCGCCGCTGATCGATGCCGACAAAAATCGGGAGTACTTCGAGGAGCAGCTCCAGCTCATGCTCGCCTGCTTCAACCAGGAGCACGTGGCATTCAAGGGCAAATACTTCACCTGCCCGCCCGAGGTCGAGTACCGCGGCTACCAGCTCAAGGACATCACCATGGTGCCGCGCCCGAAGCACTTGCCGGTGGAGGTATGGATGCCGGTCGCCTCGGGAAAGACCATCGACATGATGGCGAAATACGGCCTGAAGGCGATGGTGACGCTGAACGGGGAGAAGATCCTCGACGACGTGGTGCGCGCCTATCAGGCGGCGTGCGCGAAGCATGGCGCAGAGAAGCAGCTGGGGCAGGACATGTGCTGGGGCACCGGGCTGTATCTCGCCGGCAGCCAGGAGGAGGCGATCCGGCGGGTCGAGCCGGCGCATGACGAGCGCTACAAGTGGTTCGCGCCGTTCGGCTTCGTGCGCTACGCGGACGAGCAGGGGCGGACGTGGGGGACGCCGGGCGCGCCGGCGAAGATCCCGTCATTGCGGGACGGGGTGGCGCAGAAGGCGTGGTTCTGCGGCACGCCAGGGCAGGTGATCGATGGGATCAAGTCGATCGAGGCGAAGTACCCGGGGCTGGAGGACTACATGATCCACTGGGCCGAGGGGCTGTCGCCCGGGGAGTTCGAGGAACAGCTCCGTTGGTTCGCGCGGGATGTGATGCCGGCGTTCAGCGGATAGGCTACCGGCCAACGCGGCTCAGTCGTCGCGGTGGACGCGCTCCATGCGCTCGTGGCGCTCCTGGGCCTCGATCGACAGGGTGGCGATCGGGCGGGCTTCGAGGCGGCGGAGACCGATCGGTTCGTCGGTTTCCTCGCAGTAGCCGTAGGAGCCGTTCTCAATCCGCCCGAGGGCCTGGTCGATCTTCGAGATCAGCTTGCGGGCACGGTCCCGAGTGCGGAGCTCCAGGGCGCGGTCGGTCTCGACACTGGCGCGGTCGGTGATGTCGGCCTCGTGGATGCCGCCCTCGGACAGGCTGGCCAGGGTGCCATCGGCCTCCTTCAGCAGATCCGTCCGCCAGCGCAGCAGCTTCTGGCGGAAATATTCGACCTGGATGGGGTTCATGAACTCCTCATCCTCGCTCGGGCGGTAGTCTGGGGGTAGCGTGATCATCATGGCGTGCCGAACCTGCTTTCCTCGCGCTGCGCTCCCGCCTTGGACGCCGCGGAACCCCCCGGCCCGTTCATGGATCGCACTTGGGCGGGCTTATAGCGATGGCTGATAGCCGCGCCAAGTGTGGATAACGAAGCTTCAACAAGCTGACATGCAATAATATTTCGGCGGCTAGCCCCCGCGCCGCGCCAGCTCCACCCGCACCCGGATGCTGATCGCCGACACCAGGGCGGCGAGCCGAGGATCTGCGGCGCGCGGCACGGCGGTGGCCAGTTCGGCGAGCCGCTGCATCGTCTCGACCGTGTCCACACCGCCCAGCAGCGCCCGTTGCAGCTCGGCCAGGGCTGACAGCATATCCTGGCCGTGGCGGCTCGCCTCACGGTCGGCTGCCGCGTCGCCGCCGAACTCCTGCAGGCTCAGCATGGAGGTCAGCGCGACCTCCTCGGTCTGCGTCGTGGCTTCGGCGTGGCCGGCTGCTGACGGTTCAGCCGGGACGGCAAAGCCACCCGTTTGAGGTCGCTTCGTGCGGACCGACGATCGCATTGGCGGCGCACGGCCGATGCCGTCGATCCCGGTCATCGCCGGACCCCGTCGGTTTGCGCGGATATGCCGGGCGGCAGACTTTGCCGGGTCCGGTCCGCGCGCTTTCGGTGGGTTTCGGCGCTTCTTCGCTGGCACGGCATTTGCGACCTCCGGGATGAAGACTGCCGTACATTCCTTACGACCCTCCTACCGCCGAGGCCCCCGTGATCTGGTTCATCCGCCTTTTGGCCCTGCTGATGCCGCTTGCGGCCGCGCTGCCTGCCGCGGCGCAGATCCGCATCAAGGACATCACCGACGTGGAGGGCGTGCGCCAGAACCAGCTGGTTGGTTATGGCCTGGTGGTCGGGCTGAACAACACCGGGGATAAGCTGGACAATTCCATATTCACCCGCGAATCGCTGATCGGGATGCTCGAGCGGTTGGGCGTCAATACGCGTGACCAGGCTTCGAAGCTGGAGACCAAGAACGTCGCGGCGGTGATGGTGACGGCCGAACTGCCGGCGTTCGCACGCAGTGGCGGCCGGATCGATGTGGGCATTTCGGCGCTTGGAGACGCCACCAATCTGACTGGTGGGACGCTCCTGGTGACGCCGCTGCTGGCGGCCGACGGCGAGGTCTATGCGGTGGCCCAAGGTGCTCTGGCCACCGGAGCGATTGCCGCGAAGGGCGCGGCCGGCTCGGTGACGCGAGGGGTGCCGACATCGGGACGCATTGCTAACGGGGCGACTGTGGAGCGCGAAATCGCATTCCGGCTCGACAAGAACAACGGGCTCCGGCTGGGGCTGCGCAATCCGGACCTGACCACCGCACGGCGCATCGAGACGGCGATCAACAACGTGTTGGGGCCGGTGGCAAAGGCGATCGACCCGCACACTGTCACGCTACAATTGGCCGGCCGTGACCCCGTCGATGCGTTGGCAGCCGTGGAGGATCTGCGGATCCTGCCGGACAACGCGGCCATCGTGGTGATCGAGGAAGCCAGCGGGACCATCGTGATGGGCGACAATGTGCGGATCAGTACCGTGGCGATCGCTCAGGGAAACCTGACGATACGGGTGACCGAGACGCCACAGGTCAGCCAGCCGGGGCCGCTGTCGAATGGAACCACGGTGGTTGTGCCGCGCACGCAGATCCAGGTGGACGATCAGCATGACAAGAAGCTGGGTATCCTGCAGGGCAGCGTGACGTTGCGCGATCTGGTGGCGAGCCTGAACGCGCTCGGTGTGGGGCCGCGCGACCTGATCAGCATCCTGCAATCGATCAAGGCGGCAGGCGCCCTGCAAGCCGATCTGGTGATGCGATGAGCGGACACATCCTGCCGACTGCCGCGCCGCCAGTGCCCGTCGGCAGCACCTTGTCGCCGGAACAGGTCGCGAAGATCTGGCAGGGCGCGCAGAATTTCGAGGCGATGGCGCTCGGCGAATTGCTGAAGCCGATGTTCGACACGATCGACCCCTCGAAATCGGCGTTCGGCGGCGGTTCGGCTGAGGCACAGTGGCGGCCGCTGATGATAGACGCCATTGGAAAGCAGATGGCGGCACGTGGCGGGCTTGGCCTCGCCGAACCGGTCTTCAAGGCGATGCTGCGGGCACAGGAGCACAAGTCATGAGTACGGACCTGATCACGGCCGGCGGCGATCTGGCAGAGCTGTTGGCGGCGGAGAATGCGGCGCTGGCCGCACTGGATCTGCCACGCGCTGTCGGCATGCTGCCCGACAAGCGGAGGGTGGCCGAAAACTTCGTTGCGGCGCAGGGCACGCCGATCGCCCCGGCGCAGCGCGACGCCGCCGCGCGCATGGCCCACCGGCTGCAAGCGCTGGCGGAGGAGAACAAGAGGCATCTCACGCGCGCCATGGCGGCGCAATCCCGTGTGATCGGAATGATCGCGCGTGCCGCGGCGCCGCCTCCGCGTTATGGCGCCGCATCGAGCTATGGCAGTGGTGCACGGCCGGTAGCGTTCGCGTTTGTCGCCAGGGCGTGAACTACCGGCGGCGCGCCCGCCGTGTTACTGCGCCTGGATGGATACGCTGGCCCCGGAAACTTGGCGCCGCCTGCTGCGCCGCTTACCGGCGGATGCCGAGATGTCGTCGCTGTATGGCCCGTTGCTGCAATCTCCGACGGCGGCGGATGGCTGCTTCGTGCTGGGCCGGATCGCGCAGTCGCTGGATGGCCGCATCGCGATCGCGAGCGGTGCCTCGCAGTGGATCAGTGGCCGCGAGGACATCGTGCATACGCATCGTCTGCGGGCGCTGTTCGATGCTGTCGTCGTCGGCGCCCGAACCGTTCGTGCCGATGATCCGCAGCTGACCACGCGCGAGGTTGAGGGGCCCTCGCCTGTGCGTGTGGTGCTGGATACCGATCGCCGATTGGACGCGCGGTATCGTGTGTTTCGCGATGACCCGCGGACGCTGCTGCTGTGTGCCAGCGATGCCGGCGGCGAGGATTGCGTTGGCCGGGCGACTGTACTGCGCCTGCCTCGCGCGCGTGAGGGACTGGATATCGCGGCAGTGCTTCGGGCGCTGGCGGAACAGGGGCTACGGCGGATCTATGTCGAGGGCGGCGGCATCACTGTGTCGCGCTTTCTCGCCGCGGGCGCGCTTGATCGATTGCATGTGACTGTCGCTCCGCTGGTGATCGGTTCGGGCATTCCCTCGTTCACGTTGCCCCAGGCTGCGAGCCTGGCCGAGGTGCGGCGCTTCGACTGGACACTGCATCGCCTCGGCGCGGACTTGCTGGTGGATATTCCGCTCTCTCGCGCGCGGCCTCGGTTACCGGATTGATGCGCGCGCGGGCGTTCTGGTTCGTCGCGCCAGGTCGCGGTGAAATCCGGGAAGAGATTTTGAACGCGGGGGACGTTCTGGTGCGCACGCTTGCAAGCGGCGTTTCGCGCGGCACCGAGGCGTTGGTGTTCGCTGGTCGCGTGCCGCCCAGCCAGTATCAGACGATGCGCGCGCCGTTGATGGGCGGGGAATTCCCGTTCCCGGTGAAATACGGTTATTGCGCTGTCGGCCGGACCGAGGATGCCGGGCGCGTCTTCGTGCTGTATCCGCATCAGGATGCATTCGTGGCACCGGCGGCAATGTGCATTCCCGTACCCGACGCCGTGCCGACGCATCGTGCTGTGCTGGCGGCGAATATGGAAACGGCGCTCAACGTGATGTGGGACGCTGTGCCGTTGGCGGGAGAGCGCATGCTGGTCATTGGTGCCGGCGTGGTGGGTTTGTTGGCCGCGTCGCTGCTGGCTTGCGTCCCTGGCGCGCGGGTGACTGTGGTGGACACCGATGCAGCGCGCGAGCCGCTGGCGCGACGATTCGGTTGCGGCTTCAGTTTGCCGGATCGGGCACCGCATGAGCAGGACCTGATCGTGCATGCATCGGCCAGCGAGGCGGGGCTTAGATTGGCGCTGGCGTGCGCCGCGTTCGAGGCGCGCATTGTCGAGGCGAGTTGGTTCGGCGATGCCGCACCGTCGGTACCGCTTGGCGAAGCGTTCCATGCTCGCCGGCTTCGATTGATCGCCTCGCAGGTCGGCGCCGTCGCATCGCCGATGCGCGGCAGGCGCAGTCATGCGGAGCGGTTGACGCTCGCACTCGAATTGCTGGCAGATCCACGCTACGACGCATTGCTGCAAGGGCCGACACGGTTCGAGGATTTGCCGGAGGCGATGCCGCGCGTTCTCGCGCCGGGCGGCCTGTGCCACGTCATCACGTATGGGGCGGAGTGAATGTTCAGTCTGACCGTCTGCGACCACATCATGATCGCGCATAGTTTCCGTGGCGAGGAATTCGGCCCGGCGCAGAGGCTGCACGGAGCGACCTTCGCCGTGGAAGCGGAATTTCGTGCGCCCAAACTGGACCAATCACAGTTGCTGGTGGATATCGGCCTGGCGAAGGTGGAACTGCGCCGGGTGCTCGATACACTCGATTACAGCAACCTCGACGACAATCCGACCTTCAAGGGCATCAACACCACGACGGAGCACGTCGCGTTCCACATTCACGGTCTGCTCGCCGCGGCATGTCGCGAGGGGCGGCTGGGCGATGGGGGCCGCGCGGTGAGCGGCCTGAAGGTACTGCTGCGAGAGAGCCCGAATGCATGGGCCGCCTATGAAGGAGCCGTCGCCTGATGCACGCGGCGCTGATCGTCCCCGCACCGTTCGATGCGGTGTCCGGCGGCTACTCGTACGATCGCCGCATTGTCGCCGGCTTGCGCGACGCGGGTCATAGGGTCCGCGTGATCGAGCTGGCCGGCGCGCATCCGATTACCGACGACTTCGCCCGCGACGCAGCCTGCGCAGCGTGGGACAGCATCGGCGACGGCGTGCGGCCAATCATTGACGGCCTCGCATTGCCTGCGTTCGTCGGGCTGGACGATGCGCTGTCCGCACGTAATCCGGTTGGTCTGATCCATCATCCGACCGCATTGGAGACCGGTTTCGGCGCTGACGAACGCGCAGCGCTGATGGCCATCGAGAAACGCCTGCTGCCGCGACTAGCCTGCGTTATCGTGACCAGCGAGGCGACCGGCGAACGTCTCGCCGCGGATTTCGGTGTCGATCAGGATCGCATCAAGGTCGTGGTGCCTGGCACGGATGATGCGCCGCGCAGCATCGGGTCCGGTGGACCGGGTTGCAACATTCTGTCCATCGGCACGCTGGTGCCTCGGAAGGGACATGATGTGCTGCTGCGCGCGCTGGCACGGCTGTTCGATCTCGACTGGCAGTTGACCATCGTCGGCTCGCCCGAACGCGATCCGGTCTATGCACGCTCGCTGGTGGCGCTGGTCGAAGAGCTGGGCATCACCAGGCCGGTACGCTTCGCCGGTGAGGTCGTCGGTGACGCATTGGAGGCACTGTGGCAGCGCGCCGATGTGTTCGCACTGGCGACGCACTGGGAGGGTTACGGCATGGCGATCGCCGAGGCGTTGAAGCGCGGCGTGCCGGTCGCGGTGACCGATGGCGGTGCGGCCGGCAGGCTGGTGACGCCGGAAGCTGGCGTGGTGTGCCCGGTGGGGGATCGCGTCAATCTGTCGAAGGCACTGCGGCGGCTGATCTTCGGTGCGGCGTTGCGGCGGGATATGGCGGAGGCCGCCTGGCAGGTCGGACAGACGCTGCCGAGTTGGGACATGCAGGTGCGGGAATTCGCGCAGGCCCTGGCTGGGTGAGCGAACGCTTCGACGCCGATTGGCTGGCGTTGCGCGAGCCGTTCGATCATGCCGCTCGAAGCGTCCATCTGGCACGGCGATTGGCCGATCGGTTGCCGGCGCGGCCTCAGTTAATGGATCTTGGTGCGGGCACTGGCAGCATGTTCCGCTTCCTCGCACCGATCATTGGCCGCGGGCAGGATTGGACGCTCGTCGATGCGGACGCCGCGTTGCTGGATGATGCGTTCGGGCGCACGGCGGCGTGGGCACGACGACAAGGTTTTGCCGCGACATCAACCGGCGATGAGCTGTTGGTATCCACCCCGCGCGGATTGTGGCGGATGCAGACGCAACAGAGCGATCTTGCCAATGACGTGCTGCAGCAGCAGCTGTTGCTGCTCCCCCTCCCCCTGCGGGAGGGGGTTGGGGGGAGGGGGCGACGCCAGTACCGCACCAGCCCCCTCCCCACAACCCCCTCCCGCAAGGGGAGGGGGAGTGCCATCGCGCATGCGCGTGCTGATGCGATCATCTGCAGCGCACTGCTCGATCTCATTTCGGCGCGTGCGCTGGAACGCCTGATCGACCAACTCACCGTCCCGTTCCTCGCTTGCCTCACGGTGGATGGTCGCGATGCATGGCTGCCTCATCATCCGTCCGATGCACGTGTGCGCACGGCATTCCGGCGCGATCAACAACGCGACAAGGGTTTCGGCCCTGCACTGGGCGCCGCCGCGCCAGCGTTCGCACTACGCACGCTTGCAGCGCGCGGGTTCGTGACAGCGTCGGCACCGAGCGATTGGCGCATTCCGCGCACGGCACTGCGCATGCAGCGCGCGTTGATCGAAGGGCGCGGCATGGGTGATGCAGCGTGGCAGGAAGCGCGGCTGCGTCAGGCGCTGCGGAGCAGGCTTGCCATAACCATCGGTCACCGCGACATACTCGCCTTCCCACCGGGAGGATAAGGCCATGTTGTTGGGCGCGATCGCCGACGACTTTACCGGCGCGACCGATCTCTGCTCGACGTTGGTGCGCGGCGGCATGCGCACGGTGCAACTCATCGGTGTGCCACGCCGGGGCGAAGCGACCCCGGATGCCGACGCGGTGGTTGTCGCGCTGAAGTCGCGCACCGCGCCGGCGCGCCAGGCGGTCGAGGAAAGTCTTGCGGCTCTCGAGTGGCTGCGCGCTGGCGGGTGCGAGCAATTCTTCTTCAAGTACTGCTCGACGTTCGACAGCACCGACGCCGGCAATATCGGGCCGGTCGCGGACGCACTGATCGCGGCATTGGGCTGCGGCTTCGCGTTGGCGTGTCCGGCGTTTCCAACGAATGCCCGCAGCGTCTACCAGGGACATCTGTTCGTGGGTGGCGTGCTGCTGAACGAGAGCGGTATGGAGCACCATCCGCTGACGCCGATGACCGACGCGAATCTGGTGCGCGTGCTGTCGCGACAGACCGACGGAACTGTGGGCCTGGTACCGTATGCAACCGTCGAGCAGGGCGCTCTGGCGATCCGTCAGGCGATGACTGCCTTGAAGGAGCAGGGGCGGCGTTATGCCATCGTCGACGCGGTGAACAACGCGCACCTGGCGAGTATCGGCGAGGCAGCAGCACCGCATGCGCTGATCACGGGCGGTTCCGGCGTGGCGATGGGTCTGCCAGAGAATTTCCGCCGCGCGGGCAAAATGCCGGACCGCGACGCCGCTGCGCTGCCTGATGTATCGGGACATGCCGCGGTGCTGGCGGGTTCGTGCTCGCGCGCGACGCTTGGGCAGATTGGCTTTGCGCGCGACCATGTGCCGGTGCTGCAACTCGATCCATTGGCAATGCCGGATGCATCGCAGATGGTCAGCACGGCGCATGACTGGATGAGCGACAAGCTCGGTGCCTCGCCAATCGTCATCGCTGCGTCGGCGCCACCCGACCAGGTGGCGGAGTTGCAACGCCGTCTCGGTCGCGATGCGGCGGGTGCGTTGATCGAGCAGACGTTGGCGCGAATTGCCGATGATCTCGTCGCGCAGGGTGTGCGGCGAATGGTCGTGGCCGGCGGTGAGACCGCAGGCGCAGTGGTATCGCAGCTTGGTGTGCGCAGCCTGCTGATCGGCGCGGAGATCGATCCTGGCGTGCCGTGGACCTATGCCGAGGGCGGCGCGACGCCACTGCTGCTGTCGCTGAAGTCGGGCAACTTCGGTGCGCGCGACTTCTTCCTCAAGGCGTTCGAGGTGTTGCCATGATAGCCGAGAACGAAACCCGCCAGCTATTGGTGGAGCTTGCCGGCAGCCTGTTCTCGCGCGGCTTTTCTGTCGGCAGTGCCGGCAACATCAGCGTGCGGCTGAGCGACGGTTATCTGATCACACCGACCAACTCGAGTCTGGGACGGCTCGATCCAGAACGGCTCGCAAAGCTGGATGGCGATTTCCAGCATGTCGGCGGCGACAAGCCATCGAAGGAGGTGTTCATGCACCGCGCGTTCTATCGCGCGCGACCGGATGCCGGTGCGGTGGTGCATCTGCACTCGACCATGGCAACGGCGGTTGCCTGTTTGCCCGATGTGGATGCCGCTAATCCGATCCCGCCACTGACGCCGTATTTTGTCATGCGGGTTGGGCGAAGCATGCCGATCATCGAATACTACCGGCCTGGCGATCCGGACATGGAACCAGCGATCCATGCGGCGGCACGTGATGCGCGCGCGGTGCTGCTGGCGAATCATGGTCCGGTGGTGTCGGGCAAGACACTGACCGACGCGGTATACGCGGCAGAGGAACTGGAAGAGGCAGCGAAGCTTTATCTGCTGTTGCGCGGCAACGCCCCTCGACTGCTCACCGGGCGACAGGTGCACGATCTGCTGGCGACGTTCGGATAGCGGTGATGGTGGCTGGCACAAGAGAAAGGGCGCCGTAAGGCGCCCTTGCTGTTTCCGGCCCGGCTCCACGGATGGAGCCGGGTTCAGCATTACTTCAGTTCATCGAGTCAGATCCGTTCGGCATCGAGTTCGGCTGCCGGAGCAGCGGCAGCGGCTGCCTTCTTGCGGCCACCGCCCTTCTTGCGGCCTGCCTTCTTGGCAGCACCCTTCTTGGCACCTGCCTTCTTCTTGCCGGCGGCCTTCTTCTTGCCGGCGGCGGCCTTCTTCTTCGGCGCTGCCTTGCGACCGGCCTTCTTGGCTGCGGCCTTCTTCTTCGGAGCGGCGGCCTTCTTCTTCGTGGCCGCGGCCTTCTTCTTCGGCCCTGGCTTGCGTCCGGCCTTCTTCGCTGCCTTCTTCGCCGCCTTCTTCTTGCCGGCGGCGCGCATCGCCAACGCCTGTGCGCGTGGCTCTTCTGTTGTGGTCTCTTCGTTGCTCACCTGTAGGAACTCCTTTTGGTCTCGTTGTTCTTCGTCGCGCGGTTTGCCGGAGGCTGCCCAGGCAGCCGGTTCCGCACCGTGTCCGCCGCAATGATCGAATGTTGCGAACAGACCAGCGTCATAGGGTCGGCGATCCTGCGTGGGACCTTGGTTTCCACGCGCGCCAGTGCCGCACGTGTCCGGAAGCGCGACGGACCAACCCAGCGCAATGCGGCGCCGCCGTTTTCGTCGCTTCTGCGATTCCGCATCGAGTGTCGATGCTCGATCGACCGTGCTTCACTTTGACAAGGCTGCGGTCAATGGACCGTCCTTCTGTTGTCGCGTAAGCGATGATTCAGCGCGCAACGTGCGAATCGATTCGCATACACTGAATCGCTATTCACGTTATCGCCCGCGCCTGTCAACAAAAAGCAATGGATTCGTCGCGCAATTCGACGAAAAAAATGCGCGCGCGCGAAATGCGATGCGGCGATGTCACACAAAACCGCCGCGACAGCGATATCGCGGCGGTGATTTCAGCTTCAACGAATCGAGGTCAGCCGCGTTTGTCGATCGGCACGAACGGCACATTCTCAGGGCCAACGTAGTTCGCAGTCGGGCGAATCAACTTGTTGTCGATGCGTTGCTCGATGACGTGCGCACCCCAACCTGATGTGCGCGCGATCACGAACAGCGGCGTGAACATCGCAGTGGGAACGCCAAGCATGTGGTACGAGATGGCGCTGAACCAATCCAAGTTGGCGAACATCTTCTTGGCGTCGCTCATCGTCGCCTCAATTCTGTCGGCAACCTCGAACAACTTCGTTGAACCCGCGGTCTGCGACAGACGGTGCGCGACGTCCTTGATCACCTTGTTGCGTGGATCGGAGATTGTGTAGACGGCGTGGCCGAAACCGATGATCACCTCGCGGTTGGCGACACGCTTGCGGATGTCGGCTTCCGCCTCATCGGGAGTCGCGTAGCGGCTTTGGATGTCGAACGAGACCTCGTTGGCACCGCCATGCTTGGGGCCACGCAGCGCGCCAATGCCTGCGGTGATCGCCGAATACATATCGGCACCGGTGCCGGCGACGACGCGGCAGGTGAAGGTCGAGGCGTTGAACTCGTGCTCGGCGTAGAGGATCAGCGAGGTGTGCATGGCGCGCACAAACTCCTTCGACGGCGGCTTGCCGTGCAGCAGATGCAGGAAGTGGCCGCCGATGGAGTTGTCGTCGGTCTCCACGTCGATGCGCTTGCCATTGTGGGCGTAATGGAACCAGTAGAGCAGCGCGGAACCGAGGCACGCCATCAGCCGATCGATGATATCGCGTGCGCCCGGCTGGTTCTGGTCATCCTTCTCGGGCAGCGCGCAACCGAGCGCGGAGACAGCGGTGCGCATCACGTCCATGGGATGCGAGGCAGGGGGCAGTGCTTCAAGCGTCTGCTTCAGGGATGCGGGAAGACCGCGTAGGGCGCGGAGCTTCGCTTTGTACGCGGTGAGCTCGGCGCGCGTGGGGAGCGCACCATGCACGAGGAGATGGGCGATCTCCTCGAACTCGCAGCTCTCGGCGACATCCAGGATGTCGTAGCCACGGTAGTGCAGATCATTGCCCGTGCGGCCCACGGTGCAGAGCGCGGTGTTGCCGGCAGTGACGCCGGACAGCCCGACGCCCTTCTTCGCACGGTTGGGAAGTGCAGCGGTGTCGCTCATGAGTTTGCTCCTTCGTTGATGCTCCCTCTCCCGCAAAGCGGGGAGGGTGGGGAGGGGGTGTTGGGATTTACGCACAACCCCCTCCCCCAACCCTCCCCCGCTGCGCGGGAGAGGGAGTGTTTGCGATCAGAATATCCCTGGCTTGCCGACCGCAAGCACGCCGGCCGGAAGCGCTACGTTCAACATATGCAGCTCGCCAGCCTTCAGCCGCGCCACGTCCTGCGCTGCCTCCAGGAAGCGGTTGGCTTCACGCGTGGAGATCACGCCATCGGTCAGCTCGCTGAACTTTCGGATGTAGTCTTCGCGGCTGAACGGCTTCGCACCGAGCGGATGCGCGTTGGCGACTGCCATCTCATCGATGATACGGTTGCCATCCTGCATCACGATCTCGATGCGTCCTCCGAAGGCTTGTTCGGCGGGATCGGTGGAGAGATAGCGGCGCTCCCACTCCGCATCCTCGCGCGTCTCGATCTTCTGCCAGAGACGCACGGTGTCGGCGCGAGCTGCACGGCGCGGCGTGTAGCTGTTCACGTGATGCCAGCGACCGTCCTGCAAGGCGACCGCAAAGATGTACATGATCGAGTGGTCGAGCGTTTCGCGACTTGCCTTCGGATCCATCTTCTGCGGATCGTTGGCGCCTGTGCCGATGACGGCGTGGGTATGGTGGCTGGTGTGGATGATGATCTTCTCGATCTTCTCCAGATCAGGGATCTGCGAACGCATGCGGAACGCCAGATCGATCAGCGCCTGCGACTGGTACTCGGCGCTGTGCTCCTTGGTGAAACTGTCGAGGATCGCGCGCTTCGCTTCGCCTGGCGCGGGCAGCGGCACCTGGTAGTGCGCCTGCGGGCCATCAAGCACCCAGGCAATCACGCTGTCCTCGCCTTCATAGATCGGGCTTGGCGCACCTTCGCCGCGCATCACGCGATCCACCGCCTCGACGGCGAGCTTGCCCGCGTGCGCTGGCGCGTAGGCCTTCCACGAACTGATTTCGCCTTTGCGTGATTGGCGCGTGGTGACGCTGACATGCACCGCCTGCTGCACAGCCTGGTAGATCACCTCGGGCCTCAGATTGAGCAGCGTGCCGATGCCGGCGGCCTGACCGGCGCAGAGATGAGTGATGTGGTCGATCTTGTGCTTGTGCAGACTGATCGCGCGGACGAGGTCGATGTGGATCTCGTAGCCGGTGGCGATGCCGCGGATCAGGTCACGGCCGGATTTACCCATCGTCTGCGCCACCGCGAGTATCGGCGGGATGTTGTCGCCGGGATGCGAGTAATCCTGCGCAAGGAACGTGTCGTGCATATCGAGCTCGCGCACCGCGGTGCCATTGGCCCAGGCGGCCCATTCCGGGCTGACGCGTTTGGTCGCCGGAACGCCGAACACGGTGGCGGCATCCTTGCGCGGATGGCCGAGCGCCATGTCGCGCGCAGTCACCACCGGGTGGCGGTTGATCGCGCCGATGGCAACCGCGGCGTTGTCGATGATGCGGTTGACGAGCATCGCGGCAACGTCTTTTTCCACCGGCACCTTGTCGGCGGCGACGGCGGCAATCTTCCAGGCGAGCTGGTCCTCGCGCTTCAGGTTGTCCTTGGACGGGTGCACTTTGACGTCGTGCAGGATCATGCTTTTCCTCCAATGGGTCGGGACAGGCTGGCGTTCACATGCGACCCTTCGTAGGGTGGCGGATGCGCAACGGCAAGGCACGCGGTGTCGCTGATGGTGCGCGGCGACACCTATATATTATAGCGAGCTGGTGATGCGGGCGCTGCCGATACGTGCCGCGACACAAGCGGATCGACCGATGCTACGGCAGGCGGTGATCGAATGATCGATGTGAGGAACCATGGTTAAGGCAATGTCGGCGGCGTTCGATCGGGTGATCATCGGCGATGTGGTCACCAGCGACACCGTCATTTCGTGCGGTTACGTCGCGGTGCGCGGCGAGACGATCGCGGCCATTGGCGAAGGCGCACCGCCGCCGGCCAGTGAGATCGTCGATCATTCCGGCAAAGTGATCCTGCCGGGACTGGTCGATGGACATATGCACACGTCGTCGTCCACGGGATGGCCCGGGATCGAGAGCGCTACGAAATGCGCGGCAGCAGGCGGTGTCACGACCTGCGTCGACATGCCGTATGACGTGCCGCACCCGGTGACCGATGCGGCGATCCTCGCCGACAAGATCGGCTGGGTGGAGCGCACGGCGCATGTCGATATGGCGCTGTACGGCACCATCACGAAGACTGGCGGCGTCGGCGCGATTCCTGGACTGGCGGCGGCCGGCATATCGGCGTTCAAGCTGTCGACCTACGAGTATGATGCCGTGCGTTTTCCGCGCATCGACCATCCGACGATGCTCGCGGCATTCCGCGAGATCGCGAAGACCGGGCTGCCGGTGGCGATCCATAACGAGGATCAGGAACTGGTGGAGATGCTCACCGCGCAGGCGCGCGCGGATGGGCGGATCGAGCCGATCATGCATTGCCGCACGCGGCCGCCGCTGGCGGAGACGATGGCGGATCTGGAGATCTTCGAGATGGCGCTGGAAACGGGGGCGCATGTGCACATCGCGCATTCGTCGCTGTCGCGCGGGTTCGAGATCGCCGAGATGTTTCGCGGCATGGGGGCGACGACGACGGGCGAGGCATGCATCCAGTATCTGTGCATGACTGAGGACGACATCGTACGGCTCGGCGGCAAGGGGAAATGCAACCCGCCGTTCCGCACCGCCGATGAGGTGGAGCGGATGTGGCAGTGTCTGACGGCGGGAAAGATCGCCTACGTGTCGACCGATCATGCGCCGTGGCCGATCGAACGGAAGACGCTGCCGGATATCTTTGCCAATGGCGCGGGGTTGACCGGGCTGCAGAGCTTCGCGCCGCTGATGTACTCGCTGCTGGATGAGCGTGGACTTTCGCCGACGCTGATGGCGACCTACTGCGCGGAACGCAGTGCGAAGATGCACGGGCTATGGCCGAGGAAAGGCGCACTGCGCGTTGGGTCCGATGCGGATCTGTGCGTGCTGGAACGCGGCGATTTCGTGTTCGATGAGGCGGCGATACAGGATCGGCCGGAGATGCGATGGTCGCCGTATCATGGGCGGCGGATGCGGGCGCGCGTTGCCGCGACGTATCTGCGGGGTGCATTGGTGTGGGATGGCGCGACGGTACTGGCGAGGCCGGGCACCGGGCGGTTTGTTCGGCGAGAAACACGCTGAGGATTGAGGGAGCGCCCCCTCCCCCTGCCCCCTCCCGCAAGGGGAGGGGGAGAACTGCTGCCGCTGCTGCAGCAGCAGCTGCTGCTGGTGTCTCGCATGAGCGATAGCGTGTTCCGACCTCGGCGTCGGCCGGTGCTTCGCCTTGTGGTCGCATCGGTCATCAGTGCCTCGCTGATCTTCGCTTGTGGCATGGTCGTATGGATTCGGGTCAACGTGGTGCCGCCGGACTGCTCGGATCCCGCGACGCTTGCTTTGGTACGCCAAAGCCTGGTGAACCATTTCAAGGTGCCGCCGAGCGTCACGATCGAGGACATCGAGACACATGCCGGCGGCTATGTTGCCTTCCGTTTTGCGTGCGAGGCGGACCTTCACAACATCGATCCGAATGACCTGCCGCCGGGCACGCCGATACCGGGATCGGTTTACTACATCAGCCGATTGACGCCGGATCACCAGCGCCATGAAGTAGAGGTGAGCATTTACCCCCTGCTGAAGCTGGAGAAGGTGCAATGAGCCGAAACATCACAGTGGCCGCGGCGCAGCTTGGGCCGATCCAGATGGCGGAGCCTCGATCGGTAGCGGTCGAACGAATGGTGAGGCTGATGGAACGCGCGCATCGGCGCGGCGTGGAGCTGGTGGTGTTTCCCGAACTGGCACTGACCACGTTCTTCCCGCGCCACTACCACGCGGACATCGCCGCGGCGGATCAATGGTTCGAGACGGCCATGCCGTCGAACGAGACGGCACCGCTGTTCGCGGCAGCACGCAAGTACGGCATCGGTTTTCACCTTGGCTATGCGGAACTCACCGAGGACAAGCGGCGGTTCAACACCTCGATCCTGGTGAGCCCGAACGGCGACGTCCTGCTGAAGTACCGCAAGGTGCATCTGCCGGGACACGCGGAGTTTGACCCTCGACGCAAGGTGCAGCATCTGGAGAAGCGGTATTTTGAGGTGGGCAACCTCGGCTTCCCGGTGATCAGCGCGCCGCTGGGCGAGCTGCCGGGCATCAACATGGGCATGATGATCTGCAACGACCGCCGCTGGCCGGAGGCGTGGCGCGTGCTCGGGCTGCAGAGCGTGGAGCTGGTGCTGCTGGGCTACAACACGCCGAGCCTCAACATGGAGGCGGGCGGGTTCGAGGCGCACCATCTGCGGGTGTTCCACTCGCATCTGTCGATCCAGGCGGGATGCTACCAGAACGCATGCTTCGCGGTGGCGACGGCGAAGGCGGGCACTGAAGATGGATGCGAGTTGTTCGGTCACTCGATCATCGTCAACCCGCAGGGCGAGATCATGGCGATGGCGACATCGTGGGACGACGAGCTGATCACGGCCGACTGCGACCTGGACATGTGCACGCTCGGGCGGACGACGATATTCGCGTTCGAGAAGCACCGGCGGCCCGAGACGTATGGGCGCATTACCCAGCAGGTGGGCGCGATAGAACCACCGGTCTGGTCGAAGCAAGCCGCTGTGTGAACGGTGAGCCGACACCTCGCAGCGTCGGCTTTCATGCATCGAGGCACTGCTCCACGCCGTTCCGTGGCGGCAACGGGCTGGCTCACCCTCACTACGTGGATCCGGACAAGCACGGCGCCGAGCACCACCGCGACGCCCGCCGGAGCTACGATCCGGCGGCGACCGTGGGGTGGCAGTGCATTGAAGGATTAACCGCCGGGTAACCAGATTGCGCGAAAACCGCACACGGACGTGCGCGAGGATAAGCTGAATGAGCGACATTGGTGCCGTCGCCCCCGCCGAAAAGCAATTGCCTGTCGATGCGCAGCAGCAGTCGGTGCGGGATCGTGGCAAGTCCCCGCGGCGGCCTCAGCCGCGCAAACCGCGGTCGGATGACGAGATGGTTGCGGCGGAGTCGCACGCGCTGGACCTGGAGGTCTGACACCCCGCCCGCCAGCATCGGCTTAGCGGTGTGTTCATCGCAACAGCCCAGTTGCTCGCGCGATCCATCTGCCGACGGCGATCATTGTGCCAGCGCCGCCATCGCGATACCGGCGGCCGCCTGGCATGGCTCGATGACTGGCATGCCGGCGGCGTCCTCGACGGCGAGGCGGTGATGCGCCATGCCGGTGCAGCCGAGGATGATCGCACCTGCCCCTGCCGCTGTGCAGGCGCGGGCGGCGTCGATCAGGCGGGCACGTGCCGCGTCCGGCTCCAGCAGCGTATCCATCGTGACGTTCAGCGCGACCTCGGCGGCCAGCCGCGATTCCAGCCCCATGGCGCGCAGCGCAGCGAGGTGGCGCGCCCTGGAGGCGTCAACGATGGCGACGATCCCGAACCGCTCGGTCCGCGCCACGGCGGCGGCCACCGCGCAACGGAACACGCCGAACACCGGCCGAGGTGTGATGGCGCGCACCGCCTCGATGCCGGGATCCGACGCGCAGGCGATTACGTAGGCGTCCGCCGGTTCACGCTCGACCAGGCGGCAGAGCGGATCGACCACACCGTGCCAGTCGCGCCAGTCGTAGATGGCAGGTGGGCCTTCGCGTAGCGTCATCACGTCGAATGTCGGCGCGCCGGGCAGGCGGAATGGGTCAAGAGCGGTCGAGATACCGCCGGAACAAGCAATCGAGGAGTTGGGGTTGACGACCAGAATACGTGCCATGCAGTTACTGTCCGCCCTCTGGCCGATGCGGGCAAGCGGACCGATATGGAAACGCGACAACCCGAGGACACAGTGATGGACCCGATCCGCTGGCAGCCTGACCGCTCGGAGCCGAAGCCGGCGTGGCCGATGCCATCGCTCCTGACGGCCATGGGCCGTGGACTGATGGGGCGTTGCCCGTCCTGCGGCATCGGCCGGGTATTCGACGGATTCCTGCGCGTGGTGCCGGAGTGCGAGCATTGTCATGCGCCGCTTGGCTTGGCGCGTGCCGACGACGCACCGCCATATTTCACCATCCTCATCGTCGGCCATATCGTGATCCCGGCGATGCTGATCATGCAGAAGATGGACGATCCCTCGAACCTGTTGCTGACGGTAATCTTCGTGCCGCTGACGCTGTTCCTGTCGATCGGGTTGATCCGGCCGATCAAGGGCGCGATCGTGGGACTGATGATGAGCTTCAACATGCTGAAACCCGATACCGAGATCGGATGAGCCAGGAGCCGCCCCGCTCCGTCGATGGGCGCTTAACCCGTGTGATACTGGACGACGACATTTCGCTCTGCCTGTCGCCTGCACTGGAGGCTGACCGCGCGCAGGCGATCCGCGACCTCGCCGCCGAGAACCACTTCGTGCCGCTGACGGTGAAGCCTGACGTTCCGGCGAACGGACCGTACGTGCTGCATCTGACGGTGCAAGGCGGGCGGCTGGTGTTCGATGTCCGCCACAGCGATGATACGCCGGTCGCGGCGGTCGGATTGGCCCTGGGGCCGTTTCGCCGGCTGGTGAAGGACTATCAGCTCCTGGTGGACAGTCACATCAAGGCAGTGGAAGAAGGCCGCTCGGATCGGATCCAGGCGATCGACATGGGCCGCCGAGGCCTCCACGACGAGGGCGCGGCCCTGGTCCGCGAGCGGCTGGACGGCAAGATCGCGATCGACTTCGCCACGGCACGACGGCTGTTCACGTTGGTCTGCGTGCTGCACCAGAGGGCCTGAACGTTATGCGGATCGACGGCGTCGCCTATCGCACCATCTGGGTGGATCCCGAGGATGGCTGGTCCGTGTGCATCATCGACCAGACGAAGCTGCCGTGGGCGCTGGAGATCGTGCGCCTGACCGATGTCGAGCAGGCGGCGCATGCGATCCGGTCGATGCAGGTGCGGGGAGCGCCTCTGATAGGGGCGGCTGCGGCGTACGGGCTTTGCCTGGCGCTGCGGCAGGACCCGTCGTCCGTGGCGTTGGAACGCGACGCGGAGCTATTGGCGGCGACCCGGCCGACCGCGATCAACCTGCGCTGGGCGCTGGAGCGGATGCTCACCCGGCTGCGCAACACGCCGGCGGCAGAGCGGGAGCGCGTGGCCTACACCGAGGCGGCGGCGATCGCCGACGAGGACGTGGCACAGAACGCGGCGATCGGCCGCCACGGGTTGCCATTGATCGAGCAGGCCGCAAAGCCGGGGCATCGCGTCAACATCCTGACCCATTGCAACGCCGGCTGGCTGGCGACTGTGGACTGGGGCACTGCGCTGTCGCCGATTTACCTGGCGCACAATGCAGGCATCGATCTGCACGTGTGGGTGGATGAGACGCGCCCGCGCAACCAGGGCGCCGCGCTGACCGCATGGGAACTCGGCAAGCATGGCGTGGCGCACACCGTGGTGGCGGACAATGCCGGCGGGCACCTGATGCAGCACGGCGAGGTCGATCTGGTCATCGTCGGCACCGACCGCGTGACACGTACCGGCGACGTCGCCAACAAGATCGGGACCTATCTCAAGGCGCTGGCGGCGCGCGACAACGAAGTGCCGTTCTGGGTTGCGCTGCCATCCACCACGATCGACTGGACGGTCTCTGATGGGATCGCGGAAATCCCGATCGAACAGCGTGACGAGGCTGAGGTGACCGATATCGTCGGCCAGACCGCTGACGGTACGATTGCACGCGTGCGTGTGGTCCCGCCGGGCAGCGGCGCGGCCAATCCGGCGTTCGATGTGACGCCCTCGCGTTTGGTGACTGGGCTCATCACCGAACGTGGGCGTTGTGCCGCGAGCGCCGAGGAATTGCTGCGCTTGTTCCCCGATCGCGCATAGGAAATTCGGCGTGCCTCGACAGCGCGACACGTGTCGGACGACCCGGTGGTCTGGCGGGCGGTCGAGGGGGACGCGGCGGGATCTGGCGTTGGACCGATGGCGATGCGATTCTGCCGTCACCGTGCGAGGGACCCACGATGATCGAGGCGCTGATCGGTGATGCGGGTCCGGATTCGTTGGAACTGGACACAGAGACATTGCGCGGCGATGCAGCGTAGCGGCGGCTTGCTGGCGATAGTGCTGATGACCACGCTGTCGGCGTGCGCCGCACCACCAGCGCCTGCTCCACCGGATACGCGCGTGCCGCCATTTGCGCGAGTGCCGTACCAGTCGTTCTCGCGTGACGCCGTGGTGGCGATTGCACAACGCGAATGGCGGCTGTTTGGCGCCCAGGTCGATGACAATCCGCCGGGGAGCTATCGGCCAGCGACAGCGGACGACAAGCCCGAGCGGCAGCAGGGTCTGTGGCAGCGTGTCGGCGAATACTGGTGGCTGGCCATGAACCCCGGTGCACCGGAAGCCGCATGGACCGGTAAGCACGATGCGAACGGCGCAGTGTTTCCGGCGAGCCAGGATGGCGACTATGCGTGGTCGGCTGCCTTTGTCTCGTATGTCATGCGGATCGCCGGGGCGGGTCCGCACTTTCCCTATTCGGCGAGTCACTCCGATTACATTGATCTCGCCAAGCAGCAGGCGCTCGGGCAGACGTCAGGCTGGCTGGTGACCGCGGAAAGGCCCGAGACCTATGCGCCTCGCCCGGGTGATCTGATCTGCATCGGGCGGGGCAGTGCGCACGATCTGCGTTATGACGATCTGCCGGCCGGGCATTTTCCGGGGCATTGCGACATCGTCGTGGACACGTCGGTGCCTGGGCAGATTTCCGTGGTGGGCGGCAACGTGGATGACGCGGTAACGCTGAAGCACGTGCCGGTGACGCAGGACGGCAGGTTGGCAACGCCGGACGGACAGGTTCTCGACACGCGCTATCCGTGGATGGTGGTGCTTCAGGTGGGGGACGCATCACCTGTCGCGTGATACATCGCGTCGGGACCGGTGGGGGGCGGACCAATTGCGTCGACCGCATCCATCTCAGCATCATCGAACACCCGCGAGCGAGTAATGAAGCGGACACCGTCGGCGGCTTCCAGCGAGAAGCTGTCGCCGCCGTTCGAAACCACATCGATGGTGAGCTGGCTGTGCGCCCAATAGGGGAACTGTGCCGCGCTGACATAGAACGGACAGCTCTCGATCACACCGAGCAGCACGTCGCGCGCGCCGACCCGGAAGCCGCTGCGTCGGAGACACATTGGGGCGGTGCCCTCGCAACAGCCACCCGACTGGTGGAACAGCAGCGGACCATATTGGTCCCGCAACTGTCGCACCAGTCTGGCTGCCGCCTCGGTGACCAGCACCCGAGACGGCGTCACACCGGCCTCAGAAGAAGCCAAGCGCATTCGGGCTGTAGCTGACCAACAGGTTCTTGGTCTGCTGGTAGTGGTCCATGATCATCTTGTGCGTTTCGCGGCCGTAGCCCGACTGCTTGTAGCCGCCGAATGCCGCGTGGGCCGGATACATGTGATAGCAGTTGGTCCATACCCGGCCGGCCTTGATCTCACGTCCGACGCGGTAAGCCACGTTGCCGTTGCGCGACCATACACCCGCGCCCAACCCGTAGATCGTGTCGTTGCCGATGGCGATCGCGTCCTCGACGGTCTTGAACGTGGTCACCGACAGCACCGGCCCGAAGACTTCCTCCTGGAAGATCCGCATCTTGTTGTGACCGACGAAGACGGTTGGTTTCACGTAGAAGCCGCCCTCCAGCTCGCCGCCGAGATGCGCCTGCTCACCGCCGGTCGCCAGGCGGGCACCTTCCTGTTTGCCGACATCGATGTAGCCGAGGATCTTCTCCAACTGGCCGTGCGATGCCTGCGCACCCATCATCGTGGTGGCATCGAGCGGGTGGCCCATGCGGATCTTCTCGACCCGCGCGACTGCCCGTTCCATGAACTTGTCGAAGATCGATTCCTGCACCAGCGCGCGCGATGGGCAGGTACAGACTTCACCTTTGTTGAAGGCGAACAGCGCGAAGCCTTCCAGCGCCTTGTCGAAGAACGCATCGTCCGCGTCCATCACGTCGGCCATGAAGATGTTCGGCGACTTGCCGCCCAGTTCCATGGTGCTGGGGATCAGGTTCTCCGCGGCGTACTGCATGATCTGCCGCCCGGTTGTGGTCTCGCCGGTGAAGCTGACCTTGGCGATGCGCGGGCTGGAGGCGAGCGGCGCGCCCACTTCCGAACCGTGACCGTTCACCACGTTCAACACGCCGGCGGGCAGGATGTCACCGATGAGATCCATTAGCACGGCGAGGCTCAATGGCGTGTCGGAGGCGGGCTTGATCACCACGCAGTTGCCGGTGGCGAGCGCGGGCGCCATTTTCCACGCTGCCATCAGAAGGGGAAAATTCCACGGGATGATCTGCGCCACGACGCCCATCGGCTCGCGGAAGTGGTAGGCGACGGTGTCGTTGTCGAGTTCGGCCAGTGTGCCTTCCTCGGCGCGAATGCAGCCGGCGAAGTAGCGGAAGTGATCCGCCGCCAACGGCACATCGGCGGCGCGCGTTTCGCGTATCGGCTTGCCGTTGTCGACCGTCTCGGCATAGGCGAGGAGTTCGAGATTGTCCTCGATCCTGTCGGCGATCTTGTTCAGCAGCCGGGCGCGTTCGGCGGGAGCGGTGCGGCCCCAGGCATCACGCGCAGCATGCGCGGCGTCGAGTGCGAGCTCGACATCGGCGGCGTCCGAGCGCGCCACCTCGCAAAGCTTGGTGCCGTCGACCGGGCTGGGGTCGACGAAGTAGCGGCCCTTCACCGGCGGTTGCCAGCGGCCCCCAATGAAATTGTCGTAGCGCGCACCCAGACGACTGCGGTGCAACAACGCTTCCTGTGTCCGCTCGAGCATTGCGATCTCCTGATTTGCGTCAGTGCGCGCGATATCCGTGGACATGCGCAGCGGCCTGACGACGCCTTCTGTTGCACCGTTCGAACGTCTGCGCATTGATCTGCGTCAATAGGATCGATTGGTCACGGAATACCGGCAGCGCCAGCGTCAACCTCTCTGCACGCTGGAGTGCTCGCTGACGGCGCCGATTTTTGGCGGCGTCAGGCTATCGGAGTGTGGCCGGCGGGCGCGGCGACGGACTGGTACATCTCGACCGCAGGCCGGCACGGCAGATCGGCGAACATCACCATGCGGGCGTGTCGTTGTGGCTCTCGTGCGCTTGGTCGCGCGGCAGCCGGATAAAGCTGCCGGGCGCTCGCGGCATTAATCGTTGGTCAACCGACGAGCCTCAGCGTTGCCGCCAAGGCAGGCCCTGCGCCTTCCAGCCAGACGAGACACCGCGATGGCCGGCGGTGTTCACCGCACCCTCGAACCCATCGGCGACGTTGTAGCTGTGCGGGAAACCGGCGTCCTGTGCCGCCTGCGCGGCTGCGTGGCTGCGCTGGCCGCTGCGACAAATGAAGTAGATCTCGTGATCCGCAGTGAAGCCCGCCTCCTTCAATTGATCGGCGAAACCAGCGTTGAGCTGCATCGTCGGGTAGACCTGCCACTGTATCGGCACGACCTGCTTGCCGGCCGATGACAGGTCCGGCAAACCGACGAAATTCCATTCCGCATCGGTCCGCACGTCGACCAGTTGCGCCTTTGGGGACGCCTGAAGGGCTTCCCAGACCCGCCTGGGCGGCACATTCTCAACCATGACAAGACCTCCGACTGCACGAGGACAGTGATGACCCAACTCTATCATGGCACACGTTGGCAAGACGACCTGGCGGCCTCGATCGGCGCGACGCCGCTGATCAAGCTCCGCCGTGCGTCGGACGCCACGGGCTGCAACATCCTCGGCAAGGCCGAGTTCATGAATCCGGGCGGCTCCGTGAAGGATCGCGCCGGGCTCTACATCATCACCGACGCCGAGAAGCGCGGCGTGCTGAAGGCAGGCGGCACCATCGTCGAAGGGACCGCCGGCAATACCGGCATCGGCCTCACGCTGGTCGGCAATGCGCGCGGCTATCGCTGCATCATCGTGATGCCGGAAACCCAGAGCAAGGAGAAGATCGATTTCCTGCGCATGATCGGCGCCGACCTGCGCCTGGTGCCGGCCAAGCCGTATCGCGATCCCGGCAACTACGTGCACGTATCGCACCGGATGGCGGAGGAGACCGGTGCGGTCTGGGCCAACCAGTTCGACAATCTGGCCAACCGAGAGGGCCATCGCGCCGTGACCGGCCCGGAGATCTGGGAACAGACCGACGGCAAGGTGGATGCGTTCACCTGCGCCTGCGGCACCGGCGGTACGCTCGCCGGCGTGGCAATGGCGCTGAAGGAGCGCAATGCCAAGGTGCGCACCGTGCTGGCGGATTGCGAGGGCAGCGGGCTCTACGGCTGGGTGAAGCGCAACGACCTGTCGATCGAGGGGAGCTCGATCACCGAGGGCATCGGCAATTCCCGTGTCACCGCCAACCTCGAGGGCGCACCGATCGACGACGCGGAGCGGATTCCCGACGCAGAGGCGTTGCAGCACATCTATGACGTGCTGATCCATGAGGGGCTGTCGGTCGGTACGTCCTCCGGGATCAACATCGCCTCGGCTGTGCGCGTGGCGAAGCGGCTTGGTCCGGGCCATACCGTGGTGACGATCCTGGCCGACGGCGGCTCTCGCTATCAGTCGAAGCTGTTCAATCCCGAATTCTTGCGTTCCAAGAGCCTGCCGGTTCCGTCCTGGCTCAACTGAAGGTACTGTAAATGTCGTTACGTATTGCCATTGGCGGCTTCCTGCACGAGAGCCACTCCTTCGCGCCGCGTCCCACCACCTACACCGACTTCGTTCATCCTGCCGGATTCCCACCGCTGACCGAGGGCGCTGCGATGCTGGATGCAGTGCGCGGCACGTCGGTGCCGGCGGCCGGCGCGCTCGGTGTGGCCGAAGCTGCCGGAGTTACAGTAGTGCCGCTGGCGTGGAGCTTCGCCAATCCAGCAGGGCCGGTGCAGGACGAGGCGTTTGAACGTATCGCGGCGCTGATCTGCGCCTCGCTGTCGCATGCGCTGGATGATGCGGCGCTGGATGGCGTGTATCTCGATCTGCATGGTGCCGCGGTTGTGGACAGTTTTCCGGATGCGGAAGGCGAATTGCTGCGGCGGGTGCGGGCGATTGTAGGCGATCTGCCACTGACGATCAGTCTGGATCCGCACGCCAACCTGACGCGGCAGATGGTCATGTTGTCGGACGCGTTGGTGCCGTTCCGCACCTATCCGCATGTCGATATGAAGGACGCCGGTGCACAGGCGATGCGGCTGTTGCTCGAACGCATCAGCCGTGGTCGGCCATGGGCGCGCGCCTACCGCCAGTTGGAGTTCTGGCTGCCGCTCGGCAGTCAATGCACGCTGTTGGCGCCGATGAACGAGGTGATGCTGGAGCGCGCATCGCTGGCGGAGCGATTGGATGCCGCCGAACTGGCATTCTGCTTCGGCTTTCCCTATGCCGATTTCGCCGATTGCGGTCCGGCGATCGCGGCCTATGCCGATACGCAGGCAAAGGCCGACGCCGCTGCGGACGCCTTCACCGCGCATGTCACCGCGCGCGAAAGTGCATTTGTGCAGGACACGCTGCCCGCTGCCGAAGCTGTGGCGGAGGCTAAGCGGCTTGCGGCAGGCGCGTCGAAGCCGATCGTGATCGCTGATACGCAGGACAATCCTGGAGGCGGCGGGCACGGCGACACCACCGGGCTGCTCGCAGAACTGGTGCGCCAGCAAGCGAAGGGCGCGGTGTTCTGTTTGATCAACGATGCGGAGAATGTCGCTGCGTGTGCCGCGGCTGGTGAAGGCGCCACGCTGGAATTGTCGCTCGGCGGCAAGTCCGATGGGCTGCCGTTCGCGTGCACGGCGAGGGTGCTGAAGCTGACGGACGGCAAGTTCACGCTGACGGGACCGATGGGCGCCGGCAATCCAGGGAATCTCGGACCGTGCGCGCTGATCGATATCGGCGGCGTGCGCGTGATGGTGGTGTCGCACAAGATGCAGGCGCTCGATCAGGCGATCCTGCGGCACGTGGGCGTGGAACCGAGCGAATGCGCAATCCTCGCGCTGAAGTCGTCGGTGCACTTCCGGGCCGATTTCGCGCCGATCGCGGAGAGGGTGATTGTTGGGATCGCACCCGGGCCGGTGGTGGCTGATCCGGCGATCCTCAATTTCCGCTACGTGCGGCCCGAGGTGCGACGCAGACCTCGAGCCGCTTGAGCGAGCGGCGGTAAATGCCACATAGAGGCAGGCCCGTTGTCGCCGGAAGTGTCTCCTGATGTCGGACCTATCCCTGGTAAGAGATGTCAAATGAGCAAGGACCCAAAGACTTCTCAGATTGGTGGCTCACGCCCGGGCTCCTCGGAGCGCGTTCAGATCAAAAACCCGATTATCAACAGATGGGTTAAGCTCGACACACGAACAGGACGCATTCTCGATACAAAGAAGAGTCCTGGGCCGTATAAGGGCGTGCCCAGGCGATAAGTTAATGCCGCTCATCTTCTCACCAGTCGATCTATCGGAGCTGCGTGGCCCATTCAGGCCGAGACCTAGAAGTGCATTCCTTATGCTGCAGCTCGGCGGAACCATTTCGTCGTCCGAGGTACGCATCAAGGAATTAGTTGCAAGGTCGCTGCTGGCGCGAAACATAGAGGCCGTGACGGCAGCGGCTGTTCCCGGAACCGGTGACTATCTCCAGAAGATTGTCGATCTGATCCGAGGTTGTGGGTTTGGATTCGCTATCTTCTCCGATCTCACTCCGGCCCGATCCCTGGCGAACATATTCTTTGAGGTCGGCGTTGCAGGCGTTCTCGGCAAGCCGGTGCAGCTCCCACTTGCGGGCCCAGCTCCTCCACCGTCAGATTTTGTCCGAACTGAATGGATTCGATACGATGATGCCCACGAGGCACGCTTCGAGACACAACTGACCGACGTATTGGGTAGAATTGAAGAAGGCGCGGACTTCTATCGAAAGATTGGCCTGATTGCATATGGCGCAGATGAACCTGACCTTGAAGAGGCGTTCGAGCGTTTCAAGCAAGCCGTTCTGATTAGCGATGATGTGGAGGCCCGAGACGGCCTGACCAAGCTCCGCAGCCGATTGAGGAGTAGATTGGGTCGGGAGAACCTGACAGGCGACCTCGCCAGCCACCGCAACCGGCTACTGAGAGCAGTCACCGAGTTCCTCGCCCTATTGCCTTCTCCGCAGCGAACTCGCGTGGCCCGCACACGGCCGCGAGGAAAGAAGACCTGACATGAAGCGCATGTGCTCGGCTTCAGTGCCGCGCGTTGCCCAAGCGCCCCATGGGTGCCTTCCGACCCGCAACCTGTATGGGGTTCAGACCATCGTGATCGCGCCTGTGGCAATCTCGTAGACGCCACCAGCGATCTTTACCTTCCCGCTGGCGATCATGTCGGACAGCATCGGTTTCGCACTGGTGATTTGCGCCACTGACTGACGCGCGTTTGCCATGGTCGCCGCCTTCAGCAGGTCGGGCGGGTTGGATTTCTGCGCCTCCAGCACCGCCGGTTTGATCCGATCGATCAGGCCGGGCAGGTGCCCTGGCAGCGTCGCGTTGTCCTTGACGACCTTGATGGCTGCGTCGACGGCGCCACAGTTCTGATGGCCGAGAACAAAGATCGCCGTTGAGCCAAGGAACTGCGCCGCGTATTCCAGGCTGGCCAGTCCGTCTTCCTCCAGGATGTTGCCGGCGACGCGCACCACGAACAGGGCGCCCGGCCCCTGATCGAATATAAACTCCGGCCCGACGCGTGCATCCGAGCAGGTCAGGATCGAGGCGATCGGCCGGTGCACCGCGACGCGTTCGGCGCGCCCCGCCGCAAAGTCATGGGCCTGCGACTTGCCCTTGCGATAGCGGGCATTGCCGGCCATGAGCTGCCGCAGCGCGTCGTCCGGGCTGACCGAAGCGGATGGCGCCGGGCCAGCGGCGGCAACCGCCACCGCAGCGGATAAGGCACCAATCAGCCCGCGACGTGACAGGCCCGGCCGCGCCGGCGTAGCACACAGTTCACACATTTACTTCTCCCCCTCTTAGGGCGGCGATGACATCCGCCGCGCGTGGTATTGGTGCGACTGCACCATAGCCAGTGCATTTCAGCGCTGCCGCCAGGTTGGCGTAGCGTGCCGCCTGTTCCGGCGTATCGCCGGCCAGGATGCGGGCCAGGAAGCTGCCGCAGAAGGCATCGCCAGCGCCGGTGGCATCGACCACCTTCACCGCGCGTGGCGGAATGTGCATACGTTGTTGCGGAGTCGCAAGCCATGCGCCCTGCTCGCCCATCTTCAGGACCACCACCTTGGGCCCGAGGCGCAAATAGAAGTCCAGCATGGCTTGCGGATCGGTGAGACCGGTCAGCGTCTGCACATCATCGATGCCGGGCAGTGCGTAGTCAGCCTGCGCGATCGCCTCGTGCATGACTGCAGCGGCACGTGCCGGCGGCCACAGGCGGGGGCGATAGTTGGTATCATACGCAACCTTTCGGCCGTTGCGCCGGCGCGATGTCGATCGCGGCGAACACCGCATCGGCCGCCGAATTGGAAATCCCCTGGCTGATGCCGGAGACATAGAACATGCGCGCCGCCGCAATCGCCTGTTCGGGCAGGTCGGCGGAGGTATACATCGCAGCCGCCGAGTTCGCGCGGTAGTGCAGGAAGTGATGCCCTTGGGCATCATGGGTGACGAAATACACACCGGTCTGCCACCGATCGGTGCGCAGCACGGTTGATGCATCGACGCCCTCGCGCGCCCACAAATCCATGAAACTATCGCCCGGCATGTCCTGACCGAGCGCGGTGATGTAGCCGACACGCGCGCCCTGCCGCGCTGCGGCGATCGCCGCGTTCGACGTGTCGCCGCCATGCCCTTCCAGGTAATGCCGAGTGCCATCCGGTTGCGGCGGAAGCTGGTTGAACTCCAGCATCGGCTCGCCCATGCACAGCAGGTCCATCGTCATCGTATGGCGAGCACCTGACCCGCCGCAGCCTCGATCGAGCCTCGGTCTCCGGAGGCGATGCTGCGCTCGTCGACCAGCGCGCCGCCCATGCCGACGAATGCCGCGCCGGCCGCGAGATAGGCGGCGACGTTGCCGGGGTCCACGCCACCGGTAGGGCAGAACGCAACGTCAGGCAGCACGCTGCGCAGCGCACGGATATGCGCCGGACCACCGACCGATGAGGCCGGGAACACCTTCACCACGTCGGCTCCGGCGGTCAGCGCGGCGCGCACCTCGGTCGGGGTGAGCGCACCCAGCATCAGCACGGCGTCCGCCGTCTGACACGGCGCGGCAAGCGATGCATCGATCCACGGTGCGACGATGAAACGTGCGCCTGCGGCCAGGCAGGTCTCGGCCATGGCGCGGTTGGGGACGGTGCCGGCACCGATGAGCAATGACGGATCGCTCGCCAGTTCGCGGATCAACGCGGGTGCGTCAGGAATTGTCATCGTCAGCTCGAAAATACGCAGACCGACGTTACGTAACCATTGCACTGCGGTGGCGGCATGCCGTGTCTCATGCGTGCGTATCACCGGCACCACGCGCGCCGCGCGGAATTGCGTGAGCAGTTGAGCGACAGTCATGGCCATTTCCTCGCATCAGCTCTGCTGAGCGCGCGCGGTGATGGGGCGCAACAGCGCAGTGAACAATAGCAGCGTGACAATCCCGAACACGATGCCGGCGAAGCGATCGATGCCCGGTAGGATACTGAGCGGCGGCCCCTCGCCTTGCACCAGCGTCACTATGTATACGACGGCAGCTTGCGTGCCGACATAGCCGGCCCCGGTCGGACTGTCCTGTAACCAGACGAAGAACCAGACGCCGCCGCACAGCAGCACAAGCCACAGCAGCAGGACTGTCGGCGACAGGACAATGACCGCAAGACCCGCGATGCCGCCGACGAAGCAGCCGAGCAGTCGATAGGCGGCCTTGGCGGTCAGGCGTGCCGGATCGTCGAGCGTATGGCCGGGCAACTGCGGCACTGCCATAACCGCCGCCACGGTGACAGCCATCGTGGCGACACCAGGCAAATAAAGCGTGTTCCAGATCACTGGCAGTGCGGCGATCACGATGCCGCTGCGCAGTGCATAGGTCACGGCGGGCCATTGCGCACCGAACAGATCATGCCAGCCGGGCGGCTCGGGTGGGGTGGCGGCCGCCGCAGGGGCGTCAGGCGCCAACAGTGTCGCGACGAGGATCGCACAGGTGATGCCGACGCCAACTTCCAACGTGCGATAGATTGCGACGCTGAACGCCTGCGCCGGATCGTTCAGCGACACCAACACCACGAGTGCGAAGGTGACACCAAGAAATATCCAGGCGTAGCCGTGCGGGCTCACGGCCATGCCCAGGATGGCGATGCTCGAAACGGCAAACAGCGCCAGACAACATGCCACGTGGTCGTACGCGATCCAGCCGATCAGGGCATAGGCCAAAGCGGCACCAACGGCGGTGCCGACAAGTCGCAGCAGGCTCTTCTCGACCGAGGCCGGGCGCGTCGGCATGGTCGAGATGACCGCGCTGATGGCAGCCCACCACACATCCGGCAGGTTCATCGCACAACCAATCGGCACCGCCAGGCCCACGGCAGCGGCAGCCATTGTGGCGCGGTGCGCGCGCGGGCCGGTCAGCGATAACGTGCCAGGTTCCCGTGCAAGTGCTGCCGCGGCGTTGCCGACCTGCAGCAACGAGCGGGTGACCGGGCCGTTCATGGGAAGATCAACACGCGCGCATCGGCCCCCATCAGCAAGTGCAGGTCGGGTGGCGGATCGACCAGATCGACGGTCAGCGGGAAGCGTCGTTGCAGGCGGATCCAGTCGGTGGTGGGGGCGACGTAGGGCAGCAATGTCTGCGCCGCGGGTGAGCGGCTGATGCCGCGGCCAACACCGGCTATGCGACCGCGATAGAAGTGCCACGGGTGGCTGTCGAGCCAGACCCAGGCGGTGCCACCGACAACAAAGCTCGGAATGAAATACTGCTTGTAGTTGGCGATGATCCGCCAGGCATTTGCATCGACAATGCCGATCAGGGCATCCGATTCGCGTGCCATGTCGCCGACGCGAAGCGTGAGGTTGTTGATCGTGCCATCGGCCGGAGTGAAGATCCTGGTGCGATCAAGCCGCCACTGTGCGAGCGCGAGTTCGGCCTCGGCGCGCACCTGCGCGGCAGCATCGGCGGCCAGCATTTGTTGCGCCTTCGCAAGTGCGCCGTCTGCCACCGCGACATCGCCGGTGGTACGGCGCAGCGCTTCGTTCGCCTCGTCCAGTTGGGCGCGCGAGGCGACACTGTCGGTTTGCAGCGCTTGCACGCGATGGATCGTCTCTTGCGCATAAGTCAGTGCAGCGCCCGCGACCTGCCGCTGCGCGTCAAACACGTGGAGCGCGTCCTGGTCGGCGGCGGTTTGGGCGGCCGCCTGCCGTAACGACGCCTGCGCGGCGTTGAACGCCAGTTGAAACGGCTCCGGATCGATTGCCACGAGCAGATCGCCACGGCGTACCGTCTGGTTGTCCTCGATCGGCACCGAGATGATCCTGCCCGTGACCTGTGGTGCGATGCTGATCAGATCCGAGCGAACGTAGGCATCAGAGGTGTAGGCGACGAACGTGGTGCATAGCTCCCATACCGCGAACGCGGCGAGCAACGCGGCGCTGACCAGGATTGCGCGCCGTCGTCGCGCGGCGCGTGCCACGGCGAGCGAAACCTCGGGCACGGCGAGTTGAGGCTGGATAGCGTCGTCGGGCATGCGGCGTGTCCCGGACTTTTCGAGCCCTCACACTATAGTTCGGAAGATCGTCCATCAGCACGACCGGATTCGCCGGGCAGGGCAATCGCTTGAGGCCGCCGTTGCGTCCGACAGTCAGGGAGACCTGTGGCGCCCGCAGTCCAGGAAGAATCTTAACACGGAGTAAGAAGGTGAGGACGTCGAGGCCACGGAGTAGGGGTTCAAAGCGCTTCGCGCGAATCGCATTTGCATTCTGCTCCGTGGCCTCGACGTCCTCCCTGCTAACTCCGTGCTGAAAACCTTGCGGGACGTTCCACCTGCACGGTTGCTCCGGCGCAAGACCAAGGGTGAACCGGTCCGATCGCCCGCCGTCGCAATTCAAGCGATTGTCCTGATTCGCCGGAAGGGCATGCTTGACATTTTGATCCTGGAGCGTGCGCCATGCGTCACAAAGCCAGGAGGTGCCCGTCATGCCAGAAGGAATGATGAAGACCCGCAAGCGGTTGCTCACGAATGAGCCGTCACCACCATCGAGCTATGTCGATGTGGTGAACGCGCCGTGGGAGACTTCAAGGTTTCCCGGCATCGAGCACAAGGTGCTGTTCAACGACCCGAACACCGGCATGGCGACGCTGCTGTTTCGGCTGGCCCCGGGCGCGATCGTGCCGCTGCACGAACACACCGGCGTCGAGATGACCTATGTGCTGGAGGGCAGCCTGGAAGACGAGGAAGGCGTGTGCACGGCGGGAAATTTCGTATGGCGACCTGCCGGCAACACCCACGAGGCACGAGCGCCACATGGAGCGCTGATCCTCGGCGTGTTCATGAGCCCGAACCACTTCGCGGAGGGCCAGAAGTTCTTCACCGAGGAACAGCCCGGCTAGCTCGCGTCCGTTACTCGCGCTGGCTCGCCAAAGCGGCGTCCGCGGTGCGTTCGAGCTGTACCGCCTGGGCGTGCAGCCCTGAAACGCGTGTGCCGAGCGTATCCAGACTGCCGCGATAACGCTGCAGGCTTTCGCCAAGGCCCGACATGACTGTTCCCAATTCGGCCAGCGAACTCCTCCAGGCGGCAACCGCCGCACGTTGTCCGGCAACCGCGCTGTCCAGGCCGGCAAGCGCGCGGCGCAGACGCTCCTGCCCATCCTCCGTCGGCGCCGCCTTCGTCGTCGGCTGCGGGGTCGGGAACGGGATGATCGTGGCGGTGGTGGTGGTGAGTTGCTCGGACATGGCCTGTCTCGCTTTCGAAGTGGTTAACAGAACATGGGTCTCAATAAAAATCCAGATAAATCTCAGAATACGATCGTCTGTCCAAGCAACCGCAACGTCAGCACGGTGACCAACATGGCTGCCGCAACGATGGTAAAACCCCACCGCAGCCAGAGATAGTGGGGCGGCATCAGCCCACGCTTCGCTGCCTCCTGCTCGATCAGCACCGCGCCGATATAGGCGGCAATCAATACCACGAGCGACAGCCACGCCGCCGTCACGATCGGTAGAACGATCGCGATCCAGCCCGCCGCCAGAGCGGCAACCGCGATCCCCAGCCGCGCCCGCCCAACCACCTTGTTCTGGTGCGGTGCTTGCAGTTCGAAGCCCCAATGGATGCCGGCCGCAAAGGCGAGTGACCAGTGCGGCGTAGTCGATGAGCGTGGTCAGCATCCGCGCGGCAGTGACCGGATTGGGACCAAGTGCCGCCAATCCACAGACGATGAACGGCACCAGGCCGAGGACGCTCAGCAGGATGGCGAGCACAGGCATGGGCGGCATCTGACGCCAGATAGCGGATGGCTGACAACTGGCTGGCTGTCGTTATGCTGGTGCCATGGGCCTGGGTCTCGAAGTCCTTATCGTCTTTCTGCTGATCCTGGTGAACGGCGTGTTTGCGATGAGCGAACTGGCACTGGTCTCGGCGCGACGCGCGCGGCTCGCCGTACTGGAGCGCAAGCGCCTGCCGGGTGCGACGATCGCACGCGAACTCGCCGAGGATCCACAGCGCTTTCTGCCGACCGTGCAGGTCGGCATCACATTGGTCAGCATGTTGACCGGTGTTGTGGGTGGCGCTCGTATCGCGGCGGATGTGCAGGACTGGCTGGCCGACATACCGATGTTGGCGCCGGCCGCCGGGACGCTGGCGCTGGCGCTGGTGGTGATTGTCACCACCTACCTGACCATGGTGCTCGGCGAACTGGTGCCGAAGCACATCGCGCTGCGCCGTCCGGAGTACCTGGCTGCGAGGGTAGCGCCGACGATCGCCTGGATGGCACGCTTCGGCGCCCCCGCGGTCTGGCTGCTGGAGATATCGTCCGCCGCGGTGCTGCGCCTGATGGGCCTGCATCGCGCGCCGCGCCAGACCGTAACGGAAGAGGAGTTGAAGGCGCTGCTGGCCGAGGGCGCCCAGGCCGGCATCCTGGAAACCGAGGAGCGCATCATGATCGAGCGCGTGCTGCGCCTGGCCGACAAGCCGGTGCGGGCGATCATGACGCCGCGTACCGAGATCGTCTGGATCGATCGCACCGATCCGCCGAAGGACATCGCCGCCGCTTTGAAAGCCGCGCCGCATTCACGCTTCGTGGTGTGCGACGGCTCGGTCGACAACGTGGTGGGCGTAGTGCAGGCGAAGGACATCCTGGACCGCATCCTCGATGGCGGTGATCTGTCGTTGGCTGCCGCCTTGCGCCAACCAATCGTGGTGCCCGATACGGTAACGGCACTCGATTCGCTGGAGCGGCTGAAATCCGACCCGTTGGGGATCGCGCTGGTGATGGACGAATACGGCAGCTTCGAGGGCGTGGTGACAGCCGCGGACGTATTGGAGGCTATCGTCGGCGAACCGACCGATGTTGCGCCGGAACAAGGCGATGGCAGCAGCGAGGGTGAAGCCGCCTCGGTGATGGACGGGTTGATGCCGGTCGATGAAGTGAAAGCACGCCTCGCGTTGCCCGACCTGCCGGCCGAGGGCAGCTACCACACGCTGGCCGGCCTGCTGCTGGCGTTGTTGCGTCGGGTGCCTCGGGTTGGCGACCGCATCGTGTTCTCCGGCTGGCGGTTCGAGGTGCTGGAGATGGACGGCCGGCGCGTGGACAAAGTACGCGCCAGCCGCGAACCGGCCGCGGAAACCTGAATGCGTGCTGTCACCGTCCGACAATGCGCTGTGCTGGTCGGTGGACTCGGCACGCGGCTTGGCGCGTTGACGGCGAACACACCGAAGCCGTTGCTGCCGTGCGGCGATCGACCGTTCCTGGCGTTGCTGCTCCGCGAGTTCCTCCGCTTCGGGGTCGAGGAGTTCGTATTGCTCGCCGGCTACCGCGCGAAGGACGTGGCGGCGTCGGTGCAGTCGCTGTCTGCGTTGTTGCCGCGCGAGGTGCGCATCGTCGTGTCGGAGGAATCCGCGAGGGCTGGCACCGGCGGTGCGCTCTACCACGCACGTGATCGGCTGCAGCAACGGTTCCTGCTGTGCAACGGTGATTCGCTATTCGACTGCAATCTGGCCCGATTGCTGTCCGCCGAGGACAGCCCAGACACGGTCGGACGCGTGATGCTGCGCCGCGTGGATGACGCCTCCCGTTATGGCGTGGTGGATTTGCAGGGTGACCGCGTCAGTGCCTTCCGCGCCCGTTCCACGGGCGGCGCCGCTGGTCTGATCAACGCGGGGATCTATCTGTTCGATCGATGCGTGGTGGAGAGTCTGGCGCCGGTGTGCTCGCTGGAGACCGACGTCCTGCCGCTGCTTGCCACTCAAGGCGCACTGCGCGGCACGGTGAGCGAGGGATATTTCCGCGATATCGGCATCCCGGACGACTTCGCTCGTGCCCAACAGGAAATTCCCGATTTGCTGCATCGGCGCGCACTGTTTCTTGACCGCGACGGCGTGGTCAATGTCGACCACGGCTATGTCGGCTCACGCGATCGCTTTGAGTGGACGCCGGGATCGCTCGAGGCAATCCGTTCAGCCACCGACGCGGGCTGGCACGTGTTCATAGTTACCAACCAGTCCGGTGTTGCCCGCGGTCACTACGATGAAGCGGCGGTGGTGGCGCTGCATGACTGGATGAGCGACGAGGCCCGTCGCGCCGGCGGGACGATCGACGATATCCGCTACTGTCCGTTCCATGAGGACGCTGTGGTACCGAAATATCGTCGCGCCAGTGACTGGCGGAAGCCCGGACCTGGGATGCTGTTGGACCTGATCCGCGCCTGGGAGCTGGATCCGTCACGCTGCGTATTGGTGGGCGATCAACCTACCGATTTGGCGGCGGCGGATGCAGCCGGCATCAGGGGCTTTCACTTTCCGGGCGGCAACCTCGCTGAATTCGTCCGCCCTCTGATCCAGGAGCCGGCATGTCGCTGCTGAACGGCTTTCGCGTTGTGCAGGTTGGCGGCGGGCTGGCAGCCGCGGTGTGCGGACGGATGCTGGCCGATATCGGCGCCGAAATTGTGTGCATTGAACCGGACAGCACGACCCCGCTGAGCCAGTACCTCAATCACGGCAAGGCGGTTGGTACACGCGACGCGCTGGTGACGGCGGGATTGATCGTTTGCGAGGGACGCCCGGCAGAACTCCGTGCGCGGCAATGCGACACCGATGCATTGCGCCGGCTGAATGCGAGCGCGGCGATCGTGCTGATCTCGCCGTTTGGCCAGACGGGGCCGAAGGCCGATCATCCGGCGACCGATCTTACTCTGATGTACGCGAGTGGTATCGCGCGGCTGCTGACGGGGCAGGTGGATGATCTGTCGGAAGCGCCGATACGCCCGGTTGGCGAGCAGTCGGCGTTCATCGGCGGGCTGGCGGCGGCGTGTGCCGGCATGTTCGCGGCCCAGGTGACCGGCGCGGTGATCGATGTCTCGATCGAGGAGGCGCTGGCGACGATGGCTATGACCGAACTCGCCGGCGCCGCGCTGCATGGCCGAAGCCGCTCGCGCAAGCGGGTCACCGACGGCAATGGTGCGACGGTTTGCATTCTGCCGGCGCGCGATGGCTACACCGCGATCTCGCCGCGCGAGGATCGACAATGGTCGGCATGGCTGGCGGCGATGGGTTCGCCCGCGTGGGGCATGGACCCGCGGTTTGCACGCAAAACGGATCGCGTGGCCAACTGGGATGCGCTGCATGCGCTGATGTCCGAGTGGAGCCGCCAGCACGACAAGCAGTGGATCGCCGATACCGCGCAGAAGGCCCGCGTGCCGAGCTTTCCTCTGCGCGAATTGGCGGAGCAGCTTGAGTCGCCGCAACTTCGGCACCGCGGTTTCTATCGTACGATGGAGATCGGTGGACGTGTGGTTCAGGCACCGGGCGCGCCATTCGGATTGTCGGTGACGCGCACGGACAGCAGAGCAGCAGAGCCACGTGGGCCGCTGCCGTTGTCGGGCGTGCGCGTGCTCGATTTCAGTTGGGTAATCGCAGGTCCGACGACGACACGCTATCTCGCCGCGATGGGCGCCGACGTCATCAAGGTGGAAGCGCCCGGACGCGGCGACCCAGGGCGCGATTCCGACCTGCACACGGTGCTCGGACAGGCCAAGCGAGGCATCGTGCTGGATCTGAAGCAGCCGGCGGCCGTGGAGATCGCACGTGCGCTGGCGGAGCGATGTGATGTGTTGGTGGAGAACTTCGCAACCGGCGTCATGGATCGTCTGGGCCTCGGCGCCGACGCGTTGCGGCAACGCAATCCCGGCCTGATTTATGTGTCGGCATCGGGGCTCGGACGCACCGGGCCGGAATCGCATGCGGTGGCTTACGGCACGTTGCTGCAATGCTACGCGGGGTTCGCCGGACTCAATCGCCATCCCGACATTCCGCCGCGCGTCGGGTTCGCCTGGCTCGATCCGATGTGCGGGTTGATGCTGGCGTTCGTGGTTGCCGCGGCACTATGGCAGCGGCGGCAAGGCTCTGTGGCGCGGGTCGATTTCTCGATGATCGAGGCGATGCTGTGGACGCTCGCCAAGCCGCTGTTGGCGGCGCAGAGCGGTGCGCCGCCGGTGCCTCGCGGCAATCAATCGGTTCGTCACGTGCTGCATGGCGCCTGGCGCTGCGCCGGTGATGATGCCTGGATCAGCATCGCTGTCGGCAGCGAGGAGGACGTTCAGAACCTGCGCGCGGCGATCGGTGCCGCCGTAAGCAAAAATGCGCTGGCCGCATGGTTGCGCGATCGTTCACCGTGCGAGGCTGAGGCGGGGTTGCGGCGGTTCGGCGTCGCTGCGGCGGCCCTGGCGAGTTCAGTGGATCTTGTGGCGAGTGAGCACCTGCGCGCGCGCGGATTCTGGGAGGCGCATGGCAATGGCGTCCTCCCCGGTCTGCCTTGGCGCGCGAGCTTTGGCCGCCGGTCAGGCGACGCCCCTGGGCTGGGAGCGGATACCGAAACGGTGCTCACTGAAATGCTCGGCTTGTCAGTTGACGATATTGACGCGCTGCGTCGGTCGGGTGCGCTCGGATAATATCAGGCGCCAACCCCGTCATGGCCAAAGCGCGACCCGCAGGTCCACGTCGCGCACATCCTGGAGGAGACGATGGAACTCAACGCAGACTTTTCCCAGCGCGCGGCAGTCCATGCGGGGCAACTGGCCTGGACACCCTCGCCAATCGCCGGCGTGGACCGCCGCATGCTCGACCGCATCGGCGAGGAGGTCGCGCGAGCCACATCAATCGTCCGCTACGCGCCAAACTCTCACTTCTCGGCCCACACGCACGGCGGCGGCGAGGAGTTCCTTGTCCTCGACGGGGTCTTCCAGGACGAGCACGGCGACTTCCCGGCCGGCAGCTATATCCGCAACCCGCCGACCTCCTCGCACACGCCCGGTTCGGCGACGGGCTGCACGATCTTCGTCAAGCTCTGGCAGTTCGATCCGAACGATCGCACCCACATCCGGATCGACACCGGGAGGCGGCAATTCATTGTTGATCACGATCGCAACGAGGTGGCATCTATGCCACTGTTTCAGGACAGCCGGGAGCAAGTACGTCTCGAGCGTTGGGCGCCGAACGCCCAGGTCAACGTTGCCGTTCCCGGCGGCATCGAACTCCTGGTTCTTGACGGCGGCTTCAGCGAAGGCAGCGAGAGTTTCGTGGCGCAATCCTGGCTCCGGCTCCCAAGCGGCGCCACACTGCAAGCCACCGCCGCCGCCACCGGCTGTCGCCTATGGGTGAAAACCGGTCATCTCGCGCACGACCAGTCCGCCCCCGCAGGCGCCTGACCGGCTTCCGGGGCCGGTTGGGGAGCATCAGCGCGACCAACCCTTGGACTAACGGATCAACGACTGGATTTGGCCTTTTCGCCATGTTTCACTGGGGCGTTCGCCAAAACACCGACCGTATGCGGCAATAAAGCGCGACGGATTGGTGAACCCGAAGCGTCGTGCAATCGTCCGGGTCGGTTCGTCGTCGTTGGCCTCAGCAATGTATCGTGCGCGCACCGTAGTCGGATATCTCGCAATGCACCCAGCGCGGTCGTCTCCCGAAACCGTCGGAACGCCGCCTGCAGCGCTGACAGGCTGCAACCCGCGGCGGCGGCCAGGTCGGCCAGCCTGACGGGGCGGTCAGCGGATGCATACATGAACGCCTCCGCCCGGCGCAGATGAGCAGGAATTGCCGCGCCAACGCGCCTTCGGAGCCGTGCGATGTAGTTGTGCTGCAGCCGGGAAAGTATCGTTTGAACCAACAGGTCGGTGAAGGTTTCAAATGCAACCGGCTCCGTCGTAAGACCGAACGGATCGCGCAACTCCTCGTCAAGGTGGGTGATCATGCGCCAAACCGCAGCAGCCGGTCCGGCATCCCAATCTATCGCAGGGACAAATTCCAGCGGCTCGCGCGGTGGTTCGCCATTCCAGGCAGTGAGGCCCTGCTCCAGCCGGTCGGCATCGATCCATAGTACCAGCCGGACGTTGTTCTCGGTGGTGAGGAGGCGTGTCCCCTTCAGACCACGGGTGACGAAGCCCTTGGTGCCGTGTGCGGCGGCGGTCCCGTTCGGGCCGGCCACCATCTGCATTTCACCGGCGAGCATCTTGATGAAACCGTAGAGCTGTGGCTGGCCGTCGCCGATGACGGTGATATCCGTGCCATAGCGATCCGCATTGTAACACGGGGTGAGGCTGCCCTCCCGCCGCATCGCCTGCACGCTGAGCTCCTGTTCCCTGGGCATCAGCGGGTGCTGTCCGTCGCGAAGTCGGAACGACATCACCCCGTTGATCGCAGCGAGGTTGCGCGTGAAACGGCCTCCGACATCCAGATCCTCATTCGAGATCCTGACCAGATCGAACGTGTCCAGAAGCGGATGATCGAATTGCCCGTTATCGCGCGCGTTCATCTCCGGCCAGTCCGACGGTGATACGGTTTGTACAGAATCACCAGTCCCGGTACAGATGCAACGGAAAACGTTGCCCACCGCGTGATTCGACGTTGTCCGCACGGGCCGTCTGATGGCTGCATAGCGCAGCCGCGCAGGAGCCTTCGAGCGTCGCGCCGGCCATGACGACCGGACATGTCGCTCACGAGTTGAAGGACTTGTTCCGCGGCGGGACCTTAGACGAGCCTGGGTCGCGGCATCAGTTTGATGTCGGTCGCAACGCGGGTTGACATTCAGTACACCGAGTACGGATTCACTCGCGTTATGACAGCAGAGACCCATTCTCCATCCTCGGTCCACGCCCAGTCGCACTGGCGTCGCGTGATGGCCTTGGTTTGCGAGGGGCACCCCCTCCCAACCTCCCCCGCGCAAAGGCGCGGGAGAGGGGAAGGATGCGATCAGGTTGAGTAGTCGGAGAACCGCACGCCACCGTAGCGCGCGCGATAGTCGGTGCGTACGTTGATCAGTGCCACCAGGCCTTCATCGACCTTTGCCTGGCCACGTTCCAGGGCGGGGCGGATGTCTTCCGGCTTGGTCACGTATTCGCCGTAACCGCCGAGCGCCTCGCACATCTTGTCGTAACGCATGTAACCAAGATCACGGCCCGGCTTCTCGCGCGCCGGATCGCCGGTCCAGCCGCCGTTCAGGCTCACCACGATCAGCAGCGGGATCTTGTGCCGCATCGCGGTGTCGACCTCCATGAAGTTCATGCCGAGCGAGCCGTCGCCATGCACGACGATCACCTGCTTGTCCGGGCACGCCACCTTCGCGCCTACGCCGAACGGCAGGCCCACGCCCATCGTGCCGAACGGGCCGGAATTCAGCCGATGTCCCGGTGAGTACGTCGGCATCGTCTGGCGGCCGAAGTTCAAAGTTTCCTGCCCGTCCACGCATAGGATTGCGTCGCGCTTGGCGAAGTCCCGCACCGCTTCGAGCATCCGCACAGGATGGATATCGCCATCCTCGGCAAACCTGTTCGCACCGGCGGCCGAGCGCTTCTGCGCCTCGCCGTCCGCCAGCTTCTGCCGCCATGCCTTGTAGCTGTCCTGCGTCACCTTGCCCTTGATGCCGTCCAGCAGTTGCTGCAGCACCATCTTGCAATCGCCGACGATGGGGATATCGACATAGCGCGCGGCGGTGCTGATCTCGGTCGCGTCGATGTCGATGCGCGCGATCTTCGCATTGCCGCCAAAGCGCGGAGGTGCCGCGTGGCCGATGATGTAGTTCATCCGCGTGCCCAGCACGATGATCAGATCGGCATCCGCGAACGCCGCGTTGCGCATGGTCAGGAACGAGCATGGATGATCGTCCGGCACCACGCCGCGGCCTTGTGGCGTGGTGTAGAACGGAATGCCGGCGGTCTCCACGAACTGCTGCATCTCGGTCCAGGCGCGCGACCAGATCACGCCGGAGCCTGATACGATCAGCGGATTCTTCGCCTCGGCCAGTGCCTTCACCAGCTCATTGACGCGACGCGGATCGCCGAGCGGGCGGCTGTCCATGATCGGACGACCGGCGAAGCTCCAGTCCACCAGGTTCTCGTCGATCTTTTGGTAGAGGATGTCGCCGGGCATATCGACATAGGCCGGACCGGGCTTGCCGGTGATCGCTTTCTGCAACGCGAAGTTCACCTGCTGCGGAATGCGCTTCAGGTTGTGGATGCGATCGACGTGCTTGCAGCAGCCGCGCATCAGCTCGACCTGGTCGATCTCCTGGAACACCTGGCGGCCGAACTGGCTGATCGGGCTGGAGCCGCCGAACGCAACGACGGGGGCGCAATCGACCAGCGCGTGCGCCATGCCGGTGATCAGGTTGGTCACGCCTGGACCCGACGCCGCCATGCACACGCTCGGCACCTGCTTCAGCCGGCTATACGCCTGGCAGGCGAATGCCGCGGCCTGTTCGTGCCGCACGTCGATCATGCGGATGCCTTCGGTGATGCAGGTCGCCTCGGCCAACAGCATCGGGCCACCCATTATGTAGAAGATGTCCTCGACGCCTTCCTTCTTCAGGCACTTTGCGAGGATTTCTGAGCCGGTAAGCTCTGCCATCTTGATGTCTCCTTCCAAATGTTGTGGCCGGAGGTATGCCGGCCATCAGTAGCGATGCTCTGTCTCCACGGATGGCCGGGACGTGCCCGGCCGTACCGATGGGGAGGCGTAGCGGCGTTAGAATTTAGCCGATCACGCCACCGCTTTTCAGGCCGCCGATGGTATCGCGATCGAGACCGAGCCACGCAGTCAGCACCTCTTCATTGTCCTGTCCCAGCAACGGTGAAGGGCTCACCGGTGGCGGCTTGCCTTCGAAACGAACTGGCCAACCCACCATCTTGAACGACCCGACCTTGGGATGCTGGATCGTCTGCATGATCTGACGCTGCTCGAATGTGGGATCATTCCACAACTCCAGCGTATCGAGCACCGCGCCCGCGGGAACGCCGGCCGCGCCGATGATCTCCATGCACTCGTGTTTGGTGTGATTGCGTGTCCAATCCGAGATCATGCCGTTCACCTCGTCGGCACGTTCGGCGCGCGCAGCAGGGCTCGCGAAGCGTTCGTCGCCGATAAGGTCCTCGCGGCCGATCACCTTCAGCAGGCGACGCCAGTGGTCGGGATTGGCGCGGCTGGTGAAGACATAGACGTGGTCGTTCAATCCGCCACCTTTGGTCGGGAACGTGCCCATCGGAGGATTCGCGCCGGATACGCTGCTGTCGGCAGCGCGGCCAGCCGCCTTGGTGTCACCGGTGCGATGCTGGGCGGCAAACGCGATGCGGATGTAGTGGAGCATCGCATCCTGCATCGCCACTTGCAGATGATCGCCCTTGGCCGGTCTCCTTGCGGCGATACAGCGCGCCTAGGATTGAGATCGCCAGCAGCATTCCTGTTCCGGTATCACCCAACGATGGACCTGGCTTCAGCGGGCGGCCATCGCGTTCACCGGTGATGCTCATGGTGCCGCCGCAGGCCTGCGCGATCATGTCGAACGCGAGGTTCTTCTCGTACGGGCTGCCTTCGCCGAAGCCCTTCACCTGGCAGTAGATGATCGAGGGGTTGATCTTGCGGATCACGTCGGCACCGAGCCCGAGACGCTCGATCGCGCCCGGCGCAAAATTCTCCACCATCACGTCGGCCTTCGCGGCGAGTTCCTTCACCAGCGCAAGACCCTTCGGGTCCTTCAAATTGACCGTGATCGACTTCTTGTTCGCGTTGAACAGCAGGAAATACGGATCGTCCTTTTCTACGCCCGGTCCACCGAGCGCTCGCCCCGGATCACCGCCACCCGGATTCTCCAGCTTCACGACATCAGCGCCGAGCCATGCAAGCGCTTCGGTGCAGGATGGGCCCGCCTCGAACTGGGTGAGGTCCAGGATTTTCACACCCTTGAGACAGGTCTGTCCGTCCGCCATGGCCGTTTCTCCTCCGTTGCAGCGTGACGGTCAGGCTACAGCGAAGGGGCGGAGGATGTAAGGGCTGGGGCGGTTCTGTTAGGGCAATCGCTCGAATCCGTGGTTGCATCCTACAACTGGGGAAACATGTGCCGTCCGCACTTCAGGAAGAATTTTAACACGAAGGAAGCAGAGAGGACCACGGAGTGCCACGGAGTAAGGGTTCAAAGCGCTTCGCGCGAGGCGCAGTGCATGCTGCTCTGTGGTCCTCGACGTCTTCCTGTTTTCCTCCGTGCTGACGCCGACGCAATTCAAGCGATTGTCCTGGGTTCTCTACTCCTGTTCCAGGAAAGCCGCGACGTCATGAAGCGTTGGGGCATAGAAGTGCAGAGGTGCAGCGATCGCGCCGATCAGGCCGATGTGGCCGACACCTTGATAGTAGTTCTCCACGGCATCGCCGTTGCGTTCGCGAAGCCGCGCCGCGAGGTGCATCGAATTGGCGGACCGCACCGTTTGGTCGGCGAGACCGCTGATCAACAGGAATGGCGGAGCGGAGCCGTCGGCGAAGGTGATGGGCTGCGTACGGGTCAGGTCGGGTTCCGTCCCGAAAATCACCTGCAGCACAGGATCGGTGAGCGGCAGGAAATCATACGGACCAGCCAGCCCGATGACGCTGTGCAATCGCGCGCGATCGTTGCCGAGCCATCGCGGATCGAGCGCGAGCATCGCGGCGATATAGGCGCCGGCGGAATGGCCCATGAGAGTGACCCGGCTCGGATCGCCGCCGATCTCATTGATGTGTGCCAGCGTCCAGGACACCGCGGCCGCGCCATCATGTAGAAACCCCGGATAACGAACCTCGGGATACAGGCGATAATCGGGAATGACGACGATGAAGCCGCGCGAGGCCAGCGCCTGGCCGACAAACAGATAGTCGCTCTTTGCCCCTGTCTGCCAATTGCCGCCGTAGAAGAAGATCACGACGGGCTTCGCACCCTGATGTGCGACCGGTGTGTAAATGTCGAGCTTCTGCCGCGGCAGCGCCCCGTAGGGTCGATCGGCCATGAGTGCGAAATCGCCGTGCGGAACCAGCGCATTGACAAGCTGCGCGGGCGAGCAGCCGCTGAGCAATCCTCCGGCCAGGAGCATGATGCACTTCGCGATTCGCCGTGGGCCGTTTGCAATGCGTGCCGTGGCTGCTCGCGCAGCTGCCATAGGTTCGTCCGATCGATGGGATAACAATGGGTGAGGGCGTTCCTGCAAATGGGCAGACTGGAAAGACTGGCATTGCAACTTACCGTGGCCGCGGCAAGCCTGGTACCGATCGGCGCGGGTGCGGCCGGCATCCTGCTGGGACCGCGTATGGTGAATGCCGTCATCGCCGCGCCAGCCGATCTCGACAGCCATTACCGCTATCTGTCCGGCCTGCTGTTGGGGATCGGGCTCGGTTTCGCGTCAACCATACCGCACATTGAGAAACGCGGGCGTCGCTTCCGCTTGCTCGCTGGTATCGTCATGCTGGGCGGCGTTGGGCGGCTGGTGTCACTGTTGTCGATCGGATCGCCATCGCCGGCGATGCTGGCGGCCCTTGTCATGGAGCTGATCGTCACGCCTGGGCTTGCCCTGTGGCAGTACCGCGTCACAATTGGCGCCAGGCAATGAGGGTGGACACGCCCGACCCCGCAGGAACGTATTGGAGCAACAGATGACACGTGAACCACTGAAGGGCCGTGCGGCCTGGTACGGCAAGGACCTCGAGGCGTCCGGCGCCTGGATACGTTCGTTCAACGACGGCCAGCGCGAGGAGATCGATGCCGCCCTTGCGCACGTGAAACGCGCGCGGTTGCCGCTGTTTGGTTTCGACCGAGACGATTTTCCCCTTACCTCCACGACGGATCTGCTCGCGGAGATCAGCGACGAGCTGGAGAATGGCCTCGGCGCCATCCGTCTGCGCGGTCTGCCAGTGGAACGTTATTCCGATGATGATCTTCGCCAGATCTTCTGGGGCCTCGGCAGGCATCTCGGCACGGCGGTGTTCCAGAACGCCCGGGGCGAGATCATGGGCGAGGTGCGCGACGAGACCAAACTGCCCGAGAAGACCTATGCGCAATCGGATGCCGGCAAGGTCGTATCGTCCCGTGCCCGCGCACGTTCCACCGGCCCACTGCGCTGGCACACGGATCGTTGCGACGTCATAGCCCTGCTGTGCGTGCGCAATGCCAAGGCCGGCGGCGTCAGCAAGCTTACCAGCATCGCGACGATCTATAACGAAATACAGCGTCGCCGGCCTGATCTGCTGGAACTGCTGTGCCAGGACTATTGGCGCGCGCGTCCGGGCGATGAGGACGGTCCCGCGAGCAACCGTGCGTTTGCGTTGCCGGTGTTCGGCGTCCAGGACGGCAAGCTCACCTGCCAGTATTCCCGCACCTATGTTGAGCAGGCGCAGGAGTTCCCCGAAGTGCCGCGTATCACCGCGGCGCAGAACGAGGCGCTCGATCTGCTCGCGGAGGTTGCGGAAGAGAACTGCCTGCATTCTCCGTTCGTGCCCGGCGACATCCAGTTGCTGAACAACCACGTCATCTTCCACGGCCGGACCGCGTACGAGGATGACGCCAGCAGTCACCAGGAACGGCTGCTGTTCCGCCTCTGGCTCTCGATGCCGAACAGCCGTCGTCTGCCGCAGGGGTTCGATAAGCTGTGGGGCAGCTCGGAATCAGGCGCATTGCGCGGCGGCGTGACCCAGCCAGCCACCGGTGCGCGCATGCCGATAGCGGCCTGATCCCCAGGTTGCACTCGCGGTGACCCGTCACGTTTCGCGTCGTGGCCCGTCGTGGGGGCAGGGCGACGGACGGGCGCGACCACCGGGTCAAGCCCCATGTGCGCTAACATAGCCCAGTTTCTTGGTCATCGCGGCTGTCAGGCGACAGAAGCAGGCGTCAACGCAAAAAACGCGAAGGGCCGCAAACGACGCGAATGGTCCGGCGCCCTGTCTGCGACGTGGTGCCTGCTCGGCTAGAGGCGCTGTCGGCATGTTCCTGCGTCATTTGCGTTATTTGCGGCCCTCTGCGGTTTTTGCGTTGCGCCTTTCTTGCTTTCGCTGCGGTCGCCCAGCCAGCCCGAGCCTCAGTGCAGCAGGCGCTTAATTTAGCGCCGATGGGGTCAAACCCCCGGTGGCAGGCTCAGAGGAGCAGGAATTGGGACGGCGGGGCTGGCGGTTGTCCGGTCCCGGGGGTCAGCGTCATGGCGTTCTGCAATGGGTCAGGGTGGGCCGGTGGCCAGTGGTGCGGTGGGGTCGCAGAATGGATCGACCGGTGGTTCGCCGATGAAGAAGCCGAGGACCTGGCGGAGTTCGTCTCGTTTCAGATGCAACCAGTCCAAGGTGCTGCCCGGCTTTTTGTCCTGCTCCTGAATGAAGGCCTGCTCGCGGCGGGTCTTCTCGCGCATCACGGTTTCGACGCTGCCGCCGAAGTAGTGCATGATCTCGAATATCCCGTTCCAGAATTCGGGGGTGCAGAAGCCGGGGACGACGGCGAGATCGCGGCAGATGTCGGCGATGGTGCGGCCGACCGCGCGGCGGCGCACCTGACGGTCGAGTTCTTCCAGTGTGGGCATGAAGAGTTCGGGATCGTCGTGGCCGGGGGGCAGCGACGGGCGAGGCGCGGCTTTGGGCTTGACCGGCTGGTCCGCTGATGGCTCGGCTTGGGGGTCTGCTGGCGAGGGCGATGGTTCCTCGTCGGTGCGGGTGCGGCGGATCACCATGCTGATGTCGCGGCCGGTTGCGGCGCGCGCGAGCAGGAAGCGCTGCAGCGCTCTGGCGCGCAGGATGCCGCGGTTGAGATGGGCGATGATGGTGGCGAGGTTGGCGGTGCCGAAGCACGCTGCGATGGAGGGGAAGCTGGGCGCTGCGGCGCGGCGGTGGACGGTGCTGAGGAGATGACGGCCGTAGCCGAGCAGGATGCCAACGACGTAGAGGAGAGCGGCGACGTACTCGGGCGTGGTTATGCCGGGGTGATCCTGTGGTGGATCGGGAGGCGAGGTTGAACCGGGTACGTCGGCTTCCATGTCCGTTATTGTAGATGACGACTAGTTAGTCAGGCAAGATATATTTTCGGTGCGTACCGGTGGCCGTTGACTGATCTGCTGGTCAAGAGGCTGCACCGCGGGTCAAGCCTGGAGACTTCGGCCAGACTTCGGCCTGGCGGCACTCACGAGACTGTCATAATTGATTCATGCGACAAGCGGTGGTGCGGCCAATAGACCGCGCACGCTCAGCTCGATACGGGGAATGTCACGATGCATCGAAGCCTGCTGGTTGCCTCGGCAGCGACCGTTCTCCTCGCGGCCGGCGCGGCAAGTGCCGCGACTTCGGGCGCTACGGCGCCGGGCAGCGGTCCCGGCAACCAGGACGCGGCGCAGACCGCCACCCCGATCAAGCATGTGGTGATCATCTTCAACGAGAATGTCTCGTTCGACCACTACTTCGCCACCTATCCGCAGGCGGCCAACCCTCCAGGCGAGCCGCACTTCGTCGGTGCACCTGGCACGCCGCGGGTCGATAACCTGGCCAATGCGAACCTGCTGAAGCAGAACCCCAACACCAATCCGGAAAACGGCGCCGATGCGTCGCTGCCGTTCCGCCTGGACCGCACGCAGGCCAACACGGCCGACCAGAGCCACGCCTACACCGCGGAGCAGCAGGCCGCGAACGGCGGCAAGATGGACCTGTTCCCGAAATACACCGGCAGGGGCACCCCGGGCGGCGCCGGCGCGTTCGGCACCAGGGGCCAGGTGATGGGCTACTTCGATGGCAACACCGTTACCGCCTTGTGGCACTGGGCGCAGCATTTCGCGCTGAACGACAACGCGTGGACCGACGCCTACGGCCCCTCCACGCCAGGCATGCTGGAAATCGCCTCCGGCCAAACCAACGGCATGAAGATCGTCGCCACCACCAAGAAGCCCTCAACCTTGACCTCGGTGTCGTATTATATCGCGGACGGCCAGGGTGGCTGGACCATGATCAACGACGTGGACCCCGGCGCCGATGTCTGCTCGGCGCCAAAGGACCAGGTCCTGATGGAAGGCAAGAATATCGGCGACCTGCTGAATGCGGCCGGCATCACCTGGGGCGGCTTCATGGGCGGCTTCAACCTGGACATCAAGAATGCCAACGGCACCACCGGATGCCAGCGTAGCACGCAGTCGCAGGTGGTCCGCAGGACGGTGGTCGATTACATCCCGCACCACAACTGGTTCCAGTATTTCGAGTCGACCGCCAACCCGGAGCACGACCGTCCAAGCTCGGTTGCGGCCATCGGCTATAGCCTGGAATCCGACGGCAAGACGGCCGACCCCGCAAACCACGAGTATGATCTGCAGGACTTCTATGCCGCCGTGAAGGCCGGCAATTTCCCGTCGGTGTCCTACATCAAGCTGGACGCCTGGCAGGACGGCCACGCCGGTTATTCCGATCCGCTGGACGAGCAAGTTGGCACCGCGACGCTGGTCAACTTCATCCAGCAACAGCCGGGCTGGAAGGACACCGCGATCTTCGTGATATGGGACGATTCAGATGGGTGGTACGACCACGCCTACAGTCAGCCGATCCATGCGTCGTTCGATGCTGAAGCCGATCAGCTGAACGGCGCAGGGAAATGCGGGACGGGGACGGCGCCCGATGGGGTCGGCGGCAAGCCGGTGAACGGACGCTGCGGACCGGGCACGCGCATTCCGTTCCTGGTGATCTCGCCGTGGGTACGGCCGAACCATGTGGATCACACGCCGGTCTCGCTGGCGTCGGTGGTCCGCTTCATCGAGGACAACTGGTTGAACGGCACCCGCCTCGGCGGCGGCTCGTTTGACGCCACCGCGGGGTCGATCACCGGCATGTTCGACTTCCAATCGCCGCGCCGGGCCGCGGCGCTTTACCTCGATCCGGACACCGGCGAGGTACTGAAGGCACCGCCGCGCTGATCCGCCTCGCCGCTGCTGCTTTGGCGCTGCTTGTCGCGGCGCCGGCGGCGGCACAGGAGCACCCCAGTGACGCCGAGGCACGGCAGCTGCTGGCCCAGGGCCGCAACCCGTTTCCGGTGCGGTTGGTCCGGCCGCCCTCGGCGCCGCTTTCGACCATGGCGCGGCTGGGCGAGCGCATTTTCCTCGATGCCAGCCTGTCGGCCTCGGGCCGGATGTCCTGCGCGTCCTGCCACAGCCCGGCGCAGCATTATGGGCCACCGAATTTAGCGCCGGTCATGCTGGGCGGGCCGGGGCTGAACCTGCCGGGCGTACCGGCCGGTGCCGACGCTGACCTATCTGGACGGCCATCCGCCGTTCAGTGTGGGACCGGACAAGGACGAGGACGAGAACAGCTCGGTCCCCCAGCAGGTGGCGCTGGCCGCCGGCACGCATCGGGCGCCCAAGACCGCCCATAACACGGCAGATTCGGCGCAGAACCTGGTGCCGCAGGGCGGCCTGTTCTGGGACGGACGGGCCGATACGCTGCAGGAGCAGGCGCTTGGGCCGCTGCTCAATCCGGTCGAGATGGCCAATCCGAGCGTTGCCGCAGTTGCCGCGAAGCTGCGCCGCCGCGGGTATGTTGCGGTGTTCGCGCAGTTGTTTGGGGCGGCGATCCTCGATGAGCCTGCGCAGCTTGTGCCCGAGGCGATGTTCGCCGTGGCGCGTTACCAGATCGAAGCACCGGCTTTTCATTCCTATAGCAGCAAGTTCGACTATTGGCTGGAGGGCAAGGCGCGGTTCACCCCCGCCGAGATGCGCGGCTATGTGCTGTTCAATGACCCCGACAAGGCGAATTGCGGGGGCTGCCATGTGGACAAGCCCACGCCTGACGGCATCCCGCCGGTCTTCACCGACGGCCAGTTCGAGGCGCTGGGGGCGCCACGCAACCCCGCACTGGCGGCCAATCGCGACCCGGCGTATTTCGATCTTGGCATCTGCGGGCCGCATCGCGACGATATGCGGGAGCAGACCCAGTTCTGCGGCATGTTCATGACCCCGACGCTGCGCAACGCCGCCACGCGGAAGGTTTTCTTTCATAATGGGGTGTTCAGCAGCCTTCAGCAGGTGATGGATTTCTATGCGTTTCGGGATGTGGCGCCGCAGAAGGTTTATCGCCGGGGGCCCGACGGGCAGGTGGCCAAATATGACGACTTGCCGCCGCGATTTCGCGCCAATGTCGACGTGGTGGATCCGCCATTCGACCGCCAATCGGGCGACGAACCGGCGATGACCCAGCAGGAAGAAGCCGACATCATCGCGTTCCTGCGCACGCTGACCGATGGGTACTCTCCTGCTCGCCTTGGGGGTGGGGGTTTGGGGCGGGGCGGCGGTACTGGAAGCGCCCCCTCCCCCAACCCCCTCCCGCAAGGGGAGGGGGAGTCTGTTGTGTTGCCCGAGTCTTTCGGCCCCTCCGCGCGCCTTGCAATTCTGCCGCCAAGGGCCTCATCTAAGAGGTAAATCGGGGATCAAGTCAGGAGGGAGCGGTTGGCCGGGTTCGAGCCGTGGAGCCGTGAGCGTGGGGCCGAAGTCATTGCCAGCGAGAGCCGCCGGGAAGGCGCCACGCTGCCGATACTGCATGCCCTTCAGGCCGCGTTCGGCTATATCCACACCGAGGCGGTCCCGATGATTGCGGAGACGCTCAATCTGACTCGCGCCGAGGTGCACGGCGTCGTGACCTTCTATCACGACTTCCGCCGTCATCCGCCCGGCCGCCACGTGCTGCGCCTGTGCCGGGCCGAGGCCTGCCAGTCGATGGGCGCCGACGCGCTGGCCGCTCACGTGCGTGAACGGCTGGGGGTGGACTGGCATGACACCACCGCGGACGGGGCGGTGACGCTGGAGCCGGTGTTCTGTCTTGGGCTGTGCGCGATCGCGCCGACGGCGATGCTGGATGGCGCGCCGCTTGGGCGGCTCGACAACGCGCGGATTGATTCGGCGCTGGAGCGTGCGCGGTGACGGTGCGGGTCTACGTTCCGCGTGACGCCGCCGCACTGGCGCTGGGCGCCGACGCGGTCGCCTCGCTGCTGGCGCAGGCTGGCGACGTCGAGGTGGTGCGGACCGGCTCTCGCGGGCTGTTCTGGCTGGAGCCGATGGTGGAGGTCGCCACCAACGAGGGACGCATCGCGTACGGGCCGGTTACCGTGGCGGACATCAGCGGCCTGCTGGCGGCTGACATGCTGGCGGGCGGGCCACATCCGTTGCGGCTTGGTCCGCCGGAGAAGATCCCATACCTCGCCAAGCAGACGCGGCTGACATTTGCCCGGTGCGGTGTCGTCGATCCGCTGTCGCTGGATGACTATCGCGCACATGGCGGACTGAAGGGTCTGGAGCGCGCTCGCGAGATCGGACCCGTCGCAACGATCGAGCTGGTCACGCAGTCAGGTCTGCGCGGTCGCGGTGGCGCGGGCTTTCCGACCGGCATCAAGTGGAAGACCGCTGCCGACGCACAGGGCGCGCGCAAGTTCATCGTCTGCAATGCGGACGAAGGCGACTCCGGCACGTTTGCCGATCGGATGCTGATGGAAGGCGATCCGTTCGTGCTGATCGAGGGCATGGTGATCGCCGGGTTCGCGGTGGGTGCGGCGAAGGGTTACGTATATACGCGCTCGGAGTATCCGCACGCGATCGCGACGTTCGACGCGGCACTGGATGTCGCGCGACGGGAGGGATTGCTCGGCGCACACTTCGACATCGAGCAGCGTGTTGGCGGTGGTGCTTATGTGTGCGGCGAAGAGACTTCGCTGCTCGACAGTTTGGAGGGCAAGCGCGGCCAGGTACGCGCCAAGCCGCCGTTGCCCGCGCATAAGGGATTGTTCGGGGCGCCTACGGTGATCAACAACGTCATTTCGTTGGCGAGTGTGCCGATCATCATGGAGCGCGGCGCGGATTTTTATCGCGAGATTGGCATGGGGCGTTCGCGCGGCACGATGCCGATCCAGTTGGCCGGCAATATCAAGTTTGGCGGACTGTTCGAATGCGGGTTCGGCATCACGCTGGGCGAGCTGGTGAATGCTATCGGCGGCGGCACGCTGTCCGGACGGCCGGTGCGAGCGGTTCAGGTCGGCGGGCCGCTCGGGGCCTATTTCCCGCCCGCCCTGTTCGACACCCCGTTTGACTACGAGGCGTTTGCGGCGCGCGACGGACTGATCGGCCATGGCGGGGTGGTGGTGTTCGACGACACCGTCGACATGGCCAACCAGGCGCGCTTTGCGATGGAATTCTGTGCCGCGGAGTCATGCGGCAAGTGTACGCCGTGCCGCATCGGCTCGGTGCGCGGCATGGAGGTGATCGACCGCATCGTCGCCGGCGAGAAAGCGGAGATGAATCTCGAATTGCTGCGCGACCTTTGCCACACGCTGAAATTCGGTTCGCTGTGCGCGCTGGGCGGGTTCATCCCGTATCCCGTGATGAGCGCACTGCAATATTGGCCGGAAGATTTTGTCCCCGCACGCCGCGAGGCCGCGGAGTGACTTACCCTCCCGTCATGGCCGGCCTCGTGCCGGCTGTGCAGGTCTTTGTCGGGCGCGGCGAAGACGTGGATGGCCGGGCCAAGCCCGGCCATGACGATGGGGGTCGCGCAGGAGTGAAAGCATGCCCCTGATTCAGGAACTCGATTACGGCACGCCGGCCGTCACATCGACCAAGACTGTGACGCTCAACATCGATGGCCAGGACGTGACGGTGCCCGAGGGCACCTCCATCATGCACGCCGCGATGGAGGCCGGCATCAAGGTGCCGAAACTCTGCGCCACCAACTCGCTGAACAGCTTCGGCAGTTGCCGGCTTTGCCTGGTGGAGATCGAGGGCCGCCCCGGCACGCCGGCCTCCTGCACCACGTTGGCAGCGCCCGGCATGAAGGTGCACACCGCCGGGGAGAAGGTCCGCCGCATCCGCCGCGGCGTGATGGAACTGTATATCTCCGATCATCCGCTCGACTGCCTGATGTGCGCCGCCAATGGCAACTGCGAACTGCAGGATGCTGCCGGCGAGGTTGGGCTGCGCGACGTGCGCTATGGCTACGACGGCGCCAACCATTTGCAGTCGCCGATCGACGGTTCCAACCCATATTTCCAGTTCGATCCGGCGCGATGCATCGTGTGCTCGCGCTGCGTGCGGGCGTGTGAGGAAGTGCAGGGGACGTTTGCGCTGACGGTGCAGGGGCGCGGCTTTGCCTCGAAGATCGCCGCGGGCATGGACGAACCGTTCCTGGCCAGTGAGTGCGTTTCCTGCGGGGCCTGCGTGCAGGCGTGTCCGACCGCGACGCTGATCGAGAAGACGGTGGTCGATCTCGGCCAGCCTGAGCACTCGGTCGTCACCACCTGCGCCTATTGCGGCGTCGGCTGCAACTTCAAGGCAGAGATGCGCGGCGACACCGTTGTCCGCATGGTGCCGTGGAAGGACGGCAAGGCGAACCACGGTCATTCGTGCGTCAAAGGCCGCTTCGCCTGGGGCTACGCCAACCACCAGGATCGCATCATGCATCCGATGATGCGCGAGAAGATCACTGATCCTTGGCGCGAGGTGTCCTGGGAAGAGGCCATCGGTCGCGTCGCCTCTGAGTTCAGGCGCATCCAGGCAGTGGCCGGCAAGGATTCCATCGGTGTCATCACGTCATCGCGCTGCACCGACGAAGAGACGTATCTGGTGCAGAAGCTTGCCCGCCAGGTGTTCGGCAACAACAACACGGACACCTGCGCACGGGTCTGCCACTCGCCGACCGGCTATGGGCTGAGCACCACGTTCGGTACGTCGGCCGGCACGCAGAACTTCGACTCCGTCGAGCAGGCTGACGTGATCATGGTGGTCGGTGCCAATCCGACCGATGGTCACCCGGTGTTCGCATCGCGCATGAAGCGCCGGCTGCGCGAAGGCGCCAAGCTGATCGTGGTGGATCCGCGCCGCATCGACCTGGTGCGCATGCCGCATGTGGAGGCGGAACATCATCTGCCGCTGCGCCCCGGCACCAACGTTGCCGTGCTGACCTCCCTGGCGCATGTCATCGTCACCGAGGGACTGGTGGACCAGGAGTTCGTGCGCGAGCGCTGCGATGCCGAGGCGTTCGCCGACTGGGCGGCGTTCGTTGCCGAACCGCGCAACAGCCCGGAGGCGGTTGAGAAGGCGAGCGGTGTGCCGGCGCAGACGATACGCGAGGCGGCGCGGCTGTACGCGGGCGCCCCCAATGGGGCGATCTATTATGGGCTGGGCGTCACCGAGCACAGCCAGGGCAGCACGGCGGTGATGGCGCTTGCCAATCTGGCGATGGCGACCGGCAACATCGGGCGCCCCGGCGTGGGGATCAACCCGCTGCGTGGGCAGAACAACGTGCAGGGAAGCTGTGATATGGGCTCCTTCCCGCATGAGCTGCCCGGTTACCGGCATATCTCGAACCCGTCGGTGCGGGCGATCTATGAAGGCGAGTGGGGCGTGACGCTGGATCCTGAGCCGGGCCTGCGCATTCCCAACATGATCGACGCGGCGCTCGATGGTTCGTTCCGCGGCATCTACATCCAGGGCGAGGACATCGTGCAGTCCGATCCCGACACCAAGCACATCACCGCGGGTCTCGCGGCGATGGAGTGCGTCGTGGTGCACGACCTGTTCCTGAACGAGACAGCGAACTACGCGCACGTGTTCCTGCCGGGTTCGACGTTTTTGGAAAAAGACGGCACGTTCATCAACGCCGAACGCCGGATCAACATGGTACGCAAGGTCATGGCACCGCGCACCGGCATGGCGGATTGGGAAGTGACGCAGGAAATCGCCCGCGCGATGGGGCTCGACTGGCAATATACGCATCCGTCGCAGATCATGGACGAGATCGCGCGGACGACGCCGACGTTTACTGGCGTGTCGTATGCCAAGCTGGAGCAGGGTTCGCTGCAGTGGCCGGTCAACGACAAGGCGCCGGAGGGCACGCCGACGATGCACATCGGCAGCTTCGTGCGCGGCAAGGGCAACTTCGTCATCACCGAATACGTGCCGACGGATGAGAAGGTCGGGCCGCGCTTCCCGCTGCTGCTGACCACGGGCCGGATCCTATCGCAGTACAACGTGGGGGCGCAGACGCGGCGGACCGAGAACGTGGTCTGGCATCACGAGGACATGCTGGAGATCCATCCGCAGGACGCCGAGGATCGCGGCATACGCGATGGAGATCTGGTGCGGCTGGCATCGCGTTCGGGCGACACGACGCTGCGCGCGCGGATCACCGATCGGGTCGCACCGGGCGTTGTATATACGACGTTCCATCATCCGACGACGCAGGCCAACGTGGTCACCAGCGACTATTCCGACTGGGCGACGAACTGTCCGGAATACAAGGTGACCGCGGTGCAGGTGACGCCGACCAACGGCCCGAGTGAGTGGCAGGAAGAATACCGCGAGCTGACCGAGAAGAGCCGCCGCATCGAGGCGGTGCCGGCGAAGTGAATGCCACCACTGGATAGACCCATCTTGCTTCATGATGCTGGATAGACCCCCTCCCCAGCCCTCCCCCGCTTCGCGGGAGAGGGAGTCTTTTCCGGCCACACTCCCTCTCCTGCGCAGCGGGGGAGGACCGGGGAGGGGGTGCCCCCGCCATCTCAAGCCACGTCTCGCATCGCTTATCGCGGCGGCACGGCAACTCGCGGCATGCGCGCGATTCCGGAAGAGACCCCGATCGCGCTCACCTACAACCGCAGCGCCTACGCCGTGATGCTGGCAACGCCCGCTGATCTGGAAGACTTCGCGCTCGGCTTCAGCCTGACCGAAGGCATCGTGCGGACCGCCGCGGACATCGAGGAACTTGAGGTGGTCCCCGCCGAAGGCGGCGTTGAGCTCCGCATGTGGCTGACGCCGGAACGCGCCGACACTATCACGCAGCGCCAGCGCCGCCTCGCCGGCCCGAGCGGCTGCGGGCTGTGTGGCCTGGAAAGCCTCGCCGACGCCGTGCGCGAGCCACCGCGCGTCGCGACGTCCGGGGCACATTTCGATGATGCCGCCATTTATGCTGCCATGGCCACGCTGCCGGCGGCGCAGAAGCTGAACCAGCAGACACACGCGGTGCACGCAGCGGCTTTCTGGCATCCGCAACGCGGCCTCGTGGCACTGCGGGAGGACGTCGGCCGCCACAACGCGCTCGACAAACTCGCTGGTGCATTGGCGCGCGACGGCGTTGCCGTGAGCGAGGGACTTCTGCTGCTGTCCAGCCGCATCTCCGTGGAACTGGTGCAGAAGGCAGCGATGCTCGGTACGCCCGTTGTTGTCGCGGTATCGGCACCGACGGCGCTCGCTGTGCGACTTGCAGAGGAGGCAGGCATCACACTCATCGGCATTGCGCGCAGCGATGGCTTCGAGGTCTTCACCCACCCCGAGCGTATCGCTTTACAGCAGGTGCAGCATGTTGCCTGACAAGCTGGCGTACATGGCCAATCAGATCGGCAAATTCTTCGCTCACCAACCGCACGACAAGGCCGTCCTGTCGATCACCGAACATCTGGTGAAGTTCTGGGACCCCAGAATGCGCGGCACCATCCTGACGCACTTCGACGAGGTCAAAGGCGGGCTTGACCCTCTGGTTCGGCAAGCAGTTGAAAAATTACGCGACTCCAGGGTATCTTGATTACCAAGGCGTGACCAAAACGCTTTGATGATGATCAAACAAGGTACTGGGAGCCGTCTATGAGCAGCACGACCATGTCAGGCCAGTCGTATGGCCTGCTGTCCCGCGGACGCATCATCGCCCGGCCTGGTTTCAGCAGATGGATGGTTCCTCCGGCTGCATTGTGTGTGCACCTGTGTATCGGGCAGGCTTACGCATTCAGTGTGTTCAACCTGCCGATGACCAAGCTTATCGGCATCACTCAGTCGGCCCCGGACGATTGGAAACTCACTGATCTGGGCTGGATCTTCAGCATCGCCATCTTCTTCCTGGGTGTATCGGCGGCGATACTCGGCCGCTGGGTGGAGGAAGGCGGTCCACGCAAGGCGATGTTCGCATCCGGCTTGTGCTGGGGCGCCGGCTTCCTGGTGTCGGCCTTCGGCGTCTATATCCACAATATCTGGGTGGTTTACCTGGGCTATGGCGTGCTTGGTGGCATTGGCCTCGGTATCGGCTACATCTCGCCTGTCTCCACCCTGATCAAATGGTTCCCGGATCGCCCCGGCATGGCAACGGGCATGGCGATCATGGGCTTCGGCGGCGGTGCGTTCATCGCCTCACCGCTGTCGGTCTGGCTGATGCAGCAGTTTTCCTCGCCCACCCATGTCGGTGTCGCCGAGACATTCATCGTGCTGGGCGTTGTGTACTTCTGCTTCATGATGGTCGGCGCGGTGATCGTCCGCCTGCCGCCACCCGGCTGGGCACCGGCCGGCTACATCGCGCCAACCGAATCGAGCAAGATGATCACCAATCGGCACGTGTTCGTCTATCAGGCGCTGAAGACCCCACAGTTCTGGCTGATCTGGTGGGTGCTCTGCCTGAACGTCACTGCCGGCATTGGCGTGCTCGGCCAAGCCTCCGCGATGAGCCAGGAGATGTTTCCCGGCAAGGTCAGCGTCACCGCCGCCGCAGGCTTTGTCGGACTGATGAGCCTGTTCAACATGGGCGGCCGGTTCTTCTGGGCGTCGGTGTCGGATTTCCTCGGGCGGAAGAGCACGTATTTCGCATTCTTCGCGCTCGGCTTCCTGATGTACGCGGCGGTGCCCTACACCGGTTCGGTTGGCAGCGTCGGGCTGTTCGTGCTGTGCTTCTGTGTCATCATCAGCATGTATGGCGGTGGGTTCGCGACAGTGCCGGCGTATCTCCGCGACATGTTCGGCACACGCTATGTCGGCGCGATCCACGGCCTGCTGCTCACCGCCTGGTCGATGGCGGGCATCTTCGGGCCGGTGCTGGTGAACTACATCCGTCAATACAATGTTGAGCATGGTGTGGCGAAGGCCGCGGCCTACAACGTGACGATGTACGTGATGGCGGTGCTGCTGATCGTGGGCTTCTTCTGCAACCTGTTCATCCGCGCCGTCGATGAGAAGCACTACATGGCGCACGATGAAGCCGACGCCATGGGCATGACGGATTGAGGAGATGATGATGCCAACTGCTACGCAAGACGGCACGACGCCGCTGCATCTGGTGCTTGCCTGGGGGTTTGTCGGTATCCCCCTGGCGTGGGGCGTGATCCAGACCGTACTGAACGCGATGAAGCTGTTTCAGTAAGCCTCTGCGCGAAGCAAGGTGGAGCGGATAGAGCAGCACACTCCTCCCCTTGGGGGGCAATTATGTAATTATACCAATACTCACTGAGCGCGACTCACCTTCCCACTTGTCATGTTCGGGACGTTGCCCGGCGATGACATTCGGCACGACGCATTTTTCATTATAAGGATTTGGGAGCAACGCGGCCAAGTAAGGAATTTCAACCACGGATGCACACAGATGGACACGGATAGTTCCAGAGCAATGTTTCAAAGCTGGCATGCCGCGCTTCTATGGAACCATCATCAATGATGAACTGGTTTTAGCCAGGGCAATAGGGGGAACGGGCCAGCATCGCGGTGCGCACTGCAAAGGAAGAATTCACCACCGAGTTCGCCGAGAAGCAAAGCCACCGAGAAGGCTTCCAATGCGCGTCGCGCAAAGCGCATTACGGTTTCTCGGTGGTTCTCGGTGGCTTTTCTTCTCGGCGGACTCGGTGAGAAACCTTGCTTTCGTGCCCTGCACACCGGTGCTGGGTCATTCACCCGATTGCCCTGGATCCGCCGAACTCAGGTCGCCTGCGTGACCAGCTTAGCGAACTCCGCCAACTGGTCGGCCTCGACATCCGACACCGCGTAATACGTGATGCCGTTGCGCCGCCAGGTGACGATGTTGAATCCCTGCCGCGACTCGTCGCGAGGCGGTTCATTGGTCGCCCCAGGCGAGGCCCATGCGAACAGGTTGATCACGTGCTTGGCGTGACGGTACACCACCACCGCCGTCGGGTGACCATCGACATAGTCCTGCCGCCCGCCAACCAGCGGGAACCCCTGGTCCTTCAGCTCCAGCACCGGCGGAGATACATCGAGCCGCGCCGACAGCCACGGCTTCACCGTGTGCTGATCGCTGGTCAGCACGTCGGTCAGATGCTCGGCCTGCAGCGAGCGGATGTGGCTGCCAATGACGGCCTGCATCACGGCGCCCTGTCCGCCGCCTCCCGATCCGCTCATCACCAGCACGGTCAGCGCCACGCCAGCCAGCGCACCCACCAGACCGGTCCCGGCGAAGCTGAACACCGGCAGGCGGAACCACGGCCGCGAGGTTTCCGGCGGGGCCTCACGCGGCAATGCGGCACCGATACGCGCGGCAAGCCCGGGAGGCGCTCGGTGAAATATCAGTTTGGTTCGGATCGCCGCCCGCATGGCGCGCAACTCCTCCAGCTTTTCGGCGCATGCGTCGCAGCCGGCGACATGGCGGCGCACCTGCCAGCGCGCGATGGGGCCCAGTGCGCTATCCACCAGCGGCGACAGCAGTCCGGTGGCACGGTCACACTCCATGAGCGTCCTCCAACGCAACGTGCTCCAGCCAGAGCTTCCGCAGTGCGAGCCGCGCCCGCGACAGGCGCGACATCACTGTGCCGATGGGCGAGCCGGTCACCTCGGCGATCTCCTTGTAGGCAAGGTCCTCGACCTCGCGCAGCAGCAGCACTTCGCGATACTCCGCCGGAAGTTGTTCCATCAGCCGCGACAGTGTCTCGCTGTCGATACTTTCCAGCAACAACGCTTCCGGATCGCGCGGGCGGCTGCCCCACATCGTTGTTTCGGTGTCCGCGGTTTCCGCCAGCGGCGTATCAGGCACGAACACCATGCGGCCCGAGCGATTCTCCTTCACCCAGGTCATGAATGCATTGCGAACGATGGTCAGTAGCCACACGCGGAAATTCCCTCCGTGGAACGCATCGAAATAGCGGTAGGCGCGCAGGTAGGCATCCTGCACCACGTCCTCCGCATCGGTCGTATTGCCCGCCAGCCAGCGAGCAAGGTTGTAAGCGGCATCGAGATGCGGCAGCGCCAGCAACTCGAAGCGTCGGCGTCTATCGTCGTGGGGCAAAGCGCTGGTCCTGCACAGTGGCTGCCGCGTCCCCTACCGAGGGTGCCGCCATCTTATTCCATCGCACGGCGGGAATAACCCCAACGCGCCGACGGTAGTGCGTGCAGCCGAGGCCGACAGGCGGCCCTCCGGAGCAACGGGAGTTCCTCGATGACCAGTGATACCATCGCCGAGCCAAACGGCGTGCAGCGCCGCGGCTTCCTGAAGTGCATGACCTGGGCGGGAACCGCCATGGTCTGGACCGTCGCGGGTGGCATTCCCCGCTCGCAGCTCATCGGCAGCGCCGAGGCGGCCGCCACGGACTTCACCTTCGTGCAGATCAGCGACAGTCACCTCGGCTTCGACAAACCGGCGAATACCGACGTGACCTCGACGCTGAAGCTGGCGCTGGACGACGTCGGCGCGCTCAAGAAGAAGCCGGCGTTCATGATCCACACCGGCGACATCACGCATCTGTCCAAGCCGGCGCAGTTCGACACCGCGGCACAGCTTTGTGGCGGCACCAAACTGACCATGCACACAGTGCCGGGCGAACACGACATCCTGGAGGAGGACGGCAAGAGCTACCTCAACCGCTTCGGCAAGGGTACCAAAGGCGACGGCTGGTACAGCTTCAACGATGGCGGCGTGCATTTCGTTGGCCTGGTCAACGTGATGAACCTGCAAGCCAACGGACTCGGCAGCCTCGGCAACGACCAACTCGAGTGGCTCGAGGACGATGTGAAGCACCTGACTGCCAGCACCCCGATCGTGGTATTCGCGCATGTGCCGCTGTGGATGGTCTATCAGGACTGGGGCTGGGGCACGTCGGACGGCGCGCAGGCGCTGACCTACCTGAAGAAATTCGGCTCCGTGACGGTGCTGAACGGGCACATCCACCAGGTGATGCAGAAGGTGGAAGGCAACGTTTCGTTCCACACCGCGCGTTCGACCGCATTCCCGCAGCCGGCGCCAGGGACGGCGAAGAGCCCAGGCCCGATGGTGGTTCCGGCCGGTGAGCTGAAGCAGCACCTGGGGATCGCCGATGTCACCCTGGTGTCATCGAAGGCACCACTGGCGATTGTAGATACAACACTCGCGAACTGAAGGACGCACCATGGATGAGATGTTGGAGCCGGGCGGTTTCGCCCGGCGCCTGCTGCTGCGCCGTGCGCTGAGCGCAAGCGTGGTGGTGCTGCTCGCACCGCGGGCGTTCGCGGCTGCGGCGGAAGGGCCTCAGGTGGTGATCGACAACTTCACCTTCTCGCCGACCCCGCTGACGGTGAAGGTAGGCGCGACCGTGACGTGGATGAATCGTGACGACATGCCACACAGCGTGGTCTTCCCGACACTGAAGCTGAAGTCGCCCGCGATGGATACCGACGAAAGCTTCAGTCACACATTCGATCAGCCGGGAACCTTCGACTACGTCTGCGGCCTACACGCGTTTATGCACGGACAAGTCGTGGTGCAAGCATAACGTAACGAAGGCAGGAGCGAAAATAGGAAGGAGCAAGTCAACGCCGCTCCCCCTCCCCTCGCGGGAGGGGTCAGGGGGGAGGGGGCCGCACACCCGAAGCGGGCAGATCCCCCATCTGCAACCCCTCCCCCACCACTACCCCAGCGATGCACCCAACAGCACAGACACGCGGCGCGCGAACTGCGCGGGATCGCGCGGCAGATCACCCTCCTGCACGCGTGCCAGATCGAGCAGCGTCGCAGCCGCCTCGGCAATCACCGCCTCATCCTCCAACTTCCCACCCAGCGCCTCGATCAGCGCATGCTTCGGATTGACCTCCAGCACCGGAGCGCTCGGCATCATCGCGCGACCGGAGCGCCGCAGCAGCCGCTGCATCTGCAGATCGGGCCCCCTTTCGCCCGCCGCCAGGATCACCGCGCTGTCGGTCAGACGGTTCGTCGCACGGACATCGGACACGTCGTCGCCCAATGCCTTCTTCAGTGCGGCCAGCAACGGGGAAATATCCGGCGCATCCTCGTGGGCGTCCTTCTCGGCCGGTGCCTGGGTGACGCTCTTCAGCGACTTCCCTTCGAAGCTGTCCAGCCGCTCCGGCCAGAACGCATCGATTGAATCGGCCAGTAGCAGCACCTCGATGTTCTTTGCACGGAACCCCTCAAGCTGAGGCGACGCGCGCAACGCATCCGGACTGTCGCCGGCCAGGTACCAGATCGTGTCCTGACCCTCCTGCATGCGCGACAGATAATCCGGCAGCGAGGTCCAACCCTCCTGCGCCGAGGACCGGAATCGCAACAGCGGCGCGATCTCGGCGCGATGCTCGGCGTCTTCCCACACGCCTTCCTTCAGCACCGACCCGAAGTTCTCCCAGAACTTGCCGTAGTCCTCGTTATCCTTCGCCCGGTTCTTCAGTTCGGACAGCACGCGTCCGATCAGCGCCTTGCGGATGCGCCCCAGTATCGGGGTCGTCTGGAGCATTTCGCGCGAGACATTCAGCGGCAGATCCTCGGTATCCACCACGCCCTGCACGAAGCGCAGCCACGCCGGCAACAGCTCGCCCTTGTCGGTGATGAACATGCGCCGCACGTGCAGGCGCACGTGCGAATCCCGATCGCCGTCGAACGGCTCGAACGGCTTCATGCCGGGAATGAACAGCAGCGCGTAGAATTCCAACATGCCCTCGGCACGCCAATGCAGCGTGGCCCACGGCGTATCGAACATCAGGCCAAGGTGGCGGTAGAACTCGTTGTACGACTGCTCGGACACATCGGCCCGCGGCTTGCGCCACAGTGCGGTGCCCTCGTTGGCCGGCAAATCCTTCCCGTCACGGGCGATGGTGATCGGCAGCGTGATGTGGTCTGCCCATTTCCGCACGATCGCCTCGAGCCGGATCGGATCGAGGTACTCGTCCGCGTCCGCCTTCATGTGCAGCACGATGTCGGTGCCGGCGGTCTCGCGCGTCGCCGGCGAGATGGTGAACTGGCCGCCGCCATCGGACGCCCAGGTGAACGCCTCCTCCGACCCCGCCTTGCGCGATGTCACCTCCACCCGATCGGCGACCATGAAGGCTGAGTAGAAACCGACGCCGAACTGGCCGATCAGGCTGGGGCGCTCCTCGGGCTTTGCCGAGGCGAGTGCGGCGCCGAACGCGCGGGTGCCGGAGCGGGCAATGGTGCCGAGATTGTCGATCAGCTCCTCCCGCGCCATGCCGATGCCGTCGTCGGCGATCAGCAGCGTGCGGGCGTCCTTGTCGGGAACGATGCGGACCTTGGCCTCGGATGGTGGGGCAATGGCAGGATTGGTCAGCGCCTCGAACCGCCGGCGGTCCATCGCGTCGGCGGCGTTGGCCACCAGCTCGCGCAAGAAAATTTCCCGCTCGGAATAGAGCGAGTGCACCACCAGATCGAGCAGCCGCCCGACCTCAGCCCCGAAATCATGCTTTTCCGCCACGGCATCGTTCATCGCGTAACCTCCCTGCGGGGCGCGATATGCGTTGGATGGCGGGGAGTTTCAATACAGGTCGAAGGCGTGGCCAGCCGGTTGAACGAGCCGCTCGCAATTCCGATTGCGCTGCGGGTCTGTCAACCGACCCGCAGCCGTGCCTGCCGGCTGGCAACCTCAGCGGGCCATCGTGCGCGATTAATGCTCCCGACAGGCGCGCTGTCAGGAGCCGCATTCCCGGTAACGTCGAAATAGGTCGTTTCGCTGTCTCGCGGCGACAACTGCGACTTCGGCATCACGGTGAGCCGCGCGACCGTGTGAAATGGCGCCTGGGCTTCGTTCCACTCGACACTGGCGTTCTCAATCCAAAAATTCGCATCCATTCGCTTGCCCCAGTAAGTCATCGTAAGGGTATCCAGGAGCTGGAGGCTAAAGTCGAAGGAGCTTGGTGTTGTGTCCTCTTCAAGGTGTCGAACCAGTTCGTCCCTCAACGCATCGGGGTTTCGCGGTTGCAGAGGTTTCGACGGATTGCCCGCAGCCGGTGTCGCCGACTGCTTCACCACCTCAGCCGCGCCGTGACGGAATGGCACCGTGCTCCAATAGCGTAGCTGCTGATACGGCTTGATCGCCTGGCCCGCCTGCGACCGTGCCAAGGCGAGCGTTCGCACCACACGCAGTTTGTCCTGCAGCGGCAGCGACCAGAGACCGTTGAGCGGCTTTGCCGCGGTCAATACCTTCATGGTGGCGACAAAAGCCCGCGCGTCGTTCAGCGGCAGTGTCGTGGCATTCTGCAACGAAAAATCCTGGCGTGCGGCGCCGCCAGCCGGTGGCAGCGTTCCGTCGCGCGTGAGGTCGACGGCAATCGATAGCGATCGGACATCAGCCTTGAAGTCGGAATTCACATTCGGATCTGAATTGGCAAATCGGATGGTCGCCGGATAGCTACCGGGTCGCGCGAAGATACCCTTGGCGAGCCGGGCCGCCAGCTTCGGATCGCGCCCATCGCGGACATCGAACACCTCGAACTGAGCGCGGGCACACACCCCTTTGGCGTGAGTTCCCCGCGCAAGTGGACAGTGCTGCTTCGCGGCAGCATTTGCCTGCATCAGCAGGATCTTGTCGGTGATCTCCCGGATGTAGCCGGCTTCGCCGATGAGATCCCGTTCGGCGTCGCTGCCCGTCACACCGAGCCGTCTCGTCAGAAACAACATGCGAAGTCCCCGAAACGAAGTCTCATCCCAGGCCCGCGATGAACCTGATGGCGGTGATGCTCGGCAGGAAACAGTAAGCCGCCGCCTTTGTCGCGACGAACGTCGAGAGCCCGGTCACCTTGATGGCGGGCGCGCCATCCGGTTGCGGGATTACAAAAATGCTGTCGGCCGGATCCTGGGCTCCAATCATCGGATCCTTCGACCTGGGGTGCAGTCGAACCGTCCCGGCGAATTCGCTGTCGTTGACCCATTGGCTCAGCACGAACTCGTACTGATTCTCGATGTTCGAATTGATGAAATAGCCGAGCAGCCCCCGCTCGATGCCGTCATACGGCTGGGTCGGATCATAGACCGGGCCGTACGGCATGCCGCGGCGGATCAACCGGTGGGTGTTGTTGCTGCCGCCGGGATGACCCTGGCCTGTGACAGGCTGTCCTCTTGGATTGATGCGGCGCATATGCGCGCCGACCGGGCAACGGATGCCCTTGGGGTCACCCGACCCATCGGCATTCACGTACTCGAAGTCGTTCAGTTGTTCGGGTGATATGCCACCCGGTGGGCTGTCGGTGTCGGGCGATAGCGCCAGCGGGACCCCGTTGCGCCACCGCCCGCACATCTTGGCTGCGAGCAACTCAGGATCGATCTTGTCCTTGTTCGACTGGAGGAAATCCTCGAACCCGACAACGTCTGTCTCCGCCATCTTGAACACGGCGAAGCTGCCGTTCAGGCCGAGTTCCTTCGGCTCCGGCACGAAGTAGTTCTCTGCTTCGTCCAACAACACGAACAGCCAAGGCTCGCATGGTTTCTGGTGATCCGGCGGATAGCGTTCCGGGCCGCCACGAATGGTGGTCTGGCTGATCCCGTCGGTGTAGCCGAAGTGAACCTTGGAGGTGGGAACCGGGTTGCCATCCCGCATTTCCATCAGCGCCATGCCGTCCTGGCGCCAGATCTCCTTGAAGGCACCATGTTCGGCGAGCAGGGCCGCGAGCGTATCGCTGTAGTTTGCCATCGCTTCCGGACTGATGGCGTGCAGAGTGACAAGGACATGGTCATGGCCTGTCCCGAAGCCACCGATCCAATGCGGCGGCGCGCTCTGCCCGCTATCACCGACCAGGGCCGCGCGTTCAGCCGCTCCAGCAATGAACGCGCCGAACGATTTGAACGAGAGGGCCGGAACGAGGTCGGGTATTTCCAGCGCCACCATTCCAGGCCAGGTGATCCCCAGGTTCAGACAATAATCCGGCTTGCGACGTGGCGGCACGGTTTGATCGTCGCCGGGCCCGGGTTCGAACCCGACATGCCAATCCTGCGCGGTGGTGATCTGCGGCGCGCCGGACTCGTCGCCGCTGACCAGCCGTCCGAGCACCTTGCGCGCCTCGGAGGGGACGCCGATCGTGAGCAGGAAATGCCGGACCATAGGCATTCGGTAGCCACGCAGGATAAAGCCTTGGATATCGTCCAGGTTCAGCGTCGTCCCTGCGCTCGGACCGGCCAGCACGCCGACCTGCGACGTCTCGTGTCCGCGATGACCGAACAGCCGGTGAAGAAAGCCCTCGGTCGGTGCGGCACTGTTCTCGCTCACGGTATGATTCCTGACCGTTCGGGCATTTCGAGTATCGGGTTCACTGTCGGTGATCGATCCAAACTTCAATGCGCCTTGCTGTCGGCTATCAGCGCTCGGATGTCCTGCACCGTCAGACCCGGATACGCCTGGTAGAACCCGATCGGCGTTCGGCTCGCCGCCGCCGCAAAGTCGATAAACTCCTGGAGGTGCTTTTGACAGGGCGACGGCGGCGGCCCCTTGGTGAATTTGAATATGAGATCGAAGACGTGCCCGATGTTCTTGGTGAAATCCGCGATGTACTTGTCGAACGATCCGTCATAGACGGTGAAGAACCCGATCTGGTTGTCTTCCAATGGCACGAACTGCGCGAAATGCGGCGTGCCGACAGTGTCCAGGTCTCTGGTTATCCCGTGCGACCTCGCGCGCAGCAGCAATTGTATCTCGGTGAAGGCAAGGCGCGATCTGGTGGGCAGGATGACCAGGAATGGGCGCTGTTCACTGCCACCCGTGACATCCGCGGCAGCGGCCAGGGCCCTGATCTCCTTGGCGGTCACGTCCGGATACGCCGTGTAGACATTCAGCGGATGCACCAGATGCTCCGCCGTCCATTCAACGAAGGCATCCGCGTTGTCGGCGATCGGCGTGGGTGGTGCGCCATCGACATGGCGGAAAATCGAGTCGAACATCGGTCCCGCAAGTTTGCCGAGCGCGCTCATCAGCAACGTGAATTCGCCGTCGAAGTCGCCGAGGAATAGCAGCGTCCGTTCGCTCAGCACGGTGAAGCGCGCATAGTGGACCGTGCCGATTGTCTCGGCCGCCTGGAACAGCACCGGCATCAGTGACGTCAGTTCATCCGTCAGAGCCTGGGTGCCCGCTTGTGCCTTCAACGGGAAGCGCAGCGTGAAATGGGACTGGCTCACGAGATGATCTCCTTTTGTCATCGCAAGCGGCGAATTCCGATCATGCGGCGTCGATGGTGTACGGACGCCGCGCGGCCCGGCGCATACGGACCCCCTTGGTCACGCTGCGGTGCTCCAGGCAACAGCCGACGACAACGTTCATATGTGCGACGGTACCGGCGGACTATGCAGATCCGGCTTAGAATCGAGCTGCGAGTGAAATAGCTCGGTGCGCTAACTGGTGGGCCGGCGATGCAAGGTCGCCGACGGTGACTCGCCAAACAGCGCCTTGTAGGTCACGGCAAAACGTCCGAGCTCCCAGACGCCATGATCCATAGCTATCTGCGTGACGGTTGTGGTGTGGTGGTTGGCTCGCAGCAGCGCCAGGCGCGCCAGATGCAAACGGCGCAGTGCCAGGAAGCGCACCGGCGACATCCCCAATTGCTCCTGGCAAAGATTGCGCAGGGACCGTTCAGGTATGCCCAGCGTCCGACAAAAATCGGGAATGGATAACGGCTGGTCGAGGTTGGCTTCGACCGCCGCTTCGAAGCGTTTCGCCAAAGCTGCGCGGCGGCGGCGCGGGCTGGCTTCCAGGCGTGCCTCTCTATGCAGCAGGCATTCGATCATCGGCTGCAACAGCGCCTGTTCCAACGCCCTGCTGGCCCGCGGCGAGTTCGAACACCTCGGGTGTCGTCTTGCTGACGCGGGTCGCGGCATCGATGACGGAAAGCAGCCTGGCCAGCAGATGACCGGGTGGTCGCAGAACGATCCCGGCCGCAGGGGTGAGGTCACGACCGGTCAGCTCGTTCGCAGCGCGGTTCAGCTCGCTCGCATCCAGGGTGAGTGCGACGAACTCGTTGGGTCCGGATGTCCGGTGATGCGACTGCATGCCGGGCGCGAGCTGCAACACTTCGCCCGGACTGATCTGCACGCCTCTGACGACTGGCAACCGGCCGTCGCCGAACCAGGCGAGAATGCCAACCTTGTCGGCAGGCATGCCCGACGCAGCCAGCCGCGGCAGGGATTCGCGCCCTCGTTGCAACTTCAATGCGCCAACCGTGACGTCGGTCAACTCCGCATGAAACGTCCCTCGCGTGAGGACGCTGTATAGGCTGTCCCCCCCTCGGATCGATCCCTGATACCGCTCAGGATCAACGAAGCTGCGATGGTGATCCGAGGAGACGTTGGAGAGGCCGCTCATGACGCTGCTTCCGTTCGCAACTTAGCCTGGCATCAGTGCCATGCTCATCCAGGCGACACGCTCTTTCACAGGGCAGCGCTGACTTTGGGAAACTCTGGGTTTGGTTGCCGCAGAAGATTGGCCTTCGAATCGATTAGCCGTTCTTCATCCCGAACTCAAGCTGATGCAATGCGGCGGCGATCCGGTCCACCCGGTTTCTTGCTGTCGCCACTGAGGCGGGTGTCCACTCGACGGTGCCTGACGCAACGACAAACTCCAGTTCCGCCACGAGGTAGACGAACCTTTCGTAGCTGCTGAAATCCTGCGGCTGCTCTTTCGGCTTTCGCGCCATGGATCAGTAGACGAGTCGGTGGCGCGACGTGCAGGCTGTCACCGAGTGCTCCTCCCGCATTGTTCGTTTTCTTTCAGCACCGGTCTGTCGCCGGCTGACGGACCCTGCGGTGACCAGACAAGGCGTATCGGAAATACCTGCGAGTTGATCACATTGAGCCAAGCATCGACAATATCGCGATGGCATTTGCAGGCTATGCAGATTCGGCTCGATTGATGGCAGCATGCTGCCGCGGTCGATGCAGTGTCAGGCATTCCGGCTGGGCCGATAGGGATCGTTCCTGTGGGTGCGACATATCCGCCGCACAGCAACGCGCTTGCATGGTAGACCGTAATCTCAGGCGCCGAAGCCGAGCTACCAGGTGAACCTCAGGCCGGCATTGAACGACTGGGCGTTGCTGCTGCCACTGATGGCGCCACCATAGTCGATGAACATTGCCACGGGCCAGGACGCCACCTTGATATCGGCGCCCAGCCCGACCAGCGCAGCGTCGCGCCCGATCGGCGCGCTGGTCAACGCAAAGCCACTGCCACTGAGATCGGCGAAACTTGCCGAGACACGCGCCACGTTGTCGGCGAACTCGTGCGACCAGCCCAATCGCCCCTTGACGACCAGTCGGACGGTCTCGCTCACCGCGAAGCCGCGTTGCGCGCCGACGGAGAGCGTGCTTGCGGCGCTGCCGAGCGTTGCGCCGCCGATGGTTTCGGCCAACGCTCCGCCGCCCGTCTCCGTCAGGCCGTTCAGATGCAGATCGAAGCCGCCGAAGGCAAGGCTAGGCTCAATCAGCCAGCCGTCGAGATACTGCTGCACCCCAATGCGCACGCCGCCGCCGCCGGCTTGCCCGTTGGTGGTGCCCCGCATCGTCACACCGAACAATGGCAGCGGCCGATGCGCCGTCTCCTGCTGATACATCAAGCCGAGTTGCGCCTCGGCGAAGAACATGCCGCTCTGCCATTGGCCGTAGGTGACCAACTGCGCCGTGCTGCTGGTGGCATTCCCATCGGATTGCGACCAAGTTTGCCCCTCGACCGTTCCCACCGCCACACCAATCCGCCCGGTGCCTGCCACCGGGACGTCAATGCCGGCCGCCGTGCCGCCCAAGCCGGCCGTGAAGCCCGGCGAGCCGCCACCGGCACCGACGCTGTCATAACCGCCAAATCCGGTGACCCAGATCGTACTGCCGTCTGGTCCAGGCGCGCTGTTGGCGGCGTGATCGGCGGCCACCCCACGCCGGGTCGCCAACTGAGCGCTGACCGCATCGGCCATCAGGTACCACGAGTTGCGGCCCGTGATCATCGTGTCGGGGTAGATCGTCGGCGCCAGCTCATCGAGAGCCACGGTGATGCTGCCCGCGGGCAATGCGTAGAGCGGATCGAACAGCGCCGCCTCAGTGGGATCCATCGCTACGCCGGGGGCGGGACGGATCGCATCCAACGCGGCGCCTACACCGCGTTCGCTGCTGCTCTGCGTCACACCGGCGGCGGAGAGGTTGCTATAGTAACTCGGCGTCACCAGCAGGGAGACCACGTTGCTGCCATACAGTGCATCGAACCGCGTGCCGGGAGCCAGGCCGATTGTCGGCTCGGTCAAGGAACCGAAGCTGCCGTTGATGCCGCCGGCGGCGGTCAGTATCGGCCAGGCGCTGCCGAGTGCCGCGGCGTCGCCAAAGCTGCCGACGGCAAGCGTGCCGCCTGACAGCGTCACCGTGCCGCCGACCTGCAGCAGGCTGGCGCCGTTCGGACCGATCCCTGCCTGGTAGATGGAGCGGGGGAGCAAGGCGAGCGAACCAGCCACCACGCCGTTGCCAGCAAGATTGGCGCCGGCCCACACCGCCACGTTGCCGGCGACGGTGCCGGTGATGCCGAGCGTGCCGCCCTGCACCACGGTATCGCCGGTGTAACTGTTGTTCCCGGCCAGTATTAGGGTGCCCGAGCCTTGCAAGGTGAGCCCGCCGGGGCCGGAGATCGGGTTGCTCCAGACATCGAACGCGTTCAACCCGCCGAGCTTGGCGTTCATGTCCACCGTGACATTGGTCGGGAACGCACCGTAGCCGCCGGCGGCGGCATACAGATTGAGCCGCGCCCAACCGGTGCCAATATCAAGCGCACCACCGGATGGCAGTTCAGTGGTCGCCAGGATCTGGTCGAGTTGCGGCGGGCCCAGGTACGGGAAGCGCGTCGCGATCAGCCAGTGGGCGTCCGCCGGTACCACCGGCGCCAGTGTCGTGTCACCGATCGACGGCAGGCCGTAGGTCAGGAATGCCGTGTATTTCTGCGCCATCTGGGCATACGCGGCCGCGCTGGGAATGACGCCACCGGCGACGCATGCGGCGACTCTGCCGGCGCATTGAGCCACATACGGCGAACCGTTGCCACCGCCGAGATAGCCTTGAAACGTCTGACTCAGTGAGGCGAGGTTGGCCAGGATGGTGGCCCCGCCAGGATACAGCGGATTGCCGGCAAGCGTTTCAGCAAGCACGTAGGTGGCATCAATTCGCCCGCCAATTACGTCCAGCGGGTAATGCACGCCGAATACGTTGCGCCCATAGGCGAAGTCCACCCCCGCCTGGGCGAACTGCTGATAGTACCCAGGCGCAAGTATGCCATAGAACAGCGCCGTCATGTTGCCGAACGTGGAGTGTCTGCTCGGAAACGCGGGCGACAACGTATAGCTTTGCCAGTTCTCGTTGGCGAAGCCATTGCCCAGGGCGAAGGCCGTCTGTTGAATCCCAACGGCGATGACGGATGACTCGCGCACTGAGAAAGGAATGCTGGCGATCAAGGCCGACACCTGGAACGGCCGCGGATTGCCGTTAGGGTCGGCCACAAGGTTGCCGTACGCGTTGCCGTAGACATTCCCGGGTTGGCCAAAGTAGTCCTTCAAGCCCAACCCAACGTTGTTGAAGATGGAGCTCACCGCAGTTGTCACGGCAGACGGCAGCCCTGGTGCTGTCGGGATACCAGCCGGCGTGTAATAGAAGTTCGGATTCGTCGGGAACGCAGTGATCAGAATATTGATGGGAGCATACTGAAACAGCGCGTCCTCCGCGGCCGCAACCTTCTGGGCCGGCGACGAATTGAGATAGATCAATTCATCGATTGCCAGGTTCGCACTGAGTGCCGCCCGTCCCGCAGGCGTGTTCAGCAACGTGCCAAAGTTCGACAACAACCCAGCCTGGTCCATGGTCTGGGCGGCGCACAGCCCGGTGCAACCCTGTGCGAATGCCGGGCTTGGCGCCACCACCGTGGCCAGCACTTCCGCGAGCGGCACGGCGCAGAGCAGCCAACGGCGCAGAGGCTCGAAGTTCCGACGAGCCAAGCCCGACGGCGTCGGGCCGTGCGAACCGTCGCCGCGATCAACCAACGCCATGACAAACTCCAATGCACAGGGGCGGCATCAGAAAATGTTGGCGAGCCATGCATGAACAGTTTGATAACGTCGGTGTTCCGGTTGTCGCCGGAGCGTCTCCGCGCCTAGAAAATGAACGCCGCCACGGTGCGGAGCTGCCAGGCGCCACCGGACTGCGGCCGCACGACGTTGTAGTAGGCGCCAATCAGTAGATTGACCGGCAGCTTGCCGCCGATCTTGACCACTCGGCCGATTTGCGCGCCGGCCGGCAAGGTCCATTTCGCGCCGCTGGATTGCTCATCGGCGGTGATGATTGGCGTGATGCTGAGGAACCAGCCGTCGCCGAAGTTGTAGTGCACGAATGGGTTGATGGTGAGCAGGCCATATCGCGTGGCGCCGCGCCCCGATGTGCCGCCCAGCGAGAATGCGTTGTTGAGGTATCCACCCATGACGAATGGGCCGGCCGACTTCACGAACACGAATGCTGGCCCAATACCCCACACATTCGAGCCGAAGGCCTTGTCGGTTATCGTCGGCATCTGCACGATCGGTCCGGCGCCCCAGCCCCAACCGTCGATGGACCTGTTCGGTGACAGGAATGCGGCAAACGACGTTGGGTTGATGCCAAATCGCTGGCTCGATCCGGGTTGCGGCGTCGGTCCCCAGGCCAGCGGTAGCACCGTGCGCGTGATCAGCTTCAAGTCGTCATTGAGCCGCATCGGGATGACCGGCTGGATGTTGAGGGTATCCTGGGTTTCGTTGCGCGGCCCTACGTTGAAGTTGGTATTGTTCTGAAATGGCAGCACGTAGGCGCGGCCGAGCGGGTTCTGCAATTCCTTGGCGATCGTTGTCGCGCTTTCGCTGGCAATCGACGTGGCTGCCGGCGTCTCCTGCGCGTGGGCGGCAGAGGATGTCACTGCGCCAACCACAGCCAGGATCGTTATCCATGTTCGACCGGCCGTTCTCCGCACGCTGCTTCCGCCCTACCAGCTGAACCGCAGGCCGGCACTGAACGACTGGGCGTTGCTGCTGCCGCTGATGGCTCCGCCGTAGTCGACGAACATTGCCACCGGCCAGGACGCCACCTTGATGTCGGCACCCAGCCCGACCAGTGCGGCGTCGCGACCGATCGGCGCGCTGCTCAACGCAAACCCGCTGGCATTGAGGCTCTGGAAATTCGCTGTGACGTTCGCGGTGTTGTCGGCGAATTCGTGCGACCAGCCCAGCCGGCCGGTGACCGTCATCCGGACGCGCTCGTTCAGGGCGAAGCCGCGTTGCGCGCTGACCGCGAGGGTGGTCTCGGCGCTGCCCAACGTGGCACCGCCGATGTTCTCCGCCAGCACGCCGCCGCTCTCCGCCACGCTGCCGAGATGCAGGTCGAAGCCACCAAAGCCGAGGCTGGGCTCGATCAGCCAGCCGCCGAAATCCTGCTGTAAGCCGACACGCACGCCGCCGCCGCCGGCCAGACCGTCGGTGCTGCCTCGCGCGCCGGTACCGAACAGCGGCAGGTCGCGCCGCACGTTCTCCTGTTGGTACATCAGGCCTAACTGCAGGTCGGCGAAGACCATGCCGCTCTGCCACTGGCCATAACCGACCAGTTGCGCGGTGCTGCTGGTTGCGTTGCCGCTGGATTGCGACCAGGTCTGCGCCTCGACTGTTCCGACCGCCACGCCGATGCGGGCGGTGCCGAACACCGGCACGTCGATGCCGGCCGCGGTGCCGCCCAGCCCGGCGGTGAAGCCTGGCGAGCCGTCTGCGCCGACACTGTCGTAGCCGGCCAGCCCGCTGACCCAGATCGTGCTGCCGTTCGGCCCAGGCGCGCTGTTGGCAGCGTGTTCGGAGGCCAGGCCGCGGCGTGCCGCCAATTGACCGCTGACAGCGTTCGCCATCAGGTACCAGGAGTTGCGCGCGGTGATCATCACGTCGGGGTAGATCGACGGTGCCAGCTCATCGAGGCCCGCGGCGATGCTGTCCGCCGACAGGATGTAGAGCGGGTCGAACAGTGCCGACTGGACGGGATCCATAATCGCGCCGGGGGCTGGCCGGTTGGCATCCAGCACGGCGCCGACACTGACTTCGCTGCTGCGCTGGGCGACGCCGGCGGCGGCGAGGTTGCCGTAGAAGCTCGGCGTCACGACCAGTGAAATCGCGTTGCTGGCGTACAGCGTGTCGATCCGCGTTCCGTCGGCGAGGCCACTGGTCGGCTCGGTCACGGCGCTGAATCTGCCGTTGATACCGCCGGCCGCGCCGAGTATCGGCCATACGCTACCGAGGGGCGGGCCGCCGCCGACGGAACCGATGGCGAGTGTGGCGCCGGACAGCGTAGCGGTGCCGCCGACCAGCAGCAGGTTTGCGTTGTTTGGAGCGACGCCTGCCTGGAAGGTCGAGCCGGGGAGCAAGGCGAGCGAACCGCCGATGATGCCATTGCCGGCGAAGCTCGCGCCGGGCCAGACGCTGACGTTGCCCGCAACCATACCGCTCAGTGCGAGCGTGCCGCCCTGCACGACCGTATCGCCGCTGTAGCTGTTGTTGCCGGCCAGTACCAGGGTGCCGGTGCCTTGCAGGGTCAGGCCGCCGGGGCCGGAGATCGGATTGCTCCAGATGTCGAACGCATTCAGGCCGCCGAGCGCGGCGTTCATGCTCACCGTGACGTTGCTGGCGAATGCGCCGTAGCCGCTCGCCGCGGCGTACAGGTTGAGCCGCGCCCAGCCGGAGCCGTCGTCGAGCGGCCCGCCAGAGGTCAATTCGGTGGTCGCCAGGATCTGGTTGAGCTGCGGGGTGTTCAGGTAAGGAAATCGTGTGGCGATCAGGAAGTGGGCATCCGTCGGCACCACCGGCGCCAGCGTCGTGTCGCTGACGGGCGGCAGGCCGTAGGTCAGCCACGAGGCATAGTGCTGCGCCATCTGGGCGTAGCTGGCGGGGCTTGGGATTGACGCCGCCGGCGATGCAGGCGGCGACGCTGCCGGCGCACGATGCCGCATAAGGTGAGCTGGCGCCGCCGCCGAGATAGCCCTGCATCGCCTGGCTGAGCGAGCGCGATATTGGCCGGGATGCCTGCTGGCGGAGGGATACAGCGGATTGCCGGCGAGCGTCTCGGCGACCACGTAGGTGGCGAGAATGCGCCCCGCGATGACGTCGGTCGGGTAATGCACGCCGAACACGTTCAGATCGTAGGCGAAGTCAGCCTCCGCCTGGGCGAGCTGCTGATAATAGCCGGGCGCCAGGACAGCATAGGTCAGCGAGGTGATCGTGCTGATCAGCGTGTGACCGCTGGGGAAATCGCCGGTCATCGAGTCGCCCTGGATCTTGCCAGTTTATGCCGAACGCGCCCTGCGTCTGCTGATTTTGCGCGGCGAGCGGCGACGAGTTCGCGGCGGTGAATGGATTGTTGTGGATCGCAGCGGACACTTGGTACGGCGGCGGATTGCCAAGCGAGTCGATCTGCCCTGGCAACAGGCCATAGGCATGCTGATAGACGTTGACCGCCCCGAAGTCCGTCTTCAGGGCGTCCAGTTGGGTGTTGCCGTAAATGTCGGTCACCGCGGCATTGACCGAACCGGGGGTGGGTGGGGCACGTCGGCAGGCCCGCGCATCGTAGCCGAAGTTCGGATTGCCGGGGAACGCGCGCAGCAGAAGATTGGCAGGAATGGCCTGCTGGATCAGCACGGTGCCGGAGGCGATCTTCTGCGCCTGGGTCGAGTTCAGATAGATCGCGTTGATCGTCTGGAGGTTGGCGGTGAGCACCGCCTGTCCTGCAGGCGTGCCAAGCAGTGCGTTGAACGGCGCCAGCAGCGTCTCCTGCTGCTGGATCTGGCAGGCGGTGACGCTGCCACAGCTACCGGCGAATGCCGCCGCGCCCCACGACAGCATGATGGCCAGCGTCGTCGTAAGCGGAATGACCAATACCAGCCGGTGCTGCGATTGTTCCCGCTTGCGGCTGATGCGGCCGGACCTCGGTGGCATCGCGTGCCCGCGGAGCCGCGGCAGGAGCGATATGCGGGCTGATTCTGCACTCGCGATGAGACCCGTTGGCGGCAAAGTCTCTCCCCCGGCGCTGACGTGGTACGACTTCGGTCGAAGGGGAAACATGCCTGCGGAGCGTAAATGAGCAGTGAAGAAGACTTTCGACGCATCTCCTGCATCGATGCGATGGGGAAACAGGCTACGATTCTCCCCCACCGCCTGCGCGGGGCCGCAAGGGGCAAGGGAACCAGGCGCCGCGTTCGACGCGTGGGCTGACCGGCGTCAGGAGACCCGTAGCAGTCCCAACACAGAGACGTCCTCGTCTACGTCAGGCCAGTGGATACCCTCGCCACGGCCGATCAGTCGCCAATGCGTACGCTGTGTTGGTGTGGCGTCGAGCAATCGTGGAAACCATACCAGGGGCGCCGACAGTTCGCGGCCATCGGCGAGGACGACGTGGAGCACATCCGACACAGAAACATCAACTGCCGTCGGGTCCATTCTTACTGCCGAAGTGCTCATCCCACGCCTCCGGAGACGCCTGCCTGTGCGCGATTACGATCGAGTGCAGCCGGGTCAGCTCATGCGACCGGAAGCGGCTGGATGACGCCAGTTCTACCGGTTCCAACCAGTACCTGGCCAGCTTATCACCATGTTCGACATGGACATGCCGCGGCTCATGATTCTCGCGCGAATAGAAAAAGCAGCGAAACCCCGCCACGTGCAGCACTGTCGGCATCGGCCCCAATACGCGGGCGGCCAGTGAACGAACCGTAACCGCGCCACCGATCCCGCTTGCATTCCGCGCCGCAACATCCAACCATCTGTCCCATGCCCGGCTTCGATTCCGGTTTCGCCCCCCGCGTCAAAGCCGTCCTCGGCCCGACGAACACCGGCAAGACCCATCTGGCCATCGAGCGCATGCTGGCGCATGCGTCCGGCATCATCGGCTTTCCGCTCCGCCTGCTCGCCCGCGAGAACTACGACCGGATGGTGGCGCAGAAGGGTGCCCGCCATGTCGCGCTCATTACCGGCGAGGAAAAGATCGTCCCGCCCGACGCCCGCTGGTTCTCCTGCACCGTGGAGGCGATGCCGCTTGACCGCGACGCGGAGTTCCTGGCGGTGGACGAGATCCAGCTCTGCGCAGACCCGGACCGCGGCCACGTGTTCACCGACCGCCTGCTGCACGCGCGCGGCATGGTGGAGACCATGTTCCTCGGCGCCGAGACGATCCGCCCGTTGCTGCAACGCCTGGTGCCGCAGGCGAGCGTGGAGACCCGTCCCCGGCTGTCCCAGCTCAGCCATGTCGGCCCGACCAAGCTGGTCCGGCTCCCACCGCGCTCCGCCGTCGTCGCGTTCAGCGCCGGTGAGGTCTACGCGATTGCCGAACTGATCCGGCGCCGCCGCGGCGGCTGTGCGGTGGTCATGGGCCGGCTCAGCCCACGCACCCGCAACGCCCAGGTGGCGCTCTACCAGGACAAGGAGGTCGACTTCCTGGTTGCGACCGATGCTATCGGCATGGGCCTGAACATGGACGTCGACCACGTCGCGTTCGCGAGCCTGGGAAAATTCGACGGCCATCGCCCTCGCCGCCTCACGCCGGCGGAGGTCGCGCAGATCGCGGGGCGCGCCGGCCGTGGCATGCGGGACGGCACGTTCGGCACCGCCGGCCAATGCCCGCCGCTTGGCGACGAGGTCGCGGCCGCGGTCGAGGCGCATAGCTTCGACGCGCTGGAGCAGCTTTGCTGGCGCAACGGCGACCTCGACTTCAGCCATATCGACGCTTTGCTCGCGACCCTGATGGTGCCGCCGCCCGCGCCGGGCCTGGTGAAGGGCAATGACGCTGCGGATCTGGAGACACTGACCGCGCTGGCCCGCGAACCGGAGATCCGGCGCCTGGCGCACGGCCGCGCCATGGTGCGCACCCTGTGGGAGGCGTGCCAGATTCCCGACTTCCGCAAGCTGACGGACGACACGCATACCCGCTTGTGCGCCAGGGTGTTCGGTCACATCGCCAAGGAGGGCCGCTTGCCGACCGACTGGCTGGCCGGCCAGATCGCGGCTCTTGCGCGCGCCGACGGCGATATCGACACGCTCATGCAGCGGCTCTCCGGCGTGCGGATCTGGTCGTACATCGCCGCCCGCACTGACTGGGTGCGCGACAGTCCGCACTGGCAGGCCCGCGCGCGTGAGGTCGAGGATCTGCTGTCCGACGCCTTGCACGAGCATCTGACCGCCCGGTTCGTCGATCGCCGCGCCGCCCACTTGATGCGCCGCCTGGAGGGTGTCGAGGTCCAGGACCTGCTGTCGGCGGTCACCCGGCGTGGCGAGGTCATCGTCGAGGGCCACCCGGTCGGCCGCGTCGCCGGCTTCAGGTTCTTCCCGGATCCGGAGGCAGAGGGCGACGAGAAGAAGCTGGTCCTCCGCGCCGCCCGCCGTGCTCTGCGCGACGAGATGCCCCGGCGGGTCGCGGTGGTCGAAACCGCCGCCGACGATGCGCTGACCCTGACGGATGATCTGGCGCTCACCTGGGACGGCGCGCCGATCGCCAAGCTTCAGCGCGGCAACAACGCGCTGCACCCGCGTGTCCAGATCCTCGACAGCGAGTTCCTGGACGGGGCACAGCGTGAGCGGCTGCGATTGCGCCTGCAGAAATATCTCGACGACCGGATCGCGCGTGACCTGGCGCCGCTTCGGCTGGCGGTTGAGCGCGCCGCCACCCAACCCGATCTTCGCGGCATGCTGCATCGCCTGACCGAGTCCCTTGGCCTGATCCCGGGTGACGAAGGTGATGCGCTGCCGCCGCGGTCACGCGCCGCGCTGAAGGCCATCGGCGTCAAGGCCGGCCGGTTCGGCCTGTTCCTGCCCGCACTGCTGAAGCCGCGCGCTGGCGCCATGCGCCGGCTGTTGTGGTGCGTGCAGAATGGCCGCGCGGCGCCCCCACTGCCGCCACCCGATCTGGTGTCACTGCCGCTCCAGCCGGATTGGCCGGCCGGGTTCGCCGAGGCCATGGGCTGGCTGCAAGCTGGCCCGGTCCTGCTCCGCCTCGATATCGCCGAGCGGGTCGCCGCGGAACTGGCCTGGGCGGCGCGGCGGGCTGCCACCACTGTGCCGGCCGGCCTCGCGTCGCGCTTCTCGCTGAAGGCGGATCTGCTGCCGGTGGTGCTGCGGCGCCTCGGCTTCCGCGTACTCCCCGCGGTGGGCCTTGCCACGGACGAGTATGGTCCCCCCGCACCTGCGATGATCCTGCCGCTGCGGCGCAAGCGGCCGAATATTGAACCGGCCCCGCAGGCGCACGCTCATGGACCGTTCGCCGCCCTGGCGGCATTGAAGCGCTGACGGAGCGGCACCATTCCGGACCAGGAAGACCGCGACTGGCAGCGTCTGGACAAATGGCTGTGGTGCGCGCGCTTCATGCGGGCGCGCACCGATTGCGCCGCCCTGGTGGCCCGAGGCTCCATCCGCATCAACCGCCAGCCGACCGACAAGCCACACGCCAGGCTTCGCATTGGGGACGTGTTGACGGTACCTGTGCATACCTCGGTGCGCGTGGTGCGCGTGCTGTCGCTGGCCGCCCGGCGTGGTCCGGCGCCCGAGGCCCGTCTGCTGTATCAGGAGATCGACGATAGCGCCGGCGGACCTTGCGCTTGAGCGCGTTCGTCGGGCATACCGCCCGCTGTTTCCGCCGCCCGGGGATTGAACCATGACCTACGTGGTCACCGAGACCTGCATACGCTGCAAGTACATGGATTGTGTCGAGGTCTGCCCGGTCGACTGCTTCTACGTCGGCGCGAACATGCTGGTGATTCATCCGGATGAGTGCATCGATTGTGGCGTCTGCGAGCCGGAATGCCCGGTCGAGGCGATTGTCCCCGACAGCGATGACAAGGCGGGAGATTGGCTAGAACAGAACCGTACCTACGCGGGGCTCTGGCCGAACATCACCCGCAAGGGCGAGGCTCCGGCGGATGCTGACGAATGGAAGGACAAGCCGGACAAGGCGAAGCTGTTCGATCCGGAACCCGGCAAGGCCTGACGCGTATTTCTCAACGGGACGTGTGACGGTGTGGGCGCATTGCGCTGATACTTGCGGTGTCCCCCGATGACGTAACGCCTCTGTGATGCTATATTGGTCGCAGCGAGTGGCGGCGGATGCGTCGGAGCGTGGAGGCCGCGACACTTCCCAGGAGCCGAACCGTCAGAGCGGGGTGGCGTAGGTCGGGTAGGTGATCCTGGCCGCGTTGACCAGCCTGCGGTTCACAACGTTCGAAGGACAAAGGTTAAAGGTGTCAGACATGAAGGCATCTGCTGGCAGCGCGATGAAGGGCAGCGGAGCATCTGCTTTGCGTGCCAGCGCGCCTGCTCCGCGCCGATCGATTGCAACCTCCGCCAAGCCGGCGCGCCCTGCTGCGATGAAGCAGCCGACGGCACCCGCGAAGGTGGCCAAGCCCACGCCCGCCCTGGCGAAACGGCCGCCGCCGGCCGCGGCCAAGGCCACGCCGGTTGCGAAGGTGACGGAAAAGCACCCGGTCGCGGCCAAAGCCGCATCGGTGAAGGCCGTGTCGGTCAAGCCTGCCGAGATCAGGCCGAAGGCGTCCCCCGCGCCGCGGGCGCCGGCCGGCAAGCCGGCCGAAGCCAGCCCCGCCGCGCAGCCCGCCCAGTTGTCGGAGCCGGTTTCGCCGCGGCCAGAGGCCCCCGCTTTCGCCCCTGCTGCCGCGACGGCCCCCAGTCCTGCTCCGGCCCCGTCGGCCCCGGCTCCCGGGCCGATGTCCGCGCCTGGCCGCCCAATGATGCCCGATCGTCTCCCGCCGCGGCCGCCGGCCAAGGCGGAGATCTTCGTCGAGGGCGATCACGTGGTCTACCCGACCCACGGCGTCGGCAAGGTCGAGCGAATCGCCACTGAGGAGATCGCCGGCCATAAGCTGGAGCTGATCCACATCACCTTCGAAGAGAACCGGATGACGCTGCGCGTGCCGGTGGCCAAGGCGCGCACCGCAGGCTTGCGCAAGCTTGCATCCCGCAAACTGTTCGATGAGGCGCTGGCGGTGCTGAAGGGCCGCGCGCGCATCAAGCGCACCATGTGGTCTCGCCGCGCGCAGGAATACGAGGCGAAGATCAACTCCGGCGACCCTCTGGCAATCGCCGAGGTGGTGCGCGACCTGCACCGCAATTCCGGCCAGCCTGACCAGAGTTTCTCGGAGCGGCAGATCTATGAAGCCGCCATGGATCGGCTCGCCGCCGAACTGGCGGCGCTCGACAAGACCGACAAGCTGACCGCGGCAACCAAGCTGACGAATTTCCTGAAAACGGTGTGAGCGAGCGGCACGCCAATACCGCGCACAAATAAAGCGCGGAGCATGGTGTTCCATGCCTATGCAGCCCGGCTGAACGCTCTAGCGGTCGAATCCCCGAAGCAACGGAATGTCCGGAGCGACGGTCTGCCATCCGGCTGACGCAAGGGAACATTAACCGGCGGGCAACGCCACGCCATTACATTGGCCGAATGGCCGACATGGTGCCTCCAGGACCAGCCGGGACCCCCACGCCGACGCGGTACCATCAGCATGGTGGACCAACCCATGCGGGCCAGATCCACCATCGGGCGCGGAGCTTCCACAACGTTCTGGCGCAGGCGGTCCGAAATATTCAGCCCGCCGCCGCGCGCATCCTGGTGACACCTCGAACGTCGGAGCCAGGACCGGCGATTCCGCCCCAGTCGGACGCCGCACTGCAACAGGCCATGAAGCTGGAGGGCGTGCCGCAGTCCTGGCAGCCGGGGCTGCGCTTCATCATGGAGCAGGAATCCGGCGGCCAGGTCGGCGCGAAGAACCCGGTGCATTCGGCGCGCGGCCTGTTCCAACTGACCGCCGCCAACTACCATCTGAACCCGAATGGAGCCCAGTCGTTCGGCAATGCCGTCGAGGAAGCCCAGGGCGGCATCCGCTACATCCAGCAGCGCTACGGCAGCGCCGACAATGCCGTCGCGTTCTGGCAGCAACATCATTGGTACTGACTGATGCTACGCCATCGTCAAGCCGCCCGACACGCTGATCGTCTGCCCGGTGATGTAAGCCGCATCATCCGACAGCAGGAACGCGATCATGCCCGCATAGTCGTCCGGCACGCCCAGCCGGCGCAGCGGAACCGCGCGTGCCAGCGCATCGCCGATGGTGGGCGATGCCGCGCGAAAGTTGTCGAACAGCGGCGTGTCGGTGGGGCCGGGACAGACAACGTTCAACGTGACGCCTTTGCGCGCCAGCTCGCGCGCCAGCGTCTTGGTGAAGGCGATGATGCCGCCCTTGCACGCCGAGTAGACCGCCTCGCCCGACGAACCTACGCGGCCGGCGTCGGACGCGACGTTCACCACGCGGCCAAAACCGCGCTCCGCCATGCCGCGCGCGACGACGTGGTGCATGTTCAATGGGCCGTACAGGTTGATCTGGATCACCTTGTCCCACAGCGCACGGTCGGTCTCGAGGAAGGCGACCGGGGTATCCCAGCCGGCCACGTTGGCCAGCCCTTCCACCGGGCCCCAGGTCGCCTCGAAGGACGCTACCGATGCGGCCACCTGGTCGCGCTCGGTGATGTCGACGCGGTATGCCACCGCCTGCGCACACTGCCGCGCCGTCATCTGCGCGCCGGCTTCGTCGAGGTCGAAAATGCCCAGCACGCAGCCTTCGGCGGCCAAACGCAGCGCCGCCGCGCGACCGATGCCGCTGGCGCCGCCGGTCAGAATCACCCGCCTACCATCCAATCCGTGCATGTCTTTTCCTTTCCTGCGCCATACTGCGATTTCCCAGGACCAGCAGCGATGCCACCCCTGCGGCATCAGCATGCTTCGGTAGTTGTTATGCAACCGACCAGATACCTTATCTGTGTAATCTGCCAGCTCGACAGATGCGCCGCCCGCCCGGGGACGCCGTAATCAATCGAAGGCAATGAACATGAAAGCGATTCGTGTGGCTCTGTTTGGCGGTCTCATTGCGCTGATGGCAACGAGCGCCTACGCGCAGGGGATTGGTTCCCAACCGACGGCGCTCAGCGGCAGGTCCTGGCTGGCCGCGCCGGGCCGGAATGTTCAGTCGCCCACCCAGCTATTCGTTGTGGGTGGGACGGCGTTTGGCATCTGGACGCCGGTTGCGCCGCCCTATGACGTCAACGCCAACCGCAATTTCGCCGGCAATCCACTGCCGTAGCGGGCAGGGGTAGCGCGCCACTGCGGCGTAACCGCGCTTGGCCATGCTGCGTGGGATGCGATAGTGGGCAGCGCGATACCTTCGCGCGGCAGTGCATCGGTGGGCGCTGCTGGGTTCATAGTAGTCGCGTACTGCACTGTGTTGCTGCACCAGTTTGAACCCCTCGCGATCCAATGAGATCCGCCGCGATCGTCCGTGCGTCATGGGCGGTCACCCGATGTGAAGCGTTGAGCTTGTTGATGCGTGGGACGCCAGGTGGCGGATCATACGTGTAGCTGTGGCCGTTCTGTCATCGGGGCACCTGAGCGCGGGACAGGTTTGATCTGGCGGATACCGGTCTACAAACGTCGTCAACACTTCTCGTGCGCAGCACGACGGGCCATAATCACGTTATGATTCCACTTTCCGTTCTCGATCTATCTCCCATTGCTGAGGGCAGCGACGCGGGTCGGTCGCTGCACAATTCGCTGGATCTCGCGCGTCACGTCGAGGCATTGGGCTATCGGCGCTACTGGATGGCCGAGCATCATAACCTGCCCGGGATTGCGAGCGCGGCGACGGCCGTGGCACTCGCCCATATCGCGGCAGGCACAAAGCATATTCGCATTGGCGCCGGCGGGATCATGCTGCCGAACCATGCGCCGCTGCTGATCGCCGAGCAGTTCGGCACGTTGGCCGCATTGCATCCCGGCCGCGTTGACCTGGGGCTTGGCCGCGCGCCAGGGTCCGATCAGGTCACCGCGCGGGCGATGCGCCGGACCCTGCACGGCAGCGGGGACGACTTCCCGCACGACGTTGTTGAGCTCATGGGTTACTTTCAGGCTGCCGAACCGGGACAAGCGGTGCAGGCGGTTCCCGGCGCCGGACTGGACGTACCGATCTGGATCCTTGGCTCAAGCACCTATGGAGCCCAACTCGCGGCTATGCTTGGCCTGCCTTTTGCCTTCGCATCGCATTTCGCGCCGGCGATGATGATGGACGCCCTGGCGATCTACCGACGAGGCTTTCGTCCATCCGCGCAACTCGCAAGCCCCCATGTGATGTTGGGCCTCAACGTCATCGCAGCGGAGACGGATGCCGAAGCGCGCTTCCTGTTCTCGTCTTTGCAACAATCCTTCGTCAACCTGCGTCGCGGCCAACCGGGCAAATTGCCGCCTCCGGTCGCAGACTTCGATCAAGTGCTCGATCGTTACGCGCGTGCGATGTTGGACGACGCGCTGGCCTGTGCAATTGTCGGCACGCCGGATGCCGTTCGGAGTGGATTGGCCGATTTCATCCGACGTACCGGCGCTGACGAGTTGATGGTCACCGCGAATATCTTCGACCATGCCAAACGAAAGCGGTCATTTGAGATCGTGGCAGAGGCAGGGGACGCCGTGCCGATCGCGAAATAGGGCACCGCGTGGGCCGGCGCCGTTCAGGCATAATACCAGAAGCCCTTGCTGTTGATGCACCGCGCGCGCCGCCGATCGATCCTGCCATCTTGATCGGGATGGTTGCTGACTGGGATTGCATCGTTCGCAATTTGGTGTGGGTGGCCGATGGCCGGGTCGGGGTCCGGCCATGACTGGTTCGATAGCCCCACCGTGACGGGGGTCGAGAGTCGGTATTCTCGGCGATTGGATTTTTACTTCTTCGGCTGGTTCATCGCCCAGAGTACGCCGAATGGATCGCGGAGTTGCCCGTAGCGATCGCCCCAGAACATCTCCGCTACCGGCATCACTACCTCGCCACCGGCATCGACAGCCCGTCGAAACCACGTATCGATGTCGTCGACAGACAGCATCACGTTGAAGCCCTGCGGCTTCTCCAACGCACAGCCATGCTCGGGGAATGCATCGCTCAGCATCACCGAGCTGTCGTTGATGTGCAGATGCACGTGCATCGTGCGGCCCTTGTCGTCGACCGGATAGGCGAACGCGATCTTCGCTCCGAACGCACGCTGATAGAACTCGGCGGCCTGCATCGCACCGTCCACCTGCAGGTATGGTATCACGCCTCCCTTCACCTGGGGGAGGGTGCTTGTTTCGGTTCCGCTGATGGCATCCATGGCGCTGCTCCTCTGCTGATTGGGTATCGTCCGTAGGACGGGGAAGCAGCACGTCCCCCGACAAGTGGCGGAAAATAATGATCGGGCGGGTCGACGGAAGTTTGGTCCGCCGCCGGCCTTCAGCGTGCATCGGCTATGAAAGTCGTGATGCAGCGACGTCCGCCCGACCGTCATGATGGGGCATGTCCTGTCCCGGCCACCTGTCGTTACAAGCTGTGGCGACGAATGGCCACGACATGCCTGCCACGATGGTCGGGGGGACGTCGGTTACGCCTGCTGGATGAGCCGATCGAGCTGTTCGCGGATATGGTCCGCTTCGGCTGGGGTGCGGGCGAGGACGATCGCCTGGTCGAATGCGGCACGCGCTTCCTGCGTGCGGCCCAGCTGCAACAGCAGCACGCCTTTCGCACCAAAGAAATAGAAGTAGCTGGCAAGCCGCGGTGCCAGCGGTTCGATCATTGCCAACGCTGCCTCGGGCCCACGCAGCTTGCTTACGGCAATCGCACGGTTCAGCGTGATTACCGGCGAAGGCTGCAAGCGCTCGAGCGCAGCATATAGCGCATCGATCTGCGCCCAATCGGTTTCTTCCGGACGGGCCGCGCGAGCATGCGTTGCCGCAATCGCGGCCTGAAGCTGATAGGTACCTGGCCGTTGGTGGCGCATCGCCTTTTCCACCAGCGCGAGGCCTTCCGCTATTTGACTGGTGTTCCACAGGCGACGGTCCTGTGCCTCCAGCAGGACGACCTTGCCCGCACCGTCGAACCGTGCGGGACTGCGCGCGTGCTGCAACAGCATCAACGCCGCCAGCCCCATGATGTCCGGCTCGGTCTGGAACAGCCGCAGCAACAGCCGCGCCAGGCGGATCGCCTCGCCGCATAGTTCCGCGCGCGCCGAACCGTTGCCGGCTGAATAGCCTTCGTTGAACACCAGGTAGATCATGGTGGCGACCGCGGCGAGACGCTCCGACCGCTCTGCCGCGCCAGGCGTTTCGAACGGGATGTCGGCACGAGCGATCCGCGCCTTGGCGCGCGTGATGCGCTGCTCCATCGCCGCCTCGCCGACCAGGAAGGCGCGGGCGATCTGCGCGACGGACAGTCCGGAGACAATGCGCAGGGCGAGCGCGATCTGCTGCTCCGCCGACAGCTCCGGATGGCAGCACATGAACAACAGCCGCAGCAGATCGTCGCGGTAGTGCGTGTCGTCCAGCCGTTCCACCAATGGCGTCTCGACATCATCCAGGTCTGACAGCTCTTCTTCCGGCGGCAGAGGATCATGCCTGGCACGCCGCCGCACGCCATCGAGCGCTGCGTTGCGACCGACCATGATCAGCCACGCCGCCGCATCGCGCGGTGGACCGTTGCGCGGCCAATGCGTCAGCGCGCGCAGCGAGGCCTCCTGGAATGCCTCCTCGGCGGTGTCGAGATCGCGGAAATAGCGTAGCAGCGCGCCGATGGCCTGGGGCCGGGCGGCCATCAGTGCGGCCTCGATCCAGCCCGCATCGCTCACGCCGCGGAACTTTGCCGCTGGTCGCCGAAGTACAGCGCGATCGGGCGGATCTCGTAGGTGCTGCCGGTGTTCGCAGCGGTTAGTTCACGCGCGATGTCCAGGGCTTCGTCGAGATTCGCGACATCGATTATGAAGAAGCCTAGCAGTTGCTCCTTTGTCTCGGCGAAGGGGCCGTCGATCACCAGCGGCCCGCCCTGGGACTTTCGCAGCGTGGTGGCGGAGGTGGTTGGAAGCAGGCGCAGCGAGGGGCCGAGCTTGCCCGCCTTGACCAGTCGTTCCTGGATGACAGCCAGGCGGGCCATGACGGCATCGTCCTGTTCCTTGCTCCAGGACCAGACGACATCCTCTTCATTGTAGCAAAGCAGCGCGTACAGCATGCGGTTCGGCTCCCCGGTTGCCCCTAGGACGCACGACTATGCGCGGGGCGGACAGTGGGGCGCAAAAAATCCGCACTCTGGATTGACGATCGCCCGCCAGGCGGGATTTGACGATCGATAGAATGCCGATCTCGCTTAAATGTGTTTTTTCGTTTCGACCAACGCGGCGGATAAGTCGCGGTCAGGCGACCTCCAGCGACACTTTGTGCTGGTTTCAGCAGCCGTCTGGACGCCCTCGTCCCTGCTCGGCAGAGCCAATCATAGTCCCGACCCGCAGACGCGCGCCGCCGCATGGCTGTGTGCGAACCCACGTTGGAGGGAAGGTAGATGGCATCGGAAGGCATCGGCTCGCCTGGCATGTCGCCGGAGCAGCATCGGGCGCAATTGCGCCGCGCGGTCATTGCAAGCACGGTCGGCACTACGATCGAATGGTACGACTTCCTGCTGTATGGCACTGTTACGGGACTTGTCTTCGGCAAACTGTTCTTTCCAAAGTCGGATCCCATTGTGGGCGTGCTGGAGGCGTTTGGCGTCTTCTTCATCGGCTTCGTTGGCCGCCCGATCGGTGCTGCCATCTTCGGCCATTGGGGCGACCGCATCGGCCGCAAGGCAACGCTGATCGTCACGCTGCTGGTAACCGGCTGCGCCACCGTCGCGGTCGGGTTGGTGCCAGGCTATGACAGCATCGGTATCTGGGGGGCGATCCTGCTCACCTTCATCCGGCTGATCCAAGGCATCGGCGTTGGCGGCGAGTGGGGCGGCTCCGTGCTGCTGGCGATGGAATGGGCCAACACCGACAAGAATCGCGGCTTCCTCTCGTCTTGGCCACAATTCGGCGCGCCCTGCGGCCTGTTCCTGGCGAATGTCGCGGTGCTGTTCTTCAGTTGGGTCTCGGGGGACCAGTTCCTCGTGTGGGGCTGGCGCATCCCGTTCTTCCTCAGTGCCATCATGGTCGTCGTGGGACTGTGGATCCGGCTTGGCATCCTGGAGACCCCAGTGTTCCAGAAAATCCTGGATGAGGAACGCACCGAGCGCGTGCCGGTGTTCGAGGTGCTGAAGCGGCAGCCGAAGCAGGTTTTGCTGACCGCGCTGCTGCGTATGCCGGAGCAGGCGCCCGGCTACATTGTTGGTGCGTGGATCTTCACCTATGGCACGCAGGTGTTGGGACAGTCACGTGACTTCCTGCTGCTGGCCGTTATTACCCAGACCGTGCTCGGCTTCATGTGGGTGGTGTGCGCCGGGGCCCTGTCGGACCGCATCGGGCGCAAGAACATGTTCATGTTGGGATGCGTGTTCATGGGCGTCTTCGGGTTCATCTACTTTGCGATGCTCAACACCGGGATACCGTGGGTGATCTTCCTGGCGATCGCGTTGTCGCTGCTGCCGGTGATGACGCAGTATGGGCCGGAGGCAGCTTTGATCGCGGAGAGCTTCACGCCTCGGCTGCGGTACAGCGGCAGTTCGCTGGGCTATCAGCTTGCCTCGATCATAGCGGGAGGGCCTTCGCCGTTCATTGCGACGTGGCTGTTCGCGACGTTCTACTCGGTGTGGCCGATCGCGATCTACATCGCGATCTGTTCTGTTATCGGTATCGTCGCTACGGCGATGCTGACGGATTACACGAACAAGAGCATCTCTGCCGAGTATGCGGGCGTATAGTAGCTACTGGCTTAACTGTTGACGTACTGCACATGCTGCCAACCGCACCCGGCCATCTCAACGGGATTGTCGCTGACTGGGATTGCATCTTTCGTAAGTCCCGTGCGCGCGAGGATGGCCGGGTCAAGCCCGGCCATGAGTGCGTCCCGTGAGGACGCTTTGTCTGCACGGTGGAAGTCCGTGCCTGGGATGGTCGCAATCCCAGAAATTGAAGGTAACTGCGTCGCCGCGAGGCGGGGTGGAGAGCAACCGGAGGTGAACCGGCAGTCCGTAGGATGACGAACCTGTTTCGGCGGGATCTCGTGGCGAGCCTGCTCATGAGTGGCGAAGCCTGGAACAACTGGTGGCGCTGAGGCGACTGATACTCAAAGCGACCATCAGGCGGATCACGTGGTTGAGGTCGGAATGTCGGGACGGCAGAGCGGCGTAAGCGGAGAGACCTGACGGTCTGGGTGAGGCTGTCAGGAGTCAGAGCCTTCATAATACCGAGGCCGCTTCGAGCGGTGGAGACGAGCGGCTAGCAAAACCGTTCCGAGGGAAGGGAGGCAGGAAGCTGGATGCGAGAGGTTTGGTTTGGAGCAAGAGAACCCCGGTAGTGCCGTCAAGGCTAAGCAAGGGAGAGACGCCCCCGGTGGGGAACCCCACGGACTGTGGTGGGCGGAAGCATCCATATGGACGGATCGCATGGTGTCGGCGCTGGGTAACGGCGTCAAAGGGGGTAAGTGGTTCAGCCTGATCGACAAGGTGGTTCGTCCGGCAACTCTGGAAATCGCGTGGCAGCGTGTCGCGCGCAACCAAGGGGCGGCGGGCGTGGACGGTCAGAGCATTGAGAGGTTCGAAGCCCAATCGGAGCGATATCTGCGTGAACTCCAGCGTAGCCTGACGGAGGGTCGCTACCAGCCGGACCCGGTGAAACGGGTGGAGATACCCAAAGGAGACGGTAAGACCCGGCCTCTGGGGATACCGACGGTGAAGGACCGGATTGTACAAACAGCACTGAAGATGGTCATCGAGCCGATCTTTGAAGTTCAGTTCAGACCGGGGAGTTTTGGGTTCCGGCCGGGACGGGGCTGCAAGGATGCGTTGCGGGAAGTCGATCGCTTGCTGAAGGAGGGTTACACCCATGTGGTGGACGCCGACCTGAAGAGCTACTTCGATACCATTCTGCACGACAGGCTGATGAGGCTGGTGGAGGGTTCGATCAGCGATAGCCGGATTGTGGCCCTGATCGATGGCTTTCTGCGGCAGGAGATCATGTCGGACGTAGCACGCTGGCAGCCAGCGGCGGGAACGCCCCAAGGGGCCGTGCTGTCGCCGCTGTTGGCCAATCTGTATCTGCACCCGCTCGACGTGCTCATGGAGCAGAGCGGCTACCGGATGGTGCGTTATGCCGATGACTTCGTGATCCTCTGCGCATCGGAAGCGGAGGCGGCTGCGGCACTGCGCCAAGTAACGACGTGGGTGAATGCCAACGGCCTGACCCTGCACCCCTGCAAGACGCGCATCGGCGACGCCGCACAACCCGGCCAGGGGTTCGACTTTCTTGGCTACCGGTTTGAGGCGGGGCACCGGTTCGTGCGCGATAAGAGCCTGCGGGCTTTCAAGGACAAGGTGAGGGCCAGGACGATCCGCAGCCGGGGCGATAGCCTGGAACGGATCATCGCTGACCTCAACCCGATGCTTCGGGGATGGTTCGGCTACTTCAAACACGCCAGGCCACGCTTGTTCCGCAGGATCGACCAGATGATCCGGCGGCGGCTGCGAGCTATCCTGCGCAAGCAGGAAAAGCGGCCGTCAATAGGACGAAGTGAAGCAGACCATGGACGATGGACCAACGCCTTCTTCGCGGATCACGGGCTGTTCACCCTGCTCGCAGCCCATGAAGACGCGAGGTGCTCCCGATGAGGAAACCAGCAACTGGAGAGCCGTGTGCGGGAGAACCGCACGCACGGTTCGGAGGGCGGGGAGACGGTGTCTTCCCGACCCCTATCGGGGTCGGTCTTAGCAGGTCGGGATCACCTTGAAGTCAACCCGGCGGTCCAATGCGTCCGACAGATCGTCGGCGCCAGTGCCGACCAGGTTGTTCTTGGCTCCGGCGCCCGTCGCGATGACGTGGCCCTGGAGCGCCGGGGAGTCCGTCTCCAGCCGTCCCTTCACGTAATCCGCCCGTAGCTGCGATAGCTGATCATTGAGCGCGGCGGAGCCCGAGGGGCTGCTGTTGCCGGTTACCTGGAGACACGCGTGCTTGTTCGCGCTGTGCGATGCGATCTCGCGCAGCCACAAATCGTATGGCCCGGTGGTCTGCTGCGCGGTGTCGAACGATGTGGAGCCTGGGCGAAACAGGATCTTCACACCGAGGGAATTGTTGTTCAGCCCGTAATCCACCACCTGGCCAAACGCCTCCGCTGCCTGGTCGCGGTGACCGAGCTTCCAGTTGGTCAGATAAAGTCCATTGTACACGCGAAGCTGATTGCCGGCGGGCGTCTTCTCGGCGGTGATGTAAAGGTCCAGCGCGTCACGATAGCGGCTTGCGTCGTAGGCGTTGATCGCCTCGCTCACGATCGAGGCAGTCAGGATGCCGTTCAGGTATGTCTGGCTGATCGCATCACCGACCTTGGTCGCCTGGCAGGTGTCGATATAGCTCTTGACGCTGGCATCATTGGTCCAGCCCGGGCTGTCGCGGAAGAAGCCGACGGGCGTCGTGTTGACACCCGACAACTGAGCCCGCGCGACACCCTTGGCGATGGTCTTGCCGGCGCGGAGGTCAACCATGACCAAGCAGAACCGGTAGCCCTCACGCGTGCCCGCGGTCTGGCCCTGCGCATTCACCGGGGTGAACGTGCCGACCATGACATATGGAGCCTTGCTGATTGCTGCGGCGGTAAAGGGCTGGATGTCGAATTGCGGATACTTATCGCGCGCCAAGGCGATTATGCGGTCCTGGATCTGCTGGGTTGCGGTGGACTGCTCACCGGTCACGCCGTTGACCAGCGGGTCGATCACCACGACCTGCCGGGTGTCGGCATGCGCCGCCGCGGTGGAGAACACCGTGTTGGCTGCATTGGCCACGGCATCGGGGAACGGCACCGGTGGCGCCGCGGCCGTTGGCGCGGGGGTCTGGGCGGCAGGCGTACAGGCGGCCAGCAGGAGCAGGATCGCGGCGCTCAGCCACGCATGGCGCTGACGGACGCACGAGTCAGGTTCGGCACTCGGTCCGCAATGCTGCAAGTTCCGCATCGGTCAACGTTTCCCCTAGCTGCGCTCGGCTCACGATATTTGCACACTTCTCTGACCGAGGGTGTGACTGCGGTCTCACCGCGACTGGCTCGGGCGGGTGTTCGATCACCATCGCGAGATCAGCTGCCTCGGCTTTTGGCAGCAGAGGGCGCAAGGCATCGAGATAGGTGCTGGCCCGCTCGGTTTCCGGCCGCTGACCAAGATCCAGCGGCGCCATCGCACCGATCGCGACCAGCATCCGTGGGCCACCGGGCGGGGTGGCGAGCCATTCCGCAGAGCGGCCGCCACCGCGCAGCAGGTGACGCACCGAGCCGTCGGCCTGGTAGAGATCGACATAGATGGCGGGCAGGGCGGTGGCGACGCTGATCCTGACGCGGGCACCGCTGGCCACGGTGGGCTGTTCGAGGTGGACAATGAGGCTCGGTGTCGCGCCATCCCAGGTGCGGCGGACGAGCAACGACACGGCGTCGATCGGAGCGCAGGCAAACTGGTCAACCCGCGTCACGGTTGCGCCGACCGGTCCGAGGCTGGCGCGCCATCGATCGAAGTCCTGTCCCACCTGCGCGAAGCCGGTGATATCCATTCGGTCCTGACCGGCGCGAACGTCCAGCGCCGCGCAGGGCAGAGCACCCGCTGCTGCCCGGGCCTGGTCGAGCGGCGACGACGGCAGAGGCGCCACGGGCGCTGGCGGCGGAACAATCAGGGCCTCCTGTTGCGACGCTGGAACCTGGGGCTGCGTCGCTGGGGGTGGCACAACGACCGCCTCCGGGTGCGGTTGCTGAACCGGCGAAGGTAGTGGGGACTCTTTGGCAGGGGGTGCAATGACCACCGTCGCCTGTTGCTGCGAGGGGGGTTCCTTGACAGAAGGTGGGACCACAGCGGCTTCTTGCTGCGGTGGTGGCTGCGCCACTGGCGGCGGTGTCGGCGGCTTCCGCGCCAACTCCACTGAAGCGGCAACCGTCACTGGCGATGGTTGTGCGGGTCCGCGAAGCATCAAGAAGGCGGCGGCGCCGACCACCGCCAAAGCGCCCGCTGCAGCGGTGGCAAGCCACACCGGGCGGCGTCCTCGCACCGCGGACGCCGGCGCAGGTACCGCGGCCGCAGAGAGAACCGGTTCCTCCGGGCCGAGCGCTTGCAGCATGGCGTCAGCCGACTGGAGCCGGTGCTTTGGATCGACGATCAACGCGGCATCGATCGCCTCCAGCAGCCGGCGCGGATAGCGTCCGTCCCCCACAACCACGGCCGGCGACTGAGGATCCGCCAGACCGGCTGCCAGCGAATTCTGCCGCGCCAGTGGGTCGGCCAGGCGGCCGCCGATGGCCCGGTAACAGACCGCGCCGATGGCGTAGATGTCGGAGTATTCGCCCTGCCGCAGGCCTAGCATCTGCTCGGGTGGTCCGTAGCCGCCCGAATAGATCTGGGTGTAGCTGGTGGCCTCGGTGGGTATCGCCTGCCGCGTTGCGCCGAAGTCGATCAGCACGAGCCGATCGCCCTCACGGATGATGATGTTTGCGGGCTTGATGTCGCGGTGCAGCAGGCCGGCCCGGTGCACGACGCGAATGCTGGTCAGGAGTTGCACCAGCAGAGAGCGCAGACGCGCGGCGGTCAGGCCACGGTCGCGACGGATGATGTCGGCGAGACTGTCGCCTTCTACGTAGTCCATCACCAGGAAGCAGGTGCCGTACGCCTCGAAGTAGGTCTGCACGCGCACGATGCCTTCGTTGGCGCCGCCGGCGGTGCGACCGAGCAGCACCAGCGCCTCGGCTTCGCGCAGGAAGCGCTCCCGGCATTCTTCGAACAGCGGGGTGTCGGCGACCGTGGTGGGGCGCACCGTCATGTCCTGCCGCGAGGCGAATTGTTGTGGGTAGTATTCCTTGATGGCGAAGCGCTGCCGGAGCAGGTCCAGCGCGAGATAGGTGATGCCGAAGCCGCCGCTGCCCAGGATGCGATCGAGCCGGTAGCCGTTGATCTCGGTGCCGCGCGGCAGGGCGAAGGTGGGCCACGCCGGCTCGGGCGGCGTGCGCTCGATACGGAGGGTTTCGTCGCTCATTGGCGTAAGCCTGCTTCACGCGGGAGTGAGGCGCCACTGGTTTCCACACCGGTGCATTACCACAAGAGGGCAGTGTCCGAGCGAGTCAGCCATGCAGATCACACCTAAAGTCGCCATTTTGGCCGTTGCCGGGACGGTTGCCTACGTTGGGCTTGCCATTCTGGGCTGGGGCGGGGTGGCGGCGTTCGTGGCCCATCCGGCGCTCGTTGCGGTGGCTGTTGCGACGGTGGTGATGAGCGTCGTGTCGATGTTCACTCGCGGCAACCTGAGTACCGGGCGAGCGTGAGGATCGGGGCAATCGCTGGGTGCTGGCGGCATTTGGTGTGCTTGGCGTGCTGGCTGCCTATCTGCCGGCACTGACTGATCGACTGGACGTGTGGACGCTGGATGGGGACGCGGTCCGATGGACGGGGGTGGTCCTATACGTCCTCGGCGGTGTGATCCGGATATGGCCGGTGTTTGTGCTGGGTAACCGGTTCAGCGGGCTGGTGGCGATACAGCCGGGCCATACGCTGGTCACGACTGGGATCTATAGCGTCGTGCGCAATCCCAGCTATCTGGGAATGCTGGTGCTCTCGCTTGGCTGGGCGCTCGCATTTCGGTCGGGCGTGGGTGTGGTGCTGGCAGTGCTGACGCTGGTGCCGCTGATCGCGCGCATCCGCTCTGAGGAGGCACTGTTACTGTCGCAGTTTGGGGCGGCGTATGAGGCGTACCGGGGGCGCACTTGGCGGCTGGTGCCGGGGGTGTACTGAGGGTTGGTGGCGGCGCCCCCTCCCCCTCCCCCTGGCCCCCTCCCGCAAGGGGAGGGGGAGAGACCAGAGAGAAGCGCCCGCGGCCGGTTACGCGGCGTGTAGTAGTTCCAGGATGTCCTCGTAGACCGTCATGTTCTTGCCGAACGAGACCGCTGCCGCTTGGCAGGCTGCGACGAGGTGCATCGATCGCCATGGCTCGCGGGTGTTGCGGAATTCCTCGACGATCGCCTGGTGGTGCTTGAAGGCGTGCATCTCGGTGAAGCTGTCGTGGCAGACGATTTCAGCCAGCCGATGCATCAGCACTTGTGGGTCGTAGCGCAGGTCTACGTACTGCTGGGCCAGGTTCACGGTCGACTTCACCTCGGGGACGGCGCGCATCATGCCTAGGTTGGTCACCTTGGACCAATCGGTCGGCGGCTGGGTGTAGATGCTCTGGGTGATCGCCTCCAGCAGGTCTTCCTGGGAGCGATGCGGCAGGGCGGCGACTGCCTCCATGTCCGGCTGGATGGTGGGTTCCATGCGGTACTGGGTGGACTTCACCTCGGGGCCGGTGTGCCAGGTCAACAGCACCAGCAGCTTGTTCTTCAGGCTGAAGCCGTCGAGCCGGACCAGGTAGCGACGCAGGTTGGCGCTGGTGTGCAGGTGCACGTCCATCGGGTTGCCGGTGAGCGAGCGCATGAACAGGCCTGCGGCGCCGATGGACAACGCCTCGCCGGCGCCTTCCATCGACAGGCCGTCGGCCAGGGCTTGGGCGATCATCTTGGGGATCTCGGTGTAGACCTTGCAGCCTCGGATCGCCTCGCCGAGCGCGCCTACCGCGGCGGTTTCATCGTCGCCGCTGCGCTGGCGCAGGATGCGGGTTAGCAGGCCATGATCCTCGATGAGCTGATCTGCCTCCGGCATGACGCGCTGTGCGGGGAAGCGCGCGACGTAGCGGACGGCTGGGCGGAACAGCACTTTCAGGTGCTCGGTGCCGAGCGCTTCCAGGCCGCGCCACAGGTAGCCGGGGAACAGGAAGTAGTGGTCGTCCAGGCCGTTCTTCGGGATCGCAACGCTCATGAGCAGGTCGAACGCTTCGATCGCCGGGACGTGGTCCCAGAGCCAGAGGAAGATGTGGTCGGCCTTGTTGCTCTCGCCGCGGCTGCACGCTTTCAGGAAGGCGTCCTTGGCAGCCTGGATGCCTTCTGAGGTGATGACGTCGCCGGAACCGTCGGCGGCGAGGTCGGCGGTGCGGCTGACCATGGCGCCGGAGGGATCGAGCGGGGCGAATTCCAGCAGGCTGTAAGGGCCGGTGACTGGGTCGTTGATGTGCTTATTGGAGAGAGCAACGTGCTGGAGGATGGGGAGGAAGCGTTCTTCACCTTCGAAATGGTTCGCCAGGTGAGTGATGGCATGCAGCCCGGCGAGCGGATGTAGTGGGCCGCCATGATGGCCGGGGGGAAGGTCGGACGAACGAACGACCGCAAGAGCCGAAGCCGTCAGCATGGTACGAGGATCAATACCCGCCCGTAGTTTTGCCAGTGTGCGGTCCACGATCTCGGCGGGTGGGGTCGTCTCGATGAACTGGACCAGCGGTTCTATGGATTCCGGGTATTGGACTCTGGCGTGCATGGTGGACTCCTCGACAGTGCGCTGCGCGCGAAAGGCTTTTGGCGGCCTCGCTTTGCCCGGCACTCAAGCGGCGGCTGCCGGGAGGGCAACACGAGGATTCCGCGATTTCCTGACAATCGTCGGCCCGGATGGGCGACCTGTCAATGGACCTTGACAAATTGGAGATGCTGCGTGCGGCGGGACAGACTAAGGAAGGTTCCACATGGAGGGCACTGAGAAGCAAGTCACGGAGCGCCCAGTAGTGCCCTGTGCATTCTCAGTGCCCTCCGTGTGGAACCTTGGCCACAGAGCCGACCCGTTCCGGGCGCGGAGCACGCCGTGAATGAACCGCGCCGATTGGTTCCACGCAGTCCGGCAGCAGATCCTGTATGAAGCGCCCGAGCACTTCCAAATCCTCGCCACGCGGAAAACTTGCCCGCCACACCAGGCCGATTCGGCGATGCGCCTTCGCAGCCTTTAGCGGGCGCACGTCCAGCCGTTGCCGTGCCGTCAGATGTGGCACTGCCATCGACGGCAGCAATGTGCAGCCGATGCCGGCCGCGACCATCTCGGAAATCGTTTCCAGGCTGGTGGCGCGGAAATCGTCATCCGCGCCTTCCTGCGCGCGATCGCCGCACACCGCCAATGCCTGGTCGCGCAGACAGTGCCCTTCGTCCAGGAGAAGCAGGCGTTCCTGTGCAATTTCGCGTTCGGTCACGAATGGCCTGTTGCTGAGTTTGTGTCCGGGCGGACAGGCGAAGGCGAACGGCTCCTGGAACAGCGGCATGACACGATAGGCGCCGGCCTGATCCGGCAGCGCGATCATCAGAACATCCAGTGTGTAGCTGTCGAGTGCGTCGATCAGATTGTCGGTGAGGTCCTCGCGCAGCACGAGACGCAATTCGGGGAAGCTTTCGTGCAACTTGCTGAGCAGCAACGGGAGTATATACGGGCTCAGCGTCGGGATGATGCCGAGGCGCAGCACGCTGGTCAGCGTGCCTTGGCGGTGGCGCACCAGTTCGGCGATCTGATCGGCTTCCTCCAGAATGCGCCGCGCATGCGTCACGACCGTCTCGCCGATCGGCGTGAGCGTGACGAAGCGGGTGGTGCGTTCCACCAGCGGCACGCCCAGCGTTTCCTCGAGTTTCCTGAGTTGGCTGCTGAGGGTGGGCTGGGTGATGCGACAGCGCTCAGCGGCACGGCCAAAGTGGCGCAGGTCCGCGACGGCGACCAGATAGCGCAGTTCGGCGAGTGTCATGGCCGTGCCATACCATTCACGCCTTCTATTGGTGAAATCGCATCTTTAGATTGGACAAATGAACCCAGGCTGGCAAGCTTGATGGTTCTACCGTGAGGATTTCACCAGGCGCGTGCACCAGGTGCCGCACGACGAGACAATGCGGCGGCGGGCACGTTGTGTGCGGAGGCTCGTTGACGACAACTGATGTTCGGCTCAATATCGTCAGCTAAGTGCTATAACGCTCACATGGGATGGAAGCACGGATGACATGTCCGTTGCTGTTCAGGGTGAACTCCCGACCAGCTCGCGCCGCGACGGCGCGTCTTCCCTCTCTTTGCGTGCCTGTTCTCGGGCCTGGAAAGTTTCGTAACAAACCACTCCGCGACCGTGGGGCGCCATCGCGCCGTTGCGGCATGGATGAGCGACGACATCAGTAGAGTTTCTACATCGCTGCCTGATTGGGAGGGATAAAGACATGGCAAAGCATGACGACATAGCATTGATGGCCCATCTGATGCGGCGCGCGGGTTTCGGCGCCAGCCGCGACGAACTCGAGACGCGCGCGGCGAAAGGCTACGACGCGACCGTCGCGGAACTGCTGAACCCGGATTCGCAGCCGCCCGTCGATCCGTATGTGCTGCTGCGGCATCAGCCCGCGGCGCTGCTGCCCGGCGGACAGCCGCCGATGGGCAACGTCAACTACATGTATTACCTGGTGAACTCGCAGCGCCCGCTGGAAGAGAAGATGGCGCTGTTCTGGCATAGCGTGTTCGCAACCGGCAATTCGAAGGTCGACAACTACGACCAGTTGCTGGAACAGATCGACATGTTCCGCAAGCACGGCATGGGCAATTATCGCGACCTGCTGCTGATGATCGCGAAGAACCCGACGATGCTGTTCTGGCTGGACAACAACCAGAACCACGGGACCGCGGTGAACGAGAACTGGGGCCGTGAGCTGCTGGAACTGTTCAGCCTCGGCGCGGGGAACTACACCGAAGTGGATGTGCGCGAGGCATCACGCGCGTTCACCGGCTGGACGTTCGAGACCAAGCTACCTCGCCTGCCATACGGCCGCTTCCCGTGGAAGTTCGAGTATCGCGCGGAAGACCACGATGACGGCGAGAAGACGTTCCTTGGCCACAAGGGCAACCTGAATGGTGAGGACATCATCGACATCATCGTGCAGCAGCCAGCGTGTGCGAAGTTCATCTGCCGGCATCTGTACAATTTCTTCGTCGCCGATGAACCGCAGGTGCCTGCGTGGTCGATCGAAGAGCCGCGTGACCCGGCGGCGGTCGCTATGCTGATGAAGGTGTTCCAAGAGAACAACTGCGAGATGAAGCCGGTGCTGAAGGCGCTGTTCACCTCGGACTTCTTCAAGAAGGCGCGCTACCAGCACCTGAAGTCGCCGGCCGAAGTGGTCGTCGGCACGTTGCGTCTGGTCGGCGGCTACGAACTGCCGAAGCCAGGTTATGGTGAGCTGTCGATGCAGCCATCCTACATGGGCCAAGACCTGCTGAACCCGCCGTCGGTCGAGGGCTGGCACACCGGCAAGGAGTGGATCAACAGCGGCTCCTTGATGTCACGCATCAACTTCGTCGCTTCCCAGATCGGCAACCCGGACCTGCCGGGCGTGCAGGCGATCATCAACCGCCTGAAGACCCAGGGAACCAAGACACCGGAGCAGCTTGTCACCAACTGCCTCGATCTGATGGGCCCGATCGAGGTCGGCGACGGCACCAAGAAGGAGCTGACCGAGGCGGCGAAGCAATGGGGTGAGATCACCTGGGATGGCGCGGGTGCTCAGAACGCCTCGCGGCGCGCCGCCGAGATGCTGCAGCTCATCGCGGCGACCCGCGAATATCAATTCGGTTGAGATCAGGAGGAACTACGAAATGTCAGCAACGCAAGCACAGAAGGATCCCGTGCTGGTTGTCCTGCAGCTCACGGGCGGCAACGACTACCTGAACACGATAATCCCGTACAACAACGGTCTGTATCGCGACAATCGCAAGGCGGTCGGCATCGCCGATAGCGACATGATCACGCTCGACCAGGCGCATGCGATTCCGCAGTACATGGCGCCGCTGAAGAAGTTCTGGGACGACGACAAGCTGGCGATCATGCATGGCGTCGGCTACCTGGATTCGCCGCGCTCGCACTTCCGCTCCATGGACATCTGGCACACCTGCGAGGCCGACAAGGTCGGAACCGAGGGCTGGCTGGGGCGCGTGGTGCGCGAGTTCGATCCGAAGAAGGAGAACGTCGTCACGGCGGTCAGCTTTGGGCCGTGCCTGTTCCGCGCGTTGGCGGTTCCCGGCGTGCCGGTGGCGTGTGTGGCCGGACCGCTGGAGCAGTACGGGTTCCTGCCGACCATCCGCGATCAGGCGCAGAGGCTGAAGGTGCTGGAAACCTTCTCGCACATGTATCAACCGATCGAGGGCAGCGGGGTGATGGAGTACCTCGGCACCACCGGCCTCGACGGGCTGAAAGGTGCCGATATCCTGAAGGTGGCGCCTGGGCTGTACAAGTCCAGCGTGCAGTATCCGAACTCTACGATCGCGCAGAAGCTGCGTGGCATTGCGCAGGTGCATCTCGCGGGTCTCGGCACTCGGGTGTTTTACTGTGATCATGGCAGCTTCAACTCGCATGCCGGGCAGAGCCCGCTGCATGCCGGTCTGTGGACGCAGGTCACCGAAGGGCTGGAAGCCTTTATGGCCGACCTGCGCGAACATGATGCGGCTGACAATGTCATCGTGCTGATGTTCTCGGAGTTCGGGCGTCGCGTGCGCGACAATGGCTCGGGCACCGATCATGGCGCGGCCGGCGCGACCTTCGTGCTGGGCGACAAGGTGAAGGGCGGGCACTACGGCGAATACCCGTCGCTGGAAGCGCGCGCGCTGGTGCAGGGCGACCTGAACCCGAACATGGACTTCCGCAGCATCTACTCGACCATTCTCGACAAGTGGCTGGGCATGAACCCGGCGCCGATCGTGAACGGCACGTACGAGAAGCCGGCCTTCCTGCACTGAGCTGGCGTTGGCTAACCCCTCCCGTTCGCATGGAACGGGAGGGACGCGATCTTGCGATGTGACGGGAGGGAATCATGGCGCTTACGACAGTTGTGCGCGGCAGGGCCTATGACTGGACCCATGCCATTGGGCGTGGCGCGGCGACGGGCACGGGATTCAATTACGTGCAGACGATGTGCCTCGGCAACGACGGCGACATCTACACCGCCAACCGCGGCAATGAGAACAATTTCGGCATGCGAGTGAACCGCATCAAAATGGGCGGTCCTGGCGATGAGGAGCTGGTGGCCGAGTTCTTCCAGCACGGCGAAGGCGACGGCAAGGCGACCTGGCCCTTTGGTGTTGCCGTGGGGCAGAACGGGCATGTGTACTGCTCGGATGAGTGGACGAACACGATCTCGGTGTTCGATACCAACGGGAAGTTCCAGTACAAGTTCGGCAAGACCGGTAGCGGCGATGGTGAACTGCTGCGGCCGGCGGGCCTTGCGGTCGAGAAGAACGGCAACGTCATCGTGGTGGACAGCGGCAATAACCGGCTTCAGGTGTTCTCGCCGGACGGCAAGCTGGTCGCATCGTGCGGCAAGGCGGGATCGGGCCCGGGCGAGTTCAACCAGCCTTGGGGGATCACGCTGGACAAGGCCGGCAACATCTATGTCGCGGACTGGAAGAACCACCGGGTGCAGAAGTTGTCGCCACAGGGGCATCACCTGATGAGCATCGGCTCGTACGGGACGGTTCCGGCTGATCCGAAAGCATTCGCGGTGACGTATCTGGGGCCATTCGTGTCGAGCCTGCCGGAGTCCGACTATCCCAAGGCCGGGATACTCAACCACCCAACCGACGTGGCGGTGGATCCGGATGGCGACATCTATGTGACGGACTGGGGCAACCATCGGGTTTGCATCTTCGAGGCTGATGGCACGCCACTGACCAACCTGTACGGCAACTCACAGGTGATGTCGAAGTGGGCGCAGCAGAGCGTCGATGCCAACCCGGACATGATGAAGGCGTATCGGCGGGTGCGGAATCTGGAGCCGCTGTGGCGGTTCTGCTTCCCGACGGCGGTCGAATTCAATCCGGCGACCGATGAGATCATCGTGGCCGACAGCCAGCGGAACCGGCTGCAGGTCTATCGGAAGGTGCGGGACTACGTGGATTTCCAGGCTAATCTGTAGGTTCGACTGGGTATCGAGGGAAGGGCGCGCCCGGGATGGCGCGCCCTTCATCTCTTCATTCGACGGCGCTTCGGTAGGCTCCTTTGCCTTGATAAGACTGTGTGGTTGAAGCCATCAGGTCTCAGCGAGACTTGGACTGCGCGGTTGTGTCGACTATCTTCATGGCATGAACGCTACTGTCACAGTGGACGAAGCTGGCCGGATCGTGCTCCCCGAGGGACTTCGGGAACAGCTCAATCTAAGCGCGGGCGACGCATTGACGCTGGTGTCCGAAGGCGATTGCATCACGCTGCGTCCCGTTCATGCGACGGGGTCCATGCGAAAGGAGCACGGCGTCTGGGTATTCCGGTCAGGCCAGCCTTTGTCCGCCAGGGTAGCCGGCGAGACGCTGCAGCAGGTGCGTCAGGAACGAGACGTCGCCGACGCGGGTGGAAACACCTGAAGGCTTTTTTCGATACCTCAGTTCTCGTCGCGGTGTGTTACGGCGAACACGAGCACCACGACCCCAGCATGAGAGTTTTCCTGGAGTTCGGTAAACCTGATGCAGGCTGTGCGGCGCACAGCTTGGCAGAGGTGTACGCGTCACTGACGCGGATGCCCGGCCAGCAGCGTATGACTCCCGCAGATGCGTTGCTGTTTCTGGAAACATTGCAAGAGAGATTGACGATCGTGGCGTTGGATGCGGCCGAGTACGTGAGCGGCATCCAGCACTTGGCGGCTGCCGGAATTATTGGTGGCACAATGTATGACGGCATCTTGGCGCTTTGTGCGATGAAAGCGAATGCTGAGACTATTTATACTTGGAATCTACGGCACTTCCAGCAGTTCGGGTCTGAAGTGAAGGGTCGGTTGAGTACCGTCTTGAAACGATACGGCCGCGCACCGTGGCGCCCAGGTCATGACGGGCTCCGCGCGGGCTGGAAGCTTTCAGCCAGCCCCTCTTCCCTTCCGCCTCCCCCTCGGCTACACACCCGCCCCTTACTCGCGCGCCCGGGCCTGTAGGGCATGCCCGGCCGCGATTGCCTGCCAAATCCCCGGGCCTGACCCGAGGACCAGCAGGCTCCCAGACCAGAGGAGACCCAAATGCCCAAGATGAAGACCAAGTCGTCGGTCAAGAAGCGATTCAAGATCACGGCGACCGGCAAGGTGAAGGCTGGTCCCGGCATGAAACGCCACATGCTCTCCGCCCGAACCCAGAAATCCAAACGCAGCAACCGCCGGATGCAGACGCTGACGGACATGGACGCCCGCACTGTGAAGCAGTGGGCGCCGTACGGGCTGGGTTGAGGGAGAAAGCATATGGCACGCGTCAAACGGGGCACTACCACCCACGCACGGCACAAGAAGGTCCTCGAGCAGTCGAAGGGCTTCCGCGGCCGCACCTCCACCACCTATCGCGCGGCGCGGGAGCGGCTGGAGAAGTCGCTGCAATACGCCTACCGCGATCGGCGCAACAAAAAGCGCGACTTCCGGGGCTTGTGGATCCAGCGGATCAACGCGGCGGTGCGCGAGCACGGTCTTACATACAGCCGATTTATCGACGGGCTGAAGAAGGCGGGGATCGAGATCGACCGGAAGGTGCTGGCCGCCATCGCCTATGACGATGCCGCGAGCTTCGCGGAGATCGTCAAGAAGGTGCAGGCCGCACTCTGACGAAGCATGCCTCCGCGCGATGGGGGCGTTGGCCAACCTGGAGGTTCCCCCTCCCCCAACCCCCTCCCGCAAGGGGAGGGGGAGGGCATCGCCTCCTCGCCGCTACGGGCATCAATGACAGACGATCTCTCCGCCCTGCACTCTGAGACTGAGGCCGCACTGGCCGCAGCCGGCGACCTGCGCGCGTGGGATGCCGTCCGCGTCGCCACCCTTGGCCGCAACGGCCGCCTGACGGCGTTGCTGCGCGATCTCGGCAAGGCGCCGCCGGATCAGCGACGGGAACGGGGCGCGGCGCTCAACCAGCTTAAGGACGCGCTCACTGGCCTTATCGAAGCCCGCCGCGTTGCGCTGGAAACCGCGGACCTCGACGCCCGGCTGACCGCCGAACGCCTCGACCCGACGCTGCCGCCGCGTCCGCGTGAGACTGGCCTGATCCACCCGATCAGCCGCACCATGGAGGAGATCGCTGCCATCTTCGGCGCCATGGGCTGCGAGATCGCCGAAGGTCCCGACGTGGAATCGGATTGGCTGAATTTCGGGGCGCTGAACATTCCGGCGCATCACCCAGCGCGCGCCGACCACGATACGTTCTACTTGCCGGCCCAGGGCAACCTGCCGCCGCCGGTGCTGCGCACGCAGACCTCGCCGGTGCAGATCCGCACCATGCTCGCCCGCCGGCCGCCCATCCGGGTCATTGTCATCGGCCGCACTTACCGTGCCGACCACGACGCTACGCACTCGCCGATGTTCCACCAGTGCGAGGGGCTGATCCTCGACCGCGACCTGACGCTCGGGCACCTGAAGGGCGCGCTGATCGACTTCCTGCGCACGTTTTTCGGCATCGCCGACCTGCCGGTGCGCTTCCGTTCCAGTTACTTTCCGTTCACCGAACCCTCGATGGAGGTGGATATCGGATGGAATCGCCGCACCGGCGAGCTGGGCAAGGGTGGCGACTGGCTGGAGATTCTCGGCAGCGGGATGGTGCATCCGCGCGTGCTCGCCAACTGCGGCATCGACCCGCGCGAGTGGCAGGGCTTTGCGTGGGGCATGGGCGTCGAGCGCGTCGCCATGCTGAAGCACGGCATGACCGACCTGCGGCCGTTCTTCGAGTCTGACATCCGCTGGCTGCGCCATTACGGCTTCAACCCGCTCGCGCCGACCATGCTGCACGAGGGGGTGTAGTGAAGTCGCAAGCGAGCCGTGGGGCTTCTCCTCGCGTCACGGGAGCGGGGGCCGGCCCCCCTCCCCCTGGCCCCCTCCCGCAAGGGGAGGGGGAAGGTACTGGCATGAAATTCACCCTCTCCTGGCTCAAGACGCATCTCGACACCGAGGCCGGACTGAGCGAGATCACCGACACGCTCACCCGTATCGGGCTCGAGTTGGAAGACGTGGTTGACCGCGGCGCCGCGCTCGCCCCGTTCCGCATCGCCCGTGTCATCGAGGCGGTGCAGCACCCCAATGCCGACAGGTTGCGAGTATGCACGTTGGATACTGGAGCCGGCACCGCCACCGTCGTATGCGGTGCGCCGAATGCCCGCACCGGCATGAAGGGCGTGTTCGCGTCGCCCGGCACGTTCATCCCAGGCACCGGCATCACGTTGAAGGTCGGCGAAATCCGCGGTGTGCGCAGCGCGGGCATGCTGCTGTCCGAACGTGAACTCGGCATCAGCGACGAACACGCCGGCATCGTTGATCTGCCGGATGACGCGCCGGTGGGCGCGGTCTATGCGGAGTGGGCGGGTCTGAACGATCCGGTGATCGACGTCAGCGTCACACCGAACCGTGGCGACTGCTTCTCGGTCCGCGGTGTCGCGCGCGATCTGGCCGCCGCCGGTATCGGCACCCTGAAACTCTGGCAACCCAAGCGGCTGGAACCTGCGTTCCGCGGCGGCCCACACTGGCAGATCGACTGGCCCGAATTCTGCCCCTGGGTGCTCGGCCGCACCATCCGCAACCTGCGCAACGGCCCCAGCCCGCAATGGCTGCAGGATCGGCTGCTCTCTATCGGCCTGCGTCCGATCAACGCGCTGGTCGATGTCACCAATTTCTTCACCATCGATCTTGGCCGCCCGCTGCACGTGTTCGACGTGGCGAAACTGACCGGCGACACGCTGACCCTCCGGCCAGGCCGTGGCGAAAGCTTCCGTGCGCTGAATGGCCGTGACTACACGGTCACCGCCGATGACTGCGCCATCGCCGACGCCGCCGGCGTGCAATCGATGGCCGGCGTGATGGGCGGCGAGGCAACCGGCTGCGACGAGACCACCACCTCTGTTTTCATCGAGTGCGCGCTGTTCGACCCGATCCGCGTCGCGCTCACGGGGCGCCGCCACCAGATTGTGTCCGACGCACGCCAGCGCTTCGAGCGCGGCATCGATCCCGCACTGATGCCCGACGCCGTGGAAGCCGCCACCGCAATGGTGCTGGAACTCTGCGGCGGCGAACCCGGCGAGGTCACCGAAGCCGGCAAGCCGCCAGCCTGGCAGCGCACGGCCACGTTGCGGTTCGAACGTATCGCAGGCCTCGGCGGCTCCGATATATTGCCGGATGAAGCGGTCGCGTCGCTGCAGCGACTTGGCTTCACGATGCAGAGCCGTGACGCAACGCGCGTCAGTGTCGCGGTGCCGTCGTGGCGCAACGATGTCGCTGCACCGATCATGCTGGAGCAGGCGGAAACACTCGATCCCGTAATTGCCGCGAAGGCAGCCGAAGGTTGCGCCGAGATCGAACCGGAATGCGACCTTGTGGAGGAAGTGCTACGCCTGCGCGGCCTCGACGCGGTGCCGCCGGTGTCGTTGCCGCGTGCCTCGCCGGTACCCGTCGCGACGCTGACAGCGAAGCAGGTGCGCGCTGAACTCGCCCGCCGCTTCCTCGCCGCCCAGGGCCTCGCCGAGTGCGTTACCTTCAGCTTCATGGCGCAATCCGATGCGGCGTTGTTCGGTGACACGCCTGAGGCGTTGCGCCTGACCAATCCGATCGCTGCGGACCTGGACCAGCTTCGTCCGACGCCGCTCGCCACGTTGGCGCTGGCGGCCGGACGCAATGCCGCGCGCGGCTATCCCGATGTTGCGCTGTTCGAGATTGGCCCGGAGTTCGCCCTCGACGCCGACGAGAAGCAGCGCTGGATCGCCGCCGGACTGCGCGCCGGCGCCACGCCACGCAACTGGCTCGCTGCGGCACGGCCGCTGGATGTGATGGACGCCAAGGCCGATATGTGGGCGGTCATGTCCGCTATCGGCGTGCCGTTGGAAGCGCTGACCCTGACGCAGGATGCGCCCGGCTTCTATCATCCCGGCCGCTCCGCCATGGTGCGGAACGGGCCGAAGGTCGTGCTGGGCAGCTTCGGAGAATTGCACCCGCGCGTGCTGGCTGCGCTGGACCTGGCGGGGCCGGTGGTCGCGTTCCAGCTCAACCTCGATGCCGTTGCGGAGCCGAAGCGTCGCCGCAAGGCACCGCTGGAACTACCGGCGTTCCAGCCGATCCGTCGCGACTTCGCGTTCCTGGTCGATACGTCAGTGACGGCGGATGCCGTGCTGCGTGCCGCCCGAGGCGCTGACCGCTCGCTCATCACGGCCGTGTCGCTGTTCGATCTGTATCAGGGCGATCGGCTGCCCACGGGTAAGCAATCACTGGCGATCGAGGTCACATTCCAGCCGCGCGACCACACGCTGACCGAGGCGGAAATCGAGGCCGCCAGCCAGAAGATCGTTGCGGCCGTAACCAAAGCGACCGGCGCCACATTAAGGTAGGGCTTGACCGGCCTGATCTAGGAACTGTGTCCTGGTGTTGGGACGCTCGCTCCACTCATCCCGCGAAGGACACAGTGACGCTGCCGTTAAGCGAAACCCTTCGCGCAGCGTCGTTGCTCTTACCGATCACACTGTCCGGTCAGTGCGGCGATCTCCATCAGAGCCAATGAAAGATCTTCCTCCGGCAAGATCAGCCGCGCCGCCAGCAACACATCGACCACAGCGTGGGCAAGCAGCGTTGCCTCGGTTGGCGCGACAGTGGCGATCTCGTGCAGCAGGCCAGGGAGCGCGCTGCGCAACATCTCGACCTCCCGCCGCATCGGCGACAGCCATCGGTCGCGGAAGATACCAGGCACCATCCCCACGAGCTGCAGCCGCTGGTCCAGCGGCAGGCGCGCGGCGATAAACGCCTCCACATGCGTATAGGCGGTGGTGATGAGCGGCGTGCGCCAGCGCTGATCGCCAAGCACGTTATCCAGCGCGACCCCACGGTTGCCCTGCTCGGTCGTGCCGCGAGCCAGGTGCATTACGGGCTTGCCCTCACCACGCCGCCAGAATAGCGGCAATGGCACATGGCGGATCTCGCCATACAGCGCCAATTCCGCCAGCACGACATGGTCGAAGCCTGATCGATAACGGATCGTTGACAGCTGATCCACGGCGTCGCGCCGATAGATGCCCCAAAAGCTTGGGGCGGTCGTATACCGTTGCATCACGTGCCGGGCACGCGACACCGGATTTGGTCCCGTCGCGATGAGCAGGTGCTCGTTTGGATAGCGGAATTCGACCTGTCCCTCGGCAGAAATGACCAGACCTGCGGCGTGGCACATCGCGCAGTCTGGGAATTCCAGCATGACAGCCATAAGCTGCTCGACGTAGTCCGGCGCGATCAAATCGTCGCCGGTCTTGGGCATGACATAGTCGGCTTCGCCGAGCCAGAAGGCCCGCTGGATGTTGGCAATCGGGCCCACGTTGCAGCGATTGCGACGCACTCTGATGGATGGTTCGCTGGCGGCATATTTCGCGACCACTTCTGACGTCCCATCGTCAGACGCGTTGTCGATCACCGTCACCGACACTGCGGGCCAGGTTTGCGCCAGAATGCTCTCTATCGTCGGCCCGATCGTCTGTTCATTATTATAGACAATCAGATTGACATCGACGCTGGGCAAGTCCGGCATTTTGCGCGCCTGCTCCCTTGGGTGTGCTGGCACGGGCTATGCGTTGACGTGAGTAAACTTAGGGCATGCCGCCATGGGGTGCGACATTCCCACAACCGTCTTAATAAAGCGTGTAACGCTGTAGACGTGCCGCCGCGCCGCGCAGGACACCCCGCGCGGCGCGGCGGAACGGATCACATGCCGAGCGCCTTGGCGGTCGCACCATCCATCTTGCCGGTGGGCTTCAAGCTATGCGCAGACTGGAAGGACTTCAGGGCGGCCGACGACGCCGGGCCCCACTTGCCGTCCACAGTGAGCTGCGCGCCGTTCGAGTTCAGCGCCATCTGCACCTTGGCGACCTGCTGCTGCTTCGGCGTCAGGTTGGCCGGCATCATGGGGGCCGGTGGGGGAGGCGCCGGAGCAGCGACCGGAGCGGGCGCCGGCGGCGGCGGTGGCGGGCTGGACGACGAACAGGCGGACAGGCCCGCCATTGCAAACAGACTGACGGCGAGTGTGAGTTTACGTGCGTTCATTGGGGATCCCTCTGGGGCGACTTGACAGGCGGGCGAATCGGCTCATGAGCCGATTCCGAGGCAAAGTAGCGCCGTGGCACTGTTGCGCAAGCGCGGTTACCGTTTGTCTCACATGCAGCAGGAGAACACCATGGTGCGCGAGGAACTCATCTTCGTCGGTACTTGCGACATCGCCGGGCATGTCCGCGGCAAGGGCTTCCCCGCCAGTGACCTGGAGAAGCGTCGAAGCAAAGGCATCGGCTGGACGCATTCCAACCTGATGCAGACGGCCTTTGGCCCCATCCTGGACACGCCGTTCGGCACCGGTGGCGACCTGATGATCGTGCCCGATCCAGCGGCCGAAGTCCGGGTTGACTTCGCCGACGGCTCCGCGCCGGAGCATTTCTTCCTGGGCGACATCCGCAACACGGATGGTTCGCCTTGGGAGTGCTGCCCGCGCGAGTTCCTCCGCCGCGCGATCGCCACGCTGGACGACGTGTCAGGCCTGCGTCTGATCGCCGCCTTTGAGCAGGAATTCGTCTATACAGGCAATCAACAGCGCGATGGCGACTCCTACAGCCTGGGCGCGTTCCGTCGGCAAGGCACGTTCGGCGAGACTTTCGTTGCCGCCATGCGCGCCGCCGGCGTCACGCCGGACTCGTTTCTTCCGGAATATGGTGCGCGCCAGTTCGAAGTGACGGTGGCGCCGAACCCGGCGCTGACAGCGGCCGATCAGGCAGTCATCGCCCGTGAGATGGCGCGGGCGGCGGCGCATCGCCACGGCCATCGCGCATCCTTCACGCCGATGCCCGAGGCATCCGGCGTCGGCAATGGGGTGCATATCCATATGAGCCTGCAGGACGCTTCCGGCGCTCCGGTGACCTTCGCGCCGACCGGGCCGATGGGTCTCAGCATGGCGGCGCAGCATTTCTGCGCCGGCGTGCTGGAGCATCTGCCGGCTATCTGTGCGATCACCGCGCCTTCGCCGGTCTCGTATTTGCGGCTGACGCCAAACCGTTGGGCACCGACGCTGATCGACATCCAGCAGCAGGATCGCGGCGCGGCGTTGCGCATCTGCCCGGTGTTCGCTGCCACGGATCCCGCCGAAACGGCGCGGCAGTTCAACCTGGAATTCCGGGTCTGCGACGGTGCCGCCAGTCCGTACATGGCGCTGGGCGCGGTCATCTTCGCCGGCGCCGATGGGTTGCGACGCAAGCTTGGACTGCCGGCGGCGGCGGACGGTTCCGATGCGCTCCCCGCATCACTTGGCCAGGCGCTGGATGGCATGGCGGCAAGCAAGGCGGTCGCCGGCTGGTTCGGCCCGGTCTTCCTGGAGGCCTACCTCCGTCACAAGCGCTCCGAGCTCCACCATATAGCCGAATGGGCAGTGAACGAACGCTGCGACCGCTATTTCGAGATCTACTGATCGGCAACCCGCCCCGACACCCGACGTTCGACATTCCGGTGCTCAGGGAGACACGCAATGGTGCTGATCTGCGCCTGGGTATTTGGACGTTTACCTATCCAGTGAATGTCGCGAGCAGCAACTGGAAGACGCTGCCTGGCTATTTCGACGCGGGGCGCCGGCAGTGGAAATACTCCGATTCAGCCAGCGCCGTGCTGACATTCTTGGCATTGCTCGCAATCAGTTTGGCTGTGGCGCTCGACGATGGCGCGCCGCAATACCGATCAAGCGGCGCGCATGGCCAGGCGATAACGATGTGCCGGTAAGTACATGAACCGGCAATGACACATCCCGTTGGTAAGGCACTGTGGTTCATCGAGGTGCATCTGACGAACGAGCTGTCCCTGGCGGACATCGCGGAGGCCAGTGGCGTCTCTCGCTACAACCTGTTGCGCGCATTCGGTATCGCCACCGGACAATCCGTCATGCGCTATATGCGCGGCCGCCGCCTGACCGAGGCAGCCCGGCATCTCGTGGCCGGCGCGCCGGATATCCTGAGCATTGCACTCGGCGCGGGTTATGGCTCGCACGAGGCGTTCACCCGTGCCTTCCGCGATCAATTCGGCCTGACGCCGGAAGCGGTGCGGGCGCAAGGCAAGCTTGACGCCCTCTCACCTGTGGAGCCATTCAGAATGGACGAATCCTTGATTGTTGACCTGGAACCGCCACGCTTCGAGAACGGTCGCACGCTGCTGATCGCGGGCCTCGGCCAGCGTTACAGCTTTGAAACAAACCACGGCATCCCGCATCAATGGCAGCAGTTCCAGCCATATATCGGCAACATCGCCGGGCAGGTCGGCGACACTGCCTATGGAGTGTGCTGCAACGCCGACGGTGCGGGTAATTTCGAATACATCGCCGGAGTCGAGGTGGCGAACTTCGACGATTTGCCCAGCGAGTTCAGCCGCCTGCGCATTGCCGCCCAGCACTATGCAGTGTTCCCGCATCGTGACCACGTCTCTCGGTTGCGGGCCACTATCTATACGATCTGGAACAAGTGGCTGCCGTCCTCGGGCCGCGAACACGCCGACGCCCCCGATTTCGAGCTGTACTCCCGTTTCGATCCACGCACGGGCCTAGGAACGATAGAGGTCTGGCTGCCGATCAAGACTTGAACAGCGCGTGCCCGCCGCCGTGCAACTGCTTGCAGGAACTGTCGCAATGCCATCGCCTGGTGTCGTCGACGCGGACTTCCAACACGATCTGCCTGAGAAACTCGATGCCGGCGTCCGCTCCGGCCTGCTGCTCGATGTGCACTCCGTGCTGGTATGGCGCTCCGGCGGCATCGCGCTGGAACGCTATTATACCGGAGTGGACGAAGCGTGGGGCAGGCCGCTCGGCACGGTCACGTTCGCACCCAAGACGCTCCACGACCTGCGGTCCGTGACCAAGAGCATCGTCGGTCTGCTCTATGGGATTGCGCTTGATCGCGGACTGGTGCCGGCGCCAGACGCACCATTGCTCGCACAGTTTCCCGAATATTCCGATCTCCTCGCGGACCCGAGACGCGCTCAACTCACTATTCGGCACGCCTTGAACATGACGTTGGGCATGGAGTGGGATGAGCAGCGCTCGTACGCCGATCCCGCGAACAGCGAAAGAGCCATGGAGGATGCGCCGGACCGCAACCGCTTCATCCTCGATCGCCCGTTCGTTGCCATGCCTGGCGAGCGCTGGATCTACTCAGGCGGCGCGGTAGCGCTGGTTGGCAGTCTGATCACAAACGGCAGCGGGATGGCGTTGCAGGACTTCGCGCACCAGGCGCTGTTTGCGCCGCTTGGTATCACCGCGTTTGAGTGGGCGAAGGGCAGCGACGGTATTGTTTCCGCCGCGTCAGGCCTTCGGCTACGGCCGCGCGATCTGCTGACGATCGGTCGGATGGTGTTGGCGGGCGGCGAATGGAACGGTACCCGTGTCGTCTCGCGCGCGTGGCTCGACGCAAGTTTCCAACCTGTGGCGGATACTGGCGAGGGCCTGAAATACGGTCGTCTCTGGTGGATCGGCGAAGCGACAGCGCCGGCGCTGTCCGGTGCGCGCCGATGGATCGCTGGTATCGGCAACGGCGGCCAGCGGCTGTTTCTGATGCCGGACGCTGGCCTCGCGACCGTGGTGTTCTGCGGTGCCTACAACGCACCGAATGATTGGATCACACCGATACGTATATGGCGCGAGATCGTGCTGGCCAACCTGAAGTGACGACTGCAGTAGCCTCCGCCGCTACCGGATTGGACGCGTTCCGCGTGTCGCCGGCGTGATGAGCCCGAGCCCCAGCAGGCCGATGCCGAGCAGGGCGAGTGACCCCGGTTCGGACACCTGTGCGGCCGTCGCGGTGATGGAGGAATTGAAAGTCACTGTCGCACCAGCGGGCCCGGAAACGCTCAGCAGTTCGGTCAGGGCGAATGACCCGGCAAGCGATCGGATACCTGCGGCCACCGGATCGGTGAAGCCCAGCGAGATCTGCGACGATGGATTGGAAAAGCTGCCCGATGCGATGAGTTCGCCGGTGCCGAGCGGGGTGTTGTTCGGGTCGAGATAGGTGCTCCAGGAAACCGTCGTCAGTGGTGCCAGGATGCCGGAGATCGCGGCAGTGAACTGCGCGACAGGGCTTGGGTTGGACAGATTGAATTCCGTCGCCATGATCGACAGCGGATTGAAAATGCCACTGATCGTGGTCGCAGCATTGACCTGCAGGATTTCCTGCGTGGCGCTGCCGATGGTGGGCGCGCCGGTGACAGTGACGCCATCGAACGAGACACTGCCGCTGGTGATCGGAACTGTCGCTACCGGGCCGACCTCAGCCTCGATCGTTGGAATTGGCGCGGCAACGGCATGGCTCGCGACCAATGCGGTGGCCAAGCTCAGGATCGCGGTAAGGGAAAGTGCGCGCATCTGAAAGTCTCCTCGGGTTGCGTGAGTGGGTCGGGTCACGCACTCCTTAGAAGACGCACGAAATCAGCGGGTATGAGTCGATTCACACCGACGCGCGGATCGCTTGAGGTGCAGGCAAAGAAGAAACGCTGGCAGCATGGCTTGTCCCGGCAAACAACGTTTCACCCCCTCCCTGCCTCCCCCGCAAGCGGGGGAGGGGTTATCGAGACGTCGGGGCTGGCCGTTGTCCGGTCCAGCCGGCGATGAGTTATTGTCAACCCCAGCTCGCGCTCGATGTCGCGCACCACCCGCACTGGCATCGGTTCAGCTCTTCCGCGCAATGGCGCGAGGTGCGGTTCAAGCTGCGGCATGTCGTTGCCGAACGCGGCATGACGCAGCACATCGTCCGACACGACCGCCCGACAACCGAGATCCTTGGTCAGTGATTCCAGCCGCGATGCCATGTTCGGCGCGTCGCCGAGCGCGGTGAAGGCCACGTGGTCGCGGAAGCCAATCTCGCCGACGATCGCCGGCCCGCAATGCACACCCACGCCGAAGTCGATCGGGGCGGGCAGCTCGTGCACCAGGCTGACGTTTAGCTGGCGAATGTTGCGCGCGACCAGTGCGACTGCTGTGACGGCCTGACGGCAAGCCGAACGCTCGTCGCAGTTCAGGCCAAAGATCGCCAGTACGCCGTCGCCGAGGAACTGGTTGGGCAATCCCCCGGCCTCCAGCACCGCTGACGAGATTGCGGCGACAAACCTCCCGAGGATGAACACGTTGTCGTAGGGCAATCGCGCCGCCGCAAGCTGCGTCGCACCGCGCATGTCGACCATCATGACGGCGACGAACTTTTCATATGGCATGGCCAGTTGCTGGCGACGATGCAGGAAAGCGGCCTGCGCATCCGGCGGCACCAGCGGCATCACCGAGACGTCGTGCAACGGACGCAGCTGGCAGGCCAACCTGACCAGCGTTGGATCAACCCGCAACCGCGCCAGGACACGACGCTCCGGTTCCTCTATCGGCGGCAGAGACGGCGTGCCCAGCACGCGTACGCGACACAAGGAGCAACGCGCGCGTGCACCGCACAGGCCCGCATGGGGAATGCCCGCGAGCAGGCTGGCCTCCATCACGCTGAAGCCGAGCGGCACGTGCTGCCTGCGTCCGTCCGGATAGGAGACGCAGATGCGACCGCGGCGCCGGTCGAACGCGGCGCGTGCGAGGCGTGCCAGAATGACAAAGGCCAGGGCGACACCGTCGAACAACAGGAAGTCGTTGCGCAGATTGGTCAGCCAGAGATTCTGCTGCGGCGTGCCGGTGTGCATGGTCGCAGTGGTTGCCGTGCGCCATGCCGGGTCCTGTGCGAGCGCCGTCACTTCGCGACCCGCCTGCAGATAGCCAAGCAACGCCAGAATCGGCAGCAGCACCACCACGGCCAACAGCGGTGCGCGCAATCGTGCAAACCACGGCTTCACCCGCAGCCAGAATGCGATGCCCAGGCAGCCATGCAGCCATGCCACCACCAGCAGCGTCAGCTGGATCCAGCCCAGCGCCGGCGATGCGATCCAGAATGAGTAGAGCTCCTGCGCGTAGCCCTTGGTCAGATCGAACTCGGCGAACGCGATCCGCGTCACTGCCAGATGATTCGCCAGCAGCGGCGGTATCGCGAGACCGAGCAGAAGTTGCGCGAGTTCCGCCGGCGTCCAGTGCAGGCGGCGTCGCTCGTACAGTGCGTACAGGCCCAGGATGAAATGCACAGTCAGCGCAGAGTATAACGCCGCGGTGCCGACCCAGCCTTGCCAGATGAACTTCTGCACCAGCAGACCGCGCTCCATCAGTGCCAGCGAGACGTTGCCGAGCGCGTGGTTTGTGAGATGCAATGACACGTAACTGAAGCACACCAGCCCGCTGCAAAGGCGGACCTGGCGCAATCCTGACGGCCTGAAACGGTAGAGTGCGTGGGCGAGGGCAGGCACGGTGTTCTCCTGCGCAATCGATCGGCGAGCCAAACACAGCATAGCCGATGCCGGGACATTCCCGTATTGTCCGCCGTATGGCCCTGAAACCGGCGCAAATCGCGGTGCTGGAACAACTTGGCCGCCATCCTCTGCTGGATCGGTTGGTGGCGGCCGATCTGCAAGCGCTTGTTGCCAACGCCACCATTCTGGTGTTCGACGAGCGCGCCACGTTGTTCGCCCACGGGGATGCAGGCCAGTCAGTGCTGGTCGTCGCCCACGGCTACGTAAAGCTCGCCGCGTCGACGCCGAGCGGGCGCGAAGTGGTGCTCGACGTGGTGGGCCCTGGCGATCTGTTCGGCGAACTCGCGGTGTTGACAGAGCAACCCCGGGCGGCGACTGCGACTGCGCTGACGCCGTGTTCGGTGTTGTCGATCGACGGCGGTGCATTTGTTGCGGCGCTGGGGCGTTCGCCCGAGGCGATGTTCTGGATGATTTGGCTGCTCGGGCGGCGGCTCAGCAGAGCGACGGAGCAGATGACCGACGGGTTGGAACTGCCTGCGCCGGTCCGCCTCGCCAAGGCGCTGCTTGAATTGGCGGCGCTGCATTCGCGGCTGGGGGAAAACGGTCTCGAGATCAGCCTGCCGCTGTCCCAACGCGAGCTGGGCGGCATGACCGGGCTGATCCGCGAGAGCATCAACAAGCACCTCGGGTTGTGGCGCGAGGCCGGGTGGCTCAGTCAGAGCGGACGCACCATCACGTTGCACAACGTCGCAGCATTGCGCGCGCTGCTGCGTGACCAGGGCTGACGCGTTATACCAGACCATGTTCCACCGTTGGCTCGCCGTTGAAGTGCTCCCGCTGCGTCCGACGGTATTGGAAGACGCGATCAACGCTTTGTTTCGTTCGCGGAGATGCCAAACCCGATCGCCTTCGTCTTAACGGATCCTCCCTCCAATAACCCTGGCCAAAACACCGTACGTTTAGGACTCGGGCGAGCACTGTGATCGTGCAAGGTGTCACAGACACATGCGTAGACGATCGCGATTTATCGCCATAACCTGTCGGCTCCAATATGAAACTCATGCTGCGGTGATGGTCCGCTCACGCCAAGACCTCGGCGCCGAGCATTTTGTTGCGAAAGGCAGATCTGATGAGCGGCACCGCGAGCGATCTCCCATCGCTCAATGCACAGATCGCCGATGCCAACGCCTTCGGCGGTAGCACATACACGATCACACTGACCGCTGACATCAGCTACGCATCCGCGATCGCGCAGATCAAGCTGAACGGCAATGACAAAACGCTGATCATTGATGGCGCCGGCCACACGCTGGACGCCACCGCGCCCGTCGGCGGCTTCGTCGTCAACTCGGAATTCCCCGTCGAGAACGTCACGCTCGAGAATCTGACCATCGAGAACGCCATCGCGCAAGGCGGTGCCGGCGGCGTTGGCGGCGGCGGCGGGGGTGCCGGTCTGGGTGGCGGGCTCGCCGTCCTGTCCGGTTCGGCGACCCTGGACAACGTTACCTTTCTGCACGACGCCGCGACGGGCGGCGTTGGCGGTGCGGGCGGCAATGGCGACGACCCGCAGGACCCCGGCGACGGCGAGACAGGGGGTGCCGCAACATCCGGTCAGTTCGGCCAGGTTGGTTCGAACTTCACGTTCTTCCCGCGCGCGGGCGGCTTCGGAGGCGAGGGTGGCGGCGGCGGCGGTTCGGGTGGCGCCGGGGGCGGCGGTGGTGGTGGCGGCGGTGGCGGCGGCGGCGGTTCGGGTGGCGCCGGCGGCGGTGGTGGCGGCGACGGTGGCTTCGTCTCCAACAATTTGGGCCAATTTCCCGGTGTCGGCGGCTCGGCCGGAGCGGGCGGCAACGGCGGCCCCGCCGGCATGGGTGGCGACGGTGGCGATGGCGGCAATGGCGCCAGCGGCGGCGCGGGGGGCTTCGGCGCCGGCACCGGCGGCCAAGGCGGGGCGGGCAGCGGTGGCCAAGGCGGCGCCGATGGCTCCCCGGGGCATGACGGCGCCATCGGCTCCAACGGCGCCCCTGGCACCTCGTCCGTGGGCGGCAACGGTGGACGTGGAGGTGATAGCGGGGCCGGCGGCGACAGCGGCGCGGCGGGGCCGGCCTGGGGGGCGGTGCCGGTGGCGGTGGGAGCGGTCTCGGTGCGGGCGGCGACATTTATGTCGGCCCCGCCGGCGACCTGACCATCGAAAGCGCCAGCCTCTTGGGCGGCAGCGTCAGCGGTGGGGCCGGCGGCGCGGCTGGCAGCGCTGGGGCGACCGCCGGTTCGCCAGGCCAGAGCTTCGGCTCCGGCATCTTCATGCGAAGCCAGTCGATCCGGCTGGAACCCGCGGCCGGCCAAACACTGACGATCACCGACCAGATCGCGGATCAGACAGGCTCGAATCCGACGAATATCTACAACGATCCCGGCGCCGCCAACCTGTTCATACTCGGCGGCAGCGGCACCGTCGTGCTCGACGCAGTCAATCATTTCACCGGCGGCATCTCGCTGCATTCCGGAACGCTGGAGCTTGGTGTTCAGGGCGCGGCAGGCTCCGGCGCCATCACCTTCCGTGCCGTTGCGTCCGCGACACTGGAATTCGCGTCTGACGCCGTGCCGTCGAACAGCCTCATGAACTTCGCCGCCGGCAATACCATCGAGATTACCGGCCTGACCCAGACCGGCTTTGGCTGCACCGGCAGTACGTTGACCCTGAACAGCGCCGCCGGTCCTGTCGATCTCAACATCCCCGGCCTGTCGCAGGGTGACTTCAACGTCGCGTCGGTCGGCGGCGACACAAGCATCACCACCACCGTCTCTTGCTTCGCGGAAGGCACCCTGATTCGCACATCGGGCGGCGAGATACCGGTCGAGCACTTGAGTGTCGGGCAAGCCGTCTGCTGTCATTTTGCCGGCGTGGCAAACATCATCTGGCTCGGTCGCCGGCGGATCGATTGCCGGGCGCATCCTCGGCCCGCACAGGTCTTCCCCGTGCGCATCCGGGCGTCCGCCTTCGCCGCAGGCGTTCCCGCACGCGACCTGTGGCTCTCGCCCGATCATGCCATCTACGCCGGCAACGCCCTTATACCGATCAAGCAATTGATCAATGCAGAACCATTGAAAAGGTCCCCGCGGACATGGTGACTTATTACCACTTCGAACTTGCGAGCCATGACGTGGTGCAGGCGGAATGGCTTCCCGCAGAAACGTATCTGGAGACCGGCCAGCGCGCGGATTTCTACCAGGATGGGGTGGTTCGGATGTTCCCGGATTTCGCACCGGTTGATGCCGTATCGCGATGGGAGGTCGACGGCTGTGCGCCGCTGGTCATCGTCGGACCCGACGTAGAGGCACTGCGCCGCCTGTTGCTGGAACGCGCGACGCAGATGCCGATGGCAGCACTGCCAGCGATCGCTCGATCGGATCGCACGCGAAAACGATCTATGGCTCCTTGTCGCCGGTGATCTGAATCGCAACCCGCCTAACCGCTACTCCGAGCCCAAGCTCTCATCGCTCCACGAAACCGGTGCAAGTCCAGTCATGACTGCATGGCACGCCAGACTAAGCGCTTTATATTAACTGTTTGCGTAATTGCTGTGCTTTCAGCGCTGTCATTGACTTGGCTATCTGCGTGGGATGGTTGCTGACTGGGGCTGAATTGTTCGAAGATCCTCGAACAGCAGCGACCCGATGTTGAGATGCTGGAAATCGGGAAGCATGAAATTCTGCCGCTTCGCGAGGAACGGCGGCCGCGACGGGTCCAAGACGCCGTCGCGACTGATGTCATGCAACGGCGGCCTCAGGGTCGCCAGGCATGCTCTTGGAACATCGGTTCGAGCGGCGGCGTGGCGATGTTAAGGGCGTAGTTGGTGATCGTAGAGGCGGCGCTCACGGCGAGCACCTCAAGCGCCTGCTCCGCCTTAAAGCCGAGGGACAGAAAGGCCGAGACAGCTTCGTCACCCACGTGACCGCGGGTCTCGATAAGGCCTCGGGCGTAGTGGGAGAGTGCCGCTTGACGTGGATCCCGCGGTGCGCGCCGTTCCCGGATCGCGGCCACGTCGGCGGAATCGAGGCCTGCCTTCACGGCGAGATAGCTGTGGAAGGCCACCGCCCAGGCGCAGCCGTTCGTGACAGCGTTGGTCAGCAGCAGTGTCTGGATCTCGGATTCCGTGAAGGTCCCGCTGTGTACGCCGCTAAACAGGGGAACGAATATGTTGGCCAGAACCGGCGAATTGGCGATCACACCGGCGACGTTCGGCAGCAATGCCGAAGATCTGCTGCAGGGTCTCGAGCGCTGCCCTGGACCCTTCGGGTGCTGTTTCAATCGACTGGACTTCAAAGAGAGGCATCTGTCAGCTCCTGGGTGTTGGTTGACCTCGACAACGCGGATTTGGGGAGGCACGGTTTGGCGATGTCGCCAAAGCGCCCTCAAATCCCGCCAAGGCCGCCGCGGCGTGTCGAAGTGTTGGTCTTTCCGGAGGTTCAGCTGCTCGACGTGGCAGGGCCGATCCAGGTATTCACCGCGGTCAACGAGCATACCGCCAAGGGCCCTGAGCCGGCGCCGTACACAATCCGGCTGGTCGCCCCGGACGGCGCCCGGATCCGCGCCACGTCAGGACTGACGTTCGCTACCGAGCCTCTGCCGGATCCCGCAGAGCCGCTGGACACCCTGATTGTAGCTGGCGGACAAGGCGTCATGCGGGCCGCCGAGGACCCGCAACTGGTCGACTGGCTCCGGGCACGCGCCAGCGCGGCCCGGCGTACCGCCTCGGTCTGCACTGGCGCGTTCCTGCTCGCAGAGGCGGGCCTGCTCGACGGGCACCGCGCCGTGACGCACTGGGAGTATTGCGACCTGCTCAGCCGCCGCTACCCCGCCGTGACGATCGATCCCGATCCGATCTTCATCCACGACGGCCCGGTGTGGAGTTCGGCCGGGGTGACGGCGGGCATCGACCTTTCGCTCGCCCTGGTAGAAGAGGATCTTGGGCGCCCGATTGCGCTCGGCGTTGCGCGCCATCTCGTGGTGTTCCTGAAGCGGCCGGGCGGCCAGGCGCAGTTCAGTGCGGCGCTATCGTTGCAATCAGCCGACGATCGCTTCGCCGACCTGCACGCCTGGCTCGCGGAACATCTGGCCGAGGATCTTTCCCTGATCCGCCTGGCGGCGCTGGCGGGCATGAGCGAGAGAACGTTTATACGCCGCTATCGGGAAGCGACCGGCATGACGCCTGCGCGCGCGGTAGAGCGGCTGCGCGTCGAGGCGGCGCGTCAACTGCTTGCCGAAACCAGGCTCCCCTCCAAACGGATCGCCGCGCGCTGCGGCTTTGGTTCGGAAGAGACGATGCGACGAAGCTTCGTGCGACTACAGGACGTGAGCCCGCAGGACTATCGGCAGCGCTTTGGCAGCTGAGCTGCAAGGTCGAACGGCTACAGGTGCTGACCGGCGGCGGGCACTCCGACTCCGCAAAGATTGCGCGGTGCGAACGCGAACACATCGAAGTGGCCGCTTCGACCAAGCTATCACCCCGCCAGCCTGGCCTCCGCCTCGCGAACCGCGGCGATGGTGCGCGGTATGCTGGATGGATTGACGCTGATCGAGTCGATCCCCAGCCCGGCCAGGAACTGCGCGATCTCCGGGTAGTTCGCGGGCGCCTCACCACAAATCCCGACATGTCGGCCGTTACGCTTCGCCCCCGCCACCGCCAGCCGCAGCATCTCCAGCATCCCCGGATCGCGCTCGTCGAAATCGAACGCCACGATCTCCGAATCGCGATCCACACCCAGCGTCAACTGCGTCAGATCATTCGAGCCGATGGAGAACCCATCGAACACCGCGGCGAATGCATCCACCTGGATGACGTTGTTGGGGATCTCGCACATCACGAAGATCTCCAGGCCGTCCTCGCCGCGCTTCAGGCCGTGACGTGCCATCGCTGCCAGCACGCGTTCGGCCTCCGCCACGCGGCGGCAGAACGGCACCATGATGCGCAGGTTGGTCAGACCCATGTCACCGCGCACGCGACGCAACGCCTCGCATTCCAGCGCGAAGCCTTCCTCGTACGCCGGATGCGCGTAGCGTGACGCTCCACGGAAGCCGAGCATCGGATTGGCTTCCTTCGGCTCGAACGGCGCGCCGCCGAGCAGCTGGGCATATTCGTTGGTCTTGAAGTCCGACAGCCGGATGATCACCGGCTTTGGCCAGAACGCCGCGGCGATCGTGCCGACACCCTCGGCCAGTTCGCGCACGAAGAACTCGCGCGGCGAACTGACGTTGTGCGCCAGCGACGCGATGCGGGCGCGCTCCTCGGGCGTGATCTTCTCGGGGTGGATCAGCGCCATCGGATGCACGCCGATATGCTCGCTGATGATGAACTCCATCCGTGCCAGGCCGACGCCCTCGTTCGGCATCATCGCGGTGCGGAACGCCAGATCAGGATTGCCGAGGTTCACCATGATGTGGGTGCGCGGCATCGCCAGGTTGCTGGTCGGCACGCTGGTCACCTCGAACGGCACTTCGCCTTGGTAGACATGCCCGGCCTCGCCGCCGGCGCATGACACTGTGACACGCTGGCCGGTTTGCAGCGTTGTGGTGGCAAACTCGCAGCCGACCACCGCCGGCACGCCGAGTTCCCGGGCGACGATCGCCGCATGGCAGGTGCGGCCGCCACGGTCGGTGATGATGGCGCCTGCGGTCTTCATCACCGGCTCCCAATCGGGGCTGGTGAAGCTGGCAACCAACACCTCGCCGGGCTTGAAGCTGCGCAGCTCCTCGGTGGTGTTGATGACGCGCACGATGCCGGTGCCGATCTTCTCGCCGACCGCTTTGCCGGTGACCAGGACCTTGCCTTCGCCCTTCAGCGCGTAGCTTTCGAACACGTCGCCGGTGCGGCGCGATGCGACCGTCTCCGGCCGTGCCTGCACGATGTAGAGCTTGCCGTCGCCGGCGTCCTTCGCCCATTCGATGTCCATCGGGACCGCGTGGCCGGCCTCCGCCGAATAGTGCTGCTCGATGCGGATCGCGTAGTCGGCCAGCGTCAGCACGTCGGTGTCGTCGATGCAGAAGCGCGAGCGCTCCGCCTCGGGCATTACTTCGTCGCGCGTCGACGAGCCGACATGGCCCTTGGCCAACCGCATGGCGAACTGCTTCTGTCCCAGCGAGCGTCGCAGGACCACACGATGACCGGCCAGGAACGTCGGCTTGTGGACATAGAATTCGTCGGGATCGACCTTGCCCTGCACGACGTTCTCGCCGAGGCCATAGGCGCCGGTGATGAACACCACGTCGCGGAAGCCGGACTCGGTATCCAGCGTGAAGATCACGCCGCTCGACGCGTTGTCGGAGCGCACCATCTTCATCACGCCGACCGACAGGAAGACCTTGAAGTGGTCGAAGCCGTTGTTGACGCGATAAACGATGGCGCGGTCGGTGAACAACGAGGCAAAGCATTGCCGGCAAGCCTCGAACACGTCGTCCGGGCCGCTGATATTCAGATAGCTCTCATGCTGGCCGGCGAAGCTGGCGGTTGGCAGGTCCTCGGCGGTGGCCGAGCTGCGCACCGCGACCGCGACGTTGTCGCCGTATTCCGCTTCCAGTTTGCGGTAGGCCTGCACGACCGCCTCGCGCAATGCATCGGTGGCGGTGGCGGTGTAGACGATCTGCCGAGCCGCGCGCGCGCGTTCCGCGAGCAGCGCCACGTCGGTGACATCAAGGCCGTCGAGCAGCGCCTGTAGCCGAGGCCAGGCGTCGGCGGCGGTCAGCGCGTCGCGGTAGGCCTCGGCGGTCAGGGCGAAGCCGTTCGGCACGCAGACCCCGGCCGCACCAAGTTGCCCGTACATCTCTCCCAGGGAAGCGTTCTTGCCGCCCACCAGCGCTACATCGGTGTTCCGCAGCGTCGCGAACCACCGGACGTTCCGTGCTTCCAGTTTCATCGGCCGGCTCCCTGTCAACCTCGGGTTATTCGAATCGCTAATTAGGCCCCAGGTTTCTGGCCGGCATTGACCTGGGTCAAAGCCAGCTCAGGAATTCGAGGCGTAATCTGCACTCTGCAAGGCATTGGAGGCAGACATGACCAAGACAAAGCGGGAACACGACAGGCAGGTCAGGGCCCGCGCAAAACGGATGTGGCAGGAGGCAGGCAGCCCAAAGGGGCGCCAGGACGAATATATCGAACGGGCGCGCGAGCTCCAGGCGATCACGGACCACCCCGGCGCCGGGTTGCTGCCGAACCCGATGGTGGCGCACCCGGACCCGGGCGGCAGCGAGGCGCCAGTAGAAGAGGCGGAGCTGTTGGAGAACCTCGGCGAATTCCCCGGCAGGTCAGATCAGGGCGACCGGATGTCGGCGCCGATGACCAAGGCCCGCGCCCGCGCGTTTCGCCACGGCGAGTAAGATCGCTCGCCGCTGGTCACGGCGGCGCCGGGGCGGGCCAGTTCGGCAGATTGAGCGGATCGACCACGCTTGGGCGGTCCATATGGTCCTCCACCGAGCGGACGCCCGCCAGGTTCTCCGCCACCACGATGATCGCCTGGCGCAGCGCGTCGTCCGGCGGCGTACCCCAAAGATGCACCACCCCGTCGGCAACCATCGCATTGATCGCGCGGATACCAGCCGCCCACGGCTGTTCGTGCAGCGTCTGATAGAAAGCCTCACGGATGCTTCGGTCCTCTGCCGTAACCGACGGAGCGGTTAACCGGGATGCCAGTGCCTGCAACAGATTCCGGCGACTGACGATGCCGACGAGTTTGCCGTCGCGGATGACCGGCACGCGCTTGACGTGCTTGGTGTCGAGCAGAAGCGCGACCTCCTCCAACAGCATCGTGTCGCTGACGGTGACTACGTTGCGCGTCATGAGTTCAGACGCCTTCTGCCCGTGGGATCGGGTATAGTCGGCGGCGAGCCGATCGGTAGACCTCAACAGGGCCTGCCAGGCGGACGGTCGGGGCTCGGCGCCGAGTTCGACACGACGGAACAGGTCGCCCTCAGTGACGATGCCGACGATGCGGCCGTACTCCACGATCGGCAGAGCGCTCACGTGGTTGTCCAGCATCAGCCGAACCAGATCGCGCAGCGGCGTGTCCGGGGCAGCGTAGATCACGTCCGGCGTCATGATGTCGGTGGCGTTCATCGCTCTACTCCTGACTGTCGGCCTTGGACCGGGACCACCGGGTGCGCATTGACCCAGCTCAATCGGCAGTTTGATACTGCATGGACAACCGCCACAAGGCAGGGAGGGGAAACATGGCCAAGGCCGCCGCCAAATCGAAGTCGAAATCCGCGGGCCGCATGACCGCTCGTGCCAAGACGCCGGCCAAGCGCCGCGCCGTTCGCGCTGCGCCAGCAAAGCCCCGCGCCGCTGCCGCCAAGCAAGCGCAGCGCTTCACCGTCGCCCATGCGCGCGACGGCGAGTTCAAGATCGATGGTCTGCGCCCCTATGCGCGCTATCGCGATCTCGGCATGGCCGCGGCCAGCGGCGGGCTGTGCCAGGCGCACGTCATCCGCCTGATCGGCCCGTGCACCGATGAGGTGCGCAAGCGCCATTACCACGACACCGAGCTACAGCTGATCTACGTGTTGAAGGGCTGGATGAAGAACGAGTTCGAGGGCCACGGTGAACAGTTCATGGAAGCCGGGTCTTGCTGGCTTCAGCCTCCGGGCATCGAGCACACGGTGCTCGACTACTCGGACGACTGCGAGGTGCTGGAGATCATCGTGCCGGCGGACTTCAAGACCGTCGAACTGACGAAATAGGCGGCACGCCGCCCAGGGAGGAGAAACGACATGACAATTCTCACGCGCCGCGCCGCCATGCGCGCCGGTCTCGCCACTGTGGCCGCTCCTGTGGTGCTTCGCCACGTGCGCGGCGAGGCACCGATCAAGATCGGCATGCCGCTCGCGTTGACAGGCCCGGCGGGCGAGATCGGTGCGCAGATGCGGCACGGTGCCGAGTTCTGGGCCAAACAGGTCAACGCCAAGGGAGGCCTGCTGGGACGCCAGATCGAGTTGCACATCGAAGACACCACCGGTGACCCCGCCATCTGCGTACGCAAGGCGCAACTCGTGGTGGAGCGCGACGACTGCCATCTGCTGTTTGGCATGGTGCTGTCGTCCGAGGCGCTCGCGGTGGTACCGAAGCTCGCCGAGTGGAACGCGATCTTCATGTCGTCCGACAACGGCGACGGCCGGCTGACCGGTTCATCGTTTGTGCCGAATTTCTTCCGCGCCAACATCTCGGGACCGATGGAGACACGGGCGATTTCGCTGTGGCTGCGCAAGGCCGATTACAAGAACTTCTATGCGCTCGGCATGGACTATGCGTGGGGACACAACAGCATCGGCGTGTTCGAGGATGAGGTGAAGAAGGCAAAGAAGAACCTGGTGGGAACCGTCTATTCGCCGATCGGGACGAAGGATTTCTCGACCTACATTACGAAGATCCGCCAGTCGGGGGCGGATGCTTGCTTCCTGGTATTGCAGGGTGACGACAACGCCGCGTTCCTGTCACAGGCGCATGAGTACCGGCTTGGCGACAAGGTGCAGTTGATCACGTCCATCGTGGACCTGAACAGCATCCACGCTGTGGGCGATGCTTCGCTTGGGCTGGCGGGTTCGACGCGCTACGTGTTCACCATCGATACGCCGGCGAACAAGGCGTTCGTCGAGGCATGGAAGAAGGACTACGGCACCGAACCCGACGTGTTCGAGGGTGAGCAGTATCAGGCGTGCCAGATGCTGCAAGCCGGCATCGAGAAGGCGCAGGCCATCGAAGCCGACAAGCTGCGTCCGGCGTTGGAGACCGCCGCGATCAACTCGATCAAGGGCCACGTCGCGATGCGCGCCTGCGATCACCAGACCGTGCAGGGTGGCTACATCGTGAAGGTCGGCAAGGTGGATGGCTACAAGACGCCGATACCGCAGATCATCGCGACGTTGTCGGGTGACGACATCACCCCGGCCTGCCGCCAGATGACGTTCGAGGAGTGAGGGTGGAACTGGGCCGCAAGTCCTCCCCCTCCCCTTGCGGGAGGGGGTTCGGGGGAGGGGATTTTGGGAGCTGGCGTGGCCCCCTCCCCCCTCCCCCCTCCCGCAAGGGGAGGGGGAGGCTGTTTCGTATTCCCACGTCGCGCTGATGAATTTCCTCGGCTTCCTGATCACCCAATGCCTGAACGCCCTCTCCCAGGCGGCGCTGCTGTTCTTCCTGGGCGTCGGCCTGACGTTGATCTTCGGCATCATGCGCATCGTGAACTTCGCCCACGGCGCGTTCTTCATGCTCGGCGCCTATGTCGGCTACTCCGCCGTCGCGATCACTGGCAGCTTCTGGGCCGCCCTGATCGCCGCCCCCCTTCTGGTGGGAGCCTTCGGTGCTGCGTTTGAGATGGGCATTCTCCGTAGCCTATACAAACGTGACCACAGTGCGTTCCTGATGGTGACCTTCGGCCTGACTTTGATCATGGGCGAGGCGATCCGCCTGCTCTGGGGCGTCGCCGCGCTGGAGGTACCAGTCCCCAAATCCCTCTCCGGCATCATCTTCATTCTCGACGAACCGTTCCCGATCTACCGCCTGTTCCTCGCCGGCGCGGGCATCGTCGTCGCCATCGCGATCTGGCAATTCCTGGAACGCACGCGGCTCGGCCTGCTCATTCGCGCGACATCTCAGAACGCCGAGATGGTGCATGCACTCGGCACCGACGTGCGCCTGGTACGCTCGGCGGTGTTCGGCATCGGCTGCGGCCTCGCAGGCATCGGCGGTGTGTTCGCCGCGCCACTGGTCACCGCGTCGCTCGGCATGGCACCCAATGCAGTGATCGACACGTTCGTCATTGTCATCATCGGCGGCATGGGCAGTTTCGCTGGTTCGCTCATCGGCGCGCTGCTGGTGGCGTTCGTGCAGGTGTTCGGCACCTACTACTTCCCCGATCTGGCGATGGCGCTGATGTACCTGGTCATGCTGACGGTGCTGGTGATCCGTCCAGGCGGCCTGCTTGGCAAGGAAGCGTGATGAACGGCTGGCCTGCTCTCATCGTTGCGGCTTGCATCCTGGCGCTCGCCCCCGCCGGCCTGCCGCCCTACGCGATGACGCTGCTGACCGAGGCGCTGATCCTCGGCCTGTTCGCCATGAGCCTTGACCTGATGGTGGGCTACACACGGCTGCTCTCCTTCGGCCACGCCGCCGCCTACGGCCTGGGAGCGTACGCCGCCGGCAATCTGCTGCTGCACACGTCGATCCCGCTGGTGTTCGTTGTATTGCTCGCAGCCCTGTTCAGCGGCATCGTTGCGATCGGCGTCGCATGGGTCTGCACGTTGGCATCCGGTGTATCATTCTCCATGCTGACACTGGCCTTCGCGCAACTGCTCTACGCGATCGCGTTCAAGTGGACCTCCGTGACGGGCGCATCCGATGGACTCGCTGGCATCCCGCGCAGTCCCGGCCCATTCGGCCTGACATTCTTCAGCGGCCGTGCCGGCTTCTACTATCTGGTGCTCGGCTGCCTGATCGGCGCGTTCATCTTCTGCCGCTCGCTGGTACAGTCACCATTCGGCGCGGTTCTCCGCGGCATCCGCGAGAACGAGGCGAAGACGCAATCGCTCGGCTACAACACGCGCGGCTACAAGATCGCGGTGGTGGCGATCTCCTTCGCGCTCGGCGGCCTCTCCGGTGCGCTCTACGCGCCGTTCGCCGGCTTCACCAACACCGAGCTGCTGTTCTGGCTGTTCTCCGGCCAAGCGCTGATCATGGTCATCGTCGGCGGTGCCGGCACGCTGATCGGTCCGATCATTGGTGCGGCCTTCTTCATGCTGGTGTCGAACTTCCTGAGTTCCTGGACCGACTCCTGGGCACTGTTCTTCGGCGCGATCTTCATTGCGTTCGTGCTGTTCGCACCGCAGGGCATCTGGGGACTGGCAACACGGGCCTGGAACGGCGCGAGCCCCGAAGCGAAAGGCCGCCGATGGCGCTTCTTGAGTTCGACGGGTTGACCCGTCGCTTCGGCGGTATCGTCGCCGTCGATGGTGTGACGATGCGCGTTGCCGCCGGCGAGGTGCGCGCGGTGATCGGCCCCAACGGCGCCGGCAAGTCCACGCTGTTCAACCTGATCACCGGCGTTATCAAACCGACATCCGGCACGGTCCGCTTTTCCGACGAGACGCTGACTGGCCTGCCTGCCGACGAGGTTTGTCAGCGTGGCATCTCGCGCACGTTCCAGATCACTGCGCTGTTCCCACAGATGACCGCGCGCGAGAATGCCCGCCTGTCGGCGCAGGCGCGGCATGCACGACGCTGGCAACCATATGGCGGCGCGTCTGTGTTCGCCGATGCCGAGACGCGTGCCGATGCTGCTTTGGAACGTCTCGGTCTGACGCACGTCGCGCATCGACCTGCTGGTTTGTTGTCGCATGGCGATCAGCGACTGCTGGAGGTCGCGATGGCGCTCGCGCAACAGCCGCGTCTATTGCTGCTCGATGAGCCTACGCAGGGACTGTCGGTGGAGGAAACCGAGCAGGCCGTGGCAACACTTGCCGGCCTGCTCGCGGATGGCGCCATGACTGTGCTGCTGGTTGAGCACGATATGGAGGTGGTGTTCCGCCTGGCCCACATGATCACCGTGTTGCATCGAGGAGCGGTGATCGCCGATGGCACGCCCGACCAGGTGAAGTCGAACGACGACGTGCAGCGGGCTTATCTTGGCGGCTTTGCCTGATGCTGACGCTTGGCGGCCTCAACACGCATTACGGCACCAGCCACGTGCTGCAAGGTATCGATCTCGAGGTACCGGCCGGGCGGATCTGTTCCGTGCTTGGGCGCAATGGTGTCGGCAAGACGACGACATTGCGCACGGTGATGGGCCTGGTGGCGCCGAGCGGAGGACAGGTGTTGCTCGACGGCATGGACATCACCGGTTGGCCACCGCATCGCGTCGCACGTGCCGGTGTCGCATACGTGCCGGAGGGCCGGTTGATCTTTCCCGACCTGACTGTGGTCGAGAACATCCGCGTGGCCGAGCGCAAGCCGTCGCGATCATGGCCACTGGCGCGATTGATGGAACTGTTCCCGCCGTTGCGTGAGCGGTCGTCGAGCCGCGGCGGCTACCTGTCCGGTGGCGAGCAACAGATGCTGGCCATCGCACGTGCATTGGTGAGCGATCCGAAGGTGATGCTGCTGGACGAACCTAGCCAAGGTCTTGCACCGTTGGTGGTGCGTGAGCTCGCTGACGTGATACGACGATTGCCAGGCGAAGGTGTCACAGTATTGCTGATCGAGCAGAACATGCGTCTGGCGGAAGTAGTGGCGGACGAGCTGCATATCATGGTGAAGGGCCGCATGGTCTACAGCGCGTCGCCCGAACGGTTTCGCGCGGAGGAAGCGGAAATCCGCAGTCGGTACCTGACGGTTTGAGGACAGGAGAGGCAACACCATGGACCTGAACCTGCGTGGCAGGACGGCGCTGATCACTGGCGCATCGAAAGGCATCGGGCGTGCCTCGGCCGAGGCGCTGGCCGAGGAAGGCGTGAACGTCATCCTGGTGTCGCGCACCCAGGCCGACCTGGATGCGGCGCGCGAGAGCATTGCGGCGCGCTGGAATGTGGGTGTCGAGGTCCATGCGTTCGACCTGTCCGACAGCCGCAACATTGATCGGCTGGCGGAACTGCATCCCGACATCGACATCCTGGTGAACAATGCCGGCGCCATTCCCGGCGGCACGCTGCAGGAAATCGATGAACTGCGCTGGCGCCAGGCGTGGGATTTGAAGGTCTACGGCTACATCAACATGTGCCGCCGCTTCTATGCGCTGATGAAGCAGCGCGGACACGGCGTGATCATCAACGTCCTCGGCATGGCCGGCGAGCGGATGGATGTCGGCTACATCGCAGGTTCAACCGGCAACGCCGGCCTGATGGCCTTCACCAAGGCGCTCGGCGGCGCTGCGTCGTCTGACAATCTGCGCGTCGTCGGCATCAACCCCGGCGCGATCGCCACCGATCGTCTCGTTACGATGATGAAGAAACGCGCGCAGGATCAACTTGGCAATGCAGACCGGTGGCAGGATCTGATGAAGCCGCTGCCGTTTGCGCGCGCCGGCAACCCCGAGGAGATCGGCTGGATGGTGGCCTTCCTGGCCTCCGACAAATCCGCCTATACCAGCGGCACGATCATCACCATCGACGGCGGCGCGGCTAATCGCGGCCCGATGTTCTGAGCGGCGAAAGAACGACCTGCGGGTGGTTGGACGAAGGCCCGCCATCCACGCCTTCTGTTGTTGCTATCAGCAGAGACGTGGATGCCAACCTTCGTCGGCATGACGGCGATTGGCCTACGCGGCGTCGCTTGCGGCGCGGGCGGCATTCGTCTGGCGCGCGTTGCCGGGGCTGGCCGCCAACTGGGCGATCAGGTTCGCGACAAGCCCGGTCCAGCCAGTCTGGTGGGAAGCGCCCACCCCGCGTCCCGTCTCACCATCGAAGTATTCGTGAAACAGGATGAGGTCCCGGAAGTGCGGATCCGACTGGAATTTCTCATAGTCGCCGAACACCGGTCGACGCCCGTCTTCATTGCGTAGGAACAGCCCGATCAATCGCCGGCAAAGATTGTCGGCAACTTGATCCAACGTCAGTTGCTGGCCAGAACCAACCGGGCATTCCACGGTGAACTCAGTGCCGTAATAGGCGTGGAAACGCCGCAGGCTTTCCACCAGCAGGAAATTCACCGGCATCCAGACCGGACCGCGCCAGTTGGAATTGCCGCCGAACAACCCGGAATCCGACTCGGCGGGGAGATACTTCACGCCGTAATGCGCGCCATCCCACTCGAAGTCGTAGGGGTGATCCAGATAGTAGCGTGACAGTGCGCGCACGCCATGCGGAGACAGGAACTCATTTTCATCGAGCATCCGTTCCAGCAGCTTTGACATGCGGAACACACGCGCGAGCGCGAGCAGACGATTGCCGCCGGCCCCAGGATCGTTCCAGCGAGAGATCAGTGTCGCGAGGTCACTGCGCTCCTCGCCGAAATAACGCATCCGCTCAAGCAGGCCCGGCAGCTTGTCCAGCGTCGCTCCATCGACCGTGGCGACCGCGAAGAGTGGGATCAATCCGACTATCGAACGCGTTCGCATCGGGAACTTCGAGCCGTCAGGCATGCAGAGCTGATCGTAGTAGAAGTTGTCGTCGTCGTCCCAAAGGCCGGTCCCTTCGCCGGCCCGACCGGCCATGGCGCGGGCAATGTAGAGGAAATGCTCGAAGTACTTCGTTGCCATATCGTCGTAGACGCGGTCATGCTGGCCAAGCTCCAGCGCGAGATGCAGCATGTTCAGGCAGAACATCGCCATCCAGGCAGTTCCATCGGACTGCTGGATGTGACCCCCGGTGGGCAACGGAGCGGAGCGGTCGAACAGGCCGATGTTGTCCAGCCCCAGGAACCCACCCTCGAAGATGTTCAGTCCCTGCGTGTCCTTGCGGTTCACCCACCAGGTGAAGTTCAGCAACAGCTTCTGGAAAACCCGTTCCAGGAAATCGATGTCGCCGACACCACCGTTCAAGTCCCGATCGTTCTCATAGATGTGGAATGCCGCCCATGCGTGGACCGGCGGATTGACGTCGCCGAACGCCCACTCATAGGCGGGAAGCTGGCCGTTCGGATGCATCAGCCAGACCTGACACAGCAGCAACAACTGCGCCTTGGCGAATTCCGGGTCGATGCGCGACAGACTGACGCAGTGGAACGCGAGGTCCCACGCTGCGAACCAGGGGTACTCCCATTTGTCCGGCATGGAGATGATGTCGGCAGAGTTGAGATGACGCCACGCATTGTTGCGGCCAAGCCTGTGTCCATCGGGCGGCGGCGGTTGCCGTTGGTCACCATCCAGCCATTGCGCCACGTCGAAATAGTAGAACTGCTTGCTCCACAGCATGCCGGCAAAGGCCTGCCGCTGCACCAGGCGCATGTCGGCGTCCGCGATCCCGGCCTGCAGCACGGCGTAGAAGGCATCAGCTTCCTGCCGGCGCTGCGCCACCAATGCATCGAAGTCCGCGAAACCTGGCGTCTGGTCGATGCCGACGCACAACCGCACGCGCACTACGACGCTCTCACCAGCCGGCACCGTCCGATAATGCACACCGGCCACTTTGGTGCCGCGGCCCTCGGGATTAACCGCGTCCAGTCGGCCATCCACGATCAGGTCATTTACCGCATCCTTCCAGTAGCCTGGCGATCCGGCGGCGCCGAAGACCTTGTCGAAGTTCGTATCGTTGTCACAGAAGGCCAGCCGATCTGGGGTCTCGAAGCTTAACGCGAAGCGACCGAGCTGGGTGTGCTCGCCAACAACCTCGCCCGGCCGCTGCTCGCTCATGTCAGGGCGCGCGACATCGCTGGACCAACTCCAGACATTGCGAAACCAGGCTTGCGGCAGGATATGGATCGGTGCGGTGTCCGGGCCGCGATTGTGCACGGTGATGCACATCAGGATATCAGTCGGGGACGCCTTGGCGTATTCCACCTCCACGTCGAAGTAACGGTCCTGATCGAACAGGCCGGTGTCGATCAGTTCGAATTCGCGCGCTGGCGTGCCTTTGCGGCGCGCATTCTCGTCGATCAGCCATTGGTAGGGATATGCGGCCTGCGTCAGCTTGTAGATCATCCGGCCATAGGCGTGGCTCGGCACTGCGTCGACATAGTAATAGAGTTCCTTGACGTCCTCGCCATGGTTGCCTTGTTGGTTGGTGAGACCGAACAGGCGCTCCTTCAGGATCGGATCCTTGCCATTCCACAGGGCCAGCGAGAGACAAAGCAGCTGCCGATCATCGCAGAAGCCGGCAATGCCATCCTCGCCCCAGCGATAGGCGCGGCTGCGCGCATGGTCGTGGGTGAAATGGTCCCAGGCGTTGCCACCGGCGCTGTAATCCTCCCGCACCGTGCCCCATTGGCGTTCGCTGACGTAGGGCCCCCAGCCTCGCCAGTCTTCTGTCGCGCTGCGCATCGCACGCAGGCGTTGGCGTTCCGGATCGGTGGGTTCGGACATCAGCTTGCGTTCCCTTTGCCATCACGCGCGGCCTGCACGGCGTACCAGGCTTGCAGCGTGCAGGCCACCGACCAGGCCTGCGCCGGCGTGCCGCCTGGATCGTGGGGTGCATCACCGTCGAAGACCTCGCCGATGGTGCCCAGGCCTTGGTCGGACATTGCATCGCGCATCGGCTCCAACAGCGCCTGCGCTGCTGCCGCGTCACCGGTCAGGCGAAACACCGCCAGTGCGAAGTGCCCAAGTAGCCAGCCCCAGACTGCGCCTTGATGATAACCGCCATCGCGTTCCCGCACGCCACCGCCGTAGCGCGGATGGTACTCGGCGCTGGCGGGTGCGAGCGAACGCAAGCCGTAGGATGTCAGAAGGTGGCGCCGGCAGACTTCCACCACGTGGGCCTGATCGATCGAGGACAGCGGGCTATGCGGCAAGCTGACGGCGAAGATCTGGTTGGGGCGGATGCGGTCATCAGTACCCTCAGGCCCGTCGATCACGTCATGCAGGCCCAGGCCATCGTTCCGTACGAAACGACCGAAGCCCGCGCGCGTGACGGCAGCGGGTGCGGCATAGGCATCGGGCTCGCCCAGCGTCGCGGCGAATTCGGACATGACGCACAGCGCGTTGTACCACAGCGCGTTGATCTCCACCGGCTTGCCGATGCGCGGTGTCACCACCCAGTCGCCCACTTTCGCGTCCATCCACGTGAGCTGCACACCTGGCTGGCCCGCGCGAAGCAGACCGTCGGCCAGGTCCACGGCGATGCCGTATCGCGTGCCGCGCTGATGCCAGGTGATCATCTCGACCAGCACCGGCCACGCGCCGCGCAATGCCTCGAGGTCATGCGTCGTTGCCAGGTAGGCGCGCCAAGCCTCGAAGAACCACAGCGAGGCGTCGGCGGTGTTGTAGTCGGGAGTTTCGCCGGCACCGGGAAACACGTTGGGAAGCATGCCTTGGCTGACGAACCGGCTGAAGGTCTGCAGTATCCTTAGCGCTGTGGCAGACTGTCCGGTCGCGAGTGTCAGGCCCGGCAGGCTGATCATCGTGTCGCGGCCCCAATCACCGAACCACGGATAACCGGCGATCACCGATTGCCCGTTCGGCTCTTCTGCCAACGGCCGTGCGAACACGAAGGTGTCGGCGGCCAGCACCAGCCGATTGATCCAAGGCGGACTGGGGTGTGAACCGGCTGCAGCCAATATCTGGCGATCATGCATCAGCCGCCGCTGCAAGGCCGCGGCGATGTCGCCTGGTGGATCAGGCTGCAAACTGGCGACGATGCCGGACCAAATGCCGGGACGCAGCACCACCTCCGCCTGCCCGACGCAGAGATGCGCGTCTCGCGACCCAAGACCGCGCGCCGCCTCGATCGGCAGCTCGAAGTTGCGGTACCAGTCGCGCTGCGGCGTGATCCGCCCATCGGGAACGCGCAGTGATAGCGTGAAGCGCGTCCCGTCCGCCACACGAAGCGTATCGCCTGTCACCGACAACGCCGGCTGGAAGCCATCTTCCCAGGTATCGCCGTTATGGTCACGATTGTTCGCAAGCAAGGTCAGCCGCAGCGACAACGCCGTCGTATCGTCGGCGACGGGATGCAGGCGCCAACCTAGCCAGGTGGTATCCTCGCCCGGCTCCATCCAGATCCTTGCCTCGATGCGATGGCCGCCGATCGCGAAGATCCACACCGGCACTGTGTGATCGAGATGGAAACTTTCGATGCCACTATGACCGGGTGGCGCGATCTGGCCACCTGCCCAGCGATTGCTGAACAGCGGGTATTGGTCCGAACCATCGATCAGCGTCGCGTCCGCCTTGGCGAATACCAGCCGCCGGCCGAGCGGCGGATCGACGGCCGCAAACAGCAACCCGTGGTATCGCCTGGTGAGCGTTCCGGCGGTGGTGCCGGCGGCATAACCGCCGCGCCCGTTGGCAATCCACCATTCGCGGCGTTCCGCCTCGGCCAACGTGCCGCAGATGGCACGGCCGAACCGGATCGGCTCCAGCGTCGTATCAGTGCCGGCGTCCTCCGTCGCCATGGCTGGTCCATTCGATGTGATTGGGGCGAGTCTATACGAGTGTCGGGTGCGCAAGGAAGCGGCGAGGCTGCGCGACTGGTTGGGCGGCCCGCAGCGGAGTGGAGTGGAGCTGCCCGCCTATGTTATGATTGCATGAATTCTTTGCCACTACCTTATCCGCGCATGCCCTCCTGCAAGGGTTCGCTCTTCGTCTCTGCGCCGTGGAGACTGCGCTGCCGCCGACCGGGTGGCGACAGGTCAGGTGACGATGTGCTAGCTGGATTCCATTGACCGGCTCCAGGCAGGATACATCCATCTCGAAAACGAAAGGGATTGCCATGTCGCTGAAAGGCAAGGTCGCGATCGTCACCGGCGGGAATAGCGGGATCGGCAAAGCGATCACGCTGGGTCTCGCAAGAGCGGGCGCCAACATCACCATCGACTATGTCGCGCATCCGGAGGCGACCGAAGAACTTGAGCGTGAGATCGCTGCCCTGGGCGACGTCGCGATCGGTGTCCACGCCGATGTCAGCCGCGTTGCTGACCTGCAGGCGTTGGTTGATGCAACCGTGGCGAAATTCGGCCGCGTCGATGTCATGGTAAACAATGCCGGTGTGGAAACCCGCACGTCCGTGGTGAACACCACCGAGGACCAGTATGACAAGGTGCTCGCCATCAATCTCAAGAGCGCATTTTTTGGTACGCAGATCGCCGCGAAGCAGATGATCAAGCAAGGCGGTGGCGGCAGCGTCATCAACATTACCTCGGTGCACGAGGACTGGCCAATGCCGGGCAATACCGCTTACTGCCTCGCGAAGGGCGGCATGCGGATGCTGACACGCACCGCGGGTGTGGAGCTGGCGCCACATGGCATCCGCGTTGTCGGTGTGGGACCCGGTGCCGTCGCGACACCAATCAACCTCTCCACGATGAACGATCCGGCTTTGCTGGCGAAGCTCAACGCCGCCATCCCGCTCGGACGCATGGCGGAGCCCGAGGAAATTGCCAACGTCGTCGTGTTCCTCGCGAGCGATGCAGCGAAGTACATTACTGCAACGACGATCTTCGCCGATGGCGGGATCATGCAAAGCAGTGTGGGACTCTAGCACCGCCAGGACTATCGTTCGTCCTGGATGACCGCACCCAGGGCGAACGAAGGACCTCGATCAATTCAGGCAGACGCTCCACCCGCGACATTCAGCTCAGCCTGCTGGCCTCGCACCAGCCGTCCCGGCAGTTCGCCCGTTGCTTCACCGCCACGATACGTTACGCGTCCGGACACGATCGTTGCGTCGTAGCCATGCACCTTCTGCATCAGTCGCTTGCCGCCGGCCGGCAGGTCATGCACCACGTAAGGCTTGTCGCAGCCCAGCCTGTCCCAGTCGATGACGTTGATGTCGGCCTTCTTGCCGACGGCCAGCACGCCGCGATCGTACAGGCCAGCGGCATGCGCGGTATCCGATGTCACGCGGCGGATCAGCTCCGGCATCTCCCAGCGCCGCTCCTTGCGGCCCCAGTGGGTCAGCAGCCAAGTCTGATACCCCGCGTCCAGAATGAACGCGACATGCGCGCCCCCGTCGCCCAGTCCCATGATGGTGTTGCGATCCGCCAGCGTGGTCTCGCTGACCGACAGGTCATAGTTCGCGTAGTTGCCCAGCGGCGTGTAGATGAACGCGTTGCCGTCGTCCTCCAGCAGCACGTCATACACAACTTCCTGCGGCGTGCGGCCTTCACGTTCCGCGATCGCAGCGAGCGAATCCTCGCGCCGAGGCTGGTAGTTCGGCGGATTGCCAAACCGGAACATTTGACCAAACGACAGGCGATGGAACAACGGGAACGTGCTGCCCTTCATTGGGTCGTCGGCCAGCATCTGCCGGCGGAATTCCGGATCGCGCATCCATCGCACGCGCTCCGCCAGCGGCAGGTGCGCGATCGACTTGTACGACGGCGAGCCGGAGAACGGGTTCTGACTACCCTCCAGCCCCAGCAGCACACCGATCGCACGCGGCGCCACCACGGGTCGCATCTGCACCCCGGCAGCGATCGCATCATCGGCATAGCCAAGCAGCTCGCGCCAAACTGTCGGTCGCGCGTGGCGTTGGGTCAGCGTGAACACGCACGGACGACCGCTTGCCTCGACGACGCGGCGGATCATGGAGAACTCAGCTTTCGGGTCCGGCGCCCATTCCGACACGATCTCCAGGAAACCGGACCCCGCGTCACGCATGCCCATCGCGATGCCGGTCAGTTCATCCTCCTGCGCACGGAGCGTCGGGGTTGGGTCGCCTTTCAGGCTCTTGTGGCTGAGGCTGCGCGAGGTCGAGAACCCAAATGCGCCAACGCGCATTGCATCGGCGGCAATCTCGCGCATCTGCGCGATGTCGGATTGGTTAGCGTTTTCCAGGCCTACGGCCCGCTCGCCCATGACGAACACGCGCACCGCCGCATGCGGGAGCAGAGCGCACAGGTCGATGTCGCTGTTCCGGCGTTCCAGCGCGGTGAGGTACTCGGCGAACGATTCCCACTCCCATTTCAGGCCTTCGTGCATGACCGGACCGGGAATGTCCTCGACGCCCTCCATCAGTTCGACCAGTTTCTCACGGTCCGCCGGCTTGCAGGGCGCGAACCCGACGCCGCAATTACCCATCACCGCGGTGGTGACGCCGTGCATCGACGATGGCGTCATGTGGCTGTCCCAAATGGCCTGGCCGTCATAGTGGGTGTGGATATCGACGAAGCCTGGCGTGACCAGCTAATATTAGGCAGCGTGAGCGTCCGATCGCCTGGTCGTCGCCGACTTTTTTTTGGCGCCGGCGCTATGCTGGTCGCGCACAATGGTGCTGTCGATCATCGCATATTCGTTGTCGGCGTCTGCAGCGAGATGCCGAAACACCCGCTCCCACACACCGCTCTTGGCCCAACGGCTGAACCGCAGATGGACCTTTATCCCATCACCGAACCGCGCCGGCAGATCGCGCCACGGCATTCCGGTACGATAACGGTACAGCACCGCCTCTACGAACAGCCGATTGTCCGCCGCGGTCACACCGACCGAGCCTTCGCGTCCCGGCAGCAGATCCTTGATCCGTTCCCACTGATCGTCACGCAGTCTGAACTGCCGCATCATTGGTCAGTCTCCAACAAACTGACCGCCTATGAATTGAAGAAACCGCCGTGCCGGAATCTGTTGCGTTTCACCCCGCGCCGATTGACGGCTGACTGTGGCAATCCGGACTCACTGCCCCATACAGTGTCCGGGTCGCGTCCAACGACCGAAACCGCCTAATTGATGACAGGCCCTAGATCGTCGCGTCCGCATGAGACGTGCTACCGTGACAGTCCCGACCCATGAACGCCCCACGCGTGCTCTGGCCGAAGCCGATTGCTCTCGCTGCCCTGGCGGTCATTTTTGCCGTCGCGGCCGGTGCGTGGGCAGGCGCCGTGGCCAACGACCATGCCACTGAGGCGCAAGCCTTCAGGGCTGTGCATGACGCCGCTGTTTCGGCGCGGCGTGACCCGGACGCGGCCATGCGCAAGGCGCATTTCAAGACTGACTTGCTGACCACGGACTTCGGCATGTCGCGCGGTGACGCCGCCGTCGAAGTGGCTCGCATCATGATCCTTGGTGGCGGCATTTGCCAAGGCGGGTTGGTGCCGTCAGTCACTCGCCCGGCTCTTTAATCTAAATTCACGCGACTCTGAACTACATCAAGGTTTAGCAGGCGAAAGGCTATGACGCCTTCTCTGGCAGGCATTGGATCAGATCAATGACGTACGGGCCGGCAATTTGTGTCCCGCCCCGATACAACTCGATCGATGCTTTCGTCGGTGTTAGGGCAATAGCCTTGGAGACAACGATTTTCGTGCGACTTGGGTAGCTTTGGCCGATTGGCCACTCCACAATCTTTTGCTCCATCGCATGACACCACGCTATGGGGTCATCGATTGAATGCCCTGTCGGAGCGAAGCCAACCAGCACAGCACGCTCATTGGCCTCCGTCCAAATGCGATGCATCTGGCTCTCATCCAGTGAGGGCACTCCAATGAAATCACTCGTCAGTTGCTTTTGGCTCTCGCCATAGGCGAGCAATAGATTTTCTAGAAACTCTGCCCGGGCTTTTTCTGGGTCACCGACTATCTGGCCGTCGCTATCGGTAAAGCGGATGTCGAGCGGCGAAAATTTCACCAGCACAATTATGCCATGCTCAGGCAACTCTGGTGGCAGCGTGGGCGGGGTACAGCCGGCATCTCGTTGGCCATGTACGTTCTCTCCTTGTTACGACCGTCACACTCTCGGATCAGCAGTTACACATCCTCTACAACCTTCCCGACTTCGGCGTGCTGTGCCCCGGTCCTGGCGGGCGCTTCATGATTACGTAGCCCGACATTTCCAGGTGGCGCGCCAGATGTTCGGCGGTGATCTCGGCCATCATCTCGCCGCTGGTCTTGAACTGCCGGCGCCCGTCGAAGGTCAGGGCGAATGCGAGGGAGCGGCGGAAGTCATCGGGGTCCGCAGGACGGAGGGGTTCATCTGGCATGACGAGAGCCTATCCTGGCCATTCGAACAAAGCAAGAACATTGGCATCGAGTCGTGCATCGCTTGCAAGCTGAGTCCTCGCGGATAGGGCTCGAGCCGCTACCCTGCGATAATCGCATTACGGATGCTCAGCGGCGCGCCGACGCCAACGAGGGGCTCGAACCCGATCCCGGTGCCACGGATCACCACCGTGCCATAATCCCAGATGCGGCCCGCCAAGCTCTGCTCCACGTCCACTGTCTCGATTTTCGTTATGTTCATCTCAACGGTATGCCGCGAGATCAGACCGCGCTTGAAGATGACACGGCGGTCGGTCACCACGATCTCGGTCGCCCGCCGCCCGATCCAGGCGGCCAGCAACAGCAAAAGCGCGAGCGCCCCAACCGCCGCAGCAGCCAAAAGCGCGATGCGCTGTCCATTGGCGTCAGGCAACCGCTGCGACAACACGAGTAACGCGATGGCGGCGATCAGCACAATGAAGCCGCGCAGGTAAATCGACCAGTGCAGGCGGCCGATCACCTTCACCTGTTCGTCGGGCTGCAGGACCTTGGTGTAGTATGCCATCAGCCCAGATGCCCCAGATGGACCGCCATGTCGGCACACACGATGCTGCCGGCGAACGCCATGAATACCAGCACGGCACGCGCGCGGATGGGCAGCAGACTGCCGGTGATCGCGGCGAGCACATACGGGCCCGCGAGGCACGCGAACGCGATCAGCGCACCGAACCAGGCCCAGACGAAGAAGAACATCCCATAGGTCAACACGGCTGAGACAAACAACGGCGCCAGATACAACGGGTTCGACCAGCCGCCGGGAATCCTCAGGACTGTGAAGCCGATGAAGCCGAATAGTGCGAGGGAGCCGGGGTACAGCATCCGCCAGCCCTCGGCTGGGAACGCCATGTTCCCGGGCCACAGATCCACCACGGGCACTATGCCAGCCACACACCGCCCCTACTGCCACACCGGCAGCGTACCACCGGCGGTGTTCTGGCGCGAGGCGGGGCGATTTGCCATACACGTTGAGCGACCCACGCATGGGAGGCTCCGAACATGCTTGCCAACATCCCCGCCACCCAGACAGTCATCGAGATCAGCAAGCCCGGCGGCCCCGAGGTCCTGGTGCCCACCACGCGCCCGGTGCCGGAGCCTAAAGCCGGCGAGGTGCTGATTCGGATCGCGGCGGCGGGCATCAACCGTGCCGACTGCCTGCAACGCATGGGCCGCTACCCATTGCCGCCGGGTGCGCCCGACATCCCTGGACTGGAATGCGCCGGCACGGTGGTCAAGCGCGGCGACGGCGTCACCCAATGGCAGGACGGCGACCAGGTCTGCGCGCTGATGGTCGGCGACGGCTACGGCGAGTATGCCGCGGTGCCGGCGGTGCAGTGCCTGCCGGTGCCCGCGGGCGTCAGCGTGATCGACGCCGGTGGCCTGCCTGAAACGTTCTGCACCGTGTGGACCAACGTGTTCGAGCGGATGCACCTGCAGGCTGGCGAAACGTTCCTCATTCAGGGTGGATCGAGCGGCATTGGTGTTACCTCGATCCAGCTTGCCAAGGCGTTCGGCTGCACGGTGCTGGCGACCGCCGGCTCCGATGCGAAGTGCGCCGCATGCCGCGAGTTCGGCGCCGATGTTGCGATCAACTACCGCACGCAGGACTTCGTCGCGGTTGGCAAGGAGGCTACCGGTGGGCGCGGCGTGGATGCGATTCTGGACATGGTGGGCGGCGCCTATATCCCCCGTGAGCTCGACCTGTTGGCGCATGAAGGGCGGCTGTGCTTCGTTGCGCTGATGGGTGGCACGAAGGTGGAGGCGGACTTTGGCGTGATCCACCGCAAGCATTTGACGGTGACCGGCTCGACGCTGCGCTCGCGCTCCGTTGCGCAGAAGGCGGCGATCATCGCGGCGTTACGCGAGAAGGTCTGGCCACTGTGGGCAGAGGGCAAGCTGCGGCCGTTCACCTACCGCCAGTTCCCGCTACGCGAAGCAGCGGCGGCGCACGCTCTGATGGAGTCGTCCGAGCATATCGGAAAGATCCTGTTGGTGCCCTGAGCATGGTCGTTGAGGTCAGGCCGGTCACCCGGTCCGACGCCGCCGAACTGATCGGCGCCAATGTGGAGAGCCGCGACCATCATGCGCCGTGGGTGCAACCCTTCACCGACGCGGACGGGTTCGAGGATTGGTTCGGTGGCCTCGCGACCGGTGCTAGCGTCAGCCTGCTGGCACGCGACGCATCCTCCGGCAGTGTCGTCGGCGTGTTCAATCTGAGCCAGATATTCATGAAGGGCTTCCGGAATGCCTATCTTGGCTACTACGGAATGGTCGGGTTCGCGCGACGCGGCTTGATGACCAAGGCCTGCGGCTGGCCACGCGGTACGCGTTCGACGGAATTGGCCTGCATCGTTTGGAGGCCAACATTCAGCCAGGAAATCTGGCGTCGATTGCGCTCGTGCGGCGGGTGGGTTTTCGCAAGGAGGGCTTTTCTCCGCGCTACCTGCGGATCAACGGCGTATGGTGCGACCACGAGCGTTGGGCACTGTTGGCCGATGATGTGGAGACGTAGGGTTTGGCGCGCGATTGCGGGTCTCTGCGCCGGCGCCGTCCTGGCCATTGGCGTGAAAATTGCTAAACCAAGCCTAACCAACACGGCGAGGAGAACGGCGTGCCGCGCCCGATGCAGCTCGCGAGGCTGCGCCTTGATCCTGACGGGACGTATGGCTGCGCGTCTGCCGCCGCATCGACACCGCACGCCAAGCTCGTCACCGAGGGCATCAGCAAGCGGTACGGTTCCGCCGAGGTACTGCATCCGACGGATCTGACGATCGCTGCGGGCGAGTTGCTGACCGTGCTGGGGCCGTCGGGCTCGGGCAAGACCACGCTGCTGCAGATCATCTGCGGGTTGGTGGAGCCGACGTCGGGACGGCTGCTGATCGATGGGGAGGATCGGACTCACACGCCGGCGCATCGCCGCGACATGGGCGTGGTGTTCCAGAACTATGCGCTGTTCCCGCATTTGACGGTGGCGGAGAACGTCGCGTTTCCCTTGCAGATGCGGCACCTGGCGGCGCACGCATTGAAGGCCAAGGTTGCGGGCGTGCTCGACATGGTGGGACTCGGCACGTTCAGCGGCCGGTTCCCTCGCGAGCTGTCAGGCGGGCAGCAACAGCGCGTCGCGCTGGCACGCTGCCTGGTTTATCAGCCGGCACTGATCCTGATGGACGAACCGCTCGGCGCGCTCGATCGCAAGCTGCGGGAGACGATGCAGATCGAGATCAAGCGGCTGCATCGCGAAACCGGCGCGACGATTGTGTTCGTCACACACGACCAGGACGAGGCGCTGGCGCTGTCGGATCGCATCTGCCTGATGAACGGCGGCCACATCGAGCAGATTGGCACGCCGCAGGACATCTACGAACGTCCGCTCAACACGTTCGTTGCCGACTTCATCGGCATCTCCAACGTGCTGCGCGGGAAGGTGGGCGCAACCGGGGATTGTCTGATTACCGCCGACGGCGAACTGGCCGTTCCGACCGGCACGCACGCGACACCGGGACACAACTGTGCGTTGGTGATCCGGCCCGAGCATCTTAGCGTCGCGCCTGGGGGTGACGGGCTGGCAGGCACGGTGGTCGAGACCGTCTACGCCGGTGCCGAAACAAGATTGCTGGTCGCGCTGGTATCCGGCACTGTGCTGACGGTGCGCCACGCCAGTGTGCAACGGTCGCCTGACGTGGGCGAGGCGGTCGTCGTAAGCTGGGACCGCGACCGTGCGCGACTGCTTGCAGCCTGAACAATCCGGGGAGACACATTGATGAACGGACGTTACTCAAGACGCGGCATTCTGCGCGGCGCCGGCGCGGCTGCTGTTGGCCTCGCCGCGCCAACTGTGTGGACCTCGGAGCGCGCATTCGGCGCTGATGAGATCACGGTCGCCGATGTCGGAGGCGCACCAGGCGCTGCCATCCGGAAGGCATTCAACGATCCGTTCGAGAAGGAAACGGGTATTCGCGCGGCCAGCGTCGGTCATGATGCGGACCCGACGACGCAGTTCAAGCTGCTGGTGGATACCAAGAGCTACATCTGGGACCTGTGCATGGTGACGAAGGCACATGTCGGCTACCTCACCAATCCGAAGGACTATCTGGACCCGCTCAACATCGGTGCCGATGAGGTGCCGGGCATCGTGCCGGGCATGCTGACCAACAACTGGTTCGGCTTTTCGGTGTTCTCGACGATCCTGGCGTATCGCACCGATAAGTTCGGGGACAAAGGTCCGAACAACTGGGCGGATTACTGGAACGTTGATAAGTTCCCTGGTCGGCGCGGGCTGTACAAGGGTGTCGCGGGGATGCTGGAATGCGCGTTGATGGCCGATGGTGTGCCGGCCGACAAGCTCTACCCGCTTGATGTGGATCGTGCGTTCAAGATGCTCGACAAGATCAAGCCGCATGTAAACGTGTGGTGGACCAGCGGCGCACAGAACACGCAGATCCTGCAGAGCGGCGAGGTCGACATGTCCGACACCTGGGGTGGGCGCGCCTATGCCGCAATTGAAGGTGGCGCGCCGGTGAAGATGGTGTGGACACAGGGGCTGTACTCAACCGACGGCTGGTCGATCCCGAAGGGTACGCCACGCGCCGATCTCGCCCGGAAGTATGTGCGGTTCTGCATGAAACCGGAGCAGCAGGCGATCTACTCGAACACTGTTGCGAACGCGCCCACCAACCAGAACGCCTTTCAGTTCATCAAGCCGGAGCGGGCCAAGGTGCTCGCCACTTCGCCGGAGAACATCAAAGGGCTGGCGCCAAGCGATGAGGCCTGGTGGGCGAAGAACCGCAGCAAGCTGGTGGAGCGCTTCAACGACTGGCTGCTGAGCTGAGTGAACACACAATATAGCGCTCCCTCTTCGGAGGGGGTGCTGCCCATACCGCGATTCTTGTTACGCTGGCGCCCCGGCGCGCTGTGGCTGACACTGCCGGGCCTTGCGTATCTGCTGATCTTCCTGCTGTTGCCGTGCCTGCGCCTGCTCTCGCTCAGCATCCAGGACAGCGACACGGGCGACTTCTCGCTCGCCGCCTATGCGCGCGCGTTCGGTGTGCCTGTCTATACGCGCATCCTCGGCACGACGTTCGCGATCGCATTCGACGTTACCCTGCTGTGCCTTCTGCTGGGTTATCCGGTCGCTTACTGGCTGAGCAGGCAGCCGAAGCGACGCCAGCGGTTGCTCGGCCTGCTGGTGCTGTTTCCGTTCTGGACCAGCGCGCTGGTGAAGAATTTCGTATGGATGGTCCTGCTCGGTCACATGGGCGTCGTCGCGGGCGTGCTGAAATCCATTGGCATTGCGCAACCGCCGGAGTTGCTGTTCAGCCGAGGCTCCGTTGTGTTCGGCATGACCCACACGATGCTGCCGTTGGCGATCATCACGATGCTGCCGGTGATGAACCAGATCGACAGTCGCCTGCCGATGGCCGCCGCGACGATGGGAGCCTCGGGCGTTCAGGCATTCTGGCGTGTCTTCTTCCAGCTTTCGGTGCCGGGCGTGGCGGCCGCCGGGCTACTTGTGTTCATCGCGTCGCTGGGCTTCTTCATTACGCCTGCGCTGCTCGGCGGACCACGCGAGACGATGCTGGGACAGATGGTCATTCAGCAGATCCTTGGCCAGCAGAACTGGCAATTCGCGAGTGCGCTCGCCACCATGCTGGTCGTTTCGGCGCTGTTCACCTGCCTGATCTACGATCTTCTGTTCGGTCTGTCGTCAATGTCGGGTGGGTCCGATGGACGCAACACCAGCGATAGTTTGACGCGCCGCTTCGGACTGATCGTTCTCGCGCGCGTCGCCGCGGTTTTCGATGTCGTTGTGCGCGGGGCCACGCCGCTGACCGGTCGGCGTGGGTTCACATGGCTGCTGCCTGCTTATGCCTGGACGCTGGTCGCACTGCTGTTGCTGCCGATCGTTGCGTTTGTTCCGATGGCTTTCACGAGTTCGAATTTTCTGACGTTTCCGCCGCCGAGCTACAGCCTGCGGTGGTTCCACGAGTATCTTGCCTCACCGGTCTGGGTGGCGGCGACGATACGGTCATTCGCCATTGGCCTCGCGAGTGCCTGCATCACGTTGATCATCAGTGTGCCGGCCGCGTATGGGATCGCACGCAGTCCGAGCCGCTTCTCCGGAGCGGTGTTCGTATTGTTCCTGTCGCCGATCGTGATACCGCCGATCGTGACCGCCGTGGCGCTGTTCTACCTATTCGCGCAGATGGGGCTGATCGCCACCGACCTCGGCATCACCATCGGTCACACGGTGGGCGGTATACCGCTCGCGTTCGTCATCCTGCTTGCGACGCTGCGCGGCTATGACTGGCGGCTCAACCAGGCGGCAGCGACACTTGGTGCTAACCGCCGCCGCGCGCTCAGCCGGATCACCGTTCCATTGGTCAGTGGCGGGCTGTCGGCAGCGTTCATCTTCGCGTTCCTGCATTCGTTCGAAGAGTTGACGGTGGCGCTGTTCATCGGCGGTGGGCTGAAGACAACGCTGCCGCGGCAGATGTGGGATGACATCCAGCTTCAGGTCAGCCCAACACTTGCGGCCGCATCGGTCGTGGTTCTGACCATCGTCACGTGCCTGTTCCTGATTGCGGAATATCTCCGGCCGCGGGAGTGATCGGCGGTCCGTTGGCGCCGAGCGCTATTGCCGTGTCGGACTGAGCCGTGATGGCAGCATTAGCGCGAGAAGCAGCGCTGCCACGGATAAGACGCCGGCCAGCACGTAGGTGTTGTGAATACCCCGCGCGATCAGGTCAGTCAGGTGCGTCAGTTCCATTGGCGGCAGATCGCCACGTTGGGCTGGATCAAGCAACCGGTTCACCGCGTGCTCTGCGTCGGGTGTCTCTCGCAACAGGGTGAAGTTCAACACCGCCCCGAATGATGCTGCGCCCAGCGACTGCCCCACGAAGCGCAGAAACATGCAGGACGAGGTCGCTGCGCCGCGCTGGTGCCAGGGCACGGCCGCCTGGATCGATACGATGAACGTGGTGTTGCACAGTCCCATGCCGACGCCGATCAGCAGCGAACCTGCACTTGCCCATACCACGCCTCGTTCCGGTGTCAGCGCGATCAGGACGGCGGTTCCGGCGACCAGACACAGCGTGCCCAGGACTGCTGTCAGTCGATAGGTCGTGCGCACCATCAGTCGACCGCCGAAGAAGCTGGCGACCGCCCAGGTGACCGACATCGCGCCCAACACCAGTCCTCCGGCGAGCGCGCTGCGGCCCATTGCGCCCTGCACATAGGTTGGGAGGAACGCGGAGACGCCGGTCATCACCGCAGCGATCACCGCTCCGCCGAAGCTGCCGACGACGATGATGCGATGCTGGCGCCAGAGTTCCAACGGCAGCATCGGTTCTGGAATGTTCAGCTCGTGAACAATGAGGGCTACGAACGCTGCACTGCCGATTGCGCCGACGATCCAAAGCGTTGCCGTTGGCAGGCTGCTGGCTTGCACCAACACCATCATCAGAGCGGTCATCGCCGCCATCATCAGCACCGATCCGAGATAGTCGATGCGCCGTGGGTTGTGCCCGCCTGGCTCCTGGAGAAATGTCGCGATCATGATGATTGCGGCCGCGCCGATCGGCAGATTGACCCAGAAGATGTAGTGCCAGCTCACATGCTCCACCAGGAACGCGCCGAGCGATGGGCCGAGGATCGCTGAAACGCCGAACACACTGGAGACCAGGCCCTGCACGTGCGCCCGCTCGGTCGGGGTATAAATGTCGCCGAGGATGGTCATTGAGATCGGCTGCACTCCGCCACCGCCAAAGCCCTGCAATGCGCGGAACAGAATCAGCGCCACCATGCTGTGGGCGAAGCCGCACAGGGTCGAACCCACAAGGAACAAACCCGCACCGAAGTAGAACACCTTCTTGCGGCCATAGATGTCGGCCAGGCGGCCATAGACTGGAATGCTGACAGCCTGGGTCAGCAGGTAAACCGCGAAGACCCAGGAGAACAGCTCGAACCCGCCCAGATCCGCGACGATCGTCGGCATCGCGGTGGCGACGATGGAGCTTTCAACCGCTGCCATGAATGTCGCCATCAGGCAGGCGGCCAGCACCAACTTGCGGCGTCCCAAGGTCGAGTGCGCGACAGTCAGCGGGGCGGTCGTCGTCGGGAACCCCTCGTCGGGCACAGGCAAGCCTCGTTATGGTTGGGACGCGGCGGGCTTTCTGTCACCCTCACCGGCGGCTGACAACCTGCACGACGGCAAGCCTGCCGTGCTATCCAGGCATCGGACCCACGGAGGCGATCGACACATCGCATGACAGGCTCGACACGTTCGGTTGATATCGGCGTCGATATCGGCGGCACCTTCACTGACATCGTCTGCCGCCGCGCGGGCGAACCGATGCGAACGCTTAAGATTCCCACCTCACGAGGCGATCCGAGCCAGGCGGTGCTGAACGCGATCACGCATCTTTCGCGAAGCCTCGATGTCGCCGCTGTGGAGATCGCGCGCTTCCTACATGGCACGACGATCGCCACCAATGCGGTGCTGGAACGGAAGGGCGCAAAGATCGGGCTGATCACCAGCGAGGGCTTTCGCGACGTGCTGGAGATCGGGTATCAGCTTCGCCAGGACCTGCACCGCATCATGCTGGAACCGGTCACACCCGTGTTCCTCGCGCCCGGTGCACAACGCAAGGAAGCCCGCGAGCAGGTCTCGGCGCAGGGCGAGGTCATTGTTACGCTCGACGAGGAGTCGGTGCTGCGTGCTGCGGCGGAACTTGTCGCGGACGGCGCTCAGGCGATCGCGGTATGCTATTTGTTTTCCTTTCTGCACCCGGAACATGAGCAGCGCACGCGCGAACTGATCGAAGCCGCGCATCCGGGCATCGCGGTGTCGCTGTCCTGCGAGGTCGACCCAACCTTCCGCGAATATGAACGCACCGTGGTGACTGCGTTCGACGCTTACATGAAGCCCGTCGTCAGCCGTTATCTGGAGCGCTTGCAGCACGGACTGCGCGAGGCGGAGGTGACGGCGCCGTTGCAGATCATGCAATCACGCGGTGGCCTTGCTGGTACAGCGGTTGCGCGTCAGCGACCCGTGCGGCTGTTCCTGTCCGGTCCGGCTGCCGGCGTGATCGGCGGCGCCATCGTTGGCCGCTCGTCGGGCTATCGCGACCTGATCACGATCGATGTCGGCGGCACATCGAGCGATATCGCGCTGGTGGAAGCGGGCGAGCCGGTGATTCGCGCGCAAGGCGCCATCGCGGGATTTCCGGTCCGCGTGCCGATGGTGGATGTGAACGCAATTGGCGCGGGTGGCGGGTCGATAGCTTGGCTCGACGGCGCTGGGGGGCTGCGTGTCGGTCCGCATTCGGCAGGGTCCGAGCCTGGTCCTGCCTGCTATGGACGCGGCGGCGAGGAAGCCACCGTGACAGATGCATCGGTCGTGCTTGGCTGGCTCGATCCGGCATATTTCGCTGGTGGGTCGGTGGCGCTGGATCCGGCGCTGGCGCGCACGGCGATCGAACAGCGGATCGCGCGACCGCTCGGTCTGTCGGTGGAAGACGCGGCGCTTGGCATCCATCGCGTTGTGAATGCGCAGATGGTCGAGGGCATTCGACTCGTATCGATCCGCCGCGGTCGCGATCCTCGGCATTTTACGTTGGTTGCGCTCGGTGGTGCTGGGCCGATCCATGCCACCGCGCTCGCTACGGAACTTGGCATTGGTAACGTGCTGATCCCACGTCATCCGGGCGTCCTGTCAGCGGCGGGGCTGCTTGCCGCTCCGATTGAGCACGAAGTGACGACGGCATTTCCACGCCCGCTTACGGGTCTGGAATTTGCCGACGTGCGTGGCGCGTTGATCGAACTGGATGGTTCGTGCGCACGTTTGATGGCGGAGGAAAGCCTTGGCGATTTGCTTGTGTCCATACAGTACTTCGCTGATGTCTGGTACATCGGCCAATCTTATCACCTGGCCGTGCCGCTCGCTGTCGATGCATCCGATCCGCTCAGCACGCTTTATCGAGATTTTCTGAAGCTGCACGATCGCATCTACGGTCATGCAACGGAACAGCCCGCCGCGATCGTCAATCTGCGTGCCGTGCATCGTGCCGGCGGTAGCGACTTTTTGGATGAAGGCACCTACCGTCCGCTCGATGTCGATCCGCGCAAGGCGCAGCGTGCGGTCCGAGTGGCTGGCACTTCTGCACCGGTGCAGGCGACGATCTATGGTCGCGCTGCAATGCCTGTTGGATTTACTTGCAGCGGCCCTACGATCATCGAACAGGACGATACGACGACGCTGATCGAGCCAGGTTGGGGCGGAACCGTGCTCGACAATGGCAATCTTCTGCTGACACGAGGCTGACATGGATATTGATCCGATCACGCTCGAGGTGCTGCGCAACAAACTCGATGGCATTGCCAACGAGATGCAGCTTACGCTGGTGCGCAGCGCTTTCTCCGCCATCGTGAAAGAGGGTCTCGATGCCTCGGCCAGCCTGTTCACGCTGCAAGGCGAGACGTTGGCGCAGGCACTCGCAGTGCCGATACATCTTGGCGCGCTGACGCCAATGGTGAGACGTCTGCTGCAGACTGTGCCGCTTGAACAGATGGGCGAAGGCGATATCTGGATCCTCAACGACACCTATCTTGGTGGCACGCACCTGCCGGATATTGCGATCATGATGCCGGTGTTCGCCAATGGTCGCGTGATGGCGATCAGTGCGGCGATGACTCATCACCAGGATGTCGGCGGCATGGCGCCAGGCTCCACGCCGACCAATGCGACGGAGATCTATCAGGAAGGCATCCGCATCCCGCTCTTGCAATATCGCCGTGGCGACGTGCTGAATGACACGTTGATCGCGATGTTGCGGCAGAACGTGCGTCTGCCTGATGTGCTGATGGGTGACCTGAATGCACAGATCGCGGCTTGCACCATAGGCGCGCGGCGGCTGGGGGAACTGGCCGGCACGTTTGGCCAGGCTGAATTGCTGGCGCTGTTCAACGAACTGCTGGATCGTGCAGAGCTTATGACGCGCCAGGCATTGCGAGGCCTGAAGAGTGGCACGTATCGCCATGTCGATTATCTCGACAACGACGGTATCGAACTCGACAAGCTGGTGCGCATCGAGGTTGCGGTGACGATAGCCGACGGGGAGATGATGTGCGATTTCACCGGCACGTCGCCTCAGGTGCGCGGTCCGTTCAATTGCATGGCGTCCGGGCCTTATGCGGCGGCTTGTTTCGCGGTGCGTTCGGTGACGGATCCGCAAGGCCACATCCCGAACAATGGCGGATGCTTCCGCCCTCTTGCGTTCCATTTGCCGGAAGGCAGCCTGGTCAATCCTCGTGAGCCTGCACCCACTGGTTGCCGCACATCGACGATCAAGCGGATCACCACTTGTATTCTGGGTGCTCTGCGTCAGGCGGCGCCGGATCGTGTTCCGGCCAACTCGGGCAGCGAAATCGTGATCATGCATTTCGGCGGTCAGCGATCCGATGGACGACGCTATGTCACGTCACAGCTTTTGGTCGCTGGCAGCGGCGCATCGTCGCATCTGGACGGCGTTGATGTGATCGAGACGGATGCCAGCAACTGTCTGAATGTTCCAGCTGAGGCGCTGATGATGGAAGCACCAATCCGCGTGCACCGTCTGGCGCTGAATTGCGATTCTGGCGGGCCGGGAAAACACCGAGGTGGTCTCGGCGGCCTGTTCGAATATGAGTTGCTGGACGGCGAAACGACGGTGACCTATCGCGGCGAACGACATCTGTGCGAGGCGGCAGGTGTAGCGGATGGTGCCTCGGGCGGTCGCGCCCACGCTGTGATCAAACGCGCGGGCGGCGACGAGGAAGTGGTGAAATCGAAGATCGTCTCGACCCTGCGCACCGGCGATCGGATGGTCATCGCCACCGCCGGCGGCGGCGGTTATGGCGCGGCAACCGAGCGCGATCCTGCGGATGTGCAAAAGGATCTGCGCGACGGCAAGATCAGTCTGGAAGCGGCGCGCGAATTCTATGGGTACCGCGGCAATGTCTGAACCGTATGATCTCCACGATGCCGCATTGCGCGACCGCGCGGTACGCGCCGCACGCGGCCAGGGTCGGTTCGATGTGCTTTTGACGGGCGGCCTGGTCGCCGATGTGGCCACCGGGGAATTGCGGTCCGCGGACATCGGCCTGATCGGTCCATTGATCGCAAGCGTGCATCCCGCCGGCACACGCTCGGACGCGGCGGAGATGATCGACTTGGCGAACCGGATTGTCGCGCCGGGACTGATCGATACCCATCTGCACATTGAAAGTTCGATGGTGACACCTCGGCGTTATGCCGAGGTGGTGGTGCCGCAGGGCACGACGACAATCTGCTGGGACCCGCACGAGATCGGCAACGTGTCCGGATTGAGCGGCTTGCGCTGGGCGATCGAGGCGACCGCTGATTTGCCGCTGCGCATCATTCCTCTGGCGCCATCCTGCGTTCCGTCGGCACCTGGGTTGGAGCGGACCGGGGCTGACTTCGGCCCGGAAGAGATGCGCGAGATGCTGAGTTGGCCTGCGATTGGCGGTGTCGCGGAGGTGATGGACATGCGCGGGCTGCTCGACCGCGGCCAGCGCATGCGCGGCATCGTCGATGCCGGTCTTGCCAGTGGCAAGCTGGTCTGCGGCCATGCCCGCGGCTTGGTGGGCGCGGACCTGCAAGCATTCGCCGCTGCCGGTATTCAAAGCGATCACGAGATCACCAGCGGCGAGGATCTCGTTGCCAAGCTTCGTGCCGGCTTCACCATCGAGCTGCGCGGATCACACGACTATGTCCTGCCCGGTGCGGTCGAGGCGCTGAACGCACTGCCTCAAATCCCGCAAACGCTGACCATCTGCACGGACGACGTGTTCGTTGATGATCTGGTGACGGCAGGCGGCATGATTGATGTCCTGCGCCGGTTGATCCGACGAGGCCTGGCGCCGCTGCAGGCATTGCGATGCGCGACGTTGAATGCCGCGATGCGGATTGGGCGGCGAGACCTCGGTCTGATCGCCCCTGGGCGGCGTGCTGATCTAATCGTGCTGTCAGACCTGGCCGCGCTTGAAGTGACACATGTATATGCATCGGGCAGGCTGGTCGCCCGGGATGGTGAACTGCTGGTGCCGTTGCCGACCAGTCCGGCGGGCATGCCAGCGGATACGATGCAGGTCCCGCCTCTGGCCGCGAGCAATTTCATCTTGCGGGCTCCAGGAGTCAACGTTGGTCATGTGCGTCTTAGAACCGTGGCCAGGCCGCGGTTCACCGAGTGGCGCGAAGTTACTGCCGATGTGAACGATGGAGCGGTGGTGCTGCCGGACGATGCCCTGATGATGGCGGTCATCCATCGACACGGCCATGCGCCACCTACACCGGTGCTTGGCATACTGCAGGACTGGAGTACCTGGCGCGGTGCCATTGCAACGACCGTCGCACATGACAGTCATAACCTAGTGGTTTTTGGGCGAGATCCGGCCGATCTTGCGGCGGCTGCCAACGCGGTGATCGCGGCCGGCGGAGGGATGGCCGTGGCGTCCAAGGGCGGCGTGACGGCTGTGCTGCGACTGCCTGTCTGTGGCTTGTTGTCGGATGCTCCAGCCACGGATGTTGCCGCCGAATTCCGCGAGCTGCGTGCGGCGGCCGATGCGATCGTCGATTGGCAACCACCGCTGCTGACCTTCAAGGCCATCGTCGGTGCCAGCCTCGCGTGCAATCCTGGCCCGCATGTGACCGACGTCGGCATTACCGATGGGAGGTACAGGCGCGGTATTTGCGAACGCTCTGGTTCGGCCTGATGAGGTTGATGCGATGGCGGAGTGACCTCATCGTTAGGGTCGGGTGCAGACTCCGGTCCTCTCTATCGGATGGTTGCTGGCTGGGATTGCATCGTTCGCAAATTGGTGTGGGTGGCTGATGACCGGGTCAAGCCTGAGGACGGCCATGACGGGGGTGGAGGGGCAGCGTCTCCTTCAGCCGATAGTGCTGCACCTTGCCCAATGCATTGCGTGGCAGGTCCTCGACGAAGATGAATTCGCGTGGAACCTTGAACCGGGCTAGCTGCGACAGCACGAATGCACGTAGTTCTTCCGCCTCGACCTGCATTTCGGAGCGCAGCACCACGAAGGCCAGTGGCACTTCCTGCCAGCGGGTATCAGCGACACCAATCACCGCCACTTCCGCCACGGCCGCATGCTCGAGCAAGACGCGCTCGACTTCAGCCGGATAGATATTCTCGCCGCCCGATACGATCATGTTCTTCTTGCGGTCATGGATCGTGAAGTAGCCATCCGCATCGCGGACCGCGATGTCGCCGGTATGGAACCAGCCATCGCGTATGGATTCGGTGGTCGCCGTTTCGTTGTGCCAATACTCAAGCAGCACGTTCGGCCCGCGCACGACAACCTCGCCTGGCGTACCTGCGGACACTTCCTGTCCGGCGGCATCAAACAGCTGAGCCTCGCACATCAGCCCTGGCAATCCCGTGCTGCCCGGGCGGGACAGATCCCCACCGAGGCGCGTGTAAATAGCGATTGGGCACGTCTCGGTGGCTCCATAGACCTGCAACACCGGCACCGCACGCGCCTGAACGGCGTTCATCAAACCTTGCGGCACCAAGGTCGAGCCAGTGGTGATCGCTCGCAGGCTTGAAAGGTCCGCGTCTTCCCAGCCGGCATCGTTCATCAACGACTGGATAGTTGATGGCACCAGCACGGTCAGCGTCGGCCGATCATGCGCGATCGCGCGTAACGTGTCGTCTGTCGAGAAGCGCGGGTGCAGTGTGACCGTTGCACCGAGTTGCAATGCTGGCGTGGTCTGAATGTTCAGTCCGCCGACATGGAACAGCGGCAACACCGTCAGTATGTGGTCGTCCGACGTCATTGCATGCATGTGCTGGCTCATGACCGCATTCCACAGCAGGGCTTCATGAGCCAGCACTGCGCCCTTCGGCCGCCCTGTGGTGCCTGCGGTGTAGACGATCAGCAGTGGCGTGCGCCAATCTACGTTTGGGCCGCGGCCGTCGCCGCTATCGCCGATCAGCAACTCGCTCAGTGCGATGCCACGCTCGGGTGTATAGTTCAGCCCGACCAGATGCGCATCAGAGTGGGCTGCAGTGATCGCTTCACACACCGCGGCGAACTCTTGAGCCACGAACAGTGCTTTCACCGATGCGTCCGACAAGATGAACAACTGTTCCGGCACTGCGAGCCGCCAGTTCAGTGGCACCAACATGGCGCCGAGCCGAGCACATGCGTATAGCAGCACCAGGTAATCGGGATGGTTCATCGATGAGATGGCGACCCGATCGCCGCTATGGATATTCAGTTGTGACTTGAGGGCCCGTGCCAGAGTTGCAATGCGATCGCCAAGGAATCCATATGTCCATGTCTCGCCTTGATAACGCACCGCGCATTTATCCGGTGCGAACGCTGCGTTGCGTTCGATCAGGTCGGACAGGATCATGCGTCGCTTTCGCCTTCGCGGTACAGCGCGCCATGCCCAATGCGTTCAAGGCAGATTTCCGCTGTCCAGGGCGCCATCAGTGATCCGCAACGACTGTCGCGATAGATGCGCTCCAGCGGCAGCGACTTCAGCATCGAATGTCCGCCGCACGTTCGGATCGCCAGGCGCGCCAGGTCGTTCGCGGCTTCCATGGTGGAGAACTGTGCGGCATAGGCACGCAGACGTTGGTCGGGCGTCGGATCGACACGTGCCTCACTGACCGCCTGAAACCACAGCGCCTTGATCTGTTCGAGTTTGATCCGCATTTCCGCGACCGTGAGCTGCTTCACGACGCTGCCGCGGCGCTTGCCGGATGGCGCGCCTGGGATCTCGCCGCGCAGATAGCTGACCGTAAAGTCGTAGGCCGCCTGCGCCAGCCCCAGATAGGTCGGCGACAGCGTCAGGAACATGTGAGGCCAGCGCGATGCCGCCTGGAAGTATATCCCACGCGGCATCAGTGCCGCGTCCTGCTCCACGAATACGTCGGTCAATTCGAGCGTGCGTGATACCGTGCCGCGCATGCCTAACGGGTCCCAGTCACCCGTCACTCGCACACCTGATGCACTGGCGGGCACTGCGAGATACAGCGTGTTGCGGCGTGACGCGGTTCCATCCGCTCCGACTTCCGTGCACAGCACGCCGTAATAGTCTGCATGACCCGAGAGCGAGGCAAAAACCTTGCGGCCCGTCAGCAACCATCCGTTATCGACAGGCCTCGCGGCTGTACCAAACGGGATCGCACCCACCGCCGAGGCGTTCCCTTCGGAGAAGGGCTGCGCATAGATCGCGCCGTCGCTGACTATGCGCCGAAAATGCTCGGCACGCCGTGTCTCGTGTTCGGCGCGAACGGATGCATCAATCGCCAGATCGTCGGCCAATGATCCAGCCCACAGCGTGGAACAAACGTGCATGTTCCAGGTCAGCGCCGTTGCACCGCAGGACCGCGCAATCTCGGCGGCGGCGAGCGCATAGGTGCGGTAGTCGGCACCTAGCCCGCCATGCGATTTCGGGATGCAGATGCCGAGCAACCCGGCTGCATGCAGGTCACGATAGTTATCCGTGGGGAAGCTCGCCTCCCGGTCATGGCGCGCAGCCCGAGGTGCGAACCGTTCGGCCGCAAGTGTTTGTGCGCGTGCAATCAGCGCCGACTCGTCCGCGGTCAGGCGGAATGCAACGGGATCGAAGAGAGGTGGTGCGACGTCAGCAGAGTGTTTTGACATGGTGCCGCGACACTAGCACGGCGCGGCATCGGAACCAGGGCGCCGGGAATAAGGAAAGCCGCCAATACGTCCATGCTGCGAGATGCCGGTCGGAGGCTATGTTGCCATCCACATTCGAAATCGTGGCGGACATTATTGTGCAAAGTTGCCACATCCCGCGTGAGACGATCACGGCGGATACCCACCTGTTGACCGACCTGGGCATCGACAGCCTCGATTTGCTTGACGTCTTGTCCGCGGTCGATGACGCGTTCGGTATCAGGGTGCCCGTGGAGCAATGGTTGCATGCAGTGCAGATGAACGCGACGCCGGCTGGGCAACATTTCGTGATGCGGGAGCTTTGTGCCAGCATCGATGCATTGGTTGCGGCGCCGGCAACATGATGCCTGTGCGATCGCGGTCAAAACCCGACGGAAGGTCGGTTAGCGCCAAAGCAAGGAAGCAAGCATTTTCAACCGCAAATCACGCAAATCACGCAAATCTTCGCCTCGCTCGACGTCGCTTGGTGCCATCAGCGGGATCGCCAGTCGGCATCAGCGCGCGGCACTGAAGTATTGCTTCATCGGGTCAAAGTAGTGTTGCTGCCATCCGCCATCCTGATAGCCGGTGTGGCCGTTCGGAACGTTGGTGTGGTGCAACGTGATCCGTGTGCCCTCTGGAATCGGCTCCAGCAGCACTTCGATCTGCGAGTCCGGGTCCTGCTTCGCGAATTTGGTGGTGCGCCACGATTGCACGATGCTGCGTCCAGGCTCCAGGGTCAGGTTCTTGCCCTTGATATAGCCACCCCAGGCCGAGAAGGTCGCACCCTGCACGGGCTTCGCCCGGGCGGCGCTTCCCGTCATCTTGGTATGACCGCGACTGTCCAGCCACGCTTCATAGATCTGTTGTGGCGTGGCGGGGATGATGTCGGTCACGGTGAATGAGAAGGGCATGGAATCGAGACCCTACGGATGCAGCGTCATGTCGTGGCCGATCAATGCGCATCCGCCCAGGTGCGGCCGACGCCGGTCTCCACCACCAATGGCACCGACAGCACTGCCGCACTCTCCATTACCTGGCGCGCCAATGTTGTCAGCGCGGGGACTTCTTCCTCAGGCGCTTCGAACAGCAGCTCGTCATGCACCTGCAACAACAGTCGAGAGCGCAGGCCCGCATCCTTCAGCGCCTTGGGCAGCCGGATCATCGCGCGCTTGATGATGTCGGCACCACCGCCTTGGAGCGGTGCATTGATCGCCTGCCGTTCGGCATAGGCTCGCCGCGCGGCGTTCTTGTCGGCGATGCCGGGTACCCAGCAGCGACGACCGAACGGCGTGGTGACGTAACCGCTGATCCTCGCTTCGTCCTTGGTGCGTTCCATATAAGAGCGGATCGCGGGATAGCGCACGAAATACGCATCGATGTAGGTGCGTGCCTCACCCGGTGTGATGCCGAGCTGGCGCGCCAAGCCGAAGCCGCTGATGCCGTAGATGATGCCGAAATTGATTGCCTTTGCGCGGCGCCGAGTCATTGGGTCCATGCCGGCCATCGGGATGCCGAACACTTCGGAGGCGGTGCGGGCATGGATGTCCTCGCCGCGCGCAAAGCTGTCGCGCAGGGTGGCGATGTCGGCGACGTGGGCCAACAGGCGCAGCTCGATCTGCGAGTAATCGGCGGAGACGAGCAGGTGGCCCTTCTCAGCGATGAAGGCGTGGCGAATGCGACTGCCTTCTTCAGTGCGGATTGGGATGTTCTGGAGATTGGGATCGTTTGACGATAGCCGACCGGTGGAGGCGATGCATTGCGCGTAGCTTGTGTGAACACGGCCGGTGTCGGGATTGATCTCGCCGATCAACGCGTCGGCGTAGGTGGATTTCAGCTTCTGCAACTGACGCCAGTCGAGGATGCGCGCCGGCAGTTCGTTGCCCCGATCGGCCAGCGTTTGCAGCACTGAGGCGTCGGTGCCCCAGGCGCCGGTCTTCATCCGCTTGCCGCCGCCGAGCTTCATTTCATCGAACAGCACTTCGCCAAGCTGCTTGGCGGAACCGACGTTGAAGACGCGGCCGGCGAGGCGGTGGATGTCCTTCTCGATCACGCCCATGCGCTGCTCGAAGTCCACCGACATGCGTTGCAGATCGTCCGCATCGACCTTGATGCCGGCGCGTTCCATGTCCGACAGCACGGGGATCAGGCGGCGTTCCATCTGCTCGTATAGGGCCAACCCTGCGTTGAAGCGCAGCCGCGGCCGCAGAGCCTGCCAGAGCCGCAGAGCTACGTCGGCATGTTCCGCCGCGTAGGCAGTCGCGCGTTCGACCGGCACCTGCGAAAATGGGACGCGGTTGCGGCCGGTCCCGGTAATCTCATCATAGGCCATCGGCGTGTGGCCGAGATGCAGCTGCGCGAGTTCCTCCAGCCCATGGCCGTGCATGCCGGCTTCCTGGGCGTAGGAGATCACCATCGGATCATCGAATGGCGCGGCGGCGGGGAAGCCAGCGCGCTCCATTACCAGCATGTCGAACTTGGCGTTCTGGTAGATTTTCAGCACGTTGGGATCGGTCAGTAGCGGTCGCAGTGCCGCAATCGCGGCGGCGAGCGGTACCTGCTCCCTCAGTTCCTGATGTGCCAGCGGCAGGTAGGCAGCGCGTCCCGCCGTTACCGCCAATGACACGCCGACCAATGGCGCACGTAGTGGATCCAATCCATCGATCTCGGTATCGATCGCGAGGAAACCACACGCTGCCGTTTCGGTCAGGAAGTCGCGCAGCGCCGCTTCGGTGGTGAGCGTGACGTAGGGACCGAACCCAGAGCCCACCTCGGCAATCGCCGGTCGTTCCGCTTCCGGTAGCAGCAATGCACCCTGAGCGAGATGGGGCACTTTCTCCGTCGTGGTCGAAGCGGGTGGCGTGGCTTCAGCATCGAGGCCAAGGCGTGTTGCGATCGAGCGGAAGCCTTGCAACTTCAGCCATGCTGCCAGCGTCGCTTTTTCGAACGGCCGAGCGTGCAACTGATCGATCGGTGTCGGCATCGGCGCATCGTTGCGAAGCGTCACCAACTCTCGGGAGATGCGCGCTTTTTCCGCGTGCTCGATCAGGCTGTCGCGGCGTTTCGACGGCTTCATCGCCGGCGCGGCTGCCAGCACGCTCTCCAGGTTGCCGAATTCGTTGATGAGCTGGGCTGCGCCCTTCGGACCGATGCCGGGCACGCCAGGCACGTTGTCGACGGAATTGCCGATGAGGGCCTGGACCTCGATCATCTTGTCGGGGGTGACGCCGAATTTCTCCATCACCTCGGCGGGGCCGATCGGCTTTTGCTTGATAGGGTCCAGCATCTCCACGCCGGGGCGGATCAGCTGCATCAGGTCCTTGTCGGAAGACACCAGCGTCGCCTGGCCGCCCGCGTCATTCACCGCCTTGGCGTAGGCGGCGATCAGGTCGTCGGCCTCCCAGTCGGCGAGCTCGATCGAGGGCACGCCGAATGCCTCGGTCGCCTCACGGACCAGCTTGAACTGCGGGATCAGGTCGTCGGGCGGCGGCGGGCGCTGCGCTTTGTAGGAGTCGTAGAGGCGGTTGCGGAATGTCTTGCTGCCGGCATCGAAGATCACTGCGATGTGGGTGCCGACATGCTCGCGGAGCAGCTTGGCCAGCATGTTGGAGAAGCCGAACACCGCGTTCACCGGGGTGCCGTCCGGGCGCGTCATCGGCGGCAGCGCGTGATAGGCGCGGAAGATGAAGCCCGATCCGTCGATCAGGACGAGGTGTGGCGCGCGGCCCTCGGTGGGGGCGGCCTCCGGCGTTTCCGGGACGCCGATATCAGTGTCCGCTGGCGTGGCCGGCTCCTTCCTTCAGCACGTAGAGGCGTGAGCAATACGGGCACATCACCGAGCGGGCCGTGTGCCCTGGGGCAGGCTGGTCCTCGATGTGCAGGAACACGCGTGGGTGTCCCAATGCGCCATCCCCCCCGTCGCAGGCGACCGTGGTCTGGTCCACCTCGATCGTCTCGAACGGCGTCGGCGTCGTGGTGGCGTCCATGGGGTGACCTGCATGTCCTCTATGGTGGGAGAAGCAGCTATGATAGCGATGCGACCCATGCTTTCAACCTTGGTCCGCGACGGGGCATGCGCCATCGACTGCTGAAGGCGCTGATCACCCTGGCCCTGTTGCTGGGCGGCTGCTCAACGCACCTGATCCCGCCGGGTCCCGCGGTCGGTCCGCCGCGGGAGGCCGCCGACGCGTTCGTCATGCCGGACGGGACGCGGCTGCCGTATCGGGCGTGGCTGCCGGACGGGGGGCAGCCGTGGGCGGTGATCCTGGCGCTGCACGGCATGAACGACAGCCGCGATGCGTGGGAATATCCGGCGCCGGAGTTGGCCGAGAAGGGCGTGGCGGTGTTCGCGCCGGACCAGCGCGGTTTTGGCGCCACTGAGGGCCGCGGCTATTGGCCCGGCACACAGGCGCTGGTCGACGATGCACGTGACATGACGCTGCTGCTGCGGCAGCGGTATCCGCATACCAAGTTGGTCCTGCTGGGGGAGAGCATGGGCGCGGCGGTGCTGATGTGCCTGGCCACGTCGCCTGATCCACCGCCGGTGGCGGGGTATGTGCTGGTGTCACCCGCGGTGTGGGGGCGCGCCGAGATGAACGTGTTCCTGCGGTCTGCGCTGTGGCTGTTCGCCAACCTGGTGCCGGGGTTTACCCTGACCGGACAGGTCGCGCACGTGGTCGCGAGCGACAATCGCGAGGCGATCAAGCGGTTGTCGGAGGATCCGCTGACCATCCACGCTACGCGGGTCGACACGGTTCGCGGACTGGTAAACCTGATGGATGCGGCGCTGGCGGCGGCGCCGCATTTCCATGCGCCGGCGCTGTTCATGTACGGCGGGAAGGACGAACTGATCCCAGACAAGGCGACGACGGCGACCTGGCGACCGCTGCCGCCGGGGCCGGTGCTGGCGTTCTACCCGGCCGGTTACCATTTGATGCTGCGCGATCATGAGCGGATTGCGCCGATCGACGATATCCTGGCGTGGATCAGGCGGCCGGACGAACCGTTGCCATCCGGGGCGGATCGGGCGGCGACGGCGTGGCTGGCGCAGCAGAAGTGAGCGCGGTGCTTTGATCCGGCGCGGATTTCGCGGTATGGGTGGGGAGTGGACCCGTAGCTCAGTTGGATAGAGCGTCGCCCTCCGAAGGCGAAGGTCAGGCGTTCGAGTCGCCTCGGGTCCGCCAAGTTTTTCAAGTAGTCATGAAGCCGACCAGATAGCCGCGTTGCGTTACGGCTACCTAGTGGCAACCCCCTGCGGTGTGACCAGGCCGCCTGTCTGGTCGACACTTCGGCGCACCGTTCAATACACTCCGCCAGATGATCTTCTCGGATCAGGACGCAGGAACCGATTTGGGTAATAGCTGGTCCGTCGCCGCCGGCAAGGATTCGGTCGAAGGTTCGCTGTGATACGCGGGCGCGTTGGCTAGCTTCTCTCTTCGTCAGAAGAATATGGCTCATGACCTCACTGCTCGGGGTTGGACGGCTGGTCGGGATCGGTGGGAAAGAAAAGCCCCGCAGGCAGAGGCCGACGGGGCGGAGGAAGGTCTGCTCGGTAAAGGCCGGACCGCCGGCACGAAAACTTCGTTCCGTAGGGGCGGTGTTACCAGGGTGGCTGCATCATGCGCGCCTGAATGGGATGCAACGCCGTGGCCGATGCTATGGAAGATGACCGCCAGCCTGTCGATCTGACGCTTACGGATCGCCGCAGACCGGGGCGAAGGGACTACCGGAATGTCCACCTGATCGCCTTGCTGCGCGGCCCGCCACTCATCATCGATCCCGCAAAGGCGGAGACATCCCCGACGACGCAGTCGGATGATGATCTGGCGCCAGCCCGTGCCATCGTGGTTGGAGTATCCATTGGGGCTGCGATGTGGGCAGCAATCATTGGCGGTGTCTGGATGTTTGCTTGATTGGCCGAATCCGGCCATCCCGATTCGACATTAACCATTGGTTCCCTTTATGTTCTCCGGTTATGGCAGCTCAGCTCGCGGCCAGCGAACCATGGATTGCCAACTCTCGAACCCGGGGTCAGTGACCTGGTTTGTCGCGGCCCGCGCATGACCCGCCAGCAGCAGAAGCGCAGGAGGAGCAGTCCAACTGTCCGCGGAATGCGCATATCCCCAATCCTTCGTTCATTTCGATGGCAGAAGTCTGCGTTGAACGGGCGCAGTGTGAAGCCTGTGCAAATAGCCGCCCCTGGCGGACCAGAGCGGCTATTCGCCATTCCTGTTTGGCTATAAGACCACAAAAGGCGAGGGCCAGAAGGAACCGCGCCGGAGGGTATAGGCACTATCTGAGATAGTCAGGCGGCCGAAAATTTGACCAGTCATCGATTCGAGTTATTGAGGCATGATTAGGGTGAAAGCTCGGCGAAGCTGATGATGAAGGAGTGGCACCCGGAAGTGGCCATGTGTTTTCCTTTAGAGTTTAAGCCGCCATATCTCGTTGTTGCTGAACGAGCATGAACGGCCTAAGAGTCCGAATTCGAATCTCAAAGCGAACGAGCCAAGCGTCGCGTGAGCAACATGACGGACGCGGCGTAGAGGAAGGCAGTTGCCGAGGCGATGGTTCCCTCGAAATCCTTTGCAAGGCGGCGGTTTCTGCCGAGCCATGCCAGGAAGCGCTCGACCACCCAACGCCTGGGATGCACGGCAAATCCAACCTGTCCAGCCTGCTTGCGGACGATCTCGACGATGATCCTGGTCGCGTTCGCCACACGTTCGGCGACATAGGCGCTATCGGCGAACACCCGCTCGATGAACGGCAGCAACGCGCGTGAAGCCCGCAGCAAGGGGATTGCGCCGTCGCGATCCTGAACCGAAGCCTCGTGGACCTGGAACATCACCCCCCGGCCATCGGTATCAACCATGACGTGACGCTTGCGGCCGTTGACTTTCTTGCCCGCATCATAACCCCGAGGGCCACCGGCTTCGGTGGTCTTGACGCTCTGACTATCGATGACCGCCGCACTGGGGCTGGCCTCACGGCCGACACGCAGGCGATCCAACATCACCAGTTCATGGTTCATGATTTGCCAGGTTCCGTCGTCACGAAAGCGGGTGAACCAGCGGTACGACCGTCTGGTGCGGCGGGAAGTGCTCCGGCAGCATGCGCCAGGCACAACCGCCGCGCAGCACAAAGAAGATCGCGTTCATCATCTCGCGCATCGGCCAGGATCGATGCCGGCCAGTTTCCGCAGGTGGTGGCAGCATTGGCGCGAGTATCCGCCATTCTGCGTCGGTCAGATCGCTCGGGTAGCGCAGTTCGTCCCGGTCATGCTCAGCCCGGGTTTCGCGGGTCCACATCGAAGGCTCCAGGTTTGCGGGGAGCGCTTAGATTCCATGCAACTCGCCAATTTCAAGCCCCCTCAGGACGGTTTCGAGACAGCCTCTAAGTTGCCATTGGTCAAGAAAAACGGGAGGAGGTTATGGGAACGTTCAGCGTTTCATCTTCCGGGAGCGGCACAGACGTGAAGGCGGCTAGCAAAACCGCGCATCAGCATTGTAAAGACCTTGCTGAGACGGTTTGTGATAACGCGTAGCAACGCCGCCAAAAGTTGCAACGATCACGGTATCTCGCACTGAAACATGGGACTGCCCTGGCGATGAGGAAATCGTGACAAGACGGACTACACCTAGTCGGGCATGCCAGCACGCCACCGCATAAGCTCATTGCTGCGCGTTGGAATTCTAAGCCAAAATCCTGGCGCCCAAAATTGGCAATGGGTTTTGCGCGAACCGGGTGAAATTTTTGTATATACGATATGTACATACACGGATTCTGCCGTCCACGCCAGGCCGAGCGCCCGCACGGCGGCGAGGGGGTCGGTGCCAAACGGATGCCGCGTGGCGTCCCCCTCCCCGCATCCCGCCGCTCCGCTCGCTACCGCGTCCCTCGACCCCTCAGTGAAGCCCCCCTCCGTGTGTGCCGGGCGCTACGCGAGTTTGTCGGAGAATGCCCGGTTCGGCAGGAAATCATAGCTGACCAATACTTCTGCATGGTCTCTGTCAAAGAACTGAACAGAAGCGCGACTCGAAGCGAAGCAACTGGGCCCCAGGCTCCGGCCAGTGTCATGCATCTTCGCAGATGGGCCGGCAGCCCCCGCGAACGGCGGGTCATTGGGCTCGAAGCTCCCATGATTGAGAAGGATGGGACAGGTAGCTATGACGGCGCCGTGTATGTCTCGGCTTCCGGCACCCGAAAACCGTCAGATGAACCAGGCAACAGCCGAGATAGCGATGGTCACCGTGATCGCACCGCCGATGCGCGTGGCGATCTGGGCGAACGGCATCAATTCCATACGGTTGGCAGCGGTCAGGATCGCTACGTCGCCGGTACCGCCCTGGCCACTGTGGCAGGCGTTCACGATTGCCGCTTCGATTGGGTAGAGATTAACCCAGCGGCCGACAACGAAGCCGGTGCCCATGATGGTTCCGACGGTCGAGACGATGGTGATCAGGATCTCTGGCCGCAGCGTCGCAACCAAAGCGTCCCAAGGCGTCAGGGCAATGCCGATCGCGAATAGCAACGGGTAGGTCACGACCTGCGCGAAGAACCGGTAAACGACACCGGCGCCTTCGCGCAGGGTTGTGGAGATCGCACGAAGCAACTTGAGCGCGACTGCGGTGAACAGCATTAGTACCTGGCGCGGGAAACCCAGTCAGATCCTGAACCATCATGCCGACCAGGTAGAGCGTAATCGCAGTTAATCCGGCAGCCGCCACGGTGGCCGCGGTGATCGGCTGATTGGTCGGTCGTTCCTCCTCGGCGATTTCGGCATTGGCCAAAGCATCGCCGTGTTCCGACGGCTGCAACCTTCCCTCGCCTGTCAGATGCGGATAGCGCTTGCCGAGATAGTTGAGCGCACCGGCAAATATGATCGCCGTCAGGCCGCCGAGCATCACGGCAGGAATGATCGTGGCGAATATGACGCCCTGCGGTTGGTGGGTGACGGTGGCATAACCGAGCGATAGCGGCAGCGCACCTTCGCCTACTCCGCCGCCCATGATCGGCACGACGATATAGAACAACGTGTGAATGGCACCCAGCCCCAATGACCATCCGACCATGGTGCCCACGATGGCGGCGGCGATGGAGCCGGTAATCAGCGGTACGAAGACCTTCAGGAAGCCCTTGATCAGGACATCGCGCTGCATACCAAGGATGCTGCCAACGATAATGCAGCAGATGAAAAGGTAGAGGAAATTCGATTGCTTGGTGAAATCAGTAACCGACTTGATCACCGGCGCCGGAAGCAAATGCGCGTAGACCAGGTAGGAGGGCAGGAAGGTCGCGATGATCGCAGCGCCACCGACATTGCGGAGGATCGGGATATTCCTGCCGATCTCCGCGCAGACATAAGCACCTAGCGCAATCAATGAAATCATCATTGTCAGGTCGGGTGGTAGCTTGCCCAGCCAAACGAAGCCCGCCATCAACGCCAATATCAGCGGAAACAGCGGCAATGGGATGATACCAATTCGCATATCGACGAGCCGCCACCAGGCGCGCAGCCATGGCTTGGCCTCGGTCATCGGAGCAACGGCGACGGGCGCTTCCAGACGATCTATCTCGCTCATAGTTCCCCCTTGATGAGCTTGCTGTTCTTCCGGCAGTGCCCAGGTAGCCAACTGTGCGCCTACTCCGGGACAAAGGTAATCCCGGCCCTTGATGTGGCGGTCGCTCAATTTCGCCAAGGACACAGAAGTGCAGTGGCCGGCTTTCCATCTATGCAGGCGGGAGGCCGGCCATGAATTTCAGCAGATACTGCTTCCAGGCTGTCGCGTAATAATGGGTGAAATGTCCGTGCGTGCCTTTGCCATAGGGCGTCAGCACATAGGTGCCGCGCGCGATCTTCTTGAAGGCGCGTTCGACCGTGCCGAGCGTCGGCGGATCCGCAAAATCCTCGGCATTATTGATGAGCAAGACATGCGCTTTGATCTTCGGCAGATCGGCTTCGGGGCTGTAGTCGTAGATCGAACTCGATCTCGTAGAGTGTGTTGTTTGCGTCGCCGTTTTTCAGCAACGCCGCAAGGCGCTTGTCGTACAGCGCCTTCGCTGCCTCCATCGTCGGCGCCGCTTCCTGAATGCGCACCGGGCTCTCCGTCAGGTCGTTGCCGGCGGCGGCGTACATGTAGATCGTCGGGCTCTTATCGTAATCGCCGTTGTTCCAGGCGGGATCGTGGCGGATGAGCTCCGCGGTGGCATGGCGCAGCATGTAGTTGCGTCCGCTGATCTCTATCGGTTGGCACGACATCCCGACCGTGCCGTCCATCAAATCCGGATACCACTCGGCCCACAGAAATTGCTGCATGCAGCCGAGCGAGCTGCCGATGATCAGGCGCAAATGCGTGACCCTTAGCCCCTCTGTGACCAGCCGGTGCGTCAGGTCGACCATGTCATGGTAGCGGTAATGCGGGAAGCGACCCTTGAGGCCGTCGGATGGTTTCGACGAACCGCCGCGGCCCAGCGCGTCGGGCATGATGATGTAATGCTTCGTCGCGTCGAGCGGCTGGCCCGGCTTGAACAGTTCGTCAGCCAGCGTCGGCCGAAACCAGTTGGCTCCGGTCCCGGTGTTGCCCTGCAACAGCAGCACCGCGTTGACCACCTCGCCCGCCGAATTCTGTTTTGCGGTGCCGATGGTGCGGTAGTGCAATTTCACCTCGGGGAGGCTCTCGCCACTGACGAACTTGTAGTCGTGGACGACGTAGTCGCCTTCCCGATACCCGGGCCAATTGATGTTCGGCTTGTTCGCCTCCTCTTGCCCGAGCGCGGGAAACGCGGAGGCCAGAACGAAGATCACCATCAAGGTGCGGACGAACATTCACTTTGCTCCCATTGTATTCAAGGCTTCGCATTTCCCTGATCGATACCAGCGGATCAGCACTGTGCTCTCTTTTCCATACAGTCAGTCGGGCAAGTCGAAAACCTTGCACCACCCGGTTGGGCTGATATCGCCGCCCACCACCTTGCAGCTTCGCGGGCGGACAAAGAATGTGCAGACGGCGCAACTGAACAAGCCTTTGGGTGTGCTCTGATACGCAGCCGCGATCTGCGACATCTTTCCAGGCTGCTCCTCGGCACGCGCCGGGAGCGCTGCCGAAACGGCGCCAAGCGCTGCGGTCATCAGTCCGCGCCGTGTCATGCGGCGATCGGCGCGGAAGCTACCCTCCTCAGGCCGGTCGTGCGACATAGCCGTAGCGCAGATTGCTCCGGCCGCCGCCATTGGCGAGATAGTCGGTTTTCATTGCCGCAAAACGATCGTGGTTGACCAGCTCGGCGTGCTTTCGATCGAGTTCATAGAGCCTGGCGGAATTGTCGCCGAAGATCGCGGTCTTGATCGGGCCGTTGGCCGGACCCAAGGGTTTGAAGCCGTACTTCTTCTGCATGTCCTCGGGGATCTCGAGCCGACGCAGCCCCTCGATCTGCCATTGCGGCGCGCCGGTCCACACCGCGTCGGTGCCCCAGACGATGCGGTCGGACCCGAGGCCCTTGACGAGCGTCCCCATCAGCGCCGCGGCGAGACGCGGCTGGGCAACGGCAGTCCACGCAAAAATCTGCCCGAGATCGCCATATACATTGGTGACGCCATACTTCTCCGGAATCTCGGCGAGATCGCTGGTCCAGGATGACCGGCCAGTCTGCTCGAACTCTGCCATCGCGTCGGCCGGGTTGGCGCCGACCCAACGGTAGCCCGAGTGGTAGACGAGGAAATTGAGCTGCGGCCAGTCCTTTGCCGCCTTGCCGATGTCGCTGACGTCGGCATAGGGCAACAGGCGCGGAAATTTCTCAGCGACAGCCGGCGCGAACAGGCCCTTGTGGATGCAGACGTTCTTGATGCCGGCCTTCGCGATCTTTTCGTAGAACGGATACATCAGCTTCTCGTCGTCGGCGCGCCAGGGATGCCCGTCAAGCTCCTTGTGCGTGTTGTCGCCGACCGAGTAGCCCTTCCAGGAATTGGGTTGGTACTTTTCGATGCCCACGTCGACCTGGTCGAGCCAGCCGTCCCATCCTGGAGTAATCGTGAAATGTGCCAGCATGCGGCGTGTGCCGGCCTTCGCATTGACGGCGGCGCGGGTCTTGAACACCTGTTCCTGCGGGATGAACCAGTCCTGCGCCTCGACCGAGGGCGAATTGGTCAGGATCGTGATCTTGGTATCGCTATCCATGTAAATTTCTTTGACGTAATTGTTGAACTTGAGGTCGTCGAGGGTCTGTTCCTTGCCCGACAGCTCCTTGTTCCAACCCCACTGGCCGACTGCCTCTCGCCCCTTGACGAAGCCGGTCAGCCGCGTGTCGTCGCGCAGGAAGTGGGTATGACCGTCGAAAACGAACTGACCTGCGTTCGCCGCGGCCAGTTGCTCTGCCAGCTCTGGCGTGGCGGCTTCCGCTTCGCTGGCGATGAAGTAGCGACCGAAAACGTCGTTCATCGCCACGAATGAGGCTGCCATGCCTGCCGCGGTCTGGAAGAACCGGCGTCGCGACAGACCTTGGCTTTTCGCAAGACGGTCGCTCATCGCGATAAGCCGTGCTTCGACCTCTTTCTGCTGCTCGGTTTGCGGGAGCGGCAGGTATTCGTCGCTCGACACGATCTGCGTCGGCACGGGGGAAGGGAAAGATGACGTCTCGGCCGGCAATAATCCGCTGATCAACCCATCGTCCAAGAATTTCATCGCGCCCTCCTGCTGGCGTTTATTGTCGCCAATCCCGCGAACGGTAGCCGCTTTCCGCCCGCAGCCTCAAATCACCAAAACAGGCACCAGGAATCGTTGGGCATCTGCGCAATCCGTTTCGGGACAGCAGTATCCCACGGCTCCGGCCGTCGTGAGTGATTCAGGTCGCGGGTGCTGTTGGAATCTGCCAGGATGCTGATACTGGGACTGCTCTAGAGAACGGGGAACGGCACGATGCCCAATTTAGCGAAGCTTCGGTCATTGTTGGACGAGCGCCAACCGCGGTGCACTTTGCCTCAGGGATTCTACACCGATCCTGATGTGTTCGAGTCCGATCTGGTGGCGATATATGGCCGGAACTGGCTTCTGGCCGGCTTCGAGGCAGAGCTGCCGGAGCCCGGTTCCCATATGGCTTTTCCGGTCGGGCGTTCGCCGATCGTGATCGTGCGCGGCCAGGACGGTATCGTGCGCGGCTTCCATAATTCCTGCCGGCATCGCGGCGCGCAGATCTGCGAGACGGGTCATGGACACGACTCCTGGCTGATTTGCCCGTATCACCAATGGTCGTATGGCCTGGACGGACGGCTGGCAAATGCCCCGCGCATGCAAGCCGACTTCGATTACGCGCAACATGGCTTGCGACCGATCCATGTCGAGACGGTGGCGGGCTCGATCTACGTCTGCCTCGCGGAGGAGGCGCCAGCGTTCGACGCATTTCGCGATCATGTCGGTCCCCTGCTGGCGCCAAACAACCTGGCTGCCGGCAAATTGGCATTCGAGAGCACAGTCGTGGTGCAGGCCAACTGGAAGCTGGTCATGGAGAATGCGCGCGAGTGCTATCATTGCGCTGTCCGTCACCCGGAATTGGCACTCACCTTCCCTGTCAGGGGCCGGCGTCCCGTTCAGTTCGCCGATGTGCAACGGTTCGATGGCTTCCGCACGAGGATGGCTGAGGTGGGGCTAACGGCTGGACCAGTGGAAGGCGCCTGGTGGAACGCCATGCGTTTCCCGCTGAACGATGGTGCGGTGACGCTGTCGATGGATGGCAAGCTCGCCTGCGCGAAGTTGCTTTGCGACATCGCGGGTGGCGACATCGGTTCCATGCGCTGGGCGCTGGAACCGCATTGCTTTGCTCATGCCACCAGTGATGTGGTGTTCATGTTCAGCGTCATGCCGATTGCGCCTGAAGAAACCGCCATCATCTCCAAATGGCTGGTCCACAAGGATGCGGTTGAGGGTGTGGACTACGATTTGGAAAAGCTGACGGAACTCTGGACCAAGACCAATCTCCAGGATGCTGATCTGTGCGAGAACAATCAGCGTGGTGTCAACTCGCTGGGCTACACGCCCGGCCCGTACAGTGAGGAAGCTGAAGCGCTGGTGATACGGTTCACCGACTGGTACTGCGGCGAGCTTGACCGGTATGTCGATCTGCACGGTGCATCGCGCCGCGGTGCGTCCGGTTCGCCGCGGCTGGCCGCCGTCAATTCGTGAGCGGCGGCTTCCGTGATCCGAAATCGGTAGCCGGAAAGCAGCTGCCGGTTGAGGAGACCACGCAGCTCCTCGTCGTTGGCGCTGGTCCTGCGGGTGTGGCCGCGGCGGCCGAGGCGGCGCGGTTCGGCATCAAAGTCGTCCTGGTCGATGAGAACCCGGTGCCGACCTCGGTCATGGGCGACGACATTCCGCTGCACTTCGGCCAGCGCTTCAGCTCTGCGATGCGCAACCGCACGGCGATGCTGGAAGCCTTCGTTTCCCGTAATCCTGCGATCACTGAGCTGTTCGACGCCGGTGTCGATGTACGTCTGGGCACCACCGTGTGGGGCCTCTACGCCAATGGCCCAAGTGTCGGTTGGCTGCCGGGCACGGTTGCCGGCCTGCAGGATGGCGATCGCTGCTTCATGCTGGGCTGCGATCACGTCATCGTCGCAGCAGGTCGCCGTGACGTGGGCCTCGCATTCCCCGGCTGGGAACTGCCCGGGGTACTCGGCATCACGGCGGCACAGCATCTGTTGGAGCGCTTCGATGCGCTGGATGTGCGCCGCGTGGTCATACTTGGTTCGTCGGCGGAAACTTTGGCGGCGGCTCGGTCGCTGCGTTCGGCTGGCATCGATATCGCGGCTTTGGTGGAGGTTGCCAGCGCACCCATAGGACCACCTGCGCTGCTGCGAGAGTTGAGAAACATCCCGCTGCTGTGCGGCCACACGGTGCGCCGTGTGGAGGGTGGGCCCAACGGTGTCGAGGCGATGTTCCTCTCTCCGGTTGGACCGGGCAGCGAGGAGCAGCGCATCGCCTGTGACTCCGTTCTGATTGGTGTTGGAACGGTGCCGGTCATCGAGCTGCTGGATTCACTCGGTTGCCGCATGACGTATCACGCGGAGCGTGGTGGCCACGTGCCACGGCTGGACGATGCACAGCGAACATCGGTGCCTGGAATTTATGCCGCTGGGGATTGCGCGGGGATCTGGCCGGGCAAGACGCTGGACGCCGGGATTGCGCGCGCGGAAGGAAAACGCGCAGCCGCTGGCGTTGCCGCCTCACTTGGAATCGCTGTTGCGACTCCACCGCCCCCAGTCGAAGCCGAGACATCGGACCACGATCCTGATGCTTATCGGCTGGACTGGGTGCGCGCGTGCGTCATTGATGCCCCTGGCGAACCTTATGTTTGCCAATGCGAGGAAGTCACTGCGCGCGAGATTCTTGAACTCCGTCCACCCCGCTATCTCGCCTGGCCCGATGATCGGCGAAACACGCGCTCGCTGCGGCAATTGCTGGGCGAGACGCCGCCGAACCCGGATCAGGTGAAGCGTCTTACGCGCGCGGGCATGGGAGTGTGCCAGGGACGCCGCTGCCGCGAGCAGGTTGCCGCCCTGCTGGCACTCGGCGCGGGCACGAAGCTGGGTGACATTCCGCTTGCGTCGCATCGCGCGCCGGTGCGTCCGGTGCCGCTTTCAGTTGCCGCCGAGACGCGCGAGTTAGCAGAAATGACAGAACATTGGGACACCTGGTTCGGAATGCCGCCGCAATATGTGCCCTATTGGGACGCTCCCCGCTTCTACACGGTTGCTGGCCGAGTGACGGACGATGAGCCGCCGGAAGGCAAGTGAATGAGCGAACCGAATGGTGCATCTGTCGTCATCGTCGGCGGAGGTGCGACTGGCCTCTCCGCGGGCTGGTGGCTCGCCCGCGAGGGCATCGATGTCCTGGTGATCGACAAGGGAATTGTCGGCTGGGAAGCATCCGGACGCAATGGTGGTGGCTGCACGCACCCGTTCAGTCCGCTGTTCAAGGAAGAACAGCACCTGTGGCCGATGATGGACGAGTTGCTAGGTTATCCGACGGAGTTTCGCCCTCGGCGCATTCGCATCGCGATGGATGAGGAACAGATGCAGCGCTACGGGCGGGCGCGGCAACATGCGGTGCGTCAGGGTTTCGTGTCTGAATCACTCGATTCACAACAGATACGTCAGCTGGTTCCGTTGGCGGGCGACAACATCGCCGGCGGCTATCTGCATAACTTCGGTGGCCACGCAAATCCGCAACGCACAGTGCAAGCCTATGCGTGGGCGATGCAGGATCACGGTGGCCACGTGCTGCAACACACCACGGTGCAAGGCTTCCTCACGGCTGGTGGCAAAGTGACAGCGGTGTGCACCAATCGCGGCACACTTGGCTGCGACGCACTGGTGATCGCGGCGGGGCCGCAGATCAACCACCTGGCGGGCTCACTCGGCATCAGTGTGCCAATGGTCGCGGCGCGCGCCGAAATGATCGTCACCGAGCCATTGCCGCTGATGCCAATCGGAGGTGTCGATGGCAACGGTTTGTACGGACGGCAAACCCAGCGCGGCAATCTCGCTTATGGCGGCGGACCACATGAATGGTTGGACATAAGTGACAACGACGTGCCTCATCGATCGAGCACACCGCTGATGCGCAACATCGCTGCACGCCTCGCCGAGTTGTTGCCACGCGCCGCCCATGCGCGCGCAATAAGAAGCTGGGCTGGCATCATCGAGAACACGCCGGATGGTCGTCCGGTGATTGAGCGCATGACGTCGCCGGACAACCTGGTCATTGCCACACTGTCGAGCATCGGGTTCGGCCTGTCGCCGGCGACCGGCCACGCGGTCCGCGACCTTGTGGTTGATGGCGTCTGCGGCTTTGCCGATCTCAGCAGTCTCAGCCTGTCACGTTTCGATAAGCTGGAATCCGACTGGATCGATCTACAAGGCTGGCGCTAACTAGACTAACGAGTGCACCTCGCCCGCTTGCGGGAGAGGACGGCGCGAAGCGCGAGGAGAGGGTCTTACCGCGCGCTCAATCTCATCGCTTCTTTCTGCATGCGACCGAGGTCGACCATCGGTATGTGGCAGGCAATGCGGTGGCCGCCTTCCGATCGATGCTCCGGCGGACGATCGGTCTCGCAGATGACGCCCAGCTTACGCGGACAACGTGTATGGAACGGGCAGCCAGAGGGAGGCGACAACGCACTTGGCAGCTCACCTGTCAGCACAATGCGTTGCCGGCGTTGCTGCGAGCCAATCGTCGGTGCTGCCGAGAGCAACGCCTCGGTATAGGGATGATAGGGCGGCTCGAATATGCATTCGGCTTCGCCGGCTTCCATGACCATACCAAGATAAATCACCACGACGTTGTCGGCGATGTAGCGAACGAAGCCGAGATCGTGGCTGATGACGATCAACGTGGTCTGCTGCGTGCGCTGCATGTCGAGCATGAGTTCGGTGATAGCTGCCTGCACCGACACGTCGAGCGCGGATACCGGTTCGTCGGCCACCACCAGTTTGGGCGCGCCGGCAAAGGCTCGGGCAATACCGACGCGCTGCTTCTGTCCACCGGACAATTGGCCCGGCCGACGGTTGGCGTAGGACGCCGGCAGGCGTGTCAGGCTCAGCAGCGAGCGTACGCGGGCCTGCACGCCGGCGCGACCCTGTGTGACGCCTAGCGTGCGTACGGCTCGGGCAAGCTGCGCACCGACGGAATAGCTTGGGTTCAGCGTCTCATCAGGGTTCTGAAACACCATCTGCAACTGACGCAGCAACGCTGCGGGACGTTGCTCGACTGGAAGCTGCGCGAGATCGATCGCTTCAAACAGGAGCTTGCCATCAGTCGCTTTTGTCAGCCCCATTAGGATGTTGGCAAACGTGGATTTGCCGGAACCGGATTCCCCGACGATCGCCAGAGTTCGACCCCGTGCGGCCTCGAAGGTCAGGTCCTGATTGGCCCGCACTGCATGGCCTCTTTGCTGTCCGCGCAGCGGATACACCTTGTCGAGACCATCCACTGTTACCAGCGTCCCGTTGCCTTCCTGTGGGACCGATTCAGGATGATCATGAAATGGCTGCGACGTGATCTCCGACGCGCGCACGCATCGAACCGACGCCATCGCATCGGAGATAAGTGATATGGGGGCGTGATCACAAATGCCTGGACGGACGTAGTCACAGCGCGGAGCGAAACTGCACCCAATCGGGTGGTCGTGCGGCGTCGGCACCTGGCCGCGGATTGGCGCAAGGCGTTGCAACGCCCGCGGCAAGTCGGGCCGTGGAATGCAGCGCATCAGCCCGGCCGTGTAAGGATGACGCGGATGAGAGAACATCGACCGAACCTCGCCGGTCTCAACGATTTCGCCCGCGTACATCACTGCCGCGCGCTCGCAGAGCTGCCCGACGAGCCCAAGATTGTGTGAGATGAACAGCATCGACGTGTTGTGGGTCCGCCGCAGCTTTGTCAGCAGATCGATGATGCCCGCTTCGATGGTGACGTCGAGTGCCGTGGTCGGTTCATCGAGCAACAACAAACGCGGCTGTGCCAGCAGTGCCATGGCGATCACCACGCGCTGCAACTGCCCACCGGAAAGCTGATGCGGATAGGCGGCCATGATGCGCGCAGGGTCGGGCAGTTCAATCTCGGCGAGTGTGGTGCGCGCGGCTTCCTGCGCCTGCCGAAATGACAAACCGCGATGAACGATTACGGTCTCGGCGAGCTGGGTACCAATGCGCAGGCTCGGATTGAGTGCCGACATTGCCTCCTGGTAGACAATGCCGATGCCCGGACCGCGTAGCCGCCGCAACTCCTCGCTTGTCAGGCTGGCGATGTCCTGTCCGGCGAACTGGATGCTGCCACCGGTCAGTTGCCCATTCCGCCCAAGGTAGCCGAGGCTAGCCATGGCGAGCGTGGACTTGCCGCAGCCGGACTCACCCACGAGCCCAACAACTTCGCCTTCGTGGATTGTCAGTGAAACACCGGAGACGGCAGGCGCGAGGCCAGCGCGCGTGCGGTAACCAATCGAGACATCGGTCATCTCGAGCAGCGGCGTGGGCGTGCGCGTCATTCCTGCGTCACGAGTTCGCGCAGTCCGTCGGCAAGCAGATTCAATCCAAGCACCAGTGAGGACACCGCGATGCAGGGAAACAGCACCATGTGAGGAAATACCAACGCAAACTGCCGCGTCTCGTTGACCATGCTGCCCCAATCGGGGTTCGGTGGCGGCAGGCCAAGGCCGAGGAAGCCGAGCGTTCCAATGGTGACCACGACATAACCGAGCCGCAGGCACGCATCGACGATGAGCGGACCCGCGGCGTTCGGCAGTATTTCCACAAACATGACGCGCCACGTCGGTTCACCGCGAAGCTGTGCCGCGGCGACGAAGGCGCGATTGCGCAACGCAAGCGTCAGGCCCCGCGTGAGCCGCATGATCGCGGGGCTGGATGCGAGCGTCACTGCCAGCACGATGTTCAGCCCCGACGCACCGAATTTCGACACGATGATGATGTAGAGAACGAGTGCCGGGAAAGCGAGCACGAGGTCCGAGATGCGGGACAAGAGCTCATCCAACCAGCCGCGTCGATAACCAGCGGCCAGGCCGCAGGTAATGCCAACGAGAAGGGACATGGCTGTCGCCAACGGCGCATAGACCAGCACCGTGCGGGTGCCCCAGATGACTCGCGACAGGATATCGCGACCGAGATTATCCGTGCCGAACCAGAACACTGCACCGCCTGGGCCAAGTGAGCCAGGCGATGCCATCGGACGTATCGACTGGTTGGGGGGAAATGGCGCGATCCATGGTGCGGCGATCGCAACCAGTATCCAGAAGCCGACGATGGCGCAGCCGATTACAGCCACCTTGCTGCGACCGATCTGGCCAAGCCACGCGAACCGCGCCGTCGCCGATGGCAGTAGTTCGACGCTGTCGATAATGTCGCTCACGTGGCCCGCAACCTCGGATTGAGCGCCAGATAGCCAAGATCGGAGATGGTCTGGGTGATGGCGGCTATCGTTACTGTGATCATCGTGCAGGCTTCCAGCAGATACAGGTCCCTGCCCAGCGAAGCCTCCAGGATCAGCGAGCCAAATCCCTTGAAGGCGAAAAAATATTCCACAACGATGACGCCGGCGATCAGCCAGTTCACATGCAGCATGAGCAAGGTGAATGGCGCGATCAAGGCATTGCGCAATGCGTGTCGCAGAATGACGCGGCGATATGGCAGGCCACGCAGGATCGCCGCGCGGATGTAGGCTGTGTTCATGACCTCGGCCATCGCCGCACGCGTGATCCGTGCGATGTAACCAAAGTCGTACAACACCAGTACCAGCACTGGCATGACCAACTGCCGGTAAGAAAATCCGTCCAGCATCGAACTGGTGCCGGGCAGCCAATGCAGGCTGAAGACGAAGACGGCCGAGACCAGCACTGTGCTGGCGAATGGCGGGATGGAGGTGGTGAGAATGCAGACTGCGGATACTGCGCGGTCGATCCATGATCCTTCCTTCATGCCCGCGAGTACCCCCATGCCGAGTGATAGCGGCACGAGGAAGACAAAGAACCAGAAGCCCAGGATCGCCGTATTCTCCAGTCGCGCCATGACGATATGCGAGACCGGGGTCATGAAAACGCGCGATTGTCCCCATTGCCCGATGATGAAATGCCCGAGCCAGGAGACGTAACGGACGACGATGGGCTGATCATAGCCATTGGCGACGAGCCAAAGCTGCCGCTGCTCCGGTGTGGAATACGGCCCAAGTTCGGCGAGCGCTACATCACCCGGCAGCAGTTCGAACAACAGGAACAAAAGCAGCGAAGCCGCCAGCATTGTCGCAAGCGTCCAGGCAATCCTGCGGACGATTTGCTGCGTCACAGTCAGCGCCTGGTGCGCGTCAGGTCCTTTCGACGGCCAGTTCGTCCAGGAAGAGGTAACTCGTCGGATGCATCCGGAAGCCCTTCACCTTGCGGTCGAAGCCGCCCTGAACGACACGCCAGAGCGGCTGCACGATCGGGCCGTCCTGTTGGAGGATTTGTTCCAGCTTGGCCATGACCACGCGGCGCTTATCGGCTTCGAGAATTCCCTCCGCCTGGGTCAGCAACTTGTCGAACTCCGGGTTCGAATAGCTCGAACTCATTCCACGGTGTACCGGTGCGATAAGCCAGGCCGAGTACCATCACGCCGAGGGGCCGATGGGTCCAGGCGGTGTAGCCGAACGGCACCTTATCCCATACCGCCCAGAAACTCGCCGACGGCATGAGATTGATCTTCACATCGAAGCCGGCTGCGTTCCACATCTCGACCATGACCTGCACCGAGGCCAGTTCCCACGCCGGATCGCCCTTGCAGGCGATTTCCAGTGGCAGCCCGTTGGGATAGCCAGCCTCCGCCAAGAGCTGCTTCGCCTTGGCGACGTCCTGTTTCACCATCGGCAATTTGGCGTATTCCGGATGCACCGGCGCAACGTGGTGGTGTTCCCCGACCGATGCCTGGCCACGGAATACGATGTCGATGACCTTCTGCTGGTCGACCGCCAATTTCAAAGCCTGGCGCACCCGCACGTCATTGAAGGGCTTCTGGTCGTACTTGCCTCGGACCACGGCCGTCTGCGCGGTGGTAGCTGGGTAGAGGACGATATCAGGCAGCGCCTTGACTGTGTCGAGTTGTGAAAAGTCCACCTCGCTGAGGCCGTCGACCTGCTTGGAAGCCAGGGCCGCGATCCTGGCCGCAGGGTCATCGCCGAGATCGATGAACTCAACTTCGTCGAGATGGACCGGCTTGCCCCAGTAGGTCTTGCTGGCTCGCAACACTGCGTTCTGGCCGACGTTGTAGGTGGTCAGCTCGAATGGCCCGGTGCCATTCATGCCTGGCTTGAACGCGGCGTTCTCCGCCGGGTCGAGCATGAAGAAGGGGTAGTGGAACAGATGCTCCGGCACCGCGAGTTGCGCCTCCTTGCAATTCAGCCGGACCGTTTTGTCGTTTACCTTCTGGATCGCATTTTCGCTCCACAGCCGCACCGATCGTACCGGTTTGCCATCCTTCGTTTCGCCGGTGTCGTACTGCTCGAGCATATAGCCCTTCATCAGACCGACGACGGAGGAGCCGGTTTTCGGGTCGAGCACGCGCTTGATGTTCCAGATTGCATCGTCGGCGGTAAATGGGCGCCCGGACCGCCACTTTGCGTCCGGATGGATGGTCAGCGTCCAGGTCTTCAGATCCTCGCTGGCCTCCCACTTTTCCAACAATTCCGGGTGCGTGACGTTGTTCTGGTCCGTGCGGGTCAGATACTGGACGGTGTTGCGCAGCACATTGCTTGGCTCCACCCAGGCGATGGTCTGAGGGTCCTTGACCTCTTGCACCCGCATGCCGATGCGGATCTTGCCCCCCTTCGGCAGATCGGTCTGTGCCTGCGCGGGCGCCGGAAGACCAGCCAAGGCATAGGCGGTTCCCGCCGCGACCCCAAGCAGCGTCGCCGTGCGCAGGAATTCGCGTCGATCAATGCTGCCGCACTGCAATTCCTTGCGCAGCCTGGGCAGGTAAGGGTGCTCACGAGCAATGGTCATCGTACGGAGCCTCCAGTTTCTTGTTGAACCCCTGACGGTTGTCAGCGACATCACGCGCCCGTCACAAGGGCCGCAAATATGCGGTCCCTCCGTGGATCGTGGCGGCGTCTCCCGGTTGCCATCATAGGATCATCTGGAACGGGACGGGAAGCAGTGTCGAGCGCCGGCTCAGCTGCGACACAATCTGCACGGTCGGCGATTGCCGACAGTCACCGCGCCAAGGTCGATACAAGATGTGCCGAGAGATCGAGGGGATTGGATTGTTCGGTCAAATGCTGTGCAATCGCCTCGCCAACGGCAGCCGAGTGCTTGAGGCCGTGCTCGGGTCAGGCCGCGCGTGCGATGATCCGCTCGTAGCCGCGAAGCTTCCCGTTGAAGATCCGCGGTGGCACCGCAAGCCCGATCCGAGCCGTCGAAGTTGGCAATGTGCAAGTTGGCGGGCATTGCGCGATGCTTCGTTGGGCCGCCGCCCCCCACCCCCTGGCCCCCTCCCGCGAGGGGAGGGGGAGGACTTTTGTAAAATCATGCCTATCCGCCCCGCTTCGCCAAGGGCGCAACGAACTGCGGCTCGGTGTCCCACGGAAACAGGATCCAGGTGTCCTGCGATACCTCGGTGATGAAATCGTCCACCGCCTCGCGGCCGGCGGGCTTCGCATAGACCGCGGCGAAATGCGCCTTCGGTAGCAGGCCACGAACCACGCGTGCCGTCGTGCCGGTATCCACAAGGTCATCCACAATCAGGAACCCGGTGCCATCGCCCGCCGCAATCGGCGGCTTGATAACCACGGGCGCAGCACCCTTCTCCTCCTCGATCAGTGTGCCGCCACTGCCTGCCGCGTAGCTGACGATGGACACGCTCTCCACCAGACGTACGTCCAGCTCGCGCGCGATGATCGCCGCCGGGATCAGACCGCCGCGGGTGATCGCGACGATGCCGGCATAGGGCCCCTTGTCGATCAGCCGCCACGCCAGCGCCCGCGCATCCCGATGCAGCTGGTCCCACGATACTGCGTAGTAGTGCGCCGCCATCAGAACAGCTTGCCACCGTTCGGCACTTTGAAGTCCGGCTTCACCAGCACGACCGCTCCATCCGCGTCGGGCATTCCCAGCGTCAGCACCTCGCTCATGAACGGCCCGATCTGGCGGGGCGGGAAATTCACCACCGCGCAGACCTGCCGGCCGATCAACTGGTCCGCCTTGTAGTGGATCGTGAGCTGGGCTGAGGAGCGCTTGACGCCGATGTCGGGGCCGAAGTCGATCATCAGCTTGAACGCCGGCTTGCGGGCCTGGGGGAATGGCTGCGCGTCGGTGATGGTGCCGACACGAATGTCGACGCGCTCGAAATCCCCATAGGTGATCGTTTCGGCCATCTGCCGCGCTCCAGGTGGTCAGTGTTGACGAACGGCGCCATACTGCACCGAGCCTCGACCCCTGACCACTGGAGCCAGTATGCGCGACTTCCATCTGCCAGGCCGTAGCCCGGTCTATGCAACACACGGCATGGCCGCGACTTCGATGCCGGCGGCAACTCTTACCGCGCTCGATGTACTGCGCGCCGGCGGCAATGCGCTCGACGCCGCGGTGGCCGCTTGCGCCGTGCTGTGCGTGATCGAGCCGCAGTCCACTGGCATCGGCGGCGACTGCTTCTGTCTCTATGCTCCCGCTGGCTCCGGCAAGGTCGTCACGATGAACGGCTCCGGCCGCGCGCCGGCTGCCGCCACGATCGACTGGTACGAACAGCACGGCATTGCCGCGCTGGAGAACACGTCCGCCCACGCCGTCACCGTGCCTGGCGCCATCGGTGCCTGGGAAACGCTGCTGAAGGCGCATGGCCGCAAGGACCTGCAGGAGCTGCTGCAGCCGGCAATCGCCTTCGCTGCCGACGGCTGGCCGGTGCACCAGAAGGTGGCGTGGGATTGGAAGCGGCTGGAAGCGAAGCTGCGGAAGAACGGCACTGCGCGCTTCCTGCCCGGCGGTCACGCGCCGAACGAGGGCGACATCTTCCGGCATCCGGAACTGGCTGAGACGTTGCGCGCCGTTGCGCAGCGTGGCGCCAAGGCGTTTTACGAAGGCGCCATCGCGGCCGACATGGTGAAGACGCTGCGGGATCGTGGCGGCTTGCACACCGAGGAGGATTTCGCCGCCGGATTGCACAACGCCGAATTCGTCGAGCCGATCACGCTGAACTGGAGCGGCCACGATGTGTATCAGTGCCCGCCCAACGGTCAGGGCATCATCGCGCTGATGATCCTTGGCATGCTCGGCGGCATCCCGTCGGCACCGGACGGCCCGTTCAGCGCTTTGCGCTATCATCGCCACATCGAGGCCGCGCGCCTTGCTTATCGCGACCGCGACGCGTTCGTTGCCGACCCGGGGCAGGTGGATGTGCCGGTGAAGAAGCTGCTCAGTGCGGAATATCTGGGTGGGCTGCGCAAGCTGATCGACGATGGCAAGGCGATGACGAAGCTTCCCGCCGCCGGCGAGGCGTTGCTGCCGCCGCATCGCGACACGATCTACCTGTGCGTCGTCGACAAGGACGGCAACGCGTGCAGCTTCATCAACTCATTGTTCGAGGGCTTCGGGTCGGCCATTCTTGCTGAGCGCAGCGGCGTCATGCTGCAGAACCGCGGGTTTGGCTTCCGGGTCGAGCGCGGCCACCCGAACTGCATCGCGCCGCGCAAGCGCCCGATGCATACGATCATTCCCGGCATGGTGATGAAGGATGGCCAGGCGGTGATGCCGTACGGCGTGATGGGCGGGCATTTCCAGCCGATGGGGCACTCGCTGTTCCTCACCAACATGCTGGAATATGGCCTCGACATTCAGGCGGCGATCGACCTGCCGCGGTTGCTGCCGATGAAGGGCAAGGTGCAGATCGAGCACGGCATCACACCGGAGATCTGTGCGGCGCTGACGCGCCTTGGACACGAGTTGGAGACGGTGGAGCGGCCACACGGCGGCGGCCAGGCGATCTGGATCGACCGCGACCGTGGGTTCCTGGTCGGTGGCTCGGAGCCACGCAAGGACGGCCTGGCGCTGGGGTACTGAGGGCCGCCACCATGACCGAACCCTGCGACCTCACTGCGCTCCAGGCGCGCCAACTGATCGGCCAGAAGAAGCTCGCGCCGACCGAGCTGCTGGATAGTTGCATCGCCCGCATCGAGGGTGTGGACCATGCGGTCAACGCCATGGTCGCGCGCGACTTCGATCGGGCGCGCGCCACCGCGAAGGATGCTGATACCGCGGTGACCCGAGGCGACAGGCTGCCTCCGCTGCACGGCTTGCCGATCGGGATCAAGGACCTGCAGGAAACCGCGGGACTGCGCACCACCTTCGGCAGCACTATATTCCGCGACAATGTCCCCGCCGCCGACGAACGGCTGATTGCTGCAGTGCGGCAGGCGGGGGCCATCGTCATCGGCAAGACCAACACACCCGAGTTCGGCGCCGGCGCCAATACGCGCAACGCCGTCTACGGCGCGACCGGCAACCCATTCGACCCTGCGCGGTCATGCGCCGGTTCGTCTGGCGGGTCTGCCGTTGCGCTGGCGACCGGCATGGCGCCGATATGCTCCGGCTCGGATACCGGCGGGTCGTTGCGCAATCCGGCGTCGTTCTGCGGCATTGTCGGCTTCCGCCCTACACCTGGATTGGTCGCCAACGAACGTCGCGGGCTTGGGTGGAACAACCTGTCCGTCGCCGGGCCGATGGCGCGCACGGTGCCCGACCTGTGCCTGCTGCTCTCCACCATGGTCAGCGATGACGCCCGCGATCCGCTGGCGACCACCGTGCGTGGCCGCGCGGTCCGCCGCCCCGAGGATTTCGCTGTGCCGGCGCGCATTGACCTGTCAGGCCTGCGCGTGGCGTTCACGCCCGACTTTGGCTTTGCGCCTACCGAGCGGCTGATCGCTGAGGCTTTCGCTGAGAAGACCGGGCTGTTCCGGCATGTCTTCGCGCATGCCGCAGACGCGACGCCGGACTGCGCCGGCGCGGACGAGGCGTTCGAGGTGCTTCGTGCGCTGGGGTTCCTTGCCAGCCATGCCGACAAGGCACGCATCCGCCCGCAGGACGTGGGGCCGAATGTGCGCGCGAATGTCGAGGAGGGCCTGCGCTATACCGCCGCGGATGTCGCGCGCGCGCAGACGCTGCAAACCACGCTGTATCGGCGCTGGCAGACGTTCTTCCAGGATTGGGACGTGATGCTGACGCCCTCGATCACTGTGAGCCCACGGTCGTGGCGGGAGCTCTACCCGGCTGAGATCGACGGCAAGCCGACCCGGACGTACTTCCACTGGCTCGCATTGGCCTATGCAGTGACGCTGGCTGGGCACCCGGCTGTTTCGCTGCCGCTCGGCGTGGATCGGCACGGTATGCCGTTCGGGCTCCAGATCGTTGGCCCGCGGGGCGGCGATGCGTTTGTGTTGGCGGTTGCCGCGGAGCTGGAGGTGTTGCTGGCTGGAGACGCCCGGACCGCGCGGCCAGTTCCGGATCTGGCGGCGCTCAAGAAGGCGCGGCCGATCAGCGAGATGGACGGGTTTATGGGGTTCGATTGAGGGAGCCCAGGGCTCGGTGCGACACCGTGAAGGCGCGCTGTGCAGCAGAGGTGAGGGGGGTGGAGAAGCAGGCTTGCGATGTCGGTGCGGCCCCCTCCCCCTGGCCCCCTCCCGCAAGGGGAGGGGGAAGGCTGACGAGGCTTGGCCCCTGTTTGAAAAATAGCCCGCGTGCTGGCCATCCCCGTTGTGCGGTTATCGGGATTCAATTGCCGTCATCACCAATCGGATGAACCCGTCGACCGACGCCGGATCCATCCATCGCATCACCGCGACCAGCTCATTCTGCGGATCGACCCACGTGATGTTCCCGCCGGCCCCCGATGCGAAGAAGCTTGTCTCGGTCGCGTTCGCATAGCGCTTGCGCCCAGTGTTCAACCACCACAGCAATCCATAGTTCGCATTGAGCGCGCACGGGGTCAGCAACTCGGCGATCCAGCGCTCGGACAGCAACCGCTGGTTTTCCCACTGACCACGACGCAGCATCAACGTGCCGATTCGCGCCTGGTCTTCCGAGTGTATTGCAATGCCGCCGCCCCAGTGGCTGCCACCCGATACCGACTCCATCATCCGGCCATCGATCTCTACCATCGACGTGCGATAGCCGTGCCACGACCAATCGGACGACGCGCCGATCGGCTGCATGATGCGTTCGGCGAACACCTCGGGCAGCGGGCGCCGGAAGCGCTGCAATAGCGCGAGTGCCAGCCGGTTCACCCGCACGTCGTTGTATTCCCAGAATTCGCCGGGTGGGTGCAGCGGTCGCGCATCGCCCTTGCGGCCTTTGCCCTCGACCGCGAGGTTCCGATTGCGATCGACGATGTCCGACTTGCCGAACAGCGATCCTTCCCATTCCGAGGTCTGCTGCAACAGGTGCCGCCAGGTGATCGCGCCGTTATGGGCGCCCTCGAACCCGCCATCGCGCACCGTCAGGCGCACCGGTTCGTCGAGCTCACCGATCAGGCCATCCGCCATGGCGATGCCGGCCAACAGGCTGAGATAGCTCTTGGCGACCGAGAACGTGAAATCTACCTGCCGGGGATCGCCCCAACGGGCCACTTCCTCGCCGCGCAGCAGGACCATCCCGTTCGGGCCGCCGCGTGGCCGGATCGGGCCCAGCACTTCGTTGTCCGGCGGCGGTTCGAAGAAGCCCGACTCGAGATGTGCGCGCAGGTCGCGCGGCCACGGCGTCTCGTGCGACAGGGCATAACCGATCGCTTCGTCCAGCGGGTTCATTGTAGTTCCTCGATCAACTCCGCGGCTGGGATACCATAAGGCCGCCAAGGCGCGCATACTGCGCCTGGGAATGCGCAGGCGGCTCAAGCCGCCGGGCAGGGCACACGGATACCGGGGGATGCTCGTGGCGAGGCTCGAACGCGACGCAAAACGTGCTGCGCTGCTCAGCAGCCCGCTGTTCAGCGCGATGAAGCCGGAAGAGCTCGACGAGATCCTGAAGTTCGCGTCGGAGCGCCGCGTCCGCCGAGGCCAGACCGTGTTTCAGCGTGGCGACAACGCGTCCTCGATGATGGTGGTGCTGCGTGGGCGTATCCGCATCAGTACCGTCTCCGCCGAGGGCAAGGAAGTCACGCTGAACGTCATAAACCCCGGCGAAATCACCGGCGAGATGGCCCTGCTGGACGGCGAGCCCCGTAGCGCCGACGGCAGCGCCGTGGAAGACACGCTGCTGCTGGTGATTGAACGCCGCCATTTCCTGCCATTCGTGCGGCAGAACGAGGACCTGTTCCTCCGCCTGCTGGCGGTGCTCTGCACCCGGATCCGCCGCACCAGCATGACGCTGGAGGAGATCGCACTGTTCGATCTGCCGGCGCGGCTCGCCCGGGTGCTGCTGAAGCTTGGCCAGGATTATGGCCGCCCCACACCCCGAGGCACGCGCGTCGAGATGAAGCTGTCGCAGCGCGATCTGAGCAACCTCGTGGCGTCGTCGCGGGAGAGCGTGAACAAGCAGTTACGTGCGTGGCGTGAGACGGGGGTGGTGGATTTCGAGGACGGCCTCCTCCTGTTGCGCCGCCCCGCGGACTTGAAGCTCTTGATCGACGTCAGGTAACCGCCTCCAGCGACCGTGCATTCGTCCATATGGTCAGCCGTGCGACACTCTCGCGCAGCATGGCCTGCAGCGCGGCCAGCTGTTCCGGCTCGGGGTCGGCGTTCGCCATCGCGCGTTCGATCGCGCCCGCGAGATATCCGACACGCAGCAAGCCGACGCTGCGCGCGCAACTCGCTAGGGTATGCACCTCCCGCAACAACGCACCACCACTGTCGATCGATGACCGCTCCAGCCGCTCGTGTATCCCGGGTGATTCCGCGAGGAACAGATGTGCCACATCCAGCGCGCCATCATCGCCGATATCCTCGGCCAGCACGCTCAGCACACGTTCATCGAACAGCGGCCATGTGCGCGGCGGCGCATCCGGCGGTGTGCCATCGTCAACCGCCGCCATCCGCAGCGCTTCGGCCAGACGTTCCGAGGTCACCGGTTTGGTGACAACGCTGCCCATCCCCGCGGCACGACACTCCGCCGCCTTGCCACTTTCGGCGTTGGCAGTGAGGCCAATGATCGGCGTCGCCGCCCACGGGCCCGCTTCCGCGCGGATCAGACGCGTGGCCGTCAACCCGTCCATCCCCGGCATCATCACGTCCATCAGGATCAGGTCATGCGGCACCGATCGCACCGCCTGCACGGCCGCATAACCGTCCGCGACCGCATCGACGCCATGCCCCATCCGCTCCAGCATGCGGGTCGCAACCAGGCGGTTGGTGGCGTTGTCCTCGACCAGCAGGATGCGCAGATGCCGCTGGTCGCCGGATGCCATTGACCGCTCGACCTCATCGCCGGGAGGCAAGGCCGGGGCTTCACGCAGCAGGATGCTGAAGCCGAACGTACTGCCTTCGTTGGGTGTACTCTCCACCGTCATCGAGCCGCCCATTCGCTCGACCAGGCGCCTGCTGATCGCAAGCCCAAGCCCGCTGCCACCGAACCTGCGCGAGATCGATCCATCGACCTGGCTGAACTCGTGGAACAGGCGTGGCAGCGCGTCGTTCGGAATCCCGATACCGGTATCGCTGACCGACATCGCCAACCGCACCGTCCCCGCCTCGCTCGCGATGAGCGACGCGACGAGGTGTACCCCGCCCTGCTCGGTGAACTTGACGCCATTGCCGAGCAGGTTGAGCAACACCTGCCGGAGGCGGCCGGGATCACCGATGACTCGCCTGGGCACGCTATCGCTGATCCTGACGTCGAGCCTGATTTTCTTGGCGCGCGCCGCCGTGGCGACCATATCGGCCGCGCTCGCTACCGTCGTGCGCAGATCGAAGGCCACTTCCTCCAGCTCTATGCAGGATGCATCGAGCCGCGAGAAGTCCAGGATGTTGTTGATCAGTTGCAGCAGATGCTCACCCGACTGCCGGATGATCTCCACGAAGTGAGCGTCCTCGTCATCCAGGTCACCGTCCATCAGCAGTCCGGTGGCGCCAATGATGCCGTTCAGCGGCGTGCGTATCTCGTGGCTCATCACCGCAAGGAAATCCGATCGGGCGCGCCCGGCTGCTTCCGCGGCGTCACGTGCGGCCGCAAGATCCTGCACAATACGGTTGCGTTCCGTCACGTCGGTGTAGGTGCGCACTGCCCCGCCATTCGCCAACAACGCCGTGCGTACCTCGACCACGCTGCCGTCCGGCCGTGTCCGCTCATACATGGGAACGCTGGCATCGAGCCCGCCGCGTTCCAGCAGCGAGTCGATGGCAACCGAAACTTCGTGTTGTGCGGCGAATTCGCCGTGCTCGATCTGCCACCGCAGGATGGCATCGAAGCTGGTATGCTCGTGGATCAGATCCGGCGGCAGTCCCAGCAGTTCGCTTACGCGCCCGTTGATCACCGCGACACGGCGGTCGCGATCCACCATGATGATGCCCTGGCTCATATTGGCGAGCGTGGCTGTCAGCGCGTCCTGGTAACGCGTCAGGCGGCGGCGATGACGCGCCAGGAGCAGTCCGGTGCCAATGACAAGCCCCGATAACCCCAGCCCAGCGACGATAGACTGCAAACGATGCAGTCGGTACGCGCGCAAATTCCGCCTCGGCACCATATCCGACAGCGACGATCAGTGGATAGTCAGCGAGATGACGGTAACTCACCAGTGCGGGCTGGCCCGTCATTACGGCGGTCGCAGTTTGAAAGCTGCCATGGTCAGCGCTCGCGGCCAACGCCAGCAGTGGCGAGTTGACCAGCGGTCTTGCCGATCAAATCCGGCGCCGGTCGGCCGGCACGCATATAACCATCCTGCCCGACCAGCATGATAAAACCGTGCCCGAGTTGCAGTGCCTCATAGAACCGCGCCAGGTAATCCGGATCGAGCGAGACCACGACGACACCAAGGAACTCGCCGTCCAGACCGATGATCTTGCGGGTGAATTGCACCGAATAGCGTCCGGACACGCGCCCGACCACCGGCTTGCTGATGAACAGGGTGTCCTGTGATGAACCGACATGCACGCGGAAATGCTCGCGATCATGCAGATCGACCGGCTGAGGCGTCGGACCCAGGTTGCTCTGCAGCAGCACGCCGTTCACGCCAATGATCGAGATCTGCATGGTCTGATCGTTCATGAAAGGCCGTTCGCGCGCCCAGTTGCGCAAATCGAAGCGTGCCGCATCGCGTGCGTAAGAGTCGCGGATGATCAGCATGACCTGATCGATCGCAGTGATCGAGCGGATGATGTTCTCCTCGAAGGCAAGCGCGAGATTGCTTGTCTCCTGCATGGTCTCGTGTTCGATCGCCGCGTATTCCTGGCGCATCTGCATCCAGATGGCACCCCAGATCAGCAACAGAACGCCCAGCATCACCACGCACTCGGCCGTCAGGCGGGAAAGTCCGCAGCGGCAATGGCCAAAGAGTGCAGCTATGGACCTCACACTGGCGCTTCCGAATGCTGTTGCAGCCAGGCGTGGACGGACCGCTCCGACATCGCGCGACCGAACCGCCAGCCCTGGCCGATCAGGCAGCCGGCCTTGCGGAGCCTGGCCTCCACGGCTTCGGTTTCGATCCCCTCGGCGACCACCGACAGACCAAGCTCGCGCGCCAGCGAAATCGTGGCGCGGACGATCTTCCAGGCCTCACCGTCGGTTTCGCATGCGGCCACGAAGGAGCGGTCGATCTTGAGCTCTGTGAATGGCAGCCGGAGGAGGGTGAGCAGCGACGAATACCCGGTGCCGAAGTCGTCCATCGAGAGGCCGATGCCCTTGATGCGTAGACGCGTCAGCACCTCCGCCGCCAGCAGCGGGTTGGTAATGACCGTGGTTTCGGTGATCTCGGCGATCAGCGCACCAGGTGCCAGGTCATATTCCAGCAGGAGTGACTTCGATCTCTTCGGGCAGAGCCGGGTTCGCCAGCACCAACGGTGAGATGTTGACTGCGACGCTGCATGCCGGATGATGGCGGCGCCAACGCTGGCAAGCGGCCAGCGCGCCTTCCAGAATGCGCCGGGTGAGCGGAACGATCAGGCCGTTCTGCTCGGCGATCGGGATGAAGACGTCGGGCAACACCGGTCCATGCGGCGGATGATGCCAGCGGGCGAGGGCCTCGAAGCCGACCACCTCGTTGTCCTGCAGTTTCACCTTCGGCTGGAAAGCGGCGACGATGTCATGATTGTCCAGCGCGGCAGCGAGTTCCTTGGCTGTCGGTTGGGCTGCATGCGCGCTGTGCAAGCGCCGCCGATGCGGCGGCGGGTTTGTCAACAATGCGCGCAATTCCGCGGGCCCCACTGGCTTGGCGAGCGCGCCGGCGACGCGCAACCCGAGCGCCACGGCGAACCGCGTGCTGGCCGCGCGCACCCTGTCATCCAGTCGGGACATCAGGATGACGATGGGGTCGCCCGGGTTGGTCGCAATCAGCCGCAGCAGACTGATACCTTCCCTGCCGCCAAGCGACAGGTCCAGCACGACGACATCGTACGGATGTTCGCTGATCTGGCTGCTGGCTTCCTCCAGCGAAGTGGCACTGTCGGCGGCGAACCCCAGCGCCGACATTGCGCGCGTCACGATGAGGCATTGAACCGGTTCGTCATCGACCACCAGGAGACGACGGGGGGCATTCAATTGCGTATCCAAGTTAGCTCCGGCGAGTGCTGGCAGTGGTTCTGGTTCGCCCGCGAGTATGACCGTGGCACATGAAGAAGCCGTGAAACCCGTTGCCCACCGGGCGCGGCGGGGCAGTGCCTTTGGCGAGGGCCCAGGGAGCAAAGGCCCCCCGACGGGTTCAGGGCACAGCCCTGATCTTGCCTGGTTCAAGCGATTGGCCGGCAGGAAGCCCAACCAGACGTTGACACGGCGCGGCGCATGTCGGTGTTCTGCGTCGATGCTGCGCCGCCTGATCTTCGCTGGCCTGATCTTGCTGGTGTCCTTCGCATCCGCGTGCGCGCAGATCGCGACCGCGGCCCAGGATCGCTATTTCATCACCAGTGACGGCGTGCGCCTGCATTACCTGGAAGCGGGCCCGCGACTCGGTCACACCATCGTCTTTGTGCCCGGCTGGACCATGCCTGCGTGGATCTGGGCGCCGCAGATCCAGGCATTCGGTCAGCAATACCACGTGATCGCATTCGACCCGCGCGGCCAGGGCGACTCCGACGCTCCACCCGCTGGCTATGAACCGCAGCGGCGAGCCCAGGATATCGCCGAGTTGATCGCCCACCTGACGCCTGTGCCGGTCTTGCTGGTGGGGTGGTCGCTGGGCGTCCTCGATACGCTTTCGTACGTGCACCGGCATGGCGATCAGTATGTCGCCGGCCTGGTACTGGTTGACAATTCGGTCGGTGAGGAACCGGCGCCCAGACCGTCGCCGCCGCATCGCCCCGGCCCCATTCTGCCGCACGCGATCGCGATGCACCGCTTTGTTCAGGGCATGTTCCATCGGCCGCAGAGCCCGAGCTATATCGACCGCCTCACCGAGGCCACGCTGCACACTCCCGAATTCGCCAGCCGCGCGCTGCTCGCGTATCCGGAACCACGCACCTATTGGCGCGACGCGCTCTACGCCACCGCCAGACCGGTGCTGTACATCGTGCGCCCGGGCTGGCTGGCGGAGCAGGCGGCGAACCTCGCCCACAATCGCCCTGGCACGCAGATCGCGGTATTCCCGGACGCCGGCCATGCGCTGTTCGTCGATGACTCGGCCCGTTTCAACGCGCTCCTGGCAGGCTTCCTCGCGAGGACCGTCTGGCCGTGACGTCGCGTTTCGCGCTCTTGCCGCTGTTCCTCGTGTCGCTGGCCGCCGTGGGATACGAGACCGCGCTCACCCGTTACTTCGCGGTCGCGAAATGGTCCGAATACGGCTATTGGGTCATTTCCATCGTGATGGCCGGCTTCGCGCTCAGTGGCGTGGTGCTGGCACTGTTCCGCGACGCCTTCGCCCGCCGCGGCGAAACGCTGCTGACCTGGCTGCCCGCACTGCTGGTGGTCACGGCGGCCATCGGGTTCCACTTCACCACCACCAACCCGTTCAATCCGCTGCAACTGCAGAACCTGGCGACGTGGCAGCCGCAGCTTTGGAACATCGCCGGCTACTACGCCTGCCTGCTGCCGTTCTTCTTCCTCACCGGCGTGTTCGTCAGCCTGAACTTCGTGCTGCACGCGGACCGCATTGGCCAGGTGTATGGGTTCGACCTCACCGGTGCGGGAACTGGCGCGGCGCTCGTGCTTGCGGCGATGTTCCTGGTGCATGCGTTCTTCCTGGTGCCGTTGCTGCTGATTCCGCTGGCCGCCAGCGCACTCTTCAACACCGGTCGCCAGCGCTGGTTGGGCGCCGGCGTGGCGGCAATCGCGCTGCTCGGCGCTGAGGCTCTGTTGCTGTTCTACAGCCAGGCGCAGTTCAACGATTTCAAAGCCATCTACGCACCACTGCACACACCCGAAGCGCGGGTGGTGGCGAGCGTGCTGTCGCCTCGCGGCGACTACCAGTTGCTCGACGACTTCACTGAGCGCGTCGATACCGACATCTCCAACAACGCCGGAATGCTGGGCGTAGCGGGCCCGCCGCGCACACTCGGCCTGTACCGTGACGGCAACCGGATCGCCGCCTTGCCCAAGCCTGGCGCACTGGACGTCGGCTACGCCGCTGCGGCACTCGATGCACTGCCTTATGAACTGATCCCGCATGCCAACGTCCTGCTGGCCGGCGCGTCCGGCGGTTTCCGCGTGGCTGAACTGTTGGCCCTCGGTGCCGCGCACGTGCGCGTGCTGGAACCCGAGCCTGTGCTGGGTTCGGCGTTGCGCCAGGGCCTGGGACCGTCGCCTGCCTGGACCGACAATCAGCGTGTGACGCTGTCGGGCGACGGGCCGGTCGCCGCGGTGCGCAACGGCGGCAATTACGATGTCATCGATCTGTCAGCCGATTTCCTGGACACCGCCGAGGCCAACGTGACGGCCTTCAGCACCGACGCGATCGCCGCCTACGTCCACGCCCTGGCACCGGGCGGCATCGTCTCGATCCCGGTCTCCATTCGCGACTTCCCGGTCTATGCATTGCGCATGCTGGCCACGGTGCGCGAGGGGCTGCTGGCTGCCGGCATCGCCGACCCGGCGGCACATACCGTGGTCTATCGTTCCGCGTGGAGCGCACGCATCCTGCTGTCCAACCAGCCGTGGGACGCGGCGCGCATCGCCACAGTGAGGAAATTCTGTGACGACCGCTCGTTCGATGTGTCGTGGTATCCGGGCATGGACCCCGCCGCGGCGCGTGCGGACATCTACAACGACCTGCCGGCGGTATCATTCGTCAATGGCGAGGTGACCTCGCAAGGTCCCGACGATTCCATCGCCGACGAATCCCAGGCGATACTCACCCGCGCACCGACGCCATCGCGCGACGCATTCAACCTGGCACCGATCACGTTCGATCGCCCGTTCTTCTACGCGGTGCTGCGCCTCGACCAACTCGATACGATCCTGAAGCGCCTCGAAATCCTTCCGCAAGCTGAGATCGGTGCCTTGGTCAACCTGGCGGTGCTTGCGCAGGCTGTGGTGATCGCGCTGGTAGTGCTGCTGGTGCCTCTTGTCGCGCTCCGCGGACTTCGCGGCGATCCGGCGGGACTGTTGCGCCCGTTGGTCTACTTCCCCGCGCTCGGCCTCGGTTTCCTGTTCATCGAAATCTACCTGATCGAGAAGGCCAGCCTTTGGCTGAACGACCGCACGTCCGGCTTCGCCCTGGTGCTGACCGGGATGCTGATCTTCTCCGGCCTCGGCAGCATGGCCGCCGATCGTCTCGTCGCAACGCCGCATCGCTCGCTCGCGCTGGCGTGCCTCGTCATCGTTGGCTGGTGTCTTGCGGTCCTGGTGGCAGTGCAGCCGGCGATCCTTGCCACGCTCGACCTGCCCTGGTTCGCGCGTGCCGCCTTGCTGCTCGCGGTCCTGGCACCGGTCTCGCTTGCGCTCGGGCTGCCGTTCCCGCTCGGGCTGTCGCGTGTGGGGTCCGGCGCGCTGCTGCCCTGGGCGTGGGGGCTGAACGGCGCATTCTCTGTGGTCGCCACGCCACTCGCCAACCTGATTGCGCGCGAGGCGGGCTTCAGCCGGGTTATGCTCGCCGCCGTGATGCTGTATGTGGTCGCCGTGGTAATGTTTCCGGCAACAAGGAAGAGCAGCGCGTGGCACCTTTTATCCCCGCGATCACGCGCCGCGGAGTGATCTCCGCTGCGGGCGCGCTGGCCCTGGCGCGTCCGACACGTGCGGCGACGGCCTGGACGCGCGACGCCTACCAGACCGCGATGATCGCCTCAGGCCGCCCGGTCAGCCTGACCGACGCGCAATTCGACGCGATCCAGAAACGCAAGCCAGCGGCCATGAAGCGGATCGAGGGCTATCTGAAGGACCGTCTCGGGTCCGCCGACCCGGCCGTGATGGCGGCGTTCGAGACGGTGCCTCGCGAGTACTTCCACTATATCTATTCGGAGCGCCGGGCGACGCCGGGCGACGCGTATGAGTCAGACCCAAAGCCGTGGGGTTTGGGCTACGGCTCCGCTTTGTCGGACTACCTCGGGCAGGCCTACATGACCCAGGTCTGCCAGGCTAAGCCCGAGGACACCACCCTGGAGATCGGCACCGGCAGCGGCTTCCAGAGCGCGCTGCTCTCCCGCATCGTCAAGAAGGCGTACTCGATCGAGATCATCGAGCCGCTCGGCAAGGCGGTCGGCAAGATCTTCGCACCCATCGGCTATGACAATGTCCATACACGGGTCGGCGACGGGTACTACGGCTGGCCCGAGGTGGAAGGCGGCTTCGACATCATCATCGTGACCTGCGCCGCACAGTACGCGCCACCCGATCTGTTCAAGCAGATCAAGCCGGGCGGCCGCATGGTCATTCCGATCGGTCAGCCATTCAAGCGCGGCCAGGTGCTCTACATCTATACCAAGGACGCGGAGGGGAAGGTCCACTCGAAGCGCGATATGGGTGTGTTCTTCATCCCGATGACTGGCGCGATCGACAAGAACGCACCGCCGCACGGTGCGCCCACTGCTGCCGCGACGCCGGCCGTCACGCCGGCAAGTGCAACGGAGAAGCCTACTACCGATTAGAGCGGCTACGTTGGTGGCGCCCCCCTCCCCCTTCCCCCCTCCCGCAAGGGGAGTGGGAGTGAGTGGAGGGCAACAGGCTGCCACCAAGCGACTTCAGAATAGCGGCAGCGCCGGGACCCAGTCCGGTCGAGCAGGATCGTAGAACTCGCTGATGCCGCCTTCCTCTTGATAAGCCGCGTGGTAGCGAGCGAGCTTGTCACGGTCGAGCTCGACACCGAGGCCCGGGCCATCCGGCACCTTCATGCAGCCGTTTTGGTAGACAAATGGCTCGGTGATGAGGTCATCGACCTGGTCGTGATAGTGGCTGTCGATGGCATAGGTTATGTACGGAGTGGCAGCGGCGAGATGCAGCATCGCCGAGGTCGAGATGCCTAGTTCACGGTCGCTGTGCATGCCGATACCGAGGTTGAAGGCCTCGGCCACCGCGATCATCTTGCGGTTCTGCTGGAAGCCACCCCAGTAGTGGAGATCGCTGAGGATAACGTCCACTGCGCGCATGCGAATACCTGGCGCCAACTGGTCCCAGGCGACGAGGCACATGTTGGTGGCGAGCGGGATCGACACCGCCTTGCGGACCTGGCTCATGCCTTCAAGAGTTGCCGTGGGGTCCTCGAGATATTCGAGATCCATCCCGCTTGCCATCAGGCGGTGTGCGATACGGATCGAGGTTTCCACCGACCACGCGGCGTTCGGATCCCAGCGCAGCGGCGCATCGGGGAAATCGGCGCGGATCAGTTCCAGCGCCTTGAACTCGTCAGCCGGGCGATGGACGCCGCCCTTCAGCTTGATGGCGCGGAAGCCGTGGCGGGCACAGAGCTCCCTGGTGCGTGCGGCGATCGCCTGCGGCGTGTCCTCGCCGCCGATGCCGGTCTTCGGGTCGCGGTAGCGGTAGAAGACATACGCACCGAACTCGATCGTGTCGCGGGTCTTGCCACCGAGCAGCCGATAGACCGGCACGCCGAGACTCTTGCCCGCCGCATCGAGGCAGGCCATTTCGATACCGGCGCGCACCACGGCAGGAATCGCCGTTTCGTACCCGATGCAGAACACCGCGAAGCGGCGCATCAGCGTGCCGATGTCGAGCGCATCGAAGCCGATGACGAATGGCCGCGCCGTTTCGATCGCGTGTTCGATGCCGGAGCCGCCGTAGGTTTCTCCGAGGCCGATGATGCCGTCCTCGGTGACGACCTCGATGATGCCGCGTGTGGTGCCGGTTTCAACGCCACAGGCCCAGCGTAACGTGGCCTCGAACGGGACGTTCACCGAGGTGATGTGGAGGTCGATGATCTTCATGGGCCGGGCTCGTTGTAATCGACGGGGTAGAGCGGGCGGGTGACGTTGTGGAATTGCAGCCGCCGCATGTTGCCCGCTGTCGCACCCGGCGTGTCGGCGGCGAGAACGCGGTCGGCATGCGGGCTGAAGGCGACGCGGAAATGCGATGATGATTTTACGAAAATCATCGCTGCGTGGCGCAGCGGCAAGCCGACCGAGGTGTACATGCCAGTGTCCCACTCAAAACTCGGCAGGCTGCGCAGTGCGAGGCGGATGTCGCCGATGGCGATGACTGCGGTGGGGCCGAAGTTCGCCTCGATCCCCTGCATGCCTGCGTCGTGCTGGGTGAACACGCCGTCAGTCAGCGTGCGCACGCGACCGGTGATGGTGAGGGGTTCGCCGTCGCCGGTCAGCTTGTGCCCGACGCTCAGCGTAACCGTGGCACCGATACCTGCCGCGGCAGCTCGTGCGACGGCTTCGGCATCGACCAGCGCGCAGTAGGACAGCCGCCCGGCCCTGTCGGCACCGACCGAAAGCAGCGCGCGCAGCACCGCTGTGTTGTCACCCGCCGCGCCGCCCGAAGGTCCGTCGCCGGTATCGCCGATGACAGTGGTGCCCTCGCTGGAGAGGCCAATACGCACGGCCTCGTCGAGCGGTATGAGGTCTGGGATGAACGCGTGGCGCGCGTCCCAGGCCATGGTGGCGAGTTGCTCGGCGGCGGTACGCGCAACTTCGACATCGCCGTCGGCGCAGACGAGCGCGGCAAAGCCGAGGTCGGGCACGTCGATCCACGGCTGGACCGGGAATAACGTGGCGTGCAGCACGCGCCCGGCGTGTTCCATGGCGCGGGCGGCGGCGACGATGTCCGACAGCGGCGGTTCCCCCGTGCGCGCATTGACGGGGCTGACGAGCATGTGGCGCTTGGCGAGTGCCATCGCCGGTCGGCGCCGCCCGGCCAGCGTATCCAGCATCAGCCGGGCGACACGCTCTCCGGTTTCGTACATGTCGATGTGCGGATACTCGCGATAGCCGATCAGGAAGGTTCCTGGTTGCAACATGCGCGGGGTAATGTGGCCGTGCAGGTCGAGCGACACGCCGATGGGCAACGCGGTTGGAAGGATGGCGCGCATGCGCTCGATGATCTCGCCCTCGGCGTCGGGATTGTCCTCGACCAGCATTGCGCCGTGTAGGGCCAGGAGCAGAGCGTCCAACGGGCCGGCGTCGCGCAGGCGCTGCTCCATTTCACCGACCAGCGCATCGAATGCAGCGCGGGTGACCGGACCGCTGGAGCCGGCGTGCGCGGCGAGCAGCGGCACTGGTTCCACGTTGGCTTCGCGGAGGACGTCGAAGAACGCAGGGACCTCGACGCGCGCGGCACCGTAGCCGGTGAGCATTTCAGCTCCGCGATGCAGGTAGACCGAGCGGAAGGTATCGAGATCGGTACGGAACGGAACAAAGGTATTGGCTTCCTGCATCAGAGAGCCGACGGCGATGCGCATGGCTAGCTGTCTCAAGGTTATGCGGTCAACGAGACGTTCCAGAACGCAGGTGGCTGCGCCGGGGTAAAGTTCTCCAGGTGTGTGCTGATGCCGTACAGGAGTTGGTAATAGCCGACCAGCAAACTTGGGACCTCGCTGTAGAACAACGCGTGCATCTTCTTCCATGCATCCAGCCGCGCCGTGTTGTTGGGGGCTGACGTAAAAGCCTGCACGGCTGAGACGATCGCCGGTGTATCCCACCATCCGGCATAACTCTTGTTGAACGGACTGAACAACGTTGGGTCGGGAAAGATCGGGCTCGAGGTGACGAAGGCCTCCCAGATGCTGGCGTCGTTGCGCCGCGTCAGCAGGGTGGCCCAATCCATTACCTGCAGGTCTACCGTAAACCCGGCCTCGGTGAGATTGGCTTCGGCGACCTGCGCAATCTTGAACATGTAGTCGTATTGCTTGGTGGTGAAGATGCGGAACGGCTGGCCCTTATAGCCGGCCTCCTTCAGCAGCGCCGCTGCCTTCGCGATATTGTGCGCATTGTAGCCGGGCGCATCCGCGAGGTACAGATCGGTGCCTTTCGGATAGATCGACCCTTCCAGCGTCCACATCTCCGGTGGACCGAAGGCCGCAGCCAACATGTCGGACGGAGAGATCGCCGCCAACACGGCCTGGCGTACGCGCGCGTCGGCGGTCAGCACGCCTTTCGTGTTCATCACGATGATTGCCCAGCCCGGCACAGTCATCATGCCCTGCTTGACGTTGGGCTTACCCGCGAGTTGCTGATAACTCTCTGTCGTCAGTCCGTCGGCAAAATGGTACTGGCCCGTGCGCAGCCCATCGACCCGCGTCGTCGTGTTCGGTACGGGGACGAAGCGCAGCTCTTCGATCAGTGCCTTCCGCTCGCCGAGGAAGCCGTTCGGTTTGCCAGTGGGGGAGGCGTACTTGTCGAAACGCGCCACGCGGATATAGCGGTCCGGCGCGTGCTCCACGAGCCGGTACGGGCCGGTGCCAACGAACTCCTTGATCGGGTCCATCGAGGACGCGATGCGTTTCGGCATCACCGCGGCGGCGCCGTTGAACAGCGCAAGCAGCGTCATCAGCGGCGAATAGGGCTGCTTCAGAGCGATAACCACGGTCTTCGCGTCCGGCGCGGTCACGCTATCGACGAACGGTGCGGCCGCCTTTGCGCGCGCTGATAGTTTGAGCCAGCGTTGGAGGGTGGCAACCACATCGTCCGCCACCATGGTCGTTCCGTCATGAAACGGCACGTTCTCACGCAACGGAATGGTGTAGCGCATCCCGTCGGGCGAGATGTCGGGCATCGCGGCCGCGAGCACCGGGCCGATATGGAACAGCGGGTCCATGTAATACAGGGTTTCAAAGACGTGCTGGTCGATCTCGTTCACGAGGTCGGCCAGAGTCAGCATCGGGTCGATCGAGCCAGGTTCGCCGATGACCGCGATGTTGCCGGCTTGTGCGGCGGCTGCCGGACTGCTCTGCGCCAAGGCCGCGCGCACCGGCAGCAGCGAGGCCGCGGTCGCGGCGAGGAAGCGGCGGCGTTCCGGCGAGATGACTTTGTCCATGGACTACTCCATTAACGCGCCGCAGGTCACAGTCGAAGGCTCGCGCTTGGGTGCGTGGCTGAGGGCCGGGGAACCAAGCGTGGCCCGTTCTGCACGGTCGCGCAACAGGTTGGTTTCATTACGATCCAATACGCGAGGCGGCGGCCAGGGCGGGCGCCGACCGCGACGGCTTGTCCGGCTCGACTGGACGCGCGACCATGTCGCGGCGAGATAAGGGGAAACGCCATGATCAATGTGGTGGTGCGAAGCGACACCGTGGTGACGCCGCAAGGCGTGGGCGCGTACGACATCGCAATCGATGGTGAACGCATCGTTGCGATGGCAGCGAGCGGCAGTCTGCCGGTACCAGACGGCGCCAAGTTGATCGATGCGACTGGCAAGATCGTCATGCCGGGCGGCATCGATCCGCATGTGCACTGCAAGTGGTTCCTGCCCAATCCCGATGGGAGCGCGGCGCTGACCGATCCTCCGGATGTGGTCGGGCGTGCGGCTGTGCATGGTGGCACCACGACGATCATCGACTTCACGCGGGCCTCGCAAGGTGCCGATGTGCGGGATGCGATCGAGAAGCGCGAGGAAGACTGGAAAGGTCACTGCGCATGCGATTACGCGCAACACATCATGGTGGAAGGCGACCTGCCGCTGGAGTTGCCGGGGCAATTGGCCGAGGCGATCCAGGCAGGATTTCCAACGGTGAAGATCTTCACCACCGACATCACGCCCTCGCGCAAGGGACGCATGGTGGATTTCGGCGACATCTGGGAAGTGTTCCAGGTGTTGAAGGCGAACGGCGGACTCGGCGTGATCCACTCCGAGGACAACGACATCGTAATGCACATGTACGGCAAGCTGATCCGCGAGGGCCGCACCGGCTTCACCAACATGGCGGAAGTGCACAACACGCTGTCGGAAGACATTTCATTCCGGCGCGTCATTCGGTTGGCGGAGAAGGTCGGCGCCACACTTTATATGATGCACACGTCGGCTGCATCCGGTGTGAGCGCAATCCGTGAGGCACGCGCGCGCGGTGTATCGATCTATGGCGAGTCGTTGCACCAGTACATGCTTTACACGTCGGAGGATTATAAGCGGCCGAACGGGCAGATCTACCACACGTATCCGTCGCTGAAGTCGGCCGAGGACCAGGCGGCGCTGTGGGCAGGCACGCTGGACGGCTGCATCAACTGCGTTGCGACCGACGAAATCTGCTGCACGCTGGCGAAGAAGCTGCAAGGCGTGCGGATCGACGACACCACGGGCGGCAATGCCGGTGTCGAGCCTCGTGTGGCGCTGATGTACACCGAGATGGTCGGCCGGCGCGGCTATTCGCTGAACCGCTTCGTGGATCTGGTATCTAGCAACGCGGCGAGGATCATGGGGCTGTATCCACGCAAGGGCGCGCTGGTCGCGGGGGCGGATGCGGATATCTGTGTGCTCGATCCGGCGGACAAACGGACGATCCGGGCGGAAGATCTGCATGAGGCGGATTACACGCCGTGGGAGGGGCGCAAAATGGAGGCGTGGCCTTGCCTGACGCTGCTACGGGGCAAGGTCGTCGTAGAGAACGGCATGTGGCTGGGCGCATTGGCTGACGGCAAGTGGCAGCATCGCAAGGTGGCGCCGGAAATGCTGACGGGGCCACAGCTGTAGTGATGCAGGGCTGGCAGTTGGCATTGGTGTTGGCATTGGCATTGGCATGAAGTCTCCCCCTCCCCTTGCGGGAGGGGGTTGGGGGGAGGGGGCAGTGCCAATCACCCTCGACCCCCTCCCCCTCCCCCCTCCCGCAAGGGGAGGGGGAGAATGTTACTTCGGCTGAGCTCCGCATGCTGCTGCTCGACTGCCTCAGCCTGTGGGGCGTAGCAGGCCACATCAGCGTGAACGACGGCGCCATCGAAATCGCCACACACAGCGCCACGCTTCGTGTGCAGCGTGCGTCGCGTGATATGCTGCCGGTGCGTTGGCTGCTGCACCGCTCCGCAAGCCGGCCGCCGCGCGTTGCGCCATCGATCGTCGCGTTGCTGACCGCGTTGCGGAATGCGCTCGGCGCCGAGGGCGGCAACAGAATCAGGATCGGAGGTTCGGCATGAAAAAGGACGAACGCGGACTGCCACTCTCCACCGACAGCGCCGCAGCGGTCACGTTGTTCGATCGCTCGGTCGAGCATTTCCTGAAATTCCATGCCGACACCATGGTGCTCGCCGGTCGCGCGGTGGCCGAGGATCCGGCGTTCGTCATGGGCCACTGCCTCCGCGCCTATCTGCTCCTGATCGCCGCCAATCCCGCCAATCGCCCGCAGATTGACGCGACGCTGGCGAGTGCGCACGCAAGTGCCGCGAACATCACCTCTCGCGAACGGATGCACCTCGCCGCTGCCGACGCCTGGCACCACGGCTCGCTCGATGAATCCTTCCGGATCTGGGGGCAGATCCTGGAGGCGCATCCGACCGACCTGCTGGCATTCCGCATCTCCGATACGATCTGGTTCCGCCACGGCCAGACGCAGCCAATCCTGCAACAGGCCGACCGCGTCACGCCTCGCTGGTCCGCCGACCTGCCAGGCTATGACTGTGCCCAGACCATCTGGGCCTTTGCTCACGAGGAGGTCGGGGACACCAAAGGCGCCGAACGCGCGGTGGATGCGGCGCTGGAACGTGACCCGACCAACTACTTCGCGCATCACGTCAAGGCGCACGTCATGGACACCGACTGCCGCGCGCGTGAGGGCAGCGAGTGGCTCGGCAGCCAGGTGCCCAATTGGTCGCTGGGCAACAACCTGATCCATCATCTCTGGTGGCATCGCGCCCTGCTGCGCCTGGACCTCGGCGAAGTGGACGCTGTGATGACGAGCTACGATCAGGACGTCCGCAACTTCGACGATCCGATGACCAAGGCGACGCCCGATCATTACGTCGATCTGCAGAACGCCGCCGCGCTGCTATGGCGCCTGGAACAGCTCGGGCTCGATGTCGGCAACCGTTGGGAGGAACTGGCGGACAAGGCCGAGGCCCGTATCGGCGAGGCTGGACATCTGCTGATGGTGCCGCACCTGATGTTGGCGCTGGTCGCGACCGGACGCGATGCGGCGGCCGCTCGGTTCGTTGCCGCGCTGAGGGAACTCGCGGCCGACCCGTCAGTGTGGACCGCGCCGGCGATCGCCAATGTGGTTATCCCGGTATGCGAGGCGGCACAGGCGCATCGGCGCGGCCAGTATGCCCGGGTGGTCGACCTGCTGGCACCTCGCCAGGACCAGATCCGCCTGCTCGGCGGCAGCAACGCCCAGCGCGACATGTTCTTCCAGATGCTGATCGACGCCGCCATGAAGGCAGACCGTCGCGACGTGGTATCGGCGATGATCGCTCGCGAAACGGCTAGCCGTGCTGTGCCGCCGACGCAACGGGCCGGTTATGCCGCGGCTGCGGCATGGTTGCATTCTTGACACTCTGTAACCCCCCCTGTAGCAAGCCCCCGCCTTCCGGCAGGGCACCTGCCAGGAGCGGACATGAGCGAGGAACCGGGCGACGACAGGCCATCTGCCTCCTTTGAGGAGAGGCTGAAAGCCGCCCGCGGCAGGCAGGGGCTCGATGCCCCGCCGCCCGCGTCAGCCGGGAATTCCGGCGACATTGGCGGCATGAGCCCCTGGGGGATCGGCCTGCGGGTGGGGATCGAGCTGGTCTCGGCCCTGGTCGTGGCAGTCGCCATCGGCTATGGGCTCGACCGGCTGTTCGGCACCAAACCCATCCTGATCGCGGTGTTCGTCCTGCTGGGCGGCGCGGCTGGAGTATTGAATGTCTGGCGCCTGTTCGCGCCACGACCGACACGAGGACCAAAGGTCCAGGACGGGGGACGATAGTGGCGGCCGGCGGTATCGACGCACTGAGCCAGTTTCAACTGCATCCCGCGCTGGGACCCATCGGCGCGTCGGTGAACTTCACCCAGGCCAACCTGATGATGGTGGTCGCCGGCGTGCTGATGCTCGGGCTGCTGTGGTTCGGCATGCGCCCGCGGGCGATGGTGCCGGGCCGGCTGCAATCGGCCGCCGAGATGGCCTACGAAACCGTGCTGAACATGTGTGCGGAGACCATCGGCGACGAAGGGCGCAAGTACTTCCCGTTCGTGTTCACGCTGTTCTTCTTCATCCTGTTCGGCAACCTGCTGGGCGTCTTCCCGTACTTCTTCACCTTCACCAGCCATATCGCGGTGACGCTGGCGCTGACCGTGTTCGTCGTCGGGCTGGTGACGTATGTCGGGCTGCGCATCCATGGCTGGCACTTCTTCAGCTACTTCGTGCCGCAAGGCGTGCCGGCGGCGCTGCTGCCGCTGCTGGTGCCGATCGAGGTGCTGTCCTACGTGTCGCGGCTGATCTCGCTGTCGGTGCGGTTGTTCGCCAACATGATGGCGGGCCACGTGATGCTGGATGTGTTCGGCGCCTTCGTGATCATGCTGGGCGCCGCCGGCGTCATCTTCTGGCTGCCGGCCGGCTTCTCGCTCGCGGTGAACGTCGCGCTGATCGGCTTCGAACTGCTGGTGGCGACGCTGCAGGCCTACGTGTTTGCCGTGCTCACCTGCATCTATCTGCACGACGCGGTGCATCTCCACTAACCAAAGGGAATACAGGACCATGGATCTCGCTTCCGCAAAGGCCATTGGCGCGGGCATCGCCGTCATCGCGCTGTCGGGCGTGGGCGTCGGCATCGGCTACATCTTCGCCGCGCTGGTCACCAGCGTGGCGCGCAACCCGGCGGCGCGTGAGCGCGTGTTCGGCCTCGCCATTCTCGGGTTCGCGTTGACGGAAGCCGTGGCGCTGTACGCGCTGGTGATCGCGTTCATCATCCTGTTCGTCTGATGCGTCTGCGCCTGGCGCTGCTGGCTGCGCTGTTGCTGCCTGCCGCCGCGCACGCGGAGGGCATGCCGCAGCTCGACTTCGCCAACCCGCTGACCACCAGCCAGGTGGTGTGGGGCGCGATCATCTTCGCCGTGCTGTACATCCTGCTGTCGCGTTCGGCGCTGCCGAAGGTGGCCGCGGTGATCGAGGAGCGGGCGCGCCACATCGCCGCCGACCTGGAGACGGCGCAGGCGGCCAAGGCGCGGTCGGACGAGGCGGCGAGGCAGGTGGCGGAGGCGACGGCGCGGGCGCGTGCCGAGGCGCAGGCGCAGATCAACGCGGCGCTGGATGCGGCGAAGCAGGAAGCGGCGGGGCGCATCGCGGCGCTGAACGAGCGGCTGGAGAAGCAGTTGCACGAGGCCGAGGCGCAGATCGACGCGGCGCGCGCGCTGCGGCGTTGCGCGCCCTGCGCGAGGTGGCGACCGAGACGGCGGCCACGGTGATCGGCCGGCTGACCGGCGCGCCGCCTGATCAGGCTCGGCTGGACGGTGCGATCGGCGCGGCGCTGGCCGCGCGGCAGATCGGCTGAAGGAGCGCGCGCCATGCACGAGGAACCGGGCTTTTTCGCCGAACCGCGCAACTGGGTGTTCATCGCGTTCGTGCTGTTCTTCGTGCTGTTCGGCCGCAAGCTGTGGGCGGCGCTGGCGGGGATGCTGGACGATCGCGCCGCCAAGGTGCGGGCCGAGCTGGAGGAAGCCGCGCGGCTGCGCCAGGAGGCCGAGGCGATGCTGCGCGACGCCGAGGCGCGGCGGGCCGAGGCGTTGCGCGAGGCGCAGGCGCTGATCGAGGGCGCCAAGGCCGAAGCCGAACGGGTCGCCGCCGCTGCTGGCGCGGAGGCCGAGGCGTCGGCCAAGCGGCGCGAGCAGATGGCGATGGACCGCATCGCCGCGGCCGAGAAGGCGGCGGTGGACGAGGTGCGGCTGACCGCGGTCGAGGTCGCCACGGCGGCGGCGCGGCAGGTGATCGCCGAGGGGCTGACGGCCGAGGCCGACGCGCGGCTGATCGATCACGCGATCACCCAGTTGCCGAGCGCGCTGGCCAGCCGAAGGGCTGCCTGAGCCAGACAGCCACGGGCTGATGCCACGTGGACGCAGGCTATATCTCGGCATTCTCCGCCCTGGCTGGCGCCGCGATTGGTGGGTTGGCATCGTTCAGCACGTCCTGGCTCACGCAGCGGTCGCAGCTTCGGCATTCGATCCGGCAGGCTGAGCGAGCTAAGCTTGAGGCGCTGTACAACGATTTCATTGCCGAAGCGACGCGGTTGCTCGGTGACGCGCTGACCCACCAGAAGGACGATATCGCCGATATGGTGGGCCTCTATGCCCTGGTCGGCCGCATGCGGCTGATGTCGCCGAGCCCGGTCGTCACCGCCGCTGAGCAGATCATCGGGAACATCATCGCGACCTATCTCGCGCCAAATCGCAGCCTTCACGAAATGATCGACTACGTGAGGGAGGGGCGCATGAATATCCTGCTGGCATTCACCGAGGCGTGCAGAGAGGACCTGGCGCAGCGCTACACACGGTGATACCGACTGTGTTCCCGCATATCGCACGGTACGGCAGCGGCCAGTTCCCCGCTGCCTTGCAGCGACCCCGCGTTCCCGCTAAACCCCCGCCACGCCGGCACCCCTGGAGGCCGGCGTTTGCCATTTGCAGGAGCGGACCATGGCCAATGCCGTGACGATGGAGGCCGAGGCACGCGCGCGAGCCGGTAAGGGGGCGGCGCGGGCGACTCGGCGTGAGGGCAAGGTGCCCGGTGTTATCTACGGCGCGCATCAGGCGCCCAGCCTCATCGCGCTGGACCCCCGCGCGGTGCTGCGCGAACTGCACCGCCCCGGCTGGCAGTCGCGCCTCTACGAGATCAAGATCAACGGCGACGCCACGCGGGCGCTGATCCGCGACGTGCAGTTCCACCCGGTCACCGATGCGCCGGAGCACGTCGATTTCCAGCGTCTGGCGCCTGGCGAGCCGATCCGCGTTTCGGTGCCGGTGCATTTCGACAATGACGGGCTGAGCCCCGGCATCAAGCGCGGCGGCGTGCTGAACGTGATCCGCCACACGGTCGAGGTCTATGCCGACCCGGATCAGATTCCGGAGCAGTTCACCGCCGACCTGGCTGACCTCGACTTCAACGACGCGGTGCGCTGGCAGGATCTGCAGGGCACGGAGAATACGCGCCCGGTGATCGCCCGTAACTTCGTGGTCGCGACCGTGGCGCCGCCGACCAAGCAGGCCGAGGCCGCGGCCGAGGCGACAGCGGCGGCCGCGCCGGTCGCGCTCCGGCTGCCGCGGCGGCGCCAGCGGCGGCCGGTGGCGCGCGAGGCGGTGCCGGCGGCGGCGCGCAGCGCGGCTGATCAGCTTGCGTGTCATGCTGCTCTGGGTCGGCCTCGGCAATCCGGAGCCGGGGATGGCCCGGAACCGGCATAACATCGGCTTCATGGCGATCGATACGATCGCGATCCGCTACGGACTTCGCGCCGTGGCGGCAGCGCTTCAAGGGGCTGGTGAGCGAGGGCAGCGTCGGCGGAGAAAAGATCCTGGCGCTGAAGCCGCAGACCTACATGAACGAGTTCAGGCGTGTCGGTGCAGCAGGCGGCGGCGTTCTACAAGCTGGCGCCCGAGGTCGATCACCGCGTTCCACGACGAACTCGACCTGGTGCCGGGCAAGGTGCGGGTGAAGCGCGGTGGCGGCGCGGCGGGACATAACGGGCTGCGCAGCATGGATCGCATACTGGGGACGCAGGACTATTGGCGGGTGCGTCTCGGCATCGGCCATCCGGGGCAGAAGGAGCGTGTGCTGGGCCATGTGCTGAGCGACTTCGTGAAGCAGGATCGCGACTGGCTGCTGCCGTTGCTCGATGCGGTGGCGGACGCCGCGCCGTTACTTGGTGCAGGGCAAGCCTGAGGACTTCATGACCAAGGTCGCGCTGCTGACCCAGGACACGAAATAGATGGGATTCAACTGCGGCATCGTCGGGCTGCCGAACGTCGGCAAATCCACGCTGTTCAACGCGCTGACCGCGACCGTGGCGGCGCAGGCGGCGAACTATCCGTTCTGCACCATCGAGCCGAATGTCGGCCGCGTCGCTGTGCCGGACCCGCGACTGGCCGCGCTCGCGACGATCGGCAAATCGGCGAAGATCGTGCCCACGTCATTGGAATTCGTCGATATCGCCGGCCTGGTGCGCGGCGCCAGCAAGGGCGAGGGGTTGGGCAACCAGTTCCTCGCCAACATCCGCGAGGTGGACGCGATCATCCACGTGCTGCGCTGCTTCGAGGATGACGATATCACGCATGTCGAGGGCGCCATCGATCCGATCCGCGATGCGGAGGTGGTGGAGACCGAGCTGATGCTGGCCGATCTCGACAGCCTGGAGAAGCGACTGATTACTGCACAGAAACGTGCGCGCGGTGCCGACAAGGAGAGCATCGCGCTGGTGGCGCTGATGGAGCCGATCGTCGAGGCGCTGCAAGCAGGCAGGCCGGCGCGGTACGGCGGTGCCGCCCGACCAGGCGGAGGCGGCGAAGCGGCTGCAACTGCTGACGACGAAGCCGGTGCTCTATGTCTGCAACGTTGACGAGGGCGCGGCGGCGAGCGGCAACGCATTCTCCGCCCGGGTGGAGGAACGTGCACGCGCGGAAGGTGCGGGCGTTGTGGTCGTGTCGGCGGCGATCGAGGCGGAGGTGGCGCAACTGCCGGAGGCCGATCGCGCGGAGTTCCTGGAAGGGCTGGGCCTGCACGATAGTGGGCTGGATCGCGTGATTCGCGCCGGCTACAGCCTGCTGGGGCTGCATCACCTACTTCACCGTCGGGCCGAAGGAGACGCACGCGTGGACGATCGAACGCGGCACCAAGGCGCCGCAGGCCGCAGCAGCGATCCACAAGGACTTCGAGCGTGGCTTCATCGCTTGCGAAACGATCGGGTATGACGACTTTATCACTTGCAAGGGCGAAGCAGGAGCGAAGGAAGCCGGCAGGATGCGCGTCGAGGGGAAGGAGTACGTCGTGAAGGACGGCGACGTGCTGCTGTTCCGATTTAATGTGTAACGGGATGGAGAGGATCGGTGCGTTGTTGCTGGCATCGCCCCCTCCCCCAGCCCCCTCCCGCAAGGGGAGGGGGAGTCACAGGCATTAGACGCGACCCGAGTTCACTCCAGTTTCGCGTCCAGCGTGATCTCCGCGTTCAGCACCTTTGATACGGGGCAGTTCGCCTTCGCTCCCGCCGCCAGTTCCTGGAATTTCGCGTCGTCGATGCCCGGCACGCGCGCGCGCAGCACCAGATGCACCGCGGCAATCTTCCAGCCGGCGCCTTCCTGTTCCATCGTCAGCGTCGCGTCGCAGTGCAGGTTCTCGGGCGGATGACCGGCGCCGCTGAACTGGAACGCCGTTGCCATGCTGAAGCAGCCGGCATGTGCGGCGGCGATCAGTTCCTCCGGGTTGGTGCCCTTGCCGTCACCGAACCGTGCCGTGAATGAATAGGGCGTATCCTTCAGCGTCGCGCTCTGTGTGGTGAGGCTGCCTTTGCCGTCCTTGCCGCTGCCTTGCCACTCGGCGCTGGCGTGCCGCTTGATGCTTGCCATATCTGAACCTTCTGCTGATGGAGGCCCCTTATGTGGGGCGGTCGGGACGGTTGGTATAGGACGAATTTGCCTGTCGCCTGGTTGCGGCGGATAGTTCACGCAAACGTCGCCAAGGAGGAATTCCAATGCCATACGAGACGATCGAGGTGAAGCCGGCCACGGCGGCCATCGGCGCGGAGGTTTCCGGCATCGACCTGGGCAAGCCGCTCGGCAATCAGCAGTTCCAGGAGGTGCACGATGCGCTGATGGCACACCAAGTGCTGTTCTTCCGCGACCAGAAGCTGACCCTTGATCAGCACAAGGCATTCGGCCGCCTGTTCGGCGAGCTTCACGTTCATCCGAACACGCCCGGCCCGGAAGGCCATCCGGAGATCCTGCCGATCCATGCCGATGCGAACTCCAAGCGCATCAACGGCGAGCGCTGGCATTCCGATGTGTCGTGCGATCCGGAGCCGCCGATGGGCTCCATCCTGAACCTGAAGGTTGTGCCACCCGTTGGTGGCGACACGATCTTCGCCAGCATGTACGCCGCATATGACGCGCTGTCAGAGCCGATGAAGAAGTACCTCGCCGCGCTCACGGCAATTCATGATGGTTCGATGAACTATACGCGCACCAACCGCCTGATTGGCGCCGAGGGTCCGAAGACATTTCCACGCGCGGAACATCCGGTGATCCGCACGCATCCTGTCACCGGGCGGCAAGCGATCTTTGTCAATCCGGTGTTCACGCATTCGATCAAGGACGTGCCGGAGGGGGAGAGCAAGGCGATCCTGGATTTCCTCTACGAGCATTGCGGTCGCGCGCATTGGCAGGTGCGGTTCCGCTGGCAGCCGGACTCGGTGGCGTTCTGGGACAATCGTTGCGTGCAGCACATCGCGATGTGGGACTACTTCCCGCAAACGCGTTCTGGCTACCGAGTCACGGTGAAGGGCGACAAGCCGTTCCATCGTGCACATTGATCCAGCGGAGGTCGCGCGCCTGATCACTGCCGGGCAGGCGCCACCCGACGCATGGATTCCGCATATCACTGAGTTGCGGCTGGAGCGTAGCTACATCACCGATCTGCGGCCAGTGGCCGCGCTGATCGAGCTGCGCAGGCTGATCCTCACAAGGTCACGCATCACCGACATTACGCCGCTGTCGGCGCTGACACGGCTGCAGCATCTGCACCTGTCGTTCACCGCGGTCAGCGATCTGACCCCGCTTGCTGGCATGAGCGAACTGGAAGGCTGTTTCCTGACAGGCTCGCTGGTCGAGGACATCGCACCACTGGCAGGGCTGACGAAGTTGGAACGGCTGGATCTCGGTGGTACCCGCGTCAGCGATGCGTGCCCTTTGGCAGGGCTGCGCAATCTGCGGAGTCTCGATCTCTCCGGCACGAGGGTTAGTGACGCCGCACCGCTGGCGGGGCTGACCGGGCTGCAATATGTCGATCTGGGCACGACATCAGTCACTGATCTTGCTCCGCTCGCGACATTGGCGGAGTTGCGATGGCTCATGGCGTACGGCTCTATCGCGGACACGTCAGTGTTGTCGCACCTGACGCGCTGCCAGATCATCACAAAGCCGATGCTACCGCTTCGTCGCCGTAACGAGACGCGCCAGAACAACTAAACCAGTGTTAATACCATCGCCTTGCCGAAGCGTTGAGCAGCGCTGACACGCTGCACCATCCGCTTCCGTTGTTCGGCGGAGTCACATAGGCGGCACAAGTCCATTCTTGCCGACCGATATGCGTGTCGCTGTCACCTTGCCATCCGGCGCCTGGTTTCCAAACAGGATGATATGGGCACCTGGCACCAATAGCGCCGGTGAGCCAGGTTCATAGGTCACCACGGGCGTATTGGCCGCCACCGCGACAGTCTTCTCACCGCCTGCGTAGGTGATTGTCAGAGTGCGGTCGGAACTTCCGGTCACCGTGCCGACAGTGCCGTTGGTCATCGTGCTCTGCGGCTGCAGGTCGAAGGGCCGATGGCCCTCGCCGGCGCCTCGCATGCTTTCGGGAAACACGTGTACCTCCAGAGCGCGCAGCGTGCCGTCTGGCTGCGGCATGGCGGCCGTGCCGACGAACGAGCCTGGCTTGATGTCCTCCAACCGAACCGGAACTATCGAGACGACGGTGGCGTCGGGCGCCAGCGACACGGTTACCTTTTCGCCGGCCCGTGTCGTCAGGCTGAGGTTCCTGCCATCAACCGCGTCGATGGTAGCGCGGAGCCGCATCGGCTGAGGCGCCTGCGCATGCGCGATGCCGGTGATCGCCACCGATCCGGCGGCAGCAATGTAACAGAAGTAACGTCGACTGAAACACTGGGTCTGCACGCATCTTCTCCTTCAGGAAGTGGCGTTCGACCCATGTGGTGGCGTTTTCGATAAGCGTAAGCCCGGACCTGTTATGCAGCCCTGGCGTCGTCCAGGATCATGGCCGCTGCCTTCTCGCCGATCATGATGGTCGGTGCGTTGGTGTTGCCGGCAATGATCGCCGGCATGACCGACGCGTCCGCCACCCGCAGGCCGACGACACCGTGCACGCGGAGCCGAGGATCCACCACCGCGTCGGTCCCATTGCCCATCCGGCACGTGCCAACCGGATGGTGGTTCGACACACCGTTCGCCCTGATCACATCGGCCAGTTCAGTGTCGCTGGTGAATTGCGTGCCGGGTGCGATCTCCTCCGCGACATAAGGCGCCAGCGCCGGCTGCGCCGCAATCTTGCGACACGTGCGGATGCCGAAGATCAGCGCCTGCATGTCGTAATCGGACTTCAGGAAGTTGAAGCGGATCTCCGGCGACGCGAAGCGGATCGGGGCTCTTCACCCGCACCGTGCCGCGGCCCTCCGGCCGCAGATGCACCGGGCTCAGCGTAATGCCGGGGAACGGATGCGGATGGATGCCGTCCCGGTTGCGTTCCGCCGTGCTCCAGGCCGACATGTTGATCTGGATATCAGGCCGCTCCAGCCGAGGATCGCTGCGCAGGAACGCGCCCGCGAACAGCCCGGTAGTGGACATCAGGCCGCGCCGGCCGAACGCATATTGCACGCCCGCCATCAGCTTGCGCGGCGCGCTGCGTGCCAGGTCGTTCAGCGTGACGGCCTGCGACAGGCGATACGTGCCATACGTGTTGAAGTGATCGTGCAGGTTGGCGCCAACCGCCGGCATGTCGCGTACCGTGCTGATGCCGAGTTCGTTCAGCAGCTCCGCGGGACCAAGTCCGGAAAGCTGCAACAGTTGCGGCGAGCCATAGGCTCCACCGGACACGATGACCTCGCCACGCGCGCGTGCCGTGTGTTGCCCTTGAGGCGTGCGATACGCCACGCCGGCCGCACGGCCGTTCTCGATCAGCACACGCGTTGCATGGGCCTCGGTGACGATCGTGAGGTTCTGCCGATTGCGTGCCGGACGGAGATACGCGGCGGCGGCACTCCAGCGCCGCGCATTGTTGGTGGTCGTCTGATAATAGCCAGTGCCTTCCTTCTGGGCGCCGTTGAAGTCGCCGGTGCGCGGAATGCCGGCCTGCACCGCAGCCTCGACCATCGCGCTTGCGCGAGCGGCCAGATATGCGGCGGATCAGACACCCGCAGTGGACCGCCGACACCGTGGAATTCGTCGGCGCCGCGTTGGTTGTTCTCCGCCTTCTTGAAGAACGGCAGCACCGAATCCCAATCCCAGCCCTCGCAGCCAAGCTGGCGCCAGTGGTCGTAGTCCGACGGATCGCCGCGCATATACACCATGCCGTTGATCGAGCTGGTGCCGCCGAGCACCTTGCCGCGCGGCAGATACAGCGTGCGGTTGTTCAGTGCCTTCTCGGGCGCGCTGTCGAACATCCAGTTGATGCGCGGATTGGCAAATGCCTTGGTGTAGCCGATAGGAATGTGGATCCAAGGATTGCTGTCGCGAATGCCGGCTTCCAGCAGCAGCACCCGATAGCGTCCGGACTCCGAAAGGCGAGACGCCACCACGCAGCCCGCCGAACCGGCGCCGGTAACGATGAAGTCGTATTCAGCAGTGTCCGTCATCGCCAAATCACTCCCCCTCCCCTTGCGGGCTTGGGCCGCGAAGTGGACCAAGGCCGAAGGCTGGGGGGAAGGGGGAGGGGGCCGCGCCAATTCAGCAGCCATCCGCTCGAACCACCCTCGCTCACGCCGTCACCGCTTCTTTCACGCCCAGCTCGTCCGCCATCCGCTCGCGCATGATGAATTTCTGGACCTTCCCTGTCACCGTCATCGGGAACTCGTCAACAAACCGGATGTGCCGCGGCACCTTGTAGTGCGCGATCTGCTCGCGGCAGAATTCTCGAACTTCCTCCGCAGTCAGCGTCTCGCCATGACCGCAGCTTGATCCAGGCGCACAGCTCCTCGCCGTAACGCTCGTCCGGCACGCCGAACACCTGCACGTCCTGGATCTTCGGATGGCGATACAGGAACTCCTCGATCTCGCGCGGATAGACGTTCTCGCCGCCGCGGATCACCATGTCCTTGATGCGCCCGACGATGTTGCAGTAGCCCTCCGCGTCCATCGTCGCCAGGTCGCCGGTGTGCATCCAGCGCGCCGCATCGATCGCCTGCCCGTGCGCTCCTTCATCGTCCCAATACCCCAGCATCACCGAATAGCCGCGGGTGCAGAACTCGCCTGGCGCGCCTCGCGGCACGATGCGGCCCTCGCCATCGACTGATCTTCACCTCGACATGCGGCTGCACGCGCCCCACCGTGCTACGCGCCGCTCCACGGATCGTCCGTGGCCGTCTGCGTGCTGACCGGACTGGTCTCGGTCATGCCGTAGGCGATGGTCATCTCGCTCAGGTGCATGTCGCGGATGCAGCGGCGCATCACTCTCGATCGGGCAGGGCGCGCCCGCCATGATGCCGGTGCGCAGACTCGACAGATCGAAGCTGCGGAACTCCGGATGATCCAGCTCGGCGATGAACATCGTCGGCACGCCGTGCAGACCGAGTGCAGCGCTCCTCGCCACCGTCTGCAACGTGGTCGAGCGGATCGAAGCCCTCGCCCGGACAGCACCATCGCCGCGCCATGTGTGGTGCAGGCCAGGTTGCCGATGACCATGCCGAAGCAATGATAAAGCGGCACCGGGATGCACAGCCTGTCCTGCTCGGTGTAGCTCCATCGCCTCGCCAAGGAAGAAGCCGTTGTTGAGGATGTCGTGGTGCGTCAGCGTCGCGCCCTTCGGCGCGCCCGTGGTGCCCGAGGTGAACTGGATGTTGATCGGGTCATCGAACTGCAGCGTCGGCCGCCAGTTCCGCCAGCCGCGTCCGATGCGGCGGCGCCGCCATGCCGTATCACGCTGTCGAACGCGATCATCCCCGGCGCCGCGGGCCCGCCGATCTGGATCACCGATCTCAACGATCCGGCAGCTTGGCAGCGTCCAGCTTGCCAGGCAACGCACGCGCGCAGTTCCGGCGCCAGCGTGTTGAGCATCCCGACATAGTCGGACTGCTCTTGAACGACGTCGCAGTGACCAGCGCGCGGCAGCCCACCTTGTTCAGCGCGTATTCCAGCTCCGACAGCCGGTACGCCGGATTGATGTTCACCAGGATCAGCCCGGCCTTGGCGGTGGCGAACTGCGTCACCACCCATTCGGCGTTGTTCGGCGACCAGATGCCGACGCGCTCGCCAGGCTTCGAGCCCGAGCGCGATCAGGCCCGCGGCGAACGCATCGACCCGTTCGCCCAGCTCGCGATAGGTCCACCGCACGCCCTGCTGGCAGGCGATCAGCGCCGGCCGTTCGCCCCAGCGCGCCACGGTCGCGATCGAAGATTAGCGCCGATCGTCTCGCCGATCAGCGGCGACGGTGGCTGGTGCCATGCGCGTAGCTGAGCGCGGCCTCGGTCATAGACGTAGCTCCCATGCGTTCTTGTCGGGCTGATATTGGTCCGTTTCGCGCCCAGATGGCCAGAGCCATCCGGCGGCGCTAGGCTGCCGCACCGCACAAGGAGAGCCAGACATGGACGACATCGTCATCGTCTCCGCCGCCCGCACCCCCGTTGGCAGCTTCAGCGGCGCTCTGGGCACGCTGTCCGCGCACGAGCTTGGCACCGTCGCGCTGAAGGCGGCCTTCGAGCGCGCCGGCGTCGAAGCCGCCGACGTGGACGAGGTGATCCTGGGCCAGGTGCTGACCGCCGGCGAGGGCCAGAACCCCGCCCGCCAGGCCGCGCGCGCCGCCGGGCTGCCCGACGCCAAGACGGCATTCGGCATCAACCAGGTGTGCGGCTCCGGCCTGCGCGCCGTGGCGCTCGCCGCGCAGCAGATCCGCACCGGCGAAAGCGCCATCGTCGCCGCCGGCGGCATGGAGAGCATGAGCCAGTCGCAGCACTCGGCGTATCTGCGCGCCGGGCAGAAGATGGGCAGCGTCGAGTTCATCGACACGATGCTGAAGGACGGGCTTGTGGGACGCGTTCCACGGCTATCATATGGGCAACACCGCCGAGAACGTCGCCACCAAGTATCAGATCACCCGCGAGCAGCAGGACCAGTTCGCGCTCGGCTCGCAGCAGAAGGCGAGCGCCGCGCAGAAGGCCGGCCGCTTCAAGGACGAGATCGCGCCGGTGACGGTGAAGACGCGCAAGGGCGACGTGGTGGTCGCCGATGACGAGTACATCCGCCATGACGCCAGCATCGAGACGATGACACGCCTGCGCCCGGCGTTCAGCAAGGACGGCACCGTGACCGCGGGCAATGCGTCGGGCATCAATGACGGTGCGGCGGCGCTGGTGTTGATGAGCGCCTCGGAAGCAGCCAGGCGCGGCCTGAAGCCGCTGGCCCGGATCGCGGCCTTCGCCACTGCGGGCGTCGATCCGGCCGTGATGGGCACCGGCCCGATCCCGGCAACGCAGGAAAGTCCTGGCGCGCGCGGGATGGAAGGTCGATGACCTCGATCTGATCGAGGCGAATGAGGCCTTCGCCGCCCAGGCGCTGGCGGTCAACAAGGACCTCGGCTGGGACACCGATCGGGTCAACGTGAACGGCGGCGCGATTGCCATCGGACATCCCATCGGAGCCTCTGGCGCGCGCGTGCTGATCACGCTGCTGCACGAGATGCAGAAGCGCGATGCACACAAGGGCCTGGCGACGCTGTGTATCGGCGGCGGTATGGGCGTCGCGATGTGTGTGGAGCGATAGGCGCCAAGTTTCACGACCGGGGCGAGCGCTCTCCCACCCACAGCTGGACAGGATGGATGCCAAAGGGGGAGTGCGTTTGAAGAGGGTCCAAGTGCGCGGAAGTCAGCCGTCTGGAAAGCGCAGGCTCTGTGTGCCACGGTGAGGCCGAGATAACTGGAGGTGTGCCATGAGCCAGGCCGAGATCGCCGACAGCAACGTTGCACCGGAGACGAGGAGAGTTTCGTCGCCCTATGTGCCGACGCTTCAGCGCACGGCCGGGCAGCCGCCGCCCATCGCGGCGAACGGCGGCCTGTCCTACATGTCGTTCGACCGGGACGGCGACGCAGGAACCACCCAGGCGATCCAGGACGCGCTTGCCCAGATCGCCGAGGGCGAGGGCCAGCGCGTTACCGACATGATCAACAACGCGCCGCCGGGGGCGCCGATCAAGACAAAGTGGGGAATCGGGTTCCGGAAATACGAAGAATGCGCGGACTACATTCGCAGGAACAACGCCATCAAGGCCCCCGAAGGCGGCTTGGCGCTGCCGATGCCCTATACTGTCTACGAGCGGCCGACCTACTCCGTCGTCTCGTCCAACACTGTGTGGCGGGACCCGGCGCGCGCCGACGAGGCGGCGATCCTGCGCAAGAGCGAGCAGGACAACCGGAAGCGGGACCTCTGGTTTCCGCAGGTGATGCGCGACGCGCGGCGCATCGGCGAGTATTACCCAGGCCTCTCCCCCGACAGCCCCGAATGCATGGACAGGCTCGGTGTCTCGCTGGCGCACATCGAGTCCAAGTGCTCGAATTTCTACAACGCTGCGGAGGTGGAGCGCGTGTTCTACCCCGAGATCGAGAAGTTGCTGCTTGAGTTCTTCCCGGATGCGACCGACGCACTGGTTTATAACCACGACGTTTTCGACAAGGACTACGCGGGCGACCGCACGGAAGACCAGGACAACAAGAACCCGGGTGTGAATGCCCGTTACGCCACCCTCGTGCACAACGACCTGAACGACAACAGCGGCCGTGTGCGTTGCCGCGAGTTGCTGACCAAAAACCTGCGGAACTTCGGTCGCGAGCAGCACTACACGGAAGAAGAAGCCGACGAGAAGATGTCGCGGCGGTTCGTGTCGATCAATCTCGCCAAGCCGATGGAGACGGTCGAACAGTTTCCCTTCGTGCTCTGTGCCTGGCCGTCTTTCGCCGATCAGCCTTACATCACGAACTATCGGATCTATGATGACCGCGTGGGCGAGACCACGCGCTTCACCTACCGGCCTGACCACGAGTGGTATTGGTTCCCGCAGCAGAAGCCCAATGAGGTGTCGATGCTGAAGTGCTATGATTCCGTGACGGATGGATCGGTCTCCCGCTATTCTTTCCACACAGCCTGCATCGACCCGACCGCGCCCGCTGACGCCCGAAACCGCAGGAACGTCGTGGTGCGAGCGTTCGTCTTCTTCTAGAAGGCGGGAAGAGGCAGCGGGCGGAGGAAGCTGGCATCGGCACGGCGTAAGCTGCATCTCGTTGAGGTGCGGATATTCTGGATGGGCGAGATCCATTTCCCTGCCAGCACAAGTGCGTCCACCGACTGACGTCTTCCGGACGGATCGTCAGATCGTGATCGATGCGATCCTGGTTACTCATGCCGGACAGGGTGCTTCCGATAGCTAGCCTGGCGCACACACGATGTGCGAGGCGCGGCCTTGCGCTTTACGCCTCATTCAATCCGGCACCACGCTCGCCGAGAAACGCAAGGGCCTTGGCAGTGAGCTTAAAGGCTGATCCCGGATGGCTCTCCGTCGGCTCCACGTAACCCCCAGCGATAAGCCGTTCCAGATCGCGCTTCTTGTCCTCGGTAAGGTTTGACAGATCAAACTCCCCAATCTCACAGAGCAGTGCGATTTGGTCGTTTGTCAGGTCTTCGGACATTTCGTCCCGTCTGAGGTACATCAGGCGAAGTACCAAAACCGCCTGCGGTCGGTCAGTAACGTGGCTGTTGCGCATCCTCGGTCCTCCGCGAGCGGACGTTGAGCGTTGCGGGATCGCGGGTCAAGTCAATCGGTGAACCAGGCGGCGCTGTAGCGAACCGCAGCGGCATCAACGAGCGCGCGGGCCGCCATAAGGTGCCACATCGATGGTGATGGGAGCGTCTCTCGACACGCAGCTGCTCCGCACGGCGATTGTCGATGGCAGGAACGACCCAAAGAGGTGCTATGGCAGATCGATGATCTCCACCCAGTTCGGCATCGCACCCACTGGATACCGCCCTCGCGGCGTCAGGCCGCCTTCCTCCGGATCGATCGCGTGCACGCTCAACTGATTCGAATCCAGTCCGACTGCGAGCAGGAAACGGCCTCGCGGGTCGATGGCGAAGCCGCGCGGTGTGGTTTCGGTGGCCCAACGTCCGATCGGGGCGAGAAAGCCATTCGCCGCGTCGATGCGGAACCCGATCAGCGTGCTGGTCTGCCGTTCGCTGGCATAAAGAAACCTTCCGTCCGGCGTCACGTGAATGTCGGCGGCATTGGCTTCGCCCACGAAATGCGCAGGCAGCGTCGCCACTGTCTCGATCTCGGACAGCACGCCGGATCCCGGCTCTATTCGATACGCAACGATTGTGGCGTCTGTCTGATTGAGCAGGTGGATAAATCGACCGTTCGGATGTAGCGCGAGATGCCGCGGCCCCGACCGCGCACGCGTCGTCACAGTCGGCGGCGCATTCGGAGTGAACATTCCAGTCGCCGGATCAAACATCAGTTGCATCACGTGATCGGCGCCAAGTACGGCGCTGTAGGCGAACCTGTTCGCCGCGTCGACCACAACACAATGCGCGTTCGGACCCGTCGGCGTCACCTGGAGCAGAGACGCCTCGATCCGCCCGGCCGCATCGATCGGATAGATGGCGAGCCTTGCATCCGTATACGACGCTGCCAGCAGGAACCGGCCGCTGCGGTCGGTTACGAGATATGCCATGGCGGCGAGCAGCGGCGTGGCGGCGAGGTGCGTCAACCGGCCGCTCGACGGATCGATGCCGAAGCTGGATGCTGCGAAGGGCGGACTGCGCAGCGCAGCATACAGGAACCTGCGGTCGGGGCTGACAGCCATCGGCAGGCTGGTCGGCGACGGCAGGTCCGTGCCGGATACCGGCACGCGCTCGAGCAGGTTCAGTGCCCCGCTTTCGGGATCCATTTCAAAGACAAAGATTTCCTTGCTCTCGGCATTCGAGACGTACGCAATGGTTGCTGCCACGCATTCCCCCGTCCCGCCGGTGAAGTCCGCGCCAATCTTCACTGGAGCATTCGGGGCCGATTATAGACTCGCATCACCTAGAAGGTCGATCGGATGACTGCGCCCTGGAGACCTGTGCGCGCCCTGGCGGCGTTCGACCCGAACGGTTGGAGCCTGGCGCGTGGGATCAGGGGCGCGCTGGGTTGTTGCGTGCCCTTACTGGCGGCCCAGTGGTATGGCAACCCGGCGCTGTCGTGGGCCGCGTTGATTGGCTTCTGGGTTGCTCTTGTCGATCCCGGTTGGCCGCCGCGCAACCGCCTGCTGACGATTGGCGGCTTCATCGCCGCCAGCGCGGTCGGCTGCGTCGTCGCCGTCCTGCTGCGGCCTTACCTGTGGTCGTCGGGCGCCTTCGCGCTGGTGTGGTGCTTCGTGGCGATCCTGACGCGGGTATGGGGCGATACGGCGGGCAGCGCCGGCAACCTGACGGCGCTCGCGACGCTGATCGTGCTGGGGGCCGACGAGCCTTCCTCTTCCGCGGCGGCGACAGAGATGGCCGCATTCACCGTCGGCGGAGGGCTGTGGGGGTTGCTTCTGGCGTTCGGCATTGGCCGGCGGCGTCCCGAGGCCCCATTGCGCACCGCACTTGCTGCGGTGTTCAAGGCAGAAGCCGCGTTCGTGCGTGATCTGGCGCGCGCCGGCCCACCACAACAGCGCCGCGGCATGGTGCGGGAAGCGATCGAGAACGCCCGCCTCGTGCTGGTTTCCGCGCGCGGCCGCGGGTTCGGCGGCAACACGTCGGCGCAACGCTCCACGCTGCTGCTGAGCGACGCCGAAGGCGCGCTACGGGCCTTGCTCGCGCTGCGCGAGGCACTGGACGACGCTGAACCGGCCGAGGCGCCACAGGCGGCCCTGAACGTGCTGGCGGAGCGGATCGACGCGATCGCCACGGCGCTGTCCGAGGACCGACGCGTCCCCGTCATCGCGGTGCCGGTCGCATTGGCGGACGAAGTCGCCGCCGCGGCGCTGCGCACCGCAACAGGTTGGATCGACGCCGCCGAACGCCACGTGACAAGTCCGGCAGAACAGGCTGCCCCAACCGGCGATCAGCGAGCGGTTCAGCCGGACCGCTGGTTGCGCCGACTCCGCGACAACCTGACCACCGAGTCGCTTTCGCTGCGCCATGCCGCGCGATTTGCCCTGATCGGCGCGGCGCTCACCGTGCTGACCAAGGGGCTGCGCCTCGAGATGGGTTACTGGATCACCATTACCGCCGTGATCATCCTGCAAGCATACCCATCGGCAACCTGGCAGAGGGCGATCCAGCGGGTCGGCGGCACGCTGCTTGGCGGCCTCATCGCCGCTGGTGCTGCCTTCGTCCTGCACGGCCCTGCCGCAATCGTCATCGTGGTAATCCCGCTCAGCCTGCTGTCGATGGCGTTCCGCGGCGTCAGCTACGCGCTTTATATCGTCTGCATAACGCCGCTCTTCATCCTCATAACGGAGCTGATCAATCGCGATGGGGTGCTGTCGCCGGCGCTTGGCGGGCTGCGGATGCTGGACAACGTGGTGGGGGCAGCGTTCGGCATGCTGGCCACCTTCGTGCTGTGGCCCAGCTGGGAGGCCCACTTCCTGCGCAACCATCTCGCCGAGGACCTACGCGGCAACGCGCGCTTTCTGATGACCGCGCTCGACGCCTGGCTGGGTACGGCGACGATGCGCGAAGCAGATGACGCCCGACGGCAGGCTGGCCTGGCAGGAAACAACGCCGAGGCGTCGTTGCGCAGGGCGCTGGAGGAACCGCGGCGCTACCCGCCCGATCAGATCGCCGCCGCCATGGCGATCACTGCCGCCGCGCGGCGGCTTGCCGGCATGGCCGCGCTCATCATGCAGTCTCCGCCAGTGCCCGAGGCCATGGCGCGCATCGCCGACATGCGTCCGGATCTTCAGGCGAAATTCGAGGAGGCCGCGGATACGATCGAGCACGGAAGTTCGCCGGCGGCGTCGCACGTCACCGCGCCGCCCGGCCATTCGTGGATCGAGGGCGCGCTGTTTGGCGCCTTGCGGCAGCTCAGCGTGGTGACTGAAGCGGCGCGGAGCCTCGCCGCTCCCGAACCGCACTTGCCGTCACCGATGAGCTCAAAGAACGATCATTTTCATAACGGTGGGTTGCTGCGTGTGGGCTGCGGGCAGGGCGGCGAAGCTGATGTCGGTGCGGAAGACGGAAGGTGAATGTCGAGCCTTCCAGATGACATTGTGGTTCGCCGCCGTTTGCGGCGCCACTCCAGACGCTATACAAACGACGCACGAAATCAGCACCAGGGAGGCTGCGTTGGACGAAGTCATATCCGGCGCCTACGTCTTCACCGTCGAACGATCGGCACGCGGCTACGCGCTCAACAAGATGGCGAATTCCTTGAGTTCGTCCGACAACCGCGCGCGCTTCAGCGAGGATGAAGCGGCCTACATGCGTGGCATGGGTTGCTCGCCTGAACAGGTCGACCTCGTCGCCCGCCGCGATTGGAAGGGCATGCTGGAAAGTGGCGCAAGTATCTATCTCATGCTGAAAATCGGCGCCGCAGTTGGGGTAGCACTGCCCGAAATCGGCGCCCACTCCGCTGGAATGACATTGGCCGAATACCAGGCACGAAAGGCGCATTGACCATGGCGACCGCGATTGGTGGTATCGGGACATCGCACGCTCCCACGATCGGGGTGGCGTGGGATCGTGGGCAACAACAGGAGCCACCCTGGGCGCCGTTGTTTTCCGGCTACGTTCCGGCCCGCGCGTGGCTTGACGAGGTCAAGCCCGATCTGTTCCTGATCGTCTACAACGACCACGTGAACCAGTTCTTCTTCGACACCTACCCAACATTCGCGCTCGGCGTCGGCGCGACGCATGGCCAGGCCGATGAGGGCTGGGGGAAGCGGCCGCTGCCGGACCTGCCCGGCGATCCGGATTTCGCCTGGCACCTTGCGCACTCACTGGTGGCGGATGAGTTCGACCCGACGATCTGCCAGGAGATGAAGCTCGACCACGGCGTGTTGTCGTTCCTGCCATTGTTGACCGATAGCAACTGGAAGGTTCCGGTTGTTCCGTTGGCGGTCAACGTGATCCAGCATCCGATCCCGACCGCGCGGCGGCTGTATCGGTTGGGCGGCGCTCTGGGCCGTGCGATCGCGTCCTACCCGAAGGACAAGCGTATCGTCGTGTTCGGCACCGGCGGGCTGACCCACCAGTTGCATGGCGCCAAATTCGGCACCAAGAACGTCGCCTGGGACAACGAGTTCATGGACCGGCTGGAAACCGATCCCGCCGGTCTGTCGGAGCTGTCGATCCAGGAATACATGGAACGCGGCGGCACCGAGGGCGTCGAAATGATCATGTGGCTGGCGATGCGCGGCGCTCTGGGCAAGAGCGTACGGCGGGTGCATCGGAATTACACCGCACCGTTCACCACCGGTTACGGCCTGCTGGTACTGGAGACGTAAGCCACAGTCGGGCAGCAGCGCCATCTGCCACCGGCAGTGCTGGAAAGACAGTGTGCCTCTATGGCGGCTGCCGAACGGTTCTTCGCTTTACGCGAAGCGCCGGACTGGGCGAGACTTGGCGGATAGCCGACTGATTCGTACCCGCAACTCAATCGTCTGGTCGCAGCTTCTTTAGATCGTCGGAGTTGAGGGTTTTCTCGAGAATTTGCCGCCATGCCGTTTTGGCGTCCGCTGGCGAAATCTCTGCGTCGGTCGTCCTCAGCTCGAATACGAGATTATACTTGTTCGTGATATTTCGGCTCGTAGAGGTCCAATCCACGACGGTAAACGCGTTCAGATCCGGGTTGATGGTTGCGGGCGTCGTGGTGATCTTGATGTCAGACGATTTCTTGGTCCCATTTTGAATGGTCGCAAGCGCCAAATCGATCCGCTGTTTGTCGCCTTGCAGCGTGAAGTGAACAATCTCGTTTGCGTCGTTCCTCGCTGATCCTGCAAGGTTATATTGGATGGCCTGTTTCATCACCAGGGCACGAAAGCCCACCTGCTGGTCGTTTCCGGTGACAGTTGCCTCAACAGCTTCTCTCTCGGCCAATGTGCTACCTCCCGCCGACGTCGTGAACCCCAACGCCATCAACATCATACTAACGCAAGCCGCACGACGGAACACTGCCGCCTCGCTGGCAAAGCCACAACACGCGGAATGAGGCCGCGCATCCGGCATAAGATTGCAGCCACCGCCGGCGGCTGCCGGAAGCAGGCGGAGAAGCCCGCTGGACGCAATGTTCAGACGCATGGCCGTTCCCCCGGGTTGACCGTATTGTTGCCTCAATAGACAAATCTATTGCAATAGTATATCCAATTCGCGAGCGCTTTCTAAGCGCGGCTTGACCAGCAGGGAGAGATTCCTGATGCGTCGGTGCGGGCGCCTCCGTGCGGCGTCTCCAACTGGACAGTCCGCAGTCAGGATCTAGTTCCAACACTCACTGAGCGCGACTCATCTTCCCACTTGTCATGTTCGGGGTGCGGGCCGGCGATGATATTCGGCACGACGCATTGGCAGTCGGACTGCGAGGCAATTAAGGACTTTCAACCACAGATGCACGCAGATGGACACGGATAGTGCCAGACGCAATGTTTCAAAGCGGGCAAGCCGCGCTTCCCTCGAGCCGAGTTATTTGCGTTCACCTGCGTGCATCTGTGGTTGAAGATACTTTTGCTGTTACCACTGCTGCCGGCAACGCCGAGTACAGGCTCGTTGGTTTTGCTATGGGTCACCATCAACGAGGAACTGGCATAAGCCGGAATGCTGCTGTGCCCGGCATTCAGTTATTGCGCGACAACCATAGACTATCATCCCAACCGTAACTCGCCAGTCGACGAATCCAGGCGGAGCCGAGCACTTGCGCATGCCGGCGTTAGTCAGCGAGTATGACCGAGAGTTGAGTGAGGAACCATGCCGGATCGCATCGTCTACAAGGTCATGTCGGCTGCGGAGTTGAAGCAGATGGAGCGTGAAGGGGTGTTCCATGGATCGCCTGCGGACATTGCCGATGGTTACATCCACCTGTCATGTGGTTGGCAGCTTGGCGCGACGTTGGACAAACACTTCAGCGGGGTCGATGGCCTTGTTCTGGCCGCTGTGGATCTGTCGCGGCTCGGTGACACCGTGCGCTGGGAGCCCTCGCGCGGCGGTGACCTTTTCCCGCACATCTACGGGGTTTTACCAATCGGAGCCGTCGTATCGGCCACAACGCTCGAGCGAACCGCTGACGGAGCGGTCAGGTTGCCCGCCTAGAGCGTCGCTGCCATGCCCAAGACGACATCGCCGCCGTGCCGCAATGCGGGCTAACCGTCGCCATTCGACGCAGGAGGGGCCCCACTTCAGCATCAACGCGCTGGTGCAGGACGCGGTGTTCCGTCATCGTGAGGAGGAACGGGTTCTGATGGCTCGCCGCACACTCAGCGCTTACACACAAGCTAGGTGAGACGAGACAGGAAGCCCAGGCTGACTGGTTTATGGGAGATCGCTACTCATCGGTCCGTCGTCCGGCAGCCGACCGACCATGCCGCGCAGAAAATCCATCGCGCTGATGGTCTGGCGTCTGGCCTCCTCGCGTAAATCCGCCTGAATCCCCTCAATCTCAGTGAGGCGCTGCATCACCAGTTCGATGTCAGGCTCCCAATCCCGCAGTATGGGAATGCCTTCGCCCCCGCTGTGGAATTCGTCAGCCCAATATCTCAATCCACAGATATTCGCCAAACTGCAAAAGCAGGCGTTGTGATAAGCCGCGGGCACAAGCTCGTAGACGATGGTCCCCGGCTCGCAGAACGCAATGTTCGTCAGGCCGGCGCCATGTGGTCCGACGACCAGTCTGGCATTTCGGAACGCGCGAACCTGCTCGATGAACGGGAGTGTGCCCGGGACGATAATGTCGAAGCCGCGCCGGCGAAGTTCCGCGATAAGCGCACCTTCGTTGCGCATTGTGCGTTTCGGCGCATCTGTCCGCGCCACGTAGAGCTTCCTACCGTCCGCCGGCCGCATGGCGTCGACTTTCGTGCGTATTCTGGAAAATGTCCGATAGCTTGCTTCGGACCAGCGGAATGTTGCCTCTCCACGCAGCAGCCCGCTGTACTCGACACGGTGAAAGAGGTACCTGCTTGCGTTGATCGTCGAGGACGACGCGCGGTACGCCAGCGTAGCCCAACGCACGCAGCGATGCTTCCTGCCAGGGCCTCAGCACAGGTAATGCTACGGCCACCTTGCGGTCCTGGCCCTCGCGCCGCAAGGACGCGTCGATCGCGGGCAATGCCTGGGCGATCCAGTGGAAATAATTGTCCCCGGAGGCGACGTTGCATCCGATGATCACCGTGACGTCGTCGGGTCCCTTGATGAGACGTCCCGGGTCCACCTCGATGGCCATCATCTGTTCGTCTGCGACGATGTAACTGCTGCCGCGGATGAAGCCTCGTTCGTTGAACAGACCGCGAAATTGTCCATCGAGCACGACATCGGACAATCGGTAGTTTCGTATCAGGTTCGGATGTGGATTCCAGGCCGGGTAAGGATTGCGCTCCGGACTGCTGAATAGACGTTCGAACGCAACGTTCACGAGTTCGGACGGCTGACGCGTCGCTTCCACCAAAAATGCCTCAACCGCAACATCCCCGATCGATGCTGCCTCACCCTGCCTCCGGCCTTCCGCGACGGTGTCCACAACGATGCCTCTCACTGCGAGAGTATCTATCATGCCGCAGTGTGACGGCGAAGCGGAGCGCGGTTGCTGCTCACCTTCCGTCATCGTGAGGCCGAACGTTTCTGACGCGACCCCGGCCGGTGTATAGTGCGGCATCGCAACCGATTCGCCGTGGGGAGAGAGATCGCTGATGAAACGTGCTGTCGGCATGGCCGCTATTATCATGCTGCTTGGCGCCGCCGGTTCGGAGAAGCCGACGGTCCAAGGCCAATCACCTGTCGATGTCGGTGAGTACCTGGTGACGATCGGCGGTTGCAACGACTGCCATACCGACGGGTGGAATCGGAATCCCGGCAAGGTATCGGTCGAGCAGCGGCTCACGGGCAGCCATGTTGGTTGGACTGGACCGTGGGGCACATCCTACCCGACCAACCTCCGGCTTTTGGTGCAGAAGCTGACGCCGGACGGCTGGGTGCAATATGTCGCCAACATGCAGCCGCGTCCGCCGATGCCATGGTTCAACATGCGCTCAATGAGCGAGGCTGATCTCCGGGCGGTGTATGCCTATATCCACAGCCTGGGGCCCGCGGGTGTACCTGCGCCGGACGCACTGCCCCCTGGCGAGAAGCCCAAGACGCCGGCAATCGACGCGGTGCCGCACCCGCCAGGCTAGTCCGCGCTGCCGCGGCCTTCAATCGCGACCTCATCTGCTGCGAGCAGATCACGCCAGGGAGCCGCCCCAGGCTTGAGCTGCCACGCCAGCACGGTCGCGCCTCGCGGTTCGACCCATAGCTCATCCGTCGCGGCCGGTGCGGCATCGGCGCGATGCACCTCCAGCCGGAACTCCGCGATGCCCGGCAATCCGAGTTCTGTCCAGCGTGCATACGCCCGCGCCAGGCGCCGCGCCGCCGACAGGCCACCGTGGCTGATGATTTCGCCTGCCCGCCACAATGCGGTCGAGCCGTCTGGCGCCATGATCCCGAAATTCCGGATCTTCATGCCAAACGGCGAGACCGCTATCCCGGGTCGCCAGACCTCGTCGGGTTCGCCGGCAACCACCACGAACCCCTGCTCCGTCCGGCCGAGAAATGCGCGAAACAGCGCCGCCGCAGGCGCCCGCCAGCCGTCACCCAGCACGCCGAGGGGCAAGGCGTGGCGACCGACAGGCTCACCGTCCGGCAGCGGGATACGCATCACGCGCTGGCGATCCTGGCCCTCGCCTCGCAGGGGGACGAACCATCCTGGCACCGACCGCTCCGCCAGCAGAACAGAACCCCGCTTGCACAGTACCTGTCACATCGCAGCCGTCGCCGCTGCGCAACTCGACGGGTATCAGCATGCGCCCGCCCTCCACCACCTGGTCCAGCAATGCGACGGGCACGTCCCAGGTGGCGGCAGTGATGATGGCAGCGTCATACGGTGCACGGGCGGCATGTCCACGCGTGCCGTCGCCGGCAATGATCTCGACATTCGGCAAGCCCAGCGCGTCCAGATCAGCCCGACTCTGCCCGGCGAGTTCGTCGATCAACTCGACCCCTGTCACCCGGCCCTGTGGTCCGACCAGTCGTGCCATGATTGCGGCCAGCCAGCCGGATCCCGAGCCAATCTCCAGCACGGCCTGCCCGTCTCGCAAACCCAGCAGGTGCAGCAGGAACATTACATAGCTCGGCTGCGAGTTGGATGATGGCAGCGGCTCGCCCATCCCGTCGACATGGCGCATCACGGCGTCGCTGTAGACATCGGAAAGGTTCTGCGCGGGGTCCTCATCATTGTCCCGCAGCGGGCCGTCGCCGATGCGGAAACGGTGCACAAAGCGGTGGCGTGGGGTTGCGGTCACCGCCGCGCGCAACCGCGCCGGCAGACCATCCGGAACGCCGTATCCATTGAATGCGGCGTCGAGCATGGTGAGGAACCGCGTCGCGTGCGGCGCGACCTGTTCGGCGGACAATGGCATCGTGGCCTCCTTGCTGCATGATGCGCGTGACGCGGGCAGGTGCGGACGGCGGCAAAAATATTTGCTCGCAATGTCCGTACCGGCTTGTGTTGGGCGCATAGAGGAGGTGATGACCCGAGGCTCGCAGCAACTGGTGGACTGGAAGCCACGCGCGAAAGCGGTGCCGCAGGATGTGCGCGCTGCCCTCGCGACGATGTCCGCGGAGGACCAGCTGCGCCTGCGTGCCATCGCCAGGTTGCGTGCGCGCTCCTTGCCCGCTGGGATGTCCTGGTCTGACCTGCTGCACGAGGCGGTGCTGCGTGCGCTGGCCGGCACAAGGCCATGGCCGCCGGGCGTTCCGCTGGTGGCATTCCTGGCTGGCGTGATGCGCAGCCTGTGTGACGAGCAGTGGCGGCGTCAGCGCCTGCAGGACTCGTTGCCCGCCCCTGAAGCCACCAATGCACCTGACGACCCGGAGAGGGCCGTTGCGGCGACCGAGGCGATCGCCGCCATCCACCGGCTGTTCGCCGCGGACGCGGCGGCAACCAGGGTCATTACCGGCCTGTTGAGTGGCATGTCGCCCGATTCTATCCGGCGGCACTACGGCTTGAGCGATGTGGAGTACGATACGGCGCGACGCCGGATGCGGCGGGCCATGCTGCGTCACGGTCTGTCATGGTCGTGGCCATGACTCGCTTCGGCAACCGATCCTCGGCTTTGGTCAGACTGCTGGACGCGCTGGAAGCGGACCTGCTCACCGCCTCCGCCGAGGAACTGCGGGGCGCCCTGTGTGAGACTGGCCGGGACCCGAGTGGCACCTGCAAGGAAATCAGAGCGATGCTGGTAGCGACGCTGCAGCAGGAGGATGGCGCGTCTCTGCCGACCCTGCGCAACTGGCCAACCACCCCCCCGTTGTATCGGCACTGAGCGGGCCCACGCTGGACTGCGTTTCGCCGACACGTAGGGGGCACCTGCCGATTTGTTCAAAACCGTACGCTAATCCGAATCGCGAATTGTCGGAGTCTAGCAGCCTGTCGGACTTAACGCGACGCGGGATCGTCCGATAGAAGAGGTGGCACCGAAGCACCTGGCTACCCCGGACATCAGACGCATGAGCAACTTCCGCCCGATTGACCGCGAGACCGGCTTTCTGCTGCCACCCTCGGTGGACGAGTGGCTGCCGGAGCGCCACCTGGCTCGGTTCGTAGTGGAGGTCGTTGGGGGGCTGGATTTGCGGTCGATGACCGGCAGCTATCGTGGCTCGGGCGAGGCGTCCTACCATCCCGAACTACTGCTCGGCCTGATCGTCTACGGCTATGCCACCGGCGTGTTTTCGAGCCGCAAGCTGGAACGGGCGTCGTACGATTCGGTGGCATTCCGCTTCATTGCCGCCAACGAGCATCCCGATCACGACACGATCGCCGCGTTCCGGCGGCGCTTCCTGAAGCAGATCGAGACGCTGTTCGTACAGGTGCTGGGCGTGGCCCGCGAGATGGGTGTGCTGAAGCTGGGCACGGTGGCGCTGGATGGCACCAAGATCCACGCCAATGCCAGCCGTCACAGCGCGCTGTCGTATGAGCACGCGAGCAAGATAGAAGCGCAGTTGCAGGCCGAAGTGGCTGACCTGCTGAGGAAGGCCGAGGCGGCTGATCAAGCGGACGTGCCGGACGGCATGTCGATCCCCGAGGAGCTGGCCCGGCGCGAGGCGCGTCTGGCGGCGATTGCCCGCGCCAAGGCCATGATCGAGGCGCGAGCGAAGGAACGGCATGCGCGGGAACGGGCAGAGTATGAGGCCAAGCTCAAGGCGCGCGAGGCCAAGACCGCGGCGACGGGCAAGAAGCCAGGCGGCAGGCCGCCCGCGGCGCCGACGGAAGGGCCACTGCCCACCGATCAGGTCAATCTGACGGACGAGGAATCGCGCATCATGCCGGTGGCCGGTGGCGGGTTCGAGCAATGCTACAACGCGCAGGCGATGGTGGCCGCGGACAGTCTGCTGGTGATCGCGGCCGACGTGGTGCAGGCACCGAACGACAAGCAGCAGCTTGAGCCGATGCTGGGCAAGCTCGCCGATCTGCCGGGCGAATTGGGCAACGCCGATGCGCTGCTGGCGGACAACGGATACTTCAGTGAGAGCAATGTGAATGCCTGTGCCGTGGCGGGCATCGCTGCACTAACAAAATCTCACTCGACAGGTGTAGGCGTGATCTACAGGGCCTCCGGTTGCGGTTTGGCATGAGACTGGAACGCCGGGCGCAATGCGCTTATTCGCTCCCCGTGGACGACACACCGCACCCATTGAACGCGCCTCCGGGTTGGGCCGAGGCTCTTGACGAGAGCTTGGCGGAGCTTGCCGCCGGGGTTCCGACCGTGGACGGGGCCGCGCTGATCCGCGAGCTATTCGCGAGCGCCGAAAAGCTTGAGGCCGAGCAGCAGAGCCGCAAGGCCGCCCGCCGCCGTTGACCGTCTTGTCGCCGCGTGCCGGGCAACAGGTCCGCGAGCTTCAACGCCATTATCGTGACCTTGGACGCCCGGAAGCGATTCGCGGCCTCGCCGCCGCGCTGGAAAACGCGTGGCGGACCATCACCACGTCCCCGCTGCTGGTCTGCCCGCCCCGCAGCCGTATCCGCAGCTTGCCCGTCCCGGTGTCGCGTGGATCAAAGCCGGGCGATACTGGATAGCCTACACCACCGCAGCGGCCCCGGTGATCGTCGGCGTATTCTACGAAACGGCGAACATCCCCGGCCGTCAATAACTGCGACTCGCCCGTCCGCCCTGGCGGTCGCTAGTCCCGCCGAGTCCGCTCGCGGATCATCGCCCTCCGTGCGGACCCTTCCTTGCTTTGCCGCCCGCTCACCCGATTGCCTTGGGGATTTGCGATCCATAACTTGTGGCACGCCGAAATTGCTGCCACCATATGTGGTTCGAAGTGGAGTCTCAGCATGGATGGCATCACCCGCTCGCCCGACGAACATCCGGTGACCTTCGACCTGCTGACCGAGAACCCGGTCTACAAGCCGTTCCGCTACCCTTGGGCCTATGAGGCCTGGCTGATCCAGCAGCGCGTGCACTGGCTGCCGGAAGAGGTGCCGCTGGCCGACGACGTCAAGGACTGGCACCGCAACCTCAGCGCCGCCGAGCGCAACCTGCTCACGCCAGATCTTCCGCTTCTTCACCCAGGCCGATGTCGAGGTGAACAACTGCTACATGAAGCACTACGCGCGGGTGTTCAAACCCACCGAGGTGCTGATGATGCTGTCGGCCTTCTCCAACATCGAGACGGTGCACATCGCCGCCTACAGCCACCTGCTCGACACCATCGGCATGCCGGAGCTCGAGTACCAGGCCTTCCTCAAATACAAGGAGATGAAGGACAAGTACGACTACATGCAGAGCTTCACGGTCGACTCGAAATACGAGATCGCCAAGACGCTCGCCGCGTTCGGCGCCTTCACCGAAGGGCTTGCAGCTGTTCGCCTCCTTCGCGATCCTGCTGAACTTCCCGCGCTTCGGGAAGATGAAGGGGATGGGCCAGATCATCTCCTGGTCGGTGCGCGATGAGACGCTGCACTGCCAATCGGTCATCCGGCTGTTCCGCACCTTCGTGCAGGAAAATCCGGAAATCTGGACCGAGGAGCTGAAGCGCGACATCTACCTGACCTGCGCCACCATCGTGGACCACGAGGACGCCTTCATCGACCTGGCGTTCGAGCAAGGCGCGGTGGAGGGCCTCACCGCCCAGGAAGTGAAGACCTATATCCGCTACATCGCCGATCGGCGGCTGACGCAGCTCGGGCTCAACCAGCTCTACCACGTGGCAAAGAACCCGCTGCCCTGGCTCGACGAGATGCTGAATGCCGTTGAGCACGCCAACTTCTTCGAGAACCGCGCAACCGAGTACAGCAAGGCCTCGACCACCGGCACCTGGGAGGAGGCATTCGCCGCGGCCCCAGCCGCCGCGATGGGTCTGGAGACACCACCTGCTGAATGAGTGCGGACGTGTACCAATTTTGCGAGGAGGCGCGTGCCACTGGACGGAGCCTTGTGGGCCAGTCTGATCTCAGCCATAATCGATCATGAATGAGATGATTATCCCTTCAACTTGCGGGTTATTGAGCAAGTCACGGCAACATTGCGCATTTATGACGAGGTCCTGCGGCTGATTGTGCACACGCTGGTCTGCAGGATCGCGGCAGTGGTTCGATTTTGCGGCTGACGCTGTAGGATTGGATGCTATCGGCTCGATAATGCCACGCGGTTGAAAAAGGCGGGACGAGGCAAATGAGTGCGACGATGGGCGACACAGAACGCGAAGCCGGCGATGGCGGAAGTCGCGAGACGACACCAAGCGGTGCGCCTCGCTACACGCGGCGCTTGTCGGACAAGATCCTGATCGCCTTCCACCACGCCTGTGACCAGGCGGATTTCGAGGTGGCGGAGCAGCTCCTGCACATCCTGGAGATGATGCTGACCCGGCGCCCGCTGACGCCGGACGGCACGCGGCGGCGCAACATGGAGAGTCTTGTCGCGGCGCACGAGCGGCTATGGCATCTGCGGCATCCGCGTATCGGCGACGATCCCATATAGGTTCTGGCCGCTGTAAGTTCGACTTAGAGCGGCAACGGCTGGGCGCCGCGCAGGATTGCCTCGGCCTCGTCGGTGAAGCCTCCATCGAGCCGGTGCAGCACAAGACCGGGCGAGAGATGGAACGGTGTTCGCCCGCTCTTGATGCCGCGCAACAGCATCAGCTTTGCCGCCTCGCCGGCCTTTGGCCAGAGCGGCAGGCCTACGGCTGGCTGGCAGCCGGCGGCGGCGAACGCGTCCATGACCTGTGGCAGCAAGGCAGCGGGGTGGATGAAGGTCAGCGTGCCACGCGGGCACAAAGGGTTCGCCAGGGCGGCGGCCCATGCCCGGAGCAGGCCAGGATCGCCGTGCTTGGCTACCCGGCGAGAGGCGTCCGGTGACGGCGTACTGTCCGCCGCGTGATAGGGCGGGTTGGCGCAGGCATGCTCGAACATACCCAGTTCCTGCGGCGAGGTGACGTCCGCCGCGATGAACGCAAGGCCGGTGTGTCCATTCGCCGACGCGTTCGCGCTGGCGAGAAGTACCAGAGCGGGATCCCGCTCGATGCCGACACCGCGTAGGCCCGGAACACGTGCGGCCAGGCACAAAAGTGCCGCGCCGGCGCCGCTGCCACCTTCCAGCACACGCTCGCCTGCCCGCGCCGGTATCGCGGCGGCGAGCAGTACCGGCTCGATGCCGCTGCGAAAACCCTGCCGCGGCTGGACGTAGCGTACGCGGCCGTCCAGCAAACGACCGTCGGTGTGGTCTCCATGCGCCAATGGCAGTGTCACACGCTCTCGAAAAGGGGCTGGCCGATGAACTCGCCTGGGCGCACGCCGCCCGGGCAGGCGAACAACCCGCCTCCGGTGTGGGTAGCGAACTGGTTCAGCATGTCCAGTTTGGCCATGTTCTCGAAGATCCGGATGAAGCCGGTGCGCGGATCGCGCTGGTAGCAGACGAAGAACAGTCCGGCGTCATACTCCATCCCCTGACGCCACGGCGGCCAGCGTTCGGCGGTGAAGTTTACGCCGTCGTTGTAGGAATAGCCGCGCCGCAGGATCTCCGCACCGCCGTTGCTCTCCGCGGCGGCCAACCGTACGTGAGCGGTGTCGGCGATCACCGGGTTCTCATCCTTGCCCATCCGGTCCAGGGCCAGCGGCGCAAATTCATCCTGCAGGCCGAGCGGCGCGCCGGACGCCTTGTGCCGCCCCATGGTCTCTTCCTGGAAGCTGACGTCGGTGCGGTCCCAGTGTTCCAGCGCCAAGCGGATGCGGCGGACGGCGAGATAGCTGCCACCTCGCATCCAGGCCGGGCCTTCGGTATCCACCCAGACGACCTCGTCGATCTGCTTGGGCGTGTGCGTGCCGTCCTTGAAGCCCATCAGGTTGCGCGGCGTACCGCCATCCGTGGGACGCGACAGGAACCCGGTCTGCGCCCATCGGACCTGAGCGATACCGTACGCCAGTCCGACCAGTTGCCGGACCGCGTGAAACGCCACCTGCGGATCGTCCGCGCAGGCCTGGATCGACAGATCGCCACCGGTGCGCTCCGGCACCAACTGATCGCCGTTGAACTCCGGCAGATCGACCAGCGCCGCTGGACGCCGGGCGGCGAGGCCATAGCGGTCGTGCCCGTCCTTCTCGAACAGGCCGGGGCCGAACCCGAATGTCACCGTCAGCCGCGACGCAGGCAGGCCCAGCGCGTCGGACGAATCCGATGCCGGCGCGTCGAAGTCGGCAACGGGTGGCGCGGCGGTCTGGCCCTGGCTCATCCGAGCCGCGGCGTTCGTCCAGGCGCGCAGCAACTGAACGATGTCGCCTAGCTTGGTTGTGACGAGGTCGAGGGCAGCGAAATAGCTGTGACCCTGTGCCGGGGTAACGATGCCGGCCTGATGGGCGCCCCAGAACGGTTCGATGGCGGGCAGTGCCACCGCCGCTGACACGCCGGCGCGCGCGGCGAGGCTGGTGCCAAGGGCGGCGGCCAAACCGCCAGCGCTAGCCAACAGGCCGCGCCGCGAAGGGCTCATCGCGTGGTCCTCTGAGAATGCGAGTAACTCGCAATAACCCAACCGCCGCAACCAGTCAACGCTCTGCTGCGTCGGCCGGTCCGGCTCGGAAACCCTCAGGCAACCCCCAGCGTCATCGCCAGCCGGACCAGATCGTTGGTCCGCGTCACGCCAAGCTTCGCCTTGATATGGCTGCACGCGTTCGCCGCCGTCTTGTAGCCGATACCCAGCGCATCAGCGATCTCCGCCAGGCTCATCCCCTCGGCCAGCAATCGCATGATTTCCAGGTCGCGTTCCGTCAGGTCCCGCAGGCCATGATCCGGTGCCACGGCACGCAGAGCGAGTTCCTGGGCGATCTCGTTCTCGATGTAGCGCCCACCGTCCAAGGTGCGACGGATTGCCGTCAGCAGTTCATCGGCCGATGCATTCTTGCTGAGGTATCCGCGCGCGCCGAGTTCCATCGCACGCGCGACGTAAAGCGGCTCCGCATGCATGCTCAACACGAGGATGCGCGTCGCCTTGTCCTCGACCAGCATGCGGCGCAGCAATTCCAGGCCACCGATCCCCGGCAGGTTCAGATCGAGCAGCACGAGGTCCGGCCGATCTTGTCGCAATCGCAACAGAGCGTCGCGGCCGTTGGCGGCTTCCGAGATCTGCGCATCCACCATCGATGTCAGCAGATTGCGCAAGCCGGATCGGACGATCACGTGATCGTCGACCAACAGGATCTTCATTGCAGCGCATCCTGGTCTTCGGACCTTGTAGATACGGTGCCAGGCAAAAGTGCAAGGAGCGTCAGTCCTTTGCCACTCGGGCCGGGCTGGATGGCAAGTGAACCCGCCATGGCCATGACACGTTCGCGCATACCCACGAGGCCGAACCGTTGCGCTCCAGATACAGCGGAACCATTCGGCGGCATGCCAACTCCGTCATCCCTTACCGAGACACGAACCCCGGTTTCGATGTCAGCAGCCACGACCTGCACCCGCGTCGGAGAACCATGGCGGATCGCGTTGCTCATGCCCTCCTGGATCACCCGGTAGATCGTCTCCTTCACATCGTCGCCGATGCAGTCTTCCTCAACTGAAACCTCGACGCTGAATGCGATCTCCGGACGACGCGCCTGCCAGAACGCGACCAGCCTGCCGATGGAGGCTTCCAACCCGCCAGCGTGCAGTGGCCGCAACCGTTCGAGGAGCGCCCGCACGTGACGCTGCATGCGCGCCACCGCATCATGGATCGATCGCGCATGTGTCGTGATGTCAGTGGTTCGTCCAGTCTCGACCAGACGTTCGATCGTTGCGGCGGTCATGTCGACAGCGAACAGCATCGGCCCGACCTCGTCGTGCAGATCGCGCGCGAGGTCGGTGCGCTCCTCCGCCTGCAACGTCAGCAACCGCTCGTTCAGCCTGCGGTTCTGCGCCGCGACCATCGCGAGCTGCTCTGTCATGCGATTGAACCCGCTTGCGAGACGCGCCAGTTCCCGCGGACCCTGCTCCGGCAGCGTGCCCCGGTAATCGCCCTCTCCGATGCGCGCGAAAGCAGTTGCGAAATGCTCCAGCGGACGCAGTGCACGGCCGACCGCGGTGCAGATCAGCAGTGCGCTCAGCGACGCGAATATCGAGAGCACCAGCACGGCGTCGCGCGATTGACCCCAGACCTCGCCGAGTTCGTTCACGGGTTCCGCTTGCAGGACGATGGTGGCCGGGCTTTCCGGTACCGGCAGCCGCACGGCACCGCGATTTCCGGCGATGATCCGGCGAAACCAATCGGGCACGGCCACGGTAGGCTCGAACAGCCGTGATACTGCCAGCGTCTGATCCTGCGCGTCGACCAACGTTGCGCGGACATGGCGATTGCCGTTGAAGGTCGCGATAAGATGCCGCAGGTCGGCCGCACGATCGCTCGATCGCGGCAGCTCATCGAAGCCGTTGCGGATCGTTCGTGTCCCGACATCGAGCGCCGCACGCAGTTCCGTCCGCACCGAGGCGGCGGCATGCCACGCGATCAGCGCACTGCCGCAGGCGAGGCTCGCCAGCAGGACCAGGCCGACCAATGCAATAAGCCGCGCGCGCAGCGGCATAAGCGCTTTCTCCCTGGGTTTCGCGCCCGTTGCAGGCCGGACTGCGATTTCGGGAAACATTCTCGCGAAAATCGGGAGGTTTCGCCATAGCCATCCGGGACGGACGTCGACCTAATCCACGTCAACCAGGCGACGCGGGAGGGATCGACGTGCGAACAGTGCCGATCATCGCTGCGATTGCGATACTGCTGGGCGGCGAAGCGGTGGCGCAGACCGCGCCTCCGGTGATCTCACTGCCGCCGGTCGAGGTGATCGGAGCGTCGCCGCTGATTGGCTCCGGCATCGATCGGAATACCGTTCCCGCCGAAACCCAGGTGCTGAACAGCAACGACCTCAAGCGGGAGGGCACTCCCAATCTGGTGAACTCGCTGAACCAGCAGGTCGGTGGCGTCACGCTGAATTCCGGATCGGGCAATCCGTTCCAACCGACGTTCTTCTATCACGGCTACGCCGCCTCACCGCTGCAAGGCACGCCGCAAGGACTCGCGGTCTACGTCAACGGCGTGCGCTTCAATCAGCCGTTCGGCGATACAGTGGATTGGGACCTGATCCCCAACATCGCGATCGACAAGGTCAACATCGAGGGTTCCAACCCGGTGTTCGGCCTGAATGCCCTGGGTGGGTCGGTGAACATCCAGCTGAAGAACGGCTTCACCTGGCAGGGCTTCGAGGGTGATGTCTCCGGCGGCTCCTTCGGCCAGGTCCAGGGCGAGTTCCAGTACGGTCTGCAGGCAGGCGACACGTCCACCTATGTCGCCGGCACGGTGCTGCACCAGAACGGCTGGCGCGATCTGCAATCGACGAATCTGCAGAACATCTATGGCGACATCGGCTGGCGGGGCCACGGCAGCGAACTGCATCTCAACGTAACGGGCGCGCACTCGGTCCTCAACGGCCCCGGCACCTCTCCGGTTGAATTGCTGGCCGTCGACCCGAGCGCGCAGTTCACCGCGCCCAATCAGGTCAGCAACCAGTATGGCGCGGTCAGCCTGACCGGCGATTTCAGCCTGAGCGACACCACCTCCATTCAGGCAGTCACGTACTACCGCTATTTCCTGCAACGGGTGATCAACGGCAACGCACCGAACGATACGCCGTGCGATGATGGCTCCGGGTTTCTTTGTTTCGACGGCGGCGTCAGCACGACCTTGGGCGGGGCGTTCATCCCGGACTTCCTGAACGGTGGTCCATACTCGGAGCTGGATAACCAGACCACCAACACCAATGCGTATGGCGCATCGGTGCAGGTGACCAACACCAATGACGTGTTCGGCCTGAAGAACCATTTCGTCGCCGGCACCAGCTTCGACGGTGCACAGACCATGTTCAGCGCGACATCCTTCATCGGCGGACTGACAGCGCTTGACCGCGTCTTCATCGGACCGGGCGTGGTGATCGATGAACCGGGCACCAACTCACCCGTGCGTGTCGGGATTTCCAACGCCACGTACGGACTGTATCTGGCCGATACGCTGAACCTGACGCCGCAGCTTGCGGTGACTCTGTCGGGCCGCTTCAACGCGGCACAGGTCGATCTAAGTGACCAGAACGGCGGCGACCTGAGCGGCAACCACAGCTACAATCACTTCAACCCCGCCGGCGGCGTGACCTATCGGTTCGCGCCCTGGCTGACCGCCTATGCCGGCTATGCCGTTGCGAACCGCGCGCCGACGCCAGCCGAACTGTCCTGCGCCGGCCCGCAGAACTCCTGCAGCCTGGCGAATTTCTTCGTCGGCGATCCGGATCTTCAGCAGGTGGTGTCGCATACCGAGGAGGCCGGCATCCGCGGGGTCTTCGAACCGTTCGAAGGTGCCAATCTCAGCTACAACGTGGCGCTGTTCCGCAGCACCCTCGACAACGACATCGCGTTCATCAACAGCGTGACGCAGGGACGGGCCTTTTTCGCCAACATCGGCCAGACACGGCGGCAGGGCATTGACGCCGGCCTGCAGCTCAAGACCGATCGCTGGCTTGCGTATATCAACTACTCGTACATCAACGCGACCTACCGCAGCGGCTTCGTCGAATCGGCGGGGAACAATCCGGCGGGCGACGCCGACGGCAACCTGGCAGTCCAGCCCGGCAACCGGCTACCCGGCATTCCCGCCCACCAGGTGAAGCTCGGCGTCTACTACAAGGCCACGGACAAGTGGACCGTTGGCGCCACGGCCATCGCCGCCAGCAGTGCCTATCTGTTCGGTGATGAGGCCAATCTGACGCCGCCGCTGCCCGGCTATTTCACGCTGAACCTCAGCACATCGTACCAGGTGACGGAGCATGTCCAGCTGTTCGCCTGGGCCGAGAACATCACCAACGCGCGCTACTACACGTTCGGCACATTCTCCCCGACCAGCTCTGTGTTCATTGCGCAGGCGCCTGGCGCGACCAATCCCCGCAGCTACAGTCCGGCCGCGCCCATCGGCGGCTTCGGTGGTGTGCGAGTCACATTCTGAAGCGGGCCGCTCAGGCAACAATCACGGACGGCCGTAGACGGGCACCGGCGAGGTTTATTCCCCGCCGGGAAAAACATTTTCAAGCCCGTCCTACCAGCTTGGCAGACCAGTGGCACAGCGCCTATACAATCCGCTAATGCGACTTATTCGCATCTTGAGGGAAGTATGGTCCGACGCGAATGTCACCACCTCTTCGTCGCGAGTTCGCTGCTGTTCCTGGCGGCGGCGCTGCATCCGGCGCACGCGGAACTGCAGGTCCGTCTGCCAACGGTCGAGTACCCGGGAGCTGGAGTACGAACACAACGGGTTCTTCTCGTTCGACACGGACCGTAGCCTCGGCGGTCAGCAAAGCTACACGAACTCGATCGGATACGGGGTCACCCCATGGTGGGAGGTCGAGTTGGAAGCTGAGACCAACTCGGTCCCGGACACCAGCGTCCACTACACAGCAACGACGATGGAAAACACGTTCCAGATCACCGAGCCGGGAAAGTATATGTTCAACCTCGGCGCCTTTGCCGAGTACTCCCAGTCAGCGTTACATAACGAACCGAACAGCTTCACCTTTGGTCCCATCGTTCAGAAGGAGCTTCACGATGTGCTCGGTGTAGACAGCCAGCACACGTTGAACGTGTTCCTTGCCCACGATGTCGGGCATGATTCCAGCCACGCCACAGGCTTACAGGTCGCCTGGCAATCGCGGCTTCAGTTGGATCCCTATATTGATCCCGCCATCGAGTACTACGGTTTCATCGATGATCTCGGTCATGCGGGCACATTCTCCCAGCAGCAGCACTTCATCGGTCCTGTCGCCGTCGGCGCGATCAGCTTCTCGCCCTGGGGCAAGTTGAAGTACGAAGTTGGCTACATGTTCGGGATGACACCAGCGACGCCGCGCGGCGCCATCCGTTGGAAGCTCGAGTATGAAATCGCGTTCTGATCGCGACACCAAGGAAGCAGGAGCAAGGGCCTGATAGATGATTACGCTGACTTGCTCACGTTCCAGAACACCGGTGCCGGCCCCTTCAACAGCCCGGACAGTTTTGGGCTCCACGCCGTCCGCAGCATGTAGCGCCCGAGCGGAATGAACGGCACCGAATCCCAGGCAGCAAGCTGGTAGTCTCGTTCCAATCGCGTCTGTTCGGCCGGGTCCGTCGCGTCCAGCCACGCGCTGTAGATCGCCTCGCTCTTCGGATCATCCGGCCAACCGAACCACGCCTGCGCTCCATTCGCACGTAGCAACGATGCAAGCAGAGGATCGCGCAACTCCGGCACGGGTGTAACGGAGGTGAACAGCGACCACCCTCCCTTGTCGAGCGCCGCCTTGCTGCCACGCCGCTGTAAAGTCGTCCCCCAGTCCATCATCTGATCGTCGATGTGCATCCCGACGCGAGTTAGCGCATCGGCCACCACGGTCGATGAGGCGGCGTGGAACGGCTGATCCGTAGTGTGCAGCAGACACAAGCGCTCGCCATTGTAGCCGGCCTTGTCCAGCATCGCCTTAACTGCATCGGTGCTCTGCTGCGTGGTGACGTGCTCGATGCCGGCCTCGATCGACCTCCGGCTTGCCGGTGACCATGAAACCGACAGGCACGATGAAGCCCCCTGGGTCACCGCCCATCAGCGCCTGCATCACGTCCCGCTGGCTGATCGCCGCCATGCATCGCGCGCCGCACGCCAACGTTGCTGGTGGGCGCCACGAATGTGGTTGGGGCGCAACTGGCTGATGAAACCCAATTCATCCAGACGCTCGGTGATCGCACCGCCTCGCTTCAGCAGTGGCAGCAGATCGGGAACCGGCTGCTCGATCCAGTCGATCTCGCCGGTGAGCAACGCGTTCGCCGCGGTGGCAGCCTCGGGGATCATCGCCACTCGACGCGATCGACCAGCGCGCGGTGACCGCCCGCCGTGAAGCTCGCGGGTTCATCGCGCGGCACATAGAGTCGATTTCGCGAACGATGGCGAAGCTGCCGATGACCTGTTCGCTGGCGAGGAAGCGGAACGGACCGCTGCCAATGGCCTCGGGAATCTGCTTGAACGGATCGGTCGCCGCAATGCGCGCGGGCATCATCACGGCAGCCGTCTGCATCTTGGACAGTGCCTTCGGCAGATGCGCAAACGGCTTGCTCAACCGCCAGACGATCGTGCGGTCATCGGGCGCTTCGAGCGCATCGACGCGCGCCTGGATGGTGGCACCGACTGGATCGCGCTTCATCCAGCGGTGCAGCGACGCGACGCAATCGCGCGCCAGCACCGGCTCGCCGTCGTGAAAGCGCAGGTTGGCGCGCAGCTTCATGGTTCGACGCCGCCCATCGGCCTCGACCAGCTTCGCCTTCGAGCATCTGCGGTTGCGGTTCATCTCGCGCGTCGCGGCCGTACAGGGTCTCGAACACCATCAGCCCGAAATTGCGCACGGTCATTGCGCTGGTCCACACCGGATCGATGCTGGACAGCGCGGCCTGTGGCACGAACACCAGCGTGCGCGTGGTGTCGGCAATCGCGGGTCGTGCGAGGGGTGTGGCGACGGCAGCAGCCGCGCTCAGCAGCAGACTGCGTCGGCGCACTTGTCGTTTCCTCCTGGCTTTGCCGGAGTTTAGCCGGGTGCCGCGCTTTGCTCCAACTCCTCGCGGACCTCTTGCTCGATCGCATCGAGTAGGCGCACTGGGAAGTGGCGAGGGATGCCCTGTGCAATGAACACCAAGCGCGTGGTCTGGTCGGAGGATGGCCAGCGGATCAAGGAATTCCGGCGGTGAAAACACGTGCTGCACGCCGTGGATCACCGCGGGCTGACCGGGCATTTCCTGGATGTTCACCAGGCCTTTCAGGCGCAACAGGCGCGCACCGCAGTGCTCGGCCAGCGCTTCGAGCAGCAGTGTGAGTGCCAGCGCCGGGATCGGACGATCACGTTGCAGACTGAAGGTTTCGATGCCGTCGGTATGGTGGGCGCGGCGGAATGGACCGGGCGCAGGCGCCTGGGGCAGTGTCGCAAACCGGTCGGCAGCCTGCGTGCCGCCGAACAAGGTTGCCGGGGCAACCTCGTGCGAGACATCCAGCGGCGCGCCCGGGTTCAGCGCGGCAAGCCGGTCGCGCAGTGCCACAGGCGGTTCCGCGACATCCGTCTTGCTGAGCAGCAGGCGGTCGGCCAGCGCGACCTGCCGCCGTGCCTCGGGATGGCGATCGAGCGCTGCCGCTCCGTGCAACGTATCAACGACCGTAACCACACCATCGATCGCGTGTTGCAGCGTGATGTCGCCATCAGTCATCAGTGCATGCAGGATCGGCGCCGGATCGGCGAGCCCGGATGTTTCGATCAGCACCCGATCGTAGCAGATCTCGCCAGTCTCACGGCGGCGGTGCAGGTCGAGCAGCGTCGCGACAAGGTCGCTGCGAATCGCACAGCAAAGGCAGCCGGTGGTGAGCGCCAGCAGTGTTTCGTCGCTGCTGGCAATGAGTTCGTGGTCGAGGCCGATCTCGCCGAACTCGTTGACGATGACGGCGGTGCGAGCGAAGGCCGGGTCGCGCAGGATCCGCGAGATCAGCGTGGTCTTGCCGCTGCCGAGAAACCCTGTGACGATGGCGACCGGAATCATGGCGTGAGGCAGTGATGGACGGCATGCATGACGGCAACCTGCTGACGGATGCGGCGGCATTGAAGGCACTCTATGGCGAACCGTCGGAACCGGCGATCGCCAAGGAGATCGACTACGTGCATCCGCATTATCGCGCGATGATCGAGGCGGCGCCATTCATGGTGATGGCCACGTCCGGGCCGGACGGGCTCGACGTGTCACCGCGTGGCGATCCGCCCGGTTTCGTCGTAGTCGAAGATGACAAGACGCTGCTGATCCCGGATCGGCGTGGAAACAATCGCTGCGACAGTTTGAACAACCTGATCGACGATCCGCGGATCGCGCTGTTGTTCATGATTCCCGGTGTGGGCGAGACGCTGCGCGTGAACGGCCAGGCAGAGATTTCTATTGATCCAGAGCTGCTGGCGCGGTTTCCGGCACAGGGCAAGCTGCCGCGCTCGGTGATCGTAGTGCACGTGGAGCGGGTGTATTTCCAATGCCCGAAGGCGCTGGTGCGATCGGATCTGTGGAACCCGGCGAAGCATATCGAGCGGCGCAGCTTGCCGAGCAGCGGGACGATCCTGGCCGACGTCAGCCGTGGTCGCGTTGGCGGCGCGGAGTACGATGCCGCATATCCGGAGCGGCTGAAGGCGACGATCTACTGAAGCGGCATCCTCCGGTCGTCCTGGCCCACGGAGTTTCGCTCCACCTCTATGTGCCACCTTGCGGGTCGGCGTGGCTGACGAGTTCAGGACTGAGATATATCCTCAGGCATACGTGCCCGCCGAAGCGGTTCGGCTTCTGTGAAGATCCGACGGCGGCGAAATGCGATCGGGCTTTCGACCAAAAGCAGGGGTGAAAGTCCGGTGCCCATCATTCCCATGAACCATGGCTCGCTCACTTCACGGTCGTCGCGGGCTGCCCAGTCGGGTACCAGGAGTCCCCAACGCCGGGCCAGATGCTCCGCAACGGCTCCGACAAATGCGTCGTCCCGCTCGCGTCCTAGCCGCACTGGTTCATCGCGCAGCATCGCGGCACGTAATTCAGCATCCGATTCATAAAAGGCGTCAAGAAATTCATCAACAAGGACTGCCAACACGCCACGCCGTTCGACGGTCCAGCGTACCGCCTCAGCCAGCGTCTTCGGATGGGGTCGCATTCAGGGCCTCCACAAACTGGCCAATTATCACTACGCGACGCGGATCAGGTGTCTCCTTGGGGTAATACCGTTGCAGTAAGCCTAACATGGCATCGACAGTCGTGATACCGCTCGCGCGAGCCAACAAAATGGCATCCGCTTCGTCACGTGTGCCGATCCTCATCGCCAGTAGCTTCATTGCCAGTAGATAGTCAGGTTTGGCCACATAGATGCGCAATCCGACCCTCAATTCGCTGGGATACGACCCGTAGAAGGTCGTGCCATCGTCCGTGCCCAGATACGTTGTTACGGCCTCACTGAACCATGAGCGCAGCCAACCATGCCGACGCGCCACCTGGGCAGCGGCTGTCATGACTGCACCGCGGTCGCCGGTCTCGACGCGTGCGTCAACATCGCCTGTGTGGAAGTTGACCTCGAACTGAAGCATGATGGCGGCGCCGCCAAACACCGCGATCTCTGCCACTTTTCCTCCTCGGACAAGCAGTTCGCCCATTTCACGAAATGCCGCCTCAACATCCTGCCTGGAAAGTTGTTGAACCATATAATTTCCTGCGTAATACGCCTTGCAACCTATAGTCCTTTTACAATTCCGGCGCTGGCGACGATCGATGCCATTTTACGTGGTCTGGACTGGTCAATCCGGAAATTGCCGTCCGTAGTGGAACCAAGCTCGCCATGACGATGGCGCCTGCTCATCCCGCGCGCAATCCGCGGAGTGCGACACCGTAAGAGTCCAGCACTTCGCCGCCGAAGCACGCCAGGATCACCTGTTGGATCGATAGTTCCGATGCAAGGAAGTCAGACACGGTTCGCACCGCGATCCGCGCCGCGTCGGGGATCGGATAGCCATAGATCCCGCAACTGATCGCCGGAAAGGCGATCGATCGAATGCTGTTGGCAACTGCAAGTTTCAGGCTCTCGGTGTAGCAGCTCGCCAGGAGCTCCGGTTCGCCGTTCCGGCCGTCACGATATCGCGGACCGACTGCGTGGATCACGAATTTGGCGGGCAAACGGTAGCCCTTGGTGATCCTCGCCTGACCGGTCGGGCAGCCACCAAGCGTGAGGCATTCGTCCAGCAGTCCAGGGCCGGCGGCCCGATGGATGGCGCCATCCACCCCTCCGCCGCCGTGCAGCGACTGGTTTGCCGCATTCACGATCGCGTCGACCCGCAATGTCGTGATGTCGACCTCGCGCACCTCCAGTCGCATCGATGAAACCTCCATCAAATCCAATTGCGCCACCGGAATATGGCCAACGGGATCATCGCGGTCAGGACAATCATCGCCAGTCCATACGGGTATCCCAACGCCCAATCATATTCCGGCATAAACTTGAAGTTCATGCCGTAGATGCCGGCAACCAGCACGGGCGGGATGCCAACGACGGACACCACGGTCAGCACCTTCATCACATTGTTCTGCGCGATGTTGATGAAGCCGAGCGTTGCGTCGAGCAGGAACTGGAGCTTGTCGTTGAGATGCGTGTCGAAATCATTGAGTGAGGCGATGTCGCGTCGCAACGTGTGCATCCGCCCATGCAATTCTTTCGGCAGCCATGCTTCGGTCGCGGTCTCCAGGTAGGGAACGATGCGACCTGCTCCTACCTGGCTCTCACGAATATGCGATACGAGGTCGCCGACCCGGCCCAGCGTGACCAGCGTTTCCCGCAGCATCTTGTCCTCACGCTTGCGGCCGGATGCATTCGCCATGTCTTCGCTGAAGATGCGATGGGAGACGGTCTCGAGCACAGTGCGCACGTGCTCGAGCGCGTCGGCCTGGCGATCGACGATTGCTTCGAGCAAACCTGTGAGGATGTGCGCGCTGCTGTCGGCATCGACCCGGCCACCACACAATTCTTCGATGAAATGATCGAACACGCGGCTGGGCGCGAAGCGAACTGTAATCAGGCGGTCGGGCGTCAAGACGAAGCCGATGGACATCGTGGTCGGATTGGTCTCCGGCTGCCTGACCAGCGGCATCGAGAGATACAGAACGTCTTGATGTGTCCTGAGCCGGCTGGAGCTTTCGATCTCATCGATCGCCGCCTCGGTCGGGATGTCGAGGCCGGTTTCGCGCGACACGTGTTGGAGTTCGTCCGGGGTCGCGCTCAGCACGTCGATCCACACTGCGTCGCGCAGCGGTTCAGTGACGCGCCGCACCTTTCCGTCCTGGCTGGCGAATGCTGTCAGCATGCAACGGACCGTTCCACCGCAACGTCACGAAGACAAGGGATGTGACCCATGTCCTCGTGTCATTGTGGTCAATTCTCTCGTCTCAGTTGCGTGATTTGTCCACCAGCGCGTTCTTGGCGATCCACGGCATCATGGCGCGCAGCTTCTCGCCGACCTGCTCGATCGGGTGCTCGGAGAGGCGGCGGCGCATGGCCTTGAAGCTGGCCTGGTTCACCTTGTTCTCCAGCATCCAGTCACGGGCGAATTTGCCCGATTGGATGTCATCCAGCACGCGCTTCATCTCCGCCTTGGTGGCGTCGTTGACGATGCGCGGCCCCGAGACATATTCGCCATATTCGGCGGTGTTGCTGACCGAGTAGTTCATATTGGCGATGCCGCCTTCATAGACCAGGTCGACGATAAGCTTCACCTCATGAACGCACTCGAAATAGGCCATTTCGGGAGCGTAGCCGGCAGCCACCAGCGTTTCGTAGCCGGCCTTCATCAGCTCGACCAAGCCGCCGCACAGTACGGTCTGCTCGCCGAACAGGTCGGTTTCGCACTCTTCCTTGAACGTGGTCTCGATGATGCCGGCCCGCCCGCCGCCGATGGCGCTGGCGTAGGACAGCGCGACCTCCATTGCGTTGCCGGACGGGTTCTGCGCAACCGCCACCAGGCAGGGAACGCCGCCCCCACGCTGGTATTCGCTGCGCACCGTGTGGCCGGGACCCTTCGGCGCGATCATGAACACGTCGATATCCGGGCGCGGATCGAGCAGGTTGAAATGCACGTTCAGCCCGTGCGCAAAGGCGAGCGCGGCGCCGCCTTTCATGTTCGGGCCAAGCTTCTCGCGGTACAGGTCGCCTTGGCCTTCGTCGGGCGTCAGCACCATCACCACGTCGGCCCATTTCGCACACTCGGCGGGGTCCATCACCTTCAGGCCGGCGGTCTCTGCCTTGGCCACGCCGCCGGACTTCGGCCGCAAGCCGACGGCGATGTCCTTCACACCGCTGTCCTTCAGGTTGTTGGCGTGGGCATGGCCTTGGCTGCCGTAGCCGATGATGGCGACGCGCTTGCCCTTGATCAGGTTCACGTCGGCATCTCGGTCATAGTAAACGCGCATCGGTTCGTTGCTCCTGTTACCTGGGGACTTCGGCGGCCGCGGGCTCGAACCTCATCGGCCGCCACGCGTAATGATCACTGCCGGCGGCAATGCGGAACCAGCTACGGCCGGACACGGTGTCGATCAACATGGTCAGACCCGTGCCGGATGGCTGCACGATCAGGTAGCGGCCGGCTGCTCCGGGCACGTCGTTTGAGCGCATCGGGGCGGGCGTGACGGTGGAACCGGACATGGCTCGATTTTCTCCTGATACGGTGATGGCGCGAGCCTAAATCGTTCTGACGCCGCGCGCTATCGCCACGATGCCGGTGCGCGACACTTCCGCCAGGCCTAGGTGTTTCATCAGATCGATGAATGCGTCGAGCTTGTCCGTGGCGCCGGTGAGTTCGAACACGAAACTCTCGTGCGTGGCGTCGATGACGCGGGCGCGGAAGGCGTCGGCGATGCGGAGGGCCTCGACACGCTTCTCGCCGCTGCCGACGACCTTGATCAGCGCCATTTCGCGGGCGATGTGCGGGCCTTCGCGCGACAGGTCGGCAACACGGTGCACCGGCACCAGCCGGTCGAGCTGCGCCTTGATCTGTTCGATCACCATCTCGGTGCCGGAGGTCACGATGTTGACGCGCGAGCGACCGCGCTCGCTTTCCACCGGGGCAACGGTAAGGCTGTCGATGTTGTAGCCGCGCCCGGAGAACAGGCCGACGACGCGCGCCAGGATGCCCGGTTCATTCTCGACCAGTACCGAAATCGTCGCGCTGCGCAATGTGGTGTCGGGCATGGTGAGCTCCAGGCCGCATCGTCATCGCCGGGCTCGTCCCGGCCATGAGTAGCGACAGCGTGCCGCATCGGATGGCCGGTACCAGCCCGGCCATGACGACCGGGGTTTCAGACCAGTACGAGGCCTTCGTCTGTGATGCCGGCGGCTTCGCCTTCGTGCTCGGCGCCGAGGATCATCTCGTTGTGGGCGGCACCGGACGGGATCATCGGGAAGCAGTTCTCCTTCGGATCCACGGCAATGTCGGCAATCACCGCGCGGTCGGTGGCCAGCATCTCGCGGATCACGTCATCCAACTGTTCGACGCGGTCGGCACGCAGGCCGACGGCATGGAAGCTGTCGGCGAGCTTGACGAAATCCGGCAGCGCCGCGCTGTAACTTTCCGAGTAGCGGCCGCCGTGCAGCAGTTCCTGCCACTGGCGAACCATGCCCATATACTGGTTATTGAGGATGAACACCTTCACCGGCAGGCGGTACTGCGCGACCGTACCCATCTCCTGTATATTCATCAGGATGGACGCCTCGCCGGCAATGTCGATCACCAGCGCGTCGGGATGCGCGACCTGCACGCCCATCGCGGCGGGCAGGCCGTAGCCCATGGTGCCGAGACCGCCGCTGGTCATCCAGTGGTTCGGCTGCTGGAAGTGGAAGTGCTGGGCGGCCCACATCTGGTGCTGGCCGACCTCGGTGGTGATGAAGACGTCCTTGCCGACGGAGCGCGTCAGCTCATACAGACGCTGGATAGCGTATTGCGGCTTGATGATCGCCCCCGGGGTCTGGTCCTGGGTGAACTTCAGGCTGTCCTTCCCCCGCCATCCATCGATCTGCCGCCACCACGTCGCCAGCGCCTGCGTGTCGGGCGCGGTGGTGTCGGACTTCCAGGCGGCGACCAGCGCCTCCAGCACACGGCCGGCGTCGCCGATGATCGGTACGTCGACCGGCACATTCTTGTTGATCGAAGAGCCGTCGATGTCGGCGTGGATCTTCTTCGACCCCGGGCTGAACGCGTTGAGCCGTCCGGTGACGCGGTCGTCGAAGCGGGCGCCAACGGCCAGCAGAACGTCGCAGCCGTGCATCGCAAGATTGGATTCGTAGGTGCCGTGCATGCCCAGCATGCCGAGGAACTGCGGATCCTTTGCCGGATACGCGCCCAGCCCCATCAGCGTGTTGGTGATCGGGAAGCCGGTCATGCGGATGAACTGCGTCAGCGCGGCTGATGCGGCAGGTCCGGCGTTGATCACGCCGCCACCGGTGTAGACCATCGGCCGCTTCGCCTGCTTCAGCAGCGCGATGGCCTTGGCGATCTGGCTGTGCTCGGGCTCGGTCTGCGGACGATAGCTTGGATGGCCGGAGCTGGCCTCCGTGTAAGGCGCCTTGGCGATGACAATGTCCTTCGGCAGGTCGATCACCACCGGCCCGGGACGGCCCGACCGCGCAACGTAGAACGCTTCGTGCACCACCCGGGCGAGGTCTTCGGCGCGCTTGACCAGGTAGTTGTGCTTGGTGGCGGGACGCGTGATGCCGGTGGTGTCGGCTTCCTGGAACGCGTCGTTGCCGATCAGGTGGGTGGGGACCTGGCCGGTGAGGCAGACGATGGGGATCGAATCCATCAGCGCGTCGACCAGGCCGGTGACGGCATTGGTGGCGCCGGGGCCGGAGGTGACCAGCACGACGCCCACCTTGCCGGTGGAGCGGGCATAGCCCTCGGCGGCATGAACGGCGCCACCCTCCTGCCGGACCAGGATGTGGCGGATGGCGTTCTGCTTGAACAGTGCGTCGTAGATCGGGAGTACCGCGCCGCCCGGGTATCCGAAGATGACCTCCACGCCCTGCTCCTTCAGCGCGCGGAGGAGAACTTCTGCTCCCGATTGGGTGGCGTCGGCCGACATTGTCGTGGCTCCTGGCAATAAGGGGGCGGACCGATAGGACGGATGGTGCAGCGCGTCAACCCAAGGTTTTAATAAATTCCCAAAATTCGGGGTAATTACTTTCCGAAAGTTGCGCTACATCGTTAATTCGCGCACGGATTGTATGCAGGTGTGGTGGGTCAGCCAGGGCGTGGTGGCGGAACCACGTGCCCTGGCGCTTGGTATATTGTCCGGTGACCAACTCGATACGGCGCGTGGCCTGCTCCAGCGTCAGTTCGCCGCGCAGGTGGGCGGCAAGTTCCGGCACGCCGTGGGCGCGCATCGCCGGCAGTGTGGGATCCAAGTGGAGGCCGAGCAGGGCACGAACTTCCTCGAGCGCACCGGCACGCAGCATGGCGGCGAGGCGGCTGGCGATGGCTGTGCGCAGCTCGGGTCGCGGCGGGTCGAGGAGAATGGCCGTGAAGCGCCAGGGGGCAGGGGCGCTAACAGCGGACTGCCAGACAGCAAGTGATCGGCCAGTGCTGCGCCATACCTCCCAGGCGCGGGCAATGCGCTGGCTGTCGGTGGGACGCAGCCGAGCGGCCGATTCCGGATCGACCTCCGCGAGGCGGCCATGCAGTGCAGCCGGGCCGAAATCCTTCAGCAACTGGCGGGCTTCCTCCCGCGCAGCCACACTGGGCGGAGGGATGGCAGCGAGGCCGTCGGTCAGGGAGGCGAAATACAGGCCGGTGCCGCCGGTCAGTATCGGCAGGCGCCGCTGCGTTCGTGCGGCCGTCATGGCGGCCAGCGCGGCATCGCGCCACCACGCGACACTGCCAGCTTCGGAGGCCGGTCGAACACCATAGAGCGCGTGCGGCACGCGCGCTTCGTCGTCTGGAGTTGGTCGCGCGGTGATGATGCGGAGCTCGCGATAGCATTGCATCGCGTCCGCATTGATGATGACCGGTCAAGCCCGGTCACGCCGCGGAGGCGTTCGGCGAGCATCATGGCCAACGCCGATTTGCCGCTGGCAGTGGGGCCTGCGACGATCAGCGCGGCCGGTTCCGGCTGGCTGGTCATTGGCGACCGAGCGCGCCCATCAGCAACGCGCCAACCTGCGTCCGGGACCTGTTCGCCTGTCCAGCCGCGTGAGACCACCAGGTCCTCCCACATACGCAACGAGGTCAGCGTCCATAGCATGTCGGCGGCAGTATCGGCGTCCAACCCCTGGCGCAACGACCCCTCGGTGAGCATGCGCGCGACGATACTCCGGCACACCGCCAGACGATTGTTCAGCCTGTCTTGCCAGGCTTTCTCGGCGGCACGATCTGTCCGGCGCACCGCCCCGAACGCGCGCGCGATCGGCCACAGGCTGGGATTGTCCTCCGCCTGCAACGCGACCATGGTCAACATCGCCTCCACTCCATTCGACGCGTCGCTGATCGCCCGCAGCTTGGCCCCGACAACACCGACATCCTGCCGGTTGCCATGCCGAGGCCGGCGGACGCCGCGCTTGCGGCATGACCACGGGAAGCGTCCGGTGGTGACGCCCGGCGGCGTGCTGGAGCGTTATGGCTCTGAGAGCCCGTCTCCGAATGAGAGCACAATGGCCCTTGCGACCCCAAGCCGGTCACGCCCCTCGTGGTTCGCTTGGGTACCAATTGCCGTGCAAGCCATTCGGCACGCGCTGAGGCAGCCTTACCACTGCCACGGGCGGCCCTGAAACATCCTCGGCATCGATGATGACGAAGCTCGATTGCATCGTCGCAAGCTCGGTTGCGAAAGTGAGGACGTAACCGGCCTCTTCGTCGTTTCGTCCTGCTTTCGGTGCAAAGACTGCCTCGCCGATCACCTGGCCGGGGAAATGGCGTTCGACCACTGTGCCGCGCTTGAGGTCGAAACGAAGAAGCTCGTCGAACGCGCCGGTTCGAAGCGACGGCGACCGATGCGCGACCGTCAGATAACGGCTGGACCTCCCCTGGCGGCGATCATCGATGCGCGGGAACTCAGTCGGCCGATCATCAATCACCTCGAAGCGGACGCTTCCGGCGTCCGGGTTGATCCGCGCTCGGGTAAGACGCCCCTCGAGCGGCGGCAGACCAGGGACGCCAAAATTGAGATGGTTCCACCACGGGAAAACAGTGACGATCTCGCCACCCTCCTGCCACGCGTTGGCGTAATGCCAGCACCAGAAGGCATCGGTTTCGATCCAGCGGATCTGCCGGTTCTCACCGTCGCGCGGGATGACGGCGATGCGGGTTCCCCGATTCGGCTCCCATGTGAGCGTGCTGGCGCCCTGCGCGACGCGGGACAGATCGAAGGTGGCCGGGCAAATCACCAATACAACGAAGTCCTCGGTGATCAGGAAATCATGGATCAGATAGCCACGATCGATCTCGGCGATCACCTCGGGCGGTCGTGTCACGGTCCCGCCAGGCCCGATCGCCGCCCAATAGAGATACGGTTCTTCCATCCAGTAGCGGAACAGGATCATTTCCCCGGTCACCGGATCGATCCTCGGATGTGCGCACATGCCGAGCGGCAGGCCGCCGGTGAAATCGCAGCGCCCAACTGTATCCAGCCCCGCCGTGAGTTCGTACGGAACGGCACATTCGCTGAGCGCGAGGAACCGGTGCCCGTGGTGAACGATGTTGATCGACGGCTGCAGCCGGTAATCGCTCGAGTCCGGATCCGGCACCAGCGAGGAAGCAGGCGGCATGAACGGTGTCACCAACCCGCCCCACAGGGCGCGGCCAGCCGCGGTCTCCGCCTGAAGCCGCCGGCTCATCACATAGCGGTTCTGATAGCATGCCTTCCCGTCCGCCAGCCACACGCCATGGATCATCCCGTCGCCGTCATACGGATAGGTATAACTGCCGAGCGGAGGAAATTTCGGGTTTGGCCCGTTGCGCAGATAAACCCCGCGCAGATCTTGCGGGATTTTGCCGACCACCGGCAGGTCCAGGCCGTCGATCTCGCGGTAGACCGGGGCGAGCGGGCCGCATAGGTCGGCGTTGTCGGCCGGATCGATCGTTGCAAGTTCATGCGGCATGCCCGCGTTCGCCGGGGGATTTGCCGATGCGATGTTGGGGTCAGCCATTGGATACCTCCGCGTGATCCGTGTTGGCAGGATCGTGGCCCCTTCGGTAGTGTCGCACATCCCCAGAACTGGTGAGATCAGTGGTGGACGAGGAAAGGCTCGCGGACGTCGTCGCCATGGCCTACGGGGCGGCGAGCGGCGCCAACACCTGGTTCGAATTCGGCGCTTCGCTGTGCGGACTGCTGGGCGCACAGCGCTCCACGTTGCGACTGGTGGACGGCAGCCTGACCAATCTGCTTGCTCCCGGCGATGCGGCCGACGCGGCCTATCGCGCCCATTACTATCGTGTTGATCCGTACCGAAAGCGTGCCGCCGAGGCCAAGGCGCCCCCACCGCAACCGAACACCGCCCGCCTCGGTCCAATGATCGTCCCGCCATCGGAACTGTGCCGCACCGAGTATTTCAACGATTACGCGGCCCGTTATGGGCAGCATCATATGCTGGGCGGGAATGTTGGCCTGCGCACGCCGCTGCCCATCGGACTGCATCGCGACGCGGCGGCGGGTGCCTTCACGAACGTCGAGCGCCGAACCCTTGAACAGGTGCTCCCGCACCTGCAGCGTGCCTTGCAACTGCGCGAGCGCCTGGCACTGCAGGCAAGCACAAACGCTGTCAGCACCGCGGCGCTTGATGCGCTGTCGGCCGGGGTCATCGTCGTCGATCGCACGATGCGCGTAGTGCACGCCAACGCCGCGGGCGCCGGCCTGACGTCGCCCGGGCGATCCGGCCTGACAGTCAGCCGCGCCGCGTTCGGCGGCACGCAGCTTTCCGCCCGGCACCGCGACGACAACGATGCACTGCGGCGGCTCGTTGTCGGGACGGCGTCCGGCGGCGCCGGCGGTGCGCTGCGTGTCCGGGCGCGGTCGGACGATGTCCCCGAAGAAGCAACTCTCGCCGTCCTCGTGTCGCCGATACCCAGCAGTCTGATGACCTCGGACGCCGACCTGGCGATAATTGTAGCCCGCGAGATGACCAGGCCGGAGCGCATGCCAGAATGGATGCTAAGCGACCTTTACAGCCTCACCACTGCGGAAGCGGCGGTCGCCGGTTCACTCGCCGGGGGGATCAAGGCCGAAGATGTGGCCCGCGAACGGGGGGTATCACTGGACACTGTGCGCACTCAGGTGCGGACCGTCCTGCGTAAGACCAACGCTGCGAATTTGCGAGATTTCGAGCGTATCGTTGCGCTGCTTTCCGCCGCCGCCTGACACTGGCGAGTGTCCGCGTCCGCCGTCGCATGTTCTGAACCGGACCGTCGGTTCTCCACCTCAGGAGGTCGTCGGCGATCTCACGGTGACAGCGCTTCTATACCGGCTCTGAGCCGAACTTTGCCGGCGTCGCGCCAGACTCGTTCCAGCCGCAGGCCCGCGCCGCCGCGCCCTATTCCGCCTCACACTCATTGCGGAATGGCGACTGCTCGGCCAGCGCCGCCATCTCGGCGCGGACACCGCGCTGTTCATCCACCACGAAATTCGCAATCGCGCGCCGCAGACCGGAATGCGCGATCCAATGGGCGGAATACGTCGGCCTCGGCAGATAGCCCCGCTGGATCTTGTGGCGTCCCTGCGCGCCCGCTTCGACGCGTTGCAGTCCATGCTCGATCGCCCAGTCGATCGCGCGGTAATAACACAGTTCGAAATGCAGGAACGGCCAGTCCCCGCGGCAACCCCAGTTCCGCCCGTAAAGCGCCTCGCTCCCAGCGAGGTTCAGCGCGCCAGCGACCGGCTTGCCGGCATGCTCCGCCATCATCAGCACGACGCGGTCGCCCAGCCGTTCGCCCAGCAACGAAAAGAACGAGCGCGACAGGTAGGCAGAGCCCCACTTGCGATCCACCGTCGAGCGGTAGAACCGATAGAACGCATCCCACCGCGCCTCGGTCAGGTCGGCACCACTCAGCGCATGAAACGTCAGCCCGGCGGCGTTGGCGTCCCGCCGTTCGCGCCGCAGCACCTTGCGCTTGCGCGACGACAGCGCCCCGAGAAAATCGTCGAAACTGCTGTACCCCGCGTTCTCCCAGTGGAACTGCATGCCAAGGCGTTGCAGCCACCCAGCCTGGCCAAGCTCCTGCCATTCGGGTTCGGTGCAGAATGTGACATGCACCGACGACAGGTCGAGCGACTGGCACGCCTGCTCCAGCGCGGATGCCAGCGCCGAGACGGGAACCCCCGCATCCGGATGCCGCAAAAGCCGCGGGCCAGGCGCCGGGCTGAACGGCGACGCCACCTGGAGCTTCGGATAGTAATCGCCGCCCGCCCGCTCGAACGCGTGCGCCCAGCCGTGGTCGAACACGTATTCGCCGTAGCTGTGCGACTTCGCATACATCGGCGCGATGGCCACGACCTGGCCGGTCTCGCCCCGCAATACCGCGTGCTGCGGCAGCCAGCCGGTGCGCGAATTGGCAGAGCCGCTGTCTTCCATCGCACTGAGGAACGCGTGGCTGACAAACGGATTGCCGTCGCCGGCGCAGGCGTCCCACTCCGCCGCCGGAATGTCAGCGATCTTCTGGTGCAGCGTCAGCGTGAGCGTGGCGGAACCATCGGGCATGGCGTGAGCTTAGGCGATCTCGAACATTCCCTCCACTTCCACGGCAGCGTCGGCTGGCAGCGCGGGGACGCCGATGGTGGTACGCGCGTGGCGGCCGGCATCGCCGAACACCGCGACCGCGAGGTCCGATGCGCCATTCATCACCTGCGCGTGCTGGGTGAACTCCGGCGGCGACGCCACAAAGCCGCCAAGACGTACCACGCGCCTGACGCGATCGAGGTCGCCATCGCACGCCGCCTTCAGATGTACCAGCACATTGATGAAGCAGAGCCGCGCGGCCTCGCGACCCTGATCGATCGACAGGCCATTGCCGACCTTGCCGGTGACCGCGATCTTGCCATCGACCGCCGGAACCTGACCCGACACGACAACCAGGTTGCCGGTGACGGCATAGGGGACGTAGTTGGCGATGGGCGGCATCGGGCTCGGCAGCGTGATGCCGAGTTCCGCCAATGTCATCTCAATTCGGCCGGCCATGGCAAGGTTCCTTCTGGTGTGGGGGCGAGTTGCTGCGGGCGAGGAGTTGGCAACCTAACCCGCCGTCCGCTCGCTTGAAAATCGCCACGACCGCCACCCCGTCCCCCGGCTTCAGCGGATGTTAACCCACAGCGGTTAGCGATCAGGCATCCGCCCGGGATTTCGCGCGCCGGTTCGTGCAAGAGGAGCAGTTACGTGAGCCTGACAATGGACCTATCGAACCGTCTGGCCGCAATGAACATCGACGAGGCCACTTGCTCGGACCTGCGCCAGCTTCGTCCGTTGGTTCTCGAGCACATCGATGCCGCTATCGCGGCTGCCTACGATCAGATCCTGCGCTTCCCCGAGGTGAAGCGTGTCTATGGCAACGTATCCTTGGATGAAGCCAAGCGGGCGCAGCGGCAGCACTGGCTGGATGACATCTTCGCCGGCACCTTCACCGAAGCTCAGCTCAATCATTCCATCGCCATGACGGAGGCACGCCAACGCTCCGGTCTCGCACTCCGTTGGTACTTCGTGTTCTGGACCATCATTTACAATCGATTGGTCGAGGCGGTGATCGGCACCCACCGTAAGCGTCCAGAGCGTCTCGCCAAGTTGTTGAGTTCCATGTCGCGAAGCATCCTGTTCGATATCGAGATCTTCACCGCGGTGTATGTGCATGCGGCCGAAGGCGCGGCTGCCACCCAGCTCAATAAGCAGGCCGACAGTTTCGAGCGGGAAGTGTCAACCCTGGTCAGGTCGGTGGCGGCGTCGACGATGCAATTGCATGAAACCGCGCAGTCGATGGCGTCGGCCGCCGAGACGACCAGCGGGCAGGCTCGCACGGCTCTCACCGCAGGCGAGGAGACTGCCGGCAACGCCACCGCGGTCGCCAGCACGACCGAGCAACTGACGACATCGATCCAGGAGATCAGCCAGCGCGTCGATCAGTCGACCAGGATCGCGAGTACCGCGGTGGAGGAGGCGCAGCGGACCGACGCACTGGTGCGTGGGCTGGTCGAGGCCGGAAGCCGCATCGGCGACGTGGTGCGCCTGATCAAGGATATCGCGAGCCAGACGAACCTGTTGGCACTCAACGCGACGATCGAGGCAGCGCGGGCGGGTGACGCCGGCAAAGGCTTTGCCGTGGTCGCGGGCGAGGTGAAGAACCTGGCCAATCAGACCGGCAAGGCGACCGACGAAATCGCTGCGCAGATCGTCGCCGTGCAGAACGCGACCCGGGACGCCGTCACGGCGATCCAGGGCATTGGTGCCACCATCGGCCAGATCAGCGAAATCGCCGCGGCCATCGCCGAGGCGGTCGAAGGGCAGCGCAGCGCCACCCAGCAGATCGGCGAGAAGGTGCAAGAAGTGGCCCGCAGCAGCGGTGTTGCCAACAGCAGCATGGCGGCGGTGACAAGTTCCGCCGAGCAGACCGGTACCGCGGCCCAGCAGGTGGTCACCGGAACCGACGCGCTGAAACGCGAGTCAAACACGCTGACCACGCAGGTCGATCAGTTCCTGGCGAAGATACGCAAGGCTGCATGATATCAGGCAATACAGCTACCCCGTCATGCGCGCATTGATCCGACCAGGGTCCAGCCGCGGGTCAAACCCCGCGCTTCGGTCCACAAAAGCGGGCGGTGACTACTTCGCGACGAGCCTAAAACCGCGCCTGCGGGCACGCGGCGACGCTTCAGTGGGCAGATCCAATGGCAACAATGGAGCATGGTCGCGGCTGCCATTGCCGACGGTATCCGCCTCCTCCGGTTCGGCTTCGGGGATATCGCTGCGACCGAGGTAGTTCGCGGCCAAATGACGGAACGTGTAGTCGAGCAGCGATGTCGCATGCGTCACCGCCGGATCACCCTCGACGGCGCCGGCGGGGCCGAAGCGGGTAAAGGTGAACGCCTCGACGAAAGCCTCGAGCGGCACGCCGTGTTGCAGGCCAAGGCTGACCGCAACTGCGAAATTGTCCATCAGCCCCCGGAACGCCGCGCCCTCCTTGTGCAGCGCGACGAACACTTCCCCCAGCGTACCGTCATCGGTACTCGCCGGTGCGCAGAAACAGGCGGTGACCGGCAACGGCAGCCTTCTGGGTGTAGCCAGTGCGGCGCGACGGCAACTCCCGCCGGCGCGCGACGTGAACTGGTTGGCGATGCGGTTGCGGGCGTGCCGGCATCGCGTGGATGAACGGTGCCACGGCGTCGTGCAGGGCCGCATGATCGGCAGGGCTCGCATGCGGCAGTGGATCGCCGCCGGCGATCAGTTGCGCGAGCGCGGCCTCTGCCGTGGTTCCGCGGGCGGCGAGCCACGCGCGCGATGTCCGGCTAAGACCGCCCGCATCGTTTAACGGCGAAAAGGCCGGCATGACGCCGCCGGTTTCCACCCCGAGCAGAGCATCCGCCGCAGTCGGTTCCGCGATTGCGGTCAGCGCGGTGTGACGCCGCCCATCATGCCCCACGGCGGCCAGACGCGCGGCGTGCGCCGCTTCCGCCAAGCCCGGCAATGGCGCATCCGCGGGCGGCGCCGGCCAGTCCAGCTTCGCCGGTGCCACCGCGCCGAACAGCGCCGCCATTGCACCTGACGCGGCCTCCGCCCGACCGCGCAGGATCGCAGCGATCGTCCGCGCGATCGTTTGCGATGCATCAGAGCCGTAAGCGACACCGAGCAGCGCCAGAAGGCCGGCGAGATCGGCCATGCCGATGGCGATGCGGGATGCTGACGGCGCAAACAGGGTCAACGCGGTGGTTGCCGTCTCGACCGCCTCGGCAAATGCGGCAGCATCGAAGCCAGCAGCGGCGTCATGGAATGAGGCGAGGTTCAGCACGAACCCCGGCGTTTCGTCCGTCTGGCCCTGCCAGACCGAGCCACTGGGCGCGCCGTGCCGCAACAGCAGCATGCGGTGCAGGCGTTCCGACAGCGGCATCTCCAGGCCGGCGCGCAATGCTCGTTCGGCCAGTGGCTTGATCCAGGCGTCGGCAGCCGTCGCGAGATGTATCGGCGCCTCGCCCGGCGCCAGTGCGATCAACGCCGCGGCTGCGCTGGTGTCCCAGGCCGCAGGGATGGTGACGGAGCGAGGTGGTGAGTCAGGGTCGGTGCCCGTCATCACGCGATGCATCCGCACGCCTTGCCAAGTCCGGATCCCCTTCATGGCGAGCATGCTATGCCGGGCCATCGGGCTCGGAAAGCGTATTTTGCGGTAATCACACGCAGCGACCACAAAATCCTGTGGATGAACAGGTTTCGCTCACGGACCGGTGGACCGCGGTTACAGAGCTTCGTATATGCTGACGGCATGGACCTCGGCACCCGACTCTTCACGCTGCTCAAGGGACGACGCGTCGGGACCGACGCGATCGGCAACATTTACTACCAGGAGCGCCGTCAGCGCCCCGGGCACCGGCTGCGACGCTGGGTAATGTATGCCGGTGCGCCGGAGGCATCGCTGGTGCCGCCGGAATGGCACGCCTGGCTGCACTACACCACCGATCAGCCGCTGGTGGAGCGTAACCGACGCCCCTGGGAGAAACCGCACTTGCCGAACCCCACCGGCACCCCGGCGAGCTACCGACCGCCCGGCCACGATTATCGTGGTGGCGAGCGCGCCCGCGCGACGGGCGACTACGAAGCCTGGACGCCCGGTAGCTGAGCATGGGCCGCCGCAGCATCGTCGAGGTGCTGACCGGAGCCGTGGTCCTGCTGCTGGCGGCGGGCTTCCTGGGCTACGCGGTCGCGCATTCGGGCCGGACCTCGGTGTCGGGCTATCTGTTGAACGCCAGGTTCGAGCATATCGATGGCCTGGGCGCCGGGTCCGACGTACGTCTGGCGGGCGTCAAGGTGGGCTCCGTCGATGCCGTGAGCATCGACCCGAAAAGCTTCGAAGCGGTGGTGACGTTTTCCGTGCGCGACGATATTCGGCTGCCCAAGGACAGCGCCGCCATCATCACCAGCGAGAGCCTGCTTGGCGGCAAATTCCTCTCCTTGCAGCCTGGGGGCGACGAGGCGGTGTTGCAGCCCGGGCAGTCCGTCACCATTACCCAGGGGTCGGTGAGTCTCGAGGAGCTGTTGGGCAAGTTCATCTTCAGTTTGACCAATGCGCCGAAGCCAGGCCAGCCAGGCGCAGCCGGTGGGACAGCGAAGCCGTGATCCCGGCGCCGCCCACCGTTTGGCCGCAGCCCGATGGCGCCCCGGTGTCGTGCCGGGAGAAGCTTCGCATGCTGGCGGAAAACCATGCCGAGCTCGCCCAGGCGCTGCAGGATGCGTTCGAGGACGCCGTGCTGATGGGTGTCGACGAGCAGGCAATGCGTCGCGTTCTGTCAGGTATGGTCGAAGGCCTGGAATCGCCGAAGCGCGCGGTCCGATGAGGTTGCTCGTCGGCATGATCGCTGTGGCCGCTTTTCCGGCCATCGCCTGGGCACAGACTGCCGGGGCGATCGTCGCCTCGCCGTTGCCGCCGCCGACTGTGCTGACACCAACGCCGGACCAGGCTCCGCAGGAACAGGCACCGTCGATTCCGTCGCAGGGCGACATGGCCCCGACGACGCCGCAGGCCGCGCAGCCGGCACCGCCGCAGACGACGACGCAGACAACGCCGCAGGATACCGCCCCCACGCCGCCACAACCGATCCAGCTCATCTGGCAGCCACAGGGCAGTGCCCAGGTGCAGGTGCTCGACAAGGTGAATGCGCAGAGTGCCGTGCTTGATGTGAAGGTGGGACAGCAGGGGAAATTCGGCTCGCTGACCATCCAGGTGCAGGCGTGCAAAATCCATCCGGCGGATCAGGCGCGGGATTCCGCGGCGTATCTGACGATCACCGACAGCCATGCGGATGTGCCCGGGTTCCAGGGTTGGATGCTGGCGAATGAGCCGTCAGCCTCGATGCTGCAGAGTCCGATCTACGACGTGCGCGTCGTGGGCTGCCAGGCGTAGCGAACCAGGATGATGTCGTTGCCGCCGTTCTCGCAGGCAGCGTTGCTGATTGATCTGGATGGCACGCTGCTGGATATCGCACCCACGCCATCCTCCGTGATCGTGCCGCCGGATGTTCCCGTAGCGCTGCGCGCGCTGCGGCTGTTGCTGGGCGATGCGATTGCGATCGTTACGGGGCGGCCAATCGAAATGATTGATGCGCTGCTGGGTGATCTGCCGTTTGCCGTCGCAGGCGAGCATGGTGCGGCGATCCGGCATGCGCCAGGTGCGCCGGTTGAACGGCCGATGCTGCCGGCACCCCCGGTCGATTGGCTCATCGAGGCGGAGCGTCTGACCGCCGAGCATCCGGGAGCGCTGCTCGAAGTCAAGGAGCGTGGGTTTTCGTTGCATTATCGCGCAGTGCCCGCCGCCAGCGCGGCGCTGTGCGATGGCCTCACCACTATGCTCGCCAAAAGCGACGAATTCGAACTGCTCGCGGGCAACATGATCTGGGAAGTGCGGCCACGCGGGGTCCACAAGGGCACCGCTGTTGCGGCGTTGATGGAACGCCCGCCGTTTCACGGTCGGCTGCCGGTGTTCCTGGGCGACGACGTCACGGACGAGGATGGCATCAGGGCAGCCGCCGAAATGGGCGGCGCCGGCCTGAGGGTCCAGGACGAGTTCGGTGACGCAGCGGGCGTGCGCGCCTGGTTGGGCGAGATCGCGGCGAGCGGGGCGTGGCCCGTGCCACGGCAGCGGTCTGCGCACAGCCACTGAACTCGCACGGCCCGCTCGACGCAGGAAACCCCGCCAACGCCGACAGCCCCTTATACTAGTGGCCCCAATGAATGACCCGTCGGCGGTGGTACCGCGCATGGCGTGCGCAGGCGGCCGATCCACATCTTCTCTTGTTGCTATCAGCAAAGACATGGATGCCGACCTCTGTCGGCATGACGTTGAGGGACATCGGCGCAGAAAATAAACCTTGCTCGCGGCCCTGGCCACCGGCCCGCCCTGACAGCTCCCGATTTCGACCACCGCCACCACCCCTCTCCCGCGAAGCGGGGGAGGCAGGGAGGGGGTGAAACTGCGGGTGGAACCGAACAACAGCCGGCCCGGCCATCGTGATTCGCCCTGCCCCAACCAGAGCCATCCGCGCGGCCTCAGCGTCATGGCCGGGCGAAGTCCGGCCACCAGTTGTGGCGTACTGCCACCTCGGATAGCCTGGAAAAGCTTTGTCATGACGAGAAAGGGGATAAGCTCCCGTCAGTGATGATTGTGTATAAGAAAGAAATTATAACCACCGATGCACACGGATACACACTGATATACCGAGCGGCCTCAACTGCCGTGAGCAATCCGCTCGATTTCCAGCCGCGACCTCCCAAAGTTCAACAGCAGGCAGAAACGCAGCCCGGTCGCCTTCAGAGTAGTTGAGACACTCCGTGTTGTCCCCGTCATCGACCGCCTCGACCACTTTCAATTCGACAATAAGCGACCCCTCGACCACCACTCCATCAGATGTAACAGTGACCCCACACCGCCGCACAACGTCCAACGCACGTTTGGGCAACTCGTGCACCAACGCGTTCTCGTGGACCTTTTCCAGAAACCCAACGCGAAGCGTAATCAAAACCCGAAAGCGCCGCCCAAAACCGCTCGGTGGTCCGGTTCACCGCGCCATCATCAGTGTGCGTCAGTGGTTGAAATACCTTGCGCTGCCTCACGCCTCACAGCCCTCGCCGCCTCAAGGCCATTGCAGTCAGAGCCGCTCGAGCGACTGGCCAATCCCAACGTGCGCAGCACCAAACAAGTCAGCGGCGGTTTCATCGTAGCCGGTGTCCGGATGGACGCGATGCAGCGCCCGGCTGCGATCGTGGGCAGCGCAGTTCCCGCACCTCACAATGCTGGCGCGCGAACGTGACAGGCGACCAGCCGGCCGTCCGCCAGGCTCGTAAGCTTCGGTTCCTCACGCCGGCAGCGGGCGATGGCGAGCGGACAGCGCGGATGGAAGGTGCAGCCGCTGGGCGGGTTCACCGGGCTGGGCACCTCACCCTCGATGACCGCCTGCCGCCGCACGGCGCGTGGGTCGGGGATCGGCGCGGCGGCGATCAGCGCCTCGGAATATGGATGTTGCGGTGACGCGAACAGCGTATCGCGGTCGGCCAGCTCCACGATGCGTCCGAGATACATCACCGCGATGCGGTGTCCGATGTGCTCGACCACACCAAGGTCGTGCGAGATGAACACATACGCCAGGCTGAACTCATCCTGCAGATCGAGCAGCAGGTTCAGCACCTGCGCCTGCACCGACACATCGAGCGCGGACACCGGTTCATCGGCGATGATCAGCGACGGGTTCAGCGCGAGCGCGCGCGCGATGCCAAGACGCTGGCGCTGACCGCCGGAAAATTCGAATGGGAATTTGCTCAGCGCCTCCCGACCCAGCCCAACGCGCGCAAGCAGCCCTGTCGCCCGATCTCGACGTTCGCCGCCTGACAGCGTCTGGAAGTTCTCGATCGGTTCGGTAACGATCTGTTCAGCCGACAGCCGCGGATTGAGTGACGAGTACGGATCCTGAAACACCATCTGCGCGCGCTGCCGGAACGGCCGCATCGCGGCAGCGTCGAGCGTGGTGATGTCGGTGCCTTCGATGACGATACGACCGCTGCTGGGCGGCATCAGACGCAGGATCAGCTTGGCCACGGTCGATTTGCCACACCCCGATTCACCAACGATGCACAGTGTCTCGCCCGCGCGCAGGCTGAACGAAACACCATCGACCGCGCGCACCTCGGCCACAGTACGACGCAGCAGCCCGCGTTGAATCGGGAAGCGCTTGTGCAGGTCCTCGACGACAAGCACGGGTGGCGACGACGTGCTCACGCTGGCGCTTCGTAAGGCCGCCAGCAGGCAGCGCGATGACCAGGCTCCAATTCCAGCATCGCCGGTCGCTCGACATGACACCGAGCGATGGCGATCGGACACCGAGGCGCAAAGCTGCAGCCTGGTATCACCTGCTTCAACGACGGCACCATGCCGGCGATTTCGGGCAGCCGATGCCGACGCGCGGCGGCACGGCGCGGCATCGAGGTCAGCAGTCCGCGTGTATACGGATGCGCAGGATGGTCGAACAGCTCCAGCACTGGCGCCTCCTCAACGGCGCGGCCGGCGTACATGACGATGACGCGCTGGCAGGTCTCCGCCACCACGCCCAGGTCATGCGTGATCAGCAATATCGCAGCCCCGATGCGTTCCTTCAGCTCCAGCATCAGTCGCAAGATCTGCGCCTGAATGGTAACGTCGAGCGCCGTGGTCGGTTCGTCGGCGATCAGCAGTTGCGGCGAACACGCCAGCGCCATCGCGATCATCGCGCGCTGGCGCATCCCGCCGGAGAACTGATGCGGATAATCACGCACCCGGTGCTCGGCATCAGGAATATGCACCAGCCGCAGCATCTCGCGCGCGCGTGCAATCGCCACAGCGTGTCCAGCATTTTCGTGGATGCGCACCGCCTCGGCGATCTGAGCGCCGATGGTGTGCACCGGGTTCAGACTGGTCATCGGCTCCTGGAAGATCATGGCGATCCGGTTGCCGCGGATGGCGCGCATTTCCGGTTCGGACAGCGACACCAGTTCCTGACCATTGAAACGCACCGAACCGGAAACCACGCGACCGTTCTTGGGCAGCAGCCGCATCACCGACAATGCAGTGACGCTCTTGCCACAACCGGATTCGCCGACCAGGCCGAGCGTCTCGCCGGGCGCGATGGTCAGGCTCAGCCGATCCACCGCCCGGACCACGCCATCGCCGCTGTCGAACTGCGTGCTCAGCGCTTCGACATCCAGCAACTCGGACGCCGTCATGGTTGGCGTGACAGGCGCGGATCGAGCAGGTCACGCAGTCCGTCGCCCAACAGGTTGACCGCCAGCACCAGCACGGCCAGCGCGATGCCGGGACAGAATATCGTCCACGGCGCGATGGCGAGGTAGAGTTGCGAGCCGGCGATCATGTTGCCCCAGGTCGGAATGTTCGGCGGGATGCCGGCGCCGAGGAACGACAAGCCGGCTTCCACCAAAATGGCTGACGCGCACACGTAGGTTCCCTGCACGGTCAGCGGCGCGATGGTGCTGGGCAGGATGTGGCGGCGCAGGATCTTGCCGGTGCGCGCTCCGCCGGCGATCGCCGCTTCGACATAAGGACGCTCGCGCACGCCCAGCACGATGGAACGCACCAGCCGTACGTCGCGCGGCAACTCCGGCACCAAAATCGCGAGGATCACCACCGGGACTCCCCCATGCCACAGCGACACCAGCGCGATCGCGAGCAGGATGGACGGGATCGCCATCAGCCCGTCCATCACGCGCATCACCACGGCGTCGACACGGTGATAGAACCCGCACAGCAGACCGATCAGCAGGCCGCCGGCGATGGCGCCCGAATGCCACCGTGACGCCGAGCAGCAGCGAGATGCGCGCGCCGAACACCGTGCGGGCGAACACGTCGCGGCCGAGGTTGTCGCTGCCAAACCAATGCAGCGCCGATGGCGGACGCAGCCGGTGCATCGGGTCCATCGCCAGCGGATTGCCGGCGAACAGCGGCGCCGCCAGTGCGAGCAGCACCATGACGGCGATAACGCCTCCGCCGATCAGCAGCGTTGGATTGCGGCGCCAGAAACGGCGGAGGTTGCGTGGACGTTCCGAAACGGCGATCGCGGAGAGGGCGGCTTCCGACATCGGCTCAGCGCGAAATGCGAGGATCGATCAGCGAGTAGCTGAGATCGACCAGCAGGTTGATCACCACGTAGGCGCCGGAGAAGATCACCATCACGCCCTGGATGATCGGGTAGTCGCGATTGGTGATCGCATCGACGGTCAGGCGGCCGATGCCGGGGATGTTGAACACGGTCTCCGTCAGCACAACACCGCTGATCAACAGCGCGATGCCGATGCCGATCACTGTCGCGATCGGCACGCCGGCGTTGCGCAGAGCGTGGTGGAACAGCTGGCTCAGCGACGAAGCGCCCTTGGCCCGCGCGGTGCGGATATAGTCCTCGGACAGCACTTCCAGCATGCTGGCCCGCGTGATGCGGGCGATCAACGCGAGGTAGGCGAGGCCGAGGGCGAGTGCCGGCAGCACCAGATGGCTGAGCCACGGCCACACGCCGCTCGACAACGGCAACGTAGCCCTGCACCGGCAGCCAATGCAGCGTGATGGCGAACAGGTAGATCAGGAAATATCCAACCACGAACACCGGCACTGAGAAGCCCAGCGCAGCGACACCCATCAGGCAACGGTCGAGCACGCCACCGGCGCGCCAGGCAGCGAACACGCCAGCCGTCACTGCAATCGTTGCGGCAAACATGATGGTGACGAGGCTCAGCGAGACAGTGGCCGGCAGCCGTCCCACGACCAGTTGCATGACCGGCGCCCCGGAGAAGATCGACGTGCCGAAATTGCCGCGCAGGATGTTCCACGCCCAGATGCCGAACTGCACCGGCAGCGGCTCATCCAGGCCGAGCTGGTGGCTGATCATGTCGATCTGCGCCGGGCTGGCGTTGTCGCCGGCGATGATCGCGGCCGGGCTGCCCGGCGCGAGATGCACCAGCAGGAACACGATCACGCCGACGATCGCCATCACGACCAGGGTCGAGCCGAGGCGGCGGGCGATGTAGCCGCCCATCAGCTTCGCTCAGGTCTTGGTAACATTCCAGAACGGGATCACGTCGGGATTGGTGAGGAAGCCGTCGATGTTCTTGCGCATCGCCGCCGGCTGATTCCACGACCCAAGCATCACCATCGGCACGAAATCATACGCCACCGACTGCATCTTCTTGGCGATGGCCTGTTGCTCCGCCACCGTGCCGGCCTCGGCCCATTGGGTGCGCAGCTTCTTCGTAAGCCGCGTTCTCCGGCCAGCCGAACCATGCCTTCTTGCCGCTCGCCGCCATGCGCAATCAGCATCGATCGGGTCGGCGAAATCGTAGCCGCCGCCATAGGTGATGAAGACATCCCAGCCGCCCTGGTCGATCGGGCTTCTGGCTGGCGCGACGTGTGATCACCTCGCCCCAGTTCATCGCCGCAAGCTCGGCGTTGACGCCGATACCCTGCAGCCAGCCAGCGATAAGCTGGGCCGAATTGTTCATGAACGCGAAATCGGTGGCCTGCAGGACGATGACCTTCTCGCCCTTGTAGCCGGCTTCCTGGAACAACTGCTTGGCCTTGGCGGGGTTCGGCGCCTCCTTGAACCAGGCGGTGTTCGCGTCATTCGTCATCGGCGTGCCGTAGCCGAACAGCGACGCGGTACGGATGGTAGTATTTCGGGTTGCCGAACGTCGCGTTGAGGATCGCCTTCTGGTCGATCAGGTACAGCATCGCCTGGCGCGCCTTCACGTTGTCGAAGGGCGGATGCAGCCAATTCAGCCGGCAGATGCCGTCGTTGCCGGTGGGGTTCAGCACCTTGAGCTTGATGTCCGGATTGGCCGACAGTTGCGGCACGAGATCGAGCGGCGGCAATTCGTAGAAGTCGATCTCGCCGGCAGCCAGTGCCGCGCTCGCGGTCTGTTCGTCGGCGATATTGTCCCAGATCACCTGATCGAGGTGCACCACCTTGCCACCGGCCAGCCCCGATGCCGGTTCCTTGCGCGGCACGTATTTGTCCCACTTGTCGTAGACGTACTTGCTGCCGGGCTGGGTAAGGCTCTGGTTGAAGGTGAACGGGCCGGAGCCAATTCGGCCGGTGATCTGCTGGAACGGATCGGTCTCGGCGTCCTTCTTCGGCATCATGAAGCACAGCGGCGTGGTGCAACTCGACAGCGCGGTCATCACCAGACCGAACGGCTCCTTCAACGTCAGCACGATGGTCTTGTCGTCCTTGGCGGAGAGGTCCTGCAGGCGCGCCATGATCGCCTGGCCGCCCGAATTGCGCACCGCCCAGCGACGGATCGAGGCGACGCAGTCGGCCGCCGTGACCGGCGTGCCGTCCTGCCAGCCGAGCCCGTCACGCAGTTCGAACGTGTAGGTCTTCTTGTCGTCGCTCAGGTCCCACTTGCCGACCATCTGCGGCTGCGACTTGAACTGGTCGTCGACGGCGAACAGCGTGTCGTAGACCATCGCGCCGTAATAGGCGCTGATGTTCGCGGTGGTCCAGATCGGATCGAACGAGCGCAGGTCGCCCTGCATCACCGCACGCATGGTCTTGCCGGCAGCCGGTTGCGCCTGGGCGCGTATGATGTTCGGCGCGGTGGTTGCGACACCCGCCGCGAGGCCAGTGCGCAGGATCGTGCGGCGGGAGACGCCCATGTGTGAATTCCCCGAGCTTATTGTTGTGGTGGCGTTGCGAACGTGCCGTGCCGACGGGGAATCTTGCGCATAGCTTCGCGGTTGTCCAGCGCGCGGAGCAACCGTGGGGAATGCAGTTCCACGCACCGCCGCCACAGGTCAATGATGCAGTTTGAGAGGCGACCTCGGGCCCGTGCCATCGCGCCTGTCAGATCCGATTTTGTGCAGTGCACACCAAGCGTTTGCATTCATGGCTCGCGCAAGCGCATGCTGGCCCGGTGAACAGAGGAGCAACGCCATGACAACAGTTGCCGCGATCCTCAAGCACAAGGGGTATCAGGTCACCACGACGGACCCCACTGCGACAATTGCCACGCTTGTCAATGTGCTGGCCGAGCATCGCATCGGCGCGGTGCTGGTGGTCGATCGAGCCGAGCAGCTGCTCGGCATCGTCAGCGAGCGCGACATCGTGCGCTGTCTCGCCGCCAACGGCGCTCGCACATTGGAGATGACGGCGGGGCAGTTGATGACCAGGGCGCTCAAGGTGGCGCACCCAGGAACGACTGTGGCTGAAGCGATGTCGATGATGACGCTCGGGCGCTTCCGTCACCTGCCGGTGATGGACCACGAGGTGCTGGTTGGCCTGATCAGTATCGGCGACGTGGTGAAGGCGCGCATCATGGAGCAGGAAGACGAGGTCGACAGCCTGAAGGCGTACGTCGCCGGGTCCGCCTGATCACGGCTGATTGCTCCACGGCCGTGGCCCGAGATCAACATAGTTCGGGCTGGTGACATCCCCTTGTGGTAGAGCCGGTTGAGGCCGCCAAAATGACGATGCCCGCGGCTCCACCAATGAGGCCGATGGGCGCCCAGGTTGCGGCTCCAGTGGCCGCGCCGCCTTGGGCGCGCTCAGGCTCCCCGGAACCGCAGGCGTTAGAAGCAGCAGCCTTGTGAAGGCTGTCGAGAGTCGCGAGCGGGCGCGCGCGCCTGCACGTAGTTGGCGGGATCCGGCGATCCGATGACAATGCCAATGTTGTGAACGAGAGAGTTTACCGCCCCTTCATCGTCCCCTGCGACGTTGCAGGATTGTGCTGAGGACCCGATGGTGGCCATCACCGACCGTCGCGAGATTGAATTCGATACAGATGCTGTGAAATTCGCCCTGGAATGCTCGCCGCGTGCGGCAAATGCGTTCGGTCTGCCGCCGCTTACGCCCACTGCCGTGCGGTGCCGGCCGGTGGAGGCGTTAATCCAGGTCACCTACGGCATGCTGACCACCACGCGCGTGTTCAGTTTGCGGGCGGAGGCACTGGGCGCCATCCTGATCGCGTACTGCAATCGCGCCGGCATGCCGATGCCGCGGGCAGCCGATAAGGCAGTGCGTATAGAACGCGAGCATGTGGTGGTGGTGCTTACACTGCGCCTGCGTGAGACGCCGCAGTTGGAGGGGCCGGAGCCGCCGATCGGGCGTCTGCCCGATGCTATCCGCGTCTGGTCTTGGATCGAAAGCGACGACTGACGCCCTTGTCGGCACACATGACCCGCTTCACAGTGATGCAGGCGTCGCGAGGGGGCGGAATTGACCAATCGGATCGAACTGGACATCACCGAGCGGGTCGCGTTCGCAGGCGGTCATGCGTTCGGCGATGTCGGAGAATACGAGCGGCTGTCCGGGCGCGCCCGGTTCGCAGTGGATCCGCGTGCGACGGCACAGGACGGCGTGGTCGATCTCGACAAGGCGCAAGTGGATGCGCAGGGTCTGGTGCGGTTTGCCGCCGACTTCATGATCCTGAAGCCGCGCGAGATGGAGCGCGGCAATCGGCGCGTGTTCTACGATTACGGCAATCGTGGGCATAAGCGAGCGCTGCAGTTCTTCAACGACGCGCAGCACAGCAATTCGCCGATCGCGATGGCCCATGCTGGGAATGGCTTCTTCATGCGGCGAGGCTACGCCGTGGCATGGGTCGCATGGGAAGGTGACATGTTGCCGGGCGACGGGCGCATGGTGCTCGATGTGCCGGTGGCGAGCGACGGCGGGAAGCCGATCACCGGGCAGATCCGCGTGGAATATATTGCAGATGTGGCGGGAATTACCTGTTTTCCACTCAGCGGCAGGATCGCGGCGCATTCCTACGCGACCGTCTCGTTGGATACGCATGATGCGGTGCTGTCGCGGCGGCGCTATCCCTACGATCAGCCGCAGGTCATTCCGCACGACAAATGGCGCTTCGCCTGCGCGGAGTTCGGTGTTGGCGGCGAGACCCAGTCCGTTGAACGCGCCGTGGTGCCCTCGGCGCGGCACATCTACCTCCCGGCGGGTTTCCAGCCAGGCTGGATCTATGAGCTCGTCTATACGGCGAAAGATCCGTTGGTGCACGGACTCGGGCACGTGGCGGTACGCGATTTCGTCAGTTTCCTGAAGTATGATCGATCCGAGGGCAATCCGCTGCGGGGCACCGAGAAGGCGTATGCCTGGGGTCGCTCGCAGACCGGGCGGTGCCTGCGCGACTTTGTCTACCGCGGGTACAATTCCGACGCACAGGGACGGCGCGTGTTCGATGGCGTTTTGCCGCATGTCGCGGGAGCCGGGCGGAAGTGGCTGAACCATCGGTTTGCCAGTCCGATCGTGTCGGGTGGCCAGCAATACGAGGACCACTTCAATATCGCCGACAGCTTTCCGTTTTCCTATGCGTGGTCCACTGATCATCTGACCGGGAAGCAGGACGCGATCCTGAAGCGACCCGACACTGATCCGCTGGTGATGCATACGCAGACGTCGACGGAATATTGGGTACGGCGTGGTTCGCTTGCGCACACCGACACGCAGGGCAACGACCTGAAGCAGCCGGATACGGTGCGGGTGTATTGCTGGTCGAGTTCGCAACATTTCGCCGACCCGCAACATAAGCCGCCGTCGCGGGGGATCGGGCAGAACTTCTCCAATGTCGTGTCCACATCGATGTTTTTCCGTGCTCATCTCGATGCGATGGATCGCTGGGCGACGGATGGGACGGTGCCCCCGGTAAGCCGGATTCCGCTGCGCGCCGAGGGGACGTTGCTGAGTTTCGAGGAATGGCGGCGGCAGTTTCCAACCATTCCGGGCGTGGCAACGTTGGCGTCGCCCAATGCGCTGCCGCTGCTGGATTTTGGTCCGGATGTGGAACAGGGAATTCTGCGGGAGCCGCCGGCGATTGTGCCAGGAGGCAATTCGCCGGACGCGCCCGGCAAGCAATACACCGTGCTGGTGCCTGCGGTGGATCGCGATGGCAATGACGTGCCAGGGATCCGGGCGCCGATGGTGGCCGCGCCGCTCGGCACTTACACAGGATGGAATCCGCGTGCGCGCGGCCACGGGCATGGCGCGCAACTACGATTCGAGGGCAGCTATATCGCATTTCCGGAATCCCCGCAGGAGCGACAAATCACCGGTGACCCGCGCGCTTCGATCCTGGAACGTTATCCCGACAAGGCCGCGTATGTCGCGGCGATCGTTGCGGCAGCGCGCGAACTGGTGGCGCAGGGTTTGATGCTGGAAGAAGATGTGGCGCGTTGCGCCGAGGCGGCTGCGAATTGGGGGCGCCCGCGGCACGATGTATCGCTCGATTGAACGCGGCCAGGTCGCGGAATACGGAGGAGTCGGTGATGCCTGATCCAGCCTACCTGTTCGGACCCGCGCGCGCACGCCGGCCCAATGTCATGGCGCGACAGCATGTCGTGGTGTCGGGGCATTACTACGCGTCGCTGGCCGGCTTGCAGATATTGGAGGCCGGCGGCAATGCGATCGATGCCGGTGTCGCGACCGGGTTGGCAATCGATGTGCTGGAGAGCGAGTTCGTCGGTTTCGGCGGCGTGGCCCCGGCGATGATCCATCTGGCGGAACGTGACGAACGGCATGTGATCAGCGGTGTCGGAGTCTGGCCGCGTTCAGCCGACCTCGAGTTCTTTCACAGCCACCATGGCGGGCGCATCCCCGAGGGACTGCTGCACAGCGTGGTTCCCGCTGCGCCGAGCATCTGGATCACGGCGCTGGCGCGCTTCGGCACCATGTCATTCGGTGAGGTCGCGGCGGCAGCGATCCGTTTCGCGCGCGACGGGTTCCCCACCTATCCGTTCTTCGCCGAGCAGCTCGCGGCGCGCCAGGACAGCTTCAAACACTGGCCAAGCACCGCGGCGATCTTCCTGCCCAATGGCAACCCTCCATCGGTGGGCGAGATCTTCGTGCAGAGCGACCTCGGTCGCACCCTGCAATACATGGCCGACCAGGAGCGCGCGCATGCGGCCGGCGATCGCCTTACGGGACTGAGGGCGGCACGCGACGCGTTCTATCGTGGCGACATCGCCAGCGCGATCGTGCGTCATCAACGCGAGAACGGTGGCTGGATCAGCAGCGATGATCTCGCAGGGTTCACCAGCCCGATTGAGCCCGCATGTCGCATCCGCTTCGGCGAGTTTGATGTCTACGGCTGTGGCCCGTGGTCGCAGGGGCCAATGGTGCTGGAGGCGCTCAACATCCTGCAAGGCTTCGACCTGAAGGCGATGCGGCACAATTCCGCCGCGTATATACACGCCGTGACCGAGGCCCTGAAGCTCGCCGCCGCGGACCGCGAGGTATATTTCGGCGATCCGGATTTCGTCGATGTGCCGTTGGAGGCGTTGTTGTCGCGCGACTATGCTGCACGCCAGCGCACCCGGATCGATCCGACGAAGGCGTGGCCCGGCATGCCGCCGGCCGGCGAAGTGGGCGGCGTGTCGATCCCGCCCTGGCGCCCCGATCCTTCCGCCGACGCACCGCCGGAACTTGCCGACGCCAGGCCGGAGACATCGTTCCTGTGCGTCGCCGACAAGCATGGCAACGTGTTCGCCGCCACGCCGAGCGACCCGGCGATCTCAGGGCCCGTTGTGCCGGGCACTGGCATCACCGTTTCGATGTGGGGATCACGCGGCTACACGGCGCCGGATCATCCTGCGCGCATCGGTCCGGGGCGGCGTCCGCGCATGTCCGCCAATCCGGCGATCGCGATCAAACCAGGCGAGATGGTGATGCCGTTCGGTTCGCCGGGCAGCGAAGTGCTGGGTCAGGCGATGGTGCAGGTGTTCCTCAACCAGACGGTGTTCGGAATGGATCCGCAGTCAGCGTGCGAGGCGCCGCGGTTCGCATCTTATTCGTGGCCGGAATCTGCGTTGCCGCATTCCTACAAGCCGGGGCACCTCTGCGTCGAAGAAGACGTAGGAGCGGGTACGTGCGAATCACTGGCCGCATTGGGCCATCGCGTCGAGCAATGGCCCGAGCGCAAGTATGCCGCTGGCTCGGTCTGCACAATCCAGTCCGACCTGCGGAGCGGCGTGAAATCGGCCGGTGCTGATCCGCGACGGACGGCCTACGCTGTCGGGTGGTGATGCGATTCGCCCCACATCGCCCCACATCGTCATGGCCGGCCCCCACATCGTCATGGCCGGCCCCCACATCGTCATGGCCGGCCTTGTGCCGGCCACCAGTAGCGAAACACTGCCGCCACGGGTGGCCGGGACACGCTACCTCGGCGGCATGCGCAGCGCCCCATCGAGCCTGATCGTCTCCCCGTTCAGGAAGCGGTTCGAAACGATATGCTCGACCAACGCGGCGTATTCGTCGGGCATACCCAGGCGCTGCGGGAAGGGAATACCTTCTCCCAAGCTGCGCTGCACGTCAGGCGGAAGCCCCTCCACCATCGGTGTGTGAAACAGCCCCGGCGCTATCGTCATCACACGCACGCCGAACCGCGCAAATTCTCGCGCCGCTGGCAACGTCATACCCACCACGCCCGCCTTCGATGCGGCGTACGCAGCCTGGCCGACCTGCCCTTCATAGGCCGCAATCGAGGCGGTGTTGATGATGACGCCGCGCTCGCCTTCCTCCAGTGGATCCAGCGCTGTCATGTCCGCCGCCGCAAGCCGCAGAAGATTGAAGCTGCCGATGAGGTTGATGCGGATCACGCGTTCAAACGCTGCAAGCTGGATCGGTCCGTCGCGTCCGACAATGCGACCGGCGGTGCCGACGCCCGCGCAATTCACCAGCAGCCGAGCGGGACCGTGGACATCGCGCGCCTTGGCAACGGCCGCTTCGGCGGATGCCGCGTCCGCAACGTCGCAGCCGATGCCGATGCCGCCAATGTGGCGCGCGTGGGCCTCCGCCGCGGATTGGTTCACATCGAGCAGAGCCACGCGGCATCCACCACTGGCGAGACGCCGCGCTGTTGCCGCGCCCAACCCGGATGCGCCGCCCGTTACGATTGCCGCCTGGCCGTCGAGACGCATGACCAATACCCTCATCCGGTGATGTGTTCCAGTTTGACCCGGTTCGGCACCGAAGCGCCAGCGATCATGCCCGTGGCATGATCGCCGGCACCGCGCGAGGCTGCATGCGCCAAAGAAATCCGATCGTGCCGACGATCGTGCAGGCCAGTGCCGCCAGCGCGACCAGCATCGCCCATCGATCGTCATGCGATCCTTGCACTACGAAGTACACTGCACCAACCAGCACAACCCCGGTGCCATTCGCAATCTGCTGCGTCGTGGTGAGGATGCCAGCACCCGATCCCGCATGGGCATGCCGCACATTGGTGAGGACCGTGCTGAACAACGGTGCCAGCACCATCCCCTGGCCGTAGCCGAACGCCACCAGCGGCAGCATCAGCGCCGCCATCGTTGGGTGCCGGACCGTGGCGATCAGCAACGCGGTCGCCGCCAGGCCAAGCGCCTGCACGACGCAACCCTCGATCAACCGGCCGCGGCCAAGGCGCGAGCCGGCGACGAACGCGAACGCCAACGGCAGCACGGTCAGCGCAGCGTTGAAGGCGGAGAAGCCGAGGCCGTTCTGAAGATACAGCGTCAGCACGAAATAGAACGAGAGATTGCCAAGGAAGAAGCAGAACGTCGCGCACATGCCGGCAATGAAGACGCGATCCTCCAGCAGCGCGAGGTCGATCAGCGGCAACCCCCCGCGACGCTCGATGGCGCGTTCCAGACGGAGGAACGCGGCGAGCGTGATCGCGCCCACCGCCATCATCAGCCAGACCCACCATGACCAGCCGAATTCGCGGCCAAGCATCAGCGGCACGATCAGGCCGAGCAGTCCCGCAAGCAGCACGGCCGCGCCCGGCAGATCCAGCCGGGTGTTGGCGCTACGAGGCATTGCCGGCATTACCAACAATGCAGCCACGACGATGGCGATGCCGATTGGCACGTTGACGCCGAAGATGCTGCGCCACCCCATGCCGGCAAGATTGAGTGCCACGAGCCAGCCCCCGGCGATGAACCCAACCGCGGCGCCGAGCCCGATGGCGACGCCGAAGATCGCGAACGCACCCGCTCGCGCGGCGTCGGGGAACAGCGTGTGAATGCTGGCGAGTACCTGCGGCACCATCATCGCCGCGGCGGCACCCTGGACGCCGCGTGCGAAAATCAGCATCGGGGCGCCGAGTGCCAAGCCACACCACAGCGAAGCCATGGTGAAGCCGATGACACCCGTAAGGAAGATGCGCTTGCGGCCGAAAATATCGCCCAGTCGGCCGCCGGTGATCACCAATGCGGCGTAGGCGATCTGATAGACCGCAATGATGGCCTGTATTTCCGCCCCGCTCGCATGCAGGCCGGCGCGGATCGACGGGATGGCGACGTTGACGATGAAGGCGTCGGCGACCGCCAGGAACTGCGCCGCGGCGACGGTGGCCAGGGCGTACCAGCGGCGGTTGGCATGCGTTTCCATGATGGAACCTCTTGCTGTGTGTGGGTTCCATCGTGGCGTTGTGCGAGACGGCAATCGATTACGTTGCGGGTAATATCAGCAGCCGCGCATTTTCCCCCTCCCCTTGCGGGAGGGGGAAGGGGGAGGGGGACTCACCTCACCGGCGTTACTTCTTGGCCAGCATGTCGCGCAGCCCGCGGAGCGCCAGCGAATAACCCGCGATGCCGAAGCCGGTAAGCATGCCTTGGCTGACCGGAGCGGTCTCCGACAGCGGACCACGCCGGACCGGATTGGAGATATGCAGTTCGATGGTCGGGAACTTCACCTGGCTGATAGCGGCGACCAGCGCCGGATAGCCGCGCGAGAACCCGGCTGGATTGAACAGTGCCGCATCAAACCCGCGATCGTTCGCTTCATAAAGCTTGTTGATGACCTCGCCCTCGATGTTGGAATGGAAGATCTCGATCTCCACACCGAGTTCGCTGGCATAGCCACGGATGCGCTCATCGTATTCAGGCAGAGTCATAGGCCCGAAAATCTCAGTCTGCACCTTGCCGCGCATGTTCATGCCGGCACCATGGATGATCAGGATCTTCGCCATGCTTCTGTCCTTCGCTCAGGCCACGCGATATTGCGCCAGCGTCTCATAGTTCGGGTCGGCACCGATGCCGGGCACGTCAGGCGGACTGACCGTCCCGTCATCATTCAGCGTCAACGTGTGGCGATAGACCTTGCCCCACATCGGATCGACGGTGTCGCGGTAGAACTCCAGGATCAGCCCGTTGGAGATCGCCGCGACCAGATGCACGTGGATGTCCTGTGATCCGTGCGGTGCGATGTCCAGGTCGTTCGCCTGTGCCAGCGCCGCCACCTTCATGAACTCCGTCACGCCGCCGAGCACTTTCGCATCAGCATTCAGAATGGCCGCGCATTCGTGCCGGATCAGGTCGCGGAAGCCATAGCGGGTATACTCGTTCTCCCCGGTTGCGATCGGGATACTGGTGGCCTGTGCCAGCCTGCGATGGCCGTCATAGTCGTCGGGAGCGACCGGTTCCTCGAACCAGAAGATGTCGTATGGTTCGATGCGCTTCGCGAACTGGATCGCTTCATAATAACGATACGCACAGTTGGCATCGACCATCAGCTTGACGTCCGGCCCCACCGCCTCGCGTGCCACGCGGACGCGCGCGACGTCTTCGACGAGCGGCACCGCACCGACCTTCATCTTCACCGCCTTGGCACCCATGCGCAAATTGTCTTCCATCTCGCGCGCGAGTTCACGCAGGCCCTTGCCTTCCTCGTAATAGCCGCCGGCGATGTACGTCGGCACCCGATCGCGAAATCCTCCGAGCAGCTTGTACAGCGGCAGGTTGGCGAACTTTGCGCGAATGTCCCACAGACCGATGTCGATTGCGGATATCGCGCGCGTGGTCAGCCCGCGGCGACCGATCAGCTTGGGCTCCCACATCTTATGCCAGAGCCGCTCCACATTGATCGGGTCCTGGCCGATCAGCATCGGCGTCAGCCGCGCGATGGTGGCGCGCTCGATCTCGCCGCCGCCACCGAGGCCGATACCGGTGATGCCTTCGCTGGTCTCGATCTCCACCACGGCGAACGTCACGTCCGTATAAGTGTGCTTTCCATTGGTGATCGGCTTATGACGTGGCCAGCGGAATTCCTTGGCGGTGATGCCAGTGATCTTCATGGCGTGACCTCCTCCGATGCGGTGCGCATTCAACGCGTTCAGTCGGGGAGGCGCAAGCGCACCGAGACCGGACAATGATCGGACAGGCGTTCCTTCCACTCGGCGCCGGTTTCGCGATAACTGAGGACGCGCAACGAGTTCCGGCACCAACCAATCCCGCGCGGCATCGCCGAGAATGATGTGGTCGATGAAGGACTCACTGCCCCAGCACGGGCTTGAGTGGCCCTCGGTTACTCGGATCAGTGGTGCAGCTCGTTTCAGGCCTGACCAGAACTGGTCCTTGCCGTCCATATGGCGGTTGAAGTCGCCCATGATGGCGAATGCGATGCCATCAGCCTGTCGCGCATTGATCCAATCGATCAACGCGGTTCTCTGTTCCGCCAGTTCCTCGCATGCGCCATGTGGCTCCTTGTTCAGCGGGCGATCGAAGCAGCCGGTCTTCAGGTGAACGGCAAGGATTCGCAGCGGCGCGGGTTGTAGTGTCAGCGTGATGTCGACGCCGCTGCGCAGAGCATGGCTCGGCCCGACGTCGAGTGCCGTGACATCCGGATTGACGTCGTAATGGATGCCTCGGCGCACCACGATGCCAACACGCTGAACGACATGGTCGCGGCTCATGTGGATGGAGTACTTGTCGCGCGGAAACACTCGAGCCGCGACGACTGGGCCGTCCACTTCCTCAATGGCAATCACATCGGCATCCAGCTGCATCGCGTATTGTTGCAGAAGGTCAATGTCCGCTGGCTGTTTGGGATGGGCGTCGGAAGGCAATTCACGGTCACCTGCTTGCCGATCGGTCAGCCATTCCAGGTTCCAGGTACTAAGCTTCAGTTCCGTTGCGGCCGCGAGACCCGGCAGAAGCAAAGTCAGCGACAGCAAGAGCACGATGCGCAGCATGGCGGGGGCAACGCATTGCAGAGTGCTTATACCAGACGTTGAAACGACTGACTCTCCCCCCTGTCATTGGCGGGCTTGACGCACCTACCGTCCCGACCAAGCTCGCCCCACCTACCGTAACGGCTAGGCTTGATCCACCTATCGTAACGGCCGGGCGTCACCCACCTACCGTCACGACCGAAACGGGCTGACCCACCTACCGTCATGGCCGGGCTTGACCCGGCCATCGCCAACCCGCACCAAATTGCGAACGACGCAATCCCAGTCAGCAACATCGCTTGGAAATAGCCAGGTCATGAGCAGGTTCGCAGGGTCTGCACTACATCAACAGTTAAAGCCCCCGGTATGAGCCGCCTCTTCACGACGGTCGTGATGCCAGGCAGACGGAACATCAAGATCATCGGATGAACGCCGCGACACGCGCGGCGAATGTCTCGGGCTGTTCCACCTCCGGATGATGACCTGCGCCTTCAATGACCTCGAAACGCGCTCCTGGGATCAGACCGCAATATTCGCGACCATAGGCTGGCGTCACCACGCCATCGCTGGCGCCCCACAGCACCAGCGTCGGCACCGCGATGCGGCACAGCCAGCGGGGCAGCTTCGGGTTGTACATGAAGGGCTGCCAGCCATACAGGCTCAACGCATCGCGGTTTCGCGCGTGCACGACGATGGCGTCGTCGGACATGGTGTTGAAGTCGGGTGCAAATTTCGACGCATCGTGCCAGGTACACCGCTGCACCTCGGCGGGTGCCGTGCTAAACAGGTCGAGGATGTCGCGGCTCTCGCGATCGCCCAGCTTGATGCCGAGCGGATCCACCAGGATCAGCCGCGCCAGACGGTGACAGCTCGCCGCCGCGATCTCAGCCGCGAGCCAGCCCCCGAACGAGAAACCCATCAGCGTCACGTGCGGCAGCGTCTCGAGCAGGTCGAGGTAGAGATGCACCAGGTCATAGATCGTATCGAAATCAGCGGGACGCGGTGAATGACCGAAGCCGGGATGCGACGGCGCGATGATCTCGGCGTGCGGTGCGAGCAGGTTCAGGAACGGCGCGTCGGGGTCCACGACATCCAGCCCGTGCAGCAGCAGGATCGGTGGGCCCTCACCCTTGCGCAGCACTTCGAGATCGATGCCGCGGACCGCGAGCCTTTCGAGTCCCATCGGTTTCCTCCATCGGAAACGTCGGTTGCGTGCGTTGCGTCGTTCCGGGTTACACGCGTTCGCTGATGCGGATCGCAACTTTGCAGCCGGCCTTGATCGCGAAATACAGCAGCCGATAGCCCGGCGTCTGCTCCGCGCCATTCTCCAGCGCTATGTCGCGGTGCTGGAGCTCTTCCTCTCGGAACTGGCCGAGCGTATTCCGCAGCTCGCTCTCGCCGTCATCCAGCGCCGCGATCTGGCTGCTGTAGTGTGCGTCGATCGCCTCCTCGACGGCCACCGTGCAAGCCATTGCCGCGCGCGTGCCCAACGCCGCGGTCACCGCACCGAGCGCGAACCCCGCGATGTGCCACAGCGGCAATAGGGCGGTCGGTCGCACCCTGCGCCGCACAATCAGATCCGAGAACCGCTCGAGGTGCTGCTGTTCCTGTGCCTGCATCTCGCGCAGCACCGGGGCCGTGTCGCTGCGCCGCAGCACCGCGAGCTGGCCGGCATAGATCCGCGCCGCACCGTACTCACCGGCGTGGTCGACCCGAATCATGCGCGCGATCGTCGTCTCTGCCGTCGGACTGCCGGGCAGATGCGCTCGCGTGTCGCTCATGCCTTGGCAACTCGACCGCGGCCCAGGAAGCGGTCCAGCACAAGCGCGAATACCACCGCATAGAGCAGGTTCATCACCGCCATCGAGATCGGCAGGCCGGGGATCAGGTATGTCGGCGCGTCGCACGGCTTGGCCGGTCGTGACGGCATGTTCGACAGACGTTCGGCGATCGTGCCACCGATGAAGCGGGGTGCGGCGCATTCCGGCAGCGGACTGGGCCAGAAATGCAGCTCCACGCCGACGTGGACGACCGCCAGCGCGGCGGAGACCAGCATCGTCACGACCACCAGCATCAATAGCCCACGGTCGTATGGCCGCGGCACAACGGCCGCGAGAAGGCTGAGGACTATCGCCACTCGGTATGGCCACCGCTCCAGCAGGCAGAGCGCGCATGGCACCAGGCCGCCCCAATACTCCGACGCCTCCGCCAGCCCAAGGGCGAAACCCGCGGCAAGCGCACTAACGATGGCCAGTTCGCGTATCGAGCTGAGCGTCATGGGGGCGATGTGCCCTGCTTCCGCCGGGCGCGCAAGCGCAGCGGTGGTCCGACGATCCCTTGCGTTCGCCGCAGGATATGGCGAACTTCCGCGGCAGGACGCCAGGTTGTCGTCCGCAGTCAGGGAGGGGACACCGAATGCGCCGTATCCTGTGGGGCCGCGCCACATCGAGCAACGTGATGAAGGCGATCTGGACGCTCGAGGAATTGCAGCTTTCCTACGAACGCCTCGATGTCGGCGGCTCATTCGGCAAGACCGATACCGCGGAATATCGCACCATGAACCCCACCGGTCTGGTGCCGACATTGCAGGAGGATGACTTCACGCTGTGGGAGAGCAACGCGATCTGCCGCTATCTCTGCCACGCTCATGCGCCTCACTCGAAGCTATGGCCGCAGGACCCGCATGCCCGCGGCAACATTGATCGCTGGATGGACGCGCAGCAGACGCTGCTGAATCGGCCGATGGGTGTGGTGTTCTGGGGTTTGGTGCGCACGCCAGCGGACAAGCGCGACATGGCGGCGATCAAGCAGGCGGTGGAGGACACGGCCCGCGTCTGGGGGATGGTTTCGGCCGAACTCGCCAGGCATCCATATCTGGCGGGCGACGACCTGACGCTGGCGGACATCCCGTGGGGTCCGCATCTTCACCGGTGGTTCAGTATGGACTTCGAGCGCCCCGAAGTACCGCACCTGCGTGCTTGGTACGATCGTATGCTGCAGCGGCCGGCATATAAGCAGCACCTTGCAGGGAAAGTGGTATAGCGCGCCGACACCAATCGCCTGCGACTAAAGCTTGAGCCAGTGCGGCGCGTCGCACCGTTGACGAACGGCCGACGCGCCGCACTGGCTCGCGCCCTAGAACAAGGTACTGCCCGCCATCAGGCCGGCAACCAGCAGGACCAGGAAGATCACGATCGCGATAAAGAATAGAATTCGCGCGATGTCTGCCGAGGCGGCTGAGATACCGCCGAAACCGAACAACGCGGCGACCAGCGAAACCACAAGGAAGAACAATGCCAATCTCAACATGACCGATACCCACTCCGTTACGCTCCGACCACATTGTCGAATAAGTGCGGCGGGATCGGGGCGCCATCCGCTCACAGATGCTTGAGTCGCGGATGTCTGATCTTAAGCCAGTGTTCATGCACTATTAACCAACGGGTCCCATCCCCGGTCGACAATGGATCGCGTATTTGGCCGCCCTGGCAATGGTTCATTAACGGCCCCTCGCTAGCTTGGCGCAACGGAAGGCAGTCAGCGGCAAGGAATGTTCTGTGACAAGCGAACGCAGCGCTGCGGTGAACGATGCCTGCGCTCGCGCAGCGGCCGTCCTGCAAGGCGGCGATGTCCGGGCCGGGCTGCGGCATTACGAATACGCCCAACGCCTGGCACCATCGAACGGCGAGATCACACTGGCAATTGGCGCCGCGCGGTTGCACGACCTCGATCCCCGTTCCGCCGAGGCCTTTGCCCTCGTCGCTCGCCGTGATGATGTGCAGGAGGCATGGATCGGACTTGCCTCAGCGCACCATACGCTGGGCCAGCACGACCTCGCTGCCCACAGCCTGCGTTCGCTGCTGTCGCGCCACGGCCATGTTCGGGGCACGCCTACCATTCACCTGCATGATCTGATCGCCCGGCAAAACGGCGAACGCGGCTGGTGCGCGTTGACCGCCGACGGCATGCTGCACGTCACGTTGTTCGCGGCGAACGCAAATCCAAACCGCGTCGTGATCCTGCTGGACGGTGCGCCGATTGGTCTGCGCGCGCGCCGGTGCAATCGGGAAGCCGCACTGCTGCGGGCGAGCTATTGGCTGCCGGATGCTTGGCGGCATGCCAATCATATCGCGGTATGCCTCCAGGGCCTTCATCTGTTCGGCAGTCCGCTCGAGGCTTCGGTCATCGGGCAACTCGAAGGCTTCGTCAGTGCGCTGGATGGCGGGCTGATCGGATGGGCGTGGTTCCCGCATGATCCAGACTGCGCTCCTTTGGTAACGGTGCGTGGTGCCAACGGGTCCAAACTGCGCGTCATTGCCAGCGATCCGGCATCGGATGTGCCACATACCCAGCCGTTCGCGCGACCGCGCCGCTTCATGGTTCCGTCAGCCGATCTGCGCGCGCTGGCATCGCCGATGACTGTGCAGGATGCCGCCGGCCGGAACCTCTATGGCAGCCCGCTCGATCCCATGATTGACCAGCGCAGCGCGGCTGGCGCAGCCGAACTGGCGCGGCGGCTGTTTCCCGCTTCAACGCGCGGCGCAGCCTCGATCGTCGATATTCGCATGGCCGCAGTGCCGGCCGACATCGTCGGCATACGCCCGGTGCCCCGGCGCTTGCTGCGGGCGGTCGGGATTGATGTCGTGGTCCCGGTCTATCGCGGCTTCGAGCCGACCATGGCCTGCATCAAGAGCGTGCTCGCATCGCTACCGAAAGATGCGCGCTGTATCGTGGTGGAGGACGCGTCCCCCGAGGCCAGGTTGGTGGAGGCGCTGACCGAACTGGCGCAGCGCGGGCACATCGTGCTGCTGCGGCAACCGGCGAACCGCGGCTTTCCTGCCACCGCCAACGCCGGAATACGCGCCGCCGCAGATCGCGATGTGATCCTGCTCAACAGCGACACGCTGGTGCCGCACGGCTGGGTCGAACGGTTGACCGAGGCAGCTTACAGCGCGCCGGATATTGGCAGCGCGACACCATTCTCCAACGACGCAACCATCTTCAGCTATCCGCGGGAGAATGGTCCGAATCCGGTTCCCGACCAGGCCGCGACCAATCAACTGGATCGCCTCGCGCGGCGCGCCAACGCGAGCACCGTGACAGACGTGCCGAGCGCGCATGGCTTCTGTGTCTATCTCAGGCGCGACTGCCTGACTTCTGTCGGTCTGCTGCGGGAGGATCTGTTTGCCCAGGGCTATGGCGAAGAGAACGACTTCTGCATTCGGGCACGCCATCTGGGGTGGCGTCATGTCGCGGTACCCGGTGTGTTCGTCGGGCACGTGGGGGCCTGCTCGTTCGGTGGGGCAAAAGCGCAGTTGCTGGTGCGCAACCTCGGCGTCCTGAACCGCCTGCACCCCGGCTACGACGCGCTGATCGCAACCTTCCGCCAGGATGATCCGCTGGCGTCGGCCCGATTCGCCATGGATGCGCTGCGGTGGCGCAATGGGCGAAATCGCAAGGGCGCGGTCGTCCTGCTGACGCACGCCCGCTCCGGTGGTGTGAAGCGCCGGGTCACCGAGCGCTGCCAGGAGATTGCGGCCTCGGGACTGCGGCCAATCGTGCTGACGCCCGCGGCCGATGCGCATGGACGCACTTGCTGCGCTCTGTCGGATGGTTCCAGCGAGACGTTTCCCAATCTTCGGTTCGACCTGCGGGAGGGCATCCGCGAGCTCGCGGCTTTCCTGTGCGACGACAAGCCGACACTGGTGGAATTGCATCATTTCATTGGTCACGACCCAGCGATGCTGGCCTTGGCGCGCGCACTCGGTGTGCCATACGACGTGGTGGTACACGATTACGCCTGGGTGTGTCCGCGAATCACACTGGTGGGGTCGGACAAGCGCTATTGCGGTGAGCCTGGCGGCGATGCGTGCGAGGCGTGTTATTCGGATGCCGGCGGCAGCCTCGAGGAGGATATCAGGCCGGCAGCACTGCGGCAGCGTTCCCGCGGCGTGTTCCTCAATGCGCAGCGTGTCGTTGCACCGTCGGCGGATGTGGCGCGACGCCTGGCGCGCTACGTTCCGGAGCTTTCCTGTGAGGTGACGCCTTGGGAGCCCGATCTGCCATTGCCAAGGCCTACCGCCACGGCGGGCGTCAGCCGGTTGCGCGTTCGGGTCGTTGTCGTTGGCGGCATCGGTATCGACAAGGGCTATGAGTATCTGCTCGCGTGTGCTCGCCACGTCGTGTCGCAACGGCTGGCGATGGAGTTCGTCGTGGTCGGCTTCACCTGCGACGACAAGCGGCTCCTGGAGACCGGCGTGGTGCACATCACCGGTGCCTACGAGGAGGCCGAGGCAATCGGGCTGATCCGCGAGCAGGAGGCCGAGGTCGGGTTCCTGCCGGCACTTTGGCCCGAAACCTGGAGCTACACGCTGTCGCAGATGTGGCAATCCGGGCTGGACGTGGTGGCGTTCGAAATTGGCGCACCGGCGGATCGCATCCAACAGACCGGACGAGGCAGCCTGCTGCCGCTCGGTGCTCCACCAGCGGCGGCCTGTCGTGCATTGCTGGCGCACAGGGCGAGTTGCGGAGTGCTCCCGGCACAGCCAACGCGCCGCCGGGTGCCTGCCGCGGTGGCGTAGAACTCTTTAACGACAATGACGCGCATCCGCCGCAGCGATGCGCTGATGCCGAGCCTCGGCAATGGATCTGGAATACTTATTGCCTCGCAGGACGAGTACGTCGTCACGTAAGTTCGTTGGGATGAGGCCACGAATGCCGGCTCGATCCAATGTTATGACCAACATGAGGTCGCCAGGACAGCGGCCGCACGTATCATCGAACGCTACCGGGACCGTTGATTTTCATTGGCGCGAATGTGCCGAAGCTCTCACTCCCTATCTGTATATATCCGTGTGCATCCGTGGTTGAAAACCCTAGCGGTGCCGGGTGCATCGAGCGGCCTGTTAAACCGTCACCGCCGCCCCGGCCAGAAACCGACGCGTCTCCAGGTTCGGCCAAACAACAGTGGTACCGGCGTGCGATGACGGGGAACAGCGGCTTGCGAGGAGTTGCCGGATGCGTCCGAATCTGACGCTGGCACACCGGCATGGACATGGCGAGTTTCGTGTCACTAAGTTCGGTGCAGCCAAGCAACCACGCGGGAAGATCAGCGGATCCAGCCCGCCTGTGCCACGGTCAGCTCTGTTGCCGATCCGCTGCGCTACGCCGCAAGACTCTTGCGCATGAAAACACGCTCGACGCCGGGAATAGTGGCGATGCGGCCGAACTCCTCCCAACCGTATCGCGCGTAGAACTCCGGGGCCTGGAAATTGACGGTGACCAGCGTTGCCGCCGTGCAGCCGCGCCGAATGGCTTCCTCCTCCGCCATACGCAGCGCACGGCTGCCGAGGCCGCCGCGGCGCAGCTTCTTCGGCAGGTAGAACAGGTCAAGGAAGAACAGGCCCATCGACGTGCGCCCGAGCACGCCGCCCGCCAGTTCGCCGGTGTCGGGGTCGTGCACCTGCACCGCCAGCGCGCGCCAATCGCGCAGGCGCGACATTTCGGCGTTGTGCTCGGCCAGACCATCCTCGAGGAGGGTTTCCAGCCGCGCATCCGGTTCGTCGGTCAGTGTAATCATTTGCGTTTCCCCATGGGATCGCGCGAAGCATAGCGAGTTGCCACTGACAGCGTTCTGTCAGTAGTCTACCGCCCATGCGCCGCGCCGATCGGCTGTTCGACATCATCCAGCGCCTGCGCACCGCGCGAGGGCCGATGACGGCCGCTACCCTGGCGGAAGAGCTTGAGGTGACGGTTCGCACGGTTTACCGCGACGTCGCCACCTTGCAGGCCCGGCGGGTCCCGATCGAGGGAGCCGCCGGCGTCGGCTACTTGCTCCGGCGCGGTTTCGATCTGCCGCCACTGATGTTCACCATCGAGGAGATCGAGGCGATCGCAGTGGGTGCCCGACTGGTCTCGCGCACCGGCGATCCGGCGCTGCAGGATGCAGCCGAGAGCGTGCTCTCGAAAGTCACGGTGGTGCTGCCGGAGCGATTGCGGCAGCAACTTGCCGCGGCGCCGTTCTTTGTCTCCGCGTCCGGCGCGCCGGTGGCGGAGCGCGTGGACCTGGCCGAAGTGCGCCAGGCCATCCGCGACGAGCGCAAGCTGTGGATTGCCTATGCGGACGAGAAGGGCACGCGCTCGGAGCGGGTGATCTGGCCGATCGCGGTCGCCTACTACGTGCAGGCGACGCTGGTCGGCGCGTGGTGCGAATTGCGGCGCGATTATCGCCACTTCCGCGCCGATCGGATCACCGCGCTGACGGTGCTGGATGAGCGCTATCCGTCGGACAATGGCCGGCTGATGGCGGAATGGCTCGCGCTCCGGCAGAATGAGCGGGAAACGACGGAGTAGCGCGGTGACTGACGACATTCTGGTGGACGTGGATGCGACCGGCGTTGCCGTGGTCACGCTGAACCGACCCGAGAAGCGCAACGTCGTCTCCCTGGCGATGTGGCGCGGGCTCGCAGAAATCTACCACGGCTTCGCGACACGTGCCGACGTCCGCGTGGTGATCCTGACGGGTGCGGGAGGCCATTTCTCGGGGGGGGCCGACATCTCGGAGTTTTCCAGGGTGAGGAATACCGTGGATGACACACGGATCTACAGTGCGGCCGGACGCGCGGCGACCCAGGCGATCATCGACCTGCCGCAGCCGACGATCGCCGCAGTGCACGGTTACGGCGTCGGTGGCGGTTGCGGGCTGGCGCTGGCGTGCGACCTGCGCGTAGGCGACGCGACGACGCAAATGGGCATTCCCGCCGCGCGTCTGTCCATCGTCTACGACACGCTGGACTGCAGCCTGCTGCTTCGCGCGGTCGGATTGGCAAATGCCAAGCTGGTGCTTTATTCGGGCCGATACTTCCCGGTGCGGGATTGTCAGTCCATGCGGCTGCTCGACGTGGTGTCGGAGTCGGGCGCGTTGGATGGCGCCTATGCGCTGTCGCGCGAACTGTCGACGCGCGCACCCCTGTCGCAGCGTGGCGCCAAGGTGGTGCTGGAGGCACTGGCACGCGATGAGGTCGAGCAGCGCGAAGCGGCGATCGCCGCGGCGCAGGAAGCCGCGGTAAACAGCGAGGATTACCGCGAGGCACGCCAGGCTTTCCTCGAGAAGCGCACGCCGGCGTTCAAGGGGCGATAGCAGTGGATGCGTCGTTCCAACCGCTCGATCCCGCCAAATTCCGCGATCTCGTCACCACCGCGAAGGGCGAGGCTCGTGCCCAGGTCGCGCTGCGTGCGCTCGAGACGTTGTGGTTCAACACCGGCACGCTATGCAATCTGACCTGCCGCAACTGCTACATCGAATCCTCGCCGCGAAATGATCGTCTCGCGTACCTGACGCGCGACGAAGTGCGCGAGTATCTCGATGAGATCGGCCGCGAAAAGCTGCCAACCCGGTTGATCGGCTTCACCGGCGGCGAGCCCTTCATGAACCCGGATATCGTCGCCATGCTGGACGATGTGCTGTCGCGTGGTCTTGACGCGCTGGTGCTGACCAATGCGATGAAGCCGATGCGCAGGCTGCGGCCGCAACTGCTGGCACTGCGCGAGGCGTATGGGCCCCGGCTGCGGATCCGCGTGTCGCTCGATCATCATTCGCCGGCGGTGCATGAGGCCGAGCGTGGCAGGCGAAGCTGGGTGCCGACCATCGATGGAATGGTGTGGCTGGCGCGCAACGGATTCGCGATGGACATAGCGGGACGGCGGTTTTCCGGTGAGCCGGAAGCGGAGCTGCGCGCCGGCTTCGCCCGGCTGTTCGCCGAACTCGATATTCCGATCGACGCCAACGACCCCGTGCGGCTGATGCTGTTTCCGGAGATGGACGCGCAACGCGACGTGCCCGAGATCACCACCGCGTGCTGGGGCATTCTGCACAAGTCGCCCGATGACGTGATGTGTTCCTCGGCGCGGATGGTGGTGAAGCACAAGGACGCCGGTGCGCCATCGGTGCTCGCATGCACGCTGGTGCCCTACGATCGACAGTTCGACCTGGGACGCACACTTGTGGAGGCCGCGCGGCCGGTGTCACTCAACCACCCGTATTGCGCCTCGTTCTGCGTGCTCGGAGGTGCCGCGTGCAGTCGATGACAGCCACCCGGCAAGCCCTCGCTGAAGTGCCGCGGACCATCGGATCGAGGTGAGCGAAGCCGTCGCTGAACCAGCGGTCCGGGCTATGTGGTGGCATCACCTGCCCGACGATGCTGAAATTCGGATCACGTGAGGCGTGGCCAGACAGTTCTCGGGCCTATGCATGAAGCATGGATAATTTGTTCTCGATGGCTCGCACCAGTTCGCCGACGCTCTTCAGCTCCTCGACGTCGGCCATCGGGAACTGAATGTCGAAATAGCTCTCGATCGCAACTATCAAGCTGACGTGGTTCATCGAATCCCAGTCGGGCACGTCGTCGCTGGTTGTCTCGGATGCCAGCTCGAGCAACGGGTCCTGGAACGCCACTCGCGCTATGCGGATTACCGCGGCCAGGATCGCCTCGGTATTCGGTTCATCTCGGGCGGGCATGCTGTCTGCAACCATTGATTGTCGAAGGTTGCATTAAGCGCCAGACTTGCTGCCTTCCTGTTAACGCGAAATGCGTCAGGCGTGGCCGGCGACACCGGACAGCAGCAACGGATCGATCTTCAGCTTGCCGAGCGCCCGGCGCCACTTGGTGTCGTGGTCGCCGTCGAACACGATTGTCTCGTCGGCCGGTACCGAGAGCCACGCGTTCTGCTGGATTTCCGCATCGAGCTGGCCAGGGCCCCAGCCGGCATAGCCCAGCGCCAGCAGCCCCTCGCGCGGGCCACCGCCCTCGGCAATCGCCTTTAGCACGTCGAGGCTCGCGGTCAGCGCCAGGGCCTCGTTGACGCGGAGACTGCCCTCACCGGTCCAATCCGCTGTGTGGAGGACGAAGCCGCGCGCGTTGTCCAGTGGTCCGCCAGCACACAAACGAATCCGCCGTGCAGGGGGCACAGGCGCGACCTCGAGCTGGCGCAGCAGTTCGTCGAACTTGGGGCGCTGTAGGGGGCGATTGAGCACGAGGCCCATTGCGCCTTCTGGTGTATGGGCACAGAGATAGATCACGCTATGAGCGAAGCGTTCGTCCTCCATCGCGGGCATTGCGATGAGCAACTGCCCCGTCAGGAAGCTGTCGGCGTCGGGCTGGCCGGCCGATTTGGGCATCTCATCCATTCCGGTGAATCTGGGCTTCTCGGGGCGCGTGTGCAAGCGGGGCCGGCGCCCGCCCAATCGCAATGCCGTCGGCTTCAGCTGCACTTCCGCGTGCACCATGCCGAACCCGCTGGAACAGCGCTCCCGGGGTGGCGTGACACCGATCGCGAGGAACGCTACGACTTCCGCTCTGGCAAGCCAAAGGGGAGCTCAGAGCCAATGACGATCAAGGTCGGCGATCAGATTCCGTCCATGAAGTTGATGATGGGGACCCCCGAAGGTCCCAAGGAAACCACAACCGACGAAATATTCAAAGGTAAGAAGGTTGTGCTGTTCGCGGTGCCCGGGGCGTTCACGCCGACATGCAGCGCGAAGCACCTGCCGGGCTTCGTGCAGAACGTCGATGCCATCAAGGCAAAGGGTGTCGACACGGTTGCGTGCATCGCAGTCAACGATGCGTTCGTGATGGCGGCCTGGGGCAAGGAGCAGGGCACCGACGGCAGGTTGACCATGCTGGCCGACGGCTCTGCCGCGTTCACCAAGGCGATCGGCCTGGAGCTGGACCTGGTGGGCCGCGGCATGGGCACGCGCAGCCAGCGCTACGCGTTGATCGCGCAGGACGGCAAGGTGACGCATCTTGCCGTGGAACAACCGGGTGGCTTCGAGGTCAGCAAGGCCGAGTTGATCCTCGCCAACCTCTGATCCATCAGCAACAATCGCGCGTGGCGGGGCGGAGGGGGCTGTTCCTCTTCGCCTCGTCGGCGGCCGGTCGTCATGCGGTCCGACCATCGGCCCGGCACGTACCAATGCCAAGCGACGAGCAGTCTAATGATGCATCTTCTCGTAGTCGTTTTGGCCTGCGGGTTTGATGGGAGGTTGGGGTTTCTCAGCCGGTAGGCCGCGCACCCAGATGTTCCTATAGCGGATCGGGCTAGTGTGATCCTGCAGCTGGAGCGGGCCTTTGTCTGGCAACGCCGCGGGATAGGTCGCCAATACCTGGTAGCGAGTTGGACCGATCAGATCCGTGTCGTCCTGCACGAGCACGCCATTGAAGAACGCCGTCACGCGTGCGGGCCGGACGACTTTTCCATCCTGCAACTTCGCAGCGTGGAAGATGATGTCATAGGTCTGCCACTCGCCCTGCGGCCGGCAGGCATTAACCAACGGCGGGTATTGTCCGTAAATCGCGCCGGCCATCCCGTCGGGATAGGTCTCGTTGTTGTAATTGTCGAGCACCTGCATTTCGTACAGACCCTGGAGGAAGACGCCGCTGTTCCCGCGCTCTTGGCTGCGGCCTTCTGTCCCCTGAGGCTCGAGCCATTCAACGTGCAGCTGCATGTCACCGAACTGCTGCCTGGTCTGAATATCGCCCGAACCAGGCACGTTCTGGATAGCGCCATCGACAACTTTCCACGGTGCGTCGCCACCTTTGACGCTTTGCCAGTTCGACAGATCCTTCCCATCAAACAGCACCGTCGCATCCGAAGGCGGCTTGCCGGGCTGCCCCTGCGTGCTGAACGTACCTGGCGTGATGACCGCCGGCTGCGGTCGGCGGCCGTCATGCACTTCATACCCGATCTGCTCTTGCGCGGACGCATTGGGCGCCAAACCTGTGACGATCATTGCCATGCCGCATATCAATCGCAGTGTCATTCGTGCTCCTGATGAAGTCGGTGAAGGCACCGCCGATGTCGAACCCGATACGGTAGCGAGGAGAATTCGTCATCTTGAGCCCATTGGTCGCGCGCGGCCGATAGTGTGCGGCTGCGATCGTGCGCTCAAGGTCCCTACGCGAGAGTAAAGCTGCGACGGCCGGTTAGGGACTCTTCATCGTCGTGCCAGAACGGTCGTGCGGTAAAACGCCGCGAGCGGCGCCGTGTAGGCGATGCTGGGCAGCGTCACGGTGCCATCCGGCCCGATGATATCCGGTTCGGCGGGCCATGACCCGTCTGCGCCCCGAACCAGCAGTTCGGCCTCGATGCGGGTGCTGCGGATAGCCAGTATCTCGTGCACGCTGGGGATGCTGGTATAAGCCCAGACATTGGCCCTGGTATCGGCTTCGTTGGATGGCGACAGGATCTCGATCAGCAGTATCGGCTCCGCCACCATCGGGGCGTCCGACGGCGACGCGCACGTTACGCCGAGGTCGGGAACGCGATAGTTCCGGTTGGCGCGCACCCGGGGGACGATGCCGGGCTCGGTCACCACGCGGCAGGCGGAGCGCTGCTCCAGCAGATGGTTGCGCAGCAGGGCGCCCACCTCGTTCTGAATGGCGCCATGTGCATCGCTGCCCGGCGCCATTGCCACCGGCTCGCCGTCGAGGAGCTGCCAATTGCCGCTGTTCGCCGCGGCCCAGGCGAGGAACTCGTCCAGCGCCATCCCGGTTGGGATGCGTTTGCGCAGCGCGACCATGCGGCGAGAATAGCACCGCTGCGGTTGGGTGTCGCGTGCCTCACGCGGTGACCAGGAATTCGTGCGAGGCGATCGCATCGGAACCGACGAGCCGGACGTGCTCGCGCCTACAACCGTATAGGCTGCGGCGTGGACCGACGATCTGGTGTTATGGTACCTGTCCGCCTGTATCCGCAGGGTCATGTCCACCTCGACCCGCTGGAATCTGATCGTTTCGCGCAGCACCAACCACGCGCTATGCCGGTTGCTCGCCAGCCGGGGGCGTGACCGCAACGGGGCGCTGTCGCACTTCGTCGAGGCGGCCCTCCAGGCCCCGGTTCTGGAACTCCGCTGCGTTCAGCCCCATGCACTCGCGCAGGCTTCGCGAGCGGTGACCCTCAATAACGAGTACTTTAGCATTTCATAGCCTTTAGTTGGTTATAAAAGGCAGGAGATGGCAGATGGAGCTGGACCGAACCGACCATCGAATTCTTGCGCTCCTGCAAGAGGACGGGCGCCGCAGCAACGTGGAGATCGCCGAGCGGGTGGCGTTATCGCCGTCGCCCTGCCTGCGGCGGATCAAGAAGCTGGAGGTCGATGGCGTCATCCGTGGATACCGGGCGATCATCGACCGGGAATCCGTTGGTTTGGGGCTGACCGTTCTCGTCGAGATCAAAGTGGGCCAGCATTCCAAGGACAATGCCGCCCGCTTGCAGGATGCGCTGGCACAGATGCCGGAAGTGGTCTCGTGCCACATGATCTCCGGAGCAGCGGACTTCATTGCCGAAGTCGTCGTGCAAGACCTGAAAAGAGTATGAGCGGGTGCTCTCGGAACAACTCCTCGTGCTCCCTATGATCGCCGACATACGCTCGAACTTCTCACCGCGCGCATCAAGTCGGAAGCGCCGCTCCCGCTTGCGCTGTCGGCGGATGACAAAGCAAGCGGCCGCCAATCCAAGCCGACGACCCTATTGATAGGCTTTGGTTGCATTCGCCGCCGCGCCAGAGTGGGCCGCTCTTTCGATGACCCTGGCGACCGCATCGGGATGGGAGATGTAAACCAGATGGCTCCCTTTGATCTCGGTGATGTCCGCTGCTGAACGCTGGTACATCCAGCGTGCAAGTTTGGGATTGAGTGCATGATCGTCCGTCGCGATGATCCCGTAGCTAGGCTTATCGTGCCATGCCGCAGCGGTGGCTGGGGCGTCGAATGCGGCGGCCCTTACCGGCATCTGTGAGTTCGCCATGAACTTTGCCTGTGCTGCCGGCAGATCCGCCGCGACATCAGCAGCAAATCTGGTCGGATCAACAAAGATGAAGCCATCCGTGGTCAGCTTCAAATCGCTGCTCGGCACCGTTCCGGGAATTGACGCGGCGAGCTGGCTGGCCGTTTCCCCTATGTCGGGCTGCAATGCGGCAACATAGACCAGCGCTCGCACTTTCGGGTCAGTGCCAGCAACGGTGATGATGGCGCCGCCGTAGCTATGACCCACAAGAATGGTCGGCCCGTCCTGCTGGTCAAGGACACGCTGCGTTGCCGCAACATCATCGTTGAGACCAGTGAGCGGCTGCTGCACGACGCTCACGTGATAGCCGTCACCCGTCAGGATATCGTAAACACCGCGCCATCCCGAGCCATCGGTATTGGCGCCATGTACCAACACAATGTTCTTCGCTGCACTGGTCTCCGCAACCCCTCCTGCAAGGGCTGGACTCGCAGCGACCAGTACAGCCGCGAGCGCAATAGCGAGCCGATCTGTCGTGGGCACGTCACCTGCCTCCTCGATCCCTGTAAGCCGCTCCGGATGCGGTCAGCGTATCAGCTCTGTGTCCTCGGGATTAGGCGTGCCCTTGCCGGTTTCGAGATAGCGTTTGAGGCTCAGGAGATAGAAGCCCCAACGTGTCGTCGCGCTGGCAACATTGTTGTCGCCGGCCTTGAAGCCACGATGCGCAAAAAACAACGAGGTGACGTCTGCTGCCGTTGTCAGGTCGAAACCGATGGTGGTGCCGTCGAAGCCACCGCCTGTCGAGGAAACCTCGTCCCACTCGACATGATCTGGTGGACTTAGTTCGGCGACCTTGACCTTGATGACCATCCGGTGGCCATAGAAGCCGAACTCCCCGGTCCCGCCGACTGCCGGATCAAGCGCAGCATCGCGCGTCCACCAATTGCGGATGTCTTCTGCCGTGGACACGGCCTGATAGACCCTGTCCTGTGCGGCGCGAATTTTGATCAGGTGCATGATTTCTGGCATCGGCTGGTCCTTCTCCTCGATCTGGATTTCTTGACTGGCTTTGGTCTCCACAGCGCGCGCAACCGCCAGACCCATCGCCAAGATCAGGGCCTTCCGAAGCAGTTGCCGGCGAGAAGGCGGCGCGACGCGAAAGCGCTGCATCCTCATGATGCTCTCCCGATTGCTGTCCTGTTGCGTTGAGACGCTCGAGCCACCCGGCAACGGACACATTTTTGATTGCAATCGACGAATGCGCCGCAAACGATCGATCGCGGCGGTGGCGCTGCTCAGTCAATCAACGATGGAGATGAGGATTTCCGTGCTTCGACGGGACACGAATAAAGTTGTCCGGTGAGGGCCGCCCCGAACGTCGATGGGATGGCGAGGGGTGAAATCGAGGAGGACCCACAGATGAGCGAGTTTGCTTTCTTGTTTCGCGGCGAGGACCCGATGGCGCGCTCGCCTGAGCAGATGCAGAGATCCTTGCAGAAATGGCTTGCATGGTTCAAGGAACTGAAAGAGAGCGGGGCGATCAAAGAGCCTGGACAGCCGCTGGAACGCCTAGGCAAGGTTGTCCGCAGCCGAGCCGTGCATGACGGCCCGTATGCGGAGGCAAAGGACGTCGTAAACGGCTTCATGCTGATCGACGCTGAAGATCTGTCGCATGCGGTGGAAATCTCCAAGGGTTGCCCCATCCTGGAAGCCGGAGGGTCGGTGGAAGTGCGCCCGATCCGCGTGATGAAAATGTAAGATGGAACTGAGCGAGCATCTCTTCCGCCACGAAGCGGCGCGCATGGTTGCTGCCCTGACGCGCATCTTCGGGATGCATAACCTGGCGTTGGCCCAGGACGTCGTGCAGGACGCGTTCTGCCGGGCGATGGAAGTATGGAAATTTCGCGGTGTCCCGGACAATCCATCCGCATGGCTCATGGCCACCGCGAAAAACCACGCACTCGACGTGCTGCGGCGTCAGCGCACCGCGACCAGGTTCGCGCCAGAGCTGGGGCGGTTGCTCGACAGCGAATGGACGCTCGCCACCGTCGTCGAGGAAGTGTTTGCCGCGGATGCCATCCAGGACGGACTGCTCCGCATGATGTTCTCCTGCTGTCATCCGCGGCTGTCCGAGGATGTGCAGGTTGCGCTCATTCTCAACATCCTCTGCGGTTTCAGTGTCGATGAGATCGCGAGCGCGTTCCTCAGCGGGCATGCGGCGGTCGAGAAACGGATCGTGCGGGGCAAGAAGGTGCTGGCGGGTTCGGCACGGTTGTTCGATACGGCTGTGCCGGATGACTTTTCCGCACGTCTGCCAGCCGTGCAGCGCGCGCTTTATCTGCTGTTCAACGAGGGCTATCACGGCGCCTCGGCCGAGTCCGCGGTTCGCTTCGAGCTGTGCCACGAGGCGATGCGACTGGCGGCGATGTTGCTGACGCATCCAAGGGGGGCCATTCCATCGACCTACGCGCTGGCGGCGCTGATGGCGCTCTGCGCGGCGCGGCTGCCTGCGCGTCTCAGCGCGGGCGGCAATCTCAACTGCTTTTTCGATCAGGACCGCTCACTGTGGGATCGGCAGCTCATGGCGGAGGGCTTCAGGCTCTTGGACCTGTCAGCCTCTGGCGCGGAGCTTGGTGAGTATCACGTCGAGGCAGCAATCGCCTCGGTTCATGCCGGCGCACTGCGGGCCGAGGACACGGATTGGCATACGATCGCTTCGCTGTACGATACATTGATGGCCATCCAACCGTCACCTATCGTCGCGCTGAATCGCGCCATTGCACTGGCGCACCGTGACGGGCCGAAGCAGGGACTTGAAGCGATCGGCGCGATCGAGGACCGCGGCCGACTGACCACCTACCCGTTCTATCCAGCAGCCATGGCAGAGTTGGAGCTGCGCATCGGAAATTGCGACGCGGCCCGCCAACACTTCGAAGCCGCATTGGCGCTTGCCCGAAGTCCAGTGGAACGCCAATTCCTCAATCAGCGTATTGCTGCATGCGACCCGATTGAGGGGGCATCAGGCAACATTGGCCTCGGCTAAGTCCGTCTCCAATCAGCCCTTTCAGCGGGATCAATGCCCATTTCCTGGCCTTTGCCGTCCGAAAAGTAGTTGATCGACTGCTCGGCGGATCCGAGACAGCCGAACCGCATGGCGCTTGGCTCCTGGCATTGGCCGACGCGGCAAATGCGCACCGACGACCAACAGTCGAGACTACTGGCGCGGCGTCGCGTTGGCGCTACCCGCGTTGTCACCACCGCCAAGTCCTGCCAATTGACGCCCCCGAAATCCCCGGCAGGGCAACCCACGGCCAGGATCGCACCCCTCACCCACCCGTCGAGTTGAACCAGACCCGCTGCTGCTGCACAACCGTCGCCGCGAGACGCACAACAAGCGGAGTTGCCGATGGATCCGATCAAGCGCCCCACCCGCTACCAGGAGATGCTCAACCCGCAGGCGCGCCCGCGCTACACGGGCATCGCCACGTTCTTCCGCGCCCCCTACACCGAGTCGCTCGCCGACACCGATATCGGCGTCATCGGCGTCCCCTACGACGGCGGCGTGACCAACCGCACCGGTGCCCGCCACGGACCGCGCGCCGTGCGCGACCAGTCCTCGCTGCTGCGCCGCCTGCACCCGAACGGCGTCGCCCCATTCGACACCGCGCGGGTGCGCGACCTCGGCGACTGCTGGATCGAGCAGCCCTACACCCTGGAAGGCTCGCTCGCCGAGATCGCCGCCTTCTACGCCACCATCGTCGCGGCCAAGGTCGTGCCGCTGTCGGTCGGCGGCGACCACTCGATCAGCCTGCCCATCCTGCGTGCGGTCGGTGCCCAGCGGCCCGTCGGCATGATCCACATCGACGCCCATTGCGACACCGGCGACGACTACCTCGGCTCGCGCTTCCACCACGGCGCGCCGTTCCGCCGCGCCGTCGACGAGGGCCTGATCGACCCCAACCGCGTCATCCAGATCGGCATCCGCGGCACGACGAATGACCCAGACATGTGGGGCTTCAGCACCCGCTCCGGCATGCGCGTCCTCCCGATGGAAGAGTTCCACGACAAAGGCTGGCGCTACGCCGCCGAGGAAGCCCGGCGCGTTGTCGGCAACGGCCCCACCTACCTGACCTACGACATCGACAGCCTGGACCCGTCGCAGGCACCCGGCACCGGCACGCCCGAAGCCGGCGGCATCACCGCGCTGGAGGCGATCCGCATGTTGCGCGCGCTCCGCGGCATCGATTTCGTCGGCGGCGACCTGGTGGAGGTGGCGCCGCCGTTCGATGTCGGCACGATCACCGCGTTCAACGGCGCCTCAATCCTGTTCGAGATTCTCTGCCTCCTGGTTGAATCCTGGGAGAAGCGCGGGCAGACCTAGCCGAGCGCACAATCGCCGGAACCGGGCTTGGACCAGACTGCCGTCGCCTTCGTGGAAGCTCAACGGCCGTGGCGGGTATCGCGCCGCGACCCGCGCCGGTTCAGCCGCGTCGCATTCATCTCGTTATGGCTGCACCTGACCCTGCTGGCGTTGCTGCTGGTGACCGTGCGCTACAGCCATCAGGAGGAGATGCTGCCGCCGCCGTCCACCGTCTCGATGGTGTTCGAGGGCGGCTCACCAAACGGTCCGGCGCTGCCGAACCCAAAGCCGACCACCACGCCGGCGCCGCAGGCTGCCCCACCGGTGCCGCAACCGCCCGCGCCTCAGGCGACGGTCACGCCCCCACCGCCACCGCCCACGCCACAGACGGCTCTCGCGCCCCCAGCGCCGCCGCCGTCACCCCAGCCGCCCACGCCACAGGCGCAGACCCAACCGGCACCCTCACCGACACCACCGCCGCCACCGCCCGCCACGACCACCGAGGAATTGCCGTTGCCGCCCCCGCCCCCGCCATTGGCCATGGTCGTGCCGCGACCCGCGCAGCCGCCATCGCGCCCGGTGCAACCGCCCTCCGCCACGCCGCGGCCGACCGCCCCTAACCGGTCGCAGGCCTTCCCGACGCCGATGAACTTCTCGTTCAACCCAGCAGCGCCGGCGCAGCGCGCACCGCCACCCACGCGCGGCTCCTCCCGTGCGCCGTCAACAATGGATTTCTCGCTCGCGCCGCGTCAGGGCGCCACCGATCTGTCGCCGTTCTCGATGGTCTCCGGCGCGAAAGTCGGTCCTGACTGGCGCAACGAACTAAGCGCATGGGTAAAGGCGCATGCCTACTATCCGGAGCAGGCGGCGATGAACGGCGAGGATGGCTCCGCGATGGTGCTGGTTCAGGCCAACCCCGACGGCCACGTGACCTCGGTGGAACTCGAACGCAAATCCGGATCCCAGTGGCTCGACCTGGCGTTGCTGGCGTTGTTCCGCGACGCCAACCTGCCGCCGATATTCGGCGAGAAAGAACCGATCGATTTCCATTTCACCATGCACTACATCCTGATCAGGCAGTGAGGCTGGCAGCTGCGCTGCTCAGTGGCTTCCTGCTCATAAACTGTGCCGCTTCCCTCCCGCCCGATGCGCACGTGCCGACCGGCGATGCCAGCATCTATGTCGTGGAGCGAGGCTGGCACACCGACATCGGCTTGCCGGTCGACGAAATCGCCGGTCCGCTGGCGACGCTGGAGCGTGGCTTCCCTGGCGTGCGGTTCGTGGTGTTCGGCTTCGGTGAGCGCGCCTACTACATGGCGCGGCGCACCGGCTCCGCGGAATTGCTGACTGCGATGTTCCCCAGCAAGAGCGCCATCCTGATGACCGCACTGTCCGCCTCGCCAATCGAGGCGTTCGCCGACCAGCGTGTGGTCGAGTTGCATCTGCCCCAGGATGCCGTGGACCGGATTGCCAATCGGATCTCGCAGGTGCTGGAAACAGGCCCGGACGGCTCAGCGGTTCGCCTGGGTGACGGCCCTTATCCCGGCAGCGTCTTCTTTGCTTCAACCGAAACGTACGACCTGGTCAACACGTGCAACACATGGACAGCGGCATTGCTGCACGACGCGGGCCTGCCCATCGATCCGCAGGTGCTGTTGGCCGATCAGGTTATGCAGCAGGTGGATCGGATTGCGATCTTGCAGGCGCGGCAGAGGCGTTGATCAGCAGGGAGGAGCGCTCCCATTGGGGCATACAACCGTCGTCCCTGGCGGCAAGACGACCGTAGTGCCCGATGCTGGCGGCGGCGGGTTGCTGCTGCTGAAACTGAGGCATCCGGCGAGCAATAACGGCAGAAGCAACGCCATCAGGCGACAACACATGGCAGTTTTCCTCGTAACGTCACGCGGTTTCGCACGAACGCGCTATCAGGTGGGCAGGGGTTCCGCAAGGGCCAATCATTACCGCGCAGGCAACTGAATGAGCGCGCAAATCTCCTCTCCCGCTACGCGGCGGAGGGCAGGGAGGGGGTATTGCGAGCACCGCGGCACCCCCTCCCCAACCCTCCCCCGCGAAGCGGGCGAGGGGTTTGTGTGCTTCGCCCAATTCCCCTGGCCACCGCGTCAAAACGGTCTTCACTGGGGTGCGGGGTTCAACAGGTTGCCGCGCGCACCGCGCAACACATCGGATGGTGGACCTCGCAATACATCCGATGGGGGGGGCGGAATGGCGCAAGCGATGCCGGGCGTTTCCATCGGCACCGCGACATAGGCCTGACCGGTGACGCCCGATGGCACCCCATAGCGGCCGGCCAGATCCAGTGACAGCGGCAACATTGGCCCGCTGGATGGAGCGGTCAGACAGTCGGCCGGTTGCGCCGACGCCGTTGCCGCACGCACCACAGCCACCAGCATCCCGAAAATAAGCATCCAACGCATCGCGTCATTGTCGGCACTGGAGGTTAACGCTGGGTTCTCGCGTGCACGCTCGACAGCAAGGCCGGGATGAAAACCAGGCTCGCCAGAAGCGTGCAAGCCAAGCTGATCAACAGCAGCCTGCCCATGCTCGCAGTGCCTGGGTGTCCCGACAGCGCCAGCGAGCCGAACGCCGTGCCGGTGGTGAGTGCCGAGAACACGATGGCACGCGCCGTCGCCGAACCAAGGATCGCGTGCCGCCCCGCTCGCCAGTTCATGACGAAGTAGATGTTGAACGACACGCCGACACCCAGCAGCAACGGCAGCGCGATGATGTTGGCAAAATTCAGCGGCAGCGGCAGCAGCACGGCGACCAGCAGCGTCAGCAGGGCCGACAGGATCAGTGGCGCCAGCACCAGCCCGACATCCAGCACCCGACGCAAGGCCAGCAGCAGGATAATGGTGATCGCCACCACGGCGATGATCGCCGCGTCGCGGAATGCATCGACGATGGTCTGGCTGGTCGCCTCGATGGTCACCGCCGAACCCCCGGCGTCTGGCGCGACCGCGGTCACTTGCGCGACGAATTGTTGCAGCCCTGCGCTGCTGCGCGCCTGCGGCGTAGACAGCACCTGAGTGCGCACGCGTCCGTCCGGCAGCAGCCAGTCGCGGGTAACATCAGGCGGCAGCGAGGCCAGCGTTACCGGTGCGGCGTTCAGCGCCGTGCGAAGATTGTCCAGTTGCTCGGGCAGGAACTCCGTCAGTGCCCGATTCGTGGCCATCAGCACATCGTCCTTCGCACCCTCGATCTGATGCAGATCTGCCGCAATCGCCGCCAGCGGATGACCCTTCGGCAGTTTCGCCAGCGCCGGATCGATCTGCGCCAGCGCGCTCTTCGCCGCCAGCCGGATCTCCTCCGGCTTGATCGGCGCCGGCGCCGGATGCGCCAGCAGCGTCGGTGACAGGATTGAATTGGCGTCCGCCACGATCGCCAGCTTTTCCTGCTGATCGTCCGGCACGAAGCTGTTGACGTCGATCACCTTCGAGACGGTGGGAAGCTTCACCAGCTTCGCCTTCAGCGCTACGGCAGCGGCGTCGTTCGGCGACAGGATACTGATACTGTACGGATTGGTGACCGGATCGTCCATCAGGTCATACAGCGTTCGCATCGCCTCGGTATTCGGGTTCTTGGTGTGCAGCGGATCGGAATCGAACGCGAGCCGTGGCGACAGTGCGATCGCGACGGCCGCAAGCACCACGAACACGATGAGGATGGGCCGGCGATGCCGTGCAACGGCAGTGTCGAGCGGTGCCAACCGGCGGAAGCCGACCACGACTGCCTCGCCGCGAGGGCGGCACAGCGTGATCATCGCCGGCAGGAACCCGAGCGTGCAGGCAAAGGCGATCAGCATTCCGACGCCGGCTATCAACCCCAGTTCCGCCACGCCCGAGAACGCGGTCGGCACAAAGCCGAGGAACCCGGCCGAGGTGGCGCACGCCGCAACCAGGATCTGCACGCCGACACGCGAGGCGTTCTGCCGCATCGCCTCGGCGGGATCAGGATATTCGAACCGCCGCTCACGGTAACGCACCGAAAACTGGATCGCGAAATCCACCGCGATGCCGACGAACAGGATGCCGAAGCCGACCGACACAAGATTGAGCGTTCCCACCGCGATCGTGGCGAACAGCAAGGTCAACGTCAGACCGAGGCTCAGTGTCGCCAGTATCGGGACAATGAGCCGCCAGGTCTTCACCGCGAGGAACAGCCACAGCGTGATCAGCAGCACGCTGCCAACCAGACCGGCCACCATGCCTTCCACAACGGTGGCGAATTCCTCGTCCGCGAGCGCTACCTGACCCGTGATGCGAACCCGGGCGTCGCCCGCCTTCACGAACGGCAGGCCGGCTATGACCTGCGCGCATGGCGTCGGTCGCCTCGCCACCCGGTTGCAGCGCGCCAAAATTCTGCTGCGGCTGCGCCAGGACGAACTTGTACTTGCCGGCCAGGTCGTTCAGTCCACCACCCAGCAGCAACTGCCAGGACAGCGGACTCGGATGACCGGAAAGCGCATCCGCCATCGACTGATGAAACGCCACCAGCGACGCCAGATAGGGCGCCAGATCGACGTCGCCCTTGGTCACCCCCATGCCGAGCAGCGACAGCGCCGAGAACAACCCTCGTGCCGTCGGGTCCGCGACCAACTGTCCCAGGAACGGCTGCGCGTCGATCGTCCGGTTCATCAGGTCGGTCAGCTGCTTGGTATCCAGGAACAGCAGCCCCTCCTGCTTCAGGTAGGGCGATGCGTCCGGTCGCCGGACCGAGGTGAAATGCGCGTGATCCTTCGCCAGCGCATCGGCCAGCGCGGCGGCGGTGGCATCTGCCTCCTCGGGTTCCTTGGCGTCGATCACGGCGACCAGGAGGTTGTTGAACTGCGGGAAGTCCTTGTTCAGCTCGTCGGCCTGCTGCCGCCACGGCAGTCGATCGGAGAACATCTTGTCCGTGTCGGTGGTGACGCTGAGGTGGTGCACCGCGAAGAACGCCGAGAACACCGCGAGCAACAGCCCACCCAGCGCCACGTACAGCGCATGGCGACGGCTGAATTCAGCTACTCCGACAATCAGGCGGTTCAACATCGTCCGGGGCGAATCTGTGGGTCGGCCCGGCGAGGGCGGGCGGCGTGTGATAGTCGCTCGATCGTCCGCGGTCCATGCCGCGTCCTCGCTGTTTTCAGCGGACGGTTCAGGGGGTAGGACAGACGTGGCTGAGTCAGGAGGGCGATCCAATGTCCATGTCCAATGCAACGCAGGGTCGGGTCGGGCCGCGCAATCTGCCACCGTTCCGGGCGGACCACGTGGGCAGCCTGCTCCGCCCCCGGGAGTTGGTGGACGCCCGTGCCGCGCGCAAGGCAGGGACGCTGTCCGCCGAGGCGCTGCGGGCGGTGGAGGATCGCAGCATCGAGGCCGCCATCCGCAAGCAGGAGGAACTGGGGCTGCGCGCGGCCACCGACGGCGAATACCGCCGGGCGTTCTGGCATTTCGATTTCGTCGCTGGCCTGGCAGGCGTCGAGTTGTACGAGCCGGAGCAGAAGATCCAGTTCAAGGGCGGATTGCCGCTCCCGCTTGCGTTGCGTGTCACCGGCAAGATCGGCTGGAACAAGCCGGTCATGGTCGACGACTTCCGCTTTGTCACGAGCCACGTGAAGAGCGCGGTGCCCAAGATGACCATTCCGTCACCCTCGGTGGTGCACTTCCGCGGCGGTCGCCAGGCGATCGACCCGAAGACCTATCCGGACATGGACATGTTCTTCGCGGATCTCGGCGAGGCCTACCACGACGCGGTCGCTGCGTTTGGAGCTGCGGGATGCCGGTATCTCCAGCTTGATGAGGTGAACATCGCCTATTTATGCGACCCCGAGCAGATCTCCGGATTGAAGGCACGCGGCGAGCATGTGGAGAATCTGCTGTCGATCTACGCCGGCATGTTGAACCGCGCGATCGAGGGCCGACCGGACGGCATGGCGATCAGCATGCATCTGTGCCGCGGGAATTTCCGCTCGCACTGGGTTGCCTCGGGCGGCTACGAGCCGGTGGCGGAGGTGCTGTTCAACCAGATCAACGCCGACGCGTACTTCATGGAGTACGACAGCGACCGCGCCGGCGGCTTCGAACCGCTGCGCTTCGTGCCGCGCGGAAATAAGGTCGTGGTGCTTGGGCTGGTCACCAGCAAATCCGGCGCGCTGGAGACCAAGGACGAACTGAAGCGGCGGATTGATGAGGCGGCGAAATATCTGCCGCTCGACCAGCTTGCGCTGTCGCCGCAATGTGGTTTCGCCAGCACCGAGGAAGGCAACACTCTCACCGAAGATGAGCAGTGGGCCAAGCTGCGGCTATGCATCGACGTGGCCCGAGAGGTCTGGGGCGGCGTGTGACGGCAGCTTTGTTGGGCGGCGTGCGACGCCAACTTTGTTGGGCGTTGCGGAGCGGCGCGTGACAGCAGCTTTGTGCGGCGGCGTATGACAGCAACTTCTCCCCCTCCCCTTGCGGGAGGGGGTTGGGGGGAGGGGGCCGCACCACGACTGCCGCAGCCCCCTCCCCCCAACCCCCTCCCGCAAGGGGAGGGGGAGAACACGACGCGTCTCCTATGGCTGCTGATCGTCGGCACGACCGCGCTGCGCATTGCATTCGGGGCCGCGCTGGGGCTCGGCGTCGATGAAAGCTACATGGTCGCGTCCGGGCGTGCCCTGAGCCTCGGCTACTTCGACCATCCTCCGGCAGCATGGTGGCTGAGCTGGGGTGCCGCCCATCTGTTCGGCGGCGAGGCCGCGATCCTCGTGCGCCTGTCGTTCATCGCGCTGTTCGCGCTGTCCACCTGGATGATGTACCGCCTCGGTGCCGCGATCGCGGATGCGCGCGCTGGGTTATGGGCGGCGGTATTGCTGAGCCTTTCGCCGGTGTTCGGCGTGACCACCGGGACCTGGGTGCTACCGGACGGACCGCTCGATTGCGCGTTGCTGGCGGCGGCGCTGTGTCTGCTACGCGCGCTCGAGCGAGGCGATCTTGGCTGGTGGCTGGCAACAGGCCTTTGTGCTGGGCTTGCACTGTTCTCCAAATACTCGGCGGTGCTGACCTTCGGCGGAGCGGCGATTTACCTGCTGTCGAGCCGCAAGCACCGGCATTGGCTGGCGACACCCAAGCCCTGGCTCGCACTGGCAGTTGCCCTGCTGATATTCGCACCCGTGCTGGCGTGGAACGCGGAGCATGACTGGGCCTCCTTCGCATTCCAGGGCGCGCGCGCCGCGGGGCTTCGGTTCCGGCCCCTGAACCCCCTGGTCACTCTCGCGGGCGAGGCGTTGTTCGTGCTGCCGTGGATCTGGCTGCCAATGATGACGGTCTTCATCACCGCTGTGCGACGTGGCCCAGGCGCATGGCGCTCCTGGCTGCTGTGCTGTCTGGCCGCACCGCCGATCATTGTGTTTGCCCTGGTTTCCGCCTGGTCGAGTCAGCGCGTGCTGTTCCATTGGGCAGCGCCCGGCTATCTGATGCTGTTTCCGCTGCTCGGCGATGCGGTGGCGCGGCGACTGGATCGCCCGGCGGTCCGTCGCCTCCTCGTTGGCACAGCCGTGTTCGTCATGCTCGCCGTTGCCGTCGTCGCGACGCAGGTGCGGTTCGACTGGCTGCATCCAGCGCTTGCAGCGGTCACGCGCACCGATCCGGATGTCGACGCGATCGACTGGACCTCACTCCGCCACGAACTGGCAGCACGCGATCTGCTGCCGCCTGGCACGCTCGTCGGCGTTCCCAACTGGCGCGATGCCGGGAAGGTGGCCTACGCACTTGGCCCCGAGGTGACCACGCTCTGCCTCAACCGCGATGCCCGCCAGTTCGGCATTGCGGAGCCCCCGACACGTTTCCTGGGCGCTGATGTGTTGATCCTGGCCCCGGAGCATGGCGACCGCGTCGCGGCCGAACTCGGCGGCGCATTCGACGCGATCGAGCGGCTCCCCGACGCCTCCGTGACCCACGCCGGCCGGACATTGCTGCACGTTGCGGTGTTCCGCGGCAAGCGGCTGCACGTCTGGCCACCGCCTGGCTGACGGTACAGGAATTGCTATGGTTCGGACCATGACCACGGTGTCCGACCGCGTCCTCAGCCCGACGGAATTACGTGCGTTGTCCGGCCGCTCGAACACTGCGGGCGCGGCACGGCTCGCCGTTCACGCCGGCTTACTGATCGGCACTGGCTGGCTGGTTGCGATCTCGGCCCCGTGGACGCTGCTGCCGACGATGGTCGCCTTCGGGCTCGTGCAGGTGGCACTGTTCGCGCCAGCACATGAGGCGACGCATCAGACTGCCTTCGCGTCGCGCCGGACGAACCTGATCGTGGGATGGCTGGCCGCCGCGCCGTCACTGCTCAATCTGCATTTCTACACCGCGTTTCATTTCGCGCATCACCGGCACACGCAGATCCCCGGCCAGGATCCCGAACTCGACATGGTGGCGCCCAACAATCTGGCCAGTTACGTGCGGCGCATCCTTGGTGTTCCGTATTGGCGCCTGCGGCTGCTGGTGGTCGCCGACGCCTGGCGCGGTGATCTCAGCCGCTATCCGTACGTGTCGCAGCAGGCAGCCCCGACGATCATCCGCAGCGTGCGGGCGATGAGCGCCGCCATGGTCGGCGGTGCCACCGTGGCCGGGTTGCTGTTCGGCTGGGAAACGCCGTTCGTGTTCTGGATCCTGCCGCAGCTCATCTGCCAGCCGTTCCTGCGCGCCTACGTGCTGGCCGAGCACACGGGCTGCACGCACGACCGCAACGGACTGACCAACACCCGTACCACGCTGACCAACATGATGGTCCGGCTGCTGATGTGGAACATGCCGTACCACGCCGAGCATCATCTTTACCCGTCGATCCCGTTCCATCGGCTGGCGGATGCGCACGGGACGCTGCGGGCGAAGCTTGGGTTCGTGGAGCCCGCTGGATACGTGCGGTGGAACCTCCGGCTTGCACGCGCGCTCACGGCGAGGGACGCCGGGTAGCGGTCCCTCACCGTGCCGCGGTATCAGCGTATTATTCGGCTGCTACGGCGACCTCTTTCGCACGGATCGAGGCGATCTTGGCTTGGGCACGCGCACGCCGCTCGTCGAACTTCGCCAGCCGGCGCTGCGGGTTCGGATGCACCACGTTGTCATCCGCCCCGGGGTTCTTCTGCGATCCCGCCCAGCCGTGCGCGGCGATGTCGAAGATGATGCCGTTGAGGTCGGTGTGCTTCACCTCGTAGCCGTTCGGATTGTTCGGATCGCCCATGATCCAGGTGGCGCCGGTGTTGCGCACGATCTTGCCTTGCTCGACCACGTCATCGACCCAGAAGCCGATGTGATGAATGCCGACGAAGTCCTTGCCGGTGCCCTGCGCGGCCTCGTCGCTCTTGAAATGCAGGATGGCGAGGTTGACCATGCCGTCGGTCAGGAATACGCCCTCGGCCAGCGGGCCGTCGAGCTCGGTGACTTCCTGCAGGCCCACCGCCTGCTTGTAGAATTCGGCAGTCTCCCAGGGATCCTCGACGCTCAGCGCGACGTGACGGATCCGGCCTTTGGTCTCCGCGGTCATGGACTTGCTCCCTTCTGTTGACGCCTGGGGCGGAGCGTAGCGGGAAATCCGGGGGTTAGCCTAGACGGCTGGCGAACGGCCCAATTTGTGCGGTGCACCGCCGATCCCAAGTCTTCAGGCTGTCTCCAACGCTGAGGTCACCCGCCGATCTGTTCAATTTGCACGCCAAGCCGCTACGCGCGCCACTAGGGTCCGGCAGCAACGGAAATCGAAAGTTCGATGCTATTGCTACCGAACCCTCAACCCCTACTGATCAAATCCTTCATGTCGCGCGTACTATCCAAGCGGCGCGTCGCCTCTTCTTCGTCGCTCTGCCTGGCTATCTCAATCCCGCGGCGTGCGCGGGTAGGGCGTACCGTCCTTGTGCAGGAAACCTCTCTGGCCGTCGTTGCCGATCCCGACGCGAAGATCGATGTCCGGATAGGTGATCTCGTCGTCTGCCGTGCGGTCGCCCACGACGAGGAACGTAGCGACCTTCCGATGCCTACTGGTTCGATGCCGGGTCAGCGATCCATTCGATGGCCGCACCGTGCGGATCGGTCCAGGCAACCGGTGAGCTGTTGACCGACAAGAGGAAGCGGCCTGCCCGACCTGGCTCGCCAGCACGGTCCGCTATGGCGGGTATGACACGGGGGGACTCATTGCATATCCAGTAGGGGCACAACGACGACACGCGATCCGCAAAATTCCGCCTGTCGGAGTGGTCCGCGACGTAGGCCAGCACGGCTGTATGGAACACCACCAGGGTCGCGTTTGCAGGTGCCTCGCGGCAGAGTTCACGCAGGGCATCGCCCGTCAGACTTCCCTTAATGATACGCGGCTTCTGTGCGGCGGCGACGCAGAGGGCTCCGCGTAGACCGGCCAGACGCTCGGTCTGCTCCGGCCAGACCAGCGTTTCCAGCCAGCAGGATTGTTCTCGATCCGTCACGTCGAGGGGGTTCAGGTCTAAGCCGGCCCTCCAAACGACCTGCGGCATCCGCGACGGAAGGGGCGTTTCAGGGCTCGCGGCGCAGGAGAACACCGGGACATCCCCCTTGCCAGCCTCGGGATGGATCACGCGTGATCCGAAGTCGTAGCCGTAGAAGTCCGGCAGCAGGCACAGCCCCGCGGATGCGCCGACCTCAATCAAGGCCAGGGGCTGCGGCAACCGAGCCAGGATCGGTAGCAGTGTCGCGCAGCGCGCAGGCTCGTTGGTTTGCGTCGAGCGCATCAGCATCACCGAGCGGACCGCCCTGTGGTTGCCGAGGAGGCGACACTTGAAGTCTGGATAGTCCCTGGGCGTCCCTGCAACGGATCGCACGGCCGCGAACAGAAGATTGGGCTGCTGCTTTGCCAACGGGAGAGTTAGTACGAACTCGATGACTTCCGCGTCGTTCGCGACGCCTCGGGCCAGGGCATCGTAGAGGGGCGACCGACCTCGGGCTTCGTTCTCAGCAAAGCGAATATAACGTTTTGGCAGGTCGCCCCGGATCGGATCGCGGTGGACATCGGAACTGCTCGCAGCCTCCAAGGGTCACCTGCCAATCTGTTCAAATTGCGCGCTAAGCCGCCAAGGCTCGGAACGTAGCGAGCATCCCGCGTAGCGGCCGGAACGGCACAACGAGGAGTTCCGGTAGCTCGCGGGTATCGCAGCCATAAGGACCATTCAGAAGAGCCACCGCAGCGGCTCGAGTCCAAGCAACAGGCGGCCGGCCATCTCGTAGGTTCTTGGCGTGCCTGTCGCGTGCTGGTTTATCGTCAGAACATCGCGCAGACAACGATCGAGCGGCCCCTTCTCGTAGACCGCAGATCCTCCGGCTGCCTTGTAGACCAGTTGCACCACTTCGGCACAAGTCCCCGTCACATAAGCGTTGACAGTGGAAAAGCGTGCGATTTGCACCTTCGACGGTGGCTCGCCGTTGACCAGGGTCTCCCAAAAGTCGCCCATGACGTCGAAAAGATACGCGCGCGCGGAGGTGAGCAGCGTGTCGGCGCGTCCCACGGCATCCTGCACGTACACGTCGTCGCGCACCGTCCTGGTGGGCTCGGGACGGTCGCCGACCGTGTAGCGCCGCGCCGGCTTGGTAGCCGCGTTCTCGATCAACGCATTTATCGCATGACGTGCGATGCCGAGACCAACCGCCGGCCCCTTCGCGGCGAACATGAACGGAAACGCATAGAGCGGACCAGGCCGCTTGATAAGCCCGGGATCCTGAAAGCTGAAGGTGTGCTCCTCCGGTACAAATACGTTGCGTACCAGGATGTCGTTGCTCCCGGTTCCGCGGACGCCGGTGGTGTACCAAGTGTCAAGAATCTCACATTGTGATTGCTTCACGAAACACTGGCGGGTCTCCGGGACGCCGTCGGCGTCCGCGCGCGTTGCGCCATCCTCGGTCACGACGCAGCCCACCCATATCCACGCCGAGTGATGGCAGCCGCTGACAAACGGAAACCGGCCATCCACGCGGTATCCGCCGGGTACGCGCACTGCCTTTCCAGTCAGCGTAGCGGCCGCGCCGGTGGCGACTTGAATGTCCGGATACATCGCGCGCGCAACCTCCTGGTCGATGAAAGCGCTCATGTAGCCGCTGTCGCAGCCAATCATCGCGCACCATCCGACGGATCCTTCAGCCATCGCCAGGGTTTCGATCACGCGAAACTGCGTCAACGGGTCCAGTTCAGGGCCACCCCATGAGCGCGGCATCGCCATGCCAAAGATGCCGGCCGTTTTCATGGCCTCGAAGATCGCCAGCGGCAGGCGGCGACCTCGCTCGATCTCGTCGGACATCGCACGGATTTGCGGAGCCATTGCGATAGCGGCATGGAGGATGGGCGAATTGTTCGGTCTGGCTACAGCCGCGGCGTGAGTCATCGGTAAACCCCCTGCGGTATGGCTTACAAGTGGTTGTTGGTCGCTGGCATGCAGCAGCTGAGCTCATGAAGCGTGAACATCGGGACGAGATGTACGAGAAGGGCGAAGGTCCGACCACTTCCCACCCGTAACGGCCGTACACCTCAGCGATCTCACGCTCATCCATCGAGAACAGCGCGCGCTCGGCCCGCCTCAGGTCCTCAAACATGCGGCCGTACGCCCCGGTGACATGTTCGCTCCCTGCACGGGTAACACGACGAAGCCGTGCGCTACGGCCATGGGATCCTCCTGTAGTCAATTCGTTTGAGATGGCAGCACCACCTTCCGATGCAGAGTCGGCGAGCCGGGGCCATGCTGTCCTGCATATTTCCTGCGTCGCTCTGCACACAACGATCGCCACGGCCGGGATGGTCGAGAGTCAGGTGCGGCGGATCTCTAGGCTCAGGTGCGGAGTGTCTTGCGATAAGCTGCCGGCGTCGTGCCGCAGTGTTGCTTGAAAAGTCGGGTCATATGTTCCTGGTTGGCAAACCCGCAAGCGAACGCGACCTCGACGACGCTGGTATCAGTCTCGCGTAGTAACCGCTTGGCGCGTTCTATCCTCAGTTGCATGAGATACTGATGTGGCGCCTTTCCGATCGTTACGCGAAACCGGCGCGCGAAATGGCTGGGGCTCAATCCCGTAGCAGCTGCGATCGCCGGCAGGTCAATTGAGCGTTCGAGATTCGCCTGCATGAAGTCGATCGCATTGTTCAGCGGGCCGCCAGTCAGGCTCGTAGACGTATCTCTGGAGCGCCAGGCGGGCGAAGCTGAGGAATGCCGCTGAACCAGTCGGGCTGCAATCGCGCGAGCAAGATAGTCAACAAATGGGGTTGCCGAGGCATTTTCGTCGTGAAGAGCGTCGCGCACCCCGAGCATCAGGAATTCGACAAGAGGATCGCTGTTGCCGAGACACGGCAGGATCTCGATATGAGTTGGGTCGCCGGCCAGCATGGTCCCTGCGACTTCTTCGAGCAAGGCGCGACGGAGATAGAGATGAAGCGTGTGCAGAGGCTCGCCAAGACGGACGCGAAAATCCATGCCACCTGGCATCATGGTCATGCCGCCACGCGGAATAAGATGACTGTCTTCACCCTTGGGGATGCGCCGATGGACAGTGGCAGGTCCGTCGAGATGGAGCACGATGAGTTGGTCGTCGACAGAGTCGAATAGTCCCTCGTAAGGGACTTCGCGCTGCACCGAAGCATATAAGGAGGACCACCCTCGCTTATCGCTTGATACGCCGATCTCGAACCCAGGTTGCAACAGTATCCCGTGGGTCTCGTGAACGGTAAAGCCGTCAGAAGCACCGGACATTGCCGCCTCCTGAATTTATGGCAGAACGAAACTTTCCTTGTGGGGGTCACCTGCTCGATTTGTTCAAGCTCGTCCGTTAGGTCCGATCGGTGCGGTGGGCGGCGACGATGCGTGAAACGCTTGGGTGGCTGACCCCATACGCCGCGACATGTCGGCCCCCGACTTGTGCCCTCACACCACGCTTTCGATGACATTCTCCCAGTCAACCAGGTCGTTCACCCGTTCGTCGGCAGCGAGGCGGCGCAGCAGTTGCGCCTGACGCTCTGGCTAAAGCGGATATCGCTCTCATAAGCGTCGCTCATGCGCACCTCTCATCGCGAGGCATGGCCGCCCTGGACACCTGCCAAATTCACATCGTTGCGCCAAGCACCCATGGCGCGAACTCCGCGGCGCCGAAGTCGAACTGCTCGCTCTTCGTCCGCTCGCCGCTCGCCACGCGCAGCATCAGCTCGAACACCCGCTGGCCGCACTCCTGCACGCTCTCGTCGCCATCGAGGATCGTGCCACAGTTCACGTCCATGTCGTCCTCCATGCGCTGATACATCGGCGTGTTGGTGGCCAGCTTGATAGAGGGTGCCGGCTTGCAGCCGAACACGGAGCCGCGGCCGGTGGTGAAGCACACCAGGTTGGCACCGCCCGCCACCTGGCCGGTCGCCGACACCGGATCGTAGCCCGGCGTATCCATGAACACGAAGCCCCGCGCGGTCACCGGTTCGGCGTAGCCAACCACATCGACCAGGTTGGTGCTGCCCGCCTTCGCCATGGCGCCGAGCGACTTCTCCAGTATCGTCGTCAGCCCGCCGGCCTTGTTGCCGGGCGACGGATTGGCGTTCATCTCGGCACCTTCCCGTGCGGTATAATCCTCCCACCAGCGCATCAGTGCGACCAGCTTCTCACCCACCTCGCGCGACACCGCGCGGCGCGTCAGCAGGTGTTCGGCGCCGTACGTCTCGGGCGTTTCCGACAGGATCACCGAGCCGCCGAACCGCACCAGCAGATCGCTCGCCGCGCCGAGCGCCGGATTGGCGGACACCCCGGAATATCCGTCCGAACCGCCGCATTGCAGCGCCACCGTCAGTTCGCTCGCGGGTAACGGCTCGCGATGCACCCTATTGGCCTCCGCGAGCACCTCCTTAACGAAGGCCACGCCCGCCTCCACCGTCTTGCGCGTGCCGCCCATCGACTGGATGTCCATGTTGCGGACGCGGTCCGACAACCGCTGTTCCTCCATCAGGCCGCGGATCTGGTTCACCTCGCAGCCCAACCCAAGCACGACCACGTGCGAGAAATTGACGTGCCGTGCGTAGCCGGCGAGCGTGCGGCGCAGCACGCGCAGCGGCTCACTTTCGGTCATGCCGCAGCCGGTCTTGTGCGTCAGAGCCACCACGCCATCGACGTTCGGATATTCCGCCAGCGGATCGTGGCCGGTAAACGGATTGCGACGGAACACATCGGCAATCAGTCCCGCGACATGCGCCGAGCAATTCACCGACGTGAGGATACCGATGTAGTTACGCGTAGCCACGCGGCCGTCCGGCCGGCGGATGCCATCGAACGTCATCGGTGTGTTGGCGTAGTCGGTCGGCTTCGCATCCACGCCATAGCCGTAGTCTTTTGCGAAGTCGCCCATCTCGCAGTTCTGCACGTGCACATGCTGACCGGGCGCGATCGCTTGCGATGCGAAGCCAATGATCTGGCCGTAGCGCCGCACCGGCTCACCCACCGCTATGGGCCGGACCGCGACCTTATGGCCCGCGGGGATCCGCTCCACCACGCCCACGCCATCCGCAACGATCGCCCCGGGCAACAAAGTTGAGCGGGCGATCACCACGCCATCATTTGGATGCAGTCGAATTACGGACGGCGATGCCATGTCGGTCTCCTAGTGGCAAGACAAGGCCAGGGGCTCCGCCCCTGGACCCCGCCAAGGGCACAGCCCTTGGAACCCTTCACTTGGTTCAGGAGGGGGAGGGTGATTAGGGGTGTGGTCACACCCCTAATCACCCTCCTCCTCCTGAACCAAACGGATGGATTGCAAAGGCTCCGCCTTTGCTGGGGGTTTCAGGGGGCAAAGCCCCCTGACCTTACCCGCCTCAGGCGGCGACGTCGCCCGCCGCCTTGCGCGTCGCGGCCACCTCCGAGCGTGCCATGCGCGCCATCAGTCCGCTGTCGTTGGCAATGGTGACGAAGCGGAAGCCCATGCCGATCATCCGCGCTGCATAGGCCGACGTACCATTGTGCAAACCAGCGAACTTGCCGTGCTTCTTGCAAGACGCCAGCAGCTTCTCATAGATGCCGAGGATCAGCGGTTCCTCGCGATCCAGCGTCGGAATGAGGCCGAGCGAAAGGCCCATGTCGGACGGACCGATATAGATACCGGTAATGCCCGGCACCGACAGGATTTCATCGATATTGTCGATGCCTTCCTGCGTCTCGATCATCGGGATGATCTCGATCTCGTCGTTGGCGGTCTTCTGATAATTGCTGGCCTCGCCGTACATCGCAGCGCGGATCGGGCCGTTGCTGCGCTTGCCCTTTGGCGGATACAGGCTGTAGCTGGCCAGCGCCGCTGCCTCGGCCTTGTTGTTGACCATCGGGCAGATGATGCCCATCGCGCCGCCGTCCAGCGCCTTGCCGATGATGCCAGGCTCGTTCCACGGCACCCGCACCAGCGGCGTGACCGGATGCGCCGTCATCGACTGGAAGCACTGCACCATCGACTGGTAGTCCTGCACGCCGTGCTGCATGTCGACTGTGATGCTGTCCCAGCCGCACTGCGCCATGACCTCGGCGGAAAATCCGGACGGAATTGCGAGCCAACCGTTGACGCAGGCCTTCCCTGCTTGCAGGCGTTGCTTGAGTCTGGTTGCCATGTGGGCGTTTCCCTTCGTTCGAGAGTGGCCGCACGCTAGGCGCGAGGCCACGGGGCGTCAACGCGGGAAATACTCATAATTGCAACACCGCCGCTCCTTGCAACCGGCCCGAGCGGAGATCGTCGAGAGCCTGGTTCGCACGCTCCAACGGATAGGGCACAGTTCGTGTCCTGACCGGCACTTTCGGTGCGAGTCGCAGGAACTCATCGCCATCCCGACGCGTGAGATTCGCGACTGATCTCAAGACGCGCTCACCCCACAAAATGTCGTACGAAAAACTGGGGATCGGGCTCATGTGGATGCCGGCACACACCACTGTACCGCCACGCTCGACCGCGCGCAGCGCCGCCGGAACCAGCGGACCAACCGGCGCGAATATGATCGCCGCATCCAGCATCTCGGGCGGTGACTGATCCGAGCCGCCAGCCCACACCGCCCCGAGTTCGCGCGCGAATGCCTGCGCTTCGAAATCGCCGGGGCTGGTGAACGCGTAGACCTCTCTGCCCTGCCAGCGGGCAACCTGGGCGATGATGTGTGCCGCGGCGCCAAAACCATACAGACCAAGCCTGTGTGCCTCGCCAGCCATACGCAACGAGCGATACCCGATCAACCCGGCACAGAGCAGCGGCGCTGCCTCGGTGTCGCTGTAGCCTTCCGGAATCGCAAAGCAGAACCGCTGATCAGCCAAGGTGAATTCGCCATAGCCGCCATCAATCTGATAGCCGGTGAATCGCGCCTGCCCGCACAGGTTCTCACGACCCGATCGGCAGAACGCGCACTCGCCGCACGTCCAGCCCAGCCACGGCACGCCAACCCGATCGCCGACGGCAAAGCGTTCCACACCTGCTCCTAGCGCCGCGATGGTGCCGACGATTTCGTGCCCCGGTATCAGCGGCAACTTCGGCTCCGTCAGCTCGGCATCGACCACATGGAGATCAGTCCGGCAAACCGCACATGCATGCACCCGGATCAACACCTGTTCGGCACCCGGCGACGGTACGGGCAACGCTGCCAGCCGCAGCGGTGTGTGTGGTGTGTCGAGCACCATGCCGCGCATTGTCGTCGGAAGCGATGCCTCGGTCATGCGGCCGACATGTCGCCGACCCCGACCGTCGCATGGCTGAGCATAACGGTCATGGCTGCGGCAACCTCAGCGCGCTTCAGTGCGAATGGGGAGCGGATTCGGCGACTGGGAACTCAACCTCTTCATACAGCGCCGTCAGCGCGATCTCGATGCCAATCTCCGGCATGCAAAGCACGCTGTCGGCGCTCAGCAGGTGGCCGACCCAGTCGTCGTCGATGCGCTCGAACAGGCTGCCGGCCATCTCGTCCTGCGCGAGCACAATGTAGCGTCGCACTGAGGGGATCGCGGCGTATTCGTGATTTTTGGTGATGAGGTCGATACTGCCGGTACCGTCATTTAGGACCTCGAAGATCACCACTGGATCGTGGACAACGGTCGCCCGCGGCGCAACCGCGTTGCACACCACGAAGCCGTCGGCGTAGCGGAAACCTCTGGCGGTTTCGATCTTCAGGTCGCTGCCAAAGAACTGGCATGGCGCGCCGCGCAACCGCCCACCGATGACGATGGCGAGATTGCTCTGGATAATCGCGTGCGTCGCCGTCCCGCCCGTCATCGCCACTGGCTGGGTCCCATCGAACTCGTAGCGCAGCTCCTGCCGAACCTCCCAGGCCAGGAACTGCTCGCGCGTCATCTGCTTGGGCACTGCGAGTTGCATTCAGCCCATATACCACGGCTGACCCGCCGTCGCACCCTACCGGTGCACGATCGAGACCGGCTCGCCGACCGGTTCGGCGGTGAGGAACCCCAGCGTTTCGCCTTCCAGCACCAGGCACGTCATCTTGCCGCCGAACACCGCGCCGGTGTCGATCGCGACGCGATTATGCCGGACCACCGGCTCCTTCACCGGCGTGTGCCCGTGCACCACCACCGCGCCGAAATCCAGCTCGGAATAGAGGAACGGCTGGCGCATCCGCAGCAGGTCCTCGCGCGCCTGTTGTTCCAGCGGCACGCCGGGGCGAATGCCGCCGTGAACGAAGAAATAGCCGCCCTCACGGTGCGTCAAACTCAGGTTGCGGAGAAAGTCCAGGTGTTCCGAGGGCACGTTCTCAGGCCAGCTCTCGCGCGGTGAATCGGGATCGATGCCATAGCTTTCCAAAGCCGGTCGTCCACCGGCGAACAGCCAGTCGGTTGCCGCCGGTCGATCGCCGGACAACGCATGCAGCATCGTCTCGTCATGGTTGCCGACCAGGTTGACAACGGCCATGCCGGCGATCGGCGAGCCGTGCAGCAATCTGCGCAACACGCCGGCGGTGTCCGCGCCACGATCCACATAGTCGCCGATATGCAGCAGCACCGATTGGTCGATCGGACGGCGCGCGAGGTCCTCCGCGATGATCTCGTACAGATTGGCGAGCTGTGCGTCGCAGCCGTGGATGTCGCCGATGGCGTAGACACGCCGCCCAGCCGGCACGATCGCAGGTGCCCTCGAGAGTTCGATCATTGCGGCTGAAACTATAGCGGCAATAGCGGCAACACCACCCGGCTCGGGCGCGTCGCGTCGACGAACACCGTGTTCACCGCGATACGCTTGCGCAGCGCCGCCCCTTCCGGCTCGCCGGTGTTCGGGTTCACGTCGAACTTCGGGAAGTTGCTCGACGAAACATCGAGACGAATGCGATGGCCCGGCAGGAACAGGTTCGCGGTGGGGAACAGCGTGATGCGGATCTTCACAATCTCACCGGGCTGACGCAGCCGCGGGTGCGCCGGGTCCTCGGCATAGCGCAGCCGCATGATCCCGTCCGTCAGGATCATCGCATAGCCCTTGGGATAGTCGGCAGACGGAGGATGCACGTCGATCAGCTTCGCGGTGAAATCGGTATCCGGACCGTCGGTCGCGACAAACAGCTCCGCCTCCATCGGCCCCACAACCTGCATCGGCGCCTCGAGTGGTTGCGTCTGAAACACCAGCACGTCGCGCCGCGATGCGAGCGGCAGATAGGGCGGCGTGCAACCGAAGAACCCGGGGCCCTCGGTCTGATCCCAGGCGCCGGCGTACGCCACCGGATCGAGGCTGCTCATCGCGCCACCGATAGTTGGCACCGGACGCGACGGATCGAAATCATAGCTCAGCGGCGCGGCATTTGCGCTCGGCGCGTCACGGCCAAGCCGTCCATCCCCATGCAGATGGAACGCGGTGAATTGCACGCCCGGCGGAGGCCAGTCGGCGGCGGTGATCCAGCGTCCGCCATGTTCCAGTTTGCCAGCCGAATTCCGTCGCCCGCTGCCACCGCCCATGACAAAGATACGCACCGCCGGTTCGTCGAGCTTCGCGCCCTTCACCACGTGATCGAAGAAGCGCAGCCGATACGCGCGCCAATCCCCGGCCCAGGCATCCAGTGCGGCATCCGGCCCGAACTCGACATCGCCGAAACATGTGTCGCTGCGATCGCCGTGCGTCCATGGCCCAAGGATCAACCGCTGCTCGCCGCGCCCCGCGCGCTTCAATCCCGTGTAGTTGCCCGTCGCGGTCAGCGGATACGGATCCCACCACGACGACATGTGCACGCACGCGGCACTGCTGTAACGTTCGTGCCAACCCGCGGTCCAGATGCCGAGTTGCTGCCAGAACTCGTCGAACGCTCCGTGCGTCCATTGATCGAACAGGTACGCCTCGTAGTCCGGATGATGCCGCAGCGGCGAATGGCCGGGCTTCCACGGCATGCGGGTGAACCACTCGCAGATGTCCTCGCCGGCGAGCGCGGCCCGCAGCACCGGATCAGCCTCCGCCTCCGGCGACACCAGCGCGTTCTTGAACGCCCAGGTCGCCTGCTTCAGCTCGAACGCTCCGGACTGCCGAATGCCCGACTGCCACGAATTGACGAACCCACCGCAATCCAGCACTTGCGCAACCAGGCCCGGCGGATCGAGACAAGCCAGCGCCGCCTGCGTGTGCGCGGAATACGACAGGCCCATGCGTGCAGATGCGCCCATCACACCACGCCTGGTCACGCAGCCACGCGCAGGTATCGAAGCCATCCTCGCCATCAGACAGATATTTCACGAAGCGCCCTTCCGACCCGTAGCGGCCGCGCGTGTCCTGATAAACCACCGCGTAGCCGTGTGCGGTGAAGTATGCGGCGATCGCCTCACGTGACGCCGGCGTCCGATCAGTCGCGGTGATCTCGCTACGACTGGCGATGTTCCGCCCGTATGGCGTGCGCTCCATGATCACCGGGAAGGGGCCCGCTGCGTCCGGCAGATGCACGTCGGTAGCAAGACGCGCGCCATCGCGCATGGCGACCATGGAGGTAGAGACCGGCATCAGGCTGCTCCCGGATGGACCCGGCGCAGGTTTGACCCATCAACATCACGTTGCGCAAGTCACCGGGTCGGATGGTATTCAGCAGCCCGGTCATCCTGATCGTCCCCCCGTCAACCGACAGTCGAGCTGAATCGCAATCGCAGCCCGAACTGGAACCGGAAGGACTCCACAGCCTCGACGCCCATAGCGGAGCTCCACGGAGTAAAGCGTTTGACGCTTCGCGCAGAACTACTGAGACCAGGCCATGGCTTTCTGCGCGAAGCGAAATAATGCCTACTCCGCGGAACTCCGTGCATTCTCCGTGAACTCCGTGTCGGGCGTGCTTGCCTTGTTTGCTGACGTGCGCCGCGACGCAGGCCCGTCGGGTAGAACCCAAACCTGATCACCGATACAACTGCGATTACCTTGTAGGGTCCGGGGCCCCTTGGTTGGGGTGCAGCGAGAGCCCCGGTCTCCCCCTATGCAACGGTGCCAGCGGCTACCCGATCGGTGGCCGCTGCTTGTGCCATCCCGTGCCACGCTCATACGCGGCGGCAACGCGCAGCACCGTCGCATCGTCGAAATACCGGCCGACGAACTGCACCGACAGCGGCAGGCCATTGCTCGACAATCCTGCCATCATCGCCAGCGCCGGATGTCCGGTGACATTGAACGGCGTGCGTGCCTGACGTGGATAGGTACGGCCGGTCTCTCCCGCGTCCTCGATCCGGCTCGCGGGGTCCATTGAACTGGCACAGATCAGCACGTCGCAGTCGCGGAACACATCCTCCACCGCCGCGATCATCTGCAGCCGCCGGCGTTGCGCGCCCACATAGTCGCCCGCATTCATGAATGCGCCCGGCAACAGCCGCTGGCGTGCGAGCTGCCCATAATCGCCGGGACGCGAGCGCAGCCACGGCGCGTGGATCGACCAGGCCTCGCTGCACAGGATCACCCGGTTCACCGCGGCGAATTCGTTCAGCGACGGCAGCGTGACGTTGCGTACCTCGGCACCCTCGGCCTGCAGCACGCGGGCGGCGTCCTCCACCGCCGCGGTGACCTCCGGATGACCCGGCTTGTCGATCTCGTGGAAGTGCCGCACGAAGCCAATGCGCAGGTCGCGCACGCCGCGGTCCAGCATCCGCCCGAAATACCGTGCGCCCGTGGCGGTGCTCCCCGGATCGGCCGGATCGTGCCCCGCGATCGCATCCAGCAGCAGCGCATTGTCCGCGACAGTGCGCGTCATCGGCCCGACATGATCCAGCGTGAAGGACAGTGGGAACACGCCACGCCGGGACACCAGCCCATAGGTCGGCTTCAGCCCCACGATGCCACACGCGGATGCCGGGTTGCGCACCGACCCGCCGGTGTCCGAACCGAGTGCCAGCGGGAACAGCCCCGCGCACACGCCCGCGCCCGAGCCGGATGACGAACCGCCGGGATGATGCTCCGGGTTCCACGGATTGCGCGCCGCCGGAAACGGCAGGTCGAAACTCGGACCGCCAATGGCGAACTCATGCGTCGACAGCTTTCCGAGGATGATCGCGCCAGCCTGGCGCAGCTTCGCGACCACCACCGCGTCGGCCTTGGCCACGTTGTCGAGCAGGATCTTCGAGTGGCACGTCGTCGGCAGTGCCGCCACGTCGATGATGTCCTTGATCCCGATCGGCACGCCGTGCAGCGGGCCCCGCACGCGACCGGCGGCGATCTCCGTCTCGGCCGCGCGCGCGGCATCCATCGCGGCATCGGCGTCCAGCCGGATGAAGGCGTGCAGCTTCGGATCCAGCCGTTCGATCCGCGCCAGCAGCGCGCTAACCAACTCGACCGGAGAAAGCCGGCGCGCGGCGAATTCCCGTGTCGCCTCCGCGGCGGTCAGCCAATGCAGTTCGCTCACAGCCCGATACCCGCGCGCATCGGGGGCCAGGGTTCGGCGCCGGGATCAGCGGGATAATCGATCGAACCCTGGTTGCCGAGGGCCTGTTCAGCGGCGAGCGCAACATCGTCGGGAAACTCCGCCAACGCCTTGTCCAGCCCGGCGGCATGCGCGAGCTTCGCGATCAGGTCCTTGTCCATGGTGTTCTCCGGCTGCCTCGGCCGATCATGCGATCAGCGGCGTGGGAACGGAAGCCGGGAAAAGGTGGCGGTGTGGCTTCTGACCACACCGCCCAAGGGGGTCGCACCCACTAGGCGCGACATCGGGGAGGAAACAGGACACCGGCACAGCCGGCTCCGTGGAAAGCAATATGAGACCTAAAAGCTTATGAAAGGGTAACGGGAGCGTGTTGCATTCGCAGATTCAACGCCGCCCGTGATCACGATTTCACGAACCTGGAGCGCCAAATGCCTGTTCCACCGAAACGCACCGGTCCACTCACCCGCCTGAAGGTGCTCGAGATCGGCCATTACATCGCGGCTCCGTTCTGTACCCGCATTCTGGCCGACCTCGGTGCCGAGGTGATCAAGCTCGAGCCGCCAGGCGGCGATCCATTCCGCGGCTGGGGTGCTGCGGTGGAGGGGCACTCGGTATGGTTCAGCGTGCACGGCCGCAACAAGCTGTCCGTGGTGCTGGACCTGAAGCGCGACCGTGACACCGTGTTGAAGCTCGCCGCGCGCGCCGATGTGCTGGTGGAGAACCTGCGTGCCGGCGGCCTGGAGCGCCTGGGGCTGGCCCCGGATGCGCTGCATGCGATCAATCCCCGCCTGGTGATCGCGCGCATCTCCGGCTACGGGCAGGACGGGCCATACCGCGACAAGCCCGCGTTCGGTGCCATCGGCGAGGCGATGGGCGGCATCCGCCACCTGACCGCGCATGCCGCCGGCTCCTCGGACCTGCCGCCGCCCCGTTGCGGCATCTCGATCAGCGACGACCTGGCCGGGCTCTATGCCGCCATCGGCCTGCTGTCGGCGCTGTGGCAACGCGACGCAGGCGAAAAGACCGGCCGAGGACGCGTGGTCGATGTCAACCTGGTAGACAGCGTGTTCAGCCTGATGGAGGGCATGCTGCCGGAATACGCCATGGATGGCCGCATACGGCAGCCAGTCGGTGCCGCGATCGAGACCGCCGCGCCGACCAACACCTATCCCTGCGCGGACGGGAAATTCCTGTGCATTGCCGGCAACTCGGACCTGATCTTCGCCCGCCTGATGGCCGCGATCGGACGGCCCGACCTGGCGCGCGATCCGGCCTATGCCAACAACGCATCCCGCTGCGCGCACCGCGAGGCATTGGATGCCGCGATCGCCGCCTGGACCCGGACCTTGCCCGCAAAGCAGGCGGAGGCACTCTTGGAGGCAGCAGATGTACCCTGCTCGCGCCTCTACGACATCGCAGATTGCGCCAACGATCCGCACTTCCGAGCCCGCGGATCGGTGCAGGAGGTGGTGGATCCGCTGATCGGGCCGACGCTGCATCCAGGCCCCGCGATTCGCCTGGACGGGGATGCGCCCGAGGACGTCGTGGCTTGGCCCGGTCCAGCGGCTGGCGAGCATACGGAGTATGTGCTGCGCGAGTTGTTGGGACTGTAGGGACCATCCCAGGTCGCACTGACAATGACCTACACGACCGCTTCCCCATCATGGCCGCCGCCCACCGTCATGGCTGGGCTTGACCAACGTCGGCGGACGATTTGACAGGCATCTGTTGCCGCGCATCGCCAGCGAACAGCTTCTGGATGTCATCCATCTGCTGCCTGCTCATGTACGCCGCACCATATCGGGCCACGTCCGGCTCAACGGCATCGTTTCGCTCCAGCGGCGAATCCCTTTACAGCCCATCCATAACCGTAACAAGCTCCTCCGGTGCTGATCGTCAGTCGCAGGGCTGCCAGAGCGGGCGCGCACTCAGGGGGCTCGTGATGCCGGAAGCGGTAGGGGTGCTGCCAACACGCACCGGCTCGATATTGCCGCAGTTGGCCGGCTGCATCGGCAACGTGCTGGAGTGGTACGACTTCGCAGCCTACGGCTTCCTGGCCGGAAGTTTCGCCGGGAACTTCTTTCCCCTCGACAACCACCTGCTGTCGCTGCTGGCCTCCTACGGCGTATTCGCCGTTGCCTTCGTCACGCGCCCGCTCGGCGGCGTGTTGTTCGGCCATATCGGCGATCGCGTAGGGCGGCGCATGGCCCTGCTGATCTCTGTGCTGGCGATGGCGGTACCCTCGTTCGCCGTCGGCCTGTTGCCCACCTACGCCAGCATCGGGGCGCTCGCCCCGACAGCGCTGATCCTTCTGCGCATGATCCAGGGCATCTCGGTCGGTGGCGAGCTCACGATCTCCATGGTCTATCTCGGCGAGCGCAGCCCAGACCGCCATCGCGGCATCAGCGCCAGCCTGAGCTTCGTCGGCGCCGTGACGGGCACGCTGATCGGATCGCTGTTGATCTCCGCCTTGGACAGCGCGCTCGGGTCCGAGGCAATGCACGCCTGGGGCTGGCGCATCCCGTTCCTGTGCAGCGCCGTCCTGGGCGCGCTCGGCCTGGCGCTGCGCTTGGCACGGCTCGAAGACGCCGCGGAACCGCTCGCCCGTACCAGGCGAGCACCCGTGTTCGTCGCCTTCGCCACCGAGTGGCGCGCCATGCTGGTGGCGTTTCTGATCAGCATCCCCTCGGGAGCGGCCTACTACGTCTGCTTCATCTATCTGGTGACCTTCGCGCAGCAGTACGATGCACTCCCGGCGGCGGAAGCGAACCTGGTGGTGACCGGCGGGCTGCTGACGATGCTGTTCGGCATACCGCTGGCCGCGGCGCTGTCGGATCGCGTCGGCCGCCGCCCGGTCATGCTTGCGGGCGTGATCGCACAACTGCTGCTGGCGTGGCCCCTGTTCGCCGTCGCGACCGGCCATCGTCCCTGGCAGCTGCGTGGCTTCGAGATCCTGTTCGCCATGGCGCAGTCGATGGTGAGCGGGCCGCTGCCCGCGATGCTCGCGGAACGCTTCCCGGCGGCCGTGCGCTGCACCGCGGCCTCCATCAGTTACAATGCGGCCATGACGTTGCTAGGCGGCACCGGACCGATGATCGCGGTGTATCTGATAGCGATCAGTGGCGTTCCGACTGCGCCAGCCTGGTATGTGGCCGCAACCTCGATTGCCGCAGGCGTCGGTGTCCTGGCAGCCCGCGAGCGGGCAGTCACCGCGTTGAGCTGACAGGCGCGCGCTGGCTCCTGGCGCGGCGCCCATGTGACCATTCCGCATCTATCGCTCGAAAAACGGCCACTAACCCATTCCACTGGCAAAGTTCGTTGCTGCACGCCGTCGCGCCATGACGGATAATCGTCCCTACAAATGCCTATGCGCCGAGGGCGTATGTCCCGACTGTTGTGCCCACTATTCCTGCTTCTGGCTCTCTCCGCCTGCGCGGGCGGGAACACCGGAGCACGTGCCGGCGACTACGTTGGTGGCAGCGTCGCGGTGGAGTGTGCCCCATTCGCTCGCGCTCTCAGTGGTATCCGCCTCTCGGGCGCCGCGGCCGATTGGTGGAGCCAGGCGGACGGCCGCTACGCCCGCGGTTCGGCTCCGGCGGTCGGCAGTGCCCTGGTATTCCGCCGCTCCGGTCGGCTGCCGGACGGCCACGTCGCCGTGGTCTCGCAGGTGATGGGGCGGCGAGAGATCCTCGTGACCCAGGCCAACTGGGTCCATCACAGGGTCAGCGAGGACCAGCCGGTGATCGACGTCTCGGCGGCAAACGACTGGTCGGTGGTCCGCGTCTGGTGGCCGCCAGTGGGACAGATGGGCGTCTCCGACTACCCGGCCTACGGCTTCATCAGTTCCAACCGGCCGGCGTCACACGACCAACTGATAGCGGAGACCCCAAGAGCCATTCGTGTGGCGCAGAACGAATAGCCATTCCGCTGCCGTCCATCCCAGCACCCAGCCAAGGCAAGCAAGCAACGTCAACCACAGATGCGTTCTGACACCCACAGATAGACCCGAGCGGCGTCAAGGTCCGTGAGCAATGCGTTCGATCTCAAGGCGCGCGAAGCTAAAAACCTGAAATGTGCAGCCAATAATGCGCACCGACAGCCGACTACCACTGGTATTATCTGTGTGCATCTGTGGTCAAAAAACCTTGCAGTGCACCACGCGTCACTGGCCGCACAATTTGAAGTCCATTTCACGTCCGGCCACACCCGGCAGCAGCTCACGCCCAGGAACAAGGCTAGCCAGACCACTGCTCGGATCAGGGTGACCGATCCGCCGAACAGCCCCTACGCCGCGTCCTCGCGACGATCGCGCACCTTCACGTAGGCCAGTTTCGCGTGCTCACCACAGTACGGCTTACCTGGCTCCGACGCATCATCGCAGAACCGGAAGCTACGCGTGCCAGGCTCGCCGATCGGCCAGCAGCATGTAACGATACGTCCGTACGGACGGGGCGCCGGCGGCGCCACCCGCGCAACCGGTGCCACCGGCGGCGGCTTTGGAGCAGCCATCGGTGCCATCCGTGGCACCATCGGCTGTCCCGCCCCCGCGCTCCCACCCGTCAGCGGCGAGGTGCTGGAAAGCGGTGGCAGCGTCGGCCCCGCCACGCGGCGAGGCGCGGACCGCCGCGTAACACGCCCGGCCCCGCCATCCCGCCGGATCGGCGAAGGCCGCGCCGGCAAATCCAGCCGGTGTGCCTTGCCGACAACCGCATTTTTCGAAACGCCAAGGCGCCGACCGATCTCCGCGGTCGACAGACCCTCATCCCACAGTGTCCGCAAGCGAAAGATAGTTTCCTCGGCCCACTCCATCTCGTGGTCCCCCCGATGGTGCAACCACAAGATACGGTATACGGACCGCGTCCGAGGTCAACCCATCTTCTGCGCCGAACCACAAAAACTTGTGGACAACCGGCGTCGGGACCCCAACGGGTGGGGGTTCGAGGGATGCCTAATGCGCTGCGGTGGTCTCCCGCGTGGTCCGCGGCGCCGCCTCACCGGCCGGACCGGAGATCGAGCCGCTCGGCTTGTCGGCACTCGCCTCCATCGAGACGTCGTCCGGTTCAGCCATGTTCTTCTTGAAGGACTTGATGCCCTTCGCGAAGTCACCCATCAGGCTGCTGACCTTCCCGCCGCCGAACAGCAGCAGGACGACCAACAGCACGACCATCCAGTGCCAAATGCTGAAGCTACCCATAAGTCCTCCAAGAGCAGGCGAATCGCGACGCCACGGTTGGCGTCTAACTCTTGCCGGTTCACCGCCGCGCCAATCTAACGGCGTCGCCGCCCGCTGCCAACGACATGGCGCGAGCCCGCGATGGATGCAAGCGGATTCCGGCCAAACCCCTGATCCGCGCAAGTAAGTAAAGGTTTTTCCCGGCGAGGTTGCAGGACTGATTGCTAGCAAGGATCGGTCCGCGTATCGTCCGTCTCGGCAAGGCAATACCGCCGGACATCGGTGACAATAATCGGTGGAGGTCTTGTCGCAGGGGTGGGGCGTCGCGGTGCTGACCGTTGCGCTCCCATATAATTAGGGCGTGTCGTCACCCGGGTCCGGGGATGCCCGCCCGCAGGCAGAAAGGCAGCACGTCGATGCCCCAGGGCACCGTAAAGTGGTTCAATCCAACCAAAGGCTACGGCTTCATCGCCCCCGAGACGGGTGGGAAGGACGTATTCGTTCACATCAGCGCCGTGCAGAAGGCTGGTTTACGCAGCCTCAGCGAGGGTCAGAAGCTCGGCTTTGAGGTCGAGCAGCAACAGAACGGGCGTACCGCCGCGGTGAACCTCACCCAGGCGGATCAGTAACTACGCCACGACCGGCGGACCAAAAGGGTCCGTCCGGTCGAACGTTGCGGAGAGTGGATCATCGTGTGGGCCCGCCAGGCCGCGCAATCGTGGAACCGTGCGTTGTATCCGGATTGTCGGTCGTGCGACGCAGCACACTCTGCCGAGGGATTGTCCAGAATGAACGCGCCCGTACATTTCGACCCCACCGCGGATGCCCACGCAATCCCGCTGGCCGAACTCGATGTCAGCAACCCCAAACTCTTCCAGGACGACATCTGGCACCCCTATTTCGAGCGCCTGCGCCGCGAGGATCCAGTGCACTGGTGCCAGGACGGCATGTACGGCTCGTACTGGTCGGTGACCAGGTACAAGGAAATCATGCACGTCGAGACCCATCATCAGGTCTATTCATCCGAGGCGCGTCTCGGCGGCATCACCATTACCGACCGCCCGGCGGAGTTCCGCCGCCGCAGCTTCATCTCCTCCGATCCGCCCTACCACGACGACCAGCGCAAGGTGGTCAGCCCGGTCGTTGCGCCGATGAACCTGCAGCGCATGTCCGAGGCGATCCGCCTGCGCACGCAGCAGGTACTGGACGGCCTGCCGCGCAACGAAACGTTCGACTGGGTCGAGCATGTGTCGATCGAACTCACCACGCAGATGCTCGCGACGCTGTTCGACTTTCCGTTCGAGGAGCGGCGACGCCTCACCTTCTGGTCCGACGTGTCCACGATGGATGTGAATGCCGGCGGCATCGTCGATTCCGAGGAGAAACGGTTGCAACTGCTGACCGAATGCCTCGAAGTGATGACAACGCTGTTCTACGAACGCCAGAAGCAGGAGCCCCAACCCGACCTGCTGTCGATGCTCGCGCACGGTGATGCAACGCGGAACCTCCCGGAAAACCCCAGCGACTTCCTGGGAAATCTCGTACTGCTCATCGTCGGTGGCAACGACACCACGCGCAATTCGATGTCAGGCGGCGTGTGGGCGCTGAACAACCATCCGGACGAATATCGTAAACTGCGCGACAACCCTTCACTGATCCCCAGCGCCGTGTCGGAGATCATCCGCTGGCAATCACCGATCGTGCACATGCGGCGGACCGCCGTTGCCGATGGCGAGATTGGCGGCAAGCAGATCCGCGAGGGCGACAAGGTGGTGATGTGGTACATCTCCGGCAATCGCGATGAAGCTGCCATCGATCGCCCGAACGAGTTCCTGGTCGATCGCACCCGCCCCCGGCAGCATTTGTCGTTCGGTTTCGGCATTCACCGCTGCGTCGGCAATCGGCTCGCAGAGCTACAGCTATGCATCCTATGGGAAGAAATGTTGAAGCGCGGGATTGTCGTGGAGACCCAGCAGGAGCCAACCCGCATCTACTCCAACTTCATCCACGGCATCTCAGCTCTGCCGGTGCGTATCGCAGGCTAACGCAAAAAGCTACTCTACTCCCCCTCCCCTTGCGGGAGGGGGCAGGGGGAGCGGGCCCCGTGCGGTGGACCGTCCCGCACCTCTGCACTCCGAACCTCCAGCCCCAGCATGACCCCGCCAACTCACCCAGTAGGCGGCGCCAGCGTATCCAACGGCACCCCACGCGCCTCAGGCCCCAGCAGCGTAACGGTGAATGCAGCGATCACCAGCGCCGCCGCTACCGAAGCAAACACGGCACCATTGCCATACCCGGTCTGTATCCAAAGGATCGCCGGAATGATGAACGCCGTACCCAACCGCCCGACGCTCTGCGCAATCCCAAAACCCGACGCCCGAGCATTGGTCGGAAAGACCTCCGAGGCAAAGATCTGCATCGAATTCCCGGCAATCTGGATGAAGAAGATCATGCAGAACCCGACCGCCAGCAGCATGGTGTCAGTGCCGGCATTGGCGAACGCAATGGCGAACAATCCAGCCAGCACGAACGACGTAATAGCCGTCGGCTTCCGACCGAACTTATCCAGCGCGTACATCATGCATAGGCTGGCGCACGGGAACGCCAACGTCATGCCGAACGTATAGGTCAGCGACTTGGTGATCGTCATCCCCCCAGCGGCCATCATGTTCGGCAGCCAGGTGCCAAGTCCCAGCGCCACGCCAAAGAACGCGACGAAGCACACCATCGCGGCAATGACGCGCTGCCGATAATCCCGGAACACCACAACGATCGGATCGCTCCGCGTATTGCTCGCGGCGTCGGTGGCCAGGCGTTCAGTCGGTCCCGCGATGCCCATCCGCTTCAGCAGGTCGATAGCGCGATCGCCCTGGCCGTGTGTGGCCAGCCAGCGTGGCGACTCCGGCAGAGTGAACCGGAACAGGAACACCACCAGCGCGCACGCGCCGATGACGATCCAGATGCCCCGCCAGCCAAGCGTATCGCGGAACCCAAGCGCGAACAGCGTGGACAGAGGCCACGACCACGCCCCGCCGATCATCTGCACGCCGCCAATGAACCGGCCGCGAATGTTCCGCGGCGCGTATTCACCAGCATAGGCAAAGCAAAGCGGCTGTTCAGCACCAAGTCCGATACCGGCAATGAAGCGCAGTACAGCAAGCCAGATGTAGTTGGGCGAAAATGCCGCCGCGATGGTTGCCAGCCCGTACAGCAGCAGGTTGAACTGGTACACCGTCTTGCGCCCGAAGCGGTCCGTGAACTCGCCCTGCGCCAGGGTGCCGACGAACAGCCCGAACAGCGTCGCGCTGGCCACCGTGGCGATCTGCGGCGCCGTCGCGAAGTTGCTGCGCACCATGTCCGGGATCAGCGCGCCGAGGATCACATAATCGGCGACATCGAAGAAATAACCCGCCGCAATCAGCGCGAACACGCGCCAATGGATCGGGCTCATCCGCGCTTCGTCGAGCGCCGAACCGACGAAGCCCTCGATTGTCTGGGCCATGTGTTTCCTCCTCCGGCTGCCGTCTGCGCGGCATGCGGGAGGAAGCCTCGCAGAGCCGAACGCGCCGGGTCAACAGCGCGTTCGGCCCGGTGACGCTACATCGGCGGATTGACACCGTTGGTGCCGACGGTGACGCGGCTCGCGGTCAACTTGCCGTCGGCATTCTTCGTCGCACCAAACATCACCCCCGCGCCCGGCTTGAGATCAGACCGTGCGGCAGGCGCGATCGTGACGATAGGGGTATTCGGCGGCACAGCGATCTGCTGGGTGCCATCCTTGTAGCTCAGCGTCAGGTCGCGCCCCGTCTTGCCCGCCACCACAGCGCTGACGTTGGCGTTGGTCATCATGCTGCCCGGCTGCAGGTCCCAGCCGTAATGCCCCTCGCCGGCCCCCCGCATCGCTTCGGGGAACACCAGCACCTCGAGCGCTTCCGCCTTGCCATCCGCGCCGGTCTTGCTGGCGATGCCGACATAGGTGCCCTGCTTGATGTCGTCGAGCGTCAGTGGCTTCACCGTCGACACGGTCAGTGGGTCGTTCAGCATGATCTCGACCTTGGATCCATCCCGGGTGGTGACGCTCAGCGTCTGGCCGGTCAGCGCATCGATGGTGCCTCGGATGCGGCTGGGTGGTGCGGTCTGCGCCACGGCAGTGACGGCGAGCAGGCAGGCGGCGAGCGCCAGCGGAAACAGGCGTGTCAGCACGTTCAATCTCCCCATGATTATCGTGGTGGCTGGGAGGATGGGGACGAACCGGAATTCGGGAAGGGCCGTGAGCGCAGAATTATACGCCAAGCACGTCCGCCACGAGCGGCGTCAACGTGGCATGGCGTGCCAGCGGCGGCGGCGCGCCAGGCGGTAGCGCCATGCCGATACGGTCGTGCCACCAGGTGGGCAGCCCGACGCGGGCCGTGCCGAACAGGTCATAGGCGGAACCAGCCACGAACAGGCAGCGTTCCGGTGGCGCGCCGATCTCCTGTAGCGCAAGCTCATACGGCGCGGGATCGGGCTTGTAGTGGCCGACGCGCTCTGCGGTGACGACAACAGAAAATGGAACGCCGACCCGTTCGGCGGCGACACGCCCGAGTGCCTCGGAACAATTGGTGACCACACCGAGCGGAATGCCGGCTCGGTGCAACGAGTCCAGCACCGCGTGCGCCTCGGGCCACGGCGCGATCTCGCCGTAGCGCGCCGCAAGTTGCTCCGCAAAACTGCGCGGCAGGCCGACGGCTTCGGCGGCTTCACCAACCAGTTCCTCGTACCGCTGATAGTGACCTGTCGCGTAGGTGATCCGCAGATATGCGCCTCGCCAGCGGCGGCCGGCATCCTCACTGCCAGCGACCGCGTTCCACAACGTCCAGCTATCCAGCAGAGCCGTCAGCAGATCGAACAGGACAGCGTCGTAGCGGCGGGCCATGGCGATTTAAATTGGTAGTTTCCAGACATTCAGAACCCGGTCATATCAGTGGAATCAGCAGAAGTGACAAGCTGCCACCGGTGCACGAACCTCGTGCTCCCTCAAGGACAGAAGCATTTCCCGCGACGTAGGCCTTTCGCACTTCGTCCTCTGGTCCGAACGCGCCCCAGGTATCCAGCATCCACAACACCCTGCGGCATGGTGGCGAAGGTTAAGCTAAATGTCCGCTTAGGTCGTTACGGCATCGTCCAAAGATGACTTCTCAGGGAGTCAAGCTGAGGGCCTCCCCGCAACGATCCTAACCGGAGCGCCAGCCCACCAACCTGCAGTTCGCCGCGGCACAAAGCCGAAACATTCCAGACCCGTGCTTTGCGCCATAACACCGCAATGTCTTGTACGCATGACGCAATGACGCGCCCTCAGGCGCGAAAAAAACACCTTGAACCTTCTCCGTACGTTAGATATATTGACAAATATGGAAGCCGACACATCCGGTCCAGCCTCGCCTCCCGATCCGCCCCAGGATCAACCCGGCGAGACCGCGCCCGTGCCCGAGTACATCGCCGCCCTGCTCTACGCCGTCCGCATCCTGCTCGGCTACGGCCGCCATCTCCGCGACACCGTCCACCGCCGCGCCGCCGCCCCCACATTCCCCACCATCGCGGCCGCCTTCGGCACCGCCAACCTCTCCACCATCATCGCCCACCTCAACCGAGGCCTCCTGCGCGCCGCCGCCCTGCAGCGCTTCCTGCTCGAGCGCGCCGCAACCGGCCGCGACATAGACATCGTGATCCGCCGCACCCACACAGAAGAACCACAGCCCGCGCCAGTAACCCCCCAACCCGAGCCACCAGCGGACCAGCCAGCCAGGCCCAAAGCCGCCCCACGCCCGTCGCTGCCCCCCGGCCACGACGATCCCGAACTCTTCATGCCCACACCACAGGATCTCGATCGTCAGGTGCGTCGCCGCGCGGTCGGCCGCACCATCACCGAGATCTGTCGCGACCTCGCCGTCGTCCCCGGCCTCTGCACCCCCGAATTCTGGAACGGGCTCTTCGAGTTCATGCACTACTTCGGCGGCAGCGTCGAAACCCTGATGCGAGAGAAGACCCACCGCGAACAAACCTTCATTCAGGAGCAGCACAAAAAGCGCGACAGCACCTGGGATTGGTTACGACTGAAACGAGATGAGGTCCGCCAAGTCCTGGGCTTCTTCATCGGCGAACCACCGGTCGATCCATTCGGCGCCCTCGACGCGGCACTGGCCACCGGCCCACCCTGACCCCTCCGGAATGACGCAGCGCTGACACCCGGGGCCGGTCAACGGCCAGCCCCGCCGTCCCGATTCGCCCACACCATCCCGAGCAGAGCATTTGTGCGCATCGTGGGCTGCTACCGACGCCGGCCGCACCCCCGCAGTGCGCGGGATATGGCTACTCCGCCGCCTCGGCCTCGGTTGGCTCCGCCGCGCGACGCACCCGTACCCGCCTGATCCTCCGCGGGTCTGCGTCCAGCACGCGGAACTCGATGCCGCTTGGATGGCTGATTACTTCCCCTTTGGTCGGCACCCGCCCGGCGAGCGTGAATACCAGCCCGCCAACCGTGTCGATGTCGGCCTCGCGTTCGTCCTCCGACAGCACCGGGCCCATGCGGTGCTCGAACTCCTCAACCGGCAGGCGCGCGTTCACATCCAGCGTGCCGTCGGCGCGTTCCACCACCATCGCGGCCTGCACCTCGTCGTGCTCGTCGGAGATGTCGCCGACGATGGTTTCGACCAGGTCCTCGATTGTCACCAGGCCATCGACGCCGCCGTATTCGTCGATCACCAGCGCCAGGTGGATGTGCGCCTGGCGCATCTGCAACAGCAGGTCGAGCACCGGCATCTGCGGCGCCACCAGCAGCGGCTTGCGCAGGATCGCCTCGAGCGAGAACGCGTCAGGCCGACCGACATAGGCGATCACGTCCTTGATGTGCACCATGCCAATGATGTCATCGAGCTGCTCGCGGAACACCGGCAGGCGCGAGTGACCCTCGGCGCGAATCTGCTGCAGCGCCTGTTCCAGCGTCACGTCGACCCGCATGGCGACGATGTCGGCGCGCGGCACCATCACGTCGTCGGCGGTAGTCTCGCGCAGGCGCAGCACATTGGCGATCAGCGCGCGTTCCTGGCGGTCGAGTTCGGGCTGCTCGCCGGCGACCACCTGCTCGTCGGCGGCTTCCTGCACCAGTTCGGCGATCGACTTCGCGCAGCGAGTGTTCCGGCTGGCGGCCCAGCATCTGCCGCAGCCGATCGAGCAGGGTGGCGCGCCCGTGTCCGTTATGATTGCCGCTCATGCGCGCTTCCACGGGTTGGGGACGCGCAGGCGGTGCAGGATGCGGGCCTCGGCGAGTTCCATGCGGCGGGCGTCACCGGGATGGTGGTGGTCGTGCCCGGCGAGGTGCAGGGCGCCATGTACCACGAGGTGTGCCAGATGATGCGCGGGGCGGCGCCCGGCGGCGGCGGCCTCGCGCCGGATGACGCCGAGCGCCAGCAGCATTTCGGCGGCCGGGGCGGCGTAGGTCAGCACGTTGGTCGGCTTGTTGCGGTTGCGATGGCGCGCGTTCAACCGGCGGACGGCGCGGTCGGACGCCAGCACAATGGTGGCGCGGGCACCGGCGGCGTGGGCGGCGCGGGCGGCCACGGATTTCGGCACGCGCAATCAGCCGACGCCACGCTGGGTCGGCCACGATGACGCTTACTGCGTCCTGGAACCCCGCTTGCGCGGGGCGACTACTTGCTCCGGGGTCCATGGCCTATTTGCCGGTTGCCTCTACCGGCTGGTTGCTGTCGCCGCGACGGCGGGCCTCGCGCCGCTTGTCGCCTTCCGCCGCGGCGCGCTGATCATACGCGTCGACGATGAGGGCGACCAGCGGATGGCGCACGACGTCGCGGGTGCCCATGCGGACGACGGCGATGCCGGGGATGCCCTCCAGCGTATCGAGCGCGTCGCGCAGGCCGGAACGGGTGCCGTTGGGCAGATCGATCTGGGTGAGGTCCCCGGTGACCACCATGCGGGTGCCCTCGCCCATGCGGGTGAGCCACATCTTCATCTGCACGGCGGTGGTGTTCTGCGCCTCGTCGAGGATGGCGTAGGCGTGGGCCAGCGTCCGGCCGCGCATGAACGCCAGCGGGGCGACCTCGATCTCGCCGTTGGTCAGGCGTCGGACGACCTGCTCCGCGGGCATCATGTCGTGCAGCGCGTCGTAGAGCGGGCGCAGGTAGGGGTCGACCTTCTCCTTCATGTCGCCCGGCAGGAAGCCGAGACGTTCGCCGGCCTCGACGGCGGGGCGGGAGAGCACGATGCGGTCCACCTTGCCGGCCTGCAGCATTGCCACCGCCTGGGCGACGGCGAGATAGGTCTTGCCGGTGCCGGCCGGGCCGACGCCGAACACCATGTCGTGGCCTGACAGCGCCTCGATATAGGCGGCCTGGCCTGGGCTGCGCGGACCGACGGCGCCGCGGCGGGTGCGGATGGCCGGCAGATCGGACAGCGGCAGCCGAGGGTCGGTGTCGTCGGCCAGGCGGATCGCGGCCTCCACTTCGGAGCGGCCGACGCTTTCGCCGCGTTCAAGCCGGCGCCAGAGGCCCTCCAGCGCGGCCTGGGCAGCGTCGACGCGCGAGGCCTCACCATTGATCGCGACCCGGTTGCCGCGACACGACAGGCGCACGCCGAGAGCCTGCTCGATGCGCACCATGTGGCGGTCATGGTCGCCGAGCAGCAACGGCAGCAACGTGTTGTCACTGAACTGGAGGGTCACGGCCTTGCCGTGGGGGGAGGCGGCGGAAATGGCAGGGGTGGCGGCAGTCTGGCTCAAGCGCAGGCTCTCTCCTCGGTGAGGGTTGCGGACAAAGAGTTAGGGAGTGCGGCGGCGATCTGCACGTTTATTTCTCGGCCGATCAGGTCGGAGGGTGCAGTTACATGCACTGGCTGAAGAAATGGTGAGCGGCCGGCGATCTGTCCGGGATGGCGGCCAGGGTTGGTGAACAGCACGGGGAGGGTCAGGCCGACGCAGGCGGCGTTGAACTGGGACTGCTGGGCGCGCAGCAGGGCCTGGAGTTCGGCCAGGCGGGATTCCTTCAGCGGATCAGGGAGTTGTGCAGGGGCACCGGCGGCGGGCGTGCCGGGGCGGGCGGAGTATTTGAAGCTATAGGCTTGGGCGAAGCTCACGTCGCGGACCAGGGCCATGGTGGCCCGAAAATCGGCGTCGGTCTCGCCAGGGTGCCCGACGATGAAGTCGGACGAGAGCGCGATGTCCGGACGGGCGTCCCGCAGCTTCTCCACCAGGCGCAGGTAGTCGGCGGCCGTGTGCCGGCGGTTCATCGCCGCCAGGATGCGGTCGGAGCCGGACTGCACGGGCAGGTGCAGGAATGGCATCAGCGACGGCAGGTCGCGGTGCGCACGGATCAGGTCAGCATCCATGTCACCCGGATGGGACGTGGTGTAGCGAAGGCGTCGCAGGCCCGGGAGGTCGGCCAGTTCGCGCAGCAGGCGGCCAAGGCCCCAGGTACCACCCTTGGGAGCCTCACCGTGCCAGGCGTTGACGTTCTGGCCGAGCACAGTGATCTCGCGGGCGCCCTGGGCGAGCAGGCGACGTGCCTCGGCGATCACCGCGGCGGCTGGGCGGCTTTGCTCGGCGCCGCGGGTGTAAGGCACGACGCAGAAGCTGCAGAACTTGTCGCAGCCCTCCTGGATCGTGAGGAAGGCGGTGATCCCCTGCGGGGCGGCCGCGTCGGGCAGGAAGTCGAATTTGTCCTCGGCCGGGAAATCGGTCTCGATCACGGTTTCGCCGGCGCGGGCGGCGCGGGCGACCATTTCCGGCAAGCGGTGATAGGTCTGCGGGCCTAGCACGATGTCGACGTAGGGGGCGCGGGCGAGGATCTGTTCGCCCTCGGCCTGCGCAACGCACCCCGCGACGGCCAGGATCATGTGTCCACCATCCGCGGCGCGCTGTTCCTTCAGCCGGCGCAGGCGACCGAGCTCGGAGAACACTTTCTCGGCGGCCTTGTCGCGGATGTGGCAGGTGTTGAGGATCACCATGTCGGCGCCCTCGGGCTGTGCCGCGGGCGCGTACCCGAGCGGCGCCAGCACATCGGCCATCCGGCCGCTGTCATACACGTTCATCTGGCAGCCCCAGGTAATGACGTGCAGCCGCTTCATCGTGCGCCTTCCGCCCAGCCTGCCCGGTCCAGTCCGGCGCAAGGGGCGGGAGGTATCGTCGGCCGGGTCCAGTGGGTCAAGCGCGACAGCGCAGATTCGTCTCCAGTAGGGCAATGCAGTCTGCCAGGAGTTGGTATCGTTCTGTCAACTGGTTCGCGAAATCGTCACGCTGCGCGGGTGGGGCGGCTCGAGCAGCGAACGGTCTTGCGGCTCGCGCGCGAGGCGTTGATCCTGCCCGCGTAACCTTCGATTGGTGCTGATTTGCTCCAGGCGATAGCTGGTCTGCGCAAGCTCGGGCTGCCGGCCCAGGTGCTGATTGGCGCTGTGCTCGGCATCCTCGCCGGCGTGGTGCTGGGCCAGCGGACCGCAGCGCTCGCGCCGATTGGTGCCGCGTATACGATGATGCTCGAGATCGCGATCTATCCGTATCTGATCTGCTCGCTGCTGCAGGGACTCGGGCGGCTGGCGCCTGGCCGATCGGGGCGGCTGCTGCGGGCAAGCTGGCCAGCCTATCTGTTCGTCTGGGGTGTGACGCTCGCGACGATCCTGCTGCTGCGGCAGGCGATCCCGCCGACGCCATCGCCGGTGGTGATCCAGCCGGAGGTGACGGGGCCGCAGACCAGCCTGCTCGCGCTGCTGATCCCGGCCAACCCGTTCGCCGCGCTGTTGAGCAACGACGTTCCGGCGATCGTGGTGTTCGGGGTGATCTACGGTATCGCCGTGCAGGGCGTGAAGCAGCGCGAGACGCTGTTCGATGTGCTGGAGGCCGTGCGCCTCGCCAGCCTGACGATATGGAACTGGATCGTGAAGCTAGCGCCGCTTGGGGTGTTCGCGCTGCTGGCGGACACGGCGGGGACGTTGCGCGGCGATCAGCTCGGCGGGTTCGTGCTGTACAACATGTTGTTCCTGGCGGGCACGCTGGTGCTGGCGTTCGTGCTGCTGCCGCTGGCGGTGACGGCGCTGGCGCCAACCTCCTATCGGGCGCTGATCGATGAGTTGCGGCCGGGATTGGTGTTGGCGCTGGTAACCACGCTGCCGGTTGTCTCACTGCCGTTCGTCCAGAAGGCCGCGGCCGTGGTTGCCACCGGGGCCGGCTGTCCCGAGGGGGAGGAAACCGACGACGTGATCAAGGCCAGCCTGTCACTGGCCTACGTGCTGGCGCAGGTCGGCAACCATTTCTGCCTGCTGCTGCTGTTCTACGCGGCGTATCGCGCGGGCCATCCGATCGCGCTCGGCCAGGAGCTGCTGCTGCCGTTGCTGACCATACTGTCCTGCGTCGGCACACCGAGCACCACCATCGGCGCGGTCGAGTTCTTCGCGTCGTGGCTGCATCTGCCGACGGACACCACGGCCCTGTGGATCGCGACGTCCGCGGTGACGCGGTACGGCCAGGTGATGCTGTCGGTCAGCGCGTTCGGGTTCATCGCGAGCGCGGTCCCGCTGATCTATTGGGGCAAATGGCGGTTGCGCCCGACGCGCGGCGTGGCCGCGATCGGCGGCGGCTTCGGCTTGGTCGTGGTCGTGGTGGTGCTGGCCATTGTGCTGCGGCCGTTGCTGTTCCCACCGAGTGAAGGCGACGTGATCATGGCGCACACGTTGGACCCTGATCTGACGCGCGGTCTCGATGTGGCGGTCGAGCGCGAAGTGGTCAGGGCGGGTGTGGCGAGCGGAGCGGCGGAGGTGCCGACGGTGCTCGGCATCCAGCGGGCCGCAGTGCTGCGTGTTGGCTACAATCCCAATGTGGTGCCGTTCAGCTATCGGAATGCAAGCGGCGCGCTGGTCGGTTACGACATCAGCTTCGCCTACAAGCTGGCGCACGACCTGTCGGTGAAGCTCGAGCTGGTGCCGTTCACCTGGGATCGGCTGGCGGACGATCTTGCTGCTGGACGGTTCGATCTGGCGATGTCCGGCATCTATCTCACGGAGACACGCCTGGCGGATCTCACGCCCGGGCCGGTGTACTGGTCGAGCCCGGTTGCGCTGCTGGTACCGTCGGCGGTCGCGACCGGGTTCACCAGCCGGGCGGCCCTGCTGGAGCGGGGCGATCTGCGGTTTGCCGTGTTCGATAGTGCGGTGATGACGGCGCTGGCGCACCGGCTGCTGCCTCGGGCGGCGATCACGGTGGTGCCGGACTATAGCGCGCTGCCGGATCTCGCGGGCCGGGTCGATGGAGCGATCTGGACGCTGGTGCAGGCGCGCGCGTGGGCGGTATCGCATCCTGGCTGGACCGCGGTGGTGCCGACGGACACCGGTGCTCCGCTTTACATTGCGACGATGCTGCCGCCGCGGGCGGGTGAGCTGCGCGCCTATCTTGCCGAGTGGACCGATGTGCAGAAGCAGAACGGCTTTGCCGAAACGCAACGGGCGTACTGGATGGAAGGGAAGGCGCGGCTTCCTCGGGCGCCGCGTTGGAATTTGCTGGATGCGCTGACCGGGCGCGATTGACGGCAGTGCCTGAGCATTGCGGCAGCAGTGAAGGCGGTGGTCTGACATTGACAATTCCATAACTCGTGGGTTATGCTTTGGGCATGCGAGCCAATACCGACTCGGTCTTCAAAGCCCTCGGCGATCCGACGCGACGGGCGATCTTTGAGAAGCTGAGCCGCGAAGGCGAGCAAACCGTCCATGCATTGACCGAGTTCGCCGGTGTCTCGCAGCCGGCGGTGTCGAAGCATTTGGGAGCACTCAAGCTTGTCGGACTGGTACGCGATCGACGCCAAGGGCGCGAGACGCACTACAGTGTCGAGCCGGATGGGCTGGTTCCCCTGATCGACTGGTTGGGTCTTTACGGGGCTTTTTGGCGGGATCGGTTTGACCGCCTGGAAGATTTACTGAAAAGGATGGACCAATGACTGCTACGCGCTCACTTGTGATTGAAAAAGAACTGCCTCATCCAGTGGGAAAGGTCTGGCGTGCCCTCACCCAAGGCGCGCTGATCAAGGAGTGGCTGATGGACAGCGACTTCCAGCCGAAAGTGGGCCATAAATTCAAGTTCCGCTCCACACCGATGCCTAATTGGGACGGCGTGATCGATTCGGAGGTCCTGGTCGTGGAACCCGACAAGACACTCTCCTATAGCTGGAACTCGATGGGGCTGGAGAGTGTTGTCGTTTGGACGTTGGTCGCGACGAGCGACGGAACGCTGGTGCGCATGGAGCAGTCTGGTTTCCGTCCCGATCAAGAGGCCAACTATCAGGGCGCGAACTACGGTTGGCAGAAGTTCATCGGTGGTCTGGAACGAGTTGTCGCCGGGCTGCAATGACTGATCGGAGACGATATGAAGTCGACAAGTCGACCGAATGCCAAGGCTGCTTCAGCGAACATCACCGAGCGCATTCAAGTGTTGGGGGATTGGAGAGGAGAGATCCTCGCTCGTGTGCGTCAGCTCATCCATGATGCCGATCCCGACATCCAGGAGGAGTGGAAATGGAGGGGAGTTCCCGTTTGGTCGCATGACGGCATTGTTTGCACGGGGGAATCGTACAAGCAGGTCGTAAAGCTCACCTTTGCGCGCGGAGCCTCCATCGAAGACCCGAAGAAGCTGTTCAATTCGAGCCTGGAAGGGAACACCCGGCGCGCAATCGACATCGGTGAAGGGGAGAAGATCAACGAAGCTGCGTTCAAGCAACTCATTCGCGTCGCGGTGGCGGCGAACTCGGCCGTGGTAGCTCAACGAGCGGCCAAGAAGAAGTAGTGTCGGCTATCGCGGCAGGACAATCGCTTGAATTGTATCGGCGTGCGATCGGAACCGATTCACCCCCTGGTCTTGCGTCGCGGCGAGCGTGGAGGTGGGACTTCCGCAAGGTTTTCAGCACGGAGGAAGCAGGGAGGACGACGAGGGCACGGAGTAAAGGTTCAAAGCGCTTCGCGCGAAGCGCAATTTACATTCTACTCCGTGAAGCTGGCCACCTCAAATGCGGCGGACGTTCCAAGCTCGTAAGGCAATGTGTTGGGACAAAGCCGTGCAGCGATCAACTTCCCGTATTCACCCGGGTCCGCCGCCGAACCGGCATACGTCGTCATCTTCTCCGCAACATCCGCGATCGACTTCGCGAAGCGGTCCAGATCTTCAGACGGAACCGACGCATTGAATTGCTCTTTCACCTCTTGATCGCTTGGGTCGTTCAGGAAGAGATGCGTAATCATAGGCAGGCCCCAACGCGAAACTTGTACTTCCGGCGCATGGCCAAAGAGGGAGACCGTTGTCCATGCGTTGATTTTTCCCTCCCCAATCAGTTCGCTCGGCACTTCCAGCACGATCACAGTAACATTCCGTTTTGCAAAGGAATTCTGCTGATGCAGAATGGCGTTCGCATCGAAGCGTTGGTCCTTATAGAAAGCAGTCATGAATGGGCGGAATCCAGCATTTGCCGCAAATAGCTCTGGAGCAATCCCGACATAAACACGAAGATTCGAACCAGCCGCTACCGATCCGGTTTCACCCTCAACCAGAACTCTCTCCCGCGTCACCACGAAGAGCATCGTCGCCCGTGGCTCTCCGCAACACGAATGGTTGAATGTGAGTATGCTCACTGCCGTCGCTATGTCGTGGTTCACCAAACCGGAACTTGAACGTAACCTCTTCCCTCGCATCGCCGTTCAGGTCGAACCGGAACGCGTAGAGCCCTTCTGGATGAAGCGTATCCGGAGCCGATAATCCGACATCCGGATTCACGGTCATCGCCATCACCGTCTTGCCCGGGAGGCCGTCAAATAAATAAAAGTCGCAAAGGTTGAGGCTCGGATCTTCCCTCGCTAGTTTGGTATCGAAATGATGTGACATGCAGGTTCTCCCTCTCAACGGTCAGCCGCGAAGAATGGGGCCCCGAAGGGAGCGCCCGTCAGTCCGCCATCCACCATAAGCTCGACCGCATTGATGTACGACGAATCGTTCGAGGCAAGAAATAGCACAGCCTTGGCCAGATCTTCCGGCTCGCCCCAATGGGCAAGTGGGACCGTGGAAGAAAAGAAGTCCGAAAGTTTTGCGGATTCCGCTGCCGTGGCGTTGGCGCGTGCCCCGCGCTTCCAGATCGGAGTCTTTGTCGATCCCGGGGCCACCACGTTCACGCGGATCTTGCGCGGTGCAAAGTCCGCGGCGATGGATCGCACCATCGAGACGAGGCCGCCTTTCGTGGCAGCGTAGGCAGCCAAGCCTGGTTGACCGAGATAATTGTGCACCGATCCGTGGAAAATGATGCTGCCGTTGTCGTTCATGAGAGGAGCGGCGGATTGACGATAAAGAAAGCACCGTTGAGGTTGGTGTGGACGATCTTCTCGAAGATGGCTTCGTCGGTCGTGCCAGTCGGTGTCCTGCCAGAAATGCCTGCATTCGCGAAGACGATGTCAGGTCTGCCAAAGTCTTTACCAGTTCAGCGAAAAGCCTCTTGCGGTCCGCCGCGACCGTAACGTCAGCGCGATAGCCGTGCGCTTTCGGTCCCAGATCGGCAACCGCCTCATCCAGTGTCTGTTGATCGCGACCCGTAATTGCGACTTCCGCGCCTTCAGAGATGAAAAGGCGGGCGGTGGCCAGGCCAATGCCACTGTTGCCTCCGGTAATGAGTGCCTTCTTGCCTGCGAGCTTCATGGTTCCTCCTCGCTGACCGACTGATCGCTATCCTGGCCCTCCGGGCGTCGGGGGTCATCTCACGTTGGTGGTGAGCAGAAAGCCGGTGTCCTAACTCGGTTGACGCAGCGGACCGAACGCGGCGTGCAATTCAGCGCTGAACAGTTCAGGCTGTTCCCACGCCGCGAAGTGACCGCCCTTGTCGGCTTGGTGGAAGTAGATCAGCTTATGGTACGCCTGCTCTGTCCAGCTCCTTGGAGCCTGAAAACTCTCGCCCGGAAAGACTGTCACAGCCGCCGGGATGGACACATTGGCCCGCAGGTAGAGGTTGCTCCTGTTTTCCCAATAAAGCCGTGCCGACGAAATCGCTGTGTTTGTCAGCCAGTAGAGCGTGACGTTGTCGAGCACGTCGTCGCGCGTAACAGCACCGGCGGAATGTCCGTTGATCGTGTGTCCAGCCACCGCGGAGGTTATCGCCGCCGCTGGCTGACCATACCCGTCCCCATGATCGAGCAGCCAGGATGCCAGGCCGGAAGGGGAATCCGCCAGGCCGGACAGAGTTTGCGGGCGCGTCCCCATGATCAGCGCATAGGCACGTCGCTTGGAAAACGACAGTGCGAGCTGCCTGAAGGCATGTTCTTCGTCGGCAGACAGGCCGGTCGGCGGCGGGTCGCCGCACTGGAGTAACCTTTATGATCTCCGGAGGAACAACACCGGGGAGGTTCACGTGAATGCCGAGCAATTCCGGCAGCGCGAGCCTGGCCATTTCATTCGAGACGGGTGAGCCCCAATCGCCGCCCTGGGCAACGTAGCGCGTGTAGCCAATCCGTTTCATCAGCACTCCCCACGCGCGCGCGATACGCACGGGATCCCATCCCATCCCGTCGTGGTTGGCTTGCCGGAAAACCCGTAGCCCGGCATCGACGGGATGACCACATCGAAAGCGTCCGTCGCGCTGCCGCCATGCGCTGTCGGATCGGTAAGCGGCGCGACGATTTTCAATTGCTCGATGACCGAACCCGGCCAGCCATGTGTGATGATGACCGGCAGGCCGTTGGGATGTTTCGAGCGGACGTGAATGAAATGGATGTCCACGCCGTCGATCTCGGTCATGAACTGCGGGAGGGCGTTCAGCCGCGCCTCGACCTTCCGCCAGTCATAGTCGGTCTGCCAGTGGCGTACCAATTCCTGCACCGTTGCCAACGGCACGCCCTACGAATCATCGGCAACGGTCTCCTTGTCCGGCCACCGCGTGGCGGCAAGGCGGCGGCGCAGATCGACCAGGTCCTGTTCGGGAACATCGATGCGGAACGGTCGTATTGCATCGGCCTCGGCTGCCGACGCGGGAGATAAACCTAGCATCTTCGCTACTCCCCCCGTTGCAAGTCCCATCGCGGCCGCGCGCAGCACCTGCCGCCGGTCGGGTTTCATGATTTCAGACCGCATCCTGCATCTGCCTCCCCATGAGCGAAAAACGCCCTTCGCGGCAGGTGCAGCGCGTTTGTGCACGCGTGCCGTCGGGGTGCGGTCGATCAGCGTGAAATCGATGTCGGCGACCACCGTGCCCTCGCCCGACCGGACCGGTTTTGCAACAATCGTTCCGATCATCGCGAGCTCCCTTGGTACCGAGTGGCGGCTCTGCGGATTAGATTGCGGTGCCGAGAGCAACCGGCCGCGTCCCCGAATGTCTTGCTTATGAAGGTATTGCGTGCGGTGCAGGGCAGATTGACTGATTTAGTCGCGCCTTTTCGGTTTCCACCGCAATGTTGCGGCTGGTTGCGCGCGCTGCTGACGAGGTGACCTTAAGTCACACTGTATCGGCGTCCTCTATGATCTGATGCCGGTATTGCTCCTCTAAAGAATGCCTGCAATTTTGCGGACGGTTTCGAGCGCGGCAGCCACGCGCTGGCAGCGCTCGCCCTGCCGATTCGCCGCCGGGCTTCGTGACCAGACAGCGCAACGATAGCAACTACCCCGCCGCTGTCCGATGACCGGGAAACTGCTCGGTCCGAGTCAGTATCTCAAACCACTTCTCCCGGCGCGTCGCCCACAGCTCGTAGGTGGGCGCCAAGCCAGTTGGAACGACATCGAAGGCACCCAACCCGATCGCGATCTCGCCGGTGCCATCCGAAACTCCGAACAGATGCGACCCGCAGGACGGGCAGAAATGGCGGGAAACGGTCGTGTCCATCCAGCTTCTCGTATCACCCTGAATCGTGACGTCTTCGCGGCGCCAGATTGCGCTGGCGGTGAAGGGCGCACCGCCCCCCTTGCGGCAGGTGATGCAGTGGCACCGGCCGACCCTCACGGGTTGGCCACGCGCCTCAATCCTGATGGCGCCACAGTTGCAGCTCGCGGTCCGGGTGTCGGGCATGACTGGCTCCTACTGACCAGACTCTCAACAAGGTAGCGGGCCGGTAGACGCTCAACCAGGAATTGCGCCGATCTCCCTCACATCGCCGTCATACCGCCGTCCACGAACAGCAGGGCGCCGGTGATGTAGGAAGCATCATCGGAGGCCAGGAACAAGATCGCCGCGGCGACCTCCTCGGCCCTACCCGGGCGCTTCAGCATGGTGCCTTGCGCGGCCTTGGCATTGTATTGCTCCACGCTCTCCCCAGCCGCCGCGATGCGCCGCGCATGGAACGGCGTGAAGATCGGCCCGGGGCCGACAGCGTTTACGCGAATGCCCTCGGCCGAGTGGTCGGCGGCGAGCCCCCGCGTCAGGCCGGCGATCGCGGCCTTGGTGGTGTCGTATTGCAAATTGCCGCCACCCGCGACGACAGACCGCACCGACGCAACATTGACGATGGCCCCGCCCTGGGACCGGCGCATCAGCGGAACCGCCGCCTTGGCACAGAACACGTAGCTCATCAGGTTGACGCTGAGGATCTCGTTCCAGCTTGCCGCGCTAGCCTCGTCGACCTTCTCGTATTTACGGATGCCGGCATTGTTCACCAGGATGTCGAGGCGTCCAAACTTCTCCCCGGCCCCGTTGACGAAAGCGAGGCATGCGGCCTCGGTACCAACGTCAGCCTGCGTGAAGGCGACTTTGGCGCCCGCGGTCTCGAGCTCGGCCGCCACGCGCTGGCCGCGCTCGCCGTCCCGATCGCAGAATGCCACGCTCGCGCCCTCGGCGACGAAACGCCTAACCGTTGCCTCGCCGATCCCCGATGCCCCGCCCGTCACTGCTGCGATCTTGCCGTCGAGCCTTCCCATGTTCGCCACCTTTCATTGCATTGCGAAACGCGCACCGACGATACGTCGTATCCATCCGGCGGGCACGACCTTGTTGGCCGACCATTACAGCATGCGGAAGCTTCAGGCGTCCGCTTGCGGGACCTTTTGATGGGCTGACTGCCTCCGACCTGGGTCGACAACTGACGGTCGTGTCCGCTGCCACGGACTGTTGGCCGAGGGCAGACCGAGCTCACGGCCTTTGCGCCCACGGGCCGTCGTTCCAGGTCGCCAGGCGTCGCTCGAATGCGGACGTTCGCCCAAGTGCGGCGGTAGCGGCTGAGATTTCCGGCCTCGGGCGGCAAGGTTCCGCTCGCCGACCGCCATCGAATGACCTGGGATACGGCAGAAGCGGGTACGGCGCAGCGCACCGACAGGTGCCCTCCATCGTGGCCAGCATTCCGGCTTGTCCACGCATCAACTGCCTCATCGCGTCAGGTGGGTGCACACAAAATGTTAAGCAAGGACCACACTCAGATCACAATTCCGGCGCAGTTATCATCAGTGCCGCGGAGGAAAGCGATGTTTCCGCGATCTGCGATAATCGCCTTGCTCACTGGCCTGATGGTGACCGCTCTCGCCGTCACCGCAGTGACGCACGCGGATGCAGGGCCGCCTCCGACGCCGCATGATCTCGCCCTGGTCGATGCGATCACCTGGGGCGCCAACCAATCGACGATGGCCGCCTTTCTGTCGCTTGGCCGCGACAAATGGCGTAATAGGGGCAAAACCACGGGCACGGGGATGCCGTGTGCTCCCGAACGCCAGAGGCCAGGCAACAAAATGTTGGGGTTTGCGCCCATCAGGCGGGGCGCAGGCGTGCTCTGACGTAATGGTCGAGCGGTGCAATGATTAGGTGCCCCACGACTTTGAACCTGCTGCCCAGATAATCCCAGATCGCGATGCCCAGTTTGTCACACGTCTTCGCGAGACTGAGGAAAGCGTCGCGGCAGTCCCGCCCGATGTCGCTCCGTGTTCCCGCACTGACCTTGCGCCGTGTGACCTGACAGCGAATGTCATTTTCCGAACCGTTGGTGTGGAGCGGGATTTCGGGCCGGTCCAGAACCATCAGCAGCTCGGCCTTATTGGCATGTAGTCGTGCCAGCAGGCGATCCAGCGTGGCGAAGCCAGTGCGGCGAAGGAAGATGCGGTCGAAGCGTGTGCGCAACGCCGAGGCCCGGCGTTTGCCTGGTTTCAATTGATAGGCCTTGAGGTCCGCGTAGAAGTCCCAGATGAGACTACGAACCCGCGTCTGGGCGGCGCGATGCTGGTCGGTGAACGCTTCCAGTTTATGCACCAGCCGTTCCGCGTGGACCCAACACAGCGCATGTTGGCCGATGTTGAACTGCCCGGCATCGTCACTCAACACGACGGCGTCGCACAGAAATTCGTGTGCCTGAACGCTGCCCCACAAAGCACCCTCGGTGGCGACCCTGACCGGCTCGGGGGTGACCTTCAACGCGTTGAAGCCCAACCGGTCGAGATGCGCCTGCCAGGCCGTCTGGTCGCTGAACCGGGTCTCCGGTTCGGCCTTCAGACGGGCGATCGTAGCCGTTGGCAGGCCTTGGTTTCGCATGTAGTCGTAAGCCGCATCGTTGAGCACGTAGTCGGTGTATCCGGCTCGCAGCAGATCCAGGAAGTTCAGCCGGCTTTTCGACGACCGCGTGCGGAACCATGTGAACCACTCATTGCCGATCTGCGTGCAGAACCCGTTCTTGCCGGCATGACGCGCACCGGTGTCGTCTGCGCTGACCCAGGGCGATGTTGCCAGCCCCGCGCGCAGAACATTCTGCGCTTCGGCGATGAACCCCTGGTGGTTCTCGTTCAACAGGCGAACCAACTGTCGCTTCGAAATCGCAATCCCCATCGAGCGTAACAAGGCCAGCAGCCTGGGCATCGTCGACTGCCCCTGGTGGTACTGCATCAGCACGAAGCGACGCAGGTCCGGGCCGAAATGACCGTCGATCCCCTCGGGCAATGCAGCCAGGATCGTCCGACCGTCGGGCGTAACCCAGCGCTCGCGCTGGTAACGGGTCGCGCGCACCGAAATCACCAGGTCCTGTACCAGAAAGGATTGATGCCCCTTGAAGCGGCAGCCGCGCGGGATCTCGGCATTGATCACCGTCTCTTCAACACTGACCCGGGGTGTGACCTTACCCCGGCCGGGTCGCTTCTCGTTTTTGGTGGGTGTTACTGGCGTGCTACCCTTGTCCATGCCGCTCGGTTTAATGTTTGGACGACCCTTCAGACCTTTCAAACGAGCAATCTCTTCGCGTTGTTCGGCGACCGTCTGCTTCAGGGTGGCGACCTCGGTAAACAGTTCGACCAACAGAGCCTCAAGCTCTGGACGGCTTAGCGCGGAAAGGGCGCGTGGCGGCAGCACATGATGTAGAGAGTCCACGGCGACGAATCGGCGCAAGAGAAAAACGCGCCAGTCTCCAATCCCAACTGCATCCTCCACCCGAGGATCGTCTGCCGAAGGCCGCGCAGCAACAGATCGACACACTTATCGTCAGCAAGCGATCAGCCATCGACCTTGCAGCTGACTTCGACGCCGTGGCGCGCGTAGCCAATGAAATGACCGATCCAGACCAGCGCGCAGCGGCGCAAAAGACCGTGCAGGACGGCATGAGCGACATCGCACGGCAGGCCGCAACCGCCAGCATCCTGCGTGCCCTTTACTCGCCAGACCAGCTCCGGGAACGGATGACGTGGTTCTGGTTCAATCACTTCAGCGTCCATCAATACAAAGCCAATCTGCGCCTGCTGGTCGGTGACTACGAGCGAAACGCGATCCGCAAACATGCGCTAGGCCATTTCCGCGATCTACTGATGGCCACGCTGCGTCATCCGGCCATGCTGCGATTCCTCGACAACGCCGATAACGCCGCCGGCCACATCAACGAGAACTATGCGCGCGAGATCATGGAGCTGCACACCATGGGTGTCGGCTCCGGCTATACCCAGAAGGACGTCGAGGAGCTTGCCCGGATCCTGACAGGTGCCGGCATCGACACCAAACAGGGAAGTCCCAAACTCAAGCCCGAATGGCAGCCGCTGCTCGTCCGTGAGGGGTTGTTCGAATTCAATCCGGCGCGGCACGATTTCGGTGACAAGGTCTTTCTGGGAAAGACCATCAGGGCAAGCGGCTTCGCAGAGATCGAGCAGGCCGTGGACGCCCTGTGCGCCAATCCCGCGACGGCGCAGCACATATCCCATCAAATCGCGATTTACTTCGTCTCGGATGATCCCCCCAAGCCGCTGATTGATGCCATGACCCAGACGTTCCTGAAAACGCAGGGCGACATCGCCGGCGTTCTCGACACGCTGTTTCACTCGCCCGAATTCGCTGCCGCCCAGGGAACCCGCTTCAAGGATCCCGTCCGTTACATACTTTCCGCAATACGCCTCGCCTACGATGACAAGGTGATCGTGAACACCGCGCCGATACAGAATTGGTTCAACCGCCTGGCCGAGGGTCTCTACAATCATCAGACGCCGGATGGCTACGCGATGGTCTCCTCGGCCTGGGACTCATCGGGCCAAATGATGACGCGATTCGAAATCGCCCGTCAGATCGGTTCGAATTCCGCGGGGCTGTTCAAAGCCCCAGGACCGAACGTTGTTGAGGAGCCGGCGTTTCCGCTGCTTCAAAACGGCCTGTATTTCGACGTTTTGCAATCGGGACTTTCCGAACAGACGCGCGCGGCGTTGGACCAGGCGACGTCGCCGCAGGACTGGAACACGCTTTTCCTGTCCTCCCCCGAATTCATGCGGTGACCGACAGACAGGAGGGAACGACAATGCGCCTCACTCGTCGTGGACTTATCGCTGGCTTCGCGACACTCGCGCCAATGACTGCGGCGGGGCATCTCTGGGCAGCGCCGGCGACCGATGCCCGCCTGCTCGTTGTGTTCCTGCGCGGTGCGTACGATGCCGCCAACATCGTCATCCCTGTCCGCAGCGATTTCTATCATGCGTCGCGACCGTCTCTCGCGATCGCCAGGCCGGATCCTGTGGTAACGACCGCCGCGCTGTCACTCGACGCCGATTGGGGCCTGCATCCGGCATTGCGCGATACGGTCCTTCCGCTGTTCAGGAAGGGCCAGGTGGCTTTCGTCCCATTCGCAGGGACTGACGATATGACCCGCAGTCACTTTGAGACGCAGGATACCATCGAACTTGGTCAGGATGTGAAAGGGCGCCGCGATTATCGGTCCGGCTTCATGGCACGCTTGGTCAAAACGATCACGCAAACTCTGCCGATCGCCTTCACCGATCAGTTGCCGCTGACGTTCCAGGGAAGTGACGCCATCCCCAACATCGCCATCAACAACGTCGGCAAGCCGGCGATCGACGCGCGGCAGGCAAGCCTGATCGGTACGATGTATAATGGGACGCCGTTCGCCGCTTCCGTCCAGGAAGGCTTCCATGTCCGAGACGATGTCTATCATGCGATCACGGATCATATGCTGGAAGCAAATCGAGGCGCGGTATCCCCGAAGGGGTTCGAGCTATCGGCGCGGCGCATTGGGCAATTGATGAAGGCTCAGTTCAATGTGGGGTTCGTCGATGTCGGCGGCTGGGATACTCACGTCAATCAGGGCGCGGCGACTGGTTACCTCGCCGACCGGATCGGCGAACTCGGCCGCGGACTGGCAGGTTTCGCGGAGGAGATTGGTTCCAAATGGAACCAAACCGTCGTGGTCGTGATTTCCGAATTCGGTCGCACCTTCCGCGAGAACGGCAACCGCGGCACAGATCACGGGCACGGCAGTGTCTATTGGGTCTTGGGCGGCGGCATCAGGGGCGGGCGGATTGCCGGCGAGCAAGTGGCAGTCGATCAGGCACATCTGTTTCAAAACCGTGACTATCCAGTGCTGACCGATTACCGTGCACTGTTCGGCGGTCTCTTCCGGCGGATGTACGGCCTGGATCAAACCGGCCTGCAACGTATCTTTGCATCCGTGCAGCCGAAAGATCTCGGCTTGCTGTGAATGGCCTGTCTGGATGACTGCCTGTCGTCGCGAGGCGACCGCAGCTAAAGACCCGGGTCGTCCGACCGGATGACATTCCGTCATGCCACGCCTGATAACATGTCGTTTGCCGCTAGCCTGATGATGGTCATCTGATTGTCCAGCTTTCACCAGGAGATCACGACCATGCCGCTTGATATCGCCCAGCCGCGCCAGCAGACGACCACGGCCGAACTGCATTATCTGATACGCACGGCAGAAAAGCCTGCACGCTACGCGATGGAACCTCCACCTGGCATGGCGGAATGGAACGGCATCGACGACCCGCACACCGTGCTGATCGAGGACGCGCGAGGTCGTGAGCCAGAGTTTACCTTGGACCGCAATGGTTTCTCGCTGATCACGGCGCCGACTGCTGTCCGAGACTTCTATGACGCCGACCAGATCAAGTCCGTCTACTACCCGGAAGTCGAACGCCTGCTGCGCGATACGCTCGGTGCCTCGCGCGTCGTGGTGTTCGACCACAACGTGCGCAACGGAGGACGCGGCGACCTTCCTCAGCCGTCCCGCAGGGTGCACAATGACCACACCGTCAATTCGGCGCCGCGACGGGTGCGCGACCATATGGGAGCCGAGGCCGAAGAGCTGCTTGACCACCGGTTCGGCATCGTCAACGTCTGGCGGCCGATCCGTGGGCCGGTGCTGGACTCCCCGCTCGCGCTATGTGACGCGCGAAGCTTCACCGACGACGACCTGATCGCCAGCGACCTCGTCTATCAGCATGTCCGTGGCGAAACATCGTCGGTCGAGTTCAAGCCGGGACACCGTTGGTATTACTTCTCCGAGCAGCAACCCGACGAAGTGATCCTGATCCGCGTCCATGACAGTGCCAACGATGGGCGGGCCAGGCTGTCGTTCCATACCTCGTTCGAGAATCCGCTGGCGCCCGCAGATGCCCCGCCCAGGGAGAGCATCGAGGTTCGTGCCCTGGTATTCTTCCCACCGAGCGCCTGACCGCGGGCCGGCGGGTCATTGGGCTCGCCGGCCACGCCTACTGCCTCTTGCGCGGCTGGACGCGCGGCCTTGCGATGCTGAGACTCAGCTGGAAATTCCAAGCGCGACTGGGGCAATCAAGTCAGTCTGCCGCCCGCCATGTCGCGACGCCTGAGCGCAAATCATCCAGTGACCGTCAACATCATTTCCCCAACGCCGCATGGGAGCACGACACATGACTGCAACTGGCACGAGCGACAGTCCGGAGTCCGGAACAGACGTTGCGCTGATCGTCGGGGGCGGCCCCGGCATCAGCTCCAGTTGCGCGCGGCTGTTCGCAAAGCACGGCATGTTGGTCGCGGTCGCGGCCAGAAACCCAGACAAACCGGTCCTGGAGAACTTGGAGACAACCCACGGGGTGCGTCGATACACTTGCGACGCAAGTGAGCCAGCTTCCGTGGCGCTGCTGTTTGAGCACGTTGTTCGAGACCTCGGGCCTCCGACGTTGGTCGTGCATAACATCGATGGGCGGGTTCCCGGCATCTTTGGCAAGTCGATTGCCGAAGCCGACCCAGGCATGGTGTTCGACACACTTCGGAACTCGGCGTTCAGCGCGTTCCTGGTGGCTCAGCAGGCAGCCCGGCTCATGCGCGAGAACGAACCGAGCGCAAATGGCGCGAGAGGAACGGTCATCTTCACGAATGCAAGCGCAGCGCTCAAGGGCTTTCCATTGAGCAGTGCCTTTGCAATGGCATGCCATGCCAAATCCGGCCTCGCGCAAAGCATGGCGAGGGAGCTGATGCCGCAAGGTATTCATGTGGCGAACGTGCCAATTGACGCCGCTATTGGCTGGACGCAAGAAGATGGCACCCGCGCCCACCGACGGGCGGGAACGACCATCGACGACAACATGGCCGATCCGGATTGCATCGCCGAAACCTACCTGCAGCTACACCGCCAGCATCGGTCGACCTGGGCGTTTGAGGTCGTACTACGACCCTGGGTCGAGAAGTGGTGAAATTCCGCTCCTTGAAGCAGGTTATTTTCCACATCTCCCAAGCATCGGACCGCACCGACCGCGCCAGCCTCGCGCACCAGCTTCGCAGGATACCGCGTTGTCCAGAATACATGATCAGCCGCTTTCCACATACATCGCCTCGATCGCCATCAGCAGCATGATCTCGCGCATTCACCACCAGCACTCCAACATGCGCTGTTGCCCTCTCAAATCGATCGCGCCGTCAGTTCAGCCGTCCCCCCGCTGCTCTGCGTATCGCCACCGGATCCTTCGCTCAGCACCACGCTCGCACAGCAGCTCGAGCACCGCATCAGCGACCTCACCGCTTCATCTCCGCGTCGATTCAGCAGGCTTCATAGCTCCGATGAGCCGCCTGCTTCGCCGGGTCCAGCTTGCGCGAGATCTCCTTCTCTACACTTCCAACCGCCCTTGCAGTTGACGTACCCACGCAACGATTCGACCCCGTCATGACATGGCTTGACCCGGTCATCTTCATCGGATGGTTGCTGACTGGGATTGCATCGTTCGCAATTGGTTGCGAGTAGCCGATGGCCGCGTCAATCCCGGCCACGACGGGGGCCAAGAGTTCGGTATTTTCGGCGGCTGGTACTGATACCAAACGTCGCTGAAGCCGACTCTCCAAGCCCGGGCATGTCCATCTGATGGTTGCTGATGGGACTGCATCGTTCGTAAAGTAGGTCCGGGTCGAGATGACCGGGTCAAGTGCGGCCATGACGGGGTTGGAGAGTCATTCAGTTTGGCGCTTGGTATTAGCGGGTGGCGCCGCGGCGGCACGGCACGCAACGCTTCACATCCGGGACTAGCTATGATCGCAATTGCCGACTCGCCTGCTCCATCGCCACGACTGCCATCGCCCGCAACTCAACATCTCCGGCGCTGCTGATCGGATGCGGGATCACCGCGAATGCATAACCAGGAAATCCAAGCACCCGCGCCATCAGTTCGGCGGCGCTGACGAACCGCGTGGTCATCACGGCCATCGCCGGGATGCCAAGACGCTCAGCGGTGACGGAGTCATGCAGACTGCACGACGAGCAGCTGCCTCAGTCGCCGATCCCGGTGACGACGGCGTGCCAGCGCGCGATCTCGTCGACGATGTCGCGATCCGCCGGCGCGCTGAAGTTGGACTTGGTGCGCAGCACGACCTCAGCAACGCCGAACTCCGCGCGCAGCATTCCGTCGAGATGCGCGAAGAAGCCCTTCGTGCCCTCCTTGCCATTGGAGATGATCCCCACCGTCCTACCAACCAGCGACGCAGAACGCGGCGCCGGCTGCCCAATCGGCGGCGCGGACTCATTGGTGGGATCCAGCACCTGAAACACCATCCGCCAGTTCAACCCGGCGGCGGCCCGCAGTCAACGCAGACGCCGATGGCCAGCGTGACGGCGCGGCTCTTGGTGCCGAGCCAAGGTGGGATCACCGCTCCGAATCCTCCCGCGGGACCACCCGCAGCGACAACCAGTAGCTGATCCGGGGCATCCAGCGCCGCATACTCGGTATCGCCGCGATCGCGCACCACCGAGCCCTTGCCGCACTCGGCCCACTCCCGGCGGTGGATGCGTGCGCGGGCGTGGATGAACGCGGCGACGTCTGTCTTGCTCCAGCCCGCCGCTTGCAGGTGCTCGCGCAACTGCTTCGGAACGATGAGGGCATAGTTGCCACCCCAGATCGAATAATGCCGCATGTTGGCTCGCATCTCCGCGGCGAAGGTTTCAAGAATCTCCTCCGGCTCCGTCGTCCACTCGTTCATGATCTGCCGCGGTGCGCCGGCCGCCATCACCGTGACGGCAGACACTTCCGCGGGCTGTCCGCGCTGCGCGTGCAACGGCAGCCACGCGGAGTCCTCCTCATCCTCGGCGACGCAGAAGCTGAACTTGCCCGGATGGCCGATGGTAGAGCGGTCGATCCCGCCAGGCCGCACCTCCAGCACATTGATCAGCGCAAGCCGGATGGCACGCCCGATCACCGAGGTCGCGCGATCGCTATTGCCAAGTGCGTTGAACGTCCCGACCGCGCCGATCTCGCGCCGAATCGGTCCGTTCAGCACGATGAGCACGGCACAGCCGCCGGTCGACGCGGTGGCGCCATGCAACAGGAAATCCTCCTGCAACATCGCCGCAAACGCCGTCAGCACAACCGGGAAATGCATCGGCAGGCAGCCCGCCATTACCGCGTTGATCGCTAGCTTCTCCGCAGTGACCGCCATCCCGCGCACCGGTTCGATGCCAACCAGCTGCCCGGGCGCCATCATCGCCCACTCCAGGCACCCCGCCACAGCCTCGCGCGTCGGTGGCACGATCGGCAAGCCGTCAGTCCAACCGTTGCTGTGGTACAACTCCTGCACCGCCCCAAAATCGTCCAGGTCGTAGGTCTTCGATGCGAGCTGCATGGCGCAGGCAGGATCACCCCGCTCGCGGCGGACAGCAAGGGAGGGCTACACTCGGCATCCGGTGAAGACGCTCCTGATCGTGTATCACTCGCTGACCGGCGGAACCCGTCAGATGGCGGAGGCAGCCGCACGCGGCGCCCGCAATGAACCAGAGGTCGCAACGCGCCTGCTGACCGCTGCCGAGGCGGACGGTGGGGATCTCCTTGCGGCCGAAGGGTATATCTTCGCAGCGCCGGAGAACCTCGCGGCACTGTCAGGCCGGATGAAGGACTTCTTCGATCGCGCCTATTACGTGGCGCTGGACCGCGTCAACGGCCGCCCCTACGCGGCGCTGATCTGTGCCGGCAGCGACGGGCAGAACGCCGCGCGCCAGATCGCGCGTATCACCACCGGTTGGCGCCTGCGCTCGATCGCCGCCCCTCTGATCGTATGCACGCACGCGCAGACCGCGGAGGCGATCCTGGCGCGGAAGCAGGTTCCAGGTGCCGAACTCAGCCGCTGCGAGGAACTCGGTTCAGCCTTCGCCGCCGGCCTGGCCGGCGGCATCTTCTGATCAGCGGCGCGCCAGCCGCTCAGTAGCCGTAGGCATAGGGCGGCGGCGCATAATACACCGGCGGGGGCGGGTAGTAGACCGGCGGCGGGTAATAATACGCCGGCGGTGCCGCGATAAAGACGCCACCGCGCCAGCAACAGCCCCAGCTGCCCGCGTGCCATCCCCAGCCGCCGCCGCGCCAACCCCAACCGCCACCGCCATGCCAGCCGCCGTTCCAGCCACCACCACCGTGCCAGCCACCACCACCGCCGTGCCAGCCACCCCCTCCTCCGTGCCAGCCGCCGCCACCGCCATTCCAGTTGGCCTGCGCAGTCGGCGATGCGAGGGACATGAGGCCGGCAAACGCCAGCCCAGCGGCTATTGGGGCGCGGAGCGAAGGCATGGTGCACAACTCCCTGGTAGATCACGCAATCTTAACCGAAATGGCGGCGGAGTTGTGGCAACGCTAGCACAAATTGTGCGGTCGCTGTTGTGCGTGTCGCATGACAGCCCCGCGGCTATCACGATGAACACCGCAGCTTTCTGTAAGACCTCATTTCCTCGCACCTCTGAGGGTCAAGGCGCGCGGCTGGCCTCGGCCAGCACTGATGCCCTGACGGGCTGCTCACCAACTTTACTGACCGCAATCTGCGATGACGCGGCGATACACCCTGGGGCCGCTCTGGCGCGCCGGACACTTCCCGCTCCGGACGCGCTGATTGCCGCGATCGCGCGGGTACACAATCTGACCCTCGTTACACGCAATGGGCTGGACTGCGGCGAGACGGGCGTTGCCGGGGTGGACCCGCGCGGAATAGTCAGGCCGCGAACCTGTCGTCGCATATGTGGTATGGACTGCCGTGCCCGCCACATTATACAGTATGCCTATGTTCGATTCGGGGAGTCGCCAATGGCATCGAACCTCGCTGCACGCCGTGCCGCGAAGGCAAACCGCCGCAAAGCCGTGGTGGCCGGCAAGCGCAAGGTTGAACTTATGTCGGGGTCGTTGGCCGCCCAAGTCAGCGCGGCCGCATCCCAGCCGATCCGCGCTTGCCTGATCAGCGAGGGATGGATGGAAACTGGCATGGGGTCGCTGTTCCTGGCACGCGGCGTCAGCAACAGCGGCCCAGCATTCGGCATGTTCTTGCTAGACACCTACTGCCTTGGGATCAAGGATGTGGCGTTCCGGTCGATGAGTGCCCACCAGTGGGCGGCGTTCCTGGACGCGAGCGAATATGCGATGCCGCTGTCGCCGATTGATCCGGCCTTCAGCCGGAAGTTGCTGCGCGATCTCGCGGCTTGGTCGGCGTCGATGGGCTTCGCGCCGCATCCGGACTTCGCGACCGTGGAAAGGCTATTTGGCACAGTCAGCGCTGACACCTGCACAACCGAATTCCAGTTCGGCCGCGAGGGCAGGCCGTTCTACATCCAGGGTCCATCGGACACACCGGCACAGGCGCGACAACGCCTGGCGCAGGTCAGCCGTGCCACAGGTGGTTCCGGTAAATTCCTGCTGGTCGAGCCGGACGAGGTGGATTTCAAAATGCCGGCACGCTCCTGGATTACCGACGAAGATCACAGCGCGGCCGATGCTGCTGGTTGACGTCGCGGCTGCGCCGACATTTCGATTCGTGAAACGCGATACCTGTCACGGGTTTGTCTGATAGCGCGGCCGGTCCAGGACGCAGTGTCGCTTTAGCCCGAGCTTCCTGCATGCGATGAGCGCAAAGGCTTGAATTGCCGGCAGAATGTGTGGCGGAAGTCCTGCGTTACTGGCTACATCGGTAGCTGAGCAGGGCGAACGCTTTGTGCGGGATTGTCGCCAGATCGGCCAACAGCGAGTGGAAGCTGTGGACTGGCAGCCCGTCGATCAGCCTGTGGGCAGATGCGTGCAGCTGTCAGGTCTCGGCTTGGCACCGCGCTTGTCCATCGGCACCTTGCAATTGTCGATGCGTTGCTCGTCTTTCCACTTTTCGCCGAGTCGCTCCTTGCCGGTGAGTTGTGCGGCTGCATTGGAAGGTTCGACGCCGCCCGCACTGTGATGAAAGTTGATCCGAGCGGGCGATTGGGCGCCCACGCCGCCCGGTGCCAGCAAAATGGCCGCCAGAACAATTGCGAGCGCCCGTTTCGCCACGAAACACATCGATGATTCCCAGCTACGATCGTCCGCCGAACACTATCCGTTATCGGGCGAGCCCGAACCCTCCGTTTCTTGCTCTCATATCAGATTGGCAGCGTGGTCAACGAATGTGCCGAGCGTACGACGTATCGCCCTTCACCGACGGGCAACACTACAGCCGCGCTTCACTGGATGGATCGAACAATGACAGGTGGTCCGCGTTCAACGACAGCCTAACTCGACCGGAGAGCCCGCGCGCCATCTGCGGGACGAGCCGCACCGACAGACGGTGCTCACCAAATTGGAACCAGCCCAAGGTATCGGCGCCCATAGGCTCCATGAACAATGCCTCGGCGTCGATCGCATTCTCACCCGGCTCGTTGCGCGCGAGCGCAAGGTGTTCCGGGCGGATGCCGACCACTACGTCCTGTCCGGCGGTGGGTGACGAACGGAAGCGATAGCCATTGAGCGGCACCTCTGCCGTACCGACCTGAACGGCGCCGGTTGTCAGACGTCCGCGCATGAAGTTCATCGCCGGCGAACCGACGAAGCTCGCAACGAACAAGGTCTCCGGCACCTCATAGAGTTCGTCGGGCGCGGCGTACTGTTCGATGCGGCCGGCGCGCATCACCGCGATGCGCGTGGCGAGCGTCATCGCCTCGATCTGGTCGTGCGTCACGTAAATGATCGTGGCGCCGAGTTCCTTATGCAGGCGCTTCAGCTCAACCCGCATCTCGGTGCGGAGCTTGGCATCCAGGTTGGACAGCGGTTCATCGAACAGGAACACTTTCGCCTGCTGCACCAGGGCGCGGCCGATGGCGACGCGCTGGCGTTGTCCGCCGGATAACTGCGAGGGCTTGCGATCCAGCAGTTCGTCGATCTGCAGCAGCTTCGCGGCCCAATCGACACGACGTGCCACTTCCTGGCGCGGTACCGAGCGCACCCGCAGTCCGAACGACATGTTTTTGCGCACCGACATGGTCGGATACAGGGCGTACGACTGGAACACCATCGCGATGCCGCGCTTGCTCGGCTCGTGGTGTGTCACGTCTGCGCCGTCGATCTCGACGATGCCCGCGTCGGTATCCTCGAGCCCGGCGATGGCGTTCAGCAATGTGGACTTGCCGCAGCCGGACGGACCCAGCAGCACGGTGAACTCTCCCGCTTCGATCGGCAGACGGATGTCCTTCAGGACGTTCAAGGGACCGAATGACTTGCAGAGCCCGGAGACGGAGACGGCGGACATGTCAGCCCTTCACAGCGCCGGCGGTGATGCCGCGCACAAAGTAACGCCCGGAGAAGAAATAGATCACCAAGGGTGGCAGAGCCGTCAGCAACGCCGCAGCCGTGTTGACGTTGTATTCGATAATGCCGGTCGAGGTGGTCGCGATGGCGTTGAGCTGCACTGTCATCGGCATGTTGTCGCGGCCGGCGAAGATCAGCCCCAGCAGATAATCATTCCAGATGCCGGTGGTCTGCAGAATGGTGGCGACGATGAGGATGTTGACCGACATCGGCAGCATGACGAATGCGAAGATGCGCCAGAAGCCGGCACCGTCGATCCTGGCGGCCTTCACCAGTTCCTCAGGCAGGCCGGCGTAATAATTGCGGAACAACAGGGACATCACGGGAAGGCCGAACACGACGTGTACGGCGATGATGCAAGGCAGCGAGCTGTAGATGCCGATGGTGCTGAAGGTCTTCACCAGCGGATACAAAATCACCTGGTAGGGGATGAAGGCGCACACCAGCAGCAGCAGCATGATCACGTTGGCGCCGCGGATGCGCCAATGCGACAGTGCATAGCCGGTGACCGACCCCGCCAGCACCGAGATGATGACGCTGGGGATCAGGATGCGCACCGAGTTCCAGAAGCCGACGCGCACGCCGCCGCAATTCAATCCGGTGCACGCGGACGACCAGGCCTTGATCCAGGCGGCGATGCTGGGCGCTGCCGGCAAGGTGAAGATCGAGAAGGTCCGCACTTCGTCCGATGTCTTCAGCGAGGTAGAGATCACCACCAGCAACGGGATCGAGAAGAACAGGCAGATCCACACCAGCAGCACATAAAGCCCAATGCGGCCGATGCGGGCGTGCCGGCGCGTCGTGGTCATCAATTCTTCCGCGCCAGCTCGAAGTAGAGATAGGGTGAGATGATTGCGAGCATCGAGCCCAGCATGACGGTGGCGGCGGCGGATGCCTGGCCAATATTCGCGCGCTCAAACGCGAAATCGACAACGAACTTGCCCGGCAGGTCCGACGAGAAGCCGGGCCCGCCATTGGTCATGGCGACGACAAGGTCGTAGCTCTTCACCACGGCGATGGCGATCAGCACGACGCACGTGACGATGAGAGGACGCAGCATCGGCAGCACGATGCTGACATAGGTCCGCCAGGTCGGGATGCCTTCGACGCGCGCGGCGCGCCAGATCTCGCGATCGACACCGCGCAGCCCGGCCAGCATGATGGCCATGATCAGGCCGGACTGGTGCCAGATGCCCGCGAACACCAGCGTGTAGATCGCTCGGTCGGGCTGTGTGATCCAGTCGAACACGAACCCTTCCCAACCCAGGCCGCGCACGAACTGCTGCACGCCGATGGTGGGGCTGAGCACCCATTGCCAGGTCAGGCCGGTGACGATGAACGAGATCGACAACGGATACAGCATGATCGTCCGGAAGATGCCCTCGAAGCGCACCGCGCGATCCAGCAGGATCGCCAAAAGAACGCCGAGGCCGAGCGTGCCGATGATGTCCAATGCGCCGAATACGAACATGTTGCTGTAGGCGACCTGCCAGCGCGGCGTGGCGAACAGGCGCTCATATTGCGCAGCACCTGCGAACTTGTACACCGGCAGCAGGAAGGACCGTGTCATCGAGATATACACGGTCCAGGTGACGCTGGCGTAGTAGCACCCCAGCATCACCACGATCGCGGGGATCAGGGCAATTTTTGCGGCGAGACTGCGCGCGCGATAGGCACGGCCGAGTTTCGGCGTGGCTACGACAGCATTGACGCTGGCAACCAGCGGCGCGCTCGCATTCATGCCGATCGGCAGCCGCACCGACATGAGTCAGTGTCCGGCGCCGGCGATGATGGAGGCGAGCTGCTTCGTGGCGTCCGCTGGTGTCATCGACGGCTTGCTCCAGTAATTGCCCAACAGATCCTCGATCTGGCCCTGAATGTCAGGGCTGAAGGCGAGCGCGAAGTTCGGCAACTGATTAGCCGCACCGCCCGCCAACACCTTCTGGCCAAGCTGCGCGCAGGCATCGAGCTCGGCGATGTTGGCATCGAGCCGCGCCGGCAGTGCACCCTTGAACGAGTTGAACTCGGTCTGCACCGCCGGATCCATCATCAGTGTGGCGAGCTTGTCCTGCGCTGCCTTTTGGTCCGGCTTGTCATTCACCGGGAAGACGAACACGTCCACCGTCATGACATAGGCGTCCTGGTTGCCGGGTGCCATCTGGCAGCCGAAGTCGCGCCCAACGACCTTGTTGGCGGCTGCAAAGTCGCCCTTGGCCCAGTCGCCCAGGACCATCAGGGCCGCCTTGTCTGTCTCCACCAGCGCCAGTGAATCATTCCACTTGCGGTTGGGGCTGCCGGCGTCGACGTACTGGCGGATCTGTCCCATCACGTCGAATACGTGCTGCATGCCATCACTGCCGGCCGCCTTCTCGTCATGGTCGACGAACACCTTGCGGTACAGATCCTTGCCGCCGGCGCCGGCGAGGATTGCCTCGAACAGCCAATCGAGCTGCTGCGCATTGGCGCCGAACGCGATCGGGATGATGCCGGCGGCTTTGATCTTCGGTGCATCGACCAGGAATTCTTCCCAGGTCTTGGGCGGCTGCATCTTCAGGTCGTTGAATACCTTGATGCTGTAGAACTGATAGTTCGCACCATGGATGTTCACTGGCACGGCGATGACGTGACCGTCATAGCTCATGTTCTTGACCAACAGCGGCGGCAGGTTGGCGATCCAGTTGCCTTTCTTCGCCTGCTCGTCGAGCGAGGTGAGGATGCCCTGCTCCGCCAACTGGCGGACGGCGACACCGATGTTCCATTGCATCGCAGTCGGAGGATTGCCACCGGCGATGCGGTTCAGCGCGGCAGCGTGCTCGGCCGCCGGTCCGACCGAAGCGTCGTCGACCCAGGTGCCGCCGCGCTTGTTGTACTCCTTGGCGAACACCGCAACGGCGCGCGATTCACCGCCGCTCGTCCACCAGTGCATGACATCGGCATTCTGCGCGCGGGCGTGCGACGCGCAGGACAATACGCTCGCAAGTGCACATGTGATGGTCAGCGACTTCCGCATTATTGCTTCCTCCCGGTTATATCTTGATGATAGCGGTTACATCAGGACGTCTGTTCCAGTCGTAATACCGTCACACCATGGCGGCCTGCTGCGTGGCCCGCGCCGCTGGCTGCGTCCGCAGGATTTCATCGGCGATCTTCTCCGCCACCATCATGGTCGGGAAATTGGTGTTGGCGCAGGGGACCACGGGAAAGATCGACGCGTCCACCACGCGCAGTCCCTGCACGCCACGCACGCGGCCCTCGTGGTCCGTCACCGCCATCGGATCATCGGCCGCACCCATCCGGCACGAGCAGGAACAGTGCCATACGCCGACCGCGGCGCGCTTGATGTAGGTCTCCAGCGCTTCGTCATTTTGCAGCGCCTGAACCAGTCCTGCCGATTCCATGACGAAGCCACGGATCACGAACTGGCGCAGGAACGCGGGGCCGTCCATCAACGTTGCGCCGATGCGGGTAAGGATGCGGTTCTTCGTGTTGTAGGTACTGACGCGCCGGATCTTGTCGGTGAAGCTCGCCGGAAACACATCGGAGGTGACGGCCTTCACCGGTGGCAGCTCATGCAGTTCGGCGATCTGACGGAAGCCGCGCGCGAGCCGCTGCAGGTCGCGATGGTCGGACAGAAGGTTGAAGTCGACGTCAGGTTCCTGCCGCCAGTCGGCCGACGCCAGACGCACCTGGCCGGTTTCAGAGAATGTCTTGTTCACCCAGAGCGTGATCACCGCGATCCGATCGCCGATGGCATGCCAGGCGGACTTGTTCGACACCGTGAGCGCCATGTCGCCATGGGGCGCGCCCTCGATGCCAGAGGAGAAGCGCATGCCAAGATGCAACGAACGCTTGCTGTAAGCGTTCTTGCGGGCGCCTGCCTTGAGGAAGGAAGCGACCGAAATGGACGGATGGTCCATTAGCCGCTGCCCTACACCGGGCCTGCTGGCCCGCACGTCTATGCCGAGATCACGCAGATGTCCGACCGGCCCAATCCCGGCGCGCAGCAGCATCGCAGGTGAATGAATCGCGCCACAACAGATGATCACCTCGTTGGCGCGAAACTCGGCCCGCTGCCCGCGCACCATGGCACGAATACCGACGCAGTTGGTGTCCTCGAACAGGAGCTCACTGACCTGCACCTCGGTCATCACCGTCAGGTTGTCGCGCTGGCGGACGGTGGGGCCGAGATAGCCGACTGCGGCGGAGACGCGCCGGTCGTAGAGGTTGGACATGGTCAGCGGGTAGTAGCCGTCCTGGAACTCGCCGTTCTGGTCCGGCACGTAGCGATAGCCGGCGAGCTTGAACGCCTCGGCGACCGCCTTCGCGTAGTCGGACCAGTTGTCCGGAAACACGCGGCGCACTGGGATGCGGCCGTCCGACCCGTGCAGCGGTCCGTCGAAATCGATGTCGTGCTCTACCTTCTTGAAGTAGGGCAGCACGGTCTCCCAGCGCCAGCCGCTGGCGCCGCGTTGCTCCCATTCGTCGTAATCGTGCGGTGCACCGCGATTGGCGAGCTGGCCGTTGATGGAGGAGCCGCCGCCGAGCACGCGTGCCTGCTCGTAGCGCACCAACCGTGGGCGCGGTGCGTCGGGCTCGTTATGCGGCCTTGCCTCCGTGGTGACCCGCAACTGGTTCCAGATGAAACGAGGATCCCGCGAGGCATAGCCGGAGCGGCTGTCGAGAATGGGCTCGGGGACCCGGCCGTCGGGGGTGTCCGCACCGGCCTCGCACAGTAAGACCCGATTGGCGCTGCGCGCGGAAAGCCGGCTGGCCAGGATCGATCCTGCGGAACCGCCCCCCACGATGATGTAGTCAAAGGTCTGCATACGCCCGCCTAAAGTGCCGGAATCGCTGATAGTAACCGCTTACATCGGTGTCAAGGGAATGGCTGGAAGCTTCCTCGGCGCAACCATGCCATCCATTGATGGTCCCACCGCGCCGCCGCTTCGGCACGCGTGCCGCGTTCGTGCTTGCAACTCTATTGCATTCGTTCCAGTGCGTTCGCCATCGGCGCGCGAGGGATCTGCAACATGCCTTGGAATGGATTATCCATCTCGATGATCAGAAAGACCGAGCCGCCGATCGCCATCGAGCAAACCAGAAATGCCGCCATCACCGTGGCGTTGCGTGGCGCGTTGAGGCCGAAGCTGGCGAAGATGACTGCGATCCACGACACCAGGATCGCCAGCACGACCGGGCGCACGTTCGGGCCTTGGTGCTCGATAAGCTGCCAACGCTGGCGCAGCAGCGACGTCACAAGTGACAGTGCCTGATCCTGCAACCATTGCTGCCCGGCATCCACCGGACGCAGGGCACGGATCGAACTCGCGCACATGCTCCAATGTCTGGCCCGCGCGCGCATCGGCCAGATCCGGAGCGGCGCCGTCCTCAGGCCATATGTCGTGCAGGGTTTGGCTGGTGAACTGTCGCAGCAAATCTGTCGGCGTCGCCGCGTCCGCGCCATAATCGCGTAGCGTCTCGGCCAACACGATGAGGTCGGCGGCATAGCTGCGGACATCGCGGTCCGTGTTGTCGGAAGAGCCTTTGGCGGTCGCGATGAGCAGGCCGAGCACCAGTGACGCCAGCACCGACAGCATGCCGATGCCGAGTTTGACGACATCCTGCGTTTCCCGCGTGAGATGGGATGGAGGCAACCTCCGGTGCAGCAATACACCGAGCAGTCCGCCGGCGAATACGCAGGAGGTGACCAGCAGGCTTACGGTAAGGGCATACATCGACCGACCATAGGCTCAACCGACGCCGACGGCAGTAGTCGTTATTCGCGGAAGCCCGTCAGCGGTGTCCGCAATGTCCCCGAACCTTGTACAGGGTTCTGCCTCAGCCCGGCCGGACAACGGCCCGATTCATCGGTGCATCAATAGCTGATGTCGTCCGAGCCGTCCGAATTTGGCCAAACCGAACGTGGCAAGACTGAGGCACCCTGCCGAGTCTCCCGACCAGTCCGTCGGTTCAATGGACCGCCACGACGATAAGGCCATGCTGGGCGACCAACGCCATCGCTGTCGTCAGGTCTTCGACCATCACAATGGGGGTTCCGTCTGCGCCGTGGATTAGGAACACTATCTCGTCATTGCAGGTGCCGGCACTCAGATACACCACTTGGCGCGTTCCGAGCTGCTGCAACTGTTCGGCGGTCATCTGGTGCTGCGGGCCGGGGATCAAATCCCCCGCCTCGCATATCATCTCGCCGATCGGCAGATTGTCCGATGCGAGACGGTTGGCGGTCACGTGCATGGCTCTCATCTTTTGGCGTTGTGAAACCAAAGGGATGCGCCTTTTTGGCTGCCGCTTCCGAGCAGATCCTCCCCCTCCGTTGCAGCAAGGAAGCGTGCCCCAGAGAGATCCGCGCGGCTTCGGACTGCGCGGAGTATGCAGTATCGCTCACAATCGTTGACATTTGGCGAATGCTCCGTTGCATATCGACTGAACTGTCGATTTCTGCAGCCGTTGGAGCCCACTGATTGCGCACCAACAGCTTCACCACGTTGCAGGATCGCCATAGTCCTTCAATGCCTGATCTGCGGCCGCCTTGAGCAAATTCTGGTCGTTCGAATGAACGAACGCGGCAACTCCGAGGTCGCGCATGGCACGCGCGTCGTCCCGACCGGATACCAGCGCGACAGTCGGCATGTTCGCAGCCCGTGCGACGTCGGTGATTTGCTTGACTGCGGCGTTCATGCCCGCGACGCCAAGTGCCGCCGTGAGATCACCGCGCCCGATAAAGAACGCGTCGATCCCTTTGATTGCAGCGATCTCCTCCAGATGCGCCAGTGCAGCTTGATCCTCGATCATCGCAATGCAGGTGACGCTCGCGTCCTGCTTCGCGATGTGCTGCTCGCGTGGGGCACCACCATACGACCCCGCCCGCGTCGTGGTGGCGAACCCGCGTGAGCCCCCGCGATGCCGGCAAGCCGCTGCGATTTGTCTGGCCCTTTCGGGAGAATCGCAGTGCGGCACCATCACCCCGGTCGCCCCGGAATCGAGAGCCGACAGGATGTGCGCCACCTCGGAGACACGTACGATGGCAGCGATGTTGGTGGCGCGGGCGGCAAGGCACGCGACGTCGATGGCCACGCGATCGAGTGGCGAATGCTCCTGGTCGATGATGACAAAATCGAACCCGACCTGGCCGACGATTTCCACCACATGCGGAGTAGCAAGTTTGATGAACGTGCCCAGCACGTGCCGGCGATTCAAGATCTTGCTACGGAATTCGTGCGCTGCGGACTGGGCCTGCGGCATGACGGCCATCCTCCCTATGATAGCATCGTTGGCTGCGAAATGTGGCGTTTCAACCAGCAGAAATCCGCGGCACAGGCATTCCGGCGATCCCCAGGCGAATGCGGTTGATCGTCGTGAGCCCAGTGAAGTAGAGCGTCGACCAGTCGTCATCGCCCCAATTCATGTTGATCGGTACATTCTCGCTGAGGATCGTACCGACATGTTTCCCGGCTGGATTCAACACCCAGATCCCGCCAGGGCCGGTGCAGTAGACGTTGCCCTCGACATCGACCTTCATGCCGTCCGGTCCGCCGCGCCGCGGATCGCCTTTCATGTCGCAGAACAGGCGCTCGCTGCCGAGATCGGGCATCCCGTTCGCCTCCATGTCGTACGCCATGATCAGCTTCCGACGCGGATTGGAATCGTTGATATACAGGATCTTTTCGTCCGGCGAGAAACACAGGCCATTCGGGTTGACGAACGTTCTCACGATCATGTTGACCCGCGACAGGTCCGCGGAGACGCGATACACACCCGCGATATCGAGCTCCGGATAATGGTCGGGCGGAGTCAGCGGTATGCGCGGCGGCGGATCGGTGAAGTAGACACTTCCGTCCGATTTCACGACCACGTCGTTGGGCCGGTTGAACTGCAACCCGCGATACCGCGCGGCGATGACGGTGATCGAGCCGTCCGCTTCCTCGCGATCGACGCAGCGGCTGAAGTGATGGCAGACCACGAGCCGTCCCTGCGGATCGCGGGTCATGCCGTTCGCGTTCGCGGTTCCCTCTTTGTGGAGGGTCACCCCGTCGGCCGGATGCCATTTCATCCGGCGGCTGCCATGGATGTCGCTGAACAGAAGATACCCGCCCTCGCGTATCCACACCGGTCCCTCGGTCGGACCGTGCGGCCCGCCATACCCGCTGCCAAGCTGCTCGGGCGCACGGTCGGCCGGCGCGATCCGCAGCATCGCGTCGTCAAGAATTTCAACCGCCATGGCGCCGTCTCCCCTCGTTCGTTCTGATCTCAGTCGCGGACTGCCGCCATGTGCGAAGCGCGTTCGTCGGCTATTTCCATAGATCGCGCGACGCCAGCTTCGCACCTTCCACCAGCGCGCTGAGCTTTGCCCATTGCACCTCCGGATGGACACGAATCATGCTCCAGCCCTGCGCGAAGCCGCAGTCGGTGCTGGCAATGACGTTCTCGCGCCCCACGACCGAGGCATAGTTCTTGATCCGCATGGCAACCAGCTCGGGATGTTCGACAACGTTGGTCTGGTGGCTGATCACGCCAGGGATGAGGATCTTACCATCGGGAAGCTTCACATCCTTCCAGACCATCCACTCGTGTTCATGGCGCGGGTTGGCGGCTTCTATCGAATACGCCTGAGCGTTGATCCTCAGGATCAGGTCGATGATCTCCTTGAGCGGCACGTCGGTTGTGTGCGGGGTGTTCATGCTGCCCCAGCACAGGTGATAGCGGACGCGATCTTCGGGAATGCCTTTCAGCGCGTGGTTGTACGCTTCGATCTGCATCTCGGACGCGCGCCGCAGTTCCGCCCAGGTCGGGTGAGGATTATTCGGCAGCACCTGGTTGCGCGCGGGAAGCCCGAGATCGAGCTGCACGATGAAGCCCGCATCGACGATCGCCTTGTATTCCTCATGCATCGCATCGGCGAGCGCATAGAGGTAGGCGCTCTCGCTCGGATAGATCTGATCCGCATCCACATCGGCGCGAGACGGAGTCGCGGACGGCATGAACGCCTCGACGAACGAAAGTCCGTCGAGCGCCGTCTTGAAATTCGCAATATCGCGCTGCACGAATTCCTGTCCCTGATACGCTGATCGGTGCGGTCACCGAACGCACGTCGGGCGGCGCGGCCATTGCGTCTCTGACGATGTCGGCCGGGATTGATTTCGGCATCCAGATGGTCGTGTACATTGCGTTGTACTCGGCCATGAAGCCGGGGAATTCCTCCTGGAGTATCGGATAGGCGTAGGGCTTCACCGAGATCGGCGACGGCCCCAGACCGCTCAAACGTTCCGCGACGTAGCTGGAAAATGTCGGCTTGGAGAACTCGCCGTCGCTCGGGATGTCGATGCCGATTTCGGCTTGCTTGCGAACGGTCTCCGTAACGCCCTTGCTGACGTTCTTCTGAAAGATTGCCTCGTCGATCGGCTTCCCTGCGACCTTTATGAGAATGTCCTGAAGCACGTCAGGCGGGCGAACCAGGCTACCGACATGCGTCGTCAGGATTCGGTCGGAACTGCGCTTCATTGGGTTTCCTCGTGAAAGCCAGAACACTTCGAAACAGGGATCAGCGCCGGTAGCGTCGCCTTAACGATCACCATCTGCCACGACGATTTTTGGCGCAAAGGCAGGACGGCATCATCGATGTGCCGCAGATAGGAGATGGCCAATAAATCCGTCCATCGTATCCCTTCTCCGTGCGCATCGCGCGCAACTTGGCGCTTTGCAGAATTTCCGCAATTCGGTAACTCTTCTCCCTGCCGGACACTAGGATCGCGTTGAAGGCTCTGTCAACCGACCCGCCATGCCGCCGATCTTCGGTATTGTTGTGATATTCGACATTTTTAGCGGCGATATCAGTCCGAGGGGCAGGCGCGCGAGCCAGCTACTTGCCTTCCGCAATCCGGAAAAAGGGTTTAAAACCGGAGCAACCGGCACGGGGCTTTGTGGGCTCAATCCAACAGCGCATCGTTGACCTGCGTCCTGGGTATGACTCATATGCCTGCGCGCACGCACATAAGTGGGAAGCACTATGACGGACGACCGTCGGTCTGAGGACGAGGAATTCATCAAGTCACTCGCCAAGGGTCTGGCTGTCATCGAAAGCTTCGGCCCCGACTATCCGGGAATGACTCTAACGACAGTCGCCAAGCGCAATGGTCTCAGCCCAGGGTCGGCGCGGCGCGTGCTCATGACTCTCATGCGGCTCGGCTACATCTGGACGAAGGATCAACGGTTTTACTTGTCGGCGCGCACCCTGCGGCTCGGTTATTCCTATCTGTCCTCGCAGCCGATCTTGAACCTCATCCAGCCACGGTTGGCGGTTCTATCGGAGACCCTCAACGAGTTGTGCGCGTTGTCCATACTCGACGGCACCGATGCCGTTTGTATTGCAAGGGCTACCGCGCGGCGTCTTGATCGAGACTATATGGGCGTCGGATCTCGCTTCCCCGCCCACGCGACATCAGCTGGCAAGGTGTTGCTCGGCGCGTTGCCGCAGGATGAGATCCGCAAGCTCTACGAGGGACCGGTCGCGCTGCCGGCAGTGACGCCCTTTACGATCACCGACCTCTCGGTTCTTCTCCAGCAGATCGAGAAGGCCAGGCTCGACGGGTGGTGCTACATCAACCAGGAGACGGCGATGGGGATCGCATCCATTGCCGTCGCAATCCGCGTCCAGGGCGAACCCCGCTATTCGCTCAGCGTCAGCGCGCAATTGAACTTCGCCGCCCCGACCATCGTGGAGCGCTACCTTCCTGCCTTGCTCGGCACCGCAAATGCCGTCTCTGAAATGCTGGCCACCAAGGGGTAGAACGCGGGCGGGAAGCCGCCGTTCCTTCATTTTCGAGAAGAATTTCCGGAATCCGGACAGGCTGCCACACCGCGATTTCACTGCTTGTGGCGATGGACGCTGCTATGCGGGCAAGCCGCCCCTCACTTTTATTGACACTCGTTGTATCGGTGGCCTTGGCTGTTGACGTGCTGCACGCGCTGCCAACCTCGTCCTGACCGGGCTCGTTGCTCTCATCCACATAGAATGACTGCTGAGTGGTATTGCATCTTTCGCAAAGCAAGTGCGGGTCGAGGTGGCCGCGCCAAACCCAACCATGACGGAGTTGAGTGTCCATCTTTTCGGCGTGTGGTCTTATTGCCAGGTTCGCCGTGCGCCGCTTGCCGCGGCGGGTAGCATTTGCGGCAGATTGACATCGCCGGGGCCGATGGTCGATAGTCCGGTTCGCGGGCAGTTGTCCGGATTTCGGAGAACGAGATTGTGTCGTGGGATGCATGCGCAGGTCCGGGTGCTGCGGAGCACCCGATGACTCCCGGGCCATCGCTCCCCGCGTTAGCGCATCAGCCGGATCGGGCCCGACCGACATCGCACAACACTCCGCCGGATGCCCTGCGCTTCGACAAGTCATGAACCGACTGGCAGGCCAATCGCATTGAGCCGATAGTAGAACGGAACCAACCGCTGAAGATGGCCGGGCCCTCATGGTCGAAGGAACCGTAACTCAGCAAAATCACGCGGGGCGAGGAAACATGAAACCGACAAAACGTCCATTGAGACTGGTGTCACTGTCGCTGGCTGTCACGATGGCCGCTGTCATGGCGATATCCTTCCAGGCGCGGTCGCAGTCCAAGGATCCGATCAAGATCGGCCTGCTGATGACGCTCACCGGCCCAGGCGCCGCGTCGGCGCTGGCGACCCGAATGGGCGTCGACATTGCGATCAAGGAATTCAACGATAAGGGCGGTATCGACGGCCGGCAGATCGTTCTCGTGCAGGGCGATGACCAGGCCAATCCGACGTCCGGCACGAACGAGGTGAAGCGTCTCGTCTATCAGGAAAAGATCGCTGCAATGGTCGGGCCGGTCGCCAGCGCCGTGACCGTCGCCATACTGCCCACGCTGACCGAGGCCAAGATCGCCAATTTCACCCAGAGCGGGTCCGCGTTGCTGACGCCGGAGAACGGCCCGTACCACTTCGCGGTGATCGGATCTGCGGCCTACTCAGGCACCCAGCTCGCGGACTATGTGATTGAAGCCGGTGCCAAGCGGGTCGCGCTGTTGCAGGACGATTCGGCTGCCAGCCTCAGCGGCGGCGAAGCGATTCGCGCCAAGCTGAAGGAGAAGGGCGTCGAACTCGTCGGCGTGCAGCAATACAAGTTCCATCCAACCGACGTGATCCCGCAGCTCCTGTCGCTGCGCAACACCAATCCCGAATACCTGATCCTCTACTCCGCGAGCCAGGACGACACCGGAATCGTTCAGAAGAACATCCGTGAAATCGGCTGGAACGTGAAGGAAATCGGCAGCCTGGCCACCGGGCTCGCGCCGGACCTCGTCATCGAGAAGGCGGGCCCCGACGCCTACAAGAACATGTACTCGCAAGTGGTTCGCACCATCAGCTACTGCCCAAAAGAAAATGACACGGGCTCGCCGGACATGATCGCCTTCATCAAGCGCGCCGAGGCATATGAGAAGGCGCACCGTACCGGCTCGCCGATCACCGATTTCTATAGCATCGCCAACGGCTACGATCTGGTCTCGATCATCAAGCAGGCCGTCGAGGCGAATGGGGGCAAGACGGATGGTCCGACGATCGCGAAATGGGTCATCGAGCATCCGGACGATCTCAAGCTGCTCACTGTGAAGCGCCATGCGGCTACCGCGCAGAATCATTTCATGTTCGGTCCCGACAACTTCGTACTCATCGAGAACCCGACGAAGCGCAACGAGTCTTATATGTTCAAGCGCGCGGGCTGCTAGCAAGGCCCGGGCCCTCCCCTGGACCCCCAAACAATAATTGGGATCGCAAAGGCTTCGCCTTTGCCGGGGCCAGGGGCAGAGCCCCAGCCTTTCTTCAAGGATTTCCTGCATGATGATCGACGAGTTCCTGTTCATCGCGGTCCGCGGCATCGGCGCGGGCGCGCTGTTCGGCCTGATCGCGATGAGCTTCAACATCGTGCGCAATTCGAGTACCGTCCTAAACTTCGCGCAGGGCAATATGCTCGTGCTTGGCGGACTGGCCGCCATGCTATTCGCCAAGAACGGCATGAGCGTGCCGCCGTGGCTATGGATCGCCTATCTCATCGGCACGGCCATAGCTCTGTCCCTCCTGCTCGCTCTGCAAGGCTACGTCACACTGATTCCACTCGGCTATTCCGCCGACGCGCATTCATGGCTGATCACCACGATGGCGGTGTCAGTAATCATCGGTTCGGCGATGCTCATTTTGCTCGGCCCCTACTCGGCGACGGTCGATAGCCCGCTGCCCGGCGCGCTCATGTTCGGAATGTATATACCCGCGCCCTACTTCTTCGCGATCGGGCTGCTGATCCTCTGGTACCTTGCATTGAAATGGTTCCTCGCGAATACCTTGCTCGGGATCGCCATCAACGCCCTGTCGCAGGATTTTGATGCCGCGCGCGCCGCGGGCTTGAAGGTGCGGCGCTTGCAGGTACTGGCCTTCGGCATCAGTGGCCTGATCGTGGGTTCGGCGGGCTTCGCCGCGGCGCCGGTCATCACCATCGCGCCGGAAGCGGGACTGAAATACGTCATCTACGGCTTCATTGCCTCGGTCATCGGCGGCATCGGCAATAACGCCGGCGCACTGCTGGGCGGTCCCATAGTTGGCCTGATCTCAGCGTTCGCAGCCTATAAGCTTGGCGGCGAGTTCGAATCACTCGTCCTCGTGCTGGTTCTCGTGGCCATGCTGCTGATCCGGCCCCAGGGGATTTTCGGCGCGACCTCGGCGCGGCGGGTCTGATGGTCGTCGGCAAGTCTGCGTCTGCCATCGCGGCCTGGCGGCCCGACACGGTCCAGTTCGCAATCGGCGTTGCCCTGGTTTGCGTTACCATGTTCGGTGCGGACCTCGGCGGGAACCTTTACTGGATCCACATCTTCCGGGAACTCGGCATCTTTCTGTCCGTCTCGGTGCTGTTGAACTTCCTCTATGTCGACGCTGGACAGACATCCTTCGGGCAGGGTGCCGTCCTCGGCGCCGGCGCCTACATGGCTGCGGTGCTGACCGGACTGCATGGCGTGCCCTATCCTCTGGCCGCCGTGGCAGGCGTTCTTGCGGCGATGGCCGTCGGGCTGCTTTGCGCACTGCCAGCATTGCGCGTGCAACAGTACTATCTCGGCTTCGTCACTTTCGGCGTCGCTTTGGTGTTTCCCGAAATGATCGCCGCCTTCCCGCAATACACCGAAGGCATCAACGGCATCCGCATGCCGTTTCCCGAACTTTCGCGGATGTCAGTGGCCGGTGTCTCGGTGCTCACATTGATGATCGCCGCGGTCTGTTGCGGATCACTCGCTCTTCATATGTGGGTTCGGCGCACCGCGTATGGCCGCGCATTGCGCGTTGCGGCGATCAGCCCCGAGGCGGCGCAGGCGCTCGGCATCAGCCCGGGCAGGATGCGCTTCACCGCGTTCATGATCACGTCCGCCGGCACCGGCGTCGCAGCCGCATTGTTCTGTCCCGTAGTCCAGTTCGCCGGGCCGACTGCCTTCGACCTCGACCTCTCGATGCTGTTCTTCTTCGCCATCATTGTCGGCGGGCGCGGCCATCTGCTCGGCCCGATCTTCGGCATGGCGTTGCTCTTCCTCGTCCCCAATGTCTTCCTCGCCAACCTGGTCACCTACCGGCTGATGATCTACGGGGCGATCGTGCTCGGGGTCATGCTCGTCATGCCGAACGGCATCGTCGGCAGCTTCGACGATTGGCGACGACGCAAGCGCAGACATGTCGACCCGCTCGATCTGCAGGTCATGCAAGCGATGGGCGACGGTGCAACCAACTTCGCCGCTGTCGGATCAGGCCCACCGGCAATCGAGGTTACCGGCGGCGGCAAGCGCTTCGGCGACGTCGTCGCGCTCAACGCTGTCGACTTCACGGTCCACCGCGGCGAGATCCACGGTCTGATCGGTGCCAACGGCTCCGGCAAGACCAGCCTGCTCAATGTGTTGAGCGGATTCAGCCAGCTCGATAGCGGCGACTTCACCATCGGCGGCGTGCACGCGAAGGGCTACAGTCCGCATCGCATGGCCCGGCTTGGCCTCGGCCGAACCTTCCAGACCCCGCGCGTGTTCCCTGTGCTGACGACATGGGAGAACCTGCTGGTCGGCCTCGACGCGCGGCCAGCCACCATGCCGCCGGTTCCCGAGGCATTGCTGCGGCAGCTGTCCGCCAGCCTGTCGGGCCACGAGGTCGATCTCGTCCCGCATGGTCAGCGCCGGTTATTGGAAGTGCTGCGCGTCTCCCTGCAGGGGGCGGAGATCCTGTTGCTGGACGAGCCGGCCGCTGGGCTTTCGGCACGCGAACGCGCTGATTTCGCGACCCTGCTGCAGCACCTGCGCGACAACCATGGCAAGACGGTCGTGCTGGTCGAGCACGATCTCGACCTCGTCATGGGCGTCGCGGATCGCATCACCGTTCTGGAGGCGGGCAGCGTCATCGCATCAGGCATGCCGACCGAGATCGCCGGAGATCCCAGGGTGCAGGGGCTTTTCGTGGGAGCACGCCATGTTTGAGGCGAAGGACCTGTGTTCCGGCTACGGCAGTGTGCCGGTTTTGCGCAGCGTCAACCTCTCGGTCGATGCAGGTCAGATCATGCTGATCGTCGGCGAGAACGGCGCGGGCAAGACCACGTTGCTGCGCACGCTCGGTGGCTTCATAGTTCCGACCTCGGGCTCCGTGAAGCTCGATGGTGCGGACCTCACGGGATTGGCGCCCGAAACCATGCCCGACAAGGGGCTGCGATTGGTGCTGGACGGCCACCGCGTGTTCCCGGAGATATCGGTGCTGGACAATCTGCGGCTCGGTGCCACGAGGCGTGTCTCCAAAGCGAATTTCGAAACGGCGATCGAGGACGTCTTTTCGATGTTTCCCATTCTCAAGGAGAAGCTGCGCATTCACGCGCGCAACCTGAGCGGTGGCCAGCAACAGATGCTGGCACTGGGACAGGCCTTCGTCTCCCAGCCGAAGGTGCTGCTCTGCGACGAGCCGTCGACCGGTCTCGCGCAGGCGCTGCTCCCGAGCATCCTGGAATTTCTCCGGCGTTGGGCGAAGCGCGGCACGGCTGTCGTCATTGTGGAACAACATATCCGTATCGCTCTGCCCGTCGCCGACCGGGTGCTGCTTATGGAGCGTGGCGAGGTAACGATGAATTCCACCGCGGGGGTATTCGAACGTGACTTTGCTATTCATCAAGAGCGTTGCTGAGATCGCAAATACCGGCCGCCTGCAGGTCCTGCCGATTGAGCAAGGTCAGCGGGTATACGAATTGCCCATACGCCTGAGCGAACGTGATGGCCGCCAAGACCAGCAGCGGCACAGGTATCAACGGCAGCACGACGCGGCCGAAGGTCTGCCAGTCGGAGCATTGTTGTGTTTCCCCGCTTTGATCTTGGCTACCACACGATACGCGCGGTGCATGGTGTCGGCGGCATGCGCACGAACAGGAAGTGCGCGCCGTCGTGCCACCAACCCGGTTCGCTGCCCTGGTGGTGCGGCAGAACGGCGCCGGCACCTTCGATGCTGACCTCGTGCGGCACCCTCGATGTGCGCAGCTTGAGCAGGTAGCGGCGGTTCGCTGGCAGAAGCGATGTCTTGCCCTTTGGTGGATCGATGTGGAATGTCGCACCGGCCGCATCGGCGGTGCAGGTGAAGCGTGTCTCGGCGTAGCTGCCGTCGCGATAGGCGTTGGTCAGGCCGTCATCTTCGTAGAGACTGAAGGACGCTTCTCCCTCTGGATAGACGAGCAGCGTCAGCTCGTCGAGGGATCGCTCGCCGTCGTACTGCATGACGGGGCCTTGCGGGATGATGGCCCCGCCACGAACGAACAAGGGCAGTCGATCGAGCGGAGCTGCGACCGTTACACCGGTGGAACCGTGATACGTCTCGTGCGTCCAGTAATCGTGCCATGTCCCGGCGGGCAGATAGATCGTCCATTGGTGGCACCCTTGCGCGTCACTGGCGCGACCAGAATGTCATCGCCCCACAGGTACTGTGTGCCGAGATCCCAAACAGCGGGATCATTCGGATAGTTCAGTACCAGCGGTCGCATCGTTGGAAGTCCCAGGCTGCGTGCCTGCCACGCCAACGTGTAGGTATAAGGCATCAGCCGTGAGCGAAGCTCCAGATAATTGCGGCAGATTTTTTCGATTCCGTCGCCATGGGACCACGGCAGGTGCTCGCGCCAGACGAAGCTATGCCCGCGGAAGATCGAGCAAAAGGCGCTGAACTGGAACCAGCGCACGAACAGTTCCGCGTCATTTGCGCCGACGCGGTAGAAGCCTCCGGTATCGGTTCCCCAGTGCGGAACACCGGCCATGCCGACCTGCAATCCCGTGCGAATTTGCAGTTCCAGACTGGCGAACGTCGCATTGATGTCGCCCGACCATGGGACGGCACCGAACCGCTGCATGCCGGGACCGCCCGAACGGCACAGCAGGTATGGACGCAGGTCCGGACGATCGACCGCCTCGCCTTCGGCGAAGGCCTGTTGGCGCAGCAGGTCGTAGCGGTTGTGCAGGACGCTCGCGGGAGCTGCATGCAGCGACGCCGACGCTGGCGGGCCTTCACCTCCATCCAGCCACCAGCCGGCTACACCAAGATCTCGCAACTGCTTATGCGAGCGCCACCACCACGCCCGCGCCTCCGGTCGCGAGAAATCGATCAGTCGCTGACCTTCCTTATAGACGACCGCGCCCGGTTGCGCGGGGGTCAGCCGTGGATAGGCGACATCCAGCAGGTAGCCGTTGCGTTCCGCCTCGGTGAACAAAGGCGAGGCTTCATCCAGCACGGGGTATTCATGCTTGACGACGCGGAAACGCTGCTCGCGGAGCTCGGCCAGCATCACCTCCGCGTTCGCGAAGATGTTCGGCTGAAATTCCAGATGCCCAACGCCGCGATTTCATCCGGTGGCAGTGCCGTAGGTGGACAGGAATATCAGCGCATCGCACGGCAGGCGAATTGCGCGGCCAGGTCGCGAACTTCCGCTGCGTCGGTGAAGTGCCGCGACGACTGCATGTAGCCCAGCGACCAGCGTGGCGGCATCGTCGCGCGACCCAACAGCATGGCCACGTCGCCCAATACCTGGCGCAATCCATCGCCGCCGATGAAGTAAAGATCGAGCGGTCCACCGTTGCCTCGGTATTCCAGCCAGGCGCCATCCGGAGCGTCGCCAGGCTCCAGGGTTGCCATGGCCGCGGAGTCGAAAAACACGGCATATCCAGCGTTCGACAACAGTATAGGCATCGCGATGTCGGCGCCCTGACCGCGATTGGCCTGGAAATTCCAAAAGCGGCGGACCGCCCCAAGCCTGTCGAACTGCGCTCCGCCTTCACCGAGCCCGTAGAAATGCTGCTCGCCCACGATTTGCAGTCGTATCAGGACATCCGGCTGTAATCGCGTCTGGTCGAGCGCCAGGATGAGCCGCGTTGTCCCTTGCCGATCGGCGAAGCTGACGGCGTCATGTGATATCGTCACCGACAGCTCCCCGGTGTCGATCGTCGTTTCTGCTCCCACGCGCGTCTCGTGTGGCGTATGAGGCCGTGTGTGCGGCGGCAGATAGGATGTGACGCCCGATGGCTGCCCGCCCAGACGCACGCGAACGATGCGCGTAGAGCACGGTGACACATCAATGGGGACTTCGGCCGGAAGGTCGATCAATGCGCGGGGCACCCCACTATCGCCTGGAACGTCCGACTGAATGTACGGGGCTTTTCGATCATCGCGCTGGCCACGTCGCTCCAGAGCCGCCACCAAACAAACAGAGCTCAGGTTCAGTAAATCGTAACACCCATAACCTCATGTGAGCCCGGCCATGATAAGTGGCCATAAATCAGACCCAACCTAAGCGATCAGCATATAGGCGGCGAGGATCACTATGCCGCTGATCGCCATCGTTGCATGAATGCCGATAATCAGGCCGGACACCTGCCAAGCGCGTGAACGTATGACGAGCATGGTCAGTCCCGCCAATAGGGCGACAGCAAGCAGCACCGCGGCGACGCGACCGAATGAACCGACCCCCATCGCTACACCGCGGGGCGGGCCACGCAGTGCCAACAACAATGCGGCAAAGCCACCGGCGCCCAGACATCCGTGCAACACGCCGAAGATCCGGGCGAGCGGCGGCGCCTCGGGCCGGAAACTCAATCCCGCGAGCACGCTGCCCAACGTGGCCGCGATCAGCAGGAGGCCAAGGGATACCAGCAGCATAACGAAGTATTGGCTCAGGACAGGAATCTCATCCCGCGGCCCGGAACCGTTCGACCTCCGCCCAGTCAATCTCCATGCCGAAGCCTGGCGCCTCCGTCAGCCGCGCCATCCCGTCCGTCACCAAAGCCCCGCCGCGGTGGATCCCATGGTGGATCGGATGGCGTCCGTGATCGCCGATGGACTCCGCCCCGAACGCAGCATCGCCGAACGCCGAGACCAGGTGCGCATGGACATGCAGCGCCGAGTGAGGCGCGATCACCACGCCCTTCTGCTCGGCGTAGTGCGCGATGCGCAGCAACTCGGTGAACCCCGCCGCTCGCGTCGAGTCGAACTGCACGAACCGGATCGCACCGCTATCGATGAAGTCGCGCATGGTATAGCGGTGCCATTCGCGCTCGCCATGCGCCAGCGGTATCGGTGATGCCGCCGCCAGCTGCACATAGTCGGCCGGCTGGAGGTACCAGTGCAGCGGCTCCTCCAGCCAGAAGATGTCGAACGGCGCCACCGCCTCGGCGAACCGGATGCAGCCCGCTACGTCGTACGGAGCGTTCATGTCCAGCATCAGCATCACGCCGGGGCCGATGGCGGCGCGCACTGCACGGATGCGCCTCACCTCGTCCGCCAGCGACAACGCGCCCGTCTTCAGCTTCACGGCACGGTAGCCGTCGGCAACGAACCGGCCGAACTCCTCCGCGCAGGCCTCCGGCGGTTCGCCTTCGCGGTAGTAGCCGCCTGTCGCATAGGTGAAGACCTCGGTGCGCGTGCCGCCGAGCAGCCGGAACACCGGCAGCCCGACCGCCTTGCCCTTCAGATCCCACAGCGCAATGTCGATGCCGCCGATGGCCGCCATTGCCTGCGGCCGCTGGATGCGCGGCAGCGGCGCCGGCATGCCGTCCCAGCCGCCGATGCCACCCGGCCGCGGCGAGGTCAGCGAGAACAAAAGCTGCCAGATCTCGACGTGTCCCAGCGGATCCATCCCCACGATCACCGTCGCGAACGTCCGCACCAGGTCGCAGATCAGCTTCTGCGGCCCACCGGCGATCTCGCCATAGCCAACCAGCCCCTGGTCGGTGCGCACCTCCACGAGCACGACCTGGTCGCGCTCCATGCGCTCATGTGCCGTCCAGCGCGGCTGGGCATAGGGCACCGACAACGGGTGCGCGAGGACCTCGGTAATTTTCATGGGCTGCTCTTTCGGTGCGGCGGGACTGACTGCTGGCTCCCTGTAGCAAGCGGGAGGGCACCATGCACGACGGCACGAAGTCAACGAAGTCGCGGTGACCGGTGAGACGACGCGACCTGCTTGGTTGCATCGGTCCCCGCCAAGCGATAATCGATCTGCAACATTCTCGGGGGAATCGCGATGTCCGCCAGTCAGAAAGAGCATCTGCCCGCACGCCCGGTGACCTGGGCGAGACTGCTTCTGCTGATCCCGTTCGTCGCGGTCCTGTGGGTGCCGTTCTACAACAGCGTCCAGCCCACCCTGGGGGGCTTTCCGTTCTTCTACTGGTACCAACTGCTGTGGATCATCCTCGGCGCGGTGATCATCGCCATCGTCTACCGGCTCGAGCACTGAAGGAGGCGGTCGCATGATCAACTGGACCGCGCTCCTAGTCTTCATCGCGCTGTTTCTCTTTGTCACCGTCCTGGGGTTCGTCGCGGCGCACTGGCGCAAGGGCGACCTGACCATGCTGCACGAGTGGGGCCTCGGCGGGCGGCGCTTCGGTACATGGGTGACCTGGTTCCTGATCGGCGGCGATCTCTATACGGCCTACACCTTCATTGCGGTACCCGCGCTGATGTTCGGCGCTGGCGCGATCGGGTTCTTCGCAGTGCCGTACACCATCATGGTGTACCCGATCCTCTACCTGGTGTTTCCGCGCCTGTGGTCGGTGGCGCACAAGCACGGCTACGTCACCTCAGCCGACTTCGTGCGTGGCCGCTTCGGCAACCGCTGGCTCGCGCTGGCGATTGCCTGCACCGGCATCCTTGCGACCATGCCATACATCGCATTGCAACTGGTCGGCATCCAGGTAGTGATCGGTGCCATGGGGCTGGAGACCAGTGGACTCGGCGGTGACCTGCCGTTGATCATCGCCTTCGTCATCCTCGCCGCCTTCACTTACACGTCCGGCCTGCGCGCGCCGGCCATGATCGCCATCGTCAAGGACCTGCTGATCTACATCACCGTGATCGCTGCCATTATCGCGGTGCCGATACACCTCGGCGGCTACGACAAAATGTTCGGCGCAATCCCGCCGGCCAAGCTGTTGCTCGCGCCACCGCCCGCTGGATCACTCGGCAGCTTCAGCGTCTATGCCACACTGGCGCTGGGTTCGGCGCTGGCACTGTTCCTGTATCCGCACTCGATCACCGGCATCCTGAGTGCATCCAGCGCCCGCGTGGTGCGTCGCAACGCCGCCGCGCTGCCGGCCTATTCGCTGATGCTAGGGCTACTGGCGCTGGTAGGGTTCATGGCGATCGCCGTCGGTGTGCAGTCGATGCCGGAGTTCGCTGAAGGGTTCAAGCGCTACAGCAACAACTTCTCGGTGCCGGCACTGTTCCTGGCGATCTTCCCGTCGTGGTTCGTTGGCGTCGCCTTCGCCGCGATCGCCATCGGCGCGCTGGTGCCCGCGGCGATCATGTCGATCGCCACCGCCAATACCTTCACCCGCAATATCTACCGCGAGTTCATCCACCCGGCCGCCACGGACGCCGAGGAAAGCCAGATGGCAAAGATCGTCTCGCTGCTGATCAAGGGTGGCGCGCTGGTGTTCATCTTCTTTATCCCGTTCCAGTACGCGCTCTGGCTGCAGTTGCTCGGCGGTGTGTGGATCATCCAGACCCTGCCATCGGTCATCCTGGGGCTGTACACGCGGATGCTGAACGGCTGGGCCTTGCTCATCGGCTGGGCGGTTGGCTTCGGCCTGGGTACCTGGATGGCGGCGTCGGTGAACTTCGCGCCGGTCTATCCGCTGCATATCCTTGGCACGACGGTGCCCTGCTACATCGCGCTCGCGTCGCTCGTGGTGAACATCGTCGTGGCGTTCGTGCTGTCGCTGTTCCTGAACGCGGTGTGGTCCGATCGGCACAAGGACGTGACCGCAGCGACTGACTACGCCTGAGCACGCGATAACCGGGTCTTAATCCGGCGGTGCGACACTCCGCTGCCCGATTGCGGGGCGCGGGAGTGTCGGTGTGCAGGACGGCGTGGACGGTCTCAATGCGGCCCTGGACAAGATCGCAGCGGGCGATCCCGCGCGAGCAGAAGCCATCTGCCGCGGACTGCTCGATAACGACCCAAGCGATCAGGCCGCACTTCTGTTGCTTGGTCTCGCGCTTGGAGCGCAAGGCGACACAAGCCAAGCGCAGCCCATTCTCGTGCGTGTGGCGCATCAACGGGCGAATGCTCTGGATCGACGTCACGAACTGGCGGGCGTGCTGGTGCGACTCCGCTGCCGTCCCCTGGTCGCAGCGTTATATCGCGAATGCCTGCTTGGCATGCCGGACGACGCCAGGTTGCGCTATTGCGTAGCGGAGTTCCTGCATGAGGCATCCGCCCTGCACGAGGCGGCGTCCGTACTCACAGAAGGTCTGCGTCGACGTCCCGACTGGGTGTCGGCACGACAGTTGTTGGGTATCGTGCATGCGGATCTTGGCCAGTATGGCGCGGCGATTGGACAGTTCCGCCAAGTGGTGACGCAGGCACCCGAGCAGCCGGGCGGGTGGGGCAATCTCGGCGTCATGCTGAAAATAGAAGGACGGTTCGACGCGGCCTTCAAGGCCTACGATCGGGCAATCGCTCTCGCGCCGCAGGATGCGCGTATCAGGGTGAACCGCACCGTCGCTCTACTGCATGCCGGACGCCTGGAAGAAGCATGGCCCGAGTTCGAATGGCGGCTGGCACTTCCCGAGCATCGGGGCATGGGGGTGGATCGCCTGATGCCTCCTCTGTCGCGATTAGGTGATGTGACAGGCCGCAGAGTTTTGGTGACCCACGAAGATGGCTTCGGCGATACAATCCAATTCATGCGTTATGTGCCGTTGTTGGCGCAACGCGGCGCTCGCGTTATCGCCTGGGTCCCCAAAACGCTGGAGCGTGTGTTGCGTTCCGTTGTCGGCGTGGCCGAGGTTCTCACCGGCGACATTCCATTCCCGCCGTTCGATTGGCATTGTCCGTTCGTCAGCCTCCCGCGTGTATTCGAGACAAGCCTGGCGACGATCCCGAATGCCGTGCCGTACATGTCCGTCGATGCGGAGTTGGTTCAGCGTTGGAGGGCACGACTGCCTACCGATGGCATGCTGGTCGGGCTGGTGTGGGCCGGTCAGGTACGCCCACGTCTCCCTGGGTTCGATGTGGTCGATGCCAGACGCAGCACCAAACTCGTGACATTCGCACCGCTGGCGGCGGTGGGGGGCGCGCACTTCATCAGTTTGCAGATCGGCCCGGCGGCGGATCAGGCGAAGACGCCGCCATCAGGGCTTGAGCTATGCGATCCAATGGGCGGTGTCGCCGATTTCGCCGACACTGCCGCCATCATCGCCAATCTCGATGTTGTCGTCAGCGTCGATACATCGGTGGCGCATCTGGCCGGAGCGATGGGCAAGCCTGTACTGCTATTGGACCGCTACGACAATTGCTGGCGCTGGCTCAGCGGCCGCACTGACAGCCCGTGGTATCCGACGCTGCGGATCTTCCGCCAAAAGCGGCTTTACGAGTGGGACCCCGTCATGATGCGCGTCGTCGCGGCGCTCAATGCGATGGCGAAGGCGCGTTCTGCAAGGGCGAACCGTCCATACTCGCCGCGGCGATCCCGAGATGCTGCACGATGCTTGGAGCGAGATCGATCACGTGAGCCGGTTCAAGGCGTGTTCCACCTGCGAATCCAGAGCCTTCTGCCATAAGTAGAGGCGACTGCTCGAATTGAGCGAGGCCGCCGTGCTGGCCGCAGCCAAGCCGATCAGGCTTGTCCCAACGGGGTTTGGCGACGAGAGACCGGCCCGGCACGCCGAATTCATTCTCTCGTGCATCGGCCTTGAGCGACACGGCGAAAGCGAGGCCATTGTGCGGTGCCTGGCCGACGGTCGCGAGATGCCCTGCGTCGATCACATGGCCTGCCCAGGCTTGCGACGCCAGGAAGTCGGCAAGAGGCTCGCGTTGCGATTCCGCGTCGGGATGCAGATAGATCAGGCTCGCGTTGCCGCTGGACACGGCGATCATTTCGTTTGAGTCCGTGCTCGCCTTGATGCCGGCGGCGATCAGCTCAGCCTCGATGTCCACGACGCCTGACACTGTCTCATGCCCGTGGTCGGAGCCGACCATCAGCAGGATGTCATCACCGTCCGCGCGCCGGCGGTCGACCGCGTCGATCACCAGGCCGGCGTTGCGATCCGCCTCGCGCAGCACTCCGAGATGCTCGGGTGAGCCGAGCGGCGCGTTGTGCTGGATGTGGTCGGGTTCGCCGAGCCACAGGACTGCGAGCGCCGGCTGCCGCGCGCCGAACACGTCGGCGATGAACTGCTGTGTCATTGCGCGATCGCCCGCCGCATCAAGCGCGACCGGCAGCGCATCGAGTGCGATACGGCCTGGCGCAAACGAGCCGGCACGATGGTAGACGTGCCCGTGGCCATCAGGGTCGTGCATGTACGCCGCGCCCGGCGAGACGTTGTTGTAGACGATGACCCCGCCGTGCGGCGCAAGCCGTTCCGCCAGTGTCGGCGCCGCCAGCGTGTAGCCGGTGACCGCTCGCTTGCGTGCCAGGAAGTCAGGGCGTCCCACGTCATGCGGCACCAGCACGCCATCCTCCATCAGCGCCATCGAATTCCCCTGTAGCGTATGGCGCGCGGGGTGACAGCCGGTGACCAGCGTCGCCGTGACCACACGGGTGGCCGAGGGAAACGCGGTGCGGTAGTTGGTGAACTGCTCGGAGCGCCTGGCGAATTCAGCGAGGTGCGGCGTGCGTGCCGCATCGACAAAGTCGCGCCTCAGACCATCGAGCATCACGAGGACAACACGTTTCATGTCAGCACTCCGGATCCCAGCATGATTGTCATCACCACCAGCGCGCACGCCGCGCACGATCCTGCCACGATGGCGCCGTCACCGAGCGGGCGGCCATTCTACGATCGGGCAGCGCGCATGGACCAGTTGCTCGGCGCGGTCAACCGTTTGGGCCTGCCGACGGCACCTGCGCCGGATCACGGCATGGCGCCAATCGCGGCGGTGCACGACGCTGGGTATCTACAGTTCCTGGAGACCGCGTTCGAGCGCTGGCAGACCACGCCGCTGGCAGGTCCGGTGGTCCGGACGTTCGGCTATGCCGTGCGGCCGATGCAGCGGCGGCCGGATGCGATCATGGGGCAGGCGGGCTATTACCTCAGCGGCGAGGGCGTGCCGGTGCTGTCGGCGACATGGCATGCGGCGAAGACGTCGGCGCATGTCGCGGTGGAGGGCGCGACACGCATCCTCGGCGGTGCGCGCGAGGCTTATGCGCTGTGTCGCCCGTCCGGGCATCACACGTATGCCGACCTGGCGGGCGGCTTCTGCTATCTGAACAACGCAGCGATCGCGGCGCAGGTGCTGGTGAGTGGCGGCGCCAAGCCAGCGGTGTTGGATGTCGACGTGCACGCCGGCAATGGCACACAGAGCATTCTGTACGAGCGCGACGATGTGTTCTTCTGCTCGGTGCACGGCGATCCGCGCGAGCTGTATCCGTGGTACGCGGGCTATGCTGATGAGACCGGGGCGGGGCGAGGTGCTGGCTGCAATCTGAATTTGCCACTGCCGGCGGGCACCGAGAATCCGAGGTATGTCACGGCGATCGAAGCGGGGCTGGAAGCGATCCGCAGGTTTGACGCTTCGGGTACTGATCGTTTCGCTTGGGTTCGACGCGCATATCGGCGATCCAACAGCCAATCTCGCCGTCACCGCCGAGGGATTCCGCACGATCGGCGAGCGTATTGGCAGGTTTGGCATACCGACGCTGCTGGTGCAGGAGGGTGGCTACATCGTGGAGAAACTCGGCGACAATCTCGCGGCGTTCCTGGGGGGCTTTCTGCCGGGACGGTGAGCGCTTCGGGTTGTTGATCTCTGCTGAGTTTAAACTGAGCTTGCCGGCACTTTCGCGCTGAAGCTGTTGGAAAGACTCGCAAAGCCGGCTGATGTCGTCCAAATCGCTGTGTAATATAATATTCAGGACTTGTACGCTGCGACCGGATGTGCTGATGCTTCGCCATGTACATCGAAGCCGTTCCGAATCGGAACTCACCCCCGGCGATCCTCCTGCACCAGAGCTACTGCGAAGGCGGCAAGGTCCGTAAGCGCACTCTGCGCAACCTGTCCGACTGGCCCATAGCCCACACCGAAGGTCTGCGCGGTGTGTCGAAGGGCGGCACGGTTCATCCCCACCGAGCGTCACGCCTTCACCGTCATCCGCAGCTTGCCACACGGCCACGTTGCCGCCGGCTCGGACCGCGCGCAACATCGGCCTCGACCGCACCCTTGGCTGTGGTGAGGATCGCAGCCGCGACCTTGTGCTCGCCCCGCTGGCCAGTCGCATCCCTCGACCCGTATCCGAGCTCGCCACCACCCGTCCGCTATCGCCCGCCACCGCCGCATCGAGCCTCGGCGGACGATGGGACGAATGTTCGCCCGTGCGCGGCGAGAAGAGACTCGCTCAACACGCCCGATGATGCGGAGCCCATCTTTGATCTCGGCCGCGAGGAATTGGCCGAGAACGCGGCATGAACCCCAGCCGACCGATCGCACATGAAGTGCATATTTGATCGGTCGGCCGGGCTTTTTTTACCGATATGCCAATGCGTCCGGTGCCAGCCCCATCGCCGTGAGCGTCGCCGGACCAAGCTGCCCATCCGTCTGCAGCCCCCGGGAGCGTTGGAAGTTCACGATCCCCCGCTCGGTCGCATCGCCCCACACGCCATCCACCGCGCCACTATAGAAGCCCAGAGTGCCGAGGCGTGCCTGCAAAGCGCGCACCGACGCGGGCATCAGATGATCCAACGATGGCGGGGGCGCTACGGGCGCCACGGCCGGCGTGACGAACAGCGTGTTCGGATCCAGCCCCAGCGTCGCGACGGTCGCCTGATTGAGCTGCCCCGTCACTTGCAATTGATGCGCCTGTTGGAACCGCGTCAGCGCTGCCGCGCTGTCAGCGCCCCACATGCCGTCGACCTGGCCGGCATAAACCCCAGCCTGTTGCAGCTTCGCCTGCACGCTCTGCACCGCCGGCACGGGCAGCGGTTGCACATAGGCAAGTGTCGGCGACACCGGTTGTGCCGCTACAGGTAGTGCGAACACAGCCACCAGCCCGAGGCTACCAGCCAAAATCGCGGTTCGTCGCATGGCCATCCTCCATTCCCATTCGGGACGGAGAACGCCGAACAAGCCAAACGGTTCTCAGGACTCCTGCGTCGAGGCCGCCAACAATCGCTCGATCGGATCCCACACGAATGCCGTCTGCGGCACCTTCTGGCCGGCAAACTGGATCATTGCTTCGGCCGCCGGTTTGCCGCCGATACGCTGGTAGAACCAACGGCTCGGATTGTCGCGCAGCACCCAAACGAAGCACGACTTGCATCCGGTTTCCGCCAGGTGCGCCGCGGCCGCCCGCATCAGCTTGCGGCCAATGCCCCGATCCCGCCAGTCGTCGAGCACATACAGCGTCTCCACCTCGCCCTCCCCCAGCCGCCGCCCGGCGAACTCGCCCCGGGCGCGGCCGGCGGTGGAGAAGCCGATGATGCGCGACCCGCTCCCCGGCGGCACATCGGTTCCGGAGGCAGACGCCACGAACACGCCGGTGGTCGAGGACCGGATCGCCGCATCGTAGTGCGCCGCTTGGCGAGGCACGGACAATCGCGCGAGGAAATCGTCCGGCAGGATGCCCGGATATGTGCTCCGCCACGCCGCCACATGCACCGCGCCGATGGAAATGGCGTCAGCCGGCCGCGCGCGCCGGACTGTGATCATGAATGCAGCCGCACGCCGGCCCGGCCTTCAGCGCCTGCCGCCGGCCTTGTCCCCGTGATCATGAGCGCCGCTCCAGCACGGCGGCAAAAAATCCGTCGGTGCCATGACGTGCGGGCGTCAGTGACAGGGTATCCAACTGAGCGAATGCCGCACGGCGGCTAAGGAACGCGATCACCTGGCCCTCATTCTCCTCGGCGAGCAGCGAACAGGTAGCGTAGACCAAACGTCCGCCAATGCGAACCAGCGAAGCGGCCTGGTCGAGAATAGCCGCCTGTTTTGGCAGAAGTTCGGCAATGTCGGCCTCGGTCAGGCGCAGCCGCGCATCGGGATTGCGCCGCCAGGTGCCGATGCCGGTGCATGGCGCATCCACCAGCACGCGGTCGAAACTTGCAGCCCTGCGCTTGATCCATTTGTCGCCCGCCTCGAGCAGATGGCGCTCGACGTTGTGCACGCCGGCGCGCCGCAGCCGCCGGACCGCACCATCCAAACGCGCGGCCGATACATCGCAGGCGACGATCTGGCCGCGGTTCTGCATCGTCATTGCCATGGCGAGCGTCTTGCCGCCGGCACCGGCACACATGTCGGCAACGCGCTGGCCGGGCCGCGCATCGACCAGCGCCGCGACGAGCTGGCTGCCCTCGTCCTGGATCTCCACCAAACCGGCCCGGAACGCGGCTCCGGTGGTGATCAGGCGCCGCCCGTCGATCCGCAGGCCCCACGGCGAATGCGGTGTCGGCGTCGCCGTCACGCCTTCCCGGGCGAGCGCGGCGATGGCCTCCTCGCGCGTCGCCTTCAGCAGGTTGACCCGGAGATCCAGCGAGGCCGGCTCCATCAGCGCGCGCAGTTCCCCAGCGTCGACCTTAGAAGCCAGCCAGTCCGGCACCTCCAGGCGAACCGCCGGAGCCATCGAGGGATGATCCAGCGTGCGCCCTTGCAGCTTCTGCAGCGCGGCCTGCTCGGACGGCGCTAGGGCTGCCGGCGCGAACTTGCCGCCCGTGAAGTCGCCTAGTGATTCGCCGTCCAGCAGCAGCGATGCCGCCACCAGCAGCCGAGGCGTGGGGCGATCGCCCAGCCACCAGCTCAGCCGCCGATAGGACCGCAGTACGCGCCAGACCCGGTCCGACACCGCCCGCCGGTCGCCGGAGCCAATGAACCGCCGGGCGCGGAAGTAATCGTTGGCAACCGCGTCGCCAGGCCGCTGCCCAACTCTTCTCCCCCTCCCCTCGCGGGAGGGGCCAGGGGGAGGGGGCGCCGCGCGTGAGGCCGGGGCACCATGCGCCTCCCGTTCCACCAACGGCACCCGATCAGCATGCGCCTCCCCGCCCACCATCTCTGCCAGCAGCTCGATGGCCGCCGCCGTCTGCCCAGCCGGCGTCACGCGACGGCCGACAGGTCCGCGAGTTCGGTCACCCGCCCCCGCAGACCATATTCATCCGGCTGACCGAGCCGGTTCACCCAGAAAACACGAAATCCAAAGGCCAGCGCGCCAAACGCGTCCCACGGGTTGGACGAGTAAAACCCAACATCCTCAGCCGCTACGCCAAACCTGTCGGTGACCAGCCGGTATACGCGCGGATCGGGCTTGAACACGCCGACGCTCTCGACGCTGAGCACATCATCCAGCAGGTCCGCGATGCCAGCAGACCGCACTGCATCGCCCAGCATGCCCGGCTCGCCGTTGGACAAGATGGCACGCGCCACACCTTGATCGCGCAGCGACGCCAGCACCCTCGGCACCTCCGGATAAGCATCCAGCCGCCGGTACGCCGCCAGCACATCGGCAAGCAGCGCCGGATCGGTGACGCCATGTCGCTGCGCCACAAAGGCCAACGACTCCCGCGTCAACGTCCAGAAATCCCGGTGATGCGGGGGCCCGGCAAGGCTGCGGACCCAGGTGTATTCGATCTGCTTGGCCCGCCAGTCGGCGCTCATCCGCGGCCACTCGGGACCCAGCCTTTCGGCATGCCGCGCCATCGCCGCGTGCACATCCAGCAAAGTCCCATAGGCGTCGAACACCGCGGCACGGTTCGTCACCACCATGGCTGAGGGCACTCCTGCAATTGGCGGACATCAACCAGCGCATGCCGGCTTGCCGATCCACGTCGCCTGATCCGGGCGTTCGGAGCCAGCCGACAACGACATGGCGGCAGCGCAAGGTCTCCGCGGCGCGTTTCCAGCACCAAACCACGCCAATTCCAATAGCCCCACGCAAGGTTTCAGCAATGATGAAACCTCGCTGACACCCAATCCGGCGTATCCGGCCCGGTGCGCTGAAAGCGCGCCGACGGAACCGGGGACACACGATGTCGCTTGCGCAGGCCTTGGCGAGACGTGACGAGCTTTCGAGCCTGATGAACCTGGACCGCCTGGCGCGCCGGGACAGACCAGGCCCCAGCACAGCGACCCAAGCTCGTATCATCGTCTCGGTCATCATCCCTGCTAGGAATGAGGAAAAGAACCTGCCGGTACTCATCGAACGGCTGTTCTCCGTCCTCAGCGAACTCGGTGAGCCGTTCGAGGTCATCGCGGTCAACGACGGCAGCACGGATGGCTCGCTGCGTCTGCTCCGTGCCCTGACCACGGTCCATCGCGAGTTGCGGGTTATCGACCTCGCGCGAAATTACGGACAGACGGCGGCGATGATGGCAGGCATTGATCATGCCCGAGGCAGCATCATCGTGCCGATCGACGCTGACCTGCAGAACGATCCGGCCGATATCCCGCGCCTGTTGGCCAAACTGGATGAAGGCTACGACGTCGTCTCCGGCTGGCGGCAGAACCGTCAGGACGCAAAGGTCAGGCGCAACTTCGTCAGCAACGTCGCCAACAAGCTGATCTCCCGCCTGTCTGGGGTGCGTCTGCACGACTATGGCTGCTCCTTGAAGGCCTATCGCCGGAGCGTTCTCGCCCCGGTGCGCCTGTATGGCGAGATGCACCGCTTCGTGCCGATCTACGCGTCCTGGTACGGTGCGCGCATTGCGGAAATCCCGGTCAATCACAACCCTCGCCTGCACGGAAAGTCCAATTACGGACTGGAACGCATCCTCAAGGTCATTCTCGACCTGATGGTGGTCCGCTTCCTCGATCGCTGGATCGGCAAACCAATCTATATCTTCGGTGGGTTCGGGATGCTGTGGTTTGCCGTCGCCACGGTCAGCGCGGCCTATATGATGTATCTGAAGTTCCTCGGCTACGCGACGATGATCCAGACCCCTCTACCCCTGTTGGTGGTCATGTCCTTCATGATGGGCGTCATGAGCATTTCCATCGGTCTGGTTGCCGAGATCGTGGTGCGCACGTATTTCGAATCGCAGGGCAAGACCATCTACCACGCGCGCGAACTGATCAATCTCGACGCAGTGCCGTCGTACCAGGACAGCTGATCCGCCATGTGCGGACTGGCCGGTTTCGTTGGCTCAGGCACGCAGGCGAACCTGGCGGCGATGGCCAACGCGATCGTCCACCGCGGCCCCGACGACACCGGCTTTCATGTCGACCGCGATCACGCCGTGCATCTCGCCTTCCAGCGACTTGCCATCGTCGATATCGCCGGCGGCCATCAGCCGATGTGGAACGAGGATGGCTCGATCTGCGTCCTGTTCAACGGCGAGATCTACAACCAGGCAGAATTGCGCGCCGAGCTTCTCGCCGCGGGTCATGTCTTCCGCAGCGACCATTCCGACACCGAGGTCCTGGTCCACGGCTATGAGCAATGGGGCGAGGACCTCCCCGCGCGATTGAACGGCATGTTCGCGTTCGTCATCTGGGATCGTCCGCGCCGCCGGCTGTTCGCCGCGCGCGACCGCTTTGGCGAAAAGCCGTTTTTCTATGTCGCCCGCCCAGGTTTCTTCGCGTTCGCCTCCGAGTTGTCGGCGCTGATCATGCACCCCGCCGTCGATCGCACGATCGACCAGCGCGCATTACAGAAGTTCTTTGCCTACGGCTACATCCCGGCGCCCAACGCGCTCTATCGCGGCGCCCGCAAGCTTCCGGGAGGATGTAGCCTTACACTAGAACTCGCGGATTTTCGCGTGCGGGAACGACGCTATTGGCGCTTCGCCATCGAGGCTGACAAGCACGCACCGAAGCGACCGTATCGGGGAACTGGCGGAGGAACTGCGCACGCTGCTGGACCGCGCGGTGACGCGGCGACTGGTCAGTCGACGTGCCGCTTGGCATGTTTCTGTCCGGCGGTATCGATTCCAGCCTGGTGCTGGCGCTTGCAGCCCGACATCGTGCAGCCGACAGCCTCGACACGTTCACCATCGGCTTCAACGAGCCATCGTTCGACGAAAGCTCCTACGCTCGGCAGGTCGCCACAGCGATCGGTTCGCGCCACCACGAACGGATCCTGGATTTCGACACCGCGCGCGGTCTCGCCGGCGACGTACTGGCGAGGCTCGATGAACCGACAGGAGACGCATCGATCCTGCCGACACACATGCTGTGCGCTTTCGCCCGCGAGCACGTCACCGTGGCGCTATCAGGCGATGGTGGCGACGAACTGTTCGCCGGTTATGACCCGTTCGCCGCGCTGCAACCCGCTGCCTGGTACGATCGGCTGGTGCCACCGCCTGTGCATCTTATGCTCCGCCGTATGGCGGGAATGCTGCCGCGCGCCACCACGAACATGAGCCTGGATTTCAAACTGCGTCGAACGCTGATGGGCATGTCGTATCCGGCTTGCGTGCGTCTGCCGGTATGGATGTCACCATTGGAACCCGCGCGGATTGGTGCGCTGTTCGACGCGCCGATATCGGTTGAGGAATTGTACAGCGAGGCGATCGAGGTTTGGGACGGCGCGCAATCGCGTAATCGACGTCGACCGCGCGTTGGAGTTCTTCACGAACTTCTATCTACAGGACGGCATTCTCGCGAAGACTGACCGTGCGGCGATGATGGTGTCGCTGGAAGCGCGCGCGATCTTTCTGGACAATGACGTGGTGGATTTCTGCGCCCGTCTGCCGCATGGCTACAAGTATCGTCGCGGCGTGCGCAAGTTCCTGCTGCGCCGCGCTGCACAGGGCTTGGTTCCAGATGCGGTGTTGCAGCGGCCCAAGAAGGGCTTCGGCGTTCCCTTCGCTCGTTGGCTGCGTCAGATGCCAGCCACGCCGCCGCTTGGGACCATTCCGGGCCTGCGTCCGGACTGGATCGCCGAACGCTGGTCCGCCGCGCGCGCCGGCAAGGAAGACGAGCGATTGCTGCTGTGGAGCTGGCTCAGCCTGCAGGGCATTGTCGATCGAGCAGGGAGTATCGCCATTGCTGCGTGAGCTGGACACTGCCGCGCCGTCCCCGCGGCTCGCGCGCACGGTTCCGTCATGCAGCCGCGACGTTCCCCTGCACGACGCGAATATGTCTCGCGAGTTTGCCTGGATTCTGACGTTCCAGCAATGGATCTGCCAGGCTCCGTGTTTTCGGACAACCAATATGACGAAGCCTATCCTGATGGCATCCAGAGCCACTTCTGGCACCTCGCGAGGAATCGGCTCGTTGCAGCGACCCTGCGTCGTGCGGCGCCAGCCGTCGGCCGCGTCCTGGAAATCGGCTGCGGTCCGGCCATCGTCTTGCGGCACCTGAGGGCATCCAACATCGACTGCTGGGGCTGCGACCTCGGGCGGCCGCGAGTACCCGACCGAGTGTGCCGACCACGTGTTCATGCAGCAGGACTGTCTGCACCTGGATGCCGAATTCCGGCGCAGCGTCGATGCGCTGCTCCTGCTCGACGTGCTCGAACACATTGAAGACGATGTGGGATTCCTCCGCGCCATCGGCGACGGATTTCCCAACAGCCGCGCCCTGATCGTAACGGTCCCGGCCCGTGCCGAGCTCTGGTCGAACTACGACACTCACTACGGTCACTTTCGCCGCTACGACCGTCCAACACTGGCGACAACGCTCGAGGCAGGAGGCTTCACGCTACGGCATCAGCGGTATTTCTTTCAGGAGCTGTATCTTCCCATGCTGCTCGCCAGAACAGATGCCGAACCAGCGCACCACAACCATCCCGCCGCCATCGCGTCCTGCGCATGCACCGTCTATTGGCCGGGATCAGTACCGCGTGCTCATCGATCCTGCCATCTGGAGTTCCCGGCACGTCGTTGATTGCCTGTGCGACACGGATGGGTGGTTCACCAGCATGAACGACATGTACGTCTACGATTCCGCATTCCAGAACATGGCCGCGACCGGCTCCGCCTATGCGGCCAGCCGGATCATCTCAATCGTCCAATCGATCATGCCGGTGCGGAGCGTCGTGGATATCGGCTGCGCACGTGGCACATGGTTGCGGGAGTGGCAGGCCCACGGTGTCAATGACGTTGTCGGCGTTGACGGCGACTATGTCGATCGCGCCAGGCTGGAAATATCGCCCAGCCGCTTTGTCGTGCATGACCTCGCCGCCCAGTACGACCTCCAACGCCGGTTCGACCTGGCGCAAAGCCTCGAAGTCGCCGAGCACCTTCCCGCGGCACGCGCAGCTTCATTCGTCGCCGACATCGTCACGCTGGCGCCCGTAGTGCTGTTCTCCGCGGCGCCTCCTGGCCAGGGCGGCGAGCATCACCTGAACGAGCAGCCCTATGACTACTGGCGCGCACTGTTCCGCCACCAAGGCTACGTGGCCGTCGACTGCCTGCGCCCTCTGTTGACGCGAGATGCAGGAATCCCCCGATGGTACCGCCACAACCTGATGCTGTATGTGCGACACGATGAACTCCAGACCATCACGGCGTTCGCCCGTCAGTTTCAGTTGCGGGATGAAGAACCGGTACCCGACACCTCCCCATTCGCGTACAGGCTTCGCAAGCGTATCGTCCGCACGCTGCCGCAACCGATCTGTGATCGGCTCGCACGATGGAATGCAAGGCGCTTCCCGGCCGACTGATCGCTCGATGCGGCGCAGACGCCTCCCCACCGGAACCAAGCGCCTGAAACGGAGAACACCGTGACTGCCCACGCCATCAACTTGCCGGAGGTCACCAAAGGTTCGCCAGATCGGTTCGGCTATTCCTGGGACCGCTACGCCGATGTGCTTCCCGAGCATGAGGAGCAGTTCCTGCGTTGGACCACACTAGACCGGTCCTTCTGGCAAAACGCCCGCTTCCTGGACGGCGGCTGTGGCATCGGCCGCAACGCCTACTGGCCAATGACCTACGGCGCACGAGGCGGCGTGGCCGTCGACGTGGATGACCGCACGCTGGGCCGCGCCCGCCACAACCTGGCACCCTTCCCCAATCTGGAGGTCCGCAAGCAGAGCATCTACGAGATCACCGAACAGAATGCGTTCGACGTCGCATTCAGCATCGGCGTGGTGCATCACCTCTCCGATCCCGACGCCGCGGTCGCGCGCCTGACGCGCGCCGTGAAGCCTGGCGGTCTGGTGCTTCTCTGGCTGTACGGCCGCGAGAACAATGGCTGGATCGTCCACCTGTTCAACCCGCTGCGCCGAGCGTTGTTCAGCCGCCTGCCATTACGCCTCGTGCATGCGCTGTCCTGGCCGCTCGACCGCGCTGTTATGGTGCGTCTTGCACCTGGGTCTCCCGCGGGGTGCCTACTACCGCCTGATCAGCGGCTTCTCCTTCGAACACCTGCGCGCGATTGTTTTCGATCACATGATCCCGCGCATCGCGCTGTACTATACGCGCGCAGAGGCCGAAGCATTGCTCGCACGGGCCGGCCTGACCGAATTCGCTCCACCTGGGTCAACGAAAACTCCTGGTCGGTGATCGGTCGCAAACCGATCCAATAAGCGGCCGACGCATTCGGCGCTAACTCCTCTCTGTAGTCGCGTTTTGTCCTGGCAGCCAAAGGCCCGACACCCATATCAGCTGCCATCGGAAAACTCGTGGATGCAGACCTGCTTCGCCATCACGGTCGCCGACCAGCCGCACGAGTCCCTATTTCCGGCCGTTGGCATTACCGTGCCACATCAGCGCAGACAGCCGCATTGACGCCATCTCGCCGATGGCGCAACTCGAACGTCCCGACCTGTGCAACAAGGGTAAAAGCATTATTAAGAACTTCCTCAAATGCCTCCGTCTCATGCGGCCGCAAATTCCGCATCGCCGGAAACGCGCGTCGTAGAAAGTCCGCATCCGTCCACCGCGTATTGATAATAACCCAATCAGCCTGGCGCAACACGGAGACGCAGGCCTCCTGATATTGCAATGGCGACGTGTATTCCGGAGTAAACACGTCGTATTTCCCGGCTTGGTCACGTGCCATCAGGAACGGCATTGTCGGCATGAACGGATAGAAGAAATAACCGTCGCCTGACGGCAATGCCGCAACCATCGAGAATATATTCGTCACCGCATATGGCGCGAAGATCGTTAGTTTACCGCGCGGCGTGGCAACAAGCTCCCCACTCCGCATCGTCTGTATGGTTAGCGATGCAAAGGCAACCACGGATGGAACACAGAGCACCATCGCCGAAGCGGCTGCGATTTTGAGCACCCGTTGCCGCCAGTGTGCGGCAATCCGACCCACGCACAATGCAAACAAAGGCAAGGCTAGCGGCGCATTGAAAGCAATGTGAGCCACGTCCGCGCGAGGAAAGGATCCAATAAATCCCGCAAGCCCAAATGCCGTTGCAAGCCACAGCAACCGATCCCGCGCGCAGGATCGCCAGTCACGGGCGCAAAGCAAAAGTGTCAGGATGCCAGCAACCGGAAACAGTACGCCCAGCAGGTAATTTTGCGCATCCGCCCTTGAGCCGAACGGCAGGCCCTGGATGGGCGCGTAGCGCGTCGCCGTGAACAATATCACATCATCGAACGCGACTGCGAATACTCGATGCCACACCAGGTAGCCAACCAAGCATAACGGAACCAGTGCTCCCCCGAGAACGAACGTAGCCAGCGCAACTCGCTTTTGCCATGCTGGGGCAACGAAGGCGGTCATGGCGGCAAGCATGGCGAGCGCCCCGCAGGTCGGCGTGGTCATCGCGGCCATGCCGCCTGCCGCGCCGGCAAGCAGTGGCCAGCGCAGCCGGTGCTCCTCCGCCTCGATGCTGGCGAAGGCGGACCAGGCACCCATGATCGAGAACAGCGTCGTGATCCAATGATGGCTGACCTGTGTCGCTAGGCCCTGCGACATCACTACCCAGCCGATCGTCAGCAGAGCCGACAGCGGCGCGTTCCGCGAAGCTCTACGGCAAGCCAGATAAGTGAAAGCGGCGATCCCGGCGATAACCAGGATCGCCAACGTCCGCGCGGATAGAACTGAAACCCCAGCGATACCGAACCATAGCGCCGTAATGACGAACCCCCCCGGCGGCAGAAACTCAAAGAAATCGCGGTAAAGGGTCTTCCCCTGCAGCATGCGATCCGCGCCGTGCAACAGCACACCCTCGTCATCCAATGAGTAGAATGAGCGTAAATAGGGCAGGCACAGCGCGACCGTGCACAGGACCACCAACGGCAGCCACCAATCGATCACCGAATGTGCCGAGACCCGGTCAGCCTGCTCATCCGATATCGTGACCGCACCCGACGAGGCCCTTGGCAGCATCGCTCGTGCAACGTTCGACAGGGGTAGCATGATCCTCGCGCCGTTTGCCCCCTGGCGGCTCAGTGTTTCCCAGAGGATCGCTGCTCTACCATCTCACCGGTTGCACGGAAGTATCTTGTTGAATGCCTTATTGTCCTATCCGTAGTTCGGCCCTTCACTACTGATCGCCACGTCATGCACGTGGTTCTCCCATAGCCCGCGCCGGTGACCCGCAAGAACCGTGCGCCACCCGGCAGGTCACTGGTTGTCGCGCTGCCGGTATAACCTTCGCACCTCAGCTCTGGCTCCCAGGCTGGCTCTATAACGCCTGAGAGTGCCTGGCTGGTCGCATCGTAACCGTTTTGAAAGATAGGACAGTCCAAGAGCCCGTATGGGCTACGGCAATTTGCGCGCATGGTCACATCCGGAAGCTGACCGTCAGCCCAACGCACAGATGCCGCTCACTCCCGCTGCGATAGAAGCGCCTGCAATACCTGCCGAAGCAGCGGGAACCTCGGTTCAAACGGTAATGGCAGCCGTGATCGTCTTTGGCGTGCCATTTGCCATGTTTTACCGACTAATCATGTTCCATTTCTACGTTCGGGGCGGGCTCCTGTTTGATAGTGGTCTGCTCGCATCTCTAATGTGGCACAGTACTATAGCGCTACCTATGCCCCAGGCATTGGGGGGGCAGAGCTTCTTCGCCTTCCACATAGCGCCGATCCTGCTGCTGGTGTCGGCGGTCAGTGCCGTGCTGCCTGTCTCGATGCCCCAGTTGTTCGCGGGCTTTGTCGGCCTCTCCCATGGGTTGCTCGCGTTGGCGGTCTTCGCGGTTCTGGTCTGCGGCTACGGTATGCGCAGGACCTGGCAATTGGTGCTGGCAACACTGGCGTCCTGCGCGTTCGCATTCAACGGCCTCGCCATTGCCATCGTTCGCTTTCCGCATTTTGAAACGTTCGGGGCAGCCTGCCTCCTGCTCTTTTTCTCAGCGCTTGTCCTGGAACGGGCGAGACTCGCCATCGTCAGCTTCTTGTTTGCTCTCGCAACCCGCGAGGATATGGGGTTGCACGTCTTCGGCTTTCTGGTCGTGTGGGTCGCGCTCAACTGGCTGGGCGGCTTGCCCCGGCGGCTAAATGTGCGGCTCGCACGCTTCGCGATAGTGGCCCTGGCCTATTCCACGACCGTTCTGTTGCTGCAGCATTGGTTTTTTCCGGAGTCATCATCGTTCGTCCGCATCTATTTGGGCGAGCCGCCCTTGTCCCACCTCAGCGCGGACCTTGTGACAACACGCTTATCCCTTTGGCTCACGCTGCACCCGGCTGTTATTCTGCCTGCCGCCGCCATTCTCGTCTTGGCTTTGCGAACCCGCGATCCTTACTTCGCCGTCGGTTATGTGGCCTGCATCCCATGGTTTTTGTTACATTTGTTGGCGGTCTCGAAGTTGGCTGGATTGATGGTGGGGTATTATGCTTTTCCGTTTTTGATCGCGATGGCTTGGCCTCTGTTCGCCGGATTAATATCAGGCCGGCGCGAGACAGCCGGTGGGGCGATTCGGCCATTCCAGCCCGCAATCGGCCTATTGGCCCTAGCTGCGCTAAGTCTACTGCCCTTGGGTCGAGACTGGGATCCCGGGCGCATTACCTTACCGGATGCTTTCCTGCACCCGCCGAGCGCGGAGCAGCAGCGGTTGACCGATCGTGCAATTGCGGCCATTGCCGCGGCCAGTCCGGCGTTGGGTCAGCTCGTTGTGACTGAGAGCGTGGCGGCTTTAGATCCGTTCGCCTTTTCCCATGCCCAGATCGCTGGATGGCAGAACGCTCCCGCCAACACCGCCGTGTTCTTTGCAGACGGGTTCGCCACGGAGCGACTCGGTGCGTTCCCGAGCAATTCAGTGCACGTCGTCCCCGGTACCGAAATTAGAATCGTGACTGACCGGCCAGGAATGATCTTACGGGAGCGAGGAATACTGCCATAGGGGTGCCCTATGGTGCCATCCTCGCGCCGTTTGCCCTTGGGCGGCCAAGTGAATTGCCAGAGGACCGCTGATCCTACCGCCTCGGTGGTTCCACGGCTGTGTCGGATTGCACGCGCTCAGTCCTGCCGGTAATTCGGCGCCTCGCGGCTGATCGCCACGTCATGCACGTGGCTCTCCCGCAGCCCCGCCCCGGTCACCCGCCGGAACCGCGAGTTCCGTTGCAGATCGGCAATGGCGGCACTCCCGGTATACCCCATGCCAGCCTTCAGCCCGCCCACCAGCTGGTGGATCGCCTGCGCCACCGGCCCCTTGTAGGGGACCATCCCCTCCACCCCCTCCGGCACCAGCTTCAACTGGTCCCTGATTCCTGCTTACCGATCCCGCTGGTCCTTGATATCCTGCTGGAAATACCGATCGGCCGACCCGCGCGCCATCGCGCCGATACTGCCCATGCCACGATACGACTTGTACGACCGCCCCTGATACAGGAACACCTCGCCGGGCGCCTCATCGGTCCCCGCCAGCAGCGAGCCGATCATCACCGCGTCCGCCCCGGCCGCGATCGCCTTCACGATGTCGCCCGACGTCCGCATCCCGCCATCGGCGATCGCCGGCACCCCCGCGTCCCGGCACGCCGCCGCGCACTCCAGCACCGCGCTGAACTGAGGCACACCGACGCCCGCCACCACCCGCGTAGTGCAGATCGAGCCCGGCCCAATGCCGATCTTCACCCCATCCGCGCCGGCCTCGATCAGCGCCAGCGCGCCCTCCGGCGTCGCGATGTTGCCGGCGATCACCTGCACCGCGTTGGACCACTGCTTGATCGCCGCCACCGCGTCCAGCACGCCGCGCGAGTGGCCGTGCGCGGTGTCCACCACGATCACGTCCACCCCCGCCTCGATCAGCGCGCGCGACCGGGCGTGCCCGTCCGGCCCCACGCCGGTCGCCGCCGCCACCCGCAGCCGCCCGAGCTCGTCCTTGTTGGCGAGCGGGTGCGTCTCCGCCTTGTCCATGTCCTTCACGGTGATCAGCCCGACGCAGCGATACGCGTCGTCCACCACCAGCAGCTTCTCGATCCGGTGGCGGTGGAGCAGGCGGCGGGCCTCCTCCGGCGAGACGCCATTGGTGACTGTGACCAGGTTCTCCCGCGTCATCAGTTCGTAGACGCGCTGGTTGGGGTCGGTGGCGAAGCGCACGTCGCGGTGGGTGATGATGCCGACAAGGCGGTTGGTATCGCGCTCCACCACCGGGATGCCGCTGATCCGGTTGGCGGTCATCAGTGTGGTGACATCGGCGAGCGTCTGGTCGGGGTGGATGGTGAGCGGGTTCACCACCATGCCCGACTCGAACTTCTTCACGCGGCGGACCTGGGCGGCCTGCTCGGCGGGATCGAGGTTCTTGTGGATGACGCCGAGCCCGCCCTGCTGCGCCATGGCGATGGCCATGGGGGCCTCGCTGACGGTGTCCATCGCCGCCGAGATGATCGGGATGTTGAGCGGGATGGTGCGGGTGAGCCGGGTCCGCGTGTCGGTGGCCGACGGTAGGACCTGGGAATAGCCAGGCACCAGCAGCACGTCATCGAAGGCAAGCGCCTCCGCGATGCGCGAGGTGGCGCTGGAGCCATCGGGCGATAGACCCGAAGGGCCGGTGGAATGGGGAGTGTCGAATGCCATGGGGCGGGCCTTTCCGCTACCTTGGCGGCCCCACATAGGCCGGCAGCGGTGAGTCTGCAAGCGGGACAACGTGACGAAACAGCAATCGCCTCAAGCCCTGTGCACCAACACCCCCTTGTATGTCCGAGTTGTGCGATAGGTCGGGTTGGGCCGGCGAGGTGGCGACCACGCCGGCCCTGGAGCGGGGAGCCCGTTAAACCCCCAGGGTCCAACCCGCGGGAGAGCCAGGAGCCTCCGCTCCGTCTTCACCACCCGAACAGTTGCAAGGTCCACGAGACCGGATGCGCAAGGCAGGGATCGGAAGATGGCACAGAGAGTAGTCAACGCTGGCATCGATGTCAGTAAGCAGTGGTTGGATGTGGCGCTTTGGCCGACACGGGAGACCATCCGTGTCAGTCGTGATGGCGGGGGCCTGAGGGAACTTGCCAGCTGGTTCACCCGCCACCAGGTGGAGCGCATCGGCATCGAGGCCTCCGGTGGGTATGAGCGTGAGGTGATCGATACGCTGCAGGCCGCGGGCTTCGAGATCGCGCTGCTCAATCCTCTGCGGGTACGGCGGTTCGCGCAGGCGAAGGGCCGGTTGGCCAAGAATGATCGCGCAGATATATGCGCGATGCTCGGTGACGATCAGGGGCGTCGGCTCGGGCAGATCGAACACTTGCCGCGCGACATGACCGGTTGCCGTCGCCGCGGTCAGCGGTTCACCGCACGCAATGCACGCCTGTGGATAATGGTCGATGGTGGCATCACGGGTTTCTGTCCTGCGAAGGGTCGTGCCCGGATGGCCCTTCTGACCGCCGGTCTTCTTGCCTGACGGTTGCCGCAGACTGCTGACGCGCGGTGGCTTCTTCAGCCCGTCGCTCGACGGCGGCTTGCCACTGTTGCTGCTGTTCAGACCGAGACGGCGCTCCAATTCCGCCAGCCGCTCCATAAGTGCGGCATTCTCCGCGCGCAGCAGCGCATTCTCCGCTCGCAATGCCTCGATGGCCGCATCGCCACTGACCGCGGGCGTGCCGTCGTCTCGGGAGGCCGTGTCGTCGGACGATGCCATCGACACGTTGACTCGTACTCGCCCGTGACCTGTCAATCGTCCTCGTCAAAGGCACGACCTGGGCAGTTACCGAAAAACACAGTTGCTCTCCCGCGCAAAGCGCGGGGGAGGGTCGGGGGGGGTGCTGGAGCACCACAACTGCCCTCACGGTCGCCCCGTCCCACGCCACACGCCGCTTGCATCCGCCGTCGAAACGGCCTGCTATACTTGCCGCCATGGCGTCTGCTTCTCAGCCTCTGATCGTGCGCGTCTTCCTCGCCTCCCCCGGCGACGTGCCCGATGAACGTGCCTTCGTCCGCGACTACCTCGAATCAGGCCTGCCGACCGACCCACTCCTGGAACGCCGCGCGCGCCTCGACGTCGTAAGCCGGCACCATCCGAACGCGCCCACGCCGATGCCCGCGCGTCTCACCCCACAGCAAGCGGTGATCCGCTATAAGCGGCGCCCGGCCGAGGCCCGGCCGGCTCTCCCCAAGGCAATCAGCGCGCCGCGGAGCACGCCGGCGTGAACCAGCGCTACGACGCGTTCGTTTCTGCGATGAGCAGTGAATTCGGTCGAGCGCGTGACGCCGCGGCCGCGGAACTCCGCAAGCACGGGCTGCGCGTCGCGGTGCAGAGCGACCTGCGCCACGGTCCAGCCGGCATCACGTTGTCCACTCACTGTCCTGACCAGACCGACACCGATCCAGCACAAGGCATTTGACCTCCTCGGGATCACGCTGTAGCCAGTAGCACAGAGCTTCTGCGGCCCTCCGGCCTTCCCAGTGCGGACCGCCCTTCGCAGCGCGGCCAGACATGAGATCTCCCGGTTCCCAAACAGAAGGTTTCGACGGCGTGCCAGGGTCTCAGACCACGCGGGACCGGCAGGGCACTCGCGTTAACGCACCCCGCCGTGTTGCCGTCCGCTCCACAGACAGCGTCGGCATCCCGGATCAACGAGCTTTCGCGGCTCAATACCTGGCCCACCGTCACCCCTGTCAACGCTTCGTCCCTGGCCTCGCGGCCAGCAACGCATGACTCGGGGCCGATGCGGTTCGCTCTACCTTTCATCGTAAGGGACTTGCACCCTCTCCTTCTCCCGGTCTCCCGGCGCACCCG
>CAVSBG010000008.1:0-878568 GCA_963726125.1 uncultured Alphaproteobacteria bacterium | reverse complement strand
AAGAAGGCTGACAGCGGCTATGAGCAGGCCGAACTAATCAAAAAGAGTGGCTGGACAACGATGCCTGGGAGCAAAGGTCCGTGGAAGGCGCAGCGGACATCTACGCAAGAAACCTCGCGAGCACGAAAACTGCCGGCGGGTAGGTTCGGAATCTACTTAGGTGCCGGAACTCCACGGACGGGCGATAAACGACGACCGCACCGTTGCTGCTCCGCGAGCTGATGCGTCGGGATCGAACACGGGCCTCGGTACGGGCCCTCGTCACGGCGGTCCAAGCCGCTGTCTGTGTCCGCGACGCAACAGCAGTGGAGGGCAGCGCGGCTGCAGCCCCGGATATTTAATCAGAAACGGCAGATACTGGCAGCAAGCATGTTGTATCGACGTTCATGGTACACGATATCTCATAATACTCTTCATTCCACTCGTAGGAATTTATCATGCCCAGTTCGGATGCTTTTGCCTTCTCGCGCTCCGGATTGAACGAATTCCTCTTCGCGCCGGTCGGCACAGAAGCGAATGGCATGACCCTCAGCGTGGTCTCGGTGTTTGCTCGGTTGGGGAACGATCCCTGGTTGGAGGCGGGCAGGCTGGCCAGACTGCCTAAATTGGAAGCGACCGAAAGCCTGGCGCGGATCATCGCCAACATGCCAGCCAGCGTCTGGCCACTACAATCTGCGACGGCGATCGCCGTCCGCCTGGTCGCGCTGCTGCCGACGCTGTCCGGGAAGTCGGGGAGAGTCTTCCAGCGCCAGGTCTTCGTGCGAGAGCTGGTCGCCTTCTCGGGTTCACGGTCGTGCTGGTGTGCTTCGGATGCGTGCTGGCCTATCAAACCGGCCTCTTCACTGCATCGGACGCACCAAAGCCTGACGCGAGCGGCGTCAGCTTCGCGGTATCGCCGTCCCGCTAGCCGCCTGACGTCCGAGGCTCATAATCGCCGTCCGCGGCGGCGCGATGACCGCCGCGATAGTCGTGGCCTGTGGGGCGGTAGCCGGAGGCCGTGCCCGTGGCATTGGGAAGGTATGGTTTCTGCCGGGGATGCTTGCCGGTTTCCGGCAAGGGCGCGTCAATCGTGTACTGCAACCAGCCGTGCCACTCCGCGGGCACTGCCGAGGCTTCCTTTGGACCGGCGTACACCGCCCAGCGATGGGCTCGCAGGGTGCCGCGACACTGCGACTTCTCGGCATAGTAGCGATTTCCGAAGGAGTTGTTCCCGACCAGCCGTCCCCTCAGATAGGTTTCCGCGTACCGAGGTCCATGGCTAGATGCCGCAACGCTGCCGCAGGATGCAGCGTACCACGTTCGAGTGTGGACGGGATCTGACATCATGCATCTTGGCACCAGGAGAGCGACGGCTCCTCGTCTGACGTGGGTCCGCACAGTGCGCGTTATAGGAGCCGGCGTCGAATATCCCTTCCGTCTGTATTTTGCGCATTGTCAGCTCGCGTCGCCATCGGGTCTTCGGTAGGTACCGAGAAGTCGATCCCAGAAGAAGTCGATGACCGCGAAATTCGTGTCTGCGTGCAGGTGATGCACAAAATGAAGCTGCTGCTTGTGCCTGAACCAGGCGAAGCGAGCGAGTATCGGGTCCTGCGCGTGGTATGCCTTGTCAAAATAGACGTGCGCGCAAAATGAACCCGCGCTTGCAGCGACCATGACAAGAAAAAGATCGAGGGGCAGAATATAAAACATCACCGCCGCAACGAGGATGGTAGGGATAAGAAAGTATGGGGTGTTGTTTCCCTCGTCGCTGCGATAGGCGGAGGACACGAGATGGCCTCTGGCATAGTATGTGTGATGGAACCGAATGTGGTTCCGGAAGAAAACCCCGCCCAAGCGGTGGTGGCCGAGGCAGTAGTGGAATAGTGTCTGACTGCCGGACACGACCAAATGAGTGGTTATACCTGTAAGAACGAACAGTGGAAGCTCCGACACTGACCATCGCGCTAATTCGAGCGTCATCGCTGCGTCTCCTTCTGGCTGGACGTCAACCGAGCCGAACCAGGACATGGTGTGTGGCGCCATCGTCCTGCATCCTGAATGCGAACGGCCTCTGCCCGATCGCTAGCCCATCCACCGTGGCGGCAAGAACGCCGCGGCAGACACAATCAGGGTTCTCAACCAGGATTTCATAGTGTGCCGAGCGGAACCGCACCGTCATCTCGAAGCGCGGCCAGGCTTTCGGGATGCACGGGTCGAGACGCAGAACATCACCTCCCAGATGCAGACCGAGAATACTCTCGATGCCGGCGCGCTGCATCCATCCCCCTGAGCCCGTATACCACGTCCAGCCACCCCGACCGAGATGCGGCGCGGCGCCATAGACGTCAGCGGCGACGACATAGGGTTCCACCTTGTAACGATGCACGTCGGACCGCGTGCGGGCATGATTGATGGGGTTGAGCAGGGTGAACAGCGCGGCTGCCTTGTCGCCCTGCCCGAGCGCGGCGAATGCCATGACCGACCACAGCGCGGCATGCGTGTACTGGCCGCCATTCTCGCGAATTCCTGGCGGATACCCCTTTATGTAACCCGGATCGAGCGGCGCTTTGTCGAATGGCGGCGTGAACAGCAATGCCACGCGGTCCCGAGGCCGGATAAGCTCGCGTTCGACGGCGGCCATGGCGAACGCCGCACGTTCACGGTTGCCCGCACCCGAAATCGCCGCCCAGGATTGCGAAATGGAATCAATCCTGCATTCTTCGTCGGTCACTGAACCCAACGGGGTGCCGTCATCGAACCAGGCGCGGCGGTACCACGCGCCATCCCATGCTTCACGTTCCAGCGCAGCTTGCAGCGCATTCGCGTGAGTTCGCCATGCCGTGGCGTGAGCAGTGTCACCCCGTGCCTCGGCGAGGGGTGCGAATTCACAGAGCGCCGCATAGAGCATCCAACCAAGCCAGACACTCTCGCCGCGACCGAGTTCGCCGACGCGGTTCATGCCGTCGTTCCAGTCGCCTGTGCCGATCAGCGGCAGCCCGTGAGAGCCAACTTCCAAGCTGGCGTCGAGGCCTCGTGCGCAGTGTTCGAACAGTGAACCGACCTCGTCGGACACCGTCGGGTGAAAGAAGCTGTCGTGTTCGCCGGCCTGCAGAAGCTGGCCTTCCAGGAAAGGGATCATCTCGCTCAGTACCGCGGTATCGGCGGCGGCGCGGACATAATGTGCCACCGCGTAAGCGAGCCACGCCCGATCATCCGAGATGCGCGTGCGCACGCCCTGACCCGAATGCGGTAGCCACCAATGCTGGACGTCGCCCTCAATGAATTGCCGGGCGGCCGCGCGCAACAGGTGCTCGCGCGTCATGGCCGGTTGTGTAGTGGCCAGTGCCATGCCGTCCTGCAACTGGTCGCGAAAGCCATAGGCACCGCTCGCCTGATAGAAGCCCGAGCGGGCCCAGACGCGGCAGGAAAGCGTCTGATACAGCAGCCAGCCGTTCAACATGATATCCATCGCACGATCCGGCGTCTTCACCTGGACCGCATCCAGAATGGCATCCCACTGGCGACGCACCCCGGATAACACCTCGTCCAGATCGGCCTTGCGGTACTGCGCAATGAGCGCGCTCGCATCCTGCGCGCTGCCGGCTTCGCCGAGGAAAAAAACGATCTCGACGCGGGTGTTTGGCGGCAGCGCGGCCGATCGTCGCAGCGCGGCGCACGGATCAAGACCGGCGCCTACCTTGTTGGAGAGCGGGACCGTGCGACCAAGCGCGGCGGGGTTTTCCAATGTACGATTGCGGCCGATGAACTCTTGCCGATCACCAGTCCAATCGGTCTGGCGTCCAGCAAGATCAGCGAACGCAACGCGCGATCCGAACGCTGCATTCCATGGATTGCGCGCGAACATCGCGCCGGTCTCGGGATCGATCTCGGTCGTCACGAACTGCGCGGATGCACTGCGCGACGGACCAAGCACCCACTCGACGTAAGCGGTCAGCGAGAGGCGCCGGAAACGGCGTGACGTGTTATGTAGTGTAAGCCGCGAGATTTTTATTGAGTCGCCGGTCGGAACGTACTGCAGGAGTTCACTGGTGATGCCGTGTGCGGAATGTTCGAATCGACTGTAGCCCCAGCCATGTTGCGCCACATAGGTGGCGGCGTCATCGCGTATCGGCTGCGCCGTCGGACACCACAGGTCGCCGGTTTCGTCATCACGCAGATAGAACGCCTCGCCCGGGCGATCGCAGACCGGATCATTCGACCACGGTGTTAGCTGGTTCTCGCGGCTGTTGACCGACCACGTGAAGCCGCTGCCTTCTGTTGCCACCTGGAAGCCGAAGACGGGATTGGCGATGATATTGATCCAGGGGGCCGGCGTGACCTGGCCTGGGCCAAGGTGAGTCACATACTCCCGCCCATCTTCGGCAAAGCCGCCAAGTCCATTGAAGTATTCCAGCGGTGGCGCAGCCGGATGCACGGCGCGCTCCATCGCTGATTTTCGTGTCGGTCGGACTGGCTCTTCAGGTTCCGGCACTCGGTCAAGCTGATCGGCGAGCGATCCGCGCTGTCCAACCAGCACGACCCGCGCGACTGACCCGAGCAGTGCGCGGGCCTCCGACGAAATCAGATCGGCTCGCAGCACGAAGACACGACCCTGCCGTCGCTCCTCACCCACAGGCGGTCGCGACGGGCTTGCACGGACCTGGGTCTCCAGGGCGGCCTGCAAATCCTGGACGTAGGAGGAAGCCCGCTCGTTCAGTATCACGAGATCCACTGCGAGCTGTTTCATTCGCCAGTACTCATGCGCCTGCAGGAGTTGGCGGGCGATGTCGAGGTTCTCAATGTCGGCGATCCGGAGCAGCACAATCGGAAGGTCGCCGGAGATCCCCATGGGCCAGAGCCCGGGCTGTCCGCCGGCACCGCGCAGGATGGTTGCGGAAGACGGCCGCATCGACGGCCCGGCGTACAGCAGGTGGCCGGCGATGCGCTGGAACAGCCCCGCTTCGGCTGCATCGATGCCGAGATGATGGAGTTGCACCTGCGCCTGGGTCCACGCCAGCGTGGCCGCCCGCTCGAATGAGGATGTGTCGCGATGCTTGTCCACGAGGTCCAGCACAGCCTCGCGGGATGCGGCTGCCACCGTCCAGAAGGCGATGCGCACAGTGGCGCCCGGCGCGACGCGCACACGACGGCGCAAGGCGAAGATCGGGTCGAGTACCGTGCCGACCGTGTTGGACAAAGGCCGCCCGTCGATTGCCGCGATGGGAGAATGGATGCTGTGGCCGCGGCCGAGGAACCGGGCACGATCGGTTTCCACCTCCGGCTTCCCCACCGCCCCGCCATCGACGATGGCCAGATGCGCCGCCCAGATCTCCTGCTCGGTCGCGGACCGCCGCCGACGCGTTGCCAGCAGAGTACCCTGGCCCACGAGGTACTCAGTGACGACGAACAACTTCATGAAAGCCGGATGCGCGACGTCGTCGGCCTGCTGCGCCAGCACCAGCTCGGCATAAGAGGTCACGTCGATCTCGCGCACACCGTTACCTGAATTCGCGATAGAGACGCGACGGACCTCGGCATCGTCTTCGGCCGAGACGAGCACTTCCAACGTCGTCGTCAAAGTCCTATCGTGCCGCGTGATCTCGGCACGGTCTTCGTTGAAGGTGACAGCATAAGCGTTGGGTTCGACACCGACCGGCTGGTAGCCGGCGGACCATACGTCACCACTTTGAACGTCCCTGAGGAAAACATACGAGCCCCAGTCATCGCAGGTGGCATCCTCGCGCCAACGCGTAACGGCCAGCCCGCGCCAGCGGCTGTAACCGGAGCCGGTGGCCGTCAGCATCACCGCGTAGCGGCCGTTGGACAGCAGATGGGCGGCAACCGAAGCAGTGTGTGCTGTTGCCAGTCGTCGTCCGCCATGCGCTCCGTTCTGGCGCACAATGCCATCTGACTTTGCATCCGCTTCCCACGGACGAACCACCGCAACGTCGCGCGGCGTCCCCTCCTGCAACAGCAATTCGGTCGCCTGCACCATCGGTTCGGCATGGAACCGGGCGCGCATCGCACCATCCAGGAGTGCATCGGCGACGGCCACAATTGTCATGCCCTGATGGTGAGCCATGAAGGCACGCACGATCGCGACGCTTGCGTTCTCCGGCAGTCGACTCGGCGTATAGTCCAGTGCTTCATAGAACCCGTAGCGACCGCATGCGCCGATGCGAGCAAGCCTGGCAAAATTGCGTGCCGCCGCAGCTGGATCGACCATGCTGGCAAGGGCCGTTGCATAGGGAGCCACAACGGCGCTCTCCCCCAGGCCGCGCTTCAGGCCGAGGCCCGGCACACCGAAGTTCGAATATTGGTAGGTCAGTTCCAGGTCGCGGATGTTGTATGCCGATTCCGAGACGCCCCAAGGTAGGCCGAGCGACGTGCCATAGGCGATCTGCCGCCGTACGATCAGCCGATTGGTTTGCTCCAGCAGACTCCCCGCCGGCGCGCGCATGACCAGCGAGGGCATCAGGTATTCAAACATCGAGCCCGACCACGAAATCAGCGCAGCGCCGTACGCGATCGGTGTGACGGCGCGACCGAGATGGAACCAATGCCGGGCCGGTACGTCACCTTTGGCAATCGCGATGAAGCTCGCAAGCCGTGCCTCGGACGCGAGAAGATCGTAACAGCTCGGGTCAAGCGTGCCGTCGGCCACTCGATAGCCGATCGACAGCAATTTGCGGGTGGGGTCGAGCAGAAAACCGTAGCCCATCTCTAACGCCATCGTCCGCGCGGTCGCTTCGAGGGACGCCAGCCGCGCAACCAGGATCGTGGCTGCCTCTGGCGACTGACCGATATCCCGTTGGTGACTCTCGATCGACCTGCGCGCCGCCGTCATCCAGAACAGCATGTCCGCGCCGGCGTCGTCGCCTCGCTCGCTGGCGAACGCGGAGGCGATGTCGGTCATGACCTCGGCTTGGGCCGCGATATCGGCCAGATGCGCTCCGAGGTCCTTCGGCTCGGCCTGCGACACGCTGGCGGATAGTGCGGCGAGCGTGTCGTCGAGCTGATGCCACGTCACGGTCAGCGTGCGCCGCCCGTCCCGCAATTGGTCCGCCGCTTCCCGGGCAAGATCGAGCGCGTCGGTGATCCCGGCCAGACGCCGCGCGGCCGTGGGCGCCACGATGGTCCACTCCCGGCACGCGTTTGCCAGTGTGATCAGGTGGCCGGCCAGGTTCCCGCTGTCGACCGTGGAGACATACGGCGGATCGAGCGGGCGAAGATCGCGGGTGTCGTACCAATTGTAGAAATGCCCGCGAAACCGCGCGAGGCTGGCCATGGTGGCCAGCGTCATCTCCAGTCGTTCGGTCGCTTCCGCGGTTCCTAGCCATGCGAAATCGCGGGCCGCCGCCACTGAGAGAAGATACAGCCCAAGATTGGTCGGCGACGTCCGGTGGGCCAGCGCCGGGACCGGGTCCTCCTGGAAATTGTCCGGCGGCAGCATGTGGTCGGCCGCTGTCACGAAGGTCTCGAAGTACCGCCACGTCCGCCGTGCGATTGTCCGCAACGCCCGACCATCGGTGGTCGATACGGACATTCTTCCGGAGGTCAGGGGAGGTCGACTGATCCAGCGCGCAACCGCGGGTGACGCGACCCAAAGGGTGGCGAGCGGCACGGCCAAAGGCCACGTGCCATGCTTTGTCAGCAGGGAAACCACCAGCGCCAGCACACCCAGCCCAACCCCACCTGCCATGACTCGATAGAAGCCGATGAGATCGAGCCGGTGGCCCAGCGACGCCTGCGCTGCTGGAACCCATTCAAGGAGATGCCGGCGGGTGACGAACAGCCGCACCAGCGTTCGTGCGATCGCATCGCCCATCAGCCACGCCTGATGCCCCAGGAATGTGACGACGAGCACCCACTGGGCGAGCGCGAGGCACAGATCGCTACCGAGGGCGCCTAGATGGCTGCGCGGCGTTATTCCGGCGCGGCCCGGCAGGATGGCGGCGATGACCGGGAGCAAGGCCGGCAGCAGGATCGTTGCAAGGACGCAGCCTATCCATATCGATGCGGCGGCGAAGGGCAACGCCAGCCCTGCCAGCAGCGCCAGCATGCAGGTTGGTGCCGACAGTGTTCGCCGCAGATTGTCGAGCATCTTCCAGCGGCCGATCGCTGGTACACTCGCTCCGCGCGACAGCAACCACGGCAGCAACTGCCAGTCACCGCGCGCCCAACGGTGATGGCGCCGCGCGGCGACGTCGTAGCGTGCGGGGAACTCCTCGACTACTTCGATGTCGGATGCGAGGCCTGCGCGGGCAAAGATGCCTTCGAACAGATCGTGGCTGAGCAGTGTCGAGTTCAGGCACCCGGCCAGCGAGCGCCGCTTCGAAGGCGTCGATTTGGTAGATGCCCTTGCCCGCATACGAGCCTTCGCCGATCAGATCCTGGTACACGTCGGATGCGGCGGCGGCATAAGGGTCGATGCCATTCATGCTGGAAAAGACGTACTGGAACAACGAGCCTTCACGGCCGACCGGCAATGATGGCGTGACCCGAGGTTGCAGCACGGCGTAGCCCGCCAACACGCGGCCGGCAGCGATGTCGAACTGCGGCCGATTGAGCGGGTGTGCCATCTTGCCGATCAGGCGACGCACCGAGTTCGCGCGGCAGCCGCGTATCGCCGTCGAGCGTGATGACGTATCGAACGCCGTCGGGTACTTTTAGCGCCTGTCCGCGAATCGGCAGAAAACTGGTGTCGACCGCGCCGCGCAGCAGCCGGTTCAGTTCATGCAACTTGCCGCGTTTGCGTTCCCAACCGATCCATTGTGCTTCGCCTGCGTTCCAGAGCCGCTTGCGGTGAAGTAGCAAAAAGCGGTCGCCACCAGGCGCCGGACCGTAGCGCTGATTGAGCCGGGCAATCCCAGCAATTGCCGTGTTCAACAGCGCTTCATCACCGTCGACGTGTTGCGTCGCGGCATCGAGCCAGTCGGAGAGGAGAGCGAAATGCAGCTCGCCTTCCGGGCTCGCAAGGTGGTGGACCTCCAGATGCTGAATCTGTTCCTCGATCGCCGCAGCCGTCGTCAGCATCGTCGGTACCGCGACGAGTGTGCGCAGATGAGCGGGTACGCCGCCCCGGAGTTCCAGAGCAGGCAATGGCGTTGCGCCTAAGCCGCCCGTCACGGAGCGATTGACCATAGCCACCGCCGCATCGATGGCCGGTACCAGCCCCAGAACGCCAAGCAGGCTGAGCCACGCCAAGCCGAGACCTTGCGCGTGCAATGCGAGCAGCGGTACGGCGAGAAGGGCGGCGGCCACAATGGTCCCGGCACCGACGTAGCCGCCGATTCCGAGCCTCCGGCTCAGGCGTTCGGGCCACGCACTGGGCGGCGACCGGAAGCCGATGGTCGCCTCGAATGCGCTACGTCCGCCGGCGAGAAGATAGTAGCCGGTATCTGCGCGGCGATCTGCCTCGACGCTGACCGACGTGCATGCTGCCTGCCCTGCTGCCTCGACGGCAGCGCGGGTGACGTCGAGCTCCGTGCGATCGGCGCCGCGCGATAATTCCTCAATGGCACTGCGATAGAGATTGCGCGTCGGGAAATCCATGTCGCGAAACGTGCTGCCGACACTGAGCACATCGTCCACCAGGCTGATGCGCTCAAACAGCTCGGGCCAATCGACGTCGGCAATCATCCGCATGCTGGTGATGATGTTGCGCACCGTGACGACGGCGGCGCCCTGCCTTTGGTGTTCGTCGTGCACCACTGTGTCGGCCGTTGATCCTTGCGCGGCGAGATGCTGGTCGAGCCAGGTCAGCGCAGGGGTGATCCTGGGATCCTGATCGCGCAGGCGGTGTACGAGCTGGACAGCGAATGCCTCGGGCAGGGGGCTGCCATTGCGCTGTGCAGAGCACAATCGATGCCGGTTCAACGGCATGTCCGCCCGCACCAAGCAGGCGGTCGGCGAGACCGTTCGCCTCCTGTCGCGCGTCACTGCTGCGGATGATCAGTTCGGCGAGGCGTCTGAGGTTTTCGACCAGCACGATCCTGAGCGTGATGGCAACCGCCCAGAGTTCGCCGATCGTCAGTGGCTGCACCTCCTGGTAGGCGCGCACGAAGCGGCACAGCAGCTCGGGATCAAAGTGGCTGTCGGTGTGTGCGACGAATGCCCACGCCACGCCGAACACCCGTGGGTATCCCTTGAATGGACCATCGATCAGCTTCGGCAGTTGCCGATAGTAGCCAGGCGGCAATGCCGCGCGGATCTCGCGGATCTCCCGCTCTACGAGGTAGTAGTTATCGACCAGCCATTCAGCCGCTGGCGTAATAGCGCGGCCTTCATCGATCGATTTGGCGATCATGCGATAGGCGTGAAGCAGGACGGCGCCATTTTCGGCGAGCCGGCCGGACAATGGATGACCCTTGGTCGGCCTCGGCGCGACTGTTTGTGCAGCCGCCAGGCTTCGCGCGTGCTCTTCGAGGCGTTCGGTGCCGAACAGCTCTTCACGAACGGGTCTTAGACTATCCCACGGTGAGATCGTCCGCGCGCCGCCGACAGCACGGCGAAAAGATGACATCAAGGCGATGCTATGTTCCGATCTTTGCGGCTCTTCCGTAGCAACTTTGCCCCCTCGTCATTGCCTCCTCCGATGGCACCCCCAGCCGGTCGGCCTTGAAGACGATCGTGGTGCTGTCGTGATCGCTCAGCTCAGCGCCACCTGAGGTCGAAAAGGTGACGACAGACGTGGTGGTTAGCAGCGTGTCGCGAGATGCGTTGTCGCTTAGCCAGGTACCGCTCGCTTCTCCGGAGCCGGATGCGCCGTTGCGGCGGCCGGATGCGGCGCCGCGGCCGGTGCGTGCGCCGCTACCTGCGGACGCGGAGCCTCGACGTGAGCTGTCTGTGACGGACGGGAAGCTGCCTGCGGATGCTGTACAGCAGCGGCCGGCGAATGCGCCGCCACCTGTGGACGCGGCGCCGCGACGTGAGCGGTCTGAGCCGGATGGACCACTGCCGCTGGATGCTCCACGGCGACGGCAGGCGCGTGCGCTGCATTCGTGTTGGCCGTCTGGGCCGCCGGATGGGCCGTTCCCTGCGGATGCTGGATCGTAGTCATGGGCTGCGCGCCCGCCGTCCTGGCCTGCGGCTGTGTCGTCGCGGACCGTGCCCGTCCAGCAGCACCGACTGCCGTTCCTGCCGGGTGCGGCGTTACGCCATTGGCCTGTGGTGGCCGGCCGCCAAATGCGGCGGCAGCGGGAGAAGCATGTGTTGCGGTGGCTGCGGGTGTGGCCTCTGCCCCCGTGGCCTGAACCACGTCAGGTCCATGCAGCTCAGCGGGCCTGGACGTCGCCGCGATCGCTGGGATGCCGTGATTCGCCGTGGCGAGCAGCGCGCGATCGCTTTGGGCAGCCTGCACATGCGCGACCTGCTGAGATGTCGGCGCGGCGTGCTGCTCGTGGAGAACAGCCTCGTCCTGAGGGGTCGGCCGCGCCGTTACACCGCCATTGCCGCCGTTGTAGCTGACGTTATTCACTGTCGTGTTGCTGTTCACGACGGTGCTGTTATAGACGTTGGTGATATGGGCGGAACCGATGTTGTTCACTGCGCGGTTATAGGCAAACGCGCCGTTGTTCCAGCGGCCACCGTCATAGCCGGATCCGCCATAGCCGTAGCCATAATTGATGCCGCCATAGAAGCCGACATGCGGCCCCCAGTAGCCGGCGTTGTAGGCGTAGCTGCCACCGATCCAACCCCAATATCCTGGCGTCCACAGCAAGCCGACGCTCGGTGGCTGCACCCACGTGCCAGGCACCCAGTAGTAGCCCTCATCGCCATAGGCCCAATAGCCCGGCGTCCAGATGTAGCCTTCGGCCGGAATTACAGGCTGTTCATACACGGGCAGTGCTGGCGGCGCGATCGTAATCGATACACCAATCGCAATCTGGCCAAATGAGACATTCGGCGCGGTCAGCGCGGACGTCGCGAGCAGGATAGGCAGGACGAGCCGGCAAACGCGCATCGTAGACTCCTTTGGATGGCTGTTGGGGGGCGCGCGGCGCGCGTTGGTCCGTCGACGCAACCCCGCAGGATCCCGATCGGCATATTGATGGACCGGAACATGGCCTCGGTCAGGCGGTAGCGGTAGGCTCGGAAACTACTCAACCCCGCGCGTATGAATTCGCTTCTGGCCGATGAGCGGATCGATCCAACCGGCACCTGGCAGGTAGATTTCAGCCCATGCATGGGTCGATCCAGTATCCGTTGAACCGATCATCGGTCCAGGTGTGTCATTCCAATTGGCGAGGTAGCCGGACACGATTCGTGCTCCCAAGCCGAGATTACGCACCGCCTCGATCAGCAAGAGTGCGATGTCGCGGCAGCTACCCCAACCGCGATCGAGGGTTGCGATGGGCGGTTGCGTGCCCTCATCGTCGCGGCTCTGGTAAGAGACCCAGGCGGAGATTGCAGCATTCATATCCTTCAGTAGCGACAGCGTGTCTGTGGGGGTGCTGCGAATGAACCCCTTGGCCCACGCCAGCAAGCGCCGCTCCGGGTCCGTGTACTGCGGGACAAGCAGGGCCCCGAGGTCAAGCCGCTCATCGTCCGAATAATCGAACGGATAGGAGGTCGCCGAGCTCGCAATATCGAACAGAGGCCAGGATTCGGAATTATGCTCGAGCACGGCGCTGCTCTCAATGAGCAAGGTGGCTGCCGGAGCGGGAAAGAAGACATTTGCGACGGTATTACCAAACACATCATTCGCCCATGTCACCACGGCGCGAGGAGTGATCGTGACATTGTGGTAAACGACGCGAATATCGCGGCTCTCACGCGGGCGGAGCTGTAGCCGGTGGATACCCAGGGCGACAGGACGCCGATACCGATTGGTCGTCCTGTGCCAAATGTTGAGAGCAGCCATATTGGCATCGGCATCCGATTGTGAGGTGTGTCATCACTATGTGTAGACAATGCAGTCCGGGACGGTCAAAATAGCATGTAGCATCAGTAATGGCTGAACTGCACGCCGCCTAGAAACCAAACCACAAGGAATACGACCAATATGAGCCCGATGGCCCCGCCTGCCCCGGGTCCCCCGTAGCGATTATACCCGTAGTAGCCACCCCCACCGCCGAGCAGAAGGACCACCAAAATTATGATGAGAATTGTGCCCATTACCCACCTACCCTACCGAATTCTGACTGCTGTGCGGACCAGCCGCATGCTATTTCTTCAGCGCCTCTCTTACCGCGTCTTTGACGCCTCCGATCGCGTTTTGGACCTTGCCTTCGGCTTTGTCTGCCCGACCATCTGACTCCAGCTTTGCATCGCCGACTGCCTTGCCGACGACCTCCTTGACCGAGCCCTTGATCTCTTTCACTGAGCCTGCAATCCGATCTTTATCCATGGCCACTATTCTCCTTGGGTGGAAGCTACCGCTCGCAGACGATACGATATCCCGCCTGTGGACCGGTTGGACTTCGAATTGTTCGCCTTAGATGGCTACAGGGTGTCCCGTTCACAACCATCGGAATTTACTCATGATCATCCGGAGGTGATCGCCCGCGCCGCGGTGACGACCTGCCAAACAGCCTGCTGTGTCGAAATAACGACGAAATCAGCTCCCGTGGCCGTGAGCGCGTTGCGATGCTCGATCTGTTCGAGGGTCAAGGTCCAGAAGGCGGCGATGATCTCACCCTTCGGCAACCGGCGCCGCAGCCGTCGGACGAGATAACGGGCATTTCCGAAGGAACCGGCTTCCAGATAGCAAACGCACGTCATCCGCACGTCCGCCACGTCCAGCTCATTGATGCAAGTCGCTGACACCGCCTCGTGTGACACCACGCGGGTGTTGATGCCGTGCAATTCCAGGAGCTGCGCCAGCATTGCGGCGGAGGCCTCATCCAACGGACCACGGCCTGCGACACACAATACCACACTCCCACACCAGCCAGGCGCGAGCTCGGCGGACGACAGTACCCGGAGCAAGGTTCGTGACAACCCCCTCATCGTCCGTCGCCGAAGGCGTCGTGATATCCATATGGCCGGACAGATCGTCGATGATTTCGTCAACGGCTGCCTTCATCATCAGGCGCTGCCCGTGGTTCAGCACGCCGCGATTTACGTCCAACTGTGCCAACGCAAGCCCTTTGATCGCCACCTGATCGTAATAAGCCGATAAGGGCCGGTCCTTGAGGAACTCTTCTGCCTGGTGCGCGGCTTCATCCGGATCGCCCGCCAGCACTCGCTGATAGAAGCTCTGCTCCGGTGCCAGTGCGGGCTGGTCACCGAGCAACACCGCGAGGAATTCCAGATGTTTGACGTGTCGCCCAAGCACGACGAGACACATAGTCAACGGCGTGGACAGGAGTAGGCCTACAGGCCCCCACAGCAGCGTCCAGAATGCCGCAGCCACCACTACCGCCACCCCGGACAAGCCCGTGCTTCGGCCATACAGCCACGGTTCAATGATCTGGCCAACGATAGGTTCGGTGATCGCGAAAAGCCCCAGAACGTAGAGCAGCATCGACCACCCGGGATCGACGGCGATGGCGAGAGCCCCAGCGATACCCGCCGCGGCGATCGGTCCCACATAGGGAACAAAGCGCAGCAGCGCCGAAAGAACTCCCAGCAGGATCGCGTCCGGAACACCGGCGAGCCATAGCCCGGTGCCGATCCACAACCCGAAGCTCGCATTGATCACGGTCAGCATAAGCAGATAGCGGCTCAGGCGATGACCGGCGTCATCGAGCGCTTCGGTAGTGCGCCGCAAATCCCGCGCGCCGGCAAGGCGGATGAAGCGGTCGCGCAGATCTTCCCTTTGAAGCAACAGGAAGATCAGAAGGACGACCACGATAGCGGCGGTCGCCAAGGGCTGGAGAAGCGGCCCGACTACTTCCTGGGCGAGTTGCATCGGCGCCACGTTCGGCGGATGGATTTCGGGCGGCACCGCGGCTGGTGGCTGAACGCTACGTGGGGCGACACGCGACGCCTGCGACTGGGCATTGGCCGACTCGTCGCTTGGCTTCGCGATCTCCTTGCCGAGATCCCTGAACATCGTTGTGAGACGCTCTACAAGACTCCCCTTCGTTGCCGCCCCTTGCAGCGAGTGGATCTTCTCGGTGATGTTGTATTGGTACTGCGGCAGGTTATCCGCGAGATAAGCAAACTGATCGCCGATCAGAACGCCCAGCCCCGATATCGCGACGAAGGTGACTATGACCACAGTGACGACAGAAGGCACACGGCCGAAGTGACACCGGCGGAGCAACAAGGCCGGCGGCGCGAGTGCAAAACTAAGGAGAATCGCGAGAGCCATCGGGACGAACACGTCACGCCCAAAATAAAGCGCGACGATTGCAGCGGCGCCGATGACCACGGTTCCCACAACCGTTGACGGCTTGCCAGCGGCGGCGATCTCGATGCCACGAGTGGCGGTGACCGGTTGGACACGCTTTGGGATTATGGTGGTACCGTGCGTCGTGGAGGTAATTCGCTCAGACAACTGAGCGGGGTTGCTATCCTCCACAGCGACATGCGGATCGGTCATCCGAGCAGAGGGCACGGCACGCCGCGGCGATACAAAATCGCATCGAAAAAGTTCGAATAGGGATCGGTTTTCATTCGCCAAATTACGCCTGCAACCGTGTCACGGTGAATGGTCATACAATGAGCAGGAACCTGGATGTGAGACAGGTTCGGAAACTACTCAGGAGATGCAGCGGCGGGTACCTCGATTGCGTCCTCCGTGGCGAAGCAGCGTCACCAAATAGGCGATCAGCAGAAACGCCAGCGCCTGCACTGCGACGATCGTAGCACCGCGGACCGCCGGCTCCGCGGTCATGTCCATCAGCGTGCCGGTATGCGCATTGATCACCCGGATCGGCCCATCGGCGGCGATGAACACCGACTTCATCGCTTCGGTCAGCCAGTAGCCGCTGACCGCTAGTTTCGCCACGGCTATAGCCGGGTCCGGCAGCTTCGGCACCAGCACCCCGGCGAGAATCAATTGCGGAACCAGGGCGAGTGGAACGATCGTGGTCGCCTGGTCCCTCGTGTTGGCGAACGCCGAGATCACCAGGCCCATCGCGGTGCCCGCCAGCGCACCGATGATCAGCAGCAGGAACTGCTCCAGCCGATCACCGGGGATGCCGTCCGACAATGCAGCCGCCAGCACATATACAGCCGCGAGCTGCACCACCGTGAACACGCAGGACACAATGTATTTCGCGCCGATGAACGCCGCAGTAGACAAGTTGATATCATGCTCGCGCCGATAGATCGCGAGTTCACCGACGATGTCCTTTGATGCCGCGTTGCATCCGAGCCAGATCGCGCTCAGGCCGAGCAGAAGCAGAAGCGCATTCTGCGCGGTCACCCGCTCCAGCCCTGTGCCGAAGCTGCCGAACGCGTAGCCCATCAGCCCGCCGATCAGCATGCTCTGCACCGCCGCCATAATCAGCGTGCGACGATCGGCCAGTAACAGGCGCGCGTTCCGATGCAGCAGAATGGCGCCGTGGCGCGCGACACGTTGCAGCGTGATAAGCACGGGCTCTCGAGGGCGCAATATGCCGAGGTGCCGCGGGTTGCCACGCGCTTCAGCGTCGGTCGGCAAATTCACCGATGCGCCAACGGTTGCCTCGAACCTGGCGCGCCAGCATTCGGCGCCGGCCTCGTCCGTGCGGTTGAACACCTCACCCAATCGGTGCACCGCGAAGAAATCCAGCACCTCGGATGGCGCGCCAACGAAGGTTGGCTGGCCGCCGCGGCCCATGCAGACGACCCTGTCACAGAACTCCGGCACGTTCGCCAAGGTGTGGGTCACCATGATGATGGTCATTCCGTCATCGGCCAGTCGGCGGAGCAGGCGCATGATCTCCCAGTCGGTGCTCTCGTCCAACCCACTGGTCACTTCGTCGAGCAACAGCAGACTGGGCCGGTTGAGTATCTCGCTGGCCAGGCTCGCGCATTTCTTCTGCCCGCCGCTAAGCGCCCCGATGCGCTGGTCGAGCCGATCCAGCAGATCGACGTTCCGCACCGCATCGTTTACCGCCGTGCGGCGCTGCTCGACGGTGGTGTCCGGTGGCAATCGAAGCCGCGCCGCATAATCGAGCGCCTGGCGCAGCGTGAGTTGCTCGTGCAAGACGTCCTGCTGCGGCACAAATGCGATATCCTGCTTCAAAGCCGGAAAATTGGCGTGCAGGTCGCCTCCGTTGAGCAATACCGCTCCCTCGCTCGGGAAGGCCCTGCCGGCCATGATGTTCATCAGCGTGGACTTGCCCGAACCGTTGGCACCGATGATGGCAACGAACTCGGACGGGCGAATACGCAGGTTGGCGGCGTTCAGGATACGCTGTGGGGCCGCACCGGACCGCCTGCCCGGCACGTCGTAGCTGACGTCGCGCACCAGCAACTCGACATTGCCGACGCGCCAGCCCCTGGTAAGCGCGGTCCCGTCGAAGGTCAGTTCGAATGGGCCGATATCGATGCGGTCACCTGGGACCAAGGAACGGACGCCACGCAACCGCGCACCGTTGACATAGGTACCATTGGTGCCGCCGAGATCGCGCAGCACGATGGTTCCGTCCACTACCTCGAACGCCGCGTGACGGCGCGAGACATTCGGATGGTCGAGCACGACTTGCCCTGGCATCGCCTGGCGACCAACGGTCAGGTCGTGGTCGAGCGGCACGCGGTCCGGTGTGATGGCACTCCTATTTTCGTGTGTTTGCATGATCTGCGAGCGATTGATGCTGCGCGTGAGGCTGGTGGGTTGCTCGCGCTGAGGTCGCTGGTTGCTTCCCATCATGTTGGCTGCTTCCTTACGCAACCGACGGGACGTCCTTCCCGAGTGGGATTCGACCGTATGCCGTTGGCCGCTGTGGTGGCAGGATACCAACCGATCGCGTGTCCACGGCAGGTTCGGAAACTACCTAGGACACTATCTCGGTTGGCGGGTCCACGGTTTACCGGACCAAACGGCGCTTCGTGGAGGGCAACCTTGACCTCGCACTGAGCGAAGAAGCGCGTCCTGGAGCTGCCCGCAAGCTGTCCGGTAAGGAGACGGCGTTGCTGGTGGCGACGGTTTGCTCGAGCCCACCCGAAGGCCGTAAGCGCTGGACGCTCGATCTGCTGGCCGGTCAGATGGTCCAATTGACAGAGCATGAAGGGCTGTCGCGCGAGACGGTCCGCCGGCGTCTGGCCGAGGACGACCTGAAGCCGTGGCTCCGCAAGATGTGGTGCATTCCGGAAGTGAACGGCACTTATGTCGCCCGTATGGAGGATGTGCTCGACCTTTATACCGAAGAGGCCGATCCCGGGCGTCCAGTGGTTTGCTTCGACGAAAGTCCAACACAGTTGATCGGTGAAGTGCGCGAGCCAATTCCAGCGGCACCTGGTCAGCCCGAGCGTTACGATTACGAATATAAGCGCAACGGTATGAAAAAAAGAAAAAGGAGAGAGAAAATAGTAGTTGAACGCATGGCGGTGGATGGAGTTCCGCGCGGCGCGACCGGCTCGTCGGTATCGTTCCAGGCTGCGGCGAGCGCCAGCCGTGCCAACGCTGGAACAGACTTCGAACCCGTTTTCTTCATGATCGTGGCGCGATGATTCTCAACGGTGCGCTGGCTAATGCCAAGATCCGCGGCAATATTCTTGCTGGGATGTCCCGCAAGGACAAGCGCCATGATCTCGTGCTGCCGCGGCGTGAGCCGCGCGACATGATTCGCCGCATCTTCCCGCCAGGCGGACAGCTTGCTTGAATCCCGCGACTGCTCCAGCGCACGCTCGACGCTGGCAAGCAGTTCGTCCCGGCTAATCGGCTTTTCGATGAAATCCGATGCGCCAGCCTTCATGGCTCGAACCGCCATTGGCACGTCGCTGTGGCCGGTGATCATGATGGCGGGCAGCCGATGGCCCGCATCACCAAGCCGGCGAAGCAATTCAATCCCGTCCATGCCGGGTAGGTAGGCATCGATCACAAGACATGCTTCGCGGCCTGGACGGTATGCCTCGAGGAAGTCCTCGCAAGCAGCGTAATCCTCGACAATCCGGCCGTCTTGCTCAAGTACGCCGCGGATTCCCTTGCGGATGTGACTGTCGTCATCAACGACGAAGACGATAGGCGACTCGTGGCCCCGCGTCACTTCGTCGCTGGGCGGAGCATGCACGTGCTCTGCAGATCGCCGCGCTGACAAGAGACGTTGGATCGTCCGTGTCAACTCCCGCAATTTGACTGGCTTGTTCAGTTGAACAAAGTCCTGAAGCGCGATATCGCGCAAGGTACGGGTCGAGATATCACCGGTCAGGATGATGACTGGTGTTGTACGGTGAAATTTCTCCCGGAGCTGTGCCGCGAGCTGAATCCCGTTCAAACCATTCGGAAGATTGTAGTCGGCAAGTATGAGGTCGGGCCGAACCATCCCTCGTGCCACCAGATCCAACGCCGCGACGCCATCGCTCGCTGCTGTCGTGCGATGACCTTCGACCTTAAGGAAAGTCTGTAGCAGCTCGCATACCTCGGGATCGTCATCAACTACAAGGATCTCGCCAGTGCGGTGGGTCACCGCGATGGCCCCGTCATCCACATTACGCGGACGGTGTTCGGGCCGCGGTAGCATTCTACCAGCCGGGAGCTTGACCTCGACCGAGAAGACCGAGCCTTTGCCTGGCTGCGAGCGGACGTGGACCCGATGGCCCAGCAGATTACCCAGGCGTTGCACAATGGCGAGACCGAGGCCAAGGCCGCGGTTTCGCTCACGAGCGGCGTTGTCGAGTTGATGGTATTCTTCGAAGATCGCCTGAAGTTGTTCTTCGGGAATGCCGATTCCAGTGTCCCAAATCTCGATGCTCAGCATTCCCCCGCGCCGGCGGCAACCTAACAGCACCTTGCCACGCCTGGTGTACTTCATCGCGTTGGAAAGCAGGTTGCGGATCATCTGCTCCAGCAGGCGCGGATCGCTATGGATCGAAAGGCTGCACGGAACCACGTGCAAGGCGAGCCCCTTTGCCTCCGCGTGATAGGCAAACTCGTCTCTCATCTGGTCAAACAGTTCGTCGATGGGGAAATCCATCGGTTCGGCGCGGACGGTGCCGGTCTCCATTTGGTTTATGTCGAGGAGCGTGTTCAGCATGCCGGCCATGGCACCCAACGTGTCATCAATTCGTGCGACCAGCTTCTGGGCGCCCTCGCCCTCGACAATCTTGGCCAGCAATCCCTGGAGCAATGCGAGTGTTTGGAGTGGTTGGCGAAGATCATGGCTCGCCGCGGCAAGAAATCGCGACTTGGCGACGCTCGCTAGATCCGCTTGCCGCTTGGCCACACCCAGTTCGTCGGATGAATGCCTCCGCTCGGTAATATCGGCAAAGGTGATCACCACGCCCTCGACCCCATTTTCCTGTGTACGGTAAGGCAATACTCGACGGTTGTACCACGCGCCGTTTTGAGCTTCGATCTCTCGCTCGATCGGCACGAATGTCCGCAGCACCGTCCTTGCGTCGGTCAGCAATGCGACATCGGCGGTCAGCGAATTGAGATCCGCGAGCGGCCGACCAACGTCCGCGGGTATGACACTGAAGAGTGACTTGGTAGCCGGCGTGAAAAAGCGGATATTCAGGTCGGTATCGAGGAAGAGCGTCGCGACATTGGTGCTGTACAGCACGTTTTGCAGATCGTTGGACGTCGTGCGCTGCCGTTCGAGCGTTTCCTGAAGTTGGCTGTTAAGGGCGGTGAGTTCTTCATTGAGCGATTGCAATTCCTCCTTCGACGTCAGGAGTTCCTCATTGGTCGATTGGTATTCCTCATTGACGGACAGCGCTTCCTCGTTGATCGCCTTCTGGTCTTCGCTGGAAATCTCGAGGTTGCGGATGGCACCCTGAAGTTCCATTTTTGTGGCTTCGAGTTCCCGCTCGAGTTCTTCGATCCGCGAAGCGTTGCGCTGCGTAATGAGGCGGCCAGGTTTGACCTCGCGCTTTGTCTCTTCCACGAAGCAAATGAATAGCTGAGCCTCATCGCCGCTCGAAACCGGTTGCACGTCGATGCTGAACGAGACCTCGACGCCATTGTGGGACATCCGGCCGCCAGCGACGACAACGCGTGCGTTTTGCTGGTTAACCTGCTGGATCGCCGAGCGAAGCTTGTTACGCATATCTGGACGCACCATGGCGAGCAGATCGTGGGTGGGTTGCCCCGGCGCCACACGCAGGTAGCGATCCGTTGGTCCCAGGAAAAAGAGACACTGGTGCTGGCGATCGATCAGTACCTGCTGCCGGCGCATACGTCTCCATCACCAGGCGCCGGCAAAGATCCGCCAGAGCTGCCTGACGCGAGGGTACCTCGCTTTGGCCCGGGCGCACACGGACTCGCGCCGCGTCCCCCACGCTCGTTGCAAAGCCAAGATCTCCCGGACGGCTGCGACCGATATGTCGGTACAGCCGCTCCGACTTGGAAATCAGCTCGAAACGGCCTTCGACGTTGCCCGCCGTCTCGGAGCTGCCCAGAAGAAGAATGCCGCCCTCGCGCAGTGCAAAATGAAACAGTGAGACGATCCTTGCCTGTGCCTCGGGGCGCAAATAGATCAGCAGGTTCCGACACGAAACCAAATCGAGACGCGAGAACGGCGGATCGGCGAGCACGTCCTGCACGGTGAACACCACGGTCGCGCGCAGCTCAGGCGACACAAGGTAACTGTGTCCTTCCTTGGTGAAGAAGCGGGCAAGGCGCGTCGGTGACACGTCCGCCTCGATCGCCTCCGAGTAGCGTCCCTCGCGCGCGCTGGCGACAGCGTCCGGATCGACATCGGAGGCGAACACTTGCAGCTTGACGTTGCGCTGCGCTGCTGCAATCTGTTCACGAAAGACCATGGCGAGCGAATACGTTTCCTCGCCTGTGCTGCATCCAGCTATCCAGATACGGATCGGATGATCCTGTGGCTCTCTGTGCACCAGTTCTGGAATGACTTTCGTCGCCAGGAAATCGAACACCTTCGGATCACGGAAGAAACTGGTGACGTTGATCAGCAGGTCCTTGGCGAGCAGGTTGAGCTCGCTGGTGTCGCTCCGCAGCAAACTGAGATACCGATCCATGTCATCGGTCTCGATCGCCGCCATCGCCATCCGTCGTTCGATACGGCGCTGCAGGGTTCCCGGCTTATAGAGCGTGAAATCGTGCACGGTCTTCGTCCGCAGGAGATCGATGATGTCGGCGAGCCACGCGTGCTCCACGTCCTGCGACAGCAGTGCGTTTCGTGCGCGTGCCGAGTTCATCCGGCGGTTGTATTTGACCAGCGCCTTCGGAATTTCTGCCGCCGGAAGCACGAGGTCCACAGAGCCGGTCAGCATCGCACTCCGTGGCATACCGTCATAGCTGGCCTCACCAGGGTTCTGCGCGATAACCAGGCCGCCTTTGTCCTTCACCGCCTTCAACCCAAGGCTGCCGTCGGAGCCAGTCCCGGAAAGAATCACACAGATGGCGCGCGCACCGCATTCCTCGGCCACAGAGTGCAGCAGGAAGTCGAAGGGAAGACGGGCGCCGTGACGTGCCTGTGGCTGCGAGAGGTGCAGGGAACCGTTGACGACCGACAGATAGGTGCCAGGCGGAATGACATAGAGGCGGTCGCGCTCCAGCGGCACCCCATCGGTTGCTTGGCTGACTTGCATCGATGTGTGGCCGGTCAGCAGGTCGACCATCATGCTTTCGTGGGTCGGATCCAGATGCTGGACCAGGATGAATGCCATGCCGTTACTGGCCGGCAGCGCGCCGATAAGCTTCCTGCAAGCGTCAAGGCCGCCCGCGGAGGCTCCTATTGCGACGACCAGAAACCCGCCGGGCTCGCGAGGCGAGCTGGACAGTGTTCGAGAGCGCCTATTTGACCGCCAGTCCACCGCCTTGGGCTGATGCGGTCGGTTCGCCGACATTATACATTGCTTTCAAGCGGTTGCTTCCCGATGGCCAGCGGAGCACCTGCCCCTGGATGATGAAAAAACGATGCGCGTCGGTTGGAAAGGATTTCGATTGTCGCGCTCCAGAATTCCATTACATGCGCCATACATCACTCCGTATGCGCCGACGCTGCACCTGATTCCCGACGTCTGCAAGATTTCAATTTATTGGTCGACATACCGGAATCTGGTCGTTGTCAGTATTGGCGGGATTTCCAGTATTGTGTAGCAACAAGCGCTGTCGATCCGGATCATCGCTGCGCTGGCCGCTGGAGCACTGGCGCACGCGAGATGATCGCAGATCTAAGATACCGCGTGTCTGGTTTCAACAGTCGTGTCGCCGGCTCCAGGCCAAGACGATTATGATAGATCGGGCGTGATCAGGAAACGCGGCGGAGGATATGAAAAAGTAGGGCGCGCCCTGGGGAAAGAGAAAGGCGCGCCCTGTAGCCGGGATGCGTGCTGGAGGAGGCCGAACACGCTGCGCAATCATCTTGGATCAGCGCGAAGATAGCCAGATTCGGAATCTACCTACGTGACTCGACGAATGGGGAAAAGCCGAGCGCGCGCCACCACTCGGCGTGCGTCGACGCTTCAAACGCCGGTGTGAGTACTTTCCGAACCTGCTCTGGGACATCTTCTCTCGGCTACAGTCGGCGCTGGCGTGCCATCGACCTGACTGCGAGTTGTGTGCGAGTTGCGTGTACGTGTGTCAGTCGGTACGGCGCCATGCTGTCTCGCAGGAGTTCTTGCCGATCACACGTGGAGCCAAAAATGCCGCAGAGGAGCAAGACACCACCCGAGAAACGCGACACAGAAGGCGATGTCTGACCATGCAAGCGCTTCGCGTCCTCGTGGTGGAAGACGACACGATAACCGGCATGCTGCTTGGTGAGCTCCTCGAGGCGATGGGTCATGTCGTCTGCGCAATAGAGTCCACTGAAGCCAGTGCTGTCACCGCTGCCGCTCGGTGCAGACCTGACCTGATGATCGTTGACGTGCATTTGGGCGATGGAAGCGGTGTTTCCGCCGTCGAGGAAATATTGCGCTCCGGCCCGGTTTCACATGTCTTCGTCACTGGTGACATTGCAGACGCTCGGGCGCTAAGGCCTGACACCGTGATCATTCAGAAGCCGTACCGTGAACACGATCTGGCGCGGGCCATCCAGCGCGCGATTGGCCGCCGGGAGCTGGAGCGCTCTGCCCCGGCCAACACTGCATCCCGCATGTGACTGAGCACCGTCTGTCAAAGTTTCGCTGGGGAACGCAGCGTAGGGTCTTCGTCGTACCAAAGAGCGGCACTGCGGCATACGTCAGTGCTACCAGGTTATCGACGGACCGGAGTTCTGCAGCAGCACTATACGTCTTCCCGTCATCCGGATTATATAACCACGCTGAACCGCAGGTGGACCATTGTCCCGTCACCGAACCGCTCCGGGAGATCGCGCAATTGCACTCCGGTATGATAGCGGTGCAGCACCTCCTCCAACAGCCGATTGTCCGCCGCCATCACCCCAACCAAGTCTGCGCGTCCCGACAGCAGGTCCTTGATCCGCTCCTTCCGGTCGTCGCGCAGTCCGAACCATCGCATTGTTGGTCAGCCTCCAACAAACTGACCGCCTATAAATCGAAGAAACCGCGGCGCCGGAATCGGCTACCCCTCATCCGCCGCCAATCGACGGCTGACTCTGGCAATTTTTTGGGTGGCCCAAATGTCGCCGCTGAAATTACCGGACACAACACCGGTGTCGGGAGACCGCTGCATCCGAATTCAGGTTAAGTAGTTTCCGACTCTTTCGCCTGGCGCTGAGCAAGGTCAGTATCAACGGGATACATGCGTCGCTCGCGCTTCTGCGAGGGGACACAGAAGCAGATCCTTCGCTGCAGCGTCGTTGGGATCGACAGCGCGGGACAGGCCAACTTAGGGTCCCGGTCGGCGCAGCGGGCATGTCGCCCGCTTCAGAACCTGGAGAGGAGCAATGGCATGCCCGACCCGAATCAGGAAATCGACCAGAACATTCGGATGCGAGCATACCTATTATGGGAATTCGAGGGCTGTCAGGAAGGCTGGGCAGACCAATATTGGCACCGTGCTCGTGAGAGAATCGAAGCCGAGCATCACGCTGACTACCCCCCTGCGCAGTCCAGGGGGAATCGAAACTAGGGACTGCTTGTCATCAATTGAACCAAACGAGGGTGGCGACATGCTGGAAGGCAGCCCGGAAGTTCCGGGCGGTCATCTCACAGCGAGTGGCGATTTCGCGAAACTGCTTCTTCTTGGCGAAGAAAGTCTCGATCAGATGGCGCGCACCTTGAAGCTCTCGGTCGTAGTCGCGCGGCGAGGACCGGTTGGCCGTGGCGAGATCACCGCGGTCTCGCCCGCGGCCGCGAGCGGCTCAACGACGCGCGTGTCGGCGTCGAACCCCTTGTCGGCGATGCTGGTGGCCGCGCGCGATGGTGCGACCTTTTCTTCACTACGAAGCCAATCGGGAAGGAACCGGCCTGGGGCGTAGGGCATGGGCATTGGCGGTGACCGAGTATATTCGCGACGACGAGCATCGCGGCGTGCTGCTGCCCATCGATAACACCTTTCGTTTCATTCAGGCCGGCATGGAGGTGTCTGGCTTGATGGGCCAGATGCCATCGCAACTCGACTATCAGCCTACCACGGGCACAGAGCTCGCGCGGTTGGAACAGCGTATCGCCAACACGGATACCGGCGCCAACATTTCCAATCAGGGAGTGTTTGTGCAGGCGGACGATTTCACCGACCTGGCGGCGGTACATACTTTCAATTCACCGGCCTTAATATCAAACGTAGCTGGTAGCCCAATGGCTGTGAGGGCAGCTCTGTCCGTCAGCAACTTGAGTAGCGATTAGGCCGCGTGATGATGCCCGAGCAGCCACGCAAAGGCGCGCCGCACAAACGCCGCGCCGCCTTGGTCGGCAGATCTCCATGCGCAATCAGCACACGCTCGATCGGCCAAGCAAGACCCCCGTTGAGCCCCGCTCGCGCCGCACCACGGTCGAGGAAACTCGCGCGCCAATCACGCGGCGCGCTAGGATTAGACCTGTTGTGAAAGTAGCCTGGCGTCCGTGAGCGGAGAAGCTCCTTTTTTGTGAGGTTGTTCAGAACGGCCAAATCCCTGCTTCGATATTCACCAGCCCGGCGATGATCGAGGTCTTGGTGTGGTGCGTGCGTCGTGGATTGCGAAATCGATCGGACACAATGCGGAACCGCTTGGTCGGTCCGATGCGATGCTCGACCGCGACATGGAAGCTGCTGAGACCGCGGTTGTAGTCCTTCTCCTCCTCGGTCAATTCGCCGCCCTTCGGCTTCTTGTATGGGATGTCCAGATTGGGATGCTCCTTGTCATAGCCCTGATAGGCGCTGTCGGCGCAGCCGCGCGCCTTCTTGGGCAAGGGCGTTCCCTCGCGACGGATCGTCCGGTCGTGATGGCTGCCGGGATGCGAGGTGGACACGCTGGCGATACGTCCCTTGGCGGTGATGATGTACTCGGTCTTCAGACTGTGGCACTTCTTCTTGCCCGAGTAGTGCGCTTCCTGGGTCGCATTGTCCCCGGGTCGCTGGATCGGCTGCTCGGTGCAGTCGATGATCAGCGCCTCGGCCTCCTGCCGGCTGATCTTCGGCTTGCGCCGCACCGCGAACGCCGGCTTCACATGTGCCTCGATCCGCTGGATCGCTCGGCATATCACGCTGCGATCGACCTGGTAGAAGAAACCAAGGAACTCTTGCGTGACGTAGCACCGATAGTACAACAGCATGATCAGCAGATGGTCTTCCAGGCCGCCGACTTCCCACGGCCGGCCGGACTTCGGCTTGCTTCGCTGGGTCGCCTCCCAGGGATCGCGAAGCTGCTTCAGCATGTTGTCGAATGTCGCCACACTGACGCCTGTCGGGCGCCGGAAGCTCGCGCTGCGACGCAGGCGAGCGGCGGAAAACAGCTGGGGCACCGGGCCGGCTCCTTCGCGATGAAGGAGTCCTATGAATCGTACCGCTCCGTGGTCAGGGAATCCTCCCCTTCAGGCCCGGTGCGATCCGTCAGCCGCGAACTTTCGCAACAGGTCTATTATTGGCCGCACTCGGCGAGATGCTGCCGGGGCTGGCCCAAATGACCTCCACCAGCGTGCAAGGCAGCACTCAGATCAGCCTGCAATTCGATCTCAGCACTGACATCAAGACCGAGGAAACCACGGTGATGGAGGCGATCAACGCAGCCGAGGGGTCACTGCCCAAGAACATGCCGACACCACCAACATTCCGCGAAACCAATCCCTCCGACGCACCGATCATGATCCTGTCGATGCAATCGGACCAGGCGCCAATAACCGACGTGGACAACTACGTGGAAAACCTTGTGGAGCTGCAACTCTCACAGCTCTCCGGTGTCGGCCAGGTGCTGGTGGGCGGCCAGCAAACTCCGGCCATCCGCGTTCAGGTCGATCCCGCCAGGCTCGCCTCGATGGGTATGACCATGGAGGACGCCCGGACCGTGCTGACGAACGCGACTGTGGACAATCCGAAGGGCAGCATCGACGGACCAAAACAGTCGTACACGATCTATGCCAACGACCAGCTCACCAAGGCGGAGCCGTACGACAACATCATCATCGGTTACCGCAACGGTGCGGCAATTCGTATCGGCGATATCGGGCATGCGGTGGATGGACCACAAAATCGCGAACTCGCTGCATGGACCAACGGTAAACGCGCGGTCCTCCTGCTGGTGTTCAAGCAGGCGAACGCTGATGTCATTTCGACGGCTGATGGCGTCAAGGCCAGGCTGCGAACGCTGGCAAACGACATCCCTTCTAACATCCATCTGTCGGTGGTGTCGGACCGGACGCTAACCATTCGCGCATCGGTGTACGATGTGGAGTTCACCCTGATACTTGCCATCGTGCTGGTGGTGATGGTGATGGTGACCTTCCTGTTCCTGCGTAACCTCTGGGCCACCATCATCCCTAGGTCACGATCCCAGTGGCGCTCGCCGGGACACTCGGCGCCATGTGCCTCTGTGGCTTCAGCCTGGACAACCTGTCGTTGATGGGCCGGACCATCGCCGTCGGCTTCGTGGTGGACGACGCGATCGTGATGCTGGAGAACATCTTCCGCCACATCGAACATGGCATGAAACCGATGGACGCCGCGATCAATGGGCGCCGGCGGGATCGGCTTCACCATCATATCGATCAGCTTTCCCTGATCGCCTATTCATCCCGCTGTTTGCTGATGGGCGGTATCGTCGGCCGGCTATTCCGCGAATTCGCGATCTGCGTGTCGAATGACCATCGTGATCTCGGCGACCGTCTCACTCACGCTCACGCCGATGATGGCGTCGCGCTTCCTGTCGGCCGAGGCCCACGAGCACGGGAGATCGTGCGCGATGTTATCGCAAACAACCCTTCACCTCATGCATGAGGCACTCTATCTTGCTGAGCATGAAGTTGATCTCGTGGATCAGCCGATCGAAATCACTGGTGCGCCCTGGGTCGGCAAACGGCCCGACAAATCGCCGCTCACTGTTGGTGCGGCGAAGTTCGATCAGCCGCACGGAGCATGTACCCGGAGCCACGGACCGTCTGGATCATCGACGCGCTGCCTTCCGGATCAAGCTTGCGCCGCAGCTTGCCGATATGGACATCGATGACATTAGTGGGCTCGATGTAGTGGTAGTTCCAGACCTCCTCGAACAGCATGGTGCGCGTAATGACCTAGCCTGAGTGGCGCATCTGATATTCCAGTAGGCGATGTTCGCGCGGCAGAAGTTCGATGACATTGCTGCCGTAACGAACAACATGCGACAGCAGGTCCATCTCCAGGATGCCGACGCGTAGCATGGTTTCGTGTTGCGGGCCGGAATGGCGCCGCAACAGGACTTCCAGGCGGGCGGTGAGCTCAAGGAAGTCGGACGGCTTGGTCAGGTAGTCATCGCCGCCGGCACGCAGGCCCCGCCCCCGCTCATCCACTGCCGATAGCGCGCTCAGGATAAGCACCGGTGCCTGCTCGCCGGCTGCGCGCAATGTCGCTAGCACGCCGAGCCCATCCAGCCCCCCGGGAGCATGCGGTCGAGCACAATCGCGTCATACGACTCGGCGGCAGCCTTCAGCAGCCCCTCGCGACCCGTGGCGGCGCGTTCGACATCAAACCCGCACTCACCCAGTGCCGCCCTGATCTCGTTCGCGGTCTGCGTGTCGTCCTCAATGACGAGCACTCGGGTCATATCTTGCACCCTCGGAGTCCAAGTGCGACCCGACGATCGCTGTGACGGCCGCGCGCTGCTTGATGACTTGGTGGGACTTTGGCAGTGATGTTCCCACGTCCGCTTCGCCCGAACATGAAATGCAGTTAACCTGATGGTGGCCACATGCGCCTGCTCATCGTGGAGGACGACGACAGGGCCGCGCGCTACCTGGTCCGCGGCCTTTCGGAAAGCGGACACGTGGTCGATCATGCCAGTGACGGCGAGACGGGACTCGCACTTGCCTCCGAAGGCATCTACGACGCCCTGATTGTTGATCGGCGACTTCCCCAGATGGACGGATTAACTCTCGTTCGGCGTCTGCGGGAACGCGATACCGTCACGCTGGTGCTTATGTTGAGCGCCATCGCCACGTCCACTGACCGAGTGGAGGGAATGCGCGCAGGCTGCGATGATTATCTCGCCAAGCCATACGCGTTTGCCGAGGTACTGGCGCGCCTGGAGGCGCTTGGACGGCGCGCAGACAGGGCACGCGGGCTGAGTATCCTACGGGTCGCAGATCTCGAACTCGACACTCAGGCGCGGCGGGCGTCACGCGGCGGGCAAACAATCCGACTACAGCACAGAGAGTTTTTGCTATTGGAATATCTCGTGCGTCACGCTGGGCAGGTCGTCACCAGAACCATGCTGCTCGAAGCGACGTGGCAGTACGATTTTGAACCGCGCGGCAACATCATCGATATGCATGTGCACCGGCTGCGCCAGAAAGTCGATGCCGGCTTCTCATGCAAGTTGATCCATACTGTAGCAGGCGCGGGCTATATGGTTCGCGCGCCGTCCGACGCAGACGGGACAGTCATGCCGCCTGCCTAGCGCATGTCGAGATCAACCCGTCCAGCCTCATTGCGACAAGCCAACTTCATCGCTGCTGTGCTCCGGCCGCCTCCAGATCGCGGACAAAGAACCGGGCCGCGTGCTGCCATGCCTCATGCGTGTCGCCGCGAAAACTGAGCACGCGGCTGAAGACGCGCTCGCCGGTCGCAACGTTGACAATGCTGAGATCAAGGCTGCCGATCAGTGTGCTAACTTTGTCGACCTTGCCAATCAGCACCCGGTCCGCATGAACCAGCCGGGCCAGATCGAGTTCGCAGCCGTTGCATTCACTGAGCCGAACAGTCCGAGCTCGGTTTATCTGACCACTGATCGGGCTCGGATCGATGATGGCATAACTCCCATCGTGCGCCAGAGCCTGCGCAAGGTCCTGCGCCAGTGCCACCAGTCGATCTTCGTGCTCCTGGGCATGCGAAGGTGTCTCCCCGGAAGTGTCCACCATGTCGAGGGGAAGAATGAGCAGCGCGGGTATGTCTGCTCCGCGGGCGGAGAGTACCCCAATCAGAACAATTGCAGTGGCCATGAAAGCCATTGACCTGCAGCGTGATCGTCCGAGTTGAGGCTTTCGCTTATGTCGTGACGATCTCATACCCCAGCCTACGCCGGTCTGACGCGATCTGCCCACCACCACGCTCAGCAAGTGCAGCCGTTCTGACAAGATGTTAGGCGCGCGATCGTTTGCGACGGCGTGCGGGCGTGATACTGTGCTTGCGGGTCGCCGGCCGAACGCCCTCATGCCGGACAATAACAGGGGAGACTGAACCCGTGTCCAATCGCACTGGCCTTGCGGCTGTCGCGTTCGGCTTTGCCGCCGCGTTGTCCATTTTGCCGCTGGGCTGCCTCGCGCAGGCCGACGAGCCGACGTTCTTCAGCGAATCCAAGCCGATGTTCGACAACTGCGGCGATGCCTCGCTGTCGAAAGCGCAAAAGGACGGCATCACCCTCGGTTTCTCACAGAATCCGCCGGAGGCCTTCCTGGATGAGAAGACCAAGGAAGCCGGTGGCATCGACTGGGACATCAACAAGGCCGCGCTGGCCTGGATGGGCGTCGACAAGATCAAGCTGGAATGGATGCCGTGGGAATCGCAGGTCCCGGCGTTGCTATCCAAGCGGACCGACGTGATCGCCGGCAACATCCATCACACCCCCGCCCGCGACAAGGTCATCAGCTTCTCTGGCCCGGCTTATTGGTACGGGCCGGTGATTATCGTCGCCAAGGGTAACCCACTCGGTATCAAGTCGTATGACGACCTTAAGGGCAAGAAAGTCGGTTCGATTTCAGGTTCGGCGGCCAATTCCTATCTCGGCCAGATCGGCGTCAAATCGACGCCGTTCAAAACTGAGATCGACGAGTTGCAGAGCCTCAACCAGGGCCGCCTCGAAGCGGTGCTGGAAGACGATCTGGTTTATCTCGAGTTCGCCAAGAGCAACGCGGGCAGCAATCTGGAGCCACTCTGGGGGATCGCAGCCCCCGCCGCGATCATCAACGGTGGTGGCTACGGCATGGCACGTTTCGCATTCCGCAAGGAGGACTGCACGCTGCGCTCTGCTTATACGCAGGCGCTGGCGGAGATGCGGGCCAACGGGCAGGTCAGCTACATCCTGAAGAAATACGGCCTGAGTGACCGCAACCTGGTGCTCTATAAGCTGGAGCCCTGAGCAAGCCCCAACCCTGAGGTCGCTCTTCCAGGACCGCGATGGAACTGTTCAATACCCAGGTCGCGGTCGAGAATCTCGGCCCCTTGCTGGCCGGCCTGCTGATCACGATCGAATTGACGTTCGTCGTGATCCTGCTGAGCCTCGGCTTCGCGCTACTCGTCGCGCTCGGCGGAATGTCGCGCTGGCTACTGCTGCGCTGGACGATCAAGGCGTATATCGAGCTCATGCGCGGCACGCCGTTGCTGCTGCAACTGATCTACATCTACTACGTGCTGCCGGAGATCGGCATCCGGCTTGATGCGTTCACCGCCGGCGTCATCGGCCTGACGCTGAATTACTCCGCTTACATTTCCGAAGTGTATCGTGGCGGCATCCTGGCGGTGCCGAAAGGCCAGCACGACGCGGCCGCGGCGCTCGGCATGACACGAGCGTTGGCGATGCGCCGCATCGTGCTGCCGCAGGCGATCCGTATCGTCATCCCGACGCTCGGCAATTACTTCATCTCGCTGTTCAAGGATACCGCGCTGTGCTCGGTTGTGAGCATCCAGGAAGTGGTGTTCACCGCGCAGATCGTCGCCGCACGCAATTTCCAATACTTCACGCTGTATACCGTCGTGGGGGCGATGTATTTCCTGGTGAGCTTCCCGGCGGCACGACTGGTCGGCTGGCTGGAGCGACGTACGCGCAGCGGCTATCGACGCCGGTCCGCAAGACTGGGATGAAGGCCAAGGCATGACCAGGCCGATGATTGAGGTAGACGGGCTGCACAAGTATTTCGGCCCGCTGCATGTGCTGCGTGGCATCGATATGTCGGTGGCGGCGGGCGAGGTTGTCTGCATCATCGGCCCATCCGGCAGCGGCAAGTCCACGCTGTTGCGCTGCCTGAATCACCTGGAAGTGGCGCAGCAGGGCCGCATCCGCATCGACGGCAAGACCGCCTATCGCGAGGAGGAAGGCGGTGTGTTCCACCCCCATTCGAACCGCGACGTTGCCGCAGTACGGGCGCAGATCGGCATGGTGTTCCAGCAGTTCAATCTGTTCCCGCATCTGACAGCGGTGCAGAACGTGATGGAGGCGCCGGTTCACGTGCTCGGCCGCAAGCGCGCCGCGGCCCGCCAGCGTGCTCTCGAATTGCTCGCGCAAGTCGGGCTTGCCGACAAGGCCGACGCCTTTCCGGAGGAACTGTCGGGCGGCCAGCAGCAGCGTGCCGCGATCGCGAGGGCGCTCGCGATGGACCCGAAAGCCATGCTGTTCGACGAGGCGACCAGCGCGCTGGACCCGGAACTGGTATCGGAGGTGCTCAGTGTCATGCGTGATCTTGCGCGGCGCGGCATGACGATGGTCGTGGTAACACACGAAATGAATTTCGCACGGCAGGTCGCTTCGCGTGTGATATTCATGGACCAGGGCCGCATCGTCGAAGAGGGCGATCCCTCGACCATCTTCGGCGCACCGCGAGAAGCGCGCACACGCGAATTTTTGAGGACGATCCTTGATCGCTAGGCTGGCCGCTCGTGCGACGCTATGCGCAGCGAGCGGAATAGCAACTTCCCCGACATTTTGATCTCCACATCGATCAAGTACTTTTCTACGCCAGCCGGATCGATCTCGATGCCCAGGCCGGGTGCATCGGGAGCGGCAATTTCGGAGTTCTCGTCGCGGATTATGTGGTTCCGCGTGAACTCCAGCGCTATCGGCTTAGGGGCGAACGGAAACTCCGCGAGCCGATGCTGTTGCAAGCCCGCGTAGGGCTGCAATGAGGCACTGAGCGCGAGATGAGACGTGAAAGTATGGTTCACGAACGTCACGCCGCGCGCAACCGCGTAGTCGGCGACCTGTTTAGCCGGACCGATTCCGCCGATACGACCGGTGTCGATCTGGATGAAGCTGACACCGCCGTAGTCGATCAGATGCCGCGCCATGTGGAAGTTATGAGCAGCCTCGCCGCCTGCCAGCCGCACCTGCTTGCTGCGTGCTGACAGCGCGCCGTACGCCTCCAGTGCGTGCCCGCCGAACGGCTCCTCTAACCAGGTGGCACGCGCGGCCTCAAGTGCTGGCAGACGCACAGCGGCAGCCTCCACGTCATCGCCCCAGATCTGTCCAACATCGACGAGCAAGATGCCGTCAGGCCCGAGGCCTTCGCGTGCTGCGACCAGTTGGTCGGTATCCTGCTCAACCCCCGCGCGACCGATCGGACCCCAGCCGAACTTGACAGCCGTGAAGCCGCGGCCGCGCGAGGCGATCGCTGCCTGCCGTGTCTCCTCCGGCGTGTCGCCGAACAATTGCGATGCGTAGGGCACTTTCTTGCAGGAGTCCCGATACCCCAGCAGGCGCCACACCGGCTCGCCCCGAGCGCGGCCCAGCAGGTCCCACAATGCCATTTCGATGCCGGACCACGTATGCGGCGCCTGCAACAGATCCATGCTGTCGTAGCCGACGCGCGCGGCGATGCGGCCAATGTCCTCCGGCCTGTCCATCGGTTGACCGAGCACCGAGTCTCCGACTGGACGGCAAACGCCATGTGACATCGGGCAGATGAACGCAGCGATCGAGACCAACGGCGAGGCTTCGCACTCGCCCCAGCCCACGTGGCCGCCGGCCGCAACGCGCACCAGCAGGGCGTCCTGGCTTCCGTCAGCTTCGGTCGTGATTTCTGGCATCGCGATATAGAAGAAGTCCACAGCTTCGATTTTCATGGTTGCGTCCCTTCGCGGGAATTTTTCATGCAGCGTTGCGTAGTTGCAGCCGCCCCACAGCTTCGGCGATTCGGCCGACCGCTTCGGTCAGGACAGGGTCCGAAGTAGCAGTGGAGATGCGCACGAAAGGCGAGAGACCGTAGGCGGCTCCAGGGACGGTGGAAACGTGGCCCGCCTCCAACAGGTATCGGGCTATGGCGGCATCATCGGTAAGGGTGGTGCCAGATGGAGTGCGGGCGCCGATCAGCCGAGCGCAACCGATAAAACCGTAGAAGGCCCCGCCCGGCGGCGACAACGTCAGGGCGGCAATGTCTCTGATGCCATGCACGACCAGATCGCGCCGGCGCTCGAACGCCGCGCGAAATTCCGACACATGATCCTGAGGGCCATTCAACGCGGCGACAGCGGCGGCCTGAGCGATGGAGCAGACCGACGTGCAGGACTGGCTTTGAATCGTGCACATCGCAGCGATCAGCCAGGCGGGGCCGGCAGCATAACCGACGCGCCAGCCGGTCATCGAATGGGTCTTGGACATGCCGTTCATGATCAGACTGCGGTCGCTCAGCCACGGGCACGCCTGGCCGAACGACGTGAACCGCCGAGCGTCGAACAGGATGTGCTCGTAGATTTCATCCGATAGGATGAGCACCTGCGGATGGCGCTCCAGCACCACGCCGAGGGCGGCAAGCTCGGCCGCGGAATAGACCGCGCCCGAGGGATTGTTGGGCGAATTGAGGAAGAGCCATTTGGTGCGCGGGGTAATGGCGGCTTCGAGTGTCTCGGGCGTCAGCAGGAAGCCGGTTTCGCTAGGGCAAGGAACCGAGACTGGAACACCGCCAACGAGCCTCACCATTTCCGGATAGGAGACAAAGTAGGGGGCCGAGAGGATCACCTCGTCACCCTCATCGATTGTCGCCATGAGCGCATTGAAGATGATCTGCTTGCCGCCATTGGCAACGGCGATTTGGTTCAGGCCGAAAGTCAGGCCGTTTTCGTGCTCGAATTTGCGAGCTACGGCTTCGCGCAAGGCGGGCGTACCGGCTGGCGCCGTGTATAGCGTTTCGCCGCGTTTCGCCGCTTCGTAGGCGGCATCGACAATATGGGCGGGGGTGGGAAAGTCCGGTTCGCCCAGGCTGAGGTCAACGACGTCGACGCCCTCAGCCATGAGTGCCTTGGCGGCCAGCGACGCGGCCATCGAGGCCGAAGGGCGTACGGCGGCCAGCCGCGATGCGATATGCTTCATTGACTGATACGCCTCCGCGATACATCCAATTCATGATCGACCTTCCGTAGCAAAGACAGGCAATTTAGCAAACTGTGTGGCTACGTTGACGCGGGCGTGAAGCGCCCCCCATGACAGTGTTGCGTTTGTCCGTCCGACCTCGGACCGGTAAGCTGCTCGGATGAGCAGCTCTTCTGAAGAACGGAACGCGCTGAGCGCGGCCGGCTCCGCCAAGCCCGCAAACTCCGTGCTAACCGCAAACGCACTGCCTGGCGGTATGTACACCTCGGCCAGCTTGTTTCATGCGGAGATGGAACACATCCATCTGCGCAACTGGTTCTTCGTCGGCCTTGCCGGCGAATTGCCAATGCCTGGCGATTACCGCGCAATCGATACGGTAGGTGGGCCGCTCATCCTGCTGCGCGACCAACAGGGCGAATTGCGTGCCTTTGCGAATTGCTGCCGCCATCGTGGTTCGCTTCTGCTGACAGGCAGTGGAAATGTGCACGTTCTACGTTGCCCCTATCACGCCTGGGCCTACGGTCTGGATGGCTCGCTGCTCGCTGCCCCTGCAATGGACCGAACCGAAGGCTTCGATAAGCGGGCACACGGTCTGACGCCGGTGCGCCTGGAGCAATGGGAGGGGTTGGTGTTCTTGAATTTCGATACCTCCGCCGCGCCGCTTGTCGAGCATCTCGGCGATCTGCCGGATCTGCTCGGATGTTACCAGTTCGGCGACATGGTTTGCACCTGGCGATTCGAGATCGAGTGCCGCTGCAACTGGAAGATGTTGGTTGAGAACGCGCTGGAAGCCTATCACACGGGCACTGTGCACGCCGCCACTGTCGGCGCGCAGCGGGAGGCGGTCATTCCGACACGCGGCGATTGGTTGTGCCTGCAGGCACTAAGTGACCGAAGCGTTGCCGTGCTCGGCGACAAGCCACCCTTCCCTGCGATCCAGGGCTTGAGCCCCGAGGCACAACGGGGAGCATATTTCACTATGATCCTACCGGCGAGCCAGCTTGCCTGCGCACAGGACTGCATGTGGTGGCTGACGATGCGTCCGGTTGCGCCTGATCGCACGATACTGTCGCTCGGGGGATGCTTCCCGAACAGCACGGCGGCATTGCCGAATTTCGACGACGACGTTCAAATGTACTACGACCGCTGGCGCCGTGTGGCGGAGGAGGATGTCGGCATTCTCGAGCTGCAACAACGGGGAGTGTCGTCAGTGTTGTTCCAGCCGGGCCGGCTCTCGTGGCGCGACGAACTTGCCCATGCCGTGCATTGCTGGGTTTTGGAACGTCTGCCGCTAACTGCCCGTGAAGACCTGGGCCTGACGCGATAGAGCCGCACCACGCCATGTCCGAGGGTACCGCGAGAGCGCTGATCGGTAGATCTCGGACGAAACCGCGGGGTCGTTCAATGCTGGACCGACGACATGAGACAACGACCGCTGTTGCGCGATCAGATAAGCTGGAGGGGCGCTGGCAGACTCGGCATTTGGGCGACGTGGCAGTCCATCACTGGTGGCTAGGCCGATGAAGCGCCATCGATGGCGATCTCCGCGCCGGTAATGTAGCTGCTCTCGTCGGAGAGCAGGAATGCCACCAGTTGCGCAACCTCCTCCGGCGTCCCATGCCGGTGCATTGGCACCTGCTTCATCCGCTCCTCGCGCTGCTCTTGCGTGCGGAACGCGATCATGTCGGTGTCGATTGGACCGGGGTGAACCGAGTTCATTCGGATTTTGCGGTCTCCGAGGTCGATCGCTGCCGACTTGGTCATGCCCCGCAGCGCCCATTTGGTCGCGGCATAAGCGAAGGACCCAGGAGAGCCCTTGAGGCCGGCGACGGACGAGATATTCACGATGGACCCACCGCCCGAGCGCTCCATCGCCGGCACGACCGCCTTCATGCCGAGGAAGCAGCCGTACTGGTTGATCTGGATGTGCCGCTGCCAGAGCGCGTCGTCGGTCTCCATCAGCGCGGCCGGCTGATAGATTCCGACGTTGTTCACCAGCCGTGCAAGCCGCCGAATTTTAGGGCAGCTTCGACGGCGCGGGCCCAATCGGCTTCCGAGGTCACATCGTGCCGGACGAAGGATGCAGCCGAACCGAGCTCGACAGCCAGCGCCTGGCCCTGATTGTCCAGCACGTCGCCGATCACCACCTTCGCACCTTGCGCTACCAGCAGGCGGGCCTCCGCGGCACCCTGGCCCCGCGCCCCGCCGCTTATGAGCACCACCTTGTTGTCGAAGCGTGCCATGTCCGCTCCCCCCCGTTCATCGACCAAGGAAGTTTGGCAGATCGGACGGCCTGGTTCAAAGTCTGCGAATGTTGGGTGACAACAGGCGTCGAGACGCCATCTCCGATGCCGGCGCCGGCCCGCGCCCTGATTGGCGGCCATTGGATTTCGCCAGCGATGCCGTGACCGGCGGTGAAAAATGCCGGGGCGCGCAGAAGAATAAGCCCGCGATATCGGCGGAGTGGCCGCCTGCATGAATGGTTCCGGTACCCGACCGCTCACTGCGCTGTATGTCGCCGCGCCGTTCAGCATGGGCTACGTCGATTTCTACACCTTCCTGATGCCGCTGTACGCGCTGTCGCTTGGGTTCGACGCCGCCGAGGTGGGCCTTCTTGTCGGCGCCCGCTCGATCGTGGCGATGTTGCTGTCGATCCACATCGGCGTGCTGATGGACCGTTTCGGCACACGCAAGGTCACGCTGTTCTTTGTCTGGGTCAGCATGGTTCTGGCGCCGTTGTTTCCCCTGGTGCCATGGTTCTGGAGCTTGTTGGTCTTGCAACCGGTCAACGGCGCCGCGGTATCGTTCGCCTGGTCCGGGGCTCAAACACTGATCGCGCAGCTGGTCAACGGCGAGGCGTGTGGTCGGCATCGTCCGTCAGGTAGATCGTATCGTTGCGATCGATGAAGATGCCATGCGGACTTTCGAACACGCCTTCGCCCCACGCGTTGGGAAGCGTCCGTCTTTGTCGAACACAATGATCGGATGCTAGCCGCGACTGAAAACGTAGACCTGATCTCGAGAATCGACTGCGCCGCCAGCTACTTCGACGAACGACCAGCGGTCTGGGAGTTACTCCCAGCCCTGGATTACCTCGAACTCAAATTTGTGCGCACCATAGACCATGTCGGTCTCTCCAGTTCACACCAGCGGTTGGACGAAAGTTGATCAACCGTTGATATGGACATTCACACTCTTTGCCATCGCTGGCCACTGCGTGGCATGCTTGCGACGTGATCCGGAGGCTGGATCTTGTCAATCATCGCGCCGCTCTCCCACCGTGCTGGTCGTCACCGGCATCAGTAGGTCGACCGGCCGCCGGATATGTCGAACGTCGCGCCGGTTGAGAACGAACAGTCCTCGCTGCATAGCCACGTGATGAGAGCCGCAACCTCCGTTACCTTGCCAAGCCGGCCCATCGGTATCTTGCTGATCGAAAATTGCTGCTGCTCGGGCTTCAGGCGCGAGAACAGTGGACTGTCGATCGCGGCGGGACAAACGCAATTCGCACGGATCCCTGTGTCGGCCAATTCCTTGCCGAGGCTCTTCGTGAATACCATGATGCCGGCCTTCGCGGCCGCATAGGGCGCGTCGAACGGATTTCCGTCTTTCCCCGAAGTCGAGGACAGATTGACGATCCGACCATAATCGCGTTTCAGCATTTCGCGCGCACCAAATTTGCAGGCGATGAAACTGGCGGTGAGGTTGATCTCAAGCGAGCGCCGCCACGCACCAACATCGCAATCGACTACCGAGGCCCTGGTCCCCTCAATCCCGATGCAATTCACCAAAATGTCGATCCGCCCGAACTTGTCATAGGTTGCCGCCATGGCGCGCGAAACTGCCACGTCGTCCAGCATGTCGATCTTTGTGGTAACGATGTCGGGTCGCGACGATGCGGCCATCGCCAGCGATGCTTCATTGATGTCCCAGACCAGGACCTTAGAGCCAGACGCGACCAGACGATCCACGGTGGCAATACCGATCCCACCGGAACCACCGGTCACGATCGCCACTTGGTCGGTCAATTCGATTTGTTCATGCCACTCTATACCTGTCATTCGATGTGTGCCGGCCGCGTGGTGTCATGTGTTGTGCGGTCTATGTCACCGCTGTCATATACCGACGGCATTGTCACGGAAACGCTTCTGGCCACCTGGTCGATCATGAGAAACGGTAACCGGCATGAAGTCACCCCCTGACCCTCACTGCCCTCTCGCCGAGATCATCAGTCATCCTGTTTGGCTGTACCATATTTTCAGCCCGAGCCTGCGAGAGGCCGAACTGCTCCCGGCCGGGCGTGGTGCGGTGTCGTCGGCTTCCCCCAGACGGCGCGGCGCGGGAGCAAGACATTCGGCCAGCGCTTTGCCAACCGCCCGCGCCACCGACGGCCACGACGATGACCGCCGCCGTCGCAATGACCCGTGGCTTTCTCAGTGTGCCGACGTTCGCGAAGAAACCCCACGACAGGCGAGGCGTGCACGTTGCAGAAAGCAAGAAGTTCGCGTTCCGTCCCACCAAAGAACTGATGACGCGGTCTGAGATCGCGGCGAATACGACCGGTGCTCCGACTTTCAGCAGGCCGGAGGGATCCGCCTGCCTGCTCGCCGCTTCGAGCCTGGCCTCATCGAGTTCGTCAGCGCCGGCTTCAGGAGACGATAGAAGGCATGCCCGACTTCAGTGGGTTCGGAATGGCGCGTCGGGCGCGGGACGAGTTCGACCCGTAGATCCTGCACTACCGCGGCCAGTGAACGGCCGAGCCACTGTAGCGAGCGACGCAGATGACGCGCCACCGCGGTCTGTCCGCCCGCCTCAACCGAGATCCTGCCGGAGCAGCCACTTGATGGATCTCTTCCTCGACACTGACCCGAGGTACAAACTTGCCGCGTCCCTGACGCTTGCTGCGTCGTGGTTGCTTCGGCGTTATGCCCTTCTCCATCCCGCTCGGTTTGATATCCGGACGGCGGCAACGTTGCAGTCTTCGGCCACGGCCTGCATTGAAACCAACTGCCCTGACGGAACCTAACCCGCCCATCAGAAGTTTGTGATGGTATCGTTGATGGTATGGGCCAGGACGGAGATTACAAAAAGTGCGATGTCTGAACAGCTTAGCGGGCAATCTCAATTCCGCCCCTGGGCACCATCCCCCCTTCCGCTAGCGCTTCTCTTTGCCTCCGGACCTACGCTGTAACGCTCCTAAGATCCTGATCTGACTTGATTTATGGCGCTTCCAGGGGGCTCTGGCGTAGAGGCGGCTATTATGTCGCGCTTCCGGTATCAGCCAGAGCTTGATGGTATTTTTGATAGTATCCGGCCCCCTGTTGGCGACATCCGCCAATTCGCGGTCAGTTCGGCCACGGCTCCGATCACAAAGCGCGGGAAGCAACTGCACCGCCACGGGGTGCCAGGCCATCCCCGTCTCGCCATTTCTGGCATGGTATTCAGCATGCCTCCAACCGCCTCCGCCCGCCGCGATCACCTCGTTGCGCACCAACAATTCATCCAGCACGGCGTAACGCCCTGTGCTGAAGACAAGCGCCAGCGCATGCTGGGTCGCGGGAATGGCCGCGGCGACGCTGACGTTACTCTTGTTGACTTCCCCGATCGACACTGGGTGGCGCTCGCGGAGCTGACACGGTCGTGACAGCGTGAAGCGGAAGCTCGTATCTGAACTGCCGTGCATGATGTGGCGGCTGAGCAGCAGTCTGTGCAACGCTGGATAAATCGTGTGCCGGTGATGGCGCATCAACTCACGTCCCGCATCGATCTGGCGGCATGAAGTATTCGCGAGATCGATCGCGGAGAGCCAGATGCTGTTGGGGGTGTTGCGCCGTAACCAGTTACGAGAACTGCGGCGGGCGCCTCTCCGCAAAAGCGGCGATCCCCTCTGTTCTTTCCGGCTTCATCTTCAGTGTTTCATACATGTCGGCCTGGAACCTATTGAAAGCTTCCAGCCCTTGCCGTTCATAAATCTTCTGGCCGGCCTTGATTGCTTGAACGGTCGCTGCGGATTTTGCCGCAATGTTTTCCGCAAGCGCCAGCGCAGCTTCTCGGGCGCGTCCCCGCGGAACCAACTTATTCAGCAGGCCCCAGTCGTAAGCATCCTGGGCCGGCAGATGCTCAGCCGTGAACATCATTTCCGTGGCCCGCACTTTGGGCATGGCCGATGACAGACGCCAGATCTGACCTCCCATCGGCAACCCGCCCGTGCGCGCCGCCGGCTGACCGAAGACGGCGTTCTCACTGGCGATACGAAGATCGCAGCAGAGTGCCATCATCAAACCGGCTGCGTGACAATGCCCATTCACGGCGGCAATCACCGGCTTCTTCATCAGATCCGGATGTCCCATCGGATCGGGCTTCATCAGTTGGATGTCGGGCTGACCGATCTCTGACAGGTCGTGGCCGCTGCAAAAGGCTATATCGCCGGCGCCGGTGATGACGACCACACGGATCGCGTCATCGTTGTCCGCGTTGAGCAGACAATCGTAAAAGGGCTTCTCCATCGACACGTTGAGAGCGTTTCGTTTGGCCTCGTTCGCGATGGTAACGACCATCACCTTCCCGATCCGCTCGGCAATTATCTGACCCATCACGTTCCCTTTCATTCCGATATCTGTGGTCTCGTCGTGGCGATCATTCCGCGTATTCAAGGACCGCATCGACGGCCAGCAGATCACGCCCCACCAGCATCACCGGATTGCATTCGATCGCCGTGCACGTGGGCTGCGCCGCGAGCGCGCCAGCCAACTGGTTGAGCAGTTCCGCCACATTGGCAGGGTCGAGTGCCGGCTCTCCGCGGAACGCCCCCCACATGGTCTGGCTGCGGAGCTTGCTCAGGCAGAGTTTGACTGATTGGGTCGAAGCCGGAAGGAGACACACGTTGGTGTCGGCAATAGCCTCGGCAAAGACGCCACCGACGCCGAGCACACCGACATAGCCGCATGTGTGGTCTTTTCTGATGCCGACAAACAGTTCTCGTTGCCGGCCCAGATCCTGGGCGACGAGATATCCCGCCACCTTGCCTGCTCCAAGCCTGGCCGCGACGCTGCGCTCGATCCGCCGCGCTGCGTCCGCGACCGCCTCGCCATTGGCCAGCCCCAGCTCTACCGCGCCGACATCGGATTTGTGCAGCACGCCGGGCAGAATCGCCTTGAGCACCACCGGAAATCCTATCCGTTCCGCTGCCGTGATGGCCTCCTCCGCTGACCTGGCTTCCGCGGTCTGCGGAAACCTCACCCCAAAACCGGCAAGGAAACCGGCTGCGTCGGCTTCGGACTGCGGCTTCATCTGCGCACCGGAGGAGGCGTTGGCGATCGGCGGATTTGCCTCAGGGGCGGGGCTCGCGAGGTAGATCCCCCGCTCCCTCAGCGCCGCCAGTCCCAGCGCCGCCAGGTTGAGGTCGGCGAAGCACGGAACCCCGGCTTCACGCAACGCCGTGAACGAGCTGTGCTGCTGATAGGCATAGGGCGTGTAGAAAATGATCGGCAAGCCCGTCTTCGTCTGGATGGCACCCAGCACTGGCGCCGCGCTCTCGTAGGTGTGGACATGGCCTTCATCCAGCTTGCCACCGCGATACAGACCGTAGAGCCCGTAATTGAGAAACCCGTCATAGCTCCCGTCCTGATCCAGGACCATCTGGGTGAACTGCGCGAACAAGGTCGGGTCTTTGGTGAACCCCCCGGTCATGTCGATCGGATTGCGCCGCGGCGCGTAGACCGGCAGCTTTGCTGCCGCTGCCTGCTGCATTTGGACATTGAACTCGGGCACCTGGAGTCCGGCGAGTTCCACCTCATCCGTGCCTACCGTGGAGTGGCCGCCGCCGGAACCGACGATGGCTATCCGATCACCCTTCAGCGGCGGGCAGCGGTAGAGCACTTCCGCGATGGGGAGCAGGTGCTCGAGGTGGCCGACTTCAACGATGCCGCTTTCATCGAACAATGCGGAATAGGTCTGTGCCTCGGACGAAAGCGATGCGGTGTGAGACTGGGCAGCACGCCTGCCAGCCGTCGTGCGTCCTCCCTTCAAGGCGACGATCGGCTTCTTGCGACTGACCGCCTGGCAAATCTCCTTGAACGCCTGGCCTTGGCCTTCCGGCAGGCCTTCGATGTATAGCGCTATCACGCCGGTATTTGGATCGTCACCGAGATAAGCAACATGATCGTAAAGCGGAATGTCCGACTGGTTGCCAACCCCGATAAAGCCGGACCATCCAATATCGAACATCCGGGACTGGTCCCACAGCGTTATCCCGACATTGCCGCTTTGGGAGATCAGGGCGAGCGGACCGGCTTTGAGGCCGGACTGCGACGTCAGGTTCACATTGCCCGGGAAATAGAAATAGCCCGGGCAGTTCGGCCCGACGAGGCGCATCCCATGCGCCCGACATTCCGCCACCAACGTCTTCTGTGCATCGACGGCGCTCCCGCCTTGCTCCGCGAAGCCGGAGGTGAAGACAACAGCGATCTTTGCGCCTCGGGCCGCGATTTTCGGCAGGATGTCCGGCGTGGCACTTGCCGGATACATGTTGAATACGAGATCGATCCCTGCCGGTAGGGCATCAATGTCGCGGTAGATCGTGTGCGTTTCATACGCGCCGGCGCTTCGGCCGAGCAGCGAGATTGTGCCGGAAAACCCCTGGCTCTTGAGGCCGGCCAGAAAGCGCACACCGGCCTTTTTTGGATCGGACGAAAACCCGGCGATCAGGATATGCTTCGGACGGTACAGCGCGTCGAGATAGGTAACGTTGGACACCGGATTTCCTCGGCTGTTCATGGCGTGATTTGGATAGGGAGGCGCTATGGGATGCGCCGGACGATATGGGCCGCTCAAGAAACTGACAAAGATAATTTAGTCATGCCGCTATAACTGGTCGTTATTCGTCAACGGTGATATTCCTATTACGGAATGTGTTCGTGATTCTGTGGGAAGCCGTCGTGCAGAATTCACTCAACAACGGTTGCTACCCCCCTTCGAACGTCAGCACGCCCCATTGGCTCACGCCGACCCGACAAATCGTGGCGGACGCTTTTCCATGAAAGCGCGCGCACCTTCGGCGAAATCCGGTCCCGCCTTCATGCGTCCGAATGTCTCTTGCTCAAACGTCTCGAAGTCCCGTACGCCTTCCAATTGGAAGCGCTTCAGACCCTCCTTGATCGCCATCACACTCGCCGGCGAGCCGTGCGCGATCTTTTCGGCGATCTCGATCGCTTTGGACAAGGCGGCGCCCACCGGCACGAGATGCGTGACAAGCCCGAACTCGAACGCATGCGCGGCCGTCAGCGCGTCGCCAGTCAGCATCATCTCGATGCCGTGCGACCGCGACATCAATGTCGCGAGTTTCCAAATCTGACCACCCATCGGAAGCTGGCCGAGTTTCACCGCAGGCTGGCCAAACACCGCATTCTCACTGGCAACGCGAATATCGCTGCTCAAGGCCATCATCAGGCCGGCGGCGTGGCAGTGACCATTCACCGCCGCGATCACCGGCTTTCGCATCCGTCCCGGCGTGCCCATCGGGTCAGGGGAAATCGACTTGCCCGGCCCAGCAACCTCGCTGAGATCATGTCCGCTGCAAAAGGCGACGTTGCCAGCGCCGGTGATCACAACCACTCGCGCATCGGGGTCTATGTCCGCGCCGAGGAGCGCATCGAGCAGCGCCTGTTCCATCGCGCGATTCACCGCGTTGCGTTTGCTCTCGTTCTGAATCGTCACGACTCTGATATGACCCCGCGCCTCGACCAGGATGTCACCCATCTTCTACCTCCCGATGAATTCGAATATCGAACGTAACAAGACTGCCGTGGATCGGCGGTCATCAGACATGATGGCAGGCCACAAGCTGTGTGACGCCCGAACGGGGCTGCAGCTTCGGTATGGTGGTTGCGCAAAGTTCGGTGGCCATCCAGCACCGGGTGCGGAACGGGCAGCCACTCGGCGGGTCAATCGGACTCGGCACCTCGCCTGACAGCAGCCGCGGCGTGCGAACCTTCTCCACGACAGGCTCGGGGATATTGGTGCTCTCCACCAGCACCTGCGTATAGGGATGCCGGGGCGAACCCAGCACCTCGCGCGCCGTTCCAAGCTCCACTACGCGGCCCAGATACATCACCGCGATTTCATGGGAGATCGCGCCGACCACGGCCAGGTCGTGCGAGACAAAGACATACGCCAGCTGCATCTCCGCCTGCAGTTCGCGCAACAGATTGACCACCTGGGCCTGGACGGAGACATCCAGCGCCGAAACCGGTTCGTCGCAGATCACGACACGCGTGCGATAAACCAATGCACGCGCGATCCCGACGCGCTGGCGTTGCCCACCCGAAAGCTCGTGCGGAAACCGCGTGAAGTATGTGGCGGGATCCAGGCCCACCCGCTGCAGCATCGCCGCGGCGCGCGCGTTCCGTTCCGTGACCGGCACGCTTCGCTCATGCACGTCGAGCGGCTCACGAACGGCCTGACCGACACGCATGCGCGGATCGAGCGAGGTGTAGGGCGACTGAAACACCATCTGCACGTCGCGCAGACGGCGGGTCCGCTCGGCGCCCTTCAGGGTGGTGAGATCGACGCCCTCCAGTTCGATCGACCCGCTACTCGGCTGTAATGTCCCTGCCAGCAACCGAGACAGCGTCGATTTCCCGCAACCGGACTCCCCGACAATGCCGAGCGTCCGGCCGGCCGGCAACGTCAGGCTGACCTCGTTGACCGCGAACAGCAGCCGTGACGTGCGCGGCCAGGGCTGCGGCACATGGAACGATTTGCTGAGCCGCTCGGTGCGCAGGACCGGCGCGGCGGCCGCGCTATGCGACGACATGGCGATCCTCGGCCAGCAGGCATGCAGCCGTGCGGCCCGCGCCGAGCGGCACGGCGCGCGGGATCTCCAACGCGCAGCGCGGCTCGGCGACAGGACAGCGCGGATGGAACGGGCAGCCCGGCGGCAGAGCGGATGGCGCCGGCGGCGCGCCTGGGATGGCACGCAGCGGACGCTCGGTCGCGTCCAGTCGTGGCACCGCTTCCAGCAATGCCTTGGTGTAAGGATGGATGGGACGGGCGAATACTTCCTCCACCGTTCCGGTTTCCACCGCCTGACCGGCGTACATCACCAGCATCCGGTCCGCCATCTTGGCGACCACGCCCATGTCGTGCGTGATGATCAGGATCGACATGCCCAGCTCGGCCCGCAGCTGTGTGAGCAATTGCAGGATCTGCGCCTTGATCGTCGCGTCCAACGCCGTGGTCGGTTCGTCCGCGATCACCAGGTCAGGCTGCAGGGCCAGCGACATGGCGATCAACGCGCGCTGGCGCATGCCACCGGAGAACTGGTGGGGGTAATGATGCACGCGCGCCTCGGGCGAGGGCACGCCAGTCAGCGCCAGCAGCCGCACCGCCTCGGCCATCGCCTCGCGCCTGGCCGTACCGCGGTGGACCATCAGCATCTCGGCAATCTGGTAGCCAACCGTCGTGCAGGGATTGAGGCTGGACAGCGCATCCTGGTTGATCAGCGACACGCGCTCCCCGCAGATGCGCCGGCGCTCATGGCCGGACAGCGTGCTGAGGTCGATGCCGGCCAGTCGTATCTGACCCGTTACGAGCGCGGCAGGCGGCAACAACGCCATCATCGCCATCGCCAGCGACGATTTGCCAGAGCCGGATTCGCCGATGATGGCGAATACCTCCCCGCGCGCGATGTCGAAGCTGACGTCGCGCACCGCCGGCACGGAGCCTCGCCGCGACCTGAACGTAACGTTCAGGCCGCTGACCGAAAGAACGGGATGCTCTGCGATGGGCACGACCGGGCGTGACTATTTTGCGCGGATCTTGATGCTGGCGAGATCCAGGTTCTCACCAAACTCCGGCGTGTAGTCGAGCCGCTTCGACACACCGTAGATCGAGGCCGCCTCCCACACTGCGCCAACCAGATAATGGTCGTGGATGACCTGCTGCGCTTCTTTCCAGATCTTGGTTCGCGCGGCCGGATCCATTTCAGCATTGCCGGCCAGTGCAAGCCGGTCGTAGTCGGCGTCCTTGGTGATGGATATCGGCGACGTCGACATCAGGAACGAGTTCATTTTGCTTGCGTCTGCTTCGCCGAAATCCCAGCCGATGATGTAGAACGGTCCGGCGGTCCGGTTCGACATCATCGCAATCAGCCGACCCCATTCCATTTGCTGCGGCGCGACCTTGAACCCCACCGCATTGAGCTGTGCGTTCACCGCCTGGTAGATTTCGCGGTCATCGACGTAGCGCCCATCTGACGTGTAGGTGTTCAGTTCGATCGGCGCCCGGCCCGCCAGCAGCTTCCGCGACTGCTCCGGATCGTAGGCGTAGGGCGCGATCGACGGATCATACTGCACGACGCCCGGACCCATGGGCACGCCCAGCACGCGGCCATATTTGCCCAGCAGGCTGCCGATGATCGTCTTCATGTCGAGCGCATGGGCGAACGCCTTGCGCACATTGATGTCGTCGAATGGCGGCTGCAGCATGTTCAGCAGCATCGTATGGACAAGACCGTGCGGGTCAGAAGCGACCATGGCGTCCGGCGATTTCTCGATGCGCGCCACGTCCGGTATCGGCACGCGCTGGATCACGTCCACCTCGCCTCGCAACAAGGCGTTCACGCGCGTCCCGTTCTCCGGAATGAAAGTGAAGATGCCCTCCTCGGCGTCGGGCATCCGACCCCAATAGTGGTCATTCCGCGTCAGCGTCACGGATTGGCCTTTACGCCATGCGCTCAGTCGATAGGGGCCGGTCCCCATCGGCTGATCGTTCACCTCCTGTGGCGTGTGCGACGTGCCATAGGCCTTGGAGACGATGAAGACGCGTCCCGTGCCGCCGATCGGCTGCATGCGTCGGCCCAGCAGCGGGTCCGGCGTCTTGGTGCGGATCTGGACCGTGTAGTCATCCGGCGTGTCGATCTTTTCCACTGACGCCAACTGCGTGAAGTGCGGCGAGTGGTTGGCTGGATCGGTAATCAATTCGATCGAATATTTGACGTCCGCCGCTGTCAGCTTCGAGCCATCGTGGAACAGCACATCGCGCCGCAGCTTGAACTCCCACAGGGTGGGTTCCTTGACTTCATAGGACACCGCCAAATTTGGCAGGAGCTGCCCGGTCTTGGGGTCGAGGTGCAGCAGGGTCTCGTAGATCTCGCTGATCACGGCGAGGTCTGGACCGTTGGCGGTACGCACCGGATCCAGCCGATCGAGGCCGGCACTCATGGCGATGCGTATCGTCTTCGGCCCGGCCGCATGCACCTGGCTCGACGAGCCGATAGACCACAAGGCGGCTCCGGCGAAGCTCGACTTCAACACCGTGCGGCGAGAAGGCCGGTATCCGATCTCAACCATGTCAGCTTCCTGTTTGTTGGAGTGTCGGGGCAGTCTCATTGGGTGTGCACCCTTGGGTCGGCGTAGTCGCGGAGCTGCTCGCCAATGACGTTGATGACGAGAACGAGGAGAAGGATGGCGGCGCCGGGAAACACCGTCAGCCACCATGCGCTGTCCATGTAATCGCGGCCCTCAGACAGCATCCTTCCCCAGGTCGGCGTTTCGCTCGGCACGCCGAGACCCACGAAACTCAATCCGCTTTCCATCACGATCGCCGTGCCGATGGCGAAGGTGCAGAGCACCACGACGTTCGGCAGCACGTTCGGCAGGATGTGGCGAAACAGGATGCGGATATTGCTGCCGCGCATCACGCGCACCGCCTCGATGAATTCCAGCTCCCGCAGCTGCTGGGTGTCGGCGTAGGTCACGCGCGCGAAAGGCACCCAACTGCCGAGGGCGATTACCGCGATCACCAGGGATGTGCTGGGACGCAGGATGCCGACAATGGTGACGGCCAGCAGAAAGAACGGGAAGGCGAGCTGGATGTTGGTCAAGGAGAGCAGCAGGTCGCCAAAGCGACCGCCGCGGAAGCCGGCGATCATCCCGGCCAGCACACCGACCACCGCGGCGATGGCAGCGGCCGCAACCGACACGAACAAAGCGGGCCGTGCGCCCATGATGATCAGCGACAGGATGTCGCGCCCGAGGGCATCGGTCCCGAACCAATGGCTCCCATCTGGCCCGGACGCGCCGGGCGGCAGCAGGCGGCTCAGCAGGTTCTGCGCGGTGGCATCGTAAGGCGTAAGGGCTGGGCCCAGCAGGGCGGCAATGATCATTCCGGCCAGGATGACGCCGGCAAGCCAAACGACGAAGGCATATGCGCGGTTCATCGGTGCCGTAGCCTCGGGTTGGCCAGCCCGACCGCGATTTCCGCCAGCACCGTGATGACGGAGAAGATCAACGCGACATAGGCGACCACACCCTGCACCAGCGGAAAGTCCCGCCGTCCGATGGAGGTGATCGCGAGCTGACCGATGCCCGGCCAGGCAAAGACGGTTTCGGTGAGCACGGCGCCACCGAATAATGCGCCGATCTCCAGCGCCAGCAGCGCGATGACCGGCACAATGCCGTTGCGCAGCAAAACGCGCCAGATCACGCGCCGCTCCGGCATGCCCTTTGCGCGCGCCGCGGTGATGAAGCCGGCGGGCAATACATCAAGCATGGAGGAGCGCGTCAGACGCGCAAGGCGTGGAAACACATAGAGCGCGAGTGTGGTGGCCGGCAGGATCAGGTTGGTAAAGCCGCCAACCCCGTAGGTCGGCAGCCATTCGAGCTGCATTGCGAAGACTTGCAGCAGCAGCAGTCCGACCCAGAACGAGGGCGTCGATGCCCCGATCACGCTGACCACCTGCACCACACGGTCCAGCACACCGCCCTGCCAGACCGCCGCCAGCACGCCCAGCGGTATAGCGAACACCACGGCCAGCAACAGCGCGGAGCCCGCCAACAGCACGGTGTTCGGCAGGCGTCGCATGATCACCGCAGTGACGCTATCGCCATCGAAATAAGAATCGCCGAAGTCGCCGTGCGTCGCGCCACCAAGATAGTGCAGGTATTGTTCCAGTACCGGCTGGTCGAGCCCGAGCGAATGCCGCAACGCGTCGCGCTGCTCCGTCGTCGCATCCTGCGGCAGGATCAGGCTGGTGGGATCACCGCTGAGGCGCACGACCGCGAACGTCAGCGTGATGGCGGTGAGCACCACCAGCAGTCCGAGCGCGATCTGTTTGCCGAGGAGCCGGATCATCCTCCGCCGCCACAGCCTCGGATGATGCGTCGCGGTTCGAACAGCAAGTGCCGGGCATGGCGCGTCATCGATGCCATGTCGCATCCGCCATGTCGAATGTATCGGTCTGGGGCTGGCCGCCGCCGTCCAGGAGCTGCTTCTTCGCGATTTTGTTGGATCCGGTTTTGGGCAGCACGAGATAGAATTGCACGTAGCGTGGCAACTTGAATCTCGCGAGATGCTGCCGGCAATGCTCCACGACCATCTGCGGCGTCACCGTTTGTGGTGTCCATTCCGGCTGCAGGATGATGCAGGCCTTCACCTCTTCGCCGCGTTTGGCGTCCTTCACCCCGATGACAGCGGCTTCCTGGATTTGAGGCATTGCCGAGAGGGCCGCCTCGACCTCGATGGCCGAGATGTTCTCCGCACTGCGGCGGATCATGTCCTTGATCCGGCCGACGATGTAGAAATTGCCACTCTCATCCTGGCGGAACAGGTCACCGGTGCGGAACCATTTCCCTTCCCAGAACGCATTCGCGGTTGCTTCGGGCTTCTTGTAGTAGCCCTGCAGAATGCCGGGTCCTGACACGCAGAGTTCCCCCACCTCCCCCGGTTTGACGGGCTTGCCGGTGTCGTCGGCAATCATGCAACGCCGGAACGGGGCGGGAATGCCGCAGGACGCGGTCTTGGCCACCTCCTCCGCTTCCATCGGCACGTAGAGCCCGGAGCCGATTTCTGTCATGCCATAGGAGTCACGGACCGGGACCTTGAAGCGGCGCGCGACCGCGGCCCGCAGCGGCTGACTCAGGCCAAAGATGGCAATCAGCTTGAGGTCGTTGTCGCCCTCTTCCGGCGTTTCCGGCAACATGGCCACGGGGTCGGTCATCCAGCCGAAATCGATCCGATAGCGTCGCAACCGCTCCACATAGCGCGTCAGGCTGTATGCCGGTGGCACGCACAACGCGGCCCCCTGGAACGCCGCCACCGAGAACCGCCACATCGGCCCCATATAGTAGAAAGGCAGATCGCACTGGATGCGTTCGAATTTTGGCCAGAGCACGGATTTCACCTTGCCCATGGTTAGCCAGTAACGGTGCGACAGCAGGCAGCCCTTGGGAAAACCCGTCGATCCGGATGTGTATTGGATATTGACGATATCGTCGAGATCGACCGGTTCGCTGGGGGTGAACTGATCGGACGCGGCCGCGAGCAACGTGCTCCAGTCGTGATACCCGCCATCCGCGGCGCCGCCCCAGACCATCACGGCGGCGGGCGCGGGCACACCCGGCCGGTCGCTGATTTCCCGCAGCAACGGCACGCGCGCCCGATCGATCAGCAGATATTCGGCGTCCCCATCGGACAGCATGTAGTGCAGTTCGTCCGGCGTGTAGGACGGGTTGATCGGCACCATCATCGCGCCCAACCTCGCGAGGGCGAGCCAGCCGGCAAGGAACTGCGGAACGTTCGGCAACATGATGCCGACATGGGTGCCCTTGCGTATGCCAAGCGAGCGGAAGACGTTCGCCGTGCGTGCGACCAGCGCGCCCAGTTCGCGGTAGGTGAGGTCGGGCCCGCTGTCTTCCATCGCGATCCAGGCGGGCTTGTCGGCGAAGCGGGCAATTGCCGCATCGAGCAGCGCGCCCATATTGGCTGGCAGCGCCTCGGCCTCAATCTGCCGATGCACGGACTGCACGTTATCGATGAAGCTCACCGCTGCCAGCTCGCGGAGAACCCTTCGGCGGTCCCATCGCCCCCGTCGTTCAGCCAATGCAGCCGATAGAGGTGCTGGCCGTGATGAACGGCCTCGAAACGACTCGTCTGCTTGCGGACTTGGTGGATCAAACCCATGATGCGCCCCATTGCCGTTCGGCTCAGCCGATTGGCCGGGAGCGTATGCGGCCCGGAGCCAGCATGTCGAACATCAAAAGTTCATGTTGGTATAACTTTCGAATATGGGGGCACGCCGACATCATCCCCGCTGACCACACCACGCGGCTTGGTGGGCGGCGTGGCGATCAGTGTCAGTTCCTGGCAGAAAGCCGCGGCGAGAGGGGACAGCGGGCGGCTGCTGGACGTCATGATCTGCACGTGTAGGTCGATCCGAGGATGGAATGGCTTATACACAACGTTGGGAAAACTCTTCTCCAGCGTCATGAAGGAGTTGACGATTGCCACCCCCAACCCCGAGGAAACCAACGCGCACGCGACGACGGATTGGTTGGTTTCCACCGCCAGACGGTAGGCGGCTCCCTCGCGCCGGAACATGTCCGCCACCTGCGCGCCGGTCGGGGTGTCGGCCCCGAAGCTGATCAGCCGTTCGGTCGTGAGATCCCCCGGCTTGATCTGCCTGGCGCGGCTCAGGGGGTGGGCCTTGTTGACCACACACATCACCGGACGGTGGCAGAGATCGATCGTCCGCACCGACGCATCGCCTGACGATGGTTGCGCGATGCCGACCTCCACTTCGTTGCGGGCCACGCGGCTGACCGTCGCGGCGGTTGAGCCCGCAACAACCTTGAACCGGACATTGGGGTGATGGCGGGCAAAGCTGGCGATGGCCGCCGGCAGCAGGGTGCTCGCCAGGGTGGGGGCGGCCGCGACGCTGATGTAGCCGGCCTGGCCGTCGCGCATCGTCTCGGCGAGCTGGTGGAGCGTGGCGATGTCGCCGACGATGCGTTCCAGCTCGGGAAGCAGCGCCTGGGCCTGGGGCGTGGCAATCAGCCTGCCATTGCCGCGGTGGAACAGCGTCATGCCAAGATCCGCTTCGATCTGGCTGAGACTTTTGCTCACGGCGGGCTGGGAGATGTGCAGCGCCTTGCCCGTTTCGCTGACCGACCCGAGTTCGAGCATCGTGCGCAGCAGTTTAAGCTGACGGAAATTCATTGGGCCGCTTCTAGCATGCTGCCCGGGGCCCTTGTCCCGGGCGTTGGTTGAGGGAAAATCCCAGCTTTGCGCTGGACGGCCTGTCAGGCTGCGACGGCCGCAATCCCAACCATAGAATCATTGTAACTGGCCAGGTAGGCGGAGTGGTCAGGCCAAGCGGAGAGTGGCGATCAGATGCGGCGGTTCGGCTGTGAGTGTCTGGAGCAGATCCCTGCCCTGCCTTCTGGCGGTCGAGATCAACGATCGGATAACGGCGAAGTCCGCGGCGCCCTGCTCGGAGCGGAAGCCACCGGCGATTTTCTGCCGCAATTTCATCATCCGCCCGTCACGCTCGGCGAGATTGTTGGTGAACGGCACGCTCGGGTCGGTCAGGAAGCGGAGCACGTCCGCTTTGCGCGTGCTGAGCCGCAGCAGCAGATTGTGGCCGACCCGGCGTGGCGGTGGGCTGCGTGGCATGGCCTTCGTCAAGGCAGGTTGCGCCGTGTGATAGGCCAGCCCGTCCGCGACGACGGCATCGTAGCAGCGCTCGATCAGCGCGATCATCTCCGGCCTGAGCGGCAGGTCCTGCGCGCGTGCGAGGTTCACTGCATGGCAAGCCCGGCGCAGCAGCCGCTGCATCCGTCGCGCCCAATCTTCCTTTTCGATCTCGACCAGCGCCTTCAGTTCGCGCAGATGGTGCGCGTTGCGGAGCGGGAATTGTCGCGTCTGGAAGGCGCGGGTGCAACGTTCTGGGTACCTATGCTGGACGCACCACTCACGGCCGAACTTCGGGTCCGCATACCGGCGCGTGAGGTGATCCTCGCGGGCAAGCCGCCCGAAGCCATCAGTCTGCGTAATATAGTGCCCGGCGAGGTGCGTTCTATCACTGCGGATGCCGCAAAGCGCTCGGTTCTGGTGGAGATAGCGCTAGCGGGTGGCGCCCTAATCTCCCGCGTGACGCCGGATGCCATAGCGCGGTTGGTCCCATCGCCGGGCCAACCGGTGCTAGCACTGATCAAATCGACCTCGATCGAGGTTTTGGGAAGTTAAGTCTCCCGGGTTGCGGTTATACGCTGTATCCTGTTGGATATTGCGTTCTTTACGAAAGCAGCCCCTGATGAATGCGCCGTTCGATCCCACTCCCCTGCTGAACGAGAAATTTGCCGTAGGCCAGCCTGTCTCGCGTAAGGAAGACCCTGTGCTGCTCCGCGGTGAAGGCCGCTATACCGACGATCTGAACTGCCCCGGCCAGCTATTCGGCGTCATGGTGCGCAGCCGGATGGCGCATGGCGAAATCCGCTCGATTGACACCGACGGTGCACGGGAGATGCCCGGCGTACACTTGATCGTCACCGCGGCGAATCTCGACGCTGCAAGCATCAAGAATATGCCGGCCGCCGCGGGTAAGCACCGTGATGGCACGCCCACGCCGCGGCCACCACAGCGGCCGCTTGCCACCGACCGGGTGCGTTATGTCGGCGAACCGATCGCCATGGTCGTGGCCGAGACACCGAAGCTGGCGAAGGACGCGGCAGAGTCGATCTTCGTCGACATCGATGCGCTTCCGGCGGTGACAACCGCCAGCGCCGCAGCCGCGCCGAATGCGCCGCAACTGCACGCCGACGCCCCCGGCAATGTCTGCCTCGACTTTCACTACGGGGACAGCGAGCAGGTCGCGGCCGCCTTCGCACACGCCGCCCACATCACGAAACTGTCGCTGCGTAACAACCGGATTGTCGTTTGCCCAATGGAACCGCGCTCCGCCATTGGCGAGTACGATCCGGCAACGGATCGGCTGATCCTGCGCCTTGGCTGCCAGGGCGTGTTCGGTCAGCGCAATCTGTTGAGCGGCATTCTCAACGTGCCAGTTGAGAAGTTGCGCGTCCTGACGGGCAACGTCGGTGGGTCATTCGGCATGAAGGCGTCAGCTTATCCGGAATATATTTGCCTTCTGTATGCCGCTCGTACGCTCGGCCGTCCGGTGAAGTGGACAGACGAGCGGTCCGAAAGCTTCCTGTCGGATAGCCATGGCCGCGACCACGAGATGATCGCGGAACTCGCATTGGATGCCGGGGGCAAGTTCCTGGCTCTGCGCGTCACGGGCTACGGCAATCTCGGTGCCTGGCTCAGCAATTCCACCACGATCCCGCCGACGATGAACACTGTGAAGAACATCATCGGTGTTTATGCCACGCCACTCATCGAAGTTGCGACGAAGTGCATGTTCACCAACACCACGCCGGTCGGCGCTTATCGTGGCGCGGGACGGCCGGAAGGCAACTACTACATGGAGCGCCTGGTGGAGACCGCGGCCCGCGAGATGGGCATCGACCGTGTGGAACTGCGGCGGCTCAACCACATCCAGCCGGAGCAGATGCCATATCGAGCGCCATCCGGCATGATGTATGACTGCGGCGAATTCCCCACTGTCATGGAAAAAGCGCTGATCGCCGCTGACTGGGATGGCTACGCTGCGCGTCAGGCCGAGAGCCGTGCGCGCGGCAAGGTGCGAGGACGCGGTATCGGTCACTATCTGGAAGTAACCGCGGACGCGGGCAATGAAATGGGTGGCATCCGCTTCGAGAACGACGGCGCCGTCACCATCATTACCGGCACGCTCGATTATGGCCAGGGGCACGCATCCGCCTTTGCACAGGTCTTGGCCGATCGTCTCGGCATTCCATTCGAACGGATCAAGCTGCTGCAAGGCGATTCCGATGAACTGATTGCCGGTGGTGGCACAGGCGGTTCACGTTCCATGATGCAAAGCGGCGGTGCCATCGTCGCCGCCAGCGATATCGTCATCGACCAGGGAAAGCAGGCTGCTGCACATTTTCTGGAAGCCGCCGTCGCCGATGTGGAATTCGTGCGCGGGCGTTTCAACGTGGCCGGCACCGACCTCGGCATCCACATCATGGACCTGGCAGAACGGCTGCGACTGCCTGGTGACCTGCCCGAGAACGTGCCGCAGACATTGGATGTCAGGCACATCTTCAAGGGCGTTCCGTCAGCATTCCCAAACGGTTGCCATATCGCCGAGGTCGAAGTCGATCCTGAAACCGGCGTGGTGGAAATCGTCAGCTACGCGACAGTGAATGACTTCGGCGTGCTGGTGAACCCGATGCTGGTGGCAGGTCAGGCGCATGGCGGCATTGCCCAAGGCATTGGCCAGGCCTTGATGGAGAGCGTGGTTTACGATGAAGAGGGACAGATGCTGACCGGGTCCTACATGGACTACGGGCTGCCACGAGCGTGCGATCTTCCTGGTCTCGGCTTTGAAAGTCACCCGGTGCCGGCGCGCACCAATCCGCTCGGTGCCAAGGGTTGCGGGGAGGCGGGATGCGCCGGCTCGTTGCCGGCGGTGATGAATGCGCTGGTTGATGCGCTGTCAGAGTTCGGCATCACGCATATCGACATGCCGGCCACACCGCAGCGCATCTGGCAGGCGATCCAGCAGACAGGCGGCCCGTAGGCGGAGGCTGGCGTCCCGCGGCGTCCTGCGCTATATCCAATGGGGAATTGCGTTTCGCGCCAGGAGGAAGCCTATGAATGTCATGCTGCGTCCTGTTCCGGTGCCTGACCTTGCCGCCAGGTTCATAGCCAAGCCTCTGCAACTGCTGATTGGCGATGCATGGGTAAATGCCAAGTCCGGCAAGACCTTCGACGTGTTCGACCCCTCCACCGGCCAGTCAATCGCGAAAGCGGCGGAAGGTGACGCGGCGGATATCGATGCGGCGGTTGCAGCCGCCCGTCGTGCCTATGAAAGTGGCCCGTGGGCACGTATGTCGCCGTTGGAGCGCAGCAAGCTGATCTATCGTCTGGGCGACGCACTGGAAGCGAACGCCGAGGAGTTCGCCGCTCTCGAAGCGTTGGACAACGGCAAGCCGATCCGTGACGCGCGCGCGGTAGATGTTCCCGGCTCTTATGAGATGTTCCGCTACATGTCAGGGTGGGCTACACGTCTCAATGGTGAAACCGTCCCGGTGTCCGCGCCTGGAAACTGGCACGCCTACACGCTTCGTGAGCCGGTTGGCGTGGTTGGCCAGATCATCCCATGGAATTTCCCGCTGATGATGGCAGCGTGGAAGCTCGCGCCCGCGCTCGCCGCGGGCTGCACAATCGTGCTGAAGCCGGCGGAGCAGACACCGCTGTCCGCAGTGCGCCTTGGCCGGTTGATCCAGGAGGTTGGCTTCCCTCCCGGCGTGGTGAATATCGTGACCGGTTTTGGTGAAACGGCGGGCGCTGCCCTGGCCGCGCATCCCGACGTGGACAAGGTCGCGTTCACCGGATCGACCGAGGTTGGCAAGCTGATCTTGCAGGCAGCCGCCGGCAATCTGAAGAAGGTGTCGCTCGAGCTTGGCGGCAAGTCGCCGGCGATCGTCTTCCCAGATGCCGACATGGACGTTGCCATCCGCGGCACCGCGAGTGCGATCTTCTTCAACATGGGCCAATGCTGCACGGCGGGCTCACGCCTGTTCGCTCACAAGCGGGTGTTCGACAAGCTGATGGAAGGCATCGCAGCGGAGGCAGGCAAGATCAGCATGGGACCAGGCCTCAACCCCGAATCGCAGATGGGCCCGCTGGTGTCGGAGGAGCAGTTCTCGCGGGTGACCGGCTTCCTGGAGTCCGGCCGCAAGGAAGGCGCGCGTGTCGTCGCCGGCGGCGAACGGGTCGGCAACGCTGGCTACTTCGTCGCGCCGACCGTATTGACCGACACACGTCCGGATATGTCGGTCGTGCGCAACGAAATCTTCGGCCCCGTCGTGTGTGCCATACCGTTTGACGATGACGACCTGGACCGCATCGCGAAGGAGGCGAACAATACGAATTACGGCCTGGCCGCCAGCGTATGGACGCGTGACCTGGGCATCGCGCACAAATTGGCGCGGCGTATCCGAGCCGGCACGGTGTGGATCAATACGCACAACTTCGGCGACGTGGCGCTGCCGTTCGGCGGCTACAAGGAGTCAGGTTGGGGACGTGAGATGGGCAAGGAAGTGCTCGAACTTTACACCGAAACCAAAGCAGTCGCCGCCGCGCTATGACCGATCGCAGCAGGATCGATGCGGCCGAACTGGACGGCGTAAGGCTGTCACCGGATGGCTCGCGGTTGATCCTGCTGCTGCGCGATACGGCAGGGCAGAAGGTCTCCTTCTCCCTGCCGGCGAACTGCCTCAATAGTGTGTTGACCGCGGTGCCGCACTCGGCGGACGTGGATACCGTGCACGCTGTTGACACCTGGCATATCTCCCTCGCCGAGAATGGCCAGGACATGGTGTTGACGTTGCGCACGCCTGAAGGCATGGCGACCTCGTTCACCATCAAGCGCTGGCAGCTTCAGGGCATGGCGACGGTCGCGACGTACGGATCAACGCGCGAGCCCGCAAGCCGATCGATACATTGACCTTCCCGTTGTGGCAGGCGGATCAATTTCCTCAATGCGGATTTCAATTGCGCAAGTGACCGACCGTTGACATCCCCTGCCCCGCCTGATCGCACGCATTGAGCAGATCGCCCGACAACATCCGGGCGACCGCGACGGGCATCGAATACGATGCCTGAAACGGCGTACCGAGCAAGAATATCGTCACGACCCGCTCCGTCATCACATCAACCGCGACATTGATCGGGTATTCGATATCGACGCGTGGCACGGACAGATAGTCGCGTCCGTGTGAGCGATTGGCGCCCTCCCGTGCCGCCATCACAGCAGAGACGAAAACCTGCTGAAACAAGGCCGCGAGTGATTCGACGTAGTCGAAGTCTATCTGTATTGCCTGCTGTCCATCACCGCCGTCCGTGAATCGGAATTCGATATACTGGCGATCCTCGTCGACATGCACTGAGTCAAGCAGTCGGACCAGTGGTTCTCTCATCGTCGTGTCCAATCGGCTATCCGTCGTTATATCATTCTGGGTATTACGGCATGTGCGGCCAAGTACGGTCAAGATGTCTCATGCAAGCCGATCGAGTCTAGACCATACGGTCGCTGGATGGTCTGCCTCTGCTCGGATAGAATGAACAACGCAAAGCGTGCGCATCCGGCCGCGCACTTCGAGCGCGCCTCACGGTGTGACAAGCTCGGCCTCGACCCGCGATGGAGACCGCGCATGCTGACGTTCAAGGGACGCAAGGAAGACAAGCGGCTGGTCCGCGGTCAGGGGCACTACAGCTCCGACTGGAACCTACCCGGACAGCTCCACGCCTGTTTCCTTCGCGCGGACCATGCTCATGCTGTGATCCGCTCAATCGACGCGGCAGCGGCGAGGCGCATGGATGGTGTCGTCGCCGTGTTGGACGGAGGGGATACTGCCGATACCGGCATGAGCACGCTGCCGCCGACCGTGCCCTATGCGGGACGAGATGGCGCGCGCATCCTGATGCCCGAGCGTCCTGCCTTGGCGCGCGAACGCGTGCGCTACGTGGGCGAAGAAATCGTCGTGGTGATAGCCGAGACGAACCGTCAGGCGATGGACGCCACCGAACAGATATACGTCGAATACGAAGACCTTCCGCCGGTGATCGGGATCGACGCGGCACTGGCCGAGGGGGCGCAGCAACTTCACGAGAATATTCCCGGCAACGTCTGCTTCGACTTCGACTACGGCGATGAGAAGGCCACCGCCGCAGCAATTGACGCCGCGCCGTTCGTCGTTCGACTGACCACGGAAAGCCCGCGCGTGGCGCCCGTCCCCATGGAGCCGCGGGCCGTGCTCGCATCGTTCGATGAAGCCGGCGACCAATACGAAATCCGTTGCAGCCATCAAGGTGCAGGGGTGATGAGCCAGGGACTGGCGGTGATGCTCGGCGTCGAGCCCGACAGGATCCGGGTGAACATGGTGGATGTGGGCGGCGCCTTCGGGCCGCGTGGCTCGCCCTATGCTGAATACGCTGTGCTGCTGCATGCGGCCAAACGCCTCGGTCGGCCAATCAAATGGGTCGCCACCCGCAGCGAGGATTTCGCCACCGACAGTCATGGACGCGGCATTCGCCTTTCCGGAGAGCTGGCACTCGACGAGCACGGGACCTTCCTCGCGTTGCGCACACTGTGGCTGTGCGACGAAGGCGCCTACCTGACGACAAGCGGCGCGTTGACCAACACGATCAACGGCCAGCTCATGGCAGCCGGCCCGTATCGCACGCCGGTGATGTACGGGCGCCATCGCCTGGTGATGACCAACGCCACGCCCACCAACGCCTATCGCGGCGCCGGCCGGCCGGAAGCATCGTACCTGATCGAACGTCTGGTGGATCATGCCGCGGCCATGCTCAAAATGGATCCGATCCGGTTGCGAAGGCGTAATGCCCTGCCACGCACCGCGATGCCGTACCGCACGCCGACCGGCAGCGAGTTCGACAGCGGTGACCCGCAGGGACTGCTGGATGCCGCGGAGAGCGAATCGCGCTGGCACACATTCCCGGAGCGGCGTGCCGCCTCCGAGCGCACCGGACGACTGCGCGGCATCGGCTGCTCGTTGTTTCAGGAGCCGTCCGGCGCCGGTGCCGCGCCCAAGGACGAGGTGGCGGTCATGTTCACGTCCGATGGGAGCGTGAAGCTCTACATGGCGGCGCAGTCCAGCGGGCAAGGCCACGAGACTGTCTTCTCCGAATTGGTGGCACTATGGCTCGGTCTCGATCGTGACCAGGTCGAGCTGCGCGCCGGCGATCCCGATGGCCCGAAAGTGATCGGCAGTGGCGCATTCGGATCGCGCACCGGTATGGTCCAGAGCAATGTGTTCAAACTCGCCACAGACGAAGTGGTACGCAAGGCGCTACCGATCGCCGCCGATATGATGGAGGTGGACACGGCCGACGTGGAGTTCCGCGACGGCCGCTATACCGTAAAGGGCACCGATCGATCGATTGCCATGACGACACTCGTCGAGCGCCTGCGCGATCGCTCACCGCACCCGCTGGACACCGTCGCTGAGCTACCGGTCTTTCGCGCATTTCCAAGCGGTGCACACGTGGCGGAGGTGGAGATCGATCCGGAAACCGGCGCAGTGCAGGTACTGGGCTACATTGCAGTGGACGACATCGGCACGGTGCTGAGTCCGGTGCTGGCGGCAGGCCAGGTTCAAGGCGGCATCGTGCAGGGTGCCGGCCAGGTGTTCGGCGAACACTGCGTTTATGAACCAGACAGCGGGCAATTGCTGACGGGCAGCTTCATGGACTACGTGATGCCGCACGCTGATCTGATGTGTCCGATCGTTATTGTCGATCGTCCAGTGCCCAGCCCGACAAATGTACTGGGTATGAAAGGGGTCGGCGAATCCGGAACAATCGGTGCGGCGCCAGCGCTGATGAATGCTATCGCCAACGCGCTGCGCAGCGCCGGCGTGGACCACTTCGACATGCCCGCCACGCCTGTCCGAGTTTGGTCCGCCCTGCACGCAGGTCGGTCGCTCAAGTGAGGCGGACGCACCGAATGCGCTATTCCGGAATATGGGCTTTCCACGCGCAATATCCGCATGGCTGCGCGCAATCCCGGCACTAGACGAGTTGTGCGGGCGTTATGGCGATCCGGAAAACCGCCGGATTTACGTGATGAGCCGCGACGTCGAGGGGAGATGGCTCGATCTCCACCAACGTGAAACAGGAACGAACAAACCAATCGATTGACGGCTGACCGTCTCAGCGCGCCGGGTGTTCTGCAGCGCGGGCGAACGAGCCCCCGAGCTCCGGCCATTCCCATTCCTCGCGGTCGGGCGCATCGACATCGACGCCCTTGCCGCGCAGCATTTCGCGATAGTCCTCCGCGTTGTCGCGCGGCTTGTAGCCAAGAGTGGTCCAGTTGGGATCATGCGACTTCAGGCGCGTATTGTTGGAATACCTGTTGACCACCATGCATCCAGGGTCCGGGTGGCGCAGCGATACGTCCACCGAATGCGCAACGTCCGCCGGGCTGAGCCAGGTCGCCAGCGAGCGCTGGTCGATCGGCAGCGATCGGAACGTGCCGATACGCAGCGACACCGACCGTATGCCATGGCGGTCATAATAGTTTCGTAGCAGTGTCTCGCCCCAGACCTTGAAGACGCCATATAGGCTATCGGGTCGTGGCGGTAGTGCGGGCGAAACGCTCTCGGTGATCGGATAACAGCCGAAGGCATGATTGCTGCTGGTGAAAATGATACGCTCAACGCCCGCAAGCCGCGCCGATTCCAACACGTCGAACAAACCGCGCGCATTCACGCGGAACAGCTCCTCGAGAGTATAGCTACCGATCATGCCGGCGAGATGAACCGCCGCCCTGACATTGCGCATCATGCCTTCGACGGCCGAACGGTCAGCAATATCGGTGACGATCGCCTCCTCATTGTTGGCGAGGTCGTGCATCGGTTTGATGTCGGTCAACCGCAGGTGGCGCCAGCTCGCACGAAGGCCGGTACGCAGCGCCGTGCCGATGGCCCCGGCAGCACCCGTGATCAGCACGCGGTCGGTCTCTGGGTTGATCATGACCGGTACTGTTCCTCCTGCGCTGTTTGGTAGGAGCCATTCAGACTATAGCCATGTCCGCAGGCTGAACCAGCCGCTCATAGAACCCGCCGAAGGTTCGCGCGCGATCAACCAGATGCACCTCGACGATCCAGTACTTCATGTGCCCCGAAGCGTCCGGGTCGCGCATTCGTTGCGTATTCGCCGGACTGATCCGGTAGAGATCCTTGTCGCCAGGAATACGGGCATGTGGGAATTCGCCGACAATGTGGCCGGCGATTGCGCCACCGAACAGCCAGCCGGCAAATTCCGCACATTGCTGCGCATACGCGTAAAGGTCTGCGCCCGTCACGTCGCGATGATCGTCGAAGTATTGCTTGATAGTTTCGAATATGCGCGGCAGATCCTGGCAAAGCCGATGCTTTTCCGAGTCATCGTCCATCACATAGGTGCGGCCGACATCGGCTTCCGATTCGTCGAAGACCGGTCCGAGATCAAGGAACACGGTGTCGTCCTCGGTGATCGTCCTTACGGGAGGGTTCTCCGCGAAGATGCACACGGTGTTCGGACCACAGCGCACGATCCGCTTGTGCCAGTGCTTGCGCACGCCAAATGACTGTTCGGCAAGTGCGTAGATATCCTGGTCCACCTCTGTCTCGGTTCGGCCCGGGCGAACGAGGCCTTGAGTTTCGATGGCTGCGAAAAGCGCCTCAGCCTTGCGCTCGGCTGCGAGCAGTTCGAAGAGTTGGTTATGCGCAGGCACAGAGCATGTCCTCCCGTAACGGTCCGTGAAGTGCGACGTTGGACACTTTCAGCCGAAGGTAAACGCGAAGGCCTGCACGCCCGCATCGAGGAACCGGATTTCGAACGTGCGATCGGTGATCGCGCCAGTCTGTCGGACGAGTTGATAGAGCCTTTGCTCATTGACGGTACCGTTGCCGGCAGCATCCACATCCGCGCCGTGGTTCTCGCCGGGCGCTGCACCGTCGATTGTCACGCGGAACCGTATCGGTTGCCCACCGGGCGACGGCCCGAGCACCAGATGCACATCGCGCGCATGGAACCGATACACAATCGACCCGTCCTTGGCGTTGAGCCCTGCGTGCTCTCCGCCTACCTTCCAGTCACCGGACAGCGACCATTGATTCAGGTGGGGCATACCGGCCGCGTAGACCCGCGACACGTCATTCCCAACGCCGCCGGGTGAGGCGAAGTTCTCTGCCCGGCGATAGCCGATATAAGTCTCGGGCGACTTCACGTCCTTGTCGTCGGATGCTGCCTCGGCGCCTGAGGCAGACACCGCGACCAGCCCCGTCGATACGTTGGATTTGTCCGCTTGCTCCAACAGAAGTTGGATTACGCGCTCCGAGTGGTCGTAGTCGCCTTCGCTGAAATGGTGGTAGCGCACGCGGTCTTGCGCATCGATGAAGTAGTGGGCCGGCCAGTACTGGTTTTCGAACGCGCGCCACATCAAGTACTCGTTGTCGATCGCGACTGGATAGGCGATGTGGAGATCGGCGATGGCTCGCTTCACATTGGCCACCTTCTGCTCGAAGGCAAATTCTGGCGTGTGCACGCCGATCACCACAAGCCCATGGTCCTTGTATTTCTCCGCCCAGGCACGGACGTAGGGAAGGGTGCGCAGGCAGTTGATGCACGAATAGGTCCAGAAATCGACCAACACGACCTTGCCCTTCGGACAACCCTCGCCGGCTTCTCATCCTCCCCAATGGCGATGTGCTGGTGGCCGAGCAAAGTGCCGACTACATCACGCTGCTGCGCGATGATGGTGAAGGCCACGCCAAGTGGATTGATCGCCATATTGAAGATCTCAGCAAGCCGTATGGACTGGCGTGGCAAGGGGATCATCTCCTTGTCGCCGATCAAGATGGCATCTGGATGGTTCCGCATGTGGTTGGCGCGCTGCGACCGGGTCGCCCCGTGCCAAGCCAGCGGGCCGATCAGGTGCCCCCAGAGCAGCGGAATGGAGTCCCTGGAGCCTATGGCGCCGAACTCGTCACCGGGAAGGGCATCTTTGGCATCGTGCAGGGACATCAGAACCGCCACCTAGTCATTGACCCCAAGACCGGCGCCTCGTTCGTCGGCGTCGGTTCGTCGGGCAATCTCGGCGTCGAGCGAGTGCGCCGCCGCGCATCTTATCCGACAACCCGACGAAAGGCCTCCAAGTTGTGAGCAACGTGCTCGTTTTAGAGAGTCTACCGTGACCGACATTGTCGTAGCCCGCGTGGCGCACGTACTTGCTGTCGTTTTGTGGATCGGCGGCGTCGGGATGGTGACGACGGTTCTGCTGCCAGCCATTCGGCGATCTTATCCGGCCGAGCAACGGTTTGGCATCTTCCATGCGATGGAAGCGAGCTTCGCCCGACAAGCTCGCGTCACCACGGTCATCACCGGAATCAGCGGCTTTTACATGACGTGGCGGCTGGACGCCTGGTCCAGATTCCAAACGAGCGATTTTTAGTGGATGCACGCTATGGCGCTAACATGGTTTGTCTTCACAGCGATGCTATTCGTTATTGAGCCGTTGTTCCTGGAGCGATTGCTTGCGCACCGTGCCGAGGCGGCGCCCGAGGCAACCTACCGGCGCATTGAATGGCTGCACCGGTGTCTGCTCGTTCTGAGTTTGGTGACTATGCGGGCGCGGTTGCCGGCAGCATGGGCGTCAACCTATTCGACATGTAGTCAACGACGCCTCGTCGTTGGGGCGAACCTCGCCGTCGACACTCTTGGCGCCCGGCACCAATGGCGCCCGGCCTGAACGATGGACTTGTATTCTGCTCGCACCGCAAGCGGCCCGCAGCCGCCTGGTTTGCCCTAGGTGTCCGCAGTTATAGCGTGCGCCATTACGAAGTCGCCTAAAACACTGATATCGGACAGCGGCAGGCCGGGAACTGGTGCTGTCACCGGCACCTCCGATGTCACGGCAAGCACCATGGTGTCATTCAATGCGTACAGCGCCCGATGCTGTCCGAATTGGACGACTTCCATCTTCGGATAACCGCTTCGCCGAAATCCATCCAGCAAGACGATGTCGACCGGCGCCATCCGTGCCAAGAGGCTGGAGACGTCGGGTTCATCTGTGTCCTCGGGCATCTCCCGCATCAGCGCAAAACGGCTGGCGCTTGCGACCATGACTTCCACGGCTCCTGCGGTGCGATGCTTCCAGGTGCCGCTGCCCTGCCTTTCAAGATCGACAGCGTCGGACACACGCTTGATCGTGGACACGCGGAGACCACGTCCGGTCAGTTCGACCACCAGACGCCGCACCAGCTCGGATTTCTCCGCACATTCGCCAATCAAGCTGAAGGCTTTCATTGCGCGCACCTTTCCAGCACTGTCACCATCGCTATTCGGCAGCCATGGCAAGCGTTTCGGAGGCACCTGCCGTCACTGCATGCATCAGCACAAAATCAGCCAGCGCGCCAATGTCGGTCAACGCCGGAGCGATCGCGTTCATGCCGGCCGCGTCAGCGTTCTGGGCTTCATTGGCATTCGGAGCTTTCTTGGGGCCGGAAACGCGCGCAGCAAGATGGCCTCCAACGCCGCGGCGCCCGGCTGCGGCGAGTTCGCCATCTTGCCGACGAGATCCAGCCAAATCTCCTCGCTGCCATGGTCCAGCAATGACGGACGGTTGCTGCAACATAGGCTCCAGGCGTGACGTCGTTCTCATGGGCCACGGTCTTGACCCGCTCGAGCAGTGCCTCATCGGCAATGGCGGCAAGCTGTTCTTCAGCCGCCGCGGCATTGGTCAAGCCGCCCAGGATGTTGCCGAGCATCGGCGCCCCTACTGAACGAGGGGCGAGGAAGCGCCCGCAATATTGCATCCGCTGATCCGTGCCTGACCCGCCAACAACGCCACGTACTGTGCGGCCGCGCGACGCGATGAGCTGGCCTCGAGATAGGATGCAATGCGATCGTGGACCTGTTCGAACGGCAGCACCTCTCCATCGACCTTGCGGTCTAGACGGACGACATGAACGCCGTAGCGCGTGCGCACGATGTCCGGACAAATCTCGCCGACCGCAAGCGACCGGAGCGCAGTCTCGAATTCGGGTGTGGTGTCGCCCTCGGCGACCTGGCCGAGACGTCCACCCTCGGCCGCCGACGGGCAGTCGGACAATGCGCGGGCGAGGTTTTCGAAATTGGCTGGTGCAGCCTTGACGTCTTCGAGGGCCGCCGTGGCGCGCTCGACGGCTACGGCGTACGCGGCCTGATCGTCCTGAGGCGCCTTGAACAGGATGTGCAACGGCTCATACAGGTCGGGGCTGCGGAACCGCGCGAGGTTGGCGTTGTAGTAGCGGCGGCAGTCCGGCTCGTCGGCCGTCGGCGTCCTGACTTCGGCTTCGAGCAGCATGCGGATCAACGCCTCCTCATCGGTCTCGCGCAGGCCGTTCTCGCTGCGTGGTTCGGGCATGAGCCCTAGCACACGGGCACGCTGGGAAAGCAGTTCGCGAACCACCAGCGCGCGCGTTGCCGCCTCCCACGCGATCACGGGCGAACCGCCTTCGTGGTTCTGAACCTCCCGCGCGATGTCGGCGCTGGCAATGATCGTCTCGTTCACGGCCACGATCTCCGGTGCGGATGACCGCTTGGTCTCGATGCGCATGGCTCAATCGTTTCCTGCTGCGGGTAGCGGATGTGCGACCGGTGCACGGATACTCGTGAAGACGGCCTGTGGCGCAGAAGCCGCTGCCACCGGGCGGCCTGCCAAGGCACGTGTGGTACGAACGATTTGATAGCCCTTGCGGCCAAGATACCAGATCGGTGCGCTCCAGACATGCACCAGCCTGGTGAACGGGAAGAGCAGGAAGATCGTCATGCCCAGGAAAAGGTGGCACTTGAAGACCGGGCTGACGTCGGAAATCACCGCGGCGACGCCAGGGTTGAGGGTCACGATGCCCTGCGCCCAGGTCATGAATTTGATCATCTCATGGCCGTCGAGATGGTTCGCGGAGACAAAGATGGTGGACAGGCCGAGGGTCAATTGCACCCACAGCACCAGAAGGATTGCGATATCGGCAAACGTTGACGTGTTACGGATGCGCGCGTCGAAGATGCGCCGGTGCGCCAGCAGCGCGATGCCGACCCAGCAGGCAACACCGGCAATGCCACCGACGCCCATGGCGAGAAGCTGCTTGAAGGTGTGGCTGATGCCGAGCGTGTCGAACACGACAACCGGCGTCAGCAATCCGACGAGATGGCCGCCGAAGATGGCCAGGATGCCGACATGCATGAGGTTCGATCCCCACATCATCTGGCGGCGCCGGAGCAACTGGCTGGAGCCGGTGCGCCAGGTGTATTGCGAATGGTCGAAACGCAGCAGGCTGCCGAGCACGAACACGGTCAGCGCCACGTAGGGATACCAGCCGAAGAGCGCGTTGTTGAGCCAGTCGTCCATGTTCGTGCTCCTCAGGCTGCTGCGGCGGTGCGCGACGGCGTGGTTGTAGCTGTGGTGTGGCGTGCGTCACGCTGTCCGGCACGGATCTGGGTGCGTATCCGATCCGTTCCGCAGGCATCGACGGCTTCGCCGGGTCCAAAGCGGACCGCAGCTTCCTCCCAGGAGGCATCCATCGCCTCTAGGTCGTCTGGGTCTTCCTCGGGGATGTCGGAGACTGCCAGCGTCGGCGCCGCCGCGATGTCCGCGAGTGCCGCCATGACCGTCCTGTAGCCAGTGTTGCGCGCGGCCAGGCGGTCGGTCAGGGCGCGCAGTATCCCTGCCGGTTCGGCCAGCATCGTCCGTGCCTCGGCGTCCGGCAGCAACGACAGGAATTCCAGGAACAGCGGCAGGAAATCCGGCAACTCGTCGGCGGCCATATCCAGCCCATGGCTTTGGTAGAGGGTGATCAGATCGGCCATGGCCTGCCCGCGGTCACGGCTTTCGCCATGGATGTGTTCGAACAGGTGAAGCGACAGCGTGCGGCTGCGGTCGAACAGCGCGAAGTACTGCGCCTGGAGTTCATAGATGTCGGTGCTCGCCACTTCGTCCAGGAAAATGCGGATGCGCCGCCAGGTGGGGTGCAGCGACGATGGCCTCCTCGGCCAGCGCCTCCGCAATCTCGCCAGTTGCCGCCTGCAACGCTTCGGTTGGATAGGACAGCAGGGCAGCGAGTGCGCGATATGTGCGTGCCATCACCCGACCTCCTCAGGCTTCTTCGCTCTCGGCTTGTTGCCTGCGAACAGATCGAAGCCGGTCTTGCTGCTGCCGCAGCCCTCGCCGAAGGAGAAGCCGCAGGAGCCGCGCAGTTCGAAGGCATCCTCGCCGGTCTCGCGGTGTGCTGTCGGGATGACGAAGCGGTCCTCGTAGTTGGCGATCGCCATCAGTTGATACATATCCTCGATGTCGTTGCCGGACAGACCGACGCGCTCCGCGATGCCGTCGTTGATGACACCGTCCACGGTCTTCGACCGCATGTAGGCGCGCATTGCCAGCATCCGTTCCAGGGCAAGTTGGACAGGCTCAGTGCGGCCGGCGGTGAGCAGGTTGGCGAGGTATTCCACCGGGATGCGCAAGGATTTCACATCCGGCATGCCGCCGATTTCGCCGAGGTCGCCCTTGGCAGCCGCAGCCTGGATTGGCGACAGCGGCGGCACATACCAGACCATCGGCAGCGTGCGGTATTCGGGATGCAACGGGAACGCGATCTTCCAGTCCATCGCCATCTTCCACACCGGCGATTGCTTTGCGGCTTCCAGCCACGCCTCAGAGATCCCGTCAGCACGAGCCTGCGCCTGCACCTTTGGATCGAATGGGTCGAGGAAAACCTTCAACTGCTCCTCGTATAAATCGCCGATGTCGGGAGCCGACGCTGCTGCCTGGATCTGGTCGGCGTCATACAGCACCACGCCGAGATAGCGAATGCGCCCCACGCAGGTTTCCGAACACACCGTCGGCAATCCCGCCTCGATGCGCGGGAAAGCAGAACGTGCATTTCTCGGACTTGCCCGACGACCAGTTGTAGTAGATCTTCTTGTATGGACATGCCGATACACACATGCGCCAGCCGCGGCACTTGTCCTGGTCGATCAGGACGATGCCGTCTTCCTCGCGCTTGTAGATGGCGCCCGATGGGCAGGCTGCGACGCAGGTGGGGTTCAGACAATGCTCGCACAGGCGCGGCAGATACATCATGAAGGTGTTTTCGAACTGGCCGTAAATTTCCTTCTGGACACCTTCGAAGTTGGAGTCCTTCGACCGCCCTTTGAACTCGCCGCCCAGGATTTCCTCCCAGTTCGGACCCCACTTGATCTTCTCCATCCGCTCGCCGCTGATCAGCGAACGCGGGCGTGCCGTCGGCATGACCTTGCCCTCCGGCGCCGTCTGCAAGTGCGCGTAGTCGAAGGTGAACGGCTCGTAGTAGTCGTCGATTTCCGGCAGGTCTGGATTGGCAAAGATGTTGGCCAGAACACGCCATTTGGCGCCGATGCGCGGCTCGATGGAGCCGTCGGCGCGACGCTTCCAACCGCCCTTCCAGCGCTTCTGGTTCTCCCAGTCCTTGGGATAGCCGACGCCGGGCTTGGTCTCGACGTTGTTGAACCAGGCGTATTCGACACCCTCGCGGCTGGTCCAGACGTTCTTGCAGGTGACGGAACAGGTGTGGCATCCGATGCACTTGTCGAGGTTCAGCACCATGCCGATTTGCGCGCGGACCCTCATGCCACGGTCTCCTTCTGCATGGTGGGTTTGGTCCCATCCAGCCAGTCGACCTTGTTCATGCGCCGGATGACGATGAACTCGTCGCGGTTGCTGCCAACGGTGCCGTAGTAGTTGAAGCCATAGGATTGCTGGGCGTAGCCGCCGATCATGTGCGTCGGTTTCATCACGACGCGGGTTACCGAGTTATGGATGCCGCCGCGCTGCCCGGTGACTTCGCTGCCAGGCATGTTCATGATCTTCTCCTGCGCATGGTACATCATCACCATGCCGGGATTGACCCGTTGCGAGACGACGGCCCGAGCCACCAGGGCACCATTGGTGTTGTAGGCTTCGACCCAGTCGTTATCGACGATCCCTACGCTCTTGGCATCCGTCTCGCTGATCCAGATGCATGGCCCGCCGCGGCTCAATGTCAGCATCAGCAGGTTGTCGGTGTAGGTGCTGTGGATGCCCCATTTCTGATGCGGGGTGACGAAGTTCAGCGCGATCTCAGGGTTGCCATTGCCGTGCTTTCCCTGGACCTGGGTCGTCGCCTTGGTGTCAACCGGCGGGCGCCACGTAACCAGGCCCTCGCCGAACGCGCGCATCCACAGATGGTCCTGGTAAAGCTGCTGGCGCCCGGTCAGCGTCCGCCACGGAATGAACTCGTGAACATTGGTATAGCCGGCATTGTAGCAAACCTTGTCGCTCTCGATGCCTGACCACGTCGGCGACGAGATGATTTTGCGCGGTTGGGCGACGATATCGCGGAAGCGAATCTTCTCGTCTTCCTTGGCCAGCGCCAGGTGGGTGTGGTCCAGGCCGGTCAAGCCACCGAGCGCCTCCCAGGCCTTGACCGCGACTTCGCCGTTGGTTTCCGGTGCCAGGCTGAGGATGGCCTCGATGGCGTGGATGTCGGTCTCGAGGCGTGGCTGTCCGGCTGCGGGACCAGCGGCGACCTTGCCATTCAGTGCCCGCAGGAACTCGATTTCGTGTCGCGGTATTCCAGCCGATGCCTTTGCCACCGTTGCCGGTCTTCTCGAGCAACGGTCCGATCGAGGTGAATTGAGCATAGAGTCCGGGATAGTCTCGCTCCACCACCGTCACCGATGGCATGGTGCGGCCCGGAATCGGGCGCAATGCCGTCACGCTTCCAGTCACTGACATCGTAGGGCTGCGCGAGTTCACCGGCGGTGTCATGCAGAACCGGCGTCAGAACGACGTCAGTCTCGCGGCCCAGTACTTCCGGGGCGATCTTCCGAAAACTTCCTGGCGATGTCCTTGTAGATCTGCCAGTCGGTGCGTGCCTCCCATGCCGGATCCACCGCCGCAGTCAGCGGATGGATGAACGGGTGCATGTCGGACGTATTGAGATCGTTCTTCTCGTACCAGGTTGCCGTCGGCAGCACGATGTCGGAGTAGACGCAGGTCGTGGACATCCGGAAATCGAGGGTCACCAGCAGGTCGAGTTTTCCTTCCGGCGCCGTGTCATGCCATGCCACGTCCTGTGGGCGTTCGTGGCCCTCGGTGCCCAAATCCTTGCCCAGCACACCGTTCGAGGTGCCGAGCAAATGCTTGAGGAAATACTCGTGACCCTTGCCGGACGAGCCAAGCAGGTTGGAGCGCCAGACGAACAGGTTGCGCGGCCAGTTCGCGGGGTCATCAGGGTCCTGGCATGACATCTCCAGCTGGCCGGACGACAGCGCCTGAGCGACGTATTCCTTCGGCTCCAACCCGGCCGCCTTGCGCCTGCGCCGCAATGGTCAGCGGGTTCTGCTTGAGTTGTGGCGCCGACGGCAGCCAGCCCATCCGTTCGGCACGAACATTGTAGTCGATGAGGCTGCCGCTCCAATCGCCGTCCGGCGCGGTCGGCGACAGGATTTCAGACACCTTCAGCGTCTCATAACGCCATTGGTCGGTATGCGAATAGAAGAACGATGTGCCGTTCATGTGGCGCGGCGGCTTCGCCCAGTCCAACCCGAACGCGATCGGTGCCCAGCCGGTTTGCGGCCGCAGCTTTTCCTGGCCGACATAGTGCGACCAGCCCCCGCCGGACTGGCCGATGCAGCCGCAGAACACCAGCATGTTGATGATGCCGCGGTAGGCCATGTCCATGTGGTACCAGTGGTTCAGACCCGCGCCGAGGATGACCATCGAGCGCCCGTTGGTCTTCTCCGCGTTGGTGGCGAACTCACGTGCGACATGGATGATATGTGCGCGCGGCACGCCGGTGATGTTTTCCGCCCAGGCCGGCGTAAACGGCTTGTCCTCATTGTAATCCTTGGCGACGTTGTCGCCGCCCAGCCCTCGGTCCAGGCCGTAATTCGCGCACATCAGGTCGAACACGGTGGTCACCAGCGTGTCGCCGTCCTTGAGCGCCAGTGTGCGAACAGGAACATTGCGCGTCAGCACGTCGGCATGATCGGTCGCCTTGAAACCGTTGGTCGCGGCACCGCCGAAATAGGGGAAGTTGACGCGCGCGGTCTGCTTGTCAGCCGCCAGTGTCAGCTTGAGCGTGACGTCGCGTCCGGTGCTTTCCTTGGCCTCCAGGTTCCACTTGCCCTGCTGGCCCCAACGGAAGCCAACGGAACCCAGCGGCACGACGGGCTGATCGTCCTGGTCGAACGCCATCGTCTTCCACGCGGCATTGTTGGCCTCGCCCAGATTGTCGACAAAATCCTCGGCGCGCAGCAGCCGCTCCGGCACGAACGCGTCGCCTTTGCGCACCAGGCGCACCAGCATCGGCAGGTCGGTATAGCGACGCGCGTAGTCCTCGAAATAGGGCACGCCGCGGTCGAGGTAGTACTCGCGCAGGATGACGTGGCCGATCGCCAGCGCCAGCGCGGCATCAGTGCCCTGCTTGGGATGCAGCCAGAGGTCGGCAAATTTTGTTGCTTCGGCGTAGTCGGGGGAAATGACGACGCTCTTGGTGCCCTTGTAGCGGACCTCGGTGTAGAAATGCGCGTCCGGTGTGCGTGTCTGCGGGACGTTGGATCCCCAGATCATCAGGTAACCGGCGTTGTACCAGTCAGCACTTTCCGGGACGTCGGTCTGCTCGCCCCAGGTCATCGGGCTGGCGGGCGGCAGGTCGCAATACCAGTCGTAGAAGCTCAGGCAAACGCCGCCGAGCAGCGACAGGTAGCGGGCACCGGCGGCGTAGGAGACCATCGACATCGCCGGGATCGGCGAGAACCCCATGACGCGATCCGGGCCATATTTCCTGACCGTGTAAGCGTTTGCGGACGCGATGATCTCGTTCACCTCGTCCCAGGTGGCCCGGATCAGGCCGCCGAGACCGCGTTTGGTCGTGTAGCTCGCACGCTTCTCAGCATTCTCAACGATGGACGCCCAGGCGGCGACCGGCGTCAGGGTTTCGCGGGCCTCGCGCCACAACTTGAGCAGGCGGCCGCGGACCATCGGATGCTTCACGCGGTTGGCCGAATACAGATACCAGGAGTAGCTGGCGCCACGCGCACAGCCGCGCGGCTCGTGGTTGGGCAGGTCCGGACGCGTTCGGGGATAATCGGTCTGCTGGGTTTCCCACGTAACGATGCCGCCCTTGACGTAGATCTTCCAGGAGCACGAGCCGGTGCAGTTCACCCCATGCGTCGAGCGGACGATTTTGTCGTGCTGCCAACGCTTCCGGTAACCATCCTCCCACTCGCGTGGCTCGTTCGTGACGATGCCATGCCCGTCGGCGAAAGTGTCGACCTGCTTTCTGAAGAAGGTCAGCCGGTCGAGGAAGTGGCTCATTATTGGGTTCCTGCAGGGTTCAGGTCTGCCCGACAGGCTTAGGCCCGAGGCATGTGACCAACATCCGCGTTAGATCACCGCTGTGCATTGATCTAGATCAATGCATGCAAGTGATCCTGGTCGTCTTATGACCTGACGCCGGTCCGAGAAGGCAGCCCCGGCAAAGCTGACACGGTCGACAGCAGGACAACCAATGCCGATGGGGTTTCAATTGCAGCCGAACGTTGACGTCAGCTCCGCTGCTATGACACCGCGCGATGCCATCGCCACAACGGCATGGTTGAGTGCCGTTCCAGAGGCCACGATTGATCGGCTCGCCGATCAATCGGCGCTGCATCGCATGCCATCCGGCAGCACCCTGTTCGAGCAGGCGGAAACACCCGCCTTCGCCCTATTGCTCGTCAGCGGCAGCGTGGAATTGCTCGCAGTCCGAGGCGCCGAGGAAACGCTGGTCGAATTCGTGCGGGCTCCTGATCTCCTGCTGCCGGCAGCCGTTCTCAATCACCAGCCATACTTGATGCGTGCCCGGGTTCTCGATGAGGCCCGTATCGTCATGATCCAGGCCGACGCGTTCCGCCACGCCGTCGCGTCGGATCAGGCGCTTTGCCTCGCCGTGCTGGCCTGTCAGGCGGCGCAATTCCGGCGCCAGATCAAGCACGCGAAGAACCTGCAACTCCGGTCGGCCGAAGAGCGCGTCGGCTGTTATCTGCTGCGGCTGGCGGAAGACGCGACGCGGGGCGAGCCGGTCAGGCTGCCACTCGAGAAGCGGCTGATCGCCTCTCAGCTTGGCATGACGCGGGAGACATTTTCCCGAATTTTGGCCGGTCTGACCCGGCACGGAATCAGGGTCCAAGGCGATCTGGTGCATGTCGAGGATGTCACCGCCGCGCAAGCCCGTTTCCACCTCGACCCACTCCTCGATGGCCCTGAGCCAATCATTCCACTGCAAGTAAAAAGGAACGGACGATGAGCAGCGCATCGGTGGATCAAACCGATCAGCGGCGTGCCCTTTGGCTGTCGACGGCCGCCTTCACCGTGTGCTTCGCGGTCTGGACCATCTTCGCGATCATCGGCATCCAGATCCAAAGGAACCTCTGCTCTTTCCGACACGCAACTGGGTCTGCTGGTTGGCACACCGATCCTGACCGGATCACTGATCCGGCTGATACTCGGCATCTGGTCCGACCAGTATGGCGGGCGCCTGGTGTTCTTCGTCACCATGCTGTCCGCGGCCGTGATGACAGCGCTTCTGGCGCTCGCCTACGACTACCCGACTTTCCTGCTGGCAGCTTTGGGCGTCGGCATCTCCGGCGGCTCGTTCTCGGTTGGCATCGCCTACGTCGCCAAGTGGTTCCCCAAGGGAAAACAGGGCACCGCACTGGGCATTTTCGGCGCCGGCAATGTCGGTGCCGCGGTCACCAAGTTAGCCGCTCCCACCGTCATGGTGGCCTACGGCTGGCAAGCGGTCGCACTTGTGTGGGCCGCGGCGCTGGTGCTGATCGCAATCGTGTTCTTTGTCATGACGAAGGACGACCCGGATCTCGTCCGCCGCCGTCTCTCGGGCGAGAAGCCGGAGTCGTTGCTGGCCATGCTGGAGCCGCTCAAGAACGTCCAGGTCTGGCGCTTCTCGCTCTACTACTTCTTCGTGTTCGGCGGCTTCGTGTCACTCGCCCTGTGGCTGCCGCATTACCTTATCGGCGTTTACGGCATTGGCATCGCGGCGGCTGGTGTGATAGGCGCGGCCTATTCCATTCCGGCTTCCGTGTTCCGCGCGTATGGCGGCCATCTTGCCGATAAGTTCGGCGCGCGCCGGGTGATGTACTGGACGTTCCTGGTGTCGGTCGTCTGCACGTTCATCCTGTCCTACCCGCCGACGCAGTACGTGATGCAGGGCAGTCATGGCCCGATCGCCTTCTCAACCCATCTCGGCGTCGTCGGGTTCATGGTCGTCGCGTCGGTACTCGGCTTCTTCATGAGCCTGGGCAAGGCGGCGGTGTTCAAGCACATCCCTGTCTATTACCCCGATCGTGTCGGCGCCGTCGGTGGCGTCGTCGGATTGGTCGGCGGTCTGGGCGGCTTCGTCCTGCCGATAGCTTTCGGTGCGCTGAACGACCTGACCGGCATCTGGCAGAGTTGCTTCTGGCTGCTGTTCGCCCTGGTTGCCGTCGCATTGGTGTGGATGCATCTGGCGGTCCGACAGATGGAGCGCACGGCGCAGGCGGCGGGCGTCGCGGTCTCGACGCTGCCCGAGCTCCCGGAAATGCAGCCGATCCATGGGCCGGCGCAGCAAGGCGCACTCGCGGCCACCGGCGCCATCAAGGACTGGCGGCCCGAGGATGTCGACTTCTGGAATGCCACGGGGCGCAAGATCGCCCGGCGCAACCTATGGATCTCGGTGCCCTGCCTGCTGCTGTCGTTTGCCGTCTGGATGGTGTGGTCAGTCGTGGTGGCGAAGCTTCCAGCGGTTGGGTTTGCCTTCTCCACTGAACAGCTGTTCTGGCTTGCGGCGCTGCCGGGATTGTCCGGTGCGACACTGCGGGTGGTCTACGCCTTCATGCCAGCGATGTTCGGCGGCCGTCTGTGGACGACGCTGACGACGTGGTCGCTGCTGATCCCAGCGGTCGGCATGGGCTTTGCCGTGCAGGATCCGACTTCGCCCTACTGGATCTTCCTTGCGCTTGCGCTGCTCTGCGGTCTGGGCGGCGGCAACTTTGCGTCATCGATGGCCAACATCTCGTTCTTCTTTCCCAAGGCCGAGAAGGGCAGTGCGCTGGCCATCAACGCAGGCCTGGGGAATCTCGGGGTCAGCGTCGTGCAGTTCGTCGTGCCTCTGGCAATCACCGGGGGTGTTTTTGGCTGGCTCGGCGGGGCACCTCAGAGCGCGACGCAGGCGGGGGTCACAACGACGCTGTGGTTGCAAAACGCCGGCTTCGTGTTCGTTCCGTTCATCGCCGCCAGCGCATTTGCGGCCTGGTTCGGCATGAACGACATCGCCACGATGAAGGCGTCGTTCGCCGACCAGTCGGTGATATTCCGGCGCCTGCACAACTGGATCATGTGCTGGCTCTATACCGGCACGTTCGGCTCCTTCATCGGCTTCTCGGCCGCCTTTCCGCTGCTGTCGAAGATCCTCTTTCCCGGCGTGAACGCGCTCGCCTATGCATTCCTCGGGCCGCTGGTCGGTGCCCTGGCGCGCGCGCTCGCCGGGAAGCCATGCGACCGGTTCGGTGGGGCACGTATGACGGTCTGGGTCTTCGTTGCCATGAGCCTCGGAACCGTCGGCATCCTCTACGCAATCGGAATGAAGACTGACCCGACTGCCTTCCCGGTGTTCTTCGCGAGCTTCCTGTTTGTCTTTGCCGCAAGTGGCGTGGGCAACGCGTCGACGTTCCAGATGATCCCGGCAATCATGCGCAAAGAGGTGGCACGGCTTGAGCCTGAGTTGACCGGCCCAGACCTCGTCAAGCAATCCGACAAGGAAGCGGCAGCCATCATCGGGTTCACGTCGGCGATCGCAGCGTTCGGGGCCTTCTTCATCCCGAAAAGCTTCGGGACGTCCATTGCGGCCACCGGCGGCGCGGAGTTCGCACTCTACGGTTTCCTGGCATTCTACGTGAGCTGCATCGGCACCACCTGGTGGTTCTACACACGGCGCGGCGGATTGCTGTTCGACGTTGAGCATGGCGGCAGCAAGGTGCTGTTACCCACGGCGGCCGCCGTTAAGTGAAATGGTGGGCAAGCCGGACCTGCCTGACAGGGCAGGCCCGCAACTCGCACGGCACGAAGGAAAACTCGGTGACAACGGAGAATAATCAGGCGGACCCGAGATCGCACGGTTCGCCGCGTCGTGCGCTCGATGGGTTCGATGCGCATGATATCGGTGCGTCGTGAGCACCGCCTTGGATCGCGTGCCCGCTCCTGGGATGCCGGCCGTGTTGACGCAGGGGTTCCGGCCGTTCTTCTTGGCTGCCGGGATTTGGTCTATTGCCGCCCTGGCCATCTGGATCGGCATGTTGGCCACCGGTAGCACATTGTCGAGCCGTTTCGATCCGCTCAGTTGGCACATCCACGAAATGATTTTTGGATTCGTTATGGCTGCCATTGCCGGATTTCTGTTGACCGCCATCCCGAATTGGACCCGACGGCTTCCGATCAGCGGTTATCCACTGGCCCTGCTGGTTGGTCTGTGGCTGCTCGGTCGACTAATGTGCCTGATATCCGCGCTCGTTCCGTTCTGGTTGGCGACCGCGGCCGATTTGTCGTTTCCTGTGGTTCTGATCGTTGTTGCTGCCCGTGAGATCATCGCAGGACATAACTGGCGCAATCTGCCGATGGTCGTGCCGGTAACGGTCCTGGGGATCGCCAATCTGCTGATGCACCTGGAGGCCGAGGGCTTCGCCGTGCCCGCCGGATTGGGATGGCGGCTCGGACTTGTGGCGGTCATCATCTTGATCTCGGTCGTGGCGGGTCGGATCGTGCCGAGTTTCACTCGCAACTGGCTGGCCAAACGCGGCGCGTCCGAACTGCCCGCCCCGCACGGTCCGATCGACCGGGTCTCGCTGGGCATCCTGCATCTCGCCCTGCTCGGCTGGGCGTTTGACGTGGAGGCTCGCTTCGTTGGGCCAATGCTAATGGTGGGTGCGGCGTTGAACTTCTTGCGCATGCTGCGTTGGCATGGCGGAGCCACAAGCGCGGAACCGCTGCTTATGGTCTTGCACATCGGTTATGGTTGGCTGGTGCTCGGCGTGGGCTTGCTCGGCCTGACCATAAGTGGGTTCGGGGTGCCGCTTAGCGCCGCAATTCATACTCTTACGGCGGGTGCGATCGGAACGATGATTTTGGCGGTGATGACGCGCACGACGCTTGGCCATACGGGACGCACCCTGTGCGCGGATCGCACGACAGGCCTGATCTATATCCTGGTCGGACTCGCGGCAGTCGTCCGGGTAGTGGCAGCATTCGAGTCCGATTGGACGATGGCACTTCTCATCGCCTCGGCAGGCTTCTGGATTGCGGGATTTGCCATTTTTCTGCTGCGCTACGGTACATTTTTGCTGAAACCGCGTGATGCCCATTGAGCATATGGCTGACGTACGGATATTGGCTTCTTCGCATTGGACGCCAACGAAGAGACGCGCATGTGCGAACTTTGGTCTCGTTTGATTGGGTATTTGACTTGAGGGGACGCTTGAGTCCGTTAGATCACTGACACCGGGCGCGGACCATCGTACCCGCGCGCGGCTACAACACAGGCACATTGTTGTTGCGTTACGCACAAAGCGAATCATTAATCCAATGACCACTCAGGCGGAAGGTTGAGATCGTCGGAAATACGACACAGGTGCCGGTCATGCTTAGGCGGGAGAAGGGCTCAACTCCGCTGGTCCAGCCGTATGTCAAACTATAGCCCCGCCAAGGGGAAAAGAAAAGATGGCCATTACCCGGCGTCAAAGCGCGCCGGTGCTGGAGTGTATTGAGCCTTTGGAGGCTTACGATCGACGGCGACACGGATACAAGAGCAAACGGCGATAACCTGAGCGCATCATGCCAAGCCCGAAGTGCACCAGACGGATCGTGCGATCGCGTAGGTCATGGCTTTTCCATCCGCGGTCGGATACGCCGGGATGGGTAAACAGCGCACTGGCGATTTCACGGTAGGTCGCATCATCAAGCCGTCCGTCGAGTGCACGCAACGCCAGGATCAGACGGTCCCGGCGAGCCTTCGGCAGCGCCGCGGGGTTGGGACCTAGGTTACGGCCGCTCAGGGCGCGCCAGAGTCGGATTGCGGCGGTCGCGCGGATCTCGAAAAGCTGGTCGAGCGGCAAGGAGACTGCGGCTGGATTGTCGGCGCCATTGTCGACGTGGACATGAAACCTGGTGCCACCGCATTCGAGGAGATGTTCAGAGGTGTCCGCCGGGTTGCTGGAATTGAGAGGAAGCGGCGAAAGCCGGAAGCCTGGATTGGCGAGGTCAGCCGGAAGGTCTGTTAGAACGATGGCGCTTGGCAAAGCGTGGGCTGCCCATGGAACCGAGGTGGGATCGCTTGTTTCGGTGGCGTCTACGAAATCGCACCCCCCAGCGTCGGGCGAACGCGTCGACCTCGGTTTGGTTCAGTGCGCCCCGACGATTGGCTTGTTCGAGCTTCTTGCGTTCCTGCAGGAAGGGATGATGCGACCACCAACCTGTCGATCATGTCCTACCAATATGCGTTCCAGTGGTATCAGATGGGCACCGGCGTAACCGAGGCCATCGATGGTCGTCGCCAGCAGCTACGTGCTGCTCAGAACAGGAACGACCCAGTCAGATCACGAGCTACCAAAACCGGACCATTGACTAGCTAGCGACATTCGCTGCCGACGACATGGCCAATGATCATCGCCATCATCGCCGGACAGATCACGTTCGCGGGCGTGCTGTGCGCCGCCGCGTTTGGCGCGGCCCGACTGACCGGACACCTGTAGCCTATGGCCACCAGACACTTACGGCGGAAACCAGCGTCACAACGTTGATCGCGTAGGTTGCCGCCATGCCGGGCGAACGGCCGAGCGGACCCACCATATAGCCACCCCAGAACGCCAGCCGGGCCAGCCCGAATACCAGTCCCGCCGCCACCACAGACGGCATCCAACCAGCGGGAGCCCGCGCCGCAACCGCCAGCAGTGCCGGCGCGAAGGCGGTGAGCTGCTCCACGGTGTTGGCAAGGGCACGCTGGTTCACCTGCAGCAGCCTGCCATCCTGTCCCGCCAACGGATCAATCGCGCGTGTCACCATCCGCAGGCCCATCTGGACCGCGACGATGAGCAGCAGCACGCAGACCGCCGGCAGCAATGCCGCGCAGGCAAGGCCGAGGCGCGTCGCGGTATCGGCAGCCGGATCCGTGGTGACGACCCGCCGCAGCATCTCCCAGAGGGTGAACGCACCGCTGAGCCCGAGCGCCGACCCGAGCAGCGCGCGGAGTGACATCAAGCCAGTCCTTCGCGGCCCATTTCCAGGTATTTCTCCCTGCGACGCGCCTTCAGCGTGACGCGGTCCAAGCCCGCCAGCGGCGCCAGCGAAGCCGCGACCGCGTTGCCCACCGCGGCGATGGTTGCCGCGGCATCGCGCTGCGCGCCGCCGAGCGGCTCCGGCACCACCTCATCGACCACGCCAAGCCGATGGAGGTCCTCGGCTGTCAACCGCAGCGCCTCGGCCGCGCTCGCCGCCTGCGCGGCATCGCGCCACAGGATCGAGGCGCAGCCCTCGGGCGAAATCACTGAATAGATCGCGTGTTCCAGCATCAGCACCCGGTCGCCGGCCGCCAGCGCGATGGCGCCGCCGGAACCGCCCTCGCCGATGATGGTGGCTACCAGCGGCACCGGGGCCTCCAGACAGGCCTCGATCGAGCGGGCGATGGCCTCCGCCTGGCCGCGCTCCTCCGCCTCGATGCCGGGAAATGCGCCCGAGGTATCGACGAAGCTCAACACCGGCAGGCCGAAGCGGCCCGCCAGCTCGATCAGCCGGCGCGCCTTGCGATAGCCCTCGGGTCGCGCCATGCCGAAATTGTGCGCAACGCGGCTTTCGGTGTCGGCGCCCTTCTCGGTGCCCAGCACGACCACCGAGCGACCGCGGAAGCGGCCCAGGCCGCCGAGCACGGCCGGGTCTTCGCCGAACGCCCGGTCGCCGGCGAGCGGCGTGAAGTCGCTGATCAGCGCTCCGATATAATCCTTTGCCTTCGGCCGATCCGGGTGCCGCGCCACCAGCGTCTTCTGCCACGGCGTCAGCCGCGCATAGGTGGTGCGAAGCGTTCGATCGGCGACCACGGTCAATCGCGCCACCTCGTCGGCGATATTGATGCCGCCGGGCTCCGACATGCGCCGGAGCTCCTCGATCTTGCCTTCCAGTTCGGCGATCGGCTTTTCGAAGTCGAGGTAATGGCGCATGGGGCGCGGGCTTTAGCACAAATCGCCCGGGGCGGAAGGTCGCCGCCGGCTTGGCGATCACGCGCCGACCTTGCAATCGTGAGCCAAGCGTCCGCGCTAGGCCGTGGACTGCGACTGGCTCAGCCTTGGGGGTAAGGCATGGCGGGCAAAAAATATCCCAGCGGAACGCCAAAGTACTCACTCAGTCGGCTAAGATGTTCGGCTGGAACCGGCTGCGTTCCCTTTTCGTAAGCCTCGATGATTCCGCACTCGACGCCAAGAACAGCGGCGACATCGATTTCGGCAAGCCCCAACGCGATGCGCTTGCCCTTGATACGGCGGGCCACATGCCTGTTCAACGTTGTCACCCCAAAGCTTCCGTTATTTTTGCGCTATTGATCCGTTATCCCAGAACCTCCGCTTTTAACGGTTGCCCAAACGCCGCGCCAGTTAATATTTGTATCGATTATTCTGGCCAATCACGTCAGCAACGCTCAGCTTCGAACCTCCATGCGTGTGGGGTTCACCGGGTCGGCACACGCAGGCAACCCGGCTGTCTTCCGTGCCGCAGCCAGCAACTCGGCGGACAGGTTCGGATCGTCGGACAGGCGAGCCAGCACCACCGCACCAACCATGCTCGACAGCACCGCCAGAGCCCGCTCACGTCGCCGCCCAGGCAGGCAGCGCGCCAACGCATCGGCCATCCGCCGAACCGAACTCGGTGATCGCCGGCTTGACCTCCCGCCGCCTCGCCACCTCCGGGCCGAGCGTGGTCAGCACGCAGCCCTGCTCCGCGGCGGTCACATGGGCCGGATCCAGGTAGGACTTCCACGATGCGGGCCAGCGCGGCTGCGCTGTCAGGTTCCTCGCTGATCCGCTCCCACCTCGCCGCGGAGCGCGCCAACGAGGCAGCGGACGCCTCGGCGACCAGCGCCTCCTTCGAGGCGAAATGCGCGTAGAAGCCGCCATGAGTGAGGCCGGCATGATGCATGATCGCGTCCACCCCGACCGCGTCGATCCCGTGGAGCACGGAACAGCGCGATGGCGGACGTGCAGGATCCGCTCGCGCGTTTCCGCCTTCCGCTCGCTCGGTCACTCCGCATGGCTCGCATCCCTGTATTGCATGACGATCGTCATATATTGGCTTGACGATAGATATGACGATCGTCATGTTAAGCCTAAGTTCGGTGGAGGAGAAGACCGTGGGGCCGCAACGGCTTGCGCGCCTGTTGGAAGGACGCATCCACTACGGCTGGATCGTGGTGGGGTGATGTTCGTCGTCATCCTCGCCACTGTCGGCGTGCGCGCGGCGCCCGGGGTGCTGATCGTGCCGCTGGAACAAGCGTTCGGCTGGAACGCGGCGACCATCTCCGGCGCGATCTCGCTCAACATCCTGCTCGGCGGGCTGATCGGACCGTTCGCCGCCGCGATGCTGCAGACCATCGGACTGCGGCGGACCGTGGTGGCTCACTGCTGCTGTTGCTGCTCGGTGCCGGCTGGCAGCGCGTTCGCGCGCGACACCATGGGAGCTGTATGCCACCTGGGGCGTGCTGGTGGGCGTCGGCTCCGGCGCCGGCATGGTCGGGCTTGGCGACGGCGGTGGCGAATCGCTGGTTCGTCGCCAACCGCGGCCTGGTCGTCGGCCTGCTGACCGCGAGCAACGCCAGCGGCCAGCTCATTTTCCTGCCGCTGCTGGCCAGCCTGCGCATCGCATCTTGGCTGGCAGAGCGTGCCGTGGGCGGTAGCGGCGGTCCTGGTACTGCTGATCCCGCTGGTGCTGCTGATGCTGGCGGAAAGCCCCGGGCAGCGTGGGGCTGGGGCCCGTATGGAGCGGATGCCGAACCGCCGACCGTGCCGAGCGCGGTCAATCCGTTCCGCGTCGCCATCGGCGGGCTGGCGCGCGGCGCGAAGTTCGGTGGATTTCTGGCTGCTGTTCGCGAGCTTCTCGGTCTGCGGATTTTCCACCAATGGGTTGGTCGCGACGCATCTGATCCCGTTCTGCGCGGACCACGGCATCCCCGAGGTCCAGGCAGCCAGGCCTGCTCGCCGATGATGGGCGTGTTCGACCTGATCGGCACCACGTTCTCGGGCTGGCTCACCGACCGCTACAACGCCCGCATCCTGCTGTTCTGGTATTATGGGCTGCGCGGCCTGTCGCTGGTGGTCCTGCCGTTCACCAACTTCGACCTGCTGAGCCTGTCGATCTTCGCGGTGTTCTACGGGCTGGACTGGGTCGCGACGGTGCCGCCGACGGTGGGACTGACCACCGAGGTGTTCGGCAAGAAGGACGCGCCGGTCATCGTGTCGTGGATCGTGTGCGGCCACCAGATGGGCGGTGCGCTGGCGGCGCTCGGCGGTGGCGCTGACGCGGAATGCGACCGGCAGCTACCTGATGGCGTTCATCGCCAGCGGCGCGGCGTGCCTGATCGCCTCGCTGCTGGTGCTGCGCATCGCGCGGCGGCCGGTCGATGGCGATCGCGGAGTGAAGCATGCGCATCCCCATCTGACACCGGCCCCCTCCCCCCAACCCCCTCCCGCAAGGGGAGGGGGAGATGTATCTCCTATTCCTCCATGTCTGCCGTCCCTCCCCCGCGCCAGCGGATGATGCTGCTCGACCAGCCGCTGCAGCCGCTCTGCCAATACATGCGTATATATCTGCGTCGTCGCGATATCGGCATGTCCCAGCAGCAATTGCAGGCTCCGCAGATCCGCCCCATGCGCCAGCAGATGGGAGGCGAATGAATGCCGCAGCACATGCGGTGAAACACGCGCCGGATCGAGCCCGGCCTCCAGCGCCACCTGCTTGAGCAGCAGAAAGAACGCCTGCCGCGTCAGCGCGCGTCGCGGATCGCGGCCAGGAAACAGATACCGGCCGTCCTCTCTCCAGTCGGCAACCAACGCCGCAGCGGCCTCCTTCGCAGCATCGGACAACGGCACGATGCGCTCCTTGCCGCCCTTGCCGCGGACCAGCAGCACCGCGGCGTCGCCCGCCAACGCGCGCCGCGGCAATCCCAGCAGCTCCGACACGCGCAGACCCGTCGCGTACAGGATCTCCAGCGCCGCCCGTGCCAGCACGCCACGCCGTCCCGGCAGCCGCGCCGCCGCTTCCAGCAGCGCATCCACCTCCTGCTCGCTCAGGTATTTCGGCAGTGTCCGCGGCAAACGCGGCGCGTCGAGCAGCGACGTCGGGATCGTCCTCGCGCATGCCCTCGCGCAGGAGGAAGCGGTGGAACTGCCGCAGCGCCGACAACCGCCGCGCCGCCGTGCGCGCGCGCCAGACCGACCCGTTGCAATCCCGCCATGTAGCCTTGCAGTGCCGCTGCATCGCACCCGGATGCCGGCGACTCCTCGGTGCCGCGGCGAACGCCGGCGAAATCCTCCAGATCGGCCTGATAGGCCAGCAGAGTGTTGCGCGCCGCGCCGCGCTCGGCCGCCAGCATCTCCAGGAACGCCTCGATGTGGCGATCCACTCAGTGGCCCTGGAACTTGTCGTTCGGCAGCACCTTTTCGACAGGATGCGGCACTGGATTGGGGGGATATGTCCCCAGCATCACCACCGCGGCGCCGATGATGATCACCCCGGCCGCAATCACGATGAGAAAGAACCGGATCATCGTCTGGCCACCGTGATGCTACCTCGCCCCGAGTTGCCGCGGTCACATCTTGGCCTGTCCGGCGGGCGGTGTGCTAGCGTCCGCCGCCATGACAAGCAACACCGCATTGCGGGACACCGTTCCGCTGCCGGACGCACTCGCCGGACGCAGCATCGTCCTGGTCGGGCTGATGGGCGCCGGCAAGACCTCCATCGGCAGGCGGCTGTCCGCACGCCTCGGGCTGCCATTCCGCGACGCCGATGCCGAGATCGAACTGGCCGCCGGCTGCACCATCCCCGAACTGTTCTCGCGTTACGGCGAGAGCGATTTCCGTGCTGGCGAGCGCCGTGTGATCCGCCGCCTGCTGTCCGGCGATCCGCAGGTGCTGGCATTCGGTGGCGGCGCCTTCATGGATGCCGAGACCCGCGCAATCGTGCGCGATGAGGCGGTCTCGGTGTGGCTACGCTGTCCCCTGTCAACGCTGGTGCGCCGCGTCGCCGGACGCGACAATCGCCCGCTGCTGGCCGACGGCGAGCCGCGCGAGGTGCTCCAGCGGCTGATGGACGTGCGTTATCCGATCTATGCGGAGGCCAACCTCGTGGTCGATTGCGGCGACGAAAGCCCCGATGCCACGACAACCCGGGTGATGAATGCCCTGACCGTATGGCAGGCGCCGCGACGGCTCCCCGTTGTATTGTCGAGTACCAGCTATGACGTGGTCATCGGCGATGGTCTGCTGGCCCGCGCCGGCGGCCTGCTGGCGCCACGTCTCGACCAGAAGCGTGCCGTCGTGGTGACGGACCAAACCGTGGCGCAGCTGCACCTGCCGGCACTGCTGGCAGGGCTGGCGGCAACCGGCATCGCCACCAGCCAGATCGTCGTGCCTCCGGGCGAGGCGTCCAAGAGCCTGTCATCCTGGCAGGATGTCGTCGATCAACTGCTGGAGGCGCGGGTCGAGCGGCGTACCACGGTGATCGCGCTCGGCGGCGGCGTGGTCGGCGACCTCGCGGGATTTGCCGCGGCCACAACGCTGCGTGGACTGCCATTCGTGCAGATACCGACCACGCTGCTGTCACAGGTCGATTCCTCGGTCGGTGGCAAAACCGGGGTGAACACCAGGCAGGGCAAGAACCTGGTCGGCGCGTTCTATCAACCGCGCATGGTGCTCGCGGATACCGGCACACTCGGCACGCTGCCACAACGCGAATTGCGTGCGGGCTACGCCGAGATCGCCAAGGCGGGTCTGATCGGAGATGCGAAATTCTTCGCCTGGTGCGAAGCGAACGGCGCCGCAGTGGTCAATGGCGATCGCGAGGCACAGGCCGACGCGATCCTGCGCGCCTGCGCCTTCAAGGCAGCCGTCGTGGGCGACGACGAACGCGAAGAAAAACCGAATGACGGGCGCGCATTGCTGAATCTCGGACACACATTCGGCCACGCGCTGGAGGCCGAATACGGCTACGGTGGCGGCCTGCTGCACGGCGAGGGCGTCGCCATCGGCCTGGGCCTCGCGTTCCGGCTGTCCGCGCGGCTGGGACATTGCGCTCCCGGCGACGCGGATCGCGTGGTGTCGCACATCGGCGCGATGGGCATGCCCGCGGAACTCCGCATGTTGAACCGGCGCCTCTCCGCCGCGACGCTGATCGGACACATGCGCCGCGACAAGAAGGTGCGCGACGGGGCACTGAAGTTCGTGCTGGCGCGCGGCATCGGCCAGACGTTTACCGCTGGCGATGTGCCGCCGGAGGCCGTCACCGACCTGCTGCGCGACGAAGGATGCGACGTGTGATGCCAGACCCCGTGGAAATCGCAGCAGCGGCTCAGATTCGCCCGACGATCCTGGTGGTGATGGGCGTGTCCGGCAGCGGCAAGTCTACCGTGGCGCTGGAAGTGCAGCGACTGCTGGGCTGGCTATTCGAGGAGGGAGATGACCTGCATCCGCCCGCCAATGTCGAGAAGATGCGCTCCGGCCACCCGTTGAATGACGAGGATCGGCTTCCGTGGTTGCAGGCGATTGCGGCGTGGATCGACGCCCGGTTGGCGGCCGGCGAAGCTGGCATCATCACGTGTTCCAACCTTAAGCGCGCTTACCGCAGGATCACCATCGGCGACCGCGCGGGGGTCACCCTGGTCTACCTGCAAGGCAGCCGGGAGGTCATCGGCGACCGGATCCGGAAGCGCACGCATACCTACATGCCAGCCACGCTGCTCGACAGCCAGTTCGAAACCCTGGAAGAGCCGACCACGGACGAACATCCTGTCGTCGTGCCGGTTGGCGGTTCACTCGAATCGACGGTGCTCGAGTTGCTGCGGCGGCTGACGCAGCAACAGTTGGCGGCTCCCTGATTGCCGCGAGACTTGCCGAACCGGCACGTCTTGCCATATCCAGTTTGCTGCATTGCACAAGAACTCGGAGTACGACATGCCGTTGAGCCCGCCCCAGGAGCGCGAACTGATGCACTCGCGCGATATCGTCCTGCGTGGCTACCTCCGGGCCGACGGCCTCTACGACATCGAGGCGCAGCTGACCGACGCCAAGACCTACGGCCAGGCCAACCGCGACCGCGGATATATCGACGCCGGGGAGCCAATCCACGGCATGTGGCTACGGATGACCGTGGACGAGCAACGGACCATCATCGCCTGCGAGGCCGCCAGCGACTTCACCCCCTACGCGATCTGCCCCGCCGCGGCGCCTAACTTCGCGCGGCTCGCCGGACTGCAGATCAAGCCTGGCTTCCTGAAGGAGGCGGCCAAACGCATCGGTGGAACGGAAGGCTGCACACACCTGCGTGAATTGTTGCAGCAGATGGCAACCACGGCCTACCAGACAATCGATCCGGCGCGGGCTCGACGCGAGGCGGACGCGGCTGGCGAGGTGGACAAGCCGGGCAGCGACAGGTTGGACGCACAGATCGCCGTCAAGATGGGCGGCGCGCCGGCGATCCTGAACACTTGCATCGCCTACTCGACGGAAAGCCCCGTGGTGCAGCGACGCTGGCCGCATCTCTACACCGGACCTGCCGACGTATCGTAGGACCGAGTAACGCAGCGCATTCTATCCGTCTGCGACTGGCAGTTTATGCGGCGTGCAGCGTGCGCTGTTCGCACACCTCTCGGTCGAGCGGCCCGTGCTCCGCGGCCTGATGTCCGGCCTCACACGCTGCGGAACGGAAATAGTTCAGCGCAAACACACGCACTGCACTGGTGCGGCCGCCCTCATGGCCGATCGCCTCGATCTGGCGCACCAGTCGGTTCATGTCCTGTCGCTCGCGCTTGCAGATTTCGGAGAGTGCGTCCCATAACTCGGGCTCCAGTCGCATGCTGGTGCGACCGCGCCCCGCGACGACGTTGCGATTGATGAGCCGACTGGCTGCCACGGCTGCCCCCTGTAGAATGCACCCGTAGTGAAACACGATCGTCCTAAGAAATAGTTTTTCGGTCGGCCGATGGTAGCTGACGACAGCTGTTCCCTCTTCACCGCGTCAGAGCCACCACCATTTGCGCTGCGGCCGAGGCGATGCGTGCCACCGCACCAACATCGATTGAATGCGGCCATCGATCAGTTGGCAGATGGAACCACGGGTTGCTGCCAACCAGCGTGAGGTAGCGTCCATTGGCACGATGGATGTCGCGCGTCTCTCCGCTCGGCACCTGGGTAGTCGGCGCAATCACGTCCGGCGATTGGCCGGCAGACGCAAGTTCGTGCGCCGCGAGCGAGCGCATATCGTCGCTCGTCGACATGACCGTCAGGCGGCTGCCTGCGGCACCGAGATTGGCGCCCCAGTGCAGCCAGGTCGCGGCACGCTCCCAGCCGGGACGGCGGGCGATGAATGCGTCCAGGCCCAGATGCCCAAGCTCGTGCCCGCTATTGGCCGTCAGCACCACGTCGCAGGCCGGCGGCGCATGGCTCAGGGCCCGCAGCGCTTCCAGCCAGCATACCAGCCCGCCACCGCGTTCGGCGGTCGATTGCCACCACGAACTTCGCGGCGTCATCACCACCAGCGGCGGCGGACGCGCGCGATCCTTGCCGGCCAGCGTGGCCACGATGTTCCGGCCTGATGTTGTCGTGCATTGGTAATGCGACATCAACCGCGCAGCGCCACGACGCGTCGCCGCCGCGAGCACCGCATCGCGAGCTTCACTTGCAACGTGGATGGCCGGTGGACCGTAGGGCCTGTTGAACTGCTCGGCATTCAGCAACCCCATGCCGGGATGCTGTCCCTGGCAGACAACGACCAGTGCGCGATGCTGCGTCGTGGTGCGGAGAGCCTGATATTCACCCGTATACACAGCATGCGGCGACAATTCGACGACACCGATTGTCGCGTCGCTGCCGGCAGGGCCGAGCGTTCCCTCGATCGCCGTGGAGTCCGGTGGTGCGGCGCATCGAACACCGGCACGCCTTCGATGCGCGTGCCGCCCAGATCCAGCCACGTCGCTCACCGGATCGATACGATCCAGCGCGAACGACTCACTGGTGACGACAGCGCCGAGCGAAGCGGCCTCGCGCTCCAGCCATGCCGCCCCTGCCTCGTCGCCGTCGGTTCCGGTGCGGTGATGGCCGTGCGAATCCCAGGCGCGCAGCCACGCTGTAGCCTGGGCCGTCACTACTCCCGCATCGCTCGCGCGCGCTTGGCGGCGGGCCGATCCCAGCATCGATGCAACCACTCGGTCACGCGCGGCCACTGCGCCAGATCCAACGACAACGCACGATACATCGCCGACGCCACATTCAGATCGGCCACGCTGAACTCACCGCCGGCCAGCCAACGCACCTTCCCCAGTGCAATCTCCAGCACGGCCAGCGCCGCGCTGATCTCCTCCCACGCCGCCTTGGCCGCTGCTGGATTGCGCTGCGCCTCCGGCAGAACGGAAGCGTTGTTGGCGTAGAGCGTCATCTGCCGATCCAACCGATCGGTTTCCCAGAGACTCCACTGCCACATCAGTGCCTCGTTCTTCGGGTCCGACGGGTACAGCTTGCCGTGCTTCTTCGCGAGATACATGTTGATCGCCATCGACTCCGACAGCACAAATCCGTCGTCATCGATCGTCGGCACCCGCGCGTTGGGGTTCAACGCCAGGTATTCCGGTGTGCGAGTCTCCGGCGAGCGCGGCGCATAGTCCAGGTGCTCGTACTCCAGTCCCAGTTCCCCAGCCATCCAGAGCGTGCGGACCCCGCGCGAGCGGGCTGAACCGTAGATGCGCAGCATGCGTTCCCTCCAGGTCGTTGTTTCGTGGGCTGTGTGCTAAGCAGCCCTATAGTAGCTCATGGATGTCGGGGCCAGATGCGTTCAGCGGAGAGAATCAAGGTTGGGTCGGACGCCCACAAGGAACTGTTCTGCCGGCAGTTCATCGAGACGCACGAACTGTATGATCCGGCGACGTTGCCTTGGCCGGAACTCGACGAGGCACAGCTTGGCCGGCTGCGTTCGGTGCCGTTCTGGCAGGAGGTCTATCACACCGAGCGGCGCGCCGGCGCCATCGTCGCGGCGTTCACGCCGACGGTGCAGGACCCGATCGTGCGCGAGGCGGTGGCGCTGGAAGGCGTGGAAGAGACCCGCCATGCCGACCTGATCCGGGTGATGATTGATCGCTACGGTCTTAATGCGACCGAGCAGCCGATGGAGAAGCTTCCCGACAACATCGAGACGGCATTCATTGACTTCGGCTTCGGCGAATGCATGGACAGCTTCCTCGGCTTTGGCGCGTTCAAGACGGCGCGTCAGTCGGAATTCCTGCCCGAGGCGATGTTCGAGATCTTCGACGTGCTGATGTACGAGGAGACGCGCCACATCGTGTTCTTCATCAACTACATGGCGTGGCGCGAGGTGCAGCGCGGGCGTGGTGCGGCGCCGCTGCGGGCGCTCACGTCGGCGTGGTACTATGGGCGTGCGGCGAGGCGACTGCTGGGCATGGTGAGCCGTGGCAAGGACACCAACGACGGCCGCGATTTCGCCGTCACCGAGGCGAACCTGTTCCTCGAGGGTTTCAGCTTCCGCCAGTTCGTCGAGGACTGCTATCGCGAGAACGCCCGCCGCATGAGCGCGTTCGATCCCGAGCTGCTGCAGCCGCGCCTGCTGCCGGCGATCGCGGACAAGGCGGTGGCGGGGCTGCGGCTGTGGGATCGGCGCCGCAAGCCCAAGCTGGCGTAAACACCTTTCGCGCGTGGCGTGCTATGATGGCGGCCGCCGCGGCACAGGAGGACCAAGACATGACCGAGACCCGACCGGTACTGGCCGTTACGATGGGCGATCCCGCCGGCATCGGACCGGAGATCGCGGTCCGTGCGTTGCTGTCGCCCGAGGTGCGGGACTGCTCGCGCAGCTTCCTGATCGGCGATGCCCGTGTGTTCGAGCGCGCGCTTGCGGTCTGCGGTCTGACGGCCACGCTGAACCGCATCGCCGGTCCCGAAACGATGGCGGATCGGGCCGGTGTGATCGATGTCGTGCACCAGCAGACCGTTGATCCGGACGTGCTGGAGACGGGCAAGGTGCAGGCGCTCGGTGGCGAGGCCGCCTATGCCGCGATCAAGCAATCGATCGACTTCGCAATGGCCGGCCGCATCGCCGGGATTGCGACCACGCCGATCAACAAAGAGTCGCTGAAGGCCGCGAAGATCCCGTTCATCGGCCACACCGAGATGTTCGCCGAACACACCGGGGCCCGCGAAGAGATGACGATGTTCACCATCAGTGGGTTGAAGATCTTCTTCCTGACGCGCCATGTGTCGCTGATCGAAGCGTGCCGGCTGATCACCCGGGACCGCACGCTCGCCGGTATCGAGAAGTGCATGAAGGCGCTGCGCCAGCTTGGCATCGAGACGCCGCACCTCGCGGTGGCGGCGCTCAATCCGCATGGCGGCGAGGACGGGCTGTTCGGCCGCGAGGAAATGGACGCGATGAAGCCGGCGATCGCCGACGCCCGCGCACGCGGCATGCATGTCAGCGGGCCGGTGCCGGCGGACAGCGTATTCCACATGGCGCGCATCGGACGCTACGACGCGGTGCTGTCGCTGTATCACGACCAGGGCCACATCGCGGCGAAGATGATGGACTTCGAGAAGACCGTCAGCGTCACGCTTGGGTTGCCGATCCTGCGGACCAGCGTCGATCATGGCACCGCGTTCGATATCGCCGGCACCGGCAAGGCGAGCGCGGTCAGCATGATCGAGGCGATCAAGGTCGCCGCCGAATACGTGGTACGCGGCGTGCGGTTGGGCGACGATTTGCCGGCCGCGGCGGAGTAGCGTGCAAGGGCGGCCAGCGCCGCAGGAGCGACCATGGGCGACCCACGGACCGACGATCCGATCATACGGCGCCTTCAGGCGAAACTTGTCGGCTTGTATGGTGACAGATTGGAACGAGCCTTGTTGTTCGGTTCACGAGCACGCGGCGAAGCAAGGCCCGATTCCGATTATGACGTAGCGGTGTTCCTAAGGGATTTCCACGGGCTATGGGACGAAGCTGGGCCGCTGGCTGATGCGACAACTGAGATATTGCTTGATACGGGAGCCGTGGTCACGCCCATCCCGTTCCCCGCTGGAGCATACCGTGAGCGCACTGCGCTGATGGCAGAGATCAGGCGGGAGGGCATCGATCTTTGACGCCCGAGGCGGCGCAGTCGCTCGCAATCGCATGCCAACATCTGGCGGCCGCTGACGCCAGCATAGGCTTACCTATCGGCTTCGTCGCGGCGCGTGAAGCTTACCTTGCCGCGTATCACGCCGCGATGGCATATGTCCTGGAGCGGACAGGCAAATCAGTGAAGACCCACTCCGGATTACGCAGCGAATTTGCCCGTTTGGCACGCCACGATGCTCGAATAGATCCTCATTTCACCGGCTTCCTCGCACGCGCGTATACGCTGAAGTCAGCCGCGGATTATGGGATGGATCCGCTCACCGCGATTTCGCTCGAACAGGCACGAGAAGCAACGGCAATCGCAAGACAATTCGTAGATACGATCGCGTCGTTGATCGCATGATCTGAGCGTTCCGCGGTCAGGCATGTTGCACGACGAGCCTCGCTCACGGCCCCTTGCGCCGCATCCCGCCCTTCCCTCGCCGCTTGCTTGGATCGTAACCGCCGCCGCCCGGTCCCATCGGCTCCGGCGTTCTGTTCTTCCTCGGCCGCAGCGAAGCGCTCGGCATCGGCGGCGGTTCCAATCCAAGCTCCAGCGCCTCCAGCCGGCGGATTTCGTCGCGCAGCCGCGCTGCCTCCTCGAACTCCAGGTTCGATGCGGCGTTGCGCATACGCTTCTCCAGCGCCGCCATCGCTGCCTTCATGTCTTTGCCGACGAACTCCGCGACATCGGTGTCCTTGACCGGCGCGACCGTGACATAATCCTGCTCGAACACGCTCTCCAGCACCTTGCCGATGGAGCGTTTGATGGAGACCGGCGTGATGCCGTGCGCCTCGTTCCACGAGCGCTGCTTGTTGCGGCGCCGTTCGGTCTCCTCGATCGCGTTGCGCAGGGAGTTGGTCAGGGTGTCGGCGTACAGGATCACGCGGCCATCGACGTTGCGCGCTGCGCGGCCGATTGTCTGGATCAGCGAGGTCTGCGAGCGCAGGAAGCCTTCCTTGTCGGCGTCCAGGATCGCGACCAACGCGCATTCCGGAATGTCGAGCCCCTCGCGCAGCAGGTTGATGCCGACCAGCACGTCGAACACACCCAGCCGGAGGTCGCGGATGATCTCGATGCGCTCCAGCGTGTCGATGTCGGAGTGCAGGTAGCGCACCTTCACGCCGTACTCGGTCAGGTAATCGGTGAGGTCCTCCGCCATGCGCTTGGTCAGCGTGGTGACCAGCACGCGCGAGCCCTGCGCGGCCATCGCGCGGCATTCGGCGAGCAGGTCATCGACCTGCTGCTCCACCGGACGCACCTCGGTCACTGGATCGATCAGCCCGGTCGGGCGGATCACCTGCTCGGCGAACACGCCGGCGGTGCGCTCCATTTCCCATGGGCCGGGCGTGGCCGAAACGAAGATGGTCTGCGGCCGATACGTTTCCCATTCCTCGAACTTCAGCGGCCGATTGTCGACGCAGGACGGCAGGCGAAAGCCGAACTCCGACAGGACCGACTTGCGATTGAAGTCGCCGCGGAACATGCCGCCTAGCTGCGGCACCGTCACGTGGCTTTCGTCGACGATCAGCAGCGCGTTCTCCGGCAGGTACTCGAACAGCGTCGGCGGCGGATCGCCGGGATTGCGGCCGGTCAGGTAGCGCGAATAGTTCTCGATGCCTTTGCACGAGCCGGTCGTCTCCATCATCTCGATGTCGAACGTCGTGCGCTGGCTCAGGCGCTCCACTTCCAGCAGCTTGCCTTCCGCGGTCAATTCGTCGAGGCGCTGCTTCAGCTCTACCTTGATGTCGCGGATCGCCTGCGTCAGCGTCGGCCGCGGCGTTACGTAGTGGCTGTTGGCGTAGACGGTGATCTCGTTCAGCGCCGTGGTCTTCTCGCCGGTCAGCGGATCGAATTCGTGGATCGCTTCCACCTCGTCGCCGAACAGCGTGACGCGCCAGGCGCGGTCCTCGTAGTGGCTGGGGTAGATGTCGACGATCTCGCCGCGCAGCCGGAACGTGCCGCGCTGGAAGGCGGAGTCGTTGCGGCGGTATTGCAGGTCGACCAGCGCCTTCGCCAGCGTGTCGCGGTCGATGCGGCCGCCGACCTCCAGCTTCACCACCATCTTCGCGTAGGTCTCGACCGAGCCGATACCGTAGATGCAGGACACCGACGCGACGATCACGACGTCGTTGCGCTCCAGCAGCGCCTGCGTGGCGGCGTGGCGCATGCGGTCGATCTGTTCGTTGATCTGGGCGTCTTTTTCGATGTAGGTGTCGGTGCGGGGGACGTAGGCTTCGGGCTGGTAGTAATCGTAGTACGAGACGAAGTATTCCACCGCGTTGTCGGGGAAGAACTGCTTCATCTCGCCGTAGAGCTGCGCGGCCAGGGTCTTGTTCGGCGCCAGGATCAGGGTCGGCTTCTGCACCGCCTCGATCACCTTCGCCATGGTGAAGGTCTTGCCGGAGCCGGTGACGCCCAGCAGCACCTGGTCGCGTTCCTCGCTGCTGACGCCGGCGACGAGCTCGGTGATCGCGGTGGGCTGGTCGCCGTTCGGCTCGTACTCCGACACGACCTTGAGGCGGCGCGTGTTCGGCTTCGCCGGCTGCTTCTCCGGGATGAACAGGACGCGGGAGGGCGCGCGCGTCAGGGTCTGGGACATGGCTAACAGATGGGGGATTTCGGGGGCGGCGTCGAGGGGGGAATTAAGGCGGGGTTGACGGTTAAGGTTCCACACGGAGTTCACGGAGAAAGGGAGCCACGGAGCGCCACGGAGTTAGAAAATTGCGCTTCGCGCGCAGCGCATAAACGATTTCTCAGTGGCCCTCCGTGTCCCCTTCCTCCGTGAGCCTCCGTGTGGAACCTCGACCCTGCCACTGTTGGAGGTGCGCCCCCGGCATGCCAGGATCACCCTAATCGGAAAGCCGAGGAGGAAGCCATGCCCAAGGGCCTGCTGTTCGCGTCGTTCGACTTCTCCACCGCCCATGCCGACGAATTCCACGATTGGTACGACCTGGAGCACATCCCCGAACGCCTGCGCATCCCCGGCTTCATCAACGCCGAACGCTGGATCAGCGCCGAGAACCCCAACGTCGCCGTCGCCACCTACGACCTCGACTCGCTGGGCGTGCTGCACAGCCCGCCGTACGAGGCCATCGGCTACGCCAATTCCTCGGTCTGGACCAAGCGGGTCACCGCAATGGCGAAGCGTCTGCTGCGCTTCACCGGCGACCAACTCAAGCCGGGCGACGTCGCCGCCCCGGCAGGAGCCGCCGGCCTCCTGGTCGTGTCGATGAACGTCGACCCGGCGGCCGAGCATGAATTCAACGAGTGGTACAACACCGAGCACCTGCCCCAACTCGCCGCGGTCCCCGGCGTCCTCTGCGCCCGCCGATTCGGCTCACAGGAATCCGACCGGGAACGCCAGTACCTGGCAATGTATCACCTGGCCAACCCGGACGTTTCGAATTCCGACGCGTGGAAGAAGGCAGCCGGTACCCCGTGGACGGAGCGGATGCGCCCGCACTTCCGCGACATGCTGCGGATCCGCTGCAAGCGCTACGTGCGAGGGTAAGATCGGGCTTCGGCCGGGCTACATCAAGGGTCTCCCCTTATCGGAACTAGACTAAAGACGAAGCCCTCAATACCGCTTTGTTCGGCGGCTCCAGGAGGCGATATCGAGAAAATAAAGAATGGGAATGCCGTGCACTACCGATCCGCAATGTGGCACACGCACGCCCGCACTGACCGGGCGGGGTTGCCGCGACCGGTTTGGATCTAGCGACGGGAGTGGTGCCGTCGGGGCCGAGACATCCGGACCAGAGCTGACCCACCGCGGATTACGGCAATTTCCCATGGTCGGTCGGCTGCAATGCCGCTGGGCCGGACGGGTTTCCCGCCACTGACCGGATAGGGCGTTCCGGCTGATGCAGCCCCTTGGCTGCGGGAGTGTCAGGCTGTGATCGGATAATCCGGCAATGCAGGCAGTAGCTCGAAGCAGGAGTTGACGGCCGCACCTCAAGGATGTTATTGTACCATAATGGTGATCTGCTGACAGGGGCAGCAGATCGACAATAAAGTACGCTGCATGGTCCGGCCGGAACGGTGAGGAGGATGCTGCGCGTGCAGGCCGAACAGATATTTGAAATACGCATCCTCTCAGATGCGAACCGGCGCTTTCGGATCATGGCGTCCTCGCCTTTGGGTAAGGCGGAGGAACTGGTTGTCGCTCCGCCTAAACTAAAGGTTGATCTGGTTGAGCTGCAGAAGGCCATACTCCGCGGCAGTATTCGCGGTGGCTCCAAACACTCCATGAGTGGGGCGACATCAGCTGATAAATCAATAGCAGAGTACGGCGACCGCCTATTCTCCTTTCTATTCCACTCTGAGATCGAAACTCTTTACCGGGCCAATTTCGAGCGGGCAGAAAATCAGTACACAGCAGGCGCTACGAATTAAGCTAAGGATCGACGCACCTGAGCTCGCCTTCGTGCCTTGGGAGGCGTTATATGACGCCCGAGCCCATCGGTACCTTTGCCCTTCTCTGAGAACTTTATTTCAACGCAGCGCGGACGAGTCAGACGAGATCAGAGGTAGGCCGCCTCCATTCCGCATTCTCGGCATGATAGCCCAACCGACGGAATACCGAGGCATCACCCTTGACAGCATCGATGCTGAGCAAGAGCGGTCGGAAATGGCTGAAGTCCTGGAGCCACTCGAGGCCGCAGGAAAACTTACACTATCGTGGACTCCATCTGGCAATTGGCCTGACTTCGAACGACAATTCTTCAAGCCAGATTTTGCCGAAGGTTGGACTGTCTTCCATTTTATAGGGCACGGGGACTTCGACCCGAGACAGGGGTTAGGGTTTCTACTGTTCGAAGAAGCTGGAAGCAGTGGGGGCGAAGCCGTCTATGCCGACGACCTATCCCTCTTTCTCAACGAGATCCCGAATGGACGGCCCCAACTGGTAGTCCTCAATGCATGCAACGGGGCGAGATCTAGAGAAGGCGACCTATTTTCAAGCACTGCAGCATTACTCGCTAGTGGCGGCGTCCCGGCTGTTGTCGCGATGCAGTTCCCCATATCCGATGAAGCAGCCAAGCGCTTCAGCGCAAAGTTTTATGGGAGCTTGGCGGAAGGTTTCCCAGTCCATCAGGCTGTCGCACGAGCAAGGATGGAACTGAAACGGCTAAGGTTCTCCGAGTGGATCTCGCCAGTACTTTATATGAGAAGCCGTGATGGGCGCGTCTTTAGAGAAAGCGACGCAACTTGTTGAGGGAAGCTGTACCTTGCCTGTCTTGATTGCAAATGCGCTATTGCTTGGTTTGGGCTTGGTTGCCCTTTGGGCCATCCGCGATTTCCATCGGGATGTTCCATCTCAGGAGATTCGCTACACCACCGAACGGGACCGGTACTGGTTGGCGATAGCGCTATACATAGGCGTCTGGCTGCTTGCTTACTTTCTAATGACGCAGATTTTGCTAGCATTAGAAAATACGATATCTGGACAATTTGCGCAGAATATTCCACCGGCGATGCTAGGCGCATTGGCCGTTGTCGCACTAACCGAGTCTCCTGGAACGAAGGGGCTGGCCGATAAACTCCGCCAACTCGCTCGCCTCGTAGCGCTGTATCCAATAGCAGCTCGACGCCTGCAGCAACAGCTCACTGCAGCAACCTTTGAAACAGATTCCAAGTTTCGTGAAGTTCTCAATCACGAAATAAACCGATTTGGGGCGTCGATTGAGGAGCTGGAAAAACAAGTCTCACCTGCCGTCATTGTCCGGCTATGTGAGGTCCAGGCTGTCCGCGACCGACTTCGGGTGATTGCGGAGACACCTTTGCAAGAAGGCAGCTGGACCTTTTGCCGATTCGTGAACGCTCGGCAACTTGCTCTCGCCAGCGCAGAGCAGCGCTACCGTAGGCTCATTCGACGAGCGGCTCGGATCTGCATACTTGGCGAAGGCAGTAAATTTGATGCCAAGGAATTATACCCCTTATCCGAATTTGTAGCTCGCGGGGCCGAAAGCCTTCTGCAAAGATACCGCGCGCTAATTGCCGAGGCCGCCTTATCTTGTTTCCCAAGTGGACGTAGACGTCAAAGCTTTATCGGCAGGCTGGGATACGTAGCCCCGAGGGATTTGACGATACCCTATTGGCCATTGCTGATTATCTTCGTCGTTGATCTGACTCTATTCTTGATCCCGATCATTACCCATAGCATTCCGGTTCCGCCTCCAGCATTACTACTTACGAACGCTGCGGCACAGGTTGTAGCAGTAGCTTGGGCGATATTCCCCAAGGGCGGCTCGAATTTCGCCAGACCTTCTTTATACACCCTTCCCTGGCAATCGTATCTTCTCTATGGGTGCCTTTCGTATGTCAGTGGCGTTCTTATTTCTTTGCCTGTAGCTTACGCAAATCCGTTGCCTCCAGGTGCATTTCCAATTCATTTGAGCACGACCACTTTAATGTTGTTGTTTTCTGTCTATTTCCCCGTGGTTACAGTAACAGTTAGTTTTCTTACGGATCTCCATCTTCGGCCTGACGGGCGAGTGCATCACGGCCGACTTTGGGACGCATGCATTTGCGCAGCCGCAATGGTTCTGGCCAATTTAATATTTAGGCTTGGCATTCTCGCCGTGACACACTTCTGGCTTGATAGATGGATATTCGCGTTGATTTTGGGCATGTTCGGCGCCGTCATTGGCGCACTTATTCCGGCTACAGCGGCTTCGTATTTGGAGGTCTCGGAAATGCCAAGCGCGGCTGTGCAGATAGTACCGATTGCCAGGCGGATCAACCGCGGACGTCTCACTTTGATGAATTCGGAAAACGATTCTGCCAAAGAATTGAGTTAGGAGGAAGTATACTTCAATGTTTACTGAAGCAGAATTAGCTCAGCTTGAGGCCGAAGTTCGTTCACAGTTGAGAGAACTCTCCTCGGATGAGTTAACCAGCAAGCAGCGATTTCGTGCGGGCTTAGACGCCGATCAAGATCATGCCCTGAGAAACCGGCGATTGCCGAACCCCGCCAACGCATTGCTTGAGTTTCGGGGTGGTCTTTCGAGCTCGGCTTTGCTATGGGCACGCGAGTTCACACTTGAGTTCCTAGGTGAAATTCGGCATGCAATTTGCCGCACGCACTCAGGAAAGCGCCGTGGCCTAGTAAGCGCGCTAACCGCGAGAAGCGCCGCGACAGGGCTGGCCTCGTGGTTGGGAGCAAGCTTTGCAGTCTCAAATCCTGTGGCCTTGGCGTTGGCTACCTTTGTACCCAATTCTCTTAATCAGCTCCTCAGCAGTTTCAGCGTTCTGCACAATGACTGACGATGAGGTCCGCAAGCGATTATTGCCCGCACCAGCCGACTAATGTGATCTGGTCCAACCACGTCTCCCGAACTATCCCTCTCCGACCAAGCCTCTCTTCGGTGCCTCGGGCTCCTCGCCAGCCCGCGGTCGCGGGCATAGACACGGAGGATGGCACCCATCAGATTCGCACCATACCGCCCAACATCACGCGCACGCCGTTGCCGGCGAAGCACCGCGAACTCACCCTGGTTGAGAATATCTGACAATATCTTCGCGACAACCGTAAGCGGTGCACCAGCACCCTTGGGAATGTGAGGTTGGCTCAGGGTGTCTGTTGTGGCACCCAGAGCCACGGCATCAGTTCATCGATGCGTTTTTGTGGCCAGCCATTCACGAGGCGGGTCAGCAGGTCGGTGAAATAGGCCTGCGGGTTGACGGCGTTCAGCTTACAAGTCTCGATCAACGAGGCCAGGCACGCCCAGTTCGCTCCACCCTCATCGCTGCCGGCAAAAAGGCTGTTTTTTCTCGACAGGCAGACCGGCCGCATGGCGCGCTCGACGCTGTTATTGTCGAGCTCGATGCGTCCGTCTTCAAGGAACCGCTCGAGCCCATCCCAGTGGTTCAACGCGTAGCGGATGGCCTCGGCGGTCGGGCTCCGTGCGGGCAGTTTTGCTATCTGCGCCTCGAACCAGATGCGCAGTTCCGCGACCAGCGGTTTGCTCTCGGCCTGCCGCACGGCCAGCCTGTCAGCGCGGCTTTTGCCGCGGACGCGCGCCTCGATCTCATAGAGCGCGGCAATGCGCTGCAGTGTTTCCATCGCGATCGGCGCCTTGGTCTTGGCCAGGTCATAGAAGCCACGACGGACGTGGCTCCAGCAAAACGCCAGCGTTGCGGACGTCTCAGACGATTTGGACCCGGCGAATTTCTTGTACGCCGCGTAACCGTCGCACTGCAGGATGCCGTGGTAGCCGCCGAGCAGCGTGTTGGCGTGGGCATGTCCCCGGCCAGGTGCGTAGTGGTAGACCACAGCCGGTGGTTCGCTGCCGCCCCATGGCCGATCGTCGCGCGCAATCGCCCAGAAGTATCCCTGCCTGGTGCGTCCGCGGCCGGGGTCGAGCACCGGCACCACGGTCTCATCGGCAAAGATCCGTGTCGAGGCCAGCATCATCTCGCGCAGCCGCGTCACAACAGGGGCGACCTCCGCCGCGGCGTATCCCATCCAGAACGACAGGGTGGAGCGCTCGAGGATCACGCCTTGCCGCACCATGATCTGCGCCTGGCGATACAGCGGCAGATGATCGGCATAACGCGCCACCAGCACATGGGCGACCAGTGCCTCGGTCGGGATGCCACCCTCGATCAGCCGCGCCGGCGCGGCTGCCTGCACCACGGTGCCCGTGCAGGCGCGGCAGGCAAGTTTCGGACGTTTGGTCACGATCACCCGGAACTGCGCGGGGATCACATCCAGCCGCTCCGAGGTGTCCTCGCCGATCACCGTCATGGTCGCGCGGCAGCACGGGCAGGCGGTATCCTCGGGTGCCAGCGTCACCTCGATCCGCGGCAGGTGTGCCGGCAGGGCACCACGGCTCGCACGCCGCCTGGCGGCGTTGTCGCGGCGCAGCTCAGCATCGCGCTTCTCCGCCTCGGCATCGCCTTTGGCGATCGCCTGCTCCAGAGCCTCGAGGCCCAGTTGCAGCTGGTCCTCGGGCAGACGCTCGGAGCGGGCGCCGAACTGCATGCGCCTGAGTTGCAGCAGCATGTGACGCAACCGGTCATTCTGTGCCAGCAGGATGTCCCGCTCAGTGACCGCCGCATCGCGCTCGGACATCGTCGTGAGCACCAGCGCGCGCAATGCTTCAATACCTTCGGGCAGGTTCTGCATGTCGTCGCGTGGCGAATCCATCACGCAACGAATCCTACGCGGCAACAGTTGGTTTGTGAATTGTCTTCATGGTCTGAACACGCGTCCAATCGAGCCCATCGAACAACGCAGCAAACTCGACCGGTGACAGCTTCATCACCCCGTCCACGATCGGTGGCCAGCGAAACGATCCCTGCTGCAATTGCTTCCAGACCAGCACGAGCCCGCTGCTATCCCACACCAGAATCTTGACCCGGTCGCCGCGCTTTGCGCGATACACGATGACTGCCCCCGAGAACGGATCCTCCGACAACACCTGCGATGCCAATGCAGCGAGCCCGTGTGCGCCCTTGCGGAAATCGACCGGCCGGGTTGCCAATAATATAAATGTGCCGGCGGGAACGTTGATCATGACCGCAACGCCGAGGCGCGTACCGCGCGAAACACCGCGGTCAACGTGGTGTCGTCCATGCCGGACCCAACGCGCACCACCGCACCGGCCAGCGTGACTTCGATGACCCGCGCCGCCGCTACCGCGGCCGTGGCCTCGGTGATGATCGGCACGAAGCCCGCCGCCGCCTGGCTCGCCGGTTCGCGCGGCATCACCGCGACACCGCAACGTGCCGCATGCCGCCACGCAAAAACCTGTTGCGGGCACACCTGCCAGCGACGCGCCACTTCAGATACGCGCGATCCTGGCGCCAGCGTCTCCGCGACGATCCGCGCCTTCTCCTCCGCTGACCAGCGGCGCCGGCGGACTGGCCCTGTCAGTATCTCGATCCGGCGATAGTCACCCTTCGCGTCGTCGTTAACGTCGTCCATAACGATAGCTCGATGCCCGTTGCATCAGGCAAAACAAGCATCGCTACTTCCATAAGGGAACAAGGGCCTCAGAGAACCGCTTACCGACAACCTGCCCTCCAGCCACGTGTTCCAGTCCGACGAGAATCTCCTCGATCACTGCTGCGATACCTGAATGAGGCTCGCTGAGCAGCGGTCGACCATCATGCCCATCAGCCACGAAATCGGGCCCATATGTTCTTGTCAGCGGGCGGAGCCCCGGCCTTCACCATTCCGCCGCACCCGCTCGCGATAGGCATTGTAGCTGCCCGACGCGGCCACCACCGCCGCGCCGCCCAGCGTCAGCCAGGACGGCACGTCGCTGAACAGCACGAAGCCGAACACGATGGCGAACGGCATCATCGAGTATTCGTAAGGCGCCAGCGCCGACACCGGCGCCAGCCCGTAGCCACGCGCGAACACGCAATGCGCCAGCCCGCTCGAGACGCCCAGGAACACCAGCCCCATCCAGCCAAGCGCCCCGATCGCGAGGCCCGATCCCGGGAAGCTCGGCAACAGCACAAGCCCGGTCACCGTGTGGGCGATCAATAACCAGAACGCCTGGCATTCCGGCGATTCAGTGGTGGTGAGCTGCCGCGTCATGATGCGGGTCAGCGCCATCACCAGCGTGGCGACCAACAGCAACAGCACCACAGGCGTCCACAGATCACCGCCCGGCCGCAGCATGATCAGCACGCCGCCGAACCCCACCACGGTGGACAGCGCGCGGCGCCAGCGGATGCGCTCGCCCAGCATCGGCACTGCGAGCACCGTCATAAGCAGCGGCGCAATGAAGCCGACAGCGTAGGTGTCCGCCAGACTCATCGACAGCCAGGAGACGTACCAGGCGACCGAGACGAACGACGACAGCACGCTACGGACCAGCACCAGGCGCCAGCGTTGCGGCATCAGGCGGCGCCAGCCGCTGCCGCCCCAGCCCATCGTCATACCGAGGACCATGATCGCGCCGAATACCCCGCGCCAAAGCATCGCGGCGGCGATACCGACCTCGGGCAGCACAAGCTTTGCCGTGGCGTCGCCCAGGGTCCAGATCATGTAAGCCAGCACGGCAAACGTGATGCCGCGCACTGTGTCGGAGGCGTTGTCAGTCAGCACCCTCGGCACAACGGCCGCGGCGATTGCCGGCGGCGCGACGTCTGACATCGGAACGTTCCCCCTGGTCGAGGCGGCATCCATGCCTTGCGACCGCGGCGGGAGCAAGGCAATGAGCGCCGTTCATTGCGAGGGTCTGCATGGAGCCAGGCGAATACGCGCTGATGGATGCCGTCGAGGACCACATGTGGTGGTACCGCGCGTTGCATCGGCGTCTGCTCGATGCGTTGGCAGGCGTGCACGGCACCGTGCTGGATGCCGGCTGCGGTACCGGCGGTCTGCTCGCGCGCCTCCTTGCAGCGCGTCCGGATCTGCAGCTGGTGGGCGTGGAGTGGGCCGATCAGGCGTGCCGGCGTGCCGCCGCCAAGTCAGGCGCGTCACTGGTGCGCGGCACCGTCAATGCATTACCGTTCCGGGATGCCTGCTTCGATGCCGCAATATCGGCCGACGTGCTGTGCCATCGCGCCGTTGAGCCGACGTCGGCGCTCGCCGAACTGGGCCGCGTGCTGCGCCCCGGCGGCCGGCTGGTGATCAACATGCCGGCTTACATGTGGCTGGCGTCCGCGCACGATCGCCATGTGCACAATGCCCGCCGCCACACCGCAGGCCAGCTCCGTTCCCTGCTGCTGGCGGCCGGCTTCCATCGGCTGCGTGTCGGCTACTGGAACAGCCTGCTGCTGCCGCTCATGATCGCGCAGCGCAAACTGCTGATCCGAGGCGGCGGCGCCTCGGATGTTGCCCCGTTTCCGCCACGGCTCGATGCCATGTTACACGTCGTGACCGAATTAGAGTTTCGCCTGCCGATCCGCCTGCCTGCCGGCGGATCGGTGCTGGCGACCGCGGAGCGACCATGAACCACGCGATCGATCTGCTCGCGCCATTGTCCATAGTGCGAGCGGAAGCGGAGCCGGCGCTGACCCCCGGCATTGGCCTGTCGATCGTGATCCCGGTATACCGCGGCGCGGCCACCATCGGCTGCCTAGTCAATACGCTGTCGCAGCTTCACCCCGAGGGCGGGCTGGAAATCGTGCTGGTCAACGACGGCAGCCCCGACAATTCAGACGAGGTCTGCCACGAGTTGGTTCGGCACGCGACCGTGCCGTTGACCTATGTCGAGCACGCCCGGAACTTCGGTGAGCACAACGCCGTCATGACCGGACTGCGGCTGGCGCGCGGCGCTTACGTGATCACGATGGACGACGATTTGCAGAATCCGCCAGAGGAGGTGCTCCGGCTGTACGACCATGCGCGGTTGGGCAACTGGGACGTGGTCTACACGCGCTATGGCATCAAGCAGCACGCCGGCTGGCGTAATCTCGGCAGCCGGTTTGCCAACGCCGTAGCCGATCAGCTGCTCGACAAGCCGAAGGGGCTGTATCTGTCGTCGTTCCGCTGCATGTCGGCGTTGGTGGTGCGATCCGTGACGCGCTACCAGGGCCCGTATCCCTACGTTGATGGCCTGATCATGCAAGTCACGCAGCGCATCGCCAGTATCGAGGTGCGCCATCTGCCGCGCGCCGAGGGGCGGTCCAACTACACGCTCCAGCGCCTGGTGCGCCTGTGGCTGAACCTCGCCACCAGCTTCTCGCTGGCGCCGCTGCGGCTGGCGATCTACGCCGGCGCATTCATGGCATTGCTCGGCGCCGCCGGCGCGGTCGCAACCATCGGCGAGGCGCTGATCTGGCGGGACACGCCATCAGGCTGGGCCTCGATGATGACCGCGCTGCTGATCGTCGGCGGCGTGCAGTCGATGATCCTTGGCGTGCTCGGTGAATATGTCGGTCGTACGTTCCTGTCGGCGAACGGCAAGCCGCAGGGAACCGTGCGCCTGATCGAACGCAATTCCTCCGCCGAGCATCTCTCTGCGTGACGGTCTACTGGGTCACGCTGTTTGCTGCCATCGCCACCAGCATGGTCGCCCAGACATTCCTGAAAGCCGGCGCAGGAGCAGCCAGTTTCATCACGCAGTTGTTCGACTGGCGCACGCTGCTGGGCTTCGTGCTGTATGGCGGCGGCGCGGTGCTGTACATCGTGGCACTGCGGCGCATCCCGATGTCACGCGCCCTGCCCTGCACGGCGATCTCCTACGTGGCGGCCGCGCTGATCGGACACTACGCGTTCCAGGAGCCGATGGGCTTCGGCCACATCGGCGCCATCGCATTGATCTGCTGCGGCGTGCTGTGGCTTGCGTTCGCCTGATCAGTCCGCGCCGCGCCGACGATGGCGCAAACCGGCCACGCACATCAGGGCGACCGCAAGCAATCCAAACGAAGCTGGCTCCGGCACGCTGGCAACCTCAACGAAATCCAGGTTCGATTCCCACCGGCCGTGCTTGTTGTCATTGGGAAAGATCGTCCGAGCCACCGCGTCGGTTGGAAAATCCGTGCCGGTATCGGCGTAGGGCAGCAGGTCATTAGGATTGCCTCCCAGTGCCGGATTGAGTTCCGCCAGTGACAGCACAACCTCGTAGCCGTCGGTACCCTGTGTAATGACCACCTGGTCGGTCGCCATCGGGTCGGAGGCATCAAGGAACGTCCAGAGTGGGACACCCGTGTAGGTGTCGCCCGAGATCGTCGACATGACCGGCGTAAAGTCGTTCTGCAAATCGGTTTTCGTGTAGCTGCCGGGTTGCGCCACGTTGCCCGTGAGCTGGACGGCGGTAGATGGCCCGCCGGACCCGCTGACCGCAGGCACCGCGAGAAGCTGGAGTGAGGTCAGGTTGACCAGACCACGCCCCGCTGCGCCAGGCACTACAAGCTGCGGTGCCGCAAGCAGTCCGCTCCCATTCTGGAATGCCACAAACGGCACAACTGCCGCCGTGCCGCCAAAGTTAGGATCGATCTCGCCGAGCGAGACCACCGACCGCTGGCCGCCGGCACCCTGTCCGACGAGATAGTAGCGCAGGATTGCGTTCTTGCCGTTGTCACCGTTCGGCGTTGAGGTGGTGATGGAGCCGTAGCCTGGCGACGTCGGTGTCGCGGCGTTCGCACCGCCCAGCAGGCCCCACAATGTGATGCCGGTCAGTCCTCCGGAGCTTACGGTGTCGCCAACGTTCGCCACTCCCGCGAGCGCCGATGTCGAGTAACTGCCGGCATTCGCGTCCGGCCCTGTCAGCAGGACGTCCGCACGAGCCTGTCCGCCCGCCGCAGCCATCAGGCCAATCACACTCAATGCGCAAATCGTGCGTTTCATAACTATCCCACCGCTATATACATTTGGATACGATGATACCCGAATGATCCAGATCGTCAATCACGCCATGAGATCATTACGTCGTGGCAAGCGGGCATCCGACGTGACCCAGGCCTCTCGAGCCACGCAACGATGGTGGCAATGCGTCAAGGCGGGCGAAGGCCAGCCATCCACGTCTTTCAGCACTGCCATAGCCAAGGACGTAGATGCCGACGACCGTCGGCATCACGGTGAAGAATCCAGGCCTGATACCAACACCCTCTCACCGCGACTCATAATCCCCCTCCCGTCATGACCGGGCTCGACCCGGCCATCGGCTACCCATACCAAAATGCGAACGATGCAGTCCCAGTCAGCTACCATCCGATGGAGATGACCGGGTCGAGCCCGGTCATGACGGGGTGGGATCGTTGCGTGCGGCACGTCAACAGCAAGGGCTGTTGATATAATACCAACACCCTCTCACTGCGACTCATGACCCCCTCCCGTCAGGGCCGGGCTTGACCAGAGCTTGACCCGGCCATCCGTAGCGCCACGTTGCTACAACAGATGGCCCGACAGGGTAGGCAATTGATCAGGGGTGGCATAAGCCTCAATCGAGGCCAGTTGGTATGAAATCGGGTTCGGCATCCGCCAAACCTCATGCGCCTCATCAACCCGTGGGGCTTGGCAAGCCGCCTGGAAGTCGTCACATTCGCTATAGCTGAGTAGACATTGCGGACAGGAAGGACACTCGCATGTATCCCGAGGTGCAGCTTTTCGTCGATGGCGCGTGGACCAACGCGGCCGCCGGACGCTTCCTTGATGTGATGAACCCCTCCACTGGCGAGCCCGTCGGCAAGGTCGCGCATGCCGACCGCTCCGATCTCGATCGTGCGCTGGAGGCGGCGGACAAGGGCTTCAAGGCGTGGCGCAAGGTGTCCGCGTTCGACCGCTCGAAGGTGATGCGGAAGGCCGCCAACCTGCTGCGTGAACGCGTCGACGCGATCGCCCCGCTTCTCACCATGGAGCAGGGCAAGCCGCTGCCCGAGGCAAAGGGCGAAGTGCTGGCCGCCACCGACGTGATCGACTGGTTCGCCGAGGAAGCCCGCCGCACCTATGGCCGCGTGATTCCCTCCCGCACCGAGGGCGTCTACCAGCTTGTCGTGAAGGAGCCGGTCGGCCCGGTCGCCGCCTTCACGCCGTGGAACTTCCCGATCAACCAGGTGGTGCGCAAGCTGTCCTGCGCGCTCGCCGCGGGCTGCTCGATCATCGTGAAGGCGCCCGAGGAAACACCTGCATCGCCCGCCGAACTGATCCGCTGCTTCGCCGATGCCGGCGTACCGGCGGGCGTGATCAACCTGGTCTACGGCGTGCCGTCCGAGATCTCCGAATACCTCATCCCGCATCCGATCATTCGCAAGATGTCGTTCACCGGATCCACCGCGATCGGCAAGCAGCTTGCGGCGATCGCGGGCCTGCACATGAAGCGCGTCACCATGGAACTCGGCGGCCATGCACCGGCGATCGTGTTCGACGACGCCGATGTGGACACCGCAAGCCGCCTGTTGGCAACTGCCAAGTTCCGCAATGCCGGCCAGGTTTGCGTGTCGCCGACGCGCGTGCTGGTGCAGGAGCGCGTCTATGACCAGTTCGTCAAGGGCTTCGTGCAGCACAGCAAGGAAGTGAAGGTCGGCGACGGCCTCGAGTCGGGCACGACGATGGGACCGATGGCCAACCCGCGCCGCATCGCCGCCATGGAGATGTTCATCGGCGATGCCACCCAGCACGGCGGCAAAGTCCACACCGGCGGCCACCGCATCGGCAACAAGGGCAACTTCTTCGAGCCAACAGTGATCACAGATGTGCCCAAGGACGCCCGCGTGATGAACGAGGAACCGTTCGGCCCCCTCGCCATCATCTCCCCCTTCGGTTCTTTCGATGAGGTCGTGACGGAGGCCAACCGTCTGCCCTATGGCCTCGCCTCCTACGCGTATACACGTTCGGCCAAGACCGCCAACGCCATCGCCGCCGCGGTCGAAAGTGGGATGATCTCGATCAACCATCACGGCCTCGCGCTGCCGGAAGTTCCGTTCGGTGGCGTCAAGGACTCCGGCTACGGCTCGGAAGGCGGCCTGGAGGCGATCGAGAACTACCTGAACACCAAGTTCGTCACCCAGGCCGGATTATAGGCCTCCAACGGCGGCAGGCTGGAACACAGGCATGAGCACCAGCACATATCCAGCCCTGCCGCCGAAGCCGTTCATCTTTGTGGACGCACCGCCAATCCTGGTGCGGCGAGACGAAACGCCCGCACCCGCCGCCGGTCCGGCACGTCGTACCAAGATCTGGGACTTCAATACCAATCTGCACTGCTCCATCATTGGTACCTGCCTGTCCACTGGCGATGTGCGGCAAATCCTGAAAAAGCTTGGCGTCGCATCGCCGGATAGCTCGGACCACGAATTGCACGGCGCCGCAGTGGGCATCGCCGGCCATCATGACAAGGCGGCCAAGCTGCTGAACAAGGCGCTCGATGAGCGCCATCGGCTGGCGATCAACCAGTTCGCCAAAGCGCACTCGGAGGACGAAGTTCGTGTTGCATGGCGCGATGCCGTGCGGCGTGGCGATATCCCCGGCGCTTATTGGGCCACCCTCACGCACCCTTGCGCAACGCAGGCCATCATCCGCGAGGCGTTCCGCGAGGTGCACATGCTGTCGCACCTCGTCGGCGCTGCCAACCGTGCCGACATTCGCCGGCTGCACCAGTTGGAAACCGACAATGCCGAGTTGCAGGCCCGGCTGGATCGGCAGCAACTTGCGCTCCGCGAGGCAGTCGTATCGCGCGACGCAACCATCCGCGACCTTCAGCAGACGCTGACGAAACGAATTGTCGCTGAACCGGGCGCCGGTGACGAAAGCAGCGCCGTGCTCCGGCAGTTGGTGGCAGACCTGGAACGTCGCCTCGCGAACGAAACGCGTCGTGGCGCTGTGCTCGGTGAGAGGCTGACCGAGACACGGACTGTCCTCGCAGCGGAGCGATCAGCAACCAGCAGGGCGGAACGCGATTGCCGTGCATTGCAGCAGGAGCTGGATGCCATCGATGCCTCAGTGCTGGCGCAATGCGGCAACACCGCGCCCACCGTGGAACGGCCGCAACTATCCGGCGTCACCCTGCTCTATGTCGGCGGACGGCCACATCAGGTGGCGCATCTCCGCACTGTAGCGGAACATTCCGGGGCGCGATTCCTGCACCATGACGGCGGCATCGAGCACCATCTGAACCTGCTGGCCGGCTTGATCAGTCAGGCCGACCTGCTGGTGTTCCCGGTGGATTGCATAAGCCATCACGCCGCACTGACGGCGAAGCAGGTGAGCCGGCAGACCAACAAGCGGTTCATCCCCCTGCGATCCGCGAGTGTGACATCGCTGCTTGCCGCGCTGCGGCGACCCGAGGTGGTTGCGCTCGCCGTTCAACCAGCAGCGTAACAATCAAGCGGCGTCGTCCTCGTTCGGTGGTATCGTAGCAGCCGCTCCGGGCGATTGGCCGAACATTCCCAACCGCTCGAGCCTGACTTGACGAGCATCGCCAACGCGCAGCGTGACGCCCGCGCGATCGAAGAACTCCAGCACCTGGATCGCCAGCTTCCGCCCATTCTCCAGCCGGTCACGAAACACCGCCGCGGTGAGCGTGCTGATCGGCTGTGTCGCGGCAAGCTCGGCGGCGATCGCAGCCATCTCCGCAACTGTCTCGCTCATGAAGAACTGGTCCGGCGCCACCTCGATGACGCGCCCCATCCGCTGCACGCGCTTCAGCAGGGTGCGCGTTACCGTCTCGGGCGTCGACAAGGCGACCGCCAGATCGCGCGTGCGCGGCGGGCGGAATCTGTCAGCGACAATCAACTCGCGCGCGCGGGTCCACAGATGTTCGTCCTGCGCTGATAACGAAACGCGATGCGAGGGCAATCGTAGCCACGGTCCGTCCTGTTCCAGATGGCCGCCGCGAAACATCGCTTCGATGATCGCGCGCAACATGTCGACGGGCGGGCGGTCCGGCATGGCCAGACGCAAGCGTTCGAATTGCAGTCCCGGCTGGTCGCGCGCCGCGGCATGATGCGCCGCCAGACACTTCGTCACACCCTTGCGGAGCGCCTCGCGCGTGTCCGCTGTCATCAGTTGCGTAGCCACGGCGACGGCGGGCGCGGAGTCCAGGACTGCGGCCTGGCCCGTCGGCAACAGGTTACGCGAGCGATAGAAGCTGTCGCGTTCGGTCCAGCCCGGCGGCAGTTGTAAAAGAGCCCGCAACGCGTCCGCCGGTTCCGCGTGTTCAAGCGCCGCGACCCGCGCGAGCCGTTCCGGCGTACGGCGGCTGCGCCGCGGCGGGAACGGATCGATTACGACACCGCCGCCGATGGTGCGCGTCGCACTGGCATCGCGCAGCACCAGCCGATCGCCCGCCAAGGCACCGATGGCACGATCGAGCGTCAGCCGTGCCAGCACAGACGCGCCGGGCTCGATGCGGTCCGTTTCCAACGCGGCGACGCGCGCCGTCACATGCGCGGCGCCGAGATGCAGGTGCACCGGCGCATCCGCACGCAACGAGCGCTCCTCCTCCGCCAACAGCCGGACGCGAACGTCGAGCCGATCGGTTGGCGCGTGCACGTCGGGATGCAGCACCCAGTCGCCGCGATTCACCACAGCCTTCGACAGGCGCGACCCGACCACGTTCAGCGCGACTCGCTGGCCCGCAGTCGCTTCATCGGCCGCGCGGTTCTGGGCATGTAGGCCGCGCACGCGCAGTTCGATGCCGGATGGCGACAGCATCAGCCGATCCTCAACCCGGATGCGGCCGGAAACCAGCGTTCCGGTGAACACCAGACCCGCTCCAGTCAAAGTGAAGGCACGATCAACTGCCAGCCTCGGATACTGGTTGGAAGCGCGCGTTCGCGGTCCCAGCGCGTCCAGTGCAGCCTGCAGGTCCGCGATGCCCTCCCCCGCGATCGCAGATACCGGCAGCAACGGCGCCGAAGCCATCGCAGTGTCGGCCAGCAGTGAGCGAACCTCCGCAGCGACGTCCTGCGCGCGGTCGGCTGCGATGTCGGCCTTGGTCAGCGCCACCACACCGCGATCAATGCCCAACAGTTCCAGGATCTGCACGTGCTCGCGCGTTTGCGGCATCACGCCGTCATTCAGCGCCACCACCAGCAGCGCCGCATCGATGCCGCTGGCACCGGCCAGCATGGTGTGCACGAAGCGCTCGTGCCCGGGCACGTCAACGAAGCCGAGCGTATCGGTATAGGCGTAGCCCAGGTCGATGGTGATGCCGCGCCGCTTCTCCTCGGCGAGTCGGTCTGCGTCGATGCCGGTCAGCGCCTTCACCAGGGCGGTCTTGCCGTGATCGACGTGGCCGGCGGTGCCGATGATCATGCCGCAATAGCGCGCGCCCGCGGGGCGATGCGCAAGCCCCCGTTACAAAGGGCAATCGCTTGAACCCGCCGTTGCGTCCGAAAGTCAGGGAGACCTGTGGCGTCCGCAGTCCAGGAAGAATCTTAGCACGGAGTAAGCAGGCGAGGACGTCGAGGCCACGAAGTAAGGGTTCAAAGCGCTTCGCGCGAAGCGCAATTTGCAGTCTGCTCCGTGGCCTCGACGTCCTCCCTGCTAACTCCGTGCTGAAAACCTTGCGGGACGTTCCACCTGCACGGTTGCCGCGACGCAAGACCAAGGGTGAGCCGGTCCGATCGCCCGCCGTCGCAATTCAAGCGATTGTCCTGCCCCGTTACAACCCAGGACTTGACGGGTCGCAATTCCGTCGCGCTATTGTGGAAGCGGAATGGCCCGCAAACCCGCCACCATGCAGTATGGCGTCGACGAAGTGCCACCCGCACCCGTCATCGTCGTTACAGCATTGCAATATGTCGCGGTGCTCTCCGCCTTCCTGGTATATCCGCTGATCATGACGCGCGAGGCGCATGCGCCCGCGGACGTCGCCGACAGCGTGCTGAGCTGGTCGATGATCATCCTCGCCATCGGCACGGTCATCCAGGCACTGCCAAGAGGTCCCATCGGTTGCGGCTACCTCGCGCCGAGCCAGATGACGGCGGTTTATGTCAGTCCATCACTGGATGCGGTCCGGCTTGGCGGACTGGCATTGATGGGCGGCATGACGATATTCGGCGGCGCCGTCGAAGCAGTGCTGTCACGGTCGATGCACCGCCTGCGCTCCCTGCTGCCGCCGGAACTCGCCGGCGTGGTCATCGTGCTAGTCGCCATCGGCAACGGCATGCTCGGTTATCGTTATCTGTTGTCGCCCGGCACGATGCATCACGACGTGGCCCATTGGACGGTCGCGATGATCACGCTGCTGGTCACCGTGGTGTTGAGCGTCTGGTTCAAAGGCATCATCCGTGCCTCCTGCGCGCTGGTCGGCATGATTGTCGGCTATGCCGTGGCATTGCCAATGGGCCTGGTGCCGCGTGACGAACTCGCCGGCCTTACCGAACTGCCGCCGCTCCAGTTGCCGCATGTCAGCTACTTCGCCTGGTCGTTCGATGCCGTCCTGATCGCGCCGTTCCTGATCGCGGCGCTGGCGAACACCCTGAAGGCAGCGGCGCTGTTGACCGCGGCGGAGAAGTTCAACGATGCAGACTGGGTGCGACCCGACCTGAAGAAGATCGGCGGCGGCGTGCTGGCCGACGGGATCGCCACCATGCTGTCCGGCGCGTGTTGTGTGTTCGGGGTCAATACCAGCTCGTCCTCCGTCGGTCTGATCGAGGCGACCGGCGTCGGCTCGCGAGTTGTTGCCTACGCGATCGGCGCGATTTTCGTCGTCATGGCCTTCATCCCCGTCGTCATGCGGTTCTTCACCCTGATCCCCGCAGGCGTCATCGGCGCCACCTTCATCTTCACCTCGTGCGCGATCATGAAGGGCGGTATCGAGACGATCGCCTCGCGCATGCTGGATGCGCGGCGGACACTGGTGGTGGGACTGTCGATCCTGACCGGATTGGCGGTGGAGGCGTTTCCCAACTACTTCCATTCGGTGCCTTCAGCGATAGCGCCACTGGTCGGCTCGCCGCTGGTGCTGGGCACGATGGTTGGCTTCGCCCTGAATGCGGTGTTCAGGATTGGCACCCGCCGCCGCGCAGTGTTGGAAATCGATCCGCAGGCGATCGAATTCGATGCGATCCAGACGTTCGTCGAGGGTCGCGGCGGTGCGTGGGGCGCTCGACGCGACGTGGTGGCGCGTGCCAGCTACGGCGCACAGCAGCTTGTCGAGGTCATCGCGGACTCCTGCGACCCACGCGGACCCATCGCGCTGTCAGGCAGTTTCGATCAGTTCGACCTGATCCTGGAGGCGCGCTATCCCGGCGAGCTCCTCACACTATCCGAACGCCGTCCGACGCCTGACGAAATCACCGAGGACGAGGGCGGCGTGCGCGCGCTGGCGGGCTTCCTGTTGCGGCACAACGCGGACCGCTCCTCATCCATGCGGCGCGGCGACACGTGCATCGTTCAGTTGCGGTTCCATAACTGAATGACCGTGGTCAGAACCATTTGCATGGCGGCTCGATCCCGATGACCCGTAAGCCGGCCAACCTGCAATACGGCGTGGACGACGTTCCGCCAACGCCGGTCATCGTCGTCAACGCCCTGCAGTACGTCGCGGTGCTCGCGGGCTTCCTGGTGTTTCCACTGATCATGACCCGTGAGGCGCATGTATCGGCCGACGTCGCGGACAGCGTGTTGAGCTGGTCGATGATCATCCTGGCCGTCGGCACCTCGATGCAGGCGTTGCCGAGAGGGCCCATCGGCAGCGGCTACCTCGCGCCCAGCGTGATGACCGCCGTCTATGTCAGCCCCTCGCTGGAAGCCGTGCGACTCGGTGGACTGGCCCTGATGGGTGGCATGACGATATTCGGCGGCACGGTGGAGGCGGTGTTGTCGCGCTCCATGCATCGGCTGCGCTCGCTGCTGCCGCCGGAATTGGCGGGCGTTGTCATCCTGCTGGTGGCCATCGGCAACGGCATGGTGGGATACCGCTACCTGCTGTCGCCGGGCACGATGCATCACGACGCGGCGCACTGGGCCGTGGCAATGATCACGCTGCTGATCACCGTGGCGCTGAACGTCTGGGGCAAGGGCATCGTACGGGCGTCCTGCGCGCTCATCGGCATGATCGTCGGCTATGGGTGCGCCTTGCCACTGGACCTGGTGTCACATGACGAACTGGTAGGGCTCACCGAATTGCCGCCGCTGCAATTGCCGCATGTCGGCTACTTCGCATGGTCCTTCGACACCGGTACTGATCGCGCCGTTCCTGATCGCGGCGCTCGCCAATACGCTGAAGGCGGCGGCGCTGCTGACCGCGGCGGAGAAGTTCGCTGATGCCGACTGGGTACGTCCCAACCTCAAGAAGATCGGCGGCGGCGTGCTGTCCGATGGCATCACCACCGCGCTGTCGGGTGCGTTCTGCGTGTTCGGCGTGAACGTCAGCGCATCCTCCGTCGGCCTGAGCGAGGCAACCGGAGTTGCGTCGCGTGTCGTCGCCTACGCCATCAGCGCGATCTTCCTGGTGATGGCGTTCATCCCCGGCCTGATGCGGTTCTTCACCCTGATGCCCGCCGGCGTCATTGGCGCCACCTTCATCTTCACGTCCTGCGCGATCATCAAGGGCGGCATCGAGACGATCGCCTCACGCATGCTGGACGCGCGGCGCACCTTGGTGGTGGGGCTGGCCTTGATGACCGGCCTCGCGGTGGAGGCCTTCCCGGCGTTCTTCCACTCCGTTCCGGCGTCGATCGAGCCGCTGGTCGACTTGCCACTGGTGCTGGGCACGTTCGTGGGCTTCGCGTTGAACTTCGTGTTCCGCATCGGCTCGCGGCGGCGCGCAGCCCTGAATGTCGACCCGCACGTCCTGGACTTCGCCGCCGTCCAGACGTTCGTCGAGGGCCGCGGCGGTGCGTGGGGCGCGCGGCGAGACGTGATCGCGCGTGCCAGCTTCGCCGCCCAGCAACTGGTCGAGGTGATCGCCGACACCTGTGAGCCCCGCGGCCTGATCGTCCTGTCCGGCAGCTTCAACGAATTCGACCTGGTGCTGGAGGCACGCTACGCCGGGCAGCCATTGGAGCTACCCGAACGGCGTCCAACGCCGGATGAGATCACCCAGGGCGAGGATGGTGTCCGGCTGCTGGCAGGTTTCCTGCTGCGCCACAATGCGGATCGCTCATCGACGTCACGGCGCGGCGAAGCATGTGTCGTACAGTTTCAGTTCCATCACTGAGTGACGAGGTTCATAGATGCATGCCGTGGCCAGCCTTAGACCAGGCGCCTGACCGAGGAATTGGGCAGCAGTGGAGGCGAGCATGCAACGCGCAGAACAAACCGAGAGAAATATCACCGTGGTCCCTGTGGCGGGCAGGCTGGACAGCCACACGGCGCCACGCCTGGGCGAGCGGCTTGACGAGCTGCTGCATGCTGGTCGGGCGCTCTTGCTGATCGAGGCATCGGAGTTGCAATACATCGGCAGTGCCGGCCTTCGCGCCTTGCTGGTGGCCGGGAAGCGCGCCGCGGAACAGGGCGGGTCGCTGGTGCTGTGCGGGATGACCAGTCCGATCCACCGTATGGTCGAGGTTGCCGGGCTGGATGGGGTCCTACAAACCTATCCATCCCGCGAGGATGCGCTGGCCAAACTCTCGTCTGCCAAGCTCGCGCCCTGTTGAAGGGTGTCGGCCGTAGTCGGTTATCAAATTTGAGCTGATTACCATTTTTTTAACCTGCATCGGCGTGCCGTTTCGCGCTATAGTGGCGTACGAACGATGGGGTGAGCCGATGCAAACGCAGCAGGCGGATGAAATGGCCACGGCGACGGTCGGTCCGTCTCGCGCCATGGGCAAGCTTGCGACGGCTGGCCGAGCCACTGCCAAGTGGGTCATGTATTTTGCGATTTCATTTGGATTGACGGCGGGACTCCTGATCCTCGTGCACGTTTGACAGTCGCGCCACGCCAACCGGTCAACCAATCGCTCCCCTGTTGCGTTGTCAGCCTGGGTGGGCATTCGGCGCCCAGACCGGAAGGAGGCGTCATGCGTTGGATCGTCATGGTGACATTGGTTGCGGGCGGATTTGGGATCTCGATGCCGGTTATGTCGGCCCACGCTGCCGGTTGCCTGAAAGGAGCGGTCATCGGCGGTGTGGCAGGACACTACGCCGGCCACCACGGTCTGCTCGGTGCCGGCGCCGGTTGCGCCATTGGTCATCATGAGGCGTCGAAGGAGGCCCAGGTGCAGCAGCAACAGCAACAGGCGGGCGGCGATATAGGACACGGTTCCGAGAGCCACTGAAACAGGCGCTGCGGCAGGTCCTTGGCGTTGAGGATGCAACGGCGATGCCTCTGCCCTTGTGGAACCACAAGGGCAGAGGAGGCTCCACATTTCGTTTCCGGCTTACCGGCTGAAGATGTCTGGCGCCTGAGTCCGCCGCCAGCGGACGCGCACCAGGCCCAGGCCAGCCAGAGCGAGAGCGAATGGGGCCGCAGGTTCGGGGACAGGCGACCCGACGAAGCCGACGACGGCGTCGGCATTGGTGGTTTCGAAGCCGACGATCTGCCCGAGGTCGTTCACTCCATTGATGGTGGTCGAAAGCGAACCTGCCGGATCGAAGCTGGTGAACACGCCGGCATTGTCGACGTATCCGTGCTGGTCACCGGCGGCGTCAGTGTAGAAGCCGACGATCTCGCCCTGGCTGTTGATACCAAGTGCTTGTGTGAAAGTGGATCCGAACGGATCGAGCTTGGTGATCGCACCTTTCTGGTCGAGGAAGCCGATGGAGGTGAGGGCCGTCGGCTGGAAGAAGCCGACGATTGAGTTGCTGCTGTTGATCCCCACTGCCTGGCTGTTCATGTTGCTTGGCAAACTGGCGTTGATGTTGATGAATTTGCCCTGGGTCTGCTCATAAGCGATTTGACCCGTCGCGCCAGCCTGTGTCGGCGCGTAATAGCCAACGGTGTTACCGGCGTTATTGATGCCGAGAGCCTGGTTGAACACGGTGCTGGCGGGATCATCGACGGTTCTGAAAGTACCGCCAATATGCGTGTAGCCGTGGGTGTTGTTTGCGGTATCGGTATAGATGCCCGCAGTGTCGCCATTGTTGTTGATTGCGGTGACCATGCTCGACGTCGAGCCAGGGAAATTCTGTGATGTGAAGTGGTTCGGCAACGTCAGTGTTAGACCTTGGGCGGGGTTGTTGTTGTCGAATCCGCCGATCTCGCCTGCGTTATTGATGCCAAGCAGATTGATGAAGTTGTTGCCCGTCGGATCAGTAATGGTTTGGATCGAGTAGCCAGCAGCCGCGGGGCGCGCTACTGCCATCAGGGACAATCCGAGAACCACTGGAGCGATCTGGAGGATTTTCTTGGTCATGGGCGGGGTTTCCTTGTGCTCTATGCTGCGACGGGAACCCCAATGCCGCGTGACGCCGCCGCAGCAGTATGCATGGACTTACACCAAGCCCCGAAAACACCGCCTCTCGATCCCTGTTGTAGGTTGAGGCTGGCTGTGACGGCGGCAGGGGCGTCCACTTGTCATGGCGGAGCTTGGCCAGGCTGGCATGCGCAAGCTGCTGGTGATCCTCAACGCGATGGTGCGCGAGGCCGAGGACTGGAGCCCGACAGCCGCCCGAACCCGACAGATCCCTTGGTTCGACTGAACCTGGACAATGCCTCCGTCCCGACCTGCCAATTACCTGGCTGTCGAGCGCAGGCGCGGTCAAGGATTGCCAAAGGCAACCACCCGCGGCGGCGCAGCGTCCTTGACGGCCCCTGCGCTCGACAGCAACCCTACAGGCACGTGCCTTGCTTGCTGACGTGCGGCGCGGCGCTGCCCCGTCGGGCAGAATCCAGACCTCGATTGCGATGCAACCGCGGTTGCATCGCCGTCATCCCGCCCCCCGTGTGATGCTGCCGTTACCCCTCACCCTCACGGTAAGTTGATCGCCGCGCGTTGACTTGCCGTCCGCGCCGACTATATTCCGCCGCTCCGGCGCTTTCCCCAATGGGATTGCGTCCCATTACACGTTCCCTAGGAGCAACGGCGTGGCACGTATTGCCGGCGTGAACATCCCGACCAACAAGCGCGTGACCATCGGATTGCGCTATATCTATGGCATTGGTCCGTCCAAGGCTGCCGAGATCTGTGACAAGCTCAGCATCCCTGCCGAGCGCCGGGTCAACCAGCTCTCCGACGACGAGGTGCTGCGCATCCGCGAGATGATTGATCGCGACTACCGCGTCGAGGGCGACCTCCGGCGCGAGGTGTCGATGAACATCAAGCGGCTGATGGACCTGGGCTGCTATCGGGGCCTGCGGCATCGTCGCGGCCTGCCTGTGCGCGGCCAGCGCACCCACACCAATGCCCGCACGCGCAAGGGCAAGGCAGTGGCCATCGCCGGCAAGAAGAAGGTCACCAAGTAACCTCGCTTCGCTGCCCGGCACCCTACAGAGCATCAAGCCGCCGCCCAATCGGGTGGTGCAGGATTGAACAGGACCCAGACCCATGGCGAGAGCCGCCGCCTCCACCTCGCGCCCCCGCCGCAAGGAGCGCAAGAACATCACGTCCGGCGTTGCCCACGTCGCCGCTACGTTCAACAACACCGTCATCACCATCACCGACGCGCAGGGCAACGCCATCGCCTGGTCGTCATCCGGCAGCCAGGGCTTCAAGGGCAGCCGCAAGTCGACGCCCTATGCCGCGCAGGTCGCAGCCGAGGACGCCGGCCGCAAGGCTCGCGAGCACGGCATGGAAATGCTGGAGATCGAGGTCAGCGGCCCTGGCTCCGGCCGCGAGAGCGCTTTGCGCGCGCTGCAGGCCGTCGGCTTCGCCATTTCCACGATCCGCGACATGACACCAATCCCGCACAACGGCTGCCGCCCGCGCAAGCGTCGGCGCGTGTAAGGCGGAGCGCCACCCCGCATCGCGGGAGGAAACCGACCGAACCCACTGGGTCGTTGCAGGAACCCCGGCATAGCCGCGGTCCGAAAGGTTGAATAAATGAGGCAGAGTGCAGTCATCCAGCGCAACTGGCAGTCCCTGATCAAGCCAGAGAAGCTGGAAGTGGAGCCGGGCGCCGAACCCTCGCGCATGGCGACCATCGTCGCCGAACCCCTGGAGCGCGGCTTCGGCATGACGCTGGGGAACGCGATCCGGCGGATCCTGCTGTCGTCGCTGCAGGGCGCGGCGGTCACCGCGGTGCAGATCGACGGCGTGCTGCATGAGTTCAGCAGCATTCCCGGCGTGCGCGAGGACGTTACCGACATCGTGCTGAACATCAAGCAGCTGGCGCTGCGGATGCACGGTGAGGGACCGAAGCGCATGACGCTGACCGCCACGGGTCCCGGCGAGGTGCGTGCCGGGCAGATCCAAGCCGGTCATGACATCGACATCATGAACCCAGAGCTGGTGATCTGCACGCTGGACGACGGCGTGAAGCTCGGCATGGAGTTCACGGTAAACCTCGGCAAGGGCTACCAGCCGTCTTCGGTGAACCGGCCGGAGGATGCGCCTATCGGGTTGATCCCGGTCGACAGCATCTATTCGCCGGTGCGCCGCGTGTCGTATCGCGTGGAGCCGACCCGCGTCGGGCAGGTCACCGACTATGACAAGCTGCTGCTGACGGTGGAGACCAACGGCGCAGTGACGCCAGAGGATTCCGTGGCGCTCGCCGCGCGCATCCTGCAGGACCAGCTGCAGCTCTTCATCAACTTCGAGGAGCCGCAGCAGATCCGCGCCGAGGAGCCGGAAGACAACCTGCCGTTCAACCGCAACCTGCTGCGCAAGGTGGACGAGCTGGAACTGTCGGTGCGGTCGGCCAACTGCCTGAAGAACGATAACATCGTCTACATCGGCGACCTGGTGCAGAAGTCCGAGCAGGAAATGCTGCGCACGCCGAACTTCGGCCGCAAGTCGCTGAACGAGATCAAGGAAGTGCTTGGCTCGATGGGCCTGTCGCTTGGCATGTCGGTGTCCGGCTGGCCGCCGGAGAACATCGAGGATCTCGCCAAGCGTATGGAAGAGCCGTTCTGAAGGGGTAGCCGACAATGCGTCACGGGGTAGCCGGCCGGAAGCTCGGCGTCACATCGTCCCACCGCCAGGCCATGTTCCGCAACATGGCCGTGGCGCTGCTGAAGCACGAGCAGATCACCACGACGCTGCCCAAGGCGAAGGAGCTTCGCCCGGTGGTGGAGAAGCTGATCACGCTGGGCAAGAAGGGCGGCCAGGCCAACCAGCGGCTGGCCCATGCGCAACTGCGCGACGATACGATCGTTGCGAAGCTGTTTGGGCCGCTGGCGGATCGTTATAAGGCACGCGCCGGCGGTTATTGCCGGGTGCTGAAGGCCGGCGTGCGCTACGGCGACGCTGCCGACATGGCGGTGATCGAGTTCGTTGATCGCGATGTGGGCGCCAAGGGGCTCGATAGCGGGCCGAAGCAGGAGCAGGCGGAGGAAGCCGAGGCGGCGTAAGGCGCGCCCGGCTGCCGATGGATGCACGCCGTTTCGGCCTGATCGTTGGCTTCAGCGTTATCGTTACAGTATCGATAGTTGCCCCGGCTCGTGCGGATGTAGCTTGCCCGGACGACCAGAACTTCTTCACGCCATTTGTGTGTGCTGAACCGGACAGCATTGCCAAAGCGAACGGAACAGTGACGCGCCGCGGTGGTGAGCTGCTGCTTACAACCGGCGCTGGCACAGTCACTTTCAGCAACCGCGATCAGTGCGGTGACGATGGGCGGCCGTTCGACAGCCGGAATTGTGAGGAATACATATTCGTCCGGTATTCGCCGGAAAATCACGGCTCCCTGGTACTGACAGGCTATTACGAGGGTTACGACTACCGCTGGGTGGATGACGTCAGTGGCCGCGTTACAGTGCTCGACGAGCAACCCCACTTCTCTCCGAATGGAAAATCATTCGTCGTTGTGAAAGCGACTGAAGCTTACGGGCGCAACGGCATCTGGATCTGGGCCAGCAAAGGTCCGCGGCTCCTGTGGGCGTATGAGCCAAAGGAGTGGGCACTGTTCTCTTTCGTCAGTTGGGACGGTGAGGATGCAATTCGCTTGAGGGTTGAAACGGACGTGCAGGACAAACCCGTTGAATTACCTGCTCGGCTCGTCCGCACCGACGACGGTTGGAAGCGCGAGAGACCGCCGAGCGACGACAAATAGGCACAAAGCGATCACTTCTGGCTCTGCGTTCTGCAGGCCGGCATCCGTTCTGGCGACGCCTGTGCAGGGTCGACCGCGCTGTACCTCCCCGATCGAACTGGCGAATGCGGTACCGCCACGAACAAGCATGAGGCCTCACCACCACCCGCCGCCCGGCTGTGAACTTCAGGCGTAGAGCAGTGCTGGTGGACACCCGGCCGGGTGAGCGTGGTCGAATACCACCCAGGCGTGGTGATGCTGCGCGGCATTCGTGCGCTCGCCGAAATCGAACCAGCGGATACGCTGTCTCAGTACCACGACGGCCGCGAACGGCGCCGCCGACATCAACTCGGCGGCTCGATGTCCGGCGATCCACTGCAGGCGCACCAGCAGTGCGAGCTGGCCCTGTACCGCGGCAGTGAGCGACAGTGCTTGCCGGACAAAGTCCAGCATCGCTCTTGGTGACCTGGATTGCTCGGTATGAGAACCGGTGTCGCCGTAGGGTGGGTTCGTCACGATGCAGCGACAGCCTGGCGGCACAGCGTCGCAGGTGAGGAAGTCGACACCGGAAATGCCATAGCCGCGATCCACGATGTCGGTTGAAACGACCTCATAGCCGTGGGCCGCGAGTATGTTGGACATCGCGCCATCGCCGCAGCAGGGTTCCCAGATCGGGCCACGGAAGCGGGTGTGCTGCAAGAGTGCCTCGGTGACCCAGTCCGGCGTCGCATAGAAGTCGCGACCCTCCCGATCATAGCCTGAATAGTGGATGGCGCGCCGCTCCGCCGGTGATGTCTCGGGTTGGGGTGACGGGTTCGTCGGTAGGGCAACGTCGCTGTGCAACAGGTCGGGTTGCTGTGCGCTCGCATTGCGCAAGCTTCTGGCTTTTGCATCTGATAGACGCATAGAAACCTCGCAACATCCCGAGAGCGCGGCTTGGCGTCGGCGCCCCTTACCGTGGATACATAGAAACTGGACGCGGAGTTTGTCGAGCGCGACCTGACATCGTGCCCGGTGTGGCACTCAGGCAATGAGTTCAAGTGGATGCGTCGCTATTCAAATCGATCCAATATCGCCGCGTCATCACGTGCGGCGGATCCGAGTGCGGCTCGATATTCTCCAGTTCCCCGCCGCAGCTTTCGATTATTCGGGCGGAACCCATGTTGCTGTCGGCACAGGTCAGCAGCACGCGGGACAAGCCATGCGCGCGGACATTGGCCTTCGCCAGCTCCAACGCCTGCCGCCCGAAACCTTGCCGCCGCCGGCTCGGCCGGATGCCGTAGCCGATGTGGCCGCCAAACCGTAGCAAACGCTGGTTCAGCGCATAGCGGATGCTGACGCGCCCGATCAGTTGATCGCCGGCCACCAGCCACAGATGCGCATAGGGCAGCGATCCCAGGTCGGTCCCGTCGGGCAGATGGATGATGGTCTGGCGTTCACTCAGCGCAGCAATATGGGCACCGGGATCTGCCTCGATGACCGCCAGCGGAACCTGCAGATGCGGATCGGTCGTGTCGCTATGCCCCTCCCGCAGCGCCTCAAGATACGACGCCAGGTAGCCCAGGCATGGCGCGATCAGGCGTGCGTTGTGGACAGTCGGTTCGGATCGCATCGCACCCCATTGAAGCCGGTCGCAGTGGGGAGCGTCGTCTATCTGCTCCGGTGCCTGCGAAGCAAGCCCACACCAAGCAAGCCGGTGCTGAGCAACGTCAGCGATACCGGTTCGGGAACGGCGACGGCGGTGCCGTTCACTACCAGGTCGGCTGCGCCGACATAGGCGTTCGAATAGCTGATATAGCTGATATCCGCGGTGGCCTCGAGGAACCCGAAGAACTCGCCGGCATTCGTGGTGTCGCCACCGAGACGGAAGTCCAGCCCATAGGACTCGACCAGGTTGTGGCCGCTGTCATACACCGCAATGATTGGCGTATCCCCGAGGTCCGGATCATAATTGAGGAAGGAACCGACGGACTGCACCGGCGCATCGAATGCAACCGTCATGCTGTCGATCGTCCCGTAGGCGCCGAAACTGTCATTCAACCCGATCATTGAGAACGCGCCGTCCCAAAAGCCGTTGCCGGCGAACCCGTAGCCGCCGTTATATCCAAAGACCGACCCCATCTGGTTACCGGAGTTCGTCGAGGACCAGGTGATGCCCGGTGCGATCACCTGCGTCTCCGCGCCGCGATAATTCGATTGGCCGAACGTGTACGTTGTTCCGCCGGATAGCGCGGTCACCACAGCAGCGCGTGCGGGAACCAGGGACGTGGCCGCCAAGCCGGCAAGGGCCACTGCAGCAAAACAAGACTTGTGCATACCGTGATACTCGTTATCATTATATGAACTACAGTATCACTATTTATACGATTAATCCACTGTTAACCTCTCGGCCACAACCCCGAGCGACGCCCTGCCCGCGCCGGTTGGGCGCGCTATAGTGTCCGCATGTCCATCCGACCTGCCGCCCAGGACGACATGTTCGGCTCGCCCACGGAACCCGCCGCGCTGGACGGGCCGCGCCCGCTCGCCGATCGTCTGCGCCCGCGCGCACTCGACGAGGTCGTCGGCCAGGACCATCTCCTCGGTCCCGCCGGCACGCTGACCCGCATGCTGGAGCGTGGCTCGCTCGCCTCACTGGTCCTTTGGGGGCCACCCGGTTGCGGCAAGACCACCATCGCCCGCCTGCTCGCCGCCCGCTCCGGACTGCACTTCGTCCAGCTCTCCGCGGTGTTCTCCGGCGTCGCCGATCTCAAGCGTGCATTCGAGGAAGCAACTCGCCGCCGGCGCACGGGGCAGGGGACTTTGCTGTTCGTCGATGAAATCCACCGCTTCAATCGCGCCCAGCAGGACGGCTTCCTGCCGGTGGTCGAGACCGGCACCATCACACTCATCGGGGCCACCACCGAGAACCCATCGTTCGCGCTGAACGGCGCGCTGCTGTCGCGTTGCCAAGTCCTCGGTCCTGCGCCGTCTCGACGACCCTGCGCTCGACCTGCTGCTGTCCCGCGCCGAGGCCGAGATCGGCCGCGCGCTGCCGCTGGATCCGGAAGCCCGCGCCACGCTGCGCGCCATGGCCGACGGCGACGGCCGCTACGTCCTCAACATGGCGGAGCAGATCTTCGCGCTCCCGCCGGACACGCCGCCGATGGACCCTGCCGCGCTCGCCGATCTTCTCGCCCGTCGCGCGGCGCTCTACGACAAGGACCGCGAGGAGCACTACAACCTGATTTCCGCGCTGCATAAGTCGTTGCGCGGATCCGATCCCGATGCAGCGCTTTATTGGTTCGCCCGCATGTTGCACGGTGGCGAGGACCCCCGCTACATCGCCCGCCGGCTGGTCCGCTTCGCCGCCGAGGATATCGGCATCGCCGATCCGAATGCACTGACCCACGCGCTGGCCGGCTGGGAGACTTACGAACGCCTTGGTTCGCCCGAGGGCGAACTGGCGTTGGCCCAGGTGGTGATCTATCTCGGCACCGCACCGAAATCGAACGCCGTATACACCGCCTATTCCGCCGCTCGCGCATCGGCGAAAGCCACCGGCTCGCTGATGCCGCCCACGCACATCCTCAATGCACCAACGCGCCTGATGAAGGACCTGGGCTACGGCGCCGACTACCACTACGACCACGAAGCCGACGAAGCGTTCTCAGGCCAGAACTATTTTCCCGAGGGCATGGCCCGCGAGCAGTTCTACCGTCCGCGCGACCGCGGCTTCGAGCGCGAGATCAGCAAGCGGCTTGAGCACTGGGTGAGGCTGCGCGCCGAACGCAAGAACGACTGAGCCGAGAGCCAGTCGGCCACGGCTATGCTCTCCTGCCTCGCATACACGCAAACCGCCTGAGAGCGGGGCTTGGTATGATAACAGTGGGCCTACCTGTTGACGCATCACACGATATGGTCCGGCCCCATTATGGCCGGGTGTTGGCCTGGCCACATTTGGCGGGGTTGGACCCCATGTGCGCTAACATAGCCCTGTTCTCGGCCATCGCGGCTGTCAGGCAATAGAAGCAAGGGTCAACGCAAAAAACGCAAAGGCCCGCAAATAACGCGAATGGTACGGTGCACTGTCTGCAACGTGGTGGCCTGCTCGTCCAGAGGCGCTGTCGGCATGTTGCTGCGTCATTTGCGGCCCTTTGCGTTTTTTGCGTTGAGTCTTCCTACTTTCGCCGCGGTCGCCAGCTAGGACGAGCCTCAGTGCTGGAGGCGCTTATGTTAGCGCCGATGGGGTTGGACCCGGCCATCTCCATGGGATGGTTGCTGATCAATACCAACATTCACTGAGCGCAACTCATCTTCCCACTTGTATGGTCAGGGTGTGGTCCGGCCATGACATTCGGCACAACGCATTGGCAGTCGGACTGCGAGGGATTTTCAACCACGGAGGCACGCAGATGAACGCAAATAACTCGGCTCCAGGGAAGCGCGGCTTGCCCGCCTTGAAACATTGCGTCTGGGCCTATCTGCGTCCATCTGCGTGCCTCCGTGGTTGAAAATCCTTACTTGCCTCGCAGTCCCACTGCCAATGCGTTGTGCCGAATGTCATCACTGGACCACGCCTTCACCATACAAGTGGGAAGATAAGTCGCGCTCAGTGAGTGTTGGTATAAGCCGCGCTTCCCTGGAGCCGAGTTATTTGCGTTCATCTGCGTACATCTGTGGTTGAAGATCCTTTTACTGCTTCCGCTGTTGCCAGCAACGCCGAGTACAGGCTCGCTTTTACTATGGGTCACGATCAATGAGAACTGGTATAAGATTGCACCGTTCGCACATTGGCGCGGGCGGCCGATGGCCGGGTCAAGTCGGTCAAGTTCGGCTCTAATGGCGGAAGTGGCGCATGCCGGTGAACACCATGGCGACATCGGCAGCGTCTGCCGCGGCGATCACCTCGGCGTCGCGGATCGAGCCGCCAGGCTGGATCACTGCGGTGGCACCGGCGGCGACCGCAGCCTCCAGCCCGTCGGCGAAAGGGAAGAAGGCGTCGGAGGCGACCACACTTCCCCGGGTCAACGGGACATCCAGGCCGGCGGCACTTGCGGCGGCCGCAGCCTTCCAGGCGGCGATGCGGACGCTGTCCACCCGGCTGGGCTGGCCGGCACCGAGGCCGACGGTGGCGCCATCCTTCGCAAACACGATGGCGTTGGACTTCACGTGCTTACAGACCTTGAACGCGAACAGCAGGTCGGCGAGTTCCGCCTCGGTGGGCGCGCGGCGCGTCACCACCTTCAGATCGTTCTGCGAGATGCGCCCGTTGTCGCGGGTCTGTGCCAGGAAGCCGCCGGAGAGGCTGCGGTAGGTCAGCCCGTGGGCGAGCGGATCCGGCATGCCGCCGGTCAGCAGCAGGCGCAGGTTCTTGCGCCGCGCAACCGCAGCCTTGGCGGCCTCGTCGGCGTCGGGGGCGATGATGACCTCAGTGAGGATCGCAGCGATCTTCTCGGCCGCCGGCCGATCGAGCGGGCGGTTCAGCGCGACGATGCCCCCGAACGGCGAGACCGGATCGCAGAGGAACGCCAGGTCCCAGGCTTCGGCCAGCGTGACCGCGCTGGCGACGCCGCATGGGTTGGCGTGCTTGATGATCGCCACGGTGGGGGCGTCGAATTCGGCGACGCATTCGAACGCGGCGTCGGTGTCGTTCAGGTTGTTGTAGGAGAGCTCCTTGCCGCCGATCTGGCGGGCAGTGGCAATGCCGGGGCGGTCGCAGGTGGCGTAGAAGGCGGCGGACTGGTGCGGGTTCTCGCCGTAGCGCAGCGTCTGGCGCCGAGTGCCCGCAATGGCGAAGCGCTGCGGAAACGTGTCGTCGCGGTGGTCGGCAAACCAGGCGGCGATCGCGGCGTCGTAGGCGGCGGTGCGGGCGTATGCCTCGCCGGCGAGGCGGCGGCGTTGGGCGAGCGTGGTGCCGCCATCCCGCGTCAGCGCTTCGATGACTTCGGGGTACTGGGCCGGGTCAGTGAGGACTGTGACGAAGTCGTGGTTCTTGGCCGCGGCGCGGATCAGGGCGGGGCCGCCGATGTCGATGTTCTCGATGCAGGTGTCGTCGGGCGCGCCTTGCGCGACAGTGGCTTCGAACGGATAGAGGTTCACCGCGACCAGGTCGATCGGGGCGATGTTGTGCTGTTGCATCTGCGCAAGGTGGGCGGGGTCGTCGCGGCGGCCGAGAATGCCGCCGTGGATCTGTGGCACCAGGGTCTTCACCCGGCCGTCGAGGATTTCCGGGAAGCCGGTGTGGTCGGAGACTTCGAGCACCGGGATGCCGGCCTCCCGCAAGGCGCGCGCGGAGCCGCCGGTGGAGAGGATTTCCACGCCCTTCGACGCCAGCGCCTGGGCGAAGGGGAGCAGGCCGCTCTTGTCGGAAACCGAGATCAACGCACGGCGGATGGCGATGCGGTTGGTCATGGTCGTGGCTGCGATGGGGGTGTGAGGCTGGCAATGCGAACACCTCCCCAAGCCCCCGGATCAAGCGCCAGGTCAAGCGCGCAGGGGCTTGCCTGCCCCGCTTCGCGCCAGAGGAAGTTTAAGGCTGGTGCCTGGTTCGCTTGTGACCGCATCCGATTGCCCCGATGTCAGCGCGCGCGGGATAGACCTAGAGCCCTAGCAGGTCCAGCGTCCGGAAGATCACCATCGCCTCGTCGTAGCGTTCGAGCGCGCGGGCGCGGCCGGCGTTGCCCATGGTCGCGCGCAGGTTTGGATCGGACGCAAGCCTCCCCAGGGCCGCGGCGAGGCTCGGTGCGTCGCCAGGCGGCACCAGCAGTCCGGTTGCTTCGGGCACGACCTGTTCCGCCGGGCCTCGCACCTTGGCGGCAACCACGGGCAGACCGGTCAGCATCGCCTCGATGATCGACATGGGGAGCCCCTCGAAGCGGCTGGGTAGCGCAAAGATGTCGGCGGCGGCCATCAGGGCGGGAATGTCCTCGCGGTAGCCGAGCAGGCAAAGACGGTCGCCGAGGCCGGCGCTCCGCAGCAGGGCGGCCATGTCGGGCCCTCGATCCGAGGCCAGTCGTTGGCCCACCACCCAGAGGGCGACGCTCGGCAGGGAACGCATTGCCTCGGCGAGTTCAGGATAGCCCTTGTGCCAGACCAGGCGGGAGACCGCGAGGATGACCACCTGTGCGTCGGAGGTGCTCAACTCGGCGCGGATGCGCTGACGGGCGGACGGATCGGGGCGAAAACGGGCGGGGTCGCGACCGTTGCCGATGGCGATGGCGTCGCGATGGATGTGGAGACGGCGGGCGTCGCTTGCCTCGGCTTCACTGACGGTCAGAAAGACGTCGGTGACGAGCGCGGCCAGCCACTCCATGGCGAATCCGACGGTGGCGCGCGGCCAGGAGCCGGGGAAATTGAACCAGAAGCCGTGACATGTATAGGCGACGCGGGGGACGCCCACCCACCAAGCCGCCATTCGAGCGAGGAAGCCGCTTATCGGCATGTGCGCGTGCACTAGGTCGGGGCGCTCGTCGCGGAACAGGCGCACCAGGTCGCGGAAGGCGCGCCAATGGGCCAAAGGGGACGTCGTGCGTTCCAGGCGCGGCGTGACGATGCGGAAGCCCTCGGCGCGGGGGACAGCCAACAGCGGGCCGTCGGCGCAGACGCCGATGACCTCGTGACCACGGGCACGCATGGCGCGCATCAGCGGCAGCAGGAAATGGCGCAGCGAGAAGTCAACGTTGGTGACTTGGATGATTTTCAAGGCAGCGGCCCTGCGGGCACTAACATGCGATTGCTGGCGCCATGCCTAACCCCCTTATCATGGCGCGACAGCAGGACAGCGCCTGGTTACGATTGAAACCAGATGAAGTCCCCCAGGTCCTCAGCTTCTTCACCGGGGAAGGACCGGTCGATCCGTTCGCCCCTCCCGAGGCCCTTGCCACCGGCCCGCCCTGAACATTGCAGTTTGACCTGAGCCTGATCGACGGGACCGGACAACAGCCGACCACCGCCACCACTCCTCTCCCGCGCAAGCGGGGGGAGGCCGGGAGGGGGTGCAACTGCCGGTGGTAACCGAACAACACCCGGCTCCGCCCGCCCGATCCGAAGCCTTGGCGCCATTCCACTGACAAATCGCCGCGGCACGCCTAGCCCAGAACCACCTCCCTGATGGCGCGGTCAAACTGTCGGGGACACACCCCCCACGGTTCGGGTCAGCGGAGGCAGTCCTGCCGCAAGCCAACGGATAAATTTCCCTATCCGACCTTGCTGATCGCCCATTTCACCTGCTGGGGACCGTCGGCGTAGCCGGTAAGAACGACCTGCTCGCTGCGGCGCGGTTCCAGGCCGCCCAGGTAGATGCTTTCCTCCAGCGTCATGCGGGCGCCATCCGCGCGCAGACGCCACCCGCCGCCGGAGCGAAGCCGCAGGAGCACCGCCTCGCCATCCTGCTGCAGGCTCGCGTTCACCTCGGGGTGGAGATGGAAGCGGAGCGTAAACGGTTGTGGCGTGGGCGCCTCGATCGCGTCCTCGCCGCGTATGTCATCACCGCTTTCGGCCAGATAGAGGCGGCGGCGATGCACCGCACCGAACAGCTTCTTCCAGCCGTCGTGGCTGGCTTCCAGCCAGTGGGCGCCGTTGGCCTCCTGACGCTGGGCCTCGACGACGACGGGGCGCCGGCCGAGGCCGTCGGGCTTCAGTTCGGATGAATTGACGTCGGCGATCACCAGGGTGGAGTGCGCGGCCGTGACGCGGGCGGCATCGCGCCATTGGCTGGCGCCGGCGGGAAAGCCGCCGCAGTTCACGATCATGCGCTCGCGGCCGATGGAAAGCTCCATCGAGAGAGTGCCGGCGTGGGACAGGCGGTCGAGCCCTGGTGCCGGTGGGGCGCCGCAATCGACGATGACCATGCTGCGACCCGCCTGGAGGCGATGAAAGCCGCCGTCGGTCAGGGCGTTGGGCCCGCGCGAGCCGCGGCCGGCCTGGGTCAGGGCGATATCGATCAGCGCGCTGCTTTCCTCCTTGGCGCCGTTGATCAGCGCGAGGCCGCCGTCGCCGTGTCGCATCATGCGGAGCGCCTGGGCCACGCGCTCGATAGCGCCGGTGAGCGCGAGCGGCGGCGGGGTCTGCGCGGCCTGCAGCAGGGCGCGGATCTCGGTCAGGTCCTGCAGCGCGGCAAGCTGCGCGGCGGGGCTCCGCTCGGCGTGGGTGCCGTCAGGCAGGATCTGGCGGGCGATCTCCTGCGGCAGGAAACGCAGGGCGCGGGTCAGGAAGCCGGCGTGCTCGGGCAGCGCGATGGCGGCGGCGACCAGCCCTTTCAGCGCGGTAAGGGCGCGGGCGTCCAGCTGTTCAGCGGGCAGAGCAGCAGACAGGCTGCGCGCGTCGGCGACCAGGCGCCCCATCAGGCGTTGGCGGAACGCGTCGTCGGCAGTAGCAGCGAAAAAATCGTAATGCGCAAGCCACGCGGTAAGTCGCGCCCCAACGACGTCCGGACGATGCGCCAGCGGGTCCGACGGAGGCGCCGCGATCCATTCACCGACCAGGGCACGGGCGCGCAGTCGCGCGGCGTCGGTGCCCAGCGCGCGCAGATCGCGGAGCCAGGTGAAGCTATGGGCGGCGGCGTTCAGCACCGAAGAACCAGCGGCCTCGCCCCACGCGCCGGGACGCAGCGCGCGCACGCCACCGCCGAATTCCAGCTCGCCACGAAGCAGTCGTGCGGCACGCGCGGCGTCGCCGGGCCAGGGATCGCGCACCGGCAGCGCAGGGGCATCGGGGACGCGGCTCATGCGCAGACTGGGAAGGCGCGCGATGGCACGGCGGGCGTCACGCAGCCATTGACGCGGGTCGCTGCCGCTCATCCCCGGGGACGGAGCGCTTTGATGGCGGCAGCGTAATCGGGGGCACCGAACACCGCAGTGCCAGCGACCAGAGTGTCGGCGCCGGCGGCGACCGCGTCGGGTGCGGTGTGCGGGGAAACCCCGCCATCGACCGAGAGCGCGATCGAGCGGCCCGAGGCGTCGATCAAGCGGCGCAGGGCCGCGATCTTCGGCAGTTGCGAGGGCAGGAAGGCCTGGCCACCGAATCCGGGATTAACAGTCATCACCAGGATGATGTCGACGAGATCGAGCACCCACGCAATCGATTCCACCGGCGTCGCGGGATTCAAAACGACACCGGCTCGTTTCCCATGAGAGCGAATGAGCTGGAGGGTGCGGTGGAGATGCGGGCTCGCCTCAGGATGCACCAGCATGTGGTCGGCCCCTGCCTCGGCGAAGTCGGGCACGAACGGGTCGACCGGGGCGATCATCAGGTGGACGTCGAACGGAAGTTTGGTGTGCGGGCGCAGGGATTTCAGGATCGGCGGGCCGAAGCTGATGTTGGGAACGAAATGGCCGTCCATGACATCGAGGTGCAACCAATCGGCGCCGGCGGCCTCGATCGCTGCGACCTCGTCGCACAAGCGCGAAAAGTCGGCGGCGAGCAGGCTGGGGGCAACGGTGACTCCGGGGCGCTGGGAGGCGGACATGCGTCCGATGTAGGACGCTCGTTTGGGGTAAGACAAGGCTGGCCGCCAGGAGGTTGATAGGAGCCTAGGAAAACCCAGAAAGCCAGAAGAGCCAGAAGAGCGACTCCCCTCCCCTCGCGGCCCCTCGCGGGAGGGGCCAGGGGGAGGGGGCGCCGCATACCTCACAGCCCTCTCAGCCTCCACCCCTCGGGTCTCGCTTCACATCTTGATCAAGCGGGCGGCGAAGAACCCGTCCATCCCGCCCCGACCGACCCATAGACTGGGAAGCGTGCGCAGGAAGCCTCGGTCGGTAAGCGCTTCAGGCAACGAAGCCGATTCGTCCGGGGTGAAGGGGTCGTGGCGAACAGCCTGCTGTGCCAGCACCGCTTCGATGCGGGGGACGGTCTCCTCGGGTTGCAGCGAGCAGACCGCGTAGATCAGACGCCCCCCTGGACGCAGCATGGCGACAGCCGCGGATAGCAGTTTGTCCTGCGTTTCAGTGAGCGAACGCACGTCGCGTGGACGTTTCGTGTGCGGCACATCGGGATGACGTCGAATTGTACCTGTGGCACTGCACGGTGCATCCAGCAGCACAGCATCGAATTGCTGCGACGGCGTCCACGCGGTGGCATCGGCCTGTATCGTTTCGGCGACGAGTTGGCAGCGGCGCAGATTCTCCCGCAGGCGCGCGATACGGTGCGGATCACGCTCAAGCGCGGTGACGCTGGCACCAGCGGCGGCAAGTTGCGCCGTCTTACCCCCTGGCGCAGCACACAGGTCGGCCACTCGCTCGCCAGGTTGAACGTTCAACAGACGCGCCGGCAGAGCGGCGGCGGCGTCCTGCACCCAGAACAATCCAGCCTCGAAGCCGGGAACCTCCGTCACCCTGGTGCCGGGCGGGAAGCGCACAGATCCGGTCGGCAACAGTTCGCCACCGTCGGGCACCGCCGCATCGGGCCGCAGCGTGATATCCAACGGGGCCTCGTGCTGGTGCGCGAGCGCGATGGCGCGCGCATTGTCGCCCCAGGAGGCCCAGAGCCACGCGGGCGTGTCCAGCCTCGGACCGTCGAGATCCGCCAATGCAGTGGCACCGGCTTCAGCGACACGTCGCAGCACCGCATTCACCAGACCGGTGAACGGCGCCAGGCCGCGCGCGCGTGCCAGCGCCACGGCGGTTGCGACCGCGGCGTGGCTCGGGGTGTCCAGCAACAGCAGACCTGCCGCGCCGATGCGAAGCACATGGCGCACCGGCTCGGGCGGCTCCCTGCGAAACAGCGGCTCCAGCACGGCGTCCAATGTGCCCATCCGGCGCAGCACCGCGGCGGCAAGCCGATGAGCAGCGGCCCGGTCCCTGGCCGCGAGGCTTGGCAGCGCGTCGAGCGCCTCCTCAAGGGGACGGCGGCGATCCAGTACCGCACTGAGCAGGTCGAACGCCGCCTCGCGTGTCGGATCGGGCATCAGCGTGGGTGGGGATGGCAGAACACGTCGCGGCCATGCAGGCTGCAATGCGCCAGGACCTGATCGGCAATGGAGTAGACCGTTGCACTCCAGGCTTGCGGCGAGTGGCGCAGCAGGACGTAGCCGTAGTCCGGGATCGTGAAGGCACGGCGCGGCTTCATGCCATCGATCGGAATGCCGGCGCTGAGCGGCTGCGTGATCGCGTCATTGAGGTCACCGCCCTCACCCACCACGAGCTGCGCCGGGCGCGCGGGACCGAACTCGTAGCTGGCGAAATCATGGATATGGCCGGACAGGATCATGTCGAGCGTCGGTGGAACCAAGCCGTTGATGGCGGCCTGCTCGGTGGCGTTTGCGGTGGCGCCTTGTGGCACGCCTCGCCCTTGCGCCAGCGCCCAGATTGGCCGGTGGGTCAGCAGCCAGGCGTGGGGCGGGACCTCGGCCAACAGCGACTGAAACTGGGGACGATAGATCGCGACCTTCTCCGGCGGAGCCGTGTCGTCGTTGGCATCGGCGCTGTCAAACATCAACAGGGTCAGCCCGTCGATGCGCAGTGTGTAAGGCTCCGTGGTGGCGGTGCAGTCCACGGTGTTGGGATGTGGGTCGAGCAGGCGGAACCAGCCGTGGCCGCCACGGTCACAGAGTTCATGGTTGCCGCGCACCAGCACCCACGGTGCGGCGGCCAACAATGGCGCGGCAGGGTTGAAGAAATCCCGCTGCCAGACCGCCCAGTTGTCGCCGTAAGGGCTGCCAGCACATCCTGGATGATCGGCCGGGCAAGGCGTTTCGCGATAATGATAATCGCCGACGTGGATCACCAGGTCCGGATGATGTGCCGCAGCGAGGCGGGCGACGGTGGCGAACGGCCATTTCACCGGGTCGTTGCAATCCTGCACGAATGTCCCCCTTGAGGCGGCAGCCGGTATCGCCGATCACCACGATCTGTCTGACATGATCGTGGAGCGTGGGGACCGGCACGCCCTCCACCGTGATTTTGCGCGGCGGCGTGGTTGTGTGGGCGACGCAGACCTGCAGCGGATAGGGACCGTTGGCCGCATCGGGCTGGCCGCGTGTCGTGGTGGGTACTGTCGTTCCATCCGCAACGACATTGGGACATGGCATGCCAGGCGCGGTGATCGCCCGAACGTCGACGCCCCCGTCACTGGTGAATTCCACCCATGGGTCGGGCAGATCCGCCGCATGCGCCGGAACGGCGGCCAGCAGGAGCAGCACCACAAGTCGACGCAGCGACAGCGGCATCGATGACCTCCGGATCAGTCGGCCGGCGTCAGCACGCCGTGCGCCAGCTTTGCCATGGTAAGCGAACGATAATCCTGGCCGGTGTGATCCTTTGGCGAGAAGGTTACCGGACCGTTCACAGCGGGCAGGTCCTTCAGATTCTCCATCGCGTCGCGGATGCCCTGGCGAGTGCCGTCGGAGTTCTTCACCGCCGCCTCGGTGATCAGGCCGACGTCGTAGCCGAAGGTGTTGAGGTAGACCGGCGTGCGGCCGAGCGCCTGTTGCAGTTCGGTGTAGAGACGTGCCGTGTCGCCGCCGATGACCGTGCCGAACGCACCGATCTGGCTCGGGGTCAGGACGCCGTTGGCCTCATCGGGGCCGCCGATGGCGTCGAACAATGCCTTGCTCACCGCAGCCTGCTGCACCGCGAGTGGCGCGGTGATCTGCATCTGCTTGATCAGCTTGAACGTCAGGATGGCGGGGCGGCCGGTCGCGCCGTTGTAGATGATCTGCGGGTTGGCTGCTTTGATCTGGATGATCTGTGGCGTGAAGTTGGTGTCCTCCGGATTGAATTCCTCCACCGCAACGAGAGTCAGACCGTATTTGGGCGCGAGGTCTTTCAGGTAGGTCTCCTCAGCCTGACCGAACGCGTCCTTGCTGTGCAGGGAGGCAAGGCGTGTGTAGCCCTTCTTCTGGGCGTACTGGCAGAGCACGGTCATCATGTCGCGTGGGCCGGGCGCCACCTTGAACAGCCAGGGGTCGGCAGGGACGCCCAGGCCTCGACGGCGCCGCTCGAGACGATCGGAACTTTGAACTCCGACGCGATCGACTTGATCGCCATCGCGGAGTTGCTGTTGGTGAGGGCGTAGATCAGCATCACCGAGGGATCGCTCGGCAACACGGCGAAATGCGTTGATCGCGTTCACCGGGTTGGTCTCGTCATCCAGCGTTTCGAAGACGATCTTGTGGCCGGAAAGTCCGCGGGCTTTCACCCAGGCCTGGACGCCGGCGTTCTCGTCGGTGGAGGCGGAGGCGAATGCGCCGGTCAGTGATGCGACGACGCCGATCTTGAAGTCGGATTGCGCGGCGGCTGGGACGGCGGCGAGAAGCAGCGCCGCGAGAAGCGCGGCAAGGCGGGCGGGCATTGTGCGTTTCCTCCGATGGGCGGACGACTGACGGCTGGGGGCGGTTGTGGTGGGAGTATAGGCTGGTTGTTCGAGTGGCGCGCCCTCCTGCTGCGATGGTGGGCCCCCTCCCCTTCCCCCTCCCGCAAGGGGAGGGGAGGGCTTTTTAATGTTCCCGCGGTGGTTCATCGGGCCAGCAGTTCCAGCTTCTTCGCGCGGATGCGGCGTCTCGATCGCGTAGTGGCCGCCTTGGCCGCCGAGATAGGCTTCCTGCACCGCCGGATTGTCCAGCAGGTCGCGCGGCACGGCCCTCCAGCGCGATGCGGCCGTTCTCCAGCACATAGCCCCGATCGGCGATGGCCAGCGCGGCGTGCGCGTTCTGCTCTACGATCAGCACCGTGCCGCCATCGCCGCGCAACGCGGCGATCTGCTGCATGATGCGCGCGACGATCATGGGCGCGAGACCGAGCGATGGTTCGTCCAGCAGCAGACAGCCGCGGCCGCGACATGGTGGCGCGCGCGAGCGCCACCATCTGCTGCTCGCCGCCGGACAGCGTACGCGCGAGCTGGCGGCGGCGCTCGCGCAGGATTGGGAAGCGGAGGAACTGCTCCTCCAGCGATGCGGCGACCGTGCGTCGTCGCGTGTCAGTGTAAGCGCCCATCAGCAGATTTTCCTCGACCGACATCGCGCCGAACAACTGGCGCCGCTCGGGCACCTGCGCGATGCCGGCGCGCACGATCGCCGGCGTGGACAGGTCGGGTGATTGGCGCGTCGTCGAAGCGGATTGCGCCGGACGAGGCCGCCACCAGACCCATGACGGTATTGAGCAGCGTGCTCTTGCCGGCGCCGTTGGCGCCGATCAGCGCGACGATCTCGCCGGCCGCCACGGCGAGCGATACGTCGTGCAGCACGGGCGAGCGCCCATAGCCGCTGGTGACGCGGTCGAGTTCAAGCAGCACGCGCCGGCGCCTCCTGGCCGAGATAAGCGGCAATCACGCCCGGATCGCAGCGCACCGGTTCGGGCGCGCCCTCGGCGATCTTCTCGCCGTGGTCCATCACCACGACATGGTCGGCCAGGCCCATGACCAGGCGCATGTCGTGCTCCACCAGCAGCACGGTGATGCCGAGCGCCGCGATGCGCACGATCAGCTCGGACAGGCGCTCGGTTTCGGCGTCGTTCAGACCGGATGCGGGTTCGTCCATCAGCAGCAGGCGCGGCCGCAGCGCGAGCGCGCGCGCGATCTCCACCAGGCGCTGATGGCCGAACGGCAGGGCGGCGGGATCATGGTCCTCGGCGCCCTTGCAGGCCGACGAAACCGAGCGCGTCGAGGGCAATGCGCCGCCCTCTGCCTCATCGCGCCGCCCGCGATACCGAATGCGATCGGCAACACCGCCTGCGTGGTGAACCGGTGCTGCCCGCACATCACGTTTTCCAGCACCGTCATGTTGTCGAACAGTTGCAGGTTCTGGAACGTGCGGCCGATGCCGAGGCGCGCGATGTCGCGCGGCTAGCAGCGCCTGGATCTCGCGGCCCTCGAACCGGACGGTGCCCTGCGTCCAGCGCAGATGGCCGCTGATCAGGTTGAACAGCGTCGTCTTGCCGGCGCCGTTCGGCCCGATCAGGGCGGTGATCGAACCGGGCTGCACGGTGAAGCTCACGTCGGCTGACCGCACGCAGGCTGCCGAAGCTGCGCGATACGCTCCGCACCTCCAGGAACGGCCGATCGGCGTGCGGCGGATCGGTTAGCGGCGGCAGGGTGATCGCGCCAGGTGGCGTCACCGTCGACGCGGCGTGGATGCGTGGTTGCCGAAGCAAGGCGATCGTAGATGCGGCTGATAAAGCCGGCGATGCCGCGCGGGAACGCGATGAGCACGAGCACGGTCAGCGCGCCCATGATCACCGATTCCCACAGCGGCAGCGCAAGCTCGCGCAGCAGTTCGCGCAGGAAAATGATGATGGCCGCACCGAGCGCGCCGCCCCAGATCGACGTGAGGCCGCCGATGATGGTGCCGGTGATCAGATTGATGCTGTAGCTGAAGCTGAACACCGTTGGATCGGTGGCGCGCAGGTAATGCACGAGCAGGCTGCCGGACACGCTCGCCATGCCGCCGCCGATGACGAACATCTGCACCTTGTGGCGCGATGATATCGATGCCGACGGAGCCGGCGGCCTGCTCGCTGGCGGCGATCGCACGCAGCGCGCGGCCGATGCCGGAGCGATCGATGTTCGAGCCCGATCCAGACGGCGACGAAGACCAGCGAGCCAGACGAACCAGAAGAATGCTGCGATCGTTGCCGAGCGGAATGCCGAGCACGGCGAATTTCGGGACGCCGGTGACGCCCATCGGGCCGCCGGTGAACGTCTACCTGCACCGCGACGACGATCAGCATCAGTTGCAGCGCCAGCGTCGCCATCGCCAGCACGAAGCCGCGCAGCTTCAGGAGCGGCGCGGCGACGACATAGGCGAGCAGCATCGCCAGGATCGCGCCGACGAGCATGGCGACGAACGGATCCCAGCCGTAGCGCTCGCACAGGATCGCGTTGGTATAGCCGCCGATCATGCTGAACGCGGCCTGGCCGATGGCAAGCTGGTGCGCCAGGCCGAGCAGCAGCACGACGCCGACGGTGCTGACCGCCATCGCTCCGGCACTGATGCCGACGCCGAGATGGTAAGCTGTCGGGATAGCACAGCGGATACAGCACCACCGCGACGACGAACAATACCGTCGCGATCGTCGATTTGCGCGTCACGGGCCGCCTGCCGTCGCATCGACCCGGCCGCGCAGGAAGACGCCGCCCTGCACCAGCAGCCAGGCGAGCAGCACGCCATAGACGATGAAGTCCTTCCAACCGGACGAAACGTAGCCGGCACTGAGCGATTCCAGCAGGCCGATGAACAGGCCGCCGGCCACCGCGGCCGATGGCGAACGGAAGCCGCCGATGATCGCGCCGATGAAGCCCTTGGTGCTGTAGGTCAGGCCCGCGTCCCAGCTTGCCAGCACGATCGGCGTGATCACCACGCCGGCCAACGCGCCGGTTGCGCCGCTCGCGGCGAACACGAAGACGCGCAGCCGTTCGGCGTTGACGCCCATCAGCCGCGCGGCCTGCAGATTGATCGAGCAGGCACGGACGGCGCGGCCGGTGCTGGTGTAGCGGAGGAAGCCGAAGGTGCCGAGCAGCAACAGCAGCGTGGCGCCCCAGACCCAAAGGCTTTGCACCGGCAGGATGGCGCCGAACACGAAGAACACGCCGTCGCCGGAGAAGCCGGGCACGCTGAGCGCGTCCTTGCCGGCGACGATCAGCGTGATGCCTCGCAGGACGACGGCGAAGCCGACGGTGGTGGTGATCTGGATGAAATGCGGCTGGCGTCGCACGGGCGCCAGCGTAAGAACTTCCTGGGCCGCGCCGGCCATGGCACCGAGCAGCGTCGCGATGAGGATCGCGAAACCGAACGGCACGTCGAGCCCGATGAGCCATGCCGCGGCCATGCCGCCCAGCATGACGAACTCGCCCTGTGCGAAGTTCACCACGCCGGAGACGTTGGCGCACAGCACGAAGCCGAGTGCGACCAGCGCGTAGACGCAGCCGGTGGTGAAGCCGGGCAACAGCAGTTGCAGGAAGACGGTGGCCTGCATCACTCGGCCGGAACCGGCTTGCCGTTCTGCAGCTTTGCCAGAGCGATGGAACGCGCGTCCTGGCCGGTGTGGTCCTGCGGCGTGTAGGTGACCGGCCCGTTGATCGCAGGCAGGTCCTTGAGTTTCTCCAGCGCGTCACGAATGCCTTGGCGCGAGCCATCGGAATGTTCGACCGCGGCGGCGGTGATCAGGCCGACGTCAAAGCCGAACACGTTGAAGAAGACCGGCGTGCGATCGCCCATGCCGGACCTTCAGTTCGGCATAGTAGTTCGCCGACTCGCCGCCCAGGCTGGTGCCAAGCGATCCGCGCTGCGTCATCATCATCAGGCCGTCTGCCGCGGTGGGACCGCCGATGGCGTTGAAGAATGCCTCGCTGATCGCTGAGCCGGCGACAACCAGCGGCGTGGTGAAGCCGAGCTGCTTGTACTGCTTGAACGCGAGGATCGCCGCGCGGGCGCTGGCACTGCTGTAGATCAGATCGGGATTGGCGATGCGGATGCGGGTGAGCTGGGCGTTGAAGCTGGTGTCCTCGATGGCGAAGCTTTCGGCGGCGACGAGCTGGTAGTCGTACTGCGGCGCCAGCTTCTCCAGGTTGGTGTGATCGTACTGGCCGAACGTGTCGGTTGAATAGAGATGCGCGATCTTCGTGTAGCCTTTGCGCTTGATATACTCGGACAGCGCGATCATGTAGTCGCGGTTCGACGGGGCGACCTTGAACATCCAAGGGTCCGCCGGAACGCCGAGGACATCCGCGCCGCCGCCGGTGATGATCGGCACCTTGAACTCCGAGGCGAACGACTTCGCGGCCATCGCGGAGTTGCTGTTGATGAACAGGTAGATCAGCGCGATCTGCGGATCGGACGCGAGCTTGCGGAATGCGTTGGCCGCGTTCACGGGGTTGGTCTCATCGTCCAGCGTCTGGAGCACGATCTTCTTGCCGGGCAGGCCGTGCTGTTTCATCCAGGCGTTGAAGCCGTCGAACGTGTCCTTGGTGGGCGCCGCGAACGGGCCGGTGACGGAGGCGACGACGCCGATGTGGAACTCGGGGTCTTCGGCGATGAGCGGGGCTGATCGCGAGGGCCAGCGCCGCCACGATGCAGAGTGACAGTATTCCTCGTCGCACCAGGCGTTCCTCCTTGCTCACACCGGAACGGTCAGAGCGTCGTATTCATAGAGCCAGTCGTAGCGCGCGCCCATCGCGCGGGGAGCAAATTCGCGGTCCATGAAGGCCTGCGCCTGGACCGGTTCGGCGAGCTGCGGATTGTGGTAGCGCGAGACGTTCTCCAGCGACCCGCGCACGATACGCGAGGTGCGGTCGAGGCGCGCGGCTTCATAGTGGCGCAGGGCTTGCGGGATGTCCGCGAACTGCTCCAGGCAGCGGGCCAGGACCATGCCGTCCTCAATCGCCATATTCGCGCCTTGTGCAAGGAACGGCAGCGTGGGGTGACAGGCATCGCCGAGCAATGTCACGCGATTGACCGACCAATGGTCCAACGGCTCACGGCCGAGCATGGCCCATTTGTAGGGGATGTCGATGGCCTCGATGATCGCGAGAATGTCAGGATGCCAGCGGGCGAAATCCCGACGGCACTCTTCCACTGTGCCGGCCTCGGACCAGCTTTCGATCAGCCAGTCGTCGCGTTCGATGGCGGTGACGAAATTCAGCAGTTCACCTCGGCGCAGCGGATAGGTGACGACGTGACCGTGGGGCCCGATCCAGGTCATGCCGTGTTGCTGGCGAAGATGCGGTGGGAGTCGGTCCATCGGTACCACGCCGCGCCAGGCCATGAAGCCGGTGAAGGTGGCGCGGGCGCCGCCGAACAGGATTTCGCGAATGCGGGAGTGCACGCCGTCGGCGCCGATGAGTGCGTCGCCCTCGATGCGCTCGCCGGATTCGAGGTGGAGCGTGACGCCCGTTTCGGTCTGGTCGAAGTTCGTGCAGCGGGCGCCGACGTGCACGGCATTGGGCGCGCGCTCGGCGAGGGCACCGACCAGGACGGCGTGGAAGTCGGCGCGGTGGACGAGCCAGTAGGGGAACCCGAAGCGGGCGACCGCATTGGCGCCGAGGTCCTGCACGCGCCAGGCTTGGCCAGTGTTGAACAGGCGCATTTCCTTGGCCGTTGGGATCGAGGCGATCGCCTCCATCGCTTCGCGCAGGCCGAGTTCGCACAGGACGCGCGAGCCGTTGGGCGAGATCTGCACGCCGGCGCCGATCTCGCGCAGTTCGACGGCTTGCTCGAAGAGGGCGACGTCGTAGCCATTTTGCAGGAGGGCGAGGGCGGCGACGATACCGCCGATGCCGGCCCCGGCGATCAGGATGCGTGGCTTGCTCAAGTCCCCTCCCCTATGCAATGCGTGATGTGAAGCGGGAAGTCGGGATGGATGCAAGCGGGAGGATGCGATGTTGAAGGAATTGCCGTTGCGGCTGCATCACCATGCCTATGCGGTGAAGGACCAGGAGGCTAACCGGCGCTTCATCGAGGACGTGCTGGGCATACCCCTGGTTGCTACGTGGTGCGAGCGAACGTTCCGGCCGGAAGTGGGCCGCGAGGTGGATTACTGCCACACGTTCTATGAGGTCGGTGATGGCGGGGCGCTGGCGTTCTTCCAATTCGCCGATGAGGAGGCGTGGGAGAAGAACCGGGCCATCCTGCAGGACGTCGGCGGGTCATGGCATGTCGCGTTCAAGGTATCGCAAGCGACATTCGATGAGCTGATGCAACGGGTGGCAAAGGCGGACGTGCCGGTGCGGAAGATCGATCACGGGTATTGCGTCTCGATGTACCTGAAGACCCCGGATGGCCTGCGGCTGGAGTTCACCGTCGATGCACCTGACGTGGAGCAGATCGCGGCCATGCGGCGGAAGGACGCGCATTCGGAGTTGGCTCGGTGGCTCGGCGGCGATCGGCGTGTCAACAACGGCGATCGGCCTCATTGAGGCACCCCCTCCCTACCCTCCCCCGCTTCGCGGGAGAGGGAGTGTGTGTGTAGGCGTCCCCTCTCCCGCGAAAGCGGGGGAGGGTCAGGGAGGGGGTGCCCCCAACCTACATCACCCGATCACTCAATCCCGCTGCGTGCTTCACGAACCGCAGCGGCTGATCGAAGTCAAAGTTCATATAGACCGCGTTCAGGTGCGCATATGGCGGTGACTGGGCGAACAACTCGAACGTCAGCCGGTGGCCGGCGTAGTCCGAATTCATCAGATCGCGCGCGAACGCAAGCAGCCGGCGACGATCATCCGCGGTCCACGCTTCGTTGACCGTGTAGAACTTCTCCAGCCACGGACGCGTCTCCGGATCGACGAACGCCGCATAGTCCGGCGTCACGCAGATCTGGCCGCCGCATAGCTCTCGCGCCAGATGCATCATCGCTGGAAGCTTGGTGCAGGCCAGGACACGACCGGTGAACAACAGCGACTGGTTGGGCATCAGCAGGCCCGCAGGACTTGGTTGCGCCGTCGCGATCGAGGCGGTGAGATGCGCATTGATGCCCTCGCGGTAGCACGCCAGTTCCGCGAGCTTCTCGCGGACCGCCTGCTGCTTGTCGAGCCCGGTCTGGCGCGCATTGAAAAGCGCGGCGCCGATGAGCATGTCGGCGAGGTACTGGATGCGCTGCGTGTAGGGGAACGCGGAATAACGATGCAGCGTGGCACGGATGAACGTCGCTGCGCGCGTATGGCGATAGAACAGGACGTTCTCCCACGGGACCAACACGTCATCGAACACGATCAGCGTATCAACCTCGTCGAAGCGGTTGGACAGTGGGTAGTCTTCGATCGGTGCGCGGCCGGCGAAACCAGTGCGGCAGATGTGCTTCATGCCGGGCCAGCCCATGTTGGCAATGAAGCCGACGGCATAATCCGACAGCTTGTCATCGCCCCAGTTGGCAATCGTCGGCTTCACGAATGCCTGGTTGGCGTAGGCGGCGGCGGTCTCATACTTGGCGCCGCGGACGACGATGCCCGCGTCGGTCTCCTTCACGACGTGGAGCAGCATGTCAGGATCCTGATCCTGTGGCCGCTTGGATCGGTCCCCCTTCGGATCGGTGTTCGCCGAAACATGGAACGGGTCCGCCGTCAGCGCGCGCATGATGTGGCGCTCGACGTTCTGGCTGAAGCGGGGGTCGATCTCGTCCAGCACCGCCTTGCCGTCCCATAGCGACCAGAGTTCGCCGATGGTTTCGTCGCCGACACGGACAACGACGCCGCCCACCTCGTTGAGCTGGGTGTCGACGTAGGCGCGCTTGTCGTGCCAGTCCTGTTGGGTCTTGGGCAGCTTCAACGCCAGGTTGCAGGGTTCGCCGCTGGCTTCATCGGCGTAGGACATGGCGCCGCTGTGCTGCGCCTCGTGTGCCATGTCATAGAGCCGCGCGCGCAATGAGACGATCGGCTGGAAGGCTGGATGGGTTGGCACGTCCTTCACGCGCTCGCCGTTGATCCAGACTTGGCGGCCATCGCGGAGGGACTCGATATATTGCGCACCGGTTCTCAGCATTGAGGGGTTCCATTCTGGGTGTCGTTGCGCCCACTGTACGGTCCTGATGAGATAGCGGCAATTCGCGTTGCGCGATTGCCCTGGATAGGAGGGGCGATCGTTGGTAAGGCACGTGAGTGTCACCGATGATTGCCCGGGTTGCCGTTGTGGACGACAGCGCGATGTCGCCGAGTGAGAAACTCGCGGCTGCGCTGGAGCGCGCGGGCTTCTGGGAGGTTATGGCCGCGTCGCCTGGCGATGCGCGAATCGTCATCAAGCCGGACATGGCGGGGTTCACGACAAACTCGCCGTGCGTGACGGACCCCGCATTGGTGGAGCTGCTGATCGATCTGCTGCATGATCATGGCTTCAGCAATGCAGCTGTGGTGGGTACCGCCGACAGCAGTGCGTTGTGGGCAGAAAATCGTGATCTTTATGCCCTGGCCGATCTGGTTGGCTATCGGTTCACGACGCTGAAGGAGCGGGCGTACGATATCGTCGATCTTGGCGATTCGGCTGATCGGACGGTCTTTCCAAGGGACAGCGTCCTGCATGGCAGCGGGCTTTCGCATGACTGGCTGAACGCCGATGTCCGCATCGTCTTCGCCAAGAACCGGACGGATGAGGCTGCAGGCTATGCGCTGTGTCTCGATGGACTGATCGGTGTGTTGCCACTGGTCGACAAGGATCTGCATTACCGCAGGCGGCGGCATGCTGGTGACGTGGTCGCCGCGCTGCTCGACGTGGCGCCGGTGCAGTTCTGCCTGATCGATGGCGTGGTCAGCGCGCACGGGGGTGGCGGCAAAAGGGCGCCAGAGCAGATCGAAACTGATACGATCATCGCCGCGAGCGATGCCGTGCTGGCGGATTACGTTGGTGCCTTGAAGATGGGGCTTGATCCGGCCGCCTCACCGATATTCGAACGCGTCGCGCGGGGACGCCCATTGCCGCGGCACTATACGATATCGGGGTCACTGACGGCCTATGCCGGGTGGAGCAACGTACCTGAACCGGCATTACGGACGACGCGGCTGCGTCAGCAGGCGGAGGCGCTGGCTCGCCTGGCGGAGCCGTGGCTGCAGCGGCTCGATCCAGAGTTGTTTCCGTTGAAACATCCGCTGGATGCACGGATGAATGCGACGCTTGCAGGGTTCTTCGCCGATAGCTCGTGGCTTTTGGTGGCAGCGAACGCGTTGGTCGGCTTCATCGGGCAGGCTGTCGAGTCATATCGCACGCTGTTTGACAAGGATGCGTTGCGGCAGCAGTCGGTGCCGCTTGGGATTGATACGGCTGCGTTGACAGATGATGCGTTTGCGGCACTGGTCGATGAACTGACGGCGCTGGAGCCTGTCGCACTGGCAGCACCGAAGGTATCGGACGAGTTGCGCTGGCGATATGTCGAGAAGGCCGTCGTGTTCAGCTATACGCGGCATTTGCCGATCGACTTCGACTTGTTCGTGCGCCGGGTTGATGTGGCGCGGACCATCCAGTTCATGAATGACTACATCGGTGGCGTGCTTGTGCCGCTGACGGTTGATGCCGCCGGCCGGCCGGTGCGACAGGCCGAACGGAATATCTATCTGCCTCAGCCGAATTATCTGGTGCTGTACCAGGGCAAGCCGATCGACGTCAGCAAGCTGGAGGTCGTCGAGTTTGCGGCGGAGCGGCATCGGCTGTTTTGGAAGACCATCGGCAGCCAGAATGGCTCTGCCACTTACGACGACGGTATTGCGACATTCGAGCGTACGGCTGAGGGGACGCTGGTGACTATCGTGGGACGGCAACAATTCACGCTGCCGATGTTCTGGCAGGTGTTTGACCTGGATCTTTTGCCGGACCTGAAGTCGCTGCTGGTGACGCATGCGTATCAGACATTCTTTGACCGAACGGCGGCGAACTTCGAGGCGCTGGTAGAGGGTCGCAGTATCCGCATCGGGCGTGCGGTAGATGAAGCGACGCCACTGCCGGTGGAACAGCTTATGCCGGTGCTGCAAAAGATTGGCGAGATCGCATTGCCTTTGCTGGAACGGATTGTGAAACCGGCAGGCGGCCCGGACGCGACTGGTGCGGATGGCTGGGTTGATGGCGACGGGTTCACGCATGTCTCGCCGGTTTCGGAGCCGAGCGTGGACGCAACGAAGGCGTGGAGCTCCGAGATCGCGCGTTTCTTCGAAGGCTTCCGACGGGCAGCGGGACGCGACCTGCTTCGCACCGAATGAGGGCTCTGGTGACTGGAGCGTCCGGGTTGATTGGCGCGCATCTGATAAGCGCTCTGGTGGCCGATGGGCACGATGTGCGTGCGTTGGTGCGCGACGTGAGCCGCAGTGCTGTTCCGGATGGCGTGCCGGTGACAGTGGCGGACCTGCTCGATGCGACCGCTGATATTGATGCGGCATGCGCTGGTTGCGATGTCGTGTTTCATGCAGCGGCTCACTTCGCATATGGCGGCATCAGTCCTGCGGTGCTGCATGACACGGCAGTGGTAGGCACGGAACGAGTGCTGCGCGCGTGCGCCCGCACAAGTGTTGGGCGAGTCGTTGTGACATCGTCGTCCGTGGTGTTCGGCTACAGCCGGGATGGCAGCGAGATCGATGAAAATGCCGGCCTGGCGCACAGCGCGGGTGAATCGCCGTATGTCGCGGCGAAGATCGCGCAGCATCGTTGTGCACTGGAACTTGGCGAACGGCTGGGGCTGGACGTGCGGATGGCGTGTCCGACGATGACGCTTGGCCCGAGCGGCGCCCGACTTGGCCCAAGCAACGGGCTGATCGTGGCCTATCTCATGGATCCGCTGCGGTGTACGTATCCCGGGGGCTGCAACCTTGTGTCGGTACGAGACGTGGCGTCGGGCCACGTGCTGATTGCGGAGCGGGGTGTTGCGGGCGAAAGCTACCTTCTCGGATCCGCAAACATGACATGGCGTGAGCTCCATACAACGATTGCGGAACTTGCCGGCGTCGCTGTACCACGATTGGAGCTTACGCATTCGCTTGCGTATCTTGCGGCCACCGTCGATGAGTTACGCGCGGCGCTGGCCCATCGCGTGGCTTTGTCGACGCGCGAGCAGGCGGAGATGGTGGGACGGCGTTACTGGTATGCGCACGCGAAGGCTTTGGGAATCGGATATTCGCCGATGCCGGCGCGAGATGCGTTGATTGAGACGATATCCTGGCTGTCTGCTTCGCCACACATCACGCGGGAGACTCGGATCAACATGCGTCTTTCGGATGAGGTCTATCGGTTTCGTGCGAAAGGAATTGCAGGTTGAAGACGTTCCGTAGTCTGGTTGTCCTGAAGCGTCCTCGGCGGGAACTTTGGACTGCCATGCGCGATCACCTGGTGGAGTTCTCCGGACAGATTGCGGATATCGAGGAGATCAAACAAGTCGAGCGGCGTGTCGACGCGGACGGCGTCGTGCACATTGTGAATGAGTGGCAGGTTCGGCAGCAGGTTCCGGCCGTGGTGCGGTCCATCCTGAAGACGGGCGAGTTGGGTTGGGTGGATCGCAACACCTGGGACGCCGAGGCGTTCACTTGCGCCTGGGCAATCGAGCCTCGGTTCCTCACCGAATATATCGAATGCTCGGGCAAGACGATGTTTGCCGAGGCGATGGGGGGGCAAGGAACGCGCGTCAGCTTTGAAGGTTCGTTTGATCTGAAGCCCGGCGTGCTTGGGTCGCTTGGTAGCGTGGAGGCGCTGCTGTCGGGATTTCTGGAGACGATCGTGACGACGATCATTCCTCGGAATTTACGCGGGGTGGTTGAAGCGGCGGCGCGATTCGAATTGCCGGGATGACGACTGCGGCGCTATCCGATCAGCACGCTGTGATGGAAGCCGAGACGCGGGTCGGCCAGCGGCGATAGCCACGATAGATAGTTTTGCAGGTCTGGCATCGGGATGCGGATACGCACTTCGCCGGCCGGATAATCGTAGACGGTGATGCTGTTCAGGCCACGATTGGCTGTGAACAGCAGCGACTGATCGGCAGACAGTTGGCAGGCGTAGATTGAGTCGAGCAGGCTGAAACGACTGACGCGCAGGGCGCCGAGGAACAGGTGGCTGTTGGTGCCGAAGTTGCCTCGGGCGAAGATGTCATAGAGCTGCGTGGCGACTTCGCGCGGGCGTGCCAGGTGGGCAGCAAGGTCGGGGCGTTCGTCGATGATGCGAAACCCCGCAAATGTTTCGAGGTCGATTGCGATGATCGATTGGCTACCGCCGTTGCAGAAGATGAGCTCGCGATCGGACAGGGTGATGTCGGAGTTGATGTGCGCGGGGATCTCGCGTCCGGCGGCCCAGTGGCGCAGCACCCGCTTCTGCCTGGCGTCGATCTCGAATGCGTATTCCTTGCGGAATGCCATGCCCCAGTCGTGGTAGTCGACGTGATCCTGCGGGGTTACGCGGAACGATATTGCGTAGAAACGGTCCTCGCGCGGATGGGCGACGACATGCCAGCAGGTGGCGGGCAGCGGCAGCACGGTGACTCGATCGGTCTCGCGGTCCCAGATGCCGACGTGGCACGCCTCGCCGCCCGCGCCGTCGGCGGGATTGTCCATCGAGCCGTAGACGATGTAGCGGCCGGACGCGGTGCGCTTCATGCCATGCGGGAGTTTGACGCCGTGTTTCACGAGGCGGCGTGGGTTCGCCAAATTGCCCAGCCGGAAGGCGTAGAAGTGCTCGCCGATGGCGGTGACGATCTCGTTGTCGGACAGCCAGATGACGTGGGTGCTGCCTTGGAGCGATGTGCGTGCGGTCTCAAATCGCAGGGTGGAGATGCGGTCGAGTTCGGTGAGTGTGTGCGCGTTGTAGAACAGCAGGTGCTGCCCGGCATTGCCAAGGTAGCCGACGGTTCCGGCGGGATTGACGGAGACGGCGTGGCCGGCTGCGATGCCGTCGTAATAGACGACTTTGTAGGCGTAACGATTGCCGGCGGGATCGAACAGGAACAGGCAGACGCCGGCCATGCCTTCGAGGCCATTCACGCCGTTGCCGTCGAGGGCGATGTGGAAGGCGTACGGATATCCCTTCACGCTGGCGGGTTGGCTCCACGCGAGGATTTCCGCTTTTTTCGGCGACCGTTTTCTGACTGACTGCGCCAATCAGGGAACCAGGCGCGACGCCGCGAACGCGCAAAGGGAGACTGGATAGGAAACGGCGAAGCCAAGTGCCGTGCCGGCAACAACGTCGCTGAGGTAGTGGTGCGCCGAGGCAAGGCGCGCCCAGGCCATCAGGACGCCGATGACGATAGCGAAGCTGATGGTTTGCGGGAATGCGATTACCAGTGGCAGCAACGCGGCGCTCAAGGTCATGGCATGGCCGCTGGGAAAGGAGTGTTCGTCGAGTGCTTGCAGCAGTGGCCTGAGCGTCGTGTCGTTGCGGTAAGGGCGGGGCCGCGCCACCCAGCGCTTGATCGACGGGTACAGACAGTGCAGCAGGCCGGCGTTGAAAGCGCCGACGGCGAGTGCCGGGAGCGCTTTGGTGCCGGCCGCCATGAGGCTCGCGAGCGCGATGGCCAGGTAGGCCCAGCCGTTGCCGAGCCAGCTCAAAGCTATGGCCAACGCGCGGATCGGGGCAGGTCGCGCAGTCCAGGCGAAAGCTCGGACGACGTACAACTCGGCTGCGGAGAGGCGTGCCAAGCCGTCGCGCGCGGGTGAGATCGCCTGGGCCATGCAGTCATGTTACGGCGATGGCCGCGCGGGCGGAAGGCGATTCTTGGCGCGATCAGAAGCGTTGCGTGGCACCGGCCAAAATGGTGCGGCGCAGACCGAACTGTGGCGCGCCGACGCCGACACCGGTACCATCGCGGATCTGGTATGTTGTGTCGCCAACATTCAGCAGGTCCAGGCGCAGTTCGGTCCGGGTTGGCAGCTTCTGCACAATCGACAGGTTGACCACGCCGTAGGTCGGCAGCGCGAGGCCGTTGGGGATGGTATCGGTGCTGGCGCGCAGACCGCTCTGCACCAATGTGTCCACCGAGAAGAGCGTGGGGTGATCCGTGTCGTGGTTCAGCCTGTAGGCGATACCGGCGGAGCCGTCCCAGGTCTGGTCGTGGTCCAGATGGATGAAATTGTTGCCGATGAAAGCAAGTTCATCGGCGCCGAAATTGAACTGCGCCGAGGTAATGTCCTTGCCCAGTGCGCGTGACCACGAGAGGTTGCCGTAGATCGACCAGGGGCCGCGGTCGTAGCTGGCGGTGAATTCCACGCCCTCCTGCCGACCGTGCGCGTAGTTGAAGGCGGTGAGGATGATGGGGGCGCCAAACTGGCCCTCGTCGATCAGATTGTTGGATATCTTGTAATAGGCATCAGCGCCCACCGTCAGGCCCGGCACTATGATCTGGCTAATGCCGACATCGAAATAGTTCGAACGCTCCGCCTTTACCGGATCGTTCTGGGTGACCTCGGGCGCTGCAGTGGTGCCGGAAAACAGCGTGATGGTGCTCGGGCCGACGAGTTCGAACGGCGGCGGCACGAAGTAGCGCGCGTAGCCGGCATGCAAGGTGGTCGTGTCGGTTGGTTTCCACACCACATTCACCCGCGGGCTCACCTGGCTCTCCTGGGTGAACTCGTCCACGCCGTCGAACCGCAGCCCGCCGTTGATCGTCACCGTCGGCAGGATGTGCCATTCGTCCTGCGCGTACAGTCCGTAGAGCACACCGGTCTTTTGGAAGCCATCGCCGATGCTCTCCGCCATGTCAGTGGTCGGCGTTCCGGTACTGTCCACCGGCAGCACCTGCGAGAGCGTGCTCCCCGTAGCGATCTCCTGCTGCGCAAGGAACCCGACGCGAAGCGTATGCTGGTCGTTGATGCGCCAGCTTCCATCTGCCTGGACCCCATACGCGGCGTCGGTGCGGGTCGCCTGTTGCGCGATCTCGTTGAACAGCAGGTCGCCCAGCCAGTCGGGTGAGAAGCTCAGCGAGCTGTAGCGGGCGTAGGCGGAAATCTCCGCATCGATGTCGTGGACGTGCTTTTGCAGCGAGATGATCGCGAAGTCGGTTCGCTCGTGCTGGTTCTCGTTCAGGTTCGCACTATTGAAATCGCTGACGCCGTTGACGGCGAAGCCCAGAGTCGGCTGATCGGGGTTGTTGGGGATTTGGAACGTGCCCTCGAACCCGCCGAGGATCATGCTGATGCGCGTATCCGGATCGATGATGCCGGAGACGTAAGCCAGGGCATGGAACTGGTTGGTGGTGTCATGGATGGCGCCGTAGCTGGACGTTGGATTTTCGATGCCGCGGTTGTTGTGAAGGAAATCGCCGGTGATGTACCAGTCCACCGGGCCGCTGCGACCGCCATCCTCGAAGCTGGGCTGCAACCAGCCCCAACTGCCGCCATACATGGAGATCGCCAGCGCCCGGATTGGTAGTGCCGGTCTTGGTCTGGATGTCCACGACGCCGGCGGTCTGGAACCCGTACTGTGCCGGCAGAGCACCGGTGATCATCGAGATGCTGTTGGCAAAGCGTGATTCGAGTGCCTGGCCGAACACCGACAGTCCCTCGGGCAACTCGACGCCGTTGAGCCGGTATTGCACGTTGGCATGCTCGCCGCGCAAGTGGATCTGGCCGAAACTGTCCTGCGCCACGCCAGGGGCCTGGAGCAGGACCTGGTTGAGGGGCGCGTTCGCGCCCTGGGGAATGTCCTGGAGTGATTGCGGCGAGAATGTATAGGTGGTGGCACCGAGACTGGGCTGGATCTGCTGACGCGCGATGTCGAACTGCCTGGCCACGACGTCGAGGTTCATCGACAGGCCGGCATTGGGCGGTTCGTCCGCGAGGGCTGGCATCGCCGCGAAGACGAGCGCCGAGGTGTACGGGATGAACCGCATTGTTGGTGGTCCCCCTTCAAAGGCCGCGGAAAAGCTGTGAGCATATCGCCTAAATGATACGATATAACATCTCTGAATTTCGGTCCAGAGACGGCCCGGCGCTCGGTGTCGAACCCAGCCGCCCGGTGGGGACGGCACAGCGCGAGCGGAGTCTGCCGGCCAGCCTGCACCGTGCATCGGTTCGCTGGTCGTTGCTGGGTTCGCTTGGCGGGCACGCGGCGCTGCTGGTTGCGCTGCTGTCGCTCACTGGCAGGGTGATGCCGCCGATCGCGCAGGAGCCCGCGTCGGTCGCGCTGGTGCTGGAAGCGTCAGCGCCGGCGGCGGCCCCTGTGCCAGAGGCGCCATCGCCTGCCCCCTCACCTGCTCCGGCTGCCGCACCCTCGGTGCCGCAACCGGCACCGCGACCGCAAGACCTGCCGGCGCCAGCGATCCCGGACCTGACGCCGCCGCCAGAGGCGCCGCCGGTACCGGCGCAGACCCCGCCGCTGCCGCAGGCGGAGCCGGTGCCGGTGCCTGTGCCTGCGCCGACGCACATCCCACCACCACCGCCGGAGACGGAGCCACCGCCGCTGCCGCCCCCAACCGAGGCACTGCCGGCGCCGACAGAGCTTCCGCTGCCGCCGCCTCCGGCCCCGGAACCACCGCCACTTCCGCGGCGCCCGCCGCAGCCTCGGGCCGCCACGGTGCCGCCTCGGATTACGCGGCCTGGCCCTGCGGGTCCGGCGCCGGGCGAGGCACCGCAGACGCAGACCGCGCCCGCCGCGGGTCCGGCGGCGCCAGCATCAGCGCCGCCGGCGCAGATCGCTCCGGGTTGGCAGAGTGCATTGGCGGCCTGGTTGGAGGCCCATAAGACTTATCCCGCGGAGGCACGGAGCCGCGGTGACGAGGGGCGCGCGACCGTGCGTTTCACGGTGGAACGCGATGGCCAGGTCGTTGCGGTTCAACTTGTCTCGGGGACGGGTTCGGCGATCCTGGATGACGCGGTCGAGCGCATGCTGCGTGGCGCGCGGCTACCGGCGTTTCCACCCGGGATGGAGCAGACTGAGGTCACCGTGACGGTGCAGATACGCTACCGGCTGGAGTGATATGCGGCCGCTTCGCGGGGGTTTTGAGTGAGGCGTTGGGGAGTAGGCATCGAGGCCGCGGCTGCCCCCTCCCCCAACCCCCTCCCGCAAGGGGAGGGGAAGAAATCTCTGGAACTGTCTCCTGGTTCGAGTCAGTTGGCGCGGGCACGGCCTGGGGCGGCACCATGACAGGTGCTGCACAGGCCCTCGGCCTCGATCGTCGCACCGCTGATGCTGAAACCCGCCGCCTTCGCCGCGCGCGCGAGCACGGCCGAGACATCGTGGTCCTGCATCTCGATGACCTTGCCGCACTGATGACAGATCAGGAATTGCGCGGCGTGGGTGTGCGTGTGGTTGTCTTGCTCCGCGCTGTCGGCAGTGCAGCCGGCGATACAGCCGACAAAGGCGGATAGCCGCTCTACACGGTGAATCAGGCCGTGCTCGAGCAGGAAGTCGAGCGTGCGATAGACGGTGGGCGGGGCTGCCCCACGCCGGGTCTGGCGGAGCTTGTCGAGCAGGTCGTAGGCGCCGGTTGGCGATGCCGCATCCAGGATCATGCCGAGGATGTGCCGGCGCAGCTCTGTCAATCTGGCACCGCGATGCTCGCAGACAGCTTCGGCGCGATCCAGCAGGCTCTCGGTCCGTCTTGAGAAGTCACCCGTCATAGGGACATTGTGCACGAATACGGGAAGCTTGCGTAGTTTACGTTATAGCGTTACATATGTGACTCATGTTGATGAGGTCAATCCTGCCACGCCTCCCGCGGCGATGGCTGTTCATGTGCCTGGGGCTGGCCGGATTGCCGGCCGGGCCGGCGCTTGCACAGCCGATCAGCATTGTCGCGGCGGAAAACTTCTATGGCGACGTGGCAGAGCAACTGGCGGGATCCAGCGTGACTGTCAGCAGTGTCCTGAGCAAGCCAGACCAGGACCCGCATCTGTTCGAGGCAAGTCCATCGGTGGCGCGGCTGCTCGCAGGCGCCTCGATCGTGGTCTATAATGGGGCAGACTATGATCCTTGGATGACGAAGCTGCTGTCGGCGTCGCGATCACCCAACCGAACGGTTATCGTTGTGGCCGACCTGGTGCATCGGAAACCAGGCGACAACCCGCATCTCTGGTACGATCCGTCGACCATGCCGGCCTATGCGAAAGCTCTGAGTGCGGCACTGTCGCGGCGCGACCCGGCCCATCAGGCGGATTACGATCAGCGTTTGCGGGCATTCCTGGACGCGGTGCAGCCGGTGCAGGCGAAGATTGCCGAACTGCGCGGCAGGTTCAGCGGCATTCCCGTTACCGCGACCGAGCCGGTGTTCGGCTACATGGCGACCGCACTCGGCTTCAATATGCGGAATGAACGGTTCCAACTCGCGGTGATGAACGACACCGAGCCTCGCGCATCGGACGTCGCCGCAATCGAGAACGATCTGCGCAAACGCGAGGTCCGCGTGCTGTTCCATAACAGCCAGGCGACGGACACCGCGGCGGAACGGCTGGTTCGGATCGCACGGGCGTCGAAGGTTCCCGTGGTCGGGGTGACGGAGACAGAACCGAGCGGCACGACGTACCAGGCGTGGATGATGCAGCAACTGGATGCGGTCGCGTGGGCACTCGAGCCGTGACGGCCGTTGAACTCAGCGGTGTTACGTTGCGGTTCGTTGCTCGGACGGTGCTTGCCGATGTCGATCTGACGATCGGCGACAACGAGTTCGTTGGTGTGCTGGGGCCGAACGGTGCGGGCAAGACGACGTTGATGCGCGCGATCCTGGGGCTGCTGCCGCTGAGCGGCGGGACCATTCGGGTGCTTGGCGGGACGGTGGCGCGCGGCAATCCGGCGGTGGGCTACATGCCGCAGACGCGCGCGGCGTTGGACCATGTACGGCTGACCGGATGGGACTTTGTGGCGAGCGGTGCACGGGGGCATCGCTGGGGCCTGCCGCTGCTCGACCGAGAGGCGCGGCGAGATGTGACCTGGGCTCTGGATCGCGTGCAGGCGAGCGATCTGGCGCGGCGGCCGTTGGCTGAAACGTCAGGAGGGGAGCGGCAACGGCTGCTGTTGGCGCAGGCCCTGCTGGGACGTCCTCGGCTGCTATTGCTGGATGAGCCGCTGATCAGTCTCGATCCGCATCACCAGCAGGCGGTGGTGGAGCTGACGCGCAAATTGCAGCAAGACCTCGGGATCACCGTGCTGTTCAGCGCGCATGAACTCAATCCGCTGCTCGGAGCGCTGGATCGCGTGTTGTACCTGGGCAATGGGCAGGCGGCGCTCGGTGCCGTCGATGACGTCATTACCGGGCCGGTACTGTCGCGCCTGTATGGCTCGGATATCGATGTGGTGCGCGTGAACGGCCGGATCTTCGTTATGTCGGGCGGTCATGACGTCGAGCGTGACGCGCATCAGCACGATCATGGCGCTGACCATGTTCACGTATGACTTCATGCAGAACGCGTTTGCCGCTGCCGGGATCGTCGCGGTGGTGAGCGGGCTTATAGGGTTCTTCCTCGTGCTCCGTGCCCAGACTTTCGCCGGACATGCGCTGGCGCATGTGGGGTTCGCGGGCGCGACCGGGGCGGTGCTGTTGGGGATCTCTCCGCTTTGGGGACTGATCGCGCTGACGGTGGTTGGCGGGCTGGGAATGGGGTTGCTCGGCGAGCGGTTATACCAGCGCGATGTAGGTATCGGCATCGTGTTGGCTATGTCGCTGGGGTTAGGATTGCTGTTTCTGAATTTCTTCACCGCCTATGCGTCGCAGGCGACAGCGTTGCTGTTCGGCAACATATTGGGGGTGGACGCGGCGACTGTCTGGACGTTGTTGCTGTTGGGCCTCGCCGCGGCTGCGGCGCTGGGGGCGATCGCACGGCCGCTGCTGTTTGCCAGCCTGCAACCGGAACTGGCCGAGGCGAAGGGTGTGTCGTTGCGGCTTGTGTCGGTGCTGTTCCTGGTGATCGTTGCGGTGGGCGTTGCCGAGTGTGCGCAGATCGTTGGCGTATTGCTGGTGTTTGCGTTGATGGTGGCACCTGCCGCGGCGGCACAACGTTTGACCTCGCGTTTCTGGGGTGGGGTGGCGCTGTCGGTGTTACTGGCGCTCGGGCAGGCGTGGCTGGGTTTGGGGTTGGCATACGTCACCGACTGGCCGAGCAGTTTTTGGATCACGACGCTGGGCGGTGGGGTCTATCTGGTTGCGGTGTTGCGGCCTTGGTTGGTGGTTCAGTGTGCCGTGGAGCGTATTGCCAGCAGTGGTGCGGACGTTTAATGGTCCAATCACGTCAGGTTGAAAACCGCAGGCATGAAATCGCCAATTGGCCTCTTCGTATCGTGGCTCGCGGCTTGGTGTCAGGTCGTGATGGTCGCTGCGATTCCGTTGGGGCCTTTCATTGCCAGCAGCACACCGCTGGGCGAGGTGCCGATATGTCATACTGGCGCTGACGACCAACGCGGTCCATCGCAGCCGAACCATCCACAGCATGACTGCATCTTGTGCGCGGTCTGTGCGGCGCATTGGGGCGTTGTTGCGATCCTGTCGGCATCCCCTGCCCTTCCCGCTCGACAAATCGTCGCAGTTGCGCTTTTGGATTCGGTGCAGCCGCGCGCGCCGCCCGTGCGCGGCGTATTCGCCGCACAACCTCGAGGGCCACCTTCGCTGATCTGAGTCCGGCTATCCGGCAGATCAGAGGAGGTTTTTGTGTTCAGTAACAGACTTCTGGCCGCGCTTGCCGGTGCAGCGCTGCTGCCCGCGCGTGTCGCACTAGCCCATGGTTTCGCGGGCCCACATATGTTCATCAGCACGCTATTGATCGACGACCCAAACGTCGCTGACGAGGCGAGTTTACCAACATTCATGTGGCTGGATCAGCCAGCGGATGGTGGTCAGACGCCGGCGCTATACAATCTGGCATTTGAGTTCGACAAGCGGATCACCGAGAACTTCGGCTTCTCGGTCAGTGATGGCTACAACTGGCTGCGTTTGCCGGGCGCCAAGACGGCAACCGGCTGGGGAAACCTGGAAGGCACTCTGAAGTACAAGCCGTATGTCAATGCCGAGCATGAGTTCATGGTGTCTGTCGGCGTATCGCGCGAGTTTGCCCGAACGGGGGCGACCGGTTCGAATGGTGCCGTGCTGGACAATGACGACAGCAGTTCCACCACGCCGACGATCTATTGGGGCAAGGGATTTGGTGATCTGCCAATCGGGTACCTCCGGCCGTTCGCGTTGACCGGGACCCTGGGTTACACGATCGCCGACAAGAAGCTGAAGGTTATCGGCACTGATCCGGACAGTGGTGACGCATTGTTCAACAACGGCATCTCCAACGGTTGGTCCGGCGGATTGTCACTGCAATACAGCATGCGGTACCTGCAGGGGCAGGTGAAAGATCTCGGCTTGCCGGAGTTCGTCAACAAGCTGACACCAGTTGTGGAGCTTGCGTGGGCTTCACCCGCCAGCAGACCAAGCCAGGACAGCACGCAGTACCTGTTCGGTGTTGGCGTGAACTATACGGCGGACTGGTACGCGGTGGGTGTCGAGGCGCTGATACCTGGCAACCGGCAAACCGGCTCGCATGTCGGCGTCATCGCTCAATTCCATCTATACTTTGACGACCTGCTGCCACATAGCCTGGGTAAGCCGATCGTCGAGTGGTGGCAGTGATGCGGCGGGGGTATTTGCTTGCGGGCGCGGCGCTGTGCATAACGTCGCCCGCTTTCGCGCACGCCATGCTGGAGCGCGCCAACCCGCCGGTCGGCAGCGAAGCGGTCAGTCCGCCGCACGAAATCGTGCTGACGTTCACAGAAGGAGTGGAGCCGTTGTTCAGTAGCATTGAAGTGCGCACCGCGGACGGCACCGCTGTGACAACCGGCAAGCCTCACCTGGCGGCTGGTGACGCCCGCAAGCTTGCCATCGACTTGCCGGCATTGCAGGGCGGGAAATACACCGTGGTCTGGCATGCCACCTCAGTGGATACGCACAAGACCGAGGGTAGTTTCCAGTTCTCGGTAGCCCGGTAGACTGGCGCCATGGATCTGCCCTCGGACAGCGTTGTGGCGGCCGCGGATCACGCCGCCCGGCACTGGCAATTCTCGGATCCGGCGCCGCTTCGCCTCGGCAGCGAGCGGCACCGGCAGGCGGCGTGCCTGATGTTTCGTGAAACGTTCAATCCGTACAAGCCAGCGGTCATCGACTGGCCGCAGCTTGATCCGCCGGCGCTGGAACGGCTGACCGGCCTGCCGATTTGGAATATTGCAGTGCAGACCGAGGGCAAGGCACGGCTGCGCATGTTGTCCTATGCTAATTCATTGCAAGATACGGAATGGCGTGATGCGATCGGGCAGAACGGGTGGGAGGAAGGGCGGCATAAGGAAGTGCTGGCCAACCTGGTGCAGGCTTATGGGATCAAGCTGGACCCAGAGCCGCCTTATCTGGAGCCTCGCGATCCCGAGTGGGCGTATCTCGTCACCGGCTTCAGCGAATGCATCGACAGCTTCTTTGCATTCGGCCTGTTCGAGCTTGCAAAGCGATCGGGCTACTTTCCGGGTGATCTGGTGGAGACGTTCGAGCCGGTGATCCAGGAAGAGGCGCGGCACATCCTGTTGTTCGCCAACTGGCTGGCGTGGCACCGGCGGCGGATGCACTGGTGGATGCGGCCGTGGTTCGAGATGCGTGTCGCAGCGGTGTGGGTATTCCTGATCTGGGAGCGGATCGGGCTGGCAAAGAGTGTCGATACGGGCGGCAATCAGCCTGCGCAGGACAACAACTTCACGGTTAGCGGCAGCAAATCGGTGAGTGATGTCGATATCAGGCCCGGCGCGCTGATGGGCATCTGCCTGGCCGAGAACGATCGGCGGTTTGCGGGCTATGATTTGCGGTTGCTGCGGCCGACCACGGTGCCTCGGCTGACGCAATTCGCACGGTGGTTCCTGCGCGGATAGCGGATGACGGCAACAGCGATCATCGCGACGGTGCTGCGCGGTGTACATGTCGCCGCGCTGGTGTCGTTGTTCGGAACGCTGCTGTTCATCACCGTGCTGGCGGACGATGTGCGGCTGCGGCGTGTGCTGCAACGCGTGGTGCGTATCAGTGCGGTGTGTGCGCTACTGGCCGGGTTGGCGTGGCTGGTGGTCGAATTGTCGGTGATCGCTGGTGCGGACAGCGTTGCGGCAACATTGCGGGCCGCCCCAGTGGTCGCGTTCCAAACGCATTACGGACGGTGGTTTGTCGTGCGATGCGCATTGCTGGCGGTTGTGGTGCTGTTGCCGTTTGGACAGCGCGCCGTGCTTGTCATCGCATTGGCGCTGGCCGGCGTTGCGCTGGCGATGCAACCTCTGCTTGGACATGCCGGGGCGATTGGCGGCGTGGTCGGTGCGGAGTTGATTACATCCGAAACGTTGCATTTGCTCGCGGCGGGTGCCTGGCTGGGCGGATTGCTGCCGCTGTTCATCGCGGTGCGCATGCTGCCGCACGAAGGTGCGGCGAGCGCGTGCCGGAGTTTCACGCCGATCGGACTTGCCGCCGTGCTGTTGCTTGCGGGCACAGCGGTCGTGCAGGTAGTGGACCTGATGGGCGGCCTGCCCGGGCTGTTCGGCACAAGTTATGGCCACGTCGCATTGGTGAAACTGGCGCTGTTCTTTGTGCTGTTGTCGCTGGCTGGGCTCAATCGGCTGGTGTTGACCGAGCAACTGGCGAGCGATCATTCGCGTGCCGCGCGATGGCACATGGGTTTGTCGGTGCTGTTCGAAATGGCGCTGGGAGTGGCAGTGATTGTCATGGCCAGCCTGCTGGCATCGCTAATGCCGGCAATGCACGAACAACCGGTGTGGCCGTTTCCTTGGCGGCCCAGCATGGCGGCATTTGGGGATCCTTCGCTGCGACGTGGGATGATACTGGCGCTTGTCGCCGTTGGCATTGGTATTGCCGTGATGGCCGCGGGGGCGATCTGGCGGCGGTACCGCAGGGAGGCATTTTTCTCAGGCCTGGTAATACTTGCTCTGGCGCTCCCACAACTGAACCCGCTGTTCATCGAGGCGTATCCTACGAGCTTCTTCAGCTCGCCGAACGAATTCGCGGCCACCGCCATCGTGCATGGTGCGAAATTGTTCGTCGCGAATTGCTCGGTCTGTCATGGACCCGATGCGCGTGGGGACAGTTTGGCGGCGAAGTCATTGCCGGTGCGACCCGCGGATCTGACTGCGGAACACTTGTGGATGCATAACGATGGAGAGCTCTACTGGTATGTCGCGCATGGCTTCCCGACACCGAATGGCGGTGTTGCGATGCCCGGTTTTGAGGGCACGCTGTCGACCGAGGCGATCTGGGACCTGATCGATTATCTGCACGCGCATAATGCCGGGCAGAGCATGCGGCTGACCGGGAAGTGGTCGCATCCGCTGCCCGTACCGCAATTCGACGCGGTGTGTCCGGACGGCCGGGCGTTGGATCTGGACGACCTGCGCGGCAGTGTGCTGCGGATCGTTGCTGCTTCGGATGACGAACAAACGGAACCCAAGGTGGATGCGTCGACGATTTTTCTCGTGCAGCATCATACCACCAAGGCAAATGGCGCGGCTTGTGTCAGGTCCCGAGCCGGAGGCGTGGGCCGCCTTCGCGATCATTCTGGGCCGCGCGCCCGATGATCTGGCCGGTTGGACAGTGCTGGCAGATCAGAACGCCTGGCTGCGTGTCGCGTGGCATCCCGGCGAGGCTAATGACTGGAATGATCCAAGCGTACTGACCGAGGTGATCCGCGACATCGCGACGCACCCGCTTGTCGTGGTCGGTGCCAGCGAGCACGTGCATCAGCGCTGACCGAGCGAGTCGGTTGGTGGTCGGCACTGTAGGTGCTGTCAATGGAATGACCTGGTAACCCGGACGAGGTTCTCGCCATTCGATTGACAATAATGCAGCTCATCGGCCAAACCTTGCACGAGCGCAAGGCCATTGCCACCGGGCGTCCGCTCATTGAGCGCTTTATCCGCTTCGGTCGGCGTATGCCGTGTCGGATCGAATGCGACACCGTTATCCCGCAGCAGGAAGCTGATCTCTGAACCCGTTCGGGATGGCTGCAAGGACAACGTAAGTGAAGAAATGCTCCATGCCATCGTGCCACGCATGACGCACAATATTCGACGCCAGCCCGTCGGTGATGATGAGGATCTCGTTGGATATGGCGGCAGGGACCTCCCAGGACAACAAACTCGCACGCACCTGCGACATGAGATGCTCGATGCCGGACGCATCGGTTTTCACTGTCAGTTGCAGATTCTGCTTTGCCTGGCTGGGCATTGCATTGCGTCAGCGCTGCACGAGTTCCAGGGCCTCGGCCTCCGAGGCAACCAAGGGGATGATCCGGGCAAAGCCGGAGATCTCAAAGACACGCTGAACTGTCGGTTCGGCACCGAAAATCACGAAGCCGCCATGCAACGTGCGTATCTGCCTCGCCGCCGCAAGGACGATTCGCAGACCTGCGGAACCCGCAGCGATCTGCTCGCGGCCATCGGCGACTACCACTCGCACACGATTACGCTGAACTATCAATATCAGTCGCAGGTGATCGGCGCTGCGTGGTCGCTGTTCGGCCAAGGCACCCGCGCCCGGCAGTGAGCTTCTGGCGCTGGAGCGGGCACGGTCCCGAGGCGAATTGGGATCGTTCCGGGCGCCCTCGGTAGCGCTAAAACCGGGCGCTTCCGCGCTATCCGCGGCGCTTGCGATAGCGCTGGATCAGCGCATTGGTTGAGCTGTCGTGCGCCAACTTCGGCTCGGCACCCGGCGCGAGTTCCGGAATAATCCGCTGGGCCAGGACCTTGCCAAGCTCGACGCCCCACTGATCGTACGAATCAATTCCCCAAACCGCGCCTTGCGTGAACACGTTGTGCTCATACAGCGCCACCAGAGCGCCGAGACTGTGCGGCGTCAGCGCGTCGGCCAGAATTACGTTGGTGGGACGATTACCCTCGGTCACACGGAACGGCGTCTGGAACGCAGGCGACCCTTCGTCTGTCAGTTCCTGCGCGGTCTTGCCGAAGCCCAGCGCCTGCGCCTGCGCGAACAGGTTCGCCATCAGCAGGTTGTGCTGGTCGGTCAAAGGGCTGAGCGGCTTGCAGAAGCCGATCAGGTCGCAAGGAACGATCTTCATGCCCTGGTGCAGCAACTGGTAAAATGAATGCTGCCCGTCGGTCCCTGGCTCACCCCAGATGATCGGCCCGGTCTGCACCGACATTGCGTGACCATCCAGATCGATGTGCTTGCCGTTGCTCTCCATCTGAAGCTGCTGGAGATAGGCGGGAAAGCGTGCGAGATGCGAAGAATAGGGCATCACGCCGACAGTCTGCGAGCCGAAGAAGTTGTTGTACCAGACTGTCAGCAACCCCATCAGCAGCGGCAGGTTGCGCTCCGGTGGCGCGGTGCGGAAGTGATCGTCCATCGCGCGGAAGCCTGCGAGCATGTCCTGGAAGCCATCGGCGCCGACGGCAATCATGGTGGACAGGCCGATGGCGGAATCCATTGAGTAACGGCCGCCGACCCAATCCCAAAAGCCGAACATATTGTGCGTGTCGATCCCAAACTTGCGTACGGCTTCCGTGTTGGTGGAGAGCGCGACGAAATGCTTGGCGACGGCCGCGTCGCTGCCGAGCGCACCGACCAGCCATTTGCGCGCGGTTGCCGCGTTGGTCATCGTCTCAAGCGTGGTGAAGGTCTTGGAGGCAATGACGAACAGTGTTTCGCCGGGATCCAGGTCGCGCGTGACCTCGGTGAAGTTGGCTCCATCGACGTTGGACACGAAGCGGAACGTCATCGATCGGTCGCTGAACGGCCGTAACGCGAGATAGGCCATCTCCGGTCCGAGATAAGAACCGCCGATGCCGACATTCACGACGTTGCGGATGCGCTTGCCGGTATGACCCAGCCAGGCACCAGAGCGCACACGTTCGGCAAAACTTGCCATCGCATCCAGCACCTGATGCACGTCAGGCACAACGTCATGGCCATCGACCAGTATGCGCGTATCCTTCGATGCCCGCAGTGCGATATGCAGCACCGCACGCTGTTCGGTGATGTTGATCTTGTCACCACGGAACATCGCGTCACGGCGTTCGGTGACGCCGCGTTCCCGCGCGAGCTGCAAAAGCAGACGAACCGTCTCGTCCGTGATGCGGTTCTTCGAATAGTCCAGGTACAGACCCGCACCTTCGACTGTCAGGCGTTCGCCACGTCCCGGATCGTCGGCGAACAACTGCCGCAGATGCACGTCCTTGATTTGCTGGTAGTGCGCCTCCAGCGCGTGCCACGCCGCCGTGTCGTTCGGCCGCTGCATATCTGCCATGGTGGGGTCCTCCGTGACGGCTAGCTGAGTGCCTTGCTCTTGGTCTCAATTGCGCCGAGCAGATCCTTCCAGGAGTCGACGAAGCCTTTGGCACCCTCGTCCTGCAACTGCTTTGCCAACGCCGGGACATCGATGCCGGCACGGGTGAAGCCGGCGAGCACCTGCTCTGAATCGTCGCCATCCGACCGCATCGGCTTATCGATCTGGCCGTGATTGGCGAAGGCCAGCAACGTTTCCTCGGGCACCGTGTTGACGGTGTTCGGCGCGGCCAGGGCGCCCATGTAAAGCACGTCGGATGCCTGCGGGTCCTTGTTGCTGGTGCTGGCGAATAGCAGGCGCTGGGGTCGGGCGCCGAGCCCTTCCAGCCGTTGCCAGCGGTCGGAGTTCAGGAGATCGCGATACGCCTTGTAGCATTGCTGCGACATTGCGATGCCCAAGCGGTCGCGGAGATCGGCTGGCACCTTCTCCATCGTCGCCTTGTCCCAACGACTGACGAACACCGACGCGACGGAACGTACGTCTGGGTTCAGGCCCGCAGCGACGCGACGTTCCAGGCCGCGCATGTAGGCGTCAGCCGCCGCGACATAGTCATCACGCGAGAACAATAGCGTGACGTTCACCGGCACGCCGGCGAAGATCGTCTCCTCGATGGCAGGAAGGCCCTCGATCGTGCCGGGAATCTTGATGAACAGGTTTGGCCGATTGGCCTTGGCATGCAGCCCCCTCGCCTCCGCGACCGTGCGCGCGGTGTCGTGCGCCAGCAGTGGCGAAACCTCCAGCGACACGAAGCCGTCCACACCAGCCGTCCGTTGATAGATCGGCGCGAACAGCTCAGCGGCCTGCGTCAGATCCGCAATCGCCAACTCGAAGAACAGCGCCTCGTCCGACTTTCCCGCACCAGCGAGCTTCTTGATGTCGGCATCGTAGGAATGGCTCCGGGCAACTGCATGATCGAATATCGAGGGGTTCGACGTCAGGCCGGTGACCGATAGGTCATCGATATACTTCCGCAGCGTGCCGCTGGTCAGCAGGTCGCGGGTGATGTTGTCGAGCCAGATACTCTGGCCCAGCGCGTGCAGCTTCTGTGTCGCTTTCACGGCTTCATCTCCTTTGTCATTGCTTCACGAGATCCGGCAGATCGAGCTTCACCAGATCGCCGATGCGGTCAAGTTGAACGTCGCCGTGCGGGTATTGCGCCAGGATTTCCGGATCAACCGCGTAGTGACCCTGCTTGGGAAACACCGTGGTCAGCCGATCGCCCCAAATCTTCTTCATCGCGTCGAGGATGCGCAGCTTGTCGTCGATCATGACGTAATGCTTGGCAGGATATAGCCGCTCGACGTCGTCCAGTTCCTCCTCCTTGTGGATGTAGATCAGCACATGGCCGTCGAATGCACGCCACAGTCCAGAACGATCCACCTTGCGCGGCTGGAATACTGCGTCGCCGTCGGACAGTATCACCACGGGCGCCCATTGCTGCGCGTGCTTCACCGCATCGAGCGCGCCAGCGTAAAGCCGGTCGGCGAACGGGTAATCCACCAGCCAGTTGGATATGCGCAGCAACCGCGGATCGTGCAGATCCTCCAGCCGATAGCGTTCCAGCGCGCCGAGATAGTCCGCGTAACCTAATTCACTGCGGAGGTTCTCGAAGATCTCCCAATAACGATTGCGCACCTGAGCGCCATGCTCGATGCCGATATGCACATCCAGATCGGCCTGCACGCGATCGTTGTTGAGCAGCGTGTTGTCCACGTCGAACAGGAATACGAGGTCGTGCATCATGATGTCTCCGATGCCGGCTGCGGCGTCGCGCCACGGACCGTCGGCGCCGATCAGCGCCTCGGCCTCCTGCTGGCCCCCAGGTGCCCGGCTGATAGGGATAGACTGGCGTGGCATTGTCCAGGATTGGCTCGACGACCCGCCACTGCGCATCGACGATGTCGTCGCGTGCGAACAGCTCGCCGATGCCACGCATCGCGTCGCCCAGCAGGCGCTGATACGGCGGCTGCAAGTTCGGTGCATGTTCGGTCAGGATCATCTCGACGTCCTCGCCGATCATGCGTTCACCGGGCAGCTTCACGCGCACGCCCATGGCGATAGTGACGTCTGGGCTGATCCGCATGCGCACATGACCGGACGTCAGCGGCACGAGTTCCTCGAACGTCTCGCGTGGCGGACGCTTGAACAGAACGAGCACCTCGGTCGCGGTCATGCGGCAGAATTCTTGCCGGCGCGGATGTAGATCGGCACGCCCGCCCACCGCCAGCTGTCGATGAACAGCTTCAAGGCGACGAAGGTTTCGACGGTGGAGCCGGCCGCGCACGCCCGGCACCGCCTGGTAGCCGCATACTGGCCGCGCACGACGTGCGATGGATCGAGCGGACGCACGGCCTTCAGCAGCGCCGACTTCTGGTCGCGCATCGCCTCGTGCTCTTCGCCCGTCGGCGGGTCCATCGTGAGCTGCGCCAGCACCTGGAGCATGTGGTTCTGCACCACATCGCGAATCGCACCGGTTTCGTCGTAGAAGTGGCCGCGATCCTGCACGCCGAAATCTTCCGCCATGGTGATCTGGATGCTGCCAATGTGGTCGCGGTTCCACAGCGGCTCGAATATCGGAGTTGGCGAAGCGCGTATAGACGATGTTCTGGACCGGCTCCTTGCCCATGTAGTGGTCGATGCGGAAGATGTTCTCCTCCGGGAACAAGCTCTCCAACAGACGGCTCAACGCGAGCGCGGTAGCACGGTTGTGGCCGAACGGCTTCTCGATCACCAGACGCGCATTGTCGGCGCAGCCGGAGCGGGATAGCGCTTGCGACACCGTGGCGAACAGGCTGGGCGGCACGGCCAGGTAGTGCAACGGATGCTGCGCTTTGCCGAGCTGCTTGCGCAGCTCGGCGAATGTGGCGGCATCGTTGTAGTCGCCATCGACATAGCGCAGCAGGTCCATCAATCGCTGCTGCACCTTTGGATCGCCGCCACCGTGGTGTTGCAGGCTGTCCGCCGCGCGCTCCTTGAGCTGATCCAAATTCCATCCGGCCTTCGCGACGCCGATGATTGGGACGTTCAGGCCTTCGTCGCGCACCAGTCCAAGCAGCGCTGGGAAGATCTGCTTGTAAGCCAGATCGCCGGTGGCGCCGAAGAAGACGATGGCGTCCGATGGCTGGTCGGCCATCGACTAACCCTCCTTTGCCGCGGGCTTTTCGATGTGGCCGCCGAACGCGAACCGCATCGCCGATAGCAACTTGTTCGCATACTCCGACTGGCCGCGTGAATCGAACCGCGCGAACAGCGCCGCGTTGATCACCGGCGCCGGCACGCCTTCGTCGATAGCAGCAAGCGCCGTCCAGCGACCCTCGCCGGAGTCCGAGACGCGACCGTGGAAGTTCTCCAGATCGTTATTGTCGCGCAAAGCACTGGCTGTCAGGTCAAGTAGCCAGGACGCGACAACGCTGCCGCGGCGCCATACCTCGGCGACCTGGGATACATCGATCTCGTACTGATAATGCTCCGGGTTGCGCAGCGGTGTCGTTTCGGCATCGACCTCGTGCTTCTGCATTCCGACATTGGCGCTCTTGATGATATTGAACCCTTCGGCATAGGCGGCCATCAACCCGTATTCGATGCCGTTATGGACCATCTTGACGAAGTGCCCGGCGCCGTTCGGACCGCAGTGCAGGTAACCCATTTCGGCCTGGCTGAGCGCCCCGGTAGCGCCCGGCGTCCGCGGGGCGGCTTCCACGCCCGGAGCCAGAGAGCGGAAGATCGGGTCGAGATGCTTCACGACGGCATCCTCGCCGCCGATCATGTGGCAGTAGCCACGTTCCAGCCCCCACACTCCGCCACTGACGCCGACATCGACGTAGTGGATCTTCTTGGCCTTCAATTCGCCCGCGCGGCGGATGTCGTCGTGGTAGTACGAGTTGCCGCCTTCGATAATGATGTCTTCCGGCTCCAGCAGCGGCACTAGTGAATGCAGCACGGAATCCACCGCCGCCGCCGGCAACATCAGCCACACGGCGCGCGGCTTGGTCAGTGCCTTGATGAAGGCAGGCAGGCTGCTGGTGCCCTTGGCACCCTTCGCGACAGATTCCTGCACGGCGTCCGCATGTGCGTCATAGACGACACAGGTGTGGCCGGCCTTCATCAGGCGCTCAACCATATTGGCGCCCATGCGGCCGAGGCCGATCATGCCGAGTTGCATCGCTTATCTCCCTTTATTGTGCGCTCGCCGACATGGTCTGCCTGGCCGCGGCGACCACAGCATCGACGGTGAATCCAAAATGTTCAGCCACCACCTTGATCGGCGCGGACATGCCGAACGTGTGCATGCCAAGAATGACGCCACGATCACCGGCGTAACGATGCCAGCCCAACTTGGCCCCTTCCTCGACTGTTACGCGTGCCTTTACCGATGGGGGCAAGACGCTGTCATGATACGCCGCATCCTGCTCCTCGAACAGTTCCCATGACGGCATGCTGACGACACGCACACCGACACCCTCGGCAACCAGTTTGTCGCGCGCCTCCAGGCACAGCGACACTTCACTGCCGGTGCCGATGAGGATCACATCCGGCTTGCCATTCGGCGCGTCCGTCAGCACGTAAGCACCCTTCGCCAGCCCCGCAGCCGGCGCAAACTTCGTACGATCGACGGTCGGCAATGCCTGGCGGGAACAGATCAACGCGACGGGGCGATGTTGCAGCTGCATGACATAGCGATAGGCCTCGCTCATCTCATTGGCGTCGGCGGGGCGGATCACGATCATGCCTGGGATCGCGCGCAACGACAGTATCTGCTCGATCGGCTGATGAGTCGGTCCATCCTCCCCCACGCCGATCGAATCATGGGTCCAGATATGCAGTACCGGAAGGTCCATCAGCGATGCAAGCCGGATCGAGCCACGCGCATAGTCCGTGAAGATCAGGAAGCCAGAGCCGAACGCACGCAGGCCCGTCAGCGTCATGCCGTTGACCATGGCACACATCGCATGTTCGCGGACGCCATAATGCATGTTGCGGCCGTTGTAGCTGCCGGGCTGAAAGTCGCCGGCCTCCGGGAAACCCATATGCGTCTTCGTGCTTGGCGAGAGATCCGCTGCGCCGCCGACCAGCCAGGGGATACGTTGGGCGATGGCGTTGAGCACCTTGCCCGATGCATCGCGTGTGGCCACGCCTTTGGCATCCGGTGGGAACACAGGGAGTGCCGTTTCCCAACCGTCCGGCAGCTCACGCTTGCTGATGCGGTCGATCTGATTGGCCAGATCGGGATGCTCGGCGCGATAGCGGGCGAACATCCCCTGCCATTCGCCACGAAGCTTTGCACCACGAGCACCCATGTTTGCGGCGAAATGCTCCCGCACGCCATTCGGCACTACGAAGAATTGCGTGGGATCGAAGCCGAAGAACTCCTTGGTCAGCTTCACTTCCTCGTCGCCAAGCGGCTCGCCATGTGCCTCCGGCGTGTCCTGTCGATGCGGTGCGCCGTAGCCGATATGACTATGCACGACGATCAGCGTCGGCCGATCATTGGTGCGCAGGAAATCGCGGTAGGCCCGCTCGACCAGTGCGGTGTCGTTCGGATCGGTGACGCGGAGGATGGCCCAGCCATACGCCAGGAAGCGCGAAGCGACATCCTCGGTGAAGGCGATGTCTGTCTTGCCCTCGATGGTGATGCGGTTGCTGTCATAAATCCAACACAGGTTGGACAGCTTCAGATGCCCGGCGAGCGAGGCGGCTTCACTGGAGATGCCCTCCATCATGTCGCCATCGCCGCACAGGGCGTAGACATTGAAGTCGAAGACATCGAAGCCGGGGCGGTTATAGGTCGTGCTCAGCCATTGCCGCGCGACCGCCATGCCGACGCTGGTAGCTACGCCCTGGCCGAGTGGCCCGGTCGTTGTTTCGACGCCGGATGTCCAACCGTATTCCGGATGGCCCGGGCAGCGACTGCCGGCCTGGCGGAACGTCTTGATGTCATCCAGGGTGACGGCGTCGCGGCCCAGTTGTTCATAGCGTGGATTGTCCGCCTTGACGGCGGCCAGATAGATCAGGCTGTAGAGCAGCATGGAGGCGTGCCCGCTGGAGAGTACGAATCGGTCGCGATTGATCCACGATGGCTCCGCTGGATCGTACCGCAGCACTCGCTGCCACAGCGTATAGGCGGTCGGCGCGGCGTCCATCGGCGTGCCGGGATGCCCGGACTTCGCCTTCTGAACCGCATCCACCGCGAGCATGCGGATGGTGTTGATTGCGAGCTGATCCATGTCTGGAAGACCTGCCATTTCGACCTCTCCTGCTCACGACAGCCCATCATGCGGCAACAAGCTTGCACAAATGCGTCGCCGCGTGGCTCAATCTTCGCCCATACCGACCCCGCGGTGAAGCGGGTTCCGAGGACCCTGCGGCGCTAGCGGAGCGGAACGGTGGTGGAGCTGGGGAGCGCACCTATCCGCGTGATATCAATAACTTGTGGTGGTTCGCCTATCATAGTGCGCTGATTTGAGTTCGATGACTTACGCCTCGACTGGCAATCCAACAAGCATGAAGATTTCCTGACGACGCTCGAATTGCAGAGTGTATCGATCTGAACATCAGGCGAACCCGCAGAAGTCAGGGACGCGTCGCCCCCAGCGCACCGCGGCGCTCATCAGCGTTTGCGCAGGTCCGCGGGCAGGAAGCTGCCGTCGTTTTTGCCGACTTCGCGCGCGATCAGCCGATTCAGCAGCTCGTTCTGGCGCAGGATGAGTTCGCGGTTGGTGACGGCGTCGACGGCGAGATTGACCATCTCATCCGGATCGTGTTCGAGGTCGAACAGCTCGAGGTCGTTGTTGCCCACCAGGTCCTCGAAGGTCGTGGGCGTGTTGAAATTGTCGGGCGCGTAGTAGCGGGCGAACTTGTAGCGACCGTCAAAGCAGAAGCTGACGAAGCCGCGCGGCGACATCTCGGGCCGCAGCTCACTGAAGGGGGGGCATGGCCGGTCCTCGCCGAGGTCCCGCGCCGTCCGCGTCATGTAGAGCGCGTCGACGGTCCACAGCCCGACATAGTTGAACAGCGCACCTTCGCGGATTGCCGTGAACGACGCCTGCTCGGGCGCCTTCAGGACCGACGTGAAGTCGCGGCCGGGCAAGCCCGTGAGTGCGGTGGCGCGTTTCTGCGCCTCTGCGTTGGTGAGGCCGGCGAGCGTGGGCACCAGGTCGATATGGCTTGTCACTGCCTTGCAGGTGCGGCCGCCGGGATATTCGGGATGGACCACGACCATCGGCACGTGGGTCTCCTGCTCGTAGGGCAGCGGGCCCTTGCCTCGGAGCCCGCCGTGCGAGCCGCCGAGCTCGCCGTGGTCGACGGTGCGCACGACCGCGGTCGAGGACCAGAGGTCAAGCGCCGTGATGGTATCGAGCACACCCTGCAGGGTGCGATCGTTGTCGCGGATCATGTTCAGATAGAGGTTGTAATAGTCATTCCACATGGCTGTGGCGTCGCGCGGGATCTCGCCCAGCCAGGCGGACCAGCCGATGTTGTAGGCGAGTTGCGCGCGCGGTCGACCGGGCTCGTCCAGCGGCTGTTGCGCGCTCGGAGAGGGCGGGAAATTCCAGCGCGTGGCGAAGGCAGCGTTGGCCGGCGGCCGCGTGAGCTTCCCGCCCGTCAGCGATTTCTGCACGTCCTCGTGGCCCGGCTGGTTGACGTTGGCGTACATGATGTCGTGCGGCGAGATGAAGCTCACCACCAGAAGCCAGGGGATGCCTTGGCGGTTCAACGCCTGGCCCTCCGTGCGCAGCCAGCGCACCGCTTCGCCCGCGGTGTAGATGTCGGTGTCGTAGCCCTGGTCGGGGGCGCCCACCTTGTCGCCGTCGGGCTCGAAGCTGTCGAAGCCGTAGGCTGTGAGCGCGTCGCTGTAGTTCACGGTGGGCTTGGGCGAGATGATGTCACGGCGCAGCTCGAACTTGCCAAAATAGGCGGTGCGGTAGCCGAGTTCGCGGAACACGGTGCCCATGCTCGGGCGGTCGGTCCTGAGGCTCGGCACGTAGCCCGTTTCCATCTGGTCGAAGACGCCGTTTACCTGCGGTGGCTGGCCGGAGAACATGACGCCGCGGGACGGCGTGCACATGGCGGAGCCAATGTAGTGGTTGAGGAAGGTGGTGCCGCGCCGTTGCAGTTCGGCGCGCGCCGGCGTGGTGAAGCCTTCGGCCGGGCGCAGGTGATACGCCTCCTCATCAGTGATGAAGAGGACCACGTTGTACGGCCGGTCGAGCGGCCCGTTGCGGCTCGCCGGAAACGGTGCCGTTGAGCCAGCGGGCGGTGGTGCGGCGCGCGTCTGGCTTTCTGCGCTTCCTGGCAAAGCGGCGAGGCTTGCGGCGCCGAGACCGGCGCCAAGTCCGCGCCCCAATACGGCACGGCGGCCGACACCTCCAGGTTGTTCAGGCTCGCCGTTGCGCTGGTCCATTGCCCTCCCCTTCACTCCACCACTCGGCCAGTGTGTGGAACTCTCTGCGCCCACGCAAGTACGGTTGCCTTATCGAAACGAGAGAGCGATGAGTGGCACGGCCGGGACTCGCCGTAATCCGGATGGGGACGCAACGACGCACTGGGCCTTCGACCGTCGCACTCCTGAAGAGCGAAACGGTAAGGGCTGAGTTGGGATTCTTCCACTAGCGGAAGCACCGGCCGCGTCGAGTGTCTTGCATTGAATTTGATATACCGAAAAAACTCTTGACCGACTCGCTTTGGGTCGTGCATTCGCGCCCCAATTTGGAGGGGCTATCAGGCATGTTTCGACGCTTGGCGGCGGTTCTACTACTGGTCAGCTTGGCTGGCGTGCTCAGCGCCTGCATTGTAGAGCCGGAACCGGTCGGACGCCCTGGTTATCACTGGGTTCGTGGCTACTATGGGCCATACGGCGGCTGGCATCCCGGGCATTGGGAACCCGGCTGAGGCCGCGAAGGCCTTGGCCGACCCGACGTCCCGGTGAAGTGCGGCTGTTTCGTCGCTGCGGACGCCGCCCGGGGAGTCCATGGAACCTTCCGCCACGGATAACCCCACGGAGCGACCTGGCAAAGTTCCGCGGTGCGCGACGCACCATCACTGCGTGCTGCAACGGATGCGACTGTGGCGGTCGTGTACCCGCACTTGTGTTGGCCCGCGCATTGGCAGTCGGACTGCGGAGGTAAGTAAGGACTTTCAACCACAGATGCACGCAGATGGACGCAAATAGTCCCAGACGCAATGTTTCAAAGCGGGCAAGCCGCGCTTCCCTGGAGCCGAGTTATTTGCGTTCATCTGCGTGCATCTGTGGTTGAAGATTCTTTTGCTGTTTTCTCTGTTGCCGGCAACGAAGGTGTCCCTGGAGCGGATTTCCAGCTGAGAATGGAGCCAGACCGATACCAGCACACATCATGTCATATCCGCGCTTGTATATCTCGCTTACATAATCGGGCTTACTCGTCCAGTTCACAAACGATGGCGCGGGTTGGACGATGACAACGAAAGGTAGTTCCGAATGCGCTTCAGGTGCCGGCCATCCTTCCTGACTTTGTCGCGGTATGGGTGAATGCTGGTGGATGGCTGCGGACGGGGGATGGTGGAGCTGAGGGGATTCGAACCCCTGGCCTCCTCATTGCGAACGAGGCGCTCTCCCAACTGAGCTACAGCCCCGTCCCGCAGGGCGCGGACAATGCGCAGAGGCCCCGGCGAAGTCAAGCGACCCGGCGTTCGTGCAGGTTGCGGACCGAATAGCCCGCCGCTAGCTTCCGCCGACCTTTGGGAGTCCGTCCGGATGATGGCCTTGTTCTGGCTCGTGGATCGCCTGCTCAGTCTTTATATATGGGCAGTGATCCTGGCCGCAGTCTTCAGCGTCCTGGTCAGCTTCGGCATCCTGGACACCAGGAACCGGCTGGTCTGGACCATCGGCGATTTCCTGTATCGCATCACCGAGCCGGCGCTACGGCCAATCCGGAACCTGTTGCCCGGTCTTGGCGGGATCGACATCAGCCCGATCATCCTGATTCTGCTGCTCCAGGCGGCGCGCATGCTGTTGGGCGAAATCGAAGTCAGCGTGCTGCGGAGCGTCTATTGAGCCGATTCTGGCGTGAACTGCCCAACGGCGTTGCGGTCGCGGTGAAGGTCCAGCCCAAATCGCGGCGGCCAGGCGTGCAAGGTTCTGCCCCATCCGCCGGCGGCGAACGGTTGCGTATCGGGGTCTCCGAGCCGGCAGAGAATGGCCGTGCCAACCGCGCCGCGTGCACCGTGCTGGCGGCCGCATTGGAGGTCGCGCCATCGGCGGTCAGCGTCAGCATCGGCGCGACCAGCCGAGAGAAGACGCTGCGCGTCACCGGTGACACGGCGGCGCTTCGCTCCAGACTGGATGCGCTGTGAGCGCTCGCATCATCGACGGCAAAGCGATCGCGGCCGAGGCGCGGGCACGCCTTGCCGAGCGGATCGCCACGCTGCCGTTCCGTCCCGGTCTCGCTGTCGTATTGGTCGGCGATGATCCGGCCAGCGCGGTCTATGTCCGCAGCAAGGATCGCGCAGCGAACGCCGCCGGCATCTCCGTGCAGACGATCAGGCTGCCGGCAGATACGTCGGAGGAGGAACTCATTACGCGCGTGGCGCGGCTGAACGCAGATCCGGCGGTCGATGGGATTCTGGTGCAGCTTCCGTTGCCCGCACATATCGCCACGCGAACGGTGGTAGAGGCGGTCGAGCCCGCCAAGGACGTGGACGGGTTCCATCCGCTGAATGTAGGCCTGCTGGCGAGCGGCAATCCGGTGCTGGTTCCGTGCACACCGCTGGGCATCATGCGATTGCTTGCGGAATCCGGCATCGCGCTTGAAGGCGCGCGAGCCCTCATCCTGGGACGCTCGACAATTGTGGGACGGCCGTTGGCGATGCTACTGATGGCGGCCAATGCCACGGTGACGGTGGCACATTCGCGCACCCGCGACCTGGCTTCCGAGTGCCGCCGAGCGGATGTTGTTGTCGCGGCCGTCGGCAAGCCGGAACTCGTGCGCGGCGATTGGATTGCGCCCGGTGCCACGGCAATCGATGTCGGTGTGAACCGCACAACGGACGGACGGCTGGTCGGCGACGTGGCGTTCAACGAAGCAGCCGCAATCGCCGGTGCGATCACGCCGGTGCCCGGCGGCGTTGGGCCGATGACGATCGCCTGCCTGCTGGAAAATACCGTTACGGCAGCGCTACGCCGCCGCTTGCACGGCTAGCACGTCTGCGTCGTCATTCGGCGGGAAAGGTCAACGTCAGGCGGTTCATTGCGTCACATCGCTGATAGTCGATGCTTCCGGCGAAGCTGCGCACCAGCTTGAGGCCCAGCCCGCCGATCTGCGCGGACGCGAGGTCCTTCGGCGGCTCGGGTTCTGCATGCGCCAACGGATTGAAGGGGCGGCCATCATCAGTGACTTCCGCCTGCAAAGTCTGGCCTTCACGCGACAATACGACATGCACATCGTGCCTTGTGCCTGGCTCAAATGCATAGGACACGACGTTGACGACTACCTCCTCCAGGCAAAGGTGCAGCGCATAGGTGGTCTTGGCCGAAAGGCCGAGTACGGGGACCAGGTCGTCGACCCAGGTCACCATGCGTGCCATATCTGCCGTGTCGTTACGCAGCGTGAGGGAATAGACTTCGCCCATTGGCGGGATGGCTTGTTCAAGCCTGAACTGATACGGCTGCGAGCGCAGCTTCCGAGTCACGATAGACCGGCATCAGGTCCACCACACCCGTCACCTCAAGAACCTGCTCAACTTCGACCACCGGATTGAGCAGGACAAACACGCCACCGCGACGTTGCACGGCCTTGGCGCCCAGCAGCAACGTCCTGATGCCGATGGACGCCAGGAAGCTGACATTCGCAAGATCAACCACGACACCGCGATGCGATCCGGCAATGGCGTTGAACTGAAGATCGATCACTCCGGCGCCGGTGATATCGAGCCGTCCTTCCAGAATAACCTTGACCACGCCGGAAGCGACCGGCTCCACTTGCATCTTCATTCCGATCTCCCGCTGTCCGCTTTTTGATGTCATGCCGACTTAGCGGAAGCTTTGCAACAACGACATGAGGGTGTCACTCTACTGACATGATTTTCACTGGAGCCAGGCTGCTCGTCGTCGACGACAATCCGGATAACCGGGAAATGCTGAGCCGCCGTCTTAAGCGTCTTGGATATGACAATGTCTCGCTGGCCGTCGACGGCGAGGAAGCGCTGGCGATGAACAGCGAGGCAGCGTTCGACGCCATCCTGCTGGACGTGATGATGCCGCGCAAGAGCGGCATCGAGGTGCTGGAACAGTTGCGTAGCGAGAATCGGTTGGAAGACACGCCGGTCATCATGATCTCGGCGGCGACTGAGATCGAAACAGTCGTGCGCTGTCTTGAACTGGGCGCCGAGGACTATCTGCCGAAGCCGTTCAATCCGGTACTGCTGCGGGCGCGGCTCGGGTCGGTGCTGGAAAAGAAGGCTCTACGCGCGGAGGTGCGGCGGCAGCTTCGCCGGATGGAGGCAGAGATGGCCGAGGCGCGCCAGCAGCAGCTCAGCATGGTGCCGACGGAGTTCCCATCCACCGCAGACGGCGTACCGATCGACGTGCACGCGGTGATGCATCCGGCACGCGAGGTCGGCGGCGATCTGTACGACTGTTTCGCATTGGATGCGAACACATTGTGCATTGCCGTTGGCGATGTGTCGGACAAGGGGATGCCCGCGGCGCTGTTCATGGCACGCGCCAGGAGCCTGCTGCGCGCCGCAACGCTGCAATTTAGCGCAACCACCGGACAGCACCCTGGTCCCGCCGACATCGCGACGGTGATGAACGTAGAGTTGTGCAAGAACAATCCGATCTGCATGTTCATCACGTTGTTCTTCGGATTTCTGGATCTGACGACGGGCATTCTGAGCTACGTCAACGCGGGGCATGTGCGACCTTTCCTGCTGCGTGCCGGTCAGCCCGCTGCAGAGCTTGCGTGCACGAACGGACCACCGCTGGGCGTCATGGAAACAGCCCGGTACCGGAACGCAGAGCTGACGATCGCGCCTGGCGACGGCATGGTGATCATCAGCGACGGCGTTCCGGACATGCTCGATGGAGCTGGCGACGATTACGGGCTCGTTCGGTTGCTGGGCGATCTGCATGAGCTTGGGCATCTGCCGGCCGCTCCGTTGACGGCCAGTCTGGTGGAACGGATCTATCAGTTCTCGGGTGACATGGCGCAGACAGACGACGTGACGATACTGACCGTCAGGCGCCCAGTGTAGCAAGTTCCTCCGCTGCCAATTCCGTCATGACCGGGCTCGTATGGGGGTTTTCTTGTCAAGCGGATTGTGAGCGATGGCAGTTCCTTTTCCGGTGTGAGTGTTGGTCACGTTGGTCATTGCGTTCAGCATGCTGGGCGACCCCTTTGGTCAGACCTGTCGGTCTGCAAGCTCGTATCCGGTGGAACCATTTGTTCCGTACCATGTTGCCCCATTCGCGGGGCCGGAGGGGTCTGGAGGGGCGGGACCAATCTTGACGGCGGCATATCTCAGCCATAGCCCGGTACGGTGCACCGCCCACCCAGATGGTTGTCAGGCGTCAGGTGGTGATCACCGTCTGCCTGTTTCTCAGTTTGCGTTCAATCTGCATGTCCGCACCTATATTCGTTGCCATCGGCGTTCAGGCGGCTGCGGCGAGGCATGCGCCGGCTGGCAGCTCACCGGTCTCGAGGTAGCGCCACAGCGCCACCAGCAGCTTGCGGGCGAGCGCCACCACCATGATCTTGCGGATGCGTCCCTTGGCACCGCCGGTGCGCTCGAGGAACCAGCAACTCAATGCGCTGTCCGGCTGAAAGCGCAGCCAGCGCCAAGCCAACTGCAACAGGATACGGCGCACCCGTGGATTGCCGTTCTTGCTGATGCCCTGTTCGCGTTCGCTGCCACCGCTGTTGAACGGTGTGCCGGTGAGCCCGACAAATCCGGCAATCGCGCGGCGATCGGCAAACGAGCGGCAGAACACCTCCCGCGTCAACCCGGTCGCGGTCGCAAGTCCGAGCCCGACCAGGCGGGTCAGCATCTGGATCTGTTGCACCGCGTGGTCCGGTTCCGCCGCCGCCGCCGTCTGTTCGCGAGCCGCCTCTACCTCCCCGATCTGCTCACTGAGCAGGCGATGACGCACCATCAGCCGCTTCACCTCCGCCAGCAGCTGTGGCCGCAGAGGCGTGCCGGCGGCACTGCGCAATTCGTCGAGCCGAACCGCGGCCTTCTTCAGACGCGGCCTGAAGCCAGTGATGCCATGCAGGCACAGCAGGTTCTCGATGCGGTTCTCCAGTGCGATCCGCTCACTCACCAGCCGCTCGCGCTCCCGTTCCGGCCGCCTCATGTCCTCCTCGGCCTCGCTCGGAATGCGCACCATCGAGCACACGCGTGGCTCACCTCGCAGCCAGGCCAGCAGCGTCCGCAGCAGCATGTCGAGATCGATCCGATCGGTTTTGGCTCGCCGCCCCCGTCGCTCCACCGGGATGCTCGCAGGATGCATGATCTGCACCTCGATGCCGCACGCCAGCAGATACCGCGCAATCCAGAACCCGTCGCGACCTGCCTCGTAGGCCAGCACGGTCCGGCGCACGGTTCGCCCGGCCCGCAGCACTTCTGCCTTCCAGCGTTCGATCTGTTGCAGCAACGCCGCCATGTCGCGGGCCGGCAGGCTGCGGCGCGGCCGGCGAGCTACGCCCGGCAACACAGCCCCGACCTCCCATCCCTTGCCACTCAATTCCAGTGCCAGCACCAGCGTGCTATCGTGATCGAAGGCGGTCGCAGTCGATTGCTTTGGCATCGCATCGTTCCTTATGGGGTTTGGACAACCGCTAGGATACATGCTGCTGCGACCGTCCACCCCCATAGCATCTTGACCCGGTCATCTTCGACCGCATGGTTGCCGACTGGAATTACATCCTTCGGAAAGTCGGGGCGCACAGAGCTAGCCAAACCACTACGCGGCTGGAGAAACAATCAATTCCGCGCACCCTGTAACAGCGCGGCAATCTTACCCAGCAAGCGCGGCAGCTCGACCGGCTTCGTGTCGTAGTCGTTGCAACCGGCTTCCAGCGCCTTTTCGCGATCACCCGCCATCGCGTGAGCCGTCAGCGCAATCACGGGGATCGCGCGTGTCGCCGGATCAGCGCGCAGTTTGCGAGTTGCCGCCCAGCCGTCGAGCACAGGCAGGCTCATGTCCATCAAGACGATATCCGGTGCCTCGCTGATTGCCATAGCGACGCCTTGTTCGCCATCGACTGCGATAACCACAGTATGCCCGTTGCGCATCAAGCGGCGCGACAGCATGTCGCGGTTCAGTTCGTTATCTTCAACCAACAGGATCTTTGCCATCGCAGGTTACTCGGCCGATGCGGGTGTGGTGCGCGCGAGCACCGTGCGGACCGCCTGTGACAAATCAACATGCGCGCTCTGGCCTTTAGCGATCACCTGCTGCGTTGTCTGGCCGAGCCACTGCTGCTCTTCCGTAGTCAGTTCCTTGGCGGTGACGACGATCACGGGAATTCCGTGCGTTTCAGGTTGTGCACGCAACCGTTCGAGAAATGCAAATCCATCCATCTCCGGCATCAGAAGATCGAGCAGGATCAATATCGGCGGCCTGTTGGACTCGAGCCAAGCCAACGCGAGGCGGCCATTGGCGGCGTGTGCGGCACTGTAGCCGAGCTTCTCTACTGTTCGCTCGGTCAACTCGCGCGTTTCGGGTTCATCCTCGACCACAAGTACGACGCCGCGTGCCGCTCCAGAACTGCAGCGCCGAATTGCATCGAGAAGCGCATCTCGATCGATCGGCTTGGTTAGAAACGCCACAGCGCCGAGCTCAAACCCAAGGCTGCGGTCCTGGTTCGCCGTGACCAGCACAACGGGAATCGACGCGAGGTCAGGATCACCCTTCAGCGTATGCAGCACCCCCCAGCCATCTATCTGCGGCATCATGATATCCAGCGTGATGGCATCCGGACGATGCTCGCGCGCCATCGTCAGAGCCTCTTGCCCCGAAGCAGCGTAGATCAGACGGTAGCCATCGCGCGCGAGAAGAGTTCCGATGATATGCTGCGAGGCGGGATCGTCATCGACGATCAGCACTGTGGCATTTGCCGTAAGGCGGAGTGATCCGACCGCTTCATCAATTGGCGGATGCGGGGCGGCGGATGCGGGCAGGCTGAGTACGAAGGTCGAGCCGAACCCTGGCTGGCTGGTGGCTGTGACATCGCCGCCCAGCATGCGCACGAAGCTGCGGGTGATGGCGAGACCAAGTCCGGTGCCACCATAGCGGCGCGTAGTGGAACTGTCAGCCTGGCTGAATGCCTGGAACAGTTTCGCGAGCTGCGCTTCGGTCATGCCGATGCCGGTGTCGCTGACGGTGAAATCGATCCACTCCCCCGTGGCGTCGACCCGACGTGCGACTAACAGTTTCACCGCGCCCTTTTCGGTGAACTTGCTTGCATTGCTGAGCAAATTCAGCAGCGACTGCTTCAGCTTTGTCATGTCGGTCGAGATCGCGCCGACATCCGGCCCACATGTCACGACAAGGTGGTTGTCGTTGCGAGCCATCAGTGGCTCGACCATCATCTTAACTTCGTCCGTCAGCGCGACGAGATCCACATGCTCGATGAAGACCTCCATGCGGCCCGCCTCGATCTTCGACAGATCGAGTATGCTGTTGATCAGGCCGAGCAGATGATTACCGGCATTCTCGATCTTCTTCAGGTCGGGAAGTGTCGCGGTGTCACCCGCATCTTCAGCATCTTCCTGCAGGATCTGGCTGTAGCCGATGATCGCATTGAGTGGGGTGCGCAATTCATGGCTCATGTTCGCCAGGAACTCGGACTTCACCTGCGTCGCGCGCTCCGCATCATCCTTCGCGTGCTGTAATTCGTCCTGCCGGTGCTTCATCTCCGTGACATCCAGATGCACGGCGACGACACCGCCGTCATAGGTCTTCCGCTCGGCGACCCGAACCCAGATGTCGCCGACCCTCAGCTCCTGGACGCCATGCGGTTCGGCACGGTGGCGCATGCGCATCTCAACCCATTCGGCCACGCCAAGGCCGCCGCGATCAATAACGTCGCGCTCGGCGGCGGTCTGCAGCACCTGGTGGAAGGTGACACCGGGCACCGCGACGTCGGCGATACCGGCATAAATCCGGTGATACTGCGAATTGCACAACAGCAACCGATCATCCGGCCCGTAGAGAACAAATCCCTCGTTGAGGCATTCGATGGCCTGCTGGATGGTTCGGCGCTGGTGTTCCGTCTCATGTTCCAACCGCTCACGCTCGACCAAACTGTCACGGAACAGATGAAGCGCACGCGTCATCTCGCCGATTTCGTCACGCGAGGGCGGTGGTAACACAACAGCGGTATCGCCAGAGCTGATCGCCCGCACGGCACCGACCAATGTGCGCAATGGCCCGAGAATGGACCGCAGAATGAACAGAGTGAGCAGACTTCCGATGAGCACAGCGACAGCGATGACACTCGGCGAGAGCTCTGCCGCCAGATTCGCACTACGCAGCATCTCGTCGCGCGATGCCCGCTCCTGCGAGTCGAGCGTCTTCTCCAGATCAGTCAGTTGATCGCTGATCTTCAAGCTGTGTTCACGCGCCTGGGCAAACAGCGAGTTGCCGATAACGCGCTGGTCCGCCGTATAGGCATCAGCCGCCTTCTCGGCGAGCGCATCGAACGCCGCAACTTCCTGACGCAAGCTCGCCGTAGTATCCGCGTTCACTGTGGCGAGGCGTTCAAGCTGCTGGTCGAGACGCAGACGCGCTGCGTCCGCATTGCGCTGCGACATCATCAGCAGGCTCAGCGCGACATCGGTCCGCCAGTAACGCAGATCGCTGAACGCCGTGCGCACGCTGTCGGCAACCTGGATCTGACGGACGACACGATCGGAATCCGCAGCTTTGGTTGCGGCTTCACGAAGAGCTGCCGTGAAATACAGATTGCTGCCGACTATAATCACCAGCAATGTGACCGCCAGCACCAACAGTCTCGCGCTGATGGAAAGCCGCCTCAGCATCGCGATCAGTGCGACAACGTGATGCTGATGACACCACCAAGATCACCTTCCGAGGCCCCTTCGCGCGGATAGTTGGTAATGTCGAGCGAGCCTTTCGGACTACCGTGGCAGGACAGGCATGATGCGGCATAGTATTCCGGTGCCATCATGCGAAACACCGGATGACCGCCGGTATCGACCACTGCCTCGAACGGCTTGCCTTTCTGCCAGCCAGGCGCAAGGAACTTCGAACTCGATGACCTGGCGTTCCCATGCGTCCGGCAAGGCCTTTCGGTTGCGCACCAGATCGACCGGTGCGGTTACCTTGATCGACGCCTCGCCGGCCGCACGATGCTCGAAGGCCTCATTCACCAGCCGCGCAAACACGGCCGGGATAAAGGCCTTGAAGCCCACGCCCTTGGCATTGATCGTCGATTGGTTCGCATCGACCACCTCGACGATGGCATCCATCTGCGCGCGCAACAGTCGACCGGCACGCGAATTTGGATCGATGGAGAGCGGATCGGTCCCGGTGGAACTCGTTGTAGTTCTTCACCGCCTGGGCCAACACCACCTTGCCGGTCAGGCCCTTGTCGCCCTTCTCCGGATCGTTGATCAACGCCTGGTTGGCCGAAATGACCGTGCGCGCCGAGCGCAACATTTGCGCCAGACTGGCGGCAATGGCGGCATCGTCATTGGCCGGCGCCTGAGCTCCAACCAGTAGCAGCAGCACAACGCCGGCGCACACACGCCACCAGCAAACTCGCGTATCACGATCAACCATCCGCCCCTCCTTCCGGCTCTGGCGGAAGTATCCTCTGGTCACGGTTGCGGATCAATTAGCCCGACGGAACCGTAGCCGACCGATCAACAGGTAGATCACTGGCGTCGTGTAGAGCGTCAGAAGCTGCGATGCGAGCAGTCCGCCGACCACGGAAACGCCGAGTGGCTGGCGCAACTCGTAGCCGGGACCGGTGCCAATGGCGAGTGGCACCGCGCTGAGGGCTGCCACGAGCGTCGTCATGATAATCGGCCGAACACGCCGCCGTGCCGCCAACACGATGGCATCGTACGGGGCGAGGTGGTCCTGACGTTCAGCCTGCAAGGCGAAATCCACCAGCATGATCGCATTCTTCATCACCATGCCCACCAGCAGGATGCAGCCGATGGAGGTGATGATTGTGAATTCGATGCCAACGATCCGCAGCGCCAGCAACGCACCGAAGATCGCGGGAGGCAGAGTTGTCAGGATGGTGAGGGGATGCCGATAGCTCTCGTACAGCACGCCAAGTACGATGTAGACGGAAAAGATGGCAGCAGCGAACAGCAGAAGCTGCTGCAGGTTCGATTTCACCGCCTCCCCTGCTTCGCCACGGAAGTCGGCGTGGATGTCGTCGGGTAGGTGCACCTGACGCTCCAAGGCGTGAATTGCGGCGATCGCCTGGCCAATCGAGACACCGGGCACGGTATCGAACGAAATGGTGATGGCAGGGAACTGTCCGCTGTGCACCATCCACATCGCACCGTGGCTGCGCCCAGCGCGGGTCAGTGCCGCTATTGGCACCTGTCCGCCGCCGATGCCAGGTACGTAAACTGTGTTGAGCGAGGCGGGATCTGCCTGCATGGCCGGCCCCGCTTCGAGTACCACACGTGAATAGTTGTGCGGCAAATAGATCGTGAGAACCTGGCGCTGCCCGAACGCATCGTACAGCGTATTGTCCACGGCCAGCGGCGTCACACCCATCGCCGCGGCGCGCACGCGATCGATTTCCAGACCTGCCTGTAAGCCGGCGATTTCATTGCTCGCGATGACATCGGTCATCGTACCTTTCAGAGCCACCATTTCCCGCCGCATGCGATCGGCCCACGTGGCGAGGTGATTGGGATCGCTCGCAGTCATGGTATACTGATAGCGCGACGCGCTGGCCTGTACGCCGAGCACCAGATCCTGAACAGGATTGAAGAACGTGCGTACGCCTTCGACCTTTGCCAGACGATTGCGCAATCGCTCGATCACCTGCTGGATGGTCAGCCTGCGCACCGAGGGTGGCGTAAGTGCGACCAGCATCTGGCCGCTGCTCAGCACATCACCGTTGTCAGTCCCGATATAGGAATTCAGGTTCTCAACGGCCGGGTCTTCCAATATTGCGTCAGACACCCGACGTTGCAACGCCGACATCGCGGAAAACGAAATGTTCGATATCGTCACCGTGCGCACGGAGAGCACACCGGTGTCCTGGGTTGGCATGAATCCCTTGGGCATGTCGAGGTACAGGAACACGCTCGCCACCGTGACCGTCAGTGCTGCCGCCACAGTCAGCGCGCGGTGCTGCAACACCCAGACCAGACTGCGCATGTAGCCGCGCAACAGGAACGAATCGCGTGGTCTCCGGATCGGCGCATCGCGCAGGAAGCGACTGCACAGCATCGGCGTCAGGGTCAGCGATACCAGGGCGGAAGCAACGATTGCGGCAACCAGCGTGATACCGAACTCGCGGAAGTAGCGGCCAACGACGTCGGGCATGAACAGCACCGGAATCATCGCCGCGACGAGCGCCGCGGTGATCGAGATAACGGTGAAGCCAATCTGCCGCGCACCCGCCAGCGCCGCGTCCCTGGGCTTCGCGCCGGTCTCCATCAGGCGCATGATATTCTCGATCATGATGACGGCATCATCGACAACGAAGCCGATGGCGACGGTAAGCGCCATCAAGGTCAGATTATCGAGGCTGTAACCAAGCCTGTCCATCACTGCCAGCGTTGCGGCCAACGCGACGGGAATCGCCAGCGCAGGAATGACCGTGGCGCTGGTTCGGCGGAGGAACAGCGCGACGACCAGCACCACCAGCCCGATGGCCACCATGATGGTCAATTGCACATCGGCGATTGCGGCACGGATCAGCTTGGTGCGATCGAAGATGACGTGCACCTTGATCGATGGCGGCATCCAATGCTCGAGCTTCGGCAGCAGCGCCTTCACGGCATCGACGGTCGCAACGACATTGGCATCCGGCCGCTTGTACACGCGGATGACGACACCTGGCTCCCGGTTGAACCAACCGGCGAGACGCGTGTTGACCACGCTGTCGGTCACCTCGGCGACATCGCGCAGCAACACCGGCGCGCCATTACGCCAGGCCACGACGATCGCACGATAGTCAGCGGCCTTGAACAACTGATCGTTGGCCGCAATGGTCCAGGATTGCCCGTCGAGATGAAGCGCGCCCTTCGGCATATTGAGAGCCGAATCGCGGACCGACGCGCGGATTTGCTCGAGCGAGACACCCATGGCACCGATGCGCCCTGGATCGACCCTGATCCGAACGGCGCCCCGTTGCGCGCCGCTGACGAACACTTGTGCCACGCCGGGCAGTTGCGAGATCTGCTCAGCCACAACGGTATCGGCCATGTCGTATATATCGCTGGGGTCGATCACGTCCGAAGTGAGCGAAAGCCAGATCACCGCCCACCCCGATGGGTTCGATTGCCAATAGCCAGGCGGCTGCGGCAGATCCTTTGGCAGACTTGGGCCCGCTGCATTGATGGCTGCCTGAACCGCACCTGCCGCAGCATCGATGTTCTTGTCCAATTGGAACTGTACGGTCAGTTCGGTCCCGCCCGTGGCACTGAAAGAGCGCATTTCGACAATGCCGGGAATGGTACCGATCTGCCGCTCCAGCGGCTGCGCCAGGGCGGATGCAACTGTGTCTGCGCTGGCACCGGGCAGTACCGCCCCATACACCGATTGTAGGACGATCGACTGAGGGCAGCGCGGCGATCGGCAAACGCACATAGGCGACGGCACCGATAAGCAGAATGCCGATTGCGATCAGCGTCGTGGCGACGGGCCGCCGGATCCATGGCGCGGAGATATTCATGCCGGTATGGACGTCACGTCCGCCGCATCCGCGCTGACAGACGCGAAAAGCCCAGGTAGATCACCGGCGTCGTGTACAGCGTCAGGAACTGGCTGAGCAGCAGGCCGCCAACGATCGCCACACCGAGCGGACGCCGCAGTTCGGATCCCGTGCCGGCGCCCAGCGCCAACGGCAAGGCACCCAGCAGCGCCGCCATCGTCGTCATCATGATCGGCCGATAGCGCAGCCGGCAGGCCTGGCGGATCGATTCTTCCGGCGTACGGCCTTCGTTGCGTTCGGCGTACAGCGCGAAGTCCACCATCATGATGGCGTTCTTCTTCACGATGCCGATCAGCAGGATGATGCCGATCAGCGAGATCAGGTCCAGCGGTCTCGCCGCACAGCATCAGCGCGAGCAGCGCGCCCAGACCGGCTGATGGCAGGGTTGAAAGGATGGTGATCGGGTGAATGAAGCTCTCGTACAGCACGCCCAGCACGATGTAGACGGTGATGATCGCAGCCAGGATCAGCATGTTTTCGCTGGACAGAGACGCGGCGAATTCGGCGGCGGAACCCGCCAGGTTTGTGGTGATGGCTTCCGGCAGGCCTATCGCGCGTTCGTCGTGGTGCAGTGCATCCACCGCCTGGCCCAATGCCACTCCGGGCGGCAGGTTGAATGAGATGGTCGAGGCTGGAAACAACCCTTGATGCGTGATCACCAGCGGCGCCATGCGCTGCTCAACGTGAGCGAACGTGGACAGTGGGATTGGTGCGGAGGCCGCATGGAAACCCGCGCCGACACCACTCGCTGCATCATCTGGTGCTTGCAGCGAGCGAGTTCGCCGCCGTGACATATAAGCGATCTAGAATGGAGGCATCGGTACGGAATGACGGGTTTGCCTCCAGCACCACGTGATATTGCGTCAGCGGCGAATACACCATCGCGATCTGCCGCTGACCGAACGCATCGTACAGCGTGTTGGCGATCACATTCATCGTTACGCCGTAGCGCGCTGCGGCTGCACGATCGACACTGATCGCCATCTGCAGGCCCTCGTCCTGCTGGTCGCTGGCAACGTCGGCAAAGGTCAGGATCGTGCCGCAGCGCGGTCAGCAGACGATCGGTCCAGGTGCGCAGCTCCACCGGATCAAGATCCTGCAGCACGTACTGATACTGCGTCGGCGAAGGACGCGTCTCGATCGTCACGTCCTGCACCGGCTGCAGATGCAGCGTGATGCCGGATACGCCTGCGACAGCGGCAGCGCAGCCGCGCATCACCGTCTCAACCGGGTCGCGCCGACGGTCGGGCGATCCGATATCAATGTAGAGCCGGCCGCGTGTTCAGCGTCGGATTGACTGTGCCGGCGCCAACGAAGCTGTCCACCGCGCGCACGGCAGGATCGCGCGCCACCGCTGTCAGCCAGCGCACGCTGCCGCTCTGCCATCGTGGCGAACGAGATGTCCTGTGCCGCATCGGTGACTCCGACCAGCAAACCAGTGTCCTGCTGCGGCAGAAAGCCTTTCGGAATCATGACATAGAGCCAGATCGTCGCCACCAGCGTCAGCCCCGTGCAGATCAGCGTGCCAGTCGCGGTGCCGCAACACCCAATCGAGACTGCGCAGATACGCGTCGCACGTCGCATCGAACGCGCGCTCGCTCCATCGGAACAGCGCATTCGGCCGATGGTCCGGCGGTTCCTGGTGCAGGAATTGCGCGCACATCATCGGCGTGAGGGTCAGCGACATCACGCCGGAGATGATCACGGCCATCGACAGCGTGATGGCGAATTCGCGGAACAGCCGACCGACGACGCCGCCCATCAGCAGCAGGGGAATGAACACGGCGATCAGCGATACGGTCAGCGATACCACGGTGAAGCCGATCTGCCGCGCGCCCTTCAAGCGCGGCGGCAAGCGGCGTCTCGCCAGCCTCGACGTAGCGCGCGATGTTCTCGATCATGACGATCGCATCGTCCACCACGAACCCCGATGCGATCGTCAGCGCCATCAACGACAGGTTGTCCAGGCTATAACCCAACAACCGCCATGCCGCCGAACGTCGCGATCAGCGACACCGGCAGCGCAATCGAGGGAATGACAGTTGCCCACAGCTTGCGCAGGAACAGGAAGATCACCAGCACGACCAGCGCCATCGTCAGCACCAGCGTGAACTGCACGTCAGCGATGGCGGCTCGGATCGTGGTGGTGCGATCGGTCACCACGGAAATCTTCAGCGACGGCGGCAGCGTTGGCCGCGAGTTTCGGCAACAACGCACGAACGGCCTCCACCACCTGGATGGTGTTGGCACCAGGCTGGCGCTGGATGTCCAGGATCACCGCCGGCGTGCCGTTGTACCACGCGGCCAGCTCGGCGTTCTCCACGCTGTCCACCGCTCGCCCGACATCGCGCAGAAGGACCGGCGCGCCGTTGCGATAGGCGACCACCGTGGCTTCGTAGGTATCGGCGGTCAGCAACTGATCGTTGGCGCCGATCTGGAATGCCTGGTGCGCGCCATCGAGTTGACCTTTTGGGTTATCGACCGTGCTGGAGGCGATCGCGCGACGCACGTCCTCCAGCGACAGTCCAAGTCCGGCCAGCTTGGCAATGTCGGCCTGCAGCCGCACCGCCCGGGTCTGGCCACCTTCCACTGTTACGCGCCGACACCGCTGAGCTGCGACAACTTCTGCACAATGGTGGTCGCGGCGTAGATCGTTGACCTCATGCAGCGGCATCGTGTCGGAGGTCAGCGCCAAGATCAGCACGGGTACGTCGGCGGGATTCACCTCATGGTAAACCGGTGGGCCGGGCAGCAGTGCTATCGGGATCCAACCAATGCGAGGCATCGATCGACGCCTGCACATCCTGCGCCGCCGCATCGATGCTGCGCGAAAGATCGAAGGTCAGCGTGATCTGGCTGGTGCCATAGGCACTGGTGGAATTCATCCCAGTCAGTCCCGAGATCTGACCGAAATGATGTTCCAGCGGCGCAGTCACCGACGTTTCCACCACGTCAGGCGATGCGCCAGGATAGGATGTCACCATTTGGATCGTGGGAAAATCCACATCCGGCAGTGCGGCAACCGGCAGCAGCCGATAGCCGAGCAGCCCCAGCATCACCACCGCGATGGTCAACAGTGTCGTAGCGATCGGCCGCAGGATGAACGGCGCGGACATGGCTCAGCTGGCGCGTTGGCGCGGCGCATCCTCATCGCGATGGATGATCTCCACCGCGACGCCGGCCTCCAGCCGGAAATGTCCGTCGGTCACCACCGGTTCACCCGGCTTCAACCCGCGCTCGATCAGGACGCGGCCATTGATCGCCTGGCCGGCGGTCACGGTACGGAGCTCGGCCTTCTGGTCATTCGACACCACCCAGACGAAATCGCCGCGAGGACCATGACGCAACGCAGCGGCCGGAACGGTGACGCCGTTCTTCCGTTCATCCACGACAATGTGGCCGTTGACGAAATCGCCTGGCCAGAGACGCAGCGCCTTGTTAGGAAAGCTCGCCTTCAGCTTGATCGTGCCGGTGGACTGGTCGACCTGATTGTCCACCAGATCGATCGTGCCATCGTCCAGCTTCGTCCGATCGTCTGCCGCCATCGCAATGACAGGTATGTGCGTCTGACCCGGCTTCAGTTTGCCCTGCGCGACTGAACTCGCCGCCAGGTTGAAAATCACCGAGATCGGCCGCAACTGCGTGATCACCACGATTGGCGACGTATCCGTCGCGTGGATGAAATTCCCCTGATCGATCTGGCGAATCCCCGCGCGGCCTTCGATTGGAGAGCGTATCGTCGTATAGCCGAGCTGGGTCTGCGCGTAGTCGATCTGCGCCTGATCGCTCGCGATCTGCGCCGCGTACTGGTCGACCAGCGCCTGCGTCTGGTCCACCTGCTGGCGAGACGCAAAGTTGCGCACGACCAGGTCCTGGTAACGCTTCAGATCGAGCGAGGCGCCTTCGAGCAGCGCCGCATCCTTGGCGCGCATGGCACGCTGCTGGGCCAATTGTGCCTGGAGCGGCCGCGGATCAATGATCGCTAGCGGGTCGCCCACCTTCACATCCTGGCCCTCCTGGAACAGGATCTGGGTGATTTCGCCGTCGACCCGGCTTTTTATCGCGACCGTGTTGTAGGCCTGCACGGTGCCGATACCGGTCAGATAGATCTTCACAGTTTCCGACCGTGACGTGCCGACGGAGACCGGCACCGCTGGGGTGGCTGGCGGCACCGAGGGCACGGTTGTGCTGGCGGCCATCCGCTCGCGCAGGCTGGCGATGTCCAATTGCATCCCGGTGAGGTACAGTGCCGCTACGCCCGCGGCCGCTGACAGCGCGCAGACGGCACCGGCCCGAACGACGAACTGCCGCGACACAAGCATGGGGCGCGCACACTATTTCGTTCGTGGTATCCGGCGCAATGCGGCCGATGTGACAGTCCGTGACAGTCCGGCAAGGAGGGCGACATGGTCCGTGTGGTGGGGATCGACCACCTGGTGATCCGGGTCAGCGACTATAGGGCGTCGAAGGCGTTCTACAGCAGGCTGTTCGGTTTCCTCGGCTTCGAGATTTCCGACGAGTACGATGACGCGATCGGCTGGACCAACGGCAAGACGCGGTTCTGGATTGGGCCGGCCGATGCGACGGGCAAAAGGCGTAAGCACCGTATCGGGGATGTGGGGTTCCACCACTATGCGTTCGAGTTGCGCAGCCGGAAGGATGTGGACGCGCTGCAGGCGTTCCTGACGGAGCTTGGGGCGACCATTGTGGATCCAGCCGGCGAGTACTACGACGATTACTACGCCGTTTTCTTCCTGGACCCGGACGGGCTGAAGCTCGAAGGGATGAAGTACGGAGAGCGGCAAGCACGGGAGGCTCGGGCCAAGGCCAGTCGGGGCTGATGGCTGGTGCCGGGTGAGGGATTTGAACCCCCGACCTTCGGTTTACAAAACCGCTGCACTACCACTGTGCTAACCCGGCAAGAAATTGTTTTTACTACATTTGTGCGCGACACCCGAGCGCAGCGTCGAACGCTTTTGTTGAACACGTTCACGTCCGTTGGGCTAAACCTGTCTTAGCCGCTTCATCGCCCTCTTTGCAAACGTGGGACCTGGTCGCACTTGGAATGCCATCACCCACGGCGTCTTTGTGTGTCTGATCAGGTCATCGGTGCATCCGCCGGCGCCAGGCGCAGCGCCAAGGTTCGGCGCAGATCGATCCAGCATTCCCGCCGTCCGCTCCGCGGCACGTTATCACACTGCGTTGCTGCCTCTCTCCGTGGAGATTACGGCATTCACGCCAAGCCGCATTCGGCGGTCAGGCGCCCGGTGAAGGGACGCCATACCTGTGTCGAACCGAGCAGGGGGATGCCGACGAAGCCCCGAAGGTGCAGGTTACCGCCGTCGACCCAAAGTTTCGCCCGGTATGTTGCACCGTCGCGTGGGTTCCTGACCTCGCCCAGCCAGGTGCCATCCGCCTCAGGCTTTTCGTTCGAGATAATAGCCAGCCCACATTGCGAGTGGCCATTCACGTCGGTTGGCATTGGCGCGCCTGGGTCACGGTCGATGCCGACGATCCGGCCGCACAGCACGTCGCCACATTCGGCGATTTCCACCACACCGTGGCCACTCTCGGTCAGCCAGGTGCCAACAGGACTGGCCGAAGGCGCGGATGCCGCGAACGCGCTCAGCGAAACTCCGAGGATTGCCACGCTGAGAATACCTGCTGGGGAACTGCTGCGCCTGAACATTGCTACTCATTCTGAGCTTCGGTCGCCCTGCGATATTGTTCGCAACCGCCATAGCGTGAATAGTAGAATTGTTCATAAGAACTATGCGCAGAACGTATAGGATTCTAGGCCAGGCTGCGGAAGGTAATCGACCAGCGTGTCACGCTCATCTCAGCGATGCTGTGGTCCCAATTGTGCCGCGCTTCGCCGAATAGGTGGTAAATTGATCGCGGCGCCAAGTCGGCGGAGGCCCGGTCAAAGCCTTCAGCGCTGCGCCGTCGAAATCGCATCGTGGCGTGTGCCCCAAGCGAAATGCCGACGACATGCTTGAACACCGGGCGATCCCGATGCCAACCGATCCCGGCGCCCGGATCGTACCGGATCAACAGCGCCTGAACGAGCTCATCCGGTTGGAGGCACGCGAACCCCGCCGCCCTCTCGCGCACCTCAAACAGCCAATCAGGGATTGGTTCGGTCGGCGCGAAGCGCTTCGTCTCAAAGTCGTAGTTCCAGCCGAACGAGGCGGTCATGCGCTTGCCAAGCCATCCATGGAAGCGGAACGGTGACAATTTCGCCTCGTCGATGGATGCGATAAGAGCCCGCTCTTCGGTCGGCGTGACGATGCCCTCCGCCTGCGTCAGGCCTGCCAGGCGAGGCTCTTCGAACAAATCGGATTGCGCGACGGCGACCATGCACGGTTCTCTTTCTGTTCGCGACCTGATATGGTCACAGCATGCCACCGCGCAAGATCATCCATGTCGACATGGACGCGTTCTATGCGTCGGTCGAGCAGCGCGACAACCCGGCCCTCCGCGGGCGTCCGGTCGCGGTCGGTCATGGTGCCAAGCGAGGCGTGGTGGCCGCAGCGAGCTATGAGGCCCGCTCATTCGGCGTGCGTTCGGCGATGCCTTCGACCACCGCCATGCGGCAATGCGCAGAACTCATCTTCGTGCCGCCGCGCTTCGAGGTCTATCGCGCGGTCTCGCGCCAGATCCACGCCGTCTTCGAGCGCTACACCCCGCTGATTGAACCACTTTCGCTTGACGAAGCCTATCTCGACGTCACGCAAGACCTGCGGGGTCTGCAGACCGCATTCGCGACGGCGAAGGAGATTCGCGCATGCATCCTCAAGGAGACGGGTCTGACCGCATCAGCCGGTATCTCCTACAACAAGTTCCTCGCCAAGCTGGCGTCCAGCCAGCGCAAGCCAAATGGGCAATTCGTCATCACCCCGGAAATGGGGCCCGACTTCATCGCCTCGCTGCCGGTTGCCAGGTTTCATGGCGTCGGGCCAGTTACCGCGGCTAAGATGCAACGACTCGGCATTCGAACGGGAGCGGATCTGAGAGCGAAGTCGCTGGCCTTTCTGCAGCAGCATTTTGGCAAATCGGCCACCTGGTATCTCGGTATCGCGAACGGTGAGGACGATCGGTGGGTCGTTGCCGACCGACCGCGAAAATCCTCTGGCTCCGAAACCACCTTCGAACGCGACCTGATGGCATCTGAGGAAATCGAAGCGGGCGTCGAGGCAATCGCTGCCGAGGTATGGGCCTGGTGCGAGAATAAAAACGCCTTCGGACGAACTGTCACTGTGAAGGTGAAGTTCGCCGATTTTCACCAGGTCACCCGAAGCCGCAGTTTCTCGATGGTAATCGCACGGCACGATCTCCTGCGGCAGGCAAGTGTTGAACTCGTGCGCACAGTGCTGCCGACCGCCAAGGGCGTCCGGCTGCTTGGCGTCACGGTGTCGAACTTCGAGCAGGTGCCGATCACTGCCGCCGATGAACTGCCGCTGTTTGACGCTACCGAGGGGATCATGCCGCAACCCGACGCAACCGCGGGCGCCGCACCAACAGGGACGCACTGATGGTACGACGTGCCGGCAGCGCCGACTTGCCGCTTCATGGTGGCCGCGTTCCGAAATGGCTGGGCGATCGTATGACCCAGTTGGGCTCGGTGATCACCCAGGCGATCGTCCTCGAGTACGGCCGCGACGAGTTGCTGCGTCGGTTGGCGCATCCCTTTTGGTTCCAGTCGTTCGGCGCAGTGATGGGAATGGACTGGCACTCCTCCGGCATCACCACCAGCGTCATCGGTGCGCTGAAGCGCGGCCTGGCACCGTTGTCCGGAGAACTCGGCATCCATGTTTGCGGCGGCCGCGGCAGTCACTCGCGCCAGACCCCGTCTGAGCTCGCGGCGATCGGCGAACGAACCGGTCTCGACGGGGCGGCGCTCGCCAAGGCGAGCCGGCTCGTCGCCAAGGTCGACAGCGCGGCGGTCCAGGATGGGTTCGACCTTTATCTCCATGGCTTCATCGTCACCAATGACGGACACTGGGTCGTGGTCCAGCAAGGGATGAACGGCGATCGACGTCAGGCCCGGCGCTACCACTGGCTCTCTGAAGGACTGGGGAGCTTCGTCGATGAACCGCATGCGGCGATCGACGGAACGGAACAAGGCGTAATCGTCAACCTGACCGACCGACGTGCGGCAGCCTCCCGGCGGCGGCAGCTCGACATCCTCGGCGAGCTCGGACCGGACGGCATCGAGCGGCAGCTCGCCAGGCTCGAACAAGTGGCTGCGGAAAGTCCGCGCAAGCAGGCTGAGCCGATGCTCCCGCACCTCATCATGCCGGCCCACCACGATGTCAGGTCACAGGACATCGTCACCCGGCGACTGCATGGCAATCTGGCGGCTGCCGCGGAATGCGGTCCGCAAGATTTTTCCGAGCTTCTGCTGGTGCCTGGAGTCGGTGCGCGGACTGTTCGCGCCCTGGCCCAGGTCGCCGAGGTCGTGCATGGCGCGCCCTACCGCTTCAGTGACCCGGCACGGTTCTCGGTCGCTCATGGCGGCAAGGACCGGCATCCGTTCCCTGTGCCGCTCAAGGTCTACGATCGGACCATCAACGTGTTGAAGACCGCCGTCCGCAATGCGAAGCTCGGCCAGTCTGAGGAACTCGCGGCGATCAGGCGGTTGGACGATCAGGCTCGTCGGCTGGAGCGACATGCAAGCGGGCCTTCCGTCGAGGCGCTGTTCGCCGACGAACGCACGCATTCTCACCAATATGGAGGCCGGAGCGTGTTCGGTGAAGAAGCGCCGCTACGAGACAATGCGCCTGTCGATGATGCTGGTCAGGTCGTTACCACGATCCCTGCACTCACGGCGGCGCGTTCCACTCAGGCCTCCTCGTAGCCGACGAACCGCCGAAAAGTTGAACGAAACGGCGCGCTGCTTCCAACAGTCCTAACTCCATGCGATGCTGGTCCGCACAGGCTGGACGCCAAATGCAGGAGGAGAATCGTCACACAGGCGAGGGTAATCCGGATCGCATTTCGCTGCGGTTCGGTCCCTTCCGACTGCTCAGGTCGGAACGGATGCTCCTCGACGGCGACCGGCCGGTGCGCGTGGGCAGCCGCGCCATGGACATCCTGCTGACGCTGGTCGAGCAGCCCGGTCACACATTCAGCCACGACGAATTGATGTCACGCGTCTGGCCCGACACGTTCGTCGAGGACGTGAACGTACGTGCGCATATTTCGGCGCTGCGCCGTGCACTCGGCGATGCGCCTGGCGGTCAGTCGTATCTGGTGACAATTCCAGGTCGGGGCTACCGTTTCGTCGGTTCGCTGAGCAATGAGACGGCAGCCGCTGCTGTTGTTGTTGCCGTGCCACCCCGCGCACAACCAAGTTCATGGCCAGTCCATCTGGGGCGGGCGCATGGGCGCGACGAAATCATCGCCAGAATCCAGGCGCAGTTGCCGCAACAGCGCCTGATCAGCATCGTCGGACCCGGCGGCATAGGGAAAACTACCGTCGCCAGCACGGTGGCCGATGCCGTCGGTGGCGCGTATCCCGACGGCATTCAGTGGGTCGATCTCGCCACTCTCGACCGCGATGACACGGTTCCCGCTGCCACTGCCTTCGCGCTCGGATTGGATAACTTCGCGACCGATCCGACGTGGGGCATTGTCACCACGTTGCGCGAACGGCGCATGCTGCTGATCCTGGATTGTTGCGAACGCGTCGTGCGCGGAGCGGCGCGCATGGCCGACAGTGTCCTGCGCGGCGCTCCAAACGTGCACATGCTGGCGACCAGCCGCGAACGGTTGCGCACGGCGGGCGAGTATGTCGTGCGACTGCCGCCGCTAGGCGCGCCGGTTCCAACAGGTGAACTGACGGTAGAGCGGGCAATGGAATATCCGGCCGTCCAGCTGTTCGTCGAGCGTGCGACGGCGGTGTTGGACAGCTTTGTCCTCACCGAGGCGAATCTGCCGACGGTGATGCGGATCTGTTCACGGCTCGAGGGAATCGCGCTTGCAATCGAGCTTGCCGCAGGCAGTCTTCCCGCCTTCGGACTCGAGCAGTTGGCAAACCTGCTGGAGGGCAAACTTCGTCTGACCGCATCCGGGCGACGCACGGCACAGCCGCGGCATCAGACCATGCAGGCCACGCTCGATTGGAGCTATGGCACGTTGCCGGAACCCGAGCGCCTGGTGCTCCAGTACATGGCGGTGTTCGACGGCGGCGCCGACCTCACGGCCATTCGCGCGGTCGCGGCCGATGCGACGATTGATCCGGTTGCCGTTGTTACAAACCTGGCGCAGCTGGTCGACAAGTCGCTGGTCTCTGCTGAGATCAACGGAGCCATCGTACGCTATCGCCTGCTGGACATCACGCGTAGCTACGCGCTCGACAAGCTCACGACCAGCGGTGAGCTGCCAGTGGTGACAAGGCGCCACGCGGAATGGTTTCTCCACCGCCTGCAGGCCCTGTCGGCTGGCGACAGCGGGAACGTGGACGAATACACGGCGGACCTTGCCAATATTCGTACAGCGTTGGACTGGGCAGCATCCGAAGATGGCGATGCGGCGTTTGCCATGACGCTGACATTGGCGTGTGTAGCGCTATGGATGGAGCTTTCGCTGCTTGGCGAATGCCGTTCACGGGTTGGTACTGCGCTTGCTCTGCTCGATCGCGCCGGCGCGCGTGATTCCACAACCGAATTGATGCTTCGTGCCGCTTTGGGCACGTCGCTGATGTACACCAGCGGACCAGTCGAGGCGGCAGAGGCACTCTGGAGCCGTGTGCTCGAGCTCGCCGAGATGTTTGGCGATCTCCAATATCAACTACGCGCGCTGTACGGTCTATGGCTCTACAAGATCCTGGTCTGCGAATATCGCGCGGCGCTGGCGCTGGCGCAGCGCTTCCAGCGCGTCGCGGAGAGCAGTGACGGGATGCCCGACCTCGCCGCGGCCCATCGTCTGATGTCGATGGCGTTGCACTATCTGGGTGATCAGACAGGCACGCGCGACCAGGCGCAACGCAGCCTCCAACTGCCGCTCGCTGAAGATCGCCGGGCACAGACCGCGCGCTACGGTGTGGACCAGAATGTTGGCGCGCTCGTGCTGTTGGCGCGGTCACTTTGGCTGCTTGGTTTCCCTGACCAGGCGATGCAGGTCGCCCAGGCCAGCGTCGACGAAGCGGCCGAGATCGGCCACGCGAATTCGACGTGCCTCGCCGTAGCCGATGGCGCCTGTCTGGTCGCCGTGTGGATTGGCGATGTTGCTGCTTCTGACCGGTTTGCCGCCATGCTGGCGGATTATGCCGAACGTCATACCCTCGGCGTGTGGCGCACCTACAGTTCAGCCATGCGCGGAAGGGTGCTGGCACAGAACGGCGCTGCTCCGGAAGGCATCGAACTTCTGCGCGCGGCGCTGCACGATCTGCGCGACACTCCACACGACATTCGCTTTCAGCTCTATCTGGCGTGGTTGGCGGAAGCTCTCTGGATCGCCGGACAGTTCAGCGATGCGCTTGATGCCATCGATCAGACGTTGGAGCGCGCAGAGCGCACGGAGGAGCGCTGGTATCTCCCGGAACTGCTGCGCATCCGTGGCGAGCTGCTGATCCAGCAAGGCGATGCTGATGCGATAGCAGCCGCAAAACAGCTCTTTGCGCACTCACTGCACTGCGCGCGCGAGCAGAAGGCGCGGTCCTGGGAGTTACGCACCGCCATCAGCATTGCGCGGGCATCATCCACAGGCGACGATGCGCGTGCCTCCCTGCGGTCGGTGCTCGACGGGTTCACGGAAGGCTTCGAGACAGCGGATCTTCGAGCGGCAAGGCGATTGTTAAGCCAACTCGAAAGCTAACGCGGCAAAGCAAGGCGCAGCTTCCTTGGACAGGTCGGCGGCCGTCCTCACGAGCGATTTGCAGGATAGTAGGGCAGTGGGTGCCTCGGCAGCGGTGGGCACGGTTTGAATTGATCCGGCGTGCCGCAGTTCGCAGGTGAGTTGGCGCCTGGGCCGACACTGTAATTTGGTTGGCCACCATAGTTCTGCGGCTGCGCCTGGTAGGCGGGCGGCGGCCTGCTCGGATAGTAGGGTTGTTGGTATCCAGCCCCATAGCCAGGCGGGTAGCCGTACGGATAACCATACCCGTACCCGTAGTAGCCATAGGGGTAGCAGCCTCCGAGCAGGAAGAGCGGCAAGAGCAGGACAAGGTAACGCATTCGCTCCTCCTGGAACGCCTGTTTGAACGCTAGTCCTGCCTGATCATGCGCTGCAACGCATATTGTCTTGATTGCCTCCAGCGAATCTAACTCGGCAAACTCACGACAAAGAGAATGGCCAGCGCGATGGATGGATAGCTCGAGCCAAGTCCGATCATGGGGCTTGAGCCGCTCGCATCCCCTGGCGCACAATCGGCAAAACACAGGGAGGTTCGGCTGATGACCACGCCGCTGCCCATCGACCAGATGATCGACCTCAAGCGCGGTGCCATCAGCCGCGAGATCTTCGTCTCGCCCGATTTCTACCGCGAGGAACTGGAGAAGCTGTTCACGCGCGCCTGGCTGTTCGTCGGCCACGAGAGCCTGATCCCCAATCCGGGCGACTTCTTCGTCTCGCGGATGGGTGAGGAATCAGTGATCCTCTGCCGCGACACGCAGGGCGCGGTGCATGTGTTCCTGAACTCCTGCCGCCATCGCGGCATGAAGGTATGCCGCTATGAACAGGGCAACACCTCGCTGTTCGTCTGCCCATACCACTCCTGGAGCTACACCACCGACGGCAAGCTGCAGGGCGTGCCACTGTATCGCGCGCTGTACGAGGGAACATTGAACCGCGAGGAATGGTCGCTGATCGAGGTGCCGAAGCTGGCGCTGTACAAAGGCACGGTATGGGCCTCCTGGGATCCGCAGGCGCCCGATTTCCTGGACTATCTCGGAACCGCCGTCGAACACCTCGATCAGGTCCTGGACTGCCGCGATGGCCGTCCAGGAGGGTCCGAAGTGATCGGCGTACACAAATGGGTGTTCCCCTCCAACTGGAAGTTCGCGGCAGAGAATTTCCTGGGCGACACCTACCACAACCCGTCGCACCGCTCGGTCGACATGATCGGCATTGGCCCCAGCGCGCAACGCGGCGAGAAAGGCCGGCGCGACAACGAATACAACAAGGGCCAGCACGTCTGGGTTGGCCATCCCGGCGGCCACGGCATGCACAGCGTGCTGATGCCGCCGACGATGCAATACGAACCGTCCTACGCACAGTATCCCGCCGTCGACGATTACTTCCGCCACTGCTTCGAGGAACGCAGGCGCCGCTTGGGCGACAAGGCCAGGCTGCTGCCATTCACCGGCAATCTGTTTCCCAACACGTCCTATCATGGCCGCCAGCCCCGCGGCATCTGTGTATGGCATCCACACAGCCCGACCGAGACAGAGGGCTGGCGCTTCTTCCTGGTTGACGCCGACGCGCCGGCCGAGGTGAAAGACGTGCTGCGGCGCTTCTACATGCGCTACTCGGGCCCCGCGGGAATGACCGAGCAGGACGACATGGAGAACTGGCTGTATGCCACCTCAGCCAGCAAGGGCACCATCGCGCGGCGGCATCCGTTCAACTATCAGATGTCGATGGGGGCGTACAAGACCGACGACCCGATCCCTGGCGACGTGTCACTGCAGATCACCGAGCAGACGCCACGTAACTACTATCGTGTCTATGCCGCATATCTGAACAGCGCGCCGTGGCATGAACTGATCGGACGCTCGCCTGTCCGTGCGGCGGCCGAGTAATGCGGCCGCTCGCCTGGTACCAACTACGTGAAGAAATCGAGGACTTCCTGTATCTCGAAGCCGATTTGTTGGACCAACGCCGCTTCAAGGAGTGGCTGGATCTGCTGGCCGAGGACTTGGTCTATTTTATGCCGGTCCGCCGCAACGTGAAGTTCGGCCAGCACGCCGAGCGCGAGAACACGAAGCAGGGCGAAGGCATAAGCTGGTTCGACGAGGACAAATGGACTCTGGGCAAGCGTGTCGAGCAGGTGCTCACCGGCGTGCACTACGCCGAGGAACCACTGTCGCGCGTGACGCACATGGTCAGCAACGTGCGGCTGCTCGATGTGCGGCCTTCCGTGGAGGAAGCGCGGGAGGTCACCGTCGGATGCCGCTTCCTGGTCTACCAGAACCGCGTGGAATACGAGAACTTCACCTTCATCGGGCGCCGCACGGATGAGCTGCGGCGGGTCGGGACGACATGGCAGATCGCACGGCGCGAGTTGATCCTGGAGCAGAACGTGCTGATGGCGAAGAACCTGAGTATATTCTTTTGAGTACACGGTAATGATCGAGCTCAGCGCCGTCGCGGTTGGCAACAAACTCCGGCTTGTCGGCGGCATCACCGCCGAGGTGGTGGAAATCGTCAACGACGAATGGGCGAAGGTACGCCTGCTCGACGCGCCTGCTGGTCAAACCGCCGGCAGCGCAGAGGAACTCTGCCACGCCACCGACATCATCGAAGTCGTCTGATGCTGCGTATCGGCTTCCTGCCAAGCGACTTCAACCCGATGGTGTTGATGCTCGGCGAGGCCGAGGACCTCCGCCTGCTCGCCGGCGTATTGCGTCAGTTCGCGCGTGAGCAATCCGACGTACGGCTGGACCAACTCGGCTTCTGCACCGCTCCGCATACGGCGCTTACGCTGACCGCGTCACCTGGCTCACCGGGCATTCAAGCGATGGCGCAGAACGATTTCGTCTGGCGGCTGGATGCCGAGCGAGCCGGCGCGTTCGCTGATCAGATCAGCCAACTCGCGGTTCCGGCCCGCGCCGCCGGATCGGAAATGCTGGAATGCACGACCGCGGAGGAAATCCCGGTGAAGGTCTCGCGCGGCGAATACACCGACGACTTCCTGCGCTGACCCTTAGCCGTCCATATTGAGGATGACTGCAAATCCATGTGGCCGCCGCGCCCCCCACCGTCATGACCGGGCGTGTCCGGCTTGACCCGGCCATCCAAGCCTAACCGCCCAACCGATTGCCCAACAGCCGCGTCCAACCGTGCGGGTCCGGCTCGGTGCCATATTGGATCCCGACAATCGTGTCGTACAGCTTCTGCGTGAGCGCGCCGGTCTTGCCGCCGTTGATCACGTAGCGCTCGCCCTTGTAGCCAAGCTCACCCACCGGCGAAATCACCGCGGCGGTTCCGGTGCCCCACATCTCCAGCCGCCCCGTGCGTGCCGCCGCAGTCACCTCATCGATCGAAACCGGCCGCTCGGACACGCGCAGCCCCCAGTCACGCAGCAACGTCAGCGTAGAATCGCGCGTGATGCCCGCCAGGATTGCACCATTCAGCGGCGGCGTGATCACCTCGTCGTCGATCTTGAGCATGATGTTCATGGTGCCGACTTCGTCCAGGTAGCGGTGTTCCGCACCATCCAGCCACAGCACCTGGGTGAAGCCGGCCTTGTGAGCCTCCTCCGCGCCGAACAGGCTGGCTGCGTAATTGCCGGCCGTCTTCGCCGCTCCCAATCCGCCTTGCACCGCACGCACATACTTGTCCGAGGCCAGGATGCGGACCGGATTCATGCCTTCCTTGTAGTAGGCACCGACCGGACCAAGGATCACGTAGTACAGATAGCTGCTTGACGGATGCACCCCCAGAAACGTCTCGGTGGCAATCACGGTCGGCCGGATATACAGCGACGTGCCGGCCAGCGATGGCACCCAGCGCTGGTCCACCTCTACCAGGGCACGGATCGACTCTTCGACGATCTCCGGATCGATCTCCGGAATGCACAGATAGTGCGCCGAACGGTTAAGCCGCCGGGCGTGATCCGGCAGACGGAAAAGACGCACCCGCCCGTCCTTGCCTCGGAACGCCTTCATCCCGTCGAAGATCGTCTGCCCATAGTGCAGCGAGCAGCACGCCGGATCCAAGGTGAATGGCCCGTACGGCACGATACGAGGATCGTGCCACCCCCTACCCTCATCGTACTCCATCATGAACATGTGGTCGGTGAAGACGGTGCCGAAGGTGAGCGTCTCGTCGGCCGGCGGTTGCTTCGGGTTGGCGGTCTGGGTGATGGCAATCTGGGTCAAGGCACTCTCTTGGACTTGGGGAAACGGGAACCCCCATACTACGACACCAGCGGATGGCTGTCGCGTGGTCTGAAAAGTGATCCGCGGCCGCTGCTTTCAAGCCGTCGGCCTACTGCTTCGCCCGGGTCACGATCTGTGTCGGGTTGACGAATTGCAGCGCGATCAGCAGCCAGATCAGCGTGGTGATCATGTACACCACCGCCATCGCATCGATCGATTGCTGAGGCCGCACGCCCGCGGCAAACACCGCATAGTACAGCGCCACCACCAGCGTCTGGCTGGTCGGACCCGATGTCAGGAACGTCAACTCGAACATCGCGATGGTGCGCACCAGCACCAGGAGCAGTGCCGCCAGGATGCCGGGCGTCAGCAGAGGCACCAGCACCTGCACGAACAGCCGCCCCAGCCCGGCCCCGAATACCCTCGCCGCGGACTCCACCCTCGGGTCGATCTGCTCCACGAACGGGATCATGATCAGGATCACGAACGGTACCGTCGGCACCAGGTTCGCCAGGATCACGCCCCAGATCTTGCCGGCGAGATGCGCCTGATACAGCACCGTCGCCATCGGGATGCCGTAGGTTATCGGCGGCACCAGCAGCGGCAGCAGGAACAGCAGCATGACGAACTGCTTGCCGGGGAAAGTCCGCCTCGCCATGGCGTAGGCCGTCGGCACTCCGATCAGCCCCGAGATCAGCACCACGGAGCCCACCACCTCCGCGGTCACCAGCAGGATGTCGGGCAACTGGAACTCGTTCCAGGCCAAGATGTACCATTGCGGCGTGAAGGCCGTCGGCAGCCAGGTATTGAACCAGCGCGTGCCGAAGGAATCGACCACGACGCTGCCAATCATCGCCAGCAGGTTGATCACGAAGAACACAACCACCGCCCAGACGGTGAACGACCACAGCTTTTCGCCTATGCTGCGATGCATCGCGCTCAGCCCTTGCCGGTGCTGACGGGGCCGCGGAACACCAGCGTCCGGGCGCCCAGCAATGCGCCAATGATCAGCACCTGCACGCCGGCCATCAGCATCGCAATCGCCGAGGCCAGCGGATAGTCGTACTGCTCGAACGCAGCCTGATAGGCGACGATGGAGATGACACGCGTTGGCCCCGCCGGCGCGCCCAGCAACACGGCCGACGGAAACACCGTGAACGCCTGCACGAACGCCAACGCCAGGGTGATCGCAAGCCCCGGTGCCAACAGTGGCAGCAGGATGCGAAAGAACCGCGCCCGCGCCCGCGCTCCCAGCATCGCGCCCGCCTGCTCCAGTGCCGGATCGATACCGGTGACGTACGACAGCGTCAGCAGGAAGGTAAACGGAAAGCCGCTGATCACCAGCGACAGCATGACCCCCCAATAGTTGTGGATCAGCCGGACCGGACTATCGGCAATGCCGAATTCCAGCAGAACGCGGTTGAGCCAGCCACGCGGGCCGAGATAGGTCAGCAGCCCCTCGGCGACCAACACCGTCCCGAGAGTGATCGGGATCACCAGGATCGTGGTCAGCAGCTTCTGTCGCTTCATCAACCGAACGCGCAGTGCGACGGGTACCGACAGCACGGTGTTCAGCAGTGTGACCGGAACAGCGATCTGCAAGGTCAGCCAGATGGTGTCGTAGAGGAACGGATCGGCGAAGAACTTCTGATAGTTGGCCAGCCAGCCGCCTTCCTTCGGCTGGAATGACAACACCAGTCCGTAGACGAACGGATAGATGAACAGCGCCAGCACGAACACCACGCCCGGCAGGACCAGCAGCGTCACCCCATCCAGGCCGCGCTCGCGCAATCGGCGCCGCAGCGGCAGATGCGCAGCACTCATGCGGGATACACCAGGACGCGATCGCGTGCCGCGCTGAGCCGCACTGTCTCACCGGCGGCAATTCGCCGATCGGAGCGGAAGTACAGCTCCTCGCCCTCCGTGCCGCGTGCGACGGCGTAAAAATCGCGACCGTGGTACTCGGCGATCTCGACCGATGCGGCGATCGGTCCGTCGTCGGTTGGCCGCAGGTCATCCGGGCGGATCGCCACCATCGCACGCGCACCGATCGTCGCCATCGGCGTGCCGAGGATACGCGCGCCGCTCACAGTCACTGCGACACTACTGCCTGCCATCTCGGCTGCCGACGGCACCAGATTCCGATAACCCATGAACTCCGCGACGTCGGCGCTCGCCGGCCGGGCATAGAGTTCCTCCGGCGTGCCGATCTGCCGCGGCAGTCCATCGATCATCACCATGATGCGATCGGCCAGCGACAGCGCCTCCTCCTGATCGTGCGTCACGTAGATCGTCGAGCAGCCCAGCATGGTGTGGATGCGACGGATCTCCGCACGCATCTCCAGCCGGAGCTTCGCATCCAGGTTCGACAGCGGCTCATCCATCAGCACCAGCGGCGGTTCCACCACGATGGCGCGCGCAATCGCGACACGTTGCTGCTGGCCGCCGGAGAGTTGGCCCGGCAGTTTGTCGCGCCTGCGGTCTCAAGCCGCACCAGAGCAAGCGCCTCGTCCACCCGTCGCTCGATCTCCGCACTTCGGTCGACGCTGGGTTACCAGGCCGAACCCGATGTTTCGCCGCACCGTCATGTGCGGGAACAGCGCATAGTTCTGGAACACCATGCCGAAGCCGCGATCCTCCGGCCCGACCTCGTCCAACCGCACATCATCCAGCCAGATCGTGCCGTCGGTCGGTTGCAACAGGCCAGAAATGCAATTCAGCGCAGTGGACTTGCCGCAGCCCGACGGGCCGAGCAGGGCGACGAACTCGCCCCGCTTGACCGTCAGGTTCACGTCGCGCAGCGCGTGCATGTTGGCCGAAGTCGCGGCCGACCCCTTCGAGCCGCAGCTCGCGGAAGTCTCGAGAGGCAATCGGCATGCGGCGTTACTTGCCGACCCGTGCGCCGACCTGCTGATCCCAGCGCTGGAACGCATAGACCAGCTTGTCGGCCGGCAACGGCACCTCCGACGGCACATCGGCGATCAGCTTCGTCGATGAATGGCCGGCGTATATTCAGCCGATCAGCTTCTGACTTTCCTGCGGCGCCATCGACAGCGGTACGTCCTTCACCGCCGGGCCGGGATAGAAATAACCCTTGTCGTACGTCATCGCCTGCGCCGGCTTGCTCAGCATGTAGTCGGTCATCTTCAGCAGCACGGCCAGCTTGTCGTTCGATACGCCTTTCGGGATCGCCCAGTACTGCGCGTCGGTGACCCAGTGGAAGCCCTCCAGCGTGCCGATCTCCGCCTCTTTCGGCACCACGCCGAGGATGCGCGGATTGAGGTCCCAGCCGAGATGCGACGCGATCATGTCGCGCGAGCCCTCGCCCAGTTCCTTCATCATCGGCGCCGGTGCCGGTCGGATAGTACTCGATGTTCTTGCCCAACTCGACCAGGTAGGCCCAGGTCTTGTCCCAGCCATCTTTCGGATCCATCGGATCCTTGTCCTTCAGGATATACGGCAGACCCTTGCAGGAATGTCCGGCCTGGGCCGGAATTCGCCGGCCGCGCATAGATGAACTTCTTGGGATGCGCCTTGCGTCCAATCGAGCAGTTCCTGCGCTGTCTTCGGCGGCGACCTTCACCGCATCGGGCATGTATTCGATGATCGGACCGGCAGGGCAGAACACCACGCACACCGCCTGGTTCTGCGCCAGACCCTGCATCTTCCAGGCGCCCGGCAGGTAGATGTCCTGCAGTTTCGGCAGCACCGAGGCGTAGTCGGTGACGATGGGGATCCACAATCCGCCGTCCATGCCGGCCGACAGGCGCGTCGGTGCCCGGTCAGCACCAGGTCGATGTCCACGCTGTTCGCGGCCTGCTGCGCCTTGAGCTTGCCGGGAAGCTCCGGCGCGGGTGCCTGCGAATAGCTGATCTTCGATACCAGCTTGGGATTGGCCTTGGCGAACGCATCCATGGCGCCTTGGGTCAGCTGCAACTGGCCGGCCACATCGACGACATTGATGCGATACCGGCGCCGACGGAAGGGGCGGGGCCGTAGCGGCCTGGGCCCGGCTGATACCGAGGGCAGCAGCGCCGACCATGCCGCCGAGCAGAGCCCTGCGGTCGAACATTGTGCTGATCATAGGTCGTTTCTCTCCCAATCTGAGTGAAGCTACGTCCGGGCGCCGCGTACAGGACAGACGGATGTAAGGCAACCCGCATTGATCTGAATCATTCGAAGGTTAACAGCTGGTGCACTCCTGCTTGCAGGGCAATTGGGTGAACTGGCAGTAGGCAAGGAAGGTTCCGCACGGAGGTCTCGGAGATTCAAGCCACCAAGGGCCGCTGAGAAACAAAATAGCGCTTCGTGCGGAGCGCTACGGACCTTTTCGATGGCGCTCGGTGGCTTTGCCTTCTCGGTGACCTCCGTGCGGACCCTCCTTGCTTACTGCCAGTTCACCCAATTGGCCTGCTCTTCCTTGCCTTCGCCCTCGTCTCTGCGGCAAGTTGGCGTAATGACCACCTTCAGCCCTGAGACCGCCGAACGCCTGCGCCGGGTCAGCACCGCCACTCTGACAACCCAACTGTTCAAGCGCGGCCTGCGCAACGCGTTCATGCAGGGTGTGCGCCCACTCGGCCACCACGACGGCAACCTTGTCGGCCCCGCGTTCACGCTCCGCAACATCCCATCGCGGGAGGACATCGACAGCGTTGCCGTGCTCGGCGACCCGGAACACCCCCAGCGCAAGGCGATCGAGATCACGCCGCCGGGCCACGTACTGGTAATCGACTGCCGTGGCGATACCAAGCGCAGCGTGCGCCGGACAGATCCTGATCGCCCGCCTCATGCAGCGAGGGGTTGCCGGCCTGGTCGGCGATGGCGGCATCCGTGACGCCGGACCTATCAGCGAAATGCCATTCCCGGTCTTCTGCTCCGGCCCCAGCGCGCCACTGAACCTCGCCCAGCACCATGCGGTGGAGAGCAACGTGCCCATCGGCTGTGGCGGCGTCGCGGTCTATCCCGGCGACATCATTGTCGGCGACCGCGACGGCGTCGCGGTAATCCCCGCTTCGCTGGCCGACGAGGTTGCGCGCGATGCCGCCGACCAGGAGGAGCTGGAGGAGTTCATTCTGCAACGTGTGACTGGCGGTGCGGCCCTGCCGGGCACATATCCACCGAACGACGCGACCAGGGCGGCGTTCGAGCAGTGGCGCGAGGTTCGACAGCGACGCTGAGAGCGCTCATCGGGGGGTACGACAAGAAGGCAGGCAGCGAATGGGCTCTTGAGCCGCTGCAACGTGCCTTTGACGTCAGCCCCTTGAGGAGTTGCGACGGATGGACTTGGTCAATGCCTGCGGCCTGCAGGTTGCTGGAACGCTATATTCCTTCATCAACGATGAAGCCCTGCCCGGCACCGGCGTCACTGCCGATGCGTTCTGGCAGGGCCTTGCCGGTCTGATCGCCGATCTGGCGCCGCGCAACGCAGCATTGCTGAAACGGCGCGATGACCTGCAACGCCAGATTGATGCATGGCACCGGACCAATCCCGCCAAGCCGCTCGACATCGATGCCTACGCAGAATTTCTGCGCCGCATTGGCTACCTGCAGCCGGATGCAGCGGATTTCGCGATTGCCACGGAGAACGTTGATCCGGAGATCGCCAGCATCGCGGGCCCGCAGCTCGTGGTTCCCGTGACCAATGCACGCTACGCGCTGAATGCCGCAAACGCCCGCTGGGGCAGCCTGTATGACGCGCTGTACGGCACCGACGCGATAGCGGAGGATGGCGGCGCGACGCGAGGCGGAAGCTACAACAGCGTCCGCGGCACCCGTGTCATCGCGCGGGCGCGGCAGTTTCTCGACCAGGCCGCACCGCTAGCCATCGGCAGTCACCGCGACGCAACGCGCTACGCAATCGACGACGGACGGCTGTCAATCACTTTGCAGGACAACGCCATCGCCGGCCTGTCACAACCGGCGCAGTTCGTTGGCTATCGCGGTGCAGCCGACCAGCCATCCGCAATCCTGCTGCAGCACAATGGTTTGCACATCGAAATCGTCGTCGATCGCACGCGACCGATCGGGCAACAGGATGGCGCCGGGGTCGCCGACGTCGTGCTTGAAGCAGCGATCACCACGATCCAGGACTGCGAGGACTCGGTCGCCTGCGTCGATGCAGAGGACAAGGTCACGGCATACCGCAACTGGCTTGGCCTGATGCGCGGCACGCTCGCCGAGACGTTCGACAAGGGCGAGCGGACGATGACACGGCGGCTCGTGCCCGATCGCGACTACACCGCGCCAGATGGTCGCACCGTCACGTTTGCCGGCCGCAGCCTGATGCTGGTGCGCAACGTCGGGCACCACATGTATACGGATGCCGTGCGTGACGCATCGGGTGCGGAGACGCCGGAGGGGTTGCTGGACGCGGCGGTCACATCCTTGATCGCGATGCATGACCTGAACGGCAACGGTCCTTTGCACAACAGCCGCGCGGGATCTGTCTACATCGTCAAGCCGAAGATGCACGGCGCGGACGAAGTGGCCTTTACCGACACGATCTTCTCGCGCGTTGAGGACATGCTGGGACTGCAGCGCAATACGCTGAAAATGGGGATCATGGATGAGGAGCGACGCACGTCGGTCAACCTGAAGGCGTGCATCATGGCTGCGAAAGATCGTGTGGTATTCATCAATACCGGCTTCCTCGATCGCACGGGCGACGAGATCCATACCTCGATCGAAGCCGGCCCCATGGTCCGCAAGAACGACATGCGCAGTACCGCGTGGATCAAGGCGTACGAGGATCAGAACGTCGATATCGGCCTGGCCTGTGGGCTGCGTGGCAAGGCGCAGATTGGCAAGGGAATGTGGGCCGCGCCGGACCGCATGGCGGACATGATGGCGCAAAAAATCAGCCATCCGAAAGCCGGCGCGAACACTGCGTGGGTACCTTCCCCCACTGCCGCAACGTTGCATGCGCTGCATTATCATGAGGTGGATGTCTCGCGCCGTCAGGAGGAATTGGCGAAGCGGCCGCGTGCACCGTTGGCCGATCTGCTGACGATACCTGTGGCCGATCGGCCGAACTGGTCGTCCGATGACATCGGGCAGGAACTGGACAACAACTGCCAGGGCATCCTTGGTTACGTCGTACGATGGATCGATCAGGGCGTGGGTTGCTCCAAGGTCCCGGACATTCATGATGTCGGTCTGATGGAGGATCGCGCGACATTGCGGATATCCTCGCAGCACATTGCCAACTGGCTGCATCATGGCATCGCGACGAAGCCGCAGGTGATGAAGACGCTGAAGCGCATGGCCGTCGTGGTCGATCGGCAAAACGACGGTGACCGGAACTATCGGCCGATGGCACCCAAGTTCGATGGCCCGGCGTTCGCGGCAGCATGCGACCTGGTCTTCAAGGGGCGCGAGCAACCGAATGGCTACACCGAATTCATCCTGCACGCCCGACGGCGCGAGGCGAAGGCGGTGCGCTGTGCCGATCAGGGAGCCGCCATCACCGCCTTGCACGCGGCGGGCAACGCCGGCGGATGAGATGGCTTCGATGGTGCTGACGACGGCGGCGGCGGTGCGTGCAACTGGTCGAACCACCACTGCAGCGTGGCGTCGCAGCCATCGCCCGCCGGTGGTGGCGCGGCCTGCACGCAATCATGTTGATCGGCCGGGCAGCGGAAACGGATGTGCATATGCGCGGAGTGGTCATACCACGGCCGCATCAGGTGCAACCAGGACCGGTCACCCTGGGTGGTTTCGCAAAGCTGCCGCTTGATCGCGGGATTGATCAGGATGCGATCGACGTCGGGCAGGCTCGCCGCCAGATGCAGCACGGCCACCACGTCCGGCGACCAGCGCGTCAGGTCAACGCCCTGCTGATCAGCCCTTACCATGCTCGGCAGTTCGACCGCCTCACGCTGCGCCGTGGTCAGAGCGTGCTTCGGCGAGATATCCAGCCCGACATCGACATCGAGGCCAAGCTGATGGCTAAGGTGGCCACCCGGCAATGGCCCACCGCGCGGGCGGGAAATGTCCTCGACATAGAGATCGCCCAAGCCCGCTGCATGGGCTTGCTCGCCTAGCTTCTCGATCCGGGAGATGGTCGATGGCGCGCCCCAGAACGAGCTGCGTCCCAGATGAATCGTCTGAAAGCCAACCCCTTCCGCCGGCAAACTAACCGCACCGGCGATGCACCCAGCTGCCTGGCCGCCGATGATGTGGAGCGGTCCGGGCGCAGGACCGGTTGCCGGCGCCGCCGCACCCAGCGATACGACAGCCAGCAAGCCCCGCAATCGGCGAAATTTCCTGCCCAGTGACGCACGCCCCGTTCAGAATCGACGCTCGAACACCGTGATGACATCGCCGGGCCGTATGAAGTCCTGCCGGGTGGCCCGGCTTTCCGTTGCCGCCCCGTCGCTCGTGCGAACAACCGAAGCATAGCCCTGCACCGCACGATATGTGAAGCCACCAGCCACCGCCACGGCCGTCACGACAGTCATTCCCGGCTGGTAGGGATATTGGCCAGGCTTGTTGACTTCTCCCAGGACATAGATCGGCCGATACGCAATGATCTCGACAGAGACCGATGGGTTGCGCACCAGATTGCCCCGCTGCAAAGCCGCTCCAACCGCGCCTTCCAGCCCCGCGGAGGTCAGGCCCGCGGCATGCACGGCTCCGATCAGGGGCAGGGCGATGTTGCCGCTGTCGTTGACCCGAAACTCGCCGGTCAGGTTGTCTTCGCCGAACGTTATGATGCGAACCTGGTCGCCCGGCCCCAGGCCATACTCGGCATGATCGACGGCAGGCAGCGGCGCAAGATTGCTGCCCGGCCCGCCGCAACCAGCGAGCAAGAACAGCGATATGAAGATCAGGCGGTGGAGGTTGATCGCCATACCCGCATCATACGGGGACAGGCATTAGCCGATGATTAAGACGCCGGCGGTAACACTATGCCTGCCCGGGCAGCTCGCTGATCAGAACGACCAGTCCTTACCCCCCGGCCAGGACACAGGCGATGCTCGACGGACCCGCCGCAAGGACCGAGGCGCCACTGCAAGCGAGACCGGTTCGTCCGTTTGTTCGCGTGCCGAGCGGTCCCAGCGAACCTGGATCGCCGAGTGGCACCGCCGTTCTCTCCGTGCTGCGCCGGCGAATGCCCCTGCTGTTAGCCTCTATCGTGCTGGTCCCGCTGCTGACCTACATCGCGGTCGGCCAGCTCACTCCCCTGTATTCGGCGACCGGCACACTGCTGTACGACGATAGCGGGTATAAGGTCCAGGAATTGCAGAGCATTCTGCGGGTCGATCCGATCACCGACGCGGTAATGGTGACCCAGGCAGAGGTGCTGCGCGGCATGCCGGTCGTCGAGCAGGTCGCCAGCCGGTTGAACCTTTTCGCCAATCCCGAATTCAACGCGTCCTTGCGACCGGCCCCCTGGTGGCGCAGGCCGCTCACCGCCGTGGCACACATGTTTCGAGGGACACCCGACCCGGTGACTGAAACGGCCGGGCCGCGACTCGATCCTATCCGAAATGAAACGCTGGACGCTGCGCGCGCGGCACTCACCGTTACCCCCGTGAAGGCTTCCCATGTGCTGGAGGTTTCGTTCACGGCGACCGATCCGGTTTTGGCCGCCGCCGCGGTCAACGACGCAATGGATGTCTATGTCAAAGCGCGGCTGAGTGCGAAATATGGTGCCGTGATGCGTGCCAGGGATTGGCTCGAGCGCCGCGCCGCCGAATTGCGCGTTGAGGTCCAAACCCGCGAAACCGACATTGCGCGCTACCGTGCACAACACGGCCTCGTCGATGGCATGCACGCCGGAATGGCCAGCGAACAGATCAGCCTGCTGACCGAGAACCTGACGCGTGCCCGCGGCGGCCTGGCAGAAACTGAAGGCCGACTGGACGCAGCCAGTGGCCGCGCCGGTGCCGCAGCCCAGGCCGCGATCGCGCCATCCGTTGTGCAGTTGCGGGCCCGGCGGGATCAATTGGCGGCGGAACTGCAGTCGATGCTGGGGCGGCTCGGCCCCAATCACCCGGACGTACGCGGCACCCGCACGCAGCTTGCCGAGGCGGACAGCGCCGTCGCAGCCGAGATCAGCCGGGTTGTCGCCGCCACGGCGGCGGACGTTCGGGCGGGCCGTGAACGTGTGGCGACCCTGCAGCAAAATCTGACCGACGAACAGTCGACCGTCCAGAAGGACTCCCAGTCGCAGGTTCCATTGAATGCGATGCTGCGCGACATGGACGCCTCGCGCAGCCTGTTGCAGGCGGTGCTGGAGCGTCTTCAGCAGACCGCGCAGCAATCAGCGATCGAGGCGCCAGACGCGCACGAGATCTCACTGGCGCTGCCGCCCGATCACCCGATGTTTCCCCGCACCGGGCCGATCATGGGCGCAGCCGTCGCGTTCGGCGTCGTGTTTGGCCTGCTGATGGTCTACCTGTCCGAGATTGCAGACACGAGCTTCCGCAGTGGCGACGATATCCGCTCCGCCCTTGGCCTGCCGTGCCTCGCTTTGATCCCGCGCGTCACGCGACGGACGCTGCAAGGCATGTCCGTCGAGGAGTATGCCGCGCGCAAGCCGCTGTCGGCGTTCGCCGAGCAACTCCGCGCGCTGCGAGCGGGCTTGTCACTCTGGCCGGATCGGCCGCGCGTCGTCGCGGTGACCGCGGCACATCCCAAGGAAGGCAAGACCACGGTCACGCATGCTCTGGGACGCCTTGCGGCGATGAACGGCGAGCGGGTCATCGTGGTGGATTGCGACATCAGACACCAATCGGATAGCGGCGGCGCCTGGACCGAACCCAAGCCAGGCCTCGTGGAATATCTGCGCGAACACGCGACGCTGACGGACATCATCGACAAGGATACCGCCAGCGGGATGGACTCGATCGCCTGCGGCGCCAGTGAAGCCAACGCGCTCGGGCTGCTGATGTCGGTGACGATGGCGCAGATGCTGCAGACATTGCGCGAAGATTACGATCTGGTGCTGCTGGACACGCCGCCGGCCGAGGCGATCACGGATGCACGCATCGTCGCGGGTCTGGCCGATGCGACGCTGTTCTGCGTGCGCTGGCGCGGCACGTCGCGGCAGGTGGCCTTGCATGCGCTGGAACTCCTGGAGGAAGCCCATGCCAACATTGTTGGGGCAGCGCTGACGCAGGTCGACGTGAACGTCCATGTCCGCTCGGGCTACCCCGATGCGGAGGTGTATCATCCTCGCTACGGCGCCTACTTCCGGGAGTAGCGAAGCAATGGCGCGGCGATTTCTGGTCACCGGTGGCGCCGGTTATGTGGGTAGTCACCTGGTTGCAAGCCTTGTCGAGCGCGGCGACACCGTGGTGGTACTGGACAATCTGCGGACCGGACATCGCGCCGCAGTGCCGCCCAACGTACGGCTTGTCGTCGCGGATCTGGCGGATGTCGGCGTCGTCGATGAGCTGTTGACCGAAGGGCCATGGCACGCGGTGTTCCATTTCGCCGCCCTCTCCCAGGTGGGTGAGAGCATGCGGCAGCCGTTTCGCTACCTGATCGATAATACCGTCAACGGCATGGCACTGATCGAGGCGTGCGTCCGGCATGACGTGGCGCACTTTGTGCTGTCCTCCACCGCGGCGGTGTATGGCACGCCAACGACCGTTCCAATTCCGGAGGACGCGCCGTTCGCTTCGGAGTCACCCTACGGCGACAGCAAATGGTTCCTGGAGCGTGCGCTGCATTGGGCGGATCGCGTACATGGGTTGCGCTATGCCTCGCTGCGCTACTTCAACGCCGCCGGCGCAGATCCGGTTGGGCGGTTGGGCGAGGATCATAGCCCTGAAACCCATTTGATACCGCTGGTGATCGACGCGGCACTCGGCCGCCGCGCGGAACTGGAGGTGTTTGGTGACGACTATCCCACATCGGATGGAACCTGCCTGCGCGACTACGTCCATGTGACGGATCTTGCGGATGCCCACCTTCTGGCGGTCGATCGAATCGAAGCAGGGAGCATCGTCGTCAATCTCGGCTGCGGCACAGGCCATTCCGTCCTGCAGGTCATCGATGCCGTGCAGCGCGTGGCGGGACGCAAGGTGCCATATCGCATCCGCGCCCGCCGGCCAGGCGATCCGGCGGCATTGGTCGCGTCATCGGAGCGAGCTCGCGCTGAATTGGGCTGGCGCCCGCGCTTCGCTGACCTTGATGAGATAGTGCGTACCGCGCTGCTGTGGCGCGAGGCACATCCGCACGGATATGGCGGCTGACACAAGGCCGCTCCACCCCGACACCCACCAGAACCCCGTGCGCCGAGGCTGTCGCATCGGTGATTCTGTCGGCTGCGTTGCTGTTGTGGCCAGCACTGTGGAACGGATATCCGCTGGTCTTTTCCGACTCAGGCACGTACCTCTCACAGGCGGTCAGGCACTATGTCGGCTGGGACCGGCCGGTCTTCTACAGCCTCTTCCTGCTGCCGCTACACCTGACGCTCACCACCTGGCCGGTGATCGTCGCGCAGGCGTTGCTGACCGCGCATACGTTGCACCTCGTGCGCCGAACGCTGCTTCCCGGCGTGTCGGCGTGGTGGCTGGTGCCGTTGACCACCACGCTGACGATCACGACGTCACTGCCCTGGTTTGTCACGCAGCTCGTCCCGGACGTGTTCACCGGCTTGCTCACGCTGACAACGGCACTCCTGATCTTCGTTCCGGAACGCCTCTCGCCGCGTGAGCGTCTTTGGCTGGTCGCGTTCACGGCGTTCATGATTGCGACCCACCAGTCGCATGTACCACTGGCGCTCGGCTTGTTGCTTGCCCTGCTGCCGCTGCGTCGCAAGCTGGGCGCGGCCGTGCCGCTTGGCGTTGGCGATATGGTGAGATCAGCAATGCCGCTCACATTCGCGGTTCTCGCGCTGGTATCGGTCAATCTGGTGGCATTCGGCCGTCTGTCACTCTCGCCTTTCGGCAACATCTTTGTCCTCGCGCGCGTCATCTACGATGGACCAGGCCTCGACGTGTTGCGCCGCGATTGTCCGGCGGCTGGCTGGCGTCTTTGTGCATTCGCCGATCGGATGCCGCCTACCACAGACGACTTCCTATGGCAGCCCGATGGGCCTCTGGCACGATCAGGCGGAGCCAAAGTGGTCTCGACCGAGGCGAATGCGATCATCGCCGCCGCATTGCTGGCTGAACCGGCCACCGAATTGCGCGCGGTGCTGAGCAATTTCCTGCAACAGCTTTCCGGCTTTGCAAGCGGCGACGGGCTGCAGGCGTGGCCCACCACAGTCACGCCTCGGATTGAGCACACATTCCCACCGTTCGAAGTCGCCCGCTATGCCAATTCGCGACAGACCAGCGGCACTCTGGCCGTTCCACCCTGGCTGAAGGTGCTGCACAGCATCGTGGCACTCGGGAGCGTTGCCGGAATGGTGCTGCCGCTCCGCAAGCACTCTGCCGTACGCGGTTTCGCCGCGGCAACCGTGCTCGCGTTGCTGGTGAATGCAGCTGTCACCGGCGGACTTTCCATGCCCCACGACCGGTATCAGAGCCGCATCATGTGGCTGCCGCCGCTGGTGCTGTTGCTTTCGCTGCCGCGCCTCCGTGCGGCATGAACCGCAGCCACGCTTCCAACGTGTTCTGGTCCGGCTCCGAGGCGGCGATTTCCGCTGCGCTCTCTTTTGTATCCGCGTTCGTTGTCGCACGTCTGATAGGGCCCGCGGAGGTCGGCATCGGTGCCGCCGCGGTGGCGGTGCACGTGCTGTTATGGGTGGCGGTGAACGCGTTGTTCGCCGATGCATTGGTACAGCGCAGTATGGTAGACGACTCAACCTTCTCCACCGCGTTCGTCATGTCAGCCTTGGTTGGATGTGCCGCAGCCCTCGTGCAGGCCGCCGCGGCCCATCCTCTCGCGTGGTCTCTGTCCGACCATCGCCTGATCACCATGTCCTTGCTGTTGGCAGTGCCGTTGCCGCTGGTTGGCGCGGCCGGACCGATACAAGGCCTGCTGACCAGGCAACGCGCCTATCGCGCCTTGGCATTTCGCACCGTCATCGGCCAGGGATTGGGCACCTTGGTCGGCATCACCGCCGCACTCAACGGAGCGGGCGCATGGGCGCTGGTATTGCAGCAGTGCGTCATCTCCGGCGCCGGCGCACTCGCCTTGCTGGTGCGGAGTCCGACCCGACCGAGCCTCACCGTCAGTTGGCCCAGGTTGCGAGAACTGGCGCGCATCGGCTTGCCGCTCACCGCCAGCACGCTGGTCTATCACTGCCGTTATCGCCTGTTCGCGTTGCTCATAGGCGCCACCGCCGGCGCGGCGACACTCGGCCAGGTACACATGGCGTTCCGCCTGATCGACGCCGTGCGCGAGTTGGTCTTCACCGCACAATGGCGGCTGATGCTGCCGATGCTCTCGGAGCAACAGCAAGATCTGCCCGCACTGCATATCGTGATGGACCGCTGCCTGGCATGGTCGAGCTTTGTGGCTTTCCCCCTCTGTGCGGCGATGGCTGTCTCAATCCAGCCGCTGGTGACGCTGCTGCTCGGCCCAGTGTGGCAACCCTCCGGCATCGCTTCGTTGCCGCTGATCGCGTTGACGGCGTGGCTGCTCCTTGCATTCCCCGCCGGCGTCGGCGTCATTGCCCGCGGCGAGCCACGCTATACGCTGATCGCCAACATCGCCGGCACGACGGCCACCGCTGTTGGTGTGCTGCTGCTCCAGCCGGGCAACCCCTTGCAGGCGGTGCTGGTCTGGCTTGGTGCGCAGGTCTTCGTCAGTCCTTACATCCTGTGGGCGAACGGACGCGTGCTGGGGACAACGCCGCTGCGACCGCTTCGAGCCGGCGTCCCCCTGCTCACGGCATCACTGGTGGCGACCGCGGCGGCATTCGCCCTGCCCCTGGCCATCGGCGAACCACTTTCGGCCGCCTGGCTTCTGACGCTTCGCCTGGGCATTCTCGCATTCGTCGGTATCCCGTTGGCATGGCTGGCAGCCGCGCCAATCGGGCTGGTGAAGCGGTCGCTGGTTCAACGGTGATAGCGGTCCTGCTCGATCACCTTCACGCCGTACCACCCCCAATACACGCGGTGCCGCCGGATCAACCCGTCCTCGATCTCCATCGATTCGACGAAGTCCATCTGGTCGCCATCCGGCGTCTCCCGCGGATATTCCCAGACCAGCGTCCGGCCATCGGTGAAGAAACCACTGCGATAGTGACCACGGTTCGCCGGTGTCCGCTCGAACACAATGCGGACGAACGCAAGCAGGTCATCGCGCCCTTGCACCACCTTACGCTCCGATCGCGTCAGGTGCCGGACCAACGGGCTCTCAAGCTGCACGTCCTCGGCATAGAGCGCGACGGCGGCTTCCACATCCTTCGCATGCAGCGCCGCATCCCAATCGCGATAGACGCGCTCGACCGATTCAAGTGCCGCGGGATCGACGCCGGCCGTCGAGCGGATCGTGTTTGCCTGCATTGCCACCTCCTGAACTTGCAGCCCGCACTATGGCAACGGGCCACTGACAGCGTGTTGTCAGCAGAGCATCCTGGCCCCATTTTCGTGATCGACGCCCGGCTGTCTGGACCCCAAGCGCCCAACAGTGCCAAAATCACCCCAACGATCCGCACATCGAGGCTTGCATGCCCACCTATGACTACGACTGTGACCGTTGTGGCCCGTTCAGTGAGAGCCATCCAATGGCGGAGTTCGAACTTCCGCAGCCTTGCCCTGCCTGCGGCGACCCGGCGCCGCGTTCGCTGACCTTGCCGGCCATCGGCGGAGCCGGTGCCGAAGCGCCGAACCCCGGCGCCTCCCCGTTCCGCTCGCACGCCGGCGGGTGCAGTTGCTGTTCGGCCCCTCGACGCTTTGCCGCCGAAGCAGTCTAGCTCCGCAGCCGTCGCCGCCATAACCGGCTGAGCCCGTACAGGCTGATAGCCGACCAGATGACCTCGATCACGGCCGAGGGGAAATTCCACGCGTCATAGAGCGAGACCAGGATCAGCAGCGATCCCACCAGGTTGGCGGTAGGAAAGCGCCAGTCATCCGAACCGAGCCATTCCTGCTGGTTGGCGAAGTAGGCCGCCACGATGAACGCGACGCCGACAAAGCCGACGATCATGAAGGGATCCATACCCAGGCGCTCCAGATTGTCGCGCCAGATCCATCGGCGCATGGTTCAGCATCGATGATCGCATGAAGGGACCGATGATGTCCGAGACCGAATGGCGCGCGCACGCCGGCACCACATTCCGTTGCGAGAAGCAACCGGCAACCGCCACCCGCGGCATGGTTGTCACCAACCATCCGCTCGCCTCGGCGGCTGGCGTGGAAATGCTGGCGGCCGGCGGCAATGCGATCGATGCGGCGATCGCGGCATTCTTCACCCTCACCGTGGTCGAACCGATGATGGTCGGCGTCCTCGGCGGCGGCATGGCGCATATCCGCCTCGCCGATGGCCGCCACGTGGTGATCGACAACCAGAGCATGGCGCCGCTCGCCACTGGACCGACGACCTACACGCCGGACCCGAAGGCCGCCCCCGGCACGATGGATGTGATCGGCCGCAAGAACGCCCTGGGTCCCACATCGGTCGCCACGCCCGGCAATCTGAAGGGATGGTGCGAGGCGTTGGCGCGCTTCGGCACTTTCTCGCTGGCCGACGTCATGGAACCCGCGATCCGCCACGCCTCGCGCGGCTTCCGCGTGACCGGCTATCTGCATGAGTGCGTCACCGACTGCGCCGCCGACATGGCGCTGGACGCGGAGATCGCGCGGCTCTATCTGCCGGACGGCACCCCGATCAAACCCGGCACGCGCCTCGTCACCGGCGATTATGCCGAGACGCTGCGCAGCATCGCCAAAGACGGCCCCGACCTGCTCTACACCGGCGCGCTCGGCGCGCATTACGCAGATCACATGGCGAAGTCAGGCGGCTACATCTCGCGCGACGACCTGACCCGCTATCGAACGATCGATCGCGACGCGCTGCGCGGCACCTATCGTGGCTTCGACATCGTCGGGCCGCCGCCGCCATCGTCCGGACCGCTGCACATCATCCAGATGCTGAACATCCTGGAGGGTTACGATATCGGCGCTCTCGGTTTCGGTTCCGCCGATACGTTGCATCTGCTGGCCGAGGTGATGAAGATCGCCTTCGCCGACCGCGCCGCCGCCACCGCGGATCCGGCGTTCGTCAAGGTGCCGGTGGAAAAGCTGCTGTCCAAATCCTACGCCGCCGAACGCCGGGCACGCATCGATCTCGGTCGCGCCCAGCAGTGGAGCGCCGAGGTCGCGGCAGGCGAAGGCGCGCACACCACGCACCTGACCGTCGCGGATGGCAGTGGCAACATCGTCGCCAGTACGCAGACCATCAACTCGCTGTTCGGCGCGCGCTACATCGTGCCCGGCACCGGCATGATCCCGAACAACTATATGTTTGTATTTACACCACATCCGGGCCGCGCCAGCTCGGTGGCGCCGGGCAAGCGTGTCACGTCGTCGATGTCGCCCGTCATCGTGCTGCGCGACGGCAAGCCGCGCTTCGCTCTTGGACTGCCTGGCGGCCTGCGCATCTTCCCATCTGTGATGCAGGCGCTGTCGAACCTGATCGATCATGGCATGTCCGTGCAGGAGGCCGTCGAGGCGTCGCGCATCTGGACCCAAGGCTTTGGCGTCGAGGTTGAGAACTCCGTTCCTTCCGGCGTGCTCGCCGCACTGCGTGACCGCGGCCATGACGTGGCGCCGATCGGCAACGTTGGCGGTGGCATGAGCGCGATCCAGTTCGATGCGGACGGTGCAATGACCGGCGCCGCGTGCTGGCGTGCCGACGGCACACCGATTGGGTTCGGCGGCGGCTACGCGCGTGAGGGCGTCCGCTTCCGTCCGGAGGCAGTTCCGCTGCGCTGACCTCGACAGCAACGAACGGCGCGGTCAACATCGCCGCCAATACTGAAGAACACCTGGAGGACTCGCACCGTGCTGCTACGAATTCTGTCCGGCTGCCTATTGGCGCTGCTGGCCCTGACCGGCTCGGCTTTCGCGCAGCAGATCGTCGTCAGCAACTACGGTATCGCTGCGAACGGCATGCCCTATGCCATCGCAATGAAAAAGGAATTCTTCCGACAGGAGGGTGCGAACGTCAGTGGCGTGCTCTCGTCGAATGGCGGCGGCACGACAGTCCGCAATCTGCTGGAGGGCAGCCTGCCCTATGGCGAGATCGATCTCGCCGGCACTGTCCTGGCAATCCAACAGGGCGCGGCGCTGAAGATCATCAGCGACAACGTGCTGACCGTCGCGGAATTCGTCTGGGCCGTCCGCCCCGATTCTCCCATCAAGACACTGAAGGATTTCAAGGGTCAGAAGATCGGCTACACCAATCCGCGCTCGACCAGCCAGGCGCTCGACGTGCTGCTGCTACAGACCGCGGGCATGACACCGCAGGATGCCGAACTGGTCCGGGTAGGTGGCTTCGGCGAACAGATCGTCGCGCTCAATCTCGGTTCGATAAACGTTGCGACGCTGGCGGATCCGGTGTGGTCGCAGAACATCAGCAAGCTGCGGCCGATCGTTCGCGCCGCCGACGTGCTGCCGCCGCTCTGCAACGTCATCGGCGTGGCGACCGACAAGGCAATCGCGACTCAAGGTGACTTCCTGCGCGCGGTCCTGCGAGGACGCCGCAAGGCCGTGGAATACATGTATTCGAACCCCGATGACGCAGCGGCCATTGTCGCGGACGTCTACCATCTGGACCTGGCAGTGGCGCGGCATGCGATTGAGGACCTGATCGCCAAGAGCGCAACGAACACGCCGTACTGGGGGGCAGGAAAATTCGATTTCGCAGGCATGGACAGGATGATCGCGGCGCAGAAGATCGTCGGTGCGCTGACCGGCGATGTCGATTGGTCGAAGATTGTCGATCCGCAGTTCCTACCGGACGATCAGAAGCCTCACTAAGACTTGCCCTGCGCGCCAGGATCGGCCTCACGCATCGCCTTGATCGATTCGTCGCGCAGCAGTTCCCACAGTCGCGCTGTGATGGCGCCGAATTCCGGTGCGCTGGCGATGCGGCTGTCGCGGTCATGCGGCCAATGCGTTTCGATGATATCGATGAAGCAACCCGGCCGCGCCGACATCACGCCGACACGCTCCGACAACATTGTCGCTTCATCGAGGGAATGCGTGATCAGCAGGATCGTCGCACCGGTTTCTCGCCACAGCCGCAGCACCTCGTCGCCCATCAGCAAGCGCGTCTGCTCATCGAGCGCGCCGAACGGTTCGTCCAATAGAATCAGTCGCGGCTGCAGCACCAACGTGCGAGCGATACAGACCCGCTGCCGCATGCCACCGGAAAGTTGCGAGGGATATGCATCGGCAAATCCGCTCAGGCCGGTGAAGGACAACGCCTGCCTGGTACGCGCTTCAATCTCCTGGCGATCGAGCTTCAGTCTTCGCAGGCCGAACGTGATGTTGCCGCGCACGGTGAGCCAGGGAAAGCTCGCGTCCTCCTGAAACACGACACCGATCCCATCGGGCACGCTTCCTGCGATGGGCTGGCCCTCGAAGGTGACCCGCCCTTCGCTGCACGGTGTCAGGCCGGCGAGCAGTTCCAGCAACGTAGACTTGCCGCAGCCTGATGGCCCCACCACCGAAAAGAACTCGCCGCGTCGAAGTTGCAGGTCGATCGGACCGAGCGCGTGCAGCTCGCCGCCATTCGCCGAAACGAAACGCTTGGTCACGCCGTCGAGTGCAACGTGCGGCGATGACGGGCCGGACGGGTTGATGCTATTGCTCACGCGAATGCAAAGCATGGCATAGGCATCGGAGGGAGACAATGAATCGCGCAGCTCTTGTGGCTAGCTCGTGGTTTGTCCGGGTTTTGTAGCTCGTGAAGTGTCCGGTTTTGGTGAGGCTCCAGGATGGGGGTTTTGCATGGAGCGGGCACGCATTCACGAGGGGGTACGACGGATGCGTTTCAGGGATGTGCTTGGCCGGTCGGAACGGTCGGAGCTGAGCCAGATGGAGGCGGCGGAATTGCTGGGGATCAGCGAACGTACGTTCCGCCGCTGGCGGACCCGCCATCGCGAAGCGGAGGAAGCTGGTCTTGCGGATCGCCGACTGGCGCCGTCGCTGCGGCGTGCGCCGGTTGCCGAGATCGAGCGAATGCTGGGACTATATCGCGATCTGTATCGCGGCTTTACGGTGAAGCATTTCCACGAGCAGTTGGCCAAGCGGCACAACTACACACTGGGCTACACGGTGACCAAACTGCACCTGCACCGGACCGGCCTGGTGCAGCAGGCGACGCAGCGCTCGGCGCACCGCAAGAAGCGGCCGCGCCGGCCGATGGTGGGCATGATGCTGCATCAGGACGCTTCGACGCATGCCTGGCTGGCGGGGGATGCCGGCAAGCAAGATCTTGTTGTGACGATGGAGGACGCAACGAGCGAGATCTACTCGATCTTCCTGGTGGACGAGGAGGGCACGGCATCGAGCTTTCAGGGCATACGCGAGGTGGTGGTGCAGCACGGCCTGTTCTGCTCGCTTTATACGGACCGGGGCAGCCATTACTTCCTGACGCCGGAAGCTGGCGGCAAGGTGTCGAAGACGGTTCTGACGCAGGTCGGCCGTGCCCTGAAGCAACTCGGCATCGAGCATATCCCGGCCTATTCACCGCAAGCACGTGGCCGATCGGAGCGGATGTTTGGCACCCTGCAGGACCGTCTGCCGAAGGAACTGAAGCTGGCCGGGATCGACACCGTCGAGGCAGCCAACCGCTGGCTCAGCGACAGCTACATGGCGGAGCACAACCAACGGTTCGCGATCAGCGCGGCGCAGGAGGGTTCGGCATTCGTGGCCGATACGATGGGGGCGTGGCGCGAGATCCTATGCATTCAGGAGGATCGGACGGTGGGCAACGACAACACGGTGAAATGGGAGCGGCTGAGCCTGCAACTGCCTCCGAGCCGGTTGCGATCTCACTTTGTCAAGGCGACGGTGCGCGTGCACGCGTATCCGGATGGCCGGTTGGCAGTGTTTTGGGGACCACATCGGCTGGCCGACTACGATGCGCGCGGCAGCATCATCCAGCCGGAGCCCTGCACCGTTCCGAGCATTGCCTTCCAGCGTGCGAGCTGAGGGGGCACCGCCTGTGGATTTGTGGGCAACCCCCCGGGTCGCTCACGGCGATGGTGCCTCGGACGGGGTTGCCCACAACTCCACAGGCGCATCACCCGCAGAAGCAAGATGGATATTGCTTTATGCCCATGACGATACGACGCCTGCTTACGCCGCATGACACGCTTCCATACGGCAATCTGTGCGGGGGCTGCCATTCCCGGACAGAACAGGAACGAAGCGGTCAGATCACGAGCTACCAAAACCGGACACATTGACTAGCTAGCGACATGAATTGCGCAGCTCTCGTCCGCCTCGGCCTGACGCTCCTGGTGGTTCTGCTGCTGGAACTGTTGTGCCGGACCGGCGTGATCGACAACCTCACCATGCCGCCACCCAGCATCATCCTGCGCGACCTGTTCGCGCTGCTGGCATCCGGCAAGATGAATGGCGCGATGCTGAAGACCCTGTGGAATGTCATCGCTGCCTTCGTCGCGGCCACCATCGCCGGCATCTGCCTCGGCGTCGCCATCCATGGCCAACGTGCACTGCGGCAGGGACTGGAGCCGCTGTTCGCCACGTATTATGCCATCCCGGTCTTTGCCTTCTACCCTTTGCTGATCGTGCTGTTCGGCCTGGGTGATGCACCGCAGATCATCATCGGATTCATGCTCGCCGTGGTGGCTGTGATCATGAACACGCTGGCCGGCCTCGATCGGATATCGCGCGTGCTGATCAAGACCGCACGCGTCCATCGGCTGAGTCCCGTCGACACCGCGCTCCACGTCACCCTGCCGTGCGCGACACCGTATCTATTGACCGGCGTGCGCCTCGCCGTCGCCTATGCATTCATCGGTGTCATCGGGGCGGAGTTCATCATGTCCAACACCGGCATTGGGTACGAGATCAGCTTCGCCTACAACAACTTCGACAACGCGACGATGTATCCGCTGATCCTGCTCATCCTGCTGATCTCTGTTGTCGTGAATGCGGCTCTGTCGCGATGGGAGATCACGTTGATGAAGCGGCGAGGCTACCGCTGATGCAACGCGCTCTCTCCCGATGGAATGGAATGCTGCTGATTGTCGCGCTGCTCATCGCGTGGCAACTGCTGTTCGAATTCGCCGGCGAAGATGCCATGGCCCCGCCGATGGCGACAATCGCTTATCTGCTGCATCTGCTGGGCACCGCTGACTTCTGGTCGAACGTGATGGCAACCGGCACTGCGTTTCTTTTCGCACTGGTTATTTCCCTGGCGCTTGGATTGCTGATCGGACTGACCCTCGGCCTTCATCGTTTCTCGGGCGAGGTCGCCGAACCGATGCTGGTATCGTTCTACTCGGTGCCGAAGATCACGCTCTACCCGATCGTGCTGCTGGCGTTCGGCATCGGCATGCCAGCGAAGGTTGCGTTCGGTGCGATCCACGGCATCGTGCCGATGGCGATTTTCACCATGACGGCCGTAGGAACGGTCAAACCGGTGCTGCTGAAGACGGCGCAGGTCATGCGGCTGACACAGTGGCACGTCGTCCGGGCAATCATCATCCCAAGCGCCTTGCCCGAGATCTTCACCGGCATCCGCGTAAGCTTCTCGCTCACTCTCATTGGCACGTTGCTCGGCGAAATGTTCGGCTCGCAACGCGGCCTGGGTTATCTGCTGATGACGGCCATCGGTTTGCAGAACGTGCGCATGATCATGGCGGTCACGCTGCTGCTGGTGCTGTTTGCCGCAACCGTCAGCGTCGCCTTGCTCGCGGTCGACCGAAGGTTGCACCGAGACGCGGGATGAACGGTCCGCGCGCAGTCAAGTCTTTATGGCTTCAGCACGTCCAACGCATGTGGCAGGTCGTCACGAGTGGGCAGCTCATCCTTGTTCCAACCCCCACCCAGCGCAGTGATCAGCGCGACGCTGGCCACCAGCCGGTTCTGCTGCACCGCCAACTGCGCCTGCTGGTCGGATAGCAACGACGTCTGCTCCGTGATGACAGTCGTATAGGCAACCGTGCCGGCGCGGTATTGGTTGAGTGTGACATCGACGGCACGTTGCGCCGCGGCAACCGCGATCGCCTCTGCCCGCGCCTGCCGCTCCAGGATGCGCAAGGTCGACAATTGATCCTCCACCTGCTGCAGCGCCGTCAGCACGACCTGCCGATAATTCCCGACGCTCTGGTCGTAAGTGGCCTGCGCCGCCGCCACGGCGCTCGATCGCGCACCACCCGCGAACAGCGTCTCGTTCGCGGATGCGCCCAGCGACCAGATACGGTTGGCGGTCGTGAACAGCTGCGATAGTGGGCTACCGACATAGCCGGCCAGCGTCGAAAGGCTGATGGTCGGATAGTACGCCGCGACCTGCACGCCGATCAGCTCGTTCTCCTGCTGCATCTGGCGCTCCGCGGCAGCGATATCGGGCCGACGTTGCAGCAGCGTCGATGGCAGGCCCGGCGGCATCACCGGCACGTTCAACGTCAACGGCGCCGGAGGAATTGTCAGTTCTGCCGGCGGATGCCCAGTCAGCACGGCAATCGCATGTTCGAACTGCGCCCGTTGCACCCCAACGCCGACAAGCTGCGCACGAGCCCCTTCCAATTGAGCCTGCGCCGTCACCACGTCGGCCTCCGACACCGTGCCCGCCGCGTGCTGGTTCTGCACGATCTGCAACGAGCGTTCAAACGCCGCCACAGTATTCCGTAGAATAGCCTCCAGCGAATCCTCCGCGCGCAAATCAAAGTAGTCCGTGGCCAGCGTCGCCTGTGCCGATAGTTGCGCATTCGCAAGGTCGGCTGCGCTGACCTGGGCGCCAGCCACCTGGCTCGCCACCTGGCGGCGAATGGCGCCCCAAACGTCGAGAGTCCAATCGGCGGTCCCTTCCAGGCTATATTGCGTCCGCGGCGCACCGGCACTACCGCCGCCGCCACCACTGACGCCGTTGCCGGTCGTATTGGTCGCGATGCCCGTCGAGTTGATGATATTCGAGCCGGTGCTCCCGCTGCCTCCAAAACCTGACCGCTCCGTCACATTGGCATTGACGCCTACCACCGGAAACAGATTTGCCTGTGCACCCTGAACCAGCGCTACCGCATTTCGATACTGTGCCTCGAATTGCTTGACTGTCTGGTTGGACACCTCCACCTGGCGTTCCAGCGAATCAAGTACTGGATCACGATAGACCGACCACCAGGCGCCACGGTCGGCCGCATCCTGCGGCTGCGCGATCGTCCAGCCCTGCAGCTCCTTGTACTCGGTGGACAGGATCGGATCGGGCTTCTTATAGTCCGGCCCGACCATGCATGCCGATAGCGCAAGCAGCGGAAGCAGCAGGCAACGACGCATTATTCCGCAGGCTCCGAGGCCGCCGCGATACCTGGGAAAGCCCGACGCCAACGCTGCCGCATGGCATTGCGGAACCGGTCCAAATACAGGTACACCACCGGCGTGGTGTATAGCGTCAGTGCCTGGCTTACAATCAGTCCACCTACGATGGCAATGCCCAGCGGCCGCCTGACCTCGCCGCCGTTGCCGAAGCTGAACGCCAGTGGCAAGGCACCAAACAGGGCTGCGCAGGTGGTCATCATGATCGGGCGGAACCGCAGCACGCAGGCCTCGAGGATCGCCTCACGCGAGGACAGATGGCGCGTCCTCTCCGCGTCCAACGCAAAGTCGATCATCATGATGGCGTTCTTCTTGACGATGCCGATGAGCAGGATCACGCCGATCAGCGCGATGATGCTGAATTCGGTGTTGAACAGCATCAACGCCAACACTGCTCCGACACCCGCCGAGGGCAACGTGGACAGGATGGTAATCGGATGAATGGTGCTTTCATACAGAATGCCGAGCACGATGTAGACGGCAATCAGTGCAGTAGCGATCAGCAGGATTTCGTTCGACAGGAACTGCTGGAAGGTGCGCGCCGTACCCTGGAAAGACCCATGAATACTCGCCGGCATGCGGATCTGCTCCACCGCCTGATCGATCACCTGGGATGCATCGCTCAGCGACTTGCCGGGGGCCAGGTTGAAGGAGATTGTCGTGGCGACGAACTGTTCCTGATGGTTCACCGCCAAAGGGGTGTTGCCGGGTCCATAATGCGTGAATGCAGCGAGTGGGACCATCGTCTCCTTCGTCGTGCTGACGGCAGCCGCGGAGGACGCGCCGCCTTTGCCCGTGGTCGCCAGGGCATTGTTGGACGCATTTCGCGCCGAGCTGGTCGCGATCGCCGCGGCGTTTGCCTCCGCGGTCGTCGCGTTCGCCGTCTTCGGTGTTGCCACAGTCCCGACCACGGCGTTTGAAACCTGTGTGCCGCTGGCATTTCCGCCCGACGTGCTGACATAAATGTCCTTCAACGTCTCCGGGCTTTGCCAGTATTGCGGCGCGACCTCCATCACAACGTGGTACTGATTGAGCGCGCTATAGATCGTCGAAACCTGCCGCTGTCCGAATGCATCGTATAACGTGTTGTCGATCTGGCTCGCAGTGATACCCAGTCGGCTGGCGGTGGGACGATCTATCACCAGATCGGTTTCCAACCCCTTTTGCTGCTGATCCGAATTCACGTCGAGCAGCACTGGATTGTTTTGAAGCGCATCCTGCAATTTGTTCGCCCACTCATATAGCTGATGCGAATCATCCCCTTGCAGCGTGTACTGATAGGCTGCATTGCCCTGCCGGCCGCCCATCCGAAAATCCTGGATCGGCTGCAGGAACAGCCTTGCTCCCGGAACGACCGCCAGCTCCCGACGTAACCGTGTCGTTATCTGGTCCATGCTGCCGCGTTGTGAGATCGGCTTGAGCGCGACAAACACCTGGCCGGTGTTGGATTGTCCTCCGGCACCGCCGCTACCCTGGCCGGTAAACCCGACGACGTTCTCGACAGCCGGATCGCGCCGCACGATCGTCACCATCTGCTCGAGCTTCTGCTGCATCGCCTGGAACGACGTGCTCTGGTCCGCCTGCATGCTGCCGATTAGCCGCCCGGTATCCTCCTCCGGGAACAGCCCCTTGGGGATGATTACGAAGAGCCAGATGTTCAGTCCGATCGTGAGCACCCAGATCAGCATGACCAGAATGCCGTGACCCAACGACCAATCCAAACTGCTGCGGTAGATACGCAACACCCGATCGAACAGCGAACGCCGTTGCGTCACGCGTCTCGGCATGGGCCGCAGGAAAAGCGCACACATCATCGGGATCGTGGTGAGCGAAATCGCCAGTGAAACCATAATGGCGAGCGACAACGTCAACGCGAATTCCCGAAAGAACCGGCCGATGACGGTGCCCATCAGCAAGATCGGAATGAACACCGCGATCAATGACAAGCTGATCGAGATCACGGTGAAACCGACCTCGCGCGCACCAAGCAACGCCGCCTGCAGCCGCGGCATCCCCGCTTCCAGGTGACGCGAGATGTTCTCCAGCACAACGATCGCATCATCGACCACGAAACCCGTGGAGACCGTCAGCGCCATCAGCGACAGGATATCGAGACTGAACCCCAGCAGATACATCGCTCCGAACGTGCCGATGATCGACACCGGCACCGCGATCGAGGGGATCAACGTCGCGCGCCAACTCCGCAGGAACAGGTACACCACCAGCGTGACCAGGGCGATTGCGATCAGCAATGTTGTCTCGGTGTCCTGCAACGATGCACGAATTGTCGTGCTGCGATCATTGGCGATGGTTACGTTGATGTCGCTGGGCATCGCCGCTTCCAGTTGCGGCAGCGCCCGCTTCACGGCGTCCACCGCATCTATGATGTTCGCACCCGGCTGGCGCGATACGATGACCAGCACCGCCGGCGTGCCGTTCGCCACACCCACGTTGCGAAGGTTTTCGACTGAGTCCACGACGTCGGCCACGTCCGAAAGCCGAACCGGCGCGCCGTTGCGGTATGCGACGATGAGCGGCTGGTACTCTGCTGCCGTACTGGCCTGATCGTTGGTGTAGAGTTGGTAATGCCGATCGCCTTCCTCGATCGCGCCTTTCGGGCTGTGGGCGTTCGCCGAGGCAAGCGCTGCGCGCACGCCCTCCAATCCGATGCCGTACTTGAACAGCGCCTGCGGATTGAGTTCCACCCGCACGGCGGGTTGGGCGGCCCCCCCTATGATGACCTGCCCGATGCCATCGATCTGGGACAGACGCTGCTGCAGCACGTTGCTGGCGACGTCGTAAATCTGGCCACGCGTCATGGTCTTGGAGGTCAGCGCCAGGATCAGTATCGGCGCATCGGCGGGATTGAACTTCCGATAGGTTGGATTGCTGCGCAGCGATGTCGGCAGATCCGCGCGCGCCGCGTTGATCGCTGCCTGCACGTCGCGCGCTGCGCCATTGATGTCGCGGTCCAGCCCGAATTGCAGCACAACGCGCGCCTGACCGACCGAGCTGCTGGATGTCATCTCGGTCACATCGGCAATCTGCCCAAGATGCCGTTCCAGCGGGCTTGCAACGCTGGTCGCAACGGTATCCGGACTGGCGCCCGGCAGCGCCGCAGTTACTGATATCGTGGGAATGTCGACTTGTGGCAGTGGCGACACCGGTAGCTGGAAGAATGCAAAGATACCGGCCAGCGCAATGCCAAGCGTCAGCAACGTGGTCGCAACCGGACGTGCGACAAATGGCGCGGAGATATTCACGGGGGCGCGCTATCGCCCGCCAGGCGTTGTTCGGATTTGGGTCCGGCAACACGCTTGGCGAGGCGATCGAACATCAGGTAGATCACTGGTGTCGTGAAAATTGTCAGCACCTGGCTGACGATCAGGCCGCCGACGATCGCCACGCCAAGGGGACGGCGCAGTTCGGATCCGGTGCCGTTGCCGAGCATCAACGGCAACGCTCCGAGCAAGGCTGCCATTGTGGTCATCATGATGGGGCGGAAACGAAGGAGCGCCGCCTGATGGATCGCCTCAAGCGGTGGTTTGCCTTCCTCGCGCTCGGCAGCCAATGCGAAGTCGATCATCATGATGGCGTTCTTCTTGACGATGCCGATAAGCAGAATGATGCCGATGATCGAGATCACGTCGATATCGTCCCCCGCAATCAGCAGCGCGACCAGTGCGCCTGCCCCCGCGGACGGTAGAGTGGATAGGATCGTGATCGGATGGATGAAGCTTTCGTACAGTACGCCCAGCACGATGTACACCGTGGCAATCGCCGCCAGCACCAACATCAGCTCGTTGGACAGCGATGCTTCCAGCGCCGAAGCAGCACCTTGGAAGGCGGTAAGGAAGCTCCCGGGCAGCCCGATATCCTTTTCCGCCTGACGAACGTCAGCGACCGCGGCGCCCAGCGATGCACCGGGCGCAGTATCGAATGACACCGTCGTGGCGGGGAACTGCCCGAGGTGATCAATCGCGAGCGGACCCGGCTTCTGCTCGACACTTACAATCGTGGATAGCGGAACCTGTCCGTTCGCTGCCGCGGATGACGGCAAGCGTATCGAATTGAGGCTGGCCAGCGACTGCTGCAGGTTCGGGTCCGCCTCCATGATGACGCGATACTGGTTGGACTGCGTATAGATGGTGGAGATGATGCGCTGCCCAAACAGATCATACAGCGCATTGTCCACGGTCGCAGGTGTGATACCGAAACGCGCCGCGGTAGCGCGGTCAATCACCAGGTTTACCGTCAATCCCTGCTGCGCCAGATCAGCCGCAACATTGGCGAGGTTCGGTGACTGGGCCAGCCGCTGCAGCAATTTCGGAACCCATGTCTGAAACGCGTCGGCGTTGGGATTCTCCAGCACGAATTGATACTGTGTTCGGCTGATCGAGGAATCCACAGTCAGGTCCTGCACCGGTTGCAGATAGAGTGAGGCTCCCACAATCCCCGCCGTCTCCTGCTGGATGCGTCGGGCTATCTGTGTCGCATTCAGCGTCCGGTCATCCTTGGGCCTGAGATTGATCAGGAACCTGCCCGTGTTCAGTGTCAGGTTCTGCCCGTCCACGCCGATGAAGGAACTCAGGCTGACCACGTCGGGGTCCTTTAGAATGACGTCGGCCAGTTCCTGCTGGTTCTTTGCCATCGCACCGAACGACGTGCTCTGCGCCGCCACCGAGATGCCCTGGAGGACGCCCGTGTCCTGCACCGGAAAGAACCCCTTCGGCACAATCACATAGAGCCAGATCGTCAAACACAACGTGGCGAGCGCGACCAGCAGTGTCAGCGGCTGATGATCCAGCACGACCACCAACGCCCGGTCATAGCGATCGATCACCCAGTTGAAGGCTTGCTCGGCGCGGACGTCGAAGCGGGTCCGTTCCGACTCCGGCCGATGCCGCACCAGGCGCGCGCACATCATCGGCACCAGCGTCAGCGACACGATTGCGGATATGATGATTGTAACGGACAGGGTAATGGCGAATTCATGGAACAGCCTGCCGACGACGTCGCCCATGAACAGCAGGGGAATCAGCACGGCGATCAGCGATACGGTCAGCGATATGATGGTGAAGCCGATCTGCTGCGAGCCCTTCAGGGCGGCATCCAGCGGCTTGTCTCCCATTTCGACGTACCGCGAGATGTTCTCGATCATGACAATCGCATCGTCCACCACGAAGCCGGTGGAGATCGTCAGCGCCATCAACGAAAGATTGTCGAGACTGAACCCCAGCAGGTACATCACCGCCAGCGTTCCCACCAACGACAGCGGCACCGACAGGCTTGGAATGATCGTGGCCGGCAGGTTGCGCAGGAACAGGAAAATCACCAGCACAACCAATATCACCGCAAGCCCCAGCTCGAACTCCACATCTGCGACTGAAGCGCGGATGGTGGTCGTGCGATCAGTGAGTACCGTCACGTCGATCGACGACGGCAGTGCCGATTGCATCTCGGGGAGCATCTTCTTGATGCTGTCCACGACCTGGATGACGTTGGCGCCCGGCTGACGCTGCACATTCAAAATGACTGCCGGCGTGCGATTTGCCCACGCACCCAGCTTGGTGTTCTCCGCCCCCTGCACCACGGTCGCGACATCGGTCAGCCGCACCGGTGCACCATTCCGGTAGGCGATCACCAGTGTGGAGAAATCCTCCGCGGTGGAGATCTGGTCATTGGCATTGATCGTGGTGGCCTGGCGCGGCCCGTCGAAACTTCCCTTTGGCGTGTTGACGTTGGCGTTCCCCAAAGTCGTACGCAGGTCGTCGATATTCAGTCCGTACGCCGCCAGCGCGCGCGGATTGACCTGGATGCGCACCGCGGGACGTTCGCCGCCGCTGATGCTGACCAGACCGACGCCAGACTGTTGCGAGATCTTCTGCGCCAGTCGTGTATCGGCCAGATTTTCCAACTGCGTCAGCGGCAACGTCTTCGACGTCAGAGCGATGGTCAGTATCGGTGCGTCGGCCGGATTGACTTTGGCGTATATCGGCGGCGCCGGCAGATCGGATGGCAACAGATTGCCGGCAGCGTTGATCGCCGCCTGCACCTCCTGCTCCGCTATATCGAGGCTCAGATCCAGGCTAAACTGCAGAGTGATCACTGATGCACCGGCCGAACTCACCGACGACATCTGGTTCAACCCGGGCATCTGTCCGAATTGCCGCTCCAGTGGTGCGGTCACCGACGATGTCATCACCTCGGGACTTGCACCCGGATACAGCGTCTGAACCTGGATCGTTGGGTAATCGACCTCGGGCAACGCCGACACCGGCAGGAAGCCGTAGGCAACAATCCCCACCAGAACGATGGCCACCATCAGCAGCCACGTGCCGACAGGTCGGAGAATGAAGATCCGCGACGGGCTCATGCGACGGTTGCGGTTGCGCTCACTGCGGCTGCGGCTGCGGCTGCGGCTGCGGCTGCTGACTGCGGCGCTGATGCTGCGGCTGCGGCTGCGCGGGCGACGATGCGGTCTTTGACGGTGGTGGCGGTATGGTCACCTTCTGACCGTCGCGCAGCCGATCGGTGCCGTCGGTCACCACGCGATCACCCGCCGACAGTCCGGAGATGACCTGGGCCTGCGCACCATCGATCGGACCCACCTGGATCGGGCGCACCGACACTGTGTTATCCTGGTTGATAACGTAGACATAGCTACCGGGCGCACCTTGCTGCACAGCCGCCACCGGCACCCGTACGACGTTGTGCAGTGTATCAACCAGCACGTGTGCATTGACGAACTGGTTTGGGAACAGAGTTTCATCCGTATTGGGGAAGTCGGCGCGCATGTTCACGGTGCCGGTGGTGGTATTGATCTGATTGTCCACGCTGGACAGCGTCCCCGTCGCCAGCAGCGTGGCATTTGATCGATCGTAAGCCTCCACCTGCAACTTTGCACCGGCGTGCAGTTGCTTCATGACGGCGGGCAGGCTGTCTTCGGTCACCGAAAAGATCACCGATATCGGCTGTTCCTGCGTGATCACGACAAGGCCGTTGGCGTCGCTGGTCTGCACATAGTTGCCGGCATCAACCTGACGCAATCCCACTCGGCCCGCGACTGGCGCCACGATATGGCAATAGATCAAATTCAGCTTGGCGCTGTCGATCTGCGCTTGGTCGGTCTGTATTGCACCTTGGTACTGCGCCACCAGGAAGCGCTGATCGTCGGCCTGCTGCTGCGAAATCGAATCCTGTCGCGCCAATGTCTGATATCGCTTGAGGTCGGTCTGAGCTTGCAGCAACAAGGCCTGGTCCTTCGCCAAGGTCCCCTGCGCCTGTTCCAGCGCGACCTGGTAGGGTCGGGGATCGATCTGCGCGAGGAAGTCTCCTACCTTGACGTTCTGGCCTTCCTGGAAGCCGACAGCCGTAAGCTGGCCATTGATCTGCGTCTTCACAGTCACGTTGGCGAGCGGCGTTACGGTGCCGAGCTCGTTCAGGATGATGCGGATGTCGCCGGTGCCGATAGTCTCCGCCCCGACGGGCTGCGCCGCCGTTTGCGCGCCTCGGCCTGGAGCACCGCGGCCGGCGGTCTGCGGTGCGTGATGCGTTTGCCAGTACCAGACAGCCCCCACGCCGAGCAGCACGACAATGAGGCCGATGAGCCACCGCGTCCGCGACCGACGCACAACAACGACCGGCCCGCGGGATACCGGGGCGTCCGTGGTATCAAAATCCGGCCGATCGACACGTTCATCCATCGGGTTGGTGCGAGCTCCGCTCAGTGGGGACAGATCGGGATGATCCAGTCAGGCGGCCATAGTTAGGCGTCGGGCGGGAGTCTCCTCAATGCCTGGGCACTGGATGTTACGAAAATCATCCCTCCGTTACCTCCAGGAAAACTGATGGCGGCTAATTCAGGCAGAGATACGGCGGTCTTGTAACTCAACCGGAGGTGGTCACGGTTACTGCACTCTGACGTCGGCAGGATAGCCCCGCCCCTTGGAGGTCAGCCGCGTCGCCTGCATGACTTGCCGGTAAGATTCGGCAAGATCGAGATCAAGCCTACCCCGTAGCCGCGACTTGCACTACATAATCCGCCAGCGCCAATGACGCCGTCAGACCTGGGCTTTCAATGCCGAACAGATTGATCAGGCCCGGCACACCATGACTTTGTGGTCCTTGCACGACGAAATCCTGTGCTGGCGCACCGCGCGGTACGATCTTCGGCCGAATGCCGGAATAGCCAGGCTGCAACGCGCCATCCTTCAGGTCCGGCCAGTACTTGCGGACCGCCGCGTAGAAGCTGTCCGCCCGCGCCGGGTCTACCGTATAGTCAATCGTATCGATCCACTGCACGTCCGGCCCAAATCGAGCCTGACCGCCCAGATCGATCGTCAGATGCACACCCAATCCACCAGGTACCGGCACCGGATAGATCAGCCGCGAGAATGGCGAGCGGCCGGACAACGTGAAGTAATTGCCCTTCGCGAAATAGGCATCCGGAACCCGATCCCGCGGCATGCCGACCAACCGCGCCGCCAGAGCGGGCGCATGCAGGCCGGTCGAGTTGACCAGCAAGCGGCACCGCAGCGACATCGGCTCGATACCGCCGACATCGATCTCAACGCCGCTGGGTACGGCGCGCCCACCGGTGACCGGACTGAAGAACACCGGTACCGCCCCCGCGTTCTCCGCATCACCTTGCAGTGCCAGCATGAATGCGTGGCTGTCGATGATCCCGGTGACCGGCGACAGCAGGGCACTGGTGCAGTGGAGGTTAGGCTCCAGCGCAACCGCTTCGGCGGCGGCCAGGACCCGCATACCCTCGACGCCGTTGGCCTCCGCACGCCGCTTGATGCCGGCGAGCATGGCATCTTCCTCGGAGTTGGTGGCAACGATCAGCTTCCCGCAGTTGGTGTGAGGGACGCCCCGTTCGGCACAGTACCTCATAGAGTGCCTTGCGCCCGGCGACACAGAACCGAGCCATGAAACTGCCGGCCGGATAATAGATGCCCGCGTGGATCACCTCGCTGTTGCGCGAGGACGTCTCGGTGCCAATGCCTTCGGCGGCATCCAGGACGATCACCTCCCGCCCCGCCAGCGCCAGCGCGCGCGCCACCGCCAACCCGACGACGCCGGCCCCGACGACGACGCAATCGACTTCCTCCACGCAAGCACCTTTCATCTAGGACGCGGCCCGTTTACGCCCAGAGGCACGACTGCGCTAGGCTATGCGAACGAGGCAGGAGACGAACCGGTGCTGAATTTGGGCAGCGAACAAACGTCGATCGTGGTCATGCCGGAGGCCGGCGCCGCAATCGTCGGATGGACCGATGCTGGCACGCATGTCCTGCGCCGCGCCCACCCCGACGCCATCCTCAGCGGCAATGTCAGAGGCCTGGGTTGCTTCCCGATGCTACCGTATTGCAACCGCATCGAGGAAGGTCGTTTCACCTGGAACGGCGTCGGTTACCAACTCGACCCGGGCTTCGGCGATCAACGGCATGCACTTCACGGTGTCGGCTTCCGGCAACCTTGGAGCGTGCGGCAAGCATCACCGGGGGAAATCGTGCTCACTCTGGAACACGATGCCATCGACGACCGCGCGCGGCAGTGGCCGTTCCCGTTCAGTGCCATGCTGCGCTATCGGTATTCGAATAACGGCTTGTGCGTCGATCTGACCGTGACGAACGGGCATACGGAACCGGCGCCACTTGGGATCGGGCTACATCCCTATTTCGCACGGCCGCCGGGCGTCACCCTGCAGTTTGAGGCGGGCGGCGTATGGATGAATGGCGAGGAGCCGCTGCCCAGACAACATGCCTCGGTGCCGGCTGAATGGGATCACTCCAATGCGCGGACGGTCGGCGATGCGCGGTTGGACAACTGCTTCACGAACTGGACCCGCCGGGTGCGGATTTCGGGCCTCGGCGCCGGGATAACCATCGCGGCAGACGATGTATTCCGCCATCTACAGGTGTATACACCACCCGACCAGGACTTCTTCTGCGTCGAGCCGGTCAGCCACGTGCCGAACGCTCTCAACCTTCGTGACCTTTCGTCCGATCAGGCGATGCACGTGGTGCAGCCCGGAGCGACGTTGGCCGGATCGATTGCCATCTGCTAGTGCCTTTGCGTGCGTCGCCACAGGTCAGGTAATGCGTGACTAGGCGCTAACCCGGCAGCGCGAACTTCAGCACCGACAATCCAGCGATCAGCCACACCGCGCCGGGAACCTGTGCGATGCGTCCCGCGGCAACCTTCACAACGGCGTAGACAACAAAACCAAGTCCAATCCCTGTCGCGATGGAGAACGTGAAGGGAATACCGATCGCGACCATCACCGCGGGGATGTATTCGGTGGCGTCATCCCAACCGATATCACGCAGCGCCCGTGCCATCAGACAGGCCACGAACACGAGCGCCGGTGCGGTGGCGAAGGCAGGGATCGCGGTCGCCACAGGTGCGAAGAACAGCGTCAGCAGGAACAGAACCGCCACGGTGACTGCGGTAAGCCCGGTACGACCGCCTGCCTGGATCCCGGCGGCACTTTCAATATAGCTGGTCGTGGTGCTGGTCCCCAGCACTGAGCCAATGATGGCACCGCCACTGTCCGCCAGCAGAGCCTCCCGTAAGTGCGGCACGGTTCCATCGGGACGCATCAGTCCCGCGCGCTGCGTGGTGGCAATCAACGTGCCCGCATTGTCCAGCACATCGACCAGCAAGAACGTCAGGACGACTGTAGTGACACCGAGCTGTAATGCGTTGCGTATGTCCAGTTGCAGGAACGTCGGCGCCAGTGAGGGCGGTGCCGAAACCACCCCGTGCAGCTCGGTCAGGCCGAACGGAATGCCTAGCGCGGCGATGACCAGGATACCGATCAGGATCGCACCCCGCATGCCGCGCGCCGACAGTCCCGCCATTATCAGAAACCCAAGGCACGCCAACAACGTTGGCGTCTTGTCGACGTCGCCAAGCGCGACCAACGTCACCGGATTGCCGGCGACGAGCCCCATTTCGTGCATGCCGATCAGCCCGAGGAACAGGCCGATACCCGCTCCGATGCCCAGCTTCAGCGACATCGGTATTGCGTTGATCAACCACTCGCGCACCCGCAGCACGCTGATGATCAGGAACACCACACCCGAGACGAACACCGCGCCGAGTGCCACCTGCCATGGCACGCCCATGCCCTTCACCACGGTGAAGGTGAAGTAAGCGTTCAGGCCCATGCCAGGGGCCAGCGCCAGCGGCAGGTTGGCCATCAGCCCCATGGCCGCCGAACCGATTGCAGCCGCAATGCAGGTCGCCACGAAGGCCGCACCATGATCGATCCCCGCTTCCGCAAGGATCGATGGGTTCACCACGACGATGTATGCCATGGTCAGGTACGTCGTCAGTCCGGCCAAGAGTTCCGTGCGGACCGTTACGCCATGTTCACGCAGTCGGAACACGCGTTAGCCGCCCGCCGCTCCCTGTGTATTCACATACAGCGCATAGAGCCCATGGCTCGCGGCCATGAACAGCCGGTTGCGCCAGCGCCCGCCGAAACACAGATTGGCGCAGCGCTCCGGCAGCGCGATGTGGCCAATCGGTTCTGCCGACGGGTTGAAGATGCGCACACCGTCGAGTTCAGCGTCGCCCATGCCCCACCCGCACCAAAGGTTTCCGTCGACATCCACACGGAATCCGTCGGGCGTGCCGACCCCGGCATCGAGGAACATCTTGCTGGCGCCCAGCGTTTCGCCCTTCACATCGAACACGCGCAGTTTGCGTGTTGGCATGGCGCGCGACTCAACGACGTATAGTTTCGACTCATCGGGCGAGAACGCCAGCCCGTTGGGGCCCTGCACATCATCGGTAACCACGGTGATCGCGCCGGTGTGGCCATCGACGCGGTACACGTTGGCCGGCAGTTCCTGCTCCAGCTTCTCTCCCTCGTAATAGCCGAACAGGCCGAACGGTGGATCGGTGAACCAGATCGAGCCGTCCGACTTCACCACCACGTCGTTCGGCGAGTTCAGCTTCTTGCCTTGATAGCTGTCGGCCAGCACGGTGATCGCGCCGTCGTAGTCCGTGCGGACGACCCGCCGCCCCCGATGCTCGCACGTCACCAATCGACCTTGCCGATCGCGCGTGTTGCCGTTGGCATTGTTGGAGGACTTGCGGAATACGCTGACCGCGCCGGTCTCCTCCTCCCATTTCAGAATGCGATCATTGGGGATATCGCTCCACAGTACGTAGCGACCATCGCCGAAATACACCGGTCCTTCCGACCAACGGCACCCGGTCGCCAGACGCTCGACCGACGCAAGCGGCAGTCGGTATTTGGCGAAGCTTGCATCCAACGCCCGCACGGACGGATCGGGATAGCGGTCGTTCGGTTCCCACATGGAGCTGTTCCCCGTTGTTGCGGTGATGATGCGGACGCCGCGACGCTAGTGCAAGCCAGCACGGCGCAGGTGCGGTGACAGGCGGAATGTCAGCGCCAGCAACAGCATGCGATAGTCGCTGAACAACGACCACAACGGGTGCCCGAACGTCGGCGGACGGTTATGCTCGATCGCAACGTGCGCGGTCCAGGCAAAGCCGTAGCCGATGACCGGAGCGACGATAAGCCAACGCCAGTCGAGCGTGGCAAGTGCCAACGACGTGACCGCCAGGACGCTGCCGATGTAGTGCAGGGCTCGCGTTTTCGCGCTGGTGTGGGCGCGGAGATAGCGCAGCCAGAACTCGTCGTAGTTGGACACTCCTTTCCGCGCCTGTTCAGGAATTGGCGCTGCCTTCACACCCTGCCGGCGTCCACGATCCACAATTGCGCCGTGCACATCCGGCTGTCGTCCGACGCCAGCCACAGCACCATCCGCGTCACGTCGGCCGGCACCAGCTTGTCCTTCAGGCATTGGCTTTGAATGAGATTCGCCTCGGCTTCCGGTGTCAGCCACAGCTTGATCTGCCGCTCCGTCATGATCCAGCCAGGGATCACCGTATTCACCCGGATGCGATCGCCGCCGAGATCTCGCGCCATCCCGCGCGACAGGCCCTCCACCGCCGCCTTCGCCGTCGTATAGGCCGGCATGCCGCCCTGTGACGTGTGCCAGCTGACCGAGCCGAAATTGATGATCGACCCGCCGCCCGCTGCGCGCATCATCGGCGCCACCGCCTGGATGGCAAAGAACTGATGCCGCAGATTGGTCGCCTGCCGTTCGTCCCAGGTACTCGACCGTGACGTCCTCAAATTTATGTCGCTGATCGTGCGCCGCATTGTTCACCAGCACGGTGATCGGCCCCAACCGCCGCCCCACTTCCGCGATCGCCGCGCGCAAAGCACCGATGTCCTTCAGGTCGCAGTGTTGGTAGAATGGCGGTGCGTGGCCGGCGGTTTCCAATCGCCCCACCAGGTCGCGCGCCGCATCATCGGCGATATCGACGAACGCCACCTTCGCACCTTGCGCGGTGAATTGCGCTACGTGTTCGGCACCGATTCCGCTGGCGCCGCCGGTGATGAACACCACCCGGTCCCGCAGGCTTGGATAGATCGCAAACTGCTCGCTCATCGTGTCCGCTCCCTGTCATCATGTCGAGATCGCAGCGTTAAGTCGCCCGCTCTGGCCAAACGTACCGGTTCGCGCCACTATGGAACGCGTAGCCGCCGGAGACCTCCCAGCATGGATACCATCACCACCGACGCCCTCACCAATTCCCGCATCACCTCGGCTTATCGCGAGCATACACCAGGCTCAGCCGATCTGGCGAAGGAAGCCGGCGAACTGTTCCCCAGCGGCATCACGCACGACGCCCGCAACGTCGATCCTTACGGCGTCTATATCCAGCGCGCCGAGGGTCCGCACAAATGGGATGTCGATGGTCACCGCTACATCGACTACTTCGGCGGCCACGGTGCGCTGTTGCTCGGCCATCGCCACCCGGTGGTAAGCAAGGCGATCGCCGAGGCCATGAACGAGGGCACCCAGTTCGGCGCCAGCCATCCACGCGAGGTGCAGTGGGGGCATGCCGTCCAGCGTCTGGTGCCGTCCGCGGAACGCATTCGCTTCACGTCGTCCGGCACCGAGGCCACGCTGATGGCGGTACGCCTCGCCCGCGCCTTCACCGGGCGCACGACACTGATGCGCTTCAAGGGCCACTTCCACGGCTGGCATGACCAGATGGCGAGTGGCTACACGAACCACTTCGACGGCTCCCCGACACCGGGTGTGTTGCCGGGCGTAGCCGAGAAGACGGTGCTGCTGAACCCCGGTGACGTCGAAGGCGTGCGCGCCGCGTTCGCCAGCAATCCCGACATCGCGGCCGTGATCTATGAGCCTACGGGTTCGTCGTTCGGCCAGGTGCCACTTGGCGCGGACTTCGCCCAGGAACTCCGCAAGCTGACCACACAGTACGGCGCCATCCTGATCTTCGACGAGGTCGTCACCGGCTTCCGCGCCACCAAGGGTGGCGCCCAGATGGCCTTCGGTGTGCGCCCCGATCTATCCAGCTTCGCAAAGATCGTCGCCGGCGGACTGCCTGGCGCGTGCGTCGCCGGCCGCAAGGACCTGCTCGACCTGCTGGACTTCAACGTGACGGCCAAGCTGGGCAAGGAAAAGATTGCGCATCCCGGCACGTTCAACGCCAACCCCGTCTCGGCCGCGGCCGGCACGGCGGCGCTGACCGTCATTGCGGAGACAGATGCATCCGACAAGGCTTCAGCCACCGCCGCATCGTTGCGCGAGAAACTGAATGCGGTGCTGGATGCGGAGAAGGTGGCCTGGGCTGTCTATGGCACGTATTCGGGCTTTCATCTGTTCGTCAATCCGAGCGGTCTGAAGATCGGGCCATACAACTTCGATCCGACCAAGGCGACGCTCGAGGATCTGAAGAACCAGCCGAAGGCGCTGGTCAACAAGCTGCGGCTGGCGATGCTGGTGAACGGGGTTGATTTGAACCCACGCGGTGGTGGGTTGCTGTCCTGCACGCACACCGCGGCCGATGTCGAAGAAACGACTGAGGCGTTCCGTCAGTCAATCCGCATGCTGCGTCAGGAAGGCGAGCTGAACTAACGCCACCAGTCACTGCGAGGCCGCCTGCGGCCCGCAATCCGATAAACTCTGTGCCTCTGTGCCTCTGTGGTGAAAAATCTTGCCTTAGCGCCCGCCGGGATATTGAGGCGTCCTTAACCCCGGCTGACTATTTTCACCACAGAGGCACAGAGGCACAGAGAAAACGTGGTAAATGGCCATGCCCTGACCCAGCAAGGTGATCGGTTGCGCGGTCGAGGTGCATCGGACGCTGGGGCCAGGGTTGCTGGAAGGCATCTACGAGGCGTGCCTCTGCCATGAACTGGCTGTCGCAGGGCTGACATTTCTCCGTCAGCATCGCTTACCGGTGGTCTACAAGGGCCATCCGATCGACTATGACATGAAGATCGACATCTTGGTCGAGCAGACGCTCGTCCTTGAAATCAAGTCGGTCCATCAGCTGCTACCTGTGCACGAGGCACAGCTGCTCACCTACCTTCGGGTGAGCAGCCTGAAGTTAGGACTGCTCCTGAATTTCAATGAGGAAACCCTGAAGCAAGGCATCCGCCGCCGTGTGCTTTGAGCACCACCCTTCGGCGACACAGTCTCGTCAAGCCGCCTCCGCCAACTGCCGCGGCAGATAGATCGCGGTGTGCGTCACCCGAGCCAGCGGCGAGTGCTCATTGGCCAGCACCAGCGCGTCGACCTCGACGAACTTGTGCCCCTTGTGCACGTAGTTCCGAGTGACACGGGCACGCGCACTCAGCGTATCGCCGACATGTGCCACGCCCAGGTTCTGTACCGTGCTGCCCACATGCATCCACGCTGGCAGCACAACGTTGTGCGACAGCACCCAGTTGCAGCACCGCAGCACCGTCCCCGGATGAACGATCCCCTCCTTCGCGTACAACGGATCGGTTTCGCGCGTGTCGATCAGGTCCTGCTCGTGGTACTCCGCCGTGACGTGCAGTGGGTTCGTGCCCAGCCATCGACCGACCGCAAGCGAAGCTTCGTCGGCAGCCGGCCGTGCGTCGTGCTCCGGCGGCGTAGCTGACTGAAAATCCGCCACCGACACGGCGTCACCAACAGCAGGCAGCGTCGCCGAACCGGTAGCGCACAACTCCCCGCGGCTGCGAACAGTCAGTGCCAGCCCGTCGGCGCTTTCTTCAGCGCTGATCTCAGCAATTTCGCCCTCGTAGACAGGCTTGCCGAACCTGCAATCGCCAGTCCCACGCTCTAGCCATGCACGGCCCCAGTGCGCCACCGGCAGGTGCGTCATGTAGGCATAGACATGAACGCCGCCCACCAATCCGCCGCTGAAGCCAAAGCGCCGCGCCGTGGCGTCATCGTGGATCTTGTTCTCCGACGCCTTCGCCGTGTTGTAGGCGGAGACGTGATACGGCTGCATGGTCATGGCGATCTCCGATCTGTTCGTCGTGGCCGGCACACCCGGCCACGACGATGGGACTACGTTCTACGCCAGCGCCCAGACTCCAACCTCATAACCAGGCACGAAGTTCCTATTGTTCATGTCCGGGTTCCGATTGATGTAGGACCGGTTGAACATCGGATGCCGCATGCTGCGCGTCTCATGCTCGATCTGCGCCAGAGGCTTGTTGGTATCCACATCGACGATATCAACGAAGCGATATTGGTGCTGATCGCTCTCTTCCGTGATCAGACCCCGCTCGAGAAGTTTCTTGTGTGGCCCGGAGAAGTCCGCAAGCGTGATCTGAATATGATGCCCGTCATAGGGCGGCAGCTTCTTCTTGGTCTCGCGATAGGTCACCTTGCTGTCGGCTGACGTGTTGGCCCAGGCGTACGGCCCGCGCTCATCTTTCGATACACCAGCGATGCCGCCAAGAATCTCGCGATAGAACCGCGCGATCCCCTCAAGATTGGTCCCCGCCGCAACATCGAGCTCGACATACGGCATGCCGACACGCAACGGCCCGAACCGCTGCGGGTCCGGCGCGTGAACGCGGATCTTGTTCCCCCAGGGGCACGTCGTCTCCACCACGCCGCCCGCCTCCTTGAAGCTGAACTTGGTACCCTCGAGGTACTTCTTCGCATAATCCAGCCGCTTCAACAGCGCCTCGAGATCCGGCATCACCAGCGCCGTCGTGCCGCGCACCACCTGCGGCGTGTCACGAGACGGCAGATGGAACTGCCCGCGCCCGACGTTCACCCACATGTTCTCAAGACCGGCCATCAGATACGGATCGCGCGTCAGCCCAAGCCCCATCAGATAGTAGGCAATTGCCTTCGACTGATCGGGCACCGTGACATTGACGTGCCCCAGTTCAACAACGTTGCCGAGGTCCTCGACCGTCCGGTCGAACTGCGGCTTGGTCGCCATCGTATCGTTCATTTCCAGGGTCTCCTCTGTCAGACAGTCGCTTTGCGGTGCATAATACCGCCGGGCGCTGCCTGTGGTCCATGGGGCGGTCCGACGGAGGGGAAACGATCCATGGTGGCACACGGTGCCGGCCTGAGGGCACTGTTGTCCTCGCGCGGCTTCCTGCGCCTGTGGGCCATCGGCGGTTGCGTCAACGCCATGCGCTGGTTCGAGGTGTTGGCCGCCGCACTGTTCACATTGGACATGACCGGTTCCGGGCTCGCCGTCGCAGTGGTATCAGCCGCGCGCACGATGCCGATGCTGTTGCTCGGCGCGTTCGCCGGCGTGATGGCCGAGGCCGTGGACCGCAAGCGTGTCCTCGTGATCGGTCAGTTCATTACCTCCGCCACGTCGGCGACAGTGGCCATCCTCGCCATGTTCGGAGCCGCGCAACCATGGCACGTCGCCGTCGCGGCATTGATCGCGGGCATCGTCTGGTCCACCGAGATGTCCACCCGCCGCCGCATGGTGGGCGAGAGCGTACCACCCGCACTGGTGCCGCGGGCCTTGGCCCTGGATACGCTGACCAACTCGATCACCCGCATGGGCGGCCCCATCGCCGCCGGCACGCTCTACCAGTTCGTCGGCCTCGCGGGCGCCTTCACGGCGTCATCACTGATGTATCTACTGGCAGCAGTTCTTGCGGTCGGGCTGCGCTACCAGCAGCAGGCACGCCGGTTCATCCTGAGCGATGTGCCGCGCGATCTCGCCGAGGGCATCGCCTTCGCCCGAGGCCACGCGGTGATCGCCGGTGTCCTGCTGGTCACCATCGCGATGAACCTGCTCGGCTTCCCCTATTCCGCGTTGATCGCGCCGATTGGGCGGCAGCACTTCATGGTTTCGCCGGCGCTGGTGGGGATGATGGCGGCAGCCGAAATCATTCGGAGCCTTCCTCGGGGGCCTATGGCTCGCCGGCGGCGATCCACCCGGCAAAGGCCGTGCGCTGATGGTCGGCGGCTCGCTGCTGTTCCTCGTCTGCACCGCACTGATGCCGCTCGCACCGGTCTTCTCGTTGGCCTGCGCGCTGCTGGTCGCCGGTGGCATTGGATCCGCTGCGTTCGCCAACATGCAGACCTCCCTGATCATCGCACACGCACCACCGCAGTTCCGCTCCAGACTGATGGGACTGCTCACCGTCTGCATCGGCGCCGGCCCCATCGGCATCCTGCTGGTCGGCACGCTCGCCAGCATCCTCGGTCCCCTCGGCGCGGTGGACGCAATCGAACTCAGCGGATTGGTGGCAGTAGCGACAGCCGGTCTGATCTGGCGCCGCAAGGAACGCCGCCAGCCCGTGTTGGTGGCAGTACGGGAAGAACGCTGAAGTAGTGGGCAGTTGAATGACACGAATTGCAGTCTCATAGGTTAATGCGTGCGACCTAGCGTGCTTGGATCAAGCAATCAGGTCCAATCGCTAGGCGCTTGGTCCCAAGAGCCGGTCGAGACGCTTCCCAGGCCTGCATGTGGTAGAGTGGCGGGGTGAGGATCCCGCCAGTCAAGCCGGTAGTGCTCCGAGGCATTGTAATTGCCGGCATAGCGCTTCTGCTGCTCAAGCTACTCGTGCAGGGATGGTTCCCTTTAGGGGGCTACGTACTCGACGTGCTGTCCACTGTTTGCATCCTCGGCGGCGCCGTCGCGCTCGTTATTGAGGGACGGCGCAAATCTCATTCCTGATACCGACCCACGGCCAACCCTGACCCCAGCTTGGAACCTGCCGCGTCCTGTGCCACGCTTCAGCAAAAGCCATAACGACTGGAGGACGACTTCCATGCAAGACGCCAGCGCAGAACTACAGTTTCTCTCCGGCATCCGCGTCGTCGATTTCACCCAGTTCGAGGCAGGTCCCTCCTGCACCGAGGCACTTGCGTGGCTCGGCGCCGAGGTCGTGAAAATCGAGAACCCTAAGATCGGTGATCCCGGCCGCCGTCTCCGCGCCGGTCATCCCGACGACGACCCGTATTACTTTCAGGTGTTCAACGCGAACAAGAAGTCGATCACTGTCAACCTGAAGTCTCCGCGCGGATTGGAACTGGTGAAGGACCTGCTGCGCAAGGCCGACGTGTGCGTCGAGAACATGGCGCCGGGGACCATCGAGCGTCTCGGCCTCGGCTACGACGTGGTGCGTGAACTCAACCCCGGCATCATATACTGCCAGGTGAAGGGCTTCGGCACCGGCAGCCCCTATGAGAAGAACCTGGCGTTCGACATGATCGCGCAGGCGACCGGCGGCACCATCAGCGTGACCGGCGAAAAGGGACGCATACCGGTCAAGCCTGGCCTGTCGCTCGGCGACACTGGCACCGGCATGACGATGGCCATCACCATCCTCGGTGCGTTGTATCGTCGTGCCGCGACCGGCGAAGGCCATCGGCTCCAGGTCGCGATGCAGGACGCCATGCTGCATTACATGCGCACCAACTTCTCGACGCAGGCACGCAGCGGCAAGGCGGTCGAGCGCGACGGTACGCGCTCCGGCGGTGGCAGCAACGCGCCCTCGGGGCTGTATCCGTGCGCACCTGGCGGGGCGAACGACTACGTGTGGATCATGACGAGCCGCGCCAATCCCGAGCACTGGTCGCGTCTGTGCAAGGTCATGGGCCGCGAGGAACTGACCCACGACCCGCGCTTCGCCACCCCGCGCGAGCGTGTCCAGCACAACGAAGAGCTCGACACGATCATCCGCGAGTGGACCATGACGCGGACCAAGCACGACGCCATGGATCAGGTCGGGAGTGCCGGCATTCCGGCTGGAGCCGTGTTCGACACGATGGAGTTGATCAACGACCCGAACTTCGAGGCGCGCGGCATCATGCAGGTCATGCAGCATCCGTCCTATAAGCCGTTCAAGATGCCGGCCTGGCCGGTCCGCGTGGATGGCAAGCCGCCGCGCGTGACGGCATCACCGATGCTGGGCCAACACACGGATGAGGTCATCACATCGTGGCTCGGCTTGAGTGAGACCGAGGTAAAGGCGCTGCATAGTGAAGGCGTCGTGTAATCGTAGGCAAACCTGGTACTGCCAGTCCTCAGTTACAACGACCCATCGGCATAATCGGGCTTGTCCGTGCTGCCTGCCGTGCGCGGTCCAGCCCGTGGGACATCGCCAACCGGGATCAACACGACGGCAGCCGCCGCCAGTAACGAAGCCAACGCGGCCACGGCAAACGTCGCCGGCAGTGACCACGTGACAAGGACACCAGCGAGCGCGGAACCGATCGGTCCGCCGGCCATGTTCAGACTCATCGACACGGACAAGACGCGTCCCAACTCCGCCGGATCGGTCCGGCGTTGGCGTAGCGTCAGCACGCTGACGTCGATCGGTCCGGCCGCACCGCCGAACACCATCAATCCGAGTGCCAAGCCTACCAGCCCGAACTCGCCCGCCAGTCGGCCATGCCGCAGCGGCGGTCGCAAGCATGCCGAGCACCATGACCTTGCGCTCGCGGCCCGCCGTGCGCCGATGGCCGGCGATCAATGCGGCGATACCGCCGACGAGGCCGAGGCCCGCCCAGAGCAGGCCGGCAATGGCAGATCCCGTTCCGCCGGCGAATTGTCGCGCGGCGAACACCGGAACAGTAACGACGAGAATGCCCCACGACACCTCATACAGCGAATACGCGACGGCCAATCCGCGCAGCGTCGGCTGGCGCACGACGCGCACAACGCCGCTCCATGCTGCGAGGAACAGCGGACCCAGGCGCGGAAACTGTCCGCGTGGGCGGCGAATGGTGCCGAGGCAGAATGCTGCCGCCGCGTAGGTGACCGCGATCAAGCCAAGCGCGAGTGTTGGTCCGCCGAAGCCCATGACCGTGCCGGCCAGCGCGGGACCGCCAATGTCGGTGACGCCATGGATCGCGGTGTCGAAGGCGTTCGCGCGATCGAGCGCAGCTACTGGCACCAGGCGCGGCAACAATGCGCGGATGCCGGCCATGGTCAGCGGATTGGTCAGCGAGAACAGGCCCACCAGCGATAGCAGCAGCGGCGCGCTCGCCCAGCCGAGACAATCGACGGCAATCAGCGCGACAACACATGTCGCACTTGCATACCATATCGACGGTGATCGCCCAGACCGAACCGACGCTATCGATCAGTGCGCCGGCGATGGGGCTGATCGCCAGTCCCGGTGCCACTGCTGCGAACGCCAGCCATCCTGCCAACACAGGCGAACCGGTCCGCGTCAGTGCGTAGAGCACGATCGCCAGCAGGAACATGCGTCCCGCCAGTCGCATCAGCAGCGTGGCGAGGAGCAGCGCCCGCACCTCCGGCGTGGCGAGGAGCTGGCGGTAGGAGAGGGCGCGGGTTGTCGTCACCGCGCCCCCCGGTCAGTGTGCCGCGTTCAGCTGTGCCAGCGGAACTCCTGCGCCTTGCGCTGCGAGCCAAGGCTGAGCTTGACGTTGACCAGTGCAGGTCCGCGGAAGTTCATCGCCTCGTCGAGCGCGCCGCGCAGGTCCTTTGGATCCTCGACGTAGAAGCCCTTGCCGCCGAACGCTTCCATCATGAGGTCGTAGCGGGCGCCGTAGATCAGCGAGTTCGGCCGCATGTTGAGCATTGGGTTGTCGGGGATGTCGCCGCCGCCCGGGCCGATGCCGCCGTTGTTGAACACCACGATCTTGGCCGGCAGGCCGTAGCGGCACAGGGTCTCCATCTCCATCCCAGAGAAGCCGATGGCCGAGTCACCGGAGACGTGGACGATCGGCTTGTCGGGATGCACGACGCAGGCGGCAACGACGAAGCCGAGGCCGACGCCCATCGTGCCGTAGCTACCGGCGTCCAGACGCGAACGCGGATTGAAGTTCGGCAACTGGGTGCGGCCGATGTCCATCGTGCTGGCGCCCTCGGAGCAGATGATCGCGTTTTTCGGCACCCAGGCTGCGACGTCGCGCAACAGGCGATAGTAGCCGCCCGGTGCGGAGTCGTCGGCGATCTGCGGCGCGATCAGCCGCCGCGTTCTCGGCCGACTTCTTGGTGATCGCCGCGCGCCACGGCGTCTCCTTCGGATAGAACCACTGGCGATTGTTCAGCGCCGTGTTGAGTTGCCCGACGATTGCCTTGCCGTCGCCGACCAGCGCGACCTCGGCGGGCTTGTTCTGGTGCATCGCCTCCGGTTCGATGTCGAGCTGGATGACGCGCACGTTCTTGTTGTACCGCGGCGGCAGGCCGAAATGCATGATCCAGTTGAACCGCGCGCCCATCAGGAAAACGACGTCGGCCTGTTGCAGCGCGAGGCTGCGTGCGGCGCCGACTGATAGCGGATGATCGTCCGGCATCACGCCCTTGCCCATTGGCGAGGCGAGGAACGGCAGTTGGGTTTGCTCGATGAAGGCGCGGACCTCGTCCTCGGCGTGCGAGAAGGCCATGCCTTTGCCGATGATGACGAGCGGGCGTTCGGCTGATTGCAGTACGTTCAGCGCGTTTTCCATGTATTCCGGCATCGTCTGGATGCGCGGCGGATCCGGGCATTTCGCGGCCTCGAGCACCTTGTCGGAGTCGCAGGAGCCGGTGATGATGTCGTCGGCGATGTCGAGATAGGTGGCACCGGGGCGACCGTAGATCGATTGCCTGCACCGCCATTTCCACGTAGAACGGGATGCGGTTGACGTGCTCGATGGCGTGCGCCCATTTGCTGACCGGCGTCGCGGCACAACACCTGACGCTCCTCCTGGAAGGCGCCCATGCCGTTGCGATAGGTCTCCGACGCGCCGCCGATCAACAGCATCGGCCAGCAGTTCTGCTGCGCGTTTGCGAGGCCCGCGAGACCGTGGATCACGCCGGGACCGGTCACGACGATGCATGAACCTGGGCGGCCGGTCAGGTAGCCGACGGCGCCGGCGGCATAGGACGCGGTCTGTTCATTGCGCATGCCGATATAGGGAAGGCCGGCCCTTTGCGCTGCTTCGGCTAGCGGCCCGACGGGGAAGCCGACCACGCCGAACATGTATTCCACGCCTTGTTCCTTGAGGCTCGTCGCCAACAGGTCGGCGCCCTTGATCTCAGCCATGTATATCCCTCCCAATTCAGGTGACTTGTACGCTGGACGATGTGGCGGGTGGCGTCAAATCCTAGGTCCGCTCGATCACCTCCATCTGCGCGCCGTCGGGGCATTCGACGAAGGCAACGTGGCGGCCATTGGTCGGCGGCAGTTCCTCCAGGATGCGCACGCCGTTCTTGCGAAGCTGCGCCATGGTGCCGGCGTAATCGTCGGTCTCCACTGCCATGTGCTCGATGCCGTAGTGCTGCTCGTGGTTCTGCGCCGCGATCAGCGTGGTGATGTTGAGCTGGAGGCCGTGAAGCATGACGCGTACGCCACGGCCCGGGATGTCTTCCTTCATCGTGGCGGCGAAGTTGTCGATGTAGAACTGCGCGGTTTTCCTGGGATCGTGCGTCTTGATGTGCACGTGCTGCACTGTGAAGGCCATGGCCGTTCCTCCTTTGGTGTCGTATGAACCGTCGCACGCTGGTAGCATTCGGCGGGCAGGTCAAACCGCGGGAGATCGTTGCACATGACTTCACCTCATGGCCCGCTGCAAGGCGTCAAGGTTGTTGCTTGTTCGACGGCGCAGGCGGGGACCGTGCCGTATATGCTGATGGCCGATCTTGGGGCGGAGGTGATCAAGATCGAGGTGCCGGACGGTGGCGATACGTCGCGCTCCAGCAGTGTATTGCCGGGGCTTCCGAGCACGTATTTCGAGACCAACAATCGCGGCGTGAAGAGCGTTACGCTGAACCTGAAGACGGCGGAGGGGCAGCGGATCCTGCACCGCCTGGTCGCACGGGCGGAGATCTTCGGGCAGAACTTTCGGCCTGGCGCGGCAGAGAAGAACGGCTTCGGATATGAGGAATTGCGCAAGGTCAATCCTCGGCTGGTTTACATGTCGATCTCCGGTTACGGGCCGAATGGGCCGCATGCTGATCTGCCTGGCACGGACTCGATGGCGCAGGCGTTGGGGGGTATCGCGGAGGCGTATTCGACGCCCGGACAGCCATTGCGTACCGGTATCGTGTCCGTTGCGGATGAAACCTGTGCGATCCTGGCATTCGGTGGGGCGCTTGCGGCGTTGACCCATGCGCGGGCGACGGGCGTGGGGCAGAAGGTGGATTGCTCGCTGTTGGGCGGGCAGATCAGGCTGATGGGCTGGACGCTCACCACCGCGATGTGGCGCAACCGCAATCCGGTCACCGGACAGGCGCGCGTGACCGGCACGCCGGAGCGGCCGGGGTTGAGCGCGAGCTTCAACGATCGCGACGGCAAGCCGCTGGTCTTCCAGTTGAACGGCGGGCGGCAATGGAAGTCGGCGATGTCGGCGCTGGGGTTTGCCGATGCGCTGGAGCGAGCGGGGTTTGCCGATCTGGGGGTGATCGTTGCGTCGGAGGAGCAGCGCGAGACGTTGCTGCGGACATTGGACGCATTGTTCGCGACGGGGTTACGCGATGATTGGGTCGCGCGATTGCGGGGCGCGGATATTGTTTCGGCGCCGATCAATACGCTGCTGGAGGCGTCGAACGATCCGGACGTGGTGGCGAATGGTTATGTCACCGAAGTGGAGTATCCCAAGCACGGCAAGACTCTGAAGGTGCATGGGACGCCGTGGAAGTTCTCCGAGACGCCGGCGCGTATCGGTATTGCGCCGGAGCTTGGGGCGGACAACGACGCCGTGCTGGGGGAGTTGGGGTTTGGTGCGGCGGAAATCGCGGAATTTCGCGAACGGAAGATCATTTGAATGAAGGGACGACGTGGATGGCCGGATCAAGCCCGGCCATGACGGTGGGGGCGGTAGGGACGGATGGAATTGTAGGGGCGGCTGGAACAGTTGGAACGGTCAGGGGCAGGGTTGGAACGGTAGGGCAGTTGGGACAGTGACGACGAATACGCGCGGTCCGTCCGACGCACTGCGCGGCATTCTGCTGATGTGCGCTGGGGTTTCCTCGTTCCCGTTCATGAATGCGGGGGTAAAACTGCTGGCAGACAGCTATCCTGCTTCGCAGATTACCTGGGCGCGATTCACCGGCCATCTGCTCATCATGCTTGTCGTGTTCCTGCCGAAATATCGCTGGACACTGCTGCGTACGCGACATCCATTCATCCAGGTTGGTCGTTCGGTGGCGATGCTGCTGAGCAACCTGCTGTTCGTCATGGCAATCGGGCAAGTGCCGCTCGCGACGGCTTCGGCCATTGGGTTTACCTCGCCGCTGATCGTTACTGCGCTGTCGGTGCCGCTGCTGCATGAGAGCGTCGGCTGGCGACGGTGGAGCGCCGTGGTGGTGGGCTTTGCCGGCGCACTGATGGTGATCCGTCCCGGCACCGGCTTTCGTGATCCAGCCGTCTTGCTGATCCTTTTGTCATCGCTGATCTACGCGCTGTATCAGATCGGCACGCGTTCGGTCGGCCGCCACGATAGCGCCGCAACCGGCATCATCTTCGCTGCATTGCTCGGGTCGCTCGGAATGACGCTGGTCATGCCGTTCGTATTCGTGATGCCGCGCACGCTGTTCGACGGGTTGCTGTTCTGCAGCCTCGGGCTGCTGGGCGGCTTCGGACACTATCTGATCATTCGGGCATTTCAACTTGGCCTCGCGGCGGTGATCGCGCCACTTGGCTATGTCGAGCTGATTGGCTCGGTCGTGCTTGGCTACCTGCTGTTCGGGAATTTCCCTGATCTGTGGACGTGGCTCGGGTCCGGCGTGATCATCGCATCTGGCATCTACATTGCATGGCGCGAGCGGAAGCGACGCGAGGTAAGTCAGTGACCGCGACTGTCGCGCCAGCGATAGTACATGATCGACGGCGCGAGGAACCACGGATTGCCATGATAGTACGGCCGGCTGTCGAAGGGGATAGTGTCGAACGCGGTGGCGCCTTCTTTCAGTCCCAGGACCTGCTGGCCGACGCGCATGCCGAGATACCCCGCCATCCCTACGCCCGATCCGCAGTAGCCCATGGCGTAGTGAATGCCGTCATGTACGCCGGCTCGCATCAACTCATCGAACGTGTAGGCGACGAAGCCCATCCATGAATGGCTGACGCGGACCGTCGCGAGTTCGGGGAACAAGCGCGTTAGTTCGGCATGCAGGCGGGGACCGCTGACACGCGGGTCGGTCTCGTTATGCGATACGCGCCCGCCGAACAGGATGCGTTGTCCGTCCGGCGAGGCGCGGTAGTAGTAGACGACCTTGCGCGTGTCGCTGATAACGCGGTCCTTCGGCATCAGTCGCGCCATCGTCTCGCGGGGGATCGGTTCGGTGGCGATAATGTAGCTGCCGATGGGGATCACTCGGCGTTGCAGCCATGGCATCGCCGCGTTGGTATAGCCGTTTGTGGCGACGATGACGTTGCGGGCGGTGATGCTACCTCGGGTGCATTCGACGCGAAAGGTGTTGCCCTCTGGGCGGATGTTGGTCGCTGCGCAATGGGGGAAGACGCGCGTGCCGGCGTCTAGCGCGCGGTCCAGTATGCCCTGATGGAAGCGCGCCGGATTGACCGATGCGTGGCGCTCGAACACGACGCCGCCGAAATAGGCGTCGGTGCCGAGCTCGCTCCGCTGGTCGGCGCGCGAGACCATGTGTCCGTGGAGTTCCAGGCCCTTCGGTTGGTCGGTCAGACGCCTTGCCAGTTGTTCGTACTGCGCTGGGTTATGGGCGGCATGAAAGCGTCCGGCGATGCGGAAGTCGCAATCGATCTGCTCCGTCGCTACGAAGTCCGACATCCAGGCCAGCGAGTTGTGACCCTCCTTGACGATGCGGTAGGCCAGCTCGGGCCCGTATTGGCGCGCGAGGTCGGCATAGCTCGGCTTGATGCTGGTGGAGATCTGGCCGCCGTTGCGGGTGCTGCATCCCCAGCCGGCGTCCTCGGCGTCGAGCACCACTGTGTCGCGGCCACCGCGCGTGGTCTGCAGCGCGGCGCTTAGACCTGTGTAGCCTGAGCCGATAATCACGACGTCCGCGGTTGCGGGCGGCTGCGCTTGGGGCAGCTTCGGTCGTGGCACTTCGTCCCACCAATAGGGCGTCAGCTTCACGTCCTCGGTTAGGACCTGCGGGTGCATTCGATCTCGTTCAGTGGTGGAGGCGCTGCGTTCGATCGGATTATAACGTTGCGCCACCGTCGATCGCTACTTCGGCTCCGGTGATGTAGGCGCTCTCGTCGGACAGCAGGAACAGCACCAGGCTTGCCACCTCATCGGCGGTTCCCATCCGATGCATTGGCACAAGCTGGAGGCGTCGCTCATTCTGTTCGGGGGTGCGGACTTTCAGCATCTCGGTATCGATTGGTCCGGGGTGCACCGAGTTCACACGGATCCTGCGCGGTGCGAGATCGACGGCGGCGGCTTTGGTCATGCCCCGCAACGCCCACTTGGTGGCGCTGTAGGCGATCGCACCTGGCGATCCTCGCAGGCCGGCGACTGATGAGATGTTGACGATGGAGCCGCCTCCGGACCGTTCCATTAGCGGCACGACGCACTTCATGCCGAGGAAGCACCCGAGCTGATTGATGCGCATGTGGCGCTCGAAGAGTTCGGTGTCGGTATCCATCAGGGTCGCCGGTTGATAGATGCCGGCGTTGTTGACCATGCCGTGCAGGCCACCGAACGCCTCGGCCGCGTGGACCGCCTGTTCCCAATCGGCTTCCTTCGTCACGTCCTGGCGCACGAATACGGCGGCCTTGCCTAGCTCGGCGGCGAGTTGCTTGCCTGCCGATTCCAGTACGTCGCCGAGGACGACGCGCGCGCCTTCAGCGACGAACAGACGTGCCTCGGCGGCGCCCTGGCCACGGGCGCCGCCACTGATCAGGATGACTTTGCCTTGCAGGCGATCCATGCCTTCCTCCTGAGGTTCGGCTAATGCGGGCGGAGATCGTTGTTGACGTGGTGGTCACCGGCCATCCAACGAGCGAGCTCGGAATGGGCGTCGGCTCGGCGGATCGCTTCGATCTTTTCGACGCCTGGGGGATCGACGGTGAATTCTACGATCAGGCCGTCGGGCGAGGTGGCGTAGACGGACTTGCAGTAGCCGTGGTCGGTTTCACGGTGTTGCTCTGCGGCGCGCTTCAGGCGATCGACGATCTCGGTGTAGGTGCGGTCGGAGACTTTGAAGGCTACGTGATCGAAGCTGCCGACGACTGGGGGCTTTTCCGCGATTACAAGTTTGTAGACTTCGGGATCGCCGAACGCGAAGAACGCGAGCGCGCCGCCGTCGCCCATGGCGAAGAACGTGTGGCACATCGCGACGTCGCGGCCGAGCCAGGTGTTGTGATGTTGCTCGCACCAGGTGGCGACCAGGGGGATGCCGAGGAGGTCCTCGAAGAACCGGCGGTTCACTTCCTGGTCGCGCACGACATAGGCGTGGTGATGCAGGCGCTGCGGCGGTTCGGCTAGCAGCGCGGGCTTGTCCTGGATGGCTTCGGTGACTGACATGGCCGCATCCTCCTGTTGGTGTGGTTCAGCTTGCCCCCTCTGGTGGGGGGCTCGCAAGTTGAGGGGGGGACGGGGCCTTGGGGAGGTCGCGATCTGAGAACCCTGGCAACCAGCCACCGCCATCGCTAGATTAGGCGCCATGGATACGGTACCCCGCCCAGACGATGGCAACTCCGACTCCTGGCCCGAAAGTGAGGCTGAACGTCAGCGCCGGCTCATCTGGGAGGCCAAGATGATTGCCGAAGCCGATGCTGACATCGCCGCCGGCCGGCTGATCGATGAGGCGGATATGGACGCCTGGATCAACAGCATCGGGACCAATCAAGAGCTGCCGCCACCTCGCTCGCGCCGCTAAGCGGCGGCGGTGCCTCGACGGCTGCGCTACACCGAGAAAGCTCGCGATGACCTCGACGCCGTGAGGGCTTGGTTGATGCAGGCCGGCTCGGGACCGGCGGCGCGACGACGGCTGGCGGCGATGCGGGCCGATATTCGGCGACTGAAACAGGCAAGGGCTGTGATGCGTGAGGCCAAGCATCCTGGCATTTGCAACTGCCCTGCAGGTGGCTAGGGCGCTGTATCGTTGCTCCGGATCATCGAGCCGGTTATTTGCAGCGCTTGTTGGTGCTGCGGGTTTTGACCCTGACCAGTCGGGCGTTGGGTAGAAGGCCGCTCTGCGATGGATCGGCGCCGGATGACGCGCATGCCTGCGCATGCCACGCGCAATGATGCGTGAAGCCAAGCGACTTCGGACCGCGTTCATGCGCGGCTGTTGATTTTCGGCAGGTCTCGGCTGGAGTTCCAGCGGTTTGCTCACGGGTTTTGAGGCTGCTTGGTATATCGGTGCGTATCCGTGTGCATCTGTGGTTGAAATTTCTTGCTTGTGCTGAAACCTTATTTGGAGTGGTGCGGCGCGGAGCCGTCGTGCGGACCTGGTCAGGGCAGTTTCACCGCCTCCCTGCCTCCCCCGCGCAGAGCGCGGGAGAGGGGTTTGCGGTGGGGCGAATCAGGATGGCGGGGCTGGCCGTTGTCCGGCCCCGGGCTTCAGCGCGATGTCGTTCTGCGATGGTCAGGGTGGGCCGGTGGCCAGTTCCGCGGCGAATGGATCGACCGGGGTTTCGCCAATGAAGAAGCCGAGCACCTGGCGGATGGCATCTGGTTTCAGATGCAACCAGTCCCGGGTGCTGTCCAGCTTGCGGTCCTGCTCCTTGATGAAGGCCTGCTCTCGGCGGGCCTTCTCTCGCATCAGGGTTGGGGCGCTGCCGCCGAAGTAGTGCATGATCTCGAACAGCCCGTTCCAAAAGGGAGGGGTGCAGAGGCCGGGGACGACGGCGAGATCGAGGCAGATCTCGCGGAAGGTGCGGCCGATGGCACGACGGCGGACCTGACGATCGAGTTCCTCCGGTGTGGGCATAAAGAGTTCGGGATCGTCCCAGCCTGGCGGTAGCGACTTGCGTGGCGCGGTCTTGCGCTTGGCTGGTTGGTCCGCTGATGGCTCGGCTTGTGGGTCTGCTGGGGCGGGCTGTGTTTCGTTCTCTGTGCGTGTGCGGGGCGGTGGGATGTCGATGTCTTGGCCAGTCGCTGCGCGCGCGAGCAGCCTGCGCTCCAGCGCGGCGGCACGCAGGAGGCCGCGGTTCAGATGGGCGATGATGGTGGAGATATTTGCGGTGCCGAAACACGCGGCGATGGTGGGGAACGTGGGGGCGGCGGCACGGTGCCTCACGGTGGCGAGGAGGTGGCGGCCGTAGCCGAGCAGAATGCCGAGGGCGTGGCGAAGGACGGCAAGGTTGCCGGGATGATCCTGGGGCGGATCGGGAGGCGAGGCTGGACCGGCAGTGTTGGGTACGTCGGCTTCCATGTTTGTATGTATAACTGACAGTTAGACAAAGGGCAAGGGTTATCTTCGGCGCATGCCAAGGGCCTCCGGCAAGGCCCATGCCGTCGCTTCGCGGGCGCGACTGCGCGGAGGACGCGCCGCGACCGGGGGCGGGACTGATCCCCGGCCCGGACGTGACGGCAAAGAGCCCGTATGCGGCGGACCGCTATGCGCCCTCCATGCGGCAGACGATCGATCTCGACCGCATCCATCGGCAGGCGCTTCGTGCGTTGCCGGAGAAATCCATCGCGTAACAGCGGCTCTGTCTCGTGCCCGACCAGATCCGTCAGCCGGATTCCCCTGTAGCGCACAGACGGCTGTCACAGTTCAGTGTATTGCTAATCGGCAAATTGGTTCTCGATATCTTCCTGGGCAAGCCGCCTGCTCATACACACGAACACATTCTATTCCGATCCGCGGCGCCCATTGGCTTCCGTCATCAATATCGTCGTGGCTGCGGATTCGTGCCCATGGGCTATCCCCGTGCTACAATGGATCAGGAGGTTCCCTGATGCCGACTCGTCCATCAGATGCATTCGTGGCCCATCGCTCCGCGGTACGGCGGATTGTCCTGGCTCACCGGGCGCTCAATCCACGCGTATTTGGATCGGTTGCCCGTGGTGAGGATACTGATGGGAGTGACCTCGACCTGCTGGTCGATACGCTGGATACAACCAGTCTGTTTGACCTTGCGGCGATCGAATTGGAGCTGGAGGCATTTCTGGGTTGCCCGGTACACGTGATGACCAATGGCGCCCTTAAAGGGGCGTTGCGTGAGCGGGTGTTGGCGGATGCTGAACCTGTATGAGCGGGAAGTTTTGGCGAACGTCGGACTATCTGGCGCATATGCTTTTAGGATGCGGACGCCTGTTCGGACGGCCGCATTGTTCGTTGGATGTTAACTAATGGCTGGCGCAATGGCCTTGAGGCAGCAAGGGCTGTGAGGCGTGAGGCACCGTAAGGTATTTCAACCACAGATGCACACTGATGCACACTGATGAGGACGGGGTTAGCCGAATCACCGAGCGAGTTATTGGCGGCGCTTTTCAGGTTTTGAATACGCTTGGCGTTGGGTTTCTGGAAAGGGTTTATGAGAACGCGTTGGTGCACGAGCTGCGCAAACGTGGGCTGGACGTCGTGCAGCAACATGGGGTCAATGTCATATATGATGGGGTGGTCGTCGGGGCGTATAATGTCGACCTGCTGGTCGAGGGGTCGCTCATTGTCGAATTGAAAGCGGTCAAGGCGCTCGATGACGTGCATGCCGCGCAATGCCTCAACTATCTGAAGGCGACCGGACTGCGTTTCTGCCTGCTGTTGAACTTCGGCAGGTCTCGGCTGGAGATCCAGCGAATTGCTCACGGCTTTTGACGCTGCTCGGTATATCAGTGTGTATCTGTGTGCATCTGTGGTTGAAATTTCTTGCTTCATGCGCTCACGGTGAGGTCGTCCTAAACGTGTCGAGCGCAGACAATAGATCTTGCAAATCACTTGGAACCTCGTCGCGGTGCATGACATCGATAATGCGCGCGTCGGTAAGAGACACGCTCAGCGTCTCGCTTATGTGAGTCCTGAGCTCACGGATCACCTCCTTTCCAGGCACAATCGTTAGCCTTTGATCCAAGTCAGCCCAGATTTGTTCGAACCACTTAATCGTGTCCCTGTTGATATCGGCCAGATCAGATCCAGTCGTCCTTAGGTAGTTGGCGCGCTTAGCCATCATCTGTGACAAAGTATCTCCGCGCAAAGGTTCGGTAATACTTTGTAATAACTGGACTATGCTCGGAATGTCCGGATATTGAATCCCTCTACGCGCTCACGCGTTCGTCGACGGCGCGCCGGAGCGCCCGATCAAGAACGACTTGAATTAAGAGGTAGTTCTCTATTTCCTTGCGTTTGTGCACATGGGCTAACCGCAGATGCCCGGAGAGTTTAGCAACAACCTCACAAATCTGCTCTGGACAAAAGTAGTCTCTGTCGTATATCGCGGCAATTGATAATGAGGCACCCAGCGCCTCTGCAATTCCAGAGGCAAGCGTCGTCACGCGTTGCCAAGATCCAAAACCTCCGGACGGAAGTGCGATGACGCCTGCTCCAACTGACAACTCTTGTAACCCAAGCCGGCGCGCAAAGCGACGTAGTAGCCTGAAGTCGTCATCCCCCTCAACGAACAACACCCTCCTGCTTCGGGCAAGAGCGGTTAGAGTGATGTTCTGTGAGGAACCTATAGCATCGAGTGCTTTCTGGACTCCGACGACATCTCTGAGCCTGTCCCCTGCTCGCTTCCACTTGTCTATCAGCACAATCTCGGACGGGTCGGATTCCGCGATAATCTCGCTTGAGTGAGTGGCAAGCATGACGTCCGCCCCTGCATCGCGTACGACGCCTAACAACTGTCTTTGTACATCAGGGTGAAGATACGTCTCCGGTTCGTCCATAACCACGAGCGAACTCCCCTTTGACCTCGATAAATGGGTTAGAAGCTGACACCAAATCTGAAAGCCAAACCCGACCCAATAGAGCTCTCTGGTTACCCGGTCTTCCCGGCAGAACATGCTTAGTTCACCAGACGACATATTGAATTCGGGTGGCTCCACCTCCATACCGGGCCACGTCGATTTCACAAGTTGGGCAAATTCGGCGAAGCCGTCCGGAAAATAATGCCAGTAGTTTCGAAAATGCCGGGAGGCACGGTGTGTTGAAAGCCCGTCAACGATTGTAGCTCTCTCCCTCCGGGCTTCATTGTTCTCTACCGGCCCTAGAACAGGCACAACTGTAAGGGAAATAGGGAAATGCAGCTTGAAGGCGGCGGCGGTTCCCACAACTCTCCCTAAAACCTCAGGGACCAGCACGCATCCGCCCTCAACGGGGAATGTCAAGTGGAGCTTGTTTCGATTGCTCAGGGTGAACGTGACGATGCTGAGCTCAGCGTTGTAGTTCGTATGCACGTTCTCAAGCGCAATAGGGAGGCTATCTTTTGGAATCCTGTACCCTATCTCGCTCGTACCGTCGAGGTACAACCGCTGCGGTGCGCGTGTTCTTGCAATCTTCAGTCCACTGTCCAATGCGCGAAGCGCGCCTATCACCGTTGATTTGCCCGAATTGTTAGGCCCAACTAGAATGTTTACCTGCTCAAGGCTGATAAAGGTACTGCCTGAAAGCCTTGGAAGTTTTGAAAAACCACGTTCGATATTCTAACGTGTTGTGCGGGTTTCATGCAACTGTCTGCCTTTTAAGCGAGATCAAGTTGGGAGTCCTTCACCTAGGGAGAGGCACTCGAACGTCACGCCTGTCATTGGATGGCCTCGATTTTGGTCTGCTGGTAGGACTTTAGCTCCGACCCTGCGATTCTGCACGTCAGATGGCGCGGGGTTGGGCAATTGCTGGGAGGTCTCAGTGACACATGTTGGGGTCACCTTACAAACCGGCTGGTAGCAGAAAGCTCACCCTCACCCCGCCGCCAAGGTCCCCATCGCCGCCCGCTTCTCGAACACCCGCAGCAGCACACGCACCGCCCTGCCGCGCTCGCTGACCAGCTTCGGATCCTTCCCCAGCAGCACCGCCGCGTCGCGGTTGGCCATGTGCAGCAGGCCCTCGTGCTCGATCGGATCGGCCAGCCGGAAGCCTGGCAGCCCCGACTGCTTGGTGCCCAGCACATCGCCGCCGCCGCGCAGTCGGAAATCCTCGTCGGCGATCAGGAAGCCGTCCTCGGTATCGCGCAGCAGCGTCAGCCGGCGCTTGCGCCGCGTCGTTCACCCAGTCCTCGTGCAGCAGCAGGCAGAAGCTGGCGTCGGCGCCGCGGCCGACCCTGCCTCGCAACTGGTGCAACTGCGCCAGGCCGAAGCGTTCGGCGTGCTCGATCACCATCACCGAGGCGGTCGGCACATCGACGCCCACCTCCACCACCGTCGTCGCCACCAGCAGGCGGCAGGCGCCCGCGGCGAACTCCGCCAGCGTGCGGTCGCGCACCGCCGCGTCCTGCTGGCCGTGCGCCAGGCCTACCGCCTCGCCGAAGCGCTGGCGCAACACGGCGAAACGTTCCTCGGCGGCGGCGAGGTCGATCAGCTCGCTCTCGGCCACCAGCGGGCAGACCCAGTAGACCTGCGCGCCCTCGTCCAGCTTGCGCGCCACCGCCTCGACCAGGTCGCCCAGCGTGCCGAGCGAGTGCAGCGATGTGCGCACCGGCTGGCGGCCGGGGGGCTTCTCGGTCAGGCGGGAGACGTCCATCTCGCCCCACTGGGTCAGCAGCAGGGTGCGGGGGATGGGCGTGGCGGTCATCACCAGCACGTCGGTCAGCTCGCCCTTGCCGCCGAGCAGCAGGCGCTGGTCGACGCCGAAGCGGTGCTGCTCGTCGATCACCGCCAGCGCCAGGTCGTGATACTCGACGGCGTCCTGGAACAGCGCGTGGGTGCCGACGACCATGCGGACGGTGCCGTCCTTCAGGGTGCGCAGGAGGTTGGTGCGGGCGCGGCCCTTCACGCCGCCGGTCAGGATCGCCACCGGCTCGGGCGACAGGCGCGACAGGGTGCGATGGTGCTGCTTGGCCAGCACCTCGGTGGGGGCCATCAGGGCGGCCTGCTTGCCGGCCTCCACCGCGCGCAGCATCGCCAGCAGGGCGACCACGGTCTTGCCGGAGCCGACATCGCCTTGCAGCAGGCGGAGCATGCGGCGGTCGGAGGACAGGTCGCCGTCGATTTCCTTCAGCGCCTGGGTCTGGGAGCGGGTCAGGGTGTAGCCGAAGCGGGACAGCGCCTTGGCGCGGAGGTGGCCGTCGCCGCGCAGGCTGTGGCCGGGACGGGCGCGCAGGCGGCCTCGGATGACCGCCAGCGCGACCTGGTCGGCCAGCAGTTCGTCGTAGGCCAGGCGCGTGCGGTTGGTCTCGGCGGGCGCCTCGGATGGGTGTTTGGACCGCGCGCAAGGCTTCGGCGAATGGGGGCCATTTCTCTCGGCGTAGCAGTGCGGCGTCGTGCCACTCGGGTAGGGGCGGCAGGCGCGTCAGTGCCTGGGCCATGGCGTTGGCTATCTGGCGCGGCCATAGACCGCCGGTCAGCGGCCAGACGGGCTCGATTGAGGGGAGCTGGTCTGGGCGGTCGGCTGGGACGATGTGTTCGGGGTGCGAGATGGTGCGGCGGCCGCTGAAGCCCTCCATCTTGCCGGAAACCAGGAGCTTGGCACCGACCGGCATCTGGCGCTCGCGGTTGAACTTGAAGAACACCAGTTCGGCGAAACCGGTGCCGTCGGTCACCACGACACGCCAGGGCTGGCGGGTGTTGGCGGGGGGCTCGATGCGCACCACCTCGACTTCCAGGGTGACGATGTGGCCGGTTTGGGCGCGGGCGATGGTGGGGCGCTGGCGGCGATCGAGGTACAACTCGGGGAGATGGAACAGCAGGTCGACCACACGATCGCCTCCGGCGACCTTGGCGATCAGCGCGGCGGTCGTCGCACCGACGCCTTTCAGCGCGGTGAGCGGCGAAAACAATGGTGCGAGGGGATCATGTTCCACGGGCTGACAGGGGGTAATCGCGCCGCTATATGACACCGCGCCGATGAGTGAACCAGAATCAGCCTCCCAACAGGGGAGGCGTCGCCGTCTGTTGTATCGCGCCACGCACCGCGGGACGTATGAGAACGACATCCTGCTTGGTGGGTATGTACGCCGGCACTTGGACGCCATGCCCGAGTCGGAGCTTGCGGCGATGGAGGTGGTGCTGGAACTGCCCGACAACGATCTGGCCGACTGGCTGACCGGGCGGGTGCCGATACCGGACGAGGTGGAGTTGGTGATGCTGCTGCGGCGGATTCGGGATGAAGCGGCGGCCCCCTCCCCCCGCCCCCCTCCCGCAAGGGGAGGGGGAGAATCAGCGCCATGAGCACCAGGACCACCGCGACCACTATGACCACCGCCGCCACCACCAAGGCCACCGTGACTACGCCAGTGTTTGGTGCGCCGGAGGGGTGGGACGCGTTCCTGCTGGCGCGGCGGCGGGGCGAGTTCAGCGGCCCGGTGGTGCATGTGACGCGCGACGATGCGCGCATGGCGCGGCTGGCGGAGGCACTCGCGTTTGTGGTGCCGGAGGCTGAGATTTTGCGGTTCCCGGCTTGGGACTGCCTGCCGTACGACCGGGTGTCACCCAATCCGGCGCTGGTCTCCGAACGCATCGCTACGCTGGCGCGGCTGCTGGACAAGCCTAGCGGGCCGCGCATCTTGCTGACCACGGTGAATGCGCTGGTGCAGCGCGTGCCGCCGCGCGCGACTTTCGCCGGCGCGAGCATGGAATTGCGGGTGAATGGCACCGTGCAGCCGGAGAAGCTGGCGCGCTTCCTGGAAGCGCACGGCTATGGGCGCGCGGGCACTGTGATGGAGCCGGGCGAATATGCCATGCGCGGCGGCATCATCGATGTGTTTCCGGCCGGCGAGGCGGACCCCGTGCGGCTGGACCTGTTTGGCGACACGATCGAATCGATCCGGGTGTTCGATCCGACGTCGCAGCGCAGCGCCGACAAGCGGCAGCGGCTTACCTTGCGGCCGGTGTCCGAGGTGCCGCTCGATCCCGACGCGATTTCGCGGTTTCGCACTGGCTGGCGCGACCTGTTCGGGCAGCCTGCGGCGGCGGATCCGATCTATCTGTCGATCTCCGAGGGGCGCCGGCATCCAGGGATGGAACACTGGGTGCCGCTGTTCCATGAACAGATGGAGACGCTGCTGGATTACGTGCCGGGCGCCTCGGTCAGCCTGGATCACCAGACCGATGAGGTGCTGGCGGGCCGGCTGGAAATGATCGCTGATCATTATGCGGCGCGGCGCATGGTGCCGCGCGATGGCGAGGTGCCTTATCGGCCGCTGGAGCCTGATCGGCTGTATCTGGATCGGGCGGACTGGGACAGCATGCTGAGCGGCGGTCCGCTGTTCACGTTCTCGCCGTTTGGCAAGCCCGAGGGCGCGGTGGGGGTCGATGGCGGTGGGCGCCCGGGGCCGATGTTCTTCCAGAGCGCGGCCGGGCCTGGCGTCAACGCGTTTGCCCAGTTGCGGGGGCAGACCGACCGGTGGCGTGATGAGAACCGCCGCATCGTCATCGCTGCCTGGACCCGGGGCTCACGCGAACGGCTTGCCAATCTGCTGCGGGAGCATGGCTTCAGTGACGCCGCGCAGGAGGACGACTGGGACGCGGTTCGCCGCAAGCCGCCCGGTCGGCTGTCGCTGGTCACGCTTGGCGTGGAACGCGGCTTCGTTGCCGACGGCGTGGCATTTGTCGGTGAACAGGACCTGCTGGGCGAACGCATCAGTCGACCGCCTCGCCGCCGCAAGAGCGCCGATCAGTTCATTGCGGAAGCGACTGAGATCGCCGAGGGCGATTTCGTTGTGCACCAGGAATATGGCATCGGGCGCTACGACGGGCTGGAGACGCTGACGGTCACCGGGGCGCCGCACGATTGCCTGCGCCTGGTCTACGACGGCAACGAAAAGCTGTTCCTGCCGGTCGAGAATATCGAGGTGCTGTCGCGCTTCGGTTCCGAGACGCAGGGCGTCGCGCTGGACAAGCTCGGCGGCATCGCGTGGCAGACGCGCAAGTCGCGGATGAAGCAGCGGATCCGCGACATGGCGGACCAGCTCATTCGCATTGCCGCAGCGCGCAAGATCCGTGACGCCGCGATTATGGCGCCTGGTGAGGGTGCGTGGGACGAGTTCTGTGCGCGTTTCCCGTTTGCGGAGACTGAGGACCAGTCGCGCGCGATCGCCGACGTGCTGGAGGATTTGGTGAGCGGGCGGCCGATGGATCGGCTGATCTGCGGCGATGTCGGCTTTGGCAAGACCGAGGTCGCGTTGCGCGCCGCGTTCATCGCCGCGATGTCGGGCGCGCAGGTTGCCGTGGTGGTGCCGACGACGCTGCTGGCGCGGCAGCATTTCCGCACGTTTTCGGAACGTTTTGCGGATTTGCCGATCAAGGTGGCGCAGCTGTCGCGCATGGTCACGGCGAAGGAAGCCGCGGAAGTTCGTCGGGGCATTACCAATGGAACGGTCAACATCGTTATTGGCACGCATGCGCTGCTGGCGAAGTCGATCGAGTTTGCCGATCTCGGGCTGCTTGTGGTGGATGAAGAGCAGCATTTCGGCGTGTCGCATAAGGAGCGGTTGAAGCAGATCAAGGCCGATGTGCATGTGCTGACACTGACGGCGACACCAATTCCTCGGACGTTGCAGCTCGCGCTGACGGGCGTGCGGGAGATGAGCCTGATTTCGACGCCTCCGGTCGATCGGTTGGCGGTGCGGACGTTCATCATGCCGTTCGATGCGGTGGTGATACGTGAGGCGCTGCAGCGCGAACGGTTCCGGGGCGGGCAGGTGTTCTGCGTCGTGCCGCGGATCGAAGACCTGCCGCGGATGGCGGAACGGCTTGCGGAGATCGTGCCGGAAGCGCGCACGGCGCAGGCGCATGGTCGTCTCGCGCCGACCGAGCTGGAACGCGTCATGACGGAGTTCGGCGACGGGCGCTACGATATATTGCTGTCCACCAACATCGTGGAAAGCGGGCTTGATATGCATGCGGTGAACACGCTGGTGATTCACAGGGCGGACATGTTCGGGTTGGGGCAGCTGTATCAGTTGCGCGGGCGTGTCGGGCGCGGCAAGCAGCGCGGCTACGCGTATCTCACTTGGCCGCCGAATATGCGTTTGTCCGCTGCCGCGGAGAAGCGGTTGACGGTGATGCAGACGCTGGATGCGCTGGGCGCCGGTTTCACTTTGGCCAGCCACGATCTGGACATTCGCGGCGCCGGCAATCTGCTGGGCGACGAACAATCGGGGCATATTCGCGAAGTCGGCATCGAGCTGTATCAACAGATGCTGGAGGACGCAGTTGCGGAGCTGCGCGCCGGCGAAGGGCGCCGCGGTGGGCAGGAGCGCGACTGGACGCCGAACATCTCACTTGGACTGCCTGTGCTGATTCCCGAGAGCTATGTGCGCGACCTGCCAGTGCGGCTTGGGCTGTATCGGCGCATCGGTGGGCTGGCGTCGGATGCCGAGACCGAGGCAATGGCGGCGGAGTTGGTGGACCGTTTCGGTCCACTGCCGAATGAGGTGGAGAACCTGCTGCAGGTCGTTGCATTGAAGCGCGCCTGTCGTGATGCGGGTGTGGAGAAGCTGGAAGCCGGGCCGAAGGGCATGCTGGTCAGCTTCCGCGGCAACGCTTTCTCGAATCCCGCGGGACTGGTGGCTTGGCTTGCCAGCAAGGGCGGGCTGGTGCGGTTGCGGCCCGACCACAAGCTGGCGATCTCGCGCGAGATGGACGTTGCGACACGGTTGCGCTTCGCACGGGATACGCTGGGCAATCTGGAACGCATCGCGGGGCAGGCGAAGGCGGCGTAACCGATCGACCTCGGCGGGTGTGATCTGGTTCACAGATTCCGCCATCGTGTTGCAGCACAATAACGCGCCGATCATGCGGGCTGCGTTCGCGCGCGCGGCGGGTGCGTTGTGGAGCCGCGGCAGAGTCGTGTCGCGGCTGGGCTGTTGTGTTGCAACCAGCTTTGTGGGTGACGTATGCTTTTGGAAGCAATCCGAAGCAGCGGCGTGACGGATGCAACGCTGGAAGAAGCGCGGCAGCCGGCAGCATTGCCTGCACGGGCGGGGGCAGCCGAAGCCGTGGGGATTCAACCAGAGGAGATTCGGTTTCCGATCGGTCCGGCGCCGGGGCGCCGAAGCATCCATCGGCGGCTGGCTGCGATCCTGGGTGCTGACATTCGTGGCTACAGCGCGTTGATGGGAGCCAACGAGGAAGATACCCATCGACGGGTCAACGCCGCGATGGATCGCCTCGTCCGCGAAATCCAGCGCGCTCACGGGCGCGTGTTCTCGTACTCAGGCGATGGGCTGATGGCCGAGTTTCCGAGCGCGATCGAGGCGCTGAAATGCGCGCTTCGCGTGCAGGCGGACGCGGGCAAACGCAACGCCCAGTTGCCATCCGATGAACGCATCGACTATCGCATGGGCATCAACGCGGGCGAGATCGTCTTGCAGCAAGGGCGCGCCGGCGGCAATGCCGTCAACATCGCTGCACGGTTGGAGCAGATCGCCGATCCGGGTGGGATTTATCTGTCAGCGACTGTCTACGAGCAGGTCAGCAGCGTCGTCACCACGAAGTATCACCCGATCGGCGAGCAACGGCTGAAGAACATCCGTGCGCCCGTGATGGTGTATCGCATTCCGCCCGAGGCATGTTTGTCGTGGACAGGCATGCCATCGCTTTCCTCCCGCGAGGTCCGCACTGACTGGCCGGCGGAGGAAGACTATCGCCCGTCGCTAGCGGTATTGCCGTTCCGGTCGTTCCAGGAAGACAGGTCGGATGCGTACTTTGCCGAAGGGATGGTGGACGACATCATTCGCCTGCTGGGCGGATTGAAGGAACTCGTCGTCATCGCGCGCAGTTCGACGCTGGCTTTCGCTGGAGCTCCGCTTGACCTGAGGCGGATCGGGCACGAACTGGACGTGCGCTATGTGCTGCATGGGAGTTTACGGCGCGCAGGCAATCTGATCCGGATCGCGGTCGAGTTGAATGAAGCGGAGTTGGGCCATCTGATCTGGGCCGATCGGCTGGACGGCGAGTTGTCAGATCTGTTCGATTTGCAGGACCGCATCGCCATGCGCGTGGTCGCTGCCGTCGCGCCGCATGTCCGCGAACGCGAACTGAATCGCGCGGTGCGGAAACATCCCAGCAGCATGACGGCGTACGATTTGACGCTGCAGGCGTTCGATCATCTCTATCGGATTGATCGCGAGTCCTTCTATCGTTCGCGCGAGCTGTTGCGCAGAGCATTGGAACACGATCCAGGCTATGCGCCAGCCTATTCATATACCGCCTATTGGCACATGCTCTGCATCGGACAGGGATGGTCGCTCGACGTGGCCGCGGACACTGCTGGCGCTGCTCAGGCTGCGCAGTCTGCAATCGAGAGAGATCGTAACGATGCGCTCGGTCTGGCATTCTACGGGCACATGCAGTCTTACCTGCTGAAGAATTACGCCACAGCGATGGACTTCCTGGAGCGTGCTGTGGCCGCTGGTCCGAGTTGCGCTTGGGCACATACCATGAGCAGTCTGACATGCGGCTTCGTCGGTGATTATGCGACTGCAGTCGCGCGCGCCGAGCATGCCGTCCGCCTGTCGCCGATCGGTCCAGACGCCTTCTTCCATGAGACGGTGGTATCACAGGCCTACTACCTTGTTGGACGATATGATGAAGCCATCGCCTGGGGACGAATGTCGGTCGCACATGGCGAGGCCCAGACTTCAAATCTGCGCTGCCTGATTGTCAGTCTTGTCGCAGCTGGCGATGTGGACGAGGCTCGCGCAGTGGCAGGACGTCTGTTGCACTGGGAACCAGCATTCCGATTGGCGACGTTCCAATCCCGCACGCCGCTGCAAGGCGAGGTGCGGGACCTCTTCATCGAACGACTCCGAATGGCTGGCTTGCCGGACTAACTCTGGATCGCGCAACCAGCTACCAGCTGCGTAAATGGGAGGGCAACATGACTAGCAATACAAGCAATATTGGTAATGCGGGAGGGTCCGCCGCTGGCGCGAGCGCTGGCAACGACACAGGGGCAACCGCCGGTTGGTTCTTCGCCGATCGCGTCGATCTGCCGTTCGTCACGTTGTTGGCGGGCGGTGGCACACCCATCGCCCAGGAGCGTATAGCCGCGCCGGCCTTCCCGGAACGCAATTGGAGTGCGGATTGGTTTGCCTGGCGCGTGCTGATCGACTTCACCCAGACCGCCTGGACCGGCATCGCCCTGGGCGACTGGACCACGATGCCGGGCTTCACCAGCGTGGACGACGAGATCGACAATCTGGTGCAGGCAGCACAGGATGAACGTGCCGACGCGCTGAGCGAGATCCTCTGCCAGGCGGACGAGTTCACCAGCTATTTCATGAACCTGATGACCTCGACACCGGGGGCGTACCCGGCGACCAGCCGCGTACTGCATGCGGCAAATGTGGTGGCGCTGTTCGTGGCAATGTACTTCAAGGCGCATTACAAGCGGCCGCGGGCATCGCAGCTTTGTCCCGCGCTTTTGCCGCCGATCGCCGTTCCCGGTCATGCATCGTATCCCAGTGGCCACTCGACGCAGGCGCATCTGATGGCGCTGTGCATGGGTGAAGTATTCGATGGGCTCCCCGCGGCGCAGAAGCCTCAGATGCAACCGATGCGAGACGATCTGAAGGTGCTGGCGGATCGGATTGCGCGCAATCGCGAGATCGCAGGGCTGCATTATCCGAGCGACACGGCGGCGGGTGTGGTGCTGGCAAACCAGATGCTTGCGCTGCTGAGCGGCATGCCCGCCGCCTCGCCATATCGGACGGCGGTGGCGAATGCGGTGGCGGAGTGGACCTGGCCATGAAACGCAAGCCGGATCGCAAACTTTCGCTGATGAGGCGATCGTTCGACTACATTCCTCCGGCAGGCTTCGACCCACTGACCGCATCGCAGGACGAACTGGCGAAGTACGGTATCGTTCCGCGACCGGATCGCAAATCCGACCCGGTTTCATTCCGCCATTGGCTGCGGATCTTCGCACCGCCGATGACGTTCGTGGCTCCTAAGCTACGGGAGGAGCGGGCGATGTTCCGGCTCAATCCCATCACGCCAAATAAGCATGCGGCGGCCGCGAGCACATCGCGCTACGACACCAGCCGAAACTGGTCGGGCGCCTATGTCGTGCCGACGGACGACACCATGTTCGTGCTGGTTGCCGGCCTGTGGGCGATCCCTGACGTGGCTCTGCCACCAGCGGAATTTCAACAACCGGGTGCTACGCAGTACGTCTGCTCCACCTGGGTCGGCTTGGACGGACAGCGCAAGTACCTGAATTCATCGCTGCCGCAGGCCGGCACGATGCAGTTCCTGACGCTATCGAACAACGGGCCACCGCAGGCGTCGGCCATCGCGTTCTTCGAGTGGTGGGATCAGGAAGACGGTGGAACCTTCCTGCAACTTACCGGGCTGCCGGTTCATCCTGGTGACGTCATGCTCGGCGCAGTCTGGGCCAAGACCAAGACCACGGCGATCGCTTATCTGCGCAATCTCACGACAGGAACCATGGCGATCGTTGGGGCTACCGCGCCTGTCGTAGAACTATCCGGTGATCCACCGGTAGAGCTGACTATCTCCGGTGCTACGGCGGAATGGATCCTGGAGCGGCCGACCGATCCGAATACAGCCACGCCGTATCAATTCCCCGCATACAGCACAACAACCTTCAGTTGCTGGGCTGGCGCGGCTGTGACAGCCGGTCCTCCGCAAGTCTGGCACGATCTACAGAGGGCGCGATTCATTCGCCTGTTCGATACGTTGCCGGATCCCATGCGTACCGTTTTCATCTCCATGCCGGACTGGCGAAGTGACGCGGCGGTTCGGCTGGATTATGGCGACTTCAAGGACTGAACCGCGCCGAACTTTCATAGCAGCCATCCGACGGCAAAGAAGCCGGGGGCCAGAATTCCGGTCGCCCAGACTATCGCCGAAGCGATGTTAGCAACCTGGAACGTTACCATGGGCATGGCACAGATGCCTGCCACCAGCGGGACCGCTGAACGCAACGGGCCAAAGAAGCGGCCGAGGAAGACGCCCATGGTGCCCCACTTGCGAAAGAACCGCTCGCCTCGCGGCAGCAGATCGGGATGTCGAGACATCGGCCATAACAGTGAGATCGCGTGCTGATAGTGGTAGCCGAGCCAATACGAGACCCAGTCACCCAGCGCCGCACCGATTGCGGCGGCGAACCAGATTGGCCAGAAGCCGATGCCCGTGGCGCCAATCAGTCCGCCGACACCGAACAGGATTGCGGTTGCCGGCAATAGCAGGGAGATGAACGCCAGCGATTTGCCGAAGGCGAGAACGAATACGATGGGGGCGGACCAGGCTTCGTGTTCTCTGACGAAGGTCAGGACGGCGTCTTGCATGTTGTGCATGGTGATCGGTCGTGTGCCTGCCCTCGTTCGAACATTCTGATCGTATATCAACGAAACGGCTGCGACGACCTGGCGCTGAGCGTGGTCCGGCTTCCCATCCCGCGCGGCATTCGCGATGATGCGCGGCACCATCGGGGGACGGGATTTGGCGACACGTATAAGCGGCCTGCGTTGGCGGTTGATGTTCGGCCTTATTGCGCCACTGACGTTCGTGATGTCGCTCGATCGCACCGCGATGGTGGTTGCCGCACCGACGATACAGCACGAGTTCGGGTTCACGCTGATTCAGATGTCCTGGATCCTCACCAGCTTTTCCTGGACATATGCGCTGCTGCAGGTTCCGTCCGGCTGGCTCGCGGAGCGGTTCGGTCCTCGCCGCATGCTGTATTGGGCGAATTTCCTGTGGTCTGTGCTGACCGCCGCAACGCCTTTGGCTGGCAGCTTCGCTGGGTTTATCGGTGTCCGCGGATTGCTCGGTGTCGGACAATCTGCGGACTGGCCGAGTTCCATCGTCGCCATCCGCCGCTGGTTCCCGCACAGTGAGCGCGCGAAGGGCAATTCGATCCTGCTCGGGGGGCTGTACCTGGGTCCGATTGCAGCGGCACCGGTCACCGCATGGGTCATTCTGCATTTCGGCTGGGCGTGGGCGTTCTATGGGTTCGGCATCGTCGGGCTGGTTATTGGTGCCGCGTGGTGGTTCTGGTTCCGTGACAATCCAGTGGACCATCCCGCGATCACCGTGGAGGAAGCCGCGCATATCGCTGCTGGCCAGCACGATGCGGACGCAGCCATCCCGCGCGGTGCGTTCGTGCGCTGCTTGCCGGATCCGCGCTTCTGGGCCATTGGGGTGCAATATTTCTTCCTGGTACTGATTCAGAGTTTTTACACGACGTGGTTGCCCACGTATCTGGTGAACGAGCGCAAGTTGTCGCTCGCCGCGATGGGCATCTATGCGTCGTTGCCGTGGGTCGCGATGTTCGCATCCGTGTTCCTCACCGGCGCGTTGGGCGATGCCATTCTGCGGCGCAGCGGTTCGGTGTGGACGGCCCGGGTTCCATTGGCGATGGCGGGCTTCGTGGTCAGTGCAGTCGCGCTTATCGTTGCCGCGTTGACGCCGCAGATTGTGCCGATGATGGCTCTGCTTTGTGTGTCGCTGGGTGCTGTCGGCGTCACGCAGGTTTCTATCTGGCCGTCTACCCAGGACCTTGGCGGCGCCGCTACTGGCATCGTCTCCGGTTGGACCAATTTCTGGGGCAACGCGGCCGGCGTGGCCGGGCCGATCTTGACGGCGTATCTGGTGCGCTGGACCGGATCATGGTCGGGTGCGTTGATTGGCATCGCGTTGGCCGGCGTTGCCGGTGCGTTGCTGTGGCTGTTCGTGCATCCGCAACGCCGCCTCGCCGCGCTGGCGTCGTGAAGGAGGGCCATCATGCCGAAATACGACATCGACCCTATGCCACCGCAGATCAGCGCGGAGGTCATGGCTCTGCTGGAGCAGACTGAAACCGCCACTGTTGGACACTGGCGTCATTGGGGATTCTGCGATCGTCGCATCCAGCCTTTGCTGCGTCGCAAGCGCGTGGCTGGTACCGCTGTCACGCTGGCGATCCCGGGCCCTGATTTCAACCCTGTTGCATCACGCGCTCGGTCTGCTGCGGCCGGGCGACATCCTGGTGGTGGATCGACTGGGCGATGACCGTCACGCGTGCTGGGGCGGTGGCGTTACCGTTGCGGCCAAGGCGGCCGGCGCCAAGGCGGGTGTCGTCGATGGACCGTGCACGGATCTGGAGGAAGTCGAGGCCTCGGATTTTCCCCTGTGGTGCCGTGGCATCGCGCCAATCACGACGCGCGTCTACGACTTGGGCGGACGATTGAACAAGCCGGTCTCGATTGGCGGCGTTGCGGTGATGCCGGGCGATGCAGTGCTGTGTGACGAAAGCGGCGTCCTGGTGTTGCCTCCGGGCGAGGCGGAAGCGGAGGCCCGCGCCGCGATCGAACGTCAGGTCCGCGGGCTGGCCACGCAGGAGCGCGTTGCCAAGGGTGAAAAGCTCGGTGCGATCAGTGGCGCGAGTGCAAAGGTGCTGGGTGCGTTGTAACAGTCGTTGCGCAGCACAACCAGTGAGCGTATCGCTACTGGACGCCGTACGACATAGCTCGTCGGACAATCTCCATGCGCACTCGCCAACAAGCGGAAGGACACCGTCATGACGCGCATTCGTCAGGATGACCTCATCCAAAGCATCGCCGACGCATTGCAGCATATCTCCTATTACCATCCGGTGGATTTCATCACCAATATGGCCCGGGCTTATGAAATGGAGCAGGCGCCGGCGGCAAAGGACGCGATCGCTCAGATATTGATCAACTCCCGGATGGCCGCCGAGGGTCACCGTCCGATGTGCCAGGACACCGGCATCATCACGATCTTCCTGTATATCGGCATGGAACTGCTGTGGGACCAGGCGAGCACGAGCATCGATGACATGGTCAATGCCGGCGTCCGCCGCGCCTATACCAATCCCGACAATCCGTTGCGTGAGTTGATCGTCTCGGATCCGCTCGGCGCCCGCACGAATACGCACGACAACACACCGGCCGTGATCCACCACAAGCTCGTGCCCGGCAACACGCTGCGGGTCCATGTGTTCGCTAAGGGTGGCGGCGGTGAGGCCAAGGCGCACTTCGCGGTTCTCAACCCATCCGATTCCGTGGTCGATTGGGTGTTGCACACCGTGCCCTCGATGGGTGCCGGGTGGTGCCCGCCTGGCATGCTCGGCATCGGCGTCGGCGGTACGCCGGAGAAGGCGATGGAGCTCGCCAAGGAAGCGCTCATGGAGCCGCTCGATATGCACGACCTGCGGCAGCGTGGCGCCAGCAATCGCATCGAGGAGCTGCGGCTGGAATTGCACGAGAAGGTCAACGCGCTCGGCATTGGGGCGCAGGGACTGGGGGGATTGACGTGCGTGCTCGACGTCAAGATCCGGGATTACCCAACCCATGCGGCGCTGTTGCCGATCGCGATGATTCCTAATTGCGCGGCGACCCGTCATATCGAGTTTGTGCTTGATGGCTCGGGACCGGCGGAATTTGCGGCACCCGATCTTGATGCCTGGCCGAAACTGTCGCTTGACATGAGCAAGGGCAAGCGGCGCGTCAATGTCGATACGCTGACCAAGGCCGAGATCGCGACCTGGCGCAGCGGCGAGCAATTGCTGCTCAACGGCAAGATCCTGACCGGTCGCGACGCCGCTCATAAGCGGTTGACCGACATGCTGAACAACGGCGAGAAGCTGCCGGTCGATTTCACCAACCGGCTGATCTACTACGTTGGGCCGGTGCCGCCGACTGCGAATGAGGTCGTCGGTCCGGCCGGCCCGACGACTGCTACACGGATGGACAAATTCACCGCGCAGATGCTGGAACAGACCGGTCTGATCGGGATGATCGGCAAAGCGAACCGCGGCCCCGACGGGATCGCTGCGATTCGCGACAACAAGGCGATCTATCTGATGGCAGTCGGGGGGGCGGCCTATCTGGTCTCCAAGGCGATCACGAAGGCCAGGATTCTGGCGTTTGAGGATCTGGGGATGGAGGCGATCTACGAATTCGAGGTGAAGGACATGCCGGTGACCGTCGCGGTGGACAGCATGGGCAATGCCGTGCACAGAACCGGACCACTGGAATGGTGCGCCAAGATCGGCAAAGTCTCGGCGAGCTTCCTGGATGCACCGCTGGTGGCCGCCCATGGATGATCTGATATGACACACCGCGCGAAGATTACGCGGCGCGGCGTTTTGCGTGGCGCTTGCTGGGCATCGGCGGGGCTGGTCGCAATCAGCACCCGGGCACGTGCGGCGCAATCATTGCCCACGCTGCGGCCCGGCCAACTGCGTATCGGCACCTACTTCGTCAACCCGCCATTTGAGTTCATTTCGAAACACCAGAGGGTTGGTTTTGAGGTCGATCTCATGAACGAGGTCGCGAAGCGGCTTCAGCTCGAGCCCGTGTTCGTCGACACCAGATGGGAGGTCATCCTCGGCGAGATGCAGCGTAACCGGTACGACTGCATTGTTGGCGGCATCACGATCACTCCGGCGCGCGAGAAGATCCTGGCCTGGTCCACGCCTTATATGACGACCACGCTCAGCCTTGTGGTCGACAGCAAGCGGATGCCAAACGCCACCGGCCTGGCCGATCTGAAGGATGCCACCGTGGGTGTGCAGGCTGCGACGACGGACTACGACATAGCGATGGTGATGCAGCGCGCCGGACAGATCGGCCGGGTTCGCGTCTATCCGTTTTCGAAGATCGCCGGCGCGATGGTCGACCTGGCGGCAGGCCGCATTGGCGCGGTGATGAAGGTCTATCCGGTGGCGGCGTGGCTGGCACGGCAAACGCCTGGTCTGCGCATCATCGCTCAGGTTCCTGATGATCCACAGCCTCTGGGAGTTGGTTTCAACCGAAACAATAGCGCATTGCTGGGTGCGGTGAACGGTGCTTTGGCGGCGATGCAGCAGGACGGCAGCTACGCGGCACTCGTTCAGCGTTGGGGTATTGGGTAACGCGATACGGCCGTCATGCTACGAGGCGTTGATGTGGGTACCGCGACCGGTCAGCTCACTGTGCCGAACGCGCGGTGCAAGGGTGCTTGCCGCGGTGCGGTCTTGCTGCTGTTGCGATTATGCGGGCAACAGGCGTTGCAGTTTTCGGACCGCACTGTCGGGCGTGGTCAGCACGGTGCGACCCGTTGCGGCGGCAACATTCTCGGCTGCGGATGACAGGCTGAACTGTGCCAGGGCTATGACGTCGCAGCTTTCCAATGCGCGCGATGCCTCGGCTGCTATGCGGTCATGCTCGGCGGCGTCGCCACGGTTCAGCGCCGCCAGTGCGTCTGCGGCGAGTGCGGGCACCAGCGTCACGCCCGGTGCCACTGCGGCGAACTCTGCCGGCATCGTCGCGAGTGTCGGTGCGAATGTGGCCAGCAGTCCGATGCGGCCAGCCGGGCCGGCTTGCGCCACTGCCTCATCGATCATGGCCTCGTTGGGCTTCAGGACCGGCATGGGCGCCAGTTCGCTCGCGCAGGCATCGATGCATGGGCCGAAGGCGGAGCAAGTGAACAGAATGCCGTCTGCGCCGCATGCCACGGCGTAACGGGCGAGCGTCAGAAAGCGATCGGTCATCGCCGGCGTCAGCGCGCCGTCACGGGCGAGGTCCGCCGACAGCCGATCGTCCAGCAGGTTGGCCAGTTCCGCGTTTGGCCAGAGGCGTGCGAACGACGCCTCGATCGGAGCGATGGAATGCTTCAGGGCGTGGATCAGCGCGATACGCATCGTGGCTCCGGGGGTTCGGTGGCGGGGTGGTCATCTTGCGCTGCGCATGTCGCTTCGCTCAATGCCTGGTTGGTCCGCGCCGGGCTGCCCGAAGTGTTCAGGCGTGCTGCATGGTCTGTGCGGCCAACGTGTCGAGCCCCGTGCCGAACTCTCGCACATTGAAGGCCAGCATATAGTCCCAGTGGCATCCACGCGTTCCGCTGGCGGCGATGGCACAACCTTCTCGGCGATATAGCGCTGCACGATCGCCAGCACCTGCGGGAACAGCGCGTGGACGGGCGCCTCACACCCCTGTTGCTGGACATAGTGCCGCGTAAGATCGGCCGCCATTTGGAAGCACAATTGCTGCTCTCGATTGCCCCGGTGGAAGGCAGCCAGGTCAACTCGTATCAACCCGCCCGGCGACAGTGCGCTCGGTCGGCCTTGGTTCAGCATCGCTGCCAAATCGGATTGCGGTGGGATCGCGGACGGGTCGAGCACCAAGCGCGCGGCTGTCGGCCAATCAACCGCGATGCGATTGCGGATACCGATCGAGTAGCCGAGCACACGGGGCACGGTGATGGCGAACTGTGCCTTTTGCGGCACGGCGTAAATGCGCCGCTGCGGCGGACGCGGCTTCGGCGTGGCGCCAGTGGCCTTGAACGGTACCAGCTCGAACGGCACGCCGAAAACCAGCGCGACTTCCTCGTCGAACTTCCCATCTTCGTTGATGTTGTAGAAACGCCGGCGCAGCGCCCGTCCGACCACCTGCTCGCAAAGCAACTGCGACTGGAACGGCCGCAGTCCCACAACATGCAGCTCAGCTATATCCCGGACGAACCAGCGCTGCTTTCTTATGCACGCAGCCTGGATGTGGATGAGCGGGAGGCCGCGGCCAACCATCTCCCGCCGATGGACGCAGCAGCGACGCTCATTGGCGCGTTGGCCCAATCTGTACGCGGTCACCACCCACCACAACCGCAGGATCAACCAACAGCGGGGCCTCTATCGGTCGATCGCGGGTCTTGCAATCCTCGGCTCCGTGTTTCTTACGATGTTCCTGGTGGCCAGGCTGCTGCTGCACTATATGCCGAATGGCAATTGAGGAAGGCTCAGCTTGATGGATCAGTCCGGTCGCCCTGATGCAGACCGTGCGTCGAAAGGGGAATTGGCGGGTGAATTGCAAGAGGAAGCTGGGCCTTTGCCGCGTCGTCGGCCGCCGCCACTTCGCTTGGTAACGCACGGATGGTTCACCATTACCGAGCGTGAGATCTCTGTCGAAGAACTGGCAGGGATGGACCGAGCCGACGAACAGCGGCCGGGGCAATACCCGGCATCCTGACCCGGATCGGGCGGCGCGTCCGCCGAAGCACAGAGACATCCGTGTGCATCAGTGTCCATCTGTGGTTCCACGACCTCCTCCTTTCCTACCCCACCGTCTCACCAAACGTACTCTTGAGACACCAATGAGACGCGCCGCCTGCTGGCCACCCTGGCTCCTCATCGGGCAAAGTGCCGCCGCATGAGCACAGAGTCCCCCATCGTCCCAGTCATCCTGTCCGGCGGTTCCGGCACCCGGCTCTGGCCGGTCTCGCGCGAGAGCTTCCCGAAGCAACTCTGGCCGCTGGTCTCCGCCAATACGCTGCTCCAGGAGACTGCGTTGCGAGCCCGCGACGCTGATGGCGTCCGCTTCGCGCCGCCCATCGTTGTGTGCAACCAGGAGCACCGGTTCCTGATTGCCGAGCAGCTTCGCGCTGCCGCCATTCCCGCGCCCCGCATCCTGCTGGAGCCGATCGGTCGCAACAGTGCGCCTGCGATTGCTGCCGCGGCGATGCTGGTGGCCGAGACGACGCCGGACGCCGTGCTGTGGCTGCTCGCGGCCGACCACGCGATCGCCGACACCCGGGCGCTGCACGCGGCGCTCGCCATTGCCGCGACCGCCGCGCGCGCCGGCCGTATCGTCACCTTCGGCATGCGCCCGACCGCGCCTGAGACCGGCTACGGCTACATCCAACGAGGCGCCCCTCTGCCCGACGCCGAGGGGGCCTACGCCGTCGCCAGCTTTGTGGAAAAGCCAGGGCCCGCTGATGCCGCCCGCCTGGCCACCGACGGGCGGCATCTGTGGAACTCCGGGATGTTCGTGTTCACCGCGCGCACCCTGCTGGAGGAGTTGACGACGCACGCCCCGGACGTCGCCAACGCGGTTCGCCGCGCGATGGACACACGGCGGGAAGACCTGGATTTCATCCGGCTTGGCGAGGAAGCCTTCGCCGCCTGCCCATCGATCAGCCTGGACTATGCGGTCGCCGAGCGCACGCATCGCGCGGCAGTGGTGCCGGCCGATATCGGCTGGTCGGACGTCGGAAGCTGGGGCGCGCTGTGGGAACTCGGCGCCAAGGACCCGGCCGGCAACGTCGCCATCGGCGATGTGCTGCTGGAGGCCGCCACCAACTGCTACGTGCGCAGCGACGGCATGCTCGCCGCCGTCGTCGGCCTGGAGGACGCGGTGGTGGTGGTGACGGAAGACGCCGTGCTCGCCATGCACCGCTCCCACGCGCAGGACGTGAAGAAGATCGTTGATCGCCTGAAAGCCGCCGGCCGGCATGAGGCCGTGGCCCACAACCGGCTGTACCGCCCGTGGGGGTTCTTCGAGAGCCTGATCCAGGGCGACCGCTTTCAGGTCAAGCGTATCGTCGTCGGGCCCGGCAAGAAGCTGTCGTTGCAAAAGCACTTCCATCGCGCCGAGCACTGGGTCGTGGTGAACGGTTCGGCACTCGTCACGCGCGATGATGAGACCATGCTGATACGCGAGAACGAGAGCGTCTACCTGCCGCTTGGCTGCGTCCATCGGCTGGAGAATCCCGGGAAAATCCCGCTGACGCTGATCGAGGTGCAGTCAGGCGCCTACCTGGGCGAGGACGACATCGTCCGCCTCGACGACGTCTACAACCGCACCTGATCCGTCGGGCACACCTTCAGGAATTGCGCCAATCGCCAGGCGGCGCCCCGGATATGCGCCTCGGCCGGCATGTGCAGCCCGTGGAACACCACCGCGACCAGCACGGCGATCAGTACCAAGCGGCGCACCTGGAAGGCGGCCGGCCGCGCGCCCGCCAGGCGGATCAGCGCAGCAACGCCCGCCAGCCCGACGAACGCACCGACAGCCACCTCCAGGCCGGTATGCTCCCCCAGCACGAGGCGCGTGGTGCCGATAAGCGCGGCCGTGGCCAGCGCAACCAACACTGCCGGGGCGCGCCCGAGCAGCAGAACCGCCAGCCCTCCCACCACCACCGTCGCGGCGGCCACGTGTCCGCTCGGCGTATGCAGTGTCGGCATGTCGAAGGCGTCCGAGCACGGAATGAACAGCACCTTCAGCGCCAGTGTGACGCCGAACGTGGCGCAGACCACCACCACCCACGCCGCGGCGCCGCGCCGCCATCCCTGCATCAGCAGCGCAATCGCAATGGCGAGCATCAGCGGCACCATCACCGCCTGATCGGCAAAATCTGTCAGGAACGTCATCAGCGCCAGAGTGCGGCCAAATCCATTGCGATATGCTCAACAGTCCCATCGACCGCGCGCGAGGCTGGACAGTGCGCGGCCGCTCTTCGCAGACTCCCCGGCGAATCGCAACGGAACACGCTTGCATGAGCGCAACTGTGACCAGCCTTTTGGTAGCCGGGGGCGTGTTCCTCGCGGGCTATTGCGCCCTGGTGTTCTTCCCGAAGCTGCCCACGCATCACCGCACCAATGAAACACGCGACGTGGTCCGCCTCGGTATCGGCATCGTTTCGCTGCTGACTTCCCTGGTACTGGGGCTGCTGATCGCGTCGGCGAAATCGACGTTCGACACCACCGATGGCCAGATGCGCGCCTACGCCGCCGACTTCATTGTGCTGGACCAGGTCTTGCGGAACTACGGCCCGGAGGCAGACGGCGTGCGCAGCGTGCTGCGGGTCTACGTCGATCGGGTGATCCGCAGCATATGGCCGGAGGAGATGCCGGGCGTCCCGGTGAGGCTCGAGGAGGACATGACCGGCAGCATGCTGGATCGAGTCATGCAATCGGTGCTGGCGTTGAAGGCGACCAACCCGGACCAGGTCTGGCTGCGCCAGCAGGCACTGGGAACGGTCTCGCGGTTGATCCAGACACGCTGGTCCCTGCTGGTCAATCAGAACGGCACCATCAGCCCGGTCATACTGGAAGTCGTGGTGACATGGATCATGGTGATCTTCGCCAGTTTTGGCCTGAACGCGCCCTACAATGGTACGGTTGTCGGCGCATTCCTGATCTGCGCACTGTCCATCGGCGCATCGGTGTTCCTGATCCAGGAGTTGGACGCGCCACTGAACGGCGTCATCGTGATCTCGGCCGAGCCGATGAAGAATGCCCAGGCGCATCTCGGCCTATGACAGGAGGCATGGCATGACGTTCGACTTTGCCGGCAAGCGCGCCGTGGTGTGTGGCGGGAGCCGCGGCATTGGCCGCTCCATTGCGCTGGGCTTTGCGGAGGCGGGCGCGGCGGTGTCGATCTGCGCGCGCGGCGCCGAGACGCTGGAGGCGACGCGCGGCGAGATCGCGTCGTTCGGCCACTTGGCGCACGCTGGCGTGTGCGATCTGGCGGAGGGCGAGGAGATCCGCGGCTACATCTCCGAAGCATCGGAAGCGCTCGGCGGCATCGATATCCTGGTCAACAATGCGTCGGGCCTGGGCATGGTCGATGACGAGGCCGGCTGGGCGGCCAGCATGGCGGTGGACATGATGGCGATCGTGCGTGCCACCCAGGCCGCGCTGCCGTTGCTGCAGGCGTCGAAGGGGACCGTGGTCAACACGTCGTCGATCTCTGCGCTGCGGGCATCGACGCGGACACCGCCGTACGCGGCGATCAAGGCGGCGGTGATCAGCTACACGGCATCGCAGGCGGCGATGTATGCGAAGGACGGCATCCGGGTGAACGGCGTCGCGCCTGGCTCGATCGAGTTTCCTGGGGGGAGTTGGGAAAAGCGCAAGACCGACAACCCGAACCTCTACAACGCGATCCTGCGGTCGATCCCGTTCGACCGGCTGGGACGGCCGGAGGAGGTGGCGAATGTCGTGCTGTTCCTGGCCTCGCCGCTGGCGGCGTGGGTCACGGGCCAGACCATCGTGGTGGACGGCGGGCAGTTGCTGTAATCGGACTGCGCCGGGCGGTTATTTTGTCGGTAGTGCGAGGACGACGGCAGCTTCCGACGTCAGCAGCCGGAAGGTGAAGCTCTCCTGGAAGTACAATTCGACCGTGGTTGCGGAATGGTCGAGGTAGCCGATGGAGATGTCCTGCCCAATGTCCAACTCGAAATCGCCACCACGGGTCGTCAGCACAAAGCCGCCTTCGATTGCTGGGGCCCAAACGATCCCTCCGTCAACCAGACGCTCAACGTGGCGAAGGACGGGATAGCCTTCGTCGCTGCCCCCACTGACGGCAGTGTACGGCTCCGCACCCAGCAGGAGAGCATAGGGGCCATTCACGCCGGCCAAGCGCAACTGACTCACCGCCTGCGCCACCGCCCCGGGATAACCGCGCACAGAGGGAGGCAGCGTCAATGGCGGGTTGCTGGTGCCTTGGCGGACACCCTCGATCCCAGCGGCCGCGTAGCCATCGAAGACCGCGCGATCTTCGGCGAAGGCGATCTTGCGTGCTGCCTCCTTCAGCGGCGACCAATCTGAATCTGTTGCACCGCGTTCCACGTCGTCAATCGCCTGGCGCGTGAGTTCGAACGGAACGCGCAACTCGACGAGCGCCTGCGACTCACGTAGTGCCGCCTGGATGCCATCACCGGGTGGCGGGATCAGATGCAGATGACCGGTGCCGACAGAAGCGAGTTCGAGCGATTTCGGGCCATCCACGTCGACGACGCGCCGCGCTGCCAGGTGTCGCTTGATTGTGCGAGATGCCTCCTCCTCGATTTGAGCCCAGGCGGCGTCAGAGATGGGGGCGAGTTCCCGATGGAGATTATTCACGAGCTGCCTCTTTTGTTCAGTGAACCGATACCGAGCGAACCGTCCGGCGAAGGAAATCGCGGTTGCGGCGCCTCCTCGACCTTGTCTTCGTTGAGGTTGGGGGCTGCTATCGATGGGACCGCTGTCTCCGTTGGAACATCCTCCAGGAACGTCGCTGACGGGACAAAGAACAGCGTGCCGGTGACGACGCGGACGTAGTCCAGCAGCCGGTCGTAGTTGCCGGGTGGCCGACCGACGAACATGTTTACGAGCATCTGCTCGATCCTGGTCGGGGACCGGGCATAGCCGATGAAATACGTGCCGAACTCTCCCTTTCCCACTTCTCCGAACGGCATGTTGTCGCGCACGATCTCCAACTGATTTCCGTCTTCCATGATGGTCGTCAGGGCGTTGTGTGCCGAGGTTGGTTTGACGGCATCGTCCAGTTCGATATTGGACAATTTGGTTCTGCCGATGATCTTTTCCTGTTGCTCGATCGGCAGCGTGTTCCATTTGTCCAGGTCGTGCAGGTATTTCTGCACGATCACGTAGCTGCCGCCGGCGAACGCCGCGTCCTCCTCGCCGATGATGGTGGCGTCGATGGCACCCTGATCCACGGGGTTCTCCGTGCCATCGACGAAACCGATCAGATCGCGATCATCGAAGTAGTTGAAGCCATGCACCTCGTCGAGCGTGGACACTGCGCCACCGAGTCGCGACATGATCTGCGTTGCCAGCTCGAAGCACAGGTCCATGCGCACGGCGCGGATATGGAAGAGGATGTCGCCTGGCGTTGCGACGGCGTGGTGGCGGCCGCGGATTTCTCGGAACGGATGCAGGTCTTTCGGCCTTGGCGCTCCGAACAGGCGATCCCATGCGTCGGAGCCGAATGCCATGACACAGGAGAGCCGACCTTCAAGGTCGCGGAAGCCGACGGCTTTCAGGAGGGCGGTCAGGTCACCACAGAAGGCCCGTACGGCGGCAGCGTGTTCCGGTCCGGGGTTTACCGTCGCGACCAGGAAGATCGCGGCGCGCGTGAGTGTCGCGGTGACTGGCTGCGGGTTGGTGGCTGACACGCTTGGCTCCTTGGTGACGCGTTCGGCGAGCCGTGATGTAAAGCGCGAAAGCGGCGCCCTGCAAACCACCCGGAGGGGGTGAGGTGCAGCGGGTGGTGGCTATGCCGCGTCGAGAGCTGGGCATGGCCGTGTTACATGGCCATCGCCTTGCAACGGAATCATGGGACAGAACAGGGTTTCGTTTCAGTGGCCTGACATGTTGCCCTTGTTTTGACTTTCGCCCGCAAGGCTTTCTGGACGCCGTTCTGATTGACACAAGACGGAGTGTCGGGCTGCGCTTCGCGAGCAGGCACGATCTCCGGATGCCACATTGGCGGGCGCAGCACAGCGATGATCGCTTCAATCGACATCGGCTCGTTGTTCGGGCCTCCTGCGCATTTTAACCGACCGGGCGCGCAGGGCTGGAACACGTAGCAGCAGCAAATCGACGGTCGAACGTCAAATCTCTATCGCGGTTGGATTGGTGGGCTGCACCAACGCGACATTGCACTACTGGGCCAGGCCAGCCTCACTCGGTACATCAGCCACGCTCGGACATGGCTTAAACCAGAACGCCCCGGAGATGCGCTGGGCGGTGCTGGAGAAGCTGGCCGGTGCGTCCCGTCATGGAGTGGTGGCCAGCGAACGAGGCGCGGTCAGCGCTGCGAGGTGGTCCAAATCGGCAGACTTATCGGCATTACCGCGAACGCGCAGCAACAGGACTGGTGGACCATGTCCCTCAATCCGATCGACGACCTCCCATCGATCGGGATACAGCTTCATCGCCTCGGCAACCTGACTCACATGCTTCCATTCACCAGCGCTGTTGTCGGAGCGGAACAACACCAGGGGGATTTGGTACGCGTCGATTGCGGCCATCACCTCCGCTACCGTATCGAAGCGCGGCTGATAATCCGAATTGTTGTAGCCGCCACCGCCAAGAAGGCGGGAGCCGCGAATAGCGAACAGACTGGGGCAGTGTGGGTCGTGCATGGCCAATTCCGCCACTGCCGATTCTTCGCCGATCTGGCCTGCGACGACGAGCGCCACGGGGTTGTGCGGGTCCACCTGCTGCCAGACCTGCGCTGCCGCCTTGGTGAATCCAAGCTCGACCTTAGGCGGCATGCTGACCACCGATGGTAGCATCGAAGCAACGAGCAGGATTACAAGCACAGTGGTCGTCAACGCCCGCCTTCGGACGAGCACCGCCGGCAGGCGTCCCCACATATGATCGATGACGTAACGAAGTGTCGCGCCCGCAAGGATGAGCAGGGGCGGCAAGCCCGGTTCCAGGTATCGATCCTGTATGTCCGCCGGCACGACCGATTGGAATATCCAGACTGCGGCGAACACGGCGGCGAGGCATGTCATGACCTGGTCCGCCTTCGGACGGTGCGCCGACCAGACGACGGCGACCCAGCCACATAAGCCTGCGGCGAGCAGTAGCGGACCGATGGCGGCGAGCAACGCAGTAGAATTGTCCCGGGTGGCCTCCACGACGTAATGCAGGCCCCACGCATAGCGGAAGCCTTGAGAAATCAGCGAATAGGTCAGCAGGTACCACGGGATCGCGATGCAGCCAACAATCGGCACGGGAAGCCAAAAGGAAGGCCGGCGCAGCAGGTCGAATCGCCGACTTATGAGTACCGCGAGCGGCGGCAGCAACGCGAGGCAACCCGCGTTGCCTTTCATAAGCAGCCCGGCGACGGCGAGAAGCGCGAACGATACGGCGTCACTTACGCGGGTCGTTTCCATGTAACGTGCGTATGCAAGTGCCGCGAGCAGCGTCAGCATTGTAATGGGCGCATCGAGCATGACATAGGCACTGCCCTCCTGCGCAACGCTGGAGGTGACGAACGCCAACGCGATCAATGCCGCGATCGTCCTGCCGACGCGGGGCGCCGCAACCACGTAGCAGATCAGCCCGATCACCGAGGTCACAGTCGCCGACAGCAACAGGACCGAAACACGACTGCAACCGAATGGCAGCATCCATAATGCTTCTGCGATGTAAAAGACCGGCCCCCAGTGGCCGATGCCCACCAGGGCGTAGTGGCTGTGAAAATTCTTGAGAAACGATAACGGGGACAAAGGACCATCGAACAGCCCAGTGGTCAAATAGGCATGGATCATCAGCCCCGAGACATAGTGGGACGCTTCGTCGGCACCAAATTCCGCTGAATAGGCGTTGGCGTGGAGTTGCAAAAGGACGACCACCACAGCCAGCACAAGTCCAAGTCCGCTGAACTCGACCCAGGGTCGCCACATGCGGGCTACGCCCGGCCGATCACCCATTATCACGACGGCCTTAGGGACGCAGCGAGCCTGATGGGGTAAAGCACGAAAACTCCAGGCCGGGACGTGCAGGTTTCTGGAAGGAAAGGCATGGTGTAGCGAGATCCTGTGGAACGGGAGCCTGCAGGGTCACTTACGCGGTTGGCACCGGAGTGTCACGAATTTTCGACATGGGTAACGCCAATATCCAGGACTGAGTCCTCGATCGCAGGGACGAGCGCCTCCATGAAGATAGCAAACATTTGCTGACGCACTCGGGCTATAATGCGGGTCGATAGCGATTCAGGGGTTGTCAGGTTGTACTGGGCATTTGGCTTCACGTCGGACATAGGGAATGGTCCATAGGTTGAGAAGAACAGTTGGGCATGACACCGAACGGTGTTGGTTGGGCTCCCAAGCCAGCGGCATCCATTATCCGTACCTCCCGGGTTGACGAGCTTCGTAGGACCGTACTTCCGCTCGACGCCTGCTGGATACGCTCTCTAAATGAGGGGGGCCGGTCTCGCCGAAGCGGCAGGTGTATGCTGGCTTGATTTCGATATCAGGATTCAGATCAACGCGGCATGTCTTGATCGGACAAAAAGCCATTGTTTGTCGGACCAGTCGTTCTTGCCGTGTGACCATATTCGAGAAGCGACATGAAGAGTGACCCGAACACGATCTGGGCGCCGAGGACGAGCGCAGTGCTGCCGCCACAGACAAGGCGGAGCAGAGAGTCACTCTCAATGTTACCGAAGGAAACGCTCGACCAGTAGTAGAATGCTCCAATGATTGCTATTGCACCAATTCCAAGCAATGCGCCTCCTACAATGAGCCCCCGTTCCAAAGGCATGTAGGAACGCAGGCGGTCGAAGGTTGCGTCCGACAGCAACAGCCCCCGCTGAATGGCCACGATTTTGGAGAAGGACCAGAACAACATGGCCTGGAAGCCAAGCGTGATCATGGCCGAAGCGACGATCAGAGTATGCTGTGCCAGCACCACTCCACCGATCTGGACGTTGACAAAAAGCAAGACAGAGGTTGTCAGCAGACCGACGATGAACAGTAGAAATCCCGGGTAAAGGAAGACAGTCCTTGGGCTTAGCAGAAGAAAAAATCGCAAGCTTCGCCACCCATCCCGCCAGCTCCGCAGATGCGGGGGACGATCACGACCGTCGGGTGACAAGGTGGTCGGGACTTCCGTGATCCTCAGGTGCTGGATTCCGGCTTTGACCACCATTTCCAGGGCGAATTCCATGCCGGGCGAATCAAGCCCCAGTGCCAGGATTGCGTCCCGCCGGAATCCCCGCAGGCCGCAGTAGAAATCCCGGCTTGGGGTGCCGTATAACGTGCGGCCGATCTGGGTCAGCAACGGGTTACCAAAATAGCGATGTAGAGCCGGCATCGCGTTCGGCTTGATGCCACCAGCAAAGCGGTTGCCAAGAACCAGGTCGTAGCCGCTCCGCAACTCCCGCACGAATGGCTCAAGCGCTGTGAAGTCGTAGCTGTCGTCGGAATCGCCCATGATGACGTATTGACCGGACGCGACGGCTATACCGGCACGAAGGGCGTTCCCGTATCCACGGTATGGCACGGCCACCACACATGCTCCGAGAGATGCGGCGATCTCCTGTGACCCATCCGAGCTGCCATTGTCGGCGATGATTATTTCACCATTGATCCGGTGACGATCCAAAAAATCCTTGGCCTTCTCTATACATATCCTGAGTGTGCGAGCCTCATTCAAGCATGGCATCACGATAGAGAGTTCGAGTTTGCCAGTCCCTCAAACAAATTCACTCGTAGCAACGTCGCTCCTAAGACCGCCCCTCTGTTTTTTCGGTAGCAGAGCGAAATCGTCGGGGTCAAAGTTCTTGGCTACGGCGAAGAGGGCGTTGTCAGGAGGGAGTAGCATCAGCGTCGCCGTGCTCCCGGTTCGGCGATACGCGCGAATTGGCGCGCTACGGGAGCATCACGCCAGGCCTGAACCGGCTCGGAGAACGTGCGCTCGCGGCCGAGCACAAGCCAGGCGTCGTCCGGCGAGCCCAGGTCCTGCGCCACACGCAACCGATCTGGAAAGCGATCTGCATAATTCCGGTAAACGAGCCCTGAGTTGTACATACCCGCCAAAAGACCCTCGGCGACAGTGTGGAGGGTGCCGGTTGTGATATGCACCACTCGATCCCACTTGCTCGCGTCGATATAGTCGGTAGTGGACGGGTGGAGCACGCCGATGGAAGTCGGTTGCTCGATATCCGCGAGCGTCAGAACCGCGAGCGGCAGGCTCGGCGAGATGAAGCTGTCGACAACGAACATGTCGCGGTAGTGGCGACCGACGGCACGCGGGGTATCGGGGTGCACCGAGCACAGAACGAAATAGTCGGCAGTGCCGGCACGTATCCGCTCGATCGCCTCGTCCACACTGGCGGACAATTGCAGATCCGCCGTTGCCGTCAGACCGTGGAAGCCCAGGTACTTCCGTGTAACGAACTCGTGGTTTGTCCCGGGCGGGCCGAGGGTGGTGAACGTGATGCGTGACATGGCCGGCACCTAACTCCTTGCAGCATCAATGCGCGCGCGGTTTTGCTCCGACGGAAAACGCCGCTTCGTTGCTCCTCGAACGGTCCATCGTAACATCCTCGGGTCACCGTTGCGTCGCGGATAACACGTCAGACCATCGTGGTGGGACGGATGTCGCTCTCTTCACGGGCGAGGGCAGACAGCATATATGCCGTTAACCGTAGCAATGACAGCAAATCGGACGCGAATGGCCACGCTGACAGTCCGCAATCTCGGTGAAAAGATCGTTCGCCGTCTGGGAATACAGGCGGCTGAGCATGGTCGTTCCGCCGAGGCGGAGCATCGGGAGATTCTCCGCGCCAGCTTGATTGCCGGCAGCCAACCGGAGGCACGCCAGCAGGCGGCGGATCGTCTGGCGGATTTCCGACGTAGGACGGGCGGCCGCAATTCCGCAACCAGCACCGAACTCCTGGGGAGTCACGCGGGGAGCGATTGCGGTTCCTGACGGGAGAAAATCCGGGCTGAGATGGCTCTGGTTGTCGACGCCTCGGCTGGCCTCAAATGGATCCTCGACGAACCTGACAGCCATCTGGCGAGAGCTTTGGCTGTCAGTGATGACGTATTGCTGGTTCCGGACTTCTGGCTCGACGGGCCTGCAATGTGCTTTGGCTTCAGGTGCGCAAGAAGGTTCTGAATGGGAGCGAAGCGCGCGACGGTACGGCGCTGCTCCACGCCGAGCGTCGACCGTAGATTCGATCGCGTTGCCCCCAAGTGAGTACCGATTGCGGATTCCCTTCATATGGCACCAAGATCAGCGAGAGCAGCCAACAAGCCGACCTCAAAGCCGGCAAACGATCTTGATTCGCGGAGCTTCACCAGCGATTGTCGCTGAGCTATTGCAGGAAATATCTGCTTGACGTCGAGATGGCGGCGCCTTCCGCGCACATGTGTCATCGCGTTGGCGAGAACTGCCTTTGGGTCACTAAGCCGCTCCGCTTGATTCGCGTTAGCAGGCAATCCAATCGATGCAGGCGCACCAAGATACCCAAGCGCTTCAATGACGGCCTGAGCGTCAGCGAGTATCCATGCCTCGGTTTCGTGGCGAGGAGAAATAGTTATGCAGCGAACCGGGGGCCAACGACACGCATGGTACATTGCTTCGCAATAGCGCGAGGATCGCTGTCCCAAGCCCTCCTCAAGGCTGCGGCCTCTTGTGTCTGCATGAACGAACACAAGGTGAAATGCGTCGCGCGCTGCGCAAGCTTCCTTCGCAACCTCATCGGCAGATCGGCGCCGCAGCCTAACGGCGGGAGCCAGTGGAATTGTTGCGTGTCTAATTCCGTGATGCATGACGATCTCTTCCATCACACGCGGAATCAGCTGCTCGAAATACGCCTCATCTGTTGCGCCCTCGTACAGGGCGACCCAGCTCAAATAGGTCGTGCTGCATCGGTCTGCTTTTGCAGCAATGAGTTCTACTTCGAACCTTGAAAGATGCGTTAGACCGAATCCCACTTCGCATGCGGGTTCGGGCTGCGCGCATGTGGCTATGGCCGCCGATAGTGTGGTCAGCGTAGCCCTAAGTTTCCTGACCGAGGGAATGAGTGAGGCAAGATCTGCTGCGATATCGGACAATACTCCATCGGGTCGGAGGTCGTCCGCTGTCTTCTCCTTCAGGTGAGCCAGAACGGCTGCCAAGTTCGAGGCGTCAGGCTTCAGAACTCGGTCTTCGAAGCGGTCGTTCGCGCTTCTTGCGGCTCGCGGATTAATTTCCAGGAATCGGACGCTCGCCAGTATCTCTCGAAGAGCGTACAAATGCGGAAACTCCGCGGTCGTGATGGTCGACAGCGCAGTCCGCGAAGCCTCTTTGAGCGAGAGCTGCATCGGGCGACCGTGCTTTTGGCGACCATCCTGCCGCACCAATATTGCGTCGCGGCTAGAAGCAAGCTCAATGAACGGATTTACCCTGGCATTTCGATTCAACCGCAAGCTATGCAGGTATATTGCTCGGTCGTCCTTACGTGCGATAGGCCGGCAATGCTCATCTTGGACGAATATGCCTCTCGGTGTTCCGTCGGAGGTATGAACCAGTGCGAGCTTCAGTTCGTAACGAAGACGCTGCGCTGGCGTTTCGTATCGCGTGCCGAAGGCATCGGTTCCCCTCCGGCTGAGTAACACCTCCACCGCAAACGTCATGCAGTCGTAAATGCCATTCGGCGTCTGGCGGAAGAGCTCCTCTGGCTCCCCTCGTAATCCTTGCATCGCTGTGCGGATATCATATTGAGCAAGCAGAGATAGAAACCGAAGTGCATCGAAGAGATTGGATTTGCCGCTCGCGTTCGGTCCTACGATAGCCGTGAACGGCCCTAGGTCGAGACTAAAGCCCTCGAACGTCTTGAACCCATCAATTTCGATTCTCGTCAGCATCTGGAATCGCTATCAGTTAGTCCCGCCGACCACAATGCAGCCGTGTCGCATGATCATCGCTGTTGGCGCCCCTTACATATCCACCACCGACCCATCCGCATGTGGCCGCATCTTGATCGGCCGCGGTCGATACGGGAATTTCCGCTCCACGTCCGGAACAAGCTCCACCCCGATCCCCGGCGCGTTGGGGATGGCGATGAACCCATCCACCTGATCCTCCAATCCGGTCGCGAGATCGTTCCCCAGCAGTTCCTGCCCGCCATCGAGTTCCGGCGTGCGCGACGGATACTCCTGGATCGCGAAATTCGGGATGCACGCGGCAATCTGCAAACACGCCGCCGTGCTGATCGGCGACAGTGGATTGTGCGGCACCACCCACGCATCGTGCGCCTCGGCGATCGCGGCGACCTTCTTCATCCCGGTGATGCCGCCTACCAGGCACGCATCCGGGCGCAGGTACTGCACCGCGTTGCGCGTCAGCAGCGTCTGGAACTGGTAGATGCTGGTGAACCGCTCGCCGGTCGCGATCGGAATGTCGATGTGGCGCGCAACATCCGCCATCGCATCGAAGCTGTTCGGGCGCAGCGGGTCCTCGTAGAACATCGGCGTGTATTTCTCGATGCCGCGCGCCAGGGCGATCGCCTCGGGCGGCGTCAGGCGACGGTGGATCTCGATGCACAGATCGACCTTCGGGCCGACCGCCTCGCGCAGCCGGCGCACGTTGTCGATGGCTTCCTCGATCCGCTCGGAGTGCGAGCGGTACCAGGGTTCGTCCTCGCTCTCGTCGAGCAGCGGGTTCAGGTGGCCGAGCGCGGTGAAGCCGGCCTGCTTCAGCCGCACCGCCTCCTTCACCAGCGTCTCGATGGTGCGGCCCTTGACGTGGCCATACAACCGCGCCTTGTGCCGCATCTTGCCGCCGAGCAGTTCATACACGGGCACGTTGAAGAACTTGCCCTTGATGTCCCACAGCGCGATGTCGATCGCCGAGACGGCACCGGTGATGGCGCCGCCGGTGAAGTGGTTGGCGCGCAGCATGACGTTCCAATGGTGTTCGATGGGGAACGGATCCTTGCCCACCAAATAGTCGCCGTATTTCGCGATCGAAGCGGCGGACGCCTCGAGCTGCCCCCAGGTGCCGGACTCGCCGATGCCGGTGATGCCGGCGTCGGTGCTGATCCGGACATACAGGAAGCGATCCAGCAGCAGCGGTTCGACCTTGGTGATCTTCATGGGCGTGCCTCCTTGTAGGGGCTAAGCTTCGGACACACTCTCGTTGGCGTCCAGCCGGTGGGACAGTGGGGAATAAAACCGTTGCCGTGGCGTCCTGTATGCCGGGGTGAGAAACACGATCAGACCTGGAGCAGACGCGATTGGCGCCGACACCTCGGCTGAAAAGCGGAACCGTAGCGTGACCGTCTCCGGCGTGCTGACCCGCATCGAGGGCTGCATACCGGCGTTGCGCCGCTATGCGACCGCGCTGCTCCGCAACCGGGAGGATGCTGACGACTTGGTCCATGACTGCCTTGTCCGCGCACTCGACAAGCTGCACACGCGCCGAGACGACGCCGATGTCCGGGCCTGGCTGTTTGCCATCATGCACAACCTGTTCATCAGTCAGCTCCGCCGCGCCAAGGCACGCCCCGCCGGCGAGCCGCTGGACGAAAGCCACGAGGCAGCGGTGAGCATGCGGCCGGACCAGGAAAGCGGGCTGCACTGGCGCGACATGATCCGCGCGCTCAATCGGCTGCCGGTCGAGCAGCGCACCGTCGTGCTGCTGGTGTCGGTGGAGGACCTGTCTGTACGCCGAGGCCGCCAGCGTGCTTGGCATTCCCATCGGCACCGTCATGTCGCGCCTGGCGCGCGGCCGCGAACGGCTGCGGCAGCTGACGGACAGCGGCGACGAGATCCGCCCGGCGCTGCGGAGGGTCAAATGAGCGACCCAACGCGCCCGATCGCCGAGGAAGAGCTGCACGCCTACGTGGACAACATGCTGGCGGCGGATCGCGTGCCCGCCGTGCTGCGCTATCTCCAGGAGCATCCGGAGGCCGCCCAACAGGTCGCCGCCTATCGCACACAGCGGGAGGCGTTGCGGTCCGCGTTCGCGGCCGTGGCGGCGGAACCGATCCCACCGCGGCTTCTGCTGGAGCGGCTGATCCAGGAGCGGCTGACCCGCAAGTGGCTTCCTTGGCGCGTCGCGGCGGGAATCGTCCTGGCGTTTGCCCTCGGCGGCGCGGGCGGCTGGTTCCTGCACGTCGGCGTGGTGTCGCCGCAGAGCACGCTCCACTCCTTGCGCGGGATGCCGTGGCCAATCACATGGTCTTTTCCGCCGACAAGCGCCGCCCCACCGAGCTCGGCGCCACCCAGCGCGATGACCTGGCGCGCTGGGTATCGAACCGGCTGAACCATCCGGTGGCGCCACCGGACCTGTCTCCTGAAGGTTACAGCTACATGGGTGGGCGGTTGGCAGCGACGTCGGACGGACCGGCCGGGCTGTTCATGTACGACAACGGAAAGGGCGTGCGGCTCACCGTGTTCGTGCTGCCGCTGCACTCCGCGGCCAGCGCGCCGATCCAGCACGTCGACTTCGCACACGTTGATGGCTGCGCCTGGATCGACAAGAATATCGGTTACACGGTGGTCGGCGACCTGCCCCAGGCGGAGCTGCGCCGCATCGCCGAAGTGGTGCGCCAACAGCTCAGCGGTTCGGTGTGAGCGCCGACGCGATCGATGCGCTGGTCTGCCGAGTGGAGGGCTCGCTGCCGTTGGCCACCCTGTCCGCAGCATCGGTCGGGCGCGACGAGGTAGTCTACCGGCTGGATGAACGCTACGGGCAGATCGCGTGCTCGGCGCGGCAGTGTGGTGTGTTCACAGTGCGGGGGCAGCTGACTGGGTTCGCCTGCGTGCTGGCCTTCGATCGCGCGGCGATGCGCCTGCTGCGGTTCGATCTGACGGCACGGCTCACGTCGTTTGCGGCTTCGGCGTCGGAGATGCTGGAGGATGCGCCGATGGTGCGGTCGTTCGATATCGCACGGCACCCTGGCATTCGATTTCGCAGCACGGCCGTGGCACCGTGCGGACCATCGAGGCATGTCGTGCGCGGGCTGCTGGAGTTCGGTGGCGTGACGCGGCTCCAGGCATTGGACCTGATAGTGGGGGATTGCCGCACGGATCCGATCACCGAAACCAACGTGGTTGATCTCGTGTTCACGGGGCGCTTTCAGCAGATCGCGCTGGGTGTGCCACTCAATAACATCGTCATGGCGAACGCGCTGGACCTGCGGCTTACCGCCTCGGTCGAGTTGGAGGGCTGAGACCCGGCAACGAAGACGGGCGGCATCCGGTGTGGATGTCGGTCGGCTCGATGGCAGCCAACAAGTGGACGCAACTGAGTAGTCGTCCGGTGTCTGCCGAAGCGCGCAGTCCTCATCCGGCACCACGACCCCAAAACCGCAGCCGCCGCCTGAAGGCGCGCCGCACAGTAAGCAAGGATTTTCAACCACAGATGCACACGGATACACACTGATAACAGCGCGCCGAGCGACCCGAAGCCCGTGCTTGCGGGCAATTGATATTTCTTGGCGCTGAAGCGCCGAAGCTCTCAGCCTTTATCTGTGTGAATCAGTGTGCATCTGTGGTCGAAGGCTCTTGCGGTGCCACCCGTCGCACCGTCCCACCGTCTCGCCCAACCGCACGGTCTCGTGCCATCGCCTATCGAGACGACCGCGTGACGACGGGGACGGCACTGGTGCATCATCTGCCAACAGACGCGCCCCAGTCAGAGAGCGAGCACGACATGGTCCTTACCGGTGGCTGCCAATGCGGTGCGGTGCGCTACGAGATCGCTGCCCAGCCGCTTGACGTTTACGTTTGCCACTGCCGCGAGTGCCGTAAGCAATCGGCGTCCGCGTTCGGCATCTCTGTCATCGTCCCGGCGAAGGCATTCGTGCTGAAGCAGGGCCGCGTGAAGACCTGGAGCCGCCCGACCGACAGCGGCGGCACACTGGAGTGCGCATTCTGCGAGGTCTGCGGCTCGCGTATCACTCACACAGATGGCCGCGAGGAGACCATCAGCGTCAAGGGTGGTTCCCTGGATGAGCCGCCCGACCTGACCTCGGCGTCACACATATGGACGCAGCGCAAATTGCCGGGCGTGGTGATCCCGGACGGCGCCGTTCAGTGGCCAGGCGAACCGGATTAGGCGCGCGATGATGCCGGCAGCGACTGGCGATGCCTAAACGGTGGCGGCTTCGTCGCGCTCGCGCACACGGACGAGGTGAGGTTTCAGTCAGAGTGAGGCAGGCCACCGTCACGCGGCAGGCACCGCGACCCTGCCCCCGGCGTTGATCCGAGGGCCTTGGTGCGACACTCAGCCGAGGGCGCGAAGTGCGTCCTCGTCTGATGGGAAACGGCCGGTCGCCTTCTTGGAGAAGCCGAGCCTGCCGTCCACCTTGATCTCGAACACGCCGCCACCCGACTTGAGCAGTGTAACCTGCGCATCGGGATGGGCGTTCTTGATCAGGTCCCGCACCCCACGGGCGCGCGGTTCATAGCCTCATTGACCACAGTATTCGATTTCCACCTGCATGCGAGAATTCTCCTCTGTTGTGAACCCGGCACTTCATACACGATCGGGAGCCAGCTAAAAATCGGTTCCAACTGCAGACCGCGAACTCTCTGGCCTGCTGGAATGCGGCTGGTGCGCTCAGCGGGAGCGGCTCATCTCGGCCGGCGCCCGCGCCATGGCGCGAATCACATCGGCGCGGCTGACAACACCCACCACCTTGCCATCCCTGACGATCGGCACGCGCTTGATGCGGTGGCTCTGCAGCAGATCGGCGATCCGGTCGACCGGCGTATCCTCGGTGGCGGTCACGACCTCCTTGGTCATCAGGTCGGCGGCCCGCCTGCGGTCCTGCCGCAGGTAGTCGACGAATTCGGGCGCCAGCTCCTCGCCATCGGCCAGCAGCCCAAGCCACCAGTCTCGGTGCAGCTTGTTGGCCTCGCCGAAGGGCCGCATCAGGTCACCCTCGCTGATAATGCCCAGCAGCTTGCCGTCCTTGTCGCAGACGGGAACACCGCTGATGCCGTGTTTGCTGAACAGCGCAGCGACCGCGCTCACCGTGTCATCCGGCCCGGCGGTGACCACCGTGCGGGTCATGATGCTTTCCGCGTAGACCGTCATCGTGCGCTCCCCTGAGCCTTGTTTTGAAGGTGCCATTGGACGCCGAAAGCGTGCCGATTGCATTGACCTAGGTCAACCGACCGAGGACGTGCCGGCTGATCTAGATCAAGGCGCGCATCGAAGCCTGGTGCCAGGATTAACTTATGACGGACCATGGTGGCATGCGGCGATGACACACGAGACGATGCTGGTCGAGGAGACCATCGGCACCCAGAACGGCCACGGCGGGGTAACTGTCGGTGTGGCGCTCGGCGTGGCCCCGGCTGTATGGCTCACGTTCACGGGCCGCCATGCACCGTCGGTCACCTTTGAGTACGTCGATCCGGCGGATGCTCTGAGCATCGGGCGAGCCCTCATCCGGGCCGCGCGCGCCGCGGGTGCGTCGGGTGGCACCGAGGCCGGATAGCCGAAATCGAACCCTCGCAGGAGAGCAAGCAGTTGGAACCGGTATCTATCACCTTCCGCGGCATGGAGCCGCCGATCGGCGTGGAAGACGACATTCGCGATCGTGTCGCGGACCTCAGTCGTTTCTTCGATCGCATTACCGCCTGTCATGTGATTGTGGAGGCGCGGCACCGTCATCAGCGTCATGGCGGGCTGTATCACGTGCATATCGACCTGAGTGTCCCCGACCGCACCATCGTCGCCGGACGCGAGCCAGTGGAGGACCATGCCCGGGAGGATCTGCGGGTTGCGATCCGTGCCGCGTTCGCGGCTGTCCAGCGCCAGCTGCAGGACTATGCGCGCGAGAAGCGTGGCGATGTGAAGTCCCACCCGGGCACCAGGGCGGCAGCAGCGCCCGACTAGGAAGCGATGGAGAGCGCCGTGTTCAAATACATCCTCGTGCCGGCAACAGGCACTGACGCCGACGGGCCGGTCTTCGCCACCGCGATGGCTATCGCGCGCCTCGTGCCGGCCCACCTGGAATTCCTCCACGTCCGGCTGGATGTGCAGGAAATGCTGCTGGCCATGGCAACGAACGATATCAGCGGCGGGGCTGGCTACGACCAGTTGCTCGAGACCCTGGAACAGGAAGTGGCAACGCGGCAGAAGGCGGTCGAGCAGGCCTTCCGTGACCTCTGCGAAGCCGAGAAGCTGGCCGCGTCCAGCGACACATCCACCGCTCTGCCATCAGCGGAATTGCGGATGGAGACCGGCGACGAACCGAGCTGGCTCGCCAGGCATGGACGCACGGCCGACCTGCTTGTGGTTGGGCGGGCGCGCGAGGGCGAGGCGGTCGCGATGGACGTCCTTGAGGCCTGCCTGATGGAGACCGGGCGCCCGGTGCTGATCGCGCCAGCAAAAGCACCGCGCACTCTGTCGGGAACCGTCGCCATCGCGTGGAAGGATCGGCCGGAGGCCGCAAAGGCGGTGGCGGCGGCGCTGCCATTCATCGACATGGCGGACCGCGTGGTCATTCTGTCGGTCGCGGAGGGTTCGGACGGAGATGATCAATCCTGCGAGCGGCTGCGGCATGCGTTGTCGTGGCATAATGCCAACACGAGCGTGCGGCGTCTGAAGCAGGAAAGACGCCCGCCGGCCGAAACGCTGCTGGCTGCGGCGAGTGCCGCGGAGGCCGACGTGCTGGTGATGGGCGGATACGGCCACAGCCGCACGCGGGAGGTGATCTTCGGGGGGTTCACGCGTCGCATGCTGACCAGCGCCGACGTGCCGGTGCTGATGGCCCACTGAAGTTGTGGCGCTGCGCCCCCTCCTCCTGCCCTCGGCTACCGCGTGATGAAATTCACTGTCACAGACCTCGCGACGCACGTCTTGCTCGGGCGCCAGCAGAACGAATAAACCTCCGCTTCCGCACGTTCGTCGCCGGATAGCTCTGGGCCGGCAAACCATCCGTGGTGGTCGTCGGCGATCTCATTCCGAGATCGTTTAGAGAGGGACTTTCAGTTTAAGAGCCCGTCTCTGATTGATAGCGCAACGGCCCGCTTGCGACCCTACTCGGACGGTTGGTCGGGCACTGTCGAAGGGCCGGAGTTGGCCGACTGCAGTCTGTCTGGTTTGCAATAACTCAAGTTGGATAGCTGCCTTTCGCGATGGACGGCGAGCAGGGCGATTACCGCTAAAAGCTGACCTTCAAAGCCTCGGGGCGGTTCGCCGATAACTGCCGCTCATTCATCCGCCCGAGTGGCGACCGCATTGCGCCCCGCTTCCGCCGTTCGGCCGAGCGTTGATCGTTCCTGAAAGAGACATGGCTATCGCCGGGTGACGGCCTTGCTACGCGATTTGTCAGGTAAAATGAAATTCGGCGCGATCCAATACGCGCCGCAGGTGGCCATGCTCAGGTCTTGAGGAACTGGCGAAGCGACGTTCCCGGCGAAACGTGCGATCGGATTCCGTTCGTTCCGTCGATCCCCTTGATGGTGAGAAACAGCCTGACCGACCGCGCCGTTGGCAGGATGCAGGCGTTGTTGAGCTTGGAATAGTAGGGAGCCACCCGGACGCCGTCGACTTCGCCGGCGACCGCGATGTCTTCGCAAAGATCGCCGATCTCGGAGTCCTCCGGATCGTCGGAATTCCCGATGACCCAGCCTCCGTTCGGCTCCGGGTTGGTGTAGGCTTCGGCAATTTCGTGCGACAGGACGCCGGTGATCTGATCGACGGTGAAATCCGACGTCACGCCTGTCCAGGCATACCATAGGTTGAGAACCCGGGGGATTTCCCCCTCGAAGACGACCCGCCTGGTGCTTGTGTGGGCACCTTCGGAGTCGTCGGGCAGACCACCGGCGCCCGGCGGCAGCACGACGACGTAGAGGTTCCTGCCGCCGTCCTGGTCGGGATAAGGAAACGTGTGGCCCGCGAGCGACCACAGCATGTCCTGGAGATCGTCGGCGCTGATCGTCGCGCCGGGCGCGGGAGAGGTGACGATCCGCGGCTCGTTGAATGGCCCGGAACTGACGCCGTATTGCTTGAGCGGGAAAAGATACGATCCCTCGACCATCGTCTGGATAGCGGCGGCGATGTCGCCCGCGCTCGGCGAGGTCGCTGGCTCGGCCCACACGTCACCCCAGAACAGCAGTTGGACCGGCGCTCCGTTGGCAAGCGGGCCGCCCTGATAGCTGATCTCGTGCGCAATGCTGAGCGGCGGTGTCGCGCGCATGCACCCGGGGAAAGGGAACTGCGGCGTGTTGTCGGCCACGATGTCTCGGGGCCGGCGGGGGGCCTCGCCGGTCTTGCGCCGCTGCGCGCGCTGGATCCCGCCGTGGATCTCGACCGGGGTCTCACCGGCGCGGATCGAGGGCACCGAAACCGTCCTGATCGGACGGGGCCAGGTTTTCGGCATCGCGGTCCCGCCTAGCCGAGCATGACGAGGATCGGGATGATCCCCTGTCCATCGGCCTGCACACCGAGCGCCTTGCCGACGATCGCCCCCATGGCCCGCGCACGATCCGAGGCTTTCATCGCATGGCCCGGCGTCGGCGAACTCGTCAGCAGATCGCCGACCACGATCGGCGCAAGGGCGGCGTCGACCTTGCAATACGTTCGCCCGACCAGCGCCAGCGTGCATTGCCCGCCTTCGGGTCGCCCCGCAAGGATGATGCCCGGACGCAACGAGCGCGCGCCCGAAACCACCCCGGCAACCCTCTGATCATACCCCTGGGTGCAGGCGTGCATGGCCTCGTCATCGCCGCTGACGACCACGGTTCCCGGCTCGATATCCGCGCTTCCCGCCCGGAATACCTCGGCCACGTCGCCGGCCCCGGGAAGGCAGATATCGCCCTCGACCACGAGCTTGCCGGTGATCACCACGTCGCCGTCGAACTGTCCAGCAGTAAGCCCGCCGCCGCGCACGCCGATGCCGTGGGGGCTGTAGCCCAACACGCCGTTGCCGCTGTCGCAAAAGCCGAACACGCCCGACGCATTGGGATTTTCGGAAAAGCCATAGACGCCGTTGCCGCCCGGCACGTCGCCAGGAGCGGGGCCATCGCTGGAATTGGTCCCTACCACGCCGTTCTTGGCGTTCGACTTCGTATCGCCGCGAGTGCCGTCACCATCGGAGCTGAATCGATCGACCCCGGCGCCGCCGCCGGCCGCGGTGCCGAACACCCCAGCGGCGAACGGGTTGACCGTGTATCCGAACACCCCATTGCCGCCGGGAACTCCGGCCTGCGGGGCTGTCTTGCTGTGGTTGATCCCCGCGACCCCGCTCGCCCCGTTGCCGTAGGTCGAGGCATGGACGCCGTCGAGATCGGGATCAGTGTTGAATTGGCCGGGCACGGCATTCTCCCACCGGTAATTATTCGGGTCGGTCGGTGATCGCAACGAACACAACAGCCATTTCTTAGTAGCATCATTCCCTGAGCATTGCAACGATGCCCGGCTTTATTTTCCAGATGGACGAGGCGAGGCCGTCCAGCGAGTGCCAGATTGCGGTGTGACGGGGTCTTGGGCAGGCGTATTTCCTTCATTTGCCGGGCAGATCGCGCAGGTGCTGCGCCTTTGTGGTAGCAACTCGTGAAGCGGCGTCCATCATGAACGAATGGCCCATTAAAAGGTCGCGCTTCGCGCGAACTCATAACCTTCCGCCCCGCCTCTCCACCGGGCCACCGACGATACCAGTAGGGTAGGTTGGCCGGGTGGAGAGGCGGGGCGGGAGGCATGAGTTCACGTCAGTGAACTTTGGTATTACCGGTTAGCCCCTAAACCTAGCCGTGCTCAGCGGAGGGTGCGCCGCAATGGGGGCGTCCGCTTTCGGGCATCCCCACTTCGACCTCAAACGACCGTAATGGGCGCAGAGCCGTCACACGTCCGGCGATTGGGAAGGTCCGGAATCCACCCTTGGCGGTCGTCGGCGAGCTCATTCGCTAATTGCTTAGAGCGCGGCTCGAAGCCCACCCACGCCACACAACTACCGTAGGATTTTTTTCTTGACGCGAGCCGCCCCTTATGCTCTTACTTCGCCCATGCCAACCCCGGCCTCCTCCTCCCCAACCGCCGCCCCTACCGGGTTAGAAGCTGTCCGGGAGACGCTCTCCAACCTCCTGCTCCTCCTCGTCATCGCGATGATCACCACCTGGGCCGAGCGCCTCATCGCTTCGCTCCGTCAGCGCACCGAAACCACCGACCTCACCGACATCACGCGCACCTTCGGCACCACCGACATCGCGCTCATCCTCGAACGCCTCACCACCGGCCTCCAGCGCCTGCGCGAGCTTGAGGAAAAGGTCCGCCGCAGCATGGCCGGCCTCGACCCCGACCCGCAGCTCGAATCCACGAGCGCCCCCTCATCCCCGCTCAGCCTGTGCGCATCGCAGCCATTCGGCCTCACGCCAGAGGACATTTCTGTCCTCTCGCTCCTCACGCCCGACCTGACGGCCATCGCACCGGTCCGCGCCACCGGCCCACCCCCGAACGCGCGACTCAGCCCGCAAAACCCAACGGGGCCGGTCCATCCTCTCACACCGAGAGGCATGGATGGCCCCGCCGTGCCGATTCCCCCTCCCTGCGCGAAGGCAAGCCGATGCCTCAATGGTCGCGCGGATGTCTGCTGATCGACAGAAGGTGTTTAGCACGGAGTTAGCCAGCGGCCGCGGCCGCACCGCCATGGCTGAAAATGGCCGCGCGGCAGGCGGGCAACAGGATCGTCCCGGGTTATTTTCATGGTAGGAAGAATGAGGGACGTCGAGGGCCACGGAGGAAGCAACAATGCGCTGCGCGCGAAGCGCAATTTCCCTCTCCGTGGCGCACCGTGGCCCTCAATCGTCCTCCGTGTTGAAAGCCTTGCGGTGCCACCAACCAGCGCAATTGCAGCCGTGAGGCCAAACTCCACGGCAAATGCGATAGCCTTCCCCGCAATGGGAGGGGAGGCAACCGCCGTGCCGGGCTGGTCGACCGCTAACGCAGACGAGTAGCGACGCAAGCACTGTACAAGGTGAAGCTGGATCCAATAACAGGGTCACCGGCGAAAAAATCGTGATGTACAGACGAGAAAACCAACGCCGCCGGTTTTTCACCGAGACGCAACAGATGAATGAACTGCGTGCCGTCAATGTGTGCCGGCACCAGTTTTCCCCAGGCCTTACCGGTGATCACGCCGGCGCCATCGTAGACCGCGCAGCACACGCAGCGGCGCCGAATCCGGCAGGAACCGCAAGCTCCACAATACAGCGACCAGGTTGACCAGCGCGGTGACAGCCAGGATGCGTGTTGCCGAAATGCCGGCGGCGGCGAGTCCCGCGGCGACGACCGCGCCTGCCACCATGAAGGCCGCGTTGACCACATTGTTTGCGGCGATCATGCGGGCGCGCCGTTCCGGTTCGGCGCGCTGCTGGATCAGCGTGTAGAGCGGCACGGAATAGAAGCCGCCACACATCGACAGCAGGACCAGGTCCAGCATGATGCGCCAGCCGAGCGGTGAGCCGATAATCCCGGCGACCGTCGTCAGGCCTTCGGCGCCGGCGCAGCTCATCGCGAAATCCCAGGTGAACAGCGAGATGCCGATCAGCGCGAGCGGCGCGAAGTGTGCCGATGGACGACCGTGCAGGACGCGGGCGCAGAGCAGTGAGCCGAGGCCAATACCGAAGGAGAACAGCGCGAGGAACAGCGTGACGACATGTCCGCTGGCGTCCAACGTGTCCTTCACCACCACGGGAAATTCGGCGACCAGCGTCGCACCGAGTGTCCAGAACCAGCTTATGCCGAGGATCGGTTGCCAGATCGCGGCATCTCCACGTGCCTGGCGCACCAACGCGGTGGTGGCGTGCAAGACGCGCCAATCCACCTGCGTCTCGTGAGCGCGCGGTGGGGCCGGCGGGATCAAACGGGCGGATAGCAGACCAAGCACCGACACGGTGAGACCAACCGCTGTGATGGTCAGGCCACCATCGGACAACAGCACCAGCCAGCCGCCTGCAATGGTGCCGACAAGGATGGCAACGAAGGTGGTCGCCTCGATGACGCCATTGCCGGTGAGCAGCTCATCAGGCCGCAGATGATCAGGGAGGATGCCATATTTCAGTGGTCCGAACAGGCTGGCCTGCACGCCGAGCGCGACCAGCACGACCAACAGGACGGGCACACTGCCCAGCAGGAAGCCGAGCGCCGCGGTTCCCATCAGGGCGAATTCGGCATATTTCAGGATACGGATCAGTCGCGCCTTGTCGCGGCAGTCGGCGAGTTGTCCGGCGCTTGCGGACAGCAGCATGTAGGGCAGGATGAACAAGCCCGCGGCAAGCGCGACCAATATCGGCCCGGCGGACCCGGCACGGTACAGCGCCAGCACCACCAACGCGTTGCGCACCAGGTTGTCATTGAGTGCGGTGCAGGCCTGCGTGGCGCAGAGCGGCCAGAAACGGCGCGTGCCGAATAGTGCGAAGAACGTGCCGGCACGCTGGGTCACGAGAGTCGCCTCGGGTCAGTTCGGCGCCGGTGTACCGGCTCGGCTGGGGGCCGTCACGCGGCGTGCGCGGCTGGTGTCGCGAAATCGAAGTTTGCGAGAGTGGCGAAGCTCAGATTCGGAACGCTGATCGATTGGGTCCCCTCCCCCGCAAAGAGCCTGTGAAACTTTCTCTGATCGCGTTTGCGCTTGAGATTGGGCAGTTGCGGCGCGGTGAGGTGCTGTGATTCTCTGACGCCGTGAGGACGGGGGCGTCAATGTCGGAAGTAGCTGGTCTGTTCGGGGCACTGCGGGAGCAGGTGAAAGAGCCGCGAGCTGATGGCGGCAGCGCGGCGGTTCGGCTGCGAACCGCGCAACGCGATCAAGCTGAGCTCCAGGTGATGGAACTCGACAGCCTGCTGTCGTCGGAGCATCCGGCCCGGGCGGTGTGGGGGTTTGTCACAGCGTTGGACCTGAGCGAGTTGCTGGTCGCGGTGCGTGCCCGCGAGGGTGAACCGGGCCGCCCCCCGGCGGATCCGAAGATCCTGATGACGCTGTGGCTGTATGCCACGATCGAAGCGGTGGGCAGCGCCCGCGCGTTGGCGCGGTTGTGCGAGGCGCATGTCGCGTATCGGTGGATCTGCGGCGGCGTGTCGATGAACCACCATACACTGGCGGATTTCCGGGTGGCCCATGAGGCGCTCCTCGACCGGTTGCTGGCGCAGGGCGTGGCATCGCTGATGTCAGAAGGGCTGGTGACGCTGGAACGTCTGGCGCAGGACGGGGTGCGGATACGAGCCTCGGCCGGTTCGGCATCGTATCGCCGGCGCGAGCGGCTGGAGAGCCTGCTGAGCGAAGCCGAGGCGCGGGTTGGGCAGCTGAAGGCAGAGCTTGAGGCTGATCCGGCGGCGAGCACCGAGCGGCAGCGGGCGGCGCGCGAACGGGCGGCACGGGAGCAACTCGAGCGGACCCATGCGGCGTTGGAGCGGATGAAGCAACTCGAGGCGCAGCGCGCGCGCCGTGAGAAGAGCCATAAGACGGAGACGCAGAAGCAGAAGGCGCCAAAGGCCTCGACCACGGATGCCCAGGCACGGGTCATGCACATGCCCGATGGCGGTTATCGACCAGCCTACAACGGGCAGTTCGCCAGCGACCCTCGGACCCAGGTGATTGTGGCCGTCGGTCTCGACACCACCGGCTCGGACGGCGGGCTGATGGCGCCGATGCAGGACCAGATCGTCGCAACCTATGGGCAGACACCACGGCAGTACCTGGTGGATGGTGGCTTCAGCAAACGTGACGACATCGAGCGCGCCCATGCTGCCGGCATCGAGGTCTTCGCCCCGCCGCCGAACAACAAGCATAAGACCGACCCATTCGCGCCGCGCGAGAACGACGGCCCAGGGACGGCAGCCTGGCGCGAGCGGATGGCGAGCGAGGCAGGCAAGGCGGTCTATCGCGAACGCGGCATGCACGAATGCATCAACGCACATCTGCGCAACTGTGGCGTGGTGCGTTTGCTGGTGCGCGGGCGCCAAAAGGTACGGGCGGTGCTGTTATGGTTCGCTGTCGCGCATAATCTGTTGCGCGCTCTAGCGTTGCGCAGCGCGGCGGCGCAGGCGAGTGCGGCGGCCAGTCAATGAGGCCTGTCCCGTGCAGACCGGAACAACGACCAACGCGCCTGGTCACCAGCGACACCCGATAAACAGATAAATCAGGCCGCCGCCAAATGATCTCCCGTCCAACCCTCTCGCAATCAACGCCGCAGTGATTCCTTCACAGGCTCAAAGCGGGGGAGGCAGGGAGGGGGTGCTACGTCTGCCTGCACCCCCTCCCCACCCTCCCCCGCTTCGCCGGAGAGGGACTCTGGACAAGCAGTGCGGGCTATCGCCTGAACCAGCGGAGCGAAACGTAGGCACCGATCCAGGAACCCAGCGCCGCGAACAACACGTAGACGGCATTGCTGGTGTAGCTGATCACCGCGAACGAGGAGACGACATACCACGCGGCGCTCCAGTTCGCGGCGGACAACGGGCGCCGGGCGATCACCGCGGCGGTGAACATGACATAAAGCGCGTCAGTGGCTGCGGTGGCGAGGACGACGCCGGCGGCGATCGTAGGGTTGAGGTCAAGCTGCATCTTGATGTGCTCCGGTGAAGTCGGTGCCGCGGCCGCGATGTATCGGTTACTGGATCAGGCAGCCCCCGGCGGCGAGCGACGGCCCATGACGGCCATCGTGGTCAGCGACGATACGCGCGTCACAAGCCCGCTTCGCGCCTTGCGTTTTTGCCGCTTCTCCGCCATATCCCGCGCGCCGGCCCAAGCCGGTAATTCACACGCGGGGCGCCTTTCCCGGCCAGGGTCATTCCTCGGGCGGGTCCGGTGCGGCAACGCAACCCCCGCGGAGGCTCAACCGGACGTAGCGAAAGGAACCGCCCTCATGGCGATGCCCGATTTTTCCATGCGCCAGCTGCTCGAAGCCGGCGTGCATTTTGGCCACCACACCCGCCGCTGGAATCCGGCGATGGGGCCCTACCTGTATGGCGTGCGCAACCAGGTGCACATCATCGACCTGCAGCAGACCGTGCCGCTGCTGGACCGCGCCCTGCGCGCCGTGCGCGACGTCACCGCGGCCGGCGGACGCGTGCTGTTCGTCGGTACCAAGCGGGCTGCCGCGGAGTACGTCGCGGATGCAGCCAAGCGGTGCGGCCAGTACCTACGTGAACCACCGCTGGCTCGGCGGCACGCTGACCAACTGGAAAACCATCACCGGCAGCATCAAGCGGCTGCGCCAGATCGAGGACATGCTCAGCGGCAACATCGAGGGCCTCACCAAGAAGGAAGTCCTCGACATCACCCGCGACAAGGAGAAGCTGGAACGCGCGCTGGGTGGCATCAAGGAGATGGGCGGCTTGCCCGACATCCTGTTCATCGTCGACACGAACAAGGAGAAGCTCGCGGTCGAGGAGGCGAACAAGCTGCACATTCCGGTCGTCGCCATCCTGGACAGCAACTCCGATCCGCGCGGTGTGACCTATCCGGTGCCTGGCAACGACGATGCGATCCGCGCCATCACGCTGTATTGCGACCTGGTCGCGGGCGCGGTGCTGGATGGCATCAGCGCCGAGATGGCAGCCTCGGGCCAGGACCTCGGCGCGGTCGAGAACCTGCCGCCGGAAGTGATGCCGGACGTTGAGGTCCCCGCCGAAGCCGCCGCCACCGCCTGAGCCCTCGGGCCTGATCCCCGGGTCTGATCCTCGGATCGAAGCCCGAGGACGATGGCCCGCTGAAATGGCCCGGAACGACGCCTCCGGACGAGCCCGGAGGCAATGGGAGATTGAACAATGCCTGAGATCACCGCCGCCCTGGTGAAGGACCTGCGCGAAAAGACTGGCGCAGGCATGATGGACTGCAAGCGTGCGCTGACCGAGACCACCGGCGATGTCGAAGCCGCGGTGGACTGGCTGCGCCAGAAGGGCCTCGCCGCCGCTGCGAAGAAGTCGGGCCGTGTCGCTGCCGACGGGCTGGTGGGGATCGCCTCCGCGCCTGGCCGCGCGGCGATGGTCGAGGTGAACGCCGAGACCGACTTCGTCGCCCGCAACGACCAGTTCCAGGCGTTCGTCGAAGCCGTGGCCAACGTTGCACTGCAGGTCGGCGAGGACCTGGATGCCATCAAGGCGGCGCAGTTCCCGAACAGCGCAGTGACCGTCGGTGAGCAGCTGACCGAACTGATCGCCAAGATCGGCGAGAACATGACCATCCGCCGTGCCCGCGTGTTGTTGTCGCCGAACGGCGTAGTCGCGACCTACGTGCACGCAGCGCTGCGGCCGGGACTGGGCAAGATCGGCGTGCTGGTCGCCATCGATGGCACCGGCGAGATGTCGGCGCTCGAGACACTGGGGCGCCAGGTTGGCATGCACATCGCGGCGAGCCGCCCCGAGGCGGTGGACATCACCGGTGTCGATGCCGCGGCGCTGGAACGCGAGAAGGCGGTGCTGATCGCGCAGGCCCGCGAGTCCGGGCGTCCGGAGAACATCATCGAGAAGATGGTCGAAGGCCGCATTCGGAAGTACTACGAGGAAGTGGTGCTGCTCGAGCAGGTCTGGGTGCACGACGGCGAAAGCCGTGTGAAGGCCGTGCTGGCAAAATCCGGGGTCAAACTGCTCGGCTTCGCCCGCTTCCTGCTGGGCGAAGGCATCGACAAGGCACAGGATTCCGACGCCGCGTAGGCAGCGGGTACGCAGGATCGCGTTCGGTTCGCGCGGCGACGTCAGCCCGTCGGCGCTGACTGCCTGCGCCGCAGCAGCGCGGGGAGCGCGACGAGTGTCGCAATCGCGGTTCCAAGCAGGATCTCCAGGACGCGATACATGGGGCGGCTGAAATCAGTGCCCTCCGCAGACGGCAGCAGGACGATCGTCAGTGTGATGCACGACAGGCGCAGGCTCGGCCAGACTGCGGTGAGCATTGCCAAAGGCACCAGGCCCACGGCGTAGAGCGGGAGCGACGGTACTCCGTGTAAGTGGATAGCAATTGCGACCGCGCCGACAGCTGCGCCTATCAATGTTCCGATGAGACGATCCCGGCTCGCGCTTAAGGTGCCAGGGAGATCCGGATGCGTCACGATGATCACCGTGATCAGGCACCAGTAGCCTTCCGGCAGGTGGAACAACCGGGTGATACTGTAGGCCAGCGCACAGGCTGCGAGAATTTTCACAGCATGGCTAAGTTCATCCAGGCCGAAGTGAGGCAGACTGCCGCTCATCCCAGTCATCCGTGTTGACGTTGGATAAAGTACGTGGCGGCGCGTCGTTGTCCACCGCGAGGTGGAGGCGGCGATCGGCTGCGTTGACCGGTGTCGCGTCGGCGACCAACCTGAGCCCACCGCGTCCGACATGGAGACCGGAATGACCATCACGGCGCAACCGCTCACCGCCTCATTCGCTGCCGAGATCATCGGCGCTGACCTCCAGGTCAAGCCCGGCCATGACGGGGATCGAGAGTCGGAACTTCCGGCCCCTGGTATTATTTGCGTTCATCTGCGTGCATCTGTGGTTGAAGATTCTTTTATTGTTTCCGCTGTTGCCAGCAACGCCAAGTACAGGCTCGCTGGTTTTGCTGTGCGTCATCATCAATGCGAACTGGTATAATCTGTGCTATTCTTGCTTTGCGATGCCCAGCGAGCAAGGGAACGTCACCCCGCCTGGTTCCCCTCCGCAAGGCGGCTCGCCATTGCCAGGCCCTGCACCGCGCCATCCAGCCCCGGCTCCAAGTCCAGCGCTCGCGAGAAATACTGAGCCGCGCTGCCGTCCTCCCGCAGCATCAGCGCCACGCCGCCGAGGCGCACCAGCAATTCGGCGTCCGCACCACCGCGTTCCTCGGCCGTCGCCATCTCCGGCCACGCCGACACCGCGTCACCGTCGAGCGCACAACCCGCAGCGGTGGCCACATAGCCCCACCCGAGCTGCGGCGTCAGTGCCACCAGTTGCCTGCCGAGCTCGCGGCACGCGGCAGCGTCACTTCGCAGCACGGCACACATCGCAAGCCGCCGCAGCACCAGAGGAACGTCCGGTAACTTCTCGCGCGCCTGCCGCAATGCGGCCTCGGCTTCGCCAATTCGCCCGCGTTCGATCAACCCCTCGCCACGCCCGCGCAGCCATCGGCCATGCGCCGCGGTCGTTGCACTGACCTGGGCGTCCGTCGGCTCATCGCGATAACCCGCCGCCCGCAGCGCGGCGACATCCCAACCAGGCGCCGCACTCATCGCCTTCGCGCCCATCGCCACCGAGACCGGCCGCCGTGATCGCCCCGGCGCGAGCGGCCGGATCACCGCGCCCTCGGTCTCCATGGTGAGGCCGAACCGCGCCAGCACGCTCGGCGCCAGCAAACCAGATGATCACATCGCCGGCGAGACCGCGGTCGCAGCGGAACCGCCGCTTTGCGCATCCATCGCCGGACACGGGTCGCTGCCCCGTTCGTCACGGTTGCGGCAGGTCCGCGCGCGTCCTATGCAAATGCGTGATGGATACGTCGATCGCCCTCACTGCTACCGAGCATCAGCCCAGCGTGACCTTCCCGGAGGGCATCACGCTGGACTGCGGCGTGCACCTGCCCAGCCTGACGGTGGCGTACCGCACCTGCGGTACGCTCAACGCCGCGCGCAGCAACGCGGTGCTGGTGTGCCACGCGCTGACCGGCGACCAGTACGTGGCGGACCGCCACCCCGTCACCGGCAAGGACGGCTGGTGGGACACGGTTGTCGGGGCCGGTCGGCCGCTCGACACCGACCGCTACTTCGTCATCTGCGCCAACGTGCTCGGTGGTTGCATGGGCTCAACCGGTCCCCGCAGCTTGCGGCAGGATGGCAAGCAGCCTTGGGGCACGGATTTCCCACCTGTGACCATCCACGACATGGTGCGCGCTCAGAAGATGCTGATCGACCACCTGGGCATCTCGCGGCTGTTCGCGGTGATGGGCGGCTCGATGGGTGGCATGCAGGTGCTGCAATGGGCGGCGAGCTATCCTGACGCGGTGTTCGCGGCCTTGCCGATCGCCTGCGCGGCGTACCACTCCGCCCAGAACATCGCCTTCCACGAGGTGGGGCGGCAGGCGATCTTTGCCGATCCGGACTGGCAGGCGGGACGCTATTGGACGACCGGCAGGGTGCCGGCGCGTGGCCTCGCGGTGGCGCGGATGTGCGCGCACATCACGTATCTGTCCGAGCAGGCGCTAACCCGGAAATTCGGCCGCCGCCTGCAGAACGCGCCCAAGGACCCGCAGGAGGCGATCCACCTGTTCGGCGAGATGTTCGAGGTGGAGAGCTACCTGCATCACCAGGGATCCACGTTTGTCCAGCGTTTCGATGCTAATTCGTATCTGACGATCACCCGGGCGATGGATTATTTCGATCTGGCGGCGGACTATCAGGGCGACGTGGCGAACGCGTTCCGCGGCACCAGGACGCGGTTCCTGCTGGTGTCGTTCACCTCGGACTGGCTGTTCCCGACGGCGGAGAGCCGGGCGATCGCGCGGGCGCTGAACCGGGCGGGGGCGAACGTGTCGTTCGTCGAGATCCCGAGCGACAAGGGACACGACGCGTTCCTGCTGGATGAGCCGGACTTTCATCGCACGCTGGCGGGCTTCCTTGCGGGCTGCGCGGTGCATGCGGGGCTGGAGGGGTAGCGTCTGTGGTTCGCAGAAACTCGTGACCGATTTGTGTGCTGATCACACCGACAGCGACGTGTCCAGATAGCGTTTCAGCGAGTGCTGTCGCGCACATCCCGGCCTGAACGCGAGCGCCCCATTGCTGAACCGGTATACGATCGGTCATAGCGCCGGGCAGCGAAACGATCGGCTTCCGTGGTCGCGAGACTGCAGGTGATGTGCGTCACTGGCTTGCCGCGCCGCAGCACGCGCACGGGCTCGCCCGAGGCGGCACGTTGGCCCACCCTCACCGCTTCGAAAAATCAACGATCGCCGCGAACCCTTGCTCCGTGCCGAACGCCAGCATGCTGCCATCCGGGCTCCACGCCAACGCCGAGACGGCCCCGCGCCCCGGCGGTGCTATCGGCAACACGCGCGACGAGTTCACGTCGGCCACCACAACCAGGCCATCGCCGAACCCGCCCGCCACCATCTCATCCCGCGGATGCGCCGCGACGCGCGTGCACATGACGCCATCACCGCCGGCCAACTCGATCGGCGCCTTTCCCATCGGACCGCCACCGAAGAACGGCCAAAGCACCATCGCGTCCGCCCCGCTGCTCGCGAGCCACTTGCCGTTGCGGGTGAACGACAGCGATTCGGTCTTCGCGGGATAGCCGCTCATGCGCATGTGCTGGTTGTCGGACAGGCGCCAGCCATGCAGCGCGTTCTCCTGCATCGCGGTCACCACCGCGTCGCCGTCGGGATGGATGGCGATGGCCGTATGGCTGCCTTTCCACTCCAGCTGGCGGGGATTGTCGGTCTTCGCGCCGACGAACCATAGCGAGGCGCCATTGTAGTGCGACGCGCCGACGCGCTTGCCCTTCGCGTCGAACGCCAGGCCGGTGACGCTGGATGGATGCGGCAGCTCCTTGAGCTTCGCACCGGTGTGGTCGAACAGATGGATGACTTTGCCGACTGAACAGGCGAGCAGGCCCCTGCCCTTCTCGCCGGGACGCGAGGCGACATGCTCCACCCACTTCATGCCGAATTCGGCTATGCCGGATACCGCGCCATCAGCGCCGATCCGGCGGAACGTGCCGTCGTCACCACCAGACACGAAGCCGGTCGGCAGCGCGTCGGGTGTGAGTGCGAGCACCGCGCCTTCGTGCGCTTCGACGGTGCGCCACGCCTCGCGATCGGTCAGGGTGACGAGGCGGAGGGTTCCGTCTCCCAGCGCGAATGCTGCCATGGCGCTGCCACGATCGAAGCTGGCGCTGACAACGAAGGCGTCCAGCTCCTGCGGGACGCCGCGGGACTCCAGGAGGTAGTTGGCGGTTGATTGGCTCACGGCACCCCCTCCCCAACCCTCCCCCGCTTCGCGGGAGAGGGAGTTTCCCAACACTCCCTCTCCCGCGAAGCGGGGGAGGGTTGGGGAGGGGGTGCCACCAACCTCACCTCACACAAACTCACCTCACGCAACCCCACCTCACTCAACCACGCAGGCCTCGAACCCGCGCCGCAGCCGCGGCCGGTTCAGGTTGCGCCCGATGAACACGATCCGGCTCACCCGAGGCTCGCCCTCCTTCCACGGCCCGATGAAATCGCCATCAGCAATCATGTGCACGGCCTGGAATGCAAACCGCCGCTCATCATTCGCGTACGACAGGATGCCCTTGGTCCGCAGCAGGTTCGGCCCCTCTTCCTGCAACAGCGCACCGATCCATCCGTTGAACTTCTCCGGATCGATCGGCTTCTCCACCTCGAAGCTCACCGACGTCACGTCGTCATTGTGCTCGTGCTCGTCGCTCTCCAGGAAATCCGGCACCCGCGCGAGCACGCGGGTCAGATCGAATGCCCCCTGGTTCAGGATTTGCGCGATTGGCAGCGCCGCCCGCTCCGTCCGATGAATGACGGCGAACCGGTTGATCGAGCGGATGGTGTCCTCGACCGCCGCCAGCTCCGCCTCCGTCACCAGGTCCGTCTTGTTCAGCACGATCACGTCGGCGAACGCGATCTGGTCCGCCGCCTCATGGCTGTCCTCCAGCCGCTGCGGCAGGTGCTTCGCGTCCACCACCGTCACGATCGCATCCAGCTTTGTTTTCGCCCGCACGTTCTCATCAACGAAGAAGGTCTGCGCCACCGGGGCGGGGTTCGCCAGGCCCGTGGTCTCGATGATGATGCCGTCGAACTTGTCACGCCGCTTCATCAGCCCACCCACGATGCGGATCAGGTCGCCGCGTACCGTGCAGCAGATGCAGCCGTTGTTCATCTCGAACACTTCCTCGTCGGTATCCACCACGAGGTCGTTGTCCACGCCCAGCTCGCCGAATTCGTTGATCACCACCGCGTACTTGCGGCCGTGCTGCTCGGTCAGGATGCGATTGAGCAACGTGGTCTTGCCGGCGCCCAGATAGCCGGTGAGCACCGTCACCGGCACGAGCGTCTCGGTCCGTGTATCCGACATCAGTCCAACTCCATCGTCTCGTTCGCCGGAATATAGGGTGCCAGTGCGCAATCAGCCACCTGCGGGGGCCAGCACTGACGGCGGTCGCACGAACTGGCGCGCGACGGCTGTAAGGCGCAAGCTCCCGCCGTTATCGGGATTGCCAGGTGGCGCTGTGCAAGATGGCTGTCGCGGGGGTCATTATGACGCCGCCATTTGCCGCCATTACGCGGGTGCCGACATTACGGGAGCCAAGGTCATGGGCGAGGTTGTGGTCGCCGTCTTGAACCGTCCCGATGACGCGGAAGCGTTGCTTGATGCCGGGGCACGTCTGCTCGATATCGGCGGGGGCGGACGGCTCAAGGCACTGGCCGTGCGCATGCCGCCGATCGCTACGATCATGCCCTCCGAACAGGTGTTGACGGCCAGCCGCGAGGCCGAGATCCGGGCGGAGCAAGAGGCTTGGGCCGGGCAGTTGCGCAAGGCGGTGGATGCCTGGACGGCACGCGCGCAGCATCCGGGCATCCGAGCCGACTGGCTGGATGTCGAGGGTGATGCTGCCGAGGTGATCGACGAGCATGGCCGGCGCGCCGATGCAATCGTGATCGCGCGCCCGACCGGCCAGGAGGGTCAGCACATGCGTGAATGCATGCATGCGGCGCTGTTTGAGTCGGATAGCCCTGTCCTGGTCATCCCACCCGGCTTTCAGGGGACGCTAGGACAGGTTGTGGCCATCGCGTGGAAAAATGACGAGCGCGCGGTCAAGGCTGTGCGCGCCTGCATTCCGATCCTGCGCAGGGCCCGGGCCGTGCACGTACTGCGCGCCGGCGACCCCGTGGATATGCCCACGGTTCTGGATGAACACGATATTACGGCAGACCTGCACACGGTGCCGGACGGCGAAGGTACGGCCGCCGAACGGATCCTGCAGGCCGCGCATCGCCTTGGGGCTGATATGCTGGTGATGGGTGCGTTCGCGCACGGAGAGTGGCGCGAGATGATGTTTGGCGGCGTCACCCGGACGATGCTCGCCGAGGCAGACCTGCCGTTGTTCATGCGCCACTGACCCGTCGCGACGCCGTCCATGCAACCCGGTATCCTGCTTGCCCTCGCCTCGGCCGTACTGTTCGGTGCCAGCACGCCATTCGCGAAACTGCTGCTCGGCGCCGTCGATCCCTGGCTCATGGCGGGACTGCTCTACCTCGGGGCTGGCCTCGGCCTTGCGGTGGTTCATGTGTCGCGAGGCGCACTCCGCCTGCCCGCTGCCGAGGCGCCATTGCGCCGCCCGGATGTGCCATGGTTGGCGCTGGTGATCGTGTCGGGTGGCGTCGCAGGCCCGTTGCTGCTGATGCTCGGCCTGGCGCGCACCGACGCGGCGTCGGCCTCGCTGCTGCTGAATGTTGAAGGTCTGGCGACCATGGGCATCGCCTGGGTGGTGTTCCGTGAGAATGTCGATCGGCGGCTTCTGGTGGGCGCATTCGCCATCCTGGCTGGCGCGGCCGTGCTGTCCTGGCAGGGGGGCAGTGCGTCCTTTCAATGGAGTGGACTGCTGATCGTAGGGGCCTGCGTGTGCTGGGGCATCGACAACAATCTGACCCGCAAGTTGTCCTCGGCCGATCCCGTGCAGATCGCGATGCTGAAGGGGTTGGTGGCGGGTCCGGTCAACCTCGTGCTCGCATTGTGGCAAGGCGCCGCGTTGCCGACAGTCGGCGTCGTGGCGGCTGCCGGTTGCGTCGGCTTCCTGGGCTACGGCGTAAGCCTCGCGTTGTTCGTCCTTGGGCTGCGCCATCTCGGCGCCGCTCGTACCGGGGCCTATTTCTCGCTGGCACCTTTCGTGGGCGCCGTCCTGGCGGTCATTATGCTAGACGAGCCGCTGTCAGTTCAGCTTCTCGTCGCCGGCGGCCTGATGGGCTTCGGACTCTGGCTGCATCTGGCAGAGCGACATGAGCATGAGCACGTTCATGAAGCGATGGAACACGAGCATCGCCATCGCCACGATGCTCATCATCAGCACGATCATTCGCCGACCGACCCGCCCGGCGAACCGCACGCGCACTGGCATCGCCATGCACCACTGGTGCACCGGCATCCGCACTACCCCGACCTGCATCATCGGCACGGCCACAGGCACGCACATTGAAATCCGCCAGCCTGGCCGTGCGTCTACCTCAGGCGCGCGCAATTTGTCTCTCGGTCACGATGCCTGGCCGCATCGCAAAGAATCATTGCCGCAGGATGCCTACAGATGGACACCGATGAGACCGAGGCCAACCGGCTGTCGGAGTATTCGTAATACGCCTTATACCTACGCTCACTGAGCACGACACGTCTTCCCACTTGTCATGTTCGGGGCGTGGTCCGGCGATGACATTCGGCACAACGCATTGGTCACTATTAAGATTTGGCAGCAACGCGGCCAACTTGTGTTGGACCGCGCATTGGCAATCGGACTGCGTAGCAAGTAAGGACTTTCAACCACAGAGGCACAGAGTCCACAGAGTAGTCACAGAGTCACTTTAATAATACTCCGTGACTACTTCTGTGGACTCTGTGCCTCTGTGATTGAATATTCTTTTACTGTTTTCTCTGTTGCCGGCAACGCGAGTTCAGGCTCGCTGGTTTTGCAATGGGTCACCATCCATGAGCACTGGTACATCTGCACGAAAAAATCACTTGAATGCTTTCCTAAGCGTGGTCCAATTGGAATGGTCGATTGTATTTCCACACCTAAACGGCCGCCACGCCTGGCGCCGGCGCGATCCGCCCAGTCTCCTGCCGCCGAAGGCCAGCAACAGGGCGGATTGATCTAGATCAATGCACGCTATCGTGCGCGGTCCGAAGTCTCAGCTACCGGATATTGCCGACGGGTCTTGCATCTTGTGAGCAGAATGCGACGGGCCACAAACGGCCGCGTGCGACGCCACGACGTTGCTGCAGACAACAAGGATCAGCCGATATGACCCATACGATCAGCGGAACGTACAGCACACTCGTCACGCTCGGTTCGGGGACTGACAATCCCACCACCATCACCTCGTCCGGATTGGTGAATGACGGGCTGCAAATATCCTTCGCGGGTCTGGTCCTCCTGAATGCCGGCAGCATCGCGCAGGGAACCGCGCTCAACGGGGTTGTTCTCTTCGCGCCCGGTAGCGTCACCAACCAAAGCGGTGGCTCGATCGCCGGCGGCCGCGGCATCTCCGCGGGTATTTTCGGCGTAAACGGCGCCGTGACCGTGGTCAATGCGGGCTACATCGCCAACTATGTCGGTATCAACCTCTTGGATGGCGGTAGCGTCACGAACCAAACCGGTGGCGACATCGTCGGCCACGGTCCCAGGGCAGTGGGTGTTGTCGGTCGCGCGGGCGGCATCAGCATCACCAACCAAAGCGGCGGCTACATTGGCAGCTCATACCAAGGGATCTCGGGCGGCTCCATGACCGTCGTGAATGCCGGAACCATCGCCGGCGGATCTGCCTCGGGCATACGTCTTGGCGGCGGCAGCGTCACCAACCAGAGCGGCGGGACGATCAAGGACGCGTCTGCCAATGCCCCAGCAATTGGAGGGTATGGCGCGCTCACCGTGACGAACGCCGGCACCATCGACGGCGGCACCGTCAACGCCGTGCAACTCGCAGCCGGCGTCACGAACCGGCTGGTGGTCGATCCAGGAGCGGTGTTCGTCGGCGGCGTGGATGGCGGCAACACGATCGGGGCCGCTTCGGTGAGCACGATGGAACTCGCCGGCCGTTCGGCCGGCACGCTGTCAGGGGTCGGCACGCAGTTCGTTGATTTCGTCCAGACTACTGTCGACACCGGCGCCTCCTGGACCCTGACCGGCGGCATTACCCTGGCCGCCGGCACCACCCTGACCGACGCCGGCACATTGACGGTGACGGACACCACGATCAACGACGGCTCGATCCGGATCGACCCGTCCACCGCGACGTTCGGCACCCTGATCGGCACCGGAACCGTCGCGATCAGTGGTGGCAGTACATTGGATGTGCTCGGCTCCGTCGCTGCCGGCGAAACCATCGACTTCGGCGCAGGAAGCAATCTGCTGGGCATTAATCCGACTGAATTCGCAGCCCAGATCGACGGCTTCGTTGCCGGAGACACCATCGAGTTGACCGGCGTGACCGACGGAATTTCTGCCGCGATCGTCAACGGCAACACGTTGCAGATCGAGCGAACCGCCCATCCAGCGGTTGAGCTGAAGCTCGACCCCACCGTCAATTACACAGGCAACAACTACGCCGTCGGCTCCGATGGGGCCGTCACGGAGGCGGCGCCCTGCTTCCTGCGCGGCACCCTTGTCCGCACGGAGCGGGGTGAGGTCGCAGTGCAAGACCTTGCCATAGGGGAGCGCGTCCTGACGCTATCCGGCCAGATCAGGCCGATCATGTGGATCGGCACCGGGCACGTCGTCGTATGCCGGGGGCATCGCAGCGCGGCAACACCGGTGATCGTGCGGAAGAGCGCGTTCACGGACCAAGTGCCAGACCGCGATCTACGAGTGACCAAGGGCCATTCGTTCTATTTCGACGGGGTATTGGTTCCGATTGAATACCTGGTCAATCATCGCTCGATCCTGTGGGACGACCGCGCACAGGAGGTCGAGCTGTATCACCTCGAACTGGAGAGCCATGACGTGCTGCTGGCCAATGGCGCTCCGGCGGAAAGCTATCGCGACGACGGCAACCGGTGGCTGTTCCAGAATGGCACCGGGGCCTTGCCGCAGCACAATCAGGAACCCTGTGCGCCGGTGCTCACCGGTGGGCCCGTGGTGGACGCGTTGTGGCGGCGATTGCTCAAGCGGGCCGGGCCACCCGGCAGCCTGCCGCTGACGGACGATGCCGACGTGCATCTGGTGGTGAATGGCAAGCGGCTGGATGCGTTCGAGCAGCGGGAGGATGCGCTTGTGTTCCGGCTGAGCGCGCGGCCACGCACGGTACGCATCGGCTCACGCGCGGCGGTGCCCCAGGAGCTCGGGCTGGCGCGCGATCAGCGTTCGCTCGGGGTGGCGATCCGACGGATCGTGTTGGCGCAGGCGCGGCGTCTGAATGCAATCGAGGCGGACGCGGTGTCGCTGTCGGATGGATACCATGCGTTCGAGGCGCAGACCGGTATCCGCTGGACCAATGGCGATGCTGCTGTCCCGGCGGCGCTGTTTGCCGGCATGAGCGGACCCGGCCTGCTGATGCTGCAGTTTGGTGCCATGACGCGATATCCCGACGCGGGCGTCGTTTACCGAGCTGCGTAGCAGCGGCCATCAGCAACGAGGTGCGGACGCGGCCCGTGTCACGCCGGCATCGCCGACACCTGGCGCCGGCGCGAGACCAAGGAACGCTTGTCCGGCCAACTCCACACGGCGAGCTCCGCCGCCATCTTCTTCGCCACGTCACCCCACTGGCGAACGGTCTGCTGACGAAACAGCCGCACGGTCGGATACCACGGTGTATCGCCACGCTCCAGCAGCCAGCGCCAATCGGGCGCGCGCGGCAGCATGATCCACACCGGCAGGCCCATCGCGCCCGCAAGGTGCGCTACGGATGTATCTACAGTGATCAGCAGGTCGAGGTTCTCCAGGATCGCCATCGTGTCATCGTAGTCCTCGATCTCGGCACCGATGTTGATCAGCGGCGCGCGGCCGTAGTACGCCCCGGCCTGGCCGGTCTTCGGGCCCTTCTGCAACGCCAGCAGAGCGATGCCGGACACGTTGGCGAGCGGCAGGAAATCCGTCAGCAGCGCGGACCGGTTGCGGTCGTTGTTGTGGGTTGGACGCCCGGCCCAGATGACACCAACGCGGCGGAAGCCCTGCGGCACCAGCCCTTTCAGCCGTTCGGCCCATTGCGTGACGCGAGCTGGATCCGCACGTAGATACGGCACCGCTGCGGGGACCGAACCAGTGCGCGTGCCGGCGAGCCGCGGCAGGCCGGACAATGCACAGTACGCCGCGTAGTCGGGCGCTTCCTGCCAGCGAATGAACTGCCGCGCGTTCGGCGCGATTTGTCGCAACAGTGGCTGCACCTCGCCGCTACAGGCGACAGCGATGTTGGGACACCGCTCCGCCGCCCAGGGAATGTAGCGCGCGAACTGGATCACATCGCCAAAACCCTGGTCGGCGATCAGCAGCAGAGTCTGGTCCGCGAACGCCGTGCCATCCCATTGCGGCTTGGTGGTAGGCGGCATCAGTGGCGCAGCGCTGGCGATGCGGAAGCGCCATTCGTACTCGTCCCAGCCCTCTTTCCATTCACCGCGCAGCAACAACGCCTCGGCGCGCACGAAATGCGCGCCTGGCAGGCTGGGGTCGATACGCAGCGCGCGGTTGGCGCAGTCGAGGCACTCGTTCAATTCCAGCCGGTGATAGTGAATGATCGCCTGGTTGTGCAGGCACAACGGATCCGCGGGTGCCAGAGCGGTGGCGCGACGTGCGGTGTCCAGCGCCTCGTCGAGGCGGCCCATCGCGCGGTACACCTCGCAGATGTTGCGAAGATACAGCGGGGTATCGATGCCGTGCCTGATCGATCGTTCCATCAGGTCGAGCGCTGTTGCGATCTCGCCCTGGCGGAATGCGACGATGCCCGACAGATGCAGTGCATCGCCCTGGTTCGGCGCTGTCGCAAGGATGCAATCCAGCAGGCGCTTTGCCTCGGCCAGACGGCCACCGCGCTCGTACTCGTTGGCGATCCGCAGCACGTCGCCGATGGGCAGCGGGACGGTGCCTGGCGCGGGTGCCCTCGGCGCGGCCTCGGGCGTTTCCATCAGTCCACCGTATAGCCGAGGCGCTCGATCACCGGCCGCAGGATCGGGATCACCGGTTCAAGATGCTGGCGGTAGTGCTGGTAGCGATGCACCGACCGCTTGTACAGCGGCTCCGTTACTTGCGCGTAACTGGCGGTCCGGGCGTAGCGCCGGTTCTTGTGGAACGTCAGGCAGGCCTTGTTGAAGTCCTCCCCGACAAATCCAAGCATCGCCCGTACGCTCGCCTCCTGGTCCCCCACAATGTCCTCATACCTGATCGGCAAATACCGCAGCGTCATCTCGCCGCGATAATGCTGCACCAGGTCCATCACCCGCACGTAATGTCGCGCGGCGGTTTCCAGGTCGTAGGCGCAGAAGAAGCCGTGGGTAAACTGGTTGGAGAACGCAGACACCATGATGTCGAGCGGATGGCGCAGCACGTGGATCAGCGGCGCCTCGGGAAACAGCAGGGCAATCAGACCGAGATGCGTCTCGTTCAGCGGCATCTTGTCGGTGAACCGCGTGGCGCCGTCCCGCAGCACGCCCAACTGGCGGACCTTCTGCAGGTAGTAGTCGCGCAAATTGTCGAGGCCCTCACGCTGATCGCCCATCCAGAGTTCCGCCAGCGCCTCCGGATAGCCGAGCGGGCTCGCCAGCATGCGCGGCATGATCGCGGTGATCTCGTGGATCAGCGGCAGTTCGTCGCCGGCGGCGATCTTCGGATGCGCCGACAAGGTCTGCTCCACCAGCGTGGTGCCCGACCGCGGGAAGCCTAGGATGAATATCGGCTGCGGCACGTCGGAACGCACGTTGGCGCGCGGCATCAGGCGAAGGCGGCCACCAGTGAAGAAGTTGCGCAGGCGCTCGATCTGCTGGTTGGCGTCCGTGTCCAGATAGGCCTGGCCCGAAAGCTCGCGCGCGAGTTTCTTGCCCTCGGCGAAGGCGGCCCAGGCGTCGTCGTGGCGGCCGACCTGATCGAGCAGTCGGCCTTTCTCCAGGAGTTCGTTGGGGCCCAGCTTGCGTTCGTCGTTTGCGGTGGAATCGATCAGCTCGATCGCCTGATCGTATTTGCGCATCCGGCCCAACAGCACGGCGCGGGTGAGCCGCACACCCTGGTCGCTGGGGAACAGCTTGTCCATTTTGTCGAGCACGCCGGCGGCGGCATCGAAGTCGCGGTCCGCTTCCTCCAGCCGCGCGAAGCCCAACAGGGTCTGGCGGATTTCCGGCGCGGCGTTGGCAGATTCCTCGTAGAGCGCGCGGGCCTCCTTCATGCGGCCCTGGTTCTTCAGGTTCCAGGCGAGATTGGCGAGCAGGATGGGATCGCGCTGGCCGGCCAGCTCCAACACGCGGCGGTAGTGGTATTCGCCGACCTGGGGCCGGTTGGCCTCGGTCAGGATCATGCCCATCAGGTTGTGGGCCTGCGGGTTCTCTGGCGCGATGCGCACGGCGTTGCGGGCGTGGTGCTCGGCTTCCGCCAGGTTGCCCCTGCCGAGCAGGATCAAGGCGAGCTCGTTGGTCGCGACCAGGTTGTTGGGATCCAACGCGACGATGCGGCGGATCAGCACCTCCGCGGCGCGGCCTTTCCCCTGGGCCTTGCGGATATCGTACAGCACCGAGAGCGCGCCCGGACGATCGGGGGCGAGTTCAAGCACGTCGAGGCACAGCCGTTCGGCGGTTTCGTCAGCGCCCTGGCGGTGAGCCTGCATGGCGCGCTCGACCAGGGGTACGAGGTGGCGGATCGCCTCGGGTGGCGACAGGGAGCCGAGCTGCATGCTGCAACAGCGGATCGCGCGCAGACCGCTGCCGCATTCGCAGAGCGCCGAGACGGGAGATGCAACTGGAGCGTTCATCGTTCGGGCATGGTTCTCGCATGCCCGCGCGCGCTGATCCAGGGGATTGGTGGGGACGTGGTCGAGGCGTTCAGCTGGCGAAGGATTGCGTTAGCAATGCGCCAGCTACACTTTGCCAGCCGCTATCCTGGAGGCGAACGATGCGTCGTCTGCTGCTCCCGTTGTTGTTGCTGATCCCGCTGCGTGCCGCCTTGGCCGAGGCGTTGTGGCAGACACTGCCGCCTACGCCGCCTCCGGTCGTCGGCGAGCACACCGGGCACGCCAAGGTCAACGGCATCAACCTGCATTACGCGACCATTGGCAATGGCTCGCCAGTAATGCTGCTGCATGGCGGCCTCGCCAACTCGGATTACTGGGGCGAGCAGGTGAAGGCGCTGGCACCGCATCACATGGTGATCCTGATGGACAGCCGCGGGCACGGCCGCAGCACGCGAGATGCGCGGCCGTATGGCTACGACCTGATGGCCGACGATGTCGTCGGGCTGCTCGACACACTGCATGTCGCCAGGGCCGACGTGGTGGGCTGGAGCGACGGCGCGATCCTTGGCCTCGACCTGGCGCTGCGCCATCCGGACCGCGTTGGCCGGATCTTCGCATTCGCCGCGAACACGCAGACGTCTGGCGTGCAGGACGGGGTGGAGAAGAACCCGACCTTCGCCCGCTATATCGCGCGCGCTGGCCACGAATATGCCCGGTTGTCGGCGACACCGAAGGACTACGACGCGTTCGTCGCGCAGATCAGCAAAATGTGGGAGAGCGAGCCGAACTGGACCGACGCACAACTGAAGGCGATCAAGGCGCCGGTGTGGGTAGTGGACGGCGACCATGATGAGGCGATCAGGCGGGCACACACTGAGTACATCGCCGCCACCATTCCGGGTGCGGGGCTGCTGATACTGCCGAACACCAGTCACTTCGCGTTCCTGCAGAATCCCACATTGTTCAATTCGGCGCTGCTGGATTTCCTGGGGGATCGGTAGCATCAAAAGTCAAGCAGGCAAGAAAGCAGCTTTAACACGGAGTTACACGGAGTTCACACGGAGTATCACGGAGTAAAAAAGATGGCGCTTTGCGCAACACTTCGGCGCGAATCGCCAATAATACTCTACTCCGTGTAACTCCGTGTAACTCCGTGTTAGATCTGCTTTCTTCATTCACGCCTGTCGCCGACCCCACCCAAATGGGACGAGCGGCGGCCTACCCCTCGATTTCCTCGCGCAGCATCTCCAGCGTCAGCCACTGCTCCTCCGCCGCCGCCAACGCGTCTGCGCCGCCTCCAGCGCCTCGTCGTCGCGCTGAACCGTGCTGGATCGCGGGTATACAGATCAGCATCGGCCAGCGCCGCGTTCAGCCGCTCAATGTCGGCGTGCAACGCCGCGATGCGGCCGGCAACGTCTCCAGCGCGTGGCGATCCTTGAACGTCATGCGACGCGAAGCGGGCGCCGCGTTGTGGCCGGCTCTCCGTCGCCACACGCCGGCCTGGGCGCAGCCTGCACCGCCGCTGCCGTGGCCGAACCGCGCTGCGCCAGCATGTCGGAATAGCCGCCGGCATATTCGATCCAGCGCCCGTCGCCCTCGGCGGCGATCACCGAGGTCACCACGCGGTCGAGGAAATCGCGGTCGTGGCTGACCAGCAGCACGGTGCCGGGATACTCGGCGAGCCGCTCCTGCAGCAGATCGAGCGTTTCCAGATCCAGATCGTTGGTCGGTTCGTCCAGCACCAGCAAATTGGACGGCCGGGCGAAGGCGCGCGCCAGCGTCAGCCGGCCGCGCTCGCCGCCGGACAGCACGCCGACCGGCGTGTTCGCCTGCTCCGGCCCGAACAGGAAGTCCTTCATGTAGCCGATGACGTGCCGGTTCTCGCCGCCGACCGTCACCGTGTCGCCTTGCCCGCCGGTCAGCGCCTGCACTCAGCGTCTGCGCCGGGTCGAGCGTCTCGCGCCGCTGGTCCAGCGTGACCTGCGCCAGGTTGGTGCCGAGCCGCACCTCGCCCGTATCCGGCGTCAGCGCGCCGGTCAGCAGGTTCAGCAGCGTCGTCTTGCCGGCGCCGTTCGGCCCGACGATGCCGACGCGGTCGCCGCGCAGGATGCGGGTGGAGAAATCCCGCACCACCACGCGATCGCCGAACGACTTCGCTACGCGCTCCGCGACCGCGACCAGCCGTCCGGACATATCGGCCCGCGCGGCCTCCAGCCGGACATTGCCCTGCGCCGCCCGCTGCTCCTTCCGCCGCTTGCGCAGCGCGTGCAGGTCCGCCAGCCGCTTCTGGTTGCGCTTGCGCCGCGCGGTGACGCCGTAGCGCAGCCAGTCCTCCTCCATCGCGATCTTGCGCGCCGAGCTTGTGCCGCTCGGTTTCCTCCTGCTCCAGCACCGTGTCGCGCCAGGCCTCGAACCCGGCAAAGCCCTGGTCGAGCGTGCGCGTGACGCCGCGATCCAGCCACACCGTGGCGCGCGAGATGCGTTCCAGCAGCCGGCGATCGTGGCTGATCACCACGATGCCGGAGCGCATGCCCGCCAGTTCCTGCTCCAGCCACTCGATGCCGGGCAGGTCCAGGTGGTTGGTCGGCTCGTCGAGCAGCAGGATGTCGGGCGACGGCGCCAGCACCTGGGCGAGCGCGGCGCGACGGGCCTCGCCGCCGGACAGCGTGGCGGGCTCCTCGTCACCGGTCAGGCCGAGTTGCTCCAGCAGGTAGCGGGCGCGGTGGCGGTCCTCGTCGGCGTCGCCGACCAGGCCGGCCTCGACATAGGCGAGCGTGCGTGGCGAAGCCGGACAGGTCGGGTTCCTGCGGCAGATAGCGGATGGTGGCGCCGGGCTGGGCGAAGCGGCGGCCGGCATCCGGCTGCATCAGGCCGGCGGCGATGCGCAGCAGGGTGGATTTGCCCGAGCCGTTGCGGCCGACCAGGCACAGCCGGTCGCCCGGCGCGACGGCCAGTCCGGCGCCGGCCAGCATCGGCGAGGTGCCGAAGGTGAGGCTGATGTCCTGGAGCAGAAGCAGCGGTGGTGGCATGGCGGGCGGCATAGCACGGCGCGGCAGTGAGTCTCAGGCTGGCAAGTGGGGACCCGGGAGTTGCGACGTTCGCGTGAACGCCGAACCGCAGAAGGAGAGCGCTCAGTCGGCCACCAGGTCCAAAGGGCAGCAAGTGCCCCGAGCAAACCTTACGTGCGAACGACGTCCTCAACCACTGCGCCTTGCGCAGGCCCTCTGCGTGGTCCTCGTGCCGGCAACAGGCGGGTGATGACGGATCACGGCATCGACCAGCCCCGGAGCGCCCGCGGAACAGGTCCCGGAGCAGCGCCGCCGCCTCGGCCGCCCGGCCAGGTTGCGCCGGTCCACCGGCCAGAATCCATTTCGGCGATAGGTTGGGCCGGAAAATCATCAAGGCTGCGGCGGCCCGCTTCCATACACGCCGGTAGACAGTTCGGACGCGCCCGCAGCCGTTGCCCGCTCGGAAGCATGTGTCGGCACGAATTGCAGCCAGCCGCCGCGGAGAGGCATAACGGATTGAAAACGTTCAAAACGACCATTGGTCTATTTCTGGCGACGCAGCAATTGCGGCCCCTGGCAGTTCGTCCAGGCACCATGCCATCTGAATTCTACCATTGTCCTTTCGCAATCAGAGTGTTCCTGCTAGCAATCACGATGGCGCGATCAGCGGGGAGGCAACCATGGCCGGCACAACAATTTCCAGCTCGACGACAGTGGGCGTCACACTCACGATGGCGAGCCAGAACCCGGTCACCGTCAAATCTACCGGCACCATCAACGTTTCAGGCACCGATGCCAGCGCCATCTACGGCGTGTTCGGCGTTCCTGGGACCATCGCCAATGACGGCCTACTGACCGCTGCCGACGGCTACGGCATCAAGCTGGTCTCCGGCGGCACAATCACCAACGGCAGTGCAACCGACACCAAGGCGTCCATCAGTGGCGGTCTCTACGGTGTGCGCTTCAACATCCATGGCGCCGGCACGCTCCACAACTTCGGCACGATCAGCAACACCAGCACGACAACCGGAGCGGGCGTCCGGGCGTTCGGCAGCGCGACCATCGTCAATGGCAGCTCTGCCGATACCGTCGCATCCATCTCGGGATACTTCGAGGGCGTGCGTATCGCGGGACCAGACGCGTCGGTGGTCAACTTCGGAAAGATCGCGGCAACCGGCACGTCGACGACGATCGGGTTCGGCAGCTTCGGGATCTATTTCCAGACTGGCGGCACCGTAACCAACGGCAGTGATACGGATACCAAAGCCTCGATCACCGGCGTGACCTGGGGCGTAGAAATCGAGCAAGCCCCTGGGACCATCGCCAATTTCGGCACGATCACGGGTACCGGCACACTGGCGCGAGGCGTCGTTCTCGGTGCCGGCGGCAGTGTGACCAATGGCAGCACCACAGATACCGCCGCCTACATTGCAGCCAACAGCAGGAATGGCGTCTATTTCGGCGGCACGACGTCCTCAACGGTCAGCAACTTCGGCACGATCAAGAGTCTGGATACGATAACCGGCAGCAGCGGTGTGGCGATCCGTCCCGGCGGCACGGTGACCAATGGAACTGCCAAGGACACCAAGGCAGTCATCTTTGGCGGCAATCACGGCGTCTACATCGAGGGAGCCCTGCCCTCGGCCGTTGTCAACTTCGGCACGATCGCGAGTTTACTGAGTTCAAGCGTCGACCTCTATTTGGGCGGCGACATCACCAACGGCAGCACTGGCGATACGGCGGCGCTGATCACCGGACGGTCCGGCATCTCCGCTGGTGGGCCATCGACGATCGCCAATTTTGGTACAATCACGGGTATCGTGTCCAATGCCGTGTATATGGCAGACGGTGGGACGATCATTAATGGCAGCGTAACGGACAAGACTGCGTTGATCGCCAGCACCGGAACCACCGCCTCGCACTCGGCGATCTATGACCGGACGAACCAGGCGACCATCACGAATTTCGGCACGGTCAAATCGGCAACCGCATCGGCCATCAATCTGAATGACGGCGGAACGATCGTCAACGGCAGCACCGCTGACACCACTGCGCTCATCGTGGGCTCGACCACTGCCTCCAGTATCAACATGCATGGGACTCAAGCAGCGATCAGCAATTTCGCCACCATTGGCTCCGATGCATTGGGGGTATCAGGCATCTTCCTGGGTGAGGGAGGTAGCGTCACCAATGGGAGCGCAACCGATACCAAGGCGTCGATCATCGGCGGCAGTGGTACAGTTGGCAGCGGCATATTCGTTGATTCCGGAACAGCATTGATCGGCAACTTCGGCACCATCAGTGGCGGAGGTTCCGGCGTCAACTTCGGCAGCAACGGCACGGTCAACAGCACCGGCACGGTGGTCAATGGCAGCACTGCGGATACGTCGGCCCTGATCGTCGGCAGCTTCAATGGCATCTCTGCGGGCAACTCGATCACCGTCAGCAACTTCGCGACCATCGAGGGGATGCCCTCCACCGGCGTCTTCCTCGCGCAGGGCGGCAGCGTGACCAACGGCAGCGCGGCTGACACAAAAGCGTCCATCGTCGGCGGCACCGGCAGCGGCATCTTTGTCAGCGCCGGTACAGCAGGGATCAGCAATTTCGGAACGATCGCCGGAGCCACCGGTATCGGGTTCGGCAACGGCACCGTGGCGAGCGGCGGCACCGTGGTGAATGGCAGCGCGGCGGACAAGTCTGCCCTGATCATTGGCAACAACGGCACCTTCGGAACCGGCATCGGCGGCGGCAGCGGCACCACCGGGATCAGCAACTTCGGCACGATCAAGGGCGTCAACACCGGTATCGTCATCGGCAACGGCACGGTGGGCGCGAAGGGCACGGTGGTGAATGGCAGCACGGCAGATACCGCTGCACTGATCACCGGCGGCACCGGCACGATCGGAACCGGCATCTTCATCAACTCGGCCACCGTGTCGATCAGCAATTTGGGCACCGTCAACGGCGGTGGCAGTGGCATCAATTTCGGCACCAACGGCACCGTGGCGAGCGCCGGCACGGTGGTGAATGGCAGCGCGGCTGATACCGTCGCACTGGTCACGGGCGGCACCGGCACCGTCGGAAGCGGCATCTTCGTCAATTCATCCACTGTGTCGGTCAGCAATTTCGGCACAGTCAACGGTGCTGGCACTGGCATCGATTTCTTCACCAACGGCACCGGGGCAAGCGCCGGCACAGTGGTGAACGGCAGCACCGCGGACACGTCTGCCCTGATCGTCGGCAGTTTCAACGGCATCTTCGCGGGCAACTCGATCACGGTCAGCAACTTCGCGACCATCAAGGCGACGAACTCCACCGGTGTCTTCCTCGCGCAGGGCGGCAGCGTGACCAATGGCAGCGCCGTTGACACAAAAGCTGCCATCGTTGGCGGCACCGGCCCCGGCATCTCTGTCGGTGGCGGCACGGCGGGGATCAGCAACTTCGGAACGATCACCGGCGGTATCAGCTTCGGCAACGGCACTGTGAGCGCCAAGGGCACGGTGGTGAACGGCAGCACAGCAGACACGTCTGCCCTGATCAACGCCACCGGCACCACCGGAAGCGGCATCTTCGTCAATTCATCCACTGTATCGGTCAGCAATTTCGGCACCGTCAGCGGTGGTGCCAGCGGCATCGGTTTCGGCTCCAACGGTACCGTGGCGAGCGCCGGCACGGTGGTGAATGGCAGCGCTACGGACAAGTCTGCCCTGATCATTGGCAACAACGGCACCTTTGGAACCGGTATCTTCGTCGGCAGCGGTACCACCGGGATCAACAACTTCGGCACGATCAAGGGCGTCAGCACCGGTATCGGCTTCGGCAACAACACTGTGGCGACGTCCGGCACGGTGGTGAATGGCAGCGCGGCTGATACCGTCGCACTGATCACGGGCGGCACCGACACCACCGGAAGTGGCATCTTCATCAACTCATCCACCGTGTCGGTCAGCAATTTTGGCACCGTCAGCGGTGGTGCCAGCGGCATCGGTTTCGGCTCCAACGGTACCGTGGCGACCGCCGGCACGGTGGTGAATGGCAGCGCCACGGACAAGTCTGCCCTGATCATTGGCAACAACGGTACCTTTGGAACCGGTATCTTCGTCGGCAGCGGTACCACCGGGATCAACAACTTCGGCACGATCAAGGGCATCAGCACCGGTATCGGCTTCGGCTCCAACGGTACCTTGGCAAATTCCGGCACGGTGGTGAATGGCAGCGCGGCTGATACCGTCGCGCTGATCACGGGCGGTACCGGCACTGTCGGAACCGGCATGTTCATCAGCTCATCCACCGTGTCGGTCAGCAATTTCGGCACCGTCAACGGTGCTGGCACTGGCATCAATTTCAGCACCAACGGCACCGTGGCGAGCGCCGGCACGGTGGTAAACGGCAGCACGGCCGACACATCCGCCCTGATCGTCGGCAGCTTCAATGGCATCTTTGCGAGCGACTCGGTCACGGTCAGCAACTTCGCGGCCATCAAGGCGACTACCTTCGACGGTGTCTCCCTCGGGCAGGGCGGCAGCGTGACCAATGGCAGCACGGCCGACACAAAAGCCGTTATCTCGTCTTCCGGCACCACGGGTGTCGCCGTGTTCGTCAACGCGGGGCAAGCGACCGTCACCAACTTCGGCACGATCACCAGTGCCGGCAATTCCGCCATTGTGTTCTCCACGGGCACCGGCACCGTGGTGAATGCCGGAAGCATCACAACTGCGGACGGCGCCGCTGGTACTGCGATCCAATTCGGTTCAGGGGCCGAGCGCCTGGTTCTGCGGCCCGGCTCGTCGATCACCGGCAAAGTCTTCGGCGGCAGCGGAACGAATACGCTGGAACTCGCCTCGGGCGGTAGCGCTACCACGGGGTCGATCGGCTCGCAGTTTACCAACTTCGGCACGGTCGTCGTGGATGCTGGCGCCAACTGGACACTGACGGGCGTCAACAACACCGCCACCGTGACAAACAACGGTACGCTCTCGGTGGCCGCCGGCGGAACGCTGCAGGTGACGGGCGCGGTCAATCCGGCCAGCACCGGGATCTTCCAGCTCAACAACACGTCCATCCTCGAACTGTCCGCCGACAAGGGCGCGTCCAATCAGATGAAATTCCTTGGCGCAGGTGAGGTGATCGTCGACAATGCAGCGAACTTCGGCATCAATGTCGGCACCACCACATATACCGGGCCGCTGATCGAAAACTTTGTCGCCAACGACAAGATCGACCTGAAGGACGTGGCCTTCAACAATGCGATCCTCAACTACTCCACTGCGACCGGTTTGTTGCAGGTCACCAGTGGAGGCGCCGGGGAGGCGACGTTGGCATTCCAGAACTCAAGTCTCGGTGCCGGGGTGTTTCATCCCAACGATGATGGGACCGGGCATCTGCTGATCACTCATAGCTGAATGCGCATGGTCTACGGAAACCGAGGACTCCATCAGCGCGAAGCTGGAGGGAATACAATTCGCTGATATAATAAAGACCCACCCCGTCATGGCCGGGCTTGACCCGGCCATCGGCCCCCCGCGGTATACAGCCCCTCCCGGATGCTCACGGCCGGGTGAAGCGCGACCATGATGATTGCGAACCAGGAGTCGCCGTCAACGAGACTTGGTGTTAGCAGTAATCCCACCCACGCAAAAGCAGGTAAGCATTCAAAAATAACACAGATTACACAGATTAAGTCACAGATTACACAGACAAAGACAATATTGTGCGTCGTGCAAGACAGATGTCCAGTATCACGCGAAGCGCATTAACTTCCTTTCGGTGTAATCTGTGACTTAATCTGTGTTATTCTTGATTGCTTTCCCCCATCCAAAGATCATTCCATCGCCCGGAACAAGCGCACCCGGTATCCCGCGGCTGCTGCGAACGGCACCCGTATCAATTTTACAGTCGTGGTTGGAAAGCGCGCTTCCCAACCCGGTGCTGCGGAAGCACCGTCCCGCGCATGAACACATGGCCGCTGTGACCGAGATCACCATGGAGACACACGGCCTCAACGCGCCCCTCGGCGTCCTGCCGGAAGATTTTCCTTGACAGCCTGCACCATTTTCTGTTCTCTATACGTTCATGTCCGCCGAGCCCAACTCCTCCACCCCAACCAGCCCGGGCCCCGCTACGGACACGCCCACCCGCGCCGGCCGCCTCCTCAGCATCGTCCGCAAGCTCATCGACTACGGCAAGGAGCTCGTCGCCTCGCTCAACCATCGCCCCGAAACCACCGACCTGCGCCCCGTCATGCGCGCCTTCGGCACGCGCGACATCGCGCGCATCCTCGCGCGCATCACCTGTGGTCTGCTTCGCGCCGAGGCGCTTGACGACAAGATCCGCCACAATGCCGCCCGTCTCGACGCACCTCCGCAGCCCAACCCCCAACCCGCGGCGTCCGCGCGCAGCTCGTCCGCGCCTCGCCCGCCCCGCGACAGACAGCTCGGTCCCGATCTGGCGCCACTGTCCCTCCCCACGCCCGAGCAGATCGCCGCCAAGGTCCGCTGCCAGCCCATCGGCGCGGTCATCGCCGATATCTGCCGCGATCTCGGTATCTGCCCCAGCCATCCGCTGTGGCGGGAACTGCAAGCGCTCATCCAGGAATACCGCGGCAACTACGCCAGCCTGGTGATCGAAATCCTCAATCGCCCGTCGCTCACCCTCTTCGCGAGCGGGCCCATGGCCCTGCGAACAAATCCCCACACACCGGCCCGCGCCACCGGGCCGCCCTGAACCCTCCGCCTCGACAACCAGGTCTTCACCAACGGGGGCGCCGCATGCACTCGGACTTTGATCCGAGGACATGGCCGTCCCCGTCATCCTGATTCGGGCGCTGCTGCCCCAGACGATCCGGGCGCTTGACCCGAGCGTTCCCCGCACCATCAATTGCCAGATGCCGCATCCAAGTCTGCGCCTGACGCCTCACGGACACTTGGTCCTGGAAGACGCCGCGGACGCGCCCGAACTCGATGAGCGCACAGCGTCCCGGCTCTCCGTCGCGTTCGCCCGCGGCAGCGGTGACGGACTGGTGCAGCTTGGCGCCGGCGAGGCCGGCCATCCGCTGCCATCATTGTTGGCGTGGTGGCGCGCCTTCGCGACCCCCTACGTCGCGGCCCTGTGCCTCCAGCCGGGCACCTCGGACGGTACCCTCCCCGAGATCCCGCCCCCCTCCGAGGCCGAGCTGGCCGCTCTGGTGCTGACCGCGCCGATGATGGCTGGCGCCGAGTACCTGACGCAGGACGTGCTGCGCTCGCTGTGGCGCGAGACCGCCGCCGCGTTTGCCACGTCACTGACCGCGGCGAAGACCGACCTCCAGAGCTTCCTGAAAGCCCTGAACCCCGCCTGGAACCTGGTCGGCCGCGTGCACTTCAATCTGGCGGAGAACCGCCGCGACGACGGCGCGCCGTTCGCGTTCCTCGCCACCTACACCACGCAGCTCTCGGCGCAGGCGCGCGCCCAGCACATGCCGTTGGGCCAGGCGCGGCGCGAATACGCCGGCGCCGCCAACCGGCAAAAGCTGCTGGCGCTGCTGCTGCCGGTGCAGCGTGCCGCCGAGACCTGCGCATGGCTCCGCCCCATGGTCGACGAGGGCGAGATCTACCACCCCCTGCGCTGGACGCCGGGCGAGGCCGCACGGCTGCTGACCAGCGTGCCCGACCTGGAGCGGGCCGGTGTGATGGTGCGCATGCCGCCGTCCTGGCGCGCCAACCGCCCGCCGCGACCCAAAGTCACCGGCACCGTCGGCGCCCGCAAGCCGTCAGCCCTGGGGCTGGAGGGCGTGCTCGACTTCCGGATGGCCGTCACGCTGGACGGCGAGACACTGACCGAGAAGGAAATTGCCGCGCTGCTGTCCGGCACCGACTCGCTGGTGCTGTTGCGCGGCCAGTGGGTCCAGGTCGATCGCGAACGGCTGGAGCGCTCCATCGTCCAGTTCCGCGAAGCCGAACAACTGGCGGAGCGCGACGGCCTCAGCTTCGTCGCGGCCATGCGGATGGTCGCAGGGGCCGCGGTCGCCGACGAACCGGGTGACGCGGCAGTCGCGGACTGGTCGCAGGTAACCGCCGGCCCGTGGCTGGCGGAAACGCTGCGACGACTGCGCGCCCCCAACGGCAATGGCGCCGCGCCGGATCCTCCGCTGCGCGGCGTGCTGCGGCCATATCAGCGCGCTGGGCTGCACTGGCTGCAATTGCTGTCAGGTCTCGGCCTCGGTGCCTGCCTGGCCGATGACATGGGTCTCGGCAAGACCATCCAGGTGCTGGCGCTGCTGACGGCGCAGCGCGGCAAGCCGAGCCTGCTGGTCGCGCCCGCCTCGCTGCTGGCCAACTGGGCAGCGGAGGTGGAGAAATTCGCGCCCGACCTGAAAATCGCGGTGGTGCACCCCTCGGCGATGACGCCGGAGCAGATCAAGACGTTCTCCCCCGATGGGCTCGACCTGGCGATCACCAGTTATGGCTCGCTGCTGCGCATTCCGGCATTGGGCATCATCGAATGGCGCCACGCGATCCTGGACGAGGCGCAGGCGATCAAGAACCCCAGCGCCAAACAGACCCGCGCGGTGAAGGCGCTGAAGGCCACGTCGCGCATCGCGCTGACCGGAACGCCGGTGGAGAACCACCTGGGCGACCTATGGTCGATCTTCGATTTCATCAACCCCGGCCTGTTGGGTTCGGCGAAGCAGTTCAGCCGTTACGTGAAGTCGCTGGCGGATCGCGAAACCAACCAGTACGGCCCGCTGCGCGAACTGGTGCGGCCGTACATCCTGCGCCGCATGAAGACCGACAAGGCGATCATCAGCGACCTGCCCGACAAGACCGAGGTGAAGGCGTGGTGCGGCCTGACCCGCAAGCAGGCGGCGCTGTACGAGCAGTCGGTGAAGGACCTCGAGAAAGCGCTGCTCGAAACCGAGGGCATCGAGCGCCGCGGCATCGTGCTGGCGATGCTGATGCGGCTCAAGCAGATCTGCAACCATCCGTCGCAGTGGCTGCACGACAATGCCTGGGACGAGGCGGACAGCGGCAAGCTGGCGCGGCTGCGGGAGATCGCCGAGGTGGTCGCCTCGCGGCAGGAGAAGATGCTGGTGTTCACCCAGTTCCGCGAGATGACCGCCCCGCTGTCGGAATTCCTCGGCACGGTATTCGGTCGCCCCGGCCTGGTGCTGCATGGTGAAACCGCGGTGCGCGGGCGGCGCGACCTGGTGCAGAAATTCCAGGACGACGAGACGGTGCCGTTCTTCGTGCTGTCGCTGAAGGCCGGCGGGTCGGGGCTGACGCTGACCGCGGCCTCGCATGTCGTGCACTTCGACCGCTGGTGGAACCCGGCGGTGGAGAACCAGGCAACCGACCGCGCCTTCCGCATCGGCCAGAAACGCAACGTGCTGGTGCACAAGTTCGTCTGCCGCGGCACGGTGGAGGAAAAAATCGATGCATTGATCGAATCGAAACAGGGCGTATCGGATGAACTGCTGTCGGGCGGCGGCGAGGTCAACCTGACCGAGATGAAGAACGACGAATTGCTCCGCCTGGTGGCGCTGGACCTGAACGCCGCAATGAGGGACTGAGACCCATGGGCTACGGCGGATACGATGGTGGGTGGCCACCGTACGTTTCGGTGGCGGAGCGCCGGCTCAAAGCGGAGCGCGAGATCGCCAAGCTACGCAAGAAGGGCCAGAAGATCGAGCCCGTGGTGATCGAGGGACGCACCATCGCCCATACATTCTGGGGCAAGGCGTGGGGCGATAATCTGGAAAGCTATGACGACTTCGCCTACCGCCTGGAGCGCGGTCGTTCCTATGTGCGGAATGGCTTGGTGATCGATCTGAAGATCGCCAAGCGCGAGGTGACGGCGATGGTTGCCGGTTCGTCGACCTACCGCGTCACCGTCGGGATCGATGCGGTGGCAAAGGCACACTGGCGGTCGATCTGCAAGGACTGCGCTGGTGGGATCGACTCGCTGATCGAGTTGCTGCAGGGGCGGCTGTCGCAAGGCGTGATGGAGCGTCTCTGCCGCCAGGGGCTCGGGCTGTTCCCGAAGCCGAAGGAGATCCGCTTCACCTGTAGCTGCCCGGATTATGCGTCGATGTGTAAGCACGTCGCTGCTGTTCTGTACGGCGTGGGCGCGCGGCTGGACCACCAGCCGGAACTGTTGTTCCGCCTGCGCGCGGTGGACGAGAAGGACTTGGTGGCGGACCTGGATCAGGCGTTGCCGGTAGCGAAGAAGGGGCCGAACGGCGGCAAGGTTCTGGAAGCGGACGATCTATCGGCGATGTTCGGCCTGGACATGGCCGAGGCCGAACCGGCGACGGAGCTTTCCAAAGCATCAGTGAAGGCGAAGCCACCTCGGAAAGCCGAGGCGAAGCCTCAGCCGGGCCGGCGGAAGCAGGTGGCCGGCGGCCGCAAGGTGGCGGCAAAGCCAAAACGTCGCCCGATCGCGGAGGCAGCGGACTAGACGGCCCGGACCCTACGCACCTGGCGCGGAAGACGACTCCATGGCGGGCATTCCGCCGCCGGCCAACTCATCGGGGCGCGCTTCGCGGATGACCAGGATCAGGCCACCATCGGCCAGCGCTCTCCCGACCACGGTCAATGACCGTCCGTTTCGCCCGACATAAAGCACTCGGTCATCGACTGCGGCGCGCAGTTGCGCCATACGCCGGCCGATCTCGGCCTCGATGTCGTCCAGCGGGCCGAACGCGCCTTCCTTCGCCTGGATCCGCAGCAGCTCGTCCAGCGGCTGGCCGATTTGCAGATCTTGAGGCGCGGTTCCGAACAATGCGGGGAACCGCGGGTTCCACTCGGTGACACGCAACTGGGCATCGGTCACCAGCGTGCCCTCGTCCACACCGGCGAACAGCGCCTGCACCTGGCCGAACCGCATCTCCAATTGCGAATGCACCTCGGTCAACTCTGCTTGCGTGTTGCCAAGGACAGCGCGTTCCCGATCGATCGTCTGGCGGAGGCGATGCGTGGCCCGGTAGGTCCAGGTGCCGTACAGCAACAGCGCGGCGGCCATAAGAACCACGAGCGTGCCGGCCCAGGCGATGCCTCGCGCCCAGCCGACCCAGGTTTCGGCCTGCTCCAGTGCTTCATGCCTGTCGACGGCGACGACGACGGCGAGGTCGCGCCCGGGCACTTGATGGAAGCCGTTGATGCGTTCGACACCATCCGGCGCCGACGGGCCGACCCAGGCACCATTGGGCTTGGTCTTCAACGCCAGGTACATGGCCGAATTGGCGATGTCGTAGTTGGGATTGGTTGCGGCCGGCCCGCTGATGATCTCGATCCGACCCTGGCGCGTGTTGATCAGGGCCACCATGCCTTGCAGGCCGAGCGACGCCTCGCTGTACATCCGGCTGAGCGCGTCGGTCTTGTAGGTCGCGCCGACGTACCAGCCGCCCGGCTTCTCCAACGGCACGAACATCAAGGCGACATGCTGGCGTTCCTTCACGCGATCGATGGCTGGGCCGACGATCAGGTCGTCCGTGCGCGTGGCCCGTTCGGTGACATCATTGGACAGGTCGCTGATGTTGACGCCGACGCCGAGGCCCACAGATGCCTTGTTGGTGTCCAGTTCGATGACGAGTTCGTTGTCGGCGACGAACATCTCACCCGAAACGTCGGTGAGCGCCGGCATCTGGGCCTGCCAGGCCTGTAGATCGAAATGGTCTGGATCCGCCTGATATGCGTGTTTCAGGACGTTGAGCGACTGCGCGACATTGATCATTTCGCGGCGGACCTCGGTGGCCAGGATCTGGGCCTGGCCGGACACAGTCGTCTCGATGCGGGCCTGCAGGATCGAGCGATAGTTCTCGCCGGAGCGGGCCACCGTGATCCAGATCAGGGCAATCAGCGCGATTGCCGCAACCGCGATGCCCGCGGACGCAAGGATTTCCATGTACTTGGTCCGAATGGGACGGGCGGCGGTGACCGCGGGCTGCGCCTGGGCGAGCGCCTGGGTGCTGCGTCGCCGGCGGCGGCGCTTGTTCCTATCGTTGCCAATGTTGAGAGCCATGGGTCAGATCACCAGTTCGATCAGAAATGGGCCCTTGCGGGCGTTGGCCTGGGCGAACAGGTCGGCAAACCGCTCGCAGCTCTCGGCGCGGGCTGCCGCCACGCCCATGCCTTCGGCAAGCTTGGTCCAGTCGAGGTCGGGATTGCCGATGTCGAGCATGTCGAGCGCGGTACGGCCGGGATTGGCCCCGACATTGGCGAGCTCCCCCAGGAGGATCTGATACTTCCGGTTGGATAGCAGCACAGTGGTGACATCCAGGTTTTCGCGTGCCTGGGTCCACAGGGCTTGCAGCGTGTACATCGCGGAGCCGTCCGCCTGCAGTGCGACGACGCGGCGACCCGGGGCACCAACGGCAGCACCGGTGGCGAGCGGCGGCCCGCAGCCAATGGCCCCACCCGTCGAGTTCAGCCAGTCATGCGGGGCGGCAGCGTAGGTGAACGGGAAGAAGCCGCGGCCGAAGGTGACCGCCTCGTCGGTGACGACGGCCTGGTCGGGCAGCAGGGCGGCAAGGGTGGCGGCGACGGATTCCGGGGTGAGCTTGCCGCGGGCGGGTTCGGCCCGCGGACCGGGATCGGGGATTGGCGCGCGCGGCGCGTTCAGCTCATCGGCAAGGCGGGCGAGGGCTTCGGCGGCATCCTGGTCCGGGCGGGCAAGGATGTGGATGTTGGCGTCCGGCGGGATCGGGGAGGTGGGCTTGTTCGGGTAGGCGAAGAACGTCACCGGCTTGCGCAGCCCGCACAGGATGACGTGGCGCGTGCCGGCAAGCGCCTTCACCGCCGTGTCCACGACGTAGGGGATGCGGTCGATGGGGACGCGGCCTCGACCGCGCGAGACCCGGGCGTTGGCGCCCTGGGCGATCAGTTTCGCGCCCGTGGCGGTGGCGATGCGATGGGCATGCTCCAGGGCCTCGGCGCGGACGGCCTCGCCGCCCAGCACGATCAGGGTGGGAACACCGCGGCGCAGGATCTCCGCCGCGTTGCGGATCTGGGCGGGGTCGGAGGCGGGCTTGGGCGGCACAGGGAGAGCGTCAGCGACGATGCCGCCGTCGTCCCACGAGGTGTCGGAGGGCAGGATCAGTGTGGCGATCTGGCCGGGATGGGTGCGGGCGGCCTGCACCGCGACCGCCGCATCGGCGCCAACGGTTGCCGAGGAGGTGGCGGTGCGCACCCAGGCGGAGGCGCCGCGCGCCCAGCCCTCGGTGTCGGCGGTCAGGGGGGCGTCGTTCGGCCGATGGTAGGTGGCCTGGTCGCCGACCACGTTGACGATGGGGCTCTGGGCGCGGCGCGCGTTGTGCAGGTTGGCGAGGCCGTTGGCGAGCCCCGGACCGCAGTGCAGCAGCGTCGCGGCGGGTTTGCCGGACATCCGGGCGTAGCCGTCCGCAGCACCGGTCACCACGCCCTCGAACAGGCCGAGCACGCAGCGCATGCCGGGGACGCGATCGAGCGCCGCCACGAAGTGCATCTCGGAGGTGCCGGGGTTGCAGAAACAGGTGTCGACGCCGCTCCTGAGCAACGTGTGGACAAGGCTTTCGGCGCCGTTCATGGGCGGTTCCTTCCGGGAGTCGGTAGCGGGGGCGGAACTTGCGCGAGCCGAGGGGCGTCTGGCAACCATTTCGCGTGGTTGGGTCTGGCCGAATTCGGCTCAGGTGCGGCTGACGAACCCGACGACCGATGCTTCCTGCGCGGGCCTTGCCGGCGCTCTTTCAGCGGTATTGGCATTGCCGATCTGCAACGTCCGTGTCGGGAAGGCGAATTCCAACCCCAGATCCTTGATGACATCCATGATCTGCAGAAGGACCGCCTCCCGCTCGCTCAGTTCGGTGGCGGAATCCGTGACCTGGAGATGGAACATCACCAGGACGTCCAGACTGCTTTCGCCGAACGCGTTGAACCGCACCTGGCAGGTACTGTCATCGGCCAGCGGATGATCGACGATCAGTTGTTTGATCCGGGCAACCAGTTCCTCCAGCTTTTCGCGCGAGGTGTCGTAGGTGACCTGCACGACGAATCGCTGCCGGCGCTTGGTGCGCAGGCTGAGGTTCTCGACGGTCGTGTTGACCACCGAGCTGCTCGGTATCGTCACCAGCGAGTTGTCTGCCGTTCGGATGCGGGTGCTGCGGAAGCCGACATCCTCGACAGTGCCTTCGCTGCCACCGATCCTGACGGAATGGCCGACACTGAACGGCTTCTCCATGGTGATGAGCAACGAACCGATCAGGTTGGCGATCGTGCTCTGCGCCGCCAATGCGACGGCGAGACCGCCGACGCCCAACCCGGCGAGCACCGAATAAGCGGGAAAGCCCAATTCGTCGCCGCCCTGGATCAGGATGGCGATGGCCGCGACGAGGCCGAGCAGGCGCGTGCCGAGCCGGATGAGCTGGCTGTCGAGGCTGCGCGTTGTCAGGTGTTCGGAGGTTACGATCATTTCACCCAGAAGAACCGCAACGACCATCGTCAGCCACGCCGCACCGAGATACACCGCGCCGGTGGACGCATAGGCGACAACTACGCGCGGGCTGCCACCGATGCGCAGCAAGGTGGCGAAGAAGGGGACGAGCAGCCCGGCCACGAACACCATCGCCACGGGGACCGGCAACGCGCGCCATCGGGCAGACGGCCCCTCCCGGCTATCGTTGGCACCGTGACGCGCTAAACGGTGGCCACCGAAGACGATGAGACCAGCGATCAGGCAGCCCAGGCTGAGACCCAGCCATTGCCACACGGCAATACCGACGACGCGGGCCCTTGCCCAGTCCGGCAGGTTCAGCATCCAGCGCGGCGGGACGATGTAGCTGAGCCCGATGGGAGACGTCAGGAACGCCTCATAGATGGTGGGCGCACCGCCATGACTGATCGAGCTATAGACGTCCGCCAGTCGCTGTCCCGGCCCCGGCTTGTAGGGCAGGTCCTCGACCCGCTCGTAGAACTCCGGAAGACGCTCGATCGTTGCGGCGGACACCAGATACTCGCCGGCACGCTCGCCCTTGTCCTCCAGCACGATGTCGATCTCGGTGTTCGGCAACCGCCATCGCTTCGAGGGCAGCTGCGCCATCGCCGCCGCGTCCGGAATGTCCGAGAAGGCAGGGATGTCGATGCGATCGAGGACTTCCTTGAGCTGCAACAGGCGCTCGATCGCGACGGTGTCTTTCAGCACTGGCGCGATGCCGGACAGGTCGAGGAATTGCAGGGCCCTTGGCGCATCCCGCAGGGTGGCGATCTGGTTCCGACGTTCGTCGGCGCTCGGGAAGAGCCGGTCTGAGCTGGCGTATGCTTCGAGTACGCCCACCATCCGGCTATAGGTGTCGTCGGTTGCCCCGATAAACCCCTGCAATGTCGCACGTGGGCTTGACGTATCGGGGGGGCGCAGCGGATCCTTGTCCGCACCGTTGGCGGTCCATGAGATCGTCAGCAGGAAAAGCAGTAGTGCGGCAGAACACCACCCTTTCGGCTGGAGGCGCGCCGATCGCGTGCGGCCTGTCACTGGCTCTCTCCCCGGTTGCCCGGTGTCACTCCACGGGCGCCTCGTGCGCTGCCCGCTGCCTTGAGGAGTCGCGGGTCCGCTGGAACTTGCGCGCGCGGATAGCGGCTGGCAACAGTCTTCGCTGGTTGCATAAGCGGGGAAGAGATGCCGGTCACGGTGCTGTATTCGGAAAACATCTACGGCGACGATCGCGTTGAGCGGGAGGTCTTCGGGCCGGATGTGCGCGTCGTCCTGGCAGGTCCGACGAAGTCGCTGGCCGATGTGCCGGATGAGGTGTGCGCGGCGACGGATGGGCTGATGGTCGTGCGCTACCGTGTCACCGAGGCGGATTTCGCCCGATTCCCGAAGCTGCGCGCGGTGTGCCGGATGGGCGTCGGTTACGACGTGATCGATCGGCGCGCGGCGGCGGAGCGGCAGGTGCTGGTGGTGAACGTCCCGGACTACGGCACGACCGAGGTCGCCGATCATGCGATGTCGCTGGCGCTGGCGCTGCGCCGCGGGCTGCTGCTGCATCATGAGGCGCAGCGGCGGCAGCCTCCAGCAGCATGGTCGTACGTACGCGATCCGCTGGTGCGGCGGATGGGGGTGCAGACGTTCGGCATCGTCGGGCTCGGACGTATCGGCACCGCCGTGGCATTGCGGGCGAAGGCGTTCGGGTTCCGGGTGGTGTTCTTCGATCCGTATCTGCCGAATGGCGCGGAGCTGGGTGTTGGCGTCGGGCGGGCGCGGTCCCTGCGGGAGCTGCTGGAGGCAACGGACACGCTGTCGATCCATGCGCCGCTGACCGAGGAGACCCGGGGGATGATCGGCGCGGCGGAGCTGGCCCTGCTGCCGCAGGGCGCGGTGGTGGTGAACACGGCGCGCGGGCCGATCGTGGATATCGCTGCGCTGGCGGGTGCATTGAAGAGCGGACATCTGGCCGGGGTAGGGCTGGACGTGGTTCCGGTGGAGCCTCCGGTCGAGCCGGTGCCGGAATTGATATGCGCCTATCGGGCGCGGGAGCCATGGGTGGAGGGGCGGCTGATCATCACGCCTCACGCGGCGTTCTTTTCGCCGGAAGCGTGGGAGGACACGCGGTTGAAGAGCGCGGAGACGATGCGGGCAGCGCTGCTGGGGCCGCGGGCGCAGAACGTTATTGCACCTGAAGGGTGGTAGCATTCGGTTCGCAATGATGACCGCGCAACGACCGTGTCGCCGACGGCGAGATGTTCCACCTCCGCCTCGCCGCGTGAAACCCCGGCCGCCAGACTGATCGGGTTAATGGCCGACGCATACGCGATGTCGGCACTGACGGTGATCGTAGCGCGCCGGAGCTCAGTGCTTCAGCGTCTGCAATCTGTTGGTTCAGTATCGCCAGGTCGTTGGCCGTCCCACTCATCGAGTGCGCTCCCGCGTCTCAGGTGTCGGCATCATCCAGCGCGCCGCTGTCGCGGAGCTCAGCGATCATTGGCGCGAGGTGGTGTTTATAGCCGCGCCAGCGGCCGAGCCCGCGGGCGTTTATTGGCTCCCGCACCTGGTTGCGGCTGACCGTGCGTACGCGACGCTGGCGTTCGTGGAAGCGTTCGCAGTTGGCATCGTACGGCAGGCCGACGAAATCCAGCAGGGTCCGCACCGTGCCCTGAAAGTCATGCACCAGGTCCTGGAGACGCAGCGTCATGATCGGGTTCGGCAAGACGCTCCGCCAGTGCGCCATGAGCCGCCGCTGCTGGCCGATATACCAACCGAGATCGGCTAGATCGTTCGCGTATGGATGAACGCCGTAGAACCGGTAAGTGAAGATTGACAGGCCGATGTCGCGCGGGTCGCGGTCGCAGGCGATCACCCTGGCACCGGGCAACAGCAAAGCCAGCAGGCCGAGATGGCGGAAGTTGCCGGGCATCTTGTCGACGATCCGGGTCGCCGTCGGATCGAGGGCACGCAGGTCCGCGAGATAGCGTGCCGCCCATGCATCCAGCGTGCTGCCATCCAACGCGGCAATTCGTGCAACCGAAGCCACGGTTTCGGCGGCGCCCCCGAGTTGGACAACGAGATCGCCGAGCGCGTGCCGCTCGCCGGCGCCAAACACCTCGGCGTGGGCATCGAGGACCTGCTCGACCAGCGTGGTGCCTGTGCGCGGCATGCCCACGATGAAGACAGGTGTCTGGTCCTGGTTGCCGGCACGCGGTCCCTGCGCCAGGCGCCGCGCATCGAATGCCGCGATCGTCGCGTCGACAAATGCCGCATAGGCGTCGCGGGAAAACGGCTGAAATCGTTTCAGCTGCTGGTGGCCTTGCACCCAGTGGGGAAACGCCTGATCCGGTTCACCGAGCTGCGACCAAAGCCTCGCCAGATCGTAATGGGCCATGATCCGGTGCTCGGGCAGCATGGATGGCGCAGATTGCAGCGTTGCCGCGATCGCTGTCGCCTGTTGCACAGCCTGCTCGCGGTTGCCCTCGGCGTGCGCCAGCAAGGCGTGACGCCATTGTAAGACCGGCACGAGCGAGGGTTGCACCGTGCCGATGGCTGCCAGCAGGCTTCTTGCGTCGGCGATACGACCGAGCTGGATCAGCGCCGATGCCTGCTGAAACCGCCATTGCTGGGACGCCAACACCCCGGTGGGCAGTGGACATGCCAGCAGCGCCAACGACTCCTCGGGGCGGTCTTCGTGCAGCAGGTTCGCCGCCATGTTGATCCGCGCCGCGACCGCATCGGGGTTGGTGTCGATGACGCGTTGCAGGATGGCCTCGCCGGCCGCCACGCCACCGGTCAGTCGCAGGAAGGTCGCGAGATTGGTGCTCGCCGCCTGGTTGTCGGGGTCGAAATGCAACGCCGCACGCATGGCTTGGCGCGCGGCATCGATATTGCCATTCCGGTAATGCGCCACACCGAGGTTGACCCAGGCATCGGCAAACCGCGGCGCCAGTTTGGTGGCGGTTTCGAATAACTCCACGGCGCGGTCCAGAAATCCTCCGGCGAGATAGGCGATGCCGAGTATGTAATGGCCCTCCGGCATGGCACCGCCGCGCAGACGGTCTTTGCGGGCCGCGTTGATGGCACCGGACACATCGCCGAGCGCCAACAGGGACCTCGAAAGATTGAGCAAAGGCGCCGGATCGTCTGGCAGCAGCTTCTGGCAGGCACGGAACAGCGGCACGGCCTCGGCGTCGCGTCCGGTGGCCTGAAGGCCGATGGCGTAGTGCAACCTCGCCCAGGGGTCGTTGGGGGCCAGGCTGAACGCGCGCGCGAGCAGATCGAGAGCCTCGGCTGGCGCGCCAAGCCGCAGGCGGCACAGTCCGAGGACGCGCAGCGCCGACGGAGGCGGCGGATTCTCGTCGATGAGGGGTGCCAGCAATGCCGCCGATGCCGCATAGTCGCCGGCACGATAATAGGCTTCCGCATCCGGGATCACTGTATCGATGTTCGCACGAGCGGCGCCGCCCATGTCGGCTGATCTAGACGCAAGTCCAGCATTGCGCCAGCAATCTGGCGGTGCCGTTGAACGTGTGGTGAGGAACGACTGATCGCGTCGCTTCGCCTGCTTGCGGACGACCTGACTGGGGCGTTGGACAGCGCCGCTCGGTTCGTGCCGGTAACCGGTCCGGTGGCGACGATGTGGCACGGCACAGACCTGCCGGAGGCGGCTGCGATCGACAGTGGAACGCGCGAGCTGCCTGAAGCCGCCGCGCGTGTGGCGATCGAGCGCGTGGCGCCACTGCTGGCGGGCGGGGCGCCGGCATTCAAGAAGATCGACAGCCTGCTGCGCGGCCACGTCGCGCTGGAACTCGCCGCTTGCATGCGCTGGTTCGACCATTGCGTGCTGGCGCCTGCGTTTCCTTTCCAGGGACGCATTACGCGCGGCGGGCGGCAGTTGGTGCGCTCGGACGCAGGATGGCGCGACACTGGCGTCGATCTGGCGGCGGCACTGCGGACGTTAGGCGTCGCTGTCGAAGTGCTCGATGCGGAGACTGACGCCGATCTGGACGCGATCGTGGCGGCGGGACGCACACTGAGCGGGCGCGTGTTGTGGTGCGGTACCGGCGGACTGGCTGGCGCGCTGGCGGGGCGGCACGCGGTCCCCTGCCCTGCCCTGCCTCCACCGGTGCTCGCGCTGATTGGCAGTGACCATGCGGTCAGCCGCGCACAGGTCGCCGCAGTGCCCGCGGGACTGCGTTCCGCAGTGGTGGTCTGCGCGCTGCCAGCCGGGATAGAGCGAGGTGAGGCGCGCCGTCGCATCGGCGAGACGTTCGCCGCAGCGTTGCGGGAGCGGGCGGAGCGGCCGGGGACGTTGTTCATCACCGGCGGCGAGACGCTGCGGGATCTGTGTCTCGCGCTGGGCGCCTCGCATCTCGAGGTTGACGGCGAGATCGAGCCCGGCGTGCCGACATCCGTGCTGCGTGGCGGAGCGTGGGACGGGCAGCGTATCGTTTCGAAGTCGGGGGCGTTCGGCGATGCCGGGTTCCTGGCGCGGTTGCTGCTATAGTGCGGCGGTGGGACGCAGAAGGGGGATGACATGCGACTGGGCGTGATGCTGCCGCTGGGCGATATCGGCGGGGAGCCCAACGTGCTCCGCGATTTCTCGCTGGCAGCCGAGGAGATGGGCTACACCAATCTCGGGCTGCCTGACCACGTGCTGGGCGCCAATGTCGCGACCCATCCGGAGGTCGTCGGGCGCAACACCTCGGCTGACCTGTTCCATGATCCGTTCGTGGCGTTCGGGTTCCTGGCCGCGGTGTGCCGGGCGACGACGGAGTTTTCGACGCAGGTGCTGATCCTGGCGCAGCGGCAGGCGGTGCTGGTTGCCAAGCAGGCGGCCAGCCTGGACGTGCTGTGCGGCGGGCGGTTCCGGCTGGGCGTCGGCGTCGGCTGGAACCCGGTGGAGTTCGTCGGGCTCAACGAGAACTTCTCCAACCGCGGGCGGCGTTCGGCCGAACAGGTCGAGGTGATGCAGAAGCTTTGGGCGGAGCAGCACGTCGTATTCAAGGGGAAGTGGCACACGATCGAGGACGCCGGGATCAACCCGCTGCCGGTGCATCGGCGCATCCCGGTGTGGTTCGGCGGCAATGTCGATCAGACGCTGGAGCGGATCGCCACGCTGGGCGACGGCTGGATCATGAACGCATATGGGCCGGGGGACGCGGCACTGGCGGAGTTCGCCAAGTTGCGGCGGCTGACCGAGGCGGCGAAACGCGATCCGGCGCAGATCGGGATCGAGGTTTGGACGTCGGTCGGTGACGGCAAACCGGCTGACTGGCTCGAGGAGGCGCGGTTCTGGAAGCGGTCGGGCGCGTCGCACCTGACGCTGACGACGTTCTTTGGGCGGCGGCATCACAAGCGGATCACCGGGACGTCGGTGGCGGAGCATCTGGCCGCGTTGAAGCGCTATCGGGACGCGGTGGGCGACGCGCTGTGATGCCTCGGCTGGCGATCACGATGGGCGACCCGGCGGGCGTCGGGCCGGAGATCATCGTGAAGGCGTGTCGGCGGCTACTGCCTCGGATCGAGGCGGGTGGGCTGCGGCTGATGGTGATCGGGCACCGGTCCGCACTGGAGGCGGCGCGGGCAGTGCTGGGGGAAACGCTGGCGTTCGCCGACGACGCGGATGCGGGGTTGAGCTTCGTGGCCGCTGGCGAGGAGATGACGCCAATACGGTTCGGGGAAATCGCCCCCGAGGCGGGCCGCTTTGCCTATCTGGCGATCGAGCGCGCAGTGGAACTGGCGCAGGCAGGACGGATCGATGCCATCGTCACTGCGCCGCTGAACAAGGAGGCGCTGAACCTGGCCGGCTACCATTACGCCGGCCACACCGACATGTTGGCCGCGCTGACGCACACGCGGAGTTCCGTGATGCTGCTGGCACACGGGGACATGCGGGTGGGGCACGTGACGACGCACGTTGCGCTGGCCGATGTGCCAAAGCTGCTGACGCCCGAGCGGCTGCGGCGGACGATCGACCTGACATATGCGGCGGTGCGCGATATCGGGATCGACGCGCCGCGTGTCGCGGTGGCAGCTCTGAACCCACACGCCGGCGAGGGCGGGCTGTTCGGGCGGCAGGATATCGACATCACCGCGCCGGTGGTTGAGCAGTGCCGCGCCGAGGGGATGGATGTGACGGGGCCCGTTCCTGGCGACACGGTGTTCGTGAAGCTGCGCGGGCGGCAGTTCGATGCTGTGGTGGCGATGTACCACGACCAGGGGCACATTCCGGTGAAGCTGCTGGGGTTCGATGTAGATCCGGCGACAGGCACGTGGCGTGCGCTGTCGGGGGTCAACATCACGTTGGGGCTGCCGGTAATCCGCACCTCGGTCGATCACGGCACCGCGTTCGATATCGCCGGGACCGGCGTCGCCAATGAGGAAAGCCTGATCGAGGCGATCGATTACGCGGAGCGGTTGGCGGCGCGGCGAACCGGGTCGGTCGGACGGAGTTCGCAGGCACATGTTTGATCTGGGTCAATGGCAACGCTGGTACTTCATGCAAGGTTAACCCACGCATGGAGGACTGACCATGAACCGGGAAATGGCGGAGATCATCCGCAATCAGAAGCCACTGACACTGCCTCCCACGGCGACGGTACAGGAGGCCTGCAAGCAGATGCACGAGCGCAAGGTGGGTGCCGTGCTGGTGGTCAATCGGAAGGGCGAACTCGCCGGCATTTTCACCGGCCGTGACGCGGTGCGGCTGCTAAGCGAGGGCAAGGACGCCAAAGCCACACATCTGCGGGAGGTAATGACGGGCGAGCCGCACCACCTGCCGCCGCGTCATACGGCGATCGATGCGCTACGGCTGATGCGGGACGGCGGGTTCCGCCACGTGCCGGTGGTGCACGAGGGGCTGGTCATCGGCGTCGTTTCGCGTGGCGATTTCCGCGGACTGGAGCAGGACCGGCTGGATGTAGAGACCGGAATCTGGGAAGGGATGCGGTAACGTGCCGTCAGGGGCGTGGGCGGCGGACGAATTGGGTGGCGAGGCGGAGCAACTGCATTGCGATGGCTGAAAAGGCCAGCGAGGCGGTGACACCTTCCACGGCGCGATGGCGCACGGCGAGAGCCTCAAGTTCGGCTTTGTTGGGTGTTGAGCGGGCTGCCAGGAGGGCCATGATAGCGGCCAGCACGACATCGATGCCTGCCAGGATCAGGGCACTTTGCGGTGGCTCAAAGTGATGGCGCAGCCAGTACCAAAGCGCGAGGTGACAGAACACGGCCGCGCCGGCCAGGAAGCCGAGCGCGACCAGTGCCAGTATTGCACGAACCGCCGCGCGCCTGGCGCGGAGGCGGAGGCGGAGCAACTCGGCGTCCGCCGCAACCCGCACCAGGCTGAAAGTGCGCATCGATCAGCGGATCGTGCGGCCGAGTACGTAACCGATACCCAGCGCGAGCGCGACCGCCATCAGCGGTTGCGCACGCACTCTGCCAGACATGGCATCGGCCTGCCCGCGCACCACGTGGGCGGCATCGTAGACCGCTGCCTCCGCACGGCCGGCGGCGTTGGTGACGGCCGGCGTCACGCGGTCCCGCATCAGCGTCTCGACCTGCTCGCGCAGGCGAGCGAGTTGCGCATGGGTGTCTTCGAAATCAGCCATTGGTTTCAGTCCCCTCTGTTGCAGAGCCGTACAGTATGGGTAGGGATGCCGGCAAATAGGGACAATATCGTGACGGCTTGCAGCACACTTGCGCGAGCCGGCGTCAGGCCTCGAGTTCGGCGAGCGGAGAGCGTTGGGCAAGCGGGGGCCGCAGCATCTCGCCGATTGAATGGCGCAAGCTTGCGACCGCTCCACCGGTGACGGCGGGGCTGAACAGATAGCCCTGGAACTCGGTGCAGCCGGCGCTCACCAGCGCATCAAGCTGCTCCTGCGTTTCCACACCCTCGGCGGTGGTTGCGATCCCTAGCTCGCGGCTGAGACCTGTCACCGCGCGTATGATCGCGCCGCAGTCGCGCCTGCTGTTGATGTCGCGCACGAACGACTGATCGATCTTGACGCGGTCGAACGGAAAGCGCCGCAGGTAGCTCAGCGACGAATAGCCGGTGCCGAAGTCGTCCATTGCGATGCGGACGCCGAGATCGCGCAACTGCGCCAGTGTCGCCAGCGTTGCGTCGGTGTCCTGCAGCATCACGGTCTCGGTGATCTCGAGTTCCAGCCTATCCGGTGGCATGTCGGCGTCGTGCAATGCCCCTGCGACGGTTGCCACGAGGGTCGGGCTCTGGAATTGGACGGGTGAGAGATTGACCGCGACGCGCATCGCGCCCTGCCATGACGCGACCATGCGGCATGCCTCGCACAACACCCATTCCCCAATCGGCACGATGAGACCAAGCTCCTCGGCGAGCGGAATGAAGTTCGCTGGGGACACGAGCCCACGGTCTGGATGGCGCCAACGCAACAGCGCCTCGACGCCAGTGACGGCACCGACCCGCAGATCGACCAGCGGCTGGTAGAACACTTCAAACTGACCGGCCTCCAACGCCTGACGCAGGTCCAGTTCCAGCAGGTGGCGCTGCTGCATCTGGGCGTCCATCTCGGCCTGGAACAGCCGATAGACGCCTCGGCCGTCCAGTTTGGCACGAGTTAGAGCGAGATCGGCGCACCGCAGCAGTTGGTCGGCATCGAGCCCGTCCTCGGGTGCGAACGCTATGCCGATGCTGGCGCTGATAACGATGTGATCGCCGGCTATTTCGAAAGGGGCACTGAGCATATGCAGCAGTCGCGTGGCGAAGTCGGTCGTTTCTGTTGGTTTGAGGATTGCTGTCTGAATGATGCCATACTCGTCGGCGCCTAGACGCGCCACTGTGTCGGTTTCGCGTGTACCACCGCGGAGCCGTTCCGCGACTGCCTGCAAGACGGCATCGCCGATCGGGTGTCCGAGCGTATCATTGACTGTCTTGAATTGATCGAGATCGAGGCATAGCAGGCCGAGCTTGTGGCCGCGGCGCGCAAACGCCAGCGCCTCCGTCAGCTTGGTATAGAACAGCACTCGGTTCGGCAGATCGGTCAACGCATCGTGGTGCACGAGATGCACCATGCGGGCTTCGGTGGCGCACCGTGCGCTGATGTCCTCAAACGTGGTAAGCCAGCCTGCCTCCATCGGCTGGTGTGTCACGTTGAAGGCGCGGCCGTCGGTGAGGTTCCAGGTGACGGTTGTGCGCTGGTTGCGTTCGAGAAGTACCTCGCGGCGTTCGCGCACGCCACACATATCTTCAGCGCAGACATTCCCGAACTCGACGACGCGGTCAGTGAGTTCCTGGTATGTCATGCCAGGTGCCAATACGCCCTCGGGCATATCGAACAGCTCGTTGAAGCGACGATTGACGACGACCAGTTCGCCGGACTGGCCAATCATCAGTAACCCCTGCAGCATGTTGTGCAAAGCGGTGTGGAAGCGATGCTCGTGTGTATGCAGCACCTGCGCCGCTCTCTGACGTTCGTCACCAAGCGCGAGATTAGCTTCGGCTTGTTGGTGAGCGGTCTCGGCAGCGTGTTGCTGTTCGTAGCCACGCAGGTGGCGTAAAGAGAGCAGAATGGTGCCGGCGAGCACCAACTCGAGCAATGCTGTTGTCGCCGCCAACATCTGCGTTTCCTGGCGCCACGAGCCAAGGATTGTCTCCGCCGTGTCGCTGACCGCGATGAGCAGCGGAAAATGCGGGAAGGTACGTGGGACCACGAACCGGTCCTTACCATCCAACATGCTTTTGAACTGTAACAGGCTACCGTCCAGCGCGCCGAGCATACGATTGAAATTCAGTGTCGCGACAAAGGTCTTGCCGATCTGTGGATCGACATGTGGATAGCGTGCCAACAGCAGCCCATCGCGGCGATACAGTGAATATGAACCACCGCCGGTGAGGGGTAGTTGCGCGTACGACTGCTCGAAATAGTCGATATCGATCGTGCTGAGCACGATACCGATCAGCTGGCCATCCACCGTGTTGAATCTGCGGCTGAGGTAGATGGTCCACTTGCCTGTGGTTACGCTGCGTATAGGCTCACTGATGAAAGTGAGGAACCCATCGGGTCCGCTTACGGCTTGGAAGAAGTCTCGATCGGCGACGTTGATGAGCGGCGGTGGCCACGTGCGCGAAAAATTAAGCAGATCGCCGCGCAGATTGTGCAGCGACAGCGAACCAATATAGGACAGAGCGGCGATGCGGTCACGGAGATCACGGTGCGCCGCCTCCGAGGCCATCATCCGTTCGAACTTCTGCGGCGAATCGATGCCAATTTGCCGCATGTGGTCGAGCAGCGAGAGCTGCACCAGATCGGCAGATTGCAACAACCGATCATCCTGCTCCGACAGCATCAGAGACACGTTCCGCATCTCGCGCACTGCGTCCTTGATCACCGCATGACGCAGCGTGACAACGAACCAGGTCATGGCAACCGCCAAAGTGATGCCGATAAGCAGGCCGCCGAACAGCAGCAATGACCTGGCACGGGCATGGCCGAGGCGAGCCGCAAATATTGCGAAGCGAGACAGCACTGAGGGCCTTCCATTCAGAACTTGATCGTATGCGAGCAACCCCTGAGACTACTGTTGATGGGACGGCGCGCCGTCTTGCCAGCGACGAGCATGTCCTGGGTTGGGATCAGTGAAGTGGCGGCCGGTTGCGACCCTGGCCGCCGCATGAACGGGCGAGCGTGATCCTGACGATCGGCCATCGGTTCAGACCAGCGCCATTGCGGATGCCGCGGTGGCATGCGGCAGGTCCGCGATGACCCGCAACCGGCGCAGCAGGTCAGGGACATCGGATCCGGGAACTGCGGCGCTGAAAAGGTAGCCCTGAACTTCGGTGCAGCCGATGCCGACGAGCGTATCGAGCTGCTCCTGCGTCTCGACCCCCTCCGCTGTCGTTTCGATGCCGAGTTCGCTGCTCAAACTGGTCACGGCGCGCACAATCGCGCGGCAGTCATTGCGCTTGCCGAGATCACGAATGAACGACTGGTCGATCTTGATGCGATCGAACGGAAAGCGTCGCAGGTAGCCCAGCGACGAATACCCCGTGCCAAAGTCATCCATGGCGATGCGGACACCGAGCTTGTGTAGCGCATGCAGTGTCGCCAGCGTCGCATCGGTATCCTGCAACATGACGGTCTCGGTGATTTCCAGTTCGAGGCGACCAGGTGGCAGGGCAGATATGCTCAGTGCGTTGGCGATGGCGTTGAGCAGATTACGGCTGCGGAACTGGACCGGCGAGAGATTGACCGCGACCTTCAATGTACCGGGCCAGGATGCCGCATCAGTGCAGGCTTGGCGGAGAACCCACTCGCCGATCGGAACAATAAGCCCGATTTCTTCCGCCAGGGGGATAAATTCACCGGGTGGGACGATGCCACGCTCAGGGTGTCGCCAGCGCAGCAGTGCCTCGAAGCCCGCGACGATCCTGTCATGCACATCGATCAACGGCTGATAGTACACCTCGAGCTCGCCGCACTGCTCGGCCCGCCGTAGATCGAGCTCCAGCAGACGCCGCGCCTGCATCTGCGCGTCCATCTCGGCGTGGAACAGGCGGTAGATGCCGCGGCCATCGGTCTTGGCGCGATAGAGCGCCAGATCGGCGCAGCGCAGCAACAGGTCGGGATCGAGACCGTCGTAGGGGGCGAATGCGATGCCGATGCTGGTTCCGACGACGAGCCGGTGCCCATCGACCTCGAAGGGCTTGTTAAGCAGTTCGATGAGGCGGCCGGCGAATGCCGTCGCTTCCGTCGGCTTGCTGATGGCTGTCTGGATAATGGCGAACTCGTCGCCTCCGAGGCGCGCAACCGTGTCGGTCTCGCGCGTCCAATCGAGCAACCGGCCGGCGACGGCTTTCAGCAGTGCATCGCCGATCGGGTGGCCGAGCGTGTCGTTCACGGCCTTGAACTGGTCGAGGTCGAGGCAGTGCAGGGCGAGCAGGCGGCCGCGCCGCGCCAGCACCAGGGCGGCTTCCAGATTCTCGCGAAAGCGCAGGCGATTGGGCAGGCCGGTCAATGCGTCGTGATGGGCCATGTGCACCATCATGGCTTCGGCCTGGCGGCGCTCGGTGATGTCCTCGTAGGTCGTCAACCATCCATCACGCGTGGGCTGGTGGGTCACGGTGAGCGTCGTGCCGCTTGCCAGTTCCCAATTGAACGACTGATGCTCGAGGCAGGCGATCAAATCCTGCCGGCGCTCTCGTATCTCCTTCATGTCTTCCCGGGTGACGCGTCCGGCATCGACGACACCTTCCGTCAGGTCATTATAATCCATGCCAGGCACGACGGAGTTTGGCGACAGACCGAACAACTCGATGAAGCGGCGGTTGATGACGAGGAGGCAGCCGGACTGGTCGAACATGCACAAGCCTTGGTGCATGTTGCTCAGGGCCATCTCGAAGCGTTGCCCTTGGGTCTGCAATTCAAGCGCGGTGCGCTCACGTTCCGCGGCGACGGCGACCCGAGCTTCCGCCTTCGCGTGGGCCGCGCCGACAGCTTGGAGCTGCTCGTAGGCTTGCAGGTGGCGAACCCCAAGTACGACAATGCCGGCGATGACCAGCTCCAGCAGCAGAGTTCCGCCGCCGAACATGAAGGCCTGGCTGCGCCACGGTGCGAGAATGGATTGAACGGTCTGCGTCACGGCGATGAGCAGCGGGTAGTGCGGCAGCGAGTGCGGAGCGATCAGCCGATACCTGCCATCGACCATGCCGAGCTGGCGCAGCGTGCCGCGATCGATCGAGTCCAGCAGGCTGGCGAAGCTTTCGCTGTGTGTGAGGGTCCTGCCGATATTCGGATCGACCTGCGGATAACGGGCCAACAGCAGGCCATCCCGCCGGTGCAGTGCGAACGAGCTATCGCCGTCCAATGCGATCCTGGAGAAGATCTTCTCGAAGTAATTGAGCTGAACACCGCTGCTGACGACCCCCAGGAACCGCCCGTCGGCCGCGGTGAATTTACGTGCGAACATGATCGTCAGAGCACGGGTGGTCCGGTTCAGCACGGGCTCACTGATGACGGAGTTGGGAGAAGCATCGGTGGCCAGCGCGCGGAAGTAATCGCGGTCGCTAAGGTCGACCTGTGGGGCTGGCATACTTCTCGACGAGCTGACCATCCGGCCGTGGGCATCCAGGACAGCCATGGCGTCGATCAACGGCAGATTGGCGATGCGTTCCTGCAAGATCTGGTGGAAGTTGGAGCTGCTGGCCAGGGCCGCGAGGCTGTCCGTTGAATTGATGCCAATCTGGCGCATATGGTCGATCAGGCCAGTCTGGATCGCCTCGGCTGCCTGGAGACTGCGATCGGATTCCTCGGCAAGCGTCAGCGACAGGTTCTTCAGCTCGCGGGCGTTGTCGGCAAGCGCTTCATTGCGCAATTGAATGAGCAGCATGAGCGTACTGATGGCCACCGTGATGCCTAGCAGCAGGCCGCAGGCGATCAGCAGGTTCCTGGCCCTGGCGTGGCCGATCTGTGCAACGAACGTCGCGAAACGAGAGAGCATGGGATGCTTTCAGTTCTGCACTCCATGCTTTGCCAGAAACAATTGAAATAGCAGTTAATGCCAGCGAATGGCGGTTGTGTTGCGCACGCCATTGTTGGTTTCGATAAAGCAGGCCAGCTGGATTGGCTTTAGTCAAGCAAGCGAAGGATGTCGACCACAGATGGACACGGATACACACAGATGTATCGGGCTGCGTTTCCTCTGCGGTCGGGCTGGGCCATGACGTTTGGGCGGCGGCTACTCCCCGGCCGGTTGCTCCAGACTTGCGAGCGAGCGGCCGCGGGTTTCCGGCAGCAGGAACAGCGCGACGATCATAACGCCGTATGCGCCGAGGCTGAATATTGCGATCGCCAGGCCAAGGCCGAGCCTGCCCGACAAGTAGCCCACGAACGCCGGGAACAATGCGCCGATGCCGCGGCCGGCATTGTAACAGAAGCCCTGGCCCACGCCGCGGACCGCGGTCGGGTACAGCTCGGTCATGAATGTGCCCATTGGCGAGAACATGATCAACGACACGTAGCCGAGCAGGAAGCCGACCAGCAGGATCCAGTCGTTGCTGAGCGGGGCGAACAGGTAGACGACTGTGAGCGCGACAGAGCCGACGGCGGAGATGATGAAGGTCGGCTTGCGGCCGATGCCGTCGGCGAGATAGGCGCCACTGATGAAGCCGAAGAACGCGCCAAGGATCAGCACCATCAGATAGCTGCCGGTGCCGACGGAGGAGATGCCTCGCACGGTCTTAAGATATGTCGGCAGCCAGATGGTAAGCGCGTAGCTGCCGCCTTGGGCGCCGGTCACCATCATGGCGACTCGCCAGGTGGTCGAGAGGTAAGGCGGCTTCAGTGCCGAGAAGATATGCCAGATGCTCTCGGGCGGGGTATGGCGCCGGTTGAGGTCGGGTTCCTCGACGAAGCGGCGGATCCAGAACACCAGGCCGGCTGGAAGGATGCCGATCCAGAACAGCGCGCGCCAAGCGTATTCTTCAGGGAGTGTGGCGATCAGGATGGTGTAGAGCAACGCTGCGGCGCCCCAGCCGATGGACCAGCCGGTCTGCACGATGCCGACGGCGCGGCCGCGGTATTTGTCGCGGATTACCTCGCCCATCAGGACGGCGCCGGCGGCCCATTCACCGCCGAAGCCAAAGCCTTGCAGGGCGCGGAAGATGAAGAGCTGGGTGAAGTCCTGTGCGAAGCCGCACAGGAAGGTGAAGAATGCGTACCACAGGATGGTGACCTGAAGCACGCGCACCCGGCCGAAACGATCGCACATGGCGCCGGCGAGCCAGCCGCCGAACGCGGAAATCAGCAGTGTGATGGTGGCGAGTTCGCCCGCCTGGCCGGCAGTGATCTTCCACAGCGCGAGCAGGCTGGGGATAACGAAGGAGAAAATCTGCACGTCGAGCGCATCGAGCGACCAACCGCCGAAGCACGCCCCCATGGTACGGCGTTCGCGCGGCGAAAGGTCGGAGAACCAGGCGAGCATGGACGATGTTTCCTCGGTTGTTGCTTGAACTGAAGGCGAGGCTGCAACAAGCGAGTTGACGTGTCCATGCCCGCTCGGGCGGTCAGATCGCGTGGAAGAAGTCGAGGGCTTGCGGTCCACCGGTGTCTGGAACCACAGTGGCGGATCCAACAGAGTACGCAATGATACCCGGGACAAGCCCCGGTCATGACCGTTGAAGGAACGGGCTTGCGCCCGTAATTACATATGATCCCTCGCATCGAGTTCGAACCGAACGCCAGCGCGCCGCTCGACGGCATTCGCGTGGTGGACCTGTCGCGTCTGGTGGCGGGCAACATGTTGAGCCTGCAACTGGCCGATCAGGGCGCCGAGGTGGTGAAAATCGAGGATCCGCGCGTTGGCGATCCTCTGCGCGCGTGGCGGGTGAAAGGGCTGAGCCTGCATTGGAAGGTCTACGCACGGAACAAGAAGAGTCTGGCGATCAACCTGCGTCCGCAGGCGGGACGCGACGCGCTGATGGAGCTGGTTGCGCGCAGTCAGGTGCTGATCGAGAACTATCGGCCGGGGACGCTGGAAGAGATGGGATTCGGCCCCGACGTATTGCACGCGCGCAATCCTGGGCTGATCATCGTGCGCATCACCGGGTTTGGGCAGGACGGACCGTATAGGGATCGACCGGGCTTCGGCTCATTGGTCGAAGGGATGTCGGGGTTCGCGTCCAAGAACGGCTTCGCTGATCGGCCGCCGGTGCTGCCACCACTGGCGCTGGCCGACATGGTGGCGGGGCTGTATGGCGCCTATGCCGTAATGATCGCGCTGCGAGAGGTGGAGCGTGGTGGCAAGGGGCAGGTCATCGACCTGCCATTGCTGGATCCGATCATCTCGATCCTGGGACCGGACGCGGCGATCTATCGCATGACGGGTGAGAAGCCGCAGCGCACCGGCAGCAGATCGCTGACGACATCGCCTCGCAATGTGTATGGCACGAAAGATGGGCGGTTCATCGCGATATCCGCGTCTATCCAGGTGATGGCGGAACGTCTGTTCCGCGCGATCGGGCGGGAGGACATGATCGACGATCCTCGGTTCCGTACCAATACGGATCGCGTGCGGAATATCGACGAGTGCGATGGCGCGGTCGCCGGATTCATCGCGGCGCGCACGCTGGATGAGAACATGGCGATCTTCCAGGCGGCGGAAGTGACTGCGAGCCCGGTGTACGAAATCGATCAGCTCCTCGACGACGAACACATCCAGGAGCGCGGTGTGCTGGTTGAGGCACCGGATGATGAAATGGGCTCGGTGCTGATGCACAACGTCATCCCGCGGCTGTCCGCGACGCCTGGCCGCATCCGGCGGCCGGCGCCGACGCTGGGACAACACACACGCGAAATGCTGGCCGCGATCGGATATTCCGCCGAGCAGATTGCCGCGTTGGCGGCGGACGGGGTGATCAAGGAGAGCTGACATCCTCACAATGTACTGGCAGTAAGCGGATCAATTGATCCGTATTGCATAAAGCGCCATCCTCCTGCCCGGCGCCTGCGGCGTTCCAGCAGCGTCATCGACATGCGACAGGAGGAAGCGTGCGAATTACCAAGATCGAAGACCTGCACTGCAACGCGGGCTGGCGCGACTTCTCGTTCCTGAAGATCAGCACGGATGAAGGCGTCGTTGGCTGGTCGGAGTTCATGGAGTTGTATGGCTCGGAAGGGTTGTCCGGTGTCATTCGCAAGCTGAGCGCGCGGCTGATCGGGTGGGACCCTCGTCCGGTGGAGAAGATCACCGCGTATCTCCATGGCGTGACACGCCAGTCGGTTGGCGGCATCGCGCATCAGGCGATCGCGGCGATCGAGAACGCGCTGGTGGATTTGAAGGCGAAGGCACTCGGCATTCCGGTGTACGAGATGCTGGGTGGACCGGTGCGCGATCGGCTGCAGCTTTACTGGTCGCATTGCGGGACGTGGCGGATCAGCCATGCTGGCCGCATCAAGGAGTGGACGGGGTTCGATCCGATCCGTTCGCTGGATGATGTGGAGCGTGCGGGCGCCGAAGTGGCTCAGCGGGGCTTCAAGGGGTTGAAGACCAACATCTTCCGGTTTGATGGGCCGGAGCCTTACGTGCACATGCCGGGCTTCAACGGGCCCGGATGGCCGGAGCTGAACATCTCACGTGATCTGGTGGATGGACTGGTGGCGCAGATGACGGCGTTCCGCAACGGCGCCGGGCCGAAGGTCGGACTACATCTGGACCTGAACTTCAACTTCAAGACCGAGGGGTATATTCGACTTGCGCAGGCGTTAGAGCCGTTCGACCTGGTATGGCTGGAGATCGACAGTTATGACCCCGCCGCTCTGGCAACAATCCGGCGGTCGGCGCGGACGCGGGTGGCGTCACTGGAATTGTTGCACGGGCGGCGGCAGTTCAAGCCGTTCTTCGAACAGCAGTCGGTGGATGTGGCGATCATCGACGTGGCGTGGAACGGCATCCTGGAGTCGATGAAGATCGCCGCGATGGCGGACGCCTATGAGGTGAACGTGGCGCCGCACAACTTCAACGGACACATCGGTTCGCTGATGAGCGCGCATATGTGCGCGGCAATCCCCAACTTCCGGGTGATGGAGATCGATATCGAGGATGTGCCGTGGAAGGACGAGTTGGTTACGCCGGTGCCAAAGATCGTCGATGGAATGTTCGTATTGCCGACGGGGCCGGGATGGGGCGTGGAGGTGAACGAGGAGGTGATCCGCGCGCACCCGCCGGAGCCGATGGGTCGATGGGAGCGGTAGCGATCCCGTCAGGGATGCGCGGTCACCAGGGTGCGCGGCATCAATAGCGGCAGGATCACGCCTACCCCGACGCCCCAGAAACCGTTGATAAGCAGCGATCGCGCCATCGGCCAGGCGTGCCAGCCGTTGGCAATGGGGCTGCCCTTGAGCGGCGCGACGATGAACATGCCGACCAACGCGGCGATGATGCCTAGGATAAGGCCACACAGCCACAAGGGCAGCGTGAACCGTGGCATTAGCAGACCGAACACCGCGCCGTAGAGACCTCCCCAGAAGCAGAGATCCACGATGACGGGCACGCCCCATGGCGGTATGTGCGTCGTACGATAGGCAGCGAAGGGTGCCCAGCCGAGGCCATGCAGCGCGGCTATCATGCCCTGGTGGAATGTGAGGACCGAGATTGCGGCGGCGACGAAGCCGAGAAAGGCCCGCATGGATGCTGACGTCATATTGATCCTCCCCCCAGAGGTCGTGTTTCATTACAGCATCACGCAACATTCGGCGGGCCGTCAATCCGCGTTTTCCCGGGATGCTCGTCCTTCAGGTTGACACCGGTCAGCCGCAAGCGTCGCATCGCGTTGATCAGCCAGACGAGTTTGGCGGCAGCGGCGACCGGATCGAGACCTTCGGGGCGGACGTTGGAGATGCAGTTACGTTCGGCGTCGGTGCAGCCGCGGCGTGGTTGCCAGGTGAGATAGACGCCTAGGCTGTCGGCAGCACTCAAGCCGGGACGTTCGCCGAGCAGGACGGCGACGGCTTCGGCGCACATTGCCTCGCCGATATCATCGCCAAGCGCGACGCGGCCCTGTTGCGCGACAACGATGGGTGCCATTGCGCCGCCGAGCATGGGCAGCGCGTGGCGGAGCAGCGTCACGGCGTGACTCTGCACCGCGGTTGCGGACAAGCCATCGCATATGACGAAGAGGAGCGCTCCTGGCGTGGATGGAAGGCTGGCCCGATCTGGCGAACGCAGGCGACGGCCAAGGTCGGGACGCAGCAGATAGGTTTGGCGATCGGGTGCCTCGCTATGCACGGCGATATTGGCGAGACCCGATGCAGTCAGGTCGGCGCACAGCGCGGCGACATCGAGTTCCGCATGAACCGCGTCACGCGCAGCGGCGTGTGCGGCCTGAAAATCGAGATGCGCCGCTGTCGGCAGGCCATTGCCGACGCGCCCAAGTGCCACGCGCGCCGGGGTGAAGCGGCGCAGATCGATCCAGTGCGCTGGAGGGCGTTGCTCTGCCATGCGATTGCGGTGCCACGTTTGCCCACGCGCGTCCACTGACGCAACCCGCGGCGATCAGCACGGACCCGCCAGGACGACAGCGGTGTGGGTGCTGGCACCGATCGCGCACGACGGCGTGAGATCGCGCCGCTGAAAGTGAGAAGGTTCGTCGCACGACTGCCTTAGTTCCCTGCGATTGGACAATACGGCAGTGGAGGTCGCTTTGATGAAAACCCTTTCTTTGTTGCGCACGTTCGCATTGGCAGCAGTACCAGTTCTGGCACCAGCCGCGGCATTTGCCGCTCATGCCGGTGCGCCGTACACGAACGTCGACCACAGCAACGACATGGGCAATGACACTGGCGATTCTCGAGTTGAGGGGCTGAATTCGGCTCAGCTCAACGAGAATTATAGTGGGCCGGCGCAGTTGCGCGCACCCGCCATGGTACCGCAGACCGCACCCACGGCACCGGGTTACGCGCCTCGTTAGCCAAGACCAATCAGTGCAGGCGACAGGTCGACCGGTATCCGATCTGTCGCGACGCTGGAGATGCCGACGCGGGCGAGCCAATCCTCGAATTCCGGTGCTGGGCGAAGGCCGAGCACACCGCGCAGATAAAGCGCGTCGTGGAACGAGGTGCTTTGGTATGACAGCATCACGTCGTCCGCGCCTGGCACGCCCATCACATAGGTGACACCGGCGGCGCCGAGCAGCGTCAGCAGTGCGTCCATGTCGTCCTGATCGGCTTCGGCGTGGTTGGTGTAGCAGACGTCGACACCCATCGGCAGGCCAAGCAGCTTGCCACAGAAATGATCTTCCAGGCCGGCGCGGGTGATCTGTTTTCCGTCGTACAGGTATTCCGGACCGATGAAGCCGACCACGGTGTTGACCAGCAGTGGTGAGAAGGCTCGGGCGACGGCGTAGGCACGGGCCTCGATGGTCTGCTGATCGACGTTGTGGTGCGCGTCGGCCGAGAGTGCGCTGCCCTGGCCGGTTTCGAAATACATCACGTTGTCGCCGATGGTGCCGCGGTGGAGCGACAGGGCGGCGTCGCGCGCCTCGCTCAGGAGCGATAGCGTGATGCCGAAGCTGTGGTTCGCGGCTTCGGTTCCCGCAATGGACTGGAAGACGAGATCGACCGGCGCACCACGCTCGATCGCGCGCAGCGTGGTGGTGACATGGGAGAGCACGCAGGATTGGGTGGGGATTGCGTAACGGTCGCGCACGGTATCGAGCATGGCAAGCAGCGTGATGGTCGCATCGACGCTGTCGGTTGCGGGGTTGACGCCGATGACAGCATCCCCAGCACCGAGCAGCAGACCATCGAGCGTAGACGCGGCGACGCCGTTGGGATCATCGGTGGGATGGTTCGGCTGCAGGCGCACGGACAGGCGGCCGGGCAGACCGATGGTGTTGCGGAACCGAGTGATGACGCGGCATTTGGCGGCAACTGCGATCAGATCCTGCAAGCGCATCAGCTTGCTCACGGCGGCCGCCATCTCCGGGGTGACGCCCGGGCTTAGCGCGGTCAGCGTCTCGCTGTCGGCGGCGAGCAGGAATTCGCGGAATTCACCAACGGTCAGCGCGGCAACAGGTGCGAAGGCGGTGTAGTCGTGCGTGTCGATGATCAGCCGGGTCACCTCGTCGGTTTCATATGGAACGACGGGCTCGGTGAGGAGCGTCGCAAGCGGCAGATCGGCCAATGCCATCTGTGCGGCGACACGTTCCGCGGCGCTCCCCGCAGCGAGCCCGGCGAGTGCATCACCCGAACGGAACGGCGTTGCGCGCGCCAGCAACGTCTGCAGATCATCGAACGTATGGCGCGTACCGGCGAGCGTGTGTGAATAGGCCATTCTGCGTGTCACCTCCCGAACATCTTGCGCCCATCGCAGCCAACCCAAAAGCCGGGCGGCAGGCGGCCGACGGAAGGGAAATCGCGGGTTTCACCGAATCCAAACTGACTATCGTGCGCGAGGACGCTCTGACGAATTGTCGGCCACAGAAATTCGCGCAGGAACACTTGGTCGGTTGTCTTGCCGGGCAACTGTCGCGCGTTCGCAAGCCAGGCGCGGATCGCGGGGACCAGCGCCGGAAGCGCGCCGCGCACACCACCCCACATGCCGGCCAATACCAGCTCCGAGTGGTCATAGTGGTCGCGCATAAGGTGGAAGTGGCGGTTGGATTGGAGCCATTCGTCGACCGCGACACTCTCGCGGATGTTCACCACGGAATTGGCGTCGCGGATGATGTAACGGCTAACCTCGTTGTCGTTCGCGACGAGGAAGCGCCACAGCGTGCCGTAGGTATCGCTGGGCAGGCCGTTCACCGACATGACCTGGGCGCCCTCGGCGGAGAGCGCCTGAACGACGGGGCGCGGGACACTGTCGTCGATATAGAAGCGACAGGTCCAGCCGAGATAGATGAAGCGCGCGGCGCGGGCGTTCAGGATTGCGCCCTCGGTGTATCTGGGGTCGGCGCCGAACAGGGAAAACGCAATGATATTGCGGCGCGGATCGGCTGGATCGAATGGTGGGACTGGCACGCGGGATAGATCGAATGCGGGGCCGCGCGCGATGGCATCCTTCAGGCACAGCGATCGCGTGCCATATTCATGTGCCTCATCCAGGCGATCGAGAGCACCCAGGGTGGCGCTGAGAATGTTGCAGAATTCGAAGTAGTTGGGGTGGGTTTCCAATGCCTGCTTGGCGCGCGCGACCACGTCGTCCCAACGCTGGGATTGGAATAGCGCAAAGATCACGTTGTAGGCGACGTCCGCGTCGAGCGGCAGGTTGGCGACGGCGCGTTCGCTGAACTCGATTGCTTCGGCGTAGCGACCGCGGCGCAACCAATAGAAGCCGAGCAGCTTTGCCATCTCGCCTGCCATGCGTGGGTCCCGAACGCACGGCAGCCAGTCCTTGATCGCTTCGACTTCGGTCGTCAGACCTTGGCTTCGCAAGCCTTCACGCAGCGCCAGGAAGCGCCGGATCGCGTCCTGCTCGGTTTCCGCCGCGGGATGGTCCATGGCGCAGTTATGCCGCAGGGTGCGAGAGGTGCGCCAGGGCCGGCCCTTGCAGGCAGCGTCACCGCCATGCGAGCTTTCGGCTTACGCCGTCGAACCGAGAGGAAACGAACATGAGCAGCGCTGATTTCAGTCTTTTGTCGCGCTTTGCCAAGGATCTGCCCGCTCCGGCGCCGCGTTTCGGCGGCTTCCCGAAGTATAACTTCGTTGGCGGGCATAATGATCCGGAGCGCGTTCCGATCGAGGGGCTGATCGAAGCGACCGCTTCCGTGCTGCGGCGGGAAGGCTCCAAACTGGCGATGTACAACCTGGCACAGGGGCCGCAGGGATTCATCGGGCTGCGCGAGATGGTCGCCGACAAGCTGAAGCGGCACCGCGGCATGAATGTGTCGCGCGACGAGGTGCTGGTCACGACCGGGTCCGGTCAGGGCATCGACATGATCAGCCGGATGTTCGTCGATCCGGGCGATACCGTGATCCTGGAGGAGTTCTGTTACGCGGGCGCGATCAATCGATTCAAGCGTGTTGGGGCCAATATTGTCGGCATTCCACTGGATGAGGACGGGATGCGGATGGACGTCCTGGCTTCCACGCTGGAGGGGCTGAAGCAAAAGGGCGTCACGCCGAAATACATCTACACGATCCCGACGATACAAAATCCATCGGGCAGTATCCTGCCGCTGGAGCGTCGGCAGCAGATGCTGGCGCTGGCGAAGCAGTATGGCGTGCCGATATTTGAGGATGAGTGCTACGCCGATCTGATCTGGGCCGGCGAGAAAGCGCCGCCGGCGCTGTATGCGATGGCACCGAAGCCAGGTGGTGCATATCGGCTCGTTCTCCAAGACGCTCGCGCCGGCGCTGCGCGTTGGTTATGCGGTGGCGGAATGGCCGGTGCTGTCGCAGATGCTGGCCTGCAAGACCGACAGTGGGACCGGGGCGCTCGATCAGATGATCGTCGCGGAGTTCTTCTCGAAGCACTTCGACCAGCATGTCGATGCGTTGAGTGGCGTGCTGAAGGAGAAGCTGGATACGATGGTGGAGGCGGTGGAACGCGAATTCGGCACCACCGTGGATATGTGGAAGCCAAAGGGCGGCATCTTCCTGTGGTTCAAGCTGCCGGATAGCGTCGACGTGCGGAAACTAGTGAAGCCGGCAGCGGATGCCGGCATCCAGTTCAACCCGGGACCCGAGTGGGTGTGCAATCCGGAGCCGGCGAAGTCGTATATGCGTCTGTGTTTCGGGATGCCGTCGAAGGAGGTGATCCGCGAGGGCGTCGCGGCGTTGGCGCAGGTCTGTTACGAGCAGACCGGCATTCCGGTGCGCAGCGCCAACGTGCAGCGCCGGGCGAGCTGAGGCGTGGCCGGTCTCGAACTGACGGTGAATGGGCGTTCGGTGCAGGTTGCTGCACCGAACACCACGCCGTTGCTCGATGTGCTGCGCAATCAGCTTGGGTTGATGGGCACGCGGTACGGCTGCGGGCTGGAACAGTGCGGCAGCTGCATGGTGCTGCTGGATGGTGAGCCTGTTCATGCGTGCTCGCGCGAGGTCGGCACTGCTGCGGGTGGGCGCGTTACCACGATCGAAGGGTTGGGCAGCGCGGAACGACCGCATCCACTGCAACAGGCGTTCCTGGACGAGCAGGCGGGGCAGTGCGGCTACTGTCTGTCCGGCATCATCATGAGTGCGAAAGCGCTGCTGGATCGCAATCCGTCGCCGACACGCGGCGAGATCGTGCGAGCGTTGGACAAGAACCTCTGTCGCTGCGGCGCGCACCCGCGGATCCTGCGTGCGGTCGAGAAGGCTGCGGCCATGCTGCGGGAAAGGACAGGCGCATGAGCGACACTCTGCCGCTGTCGATTCAGAATAACCGACGGATGGAGAAGTGGATCCGGTTCCAGCCGGATCGCACGGTGCGGCTGGCAGTCGGCAAGGTCGAGCTGGGTCAGGGGAATGTCACCGCGCTGGCACAGATCGCGGCGGATGAGCTCGATGTGAATTTGGATCGGATCTCCGTGTTGTCGGGTGATACGCAGGATGCTCCTGATGAGGGGCAGACAACGTCGAGCCAGTCGATCGAAGTGTCGGGGCGTTCGGTGCGATTGGTGTCGGCGGAGTTGCGTGCTCGCGTGCTGGACCGGTTGGCACAGCGACTGAATTGCAGTCCGACGGAGTTGTCGGTCGAGGACGGGATTTTCCGGCGCGGCGATGCTCCGACCGGGCATGACTACTGGAGTTTCGCGGCCGCCGAGGATTTCGCCCGCGACATCGATGGCAGCGCGACGCCGAAGCCGCATACCGCGTATCGCTATGTCGGCAAGGCGACGCCGCGGCGCGACCTGCCGGCGAAAGTTGCAGGTGCCGCCTTCATCCATGACATGAAGCGGCCAGACATGCTGCATGCGCGCATCCTGCGGCAGCCGTGTCGCGGCGCTCGGCTGGCGTCGCTGGATGAGGCGGCGATCCGACGGGCTGAACGTGGCGATTTCCGGATCGTCAGGGTTGGCAATTTTGTTGCATTCGTGGGAGCGGATGAGACGGTGGTGCAGCGTGCCTCTGCTGTCGCTTCACTGCATGCGAAGTGGGACAACGTGCGGCAGATCGCGCCTGCCCAGCAGGAAGCGGCGGGGTTGGTTGGGCAGCCGTGCGACGACCGCGTGCATGGTGATCCGGTGGCGGCGACGACGGGAACGGTGGTCAGCGCGAGTTATTCGCGGCCTTATGTTGCGCATGCGTCGATGGCACCGTCGTGCGCGCTGGCGGAGTATCGCGGCGGCCATCTGTCAGTGTGGTCGCACACGCAGGGACCGTATCCTCTGCGCTCGGCGTTGGCGAATGTGCTGGGGGTGCCGCAGGACACCATCACCGTGCGGCACGCGCATGGCGCGGGGTGTTATGGGCACAATGGCGCGGACGATGTCGCGGTGGATGCTGCTGTCATTGCGATGCAGCTTCCCGATCACTGCATCCGCGTGCAATGGCGCCGCGAGGAGGAGTTCGGGTTCGAGCCGGTTGGCTCGGCGATGCACGTGACGCTGCACGCCGCGCTCGACGCTGCTGGAAAACCGGTGGACTGGACTGCGGAAATATGGTCGGCCACGCACGTACAGCGACCCAGCAGCGGCGGCAACATGCTGACGCACGAGGCGTTGCCGACACCGCCGCCGGATCCTCGGCCCACCGATCCGCCGGAGGCCAGCGGTGGCGGTGGCACGCGCAACGCGTTCCCGTTGTATGACTTCGCGGCAAAGCGCGTACTGCATCATCTGGTGTTGCAGGCGCCGGTGCGGACATCGGCGTTGCGTGGGTTGGGCGCGCTGCCGAACGTGTTTGCGCTTGAGTGCTTCATGGACGAACTGGCGGAGCGCGCCGGCGTCGATCCGGTGGAGTATCGGTTATCGGTATTGTCCGATCCTCGGGCGCGGCGGTTGATCGAGCGGCTGGCGGCGAACTGCAATTGGGCGGCGCGCGGACCGTCGGGCAGTGGGCGCGGGCTTGGCATGGGGTGGGCGCGCTACAAGAACAAGGCGGCCTATGCGGCTGTGGCTGTGGAGGTGGAGGTTGAGCAGGAGGTTCGGTTGCTGCGTGCCTGGTGCACCGCGGACGCCGGGCTGGTGATCAATCCGGATGGCGGACGTAATCAGCTCGAGGGCGGCATCATCCAGGCGGCCAGCATGACGCTGAAGGAACAGGTGCGGATGGAGGGGGATGGGATCACGTCGCTCGATTGGGCGGGGTATCCGATCCTGCACTTTTCCGAAGTGCCGGAGATCGAGACGGAGATCATCGACGCGCCGGATCAGCCGACGCTGGGCATGGGCGAATGCACGTTCGGACCGACCGCCGCCGCGATTGGCAATGCGGTGGCTCACGCGTTGGGAGCGCGCATCAGGGATATGCCGTTCACGCGGGAGCGGATTGCAGAGGCGCTGCTGAAGTAGGAGCGAGAGCGCTACGCTTTGTGAGAGCCTTTCTCTGCGTGATAGCGCAACGGCCGCTTGCGACCCGTTGTGGCTCGCTGGGGCCACGTTTTAGCCATCGCTGAGCTGCCGGAACCGGGTGACCACATCCGGTGCTATGTTTGGTTTGAGCAGACCACCGGGCTTATGCCCGCCCCCAGATTCACTGACAGCGGTCGCATTAAGCATTGTTTAAGAGGCCCCCTCCACACTTCGGCTCCCCAAGCCGGGGGTACAATGCGCGCTTTCGTTTCAAGACGTTTGGCATATCTGCTCGCCGGTGTGCTGGCGGCCGCCTGGACGTCCGCTTGGGCACAGACCGCTGAAGGACCAAGGGTGGTTATTGGCGACAACGCGGCAGCCGAGAGCGCAACTGATCTCGCCAAGCAAATCCAAAATCCGGTCGGCGATCTCATCAGTTTGCCATTGCAATACAATGTGAACTTTGGCTACGGGCCACACCAAGGAACACAACACGTTCTCAATCTGCAGCCGGTTATTCCTTTCCATGTCGATGACGACTGGAACGTCATTACCCGCACGATTCTGCCCGTCGTCTGGAACCCGGGCTCGTCAATTCCGACCGTGCCGATCGGGACTGCTCCGATCTCCTTCACCGCGTTTCTCTCCCCCAGTCACGATGTAGACGGCTGGCTCTGGGGCGCCGGCCCGGTGGTGCAGCTTCCAACGATCAGCAGCGTGACTCTCGGCTCGAGCGTCTGGGGCGCAGGCCCAAGCGCGGTGATCGTCTATTCGGGCGGCCCATGGGTCGCCGGCGCGCTGCTCAACAATGTCTGGTCGCTTGGCGGAACCCCTGGACCTTCGGGCAACAGCTACAGCAACTTCCTCGCCAACCCCTTTGTTGCCTACAACTTCGACGACGGGTGGTACCTCTCCTCTGCACCGAACATCACGGCGAATTGGCAAGTTAGCGGAACCAAGTGGACCGTGCCCTTCGGCGGCGGCGGGGGGCGGATCTTTCTCATCGGCACGCTCCCGGTCGATCTGTCGGTCAGCGCTTATTACAACGCAATACGACCGACATTCGGAGCCAACTGGCAGTTGAGCACGCAGCTCACGTTCGTGTTCTGATCGATCGCAAAGATCAAAGATACAGACATGACAAGGAGGTATACAAATGAATAGGCGAAGTCTTATCGCCGGGCTGCTTGCCACGCCGGTCGTGATAAAGGCGAGCATCGCGTTGGCGCAGGCCGAGTCCGACAACCCGCTCTGCTATGCGTCAGTCGACGACCTCACGGCCATGTTCCGGGCCAGGAAGGCTTCGCCGGTCGATTTGCTGAAGGCGCAGATCAAGCGGATCGAGGCGCTCAATTCGAAGATCAATTGCATCACCTACGAGCACTTCGATCAGGCACTGAAGGAGGCTCAACAGTCCGAAGATCGGTATCGGCGCGGCGACGCAAGGCCGCTCGAAGGGATTACGGTCGCCATCAAGGACGAATTCAGTCGGCCGGGCTGGCGGACGACGCAGGGCTCGCTCATCTTCAAAGACTCGCCGCCCGCAACGGAAAACGCCGCCATCATCAACTCGCTCGAGGCCGCTGGCGCCGTCATGCCGTTCCAGACGACGGTGCCGGAATTCTACCTCTTCCTTGGCGCCTCGACCCGCGCCTGGGGCACGACCCATAATCCCTGGAACCTTGAGTACTCCCCGGGCGGGTCGTCGGCGGGTTCGGCGGCGGCGCTGGCCGCAGGCTTCGCGACGCTCGCCACCGGGTCGGACATGGGCGGCTCGATCCGCATTCCCGCGTCGCAATGCGGTCTCTACGGCTTCAGGCCGCCGTTCGGCCGGGTCGCCGCTGGGGAAACGCCCTTCGCGACCTCGGGCCCGCTCGCGAGACGCTTCGACGACCTCGTCCATCTCCAAAACGCCATCGTCGGCCCCTCCGAGAAGGTCATGGCCACGATCCGGCCTCGCCTGGACTACCCCTACCAATACCCGGACCTTTCAGGGTGGCACATCGCCGTGGATTGGGGCACCGCGATTGCCGACGTCATTCCGTCGGTTAAGGACGCGATGCTGAAAGGCCTCAAGACGCTGCGCGACGCCGGATGCGTCGTGGACGAGGTCGACTGCGGCTTCTCGAAGAAAGACAAGTTCGTTTTCTTGCGCGGGCTGATGGCGACGTCAATCGGCACCTTGATCGATATTACGAATTCCCATCGAGATCTGCTCTCGCCCTATATGGCAGAGATGCTCGACCAGGTCGGACCCATCGGGCCGCGCCAAGCCGAAGATGCCGATGTGCTGCTGGAACAACTGCACCGACAGGTCCAGCAGCGCGTGTTTGGGAAAGGCTATCGCGTTCTCCTCATGCCGACCATGTCGACGCCTCTTGTCGGCGCCGACATGTTCAAGAGCAAGCAAAACAAAGTGGACCCGTGGGCGGGCACCGGGTTGGGGTTCGCGATGACGTGGCATTGGAATCTCCTCAACCGCTATCCGGTCGTGGATGTGCCACTCGGCTTGGTTGAAGACCGGATGCCTTCGGGCATGCAGGTGATCGGACAGACCTACAGCGATCTCGACACCTTCCAGTTCGCGTCCAACTGGTCTCGACTTCGGCCGTCCCTCTTCGCCGGCGGGCTATCTCCGACCTTCGCCTGACGCCGTGCGGAGAGGTGAAATGATCCCCAGGAGAACCGTCCTCGAACGCGCGGCTGCAGCGTTGGTCGTACCGGCTGCCGCGCCAGATGCGCGGCGGTCTCGGCTATCTACAGCGCTGTCTCATCCTGACCGCGGGATATCGGGCTTCATCGTCATGAGGAGCAAGAAAAATGCCCCTTAGCGTCTGCCATGATGATGACCCTTGATGCGGCGACTGACTGCAACACTTGCGGCCCTGACCATTTGGGCCTCGCCTGCCGCCGCGGACGACTGGCTGCAGCCGGTCGTCAATCTACAACAGTCCTTGGCCGCTCTGGGAATCGGCCTCGGGGGAGGCGTTACCAGCTTCGGCCAGGGGATGGCAGCCGGTGACGCCAGCAATGGCATTCCGCTCGGCGGTAAGACCGATGTTTTGCTCGGGTTGGACGGGAGCAAGCTGGGACTTTGGTCGGGCCTGAGCATGTCGGCCCATTTCGAGCAAGGCTTTGGGCAGAGTGCGAACGAACGAAGCGACGGCGCGATCCTGCCGGTCAACACGGCGCTCGGCTTTCCGAAGCTCGGAGGCACAACGACCGATCTGTCACTCATCGTCAGTCAAAAGATCGGCGATGCGGTCACGATCTCACTGGGCAAGTTCAACATGCTCGATGCCGCCGCACGGACACCGCTGATGGGCGGCGGCGGCGAAACGACCTTCTGGAATATCGGTTTTGCGGCGCCGGTGAGCGGTGTGACGCCGCCCTACATCGTCGGCGGGATCGCGACGGTGAAGACCGCCCCCGCAACGTTCACGCTGATGGTTTACGATCCACGCAACGCGCAGGATCTCAGTGTCATCGAGCATCCACTTTCGCAAGGCACGACGACGAGCCTGTCAGCGACGGTTCCGATCACCCTGTTTGGCCTTACGGGCTACCACACGCTCCGGGCTGTCTACAGCACGGCGGATGGGTTCAACTTCGACGCAGTGCCGCAGCTTTTTCTGCCGTCGGGAAGTCAAATGAGTTTGACGAAACGCGGCTATTACTTTGCCTCATATTCCTTGCAGCAGTTCGTATGGCAGGATCCCGCAAATCCAGGACGCGGCTGGGGCTTCTTCATGCAGATCTCGGGTTCGGATGCAAATCCCAATCCGATCGGAAATACCATCATCCTTGGAGTGGGCGGCTCGACTCCTGGCCGTCCGGACGATCGCTGGGGCATCGCATGGTGCGATTACCTGTTCAGCCATCAGCTCAAGAACGGGCTCGCCGCGCTTGGCGGTCGGTTGAACGACGAGCGCGTGCTCGAGGCTTACTACGACGCTGCCATCGTCCCTCATGTACGAGTGGGGCCGGACGCGCAGGTCGTCTGGCCAGGAACACCGGGCGAATCGACAGTGCTGTTCCTCGGCTTGCGGGTTCGTCTGGTGTTGTGACCGAGACGGAGAGCATGGAGGCGACGTTGCCCTGGATCTACCTGACGTTCGCGGGCCTCATGGAGATTGGCTGGCCTGTCGCCCTGAAGATCGCCCAGACGCAAGGTCATCGCCTCATCGGCGTGGTTGTCGCCCTCGCTTTCATGCTTGCCAGCGGCTTCCTGCTTTGGCTGGCGCAGAAGGACATCCCCATCGGCACGTCATATGCGGTGTGGACTGGGATCGGCGCAGCCGGGACGTTCCTTTTCGGCATCCTGTTCTACGGCGGCGCCGCCGGCGCCACCCGTTTTGTCGGCGTCGGGCTGATTCTCCTCGGCGTCGCAACCCTCAAGCTTACGCACGGGTGAGGAGTAGCCGTCATGTGCCTCGGATGTCATTGGGCAAGCTACAGGGATTATTTCGCGCCGTCGCCCGCTCAGGACAGGAACGGCCTGACGCGGCGCCAGGCGCGGCGCCGCGGCGACAAGGCTGAGGGCCTGCCACTGCCGCCAATCGAGCGAGGCCGTCACTCTGGATGCCGCATCGAAGGCCGCGCACGATGGGCCCCGCCTGGCAACTCGGCATGGAACATGAGATCGGCTCGATCGAGGTTGGCAAGCTGGCGGACCTTGTCGTGCTGGTGGTGATGACGGTCATGAACGGACAGGTCAGGCGCGATCAGCCTGCATGATCAGAGAAAAACCGTTCGGGTAAGGTTCTTAACAATGAAGTAACAACGCGAAGATGACCGGAGGCGGTTACCCGAACGCGCCGACCTCGTGGGTGACGATGGTGGCGATTTCGCGAACCAGCGCGTGCAGCGAGCGCATCGGGGCGAAGATCTCTTCGTGCTCGCGCACGTACGACGTAGTGCCGCGTGGCGCGGCCGGTTCGGCGTAGTCGTAGTCCGCGGATTGGTCGGGCGACGCCGGGAAGATCTCCGCCAGCACCTCCAGGGACGGCTCGATCTCCAGGCGCAGGATCGCGCGTTCCAGCACCTCTCGCGTCACGCCATGACGTGGCGAGAAATCGGCGATCTCCGTCGACGAGCAGCCAGATGCGATGGATCAGCGCGAGGCGCAACGCGTGCAGCAGCACCTCGCGCGTTGCCATGTGCGGCGCGTCGGGCCAGATCTCGCGCAACGCCAGATGATCGGCGTGCACGCGACGGAACATCGACTGAGCAGCCGCCCAGATGTTCAGCCGCTCGAGGGCGCGCGCGACGCCAACCAGAGCCTCGCGGCCGGCGCGGTCGTGCGTGTGTTCGGCACGATCCAGCCAAGTGCCGGGATCGAGCGACGCGATCACCGCGCGCAGCACGTCGATGTCGGAATGCGCCAGCGCGTGGGATGCCAGGTCCATGGCTCGATGGAAGCGGCGGCTGTTCTCGCGCAGATCGACGAACAGTTCGGGATGGCGCGCCGCGGCGGCGCCGATGCCTTGCAACGTGTTCGCGCACCAGCCGACCTGCTGAAGGATCGCGTTGTTCGGGATCGCGCGCAGTTCGCGCGGGTGGCGGATACGCGGGGCACCGACCATGCCATCGGACTGACGGGCGGAGGGACGCGAGCCGGTCTTGTCCAGCAACGATGGGCCGAACGCGCCGAGCAGGGCGGCATAGCCTTCGTCGTCGACGAGTTCCTCCATGCTGGCGCGAATGGTGGCGAAGAAGTCGGCGGCGAAGTCGGGGTTGGCGTAGACCGGATCCTCGATCGGACCGGCGGCGGGATGATAGGTCTGCTGCGCGATGCCGGTGATGGTCGCGAGCGCCAGTTCTGGCGTGCCGAACAGCAGGTAACCGTCGCCGCCCTGGAACGCGGATTCCTCGCGCACCGCGAGACCGGCGCGGTTCAGCGCCTGGCGTGATGCGGTCGGCGACAGGTATTTCAGCCGATCGGCCAGCGAGCCGGGATGCGCGCCGCGTCCGACGCTCTCGCCGTGCGTGTCGAACAGGATGACCTCGACGCCGGTGACGCCGTGCGCGGCGAGGGTGTGGCCGATCTTGAGGCGCAGGCGCTCGATCAGGTAGCTGGCGGCGAGCTGGCCGACGTAGCGGCCGGAATCCGAGTAGCCGAACTGCAGCGCCAGGCGTCCTGTCGTTTGTAGATACGCGCGGTAGTGCGGGCTGCGCAGCGCTTCCTCCAGCACCGTGGCGCCGTGTTCCAGTGCGCTGGCGGTCTCGAACAGCGGGCTGATCTCGATGTGACGTTCGATGCCGAACAGGCGGGCGAGCCACAGCGCGGCGAGCAGCGTGTAGCCGGTCTCGGTCTCGGCGATCAGGAAGCGCATCGGCTGCGAGCTGTCGACGTGCTTGATGATCTGCGCGATGTTCATCATCAGGCGGATCGCCGATGCCTGCTCGGCGAGCAACGCGCCGAAATCGACGTTGAGCGGCTGCACGGTATCCAATGCGGCGTTCATCGCGCCGAACAGGACGCGGCGATGGGCGGGATCCTCCGGCGCATCGGCGATGCCTAGGCGCTGGCGCACCGCGTTGTGGATCTGCGCCGAATTCAGCCGGACATGCGTGTGAGCCAGCGCTAGTCCATGCGATACGAGGCCGGCGCGCGCGGTGCAGAGTGCGAGGCGCGCATCGTCATCCGCCGCGGCGGCGAGTGCCTGATCGAACAACGGCAGCAGTGGCTGCGGTGAGGTCAACGCAATGTCGCGTTGGCCCACCAGGGCCTGCGCGAACGCGGCGACGCGCGCGGGGTCGGGCACGTCGGGGCACAGTTCATGCTGGTGCGCGACGGCATCCAGCGCGGCGCCGATGCGTTCGGCGAGAGGCTCGGTTGATGGCACCGCACTGACCTGTGCGTGCAGGCGTGCGAGCTGGCGGCGCTTCATCTCCAGGCGCAGGCGCAGCGTGTCCCACCAGCCGATATCGGTGCGACCGTCGGTGTCGTAGCCGACCCAGGTGGAGAGGATGACGGGGCGGGGGTTGAGCTCTGTCCAGCGATCGGGCCAGGCGCCACGGGCGACGGTCAGCAGCGCGGCGTTGAACTTGTCGATTGCGTCGCGGCCGTGGGCGATGGCTGCACCGGCTTGCTCGAATTCCTCGGCGAGGGTGATCGGCGGCGGTCGATGGGAGCCTGCAGCGAGTGTCGGGCGACCGCTGGCGGTTTCCGCGAGTGCATGGCCCACGTCGGCTGGCAGCGCGAAGGTTGGATGCGCTGTGAATACGGCCGCGAAGCGCGCGCGTTCCACCCTTGCGCGATACTCGGCCCAGCGTACCGGGCTGTCGTTGGGATCGGGCCGCAGCAGGCGCTGGGCGAGGTCTTTCAGCACTGCGATATGGGTTGCGATGTCGGTGCCTCCGACGTAGTGCCGCGATACGTTGGGCACGGTCGGCGAAGGCGGCGTCTCGCAGGTGGGCTATCAGACCGGCGATGGTGTCATCGTCGAGGGCGCCGGCATCCATGCGGCGGCTGATCGCCAGGGCGACGAGCAGGATGGGACTGCCGAATGGGTCTTCCTCCGCACGCGCCGTGGTACGCGCGGTCAGCTCCAGGAGTTCCTGGGCGATCGGTCCGGCACGATCGAAGGGAGCGTCTGGCACGCCGATAGTGTGCTGCGGATTGTGCAATGCAGCAAGAAGGAAAGTCAGGTTCCACACGGAGACCACCGAGAACCCCACGGAGCGCCACTGAGTTAGCCAATGGCACTCCGCGCGAAGCGCACGAATTCCTTCTCAGTGGCGCTCCGTGGGGTTCTCGGCGGTCTCCGTGTGGAACCTTGAGTGTTTGCTGGCAGACATTGCAGCCCCACCAAACGTACCATAGCGTCTGCTGCAAAATGCAGGATACGTCGCCAATGCCCGATGACTCGCCCTTGCCACGAACGCAGCAGACCGCGCCGGTCGGTTGGGAACTGGAACTTGCCGAAATGCGCGCGCGCGTTGCGCTGGCGAAGGAAATGGGCGGCGCGGATCGCGTGGAGCGGCAGCATAAGGGCGGGCGGCTAACAGTGCGCGAACGGATCGACCGCATGCTCGATCCGGGTAGCTTCCACGAGATCGGCGCTACCGCCGGCAAGGCCATCTATGACGCGGACAGCAGCGGCATCACCAGCTTTCACGCCAGCGAATTGCGTGTTCGGACGAGGCACGGTGGATGGGCGGCCGGTGGTGATTGCCGGCGACGATTTCACGCTGCGGGGAGGTTCGGCGGATGCCTCGATCAAGGGCAAGCCGAAGATGTCGGAGCAGATCGCGGCGCAGTTCCGCATGCCGATCATCCGGCTGATCGAAGGTTCCGGCGGCGGCGGATCGGTGAAGACGATCGAAACGACGGGTCGGGCGAATTTGCCGGGCGGGTTGTCGGAGACGACGTCGTTCGACTTGGTGGCGAATAATATGGGCACGGTGCCGGTGGTGGCGCTGGGGCTTGGCTCGGTCGCGGGATTGGGGGCGGCGCGGCTGGCGGCGAGCCATTACTCGGTGATGGTGAAGGAGATGTCGGCGGTGTTCGTCGCTGGGCCGCCGGTGGTGGAGCGGCTGGGCGAGCCTCGCACCAAGCAGGAGCTGGGCGGCTGGGACGTGCAGCTCGCCTGCGGCGCGGTCGATCATGCGGTCGACACCGAGGCTGAAGCGTTCGATGCGGCACGCCGCTTCCTGTCGTACCTGCCGGGCTCGATCTGGGACGTGCCGCCGCGGGTGCGTGGGTGGGACCGACCCGGATCGGCGCGAGGAGTTCCTGATCAGCGCGATCCCTCGGGAGAAGAAGCAGGCCTATCACATGCGCCGGATCATCGAGGCGCTGGTGGACAAGGGCAGCTTCTTTGAGATGGGAGCGATGTTCGGACGCTCCATCATCACTGGGTTCTGCCGGTTGGATGGCTGGCCGGTGGCGCTGATGGCGGGCGATCCGCTGTTTGCCGGCGGCGCGTGGACGGCGGATGCGTGCAACAAGATCATCCGGTTCGTCGACATGGCGCAGACGTTCCATTTGCCGATCGTGCATCTGGTGGATTGTCCGGGGTTCCAGGTGGGGTTGGCGGCGGAGAGCAGTGCGGTGATCCGCTGGGGCGTGCGCGCGCTGTCGGCGATCAACCAGACCACGGTGCCGTGGTGCAGCATCGTCGTGCGCAACTGCTATGGCGTGGGTGGGCTTGGGCATCAGCCGGTGAGCCATCTGTGCGTGCGCTATGCGTGGCCGTCGGCGAGTTGGGGATCGCTGCCGCTGGAAGGCGGGATCGAGGCGGCGTATCGGGCGGAGATCGACGCGTCGGAGGACCCGGCGGCGAAGATGGAGGAGATCGAGGCGCGGCTGAACCGTCTGCGCTCGCCGTTCCGGACGGCGGAGTCGTTCTGGGTGGAGGAGGTGATCGATCCGCGCGAGACGCGGCGGTTGTTGTGCGAGTTCGCGAACATGGCGGCGCCGTTGCGGACACCAGGGGAGTCTGCGGTTCTACGATGCGGCCGTAGGGGCGGCGAGGCGCGCAAGGCGTCTAGGCGCTTGTGGTCCGCGATGTGTGGGCCAAGTGTGATCGACGTTAAGGCTACTGTCACTGGTGGTGACTTATGGCCTTTCCCGTTATGGCAGGGTTTTTGCGGGCTGCCCGGGGCAGGCAGTACGCACATTCGGTGGCCCGCACTTCGCCCGACGCGGGTCGAGTTTGGTGGCTGGCTGAGGGGCCGCCGTTGTCGGGCAGTTTCACCCCCTCCCTGCCTCCCCCGCTGCTTGCGGGAGAGGGGATTTAGCCGTGGGCGCGCATCGGGACGGCGGGGCCGACCGTTGTCCGGCCCCGGTGCGTCAGGGGTGAGGTACTCTACGATGGGTCAGGGCGGGCCGGTGGCCAGTGGCGCGGCAGGGTCTGAGCCTGGTGTTTCGTGAGCTCGAGCAGACACAGGCGCAGGCGGCGTGTTCAAACCGTTCCTCGACCGGGGTGGCCCGCCGGATCATCCAGGAATGCAGGGCGCCCGAACCTGACATGACGATGGCGCATCGCAATGCCGCCGCCGTCGACCAGGCCATCGGCGTGCTGCGCGAGCTACGCTCGATTGCTGGCGGTGAAAGGCCGGTATGATCCGGACGGGCTGTTCGTCACCCACCATGGCGTGGCAGCGAGGAATGGAGCGCGGACGGGTTTACGGCGTGGTGTCAGACCACCAGGCTGCTGGCCTGCACCGCCAGGCTGTCCAGGGTGGAACCAGAATTTGAGGAGCCGGTAGCCTGTACTCCCTTGCATGGAGATCAGGTACTGATCCGTCAGGCTGGTCACATAAGTCCGATCCTGGAGCTTCGATATATCCAGGCGCTGGTTGATCGCGTTCTCCTGTCCCGCCTCGTCCAGATAAACGATTGACTGAGGAAGACCGAGGGCACCCGTGATGACCTCGAAATTGGTATTGTCGGACAATACGTCGAGAACCGACGTGATCGAACTTGCCTGACTGAGGAATGTGAGCGCGTTCGACAGGCCTGGCGTGGCCTGATCCAGCCCCTTGCGCCACATCACCTCCGTGTAGCCATTGGTCAAGGCGGAGGCGACCTTCGGATCCTGCAGCTCGGACAGGCCGTTCTTGGCGAAGTTGTAGGTCTGGGCCGCAGCTAACCAGGTGCTGTTGCCGAACGTGTTGACCAGCGAGGTCGGGTCCGACGGATCGGACAGCAGGAGCTTCTGCACCAGCGCCGTCTGTCCGATGAAGCTGGACAGGCCGTTCGCGGTCAGCAGGACGTTTTGCACGATGGGATTGGCCAGGGCGGTCTTGATGTCCGGCGCCTTGGCGATGGCGGCCGTGAAGGCGCTGATAGTGGCGGCGATCTGGGGTTGTTTCGCCTCCGCCGCAACCCCGGTGGTCGTTTCCTGCTGCGCGAGTGCGAGATCGGCGATCGGGTCCCCGGAGGAGACAAAGGCGGTTGGCGGCAATGATGACGATGAACCGCTGTACAGCGCGGTCAGAAGGTCAGCGCCGCTGGTCGTACTGGCCGGCGGCGAGAACAGCAAGTTGTAGTTCATACCACTGACGATACCACTCATGTGTGCTGCTCCAGTGTCAGCAATCGTCGGTCGAAGAGAGTAACCCCGCCGTGGTTAAGGTTCGGTTGAGAAACCTAGCCTCATCACGGCGGTGACTTGACCGCGTGGCATCAAGCCAGGATGGGTGGGAGGGAGATGGACGATGCCGTCGAGCCGTAGGACTGCAACGCCTGCATGACGTCTCCAGCGAAGACACTGGCCGACTGGGTGATCTGCCCCGGTACTGAGCGTTCCGCCCTGCAATGACTGGCCGATTTGGCCGACAAGCTGGTTCGCAGTGTTGTCCATCGATCCTCCCTCGCCACCCCCATGCATATGATGGTGGTGGTGATGAACCTCGCCCTGCGATTGCGTGGTATCGGTCGGGTCTGTTGCACTCGCCGTTGTGCTGCTGCTGGTTGCAGTGCTGGTGCTGGCCGTCGCTGATGGGTTCGCCTCGTCGCCAAGCTGCGTCAGCATCGCTTGGAGATCGGCTGAGAAAGCCTGCATAAAGCTCGACACATTGCTGGCGGCGATCGTTCCGGTATTGGTGATGTTGTCGCTGGTTGGGCTCGCCGCAGCCGTGCTGCCCGCACTCGTGCTCGCCGAGGCCTGCGCGACTTGGTTCTGCCACCAATTGGTGGATCCGCTGATGCTGCCGATCGACATGGCTGCCGTCTCCAATGCTCTGGCGACGATGGTGCATCCCGCGTGCCACCGTGGGACGACGCTGTTCGGCGTGATACGGACGCTTCAGGTAGGCTCGCGCCCGGTCAGATGTGCCGGGGTAGGCAGAATGTGCTCGGCAGTTACGGCACGCGTTCAGTTTGCGATGTCGTTAGTTCGGCCGTGAGAACGAGCATCTTGCTCAGTAGCACATACCGTGCTACATCAATGCCCATGACCAAGAGCGTCACCCTCCGAGAAGCCAATCAGGCCTTCTCCCGCTGCATCCGTGAGGTGGAGGGCGGTGAGGAATTCGTCATCACCCGCAACGGGGTGCCGGTCGCGCGTCTGTTGCCAGTCAGCAAGCGGCGCGTGCTGACACCGGAGCAACAGGCAGCGCTCGAGCGGGTGAAGGCAGCCATGGAAAAGGGCTGGGACCTGAATGCCGGGCCGCTCGATCGCAACTCATTGTATGAGCGCTAGGACGTTCACACTCGATACGAATATCCTGGTCTATAGCGTCGATGGGTCTGCCGGGTCACGCCACGACATTGCCAAGATCATTATGGAGCGCGCGGCGATCGGACCGTGCTGGCTGACGCTGCAGGCTATTTCGGAGTTCTTCTTCGTGGTGACCCGTAAGGGGATCATCGGCCATCTCGAGGCTCGGCCAATCGCCGAAGCCCTGATCGACCTGTTCCCAACGGTTCCAGCCTCCGCCACGGCCGTCCGTGCCGCACTGGCAACTGCCTCGTTCGGCCGCGCCTCCTACTGGGATGCGCTGCTGGTCCACACCGCTGCCGAGGCCGGCTGCACTGCGATCCTCACCGAGGACCTCGCCGCCGACACCACCCTCGCCGGCGTCCGCGTCATCAACCCATTCGCGGGCGCCACCCTATCCGCGGACGCCGAGGCGCTGCTGGCAATCGACTGAAAGGGCATTTGTGACCGGGCCTTCCAGTCGCTAGAATAGTTGACGTGGGACGTGCGGGGCCTCAGAAGCCTCCGGCCCATGGCCTCGTGCCGAGGGAGAGGAGTCCGACTTGCAGCCTACCGATATCGGTAACCCCGACTACTTCCACAAAGTGGTCGATTGCCAATGGGCGTGCCCAGCCCATACCCCCGTCCCGGAATATATCCGGCTGATCGCGGCCGGCCGCTACGCCGACGCGTTCATGATCAACTGGCACTCCAACGTCTTCCCAGGCGTTCTTGGCCGCACCTGCGACCGCCCTTGCGAGCCGGCATGCCGCCGTGGCCGGGTGGAGGAAGAGCCGGTCGCGATCTGCCGCCTGAAGCGCGTCGCCGCCGACTATAAGGGCGACATCCGCCACCGGCTTGCCGCGCCCTGCCGAACGCTCCAACGGCAAACGAATCGCGCTGATCGGCGCCGGCCCCGCCTCGCTGACCGTCGCGCGCGACCTGGCGCCGCTCGGCTACGAGCTGGTGCTGTTCGATTCGGATCCGCGCGCGGGGGGCATGATCCGCAGCCAGATCCCGAAATTCCGCCTCCCCGAAGCACATCATCGACGAGGAAGTCGGCTACATCACCGACCTCGGCATGGAGATGCGGCTGGGCCAGCGGATCGACAGCCTGAAGTCGCTGCTGGACGACGACTACGACGCGATCTTCGTCGGCTGCGGCGCGCCGCGTGGCCGCGACCTGCCGATTCCTGGCCGGCATGAAGCCGCCGCCAACATCCATATCGGCATCGACTGGCTGTCCTCCGTGTCGTTCGGCCATATCGACCAGCATCGGCAAGCGCGTGATCGTGCTGGGTGGCGGCAATACAGCGATGGACTGCTGCCGTTCGTCGCGCCGGCTGGGCGGCGAGGACGTGAAGGTCATCGTCCGGTCCGGCTTCGAGGAGATGAAGGCGTCGCCCTGGGAAAAGGACAGGACGCGATGCACGAGGACATTCCGATCCTCAACATGCTGGTGCCGAAGGAATTCACCCATAAGGACGGCAAGCTGACCGGCGTGATGTTCGAGAAGGTGAAGGCCGAGCGCGACGCCAAGGGCCGTCGCCGCCTGGTGCCGACGGGCGAACCTGATCAGCATTTCGAATGCGACGACGTGCTGGTGGCGGTCGGGCAGGAGAACGCCTTCCCCTGGATCGAGCGCGATATCGGCATCGAGTTCGACCAATGGGACATGCCGGTGGTCGACGAAGTGACGATGGGGTCCACGCATCCGAAGATCTTCTTCGGCGGCGACGCGGCGTTCGGACCGAAGAACATCATCTGGGCCGTCGCGCACGGCCACCAGGCCGCCATCTCCATCCATCAGCTTCTGCCAGGGCGAAAGCGTCCGCGATCGGCCGCCGCCGCTGGTCAATCTGATGTCGCAGAAGATGGGCATCCACGAGTGGAGCTACGACAACGACATCTCGCTCGACCTGCGCTTCAAGGTGCCGCACCGCGACAAGGCGATCGCGCTGCGCGACATCAAGGCCGAGGTGGAGCTGGGATTCGATCGACAAGCTGGCATTCGCCGAGGCGCAGCGCTGCCTGAACTGCGACGTGCAGACGGTGTTCCCGACAAGCTGTGCATCGAGTGCGATGCCTGCGTGGACATCTGTCCGGTCGATTGCATCAGCTTTGTGGAGAACGGCGCGGAGGCGGAGCTGCGGCTTCGCCTGAGCGCGCCGGCGCATGATGAAACCCAGGACCTGTATGTTTCCGGCGCACTTGAAGACCGGTCGCGTGATGGTGAAGGACGAAGATGTTTGCCTGCACTGCGGCCTGTGCGCCGAGCGGTGCCCCACTGGCGCGTGGGATATGCAGCGCTTCCTGCTCGATGTGGCACAGGCAGAGAACGCATGTTGCAGTCTACAGAACGCGTAACTGGCCTCCAGCGCGTCAACGACTTCGTCGTAAAGTTCGCCAACGTCAACGGCTCGGGTTCCGCCAGCGCCAATGCGATGTTCGGGAAGGCGATCCTGCGCATGGGCGTGCCCATGACGCCGCGCAACATTTTCCCGAGCAACATCCAGGGGCTGCCGACGTGGTACGAGGTACGCGTCTCGGAAGCGGGGCACCTGGGCGCGCGCGGCGGCGGCGTGGACCTGATGGTGGCGATGAACCCGCAGACCTGGGCGAAGGACATCGCCGAGATCGTGCCAGGCGGCTACCTGTTCTACGACAACACCAAGCCGATGCCGGCGTCGAGGTTCCGCGAGGACATCGTGATCATCGGCGTGCCGCTGACCGAGATCACGAACAAGGCCTATACCGACTCGCGGCAGCGGCAGTTGTTCAAGAACATCGTCTATCTGGGCGCGTTGTCTGCGCTGCTTGGAGATGGATCCCACCGTCATCGAGGCGCTGCTGGGCGAACAGTTCCGCGGTCGCGACAAGCTGATCGCGGCGAACGTGCAGGCGCTGCATATGGGGCGCGATTGGGCGCAGGCGAACCTTGAGTGTCCGATCGGGCTGACGTTGCGGCGTGCGGATGCTGTCGGCGACCGCATCTTCGTGGAGGGCAATGCCGCCGCTGCATTGGGCGCGGTGTATGGCGGGGCGACGGTGTGTGCGTGGTATCCGATCACGCCTTCATCGTCACTGGCCGAGGCGTTCACGCGGTGGTGCGGTCGGTATCGTGTCGACCCGGTGACGAAGAAGAACAAGTTCGCCATCGTGCAGGCGGAGGATGAGCTTGCGTCGATCGGCATGGTCATCGGCGCGGCGTGGAATGGCGCGCGCGCGTTCACCGCGACGATCGGGGCCTGGCATTTCGCTGATGCAGGAATTTGTCGGGCTGGCGTATTTCGCGGAAATCCCCGCGGTGATCTTCGATGTGCAGCGTTCCGGTCCTTCGACCGGAATGCCGACACGCACGCAGCAGACCGACATCCTGAGCTGCGCGTATGCGTCGCACGGCGACACGAAGCACGTGCTGCTGTTCCCCGAAGATCCTTATGAGTGCTTCGAGTTTGGCGCGCTGGCGTTCGATCTGGCCGATCGGCTGCAAACGCCGATATTCATGATGCTGGATCTGGAGATCGGCATGAACGAGCGGCTGTGCAAGCCGTTCGCTTGGGACGACAGCCGCAAGCTGGACCGCGGCAAGGTGATGACCGCCGAGGAGCTGGAAGCCGGCAAGGACTTTGGCCGCTACCTCGACGTGGATGGCGACGGCATTCCGTATCGCACCTATCCCGGCACGCATCCGACACGTGGGCGCCTTCTTCACGCGCGGCACTTCGAAGGACCGGCGCGCGCGCTACAGCGAGGAAGGCCCGGACTACGAAGAGAACATGCTGCGGCTGCTGAAGAAGTTCGACACCGCTAAGCAGCTTGTGCCTCGGCCGATTGAACGCCCGGCGAAAGAACCGACACGGCTGGGGGCGATCTATTTCGGCTCCACGAGCCCGGCGATGGACGAGGCGGTGGAGGTGCTGGCGGAGGGCGGCATCCACATCGACCTTCTGCGTGTCCGAGGCTTTCCGTTCCACAATGATGTGCGCACCTTCATCACCGATCATGATCAGGTGTTCGTGGTCGAGCAGAACCGCGACGCCCAGTTGCGCACGCTGCTGGTGAACGAACTGGAGATCGACCCGGCGAAGCTGCCGCGGGTGCTGCACTTCGACGGCACGCCGATCACCGCGCGGTTCATCGCGGGCGCCATCGGCGACAAGGTTGGCCAACTCAAGGTCGTTCCGTTCCGCAAGGCTGTGCCGTGATGGCCGGGCACGAGCCCCCATGGGCGCTGGGCTTATACTTAGTGCCGTCGCTCTGTGGCGTCATGGCTGGCGCAGCCTCCCCCTCCCCTCAACCCCCTCCCGCAAGGGGAGGGGGAGATAAAGGGCTCCTTGTATGACATTCATCCCTAAGCCGAAGCTGCATCATCCGGAATTGCCGAAGAACGCGCTCGGCTTATACGCGGCGCGATTATGAAGGCGCTGTTTCGACGCTGTGCGCCGGTTGCGGCCATGATTCGATCAGTGCCGCGATTGTGCGCGCCTGCTTCAATCTTGATCTGCCGCCGCATCGCATCGCGAAGCTGTCCGGCATCGGGTGCTCGTCGAAGACGCCGACTTACTTCCTTGGCGCGTCGCATGGGTTCAATTCCGTGCATGGACGCATGCCGTCGGTGCTGACCGGCGCCAACCTGGCGAACCGTGACCTGATCTATCTGGGCGTGTCGGGCGATGGCGACAGCGCCTCTATCGGCATCGGCCAGTTCGCCCATGTCATGCGGCGTGGCGTGAACATGACCTACATCGTCGAGAACAACGGCGTGTACGGGCTGACCAAGGGGCAGTTCTCCGCCACCTCCGATCGCGGCGCCAAGAGCCGCCGGGGCGTGGAGAACAAGGACGAGGCTATCGACCTCATCAGCATGGCGCTGCAACTTGGCGCCACCTTCATCGCTCGCAGCTTCTCCGGCGACAAGGAGCAGCTCGTCCCGCTGATCGAGGCGGCGCTGAAACATCAAGGTGCCGCCTTCATCGATTGCATATCGCCTTGCGTCGCGTTCAACAACCACGAAGGCTCCCACACCAGCTTTGACTATGTGCGCGAGCACAATCTGGCGGTGAACTACCTCGATGTGATCAGCGGTCGCGAGCCCATCACTGTGGACTACGCCGCGGGCACAGTGGAAATGGTGAAGCAGCACGACGGCTCCGTGCTGCGGTTGCGCAAGCTGTCCAACGACTACGACGTGCACGATCGCATTGCCGCGATGACCTATCTGCAAGAACGCCACGCGGCGGGCGAGATCGTCACCGGCCTGCTCTACGTCGATCCGGAGCCGGAAGACCTGCACCAACACATGAATACGGTGTCGACGCCGTTCAACGAACTGAACGAGGTTGCGTTGTGCCCCGGTTCAGCAGCACTCGAAAAACTCAACGCATCACTTCGCTAGCCTTCTCTGGGAGACGTCATGAACAAAATATCTCGCCGCGTCGTGGTCAGTGCGCTGACCGCGGCACCCCTCGCGATGCCCGGCCTGCTGCGCGCGCAGAGCACGTCGAAATCTGTGAAGCTGGGACTGCTCAGCGACATGGGCGGGCCCTATCGCGACGTCGGTGGTCCCGGCAACCACGCTGCCGTCGAACTCGCGGTCGAGGATGCCGGGGGTTCGGTGCTGGGTCGGCCGATCGAAATCGTGCAGGGCGATGACCAGAACAAGCCCGATGTCGCCGCATCGTTGGCGCGCGAATGGGTCGACAGCCAGGGCGTCGATGTGCTGATGGACGGCGCGGCATCATCCTCCGGTCTGGCAATCCAGCAGATCGCGCGCGAGAAGAAGCACATCTATCTCATTACCGGTCCGGCCACGTCGGACATGACGGGCAAGCAGTGCTCGCCGTATGGCATCCACTTTGCCTACGACACGTATGCACTGGCGCACGGCACGGGTGCCGCGCTGACCAAGGCCGGTGGCGATACGTGGTTCTTTGTCACCGCCGACTATGCGTTCGGCTATGCATTGGAGCGCGACACCATTGCCGCGGTGCAGTCCGCGGGCGGCAAAGTTCTCGGCAACGTTCGCGCGCCACTGGGCACGGCGGATTTCTCCAGCTACCTGGTGCAGGCGAAGGCGTCGGGCGCCAAGGTGTTCGGGTTCGCCAACGCCGGCACCGATCTGCAGAACTGCATCAAGCAGGCGGCCGAGTTCGGCCTGTCGCAGAGCGGCGTGCGCATGGCGACGCTGCTGATGGCGATCAACGACGTGAACTCGTTGGGGCTGAAGGCGTGCCAAGGGTTGGACTATACCGACTCGTTCTATTGGGACATGAGCGACAAGACGCGCGCCTGGGCAAAGCGCTGGGCTGCCAAGATGCCAGGCCGCGAGCCGGGTTTGCTGCACGCGGCCAACTACTGCGCCGCGAACCACTGGCTGAAGGCGGTGAAGGCGGCGGGGACCACGGACGCGGACGCCGTCGTGGCTAAGATGAAGGCTACGCCGGTGAACGACATGTACAATGACAACGTGCAGGTCCGCGAAGATGGGCGGGTGATGCACGTGATGCATCTGTGGCAAGTGAAGTCGCCAGCGGAATCGAAATATCCATACGACTACTGCAAGGAAGTCGTGACGATCCCGGCCGATCAAGCCTGGCGTCCGCTCAGTGAGGGTGGCTGTCCGCTGGTGAAGGCGTAGCAACCCGCCGACGGCACGCGCGGCTCTCTTGCCATCCAGGCACCGTCGATCCATGACGGGAAGCTGCGCTGCTCGTTCGGTTGGGGGAAACAAAAGCCATGCAGGCGGATTACGTCATCGTTGGCGCGGGTTCGGCTGGCTGCGTGCTGGCCAATCGGCTGACGGAGGATGCCGGCACGTGCGTCGTGCTGATCGAGGCGGGCGGACGTGATTGGAATCCGCTGATCCACATTCCTGCCGGCTATATGAAGCTGCTGGATCACCCAACGCTTACCTGGGGCTTCAAGGCTGAGGCAGATCCGGGAACCAATGGCCGCGCGATCAACTATCCGCGTGGCCGCGTGCTGGGCGGGTCGAGTTCGATCAACGGCATGATCTATGTCCGCGGTCAGCCGGAGGATTTCGATCATTGGCGACAGCTCGGCAATCGCGGCTGGTCCTGGGACGATGTGCTGCCGTTCTTCCGCAAGGCAGAGAACTGGGAGGGCGAGGAAGACGCGGTGCACGGCAAGGGCGGCCCACTGTTCACCTCGCGTGGGCGGGATCGGCCGTTGCTGTGCCAGGCGGCTGTGGAGGCCGGCAAGCAGCTCGGCTGCGAGTTCCGCGCGGACGTCAATGATCTGCCGCCGGGCTCGGGCGACGGTATCGGCTGGGTGCAGCACACGCGCGGTGGGCGCCGACGCGCAAGTGCGGCGCGCAGCTATCTGCATCCGGCGGCGAAACGGCCGAATCTGCAAGTGATCACGGGCGCATTGGTGCGGCGTGTGTTGCTCGACGGAACACGGGCGGTTGGTGTCGAGTACTCGCGCAATGGTCGGTTGGAACGCATCGATGCTGCCGGCGAGGTGATACTCGCCGCCGGCGCCATCGGCTCGCCGCATATCCTGCAGCTTTCCGGTATCGGCGACCCCGAACATCTGAGCCGTGTCGGCATCGAGGCTCGGCACCAATTGCTCGGCGTCGGGCGCAATCTGCAGGACCACTACCTGGCGCGCGTGTCATGCGAGATCCAGGGTGCGCCGAGCCTCAACCAGATGTCGCGCGGCGTTGGTCTGGCGGCCCAGGTGCTGCGCTATGTCGCGACAGGCACCGGCATTCTGACCTATGGCGTGTCGCTGGTCGCGGCTTCGGTGAAGGTGCTGGAGGAAGCGGCGACACCCGACGTGCAGTGCCTGTTCGCGCACGGCAGCTACGCACCGGGGACGACGCGTCGATTGGACGACAAGCCGGGGATGACGTGCGGGATGTGGCAGATGCGACCGCTCAGTCGAGGCTATGTCGAGGCACAGTCACCGCGGCCGGAGGAACAGCCGCTGATCAACCCGCGCTATTTCAGCGAAGAAACGGACCGGCGCGCGGCGATCGGCGGGCTGAGATGGATCAGGAAGCTGTTCGCGGCGCCGGCACTGGCGAAGTATGTCGTGGCGGAGACAGTACCCTGGGAAGAACGTGCAGAGCGATGATGAGCTGCTGCACTACGTGAAGCAGACCGGCGGGACGGTGTTCCATGCCACGTGCACCTGCAAGATGGGCCAGGATATGCTGGCGGTGGTTGATGACCGGCTTCGCGTCCACGGACTGGAACGGCTGCGGGTGATCGATGCATCAGTGATGCCGGCGGTGACCTCGACCAACACCAATGCGCCGACGATCATGATCGCGGAGAAAGGGGCGGCGATGGTGCGGGAGGATGCTCGTGTGACCGCCTGAACTCTCTTACGGGGAGGCAACAAACATGTCGAACGCGATCGGCCGCCGTGCGGCGATGACGCTGTCCGTGGCGGCAACACTCGGGCTGCCGGCGATCGGGCGAGCCGCGCAAAACACCCTGCGCTATGTGCCGTATTCCAATCTGATCGTGTTCGACCCGGTGTGGGCGATTTCCATCATCGGGCTGGAGCACGCCTACATGACGTGCGACCAGCTGTTCGGCCTCGACGAGTTGTTCGTCGTGCAACCGCAGATGGCTGCCGGTCATGAACTGTCGGACGACAAGCTGCGTTGGCGCATCACGCTGCGTGACGGCCTGGTGTTCCATGACGGCGAGAAGGTGCGCGCGGTCGATTGCGTCGCCTCGATCAGTCGCTGGTCGAAGCGCGATCCGTTTGGCGTGCGCATGGCCGCGCTGCTGGATGAAATGGCGGCGATCGACGACAAGACGTTTGAGATCCGCCTGAAGCGGCCGTACGCACACATGCTGTACGGGCTCGGTGCGACGACCTGTTTCATCCGTCCGGAGCGGCTGGCGAAGACCGATATCGGCACTCAGATCACCGATGCGACGGGCAGCGGTCCGTTCCGCTTCCTGGCGAACGAATTCGTCACCGGCGATCACGCTGCCTACGCGCGGCACGATGGTTATGTGCCGCGGCAGGAGAAGGCGTCGGGATGGGCTGGGGGCAAGGTCGCGGGCTTCGAGCGGGTGGACTGGAAGTTCATTTCCGACCCGGCGACCGCGGCGGCGGCATTGCAGACAGGAGAGGTGGATTGGGTTGAACGGCCGCTGTTCGATCTTATCGGCAAGCTGAAGGCGTCGCCCGGCCTATCGGTCGAGCGCTACGATCCGTTCGGCTATTTCGCCATTCTGTATCTCAACAACGCAGCGCCACCGTTCGACAATGCGAAGCTGGCGCATGCGATCCTTCCGGCTTTGAAACAGGCGGACTTCATGCAGGTCGTGTTAGGCGACCTGAAAGGACTGTCCAACGTGGACATGGGGATGTTCACGCCGGGGTCGCCGTTCGCCTCGGATGCCGGCATGGACATCATCACGGGCAAGCGCGACGTGACGCTGGCGAAGAAGCTGATCGCCGAGTCCGGCTATAAGGGCGAGAAAGTCGTCATCATGGTGCCGGAAATCCCCGAGGCACGCGCGATGTCCGAGGTGACGCGCGCGTTGTTCCAGGAACTGGGGCTCAATGTCGATTACCAGGCGATGGATTGGGGCACGCTGTCGGCGCGCGCTCGGAGCACCGATCCGGCGGTGCGCGCTGGCTGGAGCTGCTACTGCGTGGGCTGGGCGGGACTGTGGCCGGCGGTGCCTGGCAGCAACATTCCGCTGGGCGGTGTGAAGCCCAATCCGAAGATGGAGGCGTTGCGCACCGCCTGGTTCGACGCGCCGGACCTGCCCGCGCAGCAAAAGCTGGCAGCGGAGATGCAGGTCACCGGGCTGGAGGAACCACCGTTCCTGCCGCTTGGGCAGTACTTCATTCCGTATGCCTATCGCTCGGACCTGGCGGGCTTCGTGCGCGCGCCGATCACGGCGTTGTGGGGCGTGCACCGCAGCTGAACGCGCCTGGGATGTCCACGATCCATTAACGGAACGCGCGCATACTCCGCGGTTGCGAAGACGCGGGTCGAACGGATTGAGTGATGAGCCTTCCAAGCAACTGGTACAGCTGACGCAGGGGCAGCTGGACGAGGTCGCGCGGCGCCATGCGATGTTCCGCGAATCCCGTTCCGGCGGTCGCCGGGCCGTGCTGGCCGGCTATGACCTGTCCGGACTGTGCCTTGTCGACGGTGATCTGTCGCACTCGGACTGCACTGGTTCGTCGTTCCACGGCGCGGACCTGCGCAGATCGCGGTTCGACTCCGCGACCCTGTTTGCGTGCGATTTCCGGCAGGCGAACCTGGAAAGCGCGAGCTTCATGAAGGCCGACCTGCGGGGCTGCTTCTTTGCTGAGGCAATGATGGCGGGCGCCAACCTGTTCGAGGCGGATTTGCGTCCGGGAACGCAGATCAGCCGCGACAAGTCGGGCGAATTCCATGTGATGAAGCCGTCCGAGCGCGACGGCGTCGCTGCTGCGACAGGGTTCACCGGCGCCAACCTGACGAACGCCAGTCTCGCCGGCGTCGTGGCCGTGCAGACCGACTTCTCCGAGGCCTTGATGCGCGGATGCAAATTTGTGCGCGCGCACGTCCGGGGGGCCAACTTTACCGGCACCAATCTGGAGGGCGCAGACTTCGCCCAGGCCGATACGCGCGACGCCTGTTTCCGCGGGGCTGTTATCTCTGGGGCCAATTTCGACTATACGGACATGGCGGGCGCGGACCTGACGGACGTGCTGTCTGACAAGCCAAGCGGACGGCTGCTGAGCGAGCTCAGCACGAGCCTGGAAGAGTTGCTGCGGCTGCACCGGACGTTCATCGAGAGCTGCGGCGCTGCGGGGGCGGCGCTCGATCTGAGCGGGTTCGATCTGCGCAGTGCGGGGGCATTTGCTGGAGCATGCCTGACCATGCTGACGGCGCCTCATGCAGTGTTCTACGGATTGGATCTTTCGAGCACCGCGCTCCAGGCCGCGCGGTGCACCAAGGCGGACTTTCGCGAGTGCCGTTTCGATGGTGCTGACATGCGCGGCATCCAGCTGGCCGGCGCGACGTTGAACGGCGCGTCATTGCGGGGCGTGAGGCTGCGCGCGCTGGTGATGGGCGATAAGCGCAGGATGCAATCGGATCTGTCGGGCGCGAGTTTGCGCCATGCCGACATGCAGGGTGCGGATCTGCGTGGCGTGCGGCTGGCAGGGGTCGATCTGTCGGGCGCCGACCTGACGGACGCGGATATCACCGATGCGTTCCTGGGTGATGCGAAGCTGTCCGGCTGCAAGGTGTCGCGGGAGCAGCTTGATAGCGCACTGGGGGCGTAGCCTGTGCCATAAGGGGTGGGCGCCGCGCCCCCTCCCCCAGCCCCCTCCCGCAAGGGGAGGGGGAGGCTGCTACCGGGCTGCTATCCGATCACTCAGCCAAGCGGGTGGATTGCCAGGTGACCATCTGCCACTTGCCGCCCTTGTTGGCGTAGACGTCGGTGAACCGCACCGCAAACGCGTTCGGCTTGCCACCCGAGGTGACGCGGATGTGCGCCACACCGGTCAGCACCACCGCGCTGCCGAGGTCCTGTGCCTTCACGTCCGACGGCTCGACCGAATTGTAGACCGTCGAGCCGGATTCCATGTTGCCGATCAGGCTCTGCTTGGTGTCGAGCCGTGCCGACGAGTGGGTATAGATCAGATCGTCGGCCAGCACCGTGTTCAGCGTGGCGATGTCCTTCTCGGCCATCGCGGTCATGCGCTTGCGGTCCAGCTCGATGATCATCGGTCCGTTGTCGGCCATGTGTTTCGCTCCCTCTGAGGCGGGACGATTGTAGCTGGGCGTGCCCCCTCGCGCCAAATGCCTGGATGCACTACAGGCACTGCGCCATGACCACGATCCGCGCCTTGCAGCTTCTGGCCGACCGCGAACTGGTGCTGGGACAGCGCGACGCGCCTGCTCCGCCAGCGCCGGGTGAGGTGCAGCTACACGTCCGGTGCGTCGGGCTGAACCACATCGACGTGTGGGGCTTCCGCGGCATGGCGTTCGCCAAGCGGCGGTTCCCGCTGTGCGTCGGCGCCGAGGCGGCCTGCGAAGTCGTCGCTGTCGGTGACGGCGTGACGGGAGTTACGGTGGGGGATCGGGTGGTGCCGTATGCGGCGCTGGTCTGCGGCACCTGCGCTGCCTGCGTGCGGGGGCGCGAGAACCTGTGCGAGAACGTCGCGGGCGTACGCGGCTTCCACGTCGATGGTTTCGCCCAGGAACTCACCAACCATCCCGCGCGGCTTGCCGTGAAGATCCCTCACGCCGTGGACAACCGCGACGCCGCCTGCGTGGCTGTGGCCTACGCGACCGTCGAGCACATGCTGTTCGACAACGCACGGCTTGAGCCGGGGGAATGGATACTGGTGCACGCCGGCGGGTCCAGCATCGGCAGCATCGCTATCCGCATTGCGAAGGCGCTGGGGTGTACCGTCATCACCACTGTCGGCAGCGACGACAAAGCGGAAAAGGCACGTGCGCTTGGTGCTGATCATGTCATCAACTATCGGACCGACCGTTTCGAGGGCGTGGTGCGCCGGATTACCGGCAAGAAAGGCGTGGACGTGGTATTCGAGCACACCGGGGCTGACACCTGGAACGGCTCGTTGCTGTCGCTGAAGCGCGGCGGACGATTGGTGACGTGCGGTGCCACATCGGGTCCGTCCGGCACCATAAACCTGATGCAACTGTTCCAGCAGCAGTATCGCATCATCGGCTCGTTCGGCTCGCCGTTGAGTGCGCTGGGACGCGCGCTGGATCGCATTGCCGCCGGCGTGCGTCCGGTGATCGACACGGTGTATCCGCTCGCTCAATTCCGCGACGGCCTGGCACGGCTGGAGAGCCGCGATGTGTTCGGGAAGCTGATCGTCGAATTGTAGGCATGCGAAGCAATAAGAAGCATTTTCAACCACAGATGTACACTGATGCACACAGATATGTCCGGTGTGTTCACCAGAGAGACCGCAGTACTTTGCTGATCTTATCTGTGTGCATCCGTGTGCATCAGTGGTTGAATAGTTCTTCATTCTTCTGAAACATCATGTTCCGCTACCTTTCGCTCTACGGCGATCGGCTGCTCGGTCGTTTGGTCAAGTACCTGCTGGCGGGGCTGAGCCACGCCAACCCCGACCGCGCATCCGACATCTGCGGCGCTGCAATGCGACGCATCGGCCCGCTGCTGCCAGCGCACCGTATCGGCCAGGCCAATTTGCGCGCCGCCTTCCCCGACAAGGACCCGGAGTGGATTGAACAAACGCTGCGCGGGGCTTGGGAGAACCTTGGTCGCGTCGCCGGTGAATACGTGCATCTCGGGCAAATCTGGGATTACGACGCGGAGCATCCGAACGCCGGCCGCATTGTTACCGCGGACGGACAAATCTTCCTCGACCTACAGAACGATGATCAGCCGGCGCTGTGCTTTGCGGCGCACCTCGGCAACTGGGAACTACCCGCGGTGATGGCGGCCACGCACGGTCTGCCCTCCGCGGTGCTGTACCGCATGCCGAACAACAAGGCAGTCGCGCGTGAGATCGTGCGCATCCGGGCGCCATTGATGGGTCACCTGATCCGCAGCCGGGCGCAGGCACCGTTGGAAATGGCTGCGTCACTGGCACGCGGCGAGCATCTCGGGATGCTGGTCGATCAGCATTTCTCGCGTGGCGTGGACGTGACGTTCTTTGGCCGCCGCTGCAAGGCCAATCCAACGATTGCACGCCTTGCGCGCCAGTTCGATTGTCCCGTAGTTGGCGTGCGGGTCATTCGGCTGCCCGATCGCAAGTTCCGGATTGCCGCGGAGGGACCGTTCACATTGCCGCGCGATGCCGAAGGCCGCATCGACGTGCCGCAATCCTCCCAGCTCATCACCACTGTGATCGAACGCTGGATTCGCGAGCACCCCGAGCAATGGCTGTGGTTCCACCGCCGCTGGCGCTAAGGGCATTCAACTTTTTATCATCGTCGTTGCCACAATTGCGGCACTCCGCACGCGTCCAACTGCCAGACGCCCCTTTTGGGAAGGAGTTTCTCCAATGCGTTCATTGGCATTTTCCGTTGCTGTGCTTGCCAGCCTCGCCGCCGCACCTGCGTTTGCTCAGAGCGCCGTGCCGCTCAATCAACAGGGCGTGCCGCCAGGCGCCAACCCGGCGACCGGTGCGCGCCCCGGCAACGACATCGGCACCGGCATGTCCACGCCGATGGGCACGCACGCGAGCAATATCGACGCGTCCGACACACGCTCGCCGATCGCACCGAACCTGCCGAACCCGCGTGTGGGGCCGGGTGCGAGTGCGGCTGACTATCTGCGGTCAGCGCAGGCCTCGCTGTCGGCGGGCCGCACGGGTGAAGCGCAGCAGTCACTGGAAATGGCGCAGACACGCTTGCTGGATCGCTCGGTGGTGATGGGCCAGACCAACAATCCCAGCGACAATCCTGCGGTGTCGCAGATCTCGCAGGCGTTGAAGGCACTGGCGCATGGCGACCGCGCACAGACGATGCAGTTGATCCAGTCGACCATTCCGATGGCGACCGCATCGGCCCAGTGACCGCTTGATTGCACTGCTGTTACCGTCCAGAATAACGCCGCGTGCGTTGCCTGGGCGGTGCGGCAGTGGCCGAAACAGATGACCAAGATTTCTCAGACCGGACCGTCAGCATTCGGCCAGGCACCGCCATGCGGCCGGAACACGCGGATGCGTCGGCGCATCTGCTGCTGGTGCTGGACGAGAACGGTCCGCCTCGCCGCGTCACTCTGAACCTGCTGCCGCTCACTATCGGGCGCAGCGCGCCAAGCGAGATCATACTTGAAGGCAGCACCGTGTCGCGCCGGCATTGCCGGTTCGAGCGGTGCGACGATCATATCGTCATCACTGATCTTGGTTCCACCAACGGTACGTTCGTCAACGGTGACCGCGTTGAAACGGCGGTGGCGCTGGACGATGGGGCGCGCATCACCATCGGTGCCTACTCGCTGAACTATCATCGGCGCAGCCAGCAGGAATTGGCGGGATGGGAAGCGCTCGACCGGGAGTTGGTCGAGGCGCACGATTACGTGTTGTCTGTGTTGCCGCCTCCGATGGCCGAGGGACCGATCATCGCCGAGTGGTTCTATCAGCCATGTACGCGGTTGGGCGGTGATGCGTTCGGCTATCAGATGCTCGATTCCCGGTTTTTCACAGCTTACATGCTGGACGTTGCCGGGCACGGGGCGGGATCCGCGCTGTTCTCCGTGACGGTGGCGAATGTGTTGCGGCAGCGCATGCTACCGGAGGTGGACTTTCGCGACCCCGCGGCGGTGATCCGCGGGTTGAATCGACAATTCCCGATGGAGCGCCACAACAATCTGTTCTTCACCATGTGGTACGGCGTGTACGACACGGTCGATCGCACCATCAACTTCGCGACTGCCGGTCATCATCCGGCCTACATGCTGCCGCCTGGCGCGACGGAGCCCGTGCCGTTTGGCACGCGCAACCCATCTGTCGGCATCGCGGCGGACCGCGAGGTCGCGGCAGCTCGCTCGGCGGTCCCACAGGGCAGTTCGCTATTCCTGTTCAGCGATGGCGTGTTCGAGATCACCGACCGCGAGGGCCGCGAATGGACCCTGTCGCAGATCCTTTCGCTACTGCCGATGATGGAGTCGCCGGGCGGTCCGCGCCGGCTCTACGACACTGTGCGTATTGCCGCGAGGCCGGGACCGCTGGAGGATGATTTCTCCGCGCTGGCTTTGCGCTTCGTCTGACACAGGAATTACGACATGGCCGATCTGCCGATACGCCTTACCTGCGCTGATTATGCGCGCGTCATGCCGCTTGCGGTGGGGGCAGTGAAGCCTGACGGGATCGATCTGACGATGGTGCTGGGACGCGAGGGATCGTGGCCGGCACGGGCCGAGATGCTGCGTCGCGCGGCGAGCGATCCGACGGTTCATGGCGGCGAGTCCTCGATGGCGGGGCACCTGCGGCGGATCGACAAGGGCGATCGCAGCCTGGTGGCGCTGCCGGCGTTCCCGCTGCGTAATTTTACCGGGCGCGATCTGTACGTGCGCAAGGACGGCGCGGTGAGCACCGCGGCCGATCTGCGGGGAAAGCGCGTGGGGATGTACGACTGGGTGGCGAGCGGGTCGATCTGGTACCGGCATTTCCTTCGCTTCATCGGCGTGCCGCCGGAGGATTTGCGGTGGTGCATCGGGCCGGTGGACGAGCCGAACATCACCAGCCATGTGTATACGCTGCCGGACGGCGTGGCGTCGGCGCCGACAGGGCGGGCCTTGTCGGAGATGCTGATCGCCGGCGATTTGGACGCGATCTACAGCCCCCCGCGACCGCGCCGGTATCATCCGACCGAAGGGCCGATCGTACGGCTGTTCCCGGATATTCGGGCGATCGAGCGGGATTATTTCCGGGCGACGGGGATGTTCCCGCCCCAGCATCTTGTTGTGCTGCGGCGCGAGGCGTGGGAGGCGAACAAGTGGATCGCGCGCGCGCTGACCGATGCGTTCTGCGCGTGCACCGAGGCGTTCGGCAAGGCCCAGCGGTCGTTTCCCTATGCGTCGCCCTGGCAGGATGCGGATCTGGAGGAGACCGAGGCACTGATGGGCGCAGACTTCCACGCGGACGGGTTCGAGCGGAACTGCGCGACGATCGAGGTCTTCGTGGAACAGGCGCGCGTGGCGGGCATCGTCGGGCGGCGGATCAGCGCGGAGGAGTATTTCGCGGAGTATCTGGAGGCATGATTTCACGGGCCGCGCCCAATCCGCAGTATAGTTGCAAATGAAAGGGAATCCGAGCGCGGGCGCCATCCGCCATTGACCCGCGAGGCGGCGCGTCGGATCATCCCAGTCCAGCAATCACCAGGAGCCTCCCCACCATGCCGCTTGAATCGCTGGACACCCAGGACGTAGCCCTCGCCGATGCTCAGTGGCAGGCACGGGTTGATCTCGCCGCCGCGCATCGCATCGCGGTCGTGCATGGGTTTCATGAAGGTATCTTCAACCACCTGACGCTGCGCGTGCCGGGTCGTAACGACCGATACTATCAAATCCCGTTCGGGCTGCACTGGTCGGAGGTGACCGCGAGCTGCCTGCTGGAGGTCGGCTATGACGGAACCCTGCTCTCCGGTGAGGGCATGATCGAGCGCTCCGCCTACTGCATCCACGCGCCGATCCATCGCCTGGTGCCTGCGGCGGCGGCGGTGTTCCATACGCATCAGCCGTATGCCAGCGCGCTGGCTCGGCTGGAGGATCCGCGGATCCTGCCGATCGGGCAGACCGAGGTGGGCATCATGATGGTGACCGCCTATGACAACACCTACGCCGGGCCGGCATTCGATCCTGAGGAAGGGGAGCGGCTCGCGGGGCTGGTGGGCGACAAGAAGGTGCTGATGATGGCCAGTCATGGCATCTGCACGTTCGGCAACACGGTCGCGGAGGCTTACGACTTCCTGTACTACTCCGAGCGGGTGGCGCAGGTGCAGCTTTACGCGATGTCCAGTGGGCGGCAGTTGAAGTTCCTGCCGGATGACGTGGTCGAGGCGACCATCGCGTCATACAAGAAGGGCGAGTCATATGGCGGTCGTCCGCCGTGCGACTGGCACTTCGATGCGCTGAAGCGGCAACTCGACAAGACACAGCCCGACTATAAGGACTGACACTTTCGGTGCTTGGGTGGCCGGCTTGTGCCTGGTTTGACCGGGCGTGGGCCGGCCATCGGCGTTTTTGGGGGGTGGCGGCGCCCCTCCCCCTACCCCCTCCCGCAACCCCCTCCCGCAAGGGGAGGGGGAGTTTGGGGGGTGGCTCCGTCGCGCTATCATGGCCAACTGATGACCAGCCACGATCCCGTGCGCTTCGTTGCCAAGAACATGCGCGTCGATCTGCGGCTGATTGCTGAGATGATCGCGCCTGGCTCGCGCGTGCTGGATATTGGCTGCGGTGATGGGGCTCTGATCGATCACCTGTCTCGGACCAAAGGGTGCGATGCACGCGGCATCGAGATCGACATGGCGCAGGTGATCCGCGCGGTGGCGCACGGCATGGCAGTGATGCATGGTGACGCCGATAGCGATCTTGCACACTACCCGGACGGTGCGTTCGACTACGTGGTGCTGTCACGCACGCTGCAGGCAGTGGAACAGCCGCGCACCGTGCTTCGGCAGATGCTGCGTATCGGCACGCGGGCGGTGGTCAGCTTTCCGAACTTCGGACATTGGTTGGTGCGGTGGCAACTGCTCAGCACCGGGCGCATGCCGGTGACGCCGACATGGGATCGGCCGTGGCATGAGACGCCCAACATCCATCCATGCACGATCCGCGACTTCTTCGATCTGTGCACGCACGATGGCTATGCTGTGGAGAGCTGGCTCGCCGCGGATGACGAGGGCGGGCGGACACCATGGCGACGTGCGCCGCGGATGGCGAACCTGTTCGGGGAGCAGGGGCTGTTTCTGTTGCGGCGGGTTTGAGGGCTCGCCGCGGAAGAAGTACTTTAACTTGAGAGCGGCATCCCCGGTTGTCGTGGCTGGCGCAGGCCGGCCATCCACGTCTTTCCTTGCAGCCAACGAAGACGTGGATGGCGTGGCAAGCCACGCCATGACGATGACGCCCTCTCCAGTGGTCCTGCGTGGACCCTCAGTGATCTCCGTGTGAACCCTTGCTTGCTTGACGCAACCGCGATTGCCGATGGCACGGGCGGGATGGCACCATGGGGGGCATGGCGACCCTGGAACTCCACGGCCTGCGCAAGAGCTTCGGACTGATCGACGTGCTGCACGGGATCGATCTCACCCTGGCGGATGGCGAGATGCTGGTCATCGTGGGGGCCTCGGGATGCGGCAAGTCGACGCTGCTGCGGCTGGTCGCCGGGCTGGAACGGCCGACCGCCGGGCGGGTGGTGCTGGAGGGGCGCGACGTGACCCAGCTCGACCCGTCGGAGCGGGACATCGCCATGGTGTTCCAGAATTACGCGCTGTATCCGCACATGACCGTGTTCGACAACATGGCATACGGGTTGCGCATCCGCGGGCTGTCGCGGACCGACATACGCACGCGGGTGGATGAAGCGGCGGGACTTTTGGGGTTGGGGGAACTGCTGGCGCGGAAACCTCGACAACTGTCGGGGGGACAGCGGCAACGGGTGGCGATGGGGCGCGCGATCGTGCGGCATCCGAAGCTGTTCCTGTTCGACGAACCGCTGTCCAACCTGGATGCCAAGCTGAGGCTGGCAATGCGGGCCGAGATCCGGCGGCTGCAACGGCGGCTCGGCGTAACCAGCCTTTTCGTCACGCACGACCAGGTGGAGGCGATGACGCTGGGCGATCGGCTGCTGGTGCTGCATCAGGGGCAGCCGGCGCAACTCGCCTCCCCAATGGAGATTTTCGCGCGACCAGCGGATACGTATGTGGCTGGCTTCATCGGGGCGCCGACGATGAACTTCCTGCCGGCGACGCTGGCCCGCGGAGGTTCGGCGGCGTTGTTGGACATCGGGCTGCTGTTGCCGTTTGCCGACGGGCGGCGGGCGGGGACAGATGGCGACAAGCTCACGGTCGGGATCCGGCCGGAGCACCTGGTTCCCGGGGTGGGGCTGGACATGGCGATCGATCTCGTCGAGCCGCTTGGCTCGGAGACGCTGGTGCATGGTCGGCTGGACGGCGATCACCCGCTGGTGGTCAAGCTGGCGGGGCCGAGCGCCGGCGGTGAACGACTGTCGGTGGCGCCCCAGGTCGAACACATGCACGTATTCGACCGGGGTGCGGGGCGGCGAATTGATCCGATCGGTGAAGAAAACCTGGCATCCCGACTTGCCGCTGCGGACACGGCTGACTAGGGTTTTCTGGCCGTTTCGAAGGGTCTCGGGTCCGTGTCGACGCCTGTCACACCTATCAGTCCGGGCGAGATGCAACTGCTGGTATCTCGGGCTGGACTCATGCTCAACCCTGGGCAGGTCGCGGACCTGGTCCTGGCCTGGCGGCAGGTTGCCGGGCTGATCGATTCGATCCCGCACGATCGGCCGCTGGCCGACGACATGGCTTTGTCGTTCCGGCTGCCGCCCCCTGCGGCTGTGCCTGTGACGACCGCCACCGCACCGGTTGCTGCGGTGAAGAAGGCGCCGGCGAAGCGCGCCGCCGCGGCGAAGCCGGTCGCGAAGACAAGGACCAAGGCGAAGGTCACAGCGAAGCCGAAGGTGACCGCGAAGGCGAAGGCCGGGGCCGTGGCGAAGCGCCGGGTGGCAAAGCCGGCAGCGCGCAAGTCCGCTCGGCGCAGGCGATGACGGATACCGGCCTATCAAACTTTACCATTGCCGAGGCGGGGCGGCTGATCGCGGCGAAGCGGCTTTCTCCGGTGGAACTGGCGAAAGAGAAGCTGGCGCGGATCGAGGCACTTGATCCTCAGTTGAACGCGTTCCTGCTGGTGACGGAGAAGCAGGCGCTGGCGGAGGCTCGGGCGGCGGAGCGGGCGGTGATGGCCGGGCGGCGAGGGCCGCTGCTGGGGATCCCGGTTGGCTACAAGGACATCTATGAGACGGCTGGGGTGCGGACCACGGCGCACTCGCGGATCCTGGCGGACAATGTGCCGAAGGCCGATGCCGAGACGGTACGGCGGCTGCATGCCGCGGGTGTGGTGATGCTGGGCAAGCTGGCGACGCATGAGTTCGCGATTGGCGGGCCGGCGTTCGACCTGCCCTGGCCGCCGGCGCACAATCCCTGGGATATCAGGCGATTCACCGGGGGGTCGAGTTCCGGGTCGGGGGCTGCGGTGGCGGCCGGGTTGGTATTGGGGGCGCTCGGGTCCGACACCGGAGGGTCGATCCGGCTGCCAGCGGCGTATTGCGGTATCGCGGGGCTGAAGCCGACGCCGGGTCTGGTGTCGCGGCGGGGCGTGATCCCGCTGGCGCCAAGTTTGGATACCGCGGGGCCGATGGCCTGGACGGCGGAGGATTGCGCGATTCTGCTCGACGCGCTGGCCGGACACGATCCCGCGGATCCGGCCTCGGTGCCGGGACCGGGCGGCTCGTATGCGGCGGCGATCGGAGCACCGCTGCGAGGGCTACGGGTGGGGCTGCTGCGGCGGTTCCATGAGCACGACGTGCCGGTCTCGCCCGAGATGCTGCGGATGATCAACCAGGCGGCGACCACGTTGCGCGGGCTGGGCTGCCGGGTGGAGGACGCGACGCTGCCGGCGGTGCAGGAATACAACGCGGTAGGGCGGGTGATCATCTCGTCGGAGGCCTATGCGCTGCACGAGGCGACGCTGAAGACGCGGCTGGCTGAGTATTCGCGGGTGTTCCGGGTGAGGGTGCTGGCGGGGGCACTGATCCGCGCGGCCGACTATATCGCGGCACAGCGGCGGCGGACCGACCTGATCGCGACCACGGCGAAAGCGTTCGAAAAGTTCGATGTGCTGCTGACCGTGCCGACCGTGGGGACGGCGCCATTGCTCACTGAGCAGCGGCCGGATGATGGGTTTTCCCGGCCGATGCTGACGACGGTGGCGAATGTGGCGGCGTTGCCCTCGATGGTGGTGTGCGGGGGGTTCACGGCGACCGGCCTGCCGCTGGGGCTGGAGATCATGGGGCCGGCGTGGGGTGATGCGACCGTGCTCCGGGTTGGGCACCAGTTTGAGCTGGCGGCTGGGACGCGGGGGCGGCGGCCAGCACTCTGACGAAGGTGGCCGACCCCCTCCCCACCCTCCCCCGCTCCAGCGGGAGAGGGAAGTTTGTGGTGTGCTTGACGCAGGGGGTGGGGTCATACATGTCTGTGTGGTCAGACGGCTGGACGGCCGCTGCTGCGTGAGCGGTAGAGGAAAGTCCGGGCTCCACGGGAATACGGTGCCGGGTAACGCCCGGCGGGGGCGACCCCAGGGATAGTGCCACAGAAAACACACCGCCCGCGCAAGCGTCGCGAGACAGCCCGCGGGCACGGGCGAAACGGGGCGGTAAGAGCGCACCGCGCGCCTGGCAACAGGAGCGGCAGGGTAAACCCCACCGGGAGCAAGACCGAATAGGGATGGTGGCGCCGCAAGGCGCAGGGGCATTCCCGCTCCGCTGTCCGGGTTGGTCGCGTGAGGCGCATTGCGAGGTGCGCCCAAGAGGAATGGTCGTCCCGCACTCTCGGGTGCGGACAGAACCCGGCTTACAGGCCGTCTGGCGTTTTCGTTGCCTCATACAAATGGCTGTGATTTTCGACAGTGACGGGAGCACAACAGGAACGAAACGAGAATAAGGCCACTGATAACCCCTTGATGGGGAGGGGAAAAGTCAGATCGGGGCGGGAATTGCCCTGGACGCCCATTTTTTCCCATGCTATCCCACGGTCTCCCAAACGCGTCGGCTCAGCGAGGCGTCCAGCCGGAGAGGCCCTACAGGACGGATGGCCAATTTCCTCGGCACCCACCAGAACAGGTTGGACGCCAAGGGCCGCGTATCCGTTCCGGCGCCGTTTCGCTCGGCGCTTCGATCCAGCGGCGAAACCAATGGTGCAAACCTGGTGCTGCGTCCATCGCATCAGCACAAATGTATTGAAGCGTGGCCGAGCGCCGAATTCGAAGCGTTGTCCGAGCCATTGAACCGACTCGATTTGTTCAGTCAGGCTCATGATGATTTAGCAGCCTCGCTGTATTCGGATGCGTTCCCGGTGGAGGCGGACAAGGAAGGTCGTATCGTTCTGCCGGACTCCCTGGTCAATTATGCCGGACTGTCTGAGACCGTGGTGTTCATGGGTCTCGGTCGTATTTTCCAAATTTGGGAGCCGGAGGCCGCGGAACGGCGTCGCACCGAAGCACGCGAGCGGGCACGGACGCATGGCTTCACGCTGCCGGGGAGCGGGGCCGCGAAATGAGCGCGCCCATGCCAACCCATGTCCCCGTCATGCTGTCCGAAGTGATCGGTCTGCTCGGGCCGCGTGATGGCGGCCGCTACCTGGACGCCACATTCGGCGGCGGCGGTTATGCCGGCGCGATACTTGCGGCGGCAGCGTGCACACTGTGGGCGATCGATCGCGATCCTGATGCGATCGCGCGCGGAGCCAGTCTGGCGGCCCGGTTTCCGGGGCGGCTGCATCTCATCCAGGGGCGGTTTGGCGACATGCTGGCGCTGCTGGCGGAGCGCAACGTCACCGCGCTGGATGGGGTCGTGCTGGATCTCGGTGTGTCGTCGTTCCAGATCGATGAACCGGCGCGCGGGTTTTCGTTTCGGAGCGATGGGCCGCTCGATATGCGGATGAGCCGCAGCGGGCCGACCGCCGCGGATCTGGTCGATACGCTGGCGGAGCGGGAACTCGCCGATGTGCTGTTCCAATTCGGTGAGGAGCGGGCATCGCGCCGCATCGCTCGGGCCATTGTCGCGGCGCGCGCCGAGGCACCAATCGCGACGACATCGCAACTGGCGGCGGTGATCCGCAGAGTATTGCCACCGGACCGTTCCGGCATCGATCCGGCGACACGCAGCTTCCAGGCGTTGCGCATTCGGGTCAACGACGAACTGGGCGAGATCGAGGCTGCGCTCGATCAAGCGAGCCGCCTGCTCGCGCCGGGCGGGCGGCTGATCGTGGTGGCGTTCCATTCGCTCGAGGACCGTATTGTGAAGCGGTTCATGACCGAGGCGACGGGGCGCATGCCGTCGCCATCGCGGCATGATCCACGCGGTCTGACCGGCCGCACCGCGCCACAGTTCCGCCCGCTGACGGCACGCGCCCAGCGTCCCGGCGCCATGGAGATCGTGAGCAACCCGCGAGCGCGCAGTGCACGGCTGCGTGCGATCGAACGCAGCGAGGTGTCGGCATGATCCGGCCTTTCACCTGCCTCTGCTTCCTGCTGGCGTGCGGCTCGGGATTGTATCTGTATCAGTCCAAGCACCGCGTGCAGCTGCTCGATCGGCAGATCGAGGACACGGTGCGCGGGACGGAAAAGCTGCGCGAGCAGATCCGGGTGATGCACGCCGAGTGGACGTTGCTGAATGATCCGCAGCGGCTGCAGACATTGGCGGATCAGTTCCTCACGCTGAAGACGGTGGCGCCGGGGCAGTTCACCAACATGGCGGAGCTGGATAATCGTCTGCCGGCCGTGCAAGCGCCTGCCGCCGCGCCGCCGCCCGATCCGGAGCCGGTGCCGGTTGCACAGGGGCCGGACGCCGTGCCGGTGGAGCAGCCGAAACCGGCGGCACTTGCGGCGCTGGCTGCGAAGCCATCCGAGACACATCCGGCAACACCGTCACAGCAACCGGCGCAGACGCAGCCGAGCAAGCCTGCCGAGGTGGCCGTGGCACCGTCGCCACCTCGGACACCAGAACGCAAGCCGCCGCCGCGGCCACCCGCCGTTGTTGCGGAGGCAACGCCGCCGCGATCGTCGCCTGTGGTCACGGAGACGCCGCGGCCGGCACAAGCCGCGTCGCGGCCGATCGTCGCGGCTGAGGTGAGCCGGCCAGTCGTGGTGCCCGCTCGGGTCACTTCGCCGGCATCGACGCCGCAGTATACGGGTGCGGCGTACACCGGTTCGGCGCTTGGCATGGCACGCAGTACCTCGGTGGCGGCGCCGCAGCCTTTGCCCGCCCCCACGCCGTGGCCCGGCACTCAGGGGGGCGGCGGCTGAGCGATGAGCGACGCGCCCTCCCCCAATTCCCCGCCGCGTGGCACGCCGGCACATCGCTGGGGTGCCGCGCGTGGTGATGCCGTGCCGCGCATGGAAAACGTACGCGTCACGCAGCCCGACCTGCTGCGCCGGCGGGTGCTGGAAAAGACCCACAAACGGCTGGTCTACACGGCGTTCGGATTTGGTGTGCTGTTCCTCGCCGTGGTCGGCAAGCTGGCGGACGCGACGATCCTGGAGCCGCTGACACCGCATCGGCCGGAGCGTCCGATCGCGCAGCTGCTGGACGCGCCGAAGCAGGATGATGCGACCTCGATGGCGCAGCGCGCGATGATCACCGACCGCAATGGGCAGATCCTGGCGATCTCGCTGCCGACGGTGGCGGTGTTTGCCGACCCGCGGCAAATCATCGATCCGGCCGATGCGGCACATCGGCTGAAGCAGGCGCTGCCACGGCTGGATGAGGCAGCTGCCCGGGAGCGGCTGTCGCAGCCGAATCGGCAGTTCGTCTGGCTGGAGCGCCGCATCACGCCGCGCGAGGAACTGGCGATCAACGCACTCGGCATTCCCGGGATCGATTTCCAGCCAACCGAGGAGCGGCACTACCCGATGGGCCGCGTTGCGGCGCAGGTGCTGGGCGGTGTCGACGTCGACGAACATGGCGTTGCGGGGGTGGAGAAGTTCTTCGACAAGCGGCTGTTCGCGGATCACTCGCCGATGAAGCTGTCGATCGACGTGCGCGTGCAGGCGGTGGTGCGCGACGAACTGTCGAAGGCGATGGATGAATTCCAGGCTATCGGCGGGTGCGGCATCGTGATGGACGTGAACACGGGCGAGGTGCTGGCGATGGTCAGCCTGCCCGACTACGACACCAACGACTTCCGCACGACGCCGGCGGACGATCGGTTCAATCGGGCGGTGACCGGCATGTACGAGCCGGGCAGCACGTTCAAACTGCAGACTGCGTCGATGGCGATCGACAATGGCGTGGTGCATATCTGGGATCAATTCGACGCGGCGCACGACATCCATATTGGCCGCTTCACCATCAGTGATTTCGAAGGCAAGCATCGCTGGCTGTATCTCCCGGAAGTACTCGCCTACTCATCCAACCTGGGGGCGGCGCATATCGGGCTGGACGTTGGTGCGGAACGGCAGCGCGCGTGGCTGAAGTCGATGGGCATGTTCGGCCGCGTGGGCATCGAGCTGCCGGAGGCTGGGATGCCGATCATACAGCCGGCCTCGGCCTGGAAGGAGATCGTGACGATGACCGTGGCGTTCGGCCATGGCATCTCCGTCTCGCCACTGCACGTGGTGCGCGGGACGGCGGCGGTGGCGACCGGCGTGCTGCGGCGCCCGACCATCCTTGCCCTGCAACCCGGCGACCAGCCGGACGGCGTGCAGGTGGAGCAGCCGACGACCACGGACCTGATGCACAAGCTGATGCGGCTGGTGGTCACCGACGGGTTCGGCAAGCAGGCGGAGGTGCCCGGCTACTACCCCGGCGGCAAGACCGGCACCGCCGAGAAGGTTGGCGCGCACGGCTACAAGCGTGGCTTCAAGGAGAGCTTCAACGTCGCGGCGTTCACCAGCGTGTTCCCGATGAACGCGCCACGCTACGCGGTCTACATGATGCTGGACGAACCGCACGGGAATAAGGCCACGTACGGGTATTCGACGGCAGGCTGGGTGGCCGCACCGGAAGCCGGCCGTGTGATCGCGCGCTCTGCCCCGATGCTGGGCATGCTGCCGGACACCCAGGACGCGCCGGCGATCAATGCGGCGCTGGCGATTCCGTTGGAGCCCGGCCGGCCGCCTGGTGCCGTGGCACGAGGGCCCACAACGGCAGCCGCCGAGCTGGCGGCGCGGAAGACAGCGGAGGTGCCGGCGAAGCCCGGGCTGACGGTGCCTGCGACGACGATCCCGACGCCGCGGTCCGTTCTCCGCCCGGTCCGGCGCGAGGCGGCATTGCCTGCCGCCACAGTCCAGCCGGCTATCGCGGTTCCCAATTCCGTTGCGGCTCGCTGATCTCATGCGTCAGGTCCCCGCCCTGGCTGGAGGCGCCGCTTCCGCTCCGTGGGGCGTGGCCGGGGCGTTGGATATTTCGGGCATCACGGCGGACAGCAGGCGTGTGGCTCCGGGGTTCATGTTCGCCGCGCTGCCGGGCAGCCGGGTGGATGGACGCGCATTCATTCCGGATGCCGTGTCACGTGGCGCTGTGGCGGTGCTGGCGCCGCAAGGGACCGAATGGCCACCTGGCGTGCCGCCGCGGCCAATGCTGGAGGATCCGGAGCCTCGGCGGCGTCTGGCGGAACTCGCGGCCGGGCTGGCTGGCGGGCAGCCACGGGTGATGGTCGCGGTGACCGGAACCAACGGCAAGACGAGCACGGTCGAGTTCCTGCGCCAGATTTGGGCCTCGGACGGACGTTTGGCAGCGAGCCTCGGCACGCTCGGCCTGATGGCACCTGGCTTTGAGCCTGGTCCGGGGCTGACGACGCCTGATCCGGTGAGCCTGTCGGAGACACTCGCGGCGTTGGCACGCGCGGGGGTGCAGCACGCGGCGATCGAAGCTTCATCGCACGGGCTCGATCAGTTCAGGCTGGACGGCGTGCGGCTGGCGGCGGCGGCGTTCACCAATCTGACGCGGGACCATCTGGACTATCACGGGTCGATGGAGGGGTACCGGGCAGCGAAACTGCGATTGTTCGTCGAACTGCTGCCATCGGGCGCGCCGGTCGTCGCGAGCAGCGAGATGGACGGCACGACGCTGGATGCACTGGGCGAGATTGCCACCCGGCGGCGGCTGGTGCTGCGGACGGTCGGCGAGAGCGGTTCGGCGATCCGGCTGCTGGAGACGGTGCCGCGGCCGGATGGTCAGGTGCTGCGCGTCGCGCTGGCAGGGCGGGAACGCGAGGTCACTCTGCCGCTGCCGGGACGGTTCCAGGCGGACAACGCGCTGATGGCGGCGGAACTTGCGATGGCGCTGGGGGAGCGGGACGCGCTGGAGCGGCTGGGTTCGCTGCAGGGCGTGCGGGGGCGACTGGAATTGGCGGCGCGGCTGCCGAATGGGGCGGCGGTGTATGTCGATTATGCGCATACGCCGGACGCGCTGGAACGGCTGTTGACGGCGCTGCGTCCGCACACGGCGGGGCGGCTGCACGTGGTGTTCGGCGCCGGCGGGGATCGCGATCGCGGCAAGCGGCCGCTGATGGGGGCGGCGGCGGCTGGGTTCGCCGATGTGTCCATCGTCACGGACGACAATCCGCGGAGCGAGGACCCGGCCACGATACGGGCCGCCGTGCTGGCGGCGTGCCCGGGGGGACGCGACGGCGGGGATCGCGAGAGCGCGATTGCCGCGGCGTTGAATGGGCTGGGGCCGGGGGACGTGCTGGCGGTGGCCGGCAAGGGGCACGAGCAGGGGCAGACGATTGGGGGCACGGTGGTGCCGTTCGACGATGTCTCGGTGGTGCGCCGGCTGGTTGGTGTGGCGTGATGGGTTACGGATGGCCCCCTCCCCCTTACCCCCTCCCGCAAGGGGAGGGGGAGAACTCATGCGAACGGGCCCCTACGCAGGTCGAGAGTCAGGCGTCGTGAGCGCGCTTTGGACCCCGCACGATCTGCTGGAGGCCACCGGTGGAGCGATGGAAACACCGTTCGCCGCCAGTGGCGTCTCGATCGATACGCGCAGCTTGCAGGCGGATGATCTGTTCGTCGCTTTGCGCGGCGAGGCCGGGGATGGGCATGCCTTCGTCGCCGACGCGATGGCGAAGGGCGCGGCCGGTGCGATGGTGCACCGCGATGTGCCGGATGCGGGGCATCTGCTGCTGGTGGACGACACGCTGGCCGGGCTGCATCGGTTGGGTGGTTATGCGAGGCATCGCTTCACCGGGCAGCTTATCGCGGTCACCGGAAGCGTCGGGAAGACCACGACGAAGGAGATGCTGCGGAAGATCCTGTCGACGCTCGGGCACACGCATGCGGCGGTCGCGTCGTATAACAATCATTGGGGATTGCCGCTGACGTTGGCACGTTTGCCGCCCGATGCCGCGTTCTGCGTTGCCGAGATCGGCATGAACCACGCGGGCGAGATCGCACCGCTGGCGCAGCTTGCGCAGCCGCATGTCGCGGTGATCACCGCGATCGAGGCGGCGCATATCGGGTTTCTCGGCTCGATCGAGGCCATTGCGGACGAGAAGGCGTCGCTGCTGCGGGCGCTGGTGCCGGATGGCGTCGCGGTGCTGCCGGCAGACTTGCCGCTGCTGCCGCGGTTACGCATGGCCGTTGGCGCCGCGCGCGTCGTGACGTTCGGGGCGAGCCTGGGTGCGAATGTGCGCCTGACCCAGTTGAACACGGACGCGGACGGCAGCGATGTCGGCGTCGAGGTGCACGGGCATCCGGTGCGCTTCCGGCTCAATGCACCTGGGCGACACATGGCGATGAATGCGTTGGCGGCGATCGCCGGCGCGATTCACGTGAGCGCGTGCCCGACGGCGCTTTATGGCCGCATCAGCCTCGCGCTGGAGGATTTTGCCCCGGTCAGCGGGCGCGGCGCGCGGCGACCGGTCGCGGTGGCGGGCGGCACCGCCTTGCTGCTGGACGAGAGCTACAACGGCAATCCCGCCTCGATCCGGGCGGCGCTTGCGGTGCTGCGGCTGCAGCCGGCGAAGCGTCGCATCGCGGTGCTGGGTGACATGCTGGAGCTGGGTGACGCCGGCCCCGCTGAGCACCGCGCGCTGGCAGGCGATGTGGCGGCGGCGTGCGGACGGTTGTTCACCTGCGGGCCGCTGATGGCTGAACTGTTCGCCTCGGTGCCTGAGGCGATCCGCGGCGCGCACGCCCAGGATTCGGCGGCGCTGGCACCGATCGTGGCGGGCGCGCTGGCGCCGGGTGATGCGGTGCTGATCAAGGGCAGCCTCGGCAGCCGGATGAAGCTGGTGGTCAATGCGCTGACACCACGCGCGGAGGCCGCATAATGCTGTTCGACCTGACGCGGCCATTCGCCAACCAGTTCATCCTGTTCAATCTGTTCCGCTACATCACGTTCCGGTCGGGCGCCGCGTGCCTGACTGCGCTGGTTGTCAGCTTCATTCTTGGCCCGCCGGTGATCCGCTGGCTGAAGTCGCTGCAACGCAACGGGCAGCCGATACGCAGTGATGGGCCGGAGCGGCATCTGATCGAGAAGAAGGGCACGCCGACGATGGGCGGTGTGCTGATCCTGTCCGCGCTGGTGATCTCCACGCTGCTGTGGGTGGATCTGCGGAATCTCTATGTGTGGGCAGTTATGTTCGTGACGCTCGGCTATGGCGTGCTGGGTTTCGTTGACGATTATCTCAAGCTGTCGCGCAACAACCACAAGGGTGTGTCGCCGCGGGTGAAGATGATCGCGCAGGGCTTGATCGGATTGATCGCGGCGGTCTGGCTGATGCTGCTGACGCGCGGGCCGCTGGCGACGGCGGTCACCATACCTGTGTTCAAGGAAGTGGTGATACCGCTCGGCTTGAGCTTCCCGATCTTCGCGATGCTCGTGATGCTAGGCGCGTCGAACGCAGTGAACCTGACGGACGGTCTGGATGGTCTTGCCATCGTTCCGACAATCATCTGTGCCGGCGTGTTCGCGCTGATCACGTATCTGGTGGGCAACCGCATCTTCGCTGATTACCTGCAACTCAATCCAATCCCCGGCGCGCAGGAACTCGCGGTGTTCTGCTCGGCGCTGATTGGCGCGGGGCTGGGATTTTTGTGGTTCAATGCCCCCCCTGCCGCGGTGTTCATGGGCGACACCGGTTCATTGGCGCTGGGTGGCGCGCTGGGCGCGATCGCCGTGGCGGTGAAGCATGAGATCGTGCTGGTGATCGTCGGCGGCCTGTTCGTCGTGGAGACCGTGTCGGTCATCGTGCAGGTGTTCTGGTACAAGCGCACCGGCAGGCGGGTGTTCCTGATGGCACCGCTGCACCATCACTTCGAGAAGAAGGGCTGGTCGGAACCCACGATCGTCATTCGTTTCTGGATCATATCGATGATCCTGGCGCTGGCTGGGCTGGCGACGTTGAAGATCAGATGAGCACCTTTCCCTCCGATCTGTTCCGTGGACGGCGCTTCGCAGTGATGGGGCTGGGGCGCAACGGCCTGCCGGCGGCGCGCGCGCTGATGGCGATGGGTGCCGAAGTCGTGGCGTGGGACGACAAGCCGGAGGCACGCGCCGAGGCAAACGATCTGATGTTGCGCGATCTCCGCAGCGAGGATTTCGCGTTCGATGCGCTGGTGCTGTCGCCGGGCATTCCGCACATGCCGCCGAAAGCGCATCCGGTGACCGAGCGCGCCCGCGCCTGGGGCGTGCCGATATTGTCAGATGCGGAACTGCTGTACCGCGCGGTGCGGCAGACGGGGTCACGGGCGCGTTTCGTCGGCATCACCGGCACCAATGGCAAGTCCACCACGACGGCGTTGACGGCACACATTCTGACGACGGCCGGGCGGGCGGCGGTGGCGGGCGGCAATCTCGGCACGGCGGCGCTGGCGCTGGAACTGTTGCCGGACGACGGTTGCTACGTCCTCGAAATGTCGTCCTATATGTTGGAGCGACTCGCCACGCTCCGCTTCGATGCCGCAGCGATGCTCAATCTCAGCCCGGATCATCTCGATCGTCATGGCGACATGGTGGGTTACATGGCCGCCAAGCAAGCCGTCTTTGATCGGCAGACGGCGGGGGATCTGGCTGTCGTCGGCGTGGACGATGCCGATTCGCGGGCGCTGGCGGAGCGATTGCGTGCAAAGCCCGCACGTGTCGTCACTGTGTCCGGCGAGGGCGCCGCTGATGTGTGGTGCGATCACGGTATGCTGCGCGACGCGGCGGGCGTGATCCTGCCGATGGCGGAGGCGCCGTCGCTGCCCGGTTCGCACAACGCACAGAACGCCGCGGCGGCTTTGGCGATCACCGGCGCGCTTGGCGTGGCGCGAGCCGACATCGCTCAAGGGCTGCGTAGTTTCTCCGCGTTGCCGCACCGGCAGAAGCTTGTGGCGACCATCGATGGGATCGCGTTCGTCAATGATAGCAAGGCGACCAACGCCGATGCGACGGCGCGCGCGCTTGGCTGCTACGACAAGCTCGTGTGGATCCTGGGCGGCCTTGCGAAAGCAGGCGGCATCGAACCACTGATGCCGTTCTTCCCACGCGTTGCGCATGCCGTGCTGATCGGACGTGATGCACCAGCGCTTGCCGAGACGCTCGCCGCAAATGGAGTTGGTTACGACATGGCCGAGACGCTCGATGCGGCCGTGCCGATGGCGTTCGCAGCGGCACGCGAGGCGAGCGCATCCGTTGTGCTGCTGTCGCCGGCCTGCGCCAGCTTCGATCAGTTCACCGGCTTCGAGGCGCGCGGTGACCGATTCGCTGAACTGGTGGCCGGGATCGCGCAGGGGAGGACGGCCTGATGCCGACGCTCTCGCGCACCGACAATTCCGTGCTGGGCCGCTGGTGGTGGACGGTGGACCGCTGGACGCTGGGCGCCGTCGGCACGCTGATCGGTTTCGGCTACATCATGATGCTGGCGGCGAGCCCGGCTGTTGCCGAACGTATCGGCACCTCGCGCGACATGTTCATCCTGAAGCAGGTGGTGTTCCTGGCCGCGGCCGGTGGGATCGTTGTCGGCGTGTCGCTGTTGTCGCCTCGGAGCATCCGGCGCGTGGCGATCGTTGGTTGCATGATCGCGTTGGTCCTGACCGCTGCCACGCTGGTGATGGGCGTGGAAATCAAGGGCGCTCGGCGCTGGATCGCGTTGCCCGGCATGTCGCTGCAGCCGTCGGAATTCCTGAAGCCATGCTTCACCATCGTCGCCGCGTGGCTGATCAGCGAGGGCCGCCGATATCCCCGGTTTCCCGGCAAGATGCTCGCCATCGGCGTGTTCGCGCTGATCGCGCTGCTGCTGAAGTCGCAGCCCGACGTGGGGATGCTGGCAGTGATCACCGCGGTGATCTTTGTGCAGCTTTACATCGATGGGCTGAACCTGATCCTGGTGGGGGTCGCGCTGGTGGGGTTCGGGTTTGCCGGTGTTGGCGCCTACATGTTCTTCTCGCATGTGCAGAAGCGCGTGCAGGAGTTCCTGCATCCTGGCACCGGTCTCGGTGCCGACTACCAGCCGCATACGGCACTGGAAGCGTTCGGCAATGGTGGACTGATGGGACGTGGTCCCGGCGAGGGCCGCGTCAAGGACGTGCTACCCGACGCACATGCCGACTTCGTGTTCGCCGTCGCCGGTGAGGAGTTCGGCATGATCGTCTGCCTGATGATCATTGCCGTGTTCGGCTTTATCGTGTTGCGCGGCCTGCTGCGGCTATTGAAGGAAGAGGACCTGTTCGTGGTGCTGTCGTGCACCGGTCTGGTCACCGGCTTCGGGCTGCAGGCGTTCGTCAACATGGCGTCTTCGTTGCAATTGATACCAACCAAAGGGATGACGCTGCCGCTGATCTCCTATGGCGGATCTTCCGCGCTCGCGGTCGCACTGGGCATGGGCATGCTGCTGGCGCTGACGCGGCGCCGGCATCATGGCGACGTGCCATGAGGGGTTCGGCAGTGTTTCCCGTTGTGATCGCGGCCGGCGGAACCGGTGGCCACTTCTTCCCCGCCGAGGCATTGGCCGGCGAATTGCTGAAGCGCGGGCGGCGCGTTGCGTTGATGACCGATGCGCGGTCGGGCGGATTGCAAAGTTCCGTGTTCGCGGGACTGGAGCGGTTCGTCATCAGCGGCGCGGGGATCGCGGGGCGCGGTGCGTTGCGTGGCGGTGCCGCGATGCTGGCGCTGGCAGGCGGTGTGGTGCAGGCGCGGCAGATCCTGATGCGGAACAATGCGGCCGCGGTGGTGGGGTTCGGTGGATATCCCTGTGTAGCGCCGGTGCTGGCGACGCGACTGATGCGGCATCACCCACCAATAATCCTGCATGAGCAGAATGCGGTGCTGGGGCGCGCCAACCGGTTCCTGGCGCGGCATACCGATATGCTGGCGCTGAGTTTTAGTGCGACGGAGCGGGTGCCTGCAGGCGCGGCAACCGTGGTCACCGGCAATCCGGTGCGTCCGGCGATCGCGGCACTGACCACCCTGCCCTATGTGCCCCCCAAGCGATCGCTGCGCCTGCTGGTGCTGGGTGGTTCGCTCGGCGCTCGCGTGTTCAGCGATGTTGTTCCGGTGGCGGTCGCGGCGTTGCCCGCGGAGTTGCGGGCACGGCTTTCGGTGGTGCAGCAGTGCCGGGCGGAGGATCTGGCACGGGTTCGGGCGGCGTATGACGCGGCGGGGATTCCAGCAGAGCTGTCCGCATTCTTTCCAGACGTGGCCGAAAAACTTGCCGAGGCGCATCTGGTGATCGCGCGTGCCGGTGCATCCACCGTTGCTGAACTGGCGGTGGCGGGACGGCCGGCGATCCTGGTGCCGTTGCCTGGCGCGATCGACGATCACCAGTCGGCAAATGCGCGCGCGCTGGCCGAGGCGCGCGGCGCTTCGGTGATCGCGCAGCGTGAGTTCTCGCCGGATGCGTTGTGCCAACGGTTGGCCGCGCTGCTGGTCTCGCCGGACATGCTGAACCATGCGGCGCTGGCGACACGCACGGTCGCGCGCGCGGATGCAACAGTTCGGTTGGCCGATGTGGTCGAGGATCTCATGCGCCAGGAGGCACGGACATGACCCACCCGTCATGGCTGGACCTGACCCCGCCATCGGCCTCCATGAGGCACAGTTTACCGCGGGTAATCGATGGCCGGGTCAACCCCGGCCATGACGGTGGGTGCGGCGGTGGGTATGGCGGTGAGCGGGACGGTGGTGACGATCGCGATATTAGCGACGGTAGGGTTGAGGCACGGACATGAGAGCGCTCCCCCTATCCATCGGCACCATTCATTTCGTCGGCATCGGCGGCATCGGCATGTCCGGGATAGCCCAGGTGCTGCACAACCTGGGTTACGCGGTGCAAGGCAGCGATATCGCCGACTCCACCAACGTCCACCGCCTGCGTGACGCAGGCATTCCAGTTGCCGTCGGCCACGATGCCGCCAATCTTGGCGGCGCGCAGGTCGTCGTCGTCTCGTCGGCGGTGAAGCCGGACAATCCAGAGGTCGTCACTGCGCGCTCACGGCTGATCCCCGTGGTGCGGCGCGCGGAGATGCTGGCTGAGCTGATGCGGTTGAAATGGTCGGTCGCGATCGGCGGCACGCACGGCAAGACCACCACCACAAGCCTGATCGGTGCCGTGCTGGAAGCAGCGCATCTCGATCCGATGGTGATCAACGGCGGCATCGTCAACGCCTATGGCACCAATACGCGGCTTGGCTCCGGCGACTGGATGGTGGTGGAAGCCGATGAAAGCGATGGCAGCTTCCTACGCCTGCCGGCGGTGATTGCCGTCGTCACCAACATGGACCCGGAGCACTTGGATCACTGGGGCACGGCCGAGGCAATGATCGCCGGCTATGACCAGTTCGTTGGCAATGTGCCGTTCTACGGTTTCGCTGTGCTCTGCATCGATCATCCGGCAGTGCAGCAGATGATTCCGCGCCTGTCCGATCGGCGGATCATCACCTATGGATTTTCGCCGCAAGCCGACGTGCGTGCGGAGCGCGTGATACCGGACAAGATGGGTTCGACGTTCGAGGTCACGGTGACCGATCGCGCGCGCAATCGGATGCGCAAGCTGGGGCCGTACCGGCTGCCCATGCTCGGTGCCCACAACGTGCAGAACGCATTGGCGGCCGTGGCTGTTGGCGTTGAGATGGAGATCGACGACGACACGCTGCGCACCGCCTTCGCCGGGTTTCCGCGGTGTGAAGCGGCGGTTCACCAAGACCGGCGAAGCAGGCGGCATCACGGTGATCGACGACTACGGCCATCACCCGGTAGAGATCGCCGTGTCGCTGAAGGCGGCGCGCCAGGCTGGAGCACGCGAGGTCATCGCGGTCGTGCAGCCGCACCGCTATTCACGGCTGCATTCACTGTTCGACGAGTTCTGCACCTGCATGAACGACGCAAGTACAGTCATCGTCGCCGACGTGTATGCGGCTGGCGAGGCGCCGATCCCCGGCGTGACGCGCGATGCTTTGGTGGATGGGCTGCGGGCACGCGGACACCGCAGCGTCGTGCCACTGCCGGCGCCGGAGCGGCTGGCGGAGATGGTCTTCGCGATGGCCAAACCGGGCGACTTCGTCATGTGCCTGGGGGCGGGGACCATCACGCAATGGGCTGCGGCGCTGCCGGGTGAACTGACGGCGTTGCAGCAGCGTCGGGTTTCGGGGAGCGCGGCATGATTTACGCGGCACCCCCTCCCCGACCCTCCCCCGCTACGCGGGAGAGGGAGGTCAGCGCCAACACGCCCTCTCCCGCTACGCGGGGGAGAGTTGGGGTGGGGGTGCCGCCATGATGGCCGCAGTACGCATTCCCAGCTTCGTCGATACGCTTCCGCCGCTGCGGGGGCGCGTCCAAGCGAATGCACCGCTGGCGCCATTCACCTGGTTCCGCGTCGGCGGCCCCGCGGATGCGCTCCTGCGACCGGCGGATGCTGATGACCTCGCACAGTTCCTGCATGCGCTACCGCTCGATGTTCCGGTTTACGTAATTGGTGCGTGTTCCAATTTGATCATTCGTGACGGTGCATTGCCTGGCGTTGTAATCCGCCTGGCACGCGGCTTCAGCAAGATCGCGGTGGAACCGAATGGCATCGTGGCCGGCGCGGCCGCGCTCGATGTGACTGTGGCGGAACATGCTGCCGCGGCTGGGCTGACGGGGCTGGAGTTCCTTTCTGGCATCCCCGGCAGCATCGGCGGCGCTGTGGTGATGAACGGTGGCGCGTATGGGGGCGACATCGCTTCCTGCCTCGACTGGGCGGAGATCATCACCCGCAGCGGCGAGCATCGCAGGCTGTTCGCATCTGATCTTGCATTCGCCTATCGCAATTCGCGACTGCCGCACGGCGCCGTTGTAGTACGCGCCAGGCTGCGGGCACAACGCGGCGAAGCTGCAACGATCGCGGCGCGCATCGCGGAGATAAGGGCGGCGCGCGAGGCATCGCAGCCGGTGCGCGCGCGGACTGGCGGTTCGACGTTCCGCAATCCGCCCGACATGAAGGCCTGGGAGCTGATCGATGCGGCAGGCTGCCGCGGCCTCACGCGCGGTGGCGCGCAGGTATCGGAGAAACACTGCAACTTCCTGATCAACACAGGTTCGGCGACGGCAGCGGACCTGGAGGGGCTTGGCGAAGAGGTGCGGCGTCGCGTGCTCGCGGCGACGGGGGTTACGTTGGAGTGGGAGATCCACCGCATCGGCTTGCCGGCGGGGAAACCGGAGGTAGTGGCATGATTGGTTCGCGGCGCCCCCTCCCCCCGCCCCCCTCCCGCAAGGGGAGGGGGAGAATTTGCAGATGACCCTGGTCGCGGTTCTGTATGGCGGCATTTCGGCTGAGCGCGAGGTCAGCCTGTCCACCGGCATGCAGGTGATTCCCGCATTGCGCGAGGCGGGGTTCGAGGTGACACCGATCGAAGTCGGCGAGGACATTGGCGCCGTCATTGCAGCGCTGACGCCGCGACCGGATGCGGTGTTCAACGCACTGCACGGCCGCTTCGGGGAAGATGGTGCGATCCAGGGTGTGCTCGACTGGATGGCGATCCCGTATACGCATTCCGGCGTGCGCGCCTCCGCGTTGGCAATGGACAAGGTCGCGGCAAAAGCGCTGTTTGCAGCAGCAGGATTGCCGATCGCGCGTGGACTGGTGGTGCCGACCGACGAGCTTGAGGCGGCGGATCCGATGCCGCTGCCGTATGTTGTGAAGCCGGTGCGCGAGGGTTCGTCTGTTGGCGTGGAGATCATGCGATGCGGCGACAACCGCCGCGCCGATGTCGCGCGCGCCTGGCGCTATGGCGATGCTGCTCTGGTGGAGGAGTACATCCCCGGCCGCGAATTAACCGTCGGCGTCATGGGTGATCGCGCGCTGGCGGTGACCGAGATCATCGCCGATGCGGGCGTGTTCTACGACTACGAGTTCGAAATACGCTGATGGCGGCTCGCGCCATATCATTCCGGCGCGAGTGCATCCCGAGATGTATGATCGCGCGCTCGATGTTGCGTTGCAGGCGCACCGCGCGCTGGGTTGCCGCGGCGCGACGCGCTGCGACTTCCGCTACGACGACACGGACGGCGAACCAGGCCGCCTGGTGCTGCTGGAGATCAACACGCAGCCAGGCCTGACACCGACATCGCTGCTGCCCGAGCAGGCGGCGCATCATGGCGTGAGCTTCTCGCAACTGTGCGCGTGGATGGTGGAGAACGCGACATGCCGCGTGTAGCCCGCAGTCCGCGTAACTCGGTCAAGGACAGGCCAGCCCGGCTGACTCTGCTGCTGCGCCGGCAGAAGCGTCTGCTGCGTCCGGCTGCCTGGGGTCTGTTCGGACTGACGGTGGTCATGATCGGCGTCATTGCGGTGCATTCGGCGGCACCGAGCGGCACGCTCGCGACGCTGCGCGAACGGCTCGGTGGCGCCACTGGCTTTACCGGATTGCGCGTGACCGACGTGGTGATCGAGGGTCGCGCCAATACACCAGAGCCACTGTTGCGCGCGGCATTGGCGGTGAACAAGGGCGATCCGATCCTTGGCTTCTCGGTCGAGATGGCGCGGCAGCGGATTGAGTCATTGTCATGGGTCGAACAAGCCACCGTTGAGCGGCAGCTTCCGGGCACCGTGGTGGTAAACCTGAAGGAGCGCCGTCCGTTCGCGGTCTGGCAGAACCAGGGCAAATTCGCGCTGATCGATCGCAACGGGCAATTGGTCGCCGATCAAAACGTGTCGGAGTTCCGCACGCTGCCGCTGGTGGTCGGTGTGGGCGCGCCCGCTGGTGCCGCGGTGCTGATCGACGCCCTGACCGATCGGCCTGAATTGCAGAAGCGCGTGGTCGCCGCCGTGCGCGTCGGCGAGCGTCGCTGGAACCTGCGGCTGACCAGCGGCACCGACGTGATGCTGCCGGAGGGCCATGAGGTCGCCGCGCTCGATCGCCTGTTGCAGCTTCAGCAGCAACACGAGCTGCTGGATCGTCCGTTGGCCGCGATCGACATGCGATTGGGCGATCGCCTCGTGCTGCGCCCGCGCTCGGACGAGAAGAAGCCAACATGAACGACATGTCGCAACGCGTGCTGACGCCGCCGCCAGGCTCCGAGGACGCCGCGCGGCCGCGTCACGGCAAGGCTGGTCCGTTCGGCGTGCTCGACATCGGCACGACCAAGGTCGCCTGTCTGATCGGGCGCGTGGAAACCGACGGCACGTTGCGGGCGCTCGGCTTCGGCTGGCATCGCGGCCGGGGCGTGCGCGGTGGCAGCATCGTCGATCTGGATGAGGCCGAACGCGCCATCCGCGCCTGTGTTGGCCAAGCCGAGGACATGGCAGATACGCGGCTGCGAGCGGTCATTGTCAATCTGACCTGCGGGCAGCCTGAATCGCGCTTGTTCAACGTGCAGTGGCCGGTGGGCGGACGCGCGGTGGAAGAGCATGACATCCGCCGCGTGGTGAACGAAGGGCGGTATCGCGCCTCGGCCGACGGCCGCGAAGTGATCCACGCATTGCCGCTGACCTTCGCGGTGGATCAGACCGATCACGTGGCTGACCCACGCGGCCTGTTCTGCGAGGAACTGGCCGCGCGACTGCACATCATCGACGCTTCCACCACCGCGCTGCGTTCGTTGGGTGCCTGCATTGCGCGCTGCGATCTGGATATCGGCGAGCTGGTGTCGGCGCCGATGGCGGCGGGATTGGCGACGCTGGTCGATGATGAGCGCGAGCTTGGCGCGACGGTGATCGACATGGGCGGCGGCACCACCGGCATGGCGGTGTTCGCCGAGGGCCAACTGCTGCACACGGCACAACTGCCAGTGGGCGGCGTGCACGTGACGAATGATCTGGCACGGCTGCTGTCCACGCCGGTCGCGCACGCTGAGCGGCTGAAGACGCTGTACGGCAACGTGCAGTCATCGCCGGACGATGAACGCGAGATGCTGCCGGTACCGCTGGTCGGCGAGGAAGAGCATCAGATCGCCAAAGTGCCGCGCAGCATGGTGGTGAACATCATCCGGCCTCGGCTGGAAGAGACGTTCGAGATGGTGAAGGAACGGCTCGACAGTTCGGGCCTGACGCGCGCGGCCGGCACGCGCGTGGTGCTGACCGGTGGCGCCTGTCAGCTCGGTGGTGCGCGCGAGATGGCGGGGCGCGTGTTGAACAAACAGGTGCGCCTGGGACGTCCCATCGCGTTGCGCGGCCTGCCGGATTCCGCATCGGGGCCGGCGTTCGCTACCGCAGCAGGTCTGCTCGCGTGGGCCGCCGGCGAGGGCCGGACGATGCACGACGTGGACCTCGATGTTGAACGGCCCACCGGGTTCATCCGTCGCATCGTCAATTTTTTGAAAGAACGCGTCTGATGCACGTCGCGAATCGAAATATCTCGCGTAACAACCGCTTTTGCGAATCGACACGACTGGGGGAGAAGTCGCAATGACTCTGAATCTCACAATCCCGCAGACTCCGCACACTGACTTCAGTCCGCGCATCACCGTCATTGGTGTGGGCGGCGGCGGAACCAACGCGGTGGACAACATGATCGCCGCGAATCTGCAGGGCGTGGAGTTCGTTGTTGCCAACACCGACGCGCAGCAGCTGATGCACAGTCGCGCCGATCGTCGCATCCAGTTGGGACCGCATATCACGCAGGGGCTCGGCGCGGGCGCGAAGCCGGAGATCGGCAAGGCCGCGGCCGAGGAAGCCTCCGACGAACTGGCGCGGCATCTCGACGGCGCGCACATGGTGTTCATCACCGCCGGCATGGGCGGTGGCACGGGCACCGGCGCGGCACCGGTGATTGCGCGCATGGCGCGGGAGCGGAACATCCTGACCGTCGGCGTGGTGACCAAGCCGTTCGGTTTCGAGGGTGTGCGCCGCGCGCGATGCGCCGATCACGGAATCGAGGAGCTGCAGGCGCACGTGGATACGCTGATCGTGATCCCGAACCAGAACCTTTTCCGTATGGCCAATGAACGCACCACCTGGAAGGAAGCGTTCAAGATGGCCGACCAGGTCCTGTATATGGGCGTGCGCGGCGTCACTGACCTGATGATGGCGCCGGGGCTGGTGAACCTGGACTTTGCCGACATCCGCACGGTGATGGCGGAGATGGGCAAGGCGATGATGGGGACCGGTGAGGCGGAAGGCGAGAACCGCGCCATCCGCGCGGCGGAGGCGGCGATCAGCAATCCGCTGCTGGAAGACACCTCGATGAACGGCGCGCGTGGGCTGCTGATCAACATCACCGGCGGCGATGACCTGACGCTGTTCGAAGTGGACCAGGCGGCGAACCGCATCCGCGAGGAAGTCGACGAGGAAGCCAACATCATCTTCGGTTCGGCAATCGATGAGTCGCTGTCGGGACGCATCCGGGTTTCGGTGGTGGCGACCGGCATCGATTCACCGGTGCAGGCGGAAAATGAGCGGCCTCGGCTGGTTGCGGTAGGTGGTGGCGGCATGCCGATGCCGCTGCCGATACCTCTGCCCATACACGCCGCGGCCGACATTGCGATGGCGATGCCGGCGGGTGCAGGTCCTACGCCGGCACCGATGATGCATGCGCATCCACTCCGCCAGGCGGCGCCGCAGATGTACGTGGTGACGGACGCAATGCCGGAAACCGCGTCGATGATGGAGGCGATGCCGACGGCGGAGCCGCAGCCGATTCCACATCCGGTGGCGCAGCCCATGCCGCCAGTGCAAACCATGGCCGCCAGTGTGCCTGGTGCCGGTGTTGCGCCACAGCGGGCGGCGCCACCGGCTGCCTCGCGCGCCAGCCTGTTCGCCGAAGCACCGCAAGCTGCTGCTCCGGCGGTTCCGACGGCGCCCGATGCGGCGCGGCCAAGCCTGTTCAGCACCGTGACGGGCGCCATTCGCCGCCGAATGCCAGCGGCGACGGTCACGGGCCCTGCGCAGCCTCCGCAACAGCCCCGCGCGGAGCCAGTTCTGCAAGAACCGCGGACCGAGCAACCGCGGGCCTCGGTACGGCAAACCGGCGCTGAGGAAGTCGGGCTCGATATTCCCGCGTTCCTGCGCCGGCAATCGTCGTAGCCACGGCTCAACCAAGAGGCGTCCCTCTCGACCCCCTGGACGGGCGCCAAGCCAAGCGGGCAGCGGCGGTGCGAACATTATGTTTCGCATCGCGCACCCGTCCCCGTAAAATTTGCAAAATCAACGGTTTACGCAGAAACACTCAGAAATAATGATTGACTGGCCAAATCTCGCCGCTCGTCCTTAAGTTTTGCTGCGACGCGGAATTCGCTACCATCGCGTGTCGTCTGCACAATGAGACGAGGGCCATGGACGGTTTGCCAGCAGCCTTGGTATCGGAAGCCACGACTTGGTGCCAACAGACGCTGAAAGCACCGATCGGGTGCGTCGGCGTCGGATTGCACACCGGTAGTCGCGTCTGCATGACGTTCCGTCCAGCGCCTGCCGACCATGGGATCGTATTCCGCCGCACCGACCTCGGCTTGGATATTCCTGCGCGTTTCGATCGCGTGGCAGACACCCGTCTCTCCACCGTTCTGGCCGATGGCACCGCGCGGATCGGCACGGTCGAACACGTCATGGCCGCGCTCGCCGGATGTGGCATCGACAACGCCCTGGTGGAAGTCGACGGCCCGGAACCTCCCATACTGGATGGTTCGGCGGCACCCCTGGTTTTCTTGTTGGACTGCGCCGGGACCCTTGAACAGGACACCGCACGGACGCGCATCGAAATCCACCGGACGGTCCGCGTGCAGGACGGCGAGGCGTTCGCCGAACTACGCCCCGCCGCCCCGGGCGCGACAAGCCTGGACATGGCGCTGTCGATCGACTTCGCCGCTGCCGCGATCGGGCGCCAGGCACTGTCGCTGCACCTGACGCCGGAGACCTTCCGCCACGAGCTCTCACGCGCCCGGACGTTCGCACTGGCTGAGGAAATCGACCAGCTACGCGCCGCCGGCCTGGCCCAAGGCGGCAGTCTCGACAATGCGGTGGTAGTTGATCAAGCCCGCGTGCTCAACCCGACCGGGCTGCGGATGCCCGACGAATTCGCCCGTCATAAGTTGCTGGACGCGGTGGGGGACATGGCGCTCGCGGGCGCCCCGCTGGTCGGGCGTTTCATTGCGCACTGTTCCGGCCACACCCTGAACAATCGGTTGCTGCGCGCACTGTTCGCCGATCGTCTTGCCTGGCGCGAGGTGTCGGCGCTGCCGCTGTCCGTCGCGGCTGCCTGAACAGGCTGGGAGACCGCTTCGCGGCGCGGCGGGTCGTGGTATAAGCCGCATGATGAAGACGCATGCTCTAATCCGGACCGTGGTTCCGAGTCTTGCCCTCGTGGCCTTGCTGCTGGCTGGCTGCGGCGGCAAATCGAAGGACGAGAACGCCGACGTCACGGCGCCGCCGGCGCCGGTCGAGGATCTGTACAACAACGGCGTCGATGCGCTGAACGCACAGCGCTATTCCTCGGCGAACGACCAGTTCAACCTCGTCGAGCAAAACTATCCGTATTCGACCTGGGCGGTGAAAGCACAGTTGATGCAGGGCTACACGCAGTACCTGCAGAACAACTACACCGACGCGATCGGCACGCTGGACCGCTACATCCAGCTGCATCCTGCGGGCAACGATGTGGCCTACGCCTATTACCTGCGGGCACTGTGCTACTATGAGCAGATCGCGGATATCCAGCGCGACCAGCGGGGCACTCAGATCGCGATGAACGCACTGCAGGAGGTGGTCAACCGCTTCCCCGACAGTGCCTATGCTCGCGACGCGCGATTGAAGATCGATCTCTGCAATGACCACCTCGCCGGCAAGGAGATGGAGGTCGGCCGCTGGTACCAGGGCCAGCATCTGTATGAGGCAGCCATCGGCAGGTTCCAGCGCGTGGTGGACGATTACCAGACCACCAATCACGTGCCGGAGGCGCTGCACCGGCTAACCGAAATCTATCTGGTGCTCGGACTGCGCGATCAGGCGCGACGGACGGCCTCGGTGCTCGGCTACAATTATCCTGGCAGCGTTTGGTACGAGGATAGCTACAACGACCTGTTCGACGCTGGATTGGTGCAGGAGAAGGGCCCGGCGGCCCCGTCCGGGCGCGGCTTCTTCTCCCGCGCCTGGCATTCGATTTTCTGAGCCGACGCGGCAGCAGGCGCAGCCGCATGCTCACCGCTCTGTCGATCCGGGACGTGGTGCTGATCGAACGGCTGGACCTGTCGTTCGCCGAGGGGCTGACGGTGCTGACCGGCGAGACGGGCGCCGGCAAGTCGATCCTGCTGGACAGTCTGGGGCTTGCGCTGGGTGCACGAGCCGATGCGGGGCTGGTGCGTGCCGGGGTCGAGCAGGCCAGCGTCACTGCCTGCTTCGCGCCGCCATCCGGCCATCCACTGGGCGCGCTGCTCGCAGAACAGGGTCTCCAGGCGGAGGACGAGGTGGTCCTGCGGCGCGTGCTGACGCGGGATGGACGATCGCGCGCCTTCATCAACGATCAGCCGGTGGGCGTGGCGCTGCTGCGGCGCGCCGCGGGCCTGCTGGTCGAGGTGCAGGGCCAGCACGAACAGATCGGGCTGGCTGATGCGGCGAGCCACGCGCCGTTGCTGGATGCGTTCGGAGTGCCTCGGGCGCTGCGTGATGCGACCACTCATGCATGGCGGGTCTGGCGGGAAGCGATTGCCGCGTTGGAGGATGCGCGCGAGGCGATCGCGGCGGCGGAACGCGATGAGGAATGGCTGCGGCACGCGGTGGATGAACTGGCCGCGCTTGCACCTCAGCCGGGCGAGGAAGAGCGGCTGGCGCAGGAGCGGCAGCGTCTGCAGCAAGGCGAGCGCCATGCCGAGGCGATCGCCTCCGCGCTGTCTGAACTGACGCCGCATGATCGACGCCATTCCGGCCCGGGCGCGGCATTGCGGGCGGCTTCCCGCGCATTGCAGCGGCTGGTGACGCCGGCGCAGCCCGATGCGGCGAGTCCGGCCGGGCCGGCGGTCGCCGCGTTGGAACGCGCCGAGGAAGCGCTGGCCGAGGCGGAAAGCTTTCTGACGCGGCTGGCGCACGAAGCCGAAGCGGATCCTCGGTTGCTGGAACAGGCGGAGGAGCGTCTGTTCGCGTTGCGGGCAGTGGCGCGCAAGCATGCCGTGCCGGTGACGGATCTGCCGGCGTTGTTGGATACGTTGTGCGCGCGGCTGGCGGCGTTGGAGACCGGCGCCGCCGAGGTGGTGGCGCTGGAGCAGGCGGTGCGCGCAGCCGCCGATGCGTATGCGAAGGTTGCCGCAGCATTGGGGGAAGCGCGGCGCGCGGCCGCAACGCGGCTGGATCGGGCGGTCGCGAAGGAACTGCCGCCATTACGGCTCGACAAGGCACGGTTCCGGGCCGAGGTCGTGGCGTTGGAGAAAGCGGATTGGGGCGCGAACGGGACGGACTCGGTTCGGTTTCTGATCGCCACAAATCCTGGGCAGGAGCCTGGCCCGTTGGGGCGGATTGCCTCGGGCGGCGAGCTGTCTCGATTGATGCTGGCACTGAAGGTTGTGTTGTCCGCCGGGTCGCCGGCACCGACATTGGTGTTCGACGAGGTCGATGCGGATGTGGGCGGGGCTACGGCGGCGGCAGTCGGTGAACGGCTGGCGCGGGTGGCGGAGCGAGTGCAGGTGCTGGTGGTGACACATAGCCCCCAGGTGGCGGCGAGGGGTGGTGCGCATATGCGGGTGTCGAAGCAGGCCTTCCGGGGGAAGGCTGCGACGCAGGTCGAGCAGTTGGATGCGCTGGAGCGGCGCGAGGAGATTGCGCGGATGCTGGCGGGCGAGACGGTGACGGAGGCAGCTCGGGCGGCGGCAGATGATTTGCTGGGAGCGGTAGTGTGATTCGTTTGGCGGCGGATGCAGCGGATGTTGGGAATATCGGGAATATAGGGAATGGTTACTCCCCCTCCCCTTGCGGGAGGGGGTTGGGGGGAGGGGGTAACGGATGCGCCCCGGCCCCCTCCCCCCAACCCCCTCCCGCAAGGGGAGGGGGAGGACGGAACTGAATGCCGCGCTCGCCTCGCAAACCTGACGCCGCAACCAGTGCTGATGACCTGACCGAACAGGGTGCGGCCGACGAACTGGAACGGCTGGCGCGCGAGATCGCACACCACGACCTGCTGTATCACCAGCAGGATGCACCCGAGATCACCGATGCGGACTATGACGCCCTCCGCCGCCGCAACGCCGAAATCGAGGCGCGCTTTCCGCATCTGATCCGCGAAGACTCGCCCTCCAACCGTGTCGGCAGCGCGCCGGAGAGCGGCTTCGCCAAGATCCGCCATCGCGTGCCCATGCTGTCGCTGGACAACGCTATGGATGCGGAGGATTTCACCGAATTCTGCGCGCGGGCACGGCGCTTTCTCGGCCGCGCCGCCGACGGGAAGCTGGCGTTCGTTGCCGAACCGAAGATCGACGGCCTGTCGATCAATCTGACCTATGAAGACGGGCACTTCGTGCGTGGCGCCACACGCGGCGACGGCAGCGTGGGCGAAGATGTCACCGCCAACCTGCGTACCATGAAGACCGTGCCTGCTCGCCTGAAAGGCCGCGCGCCCGCGCTGATTGAAGTCCGCGGCGAAGTGTTCATGACCAAGGCCGACTTCCTCAAGATGAACGAGGCACAGGCCGAGGCCGGACACAAGGTATTTGCCAATCCGCGCAACGCCGCGGCAGGCAGTCTGCGGCAGATGGATCCAAAGATCACCGCCGGGCGGCCGTTGTCGCTTTTTGCGTATGCACAGGGTGAGTTGAGCGAGCCGGTGGCCGATACCCACTGGCACTATCTGCAACGTCTGCGCGAGTGGGGCTTCGAGGTGAACCCGTTGTCGCGGCATTTGAATAGCGAGGACGAAGCCGCGGCTTTCCAGTCGGGCATCGCCGCTGAGCGATCCGGGCTCGGCTATGACATTGATGGCGTGGTCTACAAGATTGACGATCTGGCGCTGCAGACGCGGCTTGGGTTTGTCGGCCGCGCGCCGCGCTGGGCGATCGCGTGGAAGTTCCCGGCCGAGCAGGCGATGACAGTGCTCCAGGACATCCGCATCCAGGTTGGACGCACCGGCGCGCTGACACCTGTGGCGCGGCTGGAACCGGTGAATGTCGGCGGCGTGCTGGTGCAGAATGCGACCCTGCACAACGAGGACGAAATAGCGCGTAAAGACATACGTATCGGCGACACCGTCGTGTTGCAGCGTGCCGGCGACGTGATCCCGCAGATAGTTTCCGTTGTAACTGATCGCCGCCCAAAGGGCGCGAAGCCGTATCATTTCCCGGAGGTCTGCCCGGTGTGTGGCAGCCACGCGGTGCGGCCACCGGGCGAGGCGGTACGACGCTGCACCGGTGGCTTGATCTGCGAGGCCCAACGGGTCGAGCGATTGATCCACTTCGTGTCGCGGGGGGCGTTCGATATCGACGGGCTGGGCGAGAAGACGATCCGTGAATTCTATGAGGAGGGCTGGCTGCACAGCCCGGCCGACCTTTTTCGGCTGCCGGTGCGAGAGGCGGAGATCGCCGAACGCGAAGGGTGGGGCAAGGTCTCGGCACACAACCTGACGCGGGCGATCGCAGCGCGCCGGCGGATATCGCTGGAGCGGTTCATCTACGCACTGGGCATTCGCCGCATCGGCGAATCGAACGCACGACTGCTGGCGCGGCATTTCGGCAGCTTCGTCAACTGGCGCGCGGAAATGCTCGCCGCCGCCGAGGCCGGCTCCGAAGCGCGCGCGGAACTCGACAACATCATCGGCATCGGTCCGGCGATTGCCGAGGAACTGGCGGACTTCTTCGGCGAGCACCGCAACGTTGAGCTGGTGGATGAACTGGCCGCGGAGCTGACGATCGAGGATGCGGCACGCGCGCAGACCACTGACAGCGAGATCACCGGCAAGGTGCTGGTGTTCACCGGCACGCTGGAGACGATGACGCGGCCCGAGGCTAAGGCTCGTGCCGAGGCGCTGGGAGCGAAGGTCACCGACAGCGTCTCGAAGAAGACCGATATTGTGGTGGTTGGCGCAGATGCCGGCTCGAAGGCGCGCAAGGCCGGGGAGCTGGGCGTTCGCACCGTCACCGAGGCGGAATGGCGCGAAATCGCGGGGCTGGAGCGGTAACAGTTCCGTCAATGTGAGCGACGTCACAGACGTTTCCCTACCGAACGCCGACAAGGCACGCCGTCACGGCTGAGGAAACCGACGATGAGCGAAGCACACACGATTTGGCACGATCTGGATACGCGGCGCAGCCATGCCGCCACGCAGCAACGCTCCGGTATACTGCTCGCCGTCGCCCTGTTGTGTGTGATGGCGGCAGCCGAGGTGCTATTCCTGCGCTACGTCGCTGGACCGGAAAGCGTCGACATGATGCAGGCAGCCGAAGGCATCTCCGTCATGCAGTGAGGCTCGGTCGCTCGGCAGCTATAGGAAATGCCCGGTCGTCGCCCGCGAAAGCGGACCGTATTGGCACTTTCCTAACACTCCGGCCGCAGAATGCTGGCCATGGAGTGGCTTCTCGAGATTGTCCTGGTCCTACTGTTGGCTGCGACGCTGTTCCACGCGATCCGGTTGGAGCGCGCGCTTGGCGTGCTGAAACACGATCGGGCGGCGTTGCAGGAACTGGTTGCCGGCTTCAACTCCAGCACGCGCCTGGCGGAAATTGGGATCGACCGGCTACGTGAGGCTGCCGAGGGTGCAGGTCAGCAGATTGCCGGTCAGGTGGACGCGGCACTGACACTGAAGGATGACCTCACGCTGCTGATCGAGCGTGGGAACCGTTTGGCCGATCGGCTGGATACAATGGTGCGCGCTGGCCGCCCGCTCACCGCGGAGGCGCCGCGCCTGACGGTGGTGTCCGATTCGGAAGCCTCGGAACCGCGCGTTCGCAGCCAGGCGGAACGAGACCTGCTCAAGGCGCTGAGGATGGCTCGATGAAAGCCATCGGGCCAATCCGGCTGCTGCCGCTCACCATCTTCGCGATGGCGGGTCTATTGGTGGCGAAGTCAGCCGAGCTTGTCCACGCGGCGACGGCCACGGCAAGCGAGCAAACGACCGCGCCTGCCACAACCGCTGCTGCTCACGCATCTGCGGCCGAGGCGCCGAAGGCGCCGTCAGACGGCACGGTGGCACCGAAGCCACCGGAGGTCACTCCTGGTCCATCGCCGATCAGCGATGGCGAACGCACAGTCCTGCTGGAATTGCGTCAGCGCCGCCTTGAACTGGACGGGCGCGAGGCGACGCTGGCGGCGCGTGAATCGGTGCTGGTGGCGACCGAGCTGAAATTGTCGGCACGCGTCGCGGAACTGCAGGCGCTCCAGACGAAGCTCGAAGGGTTGGAAACTGCACGCGAACAGCGCGAGGACACGAGCTGGCGAGGGTTGGTGAAGCTCTACGAATCGATGAAGCCGCGCGACGCGGCGGTGATTTTCAATGACCTCGACATGCCCGTCCTGCTGCAGGTGGTCGACCGCATGAAAGAGGCCAAGGCGGCGCCGGTGCTGGCAGCGATGCAGGCCGACAAGGCGCGAGAGTTGACCACAAAGCTCGCTGACATGCGCACACGGCGTGACAACCCGAGCGGCAGTTGAAAGGACCAAATTGCGATGCCGATCGACAAATCCATGAATGTTCTGATCGTCGACGACTACAAGACGATGTTGCGCATCATCCGCAATCTGCTGAAGCAGATCGAATTCAACAATGTCGAGGAAGCCTCGGACGGCGCCGAGGCGTTGGCCAAGCTGCGATCGGGCAACTTCGGTCTGGTGATCAGTGACTGGAACATGGCACCGATGACCGGCCTGCAACTGCTGCAAGAGGTGCGGGCGGATGGCAAGCTCAAGACAACGCCGTTCATCATGATAACCGCGGAAAGCAAGACAGAGAATGTCGTGGCCGCGAAGCAGGCGGGCGTGTCGAACTACATCGTGAAGCCGTTCAATGCCGAGACGCTGCGCGACAAGATTGAGAAGGTTCTCGGCCATGGTTGAGCCACGCGGCGACGGATTGGCCGAAAAACTGGCCGCGATCCGCTTGCGCCATCCGACACCCGATCCGGAGATGGTAGCCGATGTGGTGCGCGCGGTGCTGAGCACGCTGAGCGGCGACTTGTCGGCGCAAGAAACGTCCCTGCTTTCCGAGGTGGAGGAGCTGGGTCGCACGATCTCGAGTGCCAAGGCCGAGATCGCGGCGTTGCGGGTAGACGACATCACGTTGGACCACATCCCGTTTGCGACCGACGAGCTCGATGCCATCGTCGAGCACACGGCGACGGCGACAAATGCGATCCTGAATAGCTGCGAGACGCTCGATGCGGTGGCGGGCACGCTGAGCGGCGAGCCTGCCGCCAAGCTGCAGGATGCCACGACGCAGATCTATGAGGCGTGCAGCTTCCAGGACATTACGGGCCAGCGGATCACCAAGGTGGTGGGGACGCTGAAGGCGATCGAAGCGAAGGTCGCGCAAATCGTCACAACGTTTGGCAGCAGTGGCGACGCCAGGCCAGTCGATCAGCGGGCGGCCGCCGAGCCGACCGAGGCGGCGCTGCTGAACGGGCCGCAACATCCGACAGTGGCCATGGATCAGTCGGATATCGATAAGTTGCTCGCCAGTTTCGAATGACGCGGACGGGTTTCCCGGCGTTGCGGATGACGCTGCTTGCCGCAGTGCTGGCGGGGCTGCTGGTCGGAACCGCACATGCCGCTGACATGCCGCAGGTGGCAGTGCGCGTCGGCAACCACCCAGGATTTGGCCGGGTGGTGTTCGATTTGCCGGGCCAGGTCGAGTACGAGCTGACGCAGCAGGGCCAGCACGTCATCATTGAATTCAAGCGCGATTTGACGATCGGTTCGGCGCCGGGCGCACCGCACAATGTGCAAAACATCACCGGTGGCAAAGGGCACGCGGAATTCGACGTCACGCCGGGCACGATAGTGCGTACATCGCGGATGGGTGACCGCGTTGTGATCGACGTTGCGGATGGCTCGAGTGGGCAGGCGTCATCAGGACCACCATCGCTGCCGGCGTCACCGGTGCCATCGCGTGCATCGGCGAAACAAGCGTCAACCCAGGAGGCGCTCGCGACGCCTCCAGCGACAGCCGCAACTCCCGCCAGGGAGGCAGCATCGACACCAGCAGCAGTTGCAACCCCCGTGAAGGGAGCAGCATCGACACCAGCGGCAGCCGCGCCCCCCACGAAGGGAGCGGCATCGACATCAGTGGTAGCCGCAACCCCCGCGAAGAGAGCGGCATCGACGAAGCGACCTTCGGACAAGCCCGCGTCCCCGCCAGCCCAGGCTCCGGCGGCTGCCGTGCCACCCGCGCTGGCTGCTGCACCCTCGTTAAGTACGTCGCCACCCGCTGCAGTCCCGGCGGCTCCGACGTCTCCGGCTCCCGTATCGCCGCAGCATGATAGCCCCCCTGCCCTGGCAGCATCGACGTCCGCCGCGGTTGCGGCCGCGCAGCCGTCAGCCGCTCCGGCGGCCGCAACCGCGGACGATACGGCGGTAGTGGAAGACCTGCAGTCATCCGAACTGATCGTACCGTTCGCTGCGCCGCTCGGGGTCGCCGCGTTCCGGCGAGGCAACGGGGCAGTGGTGGTGTTCGATCAGGCGCTGACACTCGATCTCTCGGCGTTGCATGACGATCCGGTGTTCAGCACGGCGGTGGTGCAGACGCTCCCCGACGCGACGGTGGTTCAGCTACGGCTGGAGGGCGGCACAACACTTGCCGTGTCATCGACACAGCATGCCTGGCGTATCGGTTCGGCGGCGGCGGAGCCGAACCCTCGGCCGATTCCGGCCGTCGCGGCAGACGGCCGTTTGGTACTCTCGGCATCCTCACCCGGCAAAGTCGTGGCACTTAGCGATCCAGAGACAGGCGCGACACTGCTGGTGGGCACGCTGCGGCGGGACGGCCAGAGCACACCGATGGAGCGCCGCACGGTCGATTTCCTGTTGTTGCCGACCTGGCTGGGTGTCGCAGTGGTGCCTATCTCGGACCAGGTAGCGATGCGGCCGATACAGGATGGTTTCGTGGTCAGCGGCGGCGCCACCGGTCTGTCGCTTTCGCCGAGCCAGGACATCGCCGCGCAAATCGCGCGCGCGGCGGGACTGACGCGGCAGTTCGATTTCCCGGATCAGCCGACGCCCACGCTGCTGGAGACTTTGCGCCGGCAGAGAGTGGACTCTGCTATGACGCCCGCGCGAGCCCGTGGTCCACGGCGTGATGCGCTGGCACGGACGATGATTTCGTTGGGGCTTGGCGCGGAGGCGGCGGCGGTGTTGCGGGCTGCCGCGAATGACGATCCGGCGCAGGCAGACGGGCCTGAAAATGGCGCGCTAGCATCAATCGCCGCCTTGCTCGCGCACCGGCCGGCCGATGCCGCCGGGCTGGACAACACCAAGCTGTCGGAGGCTGACGATGTCGTCCTGTGGCGTGCCGTCCGACAGGCCGAGCAGCACGAAGGGTCCGCCGCTGCGGCCGCGGCACTGGCCGTCACCTGGCCGTTGCTCCTGGGCTATCCTGCGGAGATACGCGACCGCGTGTTGCCACTGGCGGCCGAGACGATGGCGGCTGGTGGTGAAACCGAGGCTGCCGCAGCGGTGTTGGAGGCACGCAAGGACGATCCAACGCTCGACATGGCACGCGGGATGGTGCGAGAGGCGATGGGCGATGCGACTGGTGCGATTGAGATCTACGATCGGCTGGCGCAATCGCCGGATCGGCTGCAGCATGCGCGCGCCGCCGTACGGGCGGTGGAAGTGCGGCTCGCCAGAGGCGCGATCGATCCGCATGAGGCGGCGGTCAGGCTGGATCGGCTGATGTACGCCTGGCGTGGCGATGATCGCGAGTTGGCCCTGCGCGAACGGGTGGCGGCGCTGCAGGCACAATCGGGCATGTGGCGAGCGGCGCTTGCCATTTTGCGCGAGGACGAAGCGCTGTTCCCGGCCGATAAGCCTACGCGGCACGCCAAGCTGACCAATGCGTTTACCGGCTTCCTGCGCAGCGACGCCGCCAGTTCGTTGCCGCCGCTCGAGCTGGTCGCATTGCTCGAGGAGAACGCCGATCTGCTGCCGGACGATCCGGATGGCGAAGCGCTGGAAGCACGCCTGGCCGATCGTCTGCTGGCGCTGGATCTGCCGAACCGGGCAGGGCCGGTGCTGGACAAGCTGATGAAGGCGGCGCCGACCAGTGCCGGGCGTGCCGGTTTCGGAGCGCGGTTGGCGGCAATGCGGCAGCGAGAGGACGATGCCACGGGTGCGCTCGCCGCTCTGGCAGCGTCGGACGCGCCGGACCTCCCGCCCGACCTCGTCGAGCGGCGCAGCCTGCTGCTGGCTCAGTCGCAGGCGCGCCGGGGTGATACGAAGCAGGCACTTGCGGCCCTGGCACCTACGACGACGGCTGCGGCCGATGAAGTGCGCGCGACCATTCTGGAGCGCGCAAACGACTGGCCTGGGGCGGAGCGGGCGCTGGCCGATTACATCGCGAAAGCGGTGCCGCCGGAGGGTGAGCTGGATGACACGCAGCGCCGCACCCTGCTGCGCCTCGCCACCGCGGCTGCCCGCGCAGGCGACGACGCGGCACTGGTTGGACTGCGGGAGCACCAGGCGACGCGGATGGGCACTGGGCCACTGGCGGACATGTTCCGTCTGCTCACGTCCGACCAGGTGCGGACTGTCGCTGACCTGAAGCGGTCCGGTCGGGAGGCGACTCTGGCCAAAGGGCTGCCCGACGGGGTGAAAGCTGTGAAGGGCGGAGAGCAGTAGCGTCGAAAAAGCCTCTTGCATCACGTCCCCCCTGTCCCCATCTTCCGCGACCTTGGCCCAAGGGAACGGACGCGGCGACGCGCCCGTTCAACAGGCTGTCTACTGGTAGGAACAGGGTACGCAATGGACGCACTCAGCCCGCTGGGGATGGTCACCGACGCTTCGACTGAGATCGAGCAGAAGGACTATTTCGTCGAGAAGGACGGCGTGAAGTTCGCCGGCACGCATCTGCTGCTGGATTTGTGGGGTGCCAGCAACCTCACCGATCCGGAGCTGATCGATCGCGCGTTGCGCGATGCCGCGGAAGCGGCCAACGCGACGATCCTGCACAGTCACTTCCATCATTTCGGGCCGGACGGCGGCGTGAGCGGCGTGCTCGTGCTGGCGGAGAAGTCACATCTCGATCCATACTTGGCCGGAGCGCGACTTTGCCGCGGTGGATATCTTCATGTGCGGTTGCTGCAATCCGTACCACTCGCTGCCGGTCCTGAAGGACGTGTTCGCACCGAAGTCGATCCTGCTGTCCGAGCAGCGGCGCGGCCTGATCCCTTAATACCGTGACCACCGACAACTGGATCAACGAGACGCTGTACCCCGACTGGGGTCAGCGCTTCCTGGTGAAGCGCGAGCTGGCGCGTGTGCAGAGCGCGTTCCAGGACATCGTGGTGTTCGACAGCTTCTCGCATGGCCGCGTCATGGTGCTTGACGGCGTGATCCAGATCACCGAGCGCGACGAATTCGTCTATCAGGAGATGCTGACGCACGTGCCTCTGCTGGCGCATGGCGCGGCGGCCAGCGTGTTGATCATTGGTGCGGGTGATGGCGGGGTGCTGCGTCGCGTGTTGCAGCATCGCGGTGTGGCACGCGCGGTGATGGTGGAGATCGATGGCGAGGTGATTCGCCTGGCGAAGGAGTTCCTGCCCGACATCGGTGGCGATGCGTGGGACGATCGTCGCGCCGAGGTTATCGTCGGCGACGGCATCGACTACGTGAAGCGCGCGCCGGACGCGGCGTTCGATGTCATCATCGTCGATTCGACCGATCCCATTGGCGTCGGCGAGGTGCTGTTCACCGATGCCTTCTACGCCAATTGCGCGCGCATCCTGACCACGCGCGGACTGATCGTGAATCAGTGCGGCGTGCCGTTCATGCAGGCTGACGAACTGCGCGACACCAGCGCGCGACGGGCAAAGTTCTTCCCGTATGTGACGGCGTATGTGGCGGCGGTGCCGACGTACGTTGGCGGGTTCATGACGCTCGGCTGGGCGGCGAAGGACGCATCGCTGACGCACGTCGGTGTGGACGAAATCCGGGCACGTGCCGAGGCCTCCGGCATAGCCGGCACGACACGCTACTGGACGCCAAACATACATGTCGGCGCATTCAATCTGCCGCCGTACATCGCCGAGAACCTGTAGGACCGGAATAGCGCTGCGCTGTCGGCACTCCGGCGCGGGCGGACGACAATGCCACAGAGCGACTTCGGTTCACTCTCGCGCTATTGATTGGCGCTGTTCGGCTCGCTCGGTTTCCGTCCGCCTTGTCGACAGTCGAACCAGCAATAACCGGAGGAAGTAATGGCACAGCAAAGCGATCAGTTCGGTGTGGCACGGCGCACGATGCTGCACGGCGCAAGTATAGGCTCCGCACTCGCTCTGTTCGGTGGCATTGGTGCAGCGCGCGCCGCAACGGATGCGCCATTCCCTGATCATCCGCGCTGGAAGCTGGTCTTCGTCAATCATGTCACGACCAATCCGTTCTTCGTGCCCACACAGTACGGCATCCAGGATGCGTGCGGTCTGCTGGGCTGCGACTACCAGTGGTCCGGTTCGGCGAATGCCGACGTGGCGGAGATGGTGAACGCGATGAACGCTGCGATTGCCGCCAGGGCGGCTGCGATCGCCGTACCGATTGTCGACCCACACGCCTTCGACGCACCGGTGCAACGCGCGCTGGACGCAGGCATTCCGGTGTTCGCGTACAATGCCGACGCCCCCGCCGGCAGCGCCAACAAGCGCCTCGCCTATATCGGCCAGGACCTCTACGCATCGGGCTACAAGATGGGCGAGCGCATCGCTTCGATGATCGATTCCGGCCTCGTTGCGCTGTTCATCGCCACGCCGGGCCAGCTCAACATCCAGCCCCGCCTGGATGGCGCGGTTGCCGCAATCAAGAAGTCAGGCAAGAAGATCGAGACACAGCAGATCGCCACCGGCGCGACGGTGAACGAGGAACTGTCGAAGATCAAAGCCTTCTACCTCGGCCACCAGGACCTGAAGGGCATGTTCGCGGTGGATGCCGGCAGCACGCAGGGCGTCGGCGAGGTGATGGAACAGTTCAAGCTGCAATCGAAGGGCGTGCATGCCGGCGGCTACGACCTGCTGCCGAAGACCGTGCAACTGATCCAGGACGGCCATCTGGACTTCACCATCGACCAGCAGGCCTACCTGCAAGGCTTCTACACCGCGATGGAGATGTTCACATTCCTCGCATCCGGCGGTCTGACCGGGCCGGCCGACATCAACACGGGCCTGAAGTTCGTCATCAAGGACAGCGTCGGGCCGTATCTCTCCACGTCCACGCGCTACGAAGGCAAGTCGGACAAGGCGCAGATCGTGCAGCGCTCCGGCCCGATCAAGGTCTGAGCCGATGCGCCGCCAGCGCGCGTTGAGCCTGTTCGTGCGCTGGCAGGAGGCCAGCATCCTACTGGTGGCGTTGCTGCTCGTCGCCTGGTTCGAGACGGCCAATCCCGACTTCCTGCTGACCGGCGCGAGCCTGGAGAATCTGTCCCAGTTCATCGCACCGGCAGCGATCATCGCGTGTGGCGAGATCATGCTGATGATCTGCGGCGAGATCGATCTTTCCGCCGGCATGGTGTTCGCGTTGGCGCCGTTCATCATGCACTTCGCCGACGAAGCGGGGATGCCAGTCATCGTCGCATTGCTGGCGGGACTGCTCGCGGCCGGTCTGGTCGGCGTGGTGAACGGTGTCGTCACCGTGTTGCTGCGCGTACCGTCGTTCGTCACCACGTTGGGGACGCTGTTTCTGGTGAACGGCATCACGCTGACGATTTCGCGCGGCACGCCGGTGACACCACCAGGCGGCGAAGCTTTCGCACAGGTGATGGGCGCCTGGGGTTACAGCGAGATCCTCTGGGCATTGTTGGTCGTTGTCGTGCTGCACGTGGTGCTGCGCCACACGCGCTGGGGGCTCCACACGATCGCCACGGGCGCCAACGAGACCGGCGCGCGCGAGGCGGGCATTCACGTCACGCGCCTCAAGGTCGGAAATTTCATTCTGACTGCGGTGCTGGCTGGGTTCACCGGCTGCCTCGAGGCGTTCCGCATCGGCTCGATCGATCCTCAGGCGGGCGGCAACCAGATCATGTTCCTCGCAGTGGCGGCCGGCGTGATCGGCGGCACCCCACTGGCCGGCGGCTCCGGCACCATAATCGGCGGCCTGATCGGTGCCGTCGTGCTCGGCGTACTGAACGACGGCTTCACGCTCATTGGCATCAACGCCTTCACCTTCAACATCATCCTGGGCGCCGCGATCCTGGTAGCGATGCTGTTCAACATCCACGTGACGCGGTTCGCCCGTGAGGGTGGCCGCGGATGAGCGCATCCCCCGAAGCGCTCCGCGCCGACGCCATCGTCAAACGCTTCAGCGCCGTCACTGCGCTGGATGGCGTTTCGCTCACGCTGCGGCAGGGCGAGATCCTCGGCATCCTCGGCGACAACGGTGCCGGCAAGTCAACGCTGATGAAGATCCTCACCGGCTATGAAACACCCACCAGCGGCAGGCTGTTCGTCTCCGGCCGCGAGGTGACGCTGCATTCGGTCGATCAGGCGCGCGCACTCGGGATCGAGTGCGTCTATCAGGATCTGGCGTTGGCCAATTCGCTCAGCGTGTATCACAACATGTTCCTGAACCGCGAGATCGTGCATCGTGGCCCGTTTCGCCTGCTAAATAATCGAGCGATGCGCCAGCAGGCGGTGGAATGTCTGGATCGTATCGGCGTCCACATTCCATCGGTGGACGTGCCAGTGGAACGCCTCTCCGGAGGGCAGCGTCAGGCCATCGCCGTGGCGCGCGCAGTGAACTCCGCGAACGCACGCATCCTATTGCTTGACGAACCGCTGGCGGCGATGGGGGCGCGTGAGGCGGGCCTGATCATCGACCTGTTGCTGCGGTTGAAGAGGGAGGGCCAGTTGTCGATCGTGATGATCATGCACAACTACGCGCAGACGCTGGACATTGCCGACCGCATTGTGCTGATGCAGCATGGTCGGATCACATACGAAAGAGATGCCGCGGCGACCTCCGTCGAGGAACTGATGGACATCGTGCGCAGCGAGTACCGCGCAGCGCGTCGCGGATAGCAATGTGGAGTCGACGATGAACGAGTACGTTGTCCTGACGCGCACCGATGGCGTGCTGGAAATCCGGTTGAACCGACCGGAGAAAAAGAACGCACTGACACGCGACATGTACGACGCGATGGCGCACGCATTCCAACGGGTGGACGCAGATCCGACGCTGCGTGTCGGGCTGCTGACCGGCACCGGCGACACTTTCACATCCGGCAACGACATCGGTGATTTCCAAGCTCGCGCGGCGGGCAATCGTGAAAGCTCGGCGTCGCGTTTCCTGCCGACGATCTCTGCGATGCAGAAGCCGCTGATCGCGGCGGTGAACGGTGCCGCGATCGGTGTCGGCACCACGATGCTGATGCACTGCGATCTGATCGTCGCGGCGCGGACGGCGCGGTTCGTGATGCCGTTCACAAGCCTGGGCCTGGTGCCGGAGGCGGCGAGTTCGCTGCTGTTCCCGCACCTGCTCGGCAATCAGCGGGCGAGCGCATTGCTGTTGCTCGGCGAGCCGATGGATGCCGACACTGCATTGCAGTGGGGCTTTGTGAATCGCGTCGTGGAGGCTGCGGCGCTGATGGAGACGGCGCATGACATGGCGCGGCGGCTTGCGTCGCTGCCGCCTCAGGCGGTGCGGTTGACCAAGCGGCTGATCCGCCAGGGAGCGCCGGAACTTGCGGCACGTATGGAGGAAGAGTTGGCGCTGTTCCGCGAGCGCCTCGGCTCCCCGGAGGCCGCCGAGGCGTTCCGGGCGTTCATGGAGAAGCGCAAGCCGGACTTTTCCCGCTTCGCCTGAGCCTGCCGCCAACTGGCTGGGACAATGTCCGACCATGACTATTCAACCGCGTCATGGCCGGGCTTGACCGGCTTGACCCGGCCATCTCAACTCCGCACAATTTTCGAACGATGCAATACAGGTCAGCGACAATCCCAACGGATGGCCGTGTCAAACCCGGCCATGGCAGGGTTGGCATCACATGCAATCCATCTCCCATTAAGGCCCTCGGTATTACTCCAGCACCAAACCCTGCGGCCGGATCAAACCGTCAGGCACTGGTGTGAAGCCCTTCAGCTTGTCGCTATGGGCGTACAGCCACGTCATATGGAACAGAAACACCAGCGGCCGATCAGTCAGATAGATCGATGCCGCTTCATGATACGCCGCGGCGCGTTGTGTCAGATCGGTCGCCGAGCGGCCACGATTCAACGCATCGTCGAATTTCGCATTGCAGTACTTCGCCCAGTTCTGAAATCCGTCGCACGACAGGAACTGCACGATGTTGAAGTCCGGATCCGAGCGGCCGCTCCAGATCACCAAACTTGACTGATAGTCGCCGGCGTTCATCGCCTGTATGTTGGCATTGGTTTCACCAGCAACCAGCTTGATGTCGATACCGGCCTCGGCCGCCATCGATTGCAGCACTTCGCCAATCTGAGTGTCGCTCGGCGTGTTCAGCGTGCGCAGCGTGAACGACACGTGGTCGTAGCCAGCCTCCTTCAACAATGCCTTCGCTTTGGCAATGTCACGCGCGGGCACTGGGAAGTCCTTGTTGAAATACTGACTGGTCGGCAGTTCGGCCTGGTTGTCGGGCACAAAGCGGCCATCCATCACCACCTTGTTCAACGCGGCACGATCGATCGCCGCCTCCAGCGCGGCCCGCACCCGCGCATCCTTGGCCAATGGATTGTCCGCCGCGGGACCGTGCGCGACGTTGATGTCGATCGCCTCGTAACCAAGAGCCGTCACGCCCTGCAGCTTCAGCTTCGCGTCCTTCTCAACTTTCGCCGCATCGGTTGGCGCCAGTTCCTCCAACATATCGAGCTGACCGGTCTGCAGGTTCACCAGACGCACCGTCGAGTCAGCGGTCGGCCGGAACACGATCCGATCGAGATGGATGGCGCCAGCATTCCAGTAGCCGGGAAACCGGTCCAGCACGATGCGGTCCTGCGCCACGCGCTCGTTAAAGCTGAACGGACCGGCGCACACCGGATGATTGGCGAAATCCTTGCCCAACTTCGCCAGCACATCGGGCGCCGCCATCATCCCCGCGCGATCCGACAGTACCGGCGATCAGGGGGGCATAGGGTTGCGACAGCGTCAGGCGCACTGTCTTCGGATCAACCACCTCGACGCCGGTCACCGGCTTCAGCTCACCCTTGCGGCTGCTTTCCGGCGCGGTGCGATACCGTTCGATGTTCACGCGCACGGCGTCGGCGTTGAATTTCTCGCCGTCCTGGAACGTCACGCCCTCGCGCAGCGTCAGCGTCAGCGCCTTGCCGTCCGGGGACCACGACCATGCCGTCGCAAGCTGTGGCACGAACTTCAGATCGGGGCTGAGGTCGATCAGCTTGTCGCACAGGCTGGCGAACACGATGCGCCCCGCGAAGGTGCCGCCACGCGCCGGGTCCAGCGCATCCGGATCGTCCTGCATGCCGACACGCAATGTGCCAGCCGCATGCGCCGCAACCGCCGTTGCGAACAATACCGCGGCGACCCAAGCCAATTTCAGTTTCCGCATGTTCCGCCCCCGTTACCCGGCTGATGATCGACGGATGCCGATGACGGGGTCAAGCTATAGCGAGACCTCGCTCGTCTTTCTGGGCCCTACTTGCACTTGCAGCTCCCGCTTCCATACGTACAGAGGCACGCCGTTGCTGCCGCCACAGTCCGTGGTAATCAGCAGTCGCGTCGCGGTGGGATAGCGAGCGGCACCGAGTTCGGTGTCGTGGCTGACTTCCCGCCACCGCCCGCCCGACGCACGCGCTTGCTCAACTGCATGACGCCGGCGCGCAAGTCCGCTAGTCCGCGACCGATCGTGCTGCGGGCGATACCGGTCGCCCGCGACACCGCTGCTAGCTCGCCGCGGCTCGCGTTTCACTTGCAGCAACCAGACGACGTTCTCTCTCGTCCAAGAACGGCAAAAGCGCATCGAAACGCGCCGCCATCGCAGTGGTATCGATCATACAATCAGGGTCGATGCGCGAGCCCCAGTGTCACTCCCATTTACAGATTCGTTGGGTGCGTCGTCACCCCAGTCTTGGTTCTTTGCTTCCGATTCGCTTGTCCAGGCTCAGGCCCTAAGACCGCACCGCCCGGTGCACCGCCTTCAGCGTCGACAGCAGGCGCGCGGCCGCATCGAGTGGCAGGCAGCTTGGCCCATCGCACAGCGCCTTGTCAGGCTCGGGATGGAATTCGAGGAACACGCCATCGGCACCGGCCGCAACCGCAGCCTTGGCGATGATCGGCACACCGTCTCGCCGCCCGCCGGTCGAGCCGCCGCCGGTGCGAGGGTCAGCCCCCGGCAGCTGCACCGCGTGGGTGGCGTCGATGCTCACCGGCACCCCCAGGCTCTGCATCTCGCCGATGCTGAGCATGTCAACCACCAGGTTGTTGTAGCCAAAGCTGCTGCCACGCTCGCACAGGACGATGTCGAGGCCGGGCGCTGCCTCGCGCGCCTTGCTGATGATGTTCTTGCAGTCCCATGGCGCCAGGAACTGCCCCTTTTTCACATGCAGGCAGCCACCGGCAGCCTCCGTTGCACGGGCCGCGGCGACAATCAGGTCGGTCTGGCGGCATAGGAACGCGGGAATTTGGACAAGATCCGCGACCGCCGCCACCCGCTCGGCCTGGTCAATCTCGTGGAGGTCAGTTGCGGTTGGCACCTTCAGCACCCGCTTGACCTCAGCCAGCATCCCGAGGCCGTCCTTCAGGCCAGGGCCACGATAACTCTTGATCGAGGAGCGATTGGCCTTGTCGAAGCTGGCCTTGAACACAAACGGCAAGCCGAGCTCACTGGTGATCGTCTGAAGGTGTCGCCCGACGCGCAGAGCCAGATCGAGGTTCTCCAGCACATTTAAGCCGGCGATCACAGCCAGAGAGTGGCCGGTCCCGATTGAAATGCCCCAGTGCTTCAGATGAACAACAGCCATCATGCGTTTCCCCAGATCAAGCCTGCGGCGGCTGATCCGCCTCCGCAAAGCGCATCCTACAGTTGCGAGACCGCCGATGCACCGATCCCCGAATGCCCTCCCATCGCGCGCCCGCTGCCACGAAACAATAAAGGCGCTGCCGACGGCCGTTGCCTCAGCCGCCGAACGTATCCCGCCACTGCTCGATGACCTCAGGCACGCCCTTGCGGATCTCCTCCGCCGAAAGCGCGGTCACCGTCTGCGACTCAAGCGGCGGCTCGTCCGTCCGCGGCGCCACGTCGGCGCGGATCGGCTCGCTGCCATCGCCGGCGATCATCCGCGAATACTCCTGGCTCAGCATCCACTCCATGAACAGCCGCGCCGCGTTCGGGTGCGGCGCACCGGCCGGGATCGCGGAGGGGAACACCATCACCACCACCCCGTCGCGTGGCTGGGTGATGCCGATGGGGTTGCCCTTGTCGACGTCGCGATAGGCACCCGGCGCCCAGGTCGGACCTACCTGGCACTCGCCACCGCTCAGCAGCGTCACGGTGTCCTGCGTCGACCGACCGACGCGCGGATCGTTCTTCGCCAGCTTCTCGAAGAACTCCCAGCCGTAGAGCTTGCGCATCGCCAGCGTCCACACGCCGGCCCCGCCACTGAACGCGGGATGCGCCACCGAGAGCTTCCCCTTCCATCGCGGATCGAGCAGATCGGTCCACGCCTTCGGTGCCGCATCGGCGGACACCTTGTCGCGGTTGCGGATCAGCACCCAGCGTCCGGCGTTGGTGACGTAGTACCAACCCGGGTCGGACTGCGAAGCGAACTGCGGCCGCAGCGCCGAGCTGTTGGCCGGCGTATACTCCGTCAGTTCGTGCCGCTCCTTCAGTATCGGCATGTGCGAGATGTCGGTGGCGCTGAACACGTCGCAGTGCGGCGTGTGGTTCTTGATGTCGAGCATCAGCCGCTGGAACGCCACCTGGCCGGTCGTGCGGATCACCTCGACGGTGATGCCGGGATAGCTCGCAGTGAACGTGCGGCCGAACTTCTCGGCGGTGGCGGTGTCCTGCTGTGCCACATACCAGGTCAGGCTGCCTTCCTGTCGGGCGGCAGCCTCCAGCGCCACCGTGTCGGCACGTGCTTGGCGCACGAACGCCAGAGCGGCACCCGTTGCCATGGCGCGACGCGTGATGAGCATGACCTCGCCCCCCTCGCAATGCCCGGGGTTGCCGCGGCGTCCCCCCGACACTAGCTGTTCGTCGGACATTCTCTCTGGCACGGAGGCACCGGCAATGAAAGCAACGCTCGACGGTCATCAGATCGCCGCCAGCGACGACCTCGTCGAGGTGGGCGGCTACCAGTATTTCCCCCCGTCCACCGTCCGTATGGACTGGCTGGAGAAGGCGCCGAAAACCGACTCCGACCGCGCCTGTCCGCACGGTGTGCAGTTCTACGACGTGGTGGTCGACGGCGTCCGCCACGCCCGCAACGCCTGGATCTACGAGGCGCCGCAGCCGAAGATGGCGCAGGTCAAGGACCGTGTCGGCTTCTGGGAGGATGTCGAGCTGCGCTGACGGCGCGCTCAGCGCTTCGCCAGCGTCGGCAGCCGAAAGCGGTCCTGCGGATCGTTCCACCCCTTGAACCGCGGTGCGCGCTTTTCGGCGAACGCGGCGCGAGACTCCATCAGGTCGCTCTTGGCGCCATGCTCATGCAGCGCGGCCGCCAGTTGCTGCTGATCCGTGCTCGGTGACGGACGCATCTGCCGCATCATATGCACCGTGTTGACGCGCGAGGCCGGCGGCAGCGTCAGCAGATGCTCCGCCATGGTCAGCGCCGTCGGCATCAGGTCATCCGCGTCGACCAGCCGGTTCAAGAAGCCCACGTCGTAGAAGCGTTCCGCGGTGAACCGGAAGCCGAGTGCCATCTCCATCGCAATCGGATACGGAACGTTGGCGATGTGCCCGTGGTTGTAGCCGCCAAGCAGCCAGCGCTTTGCCTCCGACACTTCGAACACCGCGCCGCGCACCGCGACGCGCAGGTCGGTGCGTTCCACCAGCATGAAACCGCCGCCCATGGCGAAGCCATTGACCGCGGCGATCACCGGCTTCTCCAGCGCGCCCGACATGAATGGATCGTCGATCTCCGGCCGCCGACCTCCTGGCGCGCCGTTCTGCAGCAACTCCTTCATGTCCTCGCCAGCGCAGAACGCGCGGCCGGTGCCGGTGAAGATCGCCACTTCCAGTTCGTTGCTGTGGCGGAACTCGGTCCAGGTCTCCGCCAGGCTGGTGCGCAACTCGTGGTTCAACGCATTGAGTCGCTCCGGGCGGTTCATGCGCACTACCAGGATTTGGCCGTGGCGCTCGGTTTCGACGACGGACATGGGCGGAACTCCTTTTGCGAGGCGGACGCTAACAGGCGGTGACGCTGTCTGCACGATTGCCGCTGGCTGGCGGACGCATTATTGTAGTGAAGTTGCTACTTTGGGTGCTGGAATGACGATCACTACTCTCTCAAGCCGAGAATTCAACCAGGATACCAGCCGCGCAAAGCAGGCAGCAAAGAATGGGCCCGTCTTCATCACGGACCGTGGTCGGCCAGCGCATGTGCTGCTGACCATTGAGGACTATCAGCGGCTCTCGTCGGATCACGCCAGCATTGTCGAAATGCTGGCGATGCCGGAAACGCCCCCGATCGACTTCGAACCGCCACGCCTGCGTGGCCCGATCTCGAGGTCCGTCGATCTGGACTGATGTATTTACTCGATACCAACGTCATTTCTGAATTGCGCAAGGCCAGGCGGGCCGACACGCATGTGGTGAGTTGGGCCGAGAGCGTCCGTCCTTCGAGCCTGTTCTTGTCTGTCATCACGATCATGGAACTCGAGCTGGGCATTCTGCGCATCGCAAGGCGCGACCACCGGCAGGGCGACATGCTGCGTGCGTGGCTGAAGGACCAAGTCCTGCCAGCGTTCGCCGATCATGTAGTGCCAATCGACACAGCGGTTGCCCGGCGTTGTGCGGAACTGCATGTGCCAGACCCTCGGAATGAGCGGGATGCATTGATTGCCGCAACAGCTATTGTGCATGGCATGACCGTAGTCACGCGCAATGGCGGCGATTTTCATGCGACAGGGGCGACGGTGATCGACCCATGGCTCGGCTGACGGCCACACCAACCTTGCCGTCTGCCCGGAACCCTGCCCAAGCTGCCCCCGATCCGAGGATGGGGGACACTCCGATGGCAACCAACGGCAAGAACCACCAGCAATCCTGCATCTACCTTGGCCTCGCCGGCGAAACCGGACGCGGCCGGACAGTGGAATCCGGCCTCTATCGCCTCGCCGATGGCAGCGACGACTGGGAGACGCTGCACAACGGCCTGCCCGACGCTCCGGCGGTTCGCGCACTCGCGGTGCATCCGTTGAACCCGGACATTGTCTATGCCGGCACGCAGTCCGGCCCGTACCGCAGCGCCGACCGCGGCGAGCATTGGGAGAAGGTGGACATCGCCGACCACGGCCTGCCGGTGTGGTCGTTCCTGTTCCACCCATATGATCCGGACGTGATCTTCGTCGGCTACGAGAACTGCGAGATCCATCGCAGCGACGATGCCGGCGAGAGCTGGATGCGACTGCCGGTGAGCGTGCGCTTTCCCGAGATCACCACCGCCGCCGGCGCCAATCCGGCCAAGCGCGTGCTGATGCTGGACGCCAGCGTCGCTGAACCCGACCATCTTTACGCCGCGATCGAGGTCGGCGGTACCATCCGCTCCACCGACGGCGGCGAGCACTGGGAGAACCTCAGCCACGGCCAGTATCTCGACGATGACGCCGTCGATATGCACGGCGTACTGGTCAGCCGCTGGCGGCCCGGCACGGTCATCGGCATCGGCCGCGCCGGCATGTTCCACAGCACTGACGGCGGAGATCATTGGCGGCACGTGAAGCTCGATCCGCTCAACCCCAAGGGCCAGATCTATTGCCGCAAGATCCAGGAAGTTCCAGGCAATCCTCGCAAGATCTTCGTCAGCGCCGGAGCGAATTTCCAGAGCGACAAGGGTGTGCTGCTATATAGCGGCGACGGCGGCGATACCTGGACGCGCGCGGAGGGCATCGGCGCGCCGCACACACTCTTTACGCTGGCGATCGACGAGCGCCGCCCCGCACTAATGTCCTGTGCCACCAACGGCGGCGAGGTCTACAGCAGTAACGACGGCGGCGAGAGCTGGACCACGCACAAGCCGCCGCCGGGCGGCACGCTGATCTACGCTCTGGCGCGTGGCTGATGCAGTGAAGGCACTGTCGGAGCCATTCTCGAAGCCATTCTCCCCCTCCCCTTGCGGGAGGGGGCTGGGGGGAGGGGGCTATGCCTTGACGGGCGGCGCCCCCTCCCCCCATCCCCCTCCCGCAAGGGGAGGGGGAGAATGCGTTGCCCAAACATCGATCTGACGCACATGGACTTCGCGCTCACCGCAAGCCAGCGCCATCTCCAGCAACGTTGCCTGGACCTGGCGGCCGACTTCGCAACTCGCTCCGCCGAACACGACCGCGATGCCTCCCATCCGATCGAGAACTACGATCGCCTTCGTGCCGAGGGTTTCCTCCACCTGACAGTCGCAAAAGAACTCGGCGGGACGGGTGCCAGCTTCCTCGATCACACCATCGCCTACGAGGCACTCGGACAGGGCTGCCCATCCACCGCGCTCTCCTTCAACATGCACGCCTCCGTCATCATGCCGGTGCTGCAAAGCGACGAAGTTTCATCTGAAACCAAACGGTACCTGAGGGACCTCGTTGTACATCAGCACCGCTTGATCGGTGGCAACTTTTCCGAGCCAGGCACAACATCCTTGATCGGCGAACGTTCGCTCAACGCGCGTGCGCGTCGCATGGATGGCGGTTACAGCATCACCGGGCGGAAGATGTTCGCCTCGATGCTGGAGGCCGCGGATTACGTCATTGTCATGGCCTATCCGGACGATGCGACCGGGCCGTTCGCCGGCATGCTGCTGCTGGTCCCGCCGGATGCGCCCGGGCGCCGCGTCAACGCCAACTGGGACACGCTCGGCATGCGGGCGACGCGCAGTGATTCGCTGATCCTGGAAGATTGCCGCGTGCCCGACAGCGCGGTGCTGTTCCGATCGGACGACATCCGGCCGTTTCGCCTCGCCTATCTGAATTGGTTCTGGGGATCCTACACCGCGGTCTATCTCGGTGTCGCTGTCGCGGCTTACGACGAACTGCGCCGCGCTATGCATGCGCGTCAGCCGACAGGTCATTCGCAGTCGCTGGCGTTCCATCCGGACGTGCGTCGCCACGTGGCGGAACTGAGCGTGGATCTCGAGGCAGCACGGTTGATCACCTATCGCTCGGCCTGGCTCAGCGACACACAGGGCCCAACACCGGAAACCACCGCCGCGCTGTATCGCGCGAAATACATGGTCGGCGAGGCCGTAAGCCGCATCACCCGGGTCGCGCTGACGCTCGGCGGCGCGCACGGCATCTTCAAGGGATCGCGGCTCGAGCAGTTATTTCGAGACGGTGCGATTGCAACGATCCAGCCACCGCCGGCGGATTTCTGCCTCTGGCACATGGGGCTGTTCGAACTGGGGCTGGATGCAGCGGATATCGCGCCCTCGCTGAAGACGATGTGACAATTGCTTCAATCCGCATGCGGCATTGCTGCTTCGATGATCTTCACTGCTTGTCCCCGATCGCCACTGCTCAACGCATTCAGCGCTGCCCGGATTTCCGCGACCAGCGGGTTCTGGCTGGGTACTCCGGTCTGGAACAGCGGCACTGATCGGTCCAGTGTCCGCGTCATGGCCATCTCCAGCGCCTGTTGCGCCTCGCCCGTGCGCCCAGCCAGCAGCGCTGAACGCGCCGCTACCAGGAAGGCGCGCGGTGGAGCATTCGGCCCCACATCCGGCGCCGGCAGGTTGGGCGCAATGGTCGACCTGGTGTCCTGCGGCCCGATATTGCTGGCGTTGTTCGAAAACGGCCCCGAAGCGCCTGTCCCGATCGCGCCGCCCGGCCGCGTGCCGGTTGCTGGATCTGCGCCGGGCGGCGCGCCCTGCGGCATGGGCTGGGCGACGGCAACTGACGTAAGCCCCATGAACGCCGCAATCCCCATCACGTAGCGCATTCGCCGCATCTCCCCTCTACAATTCGCATGACATCAACTCCACCCCGGTCGTCACGCCAATGAGAATATCAGTGACACTCCACCAGCACAGGCACGCTGCGTGACGTCGCTATGTGCGAGGACACCGCGGCATCGTCCATACCGCACGCGCCACGTGTCAGCACGACCAGCCGTTCAGTGACCGCGCCGAGCCCGTTCACAACATCCTCCGGCTCCGTCCCCGCAATTGAGCGAACCACGATGCGTGATGCCGGCAACCCGGCGGAGCGCGCCCGTGCCGTCGCCCGCGTCGCCAGGTCGGGCAGGCCGGAGACCAGCAGCAGCAGGCTCTCTTCCGCGGCGACCGCCAGATCCACTGCAATCGCCAGCGCGGGATCGCCTTCCGCGCATACCACCGCCGCGATCGTGCCCCGCGTGCGCGCCAGTACCTGCGGCACCAGCATCACGGAGGCATCGCAGCTGTGCGCCGTCTCCAGCCATCCGGCAGCCACGTGTGCCAGTTGCTCCGCCGGCAGCCGTGGTTGCGCTACCACGATGATATCGCCGGCCCGCGACGTCGAAGCCACGAAGGCATGCGGCTCGCCGCTGGCTATGTCGAACAGGAATGCAACGCCGAACGACGTGGCGGCCTCATTGAACAGCCGTCGCGCCTCGTTCACCGCGGCACGCTGCTCTTCCGCAATGCGTTGCTGGTCCAGCTTCTGCCAAACGCCGGTGGCCAGTCGGAACTCGCGCACGAACGGCAGCGCCGTCAGTTCAGTCAGCGCTGCGTCCTGCAGGAATACGCCATGCAGCGCGAGGCCCAGCATGTGGGCAAGTTCCGCTGCCGTGCGGATGGTCACCGGCTCGGCCGCGCCATACCGCAGATGCAGGATAATACGGCGCTGCTGTGATTCGGCCGCCATGCTCACGTCCCGCCGGACGCATCGGAAGGCGCGTCACGACCCAACGCCTGCCGTGCCTTGGCGAAGCCGGCAAGCCTGTCCTCCACCAGACGGTTGATGCTGGCGTCAGGGTATTTCGCGTCCTCGCCACGCTCGCCCGCCGCACGGCCGGTCAGCAATTGGATACCCTCGTCGATCGTGCGAATCGGATAGACCGCGAAGCGTCCCGCCGCACAGGCGTCCACCACGTCGGCGCGCAGCATCAGATGTTGCGCATTCGAATGCGGGATCAACACGCCCTGGGTGCCGGTCAGACCGCGCGCGGCGCAGACGTCGAAGTAGCCTTCGATCTTCTCGTTCACCCCGCCGATGGGCTGCACCTCGCCGTGCTGGTTGACCGAGCCGGTCACCGCCAGGTCCTGTCGCAGCGGCACGTCCGCCAGCGCAGACAGCAGCGCGTAAAGCTCCGTCGAAGATGCGCTGTCGCCATCGACGCCGCCATACGACTGCTCGAACACCAGGCTGGCATACAGCGACATTGGTGCATCCAACGCATAGCGCCCGGCAAGGAACCCGCTGAGGATCAGCACGCCCTTCGAATGCAGCGGCCCCCCGAGTTCCACTTCACGCTCGATATCCACGATGCGACCGGCCCCTGGCCGCACCCGCGCCGTGATGCGCGTCGGCCGCCCGAACGAATAGCCGGCGAGCGACAGCACGCTCAGCCCGTTGATCTGCCCAACGATGCTGCCGCTGGTGGCGATCAGCGCGATGTCGCGCAGGATCATTTCGCGGCCGCGCTCCTCCGCGCGTGCGGCGCGGCGACGCTGCTGCGCAATCGCCTGCGCCACGTCCTTCCGCGTCACCACGTCACGGCCCGCCTGGGTCGCACAATACGACGCCTCGGCGACCAGATCGTGGATGCCCTCCACCAGCAATGTCAGTTTGCCGGCATCGTCGGCGAGCCGCGCCGCGTGCTCGATCACCCTCGCCACACCGCCGCGATCCAGCGGCTTCACATCAGCATCGGTGGCAGCCATGGAACCGATCAGCCGCGCGATCATCGCCTCGCTGGCCGGCGAACGATCCACGTCGTCATCGAAATCCGCGAGCACCTTGAAGTGCTGTCCGGCATCGGGATCCGACGACACCAACAGGTAGTAAAGCGCGCGGTCGCCGAACAGCACGATCTTCACATCGAGCGGGATCGGATCAGGCTCCAGCGTGACCGTTGTGGTCATGCCCATGAAGCGTGACACGTCCTCGATCACGATCTCCTGGCGCAGCAAGGCGCGTTTCAGCGCAGCCCAACTGAGCTGTTCGGTGAGCAGGTTGCGCAGGTCGATCATCAGCGCGCCGCCGTTCGCGCGATGCAGGCTGCCTGGTTTGATCAGCCGGAAGTTCGTCACCAGCGCGCCCTGCACGGCTATATGCTCGATGCGGCCGACCAGGTTGCCGAGTGTCGGGTGTACTTCCTCGATCACGGGAGCACCGGAACCGTTATCGTCCCGCGTGACGAACACGTTCACCCCGTAACGATCGAACAACGCGCCAGGCCGCAACCCAGCCTGTGTCGCCTCCTCACTCGCGGCCTGCGGATTGATGAACTGCGCGACGTTTTCCAGGATATCGCTCTGGATCGCCTCAAGATGCTGTACCACCTTCGGCAGGTCGGCGAACTTCGTTCGGCACTCCTCGAGCGGCTGCGAGATCGCGGATCGCGCGGTGTCCTGATCAAGCTTGCGCACACCATCACGCAATTCGCGATCCAGCCGCCGCGTGGCCCGCAGCGCCTGTTCGAGGTCCTTCTCCAGTTCCTCGATCGAGGCCTGGGTCGCCGCCTGTCGCTCCGCCGACCACGCATTGAAGTCGGCGGGCGGCACTACCTCGCCGTCCTTCATCGGCGTCATGGCAAAGCCCATCGGCGTGCGCAGAATCGCGATGCCCTTTGCGGTCGCCTTCTCGCGCAGTGCGACAAAGTCCTTTTCGCCGCGCGTGCGGATCTCCTGCTCGATGGCACCGCGCTGCTTCTGATAGTCCTCGCTCTCAAACGCCGCCGGCAAAGACACTTTCAGGTCGTCGATCAGGCGATCGACCGCCTTGCCCAGTTCCGTCGCCCGTCCCGCCGGCAGCGCGATCGCGACCGGCCGATACGGCGTGGTGAAGTTGTTGACATACACCCAGTCGGACGGGCGCTGCCGCCTGGCCGCAGCCTCCTCCAGCAACGTCCGCACCGACCGCTGGATATTCGCGCCATTCGCTCCGATGGCGAAGACGTTGAAGCCGCGCACGGCCATGTCGGTACCAAAGCGGATGGCCTCATGCGCACGCGGCTGGTCCACCAGCCCGTCCAGTGGCGCCAGTTCCCGCGTCGTCGCAAAGTCGAGCGCCGCAAGATCGGCCGTCCGGTAAAGGCGTTCCGGCGGCAGTGGCGTGGGCAGGTCGCTGCTGGGCATCGGCGCGAACTCTTACGAGCCTGCCGATGCCGCGCCAAGCGTCAGGCGTAAGCCGAGCGAGCGACCCGATCCAGCCGGCTGGTCAGCCAGCCCATATGGCGCAGCAGCAGCGGCAGGTCCGGCCGTGCCGGAATCGGCGCATCCTCCTGCAGCTTGAGCCACTCCTGCCAGTCGGCCTGCGACAGGCGCAACATTTGCTGGAGGCGATCGTTCTCGATCCCCACCTGCTCAGCCATGTCGACCAGTGCGTCGATCTGCTGCCTTGCGACGTGCGCCGCATGCGGGTTGCCAAAATTGAACATGCCAACACTCCCCTTTTTTGCCGTCGGGAGAGCGCACGGTGCGCGTGCGAAGTGGCGCCGTCGTTGACCTACTTCACACTTCGCGCAGATATCGGGGCCACAGAGGCGTCAGGGAGGACGATTTATGCCCACCGTCGATGGATGCCGATGGTCGATGTCATGACGCCGCCACCGCGCGGTTGGCCTGCCGGCCGTCCGCTCGCCGTCTCTGTCAGTGTGATGCTGGAAGGCTGGGCCGAGGGCAGCGCGCCCGGCATCGGCCCAATGGGCAATCCGCTGAAGCCGGGCGTGGCCGATCTGCAGGCGCTGTCCTGGGCCGAATACGGCCCCAAGGTTGGCGCGGGGCGACTGCTCGACTTGCTGGATCGCGAGCGGGTCCGTGCCGTGTTCTACACCAGCGGTGTCGTGGCCGAACGCTATCCAGACCTGCCAGCTGTGATCGCCGCGCGGGGTCATCCGGTGACCGCACACGGTTGGAGCCAGGGTACACTGCCGCCCTACCTGACCGAGGATGCCGAACGCGCCGACATCGCCCGGTGCGTCGAGGTGCTGACACGCACCGCCGGCCGCCGTCCGCAAGGCTGGCTCAGTCCGCGCTGCACGCCGAGCCAGCATACCTCCCGCCTGCTGGCCCAGGCCGGATTCACCTGGCACGCCGACATGTTCGATGCGGACACGCCCTACCGGGTCGACACACCAGACGGCGCCCTGGTGGGCATGCCTTTCACCATGGAGGTGAACGACATGCCGCTCTATGTCCGCTACGGCAACGAACCCGAGGCGTTCACCCGCACGCTCGCACGCATCGTCGAGGGATGGCCACGGCTGGGCAGTCCATGCGCCTGCCTCGACATCACCGTGCACGCCCACGTTTTCGGCCGGCCCTATGGCGCAATCGCGCTGCTGGATTCATTGGGGCTGGTCCGCCGGACCCAGCACTGCTGGCTCACCGACCACGCGGAACTTGCCGCGCTGGCCATGTAGCCATTCCGGCGAAATCGCGGGATAAGGGCGCCGGAGGAGACCTATCATGCCTGATACCATGCCCGCCCGCGTCTGGACGCCGGACTCTTGGCGCGAGTGCCCGATCCGCCAGGTGCCGACATACCCGGACCACGCCAAGCTCGCATCGATGGAGGCGCGGATTGGCAAGTATCCGCCGCTGGTGTTCGCCGGCGAGGCGCGGCGGCTGAAGGCGCATCTCGCCCAGGCGTCCGAGGGCAAGGCGTTCGTGCTGCAGGGCGGCGACTGCGCCGAGAGCTTTTCCGACTTCACCGCCAACATCATCCGCGACACCTTCCGCGTGCTGTTGCAGATGGCGGTGGTGCTGACCTTCGGCGCTTCGCTGCCGGTGGTGAAGATGGGGCGCATGGCGGGGCAGTTCGCCAAGCCGCGCTCGTCGGACACCGAGACGCAGGGCGACGTCACGCTGCCATCCTACCGCGGCGACATCGTCAACGGGCCGGAGTTCACCGCCGAGGCGCGCATTCCCGATCCGGCGCGCATGGAGTTCGGCTATTTCCAGTCCGCCAGCACGCTGAACCTGCTGCGCGCGTTCGCATCCGGCGGCTACGCCGACCTGCACGAGGTGCACCGCTGGAACCTCGACTTCGCCGCACGCTCGCCGTTGGCCGCACGCTATCAGGACCTGGCGCAGCGCATCGATGAGACGCTGTCGTTCATGTCGGCCTGCGGCATGACCAGCGCCACCACGCGCGACATGCGCGAGACCGACTTCTACATCAGCCACGAGGCATTGCTGATCCCGTACGAGCAGGCGCTGACCCGGATCGATTCCACCACCGGCGATTGGTATGGCTGTTCCGCGCACTTCCTGTGGATCGGCGATCGCACGCGGCAGGTGGACGGCGCGCATGTCGAGTTCCTGCGCGGCGTCAAGAACCCGCTCGGCATGAAGATCGGCCCGACCCAGGAGCCGGACGATCTGCTGCGCATTCTGGAGCGTCTGAATCCGACGAACGAAGCCGGGCGCATCACGCTGATCAGCCGCATGGGTCACGACAAGGTGGCCGCGCGTCTGCCGCGCGCTGCTCCGCGCGGTGGAGCGCGAGGGTGCCAAAGTCGTGTGGCTGTGCGATCCGATGCACGGCAACACGATCTCCACCGTCGCCAAGCTGAAGACGCGCAACTTCGATTCCATCCTGTCGGAGGTGCGCGGCTTCTTCGACATCCATGCGGCGGAAGGCACCTGGGGCGGCGGCGTGCATGTCGAGATGACCGGCCAGAACGTCACCGAATGCACCGGCGGCGCGCATCGGCTGACCGAAGCCGATCTGACCGAGCGCTACGAAACGTTCTGCGATCCGCGCCTGAATGCCGAGCAGTCGCTGGAACTTGCCTTCCTGGTGGCCGAGGAACTGAAGCAGCGCCGCCTGCCCGCCCAGGTGCGATCCGCGGCGCAGTAGGTGGGTAGTCTGCATATGCAGGTCGGTGGTTGTGATGCGGCGGTGGTGATGGTTGATGATCTCCCCCTCCCCTTGCGGGAGGGGGTTGGGGGAGGGGGCTCACCGTACCGGGCGCCGCCGCCTCCCCCTAACCCCCTCCCGCAAGGGGAGGGGGAGTAGTGTATCGCGCGGCACCCCCAACCCATGACACATAAGCCCGACGCCCTGGCCGCCGACATCGCGGCGCGCACCGACAGCTACTTCAACCGCACGCGCGCCATCGTCGCGCGGTTCGGCGACAAGCGCGTGACCTACGCGGTATTCATGCGCCGCCCGGTGATCTCCGCGCCGCGCCTGATGGTGGAGTGGCTCGATCCGCCGCCGCCTCGCGAAACACCAGCTTCGACATCGACCTGATGTTCGAGGAAGGCGCCTGGGTCGGCGCCGGCGAGCCGCTCGCCTACATCACCGGCAGCCTGGTGCAGCTGTCCGACCTGGAAACGATCCTGCTGCAGAAGATCGGCCCGGCCTCGGTCGCCGCGCACAACGCCTACCAGATGTGCCTAGCCCTGCCGCACGTTCGCGTTCCTGGCGATGGAAGCGCGCCACTGCGCCGGCGCCGAGATGCAGGACATGATGGCCTACGCTGCATCCGTCGGCAGCGACGCGGCGAAGCGCGAAGGCGCCAAGGGCTTCATCGGCAACGCCAATGACGTGCACCGCGCATTGGTTCGGCGCACCGCGCGGCTTCGGCACGATGCCGCATTCGCTGATCGGCTATGCCGGCTCCACGCTGCGCGCGGCCGAGATGTTCCACGAGACCTTTCCCGACGAACCGATGACGGTGCTGGTCGACTATTTCGGCCGCGAGATCACCGACGGCGCTCGCGGTCTGCGCGCGGTTCCCCGATCTGGCACAGTCCGGGCGATCTGTCGTTCCGCCTGGACACGCATGGCGGCCGCTTCATGGAAGGGCTCGATCCGGCGGAAAGCTATGCGGTGCTGGAACGCCACGCACCCGGAGCGATCCGGCGCTATCGCAGCGAAACCGAACTGCGCTTCCTGGTCGGCACCGGCGTCTCCGCCGCCGCGATCTGGCGCATGCGCGAGGCGCTTGACGCGGCCGGCTATCCGCGCGTGCGCATCGTCGCATCATCCGGATTCGGCGTGGACAAGTGCCGCGTGATGGCGGATGCCAAGGCGCCGATCGACGTGGTCGGCACCGGCAGCTTCATTCCGGATGCCTGGCACGAGACCTACGCCACCGCCGATATCGTCGAATATGACACGCAATACCATTGGTCAAGCTCGGCCGCGAGTTCCTGTTGCGCAAAAACGGCGCGCGCAAAAAGGCCGGCAGCGGCTGAACAGCAAGTTGACTTCGGCGATTGCCATCCCATAACGTATACGTTCGCCGGAACGCCTGGAGCGATAACAACCTCCGGCCACGCGCAGGGAGCTATCGGATGGCCAATATCATTCAGTCGGCGTCGCGCCGCGACGTGCTGAAAATCGCCGGCCTCGCTGGCGCCGGCGCGGCGTTTGGTGGCCGCGCAGGGCCATGCGGCCGACAAAAAGCTCAGCTTCATGCACGAGAGTTCGTTCATTCCGCCTTACGACGAATTCATCAAGAAGACGCTGGTGCCGGAATACCAGAAGGCCACCGGCATCGACGTGGACTACCAGTTGATCAGCGTCGGCAGCCTGCAGACCCGCATGGCCACCGCCGCCGAGACCGGCAACGGCCCCGACATGACCGCTGACATTCTTCAACTGGCCATTCCTGTTCGACGACAAGCTGGTCGATGTCAGCGACATCGCCGAAGGCATCGGCAAGAAGAACGGCGGCTGGTACGACTCCATCGAAGGAGGCGGTGATCGTCAACGGCAAGTGGAAGGCGATCCCGTTCGGCAATGTCGGCCAGCTCATGAACTGGCGCTCCGACTGGTTCGCCGAAGTCGGCGTCAAGGACTTTCCCGATACCTGGGACGGACTGCTGGAAGCCGGCATCAAGCTGAAGAAGGCCGGCCATCCATTCGGCTTCGAACTCGGCCACGGCTTCGGCGACAACCACGGCTGGCTGTATCCGCTGCTGTGGTCGTACGGCGCGCGCGAGGTCGAGCCGGACGGCAAGACCATCGTGATCGACTCCGACGAAACCGCGCGCGCCATCGATTTCTGCCCGCAAGTTCTTCCAGCAGACCATGCTGGAGGATTGCCTGGGCTGGACCGATCCGTCGCAACAACAAGGCATGGATGAGCGAGCAGATCTCGTGCACCAACAATGCCGAGAGCATCCTGTGGTTTGCCAAGAAGCAGTTCCCGGATATCGGCAAGGTGACGCAGCAGTCGCTCAATCCGCAGGGGCCGAAGGGACGCTTCCACATCCTCGCGCCGTGGAGCCACGCGATCTACAATTTCTCGCCGAACCATGCAGGCGGCGAAGGACTTCCTGGTCTGGCTGATGGACCCGAAGCAGGTCGAGCGCTGGTATGCCTCGGCCGACAGCTATTACGCGCCGTTCCTGCATGCCTATGACAACTGCGCCGCTCTGGCACGTCGAGCCGCGCAACCTGCCGTACCGCGATTCGCTGAAGACGTCGCATCTGCCCGGCTGGCCGGCGCCGATCGGCCGGCCGCAGTCGGAGAGCGTGGCCAAATACGTCGTGGTCGACATGTTCGCCAAGGCCTGCACCGGCAAGTCCACCAAGGAGGTGATCGCCGACGCCGCCGCGCAGCTCAAGCAGATCTACAAGCCGGCCTGATGCGTGTCGGCACACAGCCAGGCGCTCGGTCCGGCCGGCGCTCCGCCCGCGGCCGGCATTCAGCCTGCGCCGCTGGACCGAGCGCGAGGGTGTGTTCAGTTGGCTGATGGTCATCCCGCCGGTGCTGTTCCTGATCGCACTGGTGGGCTACCCGTTCGTCTACGGCATCTGGCTCAGCCTGGAGGACCGCCCGGTCGCCAAACCCGGCGTGTTCATCGGGCTGGGCAACTTCATCACCGACTTTCCACGATCCGGTGTTCTGGCAGGTGGCACAGAACACGTTCGTCTATACGTTCTCGGCAACCGCCTGAAGATGGTCGGCGGCCTCGCGCTGGCGCTGGTGATGAACCAGGACTTCAAATTCAAGAACCTGATCCGCGCGATGATGCTGCTGCCGTTCATCGTGCCCGACGGTGCTGTCCACCATCGCCTGGATGTGGATCCTGGACCCGTCGTTCAGCGTGGTGAACTGGTTCCTGATCCACTGGGGCATCGCCAATCCGGGCCCGTCCTGGCTGGGCAATCCGCAACCTGGCGATGTTCTCGCTGATCATGGTCAACACCTGGCGCGGCCTGCCGTTCTACGCGATCACGCTGCTGGCCGGCTTGCAGACGATCTCGCCGGAACTGTATGAGGCGGCGACGATCGACGGCGCCTCCACGTTCGCGCGCTTCCGCTATGTCACCGCACCGCTGCTGAAGCCGGTGATCTTCATCGTCACGATGTTCTCGGTGATCTTCACCTTCTCCGACTTCCAGCTTGTCTATGTGCTGACGCGCGGCGGACCGGCCAACGCGACGCATCTGTTCGCCACCTACGCGTTCGACGTGGCGATGAGCGGCGGACAGTTCGGCCTGGGCGCGTCGATCGCGCTGTCCATGCTGCCGCCGCTGGCGCTGCTGATCGCCGGCATGGCCTGGTACATGCGGGGCGAGAAGTCATGACAAGAACTGCCGTCAGGCACATCTCCGTCATGGCCCGCGAAGGCGGCCCGACATGATCGTCGAACGCCGCGGCTGGCGCGTCCGGGCGCTGAAGCTGTGGCTGCCGCTCGGCTTCTTCATGATCTTCAACCTGTTCCCGTTCTACTGGATGGCGATCACCTCGGTGAAGCCGAACAGCGAGCTGTACAGCCGCAAGATCATGCCGCTGATCGTCTATCACCCGACGCTGGAACACTTCGTCAACCTGCTGACCGAGACCAGCTTCCTCACCTGGACCTACAACACGCTGCTGGTCGCGGTGGTCTCCACGGCGATCTCGCTGGTGTTCGGCGTGATGCTGGCCTATCCGCTGGCACGCATGCAGTTCCCCGGCGCCGCGCTGATCTCGTTCGCCGTCGCCGCCACCTATCTGGTGCCGCAGCCGCTGCTGTTCATTCCGCTGGCCGACATCATCAACCACCTGGGCCTGGGCGATACGCTGACCTCGGTGATCCTGACCTATCCGACGTTGCTGGTGCCGTTCTGCGCCTGGCTGCTGATGGGCTATTTCAAGTCGGTGCCGCATGAGCTGGAGGACGCCGCGCGCATCGACGGCGCGACACGGCTGCAGACCATGTTCCGCATCTTCCTGCCGCTGTGCATTCCCGGCTTCATCTCGGCGGGATCTTCGCCTTCACGCTGGCGCAGAACGAGTTCCTTTACGCGCTGATCTTCCTGACCAAGACCGACGTGCGCACGGTGCCGGTGGGTGCGATCGCCGAACTGGTGCGCGGCGACGTGTTCTATTGGGGCCAGTTGATGGCGGCGGCGCTGCTGGGTTCCATCCCGGTCGCCATCATCTATTCGTTCTTCGTCGAGCATTATGTCGCGGGGCTGACCTCGGGCGGCGTCAAGGCGTAACCGCTGCACGCATTGATTCCCTCGCGCCGCATGCCTAGCTTGCGCGGCATGAGCGATCTCTTCGCCCCGGACGGCGGCTGGCGCGTGCGCATCCTCGACCTGTCGGGCGGGGCGCAGGACAACATCGTCGAGGAGATCGGCGGCTTCGAGACGCTGATGCAGGCCAACGCCTTCGCCCGCCGCTATGTGCGCGATTCGGTGGAACGATGCCGCGTGCCCGGCACGACCGCGAAGGAAGTGCTGGAGGCCTGGTTCGCATTCGGCGAGGATGCCGAGGTGATCGATGCCGGCGAGTCCGGCTGGCGCAGCGCGACCGAGCTGGGCGATTTCGTCGATAACCCGGCCGGCACCGAGGATCGCGACTGGCGCGCGCTCGATCCGCGGCGCATCGATGACGACGAAACGACGATGAGTGAGGTCCAGCATGCCCGTCTATGAGTTTGTCACTGTCGATGTATTTACCGATCGGCGCTTCGGCGGCAATCCGCTGGCGGTGTTCCCCGACGCGCGCGGCCTGACCAGCGAACAGATGCAGGCGCTGGCGATGGAGTTCAACCTGTCGGAGACGACATTCGTGCTGCCGCCAGACGATCCGCAGCATCATGCCAAGGTGCGGATCTTCACGCCGCGCGCGGAGCTGCCGTTCGCCGGCCATCCCAATGTCGGCACCGGCTATGTGCTGGCGAAGCGCGATGACAATCCGCCCGAGCATTATGTGTTCGAGGAACTGGCGGGACTGGTGCGCGTGCATGTCCTGCGCTCCGACAACACCATCAGCGGCGCGCGCATCTCGGCGCCGCGCGCGCTGTCGATCGACATCGGCATTCCCGTGGATGTCATCGCGGCGTGCGCCGGCCTTGACGGAGCACGACATCGCCACCAACGCGCACGAGCCGCTGGTCGCCTCGGTGGGCACGCCGTTCGTCATCGCCGAGGTGGCCAGCGTGGCGGCATTGTCGCGCGCCAGTCCGGATATCGGCGCGTTCCGTGCCGCGGCGGAGCAGTTCCCCGAAGTGGCGTCCACGGTTCTCGCTGCTGCTGTATGCGCGGCGCGATGGTGAGCGCGACGCGGCTGGCCGCGCGCATGTTCGCCCCGCTCGGCGGCATTATTGGAGGATCCGGCGACTGGCAGTGCCAATGCCGCGCTGGCCGCGTTGCTGACGTCGCTGGCGCCGGGTGAAATGCCGATCTGTCCTACGAGATTCTGCAGGGCGTGGAGATGGGGCGGCCAAGCCAGATCATCGCCTCGGCGAGGAAGACGGCGGAAGGTCCGGTGCTGGCGACGGTCGAGGGAAGCTGCGTGCCGGTGCTGCGCGGCAGGTGGAACTGTAGAACGGCGCCCCCTACCCCCTCCCGCAGGGAGGGGCGATCGTTATTCCACCGTCACCGACTTCGCCAGATTGCGCGGCTGATCGACGTCGGTGCCCTTCAGCACCGCCACGTGATACGCCAGCAACTGCACCGGGATCGCGTACAGGATCGGCGCCACGAACGGATCCACCGCCGGCAGCACGATCGTCTCCGCCGCGATGCCGCGCAGCTTCGCGGCACCCGCCGCGTCGCTGAACACGATAACCTGGCCGCCGCGCGCCGCGGCCTCCTGCAGGTTGGATGCGGTCTTCTCGAACAACGGACCCGACGGCACGATCGCGATCACCGGCACGTCCTTGTCGATCAGCGCGATCGGTCCGTGCTTCATTTCGCCGGCGGCATAGCCTTCGGCGTGGATGTAGCTGATCTCCTTCAGCTTCAGCGCGCCTTCCAGCGCGATCGGGAAGCAGTTGCCGCGGCCGAGGTACAGCACGTCGCGCGCCTGCGCGATGCGCTGCGCCAGCGCCTTGATCTCGTCATGGATGCTCCAGCACTTCCGCCGCGCGGCTTGGCACTTCCAATAGCGCGTCGGTCATCGCCGCTTCCTTCGCGGCGGCGATCGCGCCGCGCGCGCGCCCGGCGGCGATCGCCAGGCACGCCAGCACCGAGAGCTGCACGGTGAAGGCCTTGGTGCTGGCGACGCTGACCTCCGGCCCGGCCACGGTTTCCAGCACTGCGTCGGATGGCGCGCGCCATGCTGCTCTCCGGCACGTTCACGATCGACAGCACGTGCTGGTGCTGCTCGCGCATGTAGCGCAGCGCCGCCATGGTATCGGCGGTCTCGCCTGACTGGCTCACCAGGATGCCCAGCCCGCCCGTCGCCAGCGGCGGCGTGCGGTAGCGGAATTCGCTGGCGACATCGGCATCGGTCTGGATGCGGGCGATCGCCTCGAACCACCAGCGCCCGACCAGGCCGGCATAGTACGCACTGCCGCAGGCGCTGATGGTGATGCGCGGCAGCGTGGCGAAGTCGAACGGCAGGGCGGGCAGCGCGACCGCGCGCGTCGACGGGATTCACCATGCGATGCAGCGTGTCGCCGATGACCGCGGGATGCTCGTGCAGCTCCTTTTCCATGAAGTGGCGGAAGTTGCCCTTGCCGATGGCCGAACCGGTCAGGCGGGTCAGCTTCACCTCGCGCTGCACCTCGGCGCCGCTCATGTCGAAGAAGTGCGCGCCCTGGCGATCGACCACCGTCCAGTCGCCGTCGTTCAGATACGCGATGCGCTGGGTCAGCGGCGCCAGCGCGAGGCCGTCGGATCCGACGAACATCTCGTTCTCGCCGAAGCCCACCGCGAGCGGTGCGCCGTGCTGCGCGCCGACGATCAGCTCGGGATGGCCGGAGAAGATCATGGCCAGCGCATACGCGCCCTCCAGCCGACGGAACGCAGCGCCCGCCGCCTCCATCGGCGTCATGCCGCGTTGCAGGTTGAGATCGACAAGCTGGGCGACAGTTTCGGTGTCGGTCTCGGTCTTGAATTCCTGGCCGGCCGCTTCGAGTTCCATGCGCAGTTCTGCGTGGTTCTCGATGATGCCGTTGTGCACGATGGACACGCGCGAGGTGCCGTGCGGGTGCGCGTTGCTCTCGGTCGGCGCGCCGTGCGTCGCCCAGCGCGTGTGACCGATGCCGGTGGTGCCGGTCAGCGGCGAGCGATCCAGTGCGGCGGCGAGGTTGCCGAGCTTGCCCTCGGCGCGGCGGCGCTCGATGTGGCCGTTCACCAGCGTGGCGATGCCGGCGCTGTCATAGCCGCGGTACTCCAGACGGCGCAGTGAATCCAGGATCAGCGGTGCCGCCAGTCGCGAGCCGATGACGCCAACAATGCCACACATGCTGTACCCCCACCCCAGCCCTCCCCGCTCCGCGGGAGAGGGGGTTCCGCTCAGCGTCGTTTCGCTTGCAACTTCTGCCGCATCGCAACGGCACGGCCCGGCTTGTTCTCCTGCCGCCCGCGCGCGAGTGCCAGCGCGTCAGCCGGCACGTCCTCGGTGATCACGCTGCCAGCGGCGACGATGGCGCCATCACCCACCGTGACCGGCGCGACCAATGCGGTATCGGAGCCAATGAACGCGCGCGAGCCGATACGTGTGCGATGCTTGTTGTAGCCATCGTAGTTGCACGTGATCGTCCCGGCGCCGATGTTCGTGTCCGATCCGACGTCGGCGTCGCCAAGATAGCTCAGATGGCCCGCCTTGGTGCGGGCACCGATCTTCGCTGCCTTCACCTCGACGAAATTGCCGATGTGCACCGCCTCGCCGAGCTCCGCACCAGGGCGCAGGCGGGCGTGCGGGCCGATGATGCAGTCAGGCCCGATGACGCAACCCTCCAGGTGACTGAACGCACGGATCAGTGCCCCGGTTGCCACTTTCACGCCGGGGCCGAACATCACGTTGGGCTCGATCGTGACGTCGGCCGCCAGCTCGGTGTCGGCGCACAGGAATACCGAACCGGGATCGATCATGGTGACGCCGGCATCCATCGCGGCGGAACGCAGCCTGGACTGCACCACCGCCTCGGCGGCGGCGAGTTCGGCGCGCGAGTTGATGCCGGCCAGCTCCTCGGCCGGCGCTTCGACCGCGACGACGCGCTCGCCGTCCGAACGCGCCAGGCCGACCACGTCGGTGAGATAGTATTCACCCTTGGCGTTGTCCGCGCGCACCGCCTTCAGCCAGCGCACCATGTCGGCCGATGCGGCGCACAACACGCCTGCATTGCACAACGTCTCAGCGCGTTCCGAGCGTCCGCGTCGATCCACTCGACGACACGCTCGACGTATCCATCGCCGACCGATCACCCGCCCGTAGCGGCCCGGATCGCTCGGCCGGAACGCCAGCAGTGCCAGCCCAGCATCCCCGGCAGCACGGCGCTCAAGCAGGCGGCGCAGCGTGTCCGGCTGGATCAGTGGGTTGTCCGCGTACAGCACCGCCACCTCGCCGTCGCCGAACTCGGGCGCCGCCATAAGCGCGGCGTGCGCGGTGCCGCGGCGCTCCTGCTGTACCACACAGACATGCGGCGCGGCTTCGCGGCGCACCGCTTCCATGTCCGGGCCAATCACCACGACGATGCGGTCGAAGACCTGCTCGCAGCTCGCCAGCAGGTGGCGCAGCATGGAGCGGCCGGCGATCTTGTGCAGCGTCTTGGGCAACGCCGACTTCATGCGTGTGCCGAAGCCGGCGGCTAGAATCACGGCGGTGTGCGACATCCGGATCCCTTGCTGCTCTGGCGTTCTTGTGGCCGTTGAGGCTACGCCGTGTCAAAGCCTGCCGCTATCGTGCGGGTTCAATTCGCGTGTCGGAGTGCAACATCGTGACCCGTCCCACCCTGCTGCTCGACCTCGATGGCACGCTGGTGCATTCCGTGCCGGACATCGCCGCGGCGCTGAACCGGCTGATGCTGGCGCGTGGCCTGGCGGCGTTCTCCGACGCCGAGACAGCTCTGATGGTAGGCGATGGCGTGGCGAAGCTGATCGAGCGGGCCTTCGCGGCGCGCGGCCGTGAGGCCGGATGCCGCGGCGATCCCCGAATACTCCGCCGACTACGTGGCGCACGCCGCCGACGCAGACCCAGACATTCCCAGGTGTGCCCGAGACCTTGCACGCCCTGGCGGGGGAGGGATGGCGGCTGGCGGTCTGCACCAACAAGCCGGAGGCGGCCGGCGCGCACGCTGCTGGCGGCGCTCGGACTGGCGCCGTTGTTCGCGGCGGTCGGCGGCGGCGACAGCTTCCCAGTGCGGCAAGCCGGATCCGGCCCACCTGCTGGCAACGCTGCGGCAGGCGGGCGGCGAGGTGGAGCACGCGGTGATGGCAGGCGACCACGCCAACGACGTCGCCGCCGCACACGGCGCCGGGCTGCCCTGCATCTTCGCCGCCTGGGGATATGGGCCGATCGCGATGGCCGCGGGCGCCGAGGCGGTGGCGCAGAGCGTGCCGGAGATGGCGGCGATCGCCCGGCGGCTGATCGGCCGACTGTGCGGCTCGGCGATCTGACGGCGCACAGCGCCACCGCGCGGTAACCGATTCGGAACGCGCCTTCCCCCTATTGCGTTACCCAGCGAGCATCATGCGGGGTTCGCGAACATGGCGAATGACAAGCCTGTTCTGATCGCGGGCGCTGGCCCCGTGGGGATGACCATGGCGGCGGAGCTGGCGCGCCTCGGCGTGGCGGTGCGCATTGTCGACAAATCACGCGGCGCGTACCGACAAGTCGAAGGCGCTGGTGGTGTGGAGCCGCACGCTCGAACTGATCGAGCCGTGGGGCTGCGTCGATCGTTTCCTTTCCGCCGGCATCAACGTGCACGGCGCGCGGATTTCCAACGGCAAGGAACTCCTGGGCGATATCACGCTGGACGCCGCCAACAGCCGGTATCAATCGGCACTGATGATCCCGCAGAGCGAGACCGAGCGGTTGCTGGAAGAAGCGTCTGGTGGAACTCGGCGTCAAGGTCGAGCGGAGCGTGGAACTTACGTCCTTCACCGTCGGCGCTCGCCGGCGTCACGGCGACCTTGCGCAACGCCGCCGGCAAGGAAGAAACCGTGGCCGCCGACTGGCTGATCGGCTGCGACGGCGCGCACTCGCGCGGTGCGCCACGGGCTTCGGGATGGAATTCACCGGCACGACTGAGCCGAGTGACTGGCTGCTCGCCGACGCGCGGCTGGAGGGGCTGACCCCGGACAAGCTCGACCTGTTCTGGCACACGGAGGGCGCTGCTGGCCTTCTTCCCGATCGCCGGCAACCGCTACCGCGTGATCGCCGACGTGGGTGTGGCGGACGGTGCCGGCCACCGCGCCGACCCGACGCTGGAGGAGATGCAGGCGCTGGTGGATCAGCGCGGGCCGGGAGACCATCCGGCTGCATGATCCGATCTGGCTCGCCGCCTTCCGCATCAACGAGCGCAAGGTGAAAGACTACAGCCGCGGTCCGGTGTTCCTGGCGGGTGATGCCGCGCATATTCACAGCCCGGCGGGCGGCCAGGGCATGAACACTGGCATGCAGGACGCGTTCAACCTGAGCTGGAAGCTCGCGCATGGTGATCCGCGGCGTGGCAAAGCCGTCGTTGCTCGACAGCTATTCCATCGAGCGCAGCGCGGTAGGAGATATGGTGCTGCGCAATGCCGGCCGCATGACCAGGGTCGCCATCATGCGCAATCCGATCGGCCAGTCGGTGCGCAATTTCGCAGCCCACATCGTGCTGGGATTGTCGCAGGTGCAGCATCGCATGTCCGACACCCTGACTGAGCTCGACATCGCGTATCCCGAAAGTCCGCTATCCGTCACCGGGCATCATGCGCCTGGCAAGGCGAGGGCAGGCGAGCGGTGGCCGCCTGTTGATCTGCCCAGCGGGACGGCCGAGCCAGGAACCGCGCCACGGTTCACGATCCTCGCGGATGCCGCGACTGGTGCGCAGTTGGCCGGGCGCTTTCCAGCGCTGGCACGGGCCGCGCAGGGATCAGGTGCGGCGGCGGATGGCTTGTGGATCATCCGGCCAGACGGATATGTGGGGCTCGCGGCGCGGAGCGACGATGTCGCCGCCGCAACGGCGTACCTCGATGCTATTGCAGCGTTGTGACGACGATCGGGGGCGTCAAGCTGAGGCCAGTCTCTGGATAATTGCGCAACGGCCGCTTGCGACTCAACCCGGTGGTAGGCTGGCCTGCTGAGCGCTCCAGGAACCGGACATTCAGCAGCGGGTGTTGCCAACGGCTGTGCGCCCAATTGCGTCGATCGGGAATGTAAGCGCCACTTCCAAAACCAGCCGGACGCTCCGAACACGTCACATGGAACCCGCTCACGACCACGTTCTGACCGGACAAGCAGCGTAACAGTCGCTGACTGATGATATTCCCATCGGGATTGTTGCCGATCGATGAGGAGATTGGTTAGCCTCGTCCCTGGATCGACGACGCGACGCACCCCAGGGGAGGAATGCCGTGGCCCTGACGATCACCACCAACAGTGGCGCGATTTATTTAACGACCGCGAGCGAGAACCCACTCAGCATCGTCAGTGGTGTCACTGTCTCGGCGAATTTTGTCGCCGTTTACGGCAACAGCAGCCAGGCCTGGACCATCACCAACCAGGGCACCATCCGCGCGACCGGGACGATAACCTCGCCTGCGGTGAGGCTCGTTCACGGCGGGCTGGTGACGAACAGTGGCATCACCGCCCTCATCGCCGGGTGGAGTTACGGCGTCTACTTCAGCCTCCTCGCAGGCTCCGTAACCAATCAGGGCACGATTTTCGCGACGTCCAAGAGCGGCGTATTCCTCCACGCCGGCGGCACGGTGAGCAACAACGGCACCTTGGCCAGCATCGCCGGCGGGCAATTCGGCGTCGTACATCGACAACGCCGCAAGGGCGCCGTCGTGAACCAGGGGACGATCGCGGGCACCTCGACCCACGGCGCCTTCCTGAAGGCCGGCGGAGCGGTGACCAACAGCGGCACCGCCGCACTCATCGCCGGCGGCATTGACGGCGTCGCGATCAGCGGCGGCGTGGGCACTGTCAGCAACCAGGGAACCATCACCGGAACGTCCAACTTTGGCGTCTACCTCGGCCCCAACGCCGGCACGGTGAGCAACAGCGGCACGGCGGCGGTGATTTCCGGCGGGAAAGCCGGCATCGAGGTCGATGGCACCACCGCTGCAACAATCACCAACCAAGGTACAGTGACTGGTACGGGCACGAACAGTTACGGTGTGGAGCTCATAGGCAGCGGGGCCGTAACGAACAGCAGCACCGCCGCCCACATCACTGCGTACCGCAAGGGCGTCGCTATTCACGGTGTCGGCACCGTCGTTAACCAGGGCACCATTGCCGGAACAAACGATGTCGGTGTGTACGTTAACAGCGGAACGGTGTTGAACAGCGGCACCGCCGCCCGCATCTCGGGAGGCATCGATATCAGCGGCACTGCCGTCGTCGTTAACGAGGGCACCATTACCGGTAGTGGGTTCGGCGTGCGCGCTGATAAGGCTGGGACGGTGACCAACAGCGGCCCCGCGGCTAGCATCACCGGTGGATTCGATGGCGTCGATCTCGGTGGCACCATCGCCTCCACCCTTATCAACGAAGGCACGATTGCCGGCACCACGCAGAAAGGTGTCTTTATGTCGGCCGGCGGGGTGCTGAGAAACGTCGGTGCTGCCGCAAGCATAACCGGTGGCAACTTCGGCGTGCGAATCTACGGCACGCAGCCCTCCAGGGTAACCAACGCCGGTACCATCGGCGGCGGCGTCGCGGCGGTGCAATTTCAAAACGTGAACGGCAATTACTTTGAACTTTATCCAGGCGCGGTCAACGAATGGCGTCGTGAAACTCGGCAGCGGGAAGGGTAACGTCATCGCGCTCGGCTCCGGCTCGGAGACCGGCGTAATTTCCGGGCTCGGCACGCAGTTCACCGGCTTCTCGACACTGAGCATCTCGCAGGGCGCGTCCTGGGTGCTGCAAGGCAGCGTCCCCCTCGGCGGCGTGCCTGGGCACAACGGGGCCGTCGAAAACAGCGGCACCATCACCGGTAGCGGCAACGGTGTGTACATCACCGGCGGCGGCACTGTGGGCAACGATCGGTACGGATTCATCTCCGGTGCAAACTACGGCGTCCTCGCCGCTGCTGGCAGGGCCGCGGTGATCAACGGCGGGACAATCATCGGCGGAGCCTATGATGCCGTCTATCTCGAGTCCGGCGGTTCTCTTCACAACAGCTACGGGCTGATCTCGGGTGCAAACTACGGCGTCGTCGCTGGAGCCACGGCCGTGGTGTTGAACAGCGGTACGATAACCGACGTAGCCGGAGCAGCGGTGTACTTGAAGGCCGGCGGCTTTGTGTCGAACAACAACTTCGGGTCGATCACCGGCTACAATGGCGTTCTGGTCACCGATGGTCCAGGCAGCGTCACCAACGGTGGCATCATATCCGGCAGCGGGAAGGATGCGGTGTCGTTCGGCATCGGGGGGACGCTCGTGAACAACGGCCTCGTCTCCGGCGCATTTTACGGGCTTTCGGCTTTTTACGGTGGCGCCGCCGTCACCAACCTCGGAACCATCTCCGGCGGGGGGGCGGGCAGCGGGATGTTTTTAGGGGGCGGCGGCACGGTGCTCAACGGCGGCACCGCCGCACTCATTTCCGGCGGCCACGATGGCGTCGTCTCCGGCTCGACAATAACCACCACGCTCACGAACCAGGGCACCATTTCAGGTGGTTTTGCCGGCGTCTATTTGATCGGCGACGGCGACGTCTTTAATGCCGGTTCCGCAGCCGCTATCAGCGGCGTATTGTATGGCGTCAGGATCGATACTCCGCTCGATGTGGGCGCTATCGTCACGAACGCGGGCACCATTTCCGGCACGAGCGCCGCCGTGTCCGCCGGTCCCGACAGCTTTGCGCCCATGACCGTTGGTAACGAGGGCACGATCACCGGCGGTACATTTGCGGTGAAGTTTGGCAATTCGAATGGAAACGTCTTCCGCGAATATCCGGGCGCCGTAGTCACCGGCATCGTGGCGGGCGGCACCGGCGTGGATACGCTGGCGTTCGGCGCGGGGGTCGGGTTCGGCACGTTCAGCGGCATCGGCAATCAGTTCACCGGCTTTGAAGTGCTGGAACTCGATCCTCACGCGAACTGGCGCGCGATCGGCGCCGACACGCTCGCCACCTCGGCGACCATCAGATTGTCGGGCGCCGCCGTGCTGCGCGTCGCCGGTACCCTGGTCGCGCCCGCAGAATCTGACCATGGCGGGCCTCGGCACCCTCGTCGCCGCCACTACCGGACACATCGAGGTGGGAACCGCCGGCACGGCGCATGGCGGGCAGATCGTCGTGGATGCCGCCCACACCCTGATCAGCAGCGGCGTTCTCTCCGCGCGTGTCATCCTCAATCGGGGCACGATAAGTGGCGCCTCTGGCTACGGCGTGCAGCTTTTGGGCGCTGGCGCGGTGACGAACAGCGGCACGGCCGCACTGATCTCCGGGGCGCAATACGGCGTCTATACGCCCGCGGGGATGGCGAACATCTTCAACCAGGGCAAGATCATCGGCAGCGCCGGTGCCGGCGTCTATTTTGGGCCAGGCGGCACCGTCACGAACAGCGGTGTCCCCGCGTTGATTTCCGGTGGGCAGTGGGGCATCGAGAGCACAGGCCCGGAAACCATCTCCAATCAGGGCACCATCACCGGCACCTCCGCAGTTGGCGTTCAGCTCATCGATGGCGGCGTCGTGACGAACAATGGTTTCGCCGCGCACATCGCAGGAGCCAGTGCCGGCATCCAGTTTGGTGCTTACGCGCAGTCCGCTGGCATCGGATCCCTGTTCAACCAGGGCACCATTTTCGCCAACGCAACCTCGGGCATCGCCGCCGATTTCTATGTCGGTGGAACCGTAACCAACAGCGGCGGCGCCGCGCTGATCTCCGGCGGCCTCGAAGGCATCGTGATTATCGGAAGTCCGGGTATCGTCGCGAATTATGGCACGATCATCGGCGCATCCAATTTCGGCACAGGCGTTGGTCTTCTTTCCGGTGGGACCGTAACCAACGGAGCGGGCGCCCTCATCTCCGGCGGCGAGTTGGGCATCGACACCGGCGGTGGCATCGGTGGCGGCGCCGCAACGATCAGCAACCAGGGCACAATCATTGGCACCACGGATATCGGCGTGCTTCTGCACGACGTTGGAATGATAACGAACACCGGCGCCGCCGCGCGCATCGCTGGAGCGTTGGCCGGGGTCATGGACCTGGGACCAGCATCCGGAACAGTCATCAACCAGGGCACCATCTCAGGCACGTCCGCCACGGCAAGCGGCGTCGCGATCCTGGGCGGTGGCATGGTGACCAACAGTGCCATCGGCGCGCTCATATCCGGCGCTCAATACGGCATCAGAAGTAAGGGCAGCCCAGTCAGCGCCGTCAATCAGGGTACCATCGCCGCCACATCGACGTCCGGTATCGGCATCTACAGCGGCTTTGGCGGCACCGTCACCAACACCGGCGTTTCCTCGCGCATCGCCGGCGGCGCATTTGGCATCGAGAACAAGTCCGGTTCGTTCACTGTCATCAACCAGGGCAAGATCCTCGGCACATCGACCAGTGGTGTCGGCATCTATCTGAAGGCCGGCGGAACCGTCACCAACAGCGGCTCCATCTCAGGCGCCGCGGCGGCGGTCCAGTTCGGCAACGTAAGCGGCAACCTGTTCCAGGACGTTCCGGGTGCGGTTGTCAGCGGCGGCGTGAAGGGCGGAACCCTCTCTGACACGTTGGAGCTTGTCTCGAGCGCCGGCATCGGCATCATCACCGGCATCGGCAGCCAGTTCACCGGGTTCGAGGTGCTGACAGAAGACGCCGGCGCCGTCTGGCAACTGACGGGCGCCAACACGCTCGTCTCCACGGCGAGCATTACCCTCGGCGCCTCCGCCAGGTTCAGCGTCGCGGGTTCGCTGGCAGCGCCTGCCAACCTGACGATTTCGGGCCCCGGATCAATCGTGATGGCCGGCGGGCATATCGAGGTCGGCACCGCTGGCACCGCGACCGCCAACCAGGTCGCAGTAGATGCCGCGCATACGCTCTCCTTGAGCGGGGCGGCCGGCGCGACGATCGCGGGCACGGTCGCGAACGCGGGCACGGTGCTCGTCACCAGCAGCAACGCTGTCTTTACCGGCCCCATCACCGGCGCCGGCACGCTCCAGGTGAACCTCGGCGCGTCGCTGGCGCTGAATGGCGGGGGCAACACGCCGGCGACCATGATCGACAGCGGCAGCATCAATCTCGCCACCAGCGTCGGCCTCACGGTCAGCGGCACCGCGACCATCGGCGGCACGCTGCACGTCAACGGCGGCACCGTTCAGGCGGGATCGCTCAGCACCACCAACACCGGGACGCTGGTCGGCGCTGGGAAAGTCGCCAGCGCCGTCGCCAATGCCGGCCGGATCGAGGCAAACGGCGGCACCCTGACGATGGCTGGCACGATCACCGGCGCGGGCACGTTGCAGGCCGACAGCGGAGCGACGTTCGTGCTGAACGGAACCAGCAATAACGTCACCTCGTTCCTGGACAACGGCACCGTCACACTCGGCATCAACGACGGCCTGACGGCCAGTGGCATCGGGTCCGTCGTCGGAACGCTGCACATCAACGGCGGCACCGTGCAGGCCGGAACGCTCTCGGTGGCCGGATCCGGGGTGTTGGTGGGGTTCGGCACAGTAGCGAGCGCGATCGCCGACGCCGGGCAGGTTGAAGCGAACGGTGGTACGCTGACCGTCACCGGCAACGTCACCGCCGGCGGCACGCTGAAGGCCGACAGTGGCACCACGCTTGTGCTGAACGGCACGAGTAGCATTGCCTCCTCGGTATTGGACAGTGGCACGCTGACGCTGGGCGCGAGCACCAGCCTGCACGTGATCGCCTCTGTCAATCCCGCCAGCACCGGCCTGTTCGTGCTGACCAACGCTGCCATGCTCGAGGTCGCGGCCGACACCGGCACCGGCAACAAGATCAGCTTCCTCGGCGCGTCCGGCGACGCGCTCGTGGTGGATGCCGTCGCTCAGCTTGGCACAAACGTCGGCGGCACTTTGTACACGGGGCCGAAGCTGGAGAATTTTGGAACACTCGATACCGTCGACCTGAAGAACCTCGTGTTCAACACTGGCACGAACATCGCCACCATCGACAACTACACTACCGCCACCGGGCTTCTGCAACTGCACAGCGGCCAGACCAAGGCGACGCTGTTGTTCGACAATGCAACGCTCGGGACCGGCACCTTCCACCTTGCAGCCGACAGCGGCACGGGGACCGTACTGACACGCAGTTAACGAAATAAGGATACTGCGTGGTCGGAAGTGCCGTTGGTTCGTCTGGGGACGTTACGCCCAGTTCCGACTTGGTGATCACGCCGATCGCCTGGAAGCGAAGGGTGCTGCGAAGATCGATTGAGTGATTGAGTTGATGAATGGCAGCTTTCGCCAGCCAGTGTATCCAGGGCGGCCATTCTGCAATTGGCCAGCACTTGCCATAAACTGAACGTTCTGTTTCGGCGAACTCCGACCGGGAAGCGCGACCGGCAGCCGACCACCATAAGAGTTCGTCGGCGATCTCATTCTGTGATCGTAGAGACCAAGTGTCGCAGGTGCAGCATCGCCTGTCCGACACCCTGACGGCGTCGACATCGCATATCCGGACAGTCCCCTGTCCGTCACCGGTCATCACGCACCTGGCAAGGCGAGGGCAGGGAGCGCGGGCCACTTGTAGAGCCGCCTGGTATGGTCGAGCCAGGAGCGGCGCCACGGTTCACCATCATCGCGGATGCGGCGACCGGCGCGCAGTTGGCCGGGCGTTTTCCGGCGCTGGCACCGGCCGTTGCCCGGTGTTGTGCCGCAGCCGCAAAATTTCGCCAGCGGATAGGGGACGTGCCCGTCCCATATTGAACGCGTATCGCTTCACTCTCATGAATGGCGGACGTGGAGAGTCCTGAGCCCACCCGCCGTACCGCCGCGCGTTGACTCGCGCGTTTGGTTGCGCGAATAAAACTTCAGCCTGTCGTCCGGCGGCACGAGGTCCTTACCGAAAAGACCATGATTTCTCAGCTCGCCCATGACCTGCCGCCTCTGGCACGCTTCGCAATCATCCTCATGCTGGTTGCCACCGTTCCATTCGCCGGACGCCTAGTGCGCCTGCCGGATTGCGTCTCGTTCATCCTGGTTGGGATAATCGTCGGGCCCCATCTGCTCGCGATCGCGCCAGAACATGGATCCATGCTCGATTTCCTCGGTGATCTCGGCAAGCTCCTGCTGATGTTCTTCGTCGGCCTGGAAGTCGATTTCCAGCAGTTCACCGAGAACCGGGTCAAGGCGGGACAGTTCGGACTGCTCACCTTCGCACTGCCGATGATCGCCGGCACCGCTGCCGGTGTGACATTCGGCTACCCGATCATCTCGTCAGTCCTTGTCGGCTCACTGCTCGCCTCGCACACACTGATTGCGTTTCCGATCGTCGCCGCCACGGGATTGACGCGCCGCCCGGCTGTCGCGATCACCGTCGGTGCCACCGTGCTGACCGACATGCTCTCACTGCTCGTGCTCGCCGGCTGCCTCGCCACATTCCACAAGGGGTTCAATCCGCTCGACCTGCTGGTGCAGATCGCCGAACTTGTCGCCTTCGCCGGCATCGTCGTGTTCGGCCTCGGCGGTCCAGCGCGCTGGATCGCCCAACACCTCGGCGACAATCAGGAAGCCCGCTTTATCGTTCTACTCATCGTGGTCTGCCTCGCCGCGACCCTCGCGGAGGCAATCAATCTGGAAGGGATCATCGGCGCGTTCCTGGCAGGGCTTGCGGTGAACCGCTCGGTCGAGGGCACCGAGGCGCGGCGCCTGTTGCACTTCGTCGGCCGCGCCTTCTTCATCCCGGCGTTCTTCGTCGTCACCGGCTTCATCGTCGATGTCGGCGTACTCGGCCACACCTTGCTGACCGGATTGCCGCTTGTCCTCGCGATCGTCGGCGGCCTGATCGTCTCGAAATGGCTGGCGGCGGAAATCGCGGGGCGGGTCTGGCACTTCCCGGCAGAGGAGCGCGGCCTGATGGCCTCGTTGACGCTACCGCAGGTCGCCGCGACGCTGGCGGCGGCATTGGTCGGCTATGGCACGGTCAATGCCGCCGGCGTACGGCTGATCGACGAGCGCATGCTCAACACCGTCCTGGTCCTGGTGGTGGTCACTTCGATCCTTGGGCCGGTGCTGACCGAATACTATGTCCACCAACTCATTGGCACCGCGCCCGTCCCAGGCGACGCGGAAGCGGAAATCGCAGTCACCGAGTCCGCTTGAAGGGTATGCCAGGGAGCACGAAGCCGGGCGGCGTGGGCGCGATCGTGATGCTCGCCGCGCTGGGCGCGCTGCTTCTCGGCTGCACAATGCCGGCAGCGCGGATGAACCAGCCGCTGCCGATGGATACCGAGGGCGCGCCGGCATTCTCCACCAGTTACGGCCTGGCGCGCTACGTCACCAATCTCGCCGAGGGCCACGCCAACACGCACGATGCTGCCAACAGCGACATCCTGCTGTTCGTGACGATTTCCGGCGGCGGCAAGCGCTCGGCCGCGTTCGGGTTTGGCGCGCTGCGTGGCCTGCGCGACATCCCGTTGCATCCGCCGGACGGACGCAGCATCAGCATGCTGAACGCACTCGACTACATCGCGGGCGTGTCGGGAGGCAGCTTCCCGGCCGCGCATTACGGCCTGTATCACCAACGGAGCTTCGAGACCTTCCCGAAGGATTTCCTTGACGTCGACATCAACGCCTATATCTGGGGCATCTACGCAATACCATGGCATTGGGGCTGGATGGTTGATCCGGACATCGGCACCAACGACTATATGGCGCAGGTTTATGACCGGCTCATGTTCCACGGCGCAACCTTCGCCGATCTCGCGCGCGCCGGTCAGCCCGTGGTGTCGATCAACGCTACCGACATCGTCAATGGCACGGCGTTTCCGTTCCTCGGTGTCAATTTCGGCCTGCTCTGCTCGGACTTGAACAGCTTTCCGATCGCCCGCGCAGTGGCGGCAAGCAACGGCTTTCCCGGCCTGTTCGGTCCGATCACGCTGAAGAGCTATGCCGCGCGTTGCGGCGGCAGACGGCCGCCGCTCGCCACGCCGCCCGCCATCGCGCCGCCCGAACTCGAGGATACAGCCGCGCGCCGGCGGGAGCTCGCGCGGGTACAGGACAGTTATGCAGACCCGCACGAGACGGAGTGGGTGCATCTGCTCGACGGTGGCATCGCTGATAATCTGGCGATGCGCGGCCTGCTGAACTTCTTTCTCGAACTGCAATCGAACGCCGCGCTGTTCCACCACATCGCGCTCGGCACTCGACGCGTCCTGGTCATCAGCATCGACGGAGAGGCCGAGGCGCCGCATGAGCTTGGCCATCAGCGCTCCGTCGGTGGCTTGTTCTCCGAGCTGTCGGCCGCCTCCGGCACGCAGATCGATGCGTACAACTTCGAGACGCTCGCTCTCGCGCGACAGCATGTGCAGCATCTCGCGGAGCGCCTTGCCACCATCCGCTGCGCCGAGGCGGCGGTCATCGGCGGCCATCCCTGTAATGACGTGCGCGGCGATCTCGTGCACATCTCGCTTGCCAACATCGCCGATGTGGCGGTGCGGGAACGGTTGGCGAGCATCCCGACCGGCCTGACCATTCCGAGCGCGGATGTGGATGCACTCGTCCAATACGGCGAGGCACTGGTGCGCGACGACCCGACGGTACGCGCGGTTGCGACCGAGGCGGATTTCGTGCCCCTGCTCCTGCCATCCGATACCGCGTCGCTCAGGCCTTGAAAGCGCGGCCTGTCCTGGATGTGATGGCGACGTAAAGCGGACAACGCCGCGCGGAAAACGTTCCGGACGCCTGCGGTACGCCAAGCCGCGAGAGCGGCAGATTACAGGCCATCTTCAGACCTGTTGCCGACGGCGCATGAGCGTGAGGCCCGCAAGTCCGCTGGCGAGCAGCAGCAGCGATGCCGGCTCTGGCACGAGTTGTGCGAATCCCTGGCTGCCTTTGTCGCCGTCCGCAATGTTGAGAACGGTCAGGGGATCCAACGGGACTACCGAGAACGCGGCTGCTGGCGTGGTCAGAAACTCCTCCCAGTCAACGGGACCACTCGGCCCCACGAAGAAACCCGCCTCCGCGGCAGACGGTGTGAAAGTGGTGACATAGTGGGCATGCCGGCTGCCGTCGGCCGGGTTGGCACTCAGTGCCGCCATGAGCAAATGGCCGCTCGCCAGTGTCACATCGTTCGCGGTGCCCGCCGGATTGCTGAAGCCGATCCCGGCCGCATTCGATGAAAGGGTTCCATCGTCGTGGCCAACGTCGGCGACCAATGTCATGTCCAGCATGGAGTAAGTCGGCGGTCCGACTGTCGCGCCGCTGCTGTTGATCGGAAACGCACCCGCTGGTGTGAGGTGAAAGTAGAGTCCGAAGGTGGAGTTCAGTCCCTGCACCGCCACGGGAGATCCGCCGAGTGTAAAGCCGGTGATCGACTGGTATTGCTGTCCGGTGAAGTTCTGCTTCAGCGTGGTCAGATCGTTGGTGTTGACCGTGCGAATGTAGTTCTGCACCTGGATGTTGTCGGCGGTGAAGGCGGCTGGCCCGCCGACAAGGGCAGGTGCCGCCTGCGACGGGTCCCAGGTGAAGGTCACCGTCCCGGCGATCGACGGTGTGGACGTGCCGAGAGCGGTCACCACGATTGCGAGAGACGCTATATTCGTCGGACATTTGCGCATTGTCAGGCTCTCCCTCGACGTCATTGGCTTTCGATTGACTGCCAGGATGCAGGACAGGCGGAGCCACGGCAGTGTGGCTCGCCTCAAAGCTTGTAAAGCTCCGTCAATTGAAATAAATCCAAGTGATTACAATGTCCTGTACTTAGAGTAATGGAGTTCGTGGTTAACGGCTGGGGTCCCAGATAAACGATACGATGCCGGCACGGGCGGATGTGGAGCCGCTCGCGGCCATCATCACTCCGATTGCCGCCGCGATTGTGAGGGTTGTGTTCATGGGAATGCTCACCAAACCTGTTCTGGCGGGAACGTGATTGATGGAGATGGATCGCGCATCGTCCATTTGGACGATGCTGCCAAGGAAATTCGGGTCGCCCCCTCCTTTCCATGCGGAGGTGGGTCGCTCAGTCGCTACGTGAGTGAAACACGCAGGCTGTTTGACGATTGCAGGATGCGTATCAGTTCGGTCTGGCGGTGGGTGCCGGTTTTATCAAAAATCGCCCGCAGATGCGCACGTGCCGTGTTGTATGTCACGCTCAACATATCCGCCGCGTCTCTTAAAGAGCCGCTCGACGCCAGATGGACCGCGAGCCGCGCTTCGGCGGGCGTCAGACGAAATGCGCGAGAAAAGAGATCTACCTGCTCTGGCCCGGATGTCTGCTCCGGGTCTTCCACGAACAATATGGCTTCGCCAGCCAATTCGTGAATGGCATGGCTGGACTTCAGCGGGAAAACAGATACCCGGTAGGGAGGCTGCGCATCGTCCCGGAATATCGAAACCAGATCGCCTGCCGCGCACTGGCGTCCAATGGAATTCGCAAGCACGCCGGAGGGATTGAATCGGCCACACGCCGCCCCGACCACTGATTTCAGGCGCTGTTCATCCGCGGGCCATCTGGTCCCGAGCGCGCCGTTTCTAGATCGGAATCCGTCGCCGCGCCGCAACAGAGCCTCGGCCGCCAAATTGGTGAAACCGACGCCCATCGTGGGTCCCACGGTCAGGACCGCAGTCTGGATTCGTGCGATAACAGCCTCGAGGGTCGCCGCCATGCGACGCTGCTCATCCAGTTGCCGCAGCAGGGCGATACCCCTGTCGAGATATGGCGCCACCTGCCGGATACGACGCGCGATGCCGAGTGGCCAAACGACTTCCAACGTTTCGAATAACGTTTCTATATCGTCATGCATATCAAAGCCATGCGTTCGCGCCTGACTCGCGAAACTGTCGCCGACTTCGCGCAGCCAGATCAGGCGCTCGCCATTACCTTCGCCCGAGCGCCAAACAAAATCGGTGGTCACCGAAGAGAGCGGAGCAATGGCCACGGCGGTGGTTCGCCAGATCAGCCGGGGACGCCGGTGGCGATCAACCAATACAGCATGGTCGCCGACTGATGGCACAGGTTCGTCCCGATCCTCGCCGAAATAATGCATCGGCCCCATTGTCGCGCGCATGGCCCCAATGGTCATCATCGTGAGAAGTCGATCCGCATGAGCAGGGGGCGTGCGAAAGTGTGTCGTCTGGTAGTGCGGTTGCTCCAGGCCTTCGTGCTGGCGAAACGAATGCCAAAACGCTTCAGTCCGTGCCGACCGCATCGCGCTGGTTTCCCTCAGGTCAGGCTGGTCAGACTGAAGCGTTCGTAGCCCGGTTGGCAAGGCGGCAACTTTGGCGGAGTGCACCGGCGAGATCAGCGCGTTAGCAGACTTCCACGACCGCGCCGCAGGTTGTCCGAGATCCACCGACATGTGATTCACTCATCGTGCCTCACGTAGATGACGTAGCTGTAGTGGTGCCTGTCGCGGGACGCAGATGCGAGGTCGAGGCCCGCGACAACGCTTCGTGGAGCTGTGCTTTACGCAGGCCATCAACAAACAAGCCCAGGGCAGCGGGACAAAGACCCACTGCCTCGATCTGGATTATCCCCAGATTGGGATCGCTATCGCGGAGCTCTCGTATTGCGACAATCATTTCCGCGTCGCGGCCGAGATGCGCCAGTGCAAGAATATTGAACAACTGTTGCGCGCGCAGTGCCATCACGCGGGTGGACGAGCTGGACATCAATCTTGCGAAATGGTCGAGCACCAAATGGAAGAGGCGGGCAAAATAGGCGACTCGAATGTGATGGACGTAATACCAGGATGGCGCGTGTGGGTTCAGGACGAAGCTGCGGTTCATCAGAGCCACAGCCTCACTGGGCCGGTCAAGCAACGTTGCTGCGTAACGCGCCAGGAAAGCGAGGGTATCCGCGTGATTGGCGCCCAGTATAAGCGCACGCTCCACCGCCTCGCTGCCACCGATTAAATTGCCCTCGCTGATCAGCAGTTGTGCCAAGCCCATGAGCGCGAGACTGTCACCTGGATCGAGTTCCGCGGCCTTGAGCGCAGCCTCACGATGCAATGCGCGAGTGCTTTCAATGTCATCGGTCCAGCCGTTAACCACCAAATTGGCGTAAGCCCATCGCAATACGGTCCAGGTGCGGGACAAGTGTGGGTCAGCTGCCAGCGCCGCCTTCAGCAGATCGATGGATCAAATCGTGCCGTCGCGGTCGAGGCGCGCCTCCTGCTCGTAACCGAGCAAATACAATTCATAGGCATCCAGACTGGCCGGCGGTTTGCGACGTGCCGCCATCAGTTCTGTCTGCAAAATGGCACCACCGAAGCCTGCCAATGCGGCCACCACCTGCTCGACGATCTCGTCCTGGATTGCAAAAAGGTCCACTTCCTCTCGCGCGTAGCTGCCAGCCCAGATATGCACCCCGGAAGCCGAACTGATGAGTTGCGCCGTGACTTTAAGGCAGCCCGACTCGGCCTGAACGCTCCCCTCGATAACGTAGCGAGCGCCTAATGCATGTCCGATTTCACGCACATCAATGGACTGACCCTTGTAGGCAAAGGAGGAGTGACGGGCGATGACCAGCAGGTCCCGGTACATCGCGAGGCTGGTGATGATATCCTCGACCACGCCATCGCATAATCGATCCCACCTGGGTTCCTGTGAGAAATTCACGAACGGCAGGACTGCGATCGTCGGGGCCATCGGCAAGGTTGACCGCTGCCTGTCGTCAACTGATATGGCATCCAATACCGGTCTCTCAGCTGCCGCTGCTGTTACCGGCGATAGCAAGCGATAACCGCGGCCGGTTACGGTTTGGATGCAGCTTCCTTTTGACCGCCCTTGGTCCAGCAGGCGGCGCAAGGCCATAATTTGGACAACAAGATTGTGCTCTTCGACGCTGGTGTTTGGCCAAACTGTGTCCATCATCGCCTGTTTGGATACAAGTTCACCCTGCCGTTCGACCAGAACGCAAAGCACGTCGAGAGCACGCGAACCCAGGACGATCGGGATCCGACCACCGGCCTCGTCCAGGCGAAACAGGCCGCCGGCACCACGGTCGAGCAAGAAACCACCGAACAGAAACGCGGCGGAGGTCTGGATGCTCACAGCTCACCTCCCGAGGATAAAGGCCTGCCTATCACGCTTCCCTGTGTCGACAATAGAATTTCCAGGATCGCAGTGGCTTCAGCAGATAGCCCTTATCTCCGACTTGAGACCAATTTGCAGCATTTAACAACGCTTTGGCGCGGCCGTGTCGCGCCAGGGATGTCCCTGGCGCTCGTGCGTCATGCACACGAAGCTCAGACTTTCTCTTTAGCATCCCAGCGACGGCGGCAATCCCGCCCGCCAAAGATGTCTGCCGTCCCTTACGGCTTTCCGATCGCGCGCGCATTGGCTGCGAGCAACGGCTTTCCCGGCCTGTTCGGTCCGATCACGCTGAAGAGCTATGCCGCGCGTTGCGGCGGCAGTCGGCCGCCGCTCGCCACGCCGCCCGCCATCGCGCCGCCCGAACTCGAGGATACAGCCGCGCGCCGGCGGGAGCTCGCGCGGGTACAGGACAGTTATGCAGACCCGCACGAGACGGAGTGGGTGCATCTGCTCGACGGTGGCATCGCTGATAATCTGGCGATGCGCGGCCTGCTGAACTTCTTTCTCGAACTGCAATCGAACGCCGCGCTGTTCCACCACATCGCGCTCGGCACTCGACGCGTCCTGGTCATCAGCATCGACGGAGAGGCCGAGGCGCCGCATGAACTTGGCCATCAGCGCTCCGTGGGCGATTTGTTCTCCGAGCTATCGGCCGCCTCCGGCACGCAGATCGATGCGTACAACTTCGAGACGCTTGCTCTCGCGCGACAGCATGTGCAGCATCTCGCGGAGCGCCTAGCCACCATCCGCTGCGCCGAGGCGGCGGTCATCGGCGGCCATCCCTGTAATGACGTGCGCGGCGATCTCGTGCACATCTCGCTTGCCAACATCGCCGATGCGGCGGTGCGGGAACGGCTGGCGAGCATCCCGACCGGCCTGACCATTCCGAGCGCTGATGTCGATGCACTCGTCCAATACGGCGAGGCACTGGTGCGCGACGACCCGACAATTCGCGCGATTGCGACCGAGGCGGATTTCGTGCCCCTGCTCCTGCCGTCCGATACCGCGTCGCTCAGGCCTTGAAAGCGCGGCCTGTCTTGGATGCGATGGCGACGTAAAGCGGACAACGCCGTACCGACGGTCGTTGGGGTGTAGAAATCAGATCGCTCAAAACGGCAAAGCGACTGGGCCGGAAGCTTCCGGAAGTTGGAACGGTGCCTGAGGAGCCGCTCTCGAACTCTAAGGGAGAGCCTCGAAGAACATCTTACGGGGGTTCCGAACGTGGCATACGACAAGCCTGTTCTCATCATTGGGGCCAGTCCCGTGGGGTTCACCATGGCCGCAGGGTTGGCGGCGCCTCGGCGTGGCCGTGCGTATCGTCGACAAGGATCGGCGCGCACCGACAAGTCCAAGGCGCTGGTGATGTGGCGCCGCACGCTCGAACTGATCGAGCACAGGGAATGCATCGATCGTTTCTTGGCCGCCGATATACTCGGGCATAGCGCAAGGAGCGGCGCCGCGGTTCACCATCATCGCGGATGCGGCGATCGGAGCGCAATTGACCGGTCGGTCTGCCGAACCCTCACGTATCGCCGAAGCAGACCCACCTGGCCATATGGATGAGTAATTTCTTCCGCCGTTTTGCTCGCGGCTCTTGGGGCCGGGCGCCAACGGCCGCGGTTGACGACTACAGCCCTGCGGAACGCAGGCACGAGAGGAAATACGCACGAACCTTAGGTTCCCGATAGGGCAGAAGGGTTTGCTCGTAGCTGCTGAGGTTAAACTCGGGCTCGAGTTCCAAAAGTCTCGCCCCTGCCGCACGCGCCCCCTTGTCGTCGCCAACTGCGGCCAGGGATGCGATGAGTATGCGGACATTTGCGGTAAATCGGGGTGATGCGGCATTCGACGCGCGCGCATATTTCGCGGCATCGTCGTACAAGCCTGCCGCGAAATGAGCGAATCCGGCGATGCAGTGGAAGAGGAACATCCTTGGATCGAATGGGGACAGACGGATCGCCAGCTTGGCGTTGCGAACGGCTTCTTCTCCGCGACCCGGGTAGGCGAGAGTCACCGCATACATTGTGACCACGATCGCGTGGCTTGGACCAGCACGCAGCGCGCGGTCAAAGAACGCCAGAGCCGCGTCATAGTCATGCATAAGATACGACCGAAGATGGGCCATCATGGCCAGGGCAAGAGCGTTGTTCGGATCGAGGCTGATTGCGCGCTCACCGAGGTCCTGGGCCGCCGCAAGGTCGCGTGCCGGATCGGTGGACCAGGCTTGTCCCACCCAAATAATGTTCCACCAGACGGACCAGGCCACCGGCATCGCGAAGTGGGGGTCGTCGTCCATGGTCTGACGCAGCACGTCCCTCGCTTTAGCCGGCGGGCGGCCAAGGCATGAACACTGGCATGCAGGACGCGTTCAACCTGAGTTGGAAGCTCGCGATGGTGATCCGCGGCGTGGCGAAGCCGTCGTTGCTCGACAGCTATTCCGTCGAGCGCAGCGCCGTAGGCGAAGTCGTGCTGCGGAACGCCGGCCGACTGACACGCGTCGCCATCATGCGCAATCCGATGGGCCAGGCGGTGCGCAATTTTGCAGCGCGCTTCGTGCTTGGATTGTCCCAGGTGCAGCACCGAATGTCCGAGGCCTTGACCGAGCTCGATATCGCATATCCCGAAAGCCCGCTGTCCGTTACGGGGTCTCATGCACCGGGTCGGGCGAAGGCTGGCGAACGCTGGCCGCCTGCCGAACTGCCCAATGGGACGGCCGAGCGAGCAACGGCGCCACGGTTCACGATCATCGCCGATGCGGCAACCGGCGCGCAGTTGGCCACGCGCTTTCCGGCGCTGGCACGGACGGTACAGGGATCGGGTGCGGCGCTGGATGGGCTGTGGATCATCCGCCCGGACGGATATGTGGGGCTCGCAGCGCGGAGCGGTGATATGGCTGCCGCAACGGCGTATCTCGAGGCGATTGCCGGCGCGTAAACCCATGGAAGCAACCGCCGTCAGGCCACATGCTGCTTGCGACCATCATCAGGGTGGGGTGGACCTTGTTACCTTGATGGAAGCCTGGGCCAGCGCCGGTTATCGGCAGCTCATCGGATTGAGCGCGTGCCGCGACCAGCCCGCATCAGCAACGAAAACATCCAGACTCGGTGTCGCGAAGTCGTCAGCGAAGGGGTCCAATTCCATGTCCTGTGGCTGATAAATTAAAGCATCTTCGCAAGGTGCGGCGCGTGCTGAATACTCGAGCGCAGTCAAATGGCTTGCCGGTCGCTGCCGCCTCGCCGCCGGCTACTCACAGATGGCGGACTGCCAGGGGTAATTCGGCGCCCGGACTGTCGCGCACTGCGGAGCGCACGCGGCTTATGGCGCACCGAAGGGCGCTCGGGGGGGCGCGCCATCGCCGCTGAAGGCGCCACGCTCGGGCGCAGCCGGTGCGGAACTGGTGTTCCGGACCAGCCGTTCATAATGGACCGCAAGCCGGTCGTAACTGAGCGCTACATCCACTGCCGCTATCGCAGAAGCCATCGCGCGGCAGTAGCGGGCAAGCGCCGTGTGCTGTTCGGCGGTGAACGGGATATCGGACGACATCAGTTCCATGCGGCGAGCCTCCGGCACCCGGAAGCCAAGCGCTGTGATCTATTTCACATAAGCCGAGCGTCGGGCCCGACCGGTTCCATCAACTAAATGTGCACTCGTCCGGCTGGCCGGCGCACCTCCGTGTTCATGACGAGGATTTTGTGCCGGAAAATTTGCGCTTTGCTACCCCAGCGACCTCCGGGATGGCAGAGCATCCGTTATGAACTGTTGGTCGGAGCGGCGGGATTTGAACCCACGACCCCCAGTCCCCAGATAGCGGATTTTCCAATGTTTTCAAAGGCCAGTTTCCGGAATTCCGGATGATCAGCCGTGCGGGCGGATGCCGGCGGGACATTTTGGGAACTGAGGTTGGTGCAGTCGGCCCCTCTGGCGGAACTGTGGTAAGCTGATTAACCCCACGGACGATCGGCCCATGCTGCAATTGATCGAAATCCGCCGGCGCGACATCGCTGAACTCTGCCGCCGGTTCCACGTGAACCGCCTGGAGGTGTTCGGCTCCGCTGCGCGCGGTTCGGACTTCGATCCGGCTCATTCGGACGTCGACCTTATAGTGACTTACGAGTTCGGCACTTCGAGGCCGACGTTGGACGAATATTTCGAGTTCCGCGAACAGCTTGAGACTCTCTTCGGACGCTCGGTCGATCTCGCGATGGCAGGTGCCGTGCGCAATCCGTACGTTCGTGCTGACATCGAGCGCGCCCGAGAGCTGGTCTATGAGGCGTGACCCCCGCGCCTACCTTTGGGACGTGCGCGAGGCTGCCGATGCCATTCCCAGTTTCATGCTGGGTCGTAGTTTCACGGACTATGCCGAAGACCTGATGTTTCGTTCCGCGGTGGAGCGCCAGCTCGCGATAATTGGGAGGCACTGAGCCAGCTTGCGAGGGTAGATCAAGGCTTGGCCGCACGTATTCCGGAGTTGCGCCGGGTCGTGGCGTTTCGCAACGTGCTCATCGATGGCTACGATCAGATTGATGACGCTGGTGTCAGGCGCATTGTGGAGGCCGACCTTGCCCCGTTGCGCGGGCGGTTCGCAGCGCTGCGCGTCGAGCTGGGCGAGCCGTAGGCGGCGAAGGCATACTGCTGGACGTGTCCAGCGTAGTTCGCCGTCAGATGGCGCATCGGAATGGGCAATCCCGAAGAATATATATTCCAAACGGCAATAACTTTATCTCGCAGTTTAGGTAACAAAAGCGCCGATCGTTTCGGAGCATGCGCGGCTGCATCTTGAAATTACACGGCAATTTGGTCGGAGCGGCGGGATTCGAACCCACGACCCCCAGTCCCCCAGACTGATGCGCTACCAGACTGCGCTACGCTCCGACCGTGGGGAACACCGGTTTACCAGCGGGGCCAACGGCCCGCAACGCTGCTGCTCAGGGCAGCAGTGCCCGCAGCGCTTCCAGTTCGTGCAGCGTTTCGGTCAACAGGGTGCGCAGACGCTCCGCCTCGGGATCCGCTTTCGCGCGCACGGGCCCCCGAGCCGCCTGTGGCGGAGGTTCGGCTGGGGCCAGCCCAGGTATCGGCAGTTCGGGCTCCACCGCGAGTCCGATGGCGCGTTCCGCCTCGGCCGCTTCCTGTTCGTCGGCAGGAGCAGGCGGGATGTCGTCGGACAGCTTGCCGCCGCCCTCGCGCAGCAGGCGCTGCACGCCCTTGATGGTATAGCCTTGAATATACAACAGATCAGAAATCCGGCGGAGCAGCGCGATGTCGTCCGGACGATAGTACCGCCGGCCGCCGCCGCGCTTCAGGGGCTTCACCTGAGGGAACCGGGTCTCCCAGAAGCGCAAGACATGCTGCGGGATGTGCAGTTCGTCGGCGACCTCGCTGATGGTGCGGAACGCGTTGGGCGCCTTCTTGGGGCGCACGCGACCGACCGGCGGGACGATGATCTCGTCCGTGTCATCGCTCATTCGTCGTCGCCCGGTTCGGGCGTGGTCCCGTTGACGCGTGCCTTCAGGACATGGCTCGGACGAAATACCAGGACACGGCGCGGCAGGATCGGCACTTCCTGGCCGGTCTTCGGATTACGCCCAACACGGCGGCCCTTCTGACGCACAGAGAAGGTCCCGAAGCCACTGATTTTAACAGATTCTCCCAGCTCCAGAGCGGTCGACATTCGCTCCAGCACCGTCTCCAGAAGGTCGGCCGACTCGTTCCTGGACAGGCCCACCTGGGTGTAGATCGTCTCGGCCAGATGCGCGCGGGTGACGGTCTGCATGGCCTGACGCTAGGGAGACCATGCCACGGCGTCAAGCAATTAACGGAATAAAATCAATCAGGATCAGGGTGTTGCGAGAAGTGATCGGGTGTGAGTTTCGCAGGATCGGTTACATGCGGACCAATGCTGAACCCCAGGTCAGGCCGCCACCAAGAGCCTCCATCAGCACAAGGTCGCCGGCACGGATGCGGCCATCCTGGCGTGCCTCGGCCAGCGCCAGGGGAACCGACGCAGCCGAGGTGTTGGCGTGGCGATCGACGGTGATCACCACGCGTTCGGGGGGCAGGCCGAGCTTGCGGCCCATCGCGTCGATGATCCGCCGATTGGCCTGGTGCGGCACCAGCCAGTCGATGTCGCGGTGCTCCAGGCCATTCGCGGCGAGCGCCTCCTCGACCGCCTCGACGAGGCGGATCACGGCGTGGCGGAAGACTTCGCGGCCGTTCATGACCAAGTGGCCGGGGCGATCCTGACGGCCGACGGCGCCATCCACGTAAAGGATGTCGCCGAGCGTGCCCTGGGCGTGCAGATGGGTGGAGAGGATGCCCTGGTCGCTGCCGCTGCCCGTGCCCGCCCGCAGGAACACCGCCCCGGCGCCGTCGCCGAACAGCACGCAGGTGCCGCGGTCCTGCCAGTTCAGGATGCGCGAGTAGACCTCGCTGCCGATGACCAGCGCACCGTGCGCTTGGCCGGTGCGGATCATCGCGTCCGCGACAGAGAGCGCGTAGATGAAGCCGGCGCAAGCGGCGGCGATGTCGAAGCCGAAGCCGTGCGTTACCCCGAGCGCGGCTTGGACGCGGAGCGCGGTGGCGGGGAACGCCTGGTCCGGGGTGCTGGTGGCGAGGATGATGGCATCGACCTCGGCCGGTTCGGCGCCGGCGTCGGCCAGGGCGGCGCGCGCGGCCGCGGTCCCCATAAACGCGGCTGTCTCGTGCGGGGCGGCAATGTAGCGCTGACGGATGCCGGTCCGCTCGTGGATCCATTCGTCCGACGTTTCCACCGTGCGCGAAAGTTCGTCGTTGCTGACCACTCTCGCAGGGAGGTAGGCACCAACACCGGCGAGGATCGAGCGGATTGCCATCGGGTTCCTACGATGCGGGCGCGAGCATCAGCCCGGCGATTCGGGCCAGGTCCTCGCGGATATGATCGTTGAACCTGTGGACCACCATGTCCATCGCGACATCGATCGCGTGGGCGAATCCCTCGGCATCGGTGCCGCCGTGTGACTTCACCACCACACCATTCAGGCCCAGCATCACGGCGCCGTTGTAGCGGCGGGGGTCGAGCCATTCGCGCAGGCGATCGAGCGACGGGCGCAAAAGGAGATACGCAATCTTGGCGGTAAGGCTGCTGCGGAACACCTGGCGCAGCAGATCCCCGATCAGCTTCAGAGCACCCTCACCGGTCTTCAGCGCGACGTTGCCGGTGAAGCCGTCGGTGACCACCACGTCGGTGGTGCCGGCGGCGATGTCGTGGCCCTCGACGAAGCCCACGAACTGCGGAGCGATGTGGCTGGCGCGCAGCGTCTCGGCGGCAAGGCGCAGCGTGTCGTCGCCCTTCAGTTCCTCGGAGCCGACGTTCAGCAGGCCGATGGAGGGGGAGGTTAGCCCGAGAACCGTGCGCGCAAACACGTCGCCCATGACAGCGAATTCGACCAGGTTGCGGGTGTCGCACTGCACGTTGGCGCCGAGGTCCAGCATGACGATATCGCCGCGCGCCGAAGGCCCGATGGCCGCCATGGCGGGCCGACCGATCCCAGGCAGCGTCTTGATCACGATCACCGCGAGCGCAAGCAGCGCGCCGGTATTCCCAGCGGTGATGACGCCGGAGGCCTCCCCACCGGCGACGGCGTCGATCGCCACGCGCATCGAGGCACCGCGCATCCGCAGCGCGGTCGTCGGCTTGACGTCGTTGCCGATGACGTCAGCGGCGTGGCGGATTGCACAAACCGCGGCGGCTCGCCGATGCCGGGCAAGCAATGGCTCAAGTTTGGCCTGGTCGCCGACCAGCAGGAAGCGCGCACCGGGGTGGCGCTCCGCGGCGATCTCCAATCCCTCAACCACAATGTCCGGCGCTCGATCGCCGCCCATGGCATCCACTGCCAATGTGTAGCTTGTGGTCAATGGAGTGGGGGCGCGCCGCGCCTCGGCGTCAGGCGCGGACCACGCCCTTCAACGCACCGCTTCCCGCCGGAGCGACCTCCCGCCCGTCGTAGAAGCCACAATGGCTGCAGACGTGGTGCGGACGCTTGAGCTCGCCGCAGTTGGGGCACTCGGCGTGTGCTTCGGTCGGAAGCGCCTGGTGGCTGCGCCGCATGCCTCGACGTGACGGCGACGTCTTTCGCTTGGGGACGGCCATGGGACTGTACCTCTCCGGTTTGGGTGACGCCCTGTGGTCCGGTTGAGGGGGACGGGACAGTCACAATCAGTAAATAATATAAGCGGGGGCGTCTAGCAGAGGGGCGGGGAGCGGGCAAGAGAGCGCGCCGGCACACCAGGCGTCGCCGCTCGAGCCCAGGGAATCGGGGGCTCTCCGCCCCCACTGTTCGGGCAAAGTCCCCTCCCCTCCCGCAAGCGGCGTGCGGACGCTACCATGACTTTATCCTGACCGCCGCCTCGCACCCTGGAGACCCTCATGCCAGACATCGAATGCTTCTTCGACTGCTCCAGCCCGTGGACCTACTTCGCGTTCCACAACCTGCTGCTGATGCAGAAGGAGCTTGGGCTCGACATTGCGTGGCGCCCCATCCTGGTTGGTGGCGTGTTCAACGCGGTCAATCCCAGCGTGCACAACTCACGGGAGAAGCCGGTGCCGGCGAAGGCAGCATACGGCAAGAAGGATCAAGACGACTGGGCGCGGTATCTCGGTATCCGCATGCACTATCGTCCGACCGTATTCCCGGTGAACAGCGTGCGCGCGATGCGCGGATGCATCCTGCTGGAGCCGGAGGGCAAGCTGGTGCCGTTCGCTTTGGCAACGTTCGAGGCTTATTGGGGCGACGACAAGGACATCTCGCAGGTGCCTGTGCTGCGCGAGATCTGCGCAAAAGTTGGGGTCGATGCCGATACGTTTTTGGCAGGGATCGAGCAGCAGTCGATCAAGGACAGCTTGCGCGCGATCACGCAGGAGTTGATCGACCGCGGCGGGTTCGGCTCGCCGACAATGTTCGTCGGCCCGGACGACATGTATTTTGGCAACGACCGCATGCCGCTGATCCGCGACGCGGTGCTGCGGCGGCGACAGGCACGATGACGAACTGGCAGTGAAGGCCGCCTGAGGGCGGTTAGCCGGGCGGGGCAACAGACAGCCGGCCGACCACTTTGTGTTTCTCGATCAGGCTGGCGACGAGGCCGGACGATTTCGCTTCCTCGACGAAGTCGCGCAGGAATGCTGCGCCGGCCGTGTTCCTGCGCAGCGTTCCGACCGCCTGCTGCACCGCGGTGAACTGACCATCGAGGATGCGCGCGCCGGGAATTTTCGCGAGGTCACCCAACAGGCCGGGGCGCAGGCCCGCCAGTGCATCGAGCTTGTCGTTGACGAACTTTTCGGTGGCGCTGGCAAGGCCGTCGGAGCGGATCAGCGTCGCGTGCTTGATGTTGCGTTCCAGCCAAAGATCATAGGCGCTGCGCGCGGACACCGCGATGCGGATGCCGGGCTTGTCGACGTCCTCGATCTTTTGCAGCGGAGAACCGGCGGGAACCAGGTAGGTCGCCTCGATCTCGACGTAGGCAGCAGTAAAGGCGATCTTCTCGGCGCGTGCGGGTTCGGCGCCGATGAGGCCGATGTCCCAGGCGTCGGAGCCGGCGGCATCGGCAAGCTCGCCCGGCTTGGGGAACGGCACGTATTTTACCGGAACGCCCAGACGATCGGCAATCGCGCGCGCCATGTCGGGTGACACACCGTCGGGATCGCCCGATGGCGTTCTGCCTGTCACCAGCAGGAAATTGCTCATGTTGACGCCGGCGCGCAGGACGCCGTGCGGGGCGAGTTCTCGGACGATTGATTGGGACATGCGTTTGGGTCCGTAACGGTGTTGCGGCGGGAGTGTATTGGCGCGGTCAGGCTCGCCGCAAGGTGGCCTCTTGCGAGCGGTTCCTTGCCACCGCGCAACCGATCGGGAAAGCTGTCGCGATGCGTGCCGTCCTTCCCGTCCCTACCCTGCTGTTGCGACCGGTGGTGCAGGGCATGGCATGGATGGTGCTGTCCGGCGCGATCTTCGGGGTGCTGAATGCGCTGCTGCGTGTCATCACGCTGCAGCTGCCACCGATCGAGGCGCAGTTCTTGCGTTACGTCGCCGGCGCGTTGGTGATGCTGCCGTTCATCCTGCGTGTCGGCTTCCGCGCGTATCATCCGAAAGGCCTGGCCGGGCAGCTATGGCGCGGCGCGGCGCATACCTCCGGCATGCTGTTGTGGTTCATGGCATTGCCGCATCTGCCTCTGGCGGACACCACAGCCATCGGGTTCACCGGGCCGATCTTCGTCATGGTCGGAGCAGTACTGGTGTTCCATGAGCCGATGCTGTGGCGGCGCTGGGTGTCCGCGCTCATCGGCTTCGGCGGCGTGCTGGTCGTGGTGTGGCCGAAGCTGTCCGGCAGCAGCGGCTTTTACGACCTGGTGATGCTGGGTTCGGCGCCATTGTTCGCCGCCTCGCAACTCATCACCAAGGCGCTGACCAAGCGTGATCGGCCGGAGGTGATCGTGGTGTGGCAGTGCCTGACGATATCGCTGTTCTCATTTCCGCTGGCGATGCTGCACTGGGTATGGCCGAGTGCTGTCCAGTATGGCTGGTTCCTGGCCGCCGGCGTGCTGGGAAGCTGCGCGCACTACTGTTCGACACAAGCGTTCCGCGTGGCGGACGTGTCCGCGATACAGCCGGTGCGGTTCCTGGACCTGATCTGGGCGACTCTGATGGGGTTCCTGGTGTTCGGCGATGTACCGACGAGTTCGACGCTGATGGGCGGGCTGGTGATCTTCGCCGCGACCACGTGGGTCGCGCGGCGCGAGGCGGGAATACGACGTACACCGCTCACGGTGGCACCGCGCGTCGAAAGTGCATGACGCGGCGCGGCAGCGATCGGATGAATCGCAACCGTTCAGATGGCACAGCAAGCAGGCAAGTGCATTCGCCGGCTCAACTTCGTTTCTCGAACGCGGCCAGTAACGGGCGGTACGGCCCGACAGGGACGGCGAGCTTCAGGCGAGATCAGGCGGGATCAGGCGGGATCAGGCGGGATCAGGCGGGATCAGGCGGCGACGAGAGCCTTCGTGGCCCTGATAGGCAATCCCAAAGCCTTGCAGATGGCGGAGAGATTGCCGTCCCTCGGCACGCTGCGATCGGTTTCCCAGAGATAGATCGAGGCTGCCGAGACTGTCAGATGGTCGGCAAGTGATTGGCGGGAGAAGCCCTTGCGCAGCCGCGCCTCCCATAGCCGTTTGCCGAGAGTCATTTTTGCCATCACGGGATCCTTCTCAGGTGAATGCCGGCTTCCGTCCGGCGCAGTCCATTTAGCGACTCCGCCTCTTGGCAGAGATTAATAACCCACGACGCGACTTTTGCTAGACCTTCAATTGTCCTCCGGCACAAGAGGTGCATAAATTTTATCGTAGTGGAAGCTGAGGTCCATCGCTTCAGAGTGCAGGTCAATCCAATGGTGTTATACAATCCACTTAAACCGACGGCCAGAAGTTTCGCCTCGTGATCGATGCGCCTCACCGTGATGCCGACGGAGGTAAGCATCCACGTCTTCGCTGACAGCAACAACAAAAGACGTGGATGGTGCGCCTGCGGATGCCATGAGGCGGAACCACCAGCGGCAGGTCATTCAATAGGGCCCAGCGTTATCATACGTTTTGCATATGGCTCGATACGCAGCTGTGAGCAACGGCAATGTCATCGACCCCGGCTGCAATTCCAAACAACGTGATCAGTCTGGCAGCGCCGAGTCCAAGGGAACCGCTGCCTCGGCGGTCTCACCCCGCGACAATCTCCGCGAGCGCCTTGCCAACATCGGCAGTGCCGGCCTGACCACCCATGTCGCGTGTCTTCGGGCCGCTCTCGCGCAGCAGTGTTTCTATTGCATCTACGATGGCGCGGCCGGCTTCGGCTTCGCCGAGATGCTCCAGCATCAACCCTGCGGACCACACCTGGCCGATCGGATTGCAGATGAATTTTCCTGCAATGTCGGGGGCGGAACCGTGCACCGGTTCGAACATCGAGGGAAAGCGCCGCTCCGGATTGATGTTGGCGGAGGGCGCGATGCCGATGGAACCCGCGACAGCGGGACCGAGGTCACTGAGAATGTCGCCGAATAGATTGGAACCGACCACCACATCGAACCAATCGGGATGCTGGACGAAATGCGCGCACAGGATGTCGATGTGGAACTGGTCCGTGCGGATCTCTGGATAGCTCTTGCCCATCAGGGCAAAGCGTTCGTCCCAGTACGGCATGGTGAAGGTGATGCCGTTTGACTTGGTCGCCGAGGTCAGGTGCTTCTTCGGTCGCGTCATGGCGAGATCAAAGGCGAACTTCAGAATGCGATCGACACCGTGGCGGCTGAACACGCTTTGCTGGCTGACGAACTCACGGTCGGTATCGACGAACATGCGGCCGCCGACCGAGGAGTACTCGCCCTCGGTGTTTTCGCGCACGACGTAGAAGTCGATGTCCGCCTCGCTGCGGCCGGCGAGCGGGGTGCGCACGCCCGGCATCAGCTTACATGGACGCAAATTCACATATTGGTCGAACCCGCGGCGGATCGGTATCAGCAGGCCCCACAACGAGATATGGTCGGGCACGTCCGGCCAGCCGACCGCGCCGAGCAGGATCGAATCGGATTGCGCAAGACGATCCATGCCGTCGACGGGCATCATGGCGCCGGTCTTCTGATAGGTCTCGCACGACCAGTCGTAGTGGGTGAATTCCAGGCCGAAGCCGAACCGGCGAGCGGCGGCGTCAAGGACCTTCAGCGCCTCGGGCACCGTCTCCTTGCCAATGCCGTCACCGGGGACAACCGCGATCCGATGGGTGCGCGCCATTCATGGAACTCCTCGCCATTCCGACGCAACTGACCGCGCCACACCGCGGTCGTCAACCGTCGGGCATACGCAACAGACATGTCATGGCCTGTGAACTGGTTCATAGAGGTTCGTCACAAACTCGTGGCATTCCTGTCCTGCATCGAACCATTAATTCGTAAATCGAAAGGTGTGCCGCGCCGACGATCGGTTTCAGACGCATAATTGGGGGATCAAAACATGCCGGATGACGCACTGCCTTTTGCCGAGCAGCCGCTCCCGCCACCGGACCATGCCGATACAGCGCCCGAACTCCTGGCGCCGATGGCGCCGCAGCCCCCCGCGAACGAGAACACCCCAGGATCACCGCTGAGCGATGCGTCGCATGAAATCTGCCACCTGCGGCTGGGTGAGCCCGACGAGCGCGGCAACACGGTCAAATACATTTATTCGCGTGACCAGGAATACGTCGTGTACTATAGCCGCCTGGAGCATAATTCCGTCAACCCGACGGGCGAGAACCCTGTCAGTCCGGCCCACCGTTCGTGGCTGGCGCGGGCCGGCAGGCGTGCCTCAAAAAGTCCGGCGGACCTGCCGTATGAGAGTGAAGGCGTGCAGGCGCAGCTTTCCTCCGATCCCGTGGAGCGCAAGAAGCTGCGGCAATTGCTGCTGCCACTCGGCACCGAGCGCGCCAAATTGCAGGCGTTGCTGAGCGGCTGGCCACGCCGTCAAAGTTATGATTCGTCGGTTGCCATCGCGCTGCAACTCGCTCTGGATGGGGACGGTGACGCCAACGCGGCCGCAAACGCGCTGCAAACGCTGACCGACACCAAGCTGGCCATCCTCAACGAGCGGGAGATCGCCGGCAAGGCTCAGTATGTCCGGTTCACGCTGGTGCTCAGTGTGATCGGCTTGTTTCTGCTGGTGCTTGCGCAGCACAATCTGTTCAAGGGCACTGGCAATTTCTGGCTCGGAGCACAAGCTGGCTTGCTCGGGGCGGTCCTGTCCATCGCCATCGGCATACGCAACAAAGCGGTGGCGCTCGATATCGGCTTCGCCGGAAATCTGTCCGACAGCGCGCTGCGATTGGTGATCGGTGCGGTGTCCGGCGGAACGCTTGTCCTGCTGTTCTCAACCGGATTGCTGCCGTCGTTGCATACCCTCAAAGGGGAGCAGGATGCCGTGGGGTCGATGCCATTCGTCCTGTTGCTCGGCATCATCGCTGGCTTCGTCGAGCAGCTGGTTCCCAGCCTGCTGGACGAACAGGCCAATAAGCTGCGCGACGGCCAGGATGCGAAGAAGGTGCCCGCGCCCTCCCCGGACACGGCATCGAGTGGGAAGAAGGCAGGTGCCACGTCAACCGAGCCGGCGTGATGCGGCCGCCGTGTACGGGTTCGTAGCGTTTGCCCCTGAACCGGGATTCCCGCATTATTGGTGGCGGTGACGCGGCACATCGCCGGGTCCGAACGATATAGGAACCCGGTCATGGCGAAGGCTCCGGCGGCAGGACAAAGCACCGACTGGGATCGCGACGCGGCGCTGACCACCGCGCGCATCCTGCTGGAGATCAAGGCGATCAATTTCCGCCCGGAGGAGCCTTACACGTTCACCTCGGGATGGAAGTCGCCGGTGTATATCGATTGCCGCCGCATCATCTTCTTTCCACGCGCGCGGACGCGGATTTGCGAACTCGGTGTCGAGAAGATCAACCGCCACATCGGGTTCGAGACGATTGAGGCGGTTGCAGGGGGCGAAACCGCAGGCATCCCGTTCGCAGCGTGGATCGCCGATCGGATGTCGGCGCCGATGGCGTACGTGCGCAAGAGGGCGAAGGGATTCGGCCGCAACGCGCTGATCGAGGGCGACGTGCCGGAAGGCAAGCGCACGCTGTTGGTGGAGGATTTGACCACCGACGGGCAGTCAAAGATCCGCTTCGCTCAGGCGCTGCGTGATGCTGGCGCGATCGTCAATCACGCGTTCGTGGTGTTCTTCTACGGGGTGTTTCCCGGCGCATTCGAGACCCTGGCGCGAATGGATATCCAGCTGCACCATCTGTGCACATGGTGGGACGTGCTGGAGGCGTGCAACGATCGGCCCTATTTCGGCGAGCCCGCACTGGCCGAGGTACGTAAGTTCCTGGAGGATCCGGTAGCCTGGTCGGCCGCGCACGGCGGCATTTCCTCGGCCGAGGAGGCGATGGCACGCAAGGCCGCGGCCGACGCCTGAACCGCTCGCTCTACTGACCGGCCGGGCAGACGCCGCAAGCAGGCGGTCGGGCCCGGCTTTCACCGTCCGTTAATCCGCTATCACTATCCAGGCGGACCTGCGCGCCAACGCGGGCCGTCCGGCGACGATCACCCGCGTCATCCGCGCCAACCTGACCGAGAGGCGCTCATGGCCGGCAAGACCATCATTTCGGGCTCATCGTCGAGCGGTGTCACGCTCAGCGACTCCGCATACGGCAACCCGATAACAGTGACCGGCACGATCAACGTCAGCAACGACTTTGGCATCTACTACCAGGGTGGTACGGCAACCAACTGGATCATCGCCAACCGGGGAGTGATCGCGGCATCCTCCACCACCCACGGCAGCGGCATTATGCTGGGCAACTCCGATAGCCCCGTGACCAGAGGCAGCGTGACCAACTCCACCGGCGGCACGATCTATGGCGCGACCAGTGGCATCTACGTGAATGGCTACGGAACGGTAACGAACATCGGTGTCAGCACGATCAGTTCGCGAGGCACCGGTGTCGATATTCTGCTGGCGGGAACGGTCAGCAATCTCAGCGGAGGCGTCATCAGCGGAGGCACGGCCGATGCAGTATTCATTTACGGCGCGGGCAAGGCCAACGAACAGACAAAGGTTCTGGTTAACAACGCCGGATTGTTACAGGGATCGTCGGGCGTTGAGGAATTCCTGGGAGGCTACGTCACAAACATTGCAGGCGGCACCATCCTTGGAACAAGCAACATCGGCGTCTTCCTCGATGGCTCCGGCAGCATTAGCAACAGTGGGCTGATCAATGGTCTCGGTACGGGGGTCTTCCTGTACGAGGGGGGCTCGATCTACAACGCCCCCGGCGGAACGATCTCTGGCGAGAACGGCATCTCCGCCTTCGGTGGCACGGTCATCAATGACGGCACAATATCCGCCGTCCAGCATGCGCTGACATTCCTTGGCTACAACGGGTCTGGCGGGACGACATATTTCCCAAGCCTGCTGGTCGAAGCGCCGCAAGCGAGCTTCATCGGCTACATCGATGGCGGACGCGGCACGTTGGAGCTGGCCGCCGGCAAAGGCATCGGCACCATTGCCGGCATCGGCGGCAGCGTTACGAATTTCACCCGGTTAGTGATCGATCCGGGTGCGGCATGGAACATTGCGGGCAATGGGACCGGGCTAGGCGCCATCGGCACGATCGCCGGCTTCACATTCAACGATACGATCGACCTCACGGGTTTCGTCGCCGTCAGCGAGACATTCAACAGCGGCACGCTGGTGCTGACGGATAGCGCCAAAGCGACGGCAACACTGAACATCGAGGGAACCTTCACCTCCAGCGATTTCCAGATCACGTCGGACAACATCGACGGCACCGACATCACAATACCGCAGACCATCACCTGGACTGGCGCCAGCAACGACTGGAACACCAGCTCCTATTGGAGCACGAAGGCGGTTCCAAGCGGCGTGGATACCGCTGTCATTGCCTCCGGCAAGAGCGTCACGATCGGCGTGGCGGCCGGCGAAAGCATTGTCGTCGCTGATGTGATAGTCGGGGCCGCCGGCGATGTCCTCGACGTGGAGGGAACGCTTACGCCGTCCGGTACCGTAACGATCAAGGCGGGCAGCATCAACCTGGGATCGAAGGCCACCATCAATGGCGGCACGATTACCGACACGACCGGCGCGGGGATCATCGGCAGTGGCGGCACATTCGACGGTGTAACCATTCAGGGGCCGTTGAATATCGCGACTGCCGGTGGTCGGCTGGTTTTTGTCGACGGCCTCAATGCGTCTGGCACCAACGGCACGGGGTTGGGGACCATCAACCTGACCCAGGGCGGTGACGCGCACGTCGACTTCCAAGGCAGCCAGACAATCGACAATGCCACGATCAACCTGAATGGAACGGATTCCTCGAATCCGCTGACGGAAATCCGGGTAGGTGGCAGCGCCAGCGTCCTCACGCTTGGCGTCAACCTGACGGTAAGCAGCAAGGCCCTGAACACCCAGGCCAGTATTCGAGGCGACGGCTCCCCCCAGACCGATTTGGTCAACCTGGGCACCATCCTTGTCGCGGCCACGCACGACGGAAGCCATCAAAGCAGCTTCACCATCGCACCAGCCAACGGGTTCGACAATGAGGGCAGCATCTCCGTCAGCAACGGCGAGTTGCTTTCGATCCAGCCAAGCTCTGGCGTGTTCAACAACGGTGGTCAGGTATCAGTGAACCCCGGTTCGACACTGCAGATCTTCAGCACCTCAACGACTCCCGCGATCAGCAATCCCGGCTTGATCACACTGTCCGCCGGCGCAACACTCGATCTGGCTGGGTTTTTCACATCCAACGCGCTCGGGAGCCTGGACAACCAAGGCGCGACGACGCTGATCGACGGCATATTCGATGCCGCGGGCGGCGCATTGACGCTTGGAAAGGGCAGCCTGCTGAACGCCGTGGCGCTGGACGGACAGATCCGCAATGGCGCAATTCAGCCTGGTGGCAGCCTGACGATCGTCGGTACAAATGCCTCACTGGAAAACGATACGTTTGCAGGCCCGATCAATCTCACGACCACGTCGGTCGATCTCACGCTGTTCCAAGGCGTCGTGCTCACCGATGCAGGCGGCAACCAACCGGGCACCGTCAACGTCTCCGGGCAATCCGACACGCTGCGGTTCGGCAACGAGCTTCCCGTGATGGATGCGACCGGACAAACGTTCGACAACGTGGTGGTCAACATCGGCAATGCGACGAGCGCCGACGCTCTTGCGCCAAGCTTCTCCGGTGGGACATTCACGATCGGTGCGAACGCAGACATCATAAGCTCGGCGCAGAGCGCCTTGGCTGCACTCAATGTGGGCGCAAGCACGACAGTGGTGCTGAACGGCACATTGAATGCCATTGCCAACAGCGGCACCTTCATCGTCGCCGGTGGGTCCAATAGTGCATTCAGCAATAATGGCACGATGGCGGTTGGCAACGGTGATACACTGAGCCTTACGTCGGCGATCGTCGCCGGCACCGGAAATGGCACGATCGATATTGCGACAGGCGGGGTTGCCAATTTCGCCTCGGCTGTCGCGTCCGATCAGACGTTGGCCTTTACCGATGCGACCGGCACCCTGGCACTACAGGCACCGGGCAGCTTTGCCGCGGTAATCAGCGGATTTGCGATAGGCGATACCATTGACCTTGCCGGTATTGCCGCGACGAAGGCACTGTGGAGCGTGGGATCGCCAGGCTCGCTGGCGATAACCAACAATGGAATCCCGGTGGCGACGCTCGCAATCCTGGGCGACTACAGCAAGGACGTATTCGTTGTAACCGGTCAGGGCGTGAGCGACACGACAATCACGATAACCGCGACGTGTTTCGCCGCCGGCACGCGCATCCTATTGCCTGATGGTGAACGGGCGATCGAGGATCTGCGGCCAGGTGACCTGGTAGTGACGGAATCAGGGCGGCCTCAGCCGATACGGTGGATCGGCCGACGACACATTGATTTCCGCCATCATCTTAACCGGCACCGCGTGCTGCCGGTTCGCGTCGCAGCCAACGCGTTCGGACCAGGCAAGCCAAGGCGCGATCTGCTGCTGTCGCCTGACCATGCGCTGTTCATCGACGATGTGCTGATTCCGGTCCGCCATCTCGTGAACGGCAGCACAGTCGCACAGATCGCATGCCGTGGGGTCACTTATTACCACATTGAGTTGCCGCGTCACGACGTGCTGCTCGCTGAAGGTCTCCCCGCCGAAAGCTATCTGGACGCAGGTGCACGCGAGGCATTTGCCGGATGTGATGGTGCCATCCGGTTGCATGCGGATTTCGCGCCGACGATCGATCGGTTCGCGATGCTTTGGGAGACCGAGGGGTATGCACCATTGGTCGTAGCGGGCAGCGCGCTGGAGCGGGTGCGCCGGAGACTTGGATGCGCTGAGCTGACCTTACGCAGCGCGGCCTGATCACGGTATACACACGCTCGGGCGAGGCCCGTTTTGGCGCAGGTCATATCAACCACCACGAGCGCCGGTATTACGCTGAGTAACCAGAGTTACAATCCCGTGACGATCACGGGTGATTCCAGGATCAGCAAGACAATCGGTAGCAATGGCGCCCTGTATGGAAAAGGTGGTGCCACCAATAGCTGGACCATCGACAATTTCGGACAAATCCTGGGTGGTTCGGCTGTCGGCGGTGTCTATCTCGGTAGCATTATCTACCACGTTCTCAACAGCGCCCTGATCAACGAAAGCGGCGGCACGATCACCGGCAGCCGCTACGCCGTCGCGATCGCCGGAGCTGGTTCGGTCACCAACAAATCCAGCGCCGTTATCAGCGCAGTTGGCAGCGCAGGTGTGTACCTACACGGCCAGGGAACCGTCATCAACTACGGTGCGATCATTGGTTCCGGCAACCTTGGTGTCTACGAGCGCGGCGGAGGAACCGTGTTCAACGGTCCCCGTGGCACGATTTCCGGTGGCAGCGCCGGTGTCGTACTGACCTCGGTCGGAACAGTCATCAATGCTGGCTTCATAGCCGGAAGTAAGAGCTACGCAGTGCTATTCAGCACCGGCAGCACTGCCAATCGGCTGATCGTCGATCCGGGTTCCCTGGTGAACGGCAGAATTAGCGGTGGTAGCGGTGTGTTGGAGCTGGCTGCCGGCACGGGCAGCGGCGGGGCCCCAAACACCATCACCACTGCCGGGATCACCAATTTTGGCACGCTGCAGCTGGATGCCGGTGCGCAATGGACGATGACCGGCGCGGCAAATTCCATGCTCGGTTCTGTCGCCATCACGGGATTCACCAATAACAATACGATCGACCTCCTGAGTTTCTCCGCAGTGAGCAAGACGTTCGCAAACAACGCACTGGTGCTCACCGATGGAGCAAATGACCAGGTAACGTTGAATCTGCAGGGCAGCTTCACCACCGGCAGTTTTCAGATCGCTTCGGACAAGAACGGTGGCACGAACGTTACCAACAACCCGACCCCACGGACCTACAGTTGGGCCGGCAGTGGCACCATCGATTGGAACACTCCGACGGCCTGGGATCTCGGCTCGGTGCCAACCAGTGTCGATAGCGCGTTTATCAGCAACACAGGCAACAACACTGTCAAGATCGCCAGCACCGAGACGGTCAGCATCAGCCAGCTGACGATCGCCGGTGCCGACACACTACTGGTCACCGGCAAACTCATTGCCCAATCGATTACCGACGGTGCCGTTCTCGCGTTCACCAGCGGTAGCACACTCAATAGCACGCCGGTGCGCCTGAGTGGGACCATCAGCGAGCAAGGCGCCGGCACGCTGACTATCGGCTCGAGCGAGCTCATCACTCAGACTGGCAGCCTGGCGATACTGAACAGTACAACAAGCGGCAGCGAAAGCATCATCAACCAGGGAACGATCAAGGCAGCGCTTGGCGGGGCTGCCTCGTTGTCAATCGTGCCACTCAACTTTACCAACAAGGGCACAATCAGCGTCACCGACGAAACGGTCACCATTGGCTACGATTCGGGCAGCGTGCATGGATCGTGGAGCAATGCGGGCCTGATCGCGCTGTCGGGAACCGCATCGCTGATCCTGGATGGCTCGCTGACGACGGCCGGAATCGGCACCATCACCGGGGCCAGCGGCGTTACCGTGGCTGGCATACTCAACAATACCGGCACCTCGTTGAAGGTTGGCAACGGCACCCCCCTGGGGTTGGTCAACCTGGCAAATGGCGGTTTGATCAATGGCGGCACAATCGTCGATCAGGACAACGGATTCAGTTTCAATCGCAACGGTACATTCAATGCGGTTATCTATCAGGGCGCAGTGAATATCGCGACCGCCAATGGCCGACTGAATATCACCAACGGGTTGACGGTAACCGGAACGAGCGGCTTGGGTCCCGGCCTGATAAACCTCACCGAGGGCAACGACGCCCAGCTCAACTTCATCGGTAGCCAGACGATCGACAACGCAACTATCAACCTGAGCGGCACGGACAGCACCAATCCGTTGACCGAAATCGACATTGGGGGCGGCGGAGGCAACGGCCCACAACTGACACTGGGCAAGAACCTCACGGTGCTCAGCACCGCGGCCAAGGCACAGGCGGACATCCGCAATACCACCACTCTGGACTTTGCGTCCGTGGTGAACCTGGGAACCATCATTGCCGCGGCCGCGGGCGGGACATTCAGCATCACGCCGAATGAGGGCTTTACCAACAACGGCACGATCCGGGTCAACAACGGTGAGACCGCTGTGATCGCACCGGGCCTTGGCATCTTCACCAATGGGACGAGTGGCGTCATATCGGTAAGCTTGGGATCGGAACTGGAAATCTTTTACAGCGGCGTCACGGCGCAGATGAACAATTCGGGCATTATCACGCTGGCCAATGGCGCGACGCTGGACCTTGCCTCTGGCCCGTTCACGCCGACCGCTCTTGCGAATATCGTCAATCAAGGCGCCACGACGCTGTTCAATGGCGAATTCGACGGTCAGAATGGCACCATAGCACTGGGGATCGGCACGAATTTCAACAAAGTGCTGCTGAGCGGGACCCTATACGACGCCACGGTGCAGGCGAACGGCAGCTTCTCCGTCGTCCCCGGCAACGCTTCGCTGCGGAATGTCGTGTTTCAGGGTCCGCTCAACGTCGCGACTGACTTCACCAATTTAGCGATCAACCAGGGTGTCGCGCTAGAGGACGCCAACGGCGGTCTGGCAGGCACTATCAACGTGACTGGACAGACCGACAACCTGATCTTCGTCAACCAAGCCCCGGTGTCGAACGCAACTGGTCAGTCGCTCAACAACGTCACGCTCAATATTGGCAATGCAATCGGCGCCGACATTATAAGCCCCAGTTTTTCCGGCGGCACCTTCGCCATCGGCATCGGCTCGACCATCGTCAGCGCGACACCGCAGGCACAGTCAATCCTGAATGCCGGCTCGGGCACCACAGTCGACTTTCACGGGACGTTGGAGGCGATCGCGAAAAGCGGCACGTTCACTGTCACTGGCGTGCCATCCGGAGCGTCCCAGTCTTTCTTCAACAACAACGGCCTGATGCTCGTTGGCAACGGCGATACGCTGACCATGGGCCTGACTATCACCGGCACCACCGGTACTATCGATATCGGCACAAGCGGCGTGGCCGACATTTCCAGCGCGGTCGCCGCTGGAGAGACGCTTGGGTTCACCGACGCCACTGGATTGCTGCGGCTGCATCAGCCGGGCAGCGTTGCGGCTACCATCGCCGGCTTCGTCCACGGTGACACGATCGACCTTCCCGGCATCACCGCCAACACGGCCGTGTGGTCCGCAAATCAACTTACGATCAGCAGCGGCGGCACGACGGTTGCGATACTGACGATGCCCGGCAACTACACCAAGAGGACGTTCCTCGTCGCCAACGACAAAGCCGGGGGGTCCCAAGTCACCATCACCGCGACATGCTTTGGCGCGGGCACACACATCCTGACGGCTCATGGCGACATCGCGGTCGAACTGCTGCGAGAGCGGGATTTTGTAGTGACCGCTTCTGGCATGATGCAACCGATTGTTTGGGTCGGGCACCGACGGGTGAACTTCCGCCGCCATCCGAACAAGTTGCGCATGCTGCCGGTTCAGGTTGCAGCGCACGCATTTGGTCCGGAACGGCCGAAGCGCACTCTGCTGCTGTCGCCTGATCACGCGGTATACGTGGATGATGTGCTGATTCCAATTCGTTATTTGATCAACGGCACCAACGTCGTGCAAATCGAGTGTGATGAGATCACGTATTATCATGTCGAACTGCCGCGCCACGACGTGCTGCTGGCCGAAGGATTGCCCACGGAGAGTTACTTGGACGCAGGGGCGAGGCGCGCGTTCGGGAACTGCGACGGCGTCACCCGGCTTGATCCGGACTTCGCACCACCGCCCGACGACCACGGGGCGCTTTGGGATGCGAAGGGATACGCGCCGCTCATCGTCACTGGAGAACTGCTGGGACGGGTGCGATGCAGGCTGGATGCCAACGCGAGAGGCTTGCGACGCGCTGCCCGACCTCGCTTTGCAGTACCGTCATTTGAGCGAGTGCGGGATTCAGGCGGTCAGGCGCGGCAATTCTGACGGGTGGCGCGCCAGCGCGTCGGCTCCGGCTTGTTCGAGCTCCGTCCGACTGCCATAGCCCCACAGCACGCCGATGCTTCGCAGGCTGTTGACCTGAGCGCCAATGATGTCGTGCATGCGATCGCCGACCATGATGGTATTGCTGGGATCGAGCGCCTCCGTCTGCAACACTGCTGCGATGAGGTGCGCCTTGTCGTCGAGGCTGCCGTCCGGTTCGGTTCCGTAGACACCACCGAACATGGGGGAGAATCCGATGGCATCCACGATGCGGATTGCAAACACCGTGCGCTTGGAGGTCACCACAAAACACCGTGCGCTCGCCGCCAGCAAGGGCAGCGTGTCGGCGATGCCGGGATAGACCTCGGCCTGATGGAGCCCGATCGCGCCGTAGTGCTCACGATATGCGCGTACGCCGGCTTCGACACGATCGTCGTTGTAAAGCGCAAGCACGCGGCCGATCACTGAAGGCAACGGTGGACCGATCATCGGCGTTATGTCGAATGAGGGATCGGGTGTGTGGCCGAGTGCACGCAGCATGGCCTCGCAACTCGCGGCGATGCCCGGACGTGAGTTGATCAATGTGCCATCCAGATCGAGCAGAATTGCGCGCGTCGTCATAGTGTCGCGTAACGTTCGATCGTTTCGCGCCAGCCAAGCAGATCTTCGGGGCCAGAGATCTTACGCGCCAGACCCGCGACTCCGGTCACCGGGACCAGCACGCGCGTTACGCCGGCCTCGGCGAAGTTGGTGAGCTGCGCGATATCGTCGGGGATGCCGACAGTGAACTCGACGGACGAAGGATCGCGACCGGCTTCGCGCGCGGTCTGCCGAACGGTCTCGAACAGGTCGTGCGGCAGGCCACGTCCGGGGAAAAATCCATCGCCGAGACGACCGGCACGACGCGCCGCGGCCTCCGTGTGGCCGCCGATGATGATAGGGACTGCCCGGTTCAGCGGCTTCGGTCGCATGAAGGCATCCTTGAAGTTGACGTATCGGCCTGCGAAGTTTGGTGCATCAGCCGACCAGAGTTCGCGCATCGCGGCGATGTATTCGTCGGTGCGACGGCCGCGGTTCTCGAATGTTGCGCCAATGGCGTCGAACTCTTCCTTGAGCCAGCCGACGCCGACGCCGAGCAGGACGCGGCCGTTCGTCATGTAATCCAGCGTGGCGACCTGCTTCGCCACGATGACCGGGTTGTGCTGCGGCAGGATCAGGATGCCGGTCGCAAGCTTTATACGGCTCGTTCCGGCGGCGACATAGGCCATCCAGATCAATGGATCGGGCAGCAGGAAATCACCCTCGCCGCCAGGCAAGCGGCCGTCAGACGTGTACGGATAGGCCGACTGGTAGCCGCGCGGGATGACGGTGTGCTCGACCGTCCAGGCGGACTCGAAGCCCGCGGCTTCGGCAGCCTGCAGCAGTTCGGTCGCACGCGTGGGGTCAGTGTAGCGGCCGGTGTTGCAGTAGCGGAGGCCAAATTTCATGGTGAGGGTGCTCCTTGGGGCGACGCCCCCTCCCTACCCTCCCCCGCTTTGCGGGAGAGGGGGCACCGCGGTAGAGCGGGCGCACGCCGTATCAGTCGGTGACGTATTCACAGCGAAATCCATTGCCCCAGCGCTTCACATAGCCGCGCGACGGCGTCGGGAAGTGCGCGAAGCAGCATAGCGTATTGGTGTCCGAGTACGTCTCCAGGAACTTGCGGCGCGTATCGGCACCCTGCAACGTATCGTAGTCTACCCGCATCCCCAGTTCGGGATACTTCGCTTGGAGCGGCGAGTGAATCAGATCGCCGGTGATCACCGCATCCTTGCCGCCACGACCCAGCGCCACGGCATAGTGGTCGATCGTGTGGCCGGGCGTCGGCAGCAGAACGACCGTGTCATCCACCGCATGATCGCTGGTGATCAGGTCACAGCGCTTCGCCTCGACAATTGGAATGACGCTGTCGACGATTGGCGGCAACGCGGCCTTGTCGTTCTCCGCCAACCAGTAGTCGAGCTCCTTCTTCGAGAACAAGTAGCGCGCCTTCGGGAACGTCGGCACCCAGCGGCCATTCTCCAGCTTCGTGTTCCAGCCGACGTGGTCGACGTGGAGATGCGTGCACATGACGATGTCGATGTCGTTGACTGTGAGGTTGAGCGCAGCCAGGCCCTTCATCCACACATCGTCCTTTTTGTGGTGCCACGACGGACGGGTCGAGCGGTCCTTATCGTTGCCGATGCAACTATCGACCAAGATGGTATGACGCCCGGTCTGCACAATGTAGGACTGGAAGCAAAGTACCAGGTTGTCCTGGGCATCGAGCGCCGCGGGCGCCAGCCAGGATCGGTTCTCAGCCAGCACCTCGGGGGTCAGCTTGGGGAGGAACTCAAGCGCTGGCGTGAAGCCGCTTTCCATCTCGACGATGCGATGAATCGTCATGTTGCCAGCGCGGAATGTGTTGGCCATTGGCTCGCTCCCTTGGATGGTTTGTGTGGATGATGTTAGCTAGCGGCGCGCCCGCCGACAAATTCCGCTAAATCGCCAGGAGAAACCCCGCATGAACGACGCGACAACGGTGGCTCTGAGCCCAGAGACCGTGCTGCAGCACATGAAGCAGAACGGCGTCACCGACGTGGTCTGGCTGCCGGACAGTGAAACGAACTGGCTATATCTTCTGATGAAGGCGGACCCGTCGCTGCGCTTGATCGGCGTGACGCGCGAGGGTCACGCGTGTTCCATCGCGGCCGGGTTGCATGCGGGCGGGAAGAAGCCGCTGATCCTGATCCAGAACACGGGGATGATGGAGTCAGGTGATTCGATCCGCGGCTGGCTATTGGGCATGAATGTGCCTGTGGTCCTGATGGTGGGCTATCGTGGCTGGACGCGGCACGGGGTGAACACCGACACGGCCGCGACCTACACCGAGCGGTTCCTGATGGCGTTCGGCATCAACTACTACTTGGTGGAGAGCGACGCCGATGCGCCACGCATTTCCATCGCGTTCGAGGAGGCCGAGCGCACGCAGCGACCGGTGGTGGTACTGGTGGGCGACGAATACCATGGCTTCAACCGGTAAGGAGCGCGCGCCATGATGCATACCGCTGAACTGCTGAAGGTGTTCGCCGAGTACCGCGGCGACGCGATTGTGGTGCCTGGCCGGGGTGGGCGACACTGGGTCAGGCTCAGCACGCACGAGACCTTGGATGTGCCGCTCGGCGATCCGGCGATGGGTGGGCACGCGGGCTTCGCACTTGGCCTGGCGTTGGCACAGCCGAACCGCAAGGTGGTGCTGTTCGATTCCGAAGGCGACATCCTGATGAGCCTGGGCATGCTTCCGACAATTGCCGAACAGGCGCCGGCGAATTTCTATCATTTCCTGCTGGACAACGAATGCTATGCGACGACCGGGGGACAACCGGTTCCAAATGCAACGACTGTCGCCTATGATGTGCTGGCGCGCGGGTCCGGTTATCCGCGCGCGTTCGCTTTCACGGAGCTACCGGAATTCAGGCAACAGCTACCGGCGATCCTGGCAGAGCCAGGGCCGGTATTCGTGGCCTTGAAGGTATTGCCGGAAGTCGAGAACACACCAATCGGACGCCGCTCACGCTGGCAGACGCGAACACGCGATAAGGTCGTGCAAGACCTGCGCACGGAACTGGGAGTTGGGGGAGCATCATGACGCATATCAGTCGTCGGGGAGTCCTGGCGCTCGGCGGGGCCGCCATGCTGGCGCCAAACGCACACGCGGCCAGCGGAAAGATTTTCGTCACCGCGAATAACAGCGCTTACGACACGCTGGATCCACATGTGGTGTTCGACATCGGTCGCATCGGCTCGCGACTGAACATGTACGACTGTCTGGTGCGTTGGGTGGACAATCCGCCGAAGCTACAGATGTGGCTGGCGGACAAGATCGACATTTCGCCCGATGGCGTGACCTACACGGTGACGATGAAGCCCGGGGCGAAGTTCCACGACGGTAGCCCGATCACCGCGGACGACGTGGTGTTCTCGATGGAACGCATCCTGGCGATGAAGCAAGGCGCGTTCGGGCTGTACAAAGGCGTCATCGACCCGGGGAAGACGAAGGCGCTGGACGCGCACACGGTGCAGTTCACGCTCAATCAGCCTTATGCGGTTTTCATGCCCACACTGTCGGAACTGTGGGTGGTCAACAGCAAGCTGCTGCGTGAGCACGAGAAGGCAGGCGACATGGGCGCGGCATGGCTGGCGCGCAACGATGCGGGGTCGGGCGGGTTCAAGTTGCGCCGTTATGATCCCGCCATCGGTTTCCAGGCGGACCGGTTCGAGGAGCATTTCGCGGGCTTCGGCAAATCTAACATCACCTCGACGGAGTTCCGCGTCGTGCTGGAAACCGCGAGCCGCGCGCTTGGTTTGCAGAAGGGCGAGTTCAACACCACCGACGGCTACCTGCCGCAGGATCAGATCAAGCGGCTGCGCACGGTCGACAGTGTGCAGATCCTTGAAGCTGAATCGCTGCGGACGATGTACTTCATCATCCACAATGGGCGCCCGCCGCTGACCGACGTGAACCTGCGCAAAGCACTGTGCTACGCGTTCGACTACGACGGCTTCATCAACAACATCCTGAGCGGATCGGTGTCACGTAATGCCGGCATCATCCCTGGCAATCTCTGGGGCGCACCGAAGGATCTGAAGGGCTACACCTACGACCTCGCCAAGGCGAAGGAACACCTGGCGATGGTGAAGGCACCGATGCGCCAGTTGGAGATTGGGGTGCTCGCCGGGTTCGACCAGAGTGAATCCGCCGCGCAACTCTTGCAGGCTGGCGCTGCCAAGATCGGCATCGACATTAAGTTGACGACCGAACCCTGGCCGGTGATTTCAGGGAAGTTCGGCGACCCGGAGAAGACGCACGATCTGGTGCCGCTGTGGCGCAGCGCGTATTTCGCGGACCCGCATAACTGGACGGGCTACATGTACAACAGCCGGAACTTCGGCGCCGGGAATGCGAGCTTCTACAAGAATGCCAAGTTCGATGAACTGACTGACAAGGCGCTGGTACTGACGAAACAGGAAGAGCGGCAGCCGCTGTACGAGGAGGCATCGCACATCCTGGTCGATGATGCAGCGGGGCTGTTCATCTACAACACGAAGTGGTTCGGGCCGTTCACCAAGAACGTGCAGGACGTGCGGTTCTGCCCGATCGGCGATGCGCAGGACATTCGGTGGATGAGCATGGCTTAGGGCCTCGCGTCCGGCCCCCCTCCCCGCGCGACGCGCGGGAGAGGGAAGTCAGGCGAAATGGCAGGCGGCCTGCCTGCCATCGTCCAGCATCCGCAGCGCCGGTTCTTCCGCGGCACAGCGTGACTCCGCACGCGGGCAGCGCGTGCGGAATCGGCAACCGGTCGGCAGGTTGCCGGGGTTGGGCGGTTCGCCTTCCAGCCAGAATTCATCGGTCACACGGCGACCGCCGACAATCGGCACGGCGGCCAGCAGTGACTGTGTATACGGATGTCGTGGCGCGGCGAACACGACCTCTGTGGTGCCGGTCTCGACCACCTTGCCAAGATACATCACCGCGATCCGCTGCGACACCAGCCGCACCACCGACAGATCGTGGCTGATGAAGAGATAGGTCAGGTCGAACCGCTCGCGCAATTCCAGGAACAGTCGCAGCACCGTTGCCTGAACGGAGACGTCCAGTCCTGATGTCGGTTCATCCAGCACGACCAGTGTCGGCCGCAGCATCAGGATGCGGGCGAGACCGACGCGGCGCTGCTGCCCACCGCTGATCTCGTGAGGATACAGATCGAGATGCGTCTCCGGCAACCCGACCGCCGCCAGCACGTCCCGCACGCGCACACGTCGATCGATCGCGGAAAGTTCGGTGTGGATCACCAGCGGCTCTTCCAACGCGCGGCCGATCTTCCAGTGCGGATCGAGTGAAGCGCCAGGGTCCTGGTAGCGGTCCTGCAAAGTCCTCCTCATCGCACGCCCAGCAGACGGCGAGAGAGAGCCCACCTCATGGCCCTCGAACAGGATTTCCCCACTGCTGGCGTTGTGAATTCCAACGATCGTCTTGCCCAGGGTCGTCTTGCCGCAACCGAACTCACCGACCACGCCAAGGATTTCGCCACGTGCCACCGTCAGCGACACACCATCGACCGCGCGCAGCCAGCCAGTGCGCCTGCCCCACGCATTGTGGATCGGAAAGTGCATGTGCACGTCGAGGATTTCCAACACCGGCGCGGTCATGCCGCGACAATGCCCGCCATGTGTAGATGCGGATGGTGGCAGCGCACCTGATGCCCCGGCTCAGGCGTCCGTGCGGCAGGGTGGCTGGCGCGACAGACATCGGTCGCGGATGGGCAGCGCGGATGAAAGCGACACCCAGGAGGTGGTGACACCAGGTTCGGCACATCGCCCGGAATGCCGCGCAGTGCCGAGTCGCTCGACGGCAGGCTCTCCAGCAGCAGACGCGTATAGGGCACCATCGGCGATGCAAAGAACCCGTCGATCGGCGCTGTTTCCAATTCCTGGCCGGCGTACATCACGGTGACGCGGTCGCAGATTTCCCATGCGGTGCCGAGATCATGCGTGGCGAACAACACCGACACGCCGCGCGCGGCCGCGAGATTGCGCAACAGCTTCAGGATCTGCGCCTGGATCGTGACGTCCAGCGCTGTCGTCGGTTCGTCGGCGATCACCAGCTTGGGTTCCGGCATCAATGCCATGGCGATCATCACGCGCTGCCGCTGGCCGCCCGACAACTCATGCGGATACTTGCGGAGCAGACGTTCCGGATCGGGCAACTGCACGGCCCGCAACAACGCCAGCGCGCGCTCGCGGTCGCCACGGCGCCGCTGCCGCGCGTAGATACGTTCGCCGATACGCCGATCCGGCGATTTCCAGCGCATCAGTTCCATGATCTGGTCGCCGATGGTGAACAGCGGGCTGAACGAGCTGTAGGGATCCTGCGGCACGAACGTAATCGCCCGGCCACGCACCTGCTTGACCAGTGCTGCGGGACCAAGGGTCAGCAGGTCGTGACCATCGAAGATCAACGCGCCGCCCTGAACGGTGGCATTCGATGGCAAGGCTCCGAGGATTGTGCGCGACAGCGTGGTCTTACCGCAGCCGGATTCGCCCACCAGCCCCATGATCTCGCCGGGCGCGAGCGACAGGCTGACAGCATCCAGCACGCGCGCAATGCCGCCCTCGGTGACGAACGACACGGAAAGCTCGCGCACTGACAACAGTTCAGCGGGCGCTGACATCACGCCTCATCCGCGGATCGAGCACGTCGCGCAATCCGTCACCGAGCAGGTTGAAACCCATCACGACCAGCAGGATCGCGATGCCGGGCGCGGCGGCATACCACCAGGCCTGCGGCAGGAAGCCACGGCTCTCGGCGATCATGCGGCCCCATTCCGGCGTGGGTGGCGGTGGGCCAAGGCCGAGGAAGCCCAAAGCGGCGGCCGTCAGGATCGTGCCGCCCATGCCGATCGTGGTGCGCACGATCACCGAGGACGCGATCGACGGCAGTACGTGCAGCATCATCACGCGCAGAGGCGACGCACCGAGCGCGATGGCTGCCTCGATGAAGACCTCGTTCTTCACGCTGCGCGTTTCGGCGTAGACCAGTCGCGCCCAGAACGGCCAATAGGTGACGGACAACGCCAGGATCACGTTCTGGATCGCCGGCCCCAGGGTTTGCGCGATGGCGATTGCCAGGACGATCTGAGGCACCGCCAGGAAGACATCCGATACGCGCATCAGCAGATCGCTGAAACGGTTGTTGTAGTAGCCGGCAAGCAAGCCCACCGGCACGCCGATCAGCACCGCGACCGAGGTGGCGACGACCGCGATCAGGATGGTCAGACGCGCGCCGAACAGCAGGCGGCTGTAGATGTCTCCGCCCATACGATCAGTGCCAAGCCAATAGGTGGCGCTTGGCGGCAGCAGACGATGCGGCGGGTCGTAGTTGGTGACGTCCTGGGGGAAGGTCGACAGCGGATAGGCGAACACCGCCACCAGCACCAGCACGGCCAGATGATGATCAGGCCCAGTAGCGCGGAACGGTCGCGGATCAGGCGGCGCAAGGTGCTCATGGGGATCGCCTGGGCCGCCTGGCACCGCCCCTCGGCATGCCCCCTCCCCCTCCCCCCTCCCGCAAGGGGAGGGGGAGGATCGCTTTGCCCTGCATCTGGCTCGTCATCGGCTGCGCGGGTCCAGGACGGACTTGCGGCACGTCCACCATCAAGTTCACCAGGATGAAGACCATGCCAATGAACAGCGTGAAACTCATGATCGCGTTGTAGTCCGATTGCAGGATCGAGCCGACCGCGTAACTCCCGAGGCCAGGCCAGTCGAACACCGCTTCCACCACGACGGCGTTAGCGATAAGTGTGCCGAAGATCAGGCCGATCTGCGTCAACGTGCCGATGAGGGCGCTGCGCAGGATGTACTTCCACACCACGCGGCGGCGCGGAATGCCCATCGCCGCCTGATAGAACACGAAGTTGCTCGACATCACGTTCAACACGCCGGCACGGGTGAAGCGAACGATCGTCGCCATCGCGGGCAACGCCAGCGTCGCCACGGGCAACGCGAGATAGCGGAGCGCTTGACCAAGCGTGTCCCAATCACCGCGCAGCAACGCATCGAGCGTGTAGAAGCCGGTGATCGGATCGGGACCCCAGCCGTCGATGCGGCCTTGCACGGGCGTGACGCCGAGCCACATCGAGAACAGCAATTGCAGCAGGATCGCCAGCCAGAACGCCGCCATCGCCAAGTCCGCCGATGGTCAGACATGCGTATGACGTGATCCAGCAGCGAATTGCGTCGCAGAGCGGCGACCACGCCGAGCGGCACGCCAATGGCAACAGCGAGCACATTATGCGAGTAGATCGCCAGCTCGAACGTGGCAGGCAGGCGCGCCATCAAATCCTCCGCGACGGGACGCTGGGTGAACAGGCTGACGCCCATGTCGCCGCTCGCCACATTTCGCATGTAATGCACGAACTGCACGGGCAGCGGCAGATCGAGGCCGAATTCATGGCGCAGTTTCTCCACCTGCTCCGGCGGTCGCGTTCTCCCCCGCCATCGTGCGTGCCGGATCCGATGGCACGACGTGCGAAATCGCGAAACACGATGCAGCACCAGGCCGAACAGCGTCGGCGGCATCCATGGAATCCGCCGCGCAATCATGGCAAGCAGCCGCATTGGGCTCAGGCCACCGGCGCGGCGCGCGCCTGGTCGATGGCCTCTTCGATCTGTTCCTGCAACTCTGCGGCACGGAATGGTTTGCGCACCAGCCGGCCAAGTAATCCGCTCGGCTAGCCCTTCCGATTCTGAGTAACCGGAAATGAAGACGATCGGCAGACCTGGCCGAACGGCAATGCACACGGCGCGCCAATTCAGGACCGCTCATGCCGGGCATCACGACATCAGTCACCAGCACGTCAATCGGCCCCGGCACGATTCAACAATTCGAGCGCTGAAGCACCATCGGCTGCCTGCTGCACCGCATAGCCCAACCCGGCTCAGCACATCCGCGCGGTTGCCGCACTGCTTCATCGTCGTCAACCAGCAGCACGTTGGCGCTGCCATTGCGCGCGCCGTCGGTGATAACAGGCGCTACTGGCTGCCCGCTCCACCGCGAACTTCGCGCGTGGCAGGAACACCGAAACAGTAGTTCCCTCTCCCAGTTCGCTTTCAATCTGCACGTCCCCGCCAGACTGGTGCGCGGTGCCAAACACCTGCGACAGCCCAAGACCCGAGCCGGCACCCGGTCCTTTTGTTGTGAAGAATGGCTCGAATGCCTTCGCCTGCACCTCAGGTGTCATGCCAGCGCCGGTGTCGCGCAGCATCACCACGACGTAGTCGCCTTCGGCCGGATCCTCCGCGCGCGCCGGTGGTCCACCGTGGCGATTGGCGGTCTCTATCGTCACCACTCCGCCTGTCCTGCATGGCATCGCGCGCATTGATCGCGAGGTTGAGGATGACCAGTTCGATCTGCGTCGGATCAACCATCGCCGGCCACAAGTCGTTCGCCAGCCTCGTTTCCATTTGCACACGGCGACCCAGCGCGCTCTGCAGCAGATCCTGCATGCCGCTCACCAGCCGCATTGAGATCCACTGGGCGTGGCAACAATGGCTGGCGGCGCGCGAAGGCCAGCAGATGCCCGGTCAACGTCGCGCCTTGCACCGCCGCGGCACGCATGGCGCTCAAGCTTCGTTCACGCGTGGCTCGTCACGGGCTCGATGGACTGGATCAGGTCGATGTTGCCGATGAGCGACGGTGAACAGATTGTTGAAGTCGTGCGCCACGCCGCCGGTGAATTGGCCAACCGCCTCGATCCGTTGCGCCTGACGAAGCGCGGCCTCGGCACGATCTCGCTCCGCCATCTGCTCCATTGCCTGCTGATGTTCCTGTTCAGCAGCGTCCTTCGCGGAACGCGTTTCGCCCAGCAGCGATTCCACCTGTTTCGAGCGGCGCGCCAGCAGCAATAGCAACCCGACGATCATCACCGTGGCGAGGCTCGCGCCGAGGCCGAATTCCCATGCCTGGCTGTCGCCAATTCGATAGCAGCCTGCCCTGTTCCACGGAAACCATCACCGCCAGGGGAAACGCCCGCAAGCGCGCGGATCGCCGTCACCCGGATACTGCCGTCGATCGGGCTTTCCATCAGCAGCGTGCCCGCGATCTCATGCGACAGAACGTCCTTGAACGGCGGCGTATCGGCGAAACTGGTGCCGATGGCGCTATCGACGTGGGGGAAGCGCGCCAACACCGTACCATCGCGCAAGTGAAGGATGATGGAGCCATTCTCGTTCAGTTCGACAGCGTGATAGAAATCCTCGAAATAACCCGAATTAAGGTAAGCGATACCGATACCGATCACGCGGCCATCGGAGCCAATGATCGCGCGCGTAAGCAATGCGGTCCATTTGTCGTCGGTGCCATGGAATGGCGGACTGATCCGAAGACCGGCGGTTGGGTTGGCGATGTGGAAGGCCAATGCCGCCATGCCTTGTTCCGGCAACGCGTCCGGCCCCGGATGCGAAGCATACAGGACATGGCCGGATGCATCGGTGATCGCCAGTTCCGCAGAGCTGACGCACACCTCCGATGCGGCGATCGAGCAACGCGTCGAAGCTGGCGGTCCTCGCCGGAGCGTTTGCGGCGCGCGTCAGCCTGAAAAGTCTCGATCGCATTGCGCAGTATGAAGTCCACTGTCTCGATTGCACGTCCGGTCTGTTCGGCGAATACCATGTCGAGCCGCGCCATTTGGCGGGCAGTATCGCCGACGATCGCCGTGCGTAACGTCATCAGCTGGTGCACGGTGGCGACGATGATCAGCAGCAACAGGCCAACCGCGACGATCTGCAGTGAGCGGCTGACGGACATGAGCCCGCCGATCTTCCTTTCCGTGCTCGCCCGCCCCGTCGCTATCATTGTCGTCGCCCGCAACTCATGTGTTCCCTCGCGCATTAACCGTAGCCGGTGACGTTTCGTGACGACAGGAAATTCCGAACCCGGGCGCTATCGTTGCTCGCCGGCGAATCCGTTGCTGCATAGCTGCTGAAGTTTCCGCGAAAGGCCGCTCGGCGATCAGCGGTCCTTTCTTGACTGCCGCCAGCGACTGCTCGAACTCGTCGAAGCGTCGCCATGCCGACGAGGATAGTGCCCATCGCATGTGCGCGATGGCGAAGCGGATCGCCGCCTCCGGCGAGGCTGCCGGCGTGGCCCTCCTGCACCAATGGCGCAGCCGGCGAGCCCGCTGCCATGATCCGCGTCATAAGCTGTCGCCGAACCGATCGGCTCGGGCGGCGGACTGGCGATCGGATGCCGATCGGCCCGCCGCTCAGTGCGCCGCCGGCCAGCACGCGAATGCCGACGACGCCGACGCCGGCAGACTGGGTGTGGTCGAACATCTTTCCGTAGTCCTGCGCGGGATAATTGGCTGGCAGTGATTTGGCCGCGCTTGGGTTCAGCATGTTGTAGCTGACCTGTGCGGAAACGAACGCGCGGGAGTCGATCACCTTGTGCAGCGCCGGCGTGTCGCCGACGGCGGTGATGCCTGGGAAGCGCATTTTGCCCTGCTCACGCAGTTTCTCAAATGCCGGCGCGACTTCGTCGATTACGACGCGCGCCGACACTGATTTCACCACCGCCGTCCGACGTGATGGCGTTGTGCAGGTGGAAGATGTCCACCTGTTCGCGCCCCATACGCTTCAGGCTGGCTTCCAACGATTCGGCAACTGCCGTGCCGATGCGGCCGAACGAGGCGGACGGAATGCGCACCTTGGTGCCGACGATGACGTTGGGCTTCAACTTGGCCAGCACGCGACCGAGGTTCTTCTCCGAACTCACCGTTGCCGTACATCGCGGCGGTGTCGAAGTAGTTGATGCCGGCTTCCAACGCGCGCGCGATGGCGCGTTCCTGATCCTGCGGCGAACCGCGGACCATCAGGCCGCCGACGGCACCGCAACCGAACCCGAGGATCGAGACCTGCAAGCCGGTCCGCCCGAACGTGCGCATTTCCATCGTCGCTACTCCCTAACAGACAGACAGACAGACAGACAAATCTCCCCTCCCCTTGCGGGAGAGGGTTGGGGGAGGGGGGTGCCCGCGCTCAAACCCCAACCTCTATCCCTGATAAAGCCCAGCCGCCCGCGCCCGCACCTTCGCCATCGCGACCAGCAGGTCGAGCGTCGGCGTCGGCACGCCAACCATCCGCGCCAATTCCAGCGGTGCATCGAAGATGCCGTCGATCTCCATCGGCCGACCAAGTTCCAGGTCCTGCAGGATGCTCGGCTTGTGATCGATGCCCTTGCTGTGCTCGATGCGCTTCTCGTGATTGCCGCTCGGATGCGCGCCGACCGCGTTCGCCACCGCCTGCGCCTCCGCCATCACACGCAGCGCGGCGTCCACGCATGAGCTGATCCTTGAACAACTTCTGCATGCTCACCTGCGTCAGCACCGTCAGCGGTCCATTACCAAGATTGCCGAGCAGCTTGTTCCAGATCTCGTCGCGGATCTTGCTGCTGACGATCGCCTGCATGCCGCCACCATTGATATGCGCTGCAATCGCCTGGACGCGCTGCGTTTCGCGATTGTCCGGCTCGCCAAGCACGACGCGCGGGCTAGCGTTCTCCAGCTCGATGACGCCGGGCGCGATCACCGTGCTCGCGGCGTACACGACGCCGGCGATCGCGCGCTCCGGCCCGACGGTGCGCCACAGTGCGTCGTCCGGATCGATTTTCGGCAGCCGGCGTCCTTCCAGCGCGACCGCCGATGCCGTGGAAGTAGAACCACGGGATGCCGTTCATCACGAACGCGACCGATGTGTCGGGCTTCAGCAATGGCGCGATGCCAGCGGCGACCGCGGGCAATGCCGGCGCCTTCACCGTGACCATTACCGCGTCCTGCGGCCCGAGTGCACTCGGCATCGTCACTCGCCTGCACGCGCACGTTGAACTGGCCATCGCTGGCATGCACCGTCAGGCCGTTGCGCTGGATGGCCGCCAGATGCGCGCCACGCGCCAGCACGGACACGTCCGCACCGCCGCGTGCGAGGCGCACCGCCAAATGGCCGCCGATAGCGCCGGCGCCGTAAACGCAAATCCGCATTCCAGCCTCCCCGGGGATTGCGCGCGAGTTTGGCGGCAGCAGCTGGCGCGGCGTCAACCAGAGCCGCTCGCTTAGATTTGCTTTCGTTTGCGGTAGTCGCTTATTCCATGTTGGCAGCGAAGAAATAATAGGTGGAGTGATACTTGTGCTCGTTCGGCTTTCGTATCTGGCTACGGCGCGGTGTCAGCGTGGTCGCGATTACCGGTCTGTTGTGCAGTTGCGCGCCAGGCTCCATGAGCACCCAGTCGCAGCGCATCGGGCCCGATGACGGGACGGATTCCTGCCGCCCACAGCTTGTGGCGCTGGATTCCACCGGCAACTTCTTCGGCGCGGACATCCTGCAGGGCGCGGCGGTCGGTGCTGGGGCCGGCGCTCTGGCTGGCGGCCTTATCGGCGGGCTGGCCACGGGAAACTGGCGGGGTGCCGCCTTCGGCGCAGCTCGCCGGCGGTATCACCGGAGGCGTCATTGGCGCCAGCACGCCTACTGGAATGCGCTGCAGCAGCAGCAGATGGACCAGGCCTCACTCTATTCCCATGTCAGTCTCGACCTCGAGCACGAGAACACGCAGATCGACAAGACTCAACTTGCGTTCGACGCTCTGGTGGACTGCCGGTACCGCCAGGCGCAGGCGATCAACGCCGACTATCGTTGCGCAGCATAGATCGCGCGACAGCCGAGGCGCGATGGCATTGGTGCGTCAGCGCGCGGCGAAGGATCTTGCCCTGGCGCGGATGATCAATCAGCAGATCCAGGATCGCGGCAGCAGTTCGGTGTCGCGGCGAGCAACGTCGATCCGAGCGCAGCAGGCCGCCTTCACGGCGACGCCCGGCGACCATGCCAGAGCCAGCCGGCGGTGGTGCGCAGCGCCGCCTCGATCAAACTACGACCCGATCCGGGCGCGCCGGATGTTGCGCAGCTTAAGCCGAACGAGCACGTCACGGTCAGTTCGGGCCGCAATGGCTACGCATTGGTGCAAACCGCGAGCGGTCAACAGGGCTACGTCTCCGCGAGCGATCTGCAAGGCAGCGGTGGGCGCCGTGGCATCAGCGTGCCGACCTCGACACCAACCGCGACGTCCGGCGACATGCGCACCTTGGCGGGCAGCAACGCAGCGCGGCGCGACGATTTCGCGCAAAGCGTCTCGGTAACGGAGAAGCAGGAGGCGAGCGGGTTCGAGCTGAGCAGCAGTTGACGCAGCGACGAGCATTGATCGCTCGTCGCCCATCAACTTTCGCCGGTCGAAACTATTGCTTGTTGGCGGGATAGTATTTCAACGGCACACGCGGCAACGGCGGGCAAGGTTTCGGCTCGTCCGGCGTCCCGCAATTCTCCGTGTTGTTCGCCTGTGGTCCATGGCGCGGCCCCGCACCCTGGGCATACGGAGGCTGACCGGGTGGATTGGCCGGTTGTGCGTAGGCCGTACTGAAGACAGTGGAGAGCGCGAATACTGTAAGCGGCAGGAGACGGCGCATGCGATCCTCCAGAAATCGGGTTGCCGGACGCTATCGTTGCCCAACGCGATGGCGCAACTCCTGGTGCATTCACATTCAGTAGCGATCTCGCCTTGTCACCCGTTATCGCGCACAGGCCTTGAACTGGTCCGGTGTGCCGCAGTTGGCCGACCCGACAGCGGGTCCGCCTGGGGGTGGCGGATAGTAACCCGGCGGCGGTCCTGGCGGGTAGCCGGGTGGCGGTGGCACATACAGCGGGTTGGGACCGTTGGCATAATACGGGTAGCTGCTGGAGCCGTTCACACACCCCGCCACGAGCAGAATCGAACCAAGCACTAGCGTCCGCATGCGTTCCTCCCGGTTCGTTCGCGCGAGACGCTAGCCGCGCGTGATCACGCAACGCAACCATCATGTTGCATACGCGCATGGCCCTGAAGTGTCCTGCCACAACACGCTTGCGGGCCGGCCGTCGCGTCGTCAGCATGGGGTGGCTGGCCCCGGGAACGAAGTCGGGCGGCAAGGAGGCCGTGCTGCCAATCGTTCGTCTCCTGCTCGGCCTGCTGGTGCTGCTGGCGGCTGGTACCGCCTCGGCGCAGACGCCGCCCCAGGAGCCGTTCCTGCGCATCGAGGCGGGCGGCCATATCGGTGCCGTGCCGCACCTCGCGGTGGATGCATCCGGTCGGCTGCTCGCCACTGCGGGATACGACAAGACGGTTCGGCTGTGGTCGCTGCCGGACGGCAAGCCGCGTGCTGTGCTGCGCCCGCCAATCGGGAACGACCAGGAAGGCGAGATCTATGCGGTCGCGATCACCCCGGATGGCCGCCGGGTGTTCGCCGCGGGCGCAACCGGCGGGGCGTGGGACGGGACTTTCAGCATCTACCTGTTCGACGCGCGACGTGGGGTGCTCGCCGGCCGGCTGCCAGGTTTGCCGGCACCCGTCTATGCGTTGGCGGTGTCGCCGGACGGCAGCCGGTTCGCCGCCGGCCTGGCTCGTGGCGGGACCCGGGTCTGGGACACATCGTCCGGCAAGCCGATATTCGAGGATCAGGCGTATGCCGGTCCAGTCCGCAATCTGGCGTTCGATCGGCAGAACCGCCTGTATGTCGCCGCCGCTGACGGCAAGCTGCGCGCTTATGAGCCGGATGGTCGCAAAGCAGGGGAGAAAGAGCCGGCGCCTGGGCTGCACCCTTGGGGGATCGCGGTGTCGCCCGATGGCAGCCTGCTCGCCGTCACCTATGAGAACGTCGACAAGCAAGGGCACCTGCGGATCGACGTGATGTCCAGCCGCACGCTGCTGCAACTGTTTGCGCCCGACACCGACGGACTTAAGGGTGAGGGACTGCTGGCGGTGACGTGGGCCGCCAACGACCACGGTGGCGTCGGATTGCTGGCCGCGGGATACGCCCGCAACGGTGCGACGAACGTAATCCGCCGCTGGGATGATTTCGGCTTTGGGCCGGCGACCGACCTGCCCGCATCCCGCGATACCATCCTGGATCTGCGCGCGATCCCCGGCGGCGGCGCGGTGTATTCGGCGGAGGATCCCGGTTGGGGACGCATTGCACCGGATGGCAGCATCGCGGAGCGGCCCTCGCCGCCGATGGCCGATATGCGACCAGCGCGCGAGCAGCGGCTGGCGGTGTCCGGCGACGGCGCCGTGGTGGAATTCGCCGTCGCACGCGGTGTGCTGAGCTTCGATGCCGGCACGGGGCGGCTCGACACCGTAACGGCGGCTGATCCGTCGCTGGCGACCGCGCGACTTGCTGCACCGGGGCTCGCTCCCAGCAACTGGAAGGATTCGTCGGCGCCTCGACTGAACGGCGTGCCGCTGGCGCTGGACCACAGCGAGTTCAGCCGCAGCCTCGCCATCCTGCCCGACAACTCATCGGTGCTGCTCGGAACGGATACGCATCTGCGGCTCTACTCCACGCACGATGCCAAGCAGATCGGTTCGGTTGCCATTCCGGCCGCGGCCTGGGCAGTGACTGTGAATGCCGCCGGCACAGTCGCGGTGGCTGCGTTGCTCGACGGCACGCTGCGCTGGTACGGGGTTGCGCACGACGCACCGCTGGAACCGCGTGTCGCGCTGTTCGCCCATGCCGACGGGACGCGATGGGTGTTGTTCACACCGGAAGGCCTGTTCGATCACGCGGATCGCGGCGGCAAGGACCTGGTCGGCGTGCAGCTGAACCGCGGCCACGACCAGCAACCTGAATGGACCAGCTTCTCGCAGGCGTATCGCGCGCTGTATGCGCCGGCAGCGGTGCGGGCGCGGTTGCTGGGCGACGATGCGGCCGCTAAAGCGCATCTGGCCGAATTGGGCGATATGCGCGCGCGCCTGGCGCGTCAGCCGGAGGCGGAGATCGCGCAGCTGTGCGTGCCACTCGCGGATGGCACCTGCGCTCAATTGGATGTCCACGGCACCGGGCGACCTCGGTTGCCGGCGCAGGCCGCCAAGCTCTGCATGCAGGTGCGGGTGACCGATCGCGGGCTGGGCATCGGCGACATCGATGCGTTCGTCAACGATCGCAATGTCGGTCGCTTCGCAGCCCCGGCCACGAGCGCGGACAATGGTGTCACGACGATCGAGGTGCCATTGGATCCCGGCGACAACACCGTGCAGCTGCGGGTCTACGACGATCGGATACGGTATTCGCCGAGACCGCGCCGATGGATCTCGCCACCGCGGAGAGCGGCACCGGCGAACATGGCAAGCTATTCGTGCTGGCGGTTGGCATCGATCATTTCGCGGCACAGAGCCTGGCACTGAACTACGCAGTCGCGGATGCGCGGACCTTCGTCACCACGATACAGCGTTCCGCCGAGCATCTGTTCTCGTCGGTGGATGTGACGGTGCTGCTGGATCAGCAGGCAACGCGCGCCGGAATCCTGGATGCATTCGATCGGCTCGCCGCACGTGTGAGGCCGAACGACACGTTCCTGTTCTACGTCGCGAGTCATGGTGTGCGCGACAACGATGACGGGCGGTTCCTGTTGATCCCGCAGGATGCCGCCGACCTGACGTCGTGGCAGGCAGTCGGCCGGTCTGCGATCGATGAGACGACGCTGATCGCCGCACTGTCGCGCATTCGCGCCCGGGATGCGCTGCTGTTTCTCGATACGTGCTACTCCGGAGCGGTGACAGCGGATGCGCTGGCCAATGTCGGCCACGAGACGGGCCGATACCTGCTGGCAGCATCGTCCTCGGTCCAGGAGGCGTTGGACAGCTACGACAACCGCAACGGCGTGTTCGTTTACGCGGTGCGCGAGGGGCTGGAAGGACGTGCACCGCATGGTGCGGATGACATCGTCAGCGCGCTGGCACTGGGCGAGTATGTCTCCGGACGGGTGGGCGTGCTGGCGCGCCAGAAGAACCACGACCAGGACGCTGTGTTCAAGACCGCGCAGGAGGAACTGCACTCATTTCCGATCGGTACGGTGATCGGCGTCGGGCAGTAACGGCACCGAGCCTCCTCTCCCGCGCCTTGCGCGGGGGAGGTCGGGAGGGGGTGTCCCCAGTTTTGGGCAGAGCGGGCAATCACTTCGCGTCACCCCCTCCCTACCCTCCCCCGCGCAAGGCGCGGGAGAGGAGTGCACGTCGGTTGTTTTTGTTTACCACCCGCCGCATTCTGCCTTGGCGGGTCGCAACATCGACGAATGGGAAACGAACATTGAAATCATTAATTTCAGTCTGCTTTGCGTTGGCATTCATGCTGATCGGTTCCGGGGCACGAGCGGGCAATGACGCCGTACGCATTGGCGTCCTGACCGATATGTCCGGACCCTATTCGGACAACCTTGGTCCAGGCGCTGTACTCGCCGCTCGCATGGCGGTCGATGAATTCGGTGGCAAGGTCATCGGTAAGCGCATCGAACTGCTGATCGCAGATCATCAGAACAAGCCGGATGTCGGTGTCGGTATCATTCGCCAGTGGTTCGATGTGGAACACGTCGATGCGGTCACCGAGATGGGCAACTCCGCCGTCGCGCTGGGAGCGCGCGACATCGTTGAGCAGCATCGCAAGCCGGCCCTGGTGGTCGGCGCAGCCAGCACCGATCTGACCGGGAAATCATGCTCGCGCTATCTGAGCCAATGGAACCTCGATACCTATGCATCGGCCAACGGCATAACGCGCGCATTGGTCAGCAACGGGCTCGACACGTGGTTCTTCATCACTGTCGATTACAGCTACGGCACGTCGCTGCAGGCAGCCGCGACCAAAACAATCGAGAGCCTTGGCGGCAAGATCATCGGCCAGGCGCGCCATCCGCTCGGCGAGCACGATTTCGCGCCATATCTGCTCCAGGCGCAATCATCACATGCCAAGGTCGTCGGCTTCATCAGCGCCGGAACTGACCTGATCGAGGCATTGAAGCAGGCCAATGAGTTCGGTCTCGCCGGCGGCAGCCAGAAGCTGGTGCCGTTTCTGCTGTTCCCACCGCATATTCGCGCGCTCGGTCTGGGCGTGACGCAAGGGCTGATCGTCGCCGACAGCTTCTACGCCGACCACAACGCGGAGACGCGCAAGTTCTCCGCGGCATTCTCGGCAAAGTTCGACAACAAGGTGCCCACCAGCAACCAGGTCTCCGAGTACCTGGCGGTGCATAACTACCTGCGCGCGGTCGCCGCCGCTGGCACCGACGATGCCGAAGCAGTGACCGACAAGCTGCGCGCGATGGACATCGACAACTTCGGCGAAACAGTGCGTATCCGTGCCGATGGCCGTGTGATGCGCGACCTGTATCTCCTGCAGGTCAACTCACCGCAGCAGGCAAGCAGCCCGACCGATTACTTTCAGTACCTGAAGACGATACCAGCGGAGCAGGCATATCTTCCGGCAAGTCAGTCCGAATGCCCGCTGATGAAGCAGTAGCCGTTCACTTCACAACGATCTCGCCGACCATGCCGTCCCAGTCATGGTCGGCACAGGCCAGCGGATAGGTGCCGGCCTTGTGAGGCTCCAGATAGATGTCCGTTGTGGCGCCTGGCTGCACCACAATGTCCTTGCCACCATTCGCAAGCACACTTGGATCGCGCACCGTAGCAGCGGTCAGGAACTCCGGCGCGGTGAATTCGTGCAGGTTCTTGCCGTGGTTTTCCAAATGCAGGCGATAGGGCATGCCATGCTGGAACGTCAGATGGTCCGGTACGAATTTGTTGTCGATCATTTCCACGTTGACCGGCTGAGCGTGCGACCAATCGACCGGCTGCGCGCCCCCACTGGCCGCGGACGCCAGAACCAGCGCGGCCGCGGCGATGTGCGATCGCATCAACCGGAGACGACCGGCATGCCGACCTGCTTGCGGATGTCGTTGATGATCTGCAAAACGCGTTGACGATACGGCAGGTATTGCACGCCGAACTCCTGCACCAGACGCGTATTGTCAATCAGGTAGTTGCCGGAACTCGCTTTGCCGCCGGTCTCGTGCTGGAACGTGATCTGCGCATCGGGCAGGAACTCGTGCACCATGTCAGCGATGTCGCCCAGGCTGATCGCGACGCCGCCGGAGTTATACACCGCATGCTTCGGCTTGTCGGTCAGCAGAACGCGGGTGAAGACCTCCGCGATATCATCGACATGGATCGGGCAGCGCATCGCATCCTTGTAGGGGAACGATATCGGCTTGCCCTGCGCCGGTTGCGTGATGATGTTCACGTGGTCCACCGAACCACGCACCTTGTCCGGTCCCGTCACGTTCGCCGGCCGCACCGCAGTGATCGTCATGTGGTATTTCTCGTTGTAGTCCTGCGCCTGCCATTCGTTGAAGATCTTGTGCATCGCGTACTGCACTTCACCGTGCCGAAAATCGTCCTCGGTGATCATGCGGTCGCCGTAGTGCTTCTGCATCCCGTTCACCGCCAGCGAACTCGCGAACACCACGCGCTGCACGCCGGCGAGACGCGCGACCTCGAAGCAGTTGTCCATGCCGATGATGTTCAGCTTGGTAGCGATGTGCGGCGGATGCTCACTGCCCAGGAAGTACGACAGGTTGATGATGCGGCTTGGTTTCGCACTCACCGTGGCCGCCATGACGTCGTCGAACTGGGTGACGTCGCCCCGCATGACGCGCACCTGCTTACCGAGATCGTCGAACGAGGCCGCACCGGGATTGATGTCCATGCAGACGATCTCCTCGCCGCGTGCCGCCAGGAGGCGGATCACGCGCGTGCCGATGAAGCCCATGCCGCCAATGACGAAGATCGCCATGTGTCCCTCCCGTTGTTATAGGGTGGCAGAGTAACGCGGCTCGCCAGACGGCGCCAAGTTGTGGCAGGGTGGTGCGATGGAAGCACAGGCGGAAGCGAAGATCGCACGGCTTGCGGAGTCCGAGACGGTGTCGTTCGGACCGCTGGCGAACTACAGCAGGCTCACCGGCGATGACGGACTGCCGATATTCACCGGCGTGCAGACGTGCAAGCCGGGATATCAGACGCCGCTGCACTGGCACCCGTACTTGGAGTGCCTGTTCATCATCGAGGGCACGATGGAGGCCTGGCTGCAAGGGCAGGAAGATCGCCCTTCCCGGCTGGAGGCAGGCGACATGATCGCGCTACCCGCCAATACGCCGCATGTGTTCCGGAATGCCGGCGCTGGAGAACTGCGCCTGCTCGGTATTCATAACTCGCCGACACGGATTGTGAACCGGATCGAGTTCGTGAGGGTCGGGTTGACCCCCTCCCCAACCCTCCCCCGCGTAGCGGGACAACCCCGTCATGGCCGTCCTCGGGCTTGACCCGAGGATCAACCCGGCATCTCGACCCGCCGTGAAAGATGCAGTTCCAGTCAGCAACCATCCCATGATGATGGCCGAGTTCAAGCCCCGGCCATGACGGGGCTGGCAGCAGGAGACTTAGTCGTTCCGCGTCAGCCGCTGGATGACAAAGTCGGCATCCATCACGTCGCCGAAGATCGCATAGAACGCCACCAGGGAGGCGTTGTGTTCCTCCATCGTCAACGCGGCGTTGGCGTCGCTCACCATGATCGTCTTGAAGTTGGTCATCATCGCATCGCGCGCCGATGACTCGCAGCAGACATTGGTGACCGTGCCGGTGATCAGCACCGTGTCGAACCCACGCGAGCGCAGCCGATACGGCAGCTCGCACGTCCCGGGCATGAACGCGCTGAAGCGATATTTGCGGACGATCTCGTCTTCCGGCCGCACATCGAGCTCGGGCCAGAGTTCCTGACCCTTGGTGCCCTCGCTCATTGCGGCGATCCGCCGCTGCTGGCTTGCGGCCGTCAGCATAGCGTGCGCGTTGCTCCATTCGTAGGCGGCGCGTTCATCGAATGTGTTCTTGATCCAGAACACACCGCCACCTGCCCCGCGCACCACCGACGCCAGCCGGTTCACGTTGGGCACGATGTCGCGCGCCATCGGACAGACCGCGTGCCCGACTGCATCATCCATGAATGCGTTCTGCAGATCGACCACGATCAACGCCGTGTGTCGCGGATCGAGATCAGCGTGCGGATGTGGCACGCCGCAACGTGCGATCACCCGCTGGGCCACGCCGGATGGGACGTCGAACCAGTTCATTCCCCTGCCTCCACGCCCAGTGCCGCAAGTTCCGCGATGATGGCGCGCCGACGTGCGTCGAGTTCCTCGATCGCCACGCGCTGCAGGCTGGCAAGGAACTCCGGCGATGCGACGAATCCGCTATAGTGAGCCGATGCAGCACCTTCGCTCGACATGCGGATGGAGGCGTCGGCCGGTAGTTTGATGAACAGCTCGAAGTCCACCGGCTCGGCACGCTCGGCATGCGTAACCAACTCCTTCACGCCATTCAGTTCGGCGATCAGGTGGTTCACCTTGTCGATATCGCTGACTTTCATGCAGCGCAGTCTTCACCCATCGGAACCAGTTTGACTAGTGCCATGCGCCGGCAACGCCGACACGCGCACCGAACCGCATCGTCGGCCGCTCAGTCGTGTTGTAGGATGGCCAGTCGGACAGATGCTCCTGCCGCGGATCGCCGGCACGCGCAAACGCGATCCAGGCGCGACGCATCGCCGCCGACAGATCCGCCATCTGCGCGTGATCGCCACCGGCCAGCATCGGCGCATCGGCCCATGCCGCGAACGTGCCGAAGATGAACGGCAGATCGATGCAATGGCACGAATGGAAGCGCGAGCCGGGCGGCGCCCAATCAAACAGATACGCGTACGCAGTGCCGCCACGTCGCGCGATCGCCTCGGCAAGCCGGGTTGCGGGAAGCACGAACGTCTCATCCGACCCGAGATCCGCCAGCAGGTCCATCGCGCTGGCCCCAGGCCGCCGCGAACGATATCGCGCAAGCGCCGCCTCACCACCAAAACGCGCCATCAGCTTGGCTGCCGGCACATCGTGCATTGCCGGATCAGCTGCGAAGAACGCGTGCACCTCATCCGCCGTCGCACCGACCAGAACCGGCTTGCCGTCGGCACCGTCGGCAATCGCGCCAAGCATCTCCGCCTGAGTCATGGCGCGCGGCAGCACCGGCATGAAAGGCGGATTGGTCTGCGCGAAGCGAGCACCCGACCGCGCCAGATGACTTTGCGCATCCAGCAGGCGCGTCACTTCAACGCTCCGTAACCGTACCAGCACATCCGACGATTGCGGATCGATATCCAACGCATGCAGGAACTGATCGGTACGCTCGGTCGCCATTTCCGAAGTATAGGCACCGCGACCAAAGCCGCCGCTCTGCATGATGGCGCGATGAAACAGCTCGCGCGCCTCGGTCAGCATCAGCAGCCGCCCGATCGATGTCGCGCCAGCCGACTGCCCCATCACCGTTACGCAACGCGGATCGCCACCAAACGTCGCAATATGATCCCGCACCCACGTGAGCGCCGCGACCATGTCGGAGGTGCCAGGCTCCACGTCGATGATACCCGGCCGGTGCAGCCACCCCAGCGCGCCGAGCCTGTAATTGACTCCGACGACCACGACATCGCCGTCACGCGCCAGGCTCGCACCGTCATACCAATCGAGTGAGCCGGCGCCCGAGATCCATGCGCCACCATGCAGCCACACAAGCACCGGCCGCGCCTTCGCATCCGGCGCCGGCGTGCAAATGGTGAGCGTCAGGCAGTCCTCGTCCTGGGGACGCTCGAAATCGCCCATGGCCACGCGCAGGCGCGACGGCAGTTGCGGTGCAATGGGACCGTGGCGCGTCGCGTCACGCAGGCCGCTCCAGGCTTGCACGGGCTGCGCCGCGATGAAGCGCTGCTCACCGATGGGCGGCGACGCGTATGGAACACCGCGAAATGTCGCGATTCCCTCGTGCCATGCTCCACGCAGATCGCCAAGCGAGGTGCGCGCGATTGGTGCATCCATCGAGCGTTACTCCGCCGCCGCCGCACGCAGCGCGCGCTGCGCGCCAATCGTCGGATAAAGCTCCGGCCGCCGCTGCTCCAGCAGCGGATAGCGCTGCCTGACCTCATCGACGAACGATGGATCGATGACGGCGGAAAGACATGTCTCGGCGTCGGATGCAGTGGCGGTGATCGTACCCCATGGATCGACCACCATGCTGCGGCCGACGAAGCCGATACCGGATTTCGGTTCCGTGCCGTATTGTCCGGAGGCTACCACCCACACTTGGTTCTCCGCGGCTCGCGCGCGCAAGAAGAACTCCCAGTGGTCGAACCGCGGGCTGAGAAATGCCGACGCGCACACCAGTAGCCGGGCACCGCGCAACGTCATCTCGCGGTAGACTTCCGGAAAGCGTAGATCAGAACACACGGAAAGGCCGATGGGGCCAATCGACGTTTCGAACACCGGCAGCACATTGCCCGCCCTGACCTTGTCCAACTCGCGAATGCCGCCCTGAATGTCATGACGGTTCGGCGCATCGAACAGGTGCGTCTTCCGATAGAGGCCGACAATGGCGCCATCGGGCCCGATCAGCGGACAGGTGTTGTGGTAGACGCCATTGCCGGCCGTCTCGTAGATGGAACCGGTAATGTACATGCGGTAGCGCTGGGCCTCTCGCGCCAATAGATCGGTGGTAGGTCCAGGAATAGTTTCAGCAATGTCACGGTAAATCGTCTTGTCGCTGTAGCCGAGACCTGTCCAGACCTCCGGCAGCACGACCAACTGCGATCCGCGCTCGCCCGCCTGGCGCACGAGGCCCAGGGCCTTCTCGATGGTTGCCTGCTTCTCACCATCGACCGCGGTAAGCTGTACGCAGGATACTGTGAATGCGCCCGACATGGACTATTCCTTGCGGTGGTTCCCTGACAGCAGCTTCCCCCCACTGTAGCCGAGAGCGGCCCGATGGCAGAAGAGCCTGGGTGGGAAGCATCCTACGATCGGTCAACCGCATTTCGATGATTACTGGGTTGCGTTGTCGGAAAACTTGACAAGCGTCGGTTGCCGACCCGCGCGTCCAAACGCTAACCACCTCAAATAGTTGGGTTTTAACAACTGGCATGGATACTGCATGTCACCCACTTGTGAATACGCACTGGGGAGTGCGCCATCATGTCGTGGGTTGAAGATCGCTTTACTCGGACGATGCTGGTTCTGCTGCCGGCAATGATCGTCGTCGCCGGATGCGGGGTCAGTCTGTTGCCGCGCCAGTTGATCGTTCATGCCGTAAGCTTGCTGACAATCTGGTTGTATCTTTCGATACTAACCGGAATCGCCGTGGGCCATTGCGCACTAGGTGAGAGCGACCACCAATAGTCGACGGCACAGACCGCGCTATAACTCTTCCACCTGTTCCACGCCGGGGATAACCTTCAGCGCCTGCGCCAGGCGTGGCGTGACATTGAAGCCGCCTGGCAATGCGATCTCCACGCTTTGTGTCGTGCCAAGGCGCGGCACCAGGATAACCCGTCCCTTGCCACGCCCCTCGCGCCCGAGCAGATCGCGGATGTGCGGAACCGAGGCCGTCTCATGCAGCCAGATGCGCATCGCGGCACCGGCATCAGCCGCCGCCTGGTCGAGTGACGATACGTCTTGCGCGGTGACCCGCAAAGTTTCGGCATCCTGTCGAAGATCCGCGGTGACCAACACGCTGGTGCCGCTGACAAGCAGGTCGCGCACGCGTCCCAGCACTTCGGAGAACAGCGTGACCTCGCAGGAACCAGACGCATCGGTGAGACGCACCCACGCCATGCGATTGCCGGTGCGCGTCACACGTTCCTTCTGCGCTCCGACCACGCCGGCGAGGCGAATGCGCGTCACGCCGGATTGCGCGGCCGTTTCGACATTCATGCACGGCGTCGTGCCGAGACGCCGCAACGCCTTCGCATACGCATCGAGCGGATGCGCCGTAAGATGGAAGCCGATGGCCTCGGCCTCGAAGTTCAAACGATCCATCGGTGCCCAGTCCGGCATGTCGGGCAGGCGCAACGTCTCGTTCGATACGCCCGGCGCGGCACCGAACAACGCCGTCTGGCCGCTTTCCTTTTCCTCCGCATTCGCCTGCGCGCGACGCAGGATTGACTCCGCAGCGGAGAACAGCCGGGCACGGTTCGTCTCCAACGTGTCGAAGGCGCCGGCGCGGATCAGGTTCTCAAGCTGCATCTTGTTGAGCTGCCGCGGATCAACACGCGCAGCAAGCTCCGCGAGGTCGGCAAATGGCCGGTCACCACGCGCCTCTTCAAGCGACTTCATCGCAGCGAGGCCCACCTTCTTCACCGCCGCCAGCGCATAGCGGATTGCCAGTTTGCCGTCGGCCATCCGCTCGACCGTAAAGTCGGCACCGGAACGGTTGATGCATGGCGGTTCGATGCGGATGCCCGCGCGTTCCACCTCGGCACGCAGCACCGCAAGACGATCGGTGTTGCCGAGTGCAAGAGACATGCATGCAGCGAAGAACACTTCCGGATGGTTCGCCTTCAGCCAAGCGGTTTGATACGCGAGCAGTCCATACGGCGCGGCGTGGCATTTGTTGAAGCCGTAGCCGGCGAAACGCGCCATCAGGTCGAAGACTTCCGTCGCCTTCTCCGGGTCGATGCCACGCTCGATGGCGCCCTTGGTAAAGATGTCGCGTTGCGCTTCCATCTCCGCGGGGATCTTCTTGCCCATCGCGCGGCGCAGCAGATCTGCGCCCCCCAGCGAATAGCCGGCCATCCGCTGCGCGATCTGCATCACCTGTTCCTGGTAGACGATGATGCCGTACGTCTCAGCCAGGATGTCGTGGATACTTGCGTGCGGCGCCTCGGTAATACCGTTGTGCTTGCGACGGCAGTATTCGGGAATGCTGGCCATCGGACCAGGCCGGTACAGCGCAACCGCCGCAACCAGGTCCTCAAAGCGGTCCGGGCGCATCTGGCGCAACATGTCGCGCACGCCCTGCCCTTCCATCTGGAACACACCGCCGGCATCGCCCTTCGCCAGCATCTCGTAGGTCTTCTGGTCGTCCAGCGGCAGCTTGTTGATGTCGATTTCGATGCCAAGACCGCGCAGCAGATTCTCGGCTCGTTGCAGGATGGTCAACGTCGTCAAACCGAGGAAGTCGAACTTCACCAGTCCTGCCTGCTCGACGTGTTTCATCGAATACTGCGTGACCAGGAAGTCGGACCGAGGATCGCGATACAGCGGCACCAATTCCGTCAGCGGCCGATCACCGATCACCACACCGGCGGCGTGTGTGCTGGCGTGGCGATACAGGCCCTCGATCTGCAATGCGATCTCCAGCAGGCGCGCGACGGCTTCATCCTCATCGCGCAACGCCTGCAGGCGCGGCTCACGGTCGATTGACTGTTGCAATGTGAGCGGCGCGGCGGGAATGTTCGGGATCAGTTCGGCGACCTTGTTCACGTGGCCGAACGCCATACCGAGCACGCGGCCTACGTCGCGTACCGCGGCACGCGCCTGCAGCTTGCCGAAGGTGATGATCTGCGCAACACGGTCCGAACCGTACTCGTTTCGTACGTAATCAATGACGCGATCGCGGCCTTCCTGGCAGAAGTCGACGTCGAAGTCGGGCATCGACACGCGCTCGGGATTCAGGAAGCGCTCGAACAGCAGGTTGAACTGGATAGGATCAAGGTCGGTGATCGTCAGCGACCAGGCGACGACCGAACCAGCGCCAGAACCGCGGCCGGGACCGACGGGAATGCCGTGACCCTTCGCCCACTGGATGAAGTCGGCGACGATCAGGAAGTAGCCGGCGAACCCCATCGAGATGATGACCGACAGTTCGTAATCCAGCCGTTCGCGATAACGCGCGCGGTCTTCGGCGGCGGCCCCCGCGGCATCCATGCGGCGTTCCAGGCCCTCGAGCGCCATCGCGCGCACGGTCTCTTCCTCCGTGCTGCCGGCATGCACCTTCGGCGATATCGGCAGCAGCGGCTTGCGCGTTTCCATCATCACCGCGCAGCGCTGCGCAATCGCCAATGTGTTGTCGCATGCCTCCGGCAGATCGGCGAACAGCACACGCATATCGGGCGCAGGTTTGAACCAGTGCTCCGGCGTGACACGGCGACGATCGCGCTCCGACAGCAGACGGCCCTCGGCGATCGCCAGCAGCGCATCGTGCGCCTCGTACATATCGGGCGAGGCAAAGTAGCAATCGTTGGTGGCGACCAACGGAATGCCGGCGGCATCTGCCAGCGCGATCAAGCCCGGTTCCACCGCGCGCTCAACTTCCAGGTTGTGGCGATGAAGCTCCATGGCGACGCGATCCGGAAACGCTTCCATCAAGCGTGCCAGCAGACGTTCCGCTTCCGGTTTCTGGCCTTCCGCCAGCAGGCGCCCAAGCGGCCCAGTAGCCCCGCCAGTCAGCAGGATCAGACCCGTCGCATGTTCCGCGATCACATCCAGCGGGAGTTGCGGTTTCAGCCCAGGATCGGTGTCAAGGAAGCCGCGTGACGACAGACGCTGAAGATTGTTGAGACCCTCCGCACCCTGCGCCAACAGCACCAGCGGTTCAGGCGGCAAACGCGTGTTGTCGGCGCGGGCCAACGCGACCTGGCAGCCCATGATCGGCTGGATGCCCTTCGCCACACACGCCTGGCTGAATTCCAGCGCGCCGAACAGGTTGGCAGTGTCGGTGATCGCCACTGCGGGCATGCCGGCCTGACGGGCAAGCGCCGGGATCTTATCCGCCTTGATCGCGCCCTCGCTGAGCGAATAGGCGGAATGGACGCGCAGATGGACGAAATCAGCGTGGGGCATGTGCACAGTATGTAGGGCCCGCACCGAGTCTGGCCAACCACCCTCCTCGCTGGAACATGACTTGCCTGGGCGTCTCATTTGCTGAAGCTGCCGACCAACCAAGGGAGGACACCGCCATGGCGAACATCCTGGCAGCGCTCGCCGTGCTTCTGCTGGCTCTGCACGCCGCCCGCGCCGACGACGCGACCGCCGCCGCCGCGTCCCACATGCAGATCATCGGACACAGCGATCTGAACGGCGCCGGCAAGGGCGGAGAAGGGCTCGCGATCAAGCAATACCCAGACGGCAGGCGGGTGCTGTACCTCGCGCATGAATCTGCCCCGATGTGCATCAGCGTGATCGATGTCACGCACCCCGAACAGCCCACCATCATCACCCAAATCAAGGTCGAGACAGAGTCGATCCGCTGCAATTCTCTTGGCCTCGCCGGCAACACGCTGGTCGTGGCACATCAAACGGAGAAGGCGGGACAGCCAGGTGCGGGGCTGGATGTCTATGATATTTCCGACCCGAATGCCCCGAAGAAACTGTCGCATTTCGACACCTCCGGACCGCACTCGCGCGGCGTGCATTTCGTCTGGTTCACCGATGGCCGCTATGCCTATCTTTCCACCGGCGCGCGCGACTTCACGCCGCACAATCCGACTGACGATCAGTTCCTGATGATCGTCGATGTCTCGGACCCGCGGCATCCGCATGAGACCGGACGCTGGTGGTTGCCCGGCACGCGCCAGGGCGACACCGCGCCGCCGCCACCTCGCGTGTCGCCGTTCGATGCGGGGATCCGCATGCATTCCCTCGTCGTCCCCGCGGACAAACCGGATCGCGCCTATGTCGGCTGGATCGACGGCGGCTGGATGATCCTCGACATCTCGGACAAGACGCATCCGAAGCTGATCGCGCACCGATCCTGGCAGTCGGTTGGCAACGGCTTCGCGCATACCGTGCTGCCGATCGTGTCGCGTGGCATTGCCATACAGACCGAGGAAGCAACGGAGGCCAGGTGCAAGGACTGGCCGAAGCGCAACTGGGTGTGGGACATCAGCGACGAGCGCCATCCGTATCCGCTGGCCGTCTTCCCTCCCGCGCACGACCAGGATGCACTGTGCAAGGCCGGCGGCCGCTTCGGTGCGCACAACATCGACATGAACCGGCCGATCGGCACGTCGCGCACGCTCAACCAGACTGTTGTCGGCAGCTATTTTGGAGGTGGGGTCAGGGCTTATTCGATCAGCGATCCCAACCGCCCGGAGGAAATCGGCTATCTGGTGCCCCAGGCGCCAGCAGGCAATGCGACGCACACGATCCAGATCAACGACGTATACGTGGACGAGAACGGCCTGATCTATGCGAACGATCGGTTGATGGGCGGGCTCTACATCATACGCTACACGGGGTCCGTTCCGCTCAACTGACTCACGCCGCGCGCAGCGTCACCGGAAGTTGGGCCAACCCGCGCAGCGTGTTGTTGAACCGCCGGTGGACGGGACCGGTGATTTCGATCGAAGCGACCTTGCGCGCGAGCGAGCTCAACACGCAGTCCCCCTCCAACCGGGCCAGCACCTGGCCAACGCAGTTATGGATGCCGTAGCCGAACCCGACATGTCCGGCATTGCGGCGCTCAATGTCATAGTCGTCGGGCTGCTCCCACTTACGTGGATCGCGGTTGGCGGCACCGAGGAACATCAGGATCTTCTCGCCTTCGTCGATCTTCTGCCCACCGAGTTGCGTCTCCTGTGTCGTCGTGCGGAAGAACGTCTGCACAGGTGATTCAAACCGCACTGCTTCCTCGAACGCGGCACGTGCGAGCGTCGGATTGTCACGCAGCTTGCGGAACTGGTCGGGAAAACGTGCCAGGCAATACACCGCGGCACCAATGCCGCTGACCGTGGTATCGACCCCGGCGGTGAGAATGGAACGCACGACCATAGGCGCTTCCTCGGCAGTCAGCATGCCTGCATCGGCGGCAGCATGGACCGCAGCACCGAAGCCGTCCGGCGACAGCGCATCACGCTGCGACTGTGCCTGCACCCAGGAGAGTACCGGAGCGGCGTCGCTCACCGCCTGCTCGAAGAACGCATTGCGCGGGCCGAAGGAGTTGAACACCATGTTGCCATAGGGCAGCAGATAGCGACGGTTCTCGCGTGGCATGCCGACGGCGTCGGGGAACACTTCCAGCGGGTACGCCTCCGCAAGTTCCGTCACCGCATCGAAGCTACCGCGTTGCAGCAATTCATCAATCAGCCGATCGGCTGCCTTGGCGAAACTGGCGCGCAAGCCGCGCATCGCCGCAGGAGACAACACTGCGTCCAGCACCTTGCGCGTGCGATCGTGCAGGGGCGGATCAGTCTCCAGCACCAAGCTCGGCAGGCGCCATGGCTTTTCTTTCTTGAAGTCGCTGAGGCCGGCTCCGCGTGCGGACGAATACGTGCGCCAGTCGTTCAGGACATCATACACCTCCTGATAGCGCGCCACCGCCCAGACATTGTAGTGCGTCAGCCGCACCACTGGGCCGGCTTCGCGCAACGCCTCCTGCGCCGGATGCGGGTCGGCAAGATATGCCTCGGAAAACGGATCGAGGCCGGAGACCGGATAATCCGCCATGGCGTGTTCCTCCCTCCGTTACGCAGCGAACGGATTGCGGATGGTAAGCCGGCGATCGATGATATGACCATCCTGCATGTCCTCGGTGCAGAGAATGTCACAGCCTGCCAGAAGCGCCGCGGCGATGATCAGTTCGTCGTATATACGATGGTCATGGCGTGCCGCGATGCGAAAAGCCACCTCGTGCGTCGCGATCGTCAGCCGCACCGGGTCAGGTTAGAGGATGCGGACGACATGGAGAGACTCAGTCATGTCCTTGCCAGGCATGCCCGAGCTTGCGACGAGCCACCGCGGCAAACTCATTCAACACTTGAATGGTGAACCACGCCACCTCGGTCAACAGGGTCGCCGCCACAGGCGCGTGCGTGGATCGTCCTGCTACCCGCATGACCGGCTCCAGCTTCGGAAGATGCATGGAACAGTATATTCGGCGTCCCTGTCAGGCGAGGGGCACGATCTTTCCCTCGCACAGCGTCACCGTGCGGTCCATGCGTGCGGCAAGCTCCGGGTTATGCGTCGCGATCAGAGCAGCGAGGTTCTCGCGCCGCACCGTGGCCAGCAGTTCCTCGAACACCACCGACGCGGTTGCAACATCAAGATTGCCGGTCGGTTCGTCGGCGAGCAGCACATGCGGTGCATTAGCCAACGCGCGCGCGATCGCCACGCGCTGCTGCTCACCGCCGGAGAGCTTGCCCGGCAAATGGTCCGCGCGCTGTTGCAGACCGAACGATGACAGCAGTGCCATGGCACGCTGCGCGGCAACCTTGCGCGGCTTACCGGCGATCATCTGTGGCAACACGACGTTCTCCAGCGCGGTGAACTCACCCAGCAGATGATGAAACTGGTAGACGAAGCCGATCGTGTCGCGCCGGATCGCAGTACGCGCGGAGTCGGCGAGCGTGCCGGCATCACGGCCATTCACAAATACCGAGCCGCCGTCAGGCTTTTCCAACAGTCCCGCCAGATGCAGCAGCGTCGACTTGCCAGCACCTGATGGTGCCACCAACGCGACGATCTCGCCGGCACGCAGCGCCAGATCGGCGCCAAGCAGCACTGGCAAGTCCCCAGCCTCGGTGCGATAGATCCGCCGCACGTCGCGCAGCACGAGCGGGTCACTCATTCCGCAGCGCATCCACCGGATCGGTACGCGCCGCGCGCCAGCTTGGGTAAAGCGTCGCCAGCAGCGACAGCACCAGGCCGAGCACCACAACGCGCGCCACGTCCCCCCAATCCACCGTGTCGGGCAACGCAGTCAGCATGAACACCGAGGAATCGAACACGCGCCCACCGGTGATGTCCTCCACCGCATGCTGGATGGCCACGATGTTCCAACAGAACACGATGCCGACGATCGTGCCGATCACGGTGCCGGTGACGCCGACGAATGCCCCGCACATCAGGAAGATACGCAACACCGCGAAGCTATCCGCGCCAAGGGTGCGTAGCACAGCGATATCGCGTGTCTTGTCCTTCACCATCATGATCAGCGACGAGATCACGTTGAACGCGGCGACCAGGACGATCATGCCGAGGACAATGAACATGGTGTCCTTCTGCACCTGCAGCACGCCGATGATGGTGTCGTTGGCATGGCGCCAGTCGCGCAGCCAGACTTTGCGATCGCCAATCACCTGGCGCAGCGCCGGCAGCAGCGCATCCACATTGTCCGGGTCGGTAACGCGGATCTCGATACCGGTAACAGCATCGGGCTTCTGAAAGAACGCCTGTGCCGCAGGCAGCGGCATGAACACCACGCTGTTGTTGTAGTCGCTCAGCCCCGCATCGAACACCGCCACGACCTTGTAGGCGCGCACACGCGGCACGGTGCCGAACGCTGTCGCCGCGCCTTGCGGCGAGATCACCGTCAGCGAATCACCGATGCGGAATTGATAGGTCTGCGCCAGGCCGACGCCGATGATGATGGCATCGTCACCGGTAAAATCGTCGAGCTTGCCCGCAACGATATGATCGCTCACCGGATGCAATGCGCGCAGATCGTCAAGCGTCATGCCGCGGACCAATCCGCCATGCGCGCCGCCGCGATCGGTGGTCAGCAGCGCCTGGCCGTCCAGCACCGGCACCGCCGAGACGATGCCCTTGATGCCGCGGACGCCGGCCAGCAACGGCTGGTAGTTGTCGATCTTGTCGCCAGCATAGGCCTCGATGGTGATGTGGCCGTTGATGCCGAGGATGCGGCTCTCGAGTTGTGTCTGAAAGCCGCTCATCACGCTGGTCACCACGATCAGCGTCGCGACGCCGAGCGCGATGCCAACCAGCGAAAACACCGCGATGATGGAGACGAAGCGCTCGCCCTTGCGCGCGCGCAGATAGCGACCGGCAACGGCACGCTCGAAGGGACCAAACATGCTCAGATCGCGCTCCCTCTCCCGCTTCGCGGGGGAGGGTTGGGGAGGGGGTGTTGCGGTGCTCGCAATACCCCCTCCCTGCCCTCCCCCGCGTAGCGGGAGAGGGAAAACTGGTGCGGCACTAGCGCTTCAACTCCTGGTGCCACGGTCTGGGTCGATCAACCCAAGCGCCTCCTCGGGCGAAACCTCGCTGCGTTCTCCTGTCGCGCGGCGCTTCAGTTCGACCTTCCCCCCGCGGCGCCACGCGGACCAACGATGATCTGCCACGGATGTCCCATCAGGTCAGCATCAGCAAACTTCGCGCCAGCACGTTCCTCGCGATCATCGTACAGTGCGGTCGAACCGAGCTTCCCGTACAGCGACTCGCACATCGCGTCACACACCGCATCACCGCGCCGCAGGTTCAGGATCGCGGCCTTGAACGGCGCGATGCTGTCCGGCCAGATGATGCCCGCATCATCGTGGCTCGCCTCGATCACCGCACCGACCAATCGCGACACACCAACGCCGTAGCTGCCCATTTCAGGAAACACCTTCGAGCCATCCGCCGCCGTAACCGTCGTGTTCAACGATTTGGTGTACTTGGTGCCGAAGTAGAAGATATGGCCAACCTCGATGCCCCGACCTTCGCGGCGCCGCGCAGCGTCGACGTTTTCCCACTTCGCCACATCATGCTTCTCATCGGTCGCTGCGTACATCGACGTCATCAGATCGAAAAACGCCTGCAAGTCACCGGCGTTATAGTCGAACTTCGCATTCACCCAATCGATGTCCTCAAACCCTGCGTCATAATACACTTGGCTCTCGCCGGTCGGCGCCAGGATGATGAACTCATGGCTGAGGTCGCCGCCGATGGGACCGCTTTCCGCCGCCATCGGAATCGCCTTCAGGCCCATGCGCTGGAACGTACGCATATACGCCAGCATCATCGTGCGATAACTGACCACAGCGCCGGCGTAGTCCATATCGAACGAATACGCGTCCTTCATCAGGAACTCGCGCCCACGCATCACGCCGAACCGAGGCCGCACCTCGTCACGGAATTTCCACTGGATGTGGTACATGATCTGCGGCAGCTCGCGATACGAGTGCACCGACTGGCGGAACAGATCGGTGATCACCTCCTCATTGGTAGGCCCGTACAGCATGTCGCGCTCGTGACGATCGCGGATGCGCAGCATCTCCTTGCCGTAGTCGTCGTAGCGCCCGCTCTCGCGCCAAAGCTCGGCGGACTGGATCGTCGGCATCAGCACTTCCTGTGCGCCGGCGGCATTCTGTTCCTCACGCACGATGCGCTCGATGTTCTTCAGCACGCGAAAACCCAGCGGCAGCCACGCGTAAATCCCGGCGGACGTTTGCCGCACCAACCCGGCGCGCAGCATCAGCCGATGGGACGCAATCTGCGCCTCGGCGGGGGTCTCCTTCATGGTGGGAATGAAGCTGCGGGACAGTCGCATCGTGAACTGATTCCAGTTGGCTGAGGAACAGCGACCGTAACCGGAGGGCGCCAGTCCCGCCACCCCCTGACGAAGCCCGTATTATTGTGCAATGCACAATGGTTTCATACGAAATAAAAGCTTAATATCTACTCGATAAGTGAAATACTTCGTGACTCTCCCGCGCGAACACGTTACCAAGCCGACGGTCCGGGTCGCCACCAGCGCAGGGCCAGGTTTGGGGAGGAAACGCCGTCCCACGGCAGGTCGGAGGACACGGTGCCTCCCCCTGACCGTGATGGCGTTAGCTGCCTTCAGTCGTAGGGCGCAGCAAACCACCCGTGACGAAAACTCACATACGGACTGGTGATCAACAGATAGGCGCCAAACCACACCACGGCTGCCACCAGTGTGGTGATGATCGCTTTCCGCAGCAGGTGCGGATGTTCAGGCGCGCCACGCCAACCGGTCTGGTTGTCAGCGTCAGCCACCGGGTGCGTACCCAGCGGCAGCACGCCGAATAACACGGTCCACCAGATCAGGATGTAAAGCACAACGCCGGTGAACCAGTTCATCCCGACCGCCGCCTAGACACGCAGCAGATGCACATCGACGAGCGGCCGCTTTTGCAACCGACGCCCCAGCGCACGCCGTAGCGCGGCACGCGCGGCATCGGCAAGACCCGCATCATCGCGACACAGCGATTGCGGCAGATCCTCGATGGCATTGGTGAACTCGGTCACCACGCGATCAAGCTCTGGATCGTCAGGCTCGAACAGCCCCGGCGCGCTGATGCGTGGCTCGCCGCGAAGCCGCCCGCCGGCGTCCACCGCCAGGCTGCCGACGACGACGCCATTGAACAGCATCCGCCGGCGCGCCGTCATCACGCCACCACCAATCGGCGTCAGCCGACTGCCGTCCAGCACCAGCTTGTCCACCGGCGCGCTGTCGGTCACCTCCGATCGATTAGAGGACAGCGTGAGGATGTCGCCATCCTCCAACAATATCGGCTGCGCACCGGCCTCCTGTGCCAGCGCAGCATGTGCAGAGAGATGCCGCCACTCGCCGTGCGTCGGCACCGCATAACGCGGCTTCACCAGACGGTACAGGCGTCGCAATTCATCGCGCGCGGGATGGCCGGAGACGTGCACCAAATGGTCCTCGTCGGTCATCACGTGCACACCACGGCGCACCAGATTGTCCTGCACGGTACCGATGGCCCGTTCATTCCCCGGGATCATACGCGAGGAAAAGATGACCGTATCGCCTCCACCAAGTGCCACCCGAGGATGGGTATCCATCGCGATGCGGGCCAGCGCACTACGCGGCTCGCCCTGGCTGCCGGTGACCAGCATCAGCATGTTGTCGTCCGGCACATCGTCGATATCGTCTTCGGTCAGGAACGGCGGCAGATCGCGCAGATAGCCGCACTCGCGCGCCGCGGCGTCGATGTTGCGCAGCGAGCGGCCAACCAGCGCCACGCTGCGGCCGGCGTCATGCGCCGCCAGCGCCGCCGATTCCAGGCGCGCGACGTTGGAGGCGAAGCAGGTCACGGCAACACGGCCGCTCAATCCCCGCACCAGCGCGGCAAGGCTTTGGCGCACCTCGGCCTCGCTGCCGGAATGCCCTTCCACCATGGCGTTGGTGGAATCGCAGATCATCGCCAGCACGCCGCGTTCGCCCAAAGCGGCCAGCGCCGCTTCATCCGATGGCGGCCCGATCAGCGGATTGGGGTCCAGCTTCCAATCACCGGTATGCAGCAGCAGACCATGCGGCGTGTCGATCACCAGCGCCTGCGCCTCCGGAATCGAGTGCGTCATCCGAATGAACTGCAGCTTGAATGGTGACAGGTCGATGGCCGCGCCAGGCTGCACGACATGCACCTTCACCTGGTTGAGCAGTTGCGCCTCGTTGAGCTTGCGCCGCAGCACCGTCGCTGCGAACGGCGTGGCGTAGACCGGACAGCGCAATTGCGGCCACAGGTGCGCGATGGCACCGAGATGGTCCTCGTGCGCATGAGTGACGACAAGGCCCACCAACTTGTCGCGACGATCCGCGATATAGGCTGGATCGGGCATCATCACATCGACCTCGGGATGTGCCGCGCCGCCAAAGCCAATGCCACAGTCGACCGCCAGCCATTTGCCGTCGCATCGGTACAGGTTGAGGTTCATGCCGATCTCGCCTGTCCCGCCCAACGGCAGGAAGGCCAGATCACCGTCCGCAATATTCATATTGTGCTGTTGTAACCTCGTAGGCTGATGACTGGATATGGGACCGTGAGCGCCACGTGCCAGCGATCTGTTCGATCAGGCGGCATGCGGCTGCCGCAGGGCGCGAAGTGCGGCCTCCGGTTCGCGATAGATAAGCTTCAAAAGGGTCTGTGCTGCTGGCTCCATGACGAAGCGGTTCTGCTCCCAGTTGCGCAGAGTACCGATGGGAACCCGCAACAGGGCAGCGAAATCGGCCTGGGTCATGCCGAGCTTCTTGCGCACGTCCTGCGGCAGGACAACCAACTCAAAGTGCGGCTCCTCGTCGGGGTCTTCACCGTCCTCGATCATGTGCTGGCGGATGTCTTCCTCGGTTGTGGCGTCCAATTTGGCGCGGTCGACCTTCCCGCCACCACGAGCCATGATCTGCTCAAGGGTCATGCGCGTGAGAGCCATTGCGCCAATTCCTTCCTGTTCGTCCGACGGGCAGAAATGATTCGCACCGCGGAACCTCTCATCGTGTAGATCACCGTCAGTATATCGAGATCGACCTGACCTGTTGCCCTCATGCGGACCTCGCCATAGTCACGACGAGCATCAATCGTCACTATCCGCTCGCCCATGAAGATTCGGCTCGCATACGCGAAATCGAAACCGCGCAAACGGTACGTCGCCTCGCTCTTGGCCGGGTCCCACTCAAACTCCACGCGCGAAACTACGCGTTACGCGCAGCACAAGCAAGCGCGGAACGCTGCGAGCGTCAGTCCTGCTCAACCAGTCGCGTGCGCTCGCGTGGCAATGTGGGGACCGGGTTGCGCTCTGCCAACATGCGCAAGCCATCCAGCGTCAGGTCCGGCTGGATCTGCTCGATCACCATGGTGCCCTCGGCGACCAAAGACGCGAGGCCACCGGTCGCGACAACCTGCATCGGCCCGCCGTATTCGGCCTTGATGCGCGCCACCAGGCCCTCGACCATCGCGACGTAGCCCCAATAGACGCCCGATTGCATAGCCGGAACGGTCTGCCGGCCGATGACCGCCTGCGGACGTGCGATGCCGATACGGGGAAGCTGCGCCGCCGCCTGATGCAATGCTTCAAGCGAGAGATTGATGCCCGGACAGATCACGCCCCCAAGATAGGCGCCGTCCTTCTCCACCACATCGAATGTCGTTGCCGTGCCGAAATCGACAATGATCAGCGGTCCGCCGAAATGGCGATGCGCGGCAAGCGTGTTCAGCAGACGATCTGCACCCACCTCGCCCGGATTGACCACGCGGATATCGAATCCCCAATCGAGCGTAGACCGCGCAACCAGCGGCTCGATGTTGAACCAGTCGCGGCAGAGGCGTCGCAGGTGGTACAGCGCCGCCGGAACGACGGTGCCAATGACAGCCGAGGCGATGTCATCGCGCTTAAGGCCACTGTGCTCGAGCAGCGACAGCAGCCACACGCTGTACTCGTCCGACGTGCGCTGCGCATCGGTGCGGATGCGCCAGATGCCGCGCCATGACTCGCCCTCGCGGACCGCGAAGACCACGTTGGTGTTGCCGCAGTCTATCACCAGGAGCACGGCAGGATCCCGCTACGGCGCAACGCGGTCGACGCCCTCGGAGCGTCGACCGACGACATGCGGCTCGTCGAACACCACCGGCTCCTGCGGCGTCCCGTCATTCAACGTCGCGTGCTGCTGGAAGACATTGATGCCAGCCGGCAGCACCGTGTCATGCCGTGCCACGTCCAGGAAAATGTGCTTGGCGTTATCAGCACCGATGGCGAACCAGTCGGGTTCATCGAAGGTGCCGGCATACACGCCGCACGAGCCGTCAAATCGTTCGAACGTCAGATACAGTTTGGTGCCACATGTCTGGCAGAAATGCACATGCACGATCTTGCCGCTGCCGGCGGAGCGCAGGTCGTAGACCGAGGGCACACCGTGCGTAATCCGCAAATCATCCGTTCGGAAGATCGGCTCCACCATGTAAGCCGAACCGGTCGCGCGCTGACAGAACCTGCAATGACATATCGTCACCCGGACGGGCTCCGCCAGTGTCTCATAGCGGACCGCATCACAAAGGCATCCGCCAGCATGAACAGTCATCGCATCACCCGAACAGCACCTTGGCGGCCGCCTGCGCAGCGCCAACGAATGGCGCAGGGAACACGAAGAAGAATGCGGTGAACAATCCGCTCGCCGCGGCAACGAACGACAGCGACGTGGGCCGCGGATCAAACGCCTCCACTGGCGCATCGAAATACATGATCTTGACGACGCGCAGGTAGTAGTAGGCGCCAATGACGGAGGTCAGCACGCCGATGATGGCGAGCGTCCACATGCCGCCCTGCACCGCCGCCAGGAACACGTAGAGCTTGCCGAAGAAGCCAGACAGCGGCGGGATGCCCGCCATCGAGAACATGAACACCGCCATCGCCAGCGCAAGTCCAGGATCAGTGCGGGCAAGGCCGCTGAGATCGGTGATCTGTTCCAGCGCTCGGCCGCGGCGCTGCATGGCGATGATGCAGGCAAAAGTGCCGGCACTCATGAACACATAGACTATGAGATAGACCAGCACACCGCGCACGCCTGCCGACGTTCCGACAGCCAGGCCGATCATCGCATAGCCCATGTGGCCGATGGAGGAATACGCCATCAGCCGTTTGATGCTGCGTTGACCGATCGCCGCAAGCGAGCCGAGGAGCATCGAGGCGATCGACATCAGCACGATAAGCTGCTGCCACGCGATCAATTGATGTCCGAAGGGTGTCGCCATGACCCGCAACAGAAGTGCGAAGGCCGCGACCTTCGGGGCGGTCGAGAAGAACGCGGTGACCGGTGTCGGCGCCCCCTCATAGACATCCGGCGTCCACATATGGAACGGCACGGCAGCGATCTTGAACGCGAGGCCGACCAGCACGAACACGATACCCACGATCAGGCCGGGCGATGCGCTCTCGGGTCGCGCCAGCACTTGCGACAAACCGGCGAAATCCATCGTGCCGGAAAAGCCATAGACCAGCGAAATGCCATAGAGCAGCAGGCCCGACGCAAGTGCACCCAGCACGAAATATTTCAGGCCAGCCTCGGACGACCGCAGATCGTCGCGCGCGAACGCCGCCAGCACATAGAGCGCCAGCGATTGCAACTCGAGCCCGAGATACAGCGTCATCATGTTGGAGGCTGACACCATCACCATCATGCCGGTGACGGATAGCAGCATCAGCACCGGGTATTCGAACCGCGCGATGTGGTTCTTGCGGTTGTAGTCAAGCGACAGGATCAGCGCGAGCGCTGCACCCGCCAGAATCAGGACCTTCGCGAAACTGGAGAACGCGTCGCTCACGAACTGCCCGTGGTAGCCGACACCTTGCGCGCCAGTAACGACCAGCAACGCGGCCAGCAGCATGCCGCCGAGGCCGAACATGGAAGACAGAACGAAGGTATCCTCGCGGCGCAGCACACCAAAAATCAGGATCGCCATTGCGACGAGGGCGAGGACGATTTCCGGCAGCGCGATCGCCCAATTCATCAGTGCACCATTCCGGCCAACTTGGTGGTGGTCTCCAGTGCAGCCGTGTGATGCTGCACCATTGCCGCCACCGAGGCATCGAAGAAGCTGCTGAAGCTCGATGGATAGATGCCCATCCACAGTGTGATCAGGACCAACGGCACGAACAGTGCGATCTCACGCGGGGAGAGATCGAGGATCGCGCGCAGATCCTCTTTCGTAAGGCGCCCAAAGATCATGCGCCGATACATATACAGCATGTAGATGACGCCGAGGATCATGCCGGTCGCACCCAGCAGCGCCAGCCAGAAGTTCACTTGCAGCGAACCGACAATCACCAGGAACTCGCCGACAAATCCCGAAGTCGCGGGCAATCCCATGGACGCCATGGTGAAGAACAGGAAGACCGTCGCATAGACCGGCATTCGATCGGCCAGCCCGTTGAACCTGGCGATCTCGTGCGTGTGCATCCGGTCATACAGGACGCCGACCACAAGGAACAATGCGCCCGAAACGATCCCGTGCGACAGCATCTGGAACAGCGCGCCCTGGATGCCCTGCACGTTGAAGGTGAAGATGCCGATCGTCACCACGCCCATGTGCGCGACCGACGAATAGGCAATCAGCTTCTTCATGTCCTCCTGCGCCAACGCGACCAGCGACGTGTAGATCACCGCAACGACCGACAGGGTGAACATGAACGGCGCGAAATAGGCCGAGGCCTGCGGCAGCATCGGCACGGAAAAGCGCAGGAACCCGTACGCCCCCATCTTCAGCAGCACGCCAGCCAGGATGACCGACCCTGCGGTTGGCGCCTCGACATGCGCATCCGGCAACCACGTGTGCACCGGCCACATCGGCACCTTCACGGCGAACGACGCGAGGAACGCCAGGAACAGCCAGTTCTGCATGCCGGCTGGCATCGCGGTCTTGAGAAGCACGACAATGTCGGTGGTCCCCGCCTGGAACCACATCGCCAGCAGCGCCAGCAACATCAGCACGGAGCCGGTCAGCGTGTAGAGAAAGAACTTGAACGCCGAATAGACCCTGCGATCGCCGCCCCAGACACCGATGATCAGGAACATCGGGATCAGCACACCCTCGAAGAACACGTAGAACACCACGAAGTCGAGTGCGGAGAACATCCCGACCATCATCGTTTCAAGCACGAGGAACGTGAACATGTACTCGCGCACCGAGCGCGTGATGCACTCCCAGCTCTGCAGAATGCAGATCGGCGTCAGTATCGTAGACAGCAGCACGAACAGCACCGAGATGCCGTCCACGCCCATCTTGTAGCCGACGCCGTATTCCGGCAGCCACGGGATCTCTTCGACGAACTGGAAGCCTGACTCGCCGGTGTCGAACTTCACCCACAGCACCAGCGACAACACCAGCACGATCAGGCTGGTCCATAGCGCGGTCCAGCGCGCATTGGAGGCGACGGTCGCCTCGTCACCGCGCACCGACATGATGATCACGCCGCCGACCAGCGGCAGCCAGGTGATCAGCGACAGGATCGGAAAGCCGGCGGCGTTCATCGTGACACCAGGAAAATGCCGACCAGCACAACAACGCCGATGAGCATGGTGAAGGCATAGACGGCAAGCGACCCCGTTTGGATCTTCACCGCCTGACGCGACCCATCCACAGCAAGTTCAGCCACACCGTTGGGCACGCCGTCGATGATGGTGACATCACCGGTCTGCCAGAGCGCATGCGCCAGCCGGAGCGCCGGCTGCACGAAGATCGTGTCGTAGAGCTCGTCGAAATACCACTTGTTCAGCAGGAACAGGTACAGACCGCGGAACATCGAGGCAAGCCGCATCGGCAGCAACGGGTTGGCGATATACATCACATAAGCCACCGCAATGCCGAGCAACGCACACACCAGCGGTGCCTCGCGAGCCCAGCCTGGGATCTCCTCCATCGTCGCAAGCACGTGGTTGTTGGGCGCATTGAAGATGCTGGCGCCCCAGAACGAGTGCCAGTCCGGACCGATGAACGTATTATCCAACGCCATGCCGGCGAAGATCGCGCCGAGGCTCAGTACCACCAACGGCCCGCGCATCACCCAAGGGCTTTCGTGCACGTGTTCCAACACATGGCGATCGGCGCGTGACGTGCCGTGGAATGCGTAAAACAGCACGCGCCACGAATAGAAGGCGGTGAGCCCCGCGGCGACGGTGCCGCAGATGTAGCCGTACATCGCGACCCCACTGCCGTTGGCAAACGCCGCGTCGATGATCGCATCCTTCGAGTAATACCCTGCGAACGGCGGAATGCCGGCAAGTGCCAGGCTGCCAATCCACATCGCGCCGTATGACCACGGGATCATCCGCCAGATGCCGCCCATCTTGCGCATATCCTGTTCGCCCGACATCGCGTGGATCACAGAACCAGCCGACAAGAACAGCAGCGCCTTGAAGAAGGCGTGGCAGATCAGGTGAAAGATCGACACCTGGAATGCGCCGACGCCAGCCGCAACGAACATGTAGCCGAGCTGCGAGCAGGTCGAATAGGCGATCACCTTCTTGATGTCGGTCTGAGCACAGCCGATGGTCGCCGCGAAGAATGCAGTCGTGCCGCCGATGATGGTGATCATGCCAAGCGCAAAGGGCGCGAATTCGATCAACGGCGACATGCGCGCCATCAGGAACACGCCCGCCGTCACCATCGTCGCCGCGTGGATCAGCGCCGAGACGGGGGTGGGGCCTTCCATCGCATCGGGCAACCAGACATGCAGGCCGATCTGCGCCGACTTGCCCATGGCGCCGATGAACAGCAACACACCGATAACCTCATAGGTGCGGTACGTGCCACCAAGCACCGAGTAGGTATCGGACATGTGCTGCGGTATTGCAGCGAAGATGGTGTCGAAATCGAGTGAACCGAAGGTCAGGAACACCAGCGCGACGCCAATGGCAAACGCGAGGTCGCCAATGCGGTTGACGATGAACGCCTTGATGGCGGCGGCATTGGCGGCGGGACGATCATACCAATAGCCGATGAGCAGGTAGGAACAGAGACCGACGCCTTCCCAGCCGAAAAAGAGCTGCAGCAGGTTGTCCGCAGTCACCAGCATCAGCATCGAGAAGGTGAACAGCGACAGATAGGAGAAGAAGCGATAGCGCGGGAACTCGTCGTGCTCCATGTAGCCAACGGAGTAGACGTGGATCAGCATGGCGACGAACGTCACCATAGCGACCATCACCGCGGACAGCGTGTCGTAGCGCAGTGCCCATTGCGTATGGAAGCGACCAGCCTCGATCCATGTGGCGAGAGGAATGACGCCCGTTTCGGTGTCGCCCGACACAAGTTGGAAGCAAGCGATCGGACCGAGCGCCGCGGCAACCAGCATGCACAGGATTGAGACCGCCTGAGCAGCGCGATCGCCGATCGCACGGCCCAGCAGACCGGAGATCAGCGCTCCGAACAGAGGCGCGAAGACCGCGACGGTATAGATCATGGCGTACTCCTCCCCCTCCCCTTGCGGGAGGGGGTTAGGGGGAGGGGGCCCTGAGGCTGGCTAAGCCCCCTCCCCCTAACCCCCTCCCGCAAGGGGAGGGGGAGGATGTTCGCTACGACCACGTGCTCAGCCCCTCATCAGGTTCACGTCCTCGACCTGGATCGAGCCGCGGTTGCGGAAATAGATCACCACGATAGCCAGACCGATGGCCGCCTCAGCCGCGGCAACAGTCAGCACGAACATCGCGAACACCTGCCCGACCAGATCGCCAAGCGCCGCCGAAAACGCCACCAGATTCAGATTGACCGCGAGCAGGATCAGCTCAACCGACATCAGAATGATGATGACGTTCTTGCGATTGAGGAAAATGCCGAAAATGCCCAGCACCAGCAGGATCGCCGACACGACCAGGTAATGACCGAGGCTGACCTCAATGCCCATGATGGCCTCCGCCGTGCGCGTCTTCCGCCGGTTCCGGTTCGTCAACCTTGGGGACGTAGATACCCGTCTCCCGCATGCCCGCGCCAAGCGACACGGTGACCATCTCCAGCGTATCCGCCGCCGTGCGTTCGGTCTGCACGCGAATGCTTTGATGACGCGAGGTCTTGCGGTCGCGCAGCGTCAACACGATCGCGCCGATCATCGCCACCAGCAGCAACAGTCCCGACGCCTGGAACAAGAACACATAGTCTGTGTAAAGCAGCCGCCCGAGCGCCGCGGTGTTGCCGATCTGCGACGGCGTCGGCGACAGCCGCAGCGTCGCCGCGCCAGGCGCGAACTTCCAGCCGCCGAGCACCAGCACCAGCTCGATGAACAGCACCGCGCCGACCGTGGCCCCGACAGGCAAGTATCGCTGGAAGCCGCCGCGCAATTCGGCGAAGTCGACGTCCAGCATCATCACCACGAACAGGAACAGCACCGCGACGGCGCCGACATAGACAATCAGCAGGATCATCGCGAGGAACTCGGCACCCGCGATCAGGAACAGCGCCGCCGCATTGAAGAACGACAGGATCAGGAACAGCACCGAGTGCACGGGATTGCGCGAACTCACCACCATCGCGGCGGAGGCCAGCAGGATCACCGCGAAGATGTAGAAGAAGATTGTCGCGATCATCTGTAGGGCGCGTCCAGTTCCAGCCGGCGTGCGAGCTCAGGTTCCCAGCGGTCCCCGTTATCCAGCAGCTTCTCCTTGTTGTAGAGCAGCTCCTCGCGCGTTTCGGCGGCGAATTCGAAGTTGGGGCCTTCGACGATGGCGTCGACCGGACAGGCTTCCTCGCACAGTCCGCAGTAGATGCACTTCGTCATGTCGATGTCATAACGCGTGGTGCGACGCGAGCCATCAGCGCGGGGTTCAGCCTCGATGGTGATCGCCTGTGCGGGACAGATCGCCTCGCACAACTTGCAAGCGATGCAGCGTTCCTCGCCGTTCGGATAGCGCCGCAGCGCGTGTTCACCCTTGAAGCGCGGCGAGATCGGCCCCTTCTCGTATGGGTAGTTGATCGTGACCTTGGGCCTGAAGAAGTAGCGCAGCGTCAGCCCAAGCCCGGCGACGAGCTCGCCCAGCAGCATGCTGCGCGCAGTGCGGTCAAGGAACGCCATCAGCGGGAACTTTCGCTAAAGCATTCCCTCTCCCCTTGCGGGAGAGGGTTAGGGAGAGGGGGCCGTGGAGCCGCACCGCCCCCTCTCCCCAACCGTCCCCCACAAAGGCGGAGGGAATGTATTGTTGCACTACGCATTGGGCAGCCACCCGAACAGCATCAGCGCGCCCGCGGTGATCACCAGCCAGATCAGCGACAGCGGCAGGAACACCTTCCAGCCCAGCCGCATGAGCTGATCATACCGATAGCGCGGAAACGTAGCGCGCACCCACAGGAACACGAACAGGCAGAAACAGACCTTCAGCACGAACCAGAACACGCCTGGTATCCACGTGAACGGCTCGATACCGAACGGCGGCAGCCAGCCACCGAGGAACAGTATCGTCGTCATCGCGCTCATCAGGATCATGTTGGCGTACTCGCCGAGGAAGAACAGCGCAAACGCCATGGCGCTGTATTCGACGAAGAACCCCGCGACGATCTCGCTCTCGCCTTCCGGCAGATCAAAAGGCGACCGGTTGGTCTCAGCCAAACACGAGATGAAGAACACAATGAACATTGGGAACAGCGGGACGCAGAACCAGATGTTGTGCTGCGCCCGGACCACATCCGTCAGGTTCAAGCTGCCGACGCACAGCAGCACGGACACCATGACGAAGCCCATCGACACTTCATAACTCACCATCTGCGCCGCGCTGCGCAGCGCGCCAAGGAACGCGTATTTAGAATTCGACGCCCACCCCGCGATGATGATGCCATACACGCCCAGCGAAGAAATCGCGAACAGGTACAGCACGCCGACATTGATGTCGGCGATCGCCCACCCGTCGGCCACCGGGATCACTGCCCAGGCAATCATCGCCAGCGAGAACGTCAGCATCGGCGCCATCAGGAACAGCAACCGATTGGAGCCCGCCGGGATGATCGTCTCCTTCATGATCATCTTCAGCGCGTCGGCAAACGGCTGCAGCAGGCCGAAAGCGCCAACGACGTTCGGCCCTTTGCGCAACTGCATCGCAGCCAGGACCTTGCGTTCGGCGTAGGTCAGATAAGCCACACCAATCAGCAGCGGCACCAGCAACGCCAGCGCCTCGAGGAAGGTCAGGATCACCCGACCAAGTTCGGTATCGAAGAAGAACGACTGCATCGTGCTATTCCGCCGCCGCAACCAGCGGCGTGGGCGCGAGGGCCTCGGTGCACGCAGCCATGGTGGGACTGGCGCGGCTGATCGGATCAGTCTGGTAGTAGTTGGTGACCGACGGCTCGAATGCCGTCTCGGACAGCGCGGCGGGATCGCCGGAGGGACCACTCTGATCGGTGCAGCCAAAGCGCGGCAGGAACCCAACGCGACCGAATGCCGGGTTGACCTGCTCCAACCGCGCCCGCAGTGCCTCGATCGTGTCATACGGCAGCTTGTGGCCGACGATATCGCTGAAGGCGCGCAGGATCTTCCAGTCCTCGCGCGCCTCCCCTGGCGGATAGACCGCGAGGAAACCGCGCTGCACGCGACCCTCGGTATTGACATACGTGCCATACTTCTCGGTGTAGGTGGCACCAGGCAGGATCACGTCGGCCCGAGCAGCGCCCGCATCACCGTGATGGCCCTGATAGATGACAAACGTATTGGCACCGATCTGCGTCGTGTCGAATTCATCGGCGCCGAGCAGCCACAGCACATCGACGCCGCCATTCAGCATCCGCGCCAGCGACTTGCCGTTTGCGCCCGGCACGAACGCCAGGTCCAGCGCGGCGACACGCGCAGCGGCAGTATGTAGCACGTTGAAGCCATGCCACTCGGACGTCAGCGCACCGACAGTCGCCGCCAGCCGCCATGCTGCGGCAAGCACCGCGGCGCCATCGGGACGCGCCAGCGCCGCTTGCCCGACCACGATCATCGGCTTCTTCGCGTCGTGCAGCAGCTTGACGAAGCCATCATCGAGTGCGTTCAGCCCACTCGGCGCAGAGCCAAGTTGCTGCACGCGGTACGTCAGGTCCGTTTCGTCGCCGATCAGACCGATCGGAATGCCCGCTGCGAGCCAGCGCTTGCGGATGCGCGCATTCAATACGGGCGCCTCGCGACGCGGATTAGTGCCGATGAGCAGAATGGCATCGGCTTCCTCGATGCCGGCGATGGAGGTGTTAAAGCAATAGAAGTCGCGCCGCGTCGCATCGAGCCGCGCGCCATCCTGCCGGCAATCCAGGTTCGCTGACCCCAGCGCCACCATCAGGTCCTTGAGCGCCAGCATGCTCTCGGCATCGCACAGATCGCCCGCGACCGCGCCAATGCGATCGCCACCGACACCATGCAGTTTCTCCGCGATCGCAGCGAACGCCTCAGCCCAGCTTGCAGCCAAGAGCTTGCCCTCGCGCCGCACCCATGGCCGATCGAGCCGGCGCCGGCGCAGACCGTCGAGTGCGAAGCGCGACTTGTCGCCGAGCCATTCCTCGTTCACGTCCTCGTTCAACCGCGGCAGGATGCGCAGCACTTCGGGACCGCGCGCATCGATACGGATGTTGGTGCCGACGGCATCCAGCACATCGACGCTATCGACCTTCGACAACTCCCAAGATCGTGCAACGAACGCGTACGGCTTGGAGGTCAGCGCTCCAACCGGGCACAAATCGATAATGTTGGCCGACAGTTCCGACCCCAGCGCCTTCTCGACATAGGTGCCGACTTCCATGTGCTCGCCGCGGCTGGTCGCGCCAAGATCCGGCACGCCGGCAACCTCGCTGATGAAACGAATACAGCGCGTGCAATGGATGCAACGCGTCATCACCGTCTTCACCAGCGGCCCGAGGTTCTTGTCCTTCACCGCCCGCTTGTTCTCGGCATAGCGCGAGTGGTCCATGCCGTAGCCCATCGCCTGGTCCTGCAGATCGCACTCGCCGCCCTGATCGCAGATCGGGCAATCGAGCGGATGATTGATCAGCAGGAATTCCATCACGCCACGGCGGCCGTTGCGCACCATCGGCGAGTTGGTGTGCACCACCATGCCATCGGCGACCGGATAGGTGCAGGACGATATCGGCTTCGGCGGCGCCTTCTCGATCTCCACCAGGCACATGCGGCAATTACCCGCGATCGAAAGACGCTCGTGATAGCAGAAGCGCGGGATCTCCTTGCCGGCGGCCTCGCAAGCCTGCAGCACCGACGATCCATTAGGGACTTCGACCTCGATGCCGTCGACAGTAACTTTAGCCATTGTGCAAGGATCCTTGCCGCATCCTCCCCCTCCCCTTGCGGGAGGGGGTTAGCGGGAGGGGGCCGTGCCCACATCCCAACGCCCCCTCCCCCCAACCTCCTCCCGCAAGGGAAGGGCGAGAAGAATCACGCAACTCGAACTCGCTCATTCCGCTGCCATCCGCATGCCAGACCCACCCGACTTATAAGCGGCAATCCGCTCTTCCATCACTGGCCTGAAATGACGAATTAACCCTTGGATCGGCCACGCCGCCGCATCACCGAGCGCGCAGATCGTATGGCCCTCAACCTGGCGCGTGACCTGATCGAGCGTATCGATCTCGGCGATCTCCGCCCTGCCCTCCACCATCCGCGTCATCACGCGCCACATCCACCCCGTACCTTCGCGGCACGGCGTGCACTGACCACAGCTCTCATGCATGTAGAACTTCGACAGCCGCGCGATCGCCTTGATGATGTCGGTGGACTTATCCATCACGATCACCGCCGCAGTGCCCAGCCCGCTTCGCACATCGCGCAAGGAGTCGAAATCCATCAGCACCGTGTCGCAGATGCTCTTCGGCAGCACCGGCACCGAGGCACCGCCCGGGATCACCCCCAGCAGATTGTCCCAGCCACCCCGCACACCACCCGCATACTTGTCGATCAGCTCGCGCAACGGAATGCCAAGCTCTTCCTCAACGTTGCACGGCTTGTTCACGTGGCCCGAGATGCAGAACACCTTCGGCCCGGAATTCTTCGGCCGCCCCAGCGCGCTGAACCACGCCGCGCCGCGCCGCATGATCGTCGGCGCGACTGCGATGCTCTCGACGTTGTTCACCGTGGATGGACAACCGTATAGACCGACGGCGGCAGGGAACGGCGGCTTCAGCCGCGGCATGCCCTTCTTGCCTTCCAGGCTTTCCAGCAGTCCGGTCTCTTCACCGCAGATATAGGCTCCGGCGCCGCGATGCAGGTACACGTCGAACGAGTAACCCGACCCGCACGCATCTTTGCCGATCAGCCCCGCCGCGTACGCTTCGTCGATCGCGGCCTGGAGCACCTTCGCCTCATTGGCGAATTCGCCGCGGATGTAGATATAGGCAGCGCACGCACCCATCGCGAAGCCGGCCACCAGGCAGCCCTCGACCAGCTTGTGCGGATCGTGACGCATGATGTCGCGATCCTTGCAGGTGCCAGGCTCGCTCTCGTCGGCATTGACGATCAGGTAGCACGGCCGATCGGACTGCTTCGGCATGAACGACCATTTCAGCCCAGTGGGAAATCCCGCACCACCGCGACCGCGCAGCCCCGATGCCTTCACCTCTTCAATGATGGCCTCGCGACCCTTCTCCAGGATTGCCTTGGTGCCATCCCAGTCACCACGTGCACGCGCACCAGTCAGAAGCGGATCGTACACCCCGTAGAGATTGGTGAAGATGCGGTCCTTGTCGTCGAGCATCGGATCAGCTCCCCGCACCAAAATGCAACGTCGTCAGCGTCGTCGGCCCACCTTCCGGAGCCGACGTCTGCCGCCCTGTCATCGAGCCACGCTTTGGCGGCTCTCCACGACGCAATGCCTCCAGCAACTGCTTGGTGCTTTCGGCGTCGAGATCCTCATAGAAATCATCATTCACCTGAATGACCGGAGCATTCACGCAAGCGCCGACGCACTCGACCTCGGTCATGGTGAAGACACCATCGGCGCTGGTTTCGCCCCAGCCCTGGATGCCGGTTGCCGCGCGACACGCCGCCACCACATCATCGGAACCGCGCAGCCAGCACGGCGTGGTGGTGCAGACCTGCAAATGCCACGTGCCGATCGGCTTCAGGTTGAACATCAGATAGAACGTCGCGACTTCATAGACGCGTATCGGCGCCATATCCAATCGCCGCGCCACTTCATCCATACCCGCCGTCGGCACCCACGCGCTGCCGGTCTGCCGCTTCATCTGGTTCTGCACCAGATACAACAACGGCAACACGCCGCTCGCCTGCTTGCCGGCCGGATACTTCGCCAGGACCGGCGGAATGGCTGCCTCACTCTCCGCATCGAAGGCGAAGTGTTCCGGCTGCACGAAGTCGCTGTTGCTGTTCTCGGCCATGCCTACCTGTCGATCTCACCGAACACGATGTCCAGCGATCCTATAATCGCAACGGCATCGGCCAGCATGTGACGTTTCGCCATCACGTCGACCGCCTGCAACAGTGCGAACCCCGTCGCGCGGATCTTGCAGCGATACGGCTTATTGGTTCCATCCGCGACCAGGTAAACGCCGAACTCGCCCTTCGGGCTTTCCACCGCGGTATAGGTGGCGCCGGCCGGCACGTGATAACCCTCGGTATACAGCTTGAAGTGATGGATCAGCGCCTCCATCGAGCGCTTCATCTCGGCACGCGTCGGCGGCGAAAACTTGTGATCCTGCACCTTGATCGGCCCAGGCTTCATCTTACCGAGGCACTGGCGAATAATCTTCACGCTCTCGCGCATCTCCGCCAGCCGCATCAGGTACCGGTCATAACAATCGCCATGACGACCAACCGGAATCTGGAACTCGACCTCGGAATACTTGTCGTAAGGCTGCGAGCGCCGCAGGTCCCACGGCACACCACTGGCGCGCAGGCATGGGCCGGTGAAACCCCACGCCAATGCCGCCGGCGCGTCCATCACGCCGATATCGACCGTGCGCTGCTTCCAGATGCGATTGCCGGTCAGCAGCTCTTCCAGCTCATCGACAAACTTCGGAAACGTCTCGGCCCATTCAGCAATGCGCGCTTCCAGCCCCGCCGGCAGGTCCTTCGACACGCCACCCGGCCGGAAGTAGTTCGCATGCAGCCGCGCACCCGATGCGGCCTCATGGAACTCCATCAGCTTCTCACGCTCCTCGAACCCCCACAGGCTCGGCGTGATCGCGCCCACATCCAACGCGTACGTCGTCACGTTCAGCAGGTGGTTCAGCACGCGGGTGATCTCGGCGAACAGCACGCGGATCCACTGCCCACGCTCCGGCACCTCGATGCCGAGCAGCTTCTCGGTGGCCAGCGCGAAAGCATGTTCCTCGCACATCGGCGACACGTAATCGAGCCGATCGAAATACGGCACCGCCTGCATATACGTCTTGTGCTCGATCAGCTTCTCGGTGCCGCGATGCAGCAGGCCGATATGCGGATCCGCGCGCTCCACGACCTCGCCATCCATCTCCAGGATCAGCCGCAGCACACCATGCGCGGCCGGATGCTGAGGACCGAAATTGATCGCGTGGCTGTCGAACTCGACAACCTTCTTGGCAGTGGCTTGGGCTTCGACGTCGCTCATGATTGATCGCTCAGCAATTCGTCCAGCGTCACCGCGCAAACCTGCGGCAGCGGCAGCGGCGACTGATCATCGATGGTCTCCGGCAACGCACGCAACGCACGTCGATACAGTTTCGCCAGGTCGATCTTCTGCCGCATTGATGGGCTGAACCGGCTGGCAGCATCGTCACGGAACCGCCTGGCCTCGGCAAGCCAACCTGGCACCTCGCGAGACGTGGGCCATGCCTCCGCCTTCAGCCTGTGCGCCAGCGCCTGCACCAGGAGCGATTCAACCGCATGCAGTTGTTCGCTCCCCACGCTCTCAATCTCCTCGGCGATGTTCGGCCAATCCAGATCGCGTTCGTTGACCAACTCACCAGCGGCACGCCGCCGCAGCAACGAACTCTGACGTTCGCTCCACAACAGAATGTCCTCGTCGTAGAGATCGCTCATCGACTCACGCCTTCGTCTCGGCTGCCGGCGGAGCGGCTTCTGCGGCGCGCGCGGCGTGCACCTTCTCATCGCCCGGCAGTGTGGTGATAGCTTCCCACGGTGACAGGAAATCGAAATTCCGAAAATCCTGCGTCAGCCGCACCGGTTCATAAACGACCGCCTTGCGATCCTCGTCGTAGCGCACCTCGACATAGCCGGTCAGCGGGAAATCCTTGCGCAACGGATGACCCTCGAACCCATAGTCGGTCAGAATGCGCCGCAAATCCGGCTGACCCGAGAACAGGATGCCGAACAGGTCCCACGCCTCGCGTTCCCACCACGTCGCGACCGGCCAAACCGTATGGACCGATGGAACCGCCAAATTCTCGTCAGTGGTGACGATGACGCGCAGCCGCTGGTTCAACGACACCGACAGAAGATTGTAGACGACGTCGAACCGCTCAGCGCGTTCCGGCCAATCAACGCCGCAGATATCCATCACCTGCTCGAACGCAAACCGAGGATCATCGCGCAGCGTGGTCATCAGCGCCGGCACCGCATCGCGATCCGCGTGCGCCACAACCTCGCCCTTCTCCACGGACACCGACCGCACACCAGCCAGCGTTGCGACAGCCTCGGAAATATCAGCCACGAAGGATGGTTCCCGTGCGGCGGATCTTCTTCTGCAACTGCATAATGCCGTAGACCAGCGCCTCGGCAGTCGGAGGGCAGCCAGGCACATACACGTCCACCGGCACGACGCGATCGCAGCCGCGCACCACCGAGTACGAGTAGTGATAGTAGCCGCCGCCGTTGGCGCAGCTTCCCATGCTGATCACCCAACGAGGCTCCGGCATCTGGTCGTAAACCTTGCGCAACGCCGGCGCCATCTTGTTGGTCAGCGTCCCCGCGACGATCATCACGTCGGACTGCCGCGGCGAGGCACGCGGAATCGTACCAAACCGATCCAGATCATAGCGCGGCATATACGCGTGGATCATCTCCACCGCGCAGCACGCGAGGCCGAACGTCATCGGCCACAGCGAACCGGTACGTGCCCAGTTCACCACCTTGTCGATATTGGCGACGATGAAGCCCTTGTCGGCGATCTCACCGGTGATGCCCTTCACCACCGCGTCCTGCTCCGGCCCCGGCGCCAACGCCTCGCGGTTCCACGGAGTCGCTCCGGCAATCAGAGTGCTTTGGCTCATGGTGCTACTCCCAATCCAGTGCTCCCTTGCACCACTCGTAGACGAAGCCAACCGTCAGCACGCCGAGGAAGCCGATCATCGACAGGAAGCCGAACCAGCCGATGTCTTTCAGGGATACGGCCCAAGGAAACAGGAACGCCACTTCCAGATCGAAGATAATGAACAGAATTGCCACAAGATAGAATCGCACATCGAATCGGCGGCGCGCGTCGTCGAACGGCTCGAAGCCGCACTCGTAGGCTGACACTTTCTCCGGATACGGCTTTTGATGCGCCGCGAGCAGCGAACCACCCACCATCGCCACCGCTATAGCCCCGGCGATCACCATGAACACCAGGACGGGCAGGTATCCGTAGAGCACTGGCTGCATGTCAGGTCCGATCGAACAGGCCGGCGCCGCACATCGCGAGGCGGGCCTGGCCCCTAAGGCCGTGCCAATCCACCCACCCCGGCGCGAGACGCGGCGGACATTAGCCCCAACCGTTCCGTACCGCCATAGGGTGCGGAACGGTCTGGCGCGAGCGACGGGACTCGAACCCGCGACCTCCGGCGTGACAGGCCGGCGCTCTAACCAACTGAGCTACGCCCGCGCAGCAGGCGGGCCGTTTAGGCCCCCCTGATGATGGCGTCAAGGATCGGAGCCGCGCAACACCGCATCGAGATCGCGGCTGGCGTGAATAATATGCAGGATCAGGACGTCAGGCCCGTTGGCCCGGTAGATGATCAAGTACCGGCCAACCGGATAGCTGCGAAGGCCGGCACGTAGATCGTCGCGCGCCCGACCCACCATCGGCCATTGCTCCAGCAGCGGGAATCGCCCCGCGATTGCCTGCACCTGCCGATCTGCAACATCAACGCAGCCACTCTCACGAGCCAGATAGAACCAGATGTCGTCGAGCGCCGCGTGTGCCTGGGGCGAGACACGAAGCACCACAATAGGCCAGCTTTACCCCGAACCTAGCCGTTCGCGGCCTCGTAATTGTACGTCCGCAATCAGCTCGCTGATCCCAACAGTTGCGACGGATGTTCCCTCGCCATGGGCCAGCGCAGCCTCAGCCTCGTCAACGACAGCCAATATCTCGGACCGTCGTCGTTCCCGCGCGACCCACAGTTCGAGCGCCTCGCGCACGGCATCCTCCGGCGCAGCGACACGCCCAGTCGCGACAGCATGACCGATAATGTCCTGCTGCTCAGGAGTCAGCGCTATATCCATACGATCACGCCCTCCAACCGGTGTAGATCACCGACCCTATCAGGACCGCCCAAGGGAAGCGACAGCAGGCATTGGTGGGCAGTGACGGATTCGAACCGCCGACCCTCTCGGTGTAAACGAGACGCTCTACCGCTGAGCTAACCGCCCTACTGAACCGCGTCCTTCAACCCCTTGCCCACCTTGAACCGCACTGTCGTCGATGCCGGGATCGCCATCTCCTCGCCAGTGCGCGGATTGCGCCCGGTCGCCGCCTTGCGCTCCGCAGTGACAAAAGTGCCGAACCCAACCAGCCGCACTTCCTCTTTGTTCTTCAACGCGCCCTCGATCGCGCCGAACACAGCGTCCACCACCTCGGATGCCTTGTTCCGCGGCAGTTCGGTCTGGTCGGCCACAGCCGCGATGAGATCCATTTTGTTCACTGGCTCAGTTCCTCTCGATCCCGTGATTTCAGCAGTCCAAGGAGGCGGCGCCGGCCGGGGGCCGACGTGGGGGCGCGAACTAACCCCGCAATGTCCGCCACGTCAATGACAGCAAAAGGCCCGCCGGACCGCGCCGGCGGGCCTCTTAACTGGCAAACGCTTCAGTGCGGCAACGACGCCGCAGGCTGCTCCGTAGGAGGCGGAGCGATCGGCTCCGGTGGTTCCTCCCACTCGATCGCCTCAGGCCGGCGAGCCAGCGCCTGAGCGATCACCTCGTCCACATCAGCCACTGGCACCAACTTCAGGTGCTTCTTCACGTTGTCCGGAATCTCCGCCAGGTCCTTCTCGTTTTCCTTCGGGATGAACACTGTCGTAATGCCCGCGCGCAACGCAGCCAGCAGCTTCTCCTTCAATCCGCCAATCGGCAGCACGCGACCACGTAGCGTGATCTCGCCGGTCATGGCGATGTCGCGCCGCACCGGAATGCCGGTGAGGATCGACACGATAGAAGTCGCCATCGCCACGCCAGCCGACGGACCATCCTTCGGCGTAGCGCCCTCCGGCACGTGCACGTGGATGTCACGCTTCTCGAACAATGTCGGCTTGATGCCGAACCGCGTCGAGCGGCTGCGCACATAGCTCAACGCAGCCGAAACGCTTTCCTGCATCACGTCGCCCAGCTTGCCGGTGATCTTGATGTTGCCCTTACCCGGCAACAGCACCGAACTCGATGGTCAGGATCTCGCCGCCAACCTCGGTCCAGGCCAGACCACTGACCACACCGACCATGTCCTCGGCCTCGGTCTCGCCGTAGCGGAACTTCCGAACCCCTGAGTATTTCTCAAGGTTCTTCCGTGTGATCGCCACCTTCTTCGTCTTCTTGGTGACGATCTCCTTCACCGCCTTGCGGGCCAGGTTGGCGATCTCTCGCTCCATGTTCCGCACGCCGGCTTCCCGCGTGTAGTAGCGGATCAGATCACGCAGCGCGTCGTCCGAGATGTGCCACTCGTCGGCCTTCAGACCATGTGCGTCCGACTGCTTGGTGATCAGGTGCCGCTTGGCGATCTCCACCTTCTCATCCTCGGTGTAGCCGGGGATGCGAATGATCTCCATGCGGTCCATCAGCGGCTGCGGCATCCGCAGGCTGTTCGCCGTAGTAACGAACATCACGTCGGACAGATCGTAATCCACCTCCAGATAATGATCGGCGAAGGTGGAGTTCTGCTCCGGATCCAGCACTTCCAGCAACGCGGACGAAGGATCGCCACGCCAGTCGGCACCCAGCTTGTCGACCTCATCCAGCAGGAACAGCGGATTGGAGGTCTTCGCCTTCTTCATGCCCTGGATCACCTTCCCAGGCATCGAGCCGATATAGGTGCGCCTGTGTCCACGGATCTCTGCCTCGTCGCGCACGCCGCCCAGCGACATACGAACGAAGTTGCGGCCCGTGGCCTTCGCCACCGACTTGCCCAACGAGGTCTTGCCAACGCCAGGCGGTCCCACCAGGCACAGGATCGGCCCACGCACCTTCGGCGACCGCGCCTGCACGGCGAGGTACTCGATGATGCGCTCCTTCACCTTCTCCAACCCGTAATGATCGGCTTCCAACACGGCCTCGGCCGCCACCACGTCGTTGCGGATCTTGCTGCGCCGCTTCCACGGGATCGACAGCATCCAGTCGAGGTAGTTCCGCACCACCGTAGCCTCGGCGCTCATCGGGCTCATGGTCTTGAGCTTCTTCAGCTCCTGCATGGCCTTTTCGCGGGCTTCCTTCGACAGCTTGGTCTTCTTGATGCGCGCCTCGAGTTCGGCATTCTCGTCCTTGCCGTCCTCGCCCTCGCCCAGCTCCTTCTGGATCGCCTTGAGCTGCTCGTTCAGGTAGTACTCGCGCTGCGTCTTCTCCATCTGCCGCTTGACGCGGTTGCGGATGCGCTTCTCCACCTGCAGCACGCCGATCTCGGACTCCATGTGTCCGAACACCTTCTCCAGCCGATCGCCGACCTTGGAGACTTCCAGCAGCTCCTGCTTCTCAGCGATCTTCAGGTTCAGGTGACTGGCGACGGTATCGGCCAGCTTCGACGGCTCCTCGATCTGGTTCAGCGAAACCAGCACCTCAGGCGCGATCTTCTTGTTCAGCTTGATGTACTGCTCGAACTGCGACACGACGGTACGGCCAAGCGCCTCCAGCTCCTTCGCATCGGCACCCACATCCGGCATCGCCTCGGTGAACGCCTCGAAATAGCTGTCGGTGTCCTTGAAGCCGGTGATCTTCGCGCGCTTGCCGCCTTCGACCAGCACCTTCACCGTGCCATCCGGCAGCTTCAGCAATTGCAGGATCGTCGAGACGGTGCCGACACGATAGATATCATCAACCGACGGGTCGTCCTGCGCGGCGTTCTTCTGCGCAACCAGCAGGATCTGCTTGTCGTCCTTCATCACCGCTTCCAGCGCGCGGACCGATTTCTCGCGGCCAACGAACAGCGGAACGATCATGTGGGGGAACACGACGATATCGCGCAGCGGCAGCACGGCGAGCATGTCGCCACGCGCAACGGCTGGCAGCTTGTCTTCCGGTTGTCCCTGGGTTTCCGGGGGTTTATCCGGCGCGGGCCGATCGGAATCAGTCATTGTATGACCTCCTTATGGACAGTCGACGCCCAATCCGCCCGACTTGATCAGTGACGTATGCGGCACGGAATGACGCCACGACGGGGGGACCCGCCGCTTACGATCGCATATCGTCTGCCGGGCAAAGCAGCGCAAGGTCTTGAAATTCAGGGTCGCAATTTCACGAGTGACCGCTGGTCTGGCTCAGGCGGAGGCAGAGCTTTCCGCCCTTTCCTTGCCGTAGAGGAACAGCGGATTGGCTCGCGCTTCGGCGACTTCACGGTTGATCACCACCTCCTCCACACCATCGAGACCAGGAAGATCGAACATGGTGCCCAGCAGAATGGACTCCATGATCGAACGCAACCCGCGCGCGCCGGTTCGACGGGCAATCGCCCGTGTCGCGACCGATTTTAGCGCGTCATCGGTGAAGGACAGCTTGACGCCCTCCATTTCGAACAGCCTGGCGTATTGCTTGATCAGCGCATTCTTGGGCTTGGTCAAAATCTCGACCAGCGCCCCTTCGTCCAGGTCCTCCAGTGTGGCGACCACCGGCAACCGGCCGATGAACTCCGGGATCAGCCCGAACTTCAGCAGGTCCTCCGGTTCCACCTCGCGCAGGATCGCCCCGGTGCGGCGTTCGTCCGGCGAGCGCACCTCGGCGCCGTAGCCGATACCAGACCCCTTGCCCCGCGCCCCGATGATCCGCTCCAGCCCGGAGAACGCCCCGCCGCAGATGAACAGGATGTTCGTGGTATCGACCTGCAGGAATTCCTGCTGCGGATGCTTGCGCCCGCCCTGCGGCGGCACCGAAGCCACGGTCCCTTCCATGATCTTCAGCAAAGCCTGCTGCACGCCCTCACCCGACACGTCCCGCGTGATCGAGGGGTTGTCCGACTTGCGTGAAATCTTGTCCACTTCGTCGATGTAGACGATGCCCCGCTGCGCCCGCTCGACATTGTAGTCCGCCGATTGCAGCAGCTTCAGGATGATGTTCTCGACGTCCTCGCCGACATACCCCGCCTCGGTCAGCGTCGTAGCGTCCGCCATGGTGAACGGCACATCGAGGATGCGTGCCAGTGTCTGCGCCAACAGCGTCTTGCCAGACCCCGTCGGACCAACCAGCAGGATGTTCGACTTGGCGATCTCGATGTCGTTGTTCTTCTGCCCGTGCGCCAGCCGCTTGTAGTGGTTGTGCACCGCGACCGAGAGCACCTTCTTGGCGTGATCCTGCCCGATCACGTAGTCGTCCAGCACCTTGCAGATCTCACGCGGCGTCGGCACGCCATCGCGTGACTTCACGAGGTGCGTCTTATGCTCCTCGCGGATGATGTCCATGCAGAGCTCGACGCATTCGTCGCAAATGAACACCGTGGGCCCGGCGATGAGCTTGCGTACCTCGTGCTGCGACTTGCCGCAGAACGAGCAATAGAGGGTATTCTTCGTATCTGGCGACTTGCTCATGCCTACTCCTGCCCCGGACTCGCGGGGAGCCAAGGGTCGACTTTACCCCCCGTCGCCCGGACGGGACAAGCGTCACGAGGGGGCATTGAACCACGCTCTGCGCCCGCCGGCCTCAGCCGGACACGCGCCTGCCCCTTCACTAAGGGCGTAACCCTCAGAATCCCGGTTTGTTCGGTCCCCGGATCAGCCTCGGCCGAGCCCGTCCCCCTCAGGTATCGGACGGCTGTCCACGACCTCGTCGACCAAGCCGAAATCGCGGCTTTCCTCGGCCGACATATAGGTGTCGCGCTCCAGCTTCCGCTCGATCGCCTCGATCGGCTGGCCGGTATGCCGAACGTAGATCTCGTTCAGCCGCTTGCGCAGCGTCAGGATCTCGCGCGCCTGGATTTCGATATCGGTCGCCTGGCCCTGGGCACCGCCGGACGGCTGGTGGACCATGATGCGGGCATTCGGCAGCGCGTAGCGCTTGCCCTTGGCGCCGGCGGTCAGCAGCAGGCTGCCCATCGAAGCGGCCTGCCCGATGCACACGGTGGAGACCGGGCTGCGGATGTATTGCATCGTGTCGTAGACCGCCAAACCAGCCGAGACCACGCCACCCGGGCTGTTGATGTAGAACGAGATGTCCTTGGCGGGGTTCTCCGACTCCAGGAACAGCAGCTGCGCGCAGATCAGCGCGCTGACCTGGTCGTAGACCGCGCCGGTCAGGAAGATGATCCGCTCCTTGAGCAGGCGGGAGTAGATGTCGAAGGCGCGTTCCCCGCGGGCGGTCTGCTCGACCACCATGGGCACAAGGTTGTTGGCATAGATCTCAACGGGATCGCGATCCGGCATGGCAGCCACCTTCAGGTCCGAGGGAACCCCATAGATAGGTCGAACCGATGCGTACGCCAACCGGTCGGACGGCCAGGCCGTACCAATCAGGTCTCCGGCCCCCGGACGAAGCACAGGATGCCGAGCGTCGGCGTGTAGCAGACCACCGCTCGGCCGGTCGGATTATCGGTCCGATCGAGGATCTTGTCCGGCGGAATGGCCAGCCACCTTCCCTCGATCAGCGCCTCGTAGTGCGATCCGTTGCTGCGGAAGTCGGTCGGGTGGCAATCCGCAATCGAGCAGCACAACATTCCGGTGCCAGGCTGGTGCAGCCCCTGGAACCAGGGAGCGAGCGACATATCGGCGTCGGGCGGCGGATACGCGTTGGCCGCGCCGATCATCACAGCCCAACAAAAGCCCACGAAGATTGCTCGCTCCATGAGACGTCCCCTGCGCGAGTCTCAGCATGTCTCAGATGGGAGAATCGTCGACCTTGCAAAAGGTCGGGCACGATTTCGTGAGGCAAAACCGCCCAATCAGGCGGCCATCGTGACGGACGGGGAATAAGCCAGCCAAACGTTAAGCCTTCTCCACCTGCCCTCCTCACGCTTGCAATGCCAGACGATTCCGTTATTCCCGCCGCCCGACAGGGAACCATAGGGGAGCGAACGGGGTGTCTGGCCAAGGCCAACCTGTGCTGATCGAGATCGCCGGGCTGACCAAGCGCTTCGGCACCTTCACCGCGGTAGACGGCGTCTCCTTCAACGTCGCCCGCGGCGAGGTCCTGGGCTTCCTCGGTCCCAACGGCGCCGGCAAGTCCACCACGATGCGCATGCTGGCCGGCTTCATGATCCCCACAGACGGCACCGCCCGGATCTGCGGCCACGACGTGCAGACCGGTGGCGTCGCGGCGCGGCGGATGCTCGGCTTCCTGCCCGAGGGCGCACCGACCTACCCGGAAATGACCGTCCACGGCTTCCTGACGTTCTGCGCCAGGGTGCGCGGCTTCGCCGGCAGCGAAATGGCCGACCGCATCGCGCATGTCGCAGGCCTGACGCGGCTGGAGGGCGTGCAGCAGCAACCCGTCGAGACCCTCTCAAAGGGCTTCAAGCGCCGTGTCGGTCTGGCCCAGGCCCTGCTGCACGATCCGCCCGTGCTGGTGCTGGACGAACCCACCGACGGTCTGGATCCCAACCAGAAGCACGAGGTCCGCACCCTGATCGCGCAGATGGCCCCCGAGAAGGCGATCGTCATTTCAACCCACATCCTGGAAGAGGTCGATGCGGTCTGCTCGCGCGCCATCATCATCGCCGGCGGCCGCGTGATCGCCGACGAGACCCCCGCGGAACTGCAAGGCCGACATCCCTCGGGAAAGCTGGACGACGTGTTCCGTCAGTTGACCATGGAGGCCGCGTGATGATCGCGGTCCGGCGTCAAGATCTCCGCAACGCCAGGGCCGCGGGGCAGCGTCCAAAAGGATTTAACACGGAGGACGAGCGAGGGCCACGGCGGGCCACGGAGGATTGGTATGCGCACACCCGTGCGGTCAATCCAAACTCCGTGGCCCCCCGTGGCCCTCGCCCGTCCTCCGTGTTAAAAAACCTTCTTGTTTCCAAAAAGAAACCAACAGCCCAGCTTGCGCTGAAGTCCGCTCCAGTCAACCAACGGAGCGCCGCCTAACATGCGCAACACCTTCATCGTGGCCAGCCGCGAACTCGCAGCCTACTTCGCCACCCCAGTTGCCTCCGTCTTCATCGTCATCTTCCTCGTTCTGCAAGGCGCCCTGACCTTCAACCTCGGCCAGTTCTTCAGCCGAGGCCAGGCCGACCTGAACCCGTTCTTCACCTTCGTCCCCTGGGTATTCCTGCTGCTGGTTCCCGCGATCACCATGCGCCTCTGGGCCGAGGAACGCCGCCTCGGCACGATCGAACTCCTACTGACGCTGCCCATCACCCAGGCCGAGGCCGTACTGGGAAAATTCCTCGCCGCCTGGGCGTTCTGCGCCATCGCCCTGGTGCTCACCTTCCCGTTCGTCATCACCGTCAACATCCTCGGCAACCCCGACAACGGCGTGATCGCCTCCGGCTATGTCGGCTCGCTGCTGATTGCCGGAGCCTTCCTCTCAGTAGGTTCGGCGCTCTCCGCCCTGACCAAGAACCAGGTCATCGCCTTCGTGCTCGCCGTCGCCGTGTGCTTCATCTTCGCCGTCGCCTCGTATCCCGTCGTCACCGACTTCCTGTCGCGCAACACGCCGGTGCTGGCCGACATCGCCCGGCGCATCGCGGTGATCGACCGCTTCCAGGACTTCACCCGAGGCATCGTCAGCCTGCGCGACCTGATCTTCTTCGCCACCTTCATCGGTTTCTGGCTCTTCCTGAACACCGTGATCGTCGATCAACGGAAGGCGGACTGACACCATGCGCCGCCGTTTCTGGTCATCCCTCCTAGGTGTCATCGCGGTCGCCGCCATCGTCATCGGCATCAACATGTTCGCCGACGCGCGCCTCGCGAACATCCACGTTGATCTGACGCAGCACCGCATCTACACGCTGTCCAAAGGCACGCGACAGATACTTGCGGACCTCAAGGAGCCGATCACGCTGCGGCTGTTCTATTCGCGTCAGCTCGGCAGCGCGGTGCCGATATACGGTGCCTACGCCGACCACGTGCGGGAAATGCTGAGCGAATACGCTGCGCTGTCCAACGGCAAGATAAAGCTCGACTACTACGACCCGGAGCCATTCAGCGACACCGAGGACCGTGCGCTCGCCTACGGCCTGCAAGGCGTGCCGCTAGATCAGGGCGGCACCCAGGTCTATTTCGGCCTGGCCGGCGGCAATCTGGAGGACGATGAACGCACCATCGCCTTCTTTCAGCCGGAACGAGAGCGTTTCCTCGAATACGACCTGACCAAGCTGATCTACGACCTGTCCAACCCGAAGCGTCCCGTCGTCGGCATCATGTCATCGCTGCCGCTCGATGGCGATCCGCGCGCCATGATGATGGCGATGCAGACCGGTCAGGCCAGCGATGTCGGCCAGCCCTACGCATCGACCATGCTGCTGCGCCAGACCAACCAGGTGAAGACGGTTCCCACCGACGCGCAGATGATCGATCCCGACATCCAGGTGCTGCTCGTCGCCGAGGCGCAGAACCTGTCCGAGGCCACGCAATACGCCATCGACCAGTTCGTCATGCGCGGCGGCCGCCTGATGGTGATGGTCGATCCGTGGAGTGAGACGATGGCGTCGACTCCGACGCCCAACGGCGTGCCGCCAACCGACGCCAGCTCCAACCTGAAGAAGCTGTTCGACGCCTGGGGCATCCAGTTCGATCCCACCAAGGTGGTGGGCGACCTGACCGACGCCTGGCGCGTGCGGGCCAGTCAGACCGGTCCCGTGCAGGCGGTGAACTACGTCGCGTGGTTCAACATTCGCGACGGCATCAACCACGACGATCCGGCGACCGCGGATCTGCAGCAGGTGACCGTCGCCTCCACCGGCTTCCTTCAGAAGGCGCCCAATGCATCGATAGAATTCACCCCGCTGCTGAGCAGCAGCAACCAGTCCGGCCTCATCCCGGTCGACGACGTGAAAATGCCCGAGCCGGCGAAGATCCTGGCGAACTTCAAGCCATCAGGCGGTCCGCGTGTGGTCGCAGCGCGAATCCACGGCGTGCTGAAGTCCGCCTTCACCGGTCCGCCGGAGCTGGCGAAGGACCAGAAACGGCCGGAGAACTTTCCCGCCTACAAGGCGCAGACCGATGGCCCGGCCAACCTGGTCGTGGTGGCTGACAGCGACATCCTGGCAGATCGCTTCTGGGTCCGCATGCAGGACTTCTTCGGCCAGAAGACCGCCCAGCCATTCAGCGACAACGGCCCATTCGTCGCCGACCTGGTTGGCACCCTGGCAGGCGGTGACGCGCTGATCGGACTGCGCTCGCGCGGCGACACCAGCCATCCGTTCGTCCTGGTGAACCAGATGCAGAGCGATGCAGAAGCCAAATTCCGCCGCACCGAGCAGGCCTTGCAGAAGCACCTCGACGAAACCGAGCAGCAATTGCGCTCGCTGCGCCAAGGTCCCGCCAGCGGCGACCAAGCCAACGCGCAACCGGTGATCACCCCGCAGCAACGCGCCGCGATCGACGCCGCGCGCAAGGACATCGTCGATACCCGCCAGCAGTTGCGCGCCGTGCAATACGACCTGAATCGCAACATTTCCCAACTGGAGAACGAACTCCGGATCTTCAACATCGTGCTCGTCCCCGCACTGTTGGCGATCGCCGCGATCGTCCTCGGCGTGGTGCGCCGCCGGCGCCGCGCGAGTGCGCGCGCATGATCGGCGCCTTGCCATACCCACTCCCCCTCCCCTTGCGGGAGGGGGTTGGGGGAGGGGGTGCCACCAGTGGAGGGGGTGCCACCAGTGTAGGGCGCGCCTCCAGTGGAAAGCGCGCCTCCAGTGGAGCGCGGGCCACCCATGAAGCCCCGCACCCTCCTGATCCTCGTCATCCTCGGCGTCATCGCAATCGCCGGTGGCTGGTACTTCGGCACCGCCGAGCAACCCACCGGCCAGCAGGCCTTCAACGCCGGCAAGCTGATGTTCCCCGACCTCGCGCCGCAACTCCAGAACGCCGCGCGCATCGAGATCGTCCACCAGGGCAAAACCACCGCCATCGTCAAACACGGCGATACCTGGGGTCTGGAAGATCGCGGCGGCTACGTCGTCCAGCCCGGCAAGCTCCGCGGCATGCTCACCGCCCTGACCGAACTCCGCCTGGTGGAACCGCGCACCACCGATCCGGCCGAGTTCAACCGTCTCGGCCTGGAGGACCCCAACGGCAAAACGGCGGAATCCAACCTGCTCCGCGTCCTGGACCCCTCAGGCAAGACGATAGCCGTGCTCATCGTCGGTCATCGCCGCGTCCGCACCCAAGGCAACGTGCCAGAGCAGGTCTTCGTCCGCCGTCCCGACGACAACCAGACCTGGCTCGCCGAGGGCAGCCTCCAGGTGGACGCGGACCCGCAGCTCTGGCTCGACCGCGACATCATGAACATCGACCATACAAGCATCGCGACCGTCGCCGTCACCGATGGCGATGCCAAACTGGAACTGGCACGCGACGGACAGAAGCTGGTGATGAAGCAACCAGCCGATCACCCGCCGCTCGACGACTACAAGCTGGACGACGTCGATCGCGCACTGGAGCTGCTGACGTTCCAGGATGTACAGACCGACAAGCAACCCGTCGGCGACAAGATCGGAGAGTCGAGTGTACACCACCAACGACGGCCTGGCCGTGACCTCAAGCGTGTTCAAGGGAGCCAAGGACATCTGGGCGCGCTTTACCGCTGCGCCCGCCACCGGACTCGACACCGCAGCCAGCGACAAGGCCAAGACGGAGGCGGACAAGTTGAACGCGCGGCTCGCCGGATGGACCTATCAGCTTGGCGACTGGAAGCGGAAGGCGTTGGTTCCCACGCTCGACGACCTGAAGGCCCCGCCACCGCCAGAGAAGCCTGCCGCCGCGGTCTCCACCCCTGCCGCACCCGCTGCCCCTCAACCCGCCCCTGCCGCACCCGCTCCCACTGAACCAGCCAAGCCGTGAGCGATCGCGAATATCCGACCCGGCCAATCGTCGGAATCGGGATCGTGGTGATCAAGGGCGACACCGTCCTGCTGGTGCGCCGTGGCAAGCCCCCCAACGTCGGCTCCTGGACGCTCCCCGGCGGAGCACAGGAAGTTGGCGAAACCACCGAACAGGCCGCCCGGCGCGAGCTGCTGGAGGAGACCGGCCTGGAAACCGGCGACATGTTTTTCGCCGCCACCGTCGACAACATCCGCCGCGATGAAACCGGCCGCATCCGGTTCCACTACACCATCATCGACTTCGCCACCCGCTGGGTCTCCGGCGACCCCGTCGCCGCGACCGACGTCACCGAGGCAGCATGGGCGCCGCTGGACGCGCTAGACGAGTACGGCCTCTGGAGCGAGGCCCACCGCGTCATAGCGATCGCGCGAGAGCTGGTACCATAGCCCATCCCCCTTTCCCGGGAACGGGGTGGGCGCGAGCAGAAGCTTCCCCTCTCCCGCAAAAAGCGGGGGAGGCCGGGAGGGGGCGCCCCGGTTCGCTGATACCCCCCTAACTCCGCCGATGCGACCGGTGCGTACTCTTCCGCGTAGACAGCGTCAGCGACAACCCAGCGCACAGCAGCCCGGCACACGCCGGCACCAGCCAGGCCGGCCGCACCATCACCGGCTGCACCAGGTAATTCCACACCCACGCCGCGACATGCTGCTCGATGCCACTGTGCAGCGCGTTCATCAGGTCATGGTCGATCATGAACATCACCTGCCCAAGCGGCACCTCCGGCGGCCCGAGCGTCGCCAGGGCAACAGCTCCCACCAGCAGCATGGCCGAAAGCACGGCAAAGACGCGTTGGGCAATCACATGAACAGCTTCTCGTTCGTCCGGTTGGTATAGAGCGATGCTACGAACTCACCATACCCGTTGTAAATCTGCGTTGGCACCACCTCGTTGGTGCCCAGCAGCCGCTCGCTCGCCTGGCTCCAACGCGGATGCGCCACTGCCGGGTTCACGTTGGCCCAGAAACCATACTCCGACGGCTGGATCGCCTGCCAGAAATTCACCGGCTGCTTCTCGCCGAAGGTGATCTTCGCCAGTGCCTTGGCGGACTTGAAGCCATACTTCCACGGCAGTGTCAGCCGGAGAGGACCGCCATTCTGCGGCGGCAGCGGCTTGCCGTACATTCCGGTGGAGATGAACGCCACGTCATTCGCCGCCTCATCGATCGCCAGTCCCTCGATGTACGGCCAGGGATAGAACGGCGATTCGAGCCCCTCCATCGCCTTGGTATCCTGCCCGGTCTCGAACACGACATACTTGGCGGACCCCAGAGGCTCCGCGATTTTCAGCAACTGGCTGAGCGGGAACCCGGTCCACGGCACGGTCATTGCCCACGCCTCGACGCAGCGATGCCGATACACCCGCTCCTCAAGCTGCACCTGCTTCAGCAGATCCTCGATCGAGATCGTCCGAGGCTGCTTCACCTCGCCGCCGATCTCGATCGACCACGGCTTCATCTTCATCGCCTGCGCCGCCTTCCACAGGTTCTTGCCGTCGCTGAACTCGTAATAGTTGTTGTAGGTGGTCGCGTCCTTCTCGGGCGTGATGGCGCGGCCCGGCGGATACTTGGGATTGGGCGTCATGGCGCCCGTCTGCTGCGCCAGGGCCGGCGCGGCCAGCGCTATCGCCCCCGCGGCGGCCAGCGCGGTGCGCCGCCCCATAACCAAAGCCTCCGGTGTCACCAACCGCTCCGGGATTTCCCAACCACGGCGTCGCAGCATATGCATCTCAGTCACTCCACCACTTGCATTACGACCGATCTGGGTTCTCCGCGCCATTTGTCATCGCGACGCGACCCCGCTGCATTGTCCGACGTCGCAGGATGGAGGACATTACATCATCCCGTGCAGTTCGCAGGAGATTTCATGCACCTCGCCCGCTTCCCTCGCGTCCGGCTGTTCCCAACGCCCACGCCGCTGGAAAAGCTTGAACATTTGAGCCGCCATCTCGGCGGGCCGGAGATCTGGATCAAGCGCGACGACTGCACCGTGGTCGCCACCGGCGGCAACAAGGTCCGCAAACTGGAATGGCTGGTCGGCGAGGCGCGCGCTCAAGGCGCGACGCATCTCGTGACCCAGGGCGCGGTCCAGTCGAACCACGTCCGCCAGACCGCCGCCGTGGCACGCCGCTTCGGCATGAAGTGCACCGCCCTGCTGGAGCACCGCATCGAGACCAACGATCGCGACTACCTCAACAGCGGCAACGTCCTGCTCGATCGGCTATTCGACTGCGCCATCGAGTATCGCCAGAGCGGCCTGGACATGAATGCCGAAGCCGAAGCCAAGGGCGATCAACTCCGCGCCACCGGCGAGAAGGTCTACGTCATCCCGGGTGGCGGCTCCAACACCGTCGGCGCGCTCGGCTATGTCTCCTGCGCCCAGGAACTGGTGCAGCAGGCCGACGAGATGGACCTCCGGATCGACCGCCTGGTGACCGCCACCGGCAGTGCCGGCACCCAGGCCGGGCTGGTAGTCGGCTTGGAGGGAATGAACGCCAACATCCCGGTGCTCGGCATCGGCGTCCGCCTGCCGAGGGACCGCCAGGAGGCCAACGTGCACCGCCTCGCCGAAGCCACCGCCGACTATGTCGGTGTCCGCGGCGGCATCGCGCGCTCCGCGGTCGCCGCCAACTGCGACTATGTCGGCCCCGGCTACGGCCAGCCGACCCCAGGCATGATCGAGGCAGTCCTGATGGTCGCGCGCCAGGAGGGCCTGTTGCTCGATCCGGTCTATTCAGGCAAGGCCATGGCCGGGCTGATCGACCTGATCCGCAAGGGCGAGATCCGCAAGAACGAGACGGTCGTGTTCCTGCACACCGGCGGCGCCGTCGGCCTGTTCGGCTACACACCGGTATTCGAACAGGCGATGGCGTAATACCAATGTTCGGTAACAGCGCCTCATACCCCTATCCCGTCCTGGCCGGGCGTGTCCCGGCCATTCATAGCGGCAAATCGCTACGACAGATAGCCGACGGTCATGAGTGGGGCGCAATTAATGCGCAGTCCCCCAGCCCGCGCGCGGGCACCACGATAGGGTGAAAATGCCAGCGTACCAGTCTCCCCCTCCCCTTGCGGGAGGGGGTTGGGGGAGGGGGCCGTGCCAGATGGCCCCGCATTCAAGCAGCCACGGCACATGTCACAGCCATCCGTAGCGAGAGCCTGTCGCGATTGGCGGCCGCGACTGTTCCCCGGGGTCAAGCCCTGGGACTTCGGCCCGGCCACGACGGTTGCACAGGCGTCGGTGGTCGCGATTTTCGTAGCAGTGGTATAAGGCGGATCGAAGGTAATTCGCCCGCGGGCCACGCGACGAATTGGCGGAATTCCCAGATGAGCACGACCGCATTTCCCTGGTGCGTCGCCGCAGGATCAATCGGCTTGCTGCTCCCATAACGCCGCCATCTCCGGCTCGGCGGTCACGTACCCATAGCCGAAGTCGCATCGCAGGTAACGCTGCATGGCGGCGCACATGAACGCGCCGTCCGAGGGCGTAAAGCGCACGATGCCGCCCGCCCCCTCCGGCGCCATCACCAACTCAGTTTCGCTCGGATCCAGCCGCGAGCGAATGGCATCGCGATGCACGTAGCGCAGCGCCGCAGCAATGGCGCACTCTCCATGCCACAGCCCAAAATGCGTCAGCACGCGCCTGAGGCAAGCCTCGGGCGCGACCAGCAGATCCTCATAGCGCACGACCAGCACCTTGCCCGGTTGAGCCGTCGCCACGTCGCCCCAGCGATTGAAGAAATGCATGTACCACCACAGATCGGCGACGTATCGTTGTCCGCTCGGGTCGCCCCGCACGTATCGCGACGCCGTTACATGATAGCGCTGTTGCCACTTCACATAGTTCGATCCCATCGCAGGCGCGATGTCGCGTACCAACACGACAATAGGCGGCAGTGGAAACAACCGGTTCAGCCACGACCATGAGAGGGCAATAGACGGAATTGTATGCGAACTGCCGATACGCGGTAGCTCTTGATATCGAGCCGGCCAACGAGGATGGCTGATGATCTCATCGGCTGCGGTACCGCTGGAGTACAGTGGCGGCGGTACGCCGAACTGTTCCGCAATCGCGCAGCTCAGCATGAATTTCAGCCAATGCGTGCCAGAGTTCTTCCCAGTGATCATCAGCCCGTCAACGTGACGATATTGTATCGGGAAGAAATTCGCGAGGTCAGCGCGCAACACACGCAGTATGAATTGTAAGTGCTGCCGCCGACCGGGTCGGGCAGGCAGCGGACAGTCTACCAGGAACTGGTCAAGTATCGACGCCGGAACCAGCCCACGCGACCCAACGAAACCAAGCAGTAGAAATCCCGCCTCGTCGAGATGGCCAATAATGGGAAGCCGATCAGGAATTAGATCGAGCGGAATAAACAGATAGGATACACCGAGCGCCAATACGATCTTGGATAATGGGCAGGCGCGCCAGTCGAGCAGCACCGCCCGAGTAACGCGCAGCTCCTGCCAGAGTCGCCGAGCTGTCATTGCCAGATCAGCATGCCGCATCAACGCTGTGCTGCCACGCCTGTTCGTTGTTAAATAATGTATCCGCATGCCTCAGTGCCGTAACTTGACCAAGAGCGATTTCGTACGAAACCAAAAAGGAAACGTCATGTTGATGAGCCAGGACCGAATACTGACCACGCACACCGGCAGCCTGCCGCGACCAGCCGCACTGACCGAGCTTTACGTCCGCCGCTCACGCAATGAGACGATCGATCCCGCAGAATTGGACACACTGGGCAAGGCCGCCGTGCAGGAGGTGGTGGCAAAGCAGATCGCCGCCGGCATCGATGTCGGCAACAACGGCGAGCAGCAGCGCGAGGCGTTCTTCCTCTACGTCCGCCACCGCATGAGCGGCTTCGGCGGCGGCTGGACCCGCAAGGTCTTCGCCGATGTCACGCACTACCCGGCATTCGGTGCATGGAAGGCTGCTCACGACGCCGTGAATCAATCGATCAGCAACACCGGTGGCATCCCGGAGGCAATTGGCGAAGTGCGTTACCTCGACCGCGCCCTGGTCGAAGCCGAGTGCCAAGACTTCCGTGCCGCCCTCGATACGGCGCAGGCCAGCTTCGCCGAACCGTTCATGACAGCCCCCTCGCCCGGCATCATCGCCGCGGCGATGCGCAACGCGTGGTACGACACGGAGGACGCCTACCTCGCCGCGCTCGGCCGCGCCCTGCAGGTGGAATACGAAACGATCGTCGCGCACGGCTTCCTGTTGCAGATCGACGCCCCAGACCTCGCGATGGAACGCCATCTCTCCTACCAGGATCGCCCCCTCAGCGACTTCATCGATTTCGTCGAACGCGTGGTGGCAACAATCAACACCGCGCTCGCCAACATACCGCGCGACCGGGTGCGCCTGCATGCCTGCTGGGGCAACTACGAGGGCCCCCACGACTGCGACGTGGCCCTGCCCGAGATCCTGCCGGCGATCCGCCACACGAAGGCCGGCGGCTTCGTGCTGCCGTTCGCCAATCCTCGCCACGCCCACGAGTATCGCTGCCTGAAGGACCTGCCCCTCGACGACGACCAGGTCATTGTCGCCGGTGTCATCGACCCGCTGACCAACTTCGTCGAGCACCCCGAGGTAGTTGCCGACCGCATCGAGCAGGTCGCGCGAGTGGTCGGTGACCCAAGCCGCGTGCTAGCCGGCACCGATTGCGGCTTCGACACCTCCGCAGGCCGAGGCCGCGTGGCCGACGACGTGGTCTGGGCCAAGCTGGCGGCAATGGCGGAAGGCGCCAAGATCGCCACCAAACGCCTCTTCTGATCCCCTCTCCCGCGCTCTCCCGCGCTTTGCGCGGGGGAGGGTTGAGGAGTGGCTGCGACACATGTGGCAAAAAGGAGAATTCTCCCCCTCCCCTCGCGGGAGGGGGTCGGGGGGAGGGGGTTGCGGGGACGGGGCACCGCAAGGATGCCGCAAGGCTCGCTGCAGCCCCCAAACCCCCAGCCTTCGGCCAAGGTCCACTCCACCACCCAAACCGGCAAAGAATGGGCAGCCCGTCTGCAAGAACTCCGCAACGGTTCTGCGCCATGCTGTCAGCATGCGCGCCTGGGTGGCAAACCTCATCGGCCTCGCTCTCGGCTTCACCATCAGCGGTGAGGCCGCCTTCATCATCATCGCGCGGAACCGCAACGCACCCGAGCCCCCGCCCGCCATCGCCGCCGCCGAACCGTCGTCACCGCGCGCCATGTCCGCTGCCCGCCCTGCGCAGGTCGCGTTCACCCCGCCGGCACCGCCGCCAGCCCCCCGCCCGGTCGAACTCCCCCGCTTCACGGCCCCGCCCACATCTTCCTCCGACCCCCTCCCGAACGTCATCTACCCGGACACGCCGGCCCCCACCCAACACAAACCCGGCTCCGCTGTGGCCGGCACCGGGTTCTTCGTCGCCTCCGACGGCACTCTGCTGACCGCCGCGCACGTCGTGGCGGAATGCCGCCGCACCCGTATCGCCTCGCAACTGGTAAAGCCGGCAGACGCGGAGTTGCTGGCATCCGATCCAAGGCAGGACATCGCGCTGCTACGCGCCCACGTAACGCCGCCCGCCACCCTGTCGATCGGACACCCGGCGGGATCGGGCGGACGGCTCTTCGTCCTCGGCTATCCGGAGTCGGGCGGCGCACTGATCCCCACCGAAACCTGGGCCGATCTCGACAATGCCAAGCTCAAACCCGCGCCGCCAGAGTTCGTCGATGCGCGCCGCTGGGTCTGGGTGGAAGCGCCCGAAATCGCCCACGGCTTCAGCGGCGGCCCCATGGTGGACCCACGAAATGGCTCCGTGGTCGGCATCGTGCGCGGACTGGTCGACAGCAGGCGCCTGCATACCGAGCGCGCCGCTATCCCCGCCTCCGGCATGGTCGTCGGCCCTGGTTCCTCACCACTGACCGCCCTGCTGCAAAAGGAGGGCACCTACGCCGACGCGATCGCGGTCTCCGGCGACGATGCGTTGGACACCGCGCGGCGGGCCACCGTCCACGTGCTGTGCCTGTATTGACCCCAAAAGGGCCACAGCCACTCGTCGTCCGTATCTAACCGCCCACCTTCTCGTCCGAATTGACCCCCAGCTGCTTCAGCTTGCGATGCAGCGCGCTGCGTTCCATGCCGACGAACTGCGCAGTCCGGGAAATGTTCCCGCCAAACCGCAGCAACTGCGCTTGCAGGTACTGCGTCTCGAACAGATCGCGCGCCTCGCGCAGCGGCAGCCCCATGATGTCCGCCGTCGGATCGATGTTCAGCAGCGCCGGCGCATTCGCGCCAATCTCCGGCGGCAGCATGTCCGCCCGGATCACGTCGGCACCGCCGCCAGGTGCCATGATCAGCAGCCAGTCCATCAAATTGCGCAACTGGCGCACGTTGCCCGGCCAGTCGTACGCCTGCAGCGCCGCCAGCGTATCGGCCGACAATTCGCGCGGCTGCATGCCCGCACTCTCCGCCGAGCGCACGATGAAGCGCTGCGCCAACACCGGCACGTCCTCGCGGCGGTCCTTCAGCGCCGGCACCTTCAGCGGCACCACCGCGAGCCGGTAATACAGGTCCTCCCGGAAACGCCCGGACGCAATCTCGGTCTGCAGGTCCTTGTTGGTGGTCGACAGCACCCGCACATCGACCTTCACGCGCGCCGAACCCCCCAACCGCTCGAACGTCGAATCCTGCAGCGCCCGCACGATCTTGCCCTGCGTCTCCAGCGGCATGTCCGACACTTCGTCCAGCAGCAACGTGCCGCCATGCGCGCGCTCCAATACGCCGGCGCGCCGCGGCTGTGCGACCGGATCGCTGCCAGCCTCCATGCCGAACAGCTCTTCCTCGAAACGCCCCGGCGCGAGCGTCGCGCAGTTCAGCACCACGAATGGCGCGTCGGCGCGGCGCGAACGCGCGTGCACCATGCGCGCCACAACTTCCTTGCCGCTCCCCGCCGGTCCATGGATCAGCACGCGCGAACCCGTCGGCGCCACGCGCTCCACGCCCGCACGCAACACACCGATCGCGCTGCTATCGCCGGTCAAGGTGGTTTCCGGCCCTGCCCGCAACCGCAATTCCGCGTTCTCGCGTGCCAGCGCCGCGGCTTCCAGCGCACGTCGCACCACCAGCAGCAGCCGATCCGCCTTGAACGGCTTCTCGATGAAGTCGTAGGCGCCCTGCTGGATCGCCTGCACCGCCATTTCGATGTTGCCGTGGCCGGAGATCATCACCACCGGCACCTGTGGTTCCTCGCTGTGGAACGACTCCAGCAACGCCAGCCCATCCTTGCGCGAGCCTTGCAGCCACACATCGAGGATCGCCAGCGACGGGCGGCGCACGCGGAAAGATGCGACCGCCGCATCGCTGTCACCGGCGCCGCGCGTATCGTAGCCTTCGTCGCGCAGGATGCCGTCGATCAGCAGACGGATGTCGGGTTCGTCATCGACGATCAGGATGTCATGCGCCATCCGACACCTTTAAGGGCAACACGAGTGAGGCCACCGCGCCCGGGCCATCGGGCCTGTCGTCCAGCATCAATCGTCCGCCGTGGTCTTCCATGATCTTTTTCACGATGGCGAGTCCGAGTCCGGTACCCTTCGGCTTGAGTGTTACATAGGGTTCTGTCAACCGCGCACGATCTTCCTGTGGCAATCCGACACCGTCATCAGTCACGATGATGCGAACGCAATCCACATCCAACTCGACGCTGAGCCCGATGGTACCCGCATCATCGCGCATAGCCACGGCATCCGCGGCATTCTGCAGCAGATTGGTCAACGCCTGGCCCAGCAACCGACGATCGCACGGCGCGACCGGGCCTCTCTCCGGAATGTCGGTATGCCACGCGATCTGCGGCCGCGCCGTCTTCTGCAACACCAGCACCTCGCGCGCGATGCGCCCGACATCCTCCGGCTTGATCATCGGCTGCGGCATCCGTGCGAAGGCCGAGAACTCATCCACCATGCGGCCGATATCGCCGACATGACGAATGATCGTATCGGCGCATTGCGTGAACGTCTCCGGATCGGAGGTGATCTCGCGCGCGAACCGCCGCTTCAATCGATCCGCCGCAAGCTGAATTGGCGTCAGTGGATTCTTGATCTCGTGCGCGATGCGTCGTGCAACATCGGCCCATGCGGCCTTGCGTTGCGCCGACTGCAATTCGGTGATGTCGTCGAACGTCACCACGAACCCATCGGTGCGTCCGGCCGACAGATCTGCACCGATGCGCACCAGCAAGGTCCGCCGGCGCGTCGGCGGCCCGATCTGGATCTCGGCCGTGCGCGCGCGTTCCGGCGAAGCCGCCGCCTCATGCAGCAGGTCGCGGAACTCCGGCACCACATCGGCAAGCTCGCGCCCTGTCGCGGACAGCAGATCGAGCCCCAACAGCTCATCCGCCACACGATTCGGCAGCTCGATGCGACCCGATGCATCCAGCCCGATGACGCCGGCGGATACACCCGACAGCACCGTCTCGGTGAACCGCCGCCGTTCGTCAATCTGGCTGTACGCGTCCATCAGTTCACCCCGCTGCGCGGCAAGCTGGCCGGTCATGCGGTTGAAAGCGCGCGACAGCCCGGCCAGTTCATCGCCCGTCTGCGCTTCCGCCACGCGCACGCCGAGATCACCGCCCCTCACCCGTTCGGCCGCATGGATCAGTCGTCCGATCGGGCGGGCAATCTGGTTGGCAAGCAACAGTCCGATCAGCACCGCCACCAGCAGCACCATCACCGCCACGATCGCGAAGATCCACGCGAACGCGATCTGCAGCCACGACCGGTTCTTGTCCAGCCGCTGATATTCTGCCACCGCCTGCTCGGTGCGTGCCATGTGCTCAAGGATCGACGGGTCCACCGGCCGTCCGATCATCAGCATCAACGGTGGCGTCGAATCGAGCCGCGCCACGGCCTGGACGCGCGTGCCGTCGTCGCCGTTCAGTACCACCACGTCGCCGTTCTGCGCCTGTGTCGTTACGCTGTCCGGCGGCAGCGTGACGCCGATACCGGCGAACAATCCCGCCGCCGCCATCACCTGCTTGGTGAGAGGATCATAGATCACCGCCTCGGTGAGGCCACGCAGCGTTGTCTGCGTTGCCAGCACCTCGGCGAACACCGAAGGATCCGCAATGAGGTACTGGCCGGCGCGCGTCAGGTCGTTCGCCATCTCGAGCGCAACCGAGCGGAGATTGTTGCGATGCTCCTCCAGGTACCCGCGCGACACCTGCAGCGATTCGAACACCGCCTGCCGCACCGGATCGTTGAACCAGGCCTGGATGCCGAAATGGAAGAACGCCACCGCGAAGCAGGCGACCACAATGGCGGGCGCCACCGCCACGCCACCGAACAGCAGCACCAGGCGCACATGCAGGCGCGAGCCCGCGGAGCCACGCCGCCGTTCAACCCAGACCCGTGTCAACCGCCCGGCCAGCCCGACGGCCAGCAACAGCACGGCGATCAGGTTGGCCAGCACCAGCCCGACGCCGAGATTGGGCACCGGGACCACCGGCGAGCCGCGCGTCAGGATGATGAACGTCGCCAGCGCGACGGCGAATGCCAGCGCGGCCAGCACCAGCGTGGCGGCTTTGCCCAGCAGGATATCGGCGAGACGCGACACCAGCGTACGCGCCCGGGAGACTTCCGCCTCGCGCGGCGGTTCGGTTGGCTGCTCCGGCCTCAGCGAGACCGGTGGCGGCGCAACGTTCACATCAGGCCCCGCACCACCGGGATGTCGAGATCCCGGATCTTCTTGCGCAGCGTATTGCGGTTGAGCCCCAGCATCGCCGCAGCCTTGATCTGGTTGCCGCGCGTCGCCGCGAGCGTCAGTCGGATCAGCGGCCGCTCCACCTCCGCGATCACCCGGTCATAGATGTCGGTGGGCGTCACCCCGTTGTCATGCGTGGCGAGAAATTCCCGAATGTGCCGCTCCACCGCGCGCACCAGCGGCTCAGGGCCCGCCACCGCTTGTGCCTCCGCCGGCGCCGGTGTCGCCTCGACCAGTTCGGCGGCGATCTGCTCTGCACCGATCGTGTCGTGCGGACACAACGCCGCCAGACGCCGCATCAGGTTCTCCAGCTCCCGCACGTTGCCGGGCCATGCATAGTGCTTCAGCTGGTCGAGCGCTCCCTGGTCGAGCAGCTTCGCCGGCAGACCATCCTCCTGCGCGCGATCCAGGAAGTGCCGCGCGAGCAGCGGGATGTCCTCGATCCGCTCACGCAGCGGCGGCAACCGGATTGGCACGACATTGAGCCGGTAGAACAGGTCCTCGCGGAATACCCCCTGCCGGATCGACGTGCGCAAATCGCGGTGCGTGGCCGCGATGATCCGCACGTTCGCCTTGATCGGCTGGCGCCCGCCCACCGAGGTGAACTCACCCTCCTGCAACACTCGCAGCAACCGCGTCTGCGCTTCAGGCGGCATATCGCCGATCTCGTCGAGGAACAGCGTGCCCCCGTTGGCCTGCTCGAAACGCCCCTGGCTGCGGGTGGTCGCGCCGGTGAACGCGCCCCGCTCGTGTCCGAACAACTCGCTCTCGATCAGTTCGCGCGGGATCGCAGCCATGTTGATGGCCACGAACGCTCCCCCGCGCCGCTTGCCGTAATCATGCAGGGCGCGCGCGACCAACTCCTTCCCGGTGCCCGACTCGCCATTGATCATCACCGTGAGGTCCGCCGTGGTGAGCCGCGCGACCGTCCGATAGATCTCCTGCATCGCAGGACTGCGTCCGATCAGCGGCAGCCGCTCATCCGCATCGCGCGGTTCGGGAGCGATGCCCGATGGCCCCGGCGACACCGCCAGCGCGCGTCCGACGACGGAAAGCAGCTCCTGCAAATCAAATGGCTTGGGCAGGTACTCGAAGGCGCCGCGCTGGGCCGCTTTGACCGCTGTCATCAGGGTGGACTGAGCGCTCATGACGACGACGCGCAGGTCCGGCCGCAGCTTTCGAATCCGAGGAATCAGGTCCAGCCCGTTCTCGTCAGGCATCACCACGTCGGTGATCACAAGGTCGCCCTCGCCGTCCTCGACCCAACGCCACAAGGTCGCGGCGTTGCCGGTGCTGCGCACCTGATAGCCTGACCGCCCCAGCGCCTGCGTCAAAACGGTGCGGATCGAACGGTCGTCATCGGCGACCAGCACAGTGGGTGGTGTCATCGAAAGTCCTCAGCCATCAGATCAGATGCCGGGTTCGGCTTCGTCGTCCGCCACCACGGGCAAATGGAGGCGGAAATCGGTCCGGCCAGGGCGGCTGTCCACTTCAATCAGTCCGCCATGGTCACCGATGATCTTGGCGACCAGAGCAAGACCGAGACCACTGCCCGTGGCCTTCGACGATACGAACGGCTCAAACAAATGCGGACGAATGTCGTCAGGGATGCCCGGCCCATTATCGCGCACCACAACCAGCAACGGTATATCGAGCCGCGTCGTCGTGCCCGGAACCGCCAGCCGCATGCCGTGCTGGAACGAGGTCATCAGGGTGATCTCAGGATTCGCCTGGTGCTCCTGGGTGGCCGCCTCGGCGGCATTCTTCACCAGGTTCAGGATCACCTGCACGAGCTGGTCGCGATTCCCCCAGACCGGTGGCAGCGAGGGATCGTACACCTCCTGGAAGCGTATGTGCGGCGCAAACCCCGACTGCGCCAGCTTCCTCACGTGCTCCAGCACGCGATGGATATTCAGCGCCGAACGCGCGATCGGCTTCTCGCCGAAGATCTCCATCCGGTCGACCAGTTCGCGTATCCGATCCGCCTCGTCGCGGATCAGCACGGCGAGTTCGCGGTCTTCCGGGGCGACGCTGGTCTCCAGCAATTGTGCCGCACCGCGAATGCCGGAGAGCGGGTTCTTCACCTCGTGCGCGAGAATGGCCGCCATGCCGGTGACGCTCCGAGCCGCGCTGCGGAACGTGAGTTGCCGATCTAATGCACGGGCGGCCGAGGCGTCCTGCAACACCAGCAGGACGGCGCCCGGTTCCTCGGGCAGCGGCGAACCCTGCACCGTGATGCCCTGCTTGTTCAGCCGCGGGCTGTCCACCGACAGATCGTGGTCGGATACCGTCGCGACGCCCTGACGAACCTGGTTGACCAGCATGAACAAGGGGTTGTCCTCGGGAACCAGGTCCCGCAGCCGAAGCTGCGCCAGCCCCGAGGCCGAGATGCCGAGGAACTGCTCCGCCGCCGGATTGACGTAGCGGAAGCGATTGTCCGCATCCAGCAGCACCACCGGTACCGGCATTGCGCTCATGATCAGGCTAAGATCAGGCGCCCGGCGACGCTCACGCAGCGCCAGCGCGGCGCGGGTGACAGGGTTGATCATGCGGCCCACTTGGTCGAGGCGTCCTCGGCCTGTGCGGTGTCAAACTCCACCATCAAATCGCCTCGCCCTGGCGGCGAGCGGCTGACACCGCGTGCGATCAGCCGGTCGTAGAATCCGTCGATCAGCGACAGCACTGACGCGGCATCCGGCAATCGGGTCACGGTAGCACGGAACTCCGCCGAACCAGGCAATCCGCGCGAGTACCACGAGACATGCTTGCGCGCGAGGCGCACACCAGCCGGTTCGCCAAAATACTCCAGGATCGACCGATAATGATTTGTAATCACATCTTTTTGCTGCGCCAGAGGCGGCTCTGGCAGTCGGCTCCCCGTGCGCAGGAAGTGTGCCACCTGGGCGAGGAACCAAGGGCGCCCATAGCAGCCCCGTCCGATCATCAAGCCATCGGCCCCCGATCGCCGCAGCGCCTCGGCCGCGTCGTCCTCGGTGATGATGTCGCCGTTGGCGATCACCGGGATGTCGACCGCCTGCTTGACCTGGGCAATGAAGTCCCAGTCAGCCGAACCGTTGTAGAATTGCTGCCGCGTCCGGCCGTGTACGGTCACCATGCGGATGCCGCAGTCCTGCGCCACCCGCGCCAGGCGTGGCGCATTCAGGCTGGCGTGGTCCCATCCCATGCGCATCTTGAGCGTCACCGGCACCGGGACGGCCCGCACGGTTGCCGCCAGGATCGCCGCCGCCGCGACCTCATCGCGCATAAGTGCAGATCCGGCCTGCTGGCCCAGCGCCACCTTCTTCACCGGACAGCCAAAGTTGATGTCGATCAGGTCTGCGCCGCGATCCACTGCCAGCCGCGCCGCCTCGGCCATCGCATCTGGATCGCAGCCCGCGAGCTGCAACGCGCTGATCCCGCCGCAGCCATCCATTTCAGCCATCGCCAGCGTCTTGCGGTTCTCCCGGACCATCGCCCAGGAGGCGATCATCTCGGAGACCACCATGCCGCCGCCGAGTTGCTTGGCAACCCGACGGAATGGCAGATCGGTGACGCCCGACATCGGCGCCAGGATGACCGGCGTATCGATGCGGACACCCCCGCCCAGCTCGATGCCGCTCAGGCCCTTGGCGGAAAGTGTGGTGTTGGAATGACAGTTGCCCATCTAATGGGCAGATTACCGACACGCCTGCCGTTGTGCAATGCGGAAGCCGACCACCGGCATGATTTGCGCAGTGACCGCCCCCGGGATCCCTTCCTCCCCCTCCCCTTGCGGGAGGGGGTTGGGGGGAGGGGGCCGCGCCCGCGCCTAAGCATGCCATCACTGTCCACAAACGACGCGCCGGTTGACCTCGCGGCGCCTCCCGGCGACGGTGCGGACCATGCGAGTCGCCGCCATCCTGGTCGCCGCCGGTTCGGGCAGCCGCTTCGGCGCCGACGTGGCGAAGCAGTTCCTGCCCCTGGCCGGCAAACTCGTGATCTGTCACGCCGCCGAGGCGCTGGCGGCCCACGTCAACCTCCTGCAACCCGTTGGCGACGCAGCGGCAATCGCGACCTCCCTCGCCGGCCTGCCACATCTCGCACCAGTGCCCGGCGGCGCCACCCGCCAGGACAGTGTCCGCGCCGGCCTCGAAGCACTGGCGCCGCACGCGCCGGACATCGTCCTGGTGCACGACGCGGCGCGACCGCTCATCCCGCCCGGCACCATCCCGGCCCTATTAGCCGCACTGGAACATTCAGCCGGCGCGATCCCAGCCGCACCCGTCGCCGACACACTGAAACACGTCGCCAACGGCCACATCACCGCCACCGTGCCGCGCGACGGCCTATACCGGGCTCAGACCCCGCAGGCCTTCCGCTTCCCGGTCCTGCTAGCCGCACACCGTGCCGCCACTGGAACAGCGGCGACCGACGATGCCGCACTGCTCGAAGCGGCCGGCGAACCAGTGGCAATCGTTCCCGGCTCGGACGACAACATCAAGCTGACCTACGCCGAGGACCTCCCGCGCCTGGAGCGTGCCATGACCGCCCACCTGATCCCCCGTGTCGGCACCGGCTTCGACGTGCACGTGCTGCAGGCCGGCCGCCCCCTGATCCTGTGCGGCGTCACAGTGCCGCACGACAAGGGCCTCGCCGGCCACTCCGACGCCGATGTCGGCATCCACGCCCTATGCGACGCGATCTATGGCGCCCTGGCCGAGGGCGACATCGGTCGCCACTTCCCACCCTCCCAGGCCGCTTGGAAAGACGCCGACAGCGCCCGCTTCCTGACCCACGCAGCGGAACGGATCGCTGCGCGCGGCGGCCAACTCGCCAATGCCGACATCACGCTGATCTGCGAACGCCCGAAGATCTCGCCGCACGCCGCCGCGATGACCGCGCGCCTGTCGTCCATCCTTGGCGTCGATGCGTCGTGCATCTCGGTCAAGGCGACCACCACCGAGAAACTCGGCTTCACCGGCCGCGGCGAGGGCATCGCCGCCCAGGCCGTCGCCACCATCCTGCTGCCCGGAGGCTCCAATCCATGAACCGCCGCATCGTTGCCGGCCTGCTCTTCGGCTCCGCCCTCATTCTCGCAGGCTGCGTCCAGCTCTCTCCCCCGGCGCCGATACCGCCGCCCATGGCTGAGGCGATCCCGAATCCGCCGGTCAGTCCGGTGCCGCTGATGTGGCAACCAGGCCATTGGGACTGGACAGGCAACTCCTTCGTCTGGACCCCGGGCCAGTACGTGCAGTCCGCCGGCCACGGCGGCACCTGGATGCCAGGCTGGTGGCAGCAGACCGGCTCCGGCTGGGTCTGGCAGCCGGCGCATTGGGTATAAGGGCAGCCGGGGCCTCCGCCCCGGACCCCGACCAAGAGGCTCCGCCTCTTGGAACTCCGCTAAGGGCGTAGCCCTTAGAACCCTTTTGTTTGGCTCTGGATGGGGCGGCACTGACCTCGACGAGGTCACTCCCACCCCCCTCCAGAGCCAAACAGGACGGATCCCAAAGGCTCCGCCTTTGGTGAGGGTCCAGGGGGCAAAGCCCCTTGGCGGGTCCGGGCGGAGCCCGCCTTGCCCTTGCGACGCACCGGCCGCGGTGTTAGTGCCCGCGCGCTGTTGCAGGGGCTGATCGATGTCGTCCACTTTCGAGACCGTAGCCGGAATCATTGCTGAGACATGCGACATTCCGCGTGAGCAGATCACGCCGGCCAGCCATGCCATCAATGACCTCGGCATCGACAGCCTGGACTTCCTGGACGTTGCCTTCGCCATCGACAAGGCGTTCGGCATCAAGATGCCGCTGGAGCAGTGGACCCAGGAAGTCAACGAGGGCAAAGTCTCGACCGAAGAGTACCTTCGTCCTCGGCAACCTGTGCGCCAACATCGACAAGTTGGTCGCCGCCAAGGCCGCCTGATCCCGCATGAGGCTGGAATACTTCCAGATGGTGGACCGGATCGTCGAGCTCGATCCGGAGGCTCGAACCGTGCGCGCGGAATGCCTGGTCCCCGACGCCAGCCCGGTGTTCGAGGGCCACTTCCCAGGCCATCCGCTACTCCCAGGCGCCCTGATGATCGAGACCATCGCGCAAACCGGCGGCTGGCTGGTGCTGGCCGTGCTACGCTTCCAGCGCATGCCCTTCCTGGTCCAGGTGAAGGAGGCCAAGATGCGCGCCTTCGTCGTTCCGGGCCAAAGCCTCACCGCCGAGGCCAGGCTGCTGCACGACGGCTCGGGCTACGCGGTGGTAGCCGGCAGCATCACCTCCGAGGGTCGCAAGGTGGCCGACGCCGAGATCACGTATCGGGTGGTCCCCTTCCCCAACGAGACCTTGCGCGCCCAGATGCTGGAGACCGCGCGGCGTGTCGCCGTGCCGGAGGCATTCCTGAATGGCTAACCCGCGCGACGCACTGATCACCGGCATCGGCCTGGTTTCCTGTCTCGGCGAGGGCGTCGACGCGCATTGGGCCGCGCTCAATCGCGCGGGCGGTTTCCAGCCAGTGGTAGACGACACGACGTTTGCGCCCTGGCCGGTGCACCCGATCGCACCGCTGGAACTCGACAAGCAGATCCCCAAGCGCGGCGACCAGCGGCAGATGGAGGCCTGGCAGCGTATCGGCACCTATGCCGCCGGGCAGGCGCTGGACTCCGCCGGCGTGAAGGGCAACCCCGCGCTGTTGTCCCGCATGGACATGATCGTGGCCGCCGGCGGTGGCGAACGCGACTACGCCGTGGACCCCGCGATCCTGTCCGCCCTGCCCTCCGCCGCAGACCCCGGCGTGTTCCTGAACGAACACCTCCTGTCGGACCTCCGCCCAACGCTGTTCCTGGCGCAGTTGTCCAATCTGCTGGCCGGCAACATCTCGATCGTGCACGGCGTCGTGGGTTCATCGCGCACCTTCATGGGTGAGGAGGCATCCGGCACCGACGCCGTCCGCATCGCCTGTGCGCGCATTGCCGCCAACCAGGGCGAGCTGTTCCTGGTCGGCGGCTCCTACAACGCGCAGCGGCCCGACGTGCTGCTGCACTACGAAATGGGCCAGCTGCTGTGGAAGCACCCATTCGCCGGCGTCTGGGAACGCCAGTCGCGCGGCGGCGGCATGGTGCTGGGCACGCTCGGCTGCTTCCTGGTGATCGAAAGCCGCGAGCACGCCGAGGCCCGCGGCGCCACACCGCTCGGGCACATCGCCTCGATCGCCACCGACCGCAGCCGGCGTCAGCCCGGTGAGGCGACCACCAATGCCACCCACCAGCTCATGACGATGCGCCACCACCTCGAGCCGCCCTACGCGGCGGTGATCTCCGGCGCGTCCGGTGCAGCCGCTCCAACCCGCGAGGAGGCTGACTTCCTGCACGATCTGGGAATGCCTGTGCGTGCTTCGGCAACAGCGTTCGGCCACAGCCTGGAACCGTCGTTTCCGGCAAACCTGGCGCTCGCCGCGATGTCACTGTCGCGCCGCCAACTGTTCGCCCCACTCGAGCCAGCCGAGGCAGCCATGGATGAAGAACTCCGCCAGGTGCTGGTGACATCGTGGGGCCACTGGCGCGGCGAGGCACTGGCCGTGGTCGAGGCAGCCTAGTGGTCAAAACCCGACGGAAGCGTCCGTCGGCGCCAAAGCAAGGAAGCAAGTGACCTCAACCGCAAATCACGCAAAATCTTCCGCCTCCCTGGACGTCGCTGGGTGCCATCCGCTTTGTTTGCGTGATTTGCGTGATTTGCGGATTGCGTGAAAATGCTTGCCTTGGGATAGGCCTTTCAAGCCCTCGCTCGGGGAGCGTATCCCGGCGCCAAGCGTTAAATTCTATCCACTAGGAGCCGACGATGAGAAGCGCGAACCTCGACAGTCATGGCCGGCCGGTGGTCGTGGTGACCGGCACCGGCGTGCTGACATCGCTCGGCACCGGCACGCAGGACAACTGGCGCGCGCTGACCGCCGGCCATTCGGGCATCCATCGGATCACGCGTTTCCCCATCGGCGGCCTGCGCACCAACATCGCAGGCACCGTGGATTTCATACCCGTCGAGGAACCATCCGCGCCAGCCATGTCGCAACGCCTCGCCGAACTCGTCACCGACGAAGCTGTTGCGGAAGCCGGTATCGGGACGCCCGGCGACTTTCCCGGACCGATGTTCCTGGCACTCCCCCCAGTCGAGCTGGAATGGCCGCAACGCCTGGCGCTCGCAGCGGCATCTCGCGCGAACGAAACGGTCAGCTACGACGACCTGCTGCGGGCAGCCTCAACGGGGAAGTTCACCCGCTTCTACGAGCGCTTCCTGTTCGGCTCAGTGGCGGAGCACCTGGCCGAGCGCTTCGGCACCAAAGGCTCGCCGGTAGCGACATCGACCGCCTGCGCATCCGGCGCCACCGCGATCCAGCTCGGCGTCGAGGCGATCCGCCGCGGCGAGGCCGAAGCCGCGTTGGTCGTCGGCACCGATGCGTCAGTCAACCCGGAGAGCCTGATCCGGTTCTCGCTGCTGTCCGCGCTGTCCACCCGCAATGATCCACCCGAGGCGGCAGCACGGCCGTTTGCCAAGGACCGCGACGGCTTCGTCATGGCGGAAGGCGCCGGCGCCCTGGTGTTGGAGAGCCTGGCACACGCAAAAGCACGCGGCGCCAAGATCCTGGGCGTGGTCGAAGGCTGCGGCGAACAGGCCGACGGCTTCCACCGCACCCGGTCCTCGCCCGACGGCAAGCCGATCATCGCCTGCATGCAGCATGCGCTGCAGGATGCGGGACTCGCGCCGGATGCCATCGGCTACATCAACGCGCACGGCACCGGCACGCCCGAGAACGACAAGATGGAGTGGGTCGGCGTCTCGGCCGTCTTCGGCGAGCGCGCAGCGAACATCCCCATGTCGTCCAACAAGTCGATGATCGGCCATACGCTGACAGCGGCCGGCACGGTTGAGGCGATCTTCACCCTGCTGACGATGCGTTACGGCCGGTTGCCTCCAACGATCAACTACGACACACCGGATCCGGCGCTGCCGGTCGATTGCGTGCCCAACATCGCGCGCGACGCGCAGGTGACGCACGCGATGTCGAACTCGTTCGGCTTTGGCGGGCAGAATGTGTGCCTGGTATTGGGCGTCGCGTAAGCCGCGGGTTCACCAATGACAGACGCGATCAACGCATTCATCCCCGGTCCGCGCCTCACGATAGCGGGTGCGCCGGATGGCCCCCTCACCGGGCTGACATTCGCGGCCAAGGACCTGTTCGACGTTGCCGGCCATCCCACCGGCGGTGGCAACCACGACTGGGCGCGCAGCCATCCGATCCCAACACGACATGCCTGGGCCGTGCAGACGCTGCTCGACGCCGGCGCCACGCTGATCGGCAAAACCATCACCGACGAAGTCTCGCTAGGAATCCTCGGCGAGAACGCGTTCGACGGCACGCCGCTCAACACCAAGGCGCCCGATCGCGTGCCCGGCGGTTCGTCGTCCGGTTCCGCCGCCGCAGTCGCCGCCGGCCTGTGCGATACCGCGCTGGGCACGGACACCGGTGGCTCGGTGCGCGTGCCGTCCAGCTTCTGCGGCCTCTACGGCATCCGCCCGACGCACGGCCGCCTCGACCTGTCCGGCATGCTGCCCCAGGCGCCGAGTTCCGACACGACCGGCTGGTTCGCGCGCGACGCCGAGACCTTCGCGCGCGTCTCCGCCGTGCTGCTGCGCGAGCCAATCCCCGACGCCCTGCCCAAACACCTGATCATCGCCGTCGATGCATTCGGCTTCGCCGATCCGTCAGTCGCAACCGCGCTGCGCCCGATGGTCGATCGTCTGGCGAAGCTCATCGGCAACACCCGCGACGAGATCATGGCCCCGCCCGGCCTGTCGGTCTGGGCTCGTGCGCAACGCACGCTACAGCCGGTCGAAGCATGGCAGACCTTCCGCCCCTGGGTGGAACGCGACAATCCGCGCATGGCGTTCGGCGTCGCGCGCGGCCTGGTCGCCGGATCCATGATCAGCGAGGCAGATCGCGGTTGGGCTGAACTCATGCGCCAGGAAGCGCGTGCCCGATTGACCTACCTGCTGCCGCCCGGCACGATCCTCTGCCAGCCGACGACACCATTCCCAGCACCGCAAAAAGGGCTGTCGTTGCCCGTCCTCGGCCCGCTACGCGACCGCATCTCCTGCCTGTGCTCGCACGGCGGACTGACCGGCGCACCCCAGGTCAGCATCCCCGGCACCGAACTGGACGGCCTACCGATCGGCCTGTCGATCGTCGGCGGCCGCGGGTCCGATGCAATGCTGGTCGCGGTCGCGCGTCACTTGGTGCCGTAGAGCCGATCACCGGCATCGCCGAGCCCCGGCCGAATATAACCGTGCTCGTCCAAGCAACGATCGATCGCCGCAGCGAACACCGGCACATCGGGGTGGTCTTGGCGGAACGCGCGCAGCCCCTCCGGCGCCGCAATCAGGCACATGAAACGTAGCTGCACTGCCCCAGCGTCTCGCACGCGAGCCACGGCGGCACTGGCGGAATGACCCGTGGCGAGCATCGGATCAACCACGATCGTTACGCGCCGCGGCAGGTCGTCCGGTAGTTTCAGATAATACTGCACCGGCATCAGCGTGTGCGGATCGCGATACAGTCCGACATGCCCGACGCGCGCCGACGGCACCAAATCCAGCATGCCATCGAGGATGCCATTCCCCGCCCGCAGGATCGAAACGAAGCACAGCTTCTTGCCCAGCAGCCGCGCCGCCTGCATGCGCTCCAGCGGCGTGTCGATCTCAACGGCTTCCAGCGGCAGGTCGCGCGTGACCTCATAGGCCATCAGCACGCTGATCTCGCGCGCAAGCTGGCGGAATTGCGCTGTAGGCGTCCGCCGATCACGTAGCAGCGTCAGCTTGTGCTGCACCAGCGGATGATCCACCACCGTGACATCAGCCGCCGCGGGGTCGCTCATTGTTGTGTCTCCCAGCCTGCCGCTTAGTATGGCGCAAATGAGCGACGCGAGGATACGTTCAAGCATGGAGCTTCCATCGGAACCCATCGACATTCTGATCTGCGGTGGGGGTTCGGCCGGCTGCGTGCTGGCGTCGCGCTTGAGCGAGGACCCATCCACGCGCGTGCTATTATGCGAAGCCGGCCGCGACGTTACGCCATCCGACATTCCCGACGTTCTGGCATCCCCTTATCCCGGCCGCACCTACTTTCAGCAGGAATGGCTGTGGGGTTCGTTGCAAGCCTCGCGCGGCGACAGCGGCACCAATCAGCCAACGGAACCGTGGTTCTATGAGCAGGCGCGGCTCCTCGGTGGCGGCTCCTCGATCAACGGCATCTGCGCCAACCGAGGCTCGCCCTACGACTACGACGAATGGGCAGCGATCGGCGCGCACGGTTGGAGCTGGTCCGAGGTCCTCCCATACTTCAAAAAGCTGGAGACCGACGCCGACTTCGGCGAGCCGTTGCACGGCCAGTCCGGTCCATTGCCGATACAGCGCCATCGCAAGAAGGACTGGACCGACTACACGCGCACCATGGCGGACATCTTCGCCGACATGGGCTACGCGTTTCAAGACGATCAGAACGGCGCGTGGTCCGACGGCGTGTTCCCCACCACCTTCAACGTCGATGCCGACGGCAGGCGAGGCAGTGCCGCCCTGAAATACCTGTCGCCCGAGGTGCGCCGCCGCCCCAACCTGACAGTGCTAACCGAGACTCCCCTGGAACGCCTGGAGATCAACGGCGGCCGTGTCGAGGCAGCCCACTTCACCCGCAATGCCGCCCCGTTCCGCGTGACCGCGCGGCAGGTCATCGTATCAGCCGGCGCGCTGCAAAGTCCCGTCATGCTGATGAAGAGCGGCATCGGCCCCGGCGCGCATCTCGCCGACCACGGCATCGAGGTGAAGCTCGATCGGCCAGGCGTCGGCGAGAATTTGCAAGAGCATCCGAACATCGGGATTTCCGGCTACCTGCGTTCCTCCGCGCGCCTGCAATCAAGTGAGGTGCATCACTTGCAAGCCCTCCTGCGTTACTCGTCCAATATCGACGGCATTCCCCCAGGCGACATGCACGTGGCGATCGCCGCGCGCGGTGGCTGGCACGCGGTAGGACAGCGCATCGGCACGCTCGGCTTCTGGGTCAACAAGTCGTACTCGACCGGCCGCGTCCGCCTGTCGTCATCCTCCGACAGACGGTCCGACATCGACTTCCGCATGCTGTCCGATCCGCGTGACATGGCGCGCTTGAAAGAGGGCTTCCGCATCGGCGTCCGCGCAATGACGGCGGCGAAGAAATCGGGCGTGGTGCTGGAAGTATTCCCCAGTGGATACTCGCCGCGCATTCGCGAACTGCTGCGCCCGAGCACGCGCAACGCCGCGATCGCAGGCGTGGCAGCGCCGCTGATGGATGTCAGCAACGCGGCCCGCAAGAAGATCATGGCCTATGCCATCGGCACCGAATACACCGCGGAAGAACTAGCCGCGGATGACACGCTGCTGGAAGCGCATCTGAGAAAGCGCGTGAATGGCACCTGGCATCCGTGCGGCTCGTGCCGCATGGGCGATCCCTCTGATCGGATGGCCGTGACGGACCCCAGCGCGCGCGTGATCGGTGTTGACGGGTTGCGAGTGTGCGACGCCTCGCTGATGCCAACCGTGCCGTGCGCGAACCTAAACGTTCCGGTGCTGATGATTGCCGAGAAAACCGCCGCGACAATCCGCGCAGGCGGATAACATTGGAGGAAGACGCCGATGCCGACCAAGGTCCTGCTGGTCAACACGCTTGAGCAGACGGTGAAGGAGGCGCAGGAGATGACGCCCCCTGGCTTCGAACTGATCGTGGGCGCCCCCGGCAGTCCCAGCTATGCCTCCTCCCTGGCCGAGGTCGAGTACCTGATCGGCAACGTCAATCCGATGGATGAGGCGTTCTTCAAAGCGGCCCCTCGCCTGCGGTTGGCACAGTTGTTCAGTGCCGGATACGACCACGTGGATCTGGATGCCGCGCGCCGCGCCGGCGTGGTGGTTGCCAACAATGGCGGCGCCAACTCACGCGCAGTGGCGGAACATACGATCCTCCTGATGCTGGCGGTCTACCGAAAGCTGGTGCCACAGCACACGATGACCTCCAGCGGCGTATGGCGCGGTAACCAGCCGATACCGACGTATTACGAAATGCAGGGCAAGACCCTCGGCATCATCGGCTTCGGCACCATCGGCAAGCGCGTCGCGCGCATCGCCGCCGGCGGCTTCGACATGCGCATCCAATACAACGACATCACGCGGATGCTTGAGCACGAGGAGGATGCGTTGAACGTGCGCTTCCGCCTGCTGCCGGAACTGATGCGCACGTCCGACATCGTTACGCTGCACGTGCCGCTGACCCGCCTGACCCGCAACATGATCAGCACGCGCGAGTTGGGCTACATGCAGCCCTCCGCGGTGCTGATCAATTGCAGCCGAGGGCCGGTGATCGACTTCCCGGCGCTGCACGAGGCGCTGACCAGCGGCAAGATCGCCGGTGCCGGCCTGGATGTGTTTCCGCAGGAGCCCCCCTCCCCGTCCGAGCCTGTGCTGTCGCTCGACAATGTGGTGCTGACGCCGCATCTGGCAGGCGCCAGCAGCGAGACGCGCGTGAAGCAGACGCGCAATGCGTTCGACAACGTGCTACGTGTTGCGCGTGGCGATCGGCCACTGTGGATTGTGCCGGAATTGCGCGACATGGCGGTAAAGGGATGACCGAACGCGGTGGACTGCCTCCGGCGCGGGTGGAGGTAACGACGAAGTTCCTCGCCGAAGCGTCGGAGCGGCAGCGCGCGTACGAGGCGCGGCGGAAGATGTGGACGGCGGCGTTCCATCCGTCAGAGCCGCGCGCACAGGCGGCCGCGCGGTCGCGGCGAGTGGGTCGCATCAACGACCCGCGGCAGGGGAAGTTTGCGTTGTAGCGGCGGCCTTCGGTCACAGGCGCTCCCATTTCCCATGACGTTTCGACAACATGCCGCCGCTGAGCTCAAACGAGGAGCTCCATGGTGACGGCGCCACAACGCGGTGGCGCATAATATTACCTCCTCATCGGGGTGGCCCCGGACCGTCAACCAGCGCGGGCAGGAGCGCTAATCGGGTCGAGATAGATGGAAGCAAAAAAAAGCCCTGACTGCACAGCCGGAGAGGCTCGGCAGGAACCAAAATCTTCTGGAGGAAAGCGGCCCGGCAATCGCAGCATAAAGGAAGTTAGGTTACCGGACCCGAACCACCCTTGGCCTTGTCTGAGAGCAAACTACCTTCAACGGTGCCTACAATGTCTCCGGCAAGACGCTCGCTAAAGCCAGCCAGGAAGCCGACCACCATGAGAAATAGCGAGAATTTGGACTGGCCGGGATCGCTGTTGCCTGTGCCGATACTGAAAAGCCCAATCCCCTGCACTCCGATAACGAAAAGCCCCAGTAGCATGCCCACAAACGGTCGGAAAAACGCGTTCAGAAATAGCAACTTTGGGTCAATTGCGCGTCGGGCCTCGAACCGCTCTAGGCGGATCAAAATGCTTGCTATCGCGCCTAAAAAGGCGGCAAGCGCCGCCGCTCCCAATGCCGGTGGCGTCTGGGCGGAAAACGAACGGTCGATATACAGCAGTGGATGAACACCAAGGAGATTCAAGATCGGCGGCAGAATCATGGCGAGTATCAGAAGCAGTATGGCGGAGGCTGCCACACCAAGGACAACGGCGAAACTCGGAGATCCATTGGTTATTTTGATAATATGTCGAGAAATCGGTTCGGCTCTGTAAATATCCATCAGTATCTCATGCCTGACCTCGCGCGCAAAGACTAATCCTCCTGCCGTCGGCTCCTTCAGCAGAAAGGAGACGACTGTTTTCGTTCTCGCAATCAATTCGCGTGCCTGTATTTCGTTGAGCGTCCCGTCTAGAGAGTTGTCAAGCACATAGGATATTATATTCACCCATCGACCAAGCTCGGCGTTAATTTCATCACCTCCAACCTTCGGTCCATGCGCAATTGCTGCGTAAACTGTTTCAATGTCTTTTAGAAAGGCACTGTTAATCCATTCCGGCCAGGACGATCGGTTATGGGGCCCTTCCAACCTTTGGGCTATTAGCGGATCGATGTTGTTGGCTTCACCGCGTTCCATGCATGCACCAACAATTTGAACGCTCTATGGGGAACCGATCGGAGCACAGACCACCTCGAGTTGGCAAATCTCAGTCGCGGCAGCGAAGTGACCCTTTGGGTCTTTGCCAGCCGAACCCAATCCGGCACGAAAGAAAATAAACCTAGCTTTTCCGACCATAGTTATATATACCAACTAATATGGAAGCCGACGTACCCGCTCCAGCCTCGCCTCCCGATCCGCCAAAGGATCAACCGGGCACCCCCATGCCCGATTACATCGTCGTCGTCCTCCACGCCGTTCGCATCCTGCTCGGTTACGGACGCCATATGCTCGACACCGTGCGGCAACGCGCCACCGCCCCCACATTCCCCTCCATCGCGGCATGCTTCGGCACCGCCAACCTTCCCACGATCCTCGCCCACCTCCGCCGCGGCATCCTGCGTGCCGCCGCCCTGGAACGCTTCCTGCTCGCGCGAGCCGCAACCGGCCGCGACATCGACATCGTGATCCGCCGCACCCGCACCGACGAACCACCACCCCCGCCGGCGGCCCCTCAAGCCGAGCAACCAGCCAAGCCCAAAGCCGCACCACGCCCGGCGCTGCCCCCTGGCTCGGACGATCCCGAACTATTCATGCCCACACCGGAGGATCTCGATCGTCAAGTACGCCGTCGCGCAGTCGGCCGCACCATCGCCGAGATCTGTCGCGATCTCGCCGTCGTGCCCGGCTTCTGCACCCCCGTCTTCTGGAACCATTTGTTCGAGGTCATGCATTACTTCGGCGGCAGCGTCGCCAACGTGATGCGAGAGAAGACCAACCGCGAGCAGGCGTTCATTCAAGAGCAGGACAAGAAGCAGGGCAGCACCTTGGACTGGTTGCATCTGAAACCAGACGAGATGCGTCAGGTCCTCGGCTTCTTCATCGGCGAACCACCGGTCGACCCATTCGCCGACCAGACAGCGCCACTCGCCACCGGCCCACCCTGACCACCGCAGCATGACGTAACGCTGCCCCACGGGACCGGACAACAACGGCCGGCCCCGCCGTCCCAATTCGCACGCTCCCAGTGAGTTGTAGAATTTGATGGGCCGAAGGGTCGACAGCGCAAACTTGCCCACCTGGAATAGCAAGTACTTCTAACACGAATGGCAGAGCAAGAGCCACGGAAAGCCACAGGAGTCGGAGCCGCTCGAACTCCTGTGGCCTCCGTGCCCTCGCTCTGCCCTCCGTGTTAAAAATCCTTGACGACGCAACACCCAGGCACCGGCCTTGCCAAGGATGCGACGATCGGGACCGAAGCCCCCCTCCTCTACCCCCAATCAGGTCCCATAGGCGCTAATAATATCTGCCTGCGCTTGCGAATCGCTCCCGACGTTGGGTCAGTAGAGAACGCACACGAGATACGCGCCCGCCGGCTCGCTGTACAAGCCAGTCGTCATCAGGGTCATGGGTTCCACCAGCCTCAACCCGTTCGCGAGGCACCAAGTGAAGACCTCATAGTTGCGCGTCGGCAACAGGAACCCCGGCCCGGTGAATTCCGCCGCCGCAGCGATGAGAGCTATCAGGTCCTGATTGCTCCTGGCCACGCTATGGGCAAAGAAGCCGATGGCCGTTGCGTAGCCTGTGATGCGGCCGTCACGCTCAACGACTGTTGCGGTCTTTTGCTCGATTTGCGTCCTTCAATTCGCCGCCACGGTCGAAGCCATGGACGGCGAAGCATACCTCGTTGCAGGACTGAAGATCGGAATGTTGCGCCGAGCGAACATGATATCCCGCAATGCTCCGATGGAGCGGCGTCCCGCTCATGACCGAGAGTGGCTCACGTGTCCGGAAACCCAGGGTTGTATAAAGACATAGCGAACGGCGATGAAATGCGGCCTGGCACAAACGCACCCCGGGCACCTGGCGAGACGCCGCCCGATCGATCACGTCCTGCATCAGACGCCGGCCGACACCCTGGTTCTGCACGGCAGGATCAACCGAGATCGGGCCGACGCCGACGATTACGGATCGCTCATCCAGGAAGTTGCTGCCGATGATCGTTCCATCTCGCTCGGCAACGACGCCGTAGAACCCAGGATGCTCCAGCAACATACGGAGCAGACCGACCGTAACCTCCACAGAGGGAAACTCACGCTCGAACCCATGCGCATCATTGATCGCGCTGAACGCAGCATAGCAGATTTGGCCGCAGGCAACGGCGTCATCGGGCACCGCACGACGCAGTACATCCATGACACAAGCCTCCCTGATAGGCGGTTGTTCCTTTGACGTGACAACAACCTAAACCGGAACAAGTGCGGGAGCCAGGGTCATCGGTCAATCGCACACACTTTAGGCACAAGGTGGACAAGAGCAGGCGCCACGGACGCCGCTGGAGTTCCAGCAACTCGGACTCCAGCGACCCTCCATGTTGAAGGACCTTGGCGGAGTGACGCATCGACACCGGGATCCCAGGCAGCGGCGATCTGGTCAGCAGCCCCCTCTCTGGCCCTCCCCCGCTTCTGCGCCTGCCGACTATCCAAACTTGCGCCGAGGCAGCGGTGGCGCCGGATACCGGCCCATCTTGTTGTTCCAGTATGACCAGGAGCGCGCATCGATGATGCCAGGTGGCGCCTTGTCCAGCGCCTCACGGAAATCGTCGTCCGACACATAACGCCGCAGCGCCCTCGCAAGCCGCGGCAGATTACTATCCGCGAAGTGAGATAGCGCCTTCAGCGTGATCTGCGGATTGAACGTTGCGCCATACATCGCCTGTGCCGCCGCCAATGCCATCGGCAGATCAATCCGGCCATCGCGCAGGATGGCATCGATGTCGCGATAGTCCTTCGCTTCGGCGCGAAGCTGAACGACGTTTGCCGTTGTCCCAGCGCGGTCGAGCAAAGCAGCCACCTGCAATCCGTTATCGGGCGCGATATGCGGCGGTGCCAGACGTGGCAAGCGTGGCACCGCGAAGAACGATAGCCGCACGGGACCGCCACGTTCAACGATGCCGCTCAGCGTATTCGGCTCACGTTGCGTGATCCTGGCCCGCGCCATGAAAGGAATCTCCGCCGCGAGCCTGGCCGGATCGAATGGCTTGCTACCGAAAAAATCAAGGTCCACCGACTGGCGATGCGCAAGATGCAGAGCGACAGCCGTGCGTCCGTAAAGCACGAATTCTCGAGGCACCGCACCCAATTCGTCCCAAAGCTGCCGCTGCGCCCTCGGCAGAATGTCCAGACGGGGCGTGAAGTCGTCGGTCAGCCGCGGATTGCGATAAGTTCGGCCACAGGCTCCTCCGACATAAGCCGTATCGCGGCAACCGCAAACCGCCCTCCCTGCCCCCGCGACAAGAATGTGGCACCGCCCCAGCCGTTCCGGATAAACTGTCCCCTCTGGAGCCGCCCCAGGAGGTGATCATGATCTTCCGCCAGTTGTTCGACGCGACGTCCGGCACCTACACCTACCTGCTCGCCTCCCGCCGCGGTGGCGAGGCGCTGATCATCGATCCAGTCCTGGAAAAGGTGGACCGCTACCTGCAACTGATACGCGAGCTCGACCTCAAGCTGGTAAAGGCGATCGATACGCACCTGCACGCCGACCACATCACCGGCCTGGGCGCGCTGCGGGACCGCACGCGCTGCATCACCGTAATGGGCGAGCAGTCCAGCGTCGACGTTGTCTCCATGCGCATCGCCGAGGGCGATCGGCTCGGCATCGAAGGCATCAGCCTCGACGTCGCCTATACACCCGGCCATACGGACGACAGCTACAGCTTCATCATGCCAGACCGTGTCTTCACCGGTGACACGCTGCTGATCCGAGGCACCGGCCGCACCGACTTCCAGAACGGCGATCCCCGCGCGCAGTACCAGTCGATCTTCAACCGCCTGCTGCGCCTGCCCGACGAAACGATGGTGTTCCCGGCGCACGACTACAAAGGCGACACCGTCAGCACCATCGGCGAGGAACGCCGCTCCAACCCGCGCCTCCAGGTGAAATCGGTCGATGACTACGTCCATCTGATGAACAACCTGAACCTGTCCAACCCGAAGATGATGGACGTGGCAGTCCCGGCGAACATGCACCAGGGCCTGGCGCAGCAGCAGATCGCCGCCCGAGGCTGGTCACTGACCGCCGACCAGGCACAGCCCCTGATCGGCAACCGCGACATCGTGCTGATCGACCTGCGCGAGCGCACCGAGCGCGAGAAGCACGGCATAATCCCAGGCTCGCTGCACGCCCCCTACCCGGACCTACAGGAGAACATCCAGCAGGGCGGCATGCTCCACGAACTGGCCAGCGCGACAAACAAACGCTTGGTGTTCTATTGTGCGTTCGGCGAGCGCTCGGCCATGGCTGTGCAGGCGGCACAGGATGCGGGCCTCGCGGCTGCCTGCCACATCCACGGCGGCATCGACGCATGGAAGAAGGCTGACGGCCCGATCACTCATTGACGGAGGAATTGCATGGACGCGATGGAACTGCTGATCGGCCGAGAGTCCGCGGTAAAGCTTGCGTCGCCAGGACCGGACCAGGAAGCACTGGACAAGATGTTCCAGAGCGCACTCCGTGCGCCGGACCATGGGCGGCTCCGTCCATGGCGGTTCGTCGTGGTCCCCGAGGACAAGCGCGAACGCTTCGGTGCCCTGATGGCGGATTGCCTGCGCCGAATGGACCCGGCGGCATCACCAGATGCGCTGCAACGCGAGCGCGACAAGGCAATGCGCGCCCCGGTGATCGTGGTGGTCGCGGCCACCATCCATCGCGGCCACAAGATCCCCGAGGTGGAGCAACTGGTCTCCGCTGCCGCAGCCGCCGAAAACATCATGCTGGCGGCGAACGCGCAGGGCTTCGGTGCGATGTGGAAGACCGGCGCCCCGGCCTACGACGCTGGCGTGAAACAGGCGCTGGGATTGGACCCCGACAGCGAGATCATCGGGTTCCTGTATGTCGGCACGCAGGTAGGCAGCGGATCGCCTGCCGCCCGACCCATTGTGCAGGACCTTGTGTCCGTCTGGCAGGGGTAATCGGCGGAATTAACTGCGCTGTTCCGCCGTAACGTACGGAGGAAACCATGACCAACGCGAGCGAAAGCGAACAGCTCACCCGGGTCGGTCCAGGTACCATGATGGGCGACCTGATGCGGCAATACTGGCTCCCTGCCGCGAAGTCATCGGAAGTCATTGCCGGCGGCGCCCCAATACGGCTGATGCTGCTCGGCGAAAAGCTGATCGCGTTCCGTGACCACACGGGGCGCGTTGGCGTGATGGATCACCGCTGCCCGCACCGCTGCGCATCGCTATTCTATGGCCGGAACGAATCCGCCGGCATCCGCTGCGTCTATCACGGCTGGCAATTCGATGCGGATGGCAACTGCGTCGATATGCCAAACCTGACACCGGAACAGGACTTCCGCCAAAAGGTCCATGCCAAGGCCTACAAGGTTGCGGAACGGGCCGACGTGATCTGGGTCCATATGGGAGCGCACGCCGAGGCGCCCCCGATGCCGGAGATCGAGGCAACCCTGCTGCCAGCCGACGATGTAACGATCATGTTCGTCCAGCGCGAGTGCAACTGGCTGCAAGCCCTGGAAGGCGACATCGACACCTCGCACTTTGGCTTCCTGCATGTCGGCAGCGTGCGGCCGGAGCAGGTGCAGGACGACAACATGCTGAAGTACCAGCTCGCCAATCGCGCCCCGGCCTACCAGGTGACGGACACCGATTGGGGCACGATGTACTGCGCCTATCGTCCCGCCGACGAGGGCAAAACCTATTGGCGGTTCGCGCATTTCGGCTTTCCGTTCTGGACCTGGATTCCGCAGGGTGATTTCACCGACCGCGTGCAGGCGCGCGCCTGGGTCCCGATGGACGACACGCACACCATGTTCGTGTCGTTCAACTGGAACCAGCAATCGCGCTCACCGCCGCTAAAGGATGGCAAGCCGATACCCGGCGCGTTGCCGGTGCTGGATTACCAACCCATCAGCACGGACTGGTATGGCCGCTGGCGTCCCGCCGCAACTGCCGCGAACGACTACCGGATCGATCGCGAGGCACAGCGGAATGACGTGATCTACACTGGGATCTCGCACATCCACATGCAGGACCAGGCGATCACCGAGAGCATGGGCGACATCGTCGATCACTCATTCGAGCATCTGGCGCCAAGCGATCAGATGATCACCCGCACGCGCCGCCGACTGTTGGTCGCCGCTCGTGCCCTGCGCGAGAAAGGTGTGATGCCGCCAGGGGTCGACAATCCCGGTATCTACATGCAAGCGCGCAGCGGCGAGGCAGTGCTGGCGGCGGATGACTGGCAGGCGGCCTATCGCGATCGGCTGCCGCACGTGGTGCGGCCGACGGGGTGGCGTGAGGCGGCGGAATAGTTAAGCCACAACAGGAGAATGCCGATGGTGGACAAGCCACGCATTGATCCCGAGTTGCGCAGCGACAGTGTCGTGACGTGGGCGCCGCGTGCGAAGGCGGCGGCGACCTGCTCGCTGTCCCCGTAATGAAAGTCCAGGCAGACGTCGCCGGGGGCGTCTGCGTGCAGTTGCGGCGCATCCGGCGCGGCCGCTGCGCTGGCGGTTGTCACGGCCGGAAGCGCATCGATGTCGACGAAGATCGACTCTGCCGCGTCCTTCGCCTGCTTGGGCGTTTCGGCCACGACCATGGCGATGGGTTCGCCGACATAACGCACTCGGTCGGTGGCAAGCGGCCGTGGCGTGGGCGTGCCACCCCGGTGCTTTCCGGCAGCGGCCGCCATCTTCTTTGATGCCCGCGGCGTCGAGATCCGCCGCGGTGATGACGAGCTGTACGCCGGGCATCTCCCATGCACCGTCGGTATCGATCGAGCGGATTTCGCCGTGCGCCATCCGGCCGCGCAACCATCACGCCGTAGAGCTGGCCGGGGCAATTCAGATCGCCAGTGTAGCGACCTTCACCGCGAAGCAGCACCGAGTCTTCCTTACGCGAGATTGCTGGCCGACGCCAAATTTCTCGTTCAGCAAATGCGTGGGATCGAACGGCGCATTCATCAGGGGGCTGCTTTCATGAGAAACGGAATATCCAACAGGATACAGCGTTCAGCCGTAACCCAGGAGATATAACTGCCCAAAACCTCGGTCGAGGCGGGTCTGGGCCATCAGCACCGGGTGCCGGGCAATAGCGCCAACGGTGATGGTATCGGGCGGAACGCGGCTGGATCGGTCAGCGTGGGCCAGCGCGTGCGTGGAATCCCGTCGCGGCGCACAGCGTCGCGCCAGGGCGGCGGACTCGCCTCGCGGCGTCATATGTGTTTGGATATGACGATACTGCCCCTGGCGCCGGCCATTGCCAAGGGGCGGTATCAACCCGACAGGAGGAACGACCTTGGACGCCATCGCACTCGACCCCCGGCTACGCCATTCAACTGGTTTCTTTGGCCGGAATCCGTTGATGCTGATCGACGGCAAACAGGTGCCGGCCGTGTCCGGCAAGACTTTCCCAGTTTACAACCCGGCCACCGGCAGCGTCATCGCCAACGTGCCGGAAGGCGACAAGGCGGACGTCGATCTTGCGGTGTCCGCTGCCCGACGCGCATTCGATGAGCGGCGGTGGTCAAGGATCAGTCCGTCGGAGCGTGGACGCATCCTGTGGCGCATCGCCGATCTGATCGAGCGCGACCTTGAGCAATTGGCAGAGCTTGAGTTCGATCGACAACGGCAAGCCATACGCCGTCGCGCGGGTCGCCGATTTGCCGCTGGCCGTGGACATGTTCCGCTATATGGGCGGCTGGGCGACCAAGCTCACCGGATCGACGCTGCCTCTGTCGCTGCCCGGTGAATACCTGTCCTACACCGTGCGCGAGCCGGTCGGCGTCGTGGCACAAATCATTCCGTGGAACTTTCCGCTCCTGATGGCGGCGTGGAAAATTGCGCCGGCGCTAGCGGCGGGCTGCACCATTGTGCTGAAGGCTGCGGAGCAGACACCGCTGACCGCGCTGCGGCTCGCGGAGTTGATCGTAGAAGCAGGTGTGCCGGCTGGGGTAGTGAACATCCTCACCGGCTTCGGCGAGACCGCAGGTGCGGCGCTGGCGGCGCATCCCGATGTGGACAAAGTGGCATTTACCGGATCGACCGAGGTCGGCAAGCTGATCGTGCAGGCCGCGGCCGGCAACCTTAAGAAGGTATCGTTGGAACTCGGTGGGAAATCACCGGCGATCATTCTACCTGATGCCGATCTGGATCTCGCCATTGCCGGTGCGGCGAATGCGATCTTCTTCAACCACGGGCAGTGCTGCTGTGCCGGTTCGCGGCTCTACGTGCACAAGTCGGTGTATGACAAGGTCGTCTCCGGCGTTGCCGACATCGCAGGCAAGATCAAGGTCGGGCCCGGCCTGGACCCCGCGACCGAAATGGGACCGCTGGTGTCGGACGAGCAGTTCGCCCGCGTCACCGGCTATATCGAGGATGGCCGTCAGTCCGGTGCGAAGGTCGCCGTGGGTGGCAACCGTGTAGGCAATCTCGGCTATTTCGTACAGCCGACGGTACTGGAGAACACCACACCTGACATGAAGGTGATTTGCGAGGAGATCTTCGGGCCGGTAGTGTGCACGACACCGTTCGACGAAGACGACCTCGATCGGATTGCCAAGCAGGCCAACGATACGGTCTTTGGCCTCGCCGCAAGCGTGTGGACTCGCAATGGCGGCACCGCGCATAAGTTGGCAAGCCGCATTCGCTCCGGCACCGTGTGGATCAACTGCCACAACGTGTTCGATGCCTCGCTGCCATTTGGTGGTTACAAGCAGTCTGGCTGGGGTCGCGAGATGGGCGAGGAAGTGTTCCACAACTACACCGAGGTCAAGGCGATCACCGCCGCCTTGTGATCCTGCCTGGACTTCTTGTCGTCGTTCCCGGCACTCTGTGCCGATGAACGGCGACAAGAGCGAGGCCGACCACGCGTTACGTCCCGGCGAGGTGGCGATCGAACTGCCGGCGGCGACCAACGCCGGCGTGTTCTTTATCGGCACGATCCGAACGCCGTGGCGCACGCGTGGCGAGTGCCCCAAGCGGGGCAGCTCCGATGGGCCGATGTGTTCCATCGAGATCGATGCGCGTTGGCGTGAGGCGCTGACCGACATCGAACAGCACAAGCGCATCCAGGTGCTGTACTGGATGCATCTGGCGCGTCGTGATCTTGTATTGCAGACACCATTCCGAACCGGGCAGACGACCGGCAGCTTCGCACTGCGCTCGCCGGTGCGGCCGAACCCGATCGCTTCATCGGTGGTCGATCTGGTGGCGGTCAGCGGAACGACCCTGCAGGTTCGCGGCCTCGATTGTCTGGATGGCACGCCGCTGATCGACCTGAAGCCGGAGCGCGCCACCACACAGGGATAGCAGTTTTACGGACTCATCGGCCGGGTTGATCACCGGCTGACCGTCAGCGTGGCGCCATTCGCCGGCGATATGCAGCTTCAGCTCGGGGTAGTTGGCCATTTCCTGGGTGCTCCTGTCGAATTGCAGCCGGCAATTACGCCATATACACATGGGTGTAACGCGCAGGCGACGGTGTTACCGTCAAGAGCGGGGGGAATGGCTACAAAGGGCCGTCGTCGCTGGTCTGCCGAAGCAGGAACTTGAGGCGTATTGGCATTACGCCTAATCTGATAGTGCGTAGGAGTGTACGCCGTCGCCCGTTCGACAAATCAATGGCCGGCCGTTGGGGCATTCAAGCCGGCAGCCACCCCATGGAAAGTGGCTAAATTCATCAAAGGCGGGTGCTTACATCAAAGCCCCGCCCGAGCCGTTGGATTAACTTCTCAACCGCGAGAGACTCGCGGGAGATACACCGGCTCAAGCGGAGCGGTGCGGAATTGAGGTTGGCCAGTGGGACCGTCAAGAAATGAAGCCTTGAGTGAAGATCCCTTATCGTCGGCGGCCATTCAGGATGGGGTCCAGAGCCACGGTCGACGGCCGAGCAGATGCGAATCGCTAAATCACCAACCAAAGAAAAGAGCGCGTTATGAAAGTCCTGATGGTTCTTACTTCTCACGATCAGCTTGGCAACACGGGTCGCAAGACCGGCTTCTGGCTGGAGGAACTGGCCGCGCCCTACTATGTCTTCAAGGATGCCGGCGCCCAGATCACCCTTGCATCGCCCAAGGGGGGCCGCCCGCCGCTGGATCCCAAGAGCAACGAGCCGAACTTCCAGACTGACATCACCTGGCGGTTTGAAAAGGACGCCGCCGCCAACGCTCAGCTCGACAGCACGGCGCGCCTCGATAGCATCAAACAGGAAGACTACGATACCGTCTTCTACCCCGGTGGCCATGGGCCGATGTGGGATCTCGCCGACGACAAGAACTCGATCAAGCTGTTGGAATCCTTCTTGGCTGCAAGCAAGACCTTCGCGGTAGTCTGCCACTCAACCGGCGCGCTGCGCCACGTCAAGACCCCGGATGGCAAGCTGCTTGTCGAGGGCAAGACCGTCACCGGGTTCACCAATGGCGAGGAAGGTGAGGTAGAATTGACGAAAGTGGTGCCCTTCCTTGTCGAGGACGAGATGATGAGGCTCGGTGCCACGTTTTCCAAGGTCAAGAACTGGGGCGTTCATACGGTCGCTGATGGCCAGCTGATCACCGGCCAGAACCCGGCGTCGTCGGGTCCTGCTGCGAGACTCCTGATTGATATGCTGACGAAGATGAAAAAGTAACAACTAGCAATCTTGCGGAGAGGCGTCCGATAGCGGGCCTCTACCGTCGTCGGCGACGGACTGCGCGTGACCACGCGAAACCCTGGCTGATGCCCTGGGCGTGGGAGTTAGAGAGCCTGCCCGTCCAACACGGTTTGGGCGTGCTGGATCGCGGCGTCGACAATCTGGTTCCAGCGTTGCTGCTGTGTCGTATTTCGTCCGTGCTGCGTCTGCCGGTCGTAGCGTTCCTGCATCCGCTGTCCGCGCGTCTGATGGGTGCTGATGGTGGTTTGGCCGTCGGAGCTGTTGTTGAGGATCGCTCGGCCAGTCGCGAGGCCGGTCAGGAACGTGATATCCGAATGGCCTTGCTCGTGCTTCAGCAACTCGGCGGTCTTGGATGCCCCGATGCGAACCCGGAGGCTGTCGGGACTGACGGTGACGGTGACGTCGCTACCGTTCCACGCGACATCGAACTTGCACTTCGTGTCGGCGTCCATGCTCCGCCCGTTCTCTGGCTCGATGGTCGCCACTTCCTCAAACATGTCCCACGACAGGACGAGCCGCGTGGTCGGGTCCATCGTCACAGGCATGTCGGTCATTCCTCCGTTGAAGGCCCGCCGGATTGTGCACAGCGGGGCGAGAAACAGATGTGAGGGAGGTCATAGGTCAGGGCAATTCCCTTCGAGGTGGCTTATTTGCAATCCGACCGCGGCAGCCATGCCGTATCCAGCGGCGGCGTTGCAAGCGCGGCTAGCGTCATATACGTGGCGTGTATGACGCTGGATCCTGCTCTCATTGAAGAACGGCGTTCGGACGCACTGCTTGTGCTCCGTGGCGCTGCGCAATTGCCAGTCGGGCGGGACCGCATCGCGATGCTGGAGGCGGTTGCGGACCAAGGCAGTATCACTGCCGCGGCAAAGACGCTGGGCTACAGTTGCAAAACGGTATGGGACGGGCTCAATGCGTCAACAGCCTGCTGCCTCGGCCAGCGCTGCTAACGCAATCGGGGGCAGGGCGGAATGCGGCTTCAACCGCTTATGGTCCCGCGGTGACGCGCGGACCTGCATCGAGTAGCAAGGGAATGAACCCATGGCCGACGCGACGGCAGAGCTCGAGGCTCTTCTCACACAGCGGTCGCTGACTGACCCGCAGCTTCTGGCGGCAGCGGAAAGAGCAGCAGACTTCCGGATCCTGCCTGACGCGACGGTGATCAAGATCGGTGGTCAGAGTGTCATCGACCGGGGCCGCGCAGCCGTCTATCCGCTGGTGGATGAGATCCTCGCTGTTCGTAAGGTCCACAAGTTGCTGATTGGGACCGGTGCGGGCACCCGGGCGCGGCACCTCTACTCGATCGCGGCGCGGTTGGGCCTGCCGGCGGGTGTGCTCTCGCAGCTTGGCGCCTCGGTTGCCAATCAGAACGCTGTCATGTTGGGCACGCTGCTTGCCAAATATGGCATCTCCGCCGTCGATGGCGCCGGTCTCTCGGCGGTACCCCTCTACCTTGCCGAGGTAAACGCCGTTGTTTTCAGCGGCATGCCACCCTACGGCCTGTGGACGCGCCCGGCTCCCGTGGGTGTTATTCCGCCCTATCGCACCGACGCCGGGTGCTTCCTGGTCGCCGAGCAATTCGGATGCAAGGCGATGATCTTCGTGAAGGACGAAAATGGCCTGTTCACCGCAAATCCGAAAACCTCGAAAGACGCCACCTTGATCCCGAAGATCACGGTGGATGAGATGATGGCGCGGGGGCTGCACGACTCGGTCCTTGAGTTCCCGATGCTCGATCTGCTGAAGGCGGCCCGCCACGTTCGCGAGGTGCAGGTTGTGAACGGGCTGGTTCCCGGCAACCTGACCCGCGCGCTCAACGGCGAGCACGTCGGCACCATCATCACCGCGAGCTAGAGGACCATTTTCATGTCCGAGACCACGAACACCATCAAGCACGTTGCCTCGCCACTCGCGCGTCAAACTCTGCAAGACAGCGACCTCACCCGCCCGGTTGCTGGCGGCCGCCCGATCCGGATCCTGCCCTGGGTGCAGGTCGTGAAGATCGGTGGCCGCTCCATCATGGATCGCGGCCCGGAGGCGATCCTTCCGGTCGTTGACGAGATCCGGAAGCTGCTGCCCGAGCATCGTCTGCTCATTCTGACCGGCGCTGGCATCCGTGCCCGCCACCTGTACAGCGTCGGCCTCGACCTCGGCCTGCCCGTCGGGTCACTTGCCCCGCTTGCCGCGAGCGAAGCTGGCCAGAACGGCCACATGCTTGCGTCGCTGCTGGCGCCGGAAGGCGTCTCTTATGTGGAGCATCCGACGATCGCGAACCAACTCGCAATTCACCTCACCGCGGCGCGCGCCGTTGTGGGAAGCGGGTTCCCTCCGTACCACCATCACGAGTTCACCGGTTCACGCATTCCAATCCACCGGGCTGACACGGGGGCATTCCTGCTGGCGGACGCGCTGGGCGCTGCTGGCCTCACAATCGTGGAGGACGTGGACGGTGTATATACCAACGACCCCAAGGGCCCCGGCGGAGAGCAGGCGCAACTGCTGCGCGAGAAGACCGTCGCCGATGTTGCAAAGCTCCAGGGCACGCTGCCGTTTGATCGCGCGCTTCTGGAGGTCATGGCAACTGCGCGCCACATCGAGCGCGTGCAGATCATAAACGGTCTTGTGCCAGGCCGGCTCACTGCGGCGCTGCGTGGCGAGCATGTGGGGACGATCATTCACACCGGTGCACGGGCGGACTGAGCGCGTCCCGACATTCGTGGTTCAGGCCCCCGAGAAACCCCGCGGGCCCTGAGCGGTCGTCTGCCGTCAACCGGGGCTCACACGTTAACAGCCCATTCCCCAGGAATGGAACTCAGGGAGCCTGTTTCTCTAGGCAGCCGGGGCGGTGCCGGGGATCAAGCCTCCTGGCATCACCGATGACGCACTCACGTTGCCGAACTGGCCGAAAGCTTGTCACGCTGGTGGCCGCACGGCGCGAGCACGGGTTCGACGGCTGGTATGCGCGCGCATCGGCGTCGTCGCATCGCTGAGCTCGATCCAGGTCGGTGCGTGGTCGCTTGCGTGCTCCCAGCCACGCACCTCGCGATCGACCCCTGCGGCCTTCAGACGACCGGCGAGGTTCGGACTCAACAGCAGGTGGTCGATGCGCAGTCCGGCGTCACGACCGTACGCGTTCCGGAAATAATCCCAGAAGGTATAGATGCGCTCGCCGGGATGTAGCGCACGCACCGCGTCAGTCCATCCCTGAGCGAGGAGCCGGCGGTAGGCCTCGCGCACCTCTGGTCGGAACAGCGCATCAGCAACCCATCGCTCGGGCTTGTAGACGTCGAGGTCGGTTGGCATGACATTGTAATCGCCGGCGAGCACGACAGGCGCGCCGCTATCGAGCAGCGTTTTGGCATGCGTCGCAAGACGCCCGAACCAGCGCAGTTTGAAATCGAATTTCGGCCCGGGAGCTGGATTGCCGTTCGGCAGATACAGACAGCCTACCAGCAGGCCGGCGACGGCGGCCTCGATATAGCGGCTGTGCACGTCGTCGGGATCGCCGGGGAGGCTGCGTCTGGTTTCGATCGGAGCCTTGCCGCGCGCGAGGATGGCGACGCCATTCCAGCTTTTTTGACCGTGCCAGATGGCGCCATAACCGGCATCTCGGATCTGCCGCTCGGGGAACTTCTCCTGCGGCGCCTTCAGCTCCTGCAGGCAAACAATGTCGGGCGCCGTTTCCGCGAGCCAGCGCAATAGTACAGGCAGCCGTCCGTTGACGCCGTTGACGTTATAGGTCGCGAGCTTCATCGCCCGCGACGTTCCGCGCGGGCGATGACCTCGCTTGGCGGTGGCTCGGTGCCGAACGCGCACCGGCCGCGATATTGATGTGAACGAGCACTGCGCAAAGCAGTGATTGCCGCCACCGCAGACGCTTCGCGTTGCACCGCTACGGTCTCAACAACAGCGCTCAGTTGCCACGCTCGAACCCTGGGCGCGGGACGAGGCTCATCAGCATGTGCTCGAATCCGCCATCGACGATGATCTCCTGACCATTCACGAATTCAGCGCGGTCACTGGCGAGAAACAACACCACCTGAGCCATGTCCTCGGGTGTGCCGATCCGGCCGACCGGAATGGCGGCAGCCCGGCGTTCCGCCACGTTGGGATCCTGATAGAACTTCTCACTCATCGGAGTTCTTACGAGGCCAGGGCTCATCACGTTGCTGCGCACGCCGTGCGGCCCCCACTCCACCGCGAGCTGTCGAGAGAGCATCAGCACCCCGGCCTTGCTGACGCTATAGGCGCCGGAGAACCCCTGCGCGTTGCTCCCAGCGATCGATGCCGTGTGCACGATGGCACCACGTCCGCGCTCGATCATCGCCTTGCCGAAGGCCTGCGCGCACAAGAGATAACCAGTCAGGTTGACGGACAGCAGCCGGTTCCATTGTTCGAGCGGCACGGTCGCCAACGATCCAGGAAGCAGCATGCCGGCATTGTTGACCAGGATGTCGCATGGACCGATCGCACGTGCCGCATGCTCTGCCGCGGCGACGCTTTGCGGGTCGGCGATGTCGCACCCGAGCGCTAACGTTCTGGCACCCGTCGGACGCAGCACCTGGGCGGTAGCCTGGCATGCGTCCTGATCCTGATCGAGCAGTACAACGGATGCTCCAGCCTCTGCCATACCGAGCGCGACGGCGCGACCGATACCGCCACCAGCGCCGGTCACGACGCACACCCGATCCTTCAGTCCAAGCCAATCGGCATTCTGTAGCGCCATGATGTCCTCTCAGGTCGTTTGCTAATGTCCCAGTGAATTGGCACGCGACGAATGGGAGGTCCCATCCACTACTGACGCGCCAACTTATCCGCTGCGACATACCCGGAATGAGCGCTGACGGCCAAGCGCTTCGCAGTAACAGAACCGTTGCGCAGCGGCGGCGTCAAGCCGATCACCGTTCTGGAAGGCGCTCGCAAGCAGCATGTCGTTGCGCCATATACGGCCGATATTGCGCTTCGCCCGATCGACCCGGAACGGCTTGCTCCTCGACAAGAGACTGATATCCATTCAAGGCATCTGCCTGAGCCGAGCAGGAGCGGAGCATGCGTACTCTCGTTGTGGGAGGAGGTGTCATTGGCGCTTCCATCGCCTACCGTCTCGCGTCGAGAGGTGCTGACGTCGTCGTCATTGAGCGTACTGCAGTTGCCTGTGCCGCGTCTGGCAAATCGGGCGGTTTTCTCGCGAGAGACTGGTGCGACGGCAGCCCCCTGATGCAGCTCGCGCGACGCAGCTTTTTGCTCCACGCCGAGCTCGCGGACGAGCTTGGCAACCTCTGGGGTTATCGCCGCATGACAACTTACGGTGGCATGGTCGGCCCGCCGTCGACGCGAATGCCGCGCCCCACCACGTCGCCGTCATGGATTTCCTCGAACGTCCGGATTAGCGGTCAGCTTGGGTCGGCCAACACAACAGCGCAGGTAGAACCCGCAGCTTTCACCGCCGGCATGATGCGTGCGGCACAAGAGCTGGGAGCCAAGTTGCGGCTCGCCACGGTTACCGGGCTGCTGCGCCGCGGCGATGAGGTGGTTGGCGTGGATTGCGAGGGAGAAACTCTCGAGGGTGACGCGGTCGTCATTGCCATGGGGCCGTGGTCGATACTCGCCACGCAATGGTTGCCGCTTGCGCCAGTGCTTGGAATGAAGGGGCATAGTATCGTCTTCGAATCGGGAGAATTGATCCCGCCAGAGGCTTTGTTTCTCGAATATGTGGAGAGCGCTGACTCGATCTTGTCACCGGAGGTTTTCCCGCGTGCCAATGGGACGACCTATGTGTGTGCAATCTCAAGCGACCCACCCCTGCCGGTCGATCCGGATTGTGTGATCCCGGACCGTGGCGCGATCGATCGGCTAAAGGCGCTCTGCAGTCGCATATCGCCGGTTTTGGCAGGTTCGCGTGTCCTCGCAAGCCAGGCCTGTTTTCGCCCCATGACGCAGGACGGACTTCCGTTGATCGGTCGCCTTCCGGGCGCACCAGGCGCCTATGTGGCTACGGGACATAGTGTTTGGGGCATCCTGAACGCACCCGCGACAGCAGAGGCTGTTGCCGAACTCATCCTCGACGGGGCGGCGACGACTATTGATTTGTCGCCTTTCGACCCAGCAAGACTCCCGCCCCTGGATCTGGCACGGCGACGGGCGCGATCGACCTTGACCTGAGCCGATGCAGCGGCGGGAGATGAGTGCTTCAAGGTGGCTGGTTTGGTGCAATGGTGCAGTTACACTCACCATGGAAGTCGTCACGAAGGGGCAGGTGATCCTCAGGCCGGGCGGGTGTTGCTGCTATGGTGTTGCGGGATTTGCGATGATAACGGGCACAAATCGACCCTCGGATGCGAGCGCTCAGCGCGACAGACGCTGGCTCAGTGCCGGATTGATGCCGATCGCGGCGCTGACACCGGCCAGCGGCGCAATGGCGGCGCGTTGGGATAGCCCAAGTCGCACGAGCGTCTCCGCCTGGCCTACCGCGCAGGCGATTCCATCGAGCAGCGGCGCGGATAGCCGCGCACGAAGCCGGTGTGCGATGCCTGCGACCGCCGCTCCTGCCACCACAATCGTATCTGCGCCGGCCGCGATCAGCCGCCCGGAGGCTTCGATGACGGCCGCATCCTGTCCGCCCTCATGCAGGTAGGAAGACGAGTTCGCCAGATCGATCGTTTCAAGGCCGGCCATGCGCTGCCACAGACCTGCACGCTGCACCAGATCCAAATACATCGAGCGGCTGCTTTGCCCGAAGCTTATCAGGCCGAACCGACGCCCCAGGAGACAGGCCGTCAGCAGGCTGGCCTCGGTCATGCCGATCACTGGGATAGCAACGATCTGCTGCGCGCCCAACAGTGCGGTATCAAAGGAGATTGCCAGAATGGCGGCGTCATGGTCTCCAACATGCACCGCGAGAGTATCGAGCACGGCGTGGCCTGCGATCTCGTTCTCGGCCTCGGTCGATACGATGCTTACGCCGAAGCGAGCGGTGACACCGGTGATCGTGGTGCCTGGCGCCGCGCAGCGTGTTGCCTCGGCCACGACCCGGTCGGTGATCGCCTGAGTCGTGTTGCCGTTGACCAGCAGCAGTTTCATCGTCCGTTGCCCATCCAGCGCGTGAATTCCACATCGGTTGCCGCTGCCAGTTGATACATCGCCCGCCAGTGCGGCTCGAGCCGCGCTGCCTGGCGCGCTGTGGCGGCGATGGCGGCCTCGATCTTAGGCTGCCGCTCGCGAAGTTTCGACCGCAGCGCAGGGTCGTCGATGCCCAGCACACGGCCGTCACGCATGACAACACGGCCAGCGACCATTGTCATCACCACAGCCGACCCGTTGTGCGAGTGGACGAGTTTACGGCGTAGATCGGCGGCGTGCAGCAGCTCCGACGGTTGCGGTCAGAGCGCCTGGTCGGGCTGGCCGATCTGGTGCACCAGCCCGGCCTGCTTCAACGCAGCCTTGCAGTTCACTTCGTCGTCGGCCGCGCGTTCGTCGGTGCCGATGGCGATGGCAATGCCGCGATCACGCAGCGCGCGGAACGGCATGATGCCACTGTCCAGACATAGGACCGATGCGTGAGAAGTGAGCGCCAATGAAGCGGATTTCCCCGGTACGCAGTTGGCAATGTCATGCACAATCGGTTCTGATGTATGTCCTATTGCACGGCTGATCCGGGGGACAAGCAGTTGAGCTTTTCGGCAGTTTTCTCACGCGTGGTCGCACTGGTCGGTGGTGCGGCATTGGTGTCCCGGCGGCTGACGCAGGGGACACACGAGCCGGCGTGGGGCAGCAGTCCTGCGATCCCAGAAGCAAAGCCACAGGGTGTGATCCCCACTTTGAAGATGCCGACGGCGAGAGGATGGTCCAAAGGACAGCTGCCGATCGCGGCACCAGGGCTCAAGGTCAATGCCTTCGCGGCCGATCTTGACCATCCTCGCTGGATCAACGTGCTGCCCAATGGGGATGTACTCGTCGCTGAATCGATGAGCATGGACAGGCCACCGAGATCGCTGCTCGACTACGCGATGGTGAGCACGATGCGCCGCGCCGACGCGATGGGGGTCAGCGCCAACCGCATCACGTTGCTGCGTGACGCAGATGGCGACGGGGTTGCCGAAATCCGCGAGGTGTTCCTGGACGGGCTGAACCAACCGTTCGGCATGGCGCTGCTGGGCGATACGTTCCATGTCGGCAACACCGATGGGCTGGTCGCCTTTCCCTACACGCCAGGCGCCACCCGCATCTATGGGCCGGGACGGAAGCTGGCGACATTCAGGCCGGCTGGACACTGGACCCGCAGCCTGCTGCCAAGTCCCGATGGCCGAAAGCTCTACGTCGGTGTCGGCTCGCTCACCAACATCGCCGATGAGGGCATGGCGGTGGAGGAAGGCCGTGCCGCCATCCATGAATTCGATGTCGCCAGCGCCACAATCCGAATCTTTGCGTCCGGTCTGCGCAACGCGGTCGGCATGGCATGGGAGCCGCAGACCGGCGTGCTTTGGACGGTGGTGAATGAGCGCGACGGCCTGGGCGACGAAACACCACCCGACTATCTGACCTCGGTGCGCGACGGCGGTTTCTACGGCTGGCCCTATTGCTATTGGGGGCAGACGGTGGACAACAGAGTGTCGCAAGATCCGGCCATGGTCACGAAAGCCATCACACCGGACTACGCACTGGGTGGTCACACCGCGTCGCTTGGCCTCTGTTGGCTGCCGGCCGGCACGCTTCCCGGCTTTCCGGAGGGCATGGCGATCGGGCAGCATGGTTCCTGGAACCGCAGCAAGCTGAGTGGATACAAGCTGGTGTTCGTACCATTCGCGAACGGGCGACCGGCGGGACCGCCACGCGATATCCTGTCGGGGTTTCTCGCGCCTGACGAACGCGTATCCTATGGACGGCCGGTGGGTGTCAGCATCGGTCCCGACAACTCCGTGCTGCTGGCGGACGACGTTGGCAATGTGATCTGGCGCGTCACGGGCGCGTAGCGAGGGCTATACCGGTTCTGCATTCCGCTCGGCCATCAACGTGGCCCCGGTGGGAAACTTCACATGCGCGATCCTGCCAAGCTAAATTGTGACGTCGTTGGAGAAGGTGACTGACGCCGGCTACAATGCGGCAGCGGTCGAATGTGATTGATGACCGCCTCGCATGTCATAAGGGCTCCATTATGGAATTTCGCCAGCTCGGCCGCAGCGGCCTCAAGGTTTCCGAAATCTGCCTGGGCACCATGACGTTCGGTCATGGCACCGATACTGCCGAGGCGGAACGCATGGTCGGCGCGGCGTTTGACGCTGGCGTCATGTTCTTCGATACCGCGGACGGTTACAGCGATGGCGAGTCTGAGGTGATGCTTGGCCGCGCGCTGGGGCCGCGGCGGCGCGAAGCAGTGATCGCGACCAAGGTCTTCAACGCAATGGGACCAGGACCGAACGATTTCAGGCATGTCACGCAGTCACATCATGAACGCTGTCGAGGACAGTCTGCGTCGGCTCGGAACTGATTACATCGATCTCTATTACATCCATCATGTCGATGTGCAGACGCCTCTGGAGGAGATGTTGCGGGCGTTCGACGATCTGGTACGACAGGGCAAGATCCGCTACACCGGGTGCAGCAATTATGAGGCGTGGCGGCTTATGGAAGCGCTGTGGATCAGCGACAGCAAGGGCCTCGCGCGGTTCGAGGCGTATCAGCCGCAATATAGCCTCGTGGTCCGCGATATTGAAGAAGAGCTGGTGCCGGCGTGTAGCCTGAAGGGGCTCGGTATGGTGGTGTGGTCTCCGCTCGCCGGCGGATATCTGTCTGGCAAATACCAACCCGGCGAACGCACGGTGGCGGGGTCACGGTCGGCCGAGAACTGGGCATTTTCCACCCGGTTCTTTCACCCACAGCACGAGGCCATATTGGCCGAACTGCTCGCTGTCGCCCGCGAGATTGGGCGCAGTCCCGCACAGGTTGCGGTGCGCTGGGTGCTTGAACGGCCGCAGGTCGCCAGTGCAATCGTCGGCGCCAGGACAACGGAACAATTCAGCTACACGCTGGCCGCCGGCGGTTGGCGGTTGCCCGAGGAGTCGCGTGAGCGGTTGGAGAAGGTGTCTGCTCCCGCACAACGCTATCCTCGCGCGATGGAGGCAACGATGGCAGCACGGCGCAACCAGGCAGTGCGCATGCCGCGTCGTCCATAAAGTGAGCTGGCTGCCGGGCGCGAGACTTTACGCGATTCGCGCGCGGGCAGCACTTCATGTTTCGGGTGATGGACGAGCTGGGTCGATCGTGCCGTCGAACTCCACCTGTATATACTGCCTGGGATCAACCAGCTTGCCGGCATGGAAAAGCTGGAAATGCAGCAAGCCACCATCCCTGATGTCATAGAGTTCGTCGCCGCTTTCGACACTGGTCCCCAGCGTTCTGCGACTGAGCGTGTCGTCTGCGGGCAAATGCGGGGTCTGGTCGACGATACTGTAACTGCTTTCAAAATCACCATCATGCCGGATGATGATCTCGTATTGGCGCGCGATGCGTTTCGTCGGGACGTTGCGGATCTTGAGTATCCGACCTGTGCCGATCGCCCGGACGATCCCCCTGCCGGTGAAGGTGATCTTGATATTGCAGCCACCGCCCGGGAGCGGTGTTACCTGCATGGCACCGGTGGCCGGCCACGCGAAGGAAATGTCGTCAGGCACCTGTCACTCCCCAATGCCCTTTTCGTGGGTCGTGACAGCAAAGTATCGCGGTCAACAACGGCGCGCCAGCGGGGGCAGCGCGCGGCCTAGGCGAACCCGACGACGGCATGTGGCACGTAGGGTTCCTCAAGGCATGCAATCTCGTCGTCCGACAGCTTCACCGCCACTGAGGCGATCGCGTCATCGAGGTGCCGCAGCTTGGTCGCGCCAACGATCGGGGCGGTGATAGCGGGCTTGGACAACAGCCAGGCAAGCGCGACCTGGGCGCGCGAAATGTCCCGCGCGGCAGCGACCGTTGCAACGCGATCCACCACCTTCGCGTCGGCCTCGGCGGTTTTGCCAAACAGCCTTGCAACCAACTCGTCGGTCTCCGACCGTGTACTCGTGATGTTCCAGTCTCGCGTCAGGCGTCCCCGCGCCTGCGGACTCCACGGGATGACGCCAATGCCTTCGGCAGCGCAGAGCGGCAACATTTCACGCTCTTCCTCACGGTAGAGCAGATTGACCAGGTTCTGCATGCTGACGAAGCGAGCCCAGCCATGCCGCTCGGAAACTGCCAGCGCGCGGGCGAATTGCCATGCATGCATGGATGATGCGCCGATATAGCGAATTTTGCCGGCTTTCACCGCGTCATGCAGCGCCTCGAGGGTTTCCTCGATCGGCGTTCCGTAGTCCCAGCGATGGATCTGGTAGAGATCGACGTAATCCGTGCCGAGGCGCCGCAAACTCGCGTCCAACTCACTCATGATTGCCTTACGCGACAGGCCAGCACCATTTGGCCCCGGCCGCATCCGCCCGTAGACTTTTGTTGCAATCACCACATCGTCGCGACGCGCAAAGTCCTTCAGCGCTCGTCCCAGGATTTCCTCGCTACTGCCCAGGGAGTAGCGGTTGGCGGTGTCGAAGAAGTTGATGCCGGCTTCCAACGCGCGCTGGATGAACGGGCGGCTTTCTTCCTCATCCAGGCTCCAGGCATGATTGCCTTGATCGGAGGCGCCATAGCTCATGCATCCGAGGCAAATCCTGGATACTTCGAGACCGGTTCGACCAAGTTTGGTGTATTCCATGATTCTGCTCCATCAGGAATAGGGATTGGCTCCGAAGCTATCGTCGCAACACGAACGGGTCCGGCACGTTGCTGCCGTGACTGATCCATATACTCGGCGATTGCGATTGGCCAACCCCATGCTGCTTTCACCGATCGCGACGTGGCAGCGGCATCGGTCCATAGGCGAGCACGAAACCTCCGAAGGCGGCGATCTAGAAGATCAGACAGACGGTACGGCCAACAACCACAACGTTGCGAGCAGTGCCAGTGATCCGCCGCTTAAAGGAAGCCGCACGGTCCAGTTGGGGATCGCAGTCAACAGGAAACCGGCGACGGCGGCCATGACAAAGCCAAACAGCATTTCGTGGACGTGCCATGCAAGGGGGTCGAATCGACTCGGCAATGTGACTTCGGCGTCCAGCATGACGATCCAAATCGTGAGCGCCACAGCCGACCAGAGACCTGCCGCTAGAAAGAATGGCCGGAAGCCGTAGGTGAGAAAGGCTGGCAGCGGGCGACGGATCGCATCCCCGGTCCTCACTCCTGTCGTCATCACCAACCCTCCTGCATCAGAACGCGGACCATCCCTGGCTACCCGTGACAGCACCGAAGATCGTGACCAGGCTGAGCACGAGCAGAACCCAATGCGCTCGCTGCAACCAGGCAAACGCCTGCTCCGGTGCCACTGTCGCCCATTTGCTGAAATAACGATGCAGGATGAATGGCTCGATTACGAACAGCAGGAGCACGAACAGCAACCACACGCAAACCATCGCGTGCATCCACCAGAATTGCATGAATTGGAAGCGCTCCCATAAATCCAGGCGTGCCGACATGTAGAATCCGGTGAGCCCGACGACGATGACGGCCGTCCGTGCCTGCCATACGAAGCGGTGCTCTATAGCGTGAAATGCCGTGAGACGGTCGGTGCCGAGCTCACCACGGCGGACGGCCGGTAGCACCGCAGTGGTCGCCATCATTACTCCACCAATCCAGATGACCACGGCGAGGACATGGAGGGCACGCGCGATAATGACGTCGTCCATGACTATTCTCCCGCAGCGTGGAGCTGCGCCCTCGATATTCCGATCAAGCCGGGATCGGATCAGGCCCGGCAAAGTGGCAGGCCGCAAGGCGTCCGGGCGCCACTTCGCGTAATGGGGGAGTGTTTGTCCGGCACAACGGCTGCGCGATGGGGCAGCGAGGATGGAAGTGGCAGCCTGGCGGCACGTTGACCGGGCTCGGCACGTCTCCGCTCAGGATGATCCTGCTGCGTCTGCGTTCCGGGTCGGCCGCGGGTGCGGCGGACAGCAGCGCCTGCGAATACGGATGATACGGCGCGGTGAACAGCGCCTCGGTCTCTGACAGTTCCACCAACCGACCGAGATACATCACCGCCACTCGGCGTGCGATATGCCGCACGACTGCAAGATCGTGAGAGATGAACAAGTAAGCGACGCCCAGTTTCTCTTGCAGATCCTGCAACAGATTGACCACCTGCGCCTGGATGGAGACATCCAGCGCGGAGACTGGCTCATCTGCCACCACAAGCCGGGGCTCAGGCGCCAGGGCACGCGCAATGGCAATCCGCTGGCGCTGTCCACCGGAGAATTCGAACGGACGCCGGCGCAAGTGGATCGCATCTAGTCCAACCAGCCGCAACAGTTCGATCACCCGCTCCCGCCGTGCGGTGCGGGAAGTGTATAGCCGATGCACGTCCAACGGTTCGGCGACGATGTCCTCTATTCGCTGCCGCGGACTGAGCGAGGCATACGGATCCTGAAAGACGATCTGAATGTGCTGACGCGCGCGGCGCAATTCGCGTGCGGACAATGTCATCAGGTCGCTACCGTCGAAATGGATGCTGCCCGCGGTTGGCTCGGTCAGCCGCAGCAACATTCGGCCGGTCGTCGACTTGCCACAGCCGGATTCTCCAACCAGCGCCAGGGTTTCGCCCGCGTCGATGGTGAAGGACACGCCATCCACCGCGCGCACCGTGCCCACTGCGCGAACGCCCAAAGGGCCGCCAGTTATGGGAAAATGCCTGGTGAGGTCACGGACCGTCAGCAACGGCTCGATCATGACCGCATCGGTGCGACGGCCGTTGCATCCGATGCAATCGGTTGCCGCGGCAGCAGCCAGCATGCCGCAAGAGTGCCGCCGCCGGCTGGTGCCAAGGACGGTTCCACCTCCCGGCACACATCCATCGCGTGTGCGCAGCGGGGGCGGAACGGACAGCCTGACGGCATGTCGAATGGCGACGGCACGGCGCCCTCAATTGTCCGCAGGCGATGCACGCGCGAATCGAGCGACGGTATGGAGCGCAGCAGACCTTGTGTGTATGGATGCGCGGGCGCGGCAAACAATCGGCCGACCGGCGCATGTTCCACGACCTTGCCCGCGTACATCACCAGGACGTCGTCGACCAGGTCCGCGATCACGCCGAGGTCGTGGGTGATCAGGATCACCGCCATGCCAAGCTCTGTCTGCAGTCGGCGCAGCAGTGCGAGGATCTGCGCCTGAATGGTCACGTCGAGTGCGGTGGTGGGTTCATCGGCAATCAACAGCCTTGGATCGCAGGCGAGCGCCATGGCGATCACTGCGCGCTGGCGCATCCCGCCGGAAAGCTGGTGCGGATAAGCACTCGCCACGCGCACGGGATCGGGAATGCCGACCAGACGCAGCATCTCGATCGCTCGTGCGGTCGCTGCCGCACGGCCTGCGCCGCGATGCAGTCGCACGGATTCCGCGATCTGTTCGCCGATGTTGAACACGGGGTTCAGTGTTGTCATCGGATCCTGGTAGATCATGGCGATGCGGTTGCCGCGCAATTCGCGCAGTGCCGCCGCATTCATACTCACTACGTCGGCGCCATCGAATAGTATCTGGCCACTGACAATGCGCGCCGGCGGCTGCGGGATCAGACGCAACAGTGACAGCGCCGTCATGCTCTTGCCGCAGCCTGACTCGCCGACGATGCCCAGGCTGCGGCCGGCCTCCAGCGAGAAGCCAATATCGTCCACCGCGCGCACGATGCCGCGGCCGGTGAACAGGTGCACGCGAAGGTCCTTCACCTCCAGCAGCGCGGTCATGTCTCCATCTCGGGATCGAGCATGTCGCGCAAAGCGTCGCCAACCATGTTGAAGGCCAGCACTGCTATGGTGATAGCTGCGCCGGCGAATGCCGCGGGCCAGGGATCGCCCACAAGGTCGCTCATGCCGTCGCGTATCATGTTGCCCCACGAAGGTGTAGGCGGCTGTGCACCAAGGCCCAGGAAGGACAACGCGGCCTCCAGCCTGATGGCCGTCGCGATCCACAGTGACAGCGCGACCACCAGTGGACCCGCGATATTCGGCAGAACATGGCGCAACATAATGGAGAACGGCCCACGCCCGGCGGCGATCGAGGCGTCGATGAACGGCTCGCGTCGCAGTACTTGGGTGGATGAGCGGGCGAGGCGCACGAAACGCGGGAACAGCGCGACCGCTATGGCGATGACGGCACTTTTGAAGCTGGGACCGAGCGCGGCGGCGACCATCACGCCGAGCAGCAGCGACGGAAACGACATCAGCAGGTCGGCGAAGCGTGATAGTAGCCGATCGGTCCAGCCGCCGAAATATCCAGCGAGAATGCCCGTCCACACGCCGGCGATCGCGGCAAGCGTTGGAGCCACGATGCCGATCGAAAGCGATACACGCGCACCGAGTAACACGCGGGAGAACACGTCGCGGCCGAACGCGTCGGTACCGAACCAGTACTCGGCGGACGGCCCTTGCCCTGCGACGAGGAAGTTCTGGTCCAGCGGATCATGCGGCACGATGAAGGGTGCGACCAGCGCGATGACGATCAGCAGCACGCTCAGCACAACACCGATCGTGGTCAGCTTGTTGGTGGAGGCGTAGGCCAGCAGAGTCGCCTGGCGGTCCAACGGCAGTGCGGTTTCGCTCATGGCACGGACGTCATCTTAGCGTGATCCGCGGATCGATCGCCGCGCATAGCAGGTCAGTCAGCAGGTTCACAATGACGACGAAGAACGCGAACACCACAAGACCAGCCTGCACAAGTGTATAGTCGCGCGCGGTGACGCCTCCGATCAGCAGAGTGCCGAGGCCGGGGCGGGAGAATACCAGTTCCACCGTGATCGTGCCGGACAGCGTGGTGAGCAGGTAGATCCCCAGGCCTGTGGTGACCGGGATCAGTGCATTGCGCAGCGCATGTTTGAAGATCACCTGGCGTTCGGCCAGGCCTTTGCCGCGCGCCGTGCGGACGTAGTCGCGCCGCAGCACTTCCAGCAAAGCGGAACGGGTCAACCGCATCACGAACGCCGCCATGACAATGCCCAGCGTGATGGCAGGCAGTACAAGATGATGCAGCTGATCCAGCAACCCATCACCGCCTCCGAGCATCGGGAACCAATCCAGATGCAGCGAGAAAACGATCAACAACAGCACGCCCACATAGAAGTCGGGCAAGGAGAAGCCGATCAGTGCGAACACCCTGCCAAACCCGTCGGCCGCGGTATCGCGCTTCACGGCGGTCAATGCGCCGAGCGGGATGCCGATGACGATACCGATCAACGTCGCAGCGAGCGCAAGGCTGATGGTGTATGGCAGGCTCTGCGCCAAAAGTGCGCTGATGGAACTTCCGTTTGCCATCGAGTGTCCGAAATGCAGTGTCAGTGCGTCGCGCACGAAGGTGACATATTGCACCCACAGCGGCTCGTTCAGTCCCAGCTTGGCGCGGAACATTTCAATCGCGTCAGGTGTGGCGAATTCGCCCAGAGCTGCGATCGCCGGATCACCCGGCATGACGCGCAAGGCGAGGAATACCAAAGTGAGCACAAGGAACACAGTTGGCACGACCTCAAGGATACGGCGGAGAATGTAGCCCGCCATATCTCAACAGGATGCGGACAAACGGCCGGGTTGGTTCCTCACGGTTTGTACGCCTTGGCGAGTGGGAATGTCCCCATATAGGCCGTCACCGGAAATCCGATCTCCAGCGACTTGCTGCCGTGCAGCCAGGATGACGCAGGGCTGGGCAGCGGAATCACCGGCACCTGCGTGAGGATCTGTAGCTGGATCTGCTTCAGCAACGCCAGCCGCTTGGCGTCATCGGTCTCCTGGTTTGCCTCGTCCATCAGCGTGTCGGCATTGGTCGCTATGTCGCCAACGTGGCTGAAGTTCATGTTGCGTGTCGGCTTCCCGACGATGGCATGGGAGTTGTAGAACGCGTTCAACACCGCCTGGGTCAGCGGCGGTTGCCCCGATCCGTAGATGATCAACGAGTCGAGGTCGCGGCGAATGTCGTTATGGTAGCTCGCATGATCGACGACGCGCATGTTGAGCTGGATGCCAACCTTGCGAAGCTGCTCCTGCACGATCAGCAGGTTGGTCTTGTATTCCTCGCGTTCGCTGATGAACACGTCGAGCGGAAATCCATTCGGGAAGCCGGCCTCGGCAAGCAGCTTGCGGCTGAGTTCCGGGTTGTAGGAATACGGCCAGTCCGACGGTACGTCCTCCTTGTCCAATGCGCCATAGAAGCCCACCGGAGAGACGCCGTACATCGGCTGCACGAAGTCGCCGAATGCTCCCTGCCACACCGTTACATCGATCGCATGCGCAATAGCCTGGCGCACCCGCAGATCGTCGAGCGGCTTACGCGTCATGTTGATGTGCATGGCGAAGACCGCACCGGGGCGGCCGAAGTCGAAGACCACGTCGGGCTTCTGCTTCTTGACGCTGGGAATCCAACCGGGGACCGTGGCGCCCTCTATCATATCCACGTCGCCCTTGACGAATGCCAAGGTCCGGGCAGCGGTTTCCGGCAAGTACAGCACTTCCAACCGGTCGATCTTCGGCTTGCCTTCCCAGTATTTGTCGAAACTGCGCAGCACCAGTTTCTGCTTGGGTTCGTAGGCAACGAATTCGAAGCCTCCGCTGCCCACCGGGTTGCGCCGGAAATTCTCACCCAGTTCCTCCACCGCGCGTTTCGGTACGATATAGCCGCCAAACCGCGGCATCAGCGCGAACACATAGAAGAACGGATTGGGCGTGCTCAGGTTGATTGTCACCGTGTAGGGATCCGGCGCATCGACGCTCTCGATCTGCCGGAAGTTCGCACCATACGCGGTGCCGGTCTTGGGATCGCGCATGCGCGCCAGGGTGAACACCACATCGTCCGACGTGACCTCGCCGTAACCGCGCTGCCACTGCACGCCATGCCGCAGATGGAAGGTGAAGTGGCGAGCGTCCGGGGTCATCTCCCAACGCTCGGCGAGCTCGCCCTTCAGGTCGTTCAGCATGACCTTCGAGGTGCCGTCCGGTGGGCTGACCAGAGTGCTGAAGATCTGCCGTATCGGGAACTCATCGCCATTGCCGATGCCAAAGGCCGGATCCAACGCGCCCATGTCACGCGCCGACACACCGACGCGCGCGACGCTCTCCGCGCCGGCAACGCCGCTCCACAGCAGGGCAATGGCCGCCGTGCACACCCGCAAGAGTGCGTTCATTGAGTTCCTCCCACTCGTGGCCGAGTTCTATTGCGCTGACCGTAGGCAGCCGGGACAACAGGCGTCAATCGAGATAAAGCCCCCATGGACATCGCACGGATCAAGGAGTTCCCTTCCGGGGCGACGCTTCGCCGCGACGGCGTTCACGAACACATGAGCTGAAGACCGCATGAGCCAACTCCCCTCCAAGCCCATAGATTGTGACCTGCACGTGACAGTGCCCGGGATGCAGTCGCTGTTGCCGTACATGACCGAGGCTTGGCAGGACATGATCGTCTCGCGCGGCACGGACGGGCTTGAGCTTGCCAGCTATCCTTCAGGCACGCCGATTGCCTGCCGCCCCGATTGGCGGCCCACACAAGGCAAGCCCGGCACCGACTTCGCAATCTTGCAACGCGAGGCGCTCGACGGGTTTGACAGTCGCGCGGCCATCGTCAACTGCCTGTACGGTGGTCAGGCGGTACACAGCGAGGACCTGGCGCAGACGCTGTGCCGCGCGGTGAACGACTGGGTTGCCGCCGAATGGCTGGACCGCGATCCGCGGCTGCGCGCCAGCATTGTCGTGCCGGCACAGAACCCGCATTACGCGGCAGAGGAGATCGAACTCCGAGCCGCTGATACGCGGTTCGTGCAGGTGCAGCTGCTTGCAATGAACGAAATGCTGCTCGGGCGCCGCTATTACTGGCCGATCTACGAAGCTGCGGTTAGGCATGATCTGCCGATCGGCATCCATGCCGGCAGTGCGTTCCGTCATGCGCCGACCTCGAATGGATGGCCGTCGCACTACGTGCAGGACTATGTCGGCCAGAGCATGGGTTTCGAGTCGCAACTGCTCAGCCTGATGGCCGAGGGCGTGTTCAATCACTTCCCCTCGTTGCGGATCGTGCTTATCGAGTCCGGTGTCACCTGGCTGCCGGCGTTCCTGTGGCGTGCGATCAAGTCTTGGCGCGGACTGCGCAGTGAAACGCCGTGGTTCACCCGTTCGCCTGCCGAATTGGTGCGCCAGCATGTGCGCATGACGATCCAGCCGTTCGATGCCCCAACCGCGGGGGATGTCGAACGCATCATGCAGCATATCGACAGTGACGAATTGCTGCTGTTCGCTACCGACTTTCCGCATTGGCATTTCGACGGACATGATGCGTTGCCGCTCGGACTGTCGGTGGACGTCATCCAGAAGCTGGCGGTCGACAATCCGTTGGCAACCTATCCGCGTTTGAAGGAGACGCTGGCATGAGCGAAGTCCTGGCGCGCGAGACCTCGCGCAATATCGGCACCGGCATCATCGACTGCGACATCCATCCGACTACACGGAACCGGTCCGAATTGCATCCGTGGCTGCCGGAGCGGTGGCGCAAGCATTTGGCGGAGTATGGCGCGCAGGCGCGGCTGCCGTTCAGCACCGGCACGCAATATCCGAAAGCCGCGCCCGCAACCGCACGGCGCGATGCGTGGCCACCCGCGGGTGGTCCACCCGGATCCGACCTGGCGTTCATGCAGACGCAACTGCTTGATGCGAATGATACCGCCGTCGGCATTCTGTCGCCGTTGCACGGCAGCGCGCGCAACACCGATCTCGACGCCGCGCTTTGCACCGCGGTGAACGAGTGGCAGCTCGAGCAGTGGGTGCAACCGGAGCCGCGGCTGCGCGCCAGCATCACCGTTGCGCATGAAGACCCGGACCTTGCGGTGGAGGAGATCGCACGCCGCGCCGGCGATGCGCGCTTCGTGCAGATCCTGCTGCCATCGAAGACCAACGAGCCGCTGGGCCGCAAACGTTACTGGCCTATCTTCGCGGCGGCGCAGAGCGCGGGTTTGCCCATCGGCGTGCATGTCAACAGCGTGGGTGGTGGCTATGCCTCCACCGGCAGCGGTTGGCCGAGCTACTATCTGCAGGATCACCACATCAACGTGCACAGCTTCCAGGCGCAAGTTGCGAGCCTCGCGTTGGAAGGCGTGTTCGAGCGTTTTCCTCGACTGCGCATGGTGATGATCGAGGGCGGGTTCGCCTGGCTCCCTGCGCTGTGCTGGCGGCTGGATCGGCACTGGGCGCGCATGCGCGACGAAGTGCCGGAGTGCAGGCGTCCGCCGTCGGAGTATATCCGCGAGCAGCTGTGGTTCACCACGCAACCAGTCGAGGAGCCCGAGCAACCCGAGCATCTACGTGACACGCTCAACTGGATCGGCTGGGATCGCCTGATGTTTGCCACCGACTATCCACATTGGGACTACGACGATCCCGCCGCGGCGTTCAAGATTGCAATGAGCGAGCAGGAGCGCGCGATGATCTTCCGAGAGAATGCATGCGCGGTTTACGGGCTGGCTTGATGGATTCCTGATCGCCCATCGGTAGTTGGCACGACGCCTGCGGCGTTGGAGCGGACCTTGCGCGCGCTCACGTGGATGATGCCACTGCTGGCCGCTCCCTTCATCGGTAGTTTTCTAGGCGTCCTCATTCATCGGCTGCCAAGGGATTTGCCGGTGCTGTTCGCACGATCTGGTTGCGACGCGTGCGGTACTCGACTTGGACCGCTCGACCTGTTGCCGTTGGTCAGCTACGCGTTGCAACGTGGGCGATGCCGCTATTGCCACGATTCCATCGGCTGGTTTCATCCCATCATCGAACTGGCGGCTCTCTGCGTTGCCACCTGGGCCATCCTGGCTTGCAACACCCCCCAGGAGGCGTGGATTGCCTGCCTTCTCGGATGGATGCTGCTGGCACTTGGCTGGATCAACGTCGAGTGGTTCCTGTTGCCCGATTTTCTGACGCTGCCGCTGTTGCTGAGCGGCCTCGGCGTTACGATCCTGGCTGTGCCTGATGACATGTTCTGGCACGCATTGGGCGCAGTGTGCGGCTATCTCGGGCTGCGAGGCATCGCGTTGCTCTATCACGCAGTGCTGGGACGCGAGGGTCTGGGTGCCGGCGATGCCAAGCTGCTGGCCGCGGCCGGCAGCTGGCTTGGCCTCGGTGCGCTGCCATTGATCCTGTTGCTGGCCGCGGTTGCCGGACTTGCGTTCGCTGGCATTGCCGCCGCCGCGGGCCGCATGATGCGGGCGACCACCGCGTTGCCGTTTGGTGCGTTTCTCGCCGCGTCGATCTGGCTTGTGTGGCTGTACTGCCCGATTTTGCGGCTGCCGTGAAATTGCAACGCCCTGACGGTTGCCCTCAACTCACGAGCCGGTATCAGTCGGCGCGAACAGGCGCATGACCGCCGCCCAATGCAAGCTGGCGCCGAGTACAACGAGTGCATGCCAGACGACATTATCGAATCGGTATCGACCCCGCTCGTGTAGGGCTGCGCCCAGGGTGTAGGAGATCCCACCCGCCAGTAGCAGCGATAGTACCTGGGGTTGAGAGGTGTTGGATGAAAGTTCGCCCCATGCCGAGCACTATCCATCCCATAATGAGATAGAGTGCAAACAGCAGTCGTTCGAATCGACGTGGAAATACGAAGGTCACCGCGACACCCATCGCGGCCAATGACCAGATCGGCAGACAGGCCAGCAGGCCTTTTTGGCCGGAGAACACATAGAGTGTGAAGGGCGTGTAGGTGCCCGCGATCATCACGAAGATCATCGCGCGGTCGATCCGGCGCAGCAATTCCTTGCCGCGACCCGGCGGGCTGAAATTGTAGGCCGCGGAGGAGGTCAACATGCCTGCCAAGGCACAACCATAGATGATCTGGGCCGCAGCCTGCGCAATATCCGATGTGCGAAATGTGGCGAGGAACAGCGCGCTGACCGCATAGATGACCGCCGCAAGAGCCACAAGATGAATCGCGAGATCGGCCGAGAGTTCGGCTTTGGTGTAGAGTGGGAAGTCATATGCCCGCTCCTCGGCAGGAGCCAATGGCGCGCCGAAGGTTTGCATTGCTATTCCGTGGGTTGGTGGCCGGCCTCCAGCTCGGCCAGGCACTGCTCCCCGAGGTCGGTGAGCGTGAAGGTCGTTCCCGGGACACGCTGCCGCTTGGCGCTCTCAGCCGGATCATCGTCCCATCGGACGAGATGAGCCCGTATCAGCGGCCCGATCATGCTGGCGTCCAGCGCCGCGTCAGCAGGACAGGCGCCGTTCCTCAGATCAGCCAGGAAGGCCACTTGCTCGTCGGTCAGGTCCATAGCCGTCAATGCTCGTCCTCGCTTGCCTTCCGTGGGTTGTGGCGTTTGAGCCCGGGACGCGGATTACAGCAGTCCGCCGGAAAAGTCAGGCCACCAGGGACGCGACAGCCAGCCGGCGAGCATATGCCTTGCGCTCAACGGCTCGATAGCGATATAGTGGGACATTCCGTGAATGCGTGATTGGCGCGCCGCTGGTTTCAGACGATGTGCCCTCCCGGAATCCCAGTCGCAACGAGTTCGCCCCACTGTCGCGCGGGCAGGCGAACACCAAGGCGCGCGTCATTGCCGCGGGAATGAACCTGTGGCGATGCGCGTCGGAGCATATAACTTCGTGTCATTGAATTCCTTCACGACCCTCGGCCTTGCCGAGCCGCTACTGCGTGCCCTCGACAAGGCGCGATACATTGAACCAACGCCAATCCAGACAACCGCCATTCCTCATCTGCTCGCCGGCCGTGACTTGCTCGGCGTCGCCCAGACCGGTACCGGCAAGACGGCCGCATTTGTGCTGCCCATGCTGCAACACCTGGCAGACAAACCCGCCCAGCCACATCGCTTCGGCACCCGAGCCCTAGTTCTCGCCCCGACACGCGAGCTGGCTTTGCAGATCGAGGCGAGCCTGCAGCAGCTAGGCGGCGGAAAGCCTCGCATTGTTGCGATACTCGGCGGCGTCAGCCGCTTCATGCAGGTGCAGCGCATGCGCGCCGGCGCCGACATTGTGGTCGGCACGCCCGGCCGTATCTGCGACCTGATGGCCACCGGCGAACTGAAGCTGAACCAGGTCAGTCACTTCGTGCTCGACGAGGCTGACCGCATGCTCGACCTCGGCTTCATTCGCGACATCCGCCGCATTGTCGCGGCTCTGCCTGTGGCGCGCCAATCGTCGCTGTTTTCCGCGACCATGCCGCCGGACGTCGGTAAGCTTGCGGAAACCTTCCTGCGCGATCCTGTGCGCGTGGATGTCGCGCGAACCGCCGCGGTCGAGCTACCGATCGAGCAGCACGTACATTTCGTGCAGCCCGCGGGCAAGCGAGCGCTGTTGGACCGGCTGCTGGCCGATCCGGCGTTGTCGCGCGTCATCGTGTTCACCCGCACCAAGCGCACCGCCAATCGTGTGGCCGAAACACTCGAGGCCGATGGCGTTCGTGTCAGCGCCCTGCATGGCAACAAGAGCCAGCCAGCGCGCCAGAAGGCACTGGAGCAGTTTCGTAGCGGCCGCGCACGCGTGTTGGTCGCGACCGACATCGCCGCGCGTGGTATCGATGTGACGGGTATCTCGCATGTCATCAATTTCGATCTGCCGGCCCAGCCGGAGGACTACGTGCACCGCATCGGCCGGACCGCCCGTGCCGGTGCCAGCGGTATCGCGATATCCTTCTGCGATGCCGGCGAGCATGGCGTGCTGCGGGCAATCGAGCGCATGACGGGTGCAACGATCCACGTTGCGGGAGGATCGCCGACTGCCGCGCCCGCGGTGCGAGGACATACGGCGCCGCCCGCGCATCGTGCGCCCCAACGCCACCGTCGGATGCGCGGTTCGGCCAATTTCCGCTCAGCGGCATGACATCGGCTTCCAGGTGAGGATCGGCGCGATGACCACGGGCACCCACCACCACTCCGACGACATCTCTTATCCATCCAGCTTCGGCTTCGTGCTGATCCATCTGGGATGCTTCGCCGCTATCTGGACGGGGTTCACGTGGCGCGCCGCCGTACTGGCGATTGCGCTGTACCTGCTCCGCATCTTCGCGATCGGCGCAGGCTACCATCGCTACTTCGCCCATCGTGCCTTCCGCACGTCGCGGTTCATGCAGTTCTGCCTGGCGTTCGTGGCGCAGACCTCGGCCCAGCGCGGCGCGCTCTGGTGGGCCTCGAAGCATCGTCTGCACCACAAATACTCGGATACCGTGGGCGATGTGCATTCACCGGTGCTGCGTGGCTTTCTCTATTCCCATGTCGGCTGGATCTTCGTGCCCCGAAATGACGTGACGGAATACGCGATCGTGCGGGACCTGGTCCGATACAAGGAACTCGTGTGGCTCAATCGACAGCCATACACGCCGGCTGCGGTGCTGGCTGTCGCAACGTGGCTGATCGCAGGTTGGCCGGGACTGGTGATCGGGTTCTGCTGGAGCACCGTCGTGCTCTGGCACGCCACCTTCTGCATCAACTCGCTCGCCCATGTCGTCGGACGCCAACGCTATGTGACTGGCGATCAGTCCAGGAACAACTGGCTGCTGGCGTTGCTGACCATGGGGGAAGGCTGGCATAACAATCACCACGCCTATCAAGCATCGGTCCGCCAGGGTTTTCGCTGGTGGGAGTACGATCCGACGTACTATATCCTGCGCCTTCTGTCGTGGTTCGGAATTGTCTGGGACCTGCATTTGCCGCCGAAGACCGTGATCAGCGGTGAACATCGGCTGGGGAGACTCGTCATCGACAAGGTAGCGTGTCAGATCGCCGCGTCTTTCCCGATCAACCAGATCGCAAATCAGGTGCACGATACCTTGGCTCACACAGCGGGCTGGGCGGAATTGAAGGCGCGGATTTCGTCCGCTCGCACCCAGGCAGAGACATTCTGGAATGAAGTCGATCTGCCGGTAGTGCCATCGCTCGAAGAAGTCCGTCGCTATGCGAGGGAGCGTATTGCTCAGACGCCGTCGCTCGAGGAAATTGCCGTGCGCGCTCGCGAGCGACTTCTGGAATTGGTATACTCGCGGCTCAGCGAAGCCGCCAGATTATCCCCAAAACTGTCGGCCGCCTGAACCGCCTGCACACAGATCGTCTGACGTTTCAGAAGCCCCGCCATTTCCGGTTGGCCGGTGTCCTGAAAGGATCCGCGGCCAGCCATAGCTTCTTGTCCTGCGTGATCCAGCCATTGGCCTCCGCCTCGGTTGCGAAGCCCACGGCCGTTTGTGGCAGCGCGCCGCTTCTGGTTATCTCCACACTGAAGTCGCCATCTTCAAGGGGGACGACTCGATAGATTGCATCTGCCATTGGCGCTCTCAGCTCGTTGATTTTCGGGGATGAAGGCGCTGTCCCACTGTCAGAGGACCAGGGCTGCCTCTTCCCAGGGACCTCGGACGAAGCTCACCACTTCGATCGTATCATCTTCCGCCCACAGGATGCGGAGTACCTTTACCCGGTCCGCGCCGTGCCAGATGTCCAATCCATATGGCAACGTTTGCCTGTTGCGCTGCCGCTCCACCGCGCGTCGGTAGCCCGGTGAGGACGCTTCCTCTACGCCGATTTCGTTGAATGGAGTCCAGTGCCTGAACGCCCATCCATCCATCCGCAATTCGGTCAGCCGTACTGCGTCGCGTTGAATCTGCACGGCACCCTGTTCGCGCAGTAGCGGCAGCAGATGATCGCGAATTGCAAGTGCACGGCCATCGCTATTCGAAACCAGCGACAAATTCATCGATGTCTCCCATCCGATGGCGCTGGCCAAGGCTTGGCTCAATGAGCCTTCCGGGTGTCCACAAGATCATCGCCATTGAGGTCGAAGACGACCTTGCTGGCATGGACCGTGCCGGCCACGTTGGCATATACGTAGGTCACTGCGTTGCAGGTCACCTCGAAGGTGAACAACTGGCCTGACGGGTGCCCATAATCCTTGCAGAATTCCTCGAGGTCGTACGCTATCTGGCCGTCGTACTCTGACGCCGTTTGCATGACTACTCCCTATATGCCTTGAGACGCATCCGCGTCAGCCGCAGCGGAGACAATCATGACCGCACGCTGCACCGTGATGTTGTTGAGAATGTGCACACCGGAGGCTGTCGTTGCCAGTTTGACAGCACCCTGTTCGTCGTAGATCGCCACAATGTGCTGCGGCTGTACCGCGACCAGGCCGCCCCCAACGACTTCGAAGGTAACCCAGCTCACCGGAGCCCGCGGTCAAGCATGTACTGGATGTATTCGGCTGCGGTGACCCCACCGTACGACATGCTGAACGGTTTCTTGCTGACTGGCACTTCGGTGGGCGCAGGCTTTGGTATCGCGGCTTTCTTTGCCTTGCTTGCTGGAGGCGAGGAGGGGGGCTTCCTGGCGACAGAAGTGTCAGTTTCAGCGATAAGCGCCGTTGATGGTTCGCTGCGGGCTTTGGACCATGAAATCAACGTCCTTCCGCAATTGCGCCTTCATCGCATCGGCTTGCCTGTCGGCCTCCCGTTCCCCTTCGTCATCATGGCCTTCAGACGGATTTGTCATTTTTAATGCATCCCTTGTTCAGGAAGACGAAACCATAAACTGTCGAACGTCTGACGAGGCCCACCTTCGCATCGGCTGCCAAGGCAGACCCGATCAATCCGTCGAAAGGCAGTAGCATCGGTGCAGCCAGCCGAGTTGCTGCCAGCCAACTGATCGTTGAATGCGGAGGGCTATATGCACCATTGTGCCGAAAGTCACACCGTGACTTGGGGACGAACAGCCCGATTACAAGCCGAACCCGAACTCCCCGACCCACCAACCGCGCTCTGAACAAGGCCAATCGCGAAACGCGATGAATGAGCAAATGTGCGGTCACAGCGGCGCGCGTGCAACATCTGAGCGGCCATGCTATATCGCACGACATGGCAGACACAGCCTACCGCGTCATCCCGACGCCGCTCGGTGGCTATCACGTCGAGCGAACCAAACCGGGCGAGCCGCCCGAAGTCACTGGCGATTTTGGCTCACGCGGGGCGGCTTATAGCTGGATCGACCAGGACAAAGAGCAAATGCGCCCGCCCCGACAGTGGTTGCGCTTCTGGTCCTCGCTCGCCGGCCGACGTTGATCGCCGGATCACACAATATGGTCGGCTTACGACGAAAGGCCGCAAGAGAGGAACGCCAACCTTGATCGAAGCTCCGATGGGCGATGCGCGGTTTTTCGCCCGCAGCACGCCGCATGCGCTTACCGACATCGCGGCCGCGGCGGAAGGCATAGTTGCCCACCCAATCGAGCGAATGTTCGCGGGTGTCGGGCCACTGCAATCGGCCGGCCCGGACCAGGTCAGCTTTCTCGACAATCGGCGCTATGTCGTCGCGCTCGAACACACGATGGCTGGCGCGGTCATCGTGCATCCCGAGATGCAGAATAGGGTTCCGCCCGGAACGATAGCAATCGTGACGACAGCAACTTACGCGGGTTGGGCGCGAGTAGCAGCTTTGTTCCACCCGATCGCTCCGCCCTGTCCGGGCATCCATCCATCCGCCGTGGTCGACAAGGAAGCGCGCGTGGACGCATCGGCCGAAATCGGCCCCTATGTCGTGATCGAGGCTCGGGCGGAGATTGGCGCCGGCTGCCGCGTCGGACCATTTGCATCCATCGGCAAGGGAGTGACGCTTGGCCGCGACTGCCGTATTGGCGCTCACGCCAGCCTGAGCCACGCTCTGCTGGGTTCGCGGGTCTACGTCTATCCCGGCGCAAGGATTGGCCAGGAAGGCTTCAGCTTCGCCGTCACGAAAACCGGCTTCCTGAGCGTCCCTCAACTCGGGCGCGTGATACTGGAGGACGACGTGGAAGTCGGTGCAAACAGCACGATCGACAGAGGGTCGACGCGGGATACCGTCATCGGCGCCGGGACGCGCATCGATAACCTGGTCCAGATCGGCCACAATGTTCAGATCGGACGGTGCTGCATCATCGTGGCGCAGGTAGGGATTGCAGGATCAACGGTCCTCGAGGACTTCGTTCAGGTCGGTGGCCAGGCCGCAATGGCGGGCCATCTGCGCATCGGTCGTGGCAGCCAGATAGGCGCCCAGGCCGGTGTTATCGCGGACGCCGCGGCGGGATCAATTTTGCTTGGCAGCCCCGCGCAGCCGCGCAAGGAGTTTTTTCGGCAGGTTGCCACTTTGAAACGGATATCCCAGCGGCCAAAACACGGTGATTCCTGAATAGAATCACGAATCTGTCGGCGTCTGCCGATGCATTTTGGTGCACGAGACGCCATATCAACCCATCAATCAATCAGAGGGTAAATTCGCGTGGCCGCAACACCGATGACCACGGCGATGGTGACTGCCGCCCTGGAGGCGACAGCTTCAATGATCAAACCGAAGGATGCGGACCCGTTTCGCAAGGGCGATACTGTCGTCTATCCAGCGCATGGCGTGGGTAGGATCGACCACGTCGGCATTGAGGATATCGCCGGACACAAGCTCCACCTGATCCACATCTCGTTCGCCGAGAATCAGATGACGCTGCGCGTGCCGGTGGCGCAGGCGCGTGCCGCGGGCCTGCGAAAGCTTGCGAGCCGGAAACAATTGGCCGATGCCCTCGCCAAGCTGAGCGGCCGCCCGCGTATCAGCCGGCTTATGTGGGCCAAGCGCGCCCAGGACTATCTGGGGAAGATCAATTCCGGAGAACTCGGCGCGCTGGCCGAGGTCGTGCGGGACCTGCAGGCTGCCGGAGACGGGTCGGGAAGCAGCTTCAGTCAGCGCAATCTGTTCGAACTCGCGCTCGATCGCCTTGGCGCCGAGAGTGCCGCGATCAATCGGATCTCCAAGGTAGAGGCGATCGAACAGCTCCATCAGGTCATGGTCCAGGCAAGGGGAAGTGTGGGGCGGGCGGAGCAACAATCGGCGGCCATCGCCCCCTGATTCGTCGAGTTAATGCTCTGGCAATGACACGGCAACGTCCCCATATCACAGAAACGGCGCTTTTCAGCGTGGGTTTCCCGTACCTTGCCTATGCGACCTCGTCGCACTTCGGTGCTCCCAATATGAAAAGCATTCCGGTCCACGCGGTGTGGATCGCCGGATTGCATGGAGAAAGACGCGATGTCGGAAGGCACGGTCAAGTGGTTCAATTCCCAGAAGGGTTACGGCTTCATTCAGCCGGATGATGGCTCGAAAGATGTTTTCGTCCACATATCGGCGGTCGAGCGCGCTGGTCTGACGGGCCTCAATGAGGGCCAGAAGGTCAGTTTCGACCTTGAACGCGGCCAGCAGGGCAAGACCTCTGCGACGAATCTGAAGTCTATCTGAGTGACTGCGGTCGGTGCTGCCACGACGGCAGCACCGACTAATTAGATCTGGCAGAGCGCCCTCACGGCAGAAATGCTTGCCGGCGCCAACCTCCGCATGGCCCGTCGGCGCCATGAGCGTCCCGACAGGTGAGTGCCGCGACGCAGTGCGATACGACAGCCCATGTGCTTAGCGGAGCCAGAGGGCGCGCGCTCATCAAACATTAATTTTCATTGGAACTGACGGCAAATTAGGCGTATCTTTTATTAATCGTCGGTGGGAAAGAAACCCAGCGTGCCGACGACAGAGAGATGCGTGTGCTCCCCCGTCCCCCTGAATGCAAAGGAGGGGCTGGTGCAACAGCTTAGAGATCCGTCGCTCGAGCCCAGACCGTTGCTGCGCGATTTGTCGTCGGCACAATTGCTGGCGCGCGCCGCGCAATATCGATTGATGGCCACCGATGCTACTCCCGACGCTGAATTGGCGCTCATTCGTCTGGCCATTCGGTTAGAGGAAATGGCACGCGACCGAGCGTCGTCAGTGCACTGAGCGAGCCGGAGGGGATTGTTCGGCGTAGCGACCTGCTGCGTAAACTCGAGAATCGTGGTATCACATTGCGTGGAGCAATTGCGAAGGATTTACCACGGTGGCCAAAGGTCAGCAGAGATCCAACCGGGAAGCCAAGAAGCCCAAGAAGACCGCCGCCGAGCGGCTGAAGGCCAGCATGGCCGCCGCCGATCGTCAGGTCGCGCGCATAGGCAATAAGGACGCACCGAAGAAATCGTAGGCGCCCTCGCGTCGGCTGCTACGCCTGCGGCAAGTTGGTTGGCTCCTGCTCCTCATCGGTCCACACCTTGAAGCTCTTCAGAGTGTTCAGACCGAATGTATTGCTGATCGCCACATCAACCGCATCGCGACCGCGCGCCATCAGCACGCGTCCGATTCGCGGTATATGATTGCGCGGATCGAAGACGTGCCAGGCACCATCGAGATACGCTTCAAACCACGCTGAGAAGTCCATCGGGCCATACGGCGGCGGCACACCGATGTCGCCGAGATAACCGGTGCAGTATCGCGCGGGAATGTTCATGCATCGGCAAAACGCTACGGCCAGATGGGCGAAATCTCGGCACACGCCCCGCCGTTCGTTGAACGCCTCCCAGGCCGTGCGGGTCGGGCGTGCGTCTGCATAATTGAATGCAATATGGCTGTGGACGAAATCGCAGATCGCCTGAACTCGCCCCCAACCGGTGGGTGACTGGCCGAACAGCTGCCACGCCGTGTCGGACAATCGATCGGTTTCGCAATATCGGCTGCCCAGCAGAAACACCAGCACCTCGGCGGGCAGGTCCTGTACCGGGTGCTGCTGCGCTTCGGTCTTCACAGGGTCCGGTTCACCGCTGTCGTGCAATACTGCCGTACTGCTGATCCGTATCTCGCCAACAGGAGCGACCAACCGGCTGCACCAGTTGCCGAAGCCATCGCGATACGAGTTGATCTGCACCAACGGGGCGGTCGTTACCTGATCGGCGATGACGATGTCGGGTGCACGCGTGTGATGGATGTGCAGCATCAGCATCATCGGTGTCGGTTGCGGACACTCGTAGATCAACTCGTAGCCTACGCGAAGTCTCATGCCATGCCTCGTCGTGCGTGCGGGTTCGTGCCCTGTGAAGGAGGTGTCTTTGATGATACCGGCTGCGCCAGCCAAGTCCCGACTGCTAAGACCTCGGCTTCATGCCTCACCGAATGGGGCGGGCAGGCGACCAGACTTGAAGATGATCGCCGGTTCGTCGTCGTATTCGCCCTGCTCAGAGTCGCCCGAAGTGGAGAACGCGACAACGCCCGCCTTGGTCGGTGCCAGCCCCTCGGCTCTCCGCCGCGCACTTTCCAAGGACTTACAAGGTATCGGCGTATCGGCAGTCAGTCGCGTACCCCTGCCGGCCGTGAATGCCTGAACCACATAAATGGTTTCACGTGCCATGTGGGTCCGTTGCCGGATCAGACGACGGCTCAGGGCCGGATTTCGCGTGGGCTTGAGCACGGTTCTCGTTGGCGACCCGCGCTCCCGTAGCGTCAGCCGTCACTTCGGCCGAGATGCGCGCCAGCATGTCTTCGAGGCCTGGACCCGACGTGGTGTTCAGTTCTTCCGCCGCGCGGCGCAACGCCTCACGACGCAATAACCTGGCGGTCATCGCGTCGAACTTCGGATCTGGTGCATCGTCGTGATCCACCGCTCAATCCTTCCGGAAGTAGAGTGGGCAACGCCGCTCTGTGCGCGGCGTTGCCCACATCGCTCAGTAGTCCGCGTCACCCATGGCGTGCGATGATCCGCCGCCGGCAGTGGACTTTTCCTGCCGCTCCGCCACCATTGCCTCGGTGGTGATCATCAGAGAACCGACCGACGCTGCGTGCTGCAGCGCGGACCGCACAACCTTGGTTGGATCGATGATACCGGCCTTGACCATGTCCTTGAACTCGCCGGTCTGGGCATCGAATCCCCAGTTGTAGTCATTCTTGTCGAGGACCTTGCCTGAGATGACAGCGCCATCCTCACCGGCATTCTCAGCGATCTGACGCAACGGCATCTGCACCGCCTTGCGCACGATCTCGATGCCGACGCGCTGGTCATCATTTTCGGCATTCAACTTGCTCAGGACCAACGACGCCCGAGCCAAGGCAACGCCGCCGCCCGGCACGATACCTTCCTCGACCGCCGCCCGTGTGGCGTGCAGACCATCGTCCACGCGATCCTTGCGCTCCTTCACTTCGACCTCGGACGCGCCGCCGACGCGGATGATAGCAACACCGCCCGCCAGCTTGGCCAGCCGTTCCTGCAGCTTCTCCTTGTCGTAGTCCGAGGTGGTCTCCTCGATCTGCGCGCGGATCTGGTTGCAGCGAGCGGTGATGTCGGCCTTCTTGCCGACGCCTTCGACGATGGTGGTGTTCTCCTTGTCGATCAGCACCTTCTTGGCTTTGCCAAGCATCTCAAGCGTGACGTTCTCCAGCTTGATGCCAAGCTCTTCGCTGATCACCTGACCGCCGGTCAGTACTGCGATATCGTCGAGCATCGCCTTGCGACGGTCGCCGAAACCAGGTGCCTTCACCGCGGCAACCTTCAACCCACCACGCAGCTTGTTCACCACCAGCGTTGCCAACGCTTCACCCTCGACGTCTTCGGCGACAATCAGCAGTGGACGAGTCGATTGCGCAACCGCTTCCAGCAAGGGCAACAGAACCTGCAGGCCGGACAGCTTCTTTTCGTGGATCAGGATGTACGGTTGATCCAGTTCGACAGTCATCTTCTCGGCGTTGGTGACGAAGTAGGGCGACATATAGCCGCGGTCGAACTGCATGCCCTCGACGATGTCGAGTTCCGTCAGCATGCCCTTGGCTTCCTCGACGGTGATGACGCCTTCGTTGCCGACCTTCTGCATCGCCTGGGCGATCATCTCGCCGATCTCGCTCTCGCCGTTGGCGGAGATCGTGCCAACCTGAGCGGTTTCGGCCTTGGTGGTGATCTTCTTGCTGCGCTTCTTCAATTCTTCGACCAGCGCGATAACTGCCTTGTCGACACCACGCTTCAAATCCATCGGATTGATGCCGGCTGACACTGCCTTGCCACCTTCGCTTACGATAGCGCGCGCCAGGACGATCGCCGTGGTGGTACCGTCGCCGGCGATATCGTTGGTCTTCGACGCAACCTCCCGCACCATCTGCGCGCCCATGTTCTCGAACTTGTCGGCGAGTTCGATCTCTTTCGCAACGGTCACGCCATCCTTGGTGATGCGCGGCGCGCCATAGCTCTTGTCCAGGATCACGTTGCGACCCTTCGGGCCGAGCGTCACCTTCACTGCCGCGGCCAGTACATCGACACCACGCAGCATGCGCTGACGGGCATCGTCGCCGAACCGAACGTCTTTTGCAGCCATTTGCCTTAATCCTTCCTAAATCGCTGATGCGGCCGAATTACGCGGCCTTTTTCTTGCTGGCTGGGACGCCTTCGACGATGCCCATGATGTCGGACTCCTTCATGATCAGGAGCTCCTCGCCATCGAGCTTCACCTCGGTGCCGGACCACTTGCCGAACAGGATGCGATCGCCGGCCTTCACCTCAAGGGCGACGACGTGCCCTTGCTCGTTGCGGGCACCGGGACCGGCAGCAACGACTTCTCCCTCCATCGGCTTTTCCTGCGCGGTGTCGGGTATGATAATGCCGCCAGCGGATTTCTCCTCCGCGTTGAGGCGACGAATCACCACGCGGTCGTGTAACGGTCGAAATTTCATTGGATGATGACTTACCTGGTGCCAGCGATCGAAGCTGGTCGGCTTGCCCGGTACCCTGCCGGCACGCTTCAGATTTGCGCCTTTGGCACTCTGGTCCTGGGAGTGCCAAGTATGTGGCACGCTTCGAGCTGCGATTCAACCCGTCAGCCGTGAATCAGAGGTTAATCGTGCTGCCGGCGTTTCAGTTCAGCGACGATCAGTCCCTGCCGGGACGTCGCTCGTAGCGGTCGAATTGACTCAGATCGCGTCGTGGCGTCCGGTCCGGCTGTCGGCCACAACGCAAAGCAGCTCGAACAGCAGGTTGGCCGCGTTCAATGCGGTCTGCCCGGTGGCATCGTACATCGGCGCCACCTCGCAGATATCAGCACCCACCAGGTGCCGTCCGCGCAGGCTTTGCAGCATCACCTGCGCGTCGCGCACGGAATAGCCGCCGACCTCCGGCACGCCGGTTCCCATGGCGTGCGCCGCATCGAGCCCGTCGATGTCGAAGCTGACATAGGTCGGCCCGTCGCCGATGGTACGGCCGATCTCCTCGATGACGCGGGCGCGGCCGAGCTGCTCGAATTCATCCATGGTGATGACGCGCATGCCGACTTCGCGGCTCCAGCTTGCATCGTCAGCACTGAACTGGCTGCCGCGCAGCCCGACCTGCACCGTGCGCTTCGGATCGATCAAGCCTTCCTCCACGGCACGGCGGAACGTCGTGGCGTGGTTGATGCGCGTCCCCATCAGCGTATCGAGCGTGTCCGGATGCGCATCGAACTGCACCACCCCAACTGGCTGCTGCCGCGCGAGCACCCGCAGTATCGGCAGCGGTATGGTATGATCGCCGCCGACGCTGATCGGGGTCGCCCGCAGTTCATGCACACGCTCGAAGAATCGTTCGATCAGCCCGATACTGACGCCAAGATCCATCGCGTTGATCGCAACATCGCCGACGTCCGCCACTTCGCAGAGATCGAACGGCGCGATCCGACTGGTCGGATGCACCAGCCGAATGGTCCGCGACGCCTCGCGCACCGCGGCCGGACCGCTGCGAGCGCCAGCGCGGTAGTTGGTGCCGAGATCGAACGGCACGCCGACCAGTGCGATATCAATCCCCGCCTCCAGTGCGACCCGAGGCGCGCGCAACAGTGTCGCGACATCGCCAAAGCGTGGCGAAACTGACGGGTCGGCAGGCCTCAAACGACGATGCGCAGCCATGGTATCCTCCCCTCGTCGTGGCCGCGGTCACGACCACCAGCGATCATCCTGACTGGCCTAATCCCCGAGCAGCCGCCTGGCCTCGGCAGCATCCGCCGCGATCTGCGCCTTCAACACATCCAGCCCAGGGAACCGCCGTTCCTCGCGTATATACGCGTGCAGTGCCACCGCAACTTCCGCGTCATACAGGTCGCCATCGAAATCGAAGATGTTGACCTCCAGCCGGCTCTCGGGTCCTTCGTTCACTGTCGGACGCCGCCCGATATTCGCGACCCCCTTCCGCCAGCCGCCATCCGGCAACCGCACCGTCACCGCGTACACCCCGCGCGCCGGCTCCAGATGTCGTCCGAGTGCTATGTTCGCCGTGGGAAACCCGATCGTCCGTCCACGTGCGTCGCCGTGTGCCACCACGCCGCGCAACGCCCAAGGCCGTCCCAGGTCCGCAGTCGCGCGCTCCGGATAGCCATCCTGCAGCACGCGCCGGATCCGTGTCGCGGAGATCGGCCCACCCGCATCGGTCAGCAACGGCACCAGCGTCAGCCCCATTCCCATCGCCTCGGCATGCTCGGCGAGAAATTCAGTGCCGCCCCCGCGCCGCCGACCAAAGGCAAAGTCCGGCCCACACACCAGATGCCGCGCCCCGACACCCTTGTGCAGCACCTCACTGACAAAAGTCTCCGCCGGCATCAGGCTGAATTCGTGATCGAACCGCAACTCGTACAGCACCTCCACCCCAAGCGCCTCCAGCGCCTCGGCCCGCTCCGCCGACAGGGTCAGCCGGAACGGCGGATCGTCCGGGCGGAAATGCTCGCGCGGATGCGGCTCGAAGGTCAGCACCGCGAGCGTCGCCTTTGGCCCGGCCGCATGCGCCGCTCGGATCACCTGCGCGTGGCCGCGATGCACGCCATCGAAATTGCCCAGTGCAACGGTGGCGCCGCGCGCGTCGTCGGGGAGCCCGCGCCAATCGTGGAAGATGCGGATCACGGGCGCGACGGGACCTGCACGTAGGCTTCGCCGTCGATCACCACTTCATCGCCGACAGTGCAGACCGTGCTCAGCGTCGCCCGCTTCTTCTCCGCATTGAGCGCCGTGATCGTGGCTGTCGCCTTCACCGTATCGCCGATCTTCACCGGCGCCGCGAACCGCAGCGACTGGCGCATGTAGAGCGATCCTGGCCCTGGCAGCCGCGTGCCGAGCACCGCGCTGATCAGTCCGGCGGACAGCATCCCGTGCGCGATGCGCTCGCCAAACAGCGACGACTTCGCTGCGTCGGCGTCGACGTGGATCGGGTTGGTATCCATGCTCACCGCGGCGTAAAGCAGGATGTCCGCCTCCGTGATTGTCTTGCCCACGCTGGCGCTCTGACCGATTTGGAGGTCGTCAAAGTAATAGCCCGTCATCGCAAGCCTCGCCGCGTGGTTTCGGCAGGCTTTCTGGGCGAAGGCGGCGGGCAAATCAACCGTCGCCCCCACCCGTTGCCCAGCCTCGCAGGATCGCCGTCGTCTCGCTGTCCATGGGAAAGAAGCTCTCGACGCATAACTCCTGCAGCGTTATGTCCTGCGGCGTCCCCAGCGTCGCAATCGTGGTGAACAGCCGCAGCGACACATCGTCCTTGCGAAAGTGCATGGGCAGGACCGGACCGGTCGCTGCCGGCACGGCGCCCTGCTTCTGCAGCGCCGCCACGCCGTCATAGCGCAACAACCTGTCCAGCAGGGCATTGCTCGCACCGGCGCCGTACGCCGCCGCATCAGCCTCGACGCTGCGAATGAAGTAGCGGACCACTTCGGGCCAGTTCACCAGATACGGCCGCAGCACGTCTGGCGCCACCAGTGCGTCGGCTAGGTTGATGCGGGCGTCCGGGGCAAGCGGTCCAACCAGGAATTCGACCAGACGCACGGCCCCCTTGTTGGATTGCAGCAGGTTCCATTCGCGATCCACCACGACCGCAGGAAACGGCTCCTGCTGCATCAGGATGTAGTCCAGCGCATCACGCACCTGCGCCAGGTCCGGCGCCGCCATCTCCCTTTCCTGCCACAACGGAGCGAACCCCGCTGCAAGCAGCAGCGCATTGTGCTGACGCAACGGAACGTCGAGCGTCGTCGCCAGGCGGATGACCATGTCGCGGCTCGGCGACGCACGGCCCAGTTCCAGGAACCCGAGGTGGCGTTGCGAGATTTCCGCGCGCCCCGCCAGGTCGAGTTGCGACCACCCTCGTTGCCGTCGCCACCAGCGAAGCAGCGTGGGGAAATCCTGTGTCAGCACCATCGACTACCTGCCGGGTAGGTAAGTATCCGCATGGAGATGGTCGCATACGCGAGCAGCACCCAACAGTCTGGGTTGGAAAAGTGATTTCGTTGCGAGCCATTCATACCGCGGCTTGCGCCATGCTCACGCTGGCCGCAGCATAGCCCGGCATATCGCACATCGGAGAGAGTTGTTCGATGCACACCGTGGTCATGTGCCGACCGCTGCACGCCAGCGGCATGGCGCTGCTGGAAGCCCGTCACGATGTCACCATCCGCACCCTGGATAGGCCGTCCGCCAAAGATTTGGCAGACGCCATTCCTGGCGCGCACGCCGTGCTGGTGGGACTGGAAAAGGTGGACGAGGCGCTGCTGACCGCCGCGCCGGACCTGCGCATCGTGTCGCGATTCGGCGTGGGCTACGACACGGTGGACATCGCCGCCTGCACGCGGCGTGGTGTGGTGGTCGGCGTGACCAACGGCGGCAATGACCTGTCAGTGGCTGAACACACGCTGATGCTGTTGTTGGCGGTGGCGCGACGGACGATCGAGATGGACGCCTCAGTGCGCGCTGGCAAATGGATGTTGCGTGACGGTCGTCCGATGGGCGAGCTTTCCGGCCGCACCATCCTGGTCGTCGGCTATGGCCGCATCGGCACGCGCGTGGCGCGCCTGTGCGCGGCGTTCGGCATGAAGGTGATGGTGTGCGATCCGTTCTTCCCGGTGCCACGCATCGCCGCCGACGGCTTTACCCCGGTCACCGACATCGCCGCCGCGCTGCCCGATGTCGATGTGCTGACGCTGCATTGTCCCCTGGGCGACAACACGCGCCACATGATCAACCGCGAGCTGCTCGGGCTGATGAAGCCGAGCGCCTGGCTGATCAACGCCGCGCGCGGCCCGCTGGTCGACGAAGCCGCGCTGATCGAGGCGCTGTCTTCCGGCAAGCTGGAGGCCGCGGGACTGGACGTTCAGCTGCATGAGCCGCCCGATCCGGCCAATCCATTGCTGAAGCTGTCGAACGTCGTACTCAGCCCGCACAACGCCGCGGCACCGCTCGAGTGCAACGAAAAGATGTCGATCCGCGCTGCAAAGAACATGCTGGAGTTGTTCGACGGTGTGCTCGATCCGGGTTACGTCGTGAACCCGGAGACGTTGCCGAACCGACGGAATGCCTGATCGACCGCGTGTCGCCGTCATCCAGCCCTTGCCTGGCATCGGCGACATGGTGTGGCACATGCCGCACATTCACGCTCTGGCCCAGCATTTCGGTACGCCGGTTTCGCTGATCACCAAGCCACGATCGCGCGCCGATGAACTGTTGATGACGGATGCCAGTGTTGCCGACGTTACCTGGGTGGATCGGAATCCGCTCGGCAGGCGTGGTGAACACGACGGACCGAACGGTCTGTGGCGCCTGGTCAGGACGCTGCGCGCGAGGTGCTTCGATGCGGCGGTGCTGCTACATCACAGCCCCTCGCTGGCATTTGCCACATTGGCTGCTGGTATTCCTTCACGCCAAGGCTACGGCGTCGGTGTGCAACGATTGTTCCTCAACCGACCACCATACCTGCCACGTGCCATCTTGCGTACACACCAGTTCCAGCGAGCGACACGGTTTTTAACAGAAGCCGGCATCCCAATGCCAGAATCGGAACCGCATCTCGCCATCGCAGACAGTGTGCGCGACGCGTTGCGGGCCAGGATCGCTGACAGGCCGCAGCCGTTCATCGCTATCGGCATCGGCAGCTCCGAACCATCCCGGCAATGGGGAGCGATACGCCTGTCCGAATTGGCGGACACCTTGTTGAGCGCAGGCTGGCCAGGCGTCGCGCTGGTCGGCGGCAGACAGGATGAGGAACTGCTGGATAGGATCCACACGCAGCTCGGTCCACTCGCCTCGCGCGCGTGGCCGGCACTTGGTTGGCATTTGACGGAGATCACTGCCCTGCTCGCCGAAGCGGCGTTCTTCGTCGGCAACAACACGGGCGTGATGAACATGGCCGCGGCGGTCGGTATCCGCAGCTTTGGGCTGTTAGGAACCGTCCCGCCATTTTATCACAGTCCGCAGATCGTGCCGATCGTTTCGCCGGCGCGTGGCCCCGATGACGGCATGGCACGCGTCACATTGCCGGCCGTGCTGGAAGCGATCATCCGCGATCGCGGTACGATCGCACCGATTTAAAGCACGGTAGCTTGAGGTTGACTTGGGAGAAGGATCCCGGCGCTGCGGGTGATTCAAGCTGCTGGCTGGAGTGGCATCCCGCAGGCGCGCGCTGCCGTAACTCGGTCTTGCTCCAGCCCACACTTATGGACACCCTACCCGCGACTTATTGGGGTAAGGTTGGATCAGGAATGAGCCGCTACATCGGCGCGATCGACCAGGGCACGACCAGCACGCGCTTCATCGTATTTGATCGCGGCGGCGAGACGATCGCGAATGCCCAGATGGAGCATCGGCAGATCTACCCACGGCCCGGCTGGGTGGAACACGATCCGCTGGACATATGGCATAACACGGAGGCCGTGATTGTCGAGGCCTTGCACGGCGCGGATTTGACGCGCGGAGACCTCGCCGCGGTCGGTATCACCAACCAGCGCGAGACCACCCTGCTGTGGGACCGTGCCAACGGCACTCCGATCGCCAACGCGGTCGTCTGGCAGGATACCCGCGTCGATCAACTGGTGGCGGAGTATGCGCGCGACGGTGGGCAGGATCGGTTCCGTTTGCAGACCGGCCTACCGCTCGCCAGTTACTTCAGCGCGCTGAAGCTGCGCTGGCTGCTGGACAATGTGCCGGACGCACGCCGCCGCGCGGAGGCCGGCGACCTTGCATTCGGCACGATCGATACGTGGCTGCTGTGGCATTTGACCGGACATCATCTGACCGACGTTACCAATGCCAGCCGCACGCAGCTGATGAACCTGGCGACGCTGCAGTGGGATGACGCGCTATTGGCAGCATTCGGCATTCCCCCCGGCGTGCTGCCGAAGATTGTTGCCTCGTCCGCGGTGTGCGGTGCGGGCCGCGGCGTGTTGGATGGAGTGCCGATCGCCGGTGTTCTCGGCGACCAGCAGGCTGCACTGATGGGCCAGGCGTGCTTCGCGCCAGGTGATGCGAAGAACACCTACGGCACCGGCTGTTTCCTGCTGATGAACACCGGCGAGGTGCCGACGGTCTCGACCAGCGGTCTCGTCACCACCGTCGCCTGGCAGTTGGGCGAGCAAAAGCCCTGCTACGCACTGGAAGGTTCCATCGCGGTGACTGGTGCGCTAGTGCAGTGGCTGCGCGACAATCTCGGGATGATCAAGACCAGCGCCGAGGTGGAATCGCTCGCGGCCGCGGTGCCGGACAATGGCGACGTGTATTTTGTGCCGGCGTTCTCTGGCCTTTATGCACCATGGTGGCGCGCCGATGCGCGTGGCGTGATCGCCGGCCTCACGCGTTATGCGTCCGCCGGTCACATCGCGCGCGCGGCGCTGGAAGCGACCGCTTATCAGACGCTCGACGTGATCGAGGCGATGCAGCGCGACTCCGGCATTCCGATCAGCACCCTGCGCGTCGACGGCGGGATGGTGGTGAATTCACTGCTGATGCAGTTCCAGGCTGACATGCTGAACGTGCCGGTGCTGCGTCCGCGCACCATCGAGACCACCGCGCTCGGTGCCGCCTATGCAGCGGGACTGGCCGTCGGCTACTGGCGCGATACAGACGACCTGCGCAACATCTGGGGCGTTACCCACACATGGCAACCGGCAATGACGAATGAGCGACGAGATACGCTCATTGCATCGTGGCACAAGGCGATCGCACGCTCCTTCGACTGGGCGTAAGACGCGCTACATCCCGACCGAATACCCGCCATCCACCGGAATTGCCGTACCAGTAACGAAATCCGACGCAGAGCTGGCGAGGAACGCTGCAATTCCCGCCAGGTCGGCCGGCACTCCCCAACGTCCGGCCGGCGTTCGCTGCTCGACGCGCTCCTGCAGCCCGGGCACCTGCTGGCGAGCCCGCTTCGTCAGGTCGGTGTCGATCCAGCCAGGAAGCACCGAGTTCACCTGGATGTTGTCCTTCGCCCACGCGGTCGCCAACGCGCGGGTCATCTGCACGATGCCGCCCTTGCTCGACGCATAGGGCGTTGCATATGGCGCACCGAACAGCGACATCATCGAGCCTATGTTGATCATCTTGCCCGCGCCTTGCTGTTTCATCGGCGCATAGGCTGCCTGCGAGCACAGGAACGCGCTGGTCAGGTTGGTGTTCAGCACCTCATGCCATTCTTCTTCGGTGTAGAGCTCCGGCATCTTGCGGATCGATGTGCCGGCATTGTTCACCAGGATATCCAGCCGGCCGAACTCCGCCACGGTATCGGCAACCAACTTTACGCAGGTGGTTTTCTTCGTGACATCTCCTGTAACGAACGCACACCGCGCACCAAGCTCACGCAAGGAGGCAAGCGCTGGCCCCGCCTTTGCCTCGTTGCGCCCGGCGATGACGATGGACGCCCCGCACGACGCCATGCCTTGCGCCATGGCCAGTCCAATGCCGCCATTACCGCCGGTGACAAGCGCCACCTTGCCCTCAAGGTCGAACAACTTCATATCCCTCTCCGGGCGCCAGCCCGACCTCCAATCATCGCGCGAACTCCGCTTCCATTCGTCATGGCCGGCCTCCAACCGTCATGACCGGGTGAAGGCCCCGGTCACATGTGACCGGGCTTGACCTGGTCATCACGCCGCCCCCCGCTTCATTTCAGCGCGCGATTCGGCCAGATGATCGAACTTCCGCCGATATGTGCCGAGCCCTAGCGTTTGCGAACGTAGCTCGATGATCAGGTCATGCAGTTCCGCCTCCGGCACCAGCGCTGTGACATCGTCCCAGCCAGCCCAGCCGTCCTTCTCGGCAAATCCGAGGATCTGCCCGCGTCGTCCCGTCAACAACCGCTGCGCGCGCGGCGTAAATTCGCTGGGCACGCTGATCGTCACATGATCGACCGGCTCCAGCAGGATCGGATCCGCCTTGGCCAGACCTTCCCGCATCGCCACGCTCGTCGCGGTCTTGAAGGCCATGTCTGAACTGTCCACCGAATGGAACCCGCCATCGACCAACGTCACAGAGATATCGACAACCGGGAATCCGAACGGCCCCTTCTTCGCCGACTCCTCCGCCGCCTCCGCCACCGCCGGGATGAAGTTGCGCGGTACCGACCCACCAACGATCTTGTCGATGAATTCGAATCCCTCGCCACGCGGGCGCGGCGCGATATCGATCTTCACGTCGGCGAACTGTCCGTGCCCACCGCTTTGCTTCTTCAACCGGCCATGCTCGTGCACCGCGCGGCGAATCGTCTCCTTGAAGGCGACCTGTGGTTTCTGCGTCGAAACCCTCAGCCCGTAATCCTTCGACAGCCGGTCGACCGTGGAGTTGAGATGCATCTCGCCCTGGCCGTACAACACCGTCTCGCTGGTATCCTGCTGGTGCTCCAGAGTCAGAGTCGGATCAGCCTCCCGCTGCTTTTGCAGCGCACCGCTGAGTTTCGCATCGTCCTTGTGATCCGACGTCGCGATCGCCAGCGAGTAGACCGGTGGCGGGGCCTCGGGGAACGCCAACTGCTCCGGCGTCGTGCCCGGCGAAACCGTGGCACCAGTTGGCACGCCATCCAGCCGCCCCAATGCGACCACGTCACCCTCGATGGCCTCACCAACCTTGGCGAGTTCCCCACCGGGCATTCGATAGATGCCGCCGAGTCGCGTACCGCCCAGCGTCGCGCCGTCCTTGATCGTGCCCCGCCAGACGCGTGCATAGGACAGCTTCCCGGTATGCCCCGCATGCACAGTCTTGAAGATCTGCGCGATCGGCGGACCGTCGGCGTCGATGCCCTTACGCTCCGCGGTCTCCGTCGCCATCGGCGCATCGTGACGCAGCGCCTTCCATAGGCGACGCACGCCCCCGGAATTCTCCGCTGATCCCAGCAGCACTTCAACGACCGCACCCGCCGCGAGGTCCTTGCGCAGATCGCCATATATCTCTGAGGTGGTCGGCTTCACATCCTCCAGCACCTTCTCGAGCAGCGCGTCGTCCCGATCCGCCAGCACCTCCACCAGCTTGTTCAGCGCATCCGTCTCATCATCCGCCATTTCCGATGGGATCTGGATCAGCTCCGACGCCTGCCCCTTGCGATAACGATACGCGCGCTCACTCACCACATCGACATAGCCGCTCACCGTCTCGCCATGCATGATCGGCACCTGCCGCAGCACCAGCGGCGAGCGTGAGAACCCCTGCAACGCCGACAGCGTATCGCTGACGCTGCCTTCCAGCGTCTCGATCTTGTTGACGAACAACATGTGCGGCACGCCCTGATCGGCCAGCAGCTTCAGCAGCGGCGCGATGGTCAGGGCGCGCGCGGGTGTCGGCTCGCAGACCACCACGGCAATGTCCACCATCGCCAGCGCGCACGTCATTTCATATGAAAATTCAATCGAGCCGGGGCAATCCAGCACGGTCCACGCATCGCCCAGGAAGCTGCAATGGCCGAGACGGATCTCGGTGGTCGCCGGGCGATTGCGAGGATCCGCCGGACGCTTCACCGGCGTGCCGGTAGCCTCCATCAGTGCCTCGAACAGCGTCGACTTGCCGCTGCTGTATGGCCCGACCAGCGCCACCGAGCGGGGACTTCTGCCGTTTTGTGTTCCTGACATGCGGGCGCCCTCCCATGAGCTTGCAACACGTGGCTCACCGGTCGTCGCCGGCGGCTACGATGCCCCCGATCCTAGCGAAGTTTTTGTGACAGGCGAGTCCGGGTTCGCGGTCAGTCCACGGCAGCCTCGTGCTCGACCTCGTCCACGTCCTTGATGTGCGCGGTCAGCTTGTCGAGCGCCTTCAGCAGACCACCCCATTCCGTGCGGCTCAGGCCCTCCGCCAGTTGCTCTTCGAGTTCGTGAGCAACTGGAACAAGTCCTTGCCGCACCGCCAGTCCCTTGCGCGTGAGACGCAGCAATCGCCCTCGCCCATCGTCTGGATCATGTGTCTGCTTGACCAGACCGCGCGCCACCAGGCTGGCTGCCGCACGGCTCACCTTCACCTTGTCCATCGCCGTCCACTCCCCGACGGCGCTGGGCGACAACGTGCCGAATCGACCGACAACCGCGAGGACACGCCACTCCGGGATACTGAGCCCATAGGACTCAGAGTAGCGACGGGCACACAGGCGCGTGACACGATTGGCGGCGACCGCGAGGCGATACGGCAGATAGTCCTCCAGTCGAAACGCGTCGCCATTGGCCGGCGGCGGCGCGCCGTTCCTCCCTGATTTTGTATTCATTGGAAGTTTTCTCCCAGGCTAGCGGTCGCTGCTATATCGCAGTTACCGCCCAGTGAAAACTAGGAACCTTTGTTACTTTAGGTGGCGATCCCACAGCGCGAAGATTTTTGACCATGTCGCCTCAGAAGCGAGCGTGTCGTAGACAGCCCTTTCGGGGAAGCAGAACCCGTGATGCGTGCCGGGGAACACCTCCACCGTCGCCTTCACGTCGGTCTTGTTCAGGGCGGCTTTCAGGTCCGGGATGACGTTCGCCGGCACCCCCTGATCATGCTCGGCAAACGCGTAGTACAGCTCGCCCTTGATCTTGCCCACCGACAGATGCGGCGAGTCGTCCTGGTCTGTGACGATCTGCACGCCGTACAGCGAAGCCGCCGCCGCCATGCGATGCGGGAACGCAGCGGCAACCGAGGTGATATAGCGCCCGCTCATGCAATGCCCCACACACCCCACTGCCCCCGGCTTGACCCGGTCACTGGCATCGAACCAGGCGAGCATGGCGGCCGTGTCGTCGTTGACGCCCGGGATGCTCAGGCTGTTCATTGACGCGCGAATCACGCCTGACATGCCATCATCGCGGCGCGGTATGTCGAAGCGCACGATGCCGAGCCGGTAGTACATATCGGGCAGCAGGCAGACATAGCCATGCTTGGCAATCCGGCGCGCCATGTTGCGCAGTTCTTCGCGAATACCGGGTGCGTCCATGTAGAAGATGATGCCGGGGTGCTGGCCTTCCGCGTCGGGCGCCGCCACGAATGTCGGCATCCTGCCGTGCTTCGTTGTGACGGTGATCTCGCTCTCGAACATCCTCGCGCCTCCCGTTGGTTTCGAACGGTAGTGTTGCCCTGGCTGGTCAGCGCGCGCAACAGCACGGCATACTGTTCCGAACGCAGGAGGACTTGGATGCCAGACAATGACATTGACCGCGTATTGAACGCAGCCGTGACCGATGGGCGGGTGGCCGGTGTCGTGGCACTGGCGGCCGATCGCAACGGCACGTTCTATCAAGGGGCGTTCGGACAGCGCGGCCTGGATGATACCACGCCGATGTCGATGGACACTGTGTTCTGGATCGCCTCGATGACCAAGGCGGTGACCGGCGTGGCCGCGATGCAGTGCGTCGAACAGGGCAAACTGGCACTCGATCAGCCGGCCGGCGAGATCATGCCGGAGCTTGCCGAACCACAGGTGTTGGAAGGCTTCGACGCGGCGGGGAAGCCAATTCTGCGGCCAGCGCGTCGCAAGATCACGCTGCGTGCGCTGCTGACGCACACGGCCGGATTCGTCTATGAAGTCTGGAACGCCAACCAGAAGCGCTACGTCGAGACGACAGGGTTTCCGCCGGTGGGATCACGCACGCTGGCATCGCTGAACGCTCCGCTGGCGTTCGAACCGGGTGAGCGCTGGGAATACGGCGTCAACATCGACTGGGCCGGACGGATGGTGGAGGCCGTCAGCGGCCAGGACCTGGACGCGTATATGCGCGACCACATCTTCGCGCCTCTGGGAATGCGTGACACCGGATTTATCCCGAGCGAAGAACAGACCTCGCGTACCGCCCAGACACACGCGCGGAAGCCGGACGGTTCATTGGAAACGATCCCCGGCAAGCCATTCACAAAGGCGGAATTCTTTGGCGGTGGTGGCGCGCTGTTCTCCACCGGGCCGGATTATATGGCGTTCCTGCACATGTTGCTGAACGGGGGCACGCTGAACGGAGCGAAGATCCTGCGGCCGGAGACGGTAGCGCTGATGGCACAGAACCACATCGGCGATCTGGATGTGGCCAAGCTGCCGACGGTGAACCCAGTGATGTCGAACGATGCCGAGTTCTTCCCCGGCATGAATAAGAAGTGGGGCCTGACCTGGCTGATCAACGCCGAGGATGCGCCAGGGCGGCGCAGCGCCGGCAGCGTCGCCTGGGCGGGCGTGTTCAACACCTATTATTGGCTAGATCCGAAGCGGCAGGTGGCCGGCGCCTTGCTGACGCAGGTGCTGCCGTTCGCCGATCCGACGGTGCTGACGCTGCTGGATGAGTTCGAAACAGAGGTCTATCGATCGGTTACGTGATCACATAACCATCCGCTGCATCGGCGGCGATACGATCCGCCGCGCGTCGTGCCGGATCGCCATAACCGCCGCCACCCCCGACGGCGAGCGTCACGATATCGCCCTGCCGCAGCATCACTTCGTCCTTGGATCGCAGGTGCATCGTCTGGCCGCCACGGCGTATTTCGCAATAGCCGGTGGTACCCTGCTCGCCGCCAAACACGCCATCGGGCGTACGGCGAAATCTGTCGCTGTACAGTGCCAACTTTACGTCATCGGCGATGATCTCGAACCTCCGCAGGAAGCCCAACCCACCACGGAACTCGCCAGCCCCGGCACTGTCGGGTCGCAGGCTGTATTCCAGCACGCGGAAGAATCCGAAGTCCTGATCCAACGCCTCGACCGGCGTGTTCGAGCAGTTCGACAGTGGCCCATCGACCGCATCGCAACCATCCGCTGCGACCGATGCGCCATAGCCACCGCCATAGATTTCCAGATACACCGACCAGCCATGTGGCTCGAGATGCGACAGAACGCCCACGGTCGTGGTGTCGAAGCCGCATGCGATCACCTGTTCCGGCACCGCCTGTGCCAGCGCCTTCATCGTAGCGTTCCATGCGCGAAAGCACGCCTCCATGCGCGCCCGCACCGGTGCCGGGCGACGCGGGTTCAATAGCGATCCCTCCGGCGCTGTGATCGTCACTGGGCGCGCCGCACCCGCGTTGAATGGAATGTCCGGGCTGGTCAGTACCGCCTTCACACACGACAGCGCCGCGGAGACAGTGGACGCGAACGGCGCGTTCAGATGCCGTCGCACCTGTGGCGCGGTGCCGGTGAAATCCACCGCTACAGTGTCGCCACGTATCGTCACCGTTGCGCACACAGCCAATGGCACGTCCGAGTCGCCATCATCGTCGACCGCATCTTCGCCGCGATAGACCCCATCCGGTACGGCGCGAATCGCGGCACGCATGCGAGTTTCGGAATAGTCCTGCAATGCGGCCATCGCGGCCACGATCTTCTCTACCCCGTAACGCTCGGCCAATTCGCGCACGCGCGCCATGCCGATGGCATTCGCTGCCATCTGTGCGTCGAAGTCGCCCATCGTCTGGTGCGGCACGCGGACATTGGCCCGCAGCAAACGCTCGAACATGCCGCCATGCCAGTCGCGCGCCATGTTCAGTTTCAGCGGTGGGATGATCAGCCCTTCCGCCCACACATCAGTCGCTGCCGGATTAAGACCCGGGCTGCCACCGCCAAGGTCAAGATGATGTGCAACCGACGCGGAAAACCCGATCAGCCGCGCGTCGAAGAAGATTGGGTGAAACAGGAACACGTCCTGGAGATGCTGCCCGCCCGAATAAGGATCGTTGATCGCGAAGAAGTCGCCTTCGTGCAATTCGTCCAGCGGATACAGCGCGGCGCAAGGCTGGAAGATATGGCCTATGGTGCCAAGCTGCATCGGTATCAGTTCGGCTTGCGCCACCGTATTGCCGTGCGCATCGAGCAACGCCGCGGAGCCGTCGCGCGCCTCACGCAGCACGGTGGAGAACGCGGAACGCACAAGCTTCGTCCCCATCTCGCGTGCGGCCGCGATCAATGCCTGGCTGATGATGGCGTAGTCGACCGGATCAAGCGTCATCATGGCGTCCTCCGCAGCAGCACGTTGCCGCCGGCATCGCGTTTTGCGTGCCATGATGGTGGGACCCAGGTGGTCGAACTGTAGCTTTCCAGCAGCGCCGGTCCTGCAACAATGTCGTCCACCCGCAGCGATCCCGCCGTCAACAGTCGCGCGTGTACCGTGCGATCGCCGATGCGGATCGGTGCCTCCATCGGGCCGTGCAGCGTGATCGGGCGTTCGGCAATCTCCGGCAACACGTCCAGCACGCGGCGAATCCCAAGCCGCAGACTGACGATTTCCACACGCCGTCCAGGATCGCCGCCATGACGATACAGCCGGTAATGCGCGGCGGCGAACTGCTCGGCAAGATCAGTCATAGTGAGCGATGGCAGGCGGGCCGGATCGAGATCGACAGCGACTTCGAACGCCTGTCCCATGAAGCGCATGTCCGCGCTCAGCGTGTAGTCGAAAGGCCGATGCAGTCCCAGTGCAAGAAACTCCGCCTCGGCACGTTCGCGAAACCTGGCGAATGCACCACGCAGCACGTCGGGTGCGCTGGCATCCAATGCGGTGCGCTGCGTGATGCCCTCCGCCCGCGCATAGTCAGCCGAGATCAGCCCAAGCGCGGAGACGACGCCCGGATTCGGCGGCACCAGGATTTCGCTCACGCCAAGTTCCTCGGCAATCTCCGCGGCCAGCAATGGACCGGCGCCGCCGAACGGCAGCAGCACGTAATCGCGCGGATCGCGGCCTCGCTCGGTTGAGACATGCTGGATGGCGCGCACGATGTTCGCCACAGCCAATCGGATCGCGGCGGTGGCGGCACCGATCGTGTCGCAGCCAAGCTGTTGCGCGACCTTCGCGAACGAGGCGTGCGCGCGGTCGGCATCAAGCTGCATCGCGCCGCCGAGGAACGCCTCCGGCCGGATCGTGCCCCGCACCACATGTGCGTCCGTGATCGTCGGTTCCACGCCGCCGCGTCCATAGCATGCGGGTCCAGGATCCGCGCCGGCACTCCGAGGTCCCACGCGCAACATGCCGCCATCGTCGATCCAAACCAGGCTGCCACCGCCCGCGCCAACCGAAACGATGTCCAGCACCGGTGTTCGAATCGGCAACCCATCGATCTCGGTTTCCGCCGCAACCGATGGTTCGCCATTCTCCACAAGACTGACGTCGGTGGACGTGCCGCCCATGTCGAACGTAATCAGATTGCCACGGCGTGATCGTCCGGCCTGGCGGATCGCCCCGACAACGCCTGCGGCCGGTCCGCTGAACAGCGCGGTGATCGCGTTGCTGCGCATCGCCGCGGCGGGCAATCGCCCACCATTCGACTGCATCACGCTGAAGTGCCCAGCGAATCCGTTTTCGCCAAGCCGGGCCTCGAAGCGATCAAGGTAGCGGTCGATGACCGGCTGCACATAAGCCGACAGCAAAGTCGTGCTGGCGCGCTCAAATTCCCGGAACTCGCGTGCAATCTCATGCGAGCAGGTGATGCGCTGATCAGGCAGCGCCGCAGCGATCATCGCGCGCAGACGCTGTTCATGCACGGGCGCCACGTAAGCCGACAACAGGCACAGCGCCACCGCGTCGTAACGGCCCGCAGCGAGCGCCGGGATCAAACTATCGCGGACGGTCGCCTCGTCGAGCGCTTCAATCACATGGCCTGCCGCATCGATACGCCCACCGATCTCGAAGCAATCGCGTCGCGCCACAGGCGGCTGCGGTTTGGCATAGCGCAGGTCATAGATGTTGCGTCGATCGTGCCGTTGCAGGAACGGGATGTCGCGGAAGCCGCGCGTCGTGACGAACGCAATACGAGCACCCTTGCGCTCCAGGATCGCGTTCGTCGCGACTGTTGAGCCATGCACCAGATCGATCACCAGCGCCGGAGCGATGCCGGCGGCGCCGAGAGCAGCAAACGCGCCAATGTCCGGACTGGCTGGCGTGCTGGGAACCTTGGCCACGATCACCCGGCCGCCATCGACGGCGACCAGGTCCGTGAATGTGCCGCCGACCTCTATCCCAACCCGCATGCAGTTCATCCTTTCGCTGCGTGCATTGTCGCGTGCGAGCGGTCGGAGCACAATTCCGCAACAGATGGACGGAGGCAGCAATGCAGTTCGGCGCAGCGATGTTCTTTACCGACTATTCGATGGCGCCTGGTGAGCTCGGCACCGCACTGGAAGCACGCGGCTTCGAGTCACTCTGGGCACCGGAGCATTCGCATATTCCTGTGTCACGCACATCGCCTTTCCCAAACGGCGGCGATCTGCCGAAGCAGTACTACGACGTAATGGACCCGTTCGTGACGCTCACCGCGGCAGCGGCAACGACCAAGACGCTGAAGGTCGGCACCGGCGTCTGCCTGGTGCAGCAGCGCGATCCAATCCAGACCGCGAAGCTTGTCGCGTCGATCGACCAGGTGTCGGCCGGACGGTTCCTGTTCGGCGTCGGCTCCGGCTGGAACGCCGAGGAGATGGCGGACCACGGCACCCCGTTCAAGTCGCGCCACAAGATCGCGCGCGAACGGGTCGAGGCGATGAAGGTGATCTGGACCCAGTCAAAGGCCGAATATCACGGCGAGTTCGTCAACTTCGATCCGATGATGACCTGGCCCAAGCCAGTGCAGAAGCCGCATCCGCCGGTGATCGTCGGCGGCGCGTTTCCGTACGGTGCACGCAGGGCGATTCGTTACGGCGATGGCTGGGTGCCCCACGCCAGCCGACCGGAGTACGGCGACGTCAGCGACTTCCTGCCGGAGTTCCACAAAATGGTGCGGGAAGCTGGACGCGATCCGGCATCGTTGCCGCTCACCATGTTCCGCGTGGTCGAGGAGTTGGACAAGCTGCGCCACTACCGCGACATCGGCATCGCGCGCGTGGTGATCACGCTGCCTTCAGCAGGGGCGGATCAGGTCATGCCGCTGCTGGATCAGTGGGCAGAGAGGATTCAAGCTGTGGCGTAGGTCGCGCGGCCGATTGCGACGAGTGCGCCCTTCGCGTCCATCACATCGACATCGACCACGCCGACACTGCGGCCCTGCCGACGTACGCGCGCCGTCACCGTCAACGCTGTGTTCACGGCGGGCCGCAGATAATCCACACGGAAGTTGATCGTCGGCAACGGTCTGCCAATCGTCATCACCAGCGCATAGTCACCAACGGTGTCGATTACCGCGGCGATCGGACCGCCATGCCACTGGCCGCTGCCCGCGATGCGTTCGAATTCGGGACGCATCGGTGCGATCATCGTCACGCGCTGATCCGCGGGTTCAGCTTCGGTGACGATAAGGCCTAGGAAACGGATGAACGGCGAATGCCCAAGGCGTTCCTGCAATTCGGCGCCGGAGAGTGCCTCGCTCATGGCACCACCACGATCTTGCCGAATACGTCGCGATCCTCGATCACGCTCAATGCCTGCATGGCTTCCGTCAGTGGATAAGTCCGTTCCACCAACGTCTTCAGTCGACCTCGCCGGACCATGTCCAACAGGGCCTCGATGTCGCTCCGCTGCCAGCCGTTGGAGCCGCGGATCTCCAACTCGAACGTCCAGATGAAGCGGATGTCTTCCTTTGGATCATAACCCGCGGTGGCGCCGCAGGTCAGCAACCGGCCGCCAACCTTCAGGCAACGCATCGACTTCACCCACGTGTCGCCGCCGGTAAAGTTGACCACCACATCCAGACCGTTGCCCACGTTCGCGCCGCGCCGCGATGGCTTGCCATACAGCGCATAGACCTGCTGCACGAAGTCGCTTTCGCTGTAGTTGATCAGCTTGTCGGCGCCGATATCACGCAGCCGCGCGAGCTTCGCGTCTGTGCTCGCGCAGACCACGACCTCCGCGCCCGCCTGCTTCGCAAGCTGCACGCAGCACACTCCGACGCCACCGCTGGCGCCCAGGATCATCACCTTGTCGCCGGCACGCACGTTGCCCTTGGACACCAGCATGCGATGCGCCGTGCCGTACGCGACGGGCAGCGCCGCAGCATCGACGAAGCTGACATCATCGGGAATCCGCACCAGTTGATGTGCGCGTGCACGGCACAGTTCGGCCAGGCCGCCGTGCATCGTCTCGCCCATCAGGCCGCCTTCCACGCGATTGATCGGATCGACCAGCACGCGGTCGCCGACCGACCAACCTTCAACGCCAGCACCGATCGCTGCGACCTCACCGGCGATATCAAGGCCCATGATCAACGGCATCGGAACCTTGATGCCCGGCATGCCACGGCGGGTGAACACGTCGTGGTAGTTCAACGACGATGCTCGAACGCGCACCAGAACGTCGCCCTTGCCCATCTCCGGGTCGGGGAAGTCGGGAATGAATTCCATCACCTCAGGTCCACCATGCTGATGGACGACAACTGCTTTCATCCGGCCTCCGTCATGGCCTGTTGCGCCAGGCGCTTGCGATCGATCTTGTGGGTACTGGCGAGCGGAAGTTCGTCAACAAACCACACGCGCCGCGGATGCTGGTAAGCCGGTGCATGGGCCAGTGCAAATTGCTTGATGTCCTGTTCGCTGACCATCGCACCCGCGCGCGGAACCACGAACGCCACCGGCTTATGCGCCTTCAGTTCGTCATGGATCGGCACGACACAGGCCTGATGCACCGCCGGGTGCTTCTCCAGCATCGTCTCCACTTCGCTCGGGTAGATGTTCTCGCCACCACAAACGAACATGTCGTCCGCCCGGCCGACGAAGTAGAAGAGACCATCCGAGTCACGGCTGAACACATCACCGGTGATATAGTAGCCATCCGGCGTCATCGCCTTGTGGGTGATGTCCGGCAGGTTGTGATAGCCGTTCATCAGCGCGGGGCACCGCATCTCCAACACGCCCTCGTCCATGACCTCCACGCCGTCGCGCACCAGGCGCAGATCCACCTCCGGATGCGCCACGCCGAGCGTCAGCGGCGTGCGTTCCCGCCCGTCGGGGTGCGGCGCAAACACCACCGGCCCAGCCTCCGTGGTGCCAAAGCCGTGCACAATGCGAGCATCGGGAAACGCCTGCCGCATCTGCGCGATCAGTTTCGCCGATAGCGGTGCCGAACCGAGACGGATGTTCTGCACCGACGACAGATCCGCCGCCGCCATTGCGTCGCGTTCGCGCAGCATCATCGCAATCATCGTCGGCACCGCGGTGAGCGACTGTACTTGGTAACGCGATGCCGCATCGATGTAGCCGTGCGCAGTATACGACGGCAACAGCACGATCGTGCCACCGTTGTTCAGCGTCACCTGTGACATGGACAGACCGTTCATGTGATACATTGGCGCGGCAACCAGCACACGTTGGCCAGGCGGCGGGGCAGGACGCGAGCGGATGTCCAGTACCCAGAGGTGGCTCTGGTGCGACAGCACAACGCCTTTTGGCCGACCCGTTGAGCCCGACGTGTAAAGGAACATCGCAGGTTCCGCCGGCTCCGCCTCGACCGGGGCGAGGTCACCGTCATCGAGTAGCGACGTGAAGTCGTCGTCGATCACGATGCGTGGCACATCGTCGCGCAACAATGCGAGACGCGCCGCATCGCACAGGACAAGCCGCACGCCGGCGTCCTGGATGATATAGTTGACCGTGTCAGCCGGCAGTTTGTAGTTGACCGGAACGGACACCAGCCCGGCCCGCATCGTGCCGAGGAACGCCACCAGATATTCGGCACTGTTCGATGCCAGTATCGCCACTCGATCACCACGCCGCAGTCCATGCCGCAGAAGCCCACGCGCGCAGGCGTCGCTGAGCCGCTGGATCTCTCCGTAGGAGAACGAACGCGGCGTGGCACCGCTAAGGTCGATCAGCGCGACCGACGCTGGTGCCACAGATGCAATGGCGCTGCCCAGGTTCATGCAACAAATTCCAGCGTCACACCGAAGGCCTCGGTCGCCGGCACCACGATCCGTTCGGCTGTACGTTTCACGCCGCCGATCTTTCCTGTTTGTAATGCAGCAGCGGCACCATCCAGCGAGCGCGTCCGGATGGTCAATGCCGCCATGTATTCGTCTGGACCGTCAGCCCCCGGCGCAGCATCGCCGAATTCCCGTTCCAGCTCTGCCGGCGTGATCACGTCGAAGCGCGACAGACCAATGGCGAGAGAATAGCCCGCGCCAGTACGCCGCACGGCGTCGTCCCCGAACATCCTGGTGAACAACGCGCCGAGAGACGACGGGTCGCGTGATGCGATCACGGCGCGCGCAACAGCGACGGCCCCGTTGGCGTGATGGCGCCACTCATCGCGCCAGACGAGGTCACGCGTGAAGTGATGACAGAAGTAAACCCGTCCCGATGGTACGGTCCCCGGCGAAAGATGGACTGTTCGGAATGTCGCGTCGCGAGCGCCGCCGGTCACCTCCACAGGGCGCGAAAACTGTAGCGGTGGTTCGACCGGAACGCCGACCTCACGCAACGCCGCATAGACCGAAGCAGAATCCTCAGTGCCGAACACCAGCCCGTTCAAGCCAAACGGAGACGCCAATATTTCGGGACGGCGTGTCTCGCCAGGTTGCGCTGCAATCAATTCGAGATAGTCGGTCCCGAATATCGCCAAATGGTTCATCGATCCCAAGGTATGATAACCGCGCGGGGTCATGGTGAAGCCAAGGCGCTGATACGTCTCCAGCGCGGCGTCCAGCTGATCACGCACGTTGACCACCACGTGATCCAATGTCGGCACCGGCAATATCACGGCCATGTCATCCCCCGCTTACGATCTCGCGAGCGATGCTATTGCGCCAGGTGCCTACTCGCCAGCCCCATGAAACGCCAGCAAAAAGGCGGCGCCCCGAAGGACGCCGCCAAGTTTGGGGGGGAAACGTCACGCAGCGGGATGGCGGGCGCCATCCGCCGCACCCAAGAGATTGGATGCAATCCCGCCAAGTCAAGGGTCACAGTTGCGCGCATCTATTCAACGACGGATGCCGACTTCATCCAGGTGCCGCAGCAGATCGGCAGGATCCTCATAGACCCGGGCCGCGCCGGCTCGTTCCAGTTCTTCCTGGCCGTATCCCCCAGACAGCAGCCCCACGCCGAATGCACGGGCGCGTCGCGCCGCGAGCATGTCCCAGATGGCGTCGCCGATCACCAGCGATGACTCGATCGGAACGTTCAAGCGCGCAGCGGCGGTGATGAATAGATCCGGATCCGGCTTGGCGTATTTCACCTGGTCGCGAGTCACCACCGGCACTCGTGCCGGATCGATGCCAAGCGCCTCGATGTTGACGCCTGCCGTCTCCATGCGGCCGCTGGTGGCGATGGCGTGGGGAACGTCGGCATGCGCGAGGTAACGCAGCAGTTCACGCGCGCCAGGCAGCGGGCGGACGTCAGCGGCGTGCTTCTGATAAGCCTCGGCGTGCAGGCGACGCAGACGATCGATGTTCGCGGGGCTGATGTCGGCACCGATCTCGCGCAGCAGCATGTTGGTAAAGAGACCGCCGCTCATGCCAATACGCCTGTGGATACGCCACACCGACAGCTCGATGCCCGCCGCATCAAGCGCATGCTTCCAGGCGAGTACGTGCTGATACACGCTGTCGACCAAGGTGCCGTCCAGGTCGAACAGGATGGCTGTTTCCATGGGTCCCCCTCAGGCGCGGCGCTTGGGTTTCTTCGCGGTGATGATGGCGGACTTGCGTGTACGCGGTGCCGAGCGAGACGGCTCCGATTGGCTTGATCCGGTTTCAGGCAGGCGGCGGCGGGAAGCATTGAAGTCCTGCCACGGATCGGTGCGCTGCCGAGCGAGCCGATCCGGGACTGTCTCTATCGTGAAGTTTGCAGGATCGAGCTTACCGTCGACCTCGTCCCACGATAGCGGCGTTGCCACGCCCGCCCCCGGTCGCGCACGTGGACAGAACGAAGCCACCGCGGTGGCGCCGAGGCCGTTGCGTAGCCAGTCGATAAGAATGCGACCGCGCCGATCAGCCTTCTTTACAGTGGACAGATAGCGGTCCGGTTGCTGCTGGCTCAGCGTCTCAGCGAAAGCACGGGAGAACGGCTTCACCTCGTCCCAATGCGCGGCAGGTTCCAACGGAACGACAACGTGCAATCCCTTGCCGCCGCTAGTACGGCAGAATGACTCAAGCCGCAGGCGTTGCAGTTGATCGCGCACATCGATCGCCGCGGTCACAACGTCGCTGAAAGGCACGTCGTCGCCCGGATCGAGATCGAACACGATCTGGTCGGGATGCAGAGGGTCCGCTTCAGTGGCACCCCACGCGTGCAGTTCGATCGCCGACATCTGCGCCATGGCGATCAAGCCGTCGGCATCGTCGATCGCGAGGAAAGGCTGGCCGCCGGCTTCCCCTGTGCGGATTGCGCTCGGCATCGAGTGGCCGTGCTTCTGGAAGAAGTGCTCGCCACCGATGCCCTCCGGGCAGCGCACAATGGCAAGCGGCCGATGCGCCAGCCCCGGCAACGCATGTCTGGCGATGGTGTACCAATATTCCGCGAGTTGCTGCTTGGTGATCCCAGGCCACAACTCACGGTCCGGATGCGTCAGCGCAATGTTGCCGACTGTGACGCCGCGCCGCGCCGGGGCTTTCGCAATCACGATCTTGCTGCTCTTGCTGCTGGCGTCACTGTACTTGGAACCTGTCTGCAGGGGCGGCACGGCCACGGTTGGACCACGCTTCGGGCCATCGACCGGCGCGCGAGGCTTGATCGATTTGCGTTCTGCTTCGGGGTCCGCTGGTTCACGCACCACCTCGGTTGCCGCCTTGTCTTCGCGCAGGCCAAGGTAGACCGCCTGGCGTACGCGTCCCGAACCCGACCATGACGCAAATTGCACTTCGGCCACAAGCTCGGGCTTCACCCAATGAATATCCTTGGGCAGCGGTTCGCCAGCCACGAACAGCGACTTTGGCGGATCCGCAGCAAGCGTTCCAAGGTGCTCGCTGATTCGGGACAGCTCGTCATCGGAAAACCCCGAGCCAACACCGCCGGCATAATGCAGCCGACCTTGCGGGTCGTAGTAGCCAAGATGCAACGAACCGAGACCCATGCGGCTGCCGTTCGGAGGGGTCCAGCCAAGCACGACCAGTTCCTCCCGGCCGCGGCATTTAACTTTGACCCAGCTACGGCCACGTCCCGAGCGATACGGTGCATCAACCTGCTTGCAGATGATGCCTTCCAGGCCCCTGCCGCACGCCTCACGACGCATGCCGGCTGCGTCACCGATGTGGTGGTCGCTGTAACGCAGCATGCCTCGCCAGTCAGCAAGCTCGTACAGCACGCGCTTGCGATCGATCAGTTGGCATGGCCGCAAGTCCCAGCCATCCAGGTGCAGCAGATCGAACAGATACAGGTTCAGGGTCGCGTCCTTGCCAGCGGACAGCGCGGCTTGGAGTGCGGGAAAGCTGGAGACACCGTTCTTGTCGAGCGCCACGAGCTCGCCGTCCAGCAACGCCGTATCGAGGCGCAGCTTGCCGATCTCGCGCGCGACCGCGGGCAGACGGTCGGTCCAGTCAAGGCCGTTGCGCGTCACCACGCGGACTTTCGCCCCGTCTTTCCAACAGAGCAGGCGATAACCGTCAAACTTGATTTCGCTGACCCAACCTTTGTTGCCCGGTGGTTCGTCGGCAACCGACGCAAGTTGTGGCGCTTGGCGTTGCGGCAGCTTGCCACGTACCGCGCCAGGGGCGGCGTCGCGTCGCTTGGGTGGAGGCTTTGGTGCGGGTGCATCGTGCTCAAGGCTGATCGCATCAGCGCCCGCACGCTCGTCGTCGTCATGACCCTTGATCAGCAGCCAGTTTTCCTGTCGGCCGCGCTGGTTTGGCCGGGGCTTCAGGCGCACCAACGTGAAGCGGCCATGCAGGCGATTGCCATCCAATACGAACCTCAGCTCGCCCTTGCGCATGCCCGCATCGGGATCGTCCAACGGCTGCCACGTACCGCGATCCCATAGCTCCACGGTGCCTCCACCATATTGACCGGTGGGAATGGAACCTTGGAAGTTGGCATAGTCCAGCGGATGATCTTCGACATGTACCGCAATGCGCCTGTCGGCCGGATCGAGCGATGGCCCCTTGGGCACGGCCCAGCTCCACAGCACGCCCTCATGCTCCAGGCGAAAATCCCAGTGCAGGCCGGCTCTATGAGCCTGGTGCTTCTGCACCACGAACATGGAACCGTTCTTCTCCGCAGCGCGCGCCGCCGCCGGCTCGTGCGTTACCGTGAAATCACGCTTCGCACGGTAGGTGCGGATCGAGGTATCGCGCGCGGTGGCGTTACGTGCCATGGCAATGACGCACAAAGAGCGCAGGCATCGTGGCCACGAGTAAAGCTCCTCCTATACCAACAGGTCTTCTATCCGTATCGGCAGTTTGCGCACACGGATACCCGTGGCGTGGTACACCGCATTCGCCACGGCGGCCGCAACGCCGACCATAGGCAGTTCGCCAATTCCTTTCGCACCCAGCACATTGGACGTGCGTTCGTCATTTTCCACCACGATGGCAGTAATGTCAGGCACGTCGGCATTCACCGGCAACAGGTAGTCGGCAACATTGGCGTTGACGATACGGCCGGTCTCGCCATCGACGTGGGTTTCCTCGAACAGCGCCATGCCGAGGCCAAAGACGATGCCGCCGATCAACTGGCTATGCGCTGTTTTCGCGTTCATCACTCGGCCCGCGTCGAACGCACCGACACACCGTGCGACACGTATCTCCCCCAGATCAGCGTCGACGCGGACCTCGACGAACTGTGCACCGAACGAATGCATCGCACAGCGCTTTGCCTCGTCGCCCGCCTTAACGCTGCTGGTGGTCTCAACGAAATCCTGCCCCTGGCGGGCCATCAGTTCCGCCACCGAGACACGGCCCCGAGGCCCGACCACGGCTTGGTCCTGCAGTCGCAGCGCATCGCGGCTGAGATCCTGCCAACCGAGCCGTCGGTCATTCAACGCGAGATCCAACAGTTTGTCCCGCATCGCCTCGCAAGCAGCGAGCACCGCCGGTCCGACACTCGCCACCGTCATCGACCCACCGGAAACCGGCGCGTGCGGGAAGTTGCTGTCGCCGAGCTCGAACTGGATACGATCGACTTTCATGCCGAGTGTATCAGCCGCGATCTGGGACATGACGGTATAGGTGCCGGTGCCAATGTCCTGCGTGCCGGACTGTATCAACGCAGTACCATTGGCGCCGACGCGCACCTTCGCAGAAGCCGGCATACGATGCGTGGGATAAGTGCTGGTCGCCATACCCCAACCAACCAGATGATTGCCGTCTTGCATCGAACGCGGCTCGTGTGAGCGGCGCGACCAACCGAAGGCATCAGCCCCCTGCTGGTAGCAGGCACGCAGCGCCTTGCTGGCGTAGGGCTTGTTCTCATGCTGGTCGATCTCGGCATAATTACGCAGACGGAACTCCAGCGGATCCATGTGCAAGGCAACGGCAAGCTCGTCGATCGCCGATTCAAGCGCGAAGTTCCCGCTGGCGAGACCCGGTGCGCGCATATAGGTCGGCAAACTCGCGTTGGTCGCCACCAGACGATGCGTCACCGCGACGTTGGGGCAGTCGTACAGCATTTCCGTCGCAAGGCCGACCGGCTCCGCGAATTCGCCAAGCGCTGGCAGCGACATTTGCGTGAAGCCCTCGTGCCGCATCGCTACCAGATGGCCCTCGGCATCGGCGGCAAAGCGCAGCTTCTGCACCGTGCGCGGCCGATAGCCATTGGAGGTGAACATCTGTGCACGCGTCACCACCAGCCGAACCGGTTTGCCCACGACCTTTGCCGCCATCGCTGCGAGCGTCGCTGGCGGCCAGGTGCTGCCTTTGGAGCCAAATCCGCCGCCGACATAGGGACAGATCACACGCACGTTCTTGGGATCGATGCCGAACTGTCCCGCGAGCGTAGTCTGCGCGCCGGAGATGCCCTGCGTCGCCGTCCACACAGTCAGCCGATCACCATCCCACCGCGCGATCGTCGCGTGCGGCTCCATCGGATTGTGATGCTCTATCGGCGTGACGTAGGTGGCGTCCACCTGCGCGGCTCCCGCAGAGAAGCTCAGGTCGGGGTTGCCGCGCATGCTGTCCGCGGGGCGTTCTCCATTGCGGAAATTCTTCGGCGTGTACGCCTGATCGAGTACAGCATCCATCGACGTGATCGGTTCATCACGCCGATACTGCACGCGAACGCGCGACGTAGCGTCGTTCGCGCGCTCCAGCGTATCGGCCACAACCACCGCGATGTGCTGACCGTTGAACAGGATGTTCATGTCCTGCAGTAATGGCGCACGCACCATCTGCGCCCCACCCTTCAGCGGCAATTTGAGAGCGTTTTCCGGTGTGATGACGGCGAGCACACCAGGCATACCCTGTGCGCCGGCGGTGTCGAAGCCCGTGATCACACCAGCGCCAATAGCGCTTTGCACCAGCACGGCATGTACGACCCCCGGCACTGCAAACTCCGCCGCATATTTGGCGCGTCCGGTTACCTTCAGGCGCCCGTCAACGCGGTCGATCGGCTGTCCAATGCTTGCCATGGCGCCCTCCCTCAGACGGACACGGTCTGCAGCGCGCGCAGTACCGTGCGGCGCAACAGGGTAAGTTTGAATGTGTTCTGCTCGGTGGTACGCGCGCCGACGCCGGCACGTGCCGACGCTTCCCGCAGCGCTCCGTCACTGAGCGTTGCATTGCGCAGCGCGGCCTCGACCTCCGGCAGACGCCACGGTCGCGCGCCCACGCCGCCGGCAGCGACGCGAACGTCCCGCACAGTGCCGTCGCTGGTTTCCAAAGCCACCGCCGCGGATATCAGCGCAAATTCGAAGCTCGCGCGGTCGCGCACCTTCAGGTAGTGCGAATTACGCGCCGCTGGCGTATCCGCAACCGTGACAAATTCGATGAGTTCGCCAGGTGCCAGCACTGTTTCCATATCCGGTGTGTCTCCCGGCAGACGATAGAAATCGGCAATCGGCACCTGCCGCCGCGAACCATTGGCTCCGCGCAGCGACAGCGTTGCGTCGAGGGCCATCAGCGCCACGGGAAGATCGGAAGGATGAGAGGCGATGCACTGATCACTGACCCCAAGGATCGCCAACATCCGGCTCTCGCCCTTGATCGCGGGACAGCCGGAACCCGGCTCACGTTTGTTGCATATGAAACCAGTGTCGCGAAAGTAGCTGCACCGGGTCCGCTGCAACAGATTGCCGCCCATGGTGCCCATGTTGCGCACCTGCGGCGAGGCGGAGGCCAACAACGCCTCGGAAATCACCGGCCAGCGCTCGCGTACTGCCGGGTGCGCGGCGACGTCGCTCATGCGTGCCATCGCCCCGAGACGCAGACCCGCCACATCCGCAATGATCTCGGACAACCCCAAACCTTCGAGATCGACAAGCTGCGTCGGGACTTCGACATTGTCCTTCATCAGCTGCATGAGGTCGCTGCCGCCGGCGATGTACTTGGTGCCCTGCGCTTGCGCAGAGGCGATCGCATCGTCGAGCGCGCTTGGTTGCAGAAGGTTGAACGCCTGCATGGCTCAGCCCTCCTGTTTCGCTGCGTCGCGGATCGCGGCGACGATGTTGGGATAGGCACCGCAGCGACAGATATTGCCGCTCATCCACTCGCGGATCTCTGGGTCGGAGCCGGTATGCCCTTCCTCGATCAGCGCGGCGGCCGACATGATCTGTCCGGGCGTACAATAGCCGCACTGGAAGCCGTCACGATGCAGGAACGCCGCCTGCACCGGATGCAGGTCGCTCCCCGCGGCAAGTCCTTCGATCGTGGTCACCGCCTTGCCCTGGCAACGCATCGCAAGCGTCAGACATGACACCACCCGCCGGCCATCGATATGCACCGTGCAAGCACCACACGCGCCCCGGTCACAGCCCTTCTTGGTGCCCGTCAGCCCGGCATATTCGCGCAACGCATCCAGCAGCGAAGTGCGAGGCTCGATGGCCAGCGGCATCGACCTGCCATTGACCTGCAACATGACATTCACATGGTCGTCGGGTGTCGGCGGCGCGTTCTGCTGTCCGGAGCTCGTGATCGGTGTGGTATCGTCGGCCAAGCTGCGGCGAGAACCGATTGCGAGACCGCTGGCAGCCGTTCCCGCCAGCAAGGCACGCCGTGTGACGCTGGATTCCACCATGTTCCCGCCTCCGCTGTTCCGCGGGGTAACGTAGGAACGGCGGTTCCCGTCGCTTCCTCACATCAACGTGTGAGAGGCAACCCGGTTACTTCAAAGTCTTGCGGAGAAACCCAGTGCGCTGTCCGGCGCTGGCCATCAGGAAGTTCGCATCGCTGCCTGATAGAATGAAACGCGCACCCATTTCAATGTAACGTTGCATGAGCGGCTCGTTGTAAATGCCGGCCATGCCCGGGAACTTCCCGTGCTTCTTGCTGGCGGCGATCATCTTGCGATAGGCGTCAGCCACACGATCGTTGCCGAAGTCGCCGTGGATGCCCATTTCGGCGCACAGATCATTGGTGCCAATGAGCAGCACATCAACCCCGGGGACAGCGGCGATCGCATCCGCGTTTTCGATCGCAGTCGGCGTCTCCAGCATCACGACCGTGAGATTGGCGGCGTTCAGTGCCGCCGCTGCATCGCCCGTGCTGGCCGAACGAAGGCCGTAATGCGGACCAGTCCCGCCCATGGAGCGATGACCGACCGGCGGATACTTCAGCTTCTGCACGACTTCTCGCGCTTCCTCCGCGGTATCGACGTGCGGTACCACGATGCCGAGAGCACCGTTGTCCAGCAGGCGGGTCGCGATTGAATACTCGCCGTTCGGCACGCGAGCCAATGGTGCGATGCCCGCGTCCAGCGCGGCAGTCGCAATCTGCGCTGCGGCGTCGATCGACATGGTGCCGTGCTCGAGATCGAGGAACAGCCAGTCGAATCCGGCCGATTTCATCGCGATGGCGATCTCGACACTGCGTGTAAGTCGCACGCCGCAGCCCAGTGATAGCTCGCCCTTCTCCAGTCGTTCGCGAGCGATGTTGCGGATGGTTGGCATGGTCGTTTCCTTTCCGACGAATTCAGCGGCCCTTGAACACCGGCTTGCGCTTTTCGATGAACGCGCGGCGTGCTTCCTGGGCGTCTTCCGTCTTGCTCAGCATGACGGTGACGCCCTGCTCGAAGCGATAGCCATCCCGCGCGGGCATGTGCATCGTGGTGTTCATCGATTGCTTGGCGTAACGCATGCCGATAGGGCTCTTCGAGGCGATGTCGGTGGCGATCTTCATTGCCTCAGGCATCAACTGGTCCAGCGGTACGCAGCATTCCACCACGCCGGAGCGATAGAGTTCGTCCGCAGGCACGCGCCAACCGGTGTAGAACATGCGGCGCGCGCGTGATCGGCCGAACAGTGTTTGCAGCATCGCCGCGCCGCCCGCGAGGCCGACATCGATCTCCGGCATGCCCAGCTGCGCGTTGTCGGAGCACATGATGATGTCGCAGGCCGCAACCAACCCCAAGCCGGCACCGAGCGCGGGGCCATTCACCGCGGCGATCACCGGCTTGGCGCATTCCGCGATGGCGTTGAAACATTCGCGGGCGAGGCGGTTGAAATGCCAGTACTCGCCGGGATGCTCCGGGTCGGGGCGCTCCTTCATGTCCGCGCCGGCAGAGAACATCTTTCCCACGCCGGTCAGGATGGCAACGCGCACATCTTCGCGGTCCGTCAGCGAGTCGAACGTGGCGATCAGCTCCTGACGAAACTCGGAGTTCTGCGCGTTCACCGGCGGCCGATCCATCACCACGGTGGCAACGTAGTCCTGCACTGTCAGTTTGATGGATCCGGTCATGGATGTTCCTCGGTTGGCGTTCCTGGCTTACGCTAGGCGAAGGGAATCACACGCGCAAGGACAGTGCCGTGTCCATCTATGAGCAGAATCTCGATCGCACGCCGGCGAATTATGTGCCGCTGTCGCCGGTGTCGTTCCTGGTGCGCGCGGCGCGTGTCTATGGCCCGCGCGTTGCGGTGATCCATGGCGAGCGGCGCTATCACCTATGCGCAATTCCTGGAGCGTGCGCGGCGGTCTGGCCTCGGCGCTGGCGCAGGCTGGCGTGGGCAAGGGCGACACCGTGGCGATCATGGCGCCCAACATCCCGGAGATGCTGGAGGCGCATTACGCGGTGCCGATGCTGGGCGCGGTGCTGTGCTCGATCAACATCAGGCTGGATGCCGGAGCGGTTGCGTTCATCCTGCAGCATTCCGAAGCCAAGGTCGTGCTGGTCGATCGCGAGTTCGCGGAGGTGATGTTGCGTGCATTGGCGCAGACCGGGCGAAGGTTGCGGGTGGTGGACATCGACGGCGAGTACGAAGCCTTCATTGCCGGCGGCGACCCGGATTTCCCAGTGCGTCTGCCGGATGACGAGTGGCAGGCTATCGCGCTGAACTACACGTCGGGTACCACCGGCAATCCGAAGGGCGTCGTGCTGCATCATCGCGGCGCGTATCTGAACGCAGTTGGCAATGCGCTGACATTCGGGCTGTCACCGCGCAGCGTCTATCTGTGGACGCTGCCGATGTTCCATTGCAACGGCTGGACCTATACCTGGGCGGTGACGCTGGCAGGCGGCACGCATGTGTGCCTGCGCCGCGTGGAGCCCGCGCCGATCTTCGCGGCGATCGCCGAACATGGCGTGACGCATATGTGCGGCGCGCCGGTGGTGCTGAGCATGCTGATCCATGCACCCGAGGAAACACGGCGGGCGTTCCCGCAGACGGTGCAGATCGCGACCGGCGGTGCGGCGCCGCCGTCCACGGTGATTGCGCGCATGGAGGCGATGGGTTTCGCGGTGACGCATCTCTATGGGCTGACGGAGAGCTATGGCCCGTCCACGGTTTGCATGTGGCAGCCCGGGCTGGATGACATGCCGATCGAGCAGAAGTCGGCATTCATGGCGCGGCAGGGCGTGAATACGCCGACGCTGGAGGATGCGGCGGTGCTCGATCCGGCGACGATGGCAGCCGGTGCCGGCGGATGGCGCGACGATGGGCGAGCTGATGCTGCGTGGCAACACGGTGATGAAGGGCTATCTGAAGAACCCTTCAGCCAGTGACGGAGGCTTTTGCCGGAGGCTGGTTCCATACCGGCGATCTCGCGGTGATGCATCCGGATGGCTATGTGGAGATCAAGGATCGCGCGAAGGACATCATCATTTCCGGCGGCGAGAACATCAGTTCGCTGGAGGTGGAGGAGGTTCTCTACCAGCATCCCGACGTGATGGAGGCGGCGGTGGTGGCGCGGCCGGACGAGAAGTGGGGCGAGACGCCAGCAGGCGTTCGTCACGCTGAAGCCCGACGCGAGCGGCGTGACCGAGGCCGACATCATCGCTTGGTGCCGCGCGCATCTGGCGCACTTCAAGTGCCCGCGCTTCGTGACGTTCGGGCCGTTGCCGAAGACGTCGACCGGGAAGATCCAGAAGTTCGAATTGCGGGACAGGGCGCGCTCAGCGTAGCAGCGCGCCCTCCCCCAAGCTCGGCGCTTACTCCGCCGCAGCCTTCTGCACCGGAATGTCGGTCGAGTAACGCAAATGCACCGGCGCGTTGGCTTCCCACGGATCCTTCAGCCCCAGTTTCTTGCCGTGCTCCTTCACCGCCGGCATCACTTCCTTCACCAGCAGTTCAATGCAGCGGCGGCGATCCACCGCAGAGACCGTGCCGTCGTTGCCCCAGATGCCCATGATCCCGGGCCGCGTGTGCTCGATCAGGTGCTTCAGCCGTCCGATCACCTCATCCGGGGTGCCCGCGATGATCATGGTGTCGGCGACCTGCTGCTCAAAGGTCGGGTTGCCGCGCGGGTTCTTCGCGCGTCCCACCGCGAACTCCACGAACCCACGTCGCCCCGACGGAGAGAAATAGCCCGACGGATTTGCCCACACCGGATGCGCGAGGCCGGTGAACTCGCCCTGCATCCACATGAACTGCCGGGCATTCTGCAGCGCCTTCTCCGTCGTGTCCTGCACGTGCACGCGGATCAGGTAGCCAAAATTCTCCGGCCCCGCCTCATAGCCGACATCCTTCGCGGCCTTGGAGTACGTGTCCCAGATCACCTTGGTCGCATCGATCGCGGTGTTCAGAGCGATATACGGATAACGCTGCTGCGCGGTCCAGATCACCGTCTCCTTCGACAGCACGCCAGGTATCCACACGCGTGGATACGGCTTCTGCATCGGCACGGCCCACGGGTTCACCACGCGATGCTGATAGTGCGTGCCTTCCCAACGGAACGGGCCAGGCTGCGTCCAGATCTTCGTAATCAGGTCATGCGCTTCGATGAAGCGCTCCCGGTTGTACGCGGGGTTCACGCCGTTGGCCAATTGCTCCTGGCCGCCACCCCGCACGAAGCCCGACACCACCCGACCCTTCGAGATCATGTCGATCATCGCGATCTCTTCGGCGAGCTGCACCGGATTCTCGGTCAGCGGCAGCGGGTTGCCGAGGAACACGATCTTCGCCCGCTTCGTCACCGCCGCGAGAATGGCACCGAACATATTGGTGCGGGCCTGCATGCAGAACGGCGCGTTGTGGTGCTCGTTCAGCATGATGCCGTCGACGCCCCACTCGTCCGCCATGATGTATTCTTCGAGAAACTCGTTATAGAGCCGGCTCCCCGCCACCGGATCGTAATGGCTGTTGGAGAACGTCAGCGCGGTCGCGCCGTACTTCAGCCCCTCCTTCGCGTCGTAGGCGGCCATCGGCTGTTCGGTGAAATACATCAGGTGCATGGCGTGCTCCCCTCAGTTCGCGTTGACGAAGTTCGACACGAGCTTTGCAAGCTCGTCCGGTTTCTCCATGTCGACATAGTGGCCGCAACCAGCCACCGTTTCCAGCCGCGCATTGTGCAGCGCTTTCACGTAGGCGTCTCCGGCACTTTTTGGCACGTGCCGATCATCGTCGCCCCAGACCACCAGGGCGGGCGCTTTCACGCCGCCGAGCAGATGCGGCAGCGTCTGGCTGTACATGTACGGCTTCCACGCAGTGCGGAACACCATCTCGCGCGCGATGTCCCACGCCTCGAGCTGATCCGTAGATACATCGCCATAGATACGGGTGAACGCGGCTTGGTCGTGGAAGCCCGCTTGCGGATAATCGAGGTACGACACGATCGCCTGATCGGCGATGTCGCCCTGCGGCGGCTTGATGCCCATCGCGCCGACCAGCACCAGCTTGCGATAGGCAGCCGGTGCCTGGCTTGCCATCTCCGCGGCGATCCAGCCGCCAAAACCAAGCCCCACCAGCGATACATCGCTCAAGCCGAGATCACCCAACAGCCACGCATGCGCCGCGGCAATGTCTCGTACGCTGCGCATCCATTGCGGCCGTTCCGATTTGCCCCAGCCGGGATGGTGCGGCACCAGAACGTCGAAAGTCTGCGCCAGCGTGTCATAGAACGGCAGTCGATCGGGCGTGCCGATGTCGTGGTGCAGCACCAGCACCGGGCGTCCGCTGCCGGCGCGAGACAGGTGCATCTTGCCGCCGGCGATGGTCATCGCGGTCTCGTTCCAGCTTACGCTGCTTGGCATCAGGCTTCCTCCGGCACTTGCTTGGTCGCAAGGATACTCACCGGTAGCCTCGCTTGTCCAATCGTGCGCCCGTGGCATAGTGCCGCGGATCGCGATGAAAGGAAGGTCGATGCAGAGCCTGGCGGGAAAAGTTGCAGTTGTAACGGGCGCCAGCCGCGGCATCGGCGAAGCCGCCGCGATGGCGCTTGCCGAGGCCGGCGCGTCAGTGATGTTGGCAGCACGAGGCGGCGGGCAGGCAGAGGCCAATGCGCAACGGATCAACGCAGCCGGCGGCAAAGCCTCCGCGCTGCAATGCGACGTCTCGGATTACGCGGCGTGCGAAAAGCTGGTGCATGAAACCACGCAACGGTTTGGGCCACCCGATGTGCTGGTCAACAACGCGGGCGTCATCGAGCCAATCAGCATGGTCGCGACCGCCGACCCACGCGAATGGGCACGCAGCATCGAGATCAATCTGATTGGTGCGTATTACGCCATCCGCGCCGTGCTGCCTGGCATGCTGGAACGCGGCCGTGGCGATATCATCAACGTCTCATCCGGTGCGGCGCTGCGGCCGCTGGAAGGGTGGAGTGCCTATTGCTCCGGCAAGGCGGGCTTGGCGATGCTGACGCGCGCGATCGATCTCGAGCATCGCGCGGGTGGCATTCGCGTGTTCGGGTTCCAGCCCGGCACGACGGACACCGACATGCAGGTCGCGATCCGCGCATCCGGCATCAACGTGATCAGCAAGATCCCTCGCGAGCAGCTCACCCCGGTCGCGGATCCCGCCCGCGGCATTGTCTATCTGTGCACGAAGGACGCCGACGATCTGGCGGGCAAGGAATTCAGCCTGCGCGATGAGGATTTCCGCCGGCGGATTGGGCTTGCGGGTTAGCCCGCCGGCACCGCACCCGGGCTGGGAACAAACAGCGCACGCGCCCTCCCGCGAACCGGCCAGTCCACAGTGCCACATTGTGACGCACACTCGCTCTGGACCACAGTGTTCACCCAGCCTATTTAGCTGCTGATTGCCGAGGCGGTAGCCAACCAGCGAACTCCATTCGCCCGCACTTCAGCAGCAATATCAACCGCACGTTCCTCGCATCCGATGATGGCGCGGGAAATGGAAGGAAATCACTGGGAATGCCCAGCTATCAATACGTCTATGTGATGAAGGATCTCACCAAGGCCTTCCCCGGCGGCCGCGAGGTCTTCAAGGGGATCACCCTCGCCTTCCTGCCGGGGGTCAAGATCGGCGTGCTCGGCGTCAACGGCGCCGGCAAATCCACGCTCCTGAAAATCATGGCGGGCATCGAAACCGAGTATGGCGGCGAGGCCTGGGCAGCCGAGGGCGTGCGCGTCGGCTACCTGGAGCAGGAACCGCAGCTCGACCCCGATAAGACCGTCGGCGAGAACGTCGAGGAAGCCTTCGCCGACCTGAAAGCCACGCTTACGCGGTTCAATGAAATCTCGATGAAGTTCGCCGAACCGATGTCGGACGAGGAGATGAACACGCTGCTCGCCGAGCAGGCCGACCTCCAGACCAAGATCGACGCCGAGGAAGGCTGGGACCTCGATCGGCGCGTGGATATCGCGCTCGACGCACTGCGCTGTCCCCCCGCCGATGCCGCCGTCACCATGCTGTCCGGCGGCGAGCGGCGCCGCGTCGCGCTGTGCCGGCTGTTGCTGGAAAAGCCCGATCTGCTGCTGCTGGACGAGCCGACCAACCATCTGGATGCGGAGAGCGTCGCATGGCTGGAGCGCACGCTGCACGACTTCGCCGGCACCGTCATGATCGTCACCCACGATCGGTACTTCCTGGACAACGTAACCGGCTGGATTCTCGAAATCGAGCGCGGCCGCGGTTATCCGTTCGAGGGCAACTACTCGTCCTGGCTCGAGCAAAAACGCAAACGCCTCCAGCAGGAGGAAAAGGAAGAGAGCGCGCGGCAGCGGGCATTGGCGATGGAGCAGGAATGGATCGCCGCCTCGCCGCGTGCCCGGCAGGCGAAGAACCGCGCACGCATCCAGCGCTATGAAGAGTTGCTCGCCAAATCGCAGGAGCAGGTGGCGGGCGTCGCCGAGATCACCATTCCGCCCGGCCCGCGCCTCGGCAACGTGGTGATCGAGGCCGAGGGTTTGCGCAAGGGCTACGGCAACAACCTGCTGATCGACGATCTGTCCTTCAAGCTACCGCCGGGCGGCATCGTCGGCGTGATCGGACCCAACGGCGCCGGCAAGACCACGCTGTTCCGCATGATCATCGGCCAGGAGCAGCCGGATGCCGGTTCACTGCGCGTCGGCGAGACGGTCAAGCTTGGCTACGTCGACCAGTCGCGTGACAGCCTGAACGCCGACAATACGGTCTGGCAGGAAATCAGCGGCGGCGAGGACATGATCTACCTCGGCAAGCGAGGCGTGCATTCGCGCGCGTATGTCGGGGCTTTCAACTTCAAGGGCTCCGACCAGCAGAAAAAGGTCGGAATCCTGTCCGGGGGTGAGCGCAACCGGGTGCATCTGGCGAAGATGCTGAAGACCGAACACAACGTGATCCTGCTGGATGAGCCGACCAACGACCTCGACGTCGACACGTTGCGCGCGCTCGAGGACGCGCTGACAGATTTCGCCGGCTGCGCCATCATCATCAGCCACGATCGCTGGTTCCTCGATCGCTTGGCGACGCACATCCTGGCGTTCGAGGACGAGAGCCACGTGGAGTGGTTCGAGGGCAACTTCGAGGCGTACGAGGAGGACAAGCGCCGGCGACTAGGTGCCGACGCGACGGAGCCGCATCGGATCAAGTACCGCCCGCTGGCGCGATAGGTTCACTCAGACGGCGGGAAGTGACTGGCGTTGGCAAGCCGCCGCGCCAGTTCATCGGCTGGCGGCGCGGTGGGCGACAATTCGGTCTGCAGCAGAGCGACAATGCGATCCGCTTTGGCGATCCCGGAGTGCAGCGCTTCGCGTAGCCAGCGCTGATCCTTCTCGCGCCAGGCTGTCAGTTTGGCGATGGCGATGTCGTTCGCGCTCGGGCAAACCGCGGTGGCGAGGCCATCCGGCGTCACGTATTCGACGGCACGGCTTCGCCAGTCCAGCGGCATGACGGCCGTGCTCGGGCTGACACCGTCGCCGTAGTAACCGAAGGTCTTGTGGAACAGTGAATACCGCCCGATCGAACCGTCGATCAGGTCCGATACGAGTGCGATGTCCGCGGCATCTTCGGCATAGATGTCGATCTCTTCAGTCATCATCATCACGGCGGGTATGTGCCGTGCCGTCGCAATGACCGCGCCAGTGCCGACCATGACGAAGCGCGAATAGCCCGATAGCGACGCCGCGGCGCGCAGGATGTGATCGATGTCAGAACGCCGGAGCATCGGCGTGCGCGATCAGCTCGGCGACCTCGCGTGATGTCAGCCCCTTGCCGAACACCGGGCCGGTTTCCCTGAGTAGCTGTCCCCGTGGGCTGTCCTCGGTCAGCGCCGCGGCGACTTCCGCGGGCGGTTTGGCCAGCAGTTCATCCCACATCACGACGTAGTCGCGCTGGTGCGGGTCGGGTCGCATGAACCTGTCGATGAATCGCCGGGCATCCTCGATCATGGACGGGTCAGCGACAATCCGCCGCGCCACCTCCTGGGCTTTCAGAAAGGTGACCCATTCGTGCCGATCATGGAAGCGGGTTGCCATGATGTTCGTTTAGCGTATATCGCTGCCGCCTGCGAGGCATCCCCCGTAACGCGGGGGCCAATGCAAGCGGGAGGAACCTGCCGATGGACATCGCTACCGCACCAATGACCACCACCGACGCCGACTGGCAGGCCCGTGTCGACCTCGCTGCGGTCTACCGGTTGCTCGCCCACCATGGCTGGGGCGACGTGATCTTCAACCACGCGGCGATGCGATGCCCCTCCAATCCGCGCCACTTCCTGATCAAGCGCCACGAGCTGCTGTACACCGAAGTGACCGCGTCGAACCTGGTCGAAGTCAGCATAGACGATGACCTGGACGAGCGCTCCGGCGTCAACCGCCCGGGCTTCACCCTCCACAGCGGCGTGCTGCGTGGCCGGACGGACGTGAACTGCTCGGTGCACGTCCATCCGGACGAAGGGGTCGCCATCTCAGGCCTCAAGGATGGCCTGCGCCCGCTGTCGCAAAGCGCGATGCGCTTCTACCGCCGCGTCGGCTACCACGACTACGAAGGCCTCACCGACAGCTTTGACGAGCGCGAGCGCATCGTGGCGGCGCTGGGCAAGAACCGCGCGCTGGTCATGCGCCATCATGGCGTCACCACCGTCGGCGTCACCGCGCGCGAGGCGTTCAGCCTGATGAAGGAATTCGTCCGCGCCGCGCGCATCCAGTTGATGATGGAATCGAGCGGCCAGCCCGTGCAGGAAATCGCGCCAGAAACCTGTGAGCGCGTCGCGGCGCAGTATGAACACCATGACAGGGGGCGGGCATCGGCTGAATGGCCCGCGTATCTTCGCCTGCTGGACAGCATCGACCGCGGCTACCGCGACTGACGCCTCGCCCGCGCCCGGGCGGCCCAACGACGCCGCGGGCCGGCCATGAATCCGTTATGGACGTTGCGCACGCCGCGGCTGGTGCTGGCGCCGGTCGGTGGCGCCGACCTGGCGGACCTGCGCGCAATCAAGGCTGATCCGCGGGTGTTCGCCATCATGCTGGGTGGCGTCCGGACCTGGCAGCAGACCGCGGAGGAACTGGCCGCGGATGTCGTCGCCTGGGGCGCCAACGGCTTCGGCATCTGGACGATCCGCGCCGCCAACACCGGCCAGTTCGTCGGCATCACCGGGCTGGAGCGTCGCCCGGATGGGCGCGGCGTCGCGCTACGCTTCGCACTATGGCCAGAGGCACAAGGGCAAGGCCTCGCGCGCGAGGCCGCCAGTGCTGCACTGCGCTTCGGTCACGACCAAGCTGGCCAGGAACGCATCGTGGCGGTGGCCCGGGAGAACAATTTCGCCTCGCGCATGGTGCTCGGAGGCATCGGCATGACCGAATGCGACGGCTTCGTTCAGCAGGGCCACCAAATGGTGGTCTACCAGAGTGTCCTCAGCCGGCCTGCGCCACCTGCTGACGCATCGCGTTGATCAGCGAGTCGATGTTCTCGTTGTTGTGGCTGAGGTAGGACGCGTAGTCCTGCCGCTGGGTCAGCCGTAGCGATGTGCCCTCCGCGACCACGTCGATGATCTTCGGACTGCTGGCCGGGTTGCTCACGATCCAGTCAACGTTGGTCGGCGGATTATTCGGACGCTCGACGACACTGGACACTACCGCGTTGTCGTCCCGCATCTGCGATCGGCCGATGGTGAAGTGCACACCGCGATATTCACCCAACTTGCTGGTGATGTTGTTCACCAGCACCTGATGAAACAGCGTCATGTAGTTCTGCTGCTGTTGCGGCGAGGCGGTCCGCCAGAAGCGACCCAGACAGAACCGAGCCACGCCATCGACGTCTACCGCCGCATCGATGACCTGGGTCAGCTTGCTGCGCTTCTGTTGATCCGGCTCGGGTCCATTGACCACCGCGACAAGCTGATCGCCCACGCCCTTGATGAAGTCGCTGGCGTGCTGGGGCGCGCCCTGGGCGCGTGCGGAACGCAGCGGGCCGACGGCAGCCGGCAGAAATGCCGCGGTCAGGAGAAGAAAGCTCCGGCGATTCGGCATGGGCGTTGTGGCCTCGGTCAATGGGCCGGCGAACCGGCTGGGGAATAACTGACGCTATCCGGTGTGCCCGATTGGGGGAACCATACCGGGATAGTGGCCCGGTTGTCATCCCGTGCCTTCTCGATCACGGTCCGGCGGTGCTGCCGGTATAGGCTACGGAACGTCGCGTAGGGATCCAGCGCCGTCTTCTTGGTGCTCTCGATGTCATCCAGGTGACGCTCGCGGGCGTCCAGCGCACTGACCGCCCGCCGTGACCAGTCGAGCGCCACCACGGCGGTGCCCTGTCCGACCCAGGTGAAGGGATCCATCGCTGCGTCGACGCCCAGCCCGACCGCATCGCGCGGATCCGACGGACCGAACACCGGCAAGTAAAGGAACGGTCCCTCGGGCAGGCCCCATAGCGCCAGCGTCACGCCGAAGTCATTCTCGTGGTCCGGGTAACCCCACTGCTTCGCCACGTCGAACACACCCACCACGCCAACGGTGGTGTTGATCAGGAAGCGCATGGTCGTATCGCCCGCCCGGCGCGGCTTGGCTTCCAGGATGTCGTTGCCGAGCTCGACCGGCGTCGCCAGGTTGTTCAGCATATTGTGCACACCATTGCGCACCGGCTGCGGCAACAGAAAGCGATAGGCCTGGGCAGCCGGCTTCATGATCACGGTGTCGAGCGCGTCATCAAAGGCGTACACCGCCCGATTGGTCGGCTCGAGCGGATCATTGGTTTCGTTGTAATCGGCGACCGCATCGGGGTCGCTTGCTGGCGGCGGCTTGGCGCAGCCGCCCAGCCCGCCAAGCAGCACCATGCCGAGCAGCATGAAGACGGTCACCAGCAGGTGACGAGGGACGGCGGCGCGCATCTCTTTCCTCGGATGAAGCACAGACATGGTATCGCTGCCGAACCCGGCGGGGGGCAGTAAGCGCTTCCTCGTTGTCCAGGGGAATTGCCCAGCGGACAGGCGTGGATCGCGCGGACTCTAAGCAGGGCGTGGGCCATAGCGCAACATCGCTTCACAGACGTGAAAGACCCCTTGCCATTGCGCCGGAACATGTGAAAGAGACGCCATGAACGATCTCCCGGATGAGCCCTCAAATGTGATCCGGCCGGCGACGCTGGAACGCTGGCTGACCGGACCGCGTTTCGCTGCCCTGCCAAACCTTAAGGCGGGGCACAAGGCGCCGCTGTTGTCGTTCGAGTTCATGCCGCCCAAGACGGAGGCGATGGAGCAGCAGCTCTGGACCTGCATCCGGCGCCTGGAGCCGCTCGCGCCGCGCTTTGTCTCTGTCACCTACGGCGCCGGCGGCAGTACCCGGGCCCGGACGCACGGCACCGTGAGCCGGATCTTGCGGGAAACCGCGCTGGTGCCGGCCGCCCATCTTACCTGCGTCGGCGCCAACTGTGGGGAGGTCGATGAAGTCGCCCAACAATACTGGGACGCGGGCGTCCGGCACATCGTGGCACTGCGCGGCGATCCGCCGCCGGGCACAGCGTATGCCCCGCACCCGGATGGCTATGCGTTTGCCGTAGATCTGGTCGCGGGGCTGCGGCGGGTTGCCGACTTCGAGATCTCCGTGGCGGCTTATCCAGACACGCACCCACAGGCAGTTTCGCGCGTGTCCGACCTGGACAGCCTCCGCCGTAAGCTCGATGCCGGGGCGAGCCGGGCGATCACCAACTTCTTCTTCGACACCTCGGTCTACCTCCGGTTCCTCGATCTTTGCCTGGCGGCCGGGATAACCGCCCCGATCGTGCCAGGCATCATGCCGGTCACCAACGTCGCAGGTCTGCGGCGGATGGCGACGATGTCCGGCGTCGCGGTGCCCGACTGGCTCGGCTATATGTTCGAGGGGCTGGACGACGACCCGGACACACGCCGAATGGTGGCAGCCGTGGTGGCGGCCGAGCAGGTGCGGCTGCTGCAGGCCAACGGCGTCGACGAATTCCACTTCTACACCCTGAACCGGCCGGACCTGAGTTATGCGATCGCGCATATGCTGGGTGTGCGACCGGCCAAAGGGGCGTGAGAACCAGTGGCAAGCGCCCAATAGCCGGCGCGCGCCTCACCAAGGCTGACCCCGTCATGACCGCCGCCGTCACGCCCGCCCCAGGCCTGCCCGGCCTGCCCCCGGCATGTCCCGGCCATGACGGGCGGGCTCGCTATGCGATGCTCATGCGACTTTAACTCGCGCCAAGCGGAACGCCGCTCAGCGCTCCATCCCGGTCGCCCCGGCCGGCACATCGTAAAACGCCAGGGTCATCGATACGCTTGTGTAGTACCCGATCAAGCAAATCACATCGGTGATGCCCACATGGCCGAGCGCCTTGACCGCGCGGTCGTAGAGTCCCTGTGGGACCCAGCGCGAATTGCCGAGAGCCATGGCCATTTCGTAGACGACCTGCTCGCGTTCGTCCGGGAATGAGGTCTGTAGGCCCGCGATCAGTGCTTCGACCTTGTCGGCCGGCAGCCCGACTTCCTTGCCGCGCCGTTCATGCGCGTTTGTCGGGTAGGCCGAGTGCCACTTGGCATTGATGATGCAGACGGCGATCTCCCGCTCGCGTTCGCTGAGCGAATATTGGCCGGGATGGAAATGTGCGCCGAGCGGTCCCGCGGCCTTCGCGAGTTTCGGATTGTGCACCCAGATTTTGGTCGGACCGGGCAGCCTGCCGCGGGTCTCGATCAGCGAGCGATAGCCCTCCTGCTGCTCGGGCGTCATCTGATCGTAGGGGATTTCGGCATAGCGGCCAAAGGTTGGCTTATCGGGCATTTCTCGTTTCCTCCCAGGCTGGATCTGGGGGCATCCTGCAATCGCCGCGTGGCGCTGTCGACCGGGCTCGCCTGTGGAGAGAAGCCGTTGGTGGATCAGACCGTGATCGTCACGAGGCGCAGGAAGTAATTCAGCTCATGCAACGCGCCCCTGTTGGACGGGGTGACGACAATATCCGCAGTCGTGGTGTGCTTGACGTAACCCGGGTTGGGCGCCATGGAGCCGTCGGCGGTGAATTCGCCACTATAGGCTTCCATGCTTTTTGTCGGCAGCGGCGATACGTGGGCATCGGTGTAGGTCATCTCCTCGTTACGCTTGTAGTAGATGCGACACCGGCGCTGCGGGAATTCGGGGATGAACTCGACGTAGGTACCGTCCTGCGGGTTGATGATCCTGGTGTCGAACCCACTGGCGCGACCCTGATAGCCGAGCCCGGTTGCAATGGTGTGCATTTCCGCGCGCCAAGCGTCCTTGCCTCCGCCGTGATAACGGACGGACCAGTTGGCAACCCCGTACAGGCGCACTGCGTTGGCGGCATTACCGCCGCGGGTCGCTATGAAGTCGGCGAAGGCGGCAGCGCTCTCCGTAGTCGTATTGGGGTTATCGAAATGATAGCCGTACAGCCAGGCACCCGTCTGCATGACCACACCCATGCAGATCAACAGGTGTGGAAAGCCGATCGCCTGTCGGTCACTGCCAGCCTGCTTCTCGTTGAGGTATAGCCGCACTTACTGGGGACGGTGCGGCCACCATCCGTAGCGACGAAATAGCCACGCTACACCGCAGCGTGTGACTCTCCGGCAGTATCAGGATGCCGCAGGTCCCAAAGCCGTTCGTAGGCCGCGACGAGACTGTCTTTGCTGCGCCGATCCGGGGCAGTCGGCTTATGCCGTCGAACTGAGATGACCATCGCCAGCACTGCCAACAATCGTTCCGCCACCTCAAGATCGCGCTGGTCACAGGCGGAGTGGAAGGCAGCCAGCATCTCGTCCGATAGGCGCCGGGCCTGACGAGGTGCCCTGTTGACCGTCGCTTCGGCAGGCTGATCGCTCATTGCGCCGACCTCTCAACCCATGCGGCGTGATCGGAGTGAGAAAAAAGGCGCGCCGCCAGGAGAGGTGGCGCGCGGGGAATTCCGCAACGGATACAGCAACTGCCCCACAACGGAACTGGGCAGCTTTGTCTCGACACCGTAGGCCGACGGCCACTGGTTGCGCGGCAGGTGCCAGGTTCCGAAAATCCAGTCCCAGCAGGGCAACATGGAGGCGAAGTTCCGGTCGCGCGGTTCGGCCAGGGTGTGGTGCCAGTGGTGGAACGCCGGCGTGGACAGCAGCCACTCCAGCGGCCCCAGCCGCACACGAATGTTCGAATGGATGTAGAAGCCCCACACCGTGGTGATCAGCATGATTACCGTGGCCAACAGATTGGTCTTCACGCTCTCCGGCGCACCAATGCCCAGGATGAAGACCGGCACCATGCCGCACAGACGGACGAACACATTGTCGATCGGATGCGCGCGCGCGCTGATCAGGAAATACAGGTGCTCAGGACTGTGATGCACCGAGTGAAAACGCCACAGCAAAGGGTTCCGGTGCGTCCAACGATGGCCCCAGTAGAAACCGAAATCGCCGACGACGAAGGCGGCCAGACCGCTCAGCCAGATCGGCCATAGGGCAATCTCGTGGTGCACGCGCCAAGGGATCAGGTGATAGCCGACATAGGCGGCGATACTCAGGGGCGGTGCCAATAGCAGCGCCGGTACGAAGCCACTGATGAAGTAGAAGCCCAGATCGCCAAACACCGCTTTGCGAAAGATCGGCGCCGGACGGACCACGAAAAGTCGCTCCAATGGTAGAAAGATGACGGCCAGCAGCACCAGCCAGACGCACTGCCTGAACACGTCTATCAGAGCCGCGATCACATTCTGCTGGTCCAGGAATGCGGGCAAAGGGATGTGTTCCTGAGTGGATGACTCGCGGCCCGGCGCGTCAGGTTCGAAGCGGGGGCACTTCGCCAGCCGGAACGGCCACCGCGCCTGGACGAAAAGAATGTCCCGTCCAGACGCGTCAACCGATCGACAGAAGGATCAGCCCGCGAGGTCGCGCTTGCCCCGCCGGCGGCGCACGATCCCGGCAATGCCAAGCACGCCGACTCCAAGAAGCGACAAGGTACCGGGCTCCGGCAGCACTGGCGTAGTGTTCACCCCTTCCAGGAACACCGTCGGCGGCTCGTTGACGTCGCTGCCACCGTTACCCCAAGCCAGGAAGGTCAGTGTCGCTGTCCCGCCGGCGCCCAGATTCGCGGCTGTTGGCGTAAACTTCAGGGTGACAGTGTTCCAGTTAGTATTCCCCTGGGACGGCGTATTCATCAGAGTCTAAATCTTGCTCGAGATTGTTGTTGCTGATGATGCCGGTCACGCTGCACGTTAGGGCGCCGCAGGTTGTGCCGATCCCGCCGCCGCCAAGAAACACCTTCCACTGTTCGGTGGTAGCGCCGGTAAAGCCGGTTTCCTGACCGGCCGCCTGCTGGAACTGAAGGTCGTAAGTCGTGTTGGCCGTCAGCCCTGAAATGCTCTGCAAGATCGTGCTCTCGAACGTCGGATTGCCGTCCGCCTGAAAGAAGTTGGTTCCAGCCGGAACAGTATTCGAAAAGCCAGTACCGTTATAAACATCGTAGACGCCCGAATTGATGGTTTCCGAGCCTTGGTTGCCAACGCCGATGAGGTTGCTGTTCTGCGGAGCGTTACCAATAGACCAACCAGTTGGCGCAGCGACTGTGAACCGGCTCTTTGGCGGCGTGAACGTGCCGCTGAACACATTGAACCCGAGGTTCGTGACCGGAAGTATTACGTCCGCCTTGGCTGCAGCGGCCAATCCCGCTGAGAGACCGATTGCCACGAAAGCAACCGACGCGAGTTTACGAGTTGATGCCGTCATTGTCTCGTTCCTCTTTTTGAAGGTGCCGCTGGGCTGAAGCGGTCCCGTGGCAATGAACCGACCGGGTTTGCTTCGCATCAGTGGAAGCACTTTCCATGCCAGAAGAAAGAGTCTAATCAACTAGATGGAGAGCAATAAGTTAAATGCTCCTCCGAAGCACTTGGCGTCGAGATGTATAAAGAAACGCACATTTCCCCGAAGTTGTCTGTCCCGAAGGGCCTCGCGGTCCCGTCAGCGATAGCCATCGAATCCCTATGCTTGGTAGGGACGGAAAGCAGATTATATTTACGCAATATTACAATGCAAAATCGTAGGTAACATCAGTGAGTTACGTCGCTTACTCGTCTTGCACTCGCATTGTCATGTCAAAACTTGCACCGGAAGGCTGCCCATTCGTATTGGGTTAGATCGATGTGTAAAGAAACCCGGCGCTCCCCGCGGTCCTTTCCCGGAGGGGTCCTTCGCGACTCGCGAAGGGAAACCCGCAAGTGACTGATATTGCTTAGCACGGCCGGCCGCGCGATAGAACAAGACACTTGAAAAAAAGCGACAGCAACTATTACCTATGCTTGCAGTAACAGTAAAGTTACCAAATGCCTAATAATAACTCACGAGTAATATCAATAGGTTATGGGGTTAACTCATTCTGTAATTGGATCGTTCTAACGAGTCCGACACCTGGATGCCGCTTATTTGTATTGAGCTAGGATCGATGTAAAGAATTCCGACAACTCAACCTACATTCCCAGACGGACGGGTTAGCATGGCTGGCAATCCCGCTTGCCCTCCACGCGCAGCCGAAGCTGGCCGAGATCACCTGCCCGACGTCCTGACCCGCCGAACTGCCGTATGGCGGTTGAATACTGGCCGGAGACGGAGAGCCGCCCCCCACAAGCCGAGAGACGGGGCTAAGCCGCCGCGCAGCACGATAGCCAGTTCCCCGATTCCCCGCGCCTCAGCCTTCCTGGACGCTCTGGCTGCGCCTTCACGGCTCGTAGCCGCGAATATTCAACGCCGCCACCTATGGGTCGCGGCGATAGCGACGGGGTTGGGTCCCACCGGGGGTGAGGGGGGGTCTGAGGCCACCGGCGCAACGGCAGATTTGGAGATCTGGTTCAGCGCGGCTAGCCAACTTCGCACACCGCCGGCTGACGAGTAGCGGCCACAGCACCCTCCGGCTGGCCAGTCCGGCGCGACAATTGGCCCCGACATGCCACACGGTCAGGCCTTCAGTGCTGCGTAGACCGACGAGCGCGCGACCTTGAGTTTGCCGGCGATCACGGTCGGGCCGTCGCCGGCCGCCATCATGGCTCGGATCGTCTCGGCCTGATTGCGCACCGTCGGCTTGCGGCCGGTGTAGCGACCCTCCACCCGCGCCTTGGCAATGCCCTCACGCTGGCACTCCAGCATCAGCTTGCGCTCGCAGCTGGCCGCCGCGCCGAACACGTGGAAGATCAGTTCACCGGCCGCGGTCGAGGTATCCATCGCCGGATCGAGCACCTGCAGCGCGACACCCTTCCCGCGCAGCTGCTCGGCGATCTCCAGCAGGTCGCCCACGCCGCGCGCCAGCCGGTCCAGCCGGATGACGATCGGCTTGTCGCCCTCTCGGACGTAGTCCAGCGCTGCAGCCAGCTCCAACCGCTGGGCGACTGATGAGACCTGCTCGCGGAACAGCCGTTCGCGGCCGGCGTGCTTGAGGTCGCGCTCCTGCGCGGCGAAACCGGCCTCCTATTCCGCGGTCGAGGTTCGTGCGTAGCCGACGAAGCATGGGATCTGTCCGGATAGGGTGGGGCGGCCGCAATAACCGTCCGATAGCCCGAAAACCATCCAATTCCGACACTATCCTGGCATGTACGGCGGGCATGGCGTTGTGGGGCTGGGGTTTGCCCTAATCGGACGCTGTCGATGGCTGGCTAGAGCCGGCGCAACAACGACGCAACACAGAATTCTGTGGGCTTGTTTTCGCTCTCGTCCGGGCGCGGCCCAAGGGCGCGGCCCGGCACCGTCACGAAGCTTCGCGTCCGGACCCCATGCCAAGGAACCAGTCCAATATCGCGCTGCCTTCCTCGCGCGGATACACATGCGACAGGTCGGCGATCTCGCGATACGTCACCTGCGCCCCCGCCGCCGTCAGCGCCTGCCGCGCACCGCGCGCCATCGATACCGGGAACATCCAGTCCAGCGCGCCATGGACCAGGTAAACCGGCAGCCCCATCACGCGTGACGGCTCAGTCATCGTCAGCAGCAGCGGATGAAAGCTCGAGGCCACGGGCGCCAGATGGGTGAACGGCGACTTATCGTCCAGGCCGCTCAGCAGGGTGAACGTACCTCCGTCGCTCATTCCAGTCAGCAGCAGCCGGGACCGGTCCACGCGCCATCGCTGTCCGACAGCATCCAGCACGACACCGAGATTGCCACTGTCCACCTGCGGCTCCATCAGCGACCACGTATCGCCGACCGCGGTCGGAGCGACCAGGATCACGTTGCGGCCTCGGGCCTCGCGCAGCCAGCTCCATAAGAACAACCTGCCGTGGCCGGAACCACCGTGGAGCGCCATCAACAGGGGATAAGCGCGCGAGGCGTCGTAATCCTCTGGGACGTACACTGAGAATCCGCCGCGTTCGCTTGTCTCGTTCGCGACATGCCAGACGCCACCCGGCCCATCGTGTCGCGCGGCTTTACTCAGGCGCTCCGCCACCGCCAGCTCGTCCGTTGCAAGGAACCAGCGACTGACGGTCAGTAGCACCGCGGCCAGTGGATACAGCGCCTCCATCGCGCGACCGACCTGTCGCAGCGCGCGATACGACATGCGCAATCCGTCCGCCGAGCCGGCTGCCTCGCGCAACCCGTCGCAGGCACGCAGCGTCGCCTGTGTCGCGTGTTCAACGTGGCCGCGCACGTCTTCAGGCCACGTCGCCTCGCTCATCGCCGCACGCAGCGCCGCATCGCGGTCCCCCAGCGTCGCCACCAGTTCGACCAGCCGAGGGGGATGCATGTGCCGTGCGATGAACCCCAGCGCATCGAGCGTATCCAGGAGCCGTGCGATCGCCGCGGCCTCGTTCATGGCCAGGTCACCGGATGCGCGTAATACCGGATCGCTCCGCCGCCTCCTGGTAGCCACGCGCCGGGGTGGTTGGCAAAGCCGTACTTCGTGGTGGTGCTGAGCGCATTGTGGCCGCCGGCCTGCGTCTCCTCGGGCCCGTGCGCATCCAGCAGCGCGCGATCCTTCAGGCTCGGGCGGACGATCGCGATATGGCCAGGGCGGTGCCGATCGGGGTTCTCGAATGCCTCCATCACGAGCTCACCGCGATTGGCCGCCTCCTGCGCGGCCACGTACGAGGGTAATTCCTGCCATCCCTGCTCCGCCCCATGCTCGCCCAGCCAGCGCATCTGCGCATTCGCCAGCAGCGCCTGGCTGTGGTCCGGCGGGCGCAGCACGTAGATGCCCAGCCGCATCGCCATCGCGGCGGCGAATGCGCTGCAATGCGTCGCCGCGTTCGGCCCGGTGGGCCGCGTGGGGTCCTGCTCTCCCGTGTCCCAGACGATGTGCTGCCCGGCCAGCCAGCGATGCTGCACGTCGCTGTCGTCCAGGAACCCCCGTAGCTTCTCGCCATCGGGCGTGATCGGCCCGCAGCATGGCTCCGCGAGGGCCGGCACTGCCAGGCAGACCAGTGCCATCAGACCAATCAGCACCGCACGCATAGCCCGCATCTATCCGCCCTCTCTCCGCCAGACTACACTGCTGTTACAGACAAGGAGACAAATCATGGCCCCGCCCCCGCCATTTGGCGCGAACTCCGCCGCCGCGCGCGACATCGCCAACGTGCTGCACCCCTACACCGACCTGCAAACGCATCAACAGGTCGGCCCCATGGTGGTTACCCGCGGCAAGGGCGTGCGGGTGTGGGACGACACGGGGAAGGACTACATCGAAAGCGTTGCCGGTCTGTGGTGCGCCTCGCTCGGCTTCGACAACGAGCGTCTGGTCCAGGCCGCCGTCAACCAGATGCGCAAGCTGCCATTCTACCACGCGTTCACCGCGAAATCGCACGAGCCGCTGATCGACCTGTCCGAGATGCTGATCCAGCGCGCGCCGGTGCCGATGAGCAAGGTGTTCTTCGCCAACTCCGGTTCCGAGGCGAACGACAGCGCCATCAAGATGATCTGGTACTTCAACAACGCCGTCGGCCGCCCCGACAAGAAGAAGATCATCGGCCGGCTGAAGGGCTATCACGGCATCACGATCGCCTCGGGGTCACTGACCGGCATTCCGCACAACCACCGCGCATTCGACCTGCCGCTGCCAGGCTTCAAGCACACCATGAGCCCGCATTACTACCACGGCGCCAATCCCGGTGAGAGCGAGGAAGCCTTCGCGTCGCGCTGTGCCGACGAACTGGAGAAGCTGATCCTCGCCGAGGGTCCGGACACGGTCGCCGCGATGTGGGCCGAACCGATCATGGGCGCCGGCGGCGTCATCGTCCCGCCGCGCGGCTACTTCGAGAAGATCCAGGCGGTGCTGCACAAGTACGACGTGCTGCTGGTCGCCGACGAGGTGATCTGCGGCTTCTGGCGCACCGGCAACTACTGGGGCAGCCAGACGCTGAACATGCAGCCTGACATCATCACCTGCGCCAAGGCGATCTCCGCGTCGTATCTGCCGATCAGCGCGGTTATGGTGAACGACCGGGTGTTCCAGGGGCTCGCGAAGGAAAGCCACGAGATCGGCACCTTCGGTCATGGCTTCACCTACTCCGGCCACCCGGTGCCGGCGGCCGTGGCTATCGAGACGCTGAAGATCTACGACGAAATGAACATCGGCGAGCATGTCCGCACCGTCGGCGCGCACATGCAAAAGGAACTCCGGCGCCGCTTCGCTGACCACGAGCTGGTGGGCGAGGTTCGCGGCGTTGGCCTTATCGGCGCGATCGAACTGGTGGCCGACAAGGAGAAGCACCAGAACTTCGAACCGTCGGCGAAGATCGGCGGCCGCCTGACCAAGCTGATCGAGCAGAACGGCGTCATCGGCCGCACCGTGCCGGGTGACATCCTCTGCTTCAGCCCGCCACTGATCATCAGTGAGGCCGAGGTGAACGAGATGCTCGACCGCATCGGCAAGGCGCTCGACGAGCTCACCGTGCAGTTGCGGCGCGAGCGGATCGCGGTGGTGAACTAGCACACGCAACGGCGATGCGGCTGCGTGTCCTCGCGACAGCCGCATCACTTTGTCTGCCTGCGGCGAGCGCCCATGCTCAGGCCGACTTCGACGCGGTGAAGGCCAGCGCCGATATCAGTAACGATCTGGCGCGGCGGGATATTGATGCCGCGGCCAGCGTGGCGTCGCGGCTGATGGTCGCAACCTCGGCCGCCAAACTGAAGAACACGTTCGATCTGGCGCGGGGATTCGGTCAGGGGGAGTATGCCGATCTGGTGTATGCCCGCGACTATGGGCGGACCGAAAAGGACATCATCTATAAGATCGACTATGAGAAGGCGTTCCTGTTCGTCCGCTTCCTGTATCATGTCGACAGGGGCGCGTGGCGGCTGATCCACGTCGATCTGAAGATCGAAGATGAGCTGCCGTTCCCCAAGGACTGGCTGCACATCTACCCGAAATGAGCTGGCCACTCGCTGTCATGTGCTGGCGTTTGCCAGCGGGAGGCCAGGCCCGGAGCCGTTCGTCATATCGCCGGCGACACATCAGTTCCCCGGCACTTAACGCGGAGCCACCCAGGTGGCACACTCCCCGCCAGGGCGGGCGCGAGCCCCGTCTTCATTGGGTTCGGCGGTCCACGCCGTGCCGTCGGATGAGGGAGTGAAGGTTCAGTGGCAACACAAAAAGTGCTGATCATGGGTGCGTCCTACGGGTCGCTGCTGGCAAGCAAACTGCTGTTCGGCGGACACGACGTCACGCTGATCTGCCTCCCCGCCGAGGTCGAGGCGATCAACACCGACGGCATCCGCGTCAAGATGCCGATACGTGGCCGTTCCGCGCCGGTGGAGATCCACTCGAAGAAGCTGCCCGGCAAGATCTCCGCTGCCGGGCCAGCGGGCATCAACCCGGCCGACTACGACCTCGTCGCGCTGGCCATGCAGGAGCCGCAGTATCGTTCCGCCGGCGTGCGCGAACTGCTCGATGCGGTGGCGAAATCGAAGAAGCCGACCATGTCGATCATGAACATGCCACCGCTGCCGTACCTGAAACGTATCCCCGGGCTCAACACCGACGTGCTCACGAATTGCTTCACCGACGCCACCGTCTGGGCGAATTTCGAGCCCGGCTGCCTGACGCTGTGCAGCCCCGACCCGCAGGCGATCCGCATGCCGGACGACAAGATCAACGTGCTGACGGTGACGCTGCCGACCAACTTCAAGGCCGCGCGTTTCGATTCGGAAGCGTCGACCAACATCCTGCGTCAATTCCAGCGTGAGATCGAGGCTATCCGTTTTGATCCTGGCGATGGGCCGATCGACCTGCCGGTGAAGCTGAAGGTCCACGATTCGATCTTTGTGCCTTTGGCGAAGTGGGCGATGTTGTGCACCGGCAACTATCGCTGCGTGCGCAAGGACGCCGCGGTGTCCATCAAGGAGGCGGTGCATACCGACCTGGACGCCTCGCGCAGCATCTACAATTGGGTGCGCGACCTGTGCGTGGCGCTCGGCGCTTCACCTGACGATCTGGTGCCGTTTGAGAAATACGCGGCGGCAGCGAATGGGCTGATCCGCCCATCGTCGGCCGCGCGCGCACTGTTCGCCGGCGCGCCCAACATCGAGCGCGTCGATCGGCTGGTGCAGAGCATCGCGGCGCAACGCGGCCTGCGCAATGCCGTGCTGGATGAGACGGTGGCGCTGGTCGACGCTCGGTTGGAACTGAACCGCAAAGCTGCGGCCTGACCGCTTACTTGGGTCACTGCAGACAGGTGACGATGCGGGGTTGGCCTTCGACCGCTGCCGGCGCTTTGAAGTCGACGCGCTTGGGATCGGCTTCAAGGCCCGTGCAGTTGTCGGTGATGTCCGCAGCGCTGAGGAACCTCCGATCGCTGTCCGCGATGGATGCGCGGTTCATCTAAAAGGTTGCCGGGGCGACGGCTGCGTAATCGGGCGGCCCTCACTCTCGCGCCAAAGCAATGCACGAGAAGGCGACCTTGGCCTCGGTCGGAACGCCAAATCTCGCAGTGTGCCGTGCAGGCAACCCGCCTGGGAAATGCTTCAAGTATTCCGCATTGCAGGCGTCATAGTCGGCGGGGTCGGTGATCAGCATGGTAACCTGGACAACGCGATCGAGCCCACTGCCTGCGGCGTTGAGGGTCTCCGCGATGAATCGCAGCGAATTCCGAACCTGTTCGGCGGCGGTATCGCCCCGATAGATCCCGCGGCCGGGATCGTGCGGAGCCGAAGATCCCGACACGAATATAAGGCCAGCGGCTTTGGTGGCCCTGCTGAAAGGACGGCGAGAGCCCGGTTCCGGCAAGCCTATGAAGTCGATCATGAGTTCGATTCCTTTTGAGCTTCAGCAGTCACGGCGCGCCGCGAGACTACCTCCGGCCGCTGCGGCACGTTGCCTGAGCTCGGAAGGAGATCCAACGAATGGCCGAAGCACGGCAGCGCAGTCGGTTTCCTTCAGTCCAATAGCGGTTCGATTTTGTCCGCCTGGCCACCGCGAAGCCCGACCACCCGATTGAACCAAGGCGACGGCAGGTTCTTCGCCAGGAACGCCGTCACGTTCTCGAGACACTGGTAGCCGATGCCGATGGGATTGCCCGCCAGCCGCTCCAGCACACGCATTCGCGCCAGCGTGTAGGCGGCATCCACCTCCACTGCCCGTCGCACCAGATCGAGCGACGGCGCCCGCCTCACGTCCGACCCCGCCGCAGCTTCGCCAGGCGCGGCAGCGTGACCAACGCGCGCCAGTCCGCCGCGCCAAACGCCACCGCCGCCGCGCCAAACGTGACCAGCCCGGCCCCAACCAATGCAGCCAATGCCGCCACCCGCATCACCCCATGCGGGGGCGTCGCGAACAGGGACTGCTGCACCACCCACAGCACCACGCCCATCACCACCGCCGCCGCCGCCATCCGCGCGCTGCGTCGCCGCAACTGTGCGTCCGGCCGCAACTGTCCGCGCCGCATCAGCAACACGCCAAGCCACACCATGTTGAAGATCGCCGCCAGGCTGGTCGCCAGCGGCGGTCCGATGTGCTTCAGCGGCACCATGAAGGCGACGTTCATCGCCAGGTTCAGCGCTACCGCTGCCACACCGATCTTCACCGGCGTCGCGGTGTCACCGCGAGCGAAGAACCCCGGCACCAGCACCTTCACCAACACGAACGCCGGCAATCCCACCGCATACGCCGCGAGGGACTGCGCCGACAGCCGGGCGTCCTCGGCGCCGAACGCGCCATGTCCGAACAGCCCCCAGATCACCGGATACGCGCTGACGATCAGCGCCACCGCGGCCGGCAGGGTGAGAAACAGCGCATACTCGATGGCGCGGTTCAGCGTCCCAACCGCCGCTTCGCCCTCGCCCGCGCGAACCTGGCGCGACAGCAGCGGCAGCATCGCGGTTCCTACCGCCGTGCCGATTACTCCGAGCGGTAGCTGCTGCACGCGGTCGGCGTAGTAGAGCACCGCCACCGTCCCCGCCGGCAACAGGCTTGCGATGATCACGTCCACCGCCAGGTTGAGTTGTGTGACGCCAGCGCCCAGCAGACCCGGCAGCATGCGCTTCATCAGCACCCGCATGCGCGGCGTCATCCGAGGCCGCGGCAGTGCCAACCCCATCCCGGCGCGCCCGGACGCCCACAGCAGCAGCCCAAGCTGCACCACGCCCGAGGCGCTGACGCCCCAGGCCAGCGCATGTCCCGCCGTCGGCACATACGGCGTCAACCAAAGCATGCAGCCAATCGAAACGACGTTGTAGAGCAGGTAGGACGCCGCCGCCGCGGTGAACCGGTCCATCCCGTTCAGCACCCCCGACACCAGTGCCGCAAGGCAGATCAGCAGCAGATACGGGAAGGTGATGCGCGACAGTTCCACCGCGAGCTGGAACTTGGCCGGGATCGCGGCGAAGCCAGGCGCCAGCACCGCCATCATCTGCGGCATGAACAGCTCGCCGGCGATGGTCAGCACGCCCAGCCAGAACGCCATGACCGCGAACGCCTCGACCGCGAACTGCCGCGCTGCCGCGTGCCCCTCCGCCGCCAGCAGTCCGGCGAATTCCGGCACGAACGCCGCGTTGAATGCTCCCTCGCCGAACAGCCGCCGGAACATGTTCGGCAGCTTCTGGGCGACGAAGAACGCCTCCGCCACCGGACCCACGCCCAGGATCGCCGCAATCAGGATGTCGCGGACGAAGCCGAGCACCCGGCTCGCCATCGTCCAGCCGCCGACCGTCAGGACGCTACGCAGCATGCGGCGTCTTCCGGTCCCGCGCAGGGGGGGAGCGTCGGGGAGGGAGTGTTCCTGCCAGCATCATTACGCTTGAACCCGAGCGGCCGTTACGCCTGCAACCTCCCGAACTCCACGCCGTGGTAAATCACGCTCAGCGGGATCGAGATCCCGATACTTGGGAGATCGAGCGTGGCCTCGGGATCCTCCAGCAGAACCGCGTCCCGGATGTCGAGCCGCCCATTATCGTTGCGCACATATACCATGATTCGCGGCTCGTCCTGTGAAACGAGAACATAATACCTGATGCCAGGGGTCGCGTCGTAATCACGCAGCTTCTTGCGCTGATCGACCCACCCCGTGCTACGCAAGAGTACTTCGAACTCCGCCACCGGTTCCTGCGCCTGAAGCGCCTCAGGCACGCAGGGTCCGCAGTCGATCAGCGCGTCTGGATACCGGGCGTTCCCTGTTCCAGTCCGCACCATCATGTCCGGCCCGTGCAGTCGGCACGCAGCACCCTGCGGCAGGCGCGCAGTCGGCGCAAAGCGCAACGTGTTGGCGATCCTGTCATGCGCGGCCGTTCCGCCGCCCATTGCGTGGACCTCCCCGTCCACCAACTCATGACGGTTCGGCTGGGTCGCCTGCCACGCAACATAGGCGTCCCATGTCCAATGCGCCGGCTGCCGCTGCTCGGACATAACTGAGCTCCTGTCACCGACGCCCTACTACCCCACCCCGCCGCGTCGCGTCATTCGTCGCGCCGCGGCCGAGCCAGCAATGCCGCCATCGCATCTCCCAGCGTCGTCCGGCCAGCCAGCAGCGACGCCACCGCGGTGCATATCGGCATATCCACTCCCGCCGCCCGTGCCACCAGGGCCGGTGCCGTGGCGACGCCTTCGATGACGGCGCTGCGGGCCGCCAGTGCGTCCGCCAGTGCCTCGCCGCGCCCCAGCGCCAGCCCCAGGCTGTAGTTGCGACTGGCCGGACCGGTGCAGGTCAGCAGCAGATCGCCCAGGCCCGACAATCCCATCACCGTCTCCCGGCGTCCGCCCAGCGCCACCGCCAGCCGGGCCAGTTCCGCCAGCCCTCGCGTGATCAGCGCCGCCCGCGCGTTTTCCCCCAACCCGGCGCCGATGACGGCGCCGGCTGCGATCGCGACCACGTTCTTCGCCGCCCCGCCAACCTGCGCGCCCACCGGGTCGTCATTGCCGTACAGCCGGAATGAGGGCGTGCTGAGCGCGGCCGCAACCGCCTCCCGCAGTTCCGCACCCGCCGCCGCGACAACCGAGGCCGCCGGCAGGCCCGCGGCAACCTCGTGCGCAAAGTTTGGCCCTGTCAGGACTGCGGCCGCCACGCTGGGGCGCACCTCCCCGACGATCTCCAGGGGTAGCCGGAGCGTTTCCGCCTCCACGCCCTTGGCGCATACCACCAAGCGTGCCAGCGCGGGCGGCATGCGCCCCAGGAGTGCCCGCATATGCTGTGTCGGCACTGCCAGCAGCGTGAAGTCGGCCGAGGCCGGAAACACGTCGGTGACCGCGATCGTGTCCGGCAATCGCACGCCGGCCAATCGCGGGTTGTCCCGGCTGGCCGCCATCAGCCGCGCCCGACCTGCGTCGCGCGCCCATAGCGTCACGTCGTTGCCCGCCCGCGCTGCCTGGATCGCGAGTGCGGTCCCCCACGCCCCAGCCCCGATCACCGCCACGCTACTCATCAGCTATCCGCCGGATCGATACGCCCTCGCCCGGCTCTCGATCGCCGAGCCGCTCCAGCAGCGCTTCCAGGATCGCCGGCACCTCCTGCTCAAATCGATACGGCGGGTTGATCACCAGTATCCCGCAGCCGTTCAGCCGTCCCGCATCCACTGGCTCGCGCAGACAGAACTCCGCCGTCACGACATCGCGCACGCCGCTCTCCCGCAACCCATCGAGGAACGCCCGTACCGGCGCTCGCTGCTTGATCGGATACCACGCCGCGAACACCCCGGTCGCGAACCTTGCATGACCCAGCGCCAGGCCGTGCGCCAATGCTGCGAATTCTTCCCGGTCCTCGTACGGAGGATCGATCAGCACCAGCCCTCGCCGCTGCTTCGGTGGCAACAGTGCGCCGAGCGCTTCCCATCCATCGCGATAATGCACCGCCACCTGGCGATCGCGCGCAAACAGTCGCCGCAGTGCCGCTGCATCATCCGGATGCAATTCGCAGCACGCCAGCCGATCATTCGCCCGCAGCAACGCCCGCACGATCATCGGCGATCCTGGGTACAGTCCCAGCGACTGCACCAGGCCGACATAGTCCGCCAGTGCCGGCGGCGGATCATCGAGCAGCCGAGCGATGCCTGATCGCCACTCGCCGGTCCGCGCCGCCGCCCCCTGATCGAGCTCGTAACGCCCCACTCCCGCATGCGTATCCAAAACGAACACCGGCGTCGCTTTCCGCTGCAACGCGCGCAGCAGCCACATCAGCACTGCGTGCTTCACGCAATCACCAAAATTCCCGGCGTGGAACGCGTGGCGATAGTTCACGGGGCAGCGGCTTTCCTCAAAGGCATTCAGGACTGGCTGGGATCGCAGGCCCGGTCGAGCCAACATCCGCGAAACTCCAACCAGACGCTATCCTACCCCATGGCCATTCTGATCACCGGCACCGACGACATCACGTCGTCTGCGACGTGCAGAGCAACGCCGCTAAGATGCCAACGCCCAGACGCGGTCAGCAAGCAGCGGCGCGGCGCGGTCCGCAACCGGGGCGATCGAAGACTTCCTCCTCAAGGAGTTGTTGGGTGTTCACTCAGCTGATTGATGGCGCCTGCCAAGCAACGCCTGCACAGCTGCACTCATTCTCCGCAGCGGCGACGTGAGCTTCCACGACCGGCTGGAACGCATCGACTCCAGCTCCGCACGCATGCGTTTCAGCTGCCGGCGCACTGCAATCGTGTCGAGGTCGCGACTGTCAGCGTACTCCCGAGCCGGCGAACCCAATTCCGCGTCGATGCGAATCTTGGCGGCGACCGCGACCCGCGCATGCGCCGCCACCGCCGCCTGTTGCGTCGTGCCGCACGGCACGACCGTTGCAAGCGCACGGAACAGGTAGTCTGCATCCAGCACGATGCGCGGAAACGATAGGAAGATCATAGGAACATCCGCGCGCACCAGGCGCTCGACAAGCTCATGAAATCCGACGGCCAGAAGTCGCGCCTGATCCACCGGATGGAGCGAGAACACAGCGCCACCGGGGGACCATGACCAAGTGTCCCACGCGTCACCGTTGTCCGCCAACCATGGCACCGCGCGGTGCATCGCGTCGCGTTCCACCACCATACGGCTCGACGCGGCGCGGTTCAGCTCACGAATCGGAATGATCGCGGCATCGAGATGCACTGTCCGCAGCAGCTCGTCGATATACTCGTAGAGACTGGGCGACTTGATGACGTATGGCAGCGCTACACAATCGGCAGCTAGCGGCACTTCCTCGAAGCCGGCATCGGAATAGCTGTCCGCCACCGCATCTGGACGCGCCGACAAATCGAGTACTCAGTCCGAGTTCGGTGAGATAGCGTACCAGGAACGTCGTCCCGGCTCGGCCTGTACCTGCGATCATCAGATGATGAGGTCGAATTCCAACAGCCGCATCCAGCATTGGCATCTCTCCGCTTTGCATCCTCCCGAATTGCCTGCTCGGCAAACTCGTAGGGCAACGCGGACATCCCTCAGCCGAGGCTGTAACACCGATGTGTCGCGGCCATCACCAACAGTTACGTCGCCTGCACGACAACTTGATGCTAATGACCGGTGTTTCACCCGGCCGAAAACCGCCGCACCACATTCTCCAACAGCCGCGACACTGGCCCCTCAAATCCATTCCGCCACAGGCTGCCACAGAACGTGATCGACCCCACGGAGAACACCGCCCCGCCGGCCGGTGTTTCGAAATACACGATCTCGCCGCGCGACAGATCGGCGACCGGTTCGCCAGTGATGCTGATCGTCAGGCTGAGCAATTCCTCCGGCACCGTGGTGAACGACGGCAGCAGCCCGGCCGACCGCGCCAGGATCACCGTCCCATCGGGCGTGCCGAGCGTCGCCTCGGCCCGATCCAATTCGAACCCCGCCGCCGCCCCACCCGACAAACCGTAGTCACCGAGCACTTCGTCCTCGATTCCCTCGAACATCCATCCAAATCGCGCGTCGCGCGACGCCGGCAAACGGCGATAGGGAACCCCCTCGAATGCCGCCTGGCACGAGAACCCGACGCCCACCAGCATCTGCGGCGGCCGGCGATTGCGCCGCCACAATCCGCCCAACTGACCATCGGTCTGATGAAAGTACTCGCCGGGCTCCGCGGCCCATGTGCGGATGCCACCCTCCGCGCGACGCAGTTCGATCAGATGCGGCCTCGCCTTGTCGCGCGCCACCCGCCAATAGAAACCGTTGCCACCGAGATAGCACAGCCGCCCACCACGCTGGGTATACGCCGCCAGCGCATCGAGCGTGCCCAGCGTATGGTATTCCGGATGCGAGCCGGTCAGCACCACGCGATAAGGCGCGAGCAAACCGGCGCCTTCGTCGTCCAGGTCCTCGTCGGTGACGATGTCGAAGTCGAAGCCCTTCGCCTCCAGCCACGCCAGCAGATGCAGATCCGCGGGATAGTGCCGCAACCCCGATCCACGCGCGTCGTTGAACGTCATGAATCCGGGCCGCATCGTCATGATCGGCCGATGCCGCGAGGAGAACGAAATCCCGCTGCCGTCGCGATGCCGGTTGTAAGTGGAGCGCCCGTAGGCCGGGTAGCGCACCGGATTGTGCGGATACGCGCCCCACGCGGTGACGCGTTCGAAATATGCGTCATCCACCGACGAACGCGCGTGGTTCGCGTACGCCTGATAAGTGAATGTGGAAGCCAGGAACACGATCGGAGCGAACGGCCCCTGTCGCTTCGGCAGCACATAGAGCGGCAGCCAGTCTTCGCCCGCCTCGCACGTCAGGTGCAACGCGTACGCGCCGCTGAGCAAATCATCCGGTACAGTCCACGAAAAATCTGGCTGCCAGTTGCAATCGCCCAAATCATCGTCATGAAAATGGATCGCGCCGTAGTCCTGCGGTGCATGGCGCCAGCAGTGTTCCCGTCCGCTCCACCGCGTGCCGACCACCGCGCGGGTCGGTGAGTTCACCAGCGTACCGTGACACGCGTGCGGACCGATGTCGTAGATCGAGGCGGTGTCGATCCCGAGCGCAAGATCCCAACCCGCCAACAAATCCGGCGCCAGCGCCTCCAATGTCGCGGCGGCATCGCGCCACTCCGAGATGAAGGCCGGGATGATCGCGGGGTCTTCCAGCTTGCCGGTGAAATGATGTCGCGGCTCCGCGGCATCCTCGGCTGCCAACAGCATGGAACCGCCTGATGGCAGCGCAAGCTCGGCCACCTGCGTTTCGTGCACCACCGGCGCACCGCCCAGCTTCTGCTGACCGATCAGGATACGCCCATTGGCTGGATCGACAGCGAGCCAGACACGATACCAGCGGGACGCCTGCATCGGCTCGCCTGTTGCGATCTCGGTATTCGCAATGCGCGCGGTCGCACCACGCGCACCGATCAGCAACGCGACCTTCGCGTTGGCACTTTCCTCTGCGAGCAACACGGGCTCACGACCAATGACGCCTGGACGCACCAGCACGGTCCAGGTGCAAGGCGCTTGTGCATCGCGCACCGGCGCCTCGTGGACAACGCCGTATGATCCGAGATGGATCGCCTGGCGGCGTCCGTCGAACGACTGATCGAAGCGATGCGACAGGTCCTTGAAGCGCACGCCCGGTCCGTTGGGATTGGCATCGCCGCTCAGCACGCGCACCAGTCGCGCGCGATACCGGCCACCATCGCGCACGCTGACGAAGGCGGAAAACGTCTCACCAGGCCGATGCGAAAACCTGTCGAGATACCCGGTGATCGGCAACTCCGTCTCAGCCATCCCGTTAATCCCAAATCATCCGGTTGGACGCTTGCGTCACGCGGCGAACCGCAGGCGATAGTCGCGCGGCGCCACTGACAGCACACGCAGGAAACTGCGCCGCATCGTTTCCTCCGAGCCGAAGCCGCAGCGCCAGGCTATGTCCTTCACCGGACGCCGGCTGGTGGCCAACGCTTCGCGCGCCGCTTCGACCCGCAGCCGCTCGACTGCGCGTGACGGCGTGGTGCCCGTCGCCGCGCGATAACGCCGCGCGAAGCTGCGCTCGCTCATGCCGACACGCGCGGCAAGGTGTGGCACCGACAGGTCTTGACGCAGGTTGTTGGTCATCCAGTCATGCAGTGTGTCGAAGTCCGGGTCGGTCGCCAATGCCAGGCCGGCGCTGAATTGCGCCTGGCCGCCCGGACGCTTGGCAAACACCACGAGGTGTCTTGCCACCGCCAGCGCCGCCGCCCGACCGACATCGGCTTCAACGAACGCCAGCGTCAGATCGATGCCCGCCGTCACCCCCGCCGATGTCCAGACATCACCGTCGCACACGAAGATCGGATCCTGCTCCACATACAGCGCCGGATAGTTGCGCGCCAGCTCGGCACAGCGCCGCCAATGCGTGGTGACGCGACGGCCATCGAGCAGGCCGGCCTCCGCGAGCAGAAAGGCCCCGGTGCAGACCGAGGCAACGCGCGCGGCCTGACCGGCGCGTCGGGTGATCCAACGCACCAGCTGGCGATCCTTCGCCGCCGTGTATACACCGTGGCCGCCAGCCACCAGCAGCGTGTTGAGGCGATGCCGATGCCCCACCGAGGGAAGCGGCTCGGTCATCAGCACCAGGCCGGCGGACGACGCGATCGGCCCGGCCTGCCGCGCGATGACGTGCGGCTCGTAGGGTGGCGGAAGTCCCGCCTCGATCGCCAGCTCATTGGCGGTGGCGAGCACCTGTAGCGGGCCCGCCACGTCCAGCAATTGCGCTTGCGGAAACACCAGGATCTCGACCCGGCGCGGCGCATTATGCATTGGCGGAATCCGTGGGATATTTGGCATTTCAGCCAAACACTGACGTGGCATAGTTGCGATGTCCAGTCCGGAGGAACTCTGTTCATGCCGACTCTTCGCATCGGATTGCTCCTGTTTGAGCGCATGACTCAGCTCGACATGACGGGCCCGTTCGAGGTGTTTACCCGCGTGCCCGACGCCCAGGTGCTGCTGGTGGCAAAAACGCTCGAGCCAATCGAGGCGGATACCGGGTTGCGGATGCTGCCCTACACGACATTGCGCGATTGTCAGCCGCTCGACGTCATCTGCGTGCCCGGTGGCCCCGGCGTCAACGCCCTGATGGAGGATGCGGAGGTGCTCGCATGGCTGCGCGAGCAGGCGGCGCATGCGCGTTACGTCGGCTCGGTGTGCACCGGATCTCTTGTGCTCGGCGCCGCGGGTCTGTTGCGCGGTCGCCGTGCCACGTCGCACTGGGGTGCGCGCGATCTGCTCGCTGCATTCGGCGCGACACCGACGCCGGAACGTGTGGTGCGCGATGGCAACCTGTTCACCGGCGGCGGCGTCACCGCCGGCATTGATTTCGCGCTGACCATGGTAGCGGAACTCGCCGGCCCCGACATCGCGCGCGGCATTCAATTGCAGCTTGAGTACGCGCCGGCGCCGCCGTTCGATGCGGGCACGCCGGAGAGCGCGCCGGATGACGTGCTTGCTGCCGTGCGCGCGCGGGGCGCCGCGATGCGTACCGCACGCGAGTTGATCGTCGGACGCGCGGCGGCACGATTGTAGCTTCGGGAGCTTGCGGCGATTCGTTCTGTAAGGGCGACGGTGGGCGCGGCAGGGTTAACTTGGGCGCGGTTCGCCGAGGCACCCGCCTCAGACCCGAGCGAATATCGTCTCCTTGAACCGCCGCATATTGGCCAGCGTCGCCGCCTCGTCGTGCCCCTCGACTTCGACGTCGATCGCCGTCACGCCAAGCTCCGCCAAAGCCCGCAGGTCGGCTACGATTTCGGCATCGCTCCCAGAGAACAGCCGGCGCTCGCCATCCGACGCAACCGGCGCCACCGCATCGCCATAACGCTTCACCCGAAACACCACGGTCACTGCGGCCGGATCGCGCCCCGCCTCCGCTGTCAGTTTCCTCAGCCGGCCGATGCCCGCCGCCAACCGAGGCAGTGTATCGAGCAACGCCTTGTTGTTGGACCCGATCGGATACCACGCATCACCGAATCGAGCCGCGCGACGCAACGAGGGACCGCTCTCCCCGCCCACCCATATCGCCGGATACGGTTGCTGCACCGGCCGAGGCAAAAAGATAAGATCGGAAAACTTCGTGTACCGCCCCTCGAACTTTGCGTGCTCCTGCGTCCAAAGCGACCGGAACGCCTCCAGGTACTCATCCGTCACCGCTCCGCGTTCCGCGAATGGCGTGGTGACGACAGCGTCGAACTCCGCTTTCAGCCAGCCCGCACCGATGCCGACGACCAACCGGCCCTCCGACAGCACGTCGATCGTCGACAGCATCTTCGCCGCGAGCACCGCCGGCCGATGCGGCACCACCAGCACCGCCAGCACCAGCCGGATCCGCGATGTCTTCGCCGCAATGAACGCCGTCGCCGTCAGCAGTTCGTGCCGTTCCGTCGGCGTATTCGACATGAACTCGCCCGACTCTGAATACGGGTACCCCGGAACACTGACGTCTGGCAGCACCACGTGATCGGTCAGCGTCAGGTAGTCGTAGCCCATCGCCTCGCCTTCCTGCGCGAGGTGGGCGAAGCTGCGCGCGCCCGACGTCGGCCCGCTGATCGGTAGATTGAATCCCAGTTGCATGAAGCTCTCCGAAACTATTGCGCCGCGACGGTTGCTGCCGCGCACGCATGATCCTGAAGCTCCTCGCCGGAGCCCCAATTCCGAGTGGCCGGGTTGTCGTGACCCGCCAACAGCACAAAGCCATCCTTGCCCTGATACGTGTCGCCAACGACGACCAATGTGAAGCGGCCCATATCGCCGCGCGCCGCAGGCACCCCGTCCGCGAGCAGGATGAACGGATTGACGCCGGTCAGATCAGCCTGCGTCAACCGCATGGCCAGATAGTCGTGGTCAACCAGCGGCGCCGGGAATTTCGCCCACTGCGAACCAATGGCGCCAGCGCGCTCGCGCAACGCCGCAATGACGTCGAGCCGCATGCAATCGACGTGGATATGGAGCTGGTTCTGCGTGCGCCCATCAACCGAGTTGATCGCCAGCCCGATCGCACTACGCGGCAGTTGCCGATGTGCGCGCTCATCCACGTAATGACGCGCCTGCCAGGCCGCCTGCCAATAGTTCGGTGCATCAGGCTCCAGCACCTGCGGGCTTTCGATACCGCTGACGCGGATGGTGGGGATCAGCAGGAACTGTGTATTCCCCACGATGTCCTTCAGCACCGCATAACCGCCGACGAGATCGACCATTTCACAGGGGCGAGGTGAGTGATGCACTTTCTCGTCCGGCACGCACTGCTCGCCCACAATATGCCACAGCGCGTTTGGATCGGCCGCCATCCCGCGCGCGACGGCCAGCACGGCAAGGCACGCCGCGGCCAGCACGGGCATTGCGTGCCAGCTTCCGCGGCATCGTGGTATAGACAATCGGCGGGGCATCACTGCGCTCATTCGCATGTCTGGCGGCACCTCTGCTTGCGGAATGGCCACAGGTTGCCGCGAACGCCCGTGCGATACCAGCCACCCTCCTCCAACTGAGTTCAGGCGAAGATTTCGCCCAGGCGGCGGATCGAGTTCAGCACCTTCTCCTGCTCCAGCCCCGGCCATTGCACGCGCATGACGAAGTGGTTGACGCCGAGGCGTTCCTGCCAGCGCGCGATCTCCTCCTTCACCGAGACCTTGTCGCCAATGATGAAGCGGTCGCGCGCCATTTCCTCGAAGGTCATCGACGCGGTGGGGCTTTCCATGCCCCACGCGGCGTACGAGTTGTACTTATATTCCAGGGCCGCACGGCACTCGTCCATCGCGGTGGCGTGGCTGGCACCAATGTAGCATTCACGCGCGATCGGGAACTCCTCCACGGTTCGGCCGGAGTCGCGCAAGGCCGCGCGGTAAATCTGCATCAGTGGTTCGGTGGCACCGAGTGTGGTGGCGTTGGCGATCAGCCAGGCGTCGCCGATTTGCGCCGCGCGCTGCACGGCAGCTTCGACAAGGCCCGCGACCCACACGGGTGGCCCGCCGCGTTGCAGCGGCTTCAGGCTGATGCCGTGGTCTTTCACCGAATAGAAGCGGCCCTCGAACGTCACGCGATCCTCGGTCCACAGGCGGCGCATCAGCGCGATGCTTTCGGCGAAGCGTGGTGCGCGGTGACGCAATGAGATGCCGAACGCATCGAACTCGCCTGGGCGATAGCCGAGCCCGACACCGAGGATGAATTTGCCGCCGGACAGCACATCGAGCGTGGCAGACTCTTCCGCGACGTGTACCGGATTGAGCAGCGGCAGCAGCAGGATGTTGCCGCCGATTGTCATGCCCTGTGCCTCACGCAGCAGATAGCCCATCAGCGGCGTGATCTGCAGCATCTGCAATGGCGCGGTCAGGTAGTGATGCGGGAACAGCAACGACGCGAAGCCGCTTTCGCGCGCGAGGCGAACCTGCTCGATCAGTTCCGGAATGCGGGCGGCGACGTTGTCGCCCTCGGGGAACTGGGTGTTGATGAACATGCCGACCTTCATGCGCGACCTCGCGTTGTGCAGTGGAGCGTTCTGGACACGATGCATAGCGCATGTGAAGCTTGATCGAAATCGACATGCGATGGAGGGGTTGATGAGGGCATTGACGGGTGTGGGTATGTTGCGTCGTCGAGAAGCCCTCGCTTTGGCTGGCGCGGTCGCCTTGGCCGGAACCCGATCGGCGCGTGCTGCTGACACCAAGCTCACGATCTGGACCGGGTATCCGGAAATCCAACCGGTGTATCAGGCCGTTGCGGCGGAGTACGCCAAGACCCATCCGGGCGTCACCTTCGACTTTTTCAGCACTTCGTTGCGCGAGGCGGAGCAGAAGCTGACCGCGGCGGTGCCGACCGGCACCGGCCCCGATATTTTCGATATCGGCACGAACATCAGCGTGAACTTTATCGACAACCAACTGATCGAGCCCAACCCACCGGATATCGACGCGCATTTGAAGTCCGGTGTGTGGGACAAGTTCACCGTCGATTTCTTCACGCTGGACGGGAAGACCTACGGGTTGCCGTTCCTCGAAGGCAGTCGCGCCTCGATGTACTGGAACAAGGCGTATTTCCAGGAGGCCGGTCTGTCCGGCCCTCCCGCCACTTTCCCGGAACTGATCGAGGCCGCGAAGAAACTGGTCAAGATCGACGGCCAAGGCCGTATGACGCGCAGCGGCATAAGCCTGCGCCTATCCGGACAAGGCAGCGGCATCGGCGAGAAATTCCGCTACATCCTGGAAGCTGCCGGCGGTTCGCTGATCGAGCAGAAAGGTCCCGGCAAGTGGCACAACGGCTACGACAACCAGGCCGGTCGCGACGCACTGGGCTTCTACGTCGATGCCGTGCAGACTTGGCATATCGATGATCCGAAGGTGCCGCACGATGCGGACGCCTTCGCTTCGGGTGCCACCGCCATGCTGTTCCGTGAGTCTTGGGTGATCGGCGAAATCCAATCGAAGAACCCGAAGCTGGATTACGGTGTCGCGCCGATCCCCGCGTGGAAGGCCGGCATGCCGCGCATGATGCTGCTGCAGCCGGAGGGCGTGTACGTGAACGGCCAGAGCCAGAACAAGGCCGCCGCGTGGGACTTCGTAAAGTTCCTTACCAATGCGCAAAGCGGCATGAAACTGACCGAAGTGACTGGCTGGCTCTCGCCGCGCACCGACATCGACTGGAAACCGCTATTGGCGAAGACACCGCAGTTCGAGGTGTTCGTCGCGCCGCCGGCCGACATCAAGTACTACGTCGAGCCAGTGCTGACCGCGTTCGACGAGGTCGAGAGCCGTCTGGCCGATCGGCTGACGGCGTCCTATATCGACCCGTCGCTGAAGGGCAATCCGGATGCGATCGCCGCGCGCATCCACGACATGGCGCAGCAGACCGACAAGATCCTGAAGGACGCGAACCTCTACGGCTGAGTACCCGATGAAACGGTTTCGCCGGAACGCCGGACTGTGGGTCTGGTGCTACGCCATGCTGTTCCCAGTGCTGGCGATTTACGCCTATGTCCGGATCTATCCGATCGGACGCAGCGTGCAGCTCAGCTTTTTCGATTGGAAGCTGATGGCGCGAGTGCGTCCGTTTGTTGGGTGGGACAACTACACGCGGATGCTGGGCGACGAGAACTTCCACATCGCGATCTGGAACACGTTCGTCTATTCGCTGGCGACGGTGCTGCTGAGCACGGTGATTGCGTTGCCGCTTGCGGTGCTGCTGGCCCGGCGCGGGCGTGCATCGGCGGTCTACCAGACGATCTATTTCCTGCCGGTGATCACGCCGCTGGTACCGATGTCGATCGCCTGGAAGTGGATCTACGACTACAATTACGGGATCCTGAACTACGCGCTGTCGTTCGTCGGCATTCCACCGATCGCCTGGCTGACCGATCCGCATATCGCATTGTGGGCGCTGGTGATCATGGGTGTTTGGAAAGTGCTGGGCTATAATCTGGTGATCTTCCTTGTCGGCATCCGTAACATTCCGGCACCCTACATTGAAGCCGCGAGCCTGGACGGCGCGAGCGATATGCAGACATTCTGGCACGTGACGATGCCGTTGCTGCGGCCGATCGTGTTGTATGTGTTGGTGACGTCGACGATCAACGCTTTCAATGTGTTCACGCAGGTCTATGTGATGACGCTGGGATCGCAGGCCGCGCCAGGACAGGCGGTGCGCGTTCTCGTCTATGACATTTACCAGAATGCGTTTCAATATTTCCGCATGGGCTATGCCTCGGCCGAGGCAGTCACGCTGACCCTGATCGTGCTCGGCTTCACGCTGATCCAGTTCCGTGCATTCCGCGAGCGGGAGGCCGCATGACGCCAGCACAACGACGCCGACGGCTGCGATCGCGCATCACGTCGGTGCTGATCCACGGCGTGCTGAGCCTGGGCGCGCTGTTCATGCTGCTGCCAATGGTGTGGATGGTCGCGACGTCGTTCAAGCTGCCGGGCGAGATCGCGGTCTGGCCGCCGCATCTGTTGCCGCAACAACCCACCTGGGCGAACTATAGTGGCTTGTTCGAGGCGGCGCCGTTCGCCCGGTTCTTTGCTAACAGCGTATTTATTGCGGTGGCATCGACAGTGAGCTGCGTGGTGACCTCTATGGTCGCCGGCGCGGTATTCGCAAAGTACCGGTTTCCCGGCCGTGGCGTGCTGTTCATGCTGGTGCTGGCGACGGCGATCGTGCCGTTCGAGGCCTACATGATCCCGCTGTATATCGAGCTGGTGCGGATCCACTGGATCAACACCTACCAGGCGATCATCCTGCCGACGCTCGTGATGAGCTTCGGCATCTTCCTGATGCGCCAACACGTGGCCTCGGCGATTCCGGATGAGCTGATGGAAGCCGCACGGGTCGATGGTGCCTCCGAGTCGTGGACGTTCCGCCGCGTGCTGGTGCCGCTGTCCGGGAATGCCATCGCCGCAGTGGGCATCTTTGCGTTCATCCAGGCCTGGGCGGCATTCATCTGGCCGCTGCTGGTAGCGAACAACCAGTTGCTGTTCAACATGGAGGTCGGGCTGACAGCCTTCCAGTTCAGGTTCAGCGCCGACTACGGCAAGCTGATGGCCGGTTCGACGCTGAGCACGGTGCCGATGCTGATCGTGTTCCTGCTGCTCCGCCGCCGGATCATCGAGAACATGGCGCTGACCGGCATCAAGGGCTGATTGCTGGGGCGGGGGTGGCGGCTGCGGGGTAGCGTTCGGGGTAGCGCAACCAGGTATTCCGCCAATGGTCCGCGGCCGCTTGCAGCGGTCGCCTTACTTCCTTACATCCATACCTATGCTCGCCAAGCTGACCGCCAAGAACCAGCTTACCCTGCCGAAGCGCGCCCTGGACGAACTCGGCACGTCGTCGGCACCGACATGCTTCGAGATCGAAGTGACGGACGGGCGCATTGTCCTCACCCCCGCTCGCGTTGGCTCAGCCGACGCAGTGCGCCACAAATTGGCTAAGCTCGGCATCAACGACATGGACGTTGCGAGTGCTGTTGCATGGGCACGTCAATCGCCAAAGCGACGACTCCGCAAGCCGTAGTGGCACCGCCGGGTGCGGGCGGTATTCGATACCAATGTCGTTGTATCTACTCTGATATTTGGTCGCCGACTGGTCTGGCTGCGGCGCGCCTGGGCTGCTGGCGCGGTTACACCCATCATCTGCCGTGAGACGGCCGCCGAGTTGTTGCGCGTCCTGGCATATCCCAGATTTCGCCTGACTGCGGCGGATCGCCAAACGTTGCTCGCCGAATACCTCCCCCACGCGGAAGTCGTGGCGTTGCCCAGTCCACTGCCGACGTTGCCGGTTGCATGCCGCGATAGCGACGACGACATTGTCCTCCATCTCGTGGTCGTCAGCCGAGCCGCCATGCTGGTCAGCGGCGATGAGGACCTGGCCGCACTTTCTGCGGTTTACCCGGTCGTCTCGCCTGAGGCACTGCGAGACTCGCTACGACGAGCAATCGGACTCTGATCCGGGCTGCGATGGTCGTCGCCATCGTCGTCTCCACGCCCTGCTGATGTTGTTGATCGCAGACCATGAAATCTTAATCTCCGGCGGTCATCCTGTGGTGAGAGACAGCTCGCCGTAGGCATGAATGTTGCTCCAGAACAATTCGAGTTGGCTCGGTGCTCAAGAGCGCAAGCTGACGTCCGCGGAGTTGCAGGCGGTGCTCCTGCTGCACGAGCGCTTCGTTCGAAGCCAGACCGGCGGAGCACGCGCGTGCCTGAAGTTCGTTGACCTATCTCTCGCCGACCTCAGGGGTCGTCGCCTGGCCGGGGCAGACTTCACCGGCGCGAAGCTTATCCAGGCTAATCTGACGGGCGCCGATCTCGGCAGTGCCTGTCTGTTTGGCGCCAATTTACAAAAGGCCTGTCTGTCGCGCGCCAACCTCACAAGGGCAGACCTGCGTGGAGCCACCTTGCGGGGCGCCAGTGTACAGCGCGCGCTGCTTGCCGAAGCCGACCTGCGGGACGGATCGCTGGTTCGATCGAAGAACGGCGAGTTGATTCCCTTCACGACTGGCAAGGGAAATTCGGAACTGTCACAGGCGGAAATGACACGCGCGGACTTGAGCCGAGCTAAGCTGTCCAACGCGTTCATCATTCAAACCGACTTGCGGGACACCGACTTGCGCGGTGCGGTATTCGTCCGCGCCGATCTCAGCGGATCTGACCTGAGCGGCTGCAATCTCGAGGGCGCCGACCTGACTGAGGCCAATCTGACAGGCGCGAAGCTCGAGGGCGCGATCTTGCGTCACGCTCTGTTGCGAAACACCAACCTGTCCCACGCCAAGCTGCTCGGGGCGTTGCTGGACGACGTGGATCTGTCGATGGCGAATCTCTCAGGGGCCGAGGTGACGCGGCGCCTGGAGGATCTGGAAGGGGAGATAGGCAAGGCCGTGCGCGAGCACCGTGAGTGGATTCTGACCAATGGTCGCAAAGGAAAGCGAGGCGATCTCTCGGCGATCGATCTCACCGGCCAGGACCTGTCCAATCTGAACCTTTCGGCCGCGGTGCTGAAGCATGCCGTGCTGCGGGATGCCAACCTGTCCGGGACGGTCCTTGCCATGGCGGACCTGTCAACGACGGACCTGCGTGGGGCTTCTCTGGCGGGCGCCGATCTGCGCGGTGCGTGCCTGGAGCGGGCCACTCTGAACGGTGCCAACCTGATCAACGCGATCGCATGTCCGATGGAGCTACGATCGGGAGACGGGTGGCCAACGAATTTCAGCCTGTCGCGCATGGTGCAGGTTGATGCGTCTTCGGCCGACTTCACGGGCGCTCGGCTGGACGATGCCGACCTGACCCAGGCGAACCTGCAGGGCGCCATTTTTCGTCGGGCGACCCTGCTCGATGCGAAGATGGGTTCGGCTGATCTGCGCGATGCCGACATCACGGATGCCGACTTCCGGGGTGCAACCGGCCTGAAGCTGCCCAGTTGAGGACATTGCGGCCCCGGTAGCAGGGCAATACCTGGGGACAGTCGCGCGCGGCTTGCGCCCCCGCCTGGCCGATTCCACTGGCATTTCCACACCCGCTACCACGGCGGCCTCCACGTGGGAGCACTACATCGGCCACCGAATGAGCTGACGCGGATAGTTCCGACAGCTTCTGTCGCGAACGCGGCAACAGCTCGACTGGAGGCCGACCATGCTTGCCAATATCGCATTACCCGTTTGGGGCAGGAAGACGTTTGCCGCACCACTGGCCCACGCGCTGGGCAGGCGAGGCATCCACTACGGCTGGCTGATGGTCGCGCTGATCTTTGTCTTCAGCATGTGCGCGGCCGCCTCGATGTCCATCCCGGGTGTGCTGCTGACGCCGATATCCCACGATCTCGGATGGTCGATCGGTGAGCTTTCCGGCCCGCTGGGGTTGCGCATGGCGCTGTTCGGGTTGGTCGCGCCATTCGCGGGCGGGCTGATCATGCTGCATGGGCCGCGCAAGGTGCTCATCGGTTCAGCGGCGTTGCTGATCGCCGGGCTGCTTGTGGCGGCCACGATGACGGCGAAATGGCAGTTGTGGATTGGCCTCGGCATCGCCATGGGCGTCGCACCTGGCATGACGGCGCTGGTGATGGTCACGACGATTGCCACGCGCTGGTTCACCGCGCGCCGTGGCCTCGTGCTGGGTGTGCTGGCCGCGGGCAACGCCACCGGTCAGTTGATCTTCCTGATGCCCGCGGCATGGGTCGCCAACACCTATGGCTGGCGGATCGCGCTATTACTGCCGGCCTTTGTCATCGGGGTCCTTGCGTTGCTGGTCATGATGCTCGGCGTCGATCGGCCGTCGGATATTCAGATCGCACCCTATGGCGAGACAGCCATCGTGCCCGATCCCCCGCGGCCAACGGCCAACGTGTTCGTCCTCAGCCTCAGCACGCTGCGGATGGCGTCGCGGTCGCTGGTATTCTGGGTACTGACCTTCACCTTCTTCGTCTGTGGTGTGTCGAGCTTCGGCCTGATGCCGCACTTCGTCACGCTGTGCGGCGACTTCGGGATCAACCCGATGATCTCCACGAGTCTGCTCGCCATGATCGGGGTGTTCGACCTGTTCGGTACGCTTGGCTCGGGATGGCTGTCGGACCGGTTCGACAATCGCTGGCTGCTGGTGGGCTATTACGGCCTCCGCGGGCTGGCACTTCTGTGGCTGCCGTATAGCGGTTTCTCAATGGTCGGTTTGTCGCTCTTTGCGATGTTCTACGGGCTCGACTTCATAGCGACGGTGCCGCCCTCGGTGCGGCTGACGGCACAGGCCTTTGGGCGCGAGCAGGCACCGCTGGTGTTCGGTTGGATCTTCGCGGCGCACCAATTGGGCGCCGGGCTGATGGCGTTCCTGGCCGGTGTATCGCGCGACGTGCTGATGAGCTACCTGCCGGGCTTCCTCGCGGCCGGGGTGCTATGCATTGTTGCGGCGCTGTCGCTGTGGTTGCTGAGGAGCCGGCGCGGTTCGGCGGGCCTGGCACCGGCTGCATGAGAGCGGCGCCGTTCAGCGCAGGCCGATAAGGGTCGCGGCTTCCCGGAACAGCTTCTCGCCATCAGGGGCACACTGCATGGCGGCGATGAAGTCCGCGAAGCAGTAGCCTGGCGCCATTTTGTGGATAGCGGCGAAATGATCGCGTGCCCGCTCGGGGTGTCCGGCGAGCGCCAAGGCAAATGCCGCGATCGCATGAATATGCGCGTGCGCGTTCGGACGGGCAGCGGCTTTCATGCCCCACTCGGCGGCTTCCTCGAAGCGCCGCATCCGCACCAATGCCATGGCGCGTGCGCCAAGCGGGGCGAATAGCATCGGGTCGAATGGGCTCAGTTGGCGCGCCCGGTCGGACGATGCAATGGCGGCTGCCGGATCACCAGTCTGCGAATGGACCAGGCCAAACATGTAGTGGGCAAGCGCGAAGTTCGGACTGAGATCGATGGCATGCTCGAGTTCCACGATGGATTGATCGTGGCGGCCGCGCAGAAACAGCGCCCGGCCCATCGCCCAATGCGCGGCCGGATCGCGATCGTCCGCCATCAGGCTTTGGCCAGCGGTTTCGAACGCCCGATCGATCTGTGATGCGCGTTTCTCCCAACCTTGGAACGCACTTTGAAAGTGCGTGAAAGATAGGCCCGCATAGGCGCGCGCGAAGGTCGGATCGAGCCGCACCGCCAGCTCGAAGAAATGCCGGGCCTGATTGTTATCCGGCTTGTTGAAGCGATACATGTACCACAGCCCGCGGTGATGGGCTTCCCATGCATCCAGCGAGCTCGGCTGCTTCAACATGGCGTGGTTGCGCTCATTCGCCTCGATCTCGCTGTCGATGGACGCAACGATTCGATCGCCAATTTCCTCCAGCACCAGCAACGCGTCGTCGATCCGGTGATCAAACGTTTCCGACCAGACAATGCGGGAGGTCCGTGTTTCGGTCAGTTCGACCATTACGGCGAGGCGGTTGCTGCCGCGGTATACGGAGCCGCTGGCCACGTAGTCGACATTCAGCATCCGACCCGCCGCTTGCGCGGTGATGCCTTGTTCATGCAAGGCGAACATCGTCCCCTGAGCAATGACGAACAGACTGCGCAGCTTCGCGAGCCTCGTGATGACGTCGCGCGCCAGGGCACCGGCAGCACCACCGGGTCCGCCTGCCGACTTGGACAAATCAATGAACGGCATCACCGCGATAGAGCCACGACGCGGCGCAGTGGCCGTATCGTCACGGCGATCGTCGATCGGTGTCGCAGTTTCAGCTGAAACAATAGCCTGGGCACGTGGCGGGCTCTCGACCTGCGCCTTCGCGGCCCGCCACGCATCACGGAGTGGCGTGCAGTCGAGACCCTCTGACTCGAACAGCCGCACGGCGGCCGTGAGATGTTCCTCGCCTTCACGGATCTGACCGTGTCGGGCGAGCGTGTTCAGCAGCAGCTCATGCACATGCGGGTCGAATGGCGCCAGGACCAGCCATTGTTCGAGATGGGACAGCACCTCGGTGTCCGGAGCGATCCTGACGAGCTGCTCCAGCAGTGCGGCGCGATGGCCGCGGAATTGGCGGCGCTGCGCCGTGACCCAGCTATTGAAGGCAGGGCTACGGTCGATCTCCAGGCCTTCGAGGAAGTCACCGGCGAACATCGCACCCAGCGAGCGCAGACGCTCCACAGACAGCGCGGCAAAGTCGTTGGCCGCGCGAGCGACCTCGATCGCATCGATGAGGGCATCCGTCAGGTCGAGTGCAACAGTGTCACCCCTCGTGTCGACCCTTGGCCGTGCAGGTTCATCCACCACGCCTCTGATCTTGCTGAGGCTCCAGCGCAGCTCCCCGCGCGGATCGTTGGGAACGTCCCACAGCAGCTCGCAGAGCTGGCTTCGCTGAACAGGATGCGGAGACAGCAGCAGGTAAGCCAGCAGTCCGCGCACCTTGCGTGACGCCGGCAGCGACAACGCCGTGCCATGCCGCGAGACCGACAGCGGTCCCAGCATTCGCACTTCGATCGATGGCATCGCGCGCTCCTGGGCGGTCGGGACTGATTCCACTGACATTTCCACGCTGCATACCACGTTCGTCTCCACGAGTGGTCGCTACATTCACAATCGACGGCCGAAACCCGCATGTCGTCGGTGTCGCTTGCACGATTGCACAGGCCCAGCCATCAGACAGGAGAGTGATAATGGTTACCGTTGCTACATCGACAAGTCAAAATTCGCCACCGGCGCACGCGGACTTCGCCGCGGTAAAGAGCCGCCAGCAGGGAGCGTGGTCCTCCGGCGACTATGCCATCGTCGGCACCACACTGCAGATTGTCGGCGAGGAGCTTTGCGAGGCACTCGATATTCGCGCACATGACTATGTGCTCGACGTCGCCGCCGGCAACGGCAACGCCTCGCTCGCCGCGGCGCGGCGTTGGTGCGATGTGGTTGCCACCGATTACGTGCCGGCGCTGCTTGATCGCGCCCGCGAACGCGCCGAGGCGGATCGCCTCAACATCGGTTTCATGGAGGCGGATGCCGAGGCGCTGCCGTTCCCCAGCGGCAGTTTCGACATCGTCGTGTCCACCTTCGGGGTGATGTTCACGCCCGACCAGGAGCGCGCCGCCGCAGAGATGGCGCGCGTCTGCAAACACGACGGAAAGATCGGCCTGGCGAATTGGACACCGGAGGGTTTCATCGGCCAGGTGTTCAAGACGATTGGCAAGCACGCACCGCCTCCGCCCGGCGTCAGATCGCCGGCGCAATGGGGAACGCGCGCGCGGCTGGGCGAGTTGTTCGAGCCGCATGCCTCATCCATCCGCGCAACACCGCGAAATTTCGTGTTTCGCTATCGCTCACCGGCGCATTGGCTCGACGTGTTCAGGACCTACTACGGTCCGGTGCTCAAGACGTTCGGTGCGCTTGCGGCATCTGCACAGCTGGAACTCGAGCAGGACCTGCTTGCCCTGGTCGCGCAATTCAACCGCGCGAACGACGGCTCCATGGTGGTGCCCAGCGAATACCTTGAGGTCGTCATTCGCCGAGCCTGATCGCAACTGCCGCCGATAGTCCGGCATTCGGCCGGATATCGGCGGCCTATTCAACGAACGAGGAGAAGAGCCATGGGCGGTATTGCCTCTGTGCTGTACGGTGTCGTCGTGTATACCTTGTTTCTGCTCACGTTCCTTTACGCCATCGCATTCGTCGGCGATTTGCCGGTGCCAAAGACCATCGACAGCGGCGAGAGCGGGCCGATTGCGCTGGCGCTGATCGTCGACACGTTGCTGCTCGGCCTGTTTGCCATCCAGCACAGCGTGATGGCGCGACCCGGTTTCAAACGTTGGTGGACCAAGCTTGTGCCGGACGCGGTGGAGCGATCGACCTTCGTGCTGTTCACCTGCATCACACTGGGATTGCTGTACCTGGCAGTGGCAGCCGATGCAACAGCCCGTGTGGTCGGTGTCGCTTCCCGTCGGCATCGCCGTGTTGCAGACGATCTTCTGGCTCGGGTTTGCGATCGTGCTGATCAGCACATTCCTGATCAATCATTTCGAGCTGTTCGGCCTGCGCCAGGTTTATGCGCGCCTGCGCGGCCGGACGCTGCCCGCGCCGGTGTTCCGGTCGCCGTTGCTCTACAAGCGGGTTCGGCACCCGATCTATCTCGGCTTTCTGCTGGCCTTCTGGTCTACGCCGTCCATGACGGTTGGTCATCTGCTGTTTGCCGTTGCGACCACTTTGTATATCCTGATCGGGATTTATTTCGAGGAGCGCGACCTGATCGCACTGTTCGGCGATCAGTACCGCCGTTATCGTGAACAGGTGGCGATGCTGATCCCGCTCCGCAAGCAAAAGTCGGACGCGAGTTCTGTCGCGACGCTGCAAACGGAAATACGGTGGCCGGAATGATGCATCGGGAATCGGATTTCTGCGCGCAACCCTGATGGCTGCGCCACTGTCGAGGTGAAGTCGATGTTGACGATCTATGGTGTCCTTCGCTCCCGTGCGTCCCGCTGCGTCTGGCTTGCGCATGAGATCGGCGTGCCGTTCAGACATGTGCCGGTCATGCAGGTTGGCCGGCTTGACAACCCGGACGCGGCGGATGCTCCCCTGAACACGCGCTCACCGGCATTTCTGACGGTTAATCCCAGCGGGCACATTCCGTCGATCGATGATGATGGACTGGTGTTGCACGAGTTGCTGGCGATCAATCTCTATTTGGCGAAGCGATATGGCGGCACCCTGGGTCCCGCCGATGTCGCTGAAGATGGTCAGATGGGAATGTGGGCGCTCTGGGCTGCGACCGAGGTCGAGCCGCACTCGATCCAGGTGCTGTATCACCGTGTCAGCTATCCTCCCGCCGAGCGGAACCCGACTGTCGCGCAGGCTGCGGTCGATGCGCTGCGCAAGCCGTTGGCGGTGCTGGATCAGGCGCTGGCCGCTAGCGGCTTCCTGGTTGGCGGTCGCTTCACCGTCGCGGACATCAACGTCGCGGAGGTGGTGCGGTATGCGCTGCCGGCACCGGAATTATTCGAGGCTACACCGGTGCTGCGCGGCTGGCTTGAGGCGTGCCATGGCCGGCCTGCCTATAAGCGGATGATGGCGGATCGGGAACGCGAGCCGGCGTGAGCGCGTTGGCCGACCAACGAACCTGTCGGCGCAAGTAACCGTTCGCCGAATTGCGAGTCATACCAGCCGTCCTTGCTGTTGACGTACCGCACGCAACGATCCAACCCCGATAGGGGTCGGGAAGACACCGTCTCCCCGCCCTCCGAACCGTGCGTGCGGTTCTCCCGCACACGGCTCTCCAGTTGCTGGTTTCCTCATCGGGAGCACCTCGCGTCTTCATGGGCTGCGAGCAGGGTGAACAGCCCGTGATCCGCGAAGAAGGCGTTGGTCCATCGTCCATGGTCTGCTTCACTTCGTCCTATTGACGGCCGCTTTTCCTGCTTGCGCAGGATAGCTCGCAGCCGCCGCCGGATCATCTGGTCGATCCTGCGGAACAAGCGTGGCCTGGCGTGTTTGAAGTAGCCGAACCATCCCCGAAGCATCGGGTTGAGGTCAGCGATGATCCGTTCCAGGCTATCGCCCCGGCTGCGGATCGTCCTGGCCCTCACCTTGTCCTTGAAAGCCCGCAGGCTCTTATCGCGCACGAACCGGTGCCCCGCCTCAAACCGGTAGCCAAGAAAGTCGAACCCCTGGCCGGGTTGTGCGGCGTCGCCGATGCGCGTCTTGCAGGGGTGCAGGGTCAGGCCGTTGGCATTCACCCACGTCGTTACTTGGCGCAGTGCCGCAGCCGCCTCCGCTTCCGATGCGCAGAGGATCACGAAGTCATCGGCATAACGCACCATCCGGTAGCCGCTCTGCTCCATGAGCACGTCGAGCGGGTGCAGATACAGATTGGCCAACAGCGGCGACAGCACGGCCCCTTGGGGCGTTCCCGCCGCTGGCTGCCAGCGTGCTACGTCCGACATGATCTCCTGCCGCAGAAAGCCATCGATCAGGGCCACAATCCGGCTATCGCTGATCGAACCCTCCACCAGCCTCATCAGCCTGTCGTGCAGAATGGTATCGAAGTAGCTCTTCAGGTCGGCGTCCACCACATGGGTGTAACCCTCCTTCAGCAAGCGATCGACTTCCCGCAACGCATCCTTGCAGCCCCGTCCCGGCCGGAACCCAAAACTCCCCGGTCTGAACTGAACTTCAAAGATCGGCTCGATGACCATCTTCAGTGCTGTTTGTACAATCCGGTCCTTCACCGTCGGTATCCCCAGAGGCCGGGTCTTACCGTCTCCTTTGGGTATCTCCACCCGTTTCACCGGGTCCGGCTGGTAGCGACCCTCCGTCAGGCTACGCTGGAGTTCACGCAGATATCGCTCCGATTGGGCTTCGAACCTCTCAATGCTCTGACCGTCCACGCCCGCCGCCCCTTGGTTGCGCGCGACACGCTGCCACGCGATTTCCAGAGTTGCCGGACGAACCACCTTGTCGATCAGGCTGAACCACTTACCCCCTTTGACGCCGTTACCCAGCGCCGACACCATGCGATCCGTCCATATGGATGCTTCCGCCCACCACAGTCCGTGGGGTTCCCCACCGGGGGCGTCTCTCCCTTGCTTAGCCTTGACGGCACTACCGGGGTTCTCTTGCTCCAAACCAAACCTCTCGCATCCAGCTTCCTGCCTCCCTTCCCTCGGAACGGTTTTGCTAGCCGCTCGTCTCCACCGCTCGAAGCGGCCTCGGTATTATGAAGGCTCTGACTCCTGACAGCCTCACCCAGACCGTCAGGTCTCTCCGCTTACGCCGCTCTGCCGTCCCGACATTCCGACCTCAACCACGTGATCCGCCTGATGGTCGCTTTGAGTATCAGTCGCCTCAGCGCCACCAGTTGTTCCAGGCTTCGCCACTCATGAGCAGGCTCGCCACGAGATCCCGCCGAAACAGGTTCGTCATCCTACGGACTGCCGGTTCACCTCCGGTTGCTCTCCACCCCGCCTCGCGGCGACGCAGTTACCTTCAATTTCTGGGATTGCGACCATCCCAGGCACGGACTTCCACCGTGCAGACAAAGCGTCCTCACGGGACGCACTCATGACCGGGCTTGACCCGGTCATCTCTATCGGATGGTTGCTGACTGGGATTGCATCGTTCGCAATTTGCTACGGGTAGCCGATGGCCGGGTCAAGCCCGGCCATGACGTGGGGGGCGAGAGTCGGTATTTTCGGCGCCTAGTATAACCGTTCGTCAAATTGCGAGTGATACCGACGGCCAGAAGTTTCGAGTGGCCCGGGATGGGAAGTCGATGCTGTGGCGCCCGGAAAGTTGCGGTATCATCACGCCTTCAAATGGGTGTTGTCGGGGTCCCAGGCGGCGCGCGGTAACACAGTGGCGGAGCAGCGCTTGTCCATCATCATGATCTCGAATTGTGCGCCTGGCCGGGCCAGTGCGGATTCGACATAGGCAAAGGCGAGCGACTGGTTGACGGCGTGGCCGTAGGCGCCGCCGGTGGTCAGACCGACGATCCGGTCGCCTTGGTACACGGGTTCGTTGCCATAGCAATCATGGTCGGTGGCAGCGACCGACAGATAGACCAACCTGCTCGACGATCCATCCTGTTTGTCACGCAGCGTTCCCGGCTTGCCGATGAAATCCTTGGCGAAGTCGACGAAGCGTTGCATATCCGCGGCGACCAGCGTGACCTCGTTGGTCAGTTCCGCACCCCAGGCGTGATACGCCTTCTCCATACGCAGGCTGTTCATCGCGTAAGTGCCGAACAGCATGAGGCCGTGCCTCTCGCCGGCGCGCTGGAGGGCTTCGAACACCCTCGGCATGTCCGCCATCGGCGTGTGCAGTTCCCAACCCAGTTCGCCAACGTAGTTAACCCGCAAGGCTCGCAGTGCGACACCCGCGACCGTGATCTCTTTGGCGGTCAACCAGCGGAACGCCGGGTTGGACATATCGGCATCGGTGCAGCGCTCCAGTACATCGCGTGCGCGCGGCCCGGCGAGGACGAGGACGCCATACGCATCGGTGACGTCGGTCACCGTCACCTGTTCGTCCGGTGCAACGCGGCTGTGCAATTGGTCGAAGTCATGCAGCTGCGCCGCGGCGGAAGACACCACATAGAAATGGTCGGGGGCCAGACGCGTGACGGTGACCTCGCTGTCAATGAAGCCGTTGGGGTTGAGCAGGTGGCTCAGCATGATGCGGCCATTGATACGCGGCACCCGGTTGGGGCAGACGCGTTCAAGGAATGGGGCGGCGTCGGGGCCGGCGATCTCGAACTTAGCGAAGGTGGAAAGGTCCATCAGACCGACGCGCTCGCGCACCGCCAGGCACTCGTTACGCACGTGGTTCCACCAGTTGGAGCGGTGGAAGGAGAACCGCTCACCTTTGCCGCTGGGGTCGTACCAGCGCGCTCGTTCCCAGCCAAACACCTGGCTGAATTGGGCGCCGCGGGCTTTCAGCGCCTCATGCAACGAGGAGCGGCGCAGATCGCGGCCTACCGTGTGTTGCTCGGCCGGCTTGTAGCAGTAGTACATGTGCTGGTAGTCGGAGATGCCGACGTCGCGGGTGAATTCCGGCGTCACCCAATCGCCGAAACGGCGTGGATCGAATTCCCGCGCATTGATGTCGGGCTGGCCGTGCACCATCCATTGCGCCAGGAACCGGCTGAGCCCGGCGCCCTGGCAAATGCCCAGCGACGCCCCGCAATGCATCCAGTAATTGCGGGCTCCCGGCGCGGGACCGGACAACGCGGCGCCATCCGGCGTGTGTGGGATTGCACCCGAGATGACACGCTTGATGCCCGACTGTGCGAACAGTGGGAAGCGCTCCCCCGCACGTTCCAGTTGCGGCATGAGGCGGTCCAGCTCTGGCGCAACCAGCTCGCTTTCGAAATCCCAGGCGGGTGGACCGTCCCAACACTCGTGCGCGCCCGAGGTCTCGTAGGGCCCGACGAGTATGCCATTGCCCTCGGCGCGGAAATACGCGTGCGCATAGGGATCGCGCACCACCGGCAGCTCCGGCTGGTGCGCGATCAGTTGCGGCACCGGTTCAGTGATCAGGTAGTGATGCAGCATGTTGGCGATCGGCGCGCGGTGGCCGGTCCAGGAGGCGACCTCGTTGCAATAGGAGCCGCCGGCGTTCACGACGTGCTCGCAACGCAGCTCGCCCTGGTCGGTGGACACCAGCCATTCGCCGGTGTCGAGCCGGCGGATGTTGGTGACACGCGTGCGGCGGCAGATCTCGGCGCCGAGCGCGCGCGCACCGGCGGCCATCGCCATGGTGGCATCGGCAGGCGCGACGTGGCCGTCGGTGACGGTCAGGAAGGCCGCTTTCACGCCTGTGACGTCGAGGAATGGATGATGGCTCGGGATCTCATTCGGGCCGATGATATGCGCTTCATAGCCGGCGAGTTTCGCTACGCCGAGTATCTGCCTGAACCAGTCCACCTCGTCGTCGGCGCAGGCCAGGCGCAGGCCGCCGGTGGTATGCCAGCTGACGGCCTGTCCGGTCTTCGCTTCGAGCGACGAGTAGAGCTGTGTGCCGTAGAGGTGCAGTTTCGCGGCGTTGAGCGAGCTGATGAAATGCGGGCATTGGCCAGCCGCGTGCCAGGTGGAGCCCGAGGTGAGCTCACTTTTCTCCAGCAGCACGAGCTCGGTCCAGCCCTCCAGCGCCAGGTGGTAGAGCAGCCCGACGCCCATGATGCCGCCGCCGACGATCGCCACGCGGGCATGTGATTTCATTGCGCTTTCCCACCCAGGCCGCTGCGCCACAGGCTAAGGCGGAGCGAGGTTGGTGGGAATGGCTGTGCACGCCTGGTGTGAGGCAGCGCCGCGGGATTTCCCAAAGCCTTGGCTTCGGCAATCAGGGCCAACTCGCGGCGGCATTTCGGAAGTTGGTGGGAACCAGGCCCAGCCAGTTTCGACGGGGTCATCGATAGGGCGGCATGGCTGCGCGACGGTCATATTCCGATTTGGGTCGGATATGATCTATCGTCGTGACCTGGGAATTCCGCTTTTCGCACGTTGTTGTCTGCCCTGCCCCCTGAGGATTCGCGGCGTGTATGCTCAATTGGGATTGACGTGGGAGTATGCAATGCCAGTGAGCAACCATCCGATCGGGATGGCCGGGTCAATCCTCGGGTCAAGCCCGAAGAGGCCAACGGGGTTGGCGGCGCTCGGGATGATTGGTCCATGATTACGACAATGGTTTTTCCGGACGCCCCAAGAGATTTCCACTGGCCATACCGCTGCCTGTCCTCGCAGGCCGTGATCGTCTTGCGCCGACTTCGGTGCGGCTGCTGGGAGATGGAGTGCCAGCGGCCGTAGCAGCTCCACCGCACAGAGGCGAGACAGAAGCGAGCTGGTGCTGCAAAGCATCGGCGAGGAGCATCGGTGGTTTACAATCCGAAAGCGATCGAACCCAAATGGCAGGCTTACTGGGACGACAACGCTGTCTTCCGAGCGGTCGTTGATCTGGACAAACCCAAGTTTTACGCGCTCGACATGTTCCCTTACCCGTCGGGCGCCGGGCTGCATGTCGGTCATCCCGAGGGCTACACGGCGACGGATATCCTGTCGCGTTACAAGCGGATGCGCGGCTTCAACGTGCTGCACCCGATGGGATGGGACAGCTATGGCCTGCCGGCCGAGCGTTACGCGATGCGCACCGGCATTCACCCGGCCGTCATCACCGCCGAAAACATCGATACATTTCGGGGACAGGTGCGACGGCTGGGCTTCTCGTATGATTGGACGCGCGAGCTGGCGACGACGGACCCTGATTTCGTCCGATGGACGCAATGGATATTCCTGAAGCTGTACGAGCGTGGCCTGGCCTACCAGGCGGAAGTGGCGGTCAATTGGTGCCCGGCGCAGAACACGGTGCTCGCCAACGAGGAGGTGAAGGACGGCAAGTACGTGGAGACCGGGGATCCGGTGGTCCGTCGCCTGATGCGCCAATGGATGCTGCGGATCACAGCTTATGCCGACCGCCTGCTGGACGACCTGGAGGCGCTGGATTGGCCCGAGAGCGTGAAGGCGATGCAGCGCAACTGGATCGGCCGCTCCGAGGGCGCTGAAATCCGCTTTCCACTTGCGAGCGGCGGCGGTGAGCTGACCGTGTTCACCACGCGGCCGGATACGCTGTTTGGCGCCACCTACTGTGTCGTTGCGCCTGAGCACGCATTGCTGCGAAGCATCGTGACACCGGGACAGCGCGCGATCGTGGACGGCTATGTGCGGAGCGTCGAGGAACTTGGCGAGGCCGAACGGAGCGACGCCGGCCGCGAGAAGACCGGGGTCTTCACCGGCGCCTTTGTCATCAACCCGGCGAATGGGGCGCGCCTGCCTGTCTGGGTCGCGGACTACGTGCTGGGCGGCTACGGCGCTGGGGCCATCATGGCGGTCCCTGGCCATGACGCACGAGACCACGCGTTTGCCCGGACATTCGAGCTTCCCATTATCCGCGTGGTGACTGGTGGTGACGCGACGGAGGCGGCCTGGGAGGGGGACGGAACGTTGGTCAACTCCGGCTTCCTGGATGGCATGACGGTGACCGAGGCGACGGCGCGCCATGATCGCATTCCTGACGGAGTTCGGCGCCGGCGCGGCGAAGACCACCTATCGCCTGCGGGACTGGCTGTTCTCGCGGCAACGCTATTGGGGCGAGCCGATCCCGGTGCTGCATCTGAGTGATGGCTCGGTGGTGCCGCTGCCGGAGGACAGCCTGCCACTGCTGCCTCCGGAGTTGGAGGACTATACGCCTGCGCCGGGTGGCGAGCCGCCACTTGCCCGTGCGACGGAATGGCTGTGTACCACGGATCCTCGGACGGGCGAGGCGGCGCTGCGGGAGACCAACACAATGCCGCAATGGGCTGGCTCGTGCTGGTACTATCTGCGGTTCCTCGATCCTCATAACCAGCGGGCCCTGGTCGATCCCGCGGTGGAGAAATACTGGATGCCGGTGGACCTCTACGTGGGAGGCGCCGAGCACGCGGTGCTGCACCTGCTGTACAGCCGGTTCTGGCACAAGGTGCTGTACGACATCGGGGTTGTGTCGACACCCGAGCCATTCGCCAGGCTGTTCAACCAGGGCATGATCCTGGCGTTCTCGTACCGCGATGACGCTGGCCGCTACTACGAGGCTGAGGACGTGGTGGAGCGGGATGGCGGGTACTACGCCGGGGACAAGGTGCTGACCCGTCAGGTCGAGAAGATGAGCAAGTCGCGCTTCAACGTGGTCAATCCCGACGACGTGGTGGAGCAATACGGTGCGGATGCGATGAGGCTGTACGAAATGTTCATGGGTCCGCTGGACGTGGCCAAGCCGTGGCAGATGTCGGGCGTGAATGGGGTGCGCCGTTTCCTGGACCGCGCATGGCGCATCGTGTGCGGCGACGACGACGAACTGAACCCAGCGGTGCAGGATGCGATGCCGGCATCGACGACCCTGCAGCGTCTGCGCCATCAGACGGTGGCCTCGGTGACGGGCGACATCGAGGCGTTGCGCTTCAATACGGCGATCGCCCGTCTTATGGAGATGGCGAACGGCCTGACGGTGGCGTCCGTGCGGCCGCGGGAGGTAGTGGAGACGTTCGTCAAGCTGGTTGCGCCGTTCGCTCCGCATGTGGCGGAAGAGCTGTGGAGCAAGTTGGGCCACGAAGGCACGTTGGCTTACGCGGCGTGGCCGGACTTCGATCCGGCAATGACACGTAAGGACGCCCAGGAATACGTGGTGCAGGTCAATGGCAAGGTACGCCACCGCTTTGAGGGCGCGAGCGGCCTGGACGCTGGCGCGCTGCTGATTGCCGCGAAGGCCGAACCGGCGGTGAGCGCGCTGTTGGACGGGAGGGTCGTGGCGAAAGAGATCGTGGTTCCTGGACGGTTGGTGAACTTCGTGGTCGAGGGCAGCGGAAGGGCCTGAAACCGAGCCCCACAGCGACGGCATCGTTCGCAAATTGGTGCGGGTCGATGGACGGGTTGGGGCTGGGGTCGCCCCCTTGCCCCCTCCCCCTGCCCCCTCCCGCGAGGGGAGGGGGGAGGCAGGCTACTCGACAGCAACCGGTTTCCGCATTGCATGGTGCGCAGCGCGCGTGCCGCGTCGTTTGCCGTAGCTCTCGACCCATTGCTGGCCGATGTGTGCTGCCTCCGCTGGCGTCAACCAGGACCATTCCGCGCCGCGGGCACGGATTGCCACCCAGACCGTGTCGCCTGCGACGATCCGTTGCTCGACGGTATAACAGCTGATTGCATCGAACATTTGGTGTCACCGAATTTCGTATTGATCAGACAAACGGCATGCCTGGAACAGGTTGGCCAAGTTGCGGTGTGAGGCCGTCATGGTGCTGCGCTCCCCAGGTGCCGCGAGGTCTTCCGAACCATCAGCGGCTTGATGTGATACTGGCGCGACGGCGCAGCGTAGTTCGGCGGGTACATGGTGATGCCACCGTGCGATGCCGCGAAGTCCGTCACCATTCTTGCCACGTCATCGGCGCCGAACCGCAGCAGCCTGCCGCTTCGCCGGCGGTACTCGATATGCTGCTGAAGAAGTTCTTCGCCAGCGGCTGGGAGGAAGCTGTCGACGAGGTTTATGTGCATGACCGACGGCCTTTGAGCGTATCCAATGAAGCGTGCCGTTTTTGGCCATTGTCCCAGGCACTCTCCTCGATCTTCGGAACTGGAGGGATGCGTGGCGACGTTCCGCGTGATCTGAAGTCCCGCGGTGAACTGCAGTTTGCTCCACAAATGTTGAGATTTGGAGAACAAAACGGCATCAGGGCGTGTGCTTAGGTTCTGCGGCGTCAAGAGACTGCCGGTCAGCATTCACCGATCGCTGCGTCCGTCGGCCGCAGGTGCGGTTTCGGCATTGTCTCGCAGCGTCGATTGGCGGGATGATCGACCTGGGTGTGATACTTTCCAGAAATTGATACGGTTTGGTGTCCCGAGTTCGTCTCGCGGTGCCGCTGTGTGGGATTGCGGTGCTGGTTGTGAGATCACGTGGCGGGCTTGGCGGCTGCGTCCTCGGCTGCCTGGGCGGCGATGGCGGCGTCTTCCTCCTCGATGGCGATGGCCTGGGTTGCGGTGTCGTAGGGGTCGCCGTAGGTGGCGCGCCTCTGCTTAGGCGTCATGTCGCGGAAACGGTACAGCGGGATCGGGTTGCCGTGGCGGTCGCGCGGCTGGAATTGGGGGAGATGGGGGATGGGGTCGTCGTCGGGCTGCGGCTCGGGCTCGGATCCCGGAGGCGACGCGGTGCGGGCGCGTTTGGGGGAGCGGGGTTGAGCGGGGGCGCCTCGGTGTTTGGCGAGAGCCGCGACGCCGGCACGGAAGGCTCGGTCCTGGGCGATGGCGGTGCGGGCGTGACGGCTCGACTGGAGGCTGGTGAGGCCGGGGGAGGCTGCGAGGGCGGTGCTGGCGAGGCAGGCCTGGTAGGCGACGGCGGCGCTGATCGCCAAGGCTGCCTCGATCGGGTCTGCCGGGTGGGTGGCGAGGACCATGGCGCGGGCGACTTCGTGGCGGAGGGCGGTGGCGGCGGGGGTCTCGGTTTCGAGGGGTGGGAGCGCGTTTGCGAGCTGGTCGAGCATTAGGGCGAAGATGCGGGAGGCGGCGAAGTCTGGCTGGGGTTCGGTGGTGGGGGTTGGTGGTGGCGTAATGTCCATCATTTCTGATCCGTGGTGGTGAAAAAGGGGGGCCTGGATATAAGGAGGGGGTGCGGAGATGGCAATATGATAAGTGACGATTACAGTCATTATATATAACTTATCGTAGGGAGTTGGCCGAGATTCTATCGGGCGGCGCGGGTCGCCCCCGGGGGAATTATTCAAGGCTCTGGCCCCTGCCTTCCGCGGGGCAGGCTCTGAGACCCGCCAAGGGCCTTCCGCCAGGACGCACACCCCTCGGGTCAAGCCCCATGTGCGCTAACATAGCCCTGTTCTCGGCCATCGCGGCGGTCAGGCAATAGAAGCAAGGGTCAACGCAAAAAACGCAAAGGGCCGCAAATAACGCGAATGGTCCGGCGCCCTGGCTGCAACGTGGTGGCCTGCTCGTCCAAAGGCGCTGTCGGTGCACTGCATCAACATGTTCCTGCGTCATTTACGTCATTTGCGTAATTTGCGGCCCTTTGCGTTTTTTGCGTTGAGTCTTCCTTGCTTTCGCCGCGCTCGCCCAGCTAGCTAGGGCGAGCCACAGTACCGGGCAACGGCCGCTTGCGGACCCTTCTCAGACATTCAGGCCAAGCGATTGAATGGCAGGATGTGGACGTGGAACGAACCCACTTCGCGGGAGAGATGCTGGTGATTGAGGTACCAATGGACGCCGAGCTGATGGAGTCCGTTCGTTGCCACTGTGGAGGAACCTGCCCGGCAGGGTTCGGCTCGGTCTGGATGATGAACGACCGGAATTTGATTCGGCGGAAGCAACCCGTGCATCAGAGCATGATCAACCGTCGCTTTCATGACCCAACGGAAGCCATGCTGAACAACTCCAATAGACGTCAGGTGAGGTCTCGAGGTCTCATCATTTTCGCTGTCCCCTGATTGCGTTCCTGGCTCGCTCGCGCGGGTTATCAGTTGGGTCCAAGTGCTGCGTGCGGCTGATAGTCTGGGATACCTGCCTGCCATAAGAGGAACGCGTATATGTCTGCCATTTCGGATTCAACCTGATCTCTCGCTTCTGAATAATGTCCGCCCTGATTCTGCACCTGGAGGAGAACGGGCCGAGATCCGGCGTTGGCAGCCTGTAAGCGGGCGGCGAGCTTCGCAGACATCCAAGGCGATACGCGTGTATCATTGCGCCCCACGATGAGCAGGACCCCAGGATAGGCGGTTCCCTGCTTTATGTGATGGTAGGCGTCGATGGCGTAAAGCATTTGCGCGCCTGCCCTGGTCTTGGTCGAACCGAATTCGCTGGTATTGAAGGGCCCTATAGGGATGCGCTCCAGACGCATCGCATTGACCAGTCCCGCACGGATCACCGCTGCACTGAACAAGTCAGGTCGTGCGGCAATCGCTCCGCCGACGACGATGCCGCCGGCGCTTTCTCCGGCGCAGGAGAGCATGCCTGGTGTAGCCCATCCAGTGTGCACAAGGTATTTAGCTACATCGATGAAGTCGCTGATGCTCTTAGTCTTCCCTTCGAGCTGACCAGCACGACGCCAATCTTCTCCGAACCCTCCACTGCCGCGCACATGGGCGATCACGTAGATACCCCCAAGATCCAACCAGGCTCGCCTGGTGGCATTAAACATCGGGCTTATTGTCAAGCCGTATGCTCCGTATGTGTACATGAGTACGGGATGAGTAGTGCTGCGCGTTGATGCGCGCTTCGCAATAACCGTTATGGGGATCATAGCGCCGTCGGCGGCGGGAACCTTGAAATTTCTTGATACAACGTCTTCAAAGGATATGGCTGATTTCGGTGCGATCTCGGTGTCGACGAAGTCATGCTTGTCCGGCTGATAGCGGTAAACCGTTTGACTCTGTGTCCAACCTTGCATCCGAACGAGAAGCCCCGGTGTCGACGAGTTTGCATTCATCCCGCCAATGGACCCCTCAAACGGCAAAGGGATCGATGCAACTTTGCTATTCCAATCTACACGAAATAGCTGCTTTATTCCGCCCTCATCCCGCGTTACGTACAGACCATCTGCTGCGCCTGCCATTCCATCGACCGTTCCGGTAGCCTCGGGAAAGACCGTTTCAGCGTGATCGAGGTTGGGGCTATCCGCGGCAACTCTTATGACACGCTGTTGGGGTGCATCACGCGACGTACGAAAAAAAAGCATAGCGCCGTGCAGCGCAATATCTTGTATCCCCTCGTTGAAGCCAGCAATCTGATGCCACACCAATGTGTGGCCAAGCTGCGACTTGGAAGCTACGTAGACTGCCTGCGGTCCACTGCCGAGGCCAGCATCATACTCGCCAACGATCGCGGGACTGTTTGGATCCGCCAATCCATGGAAGAAGAATGGTGCGGATGCATCCATGCCAGGGACGCTATTGTGGTCAAACACAACGACATCGGTACTCGGGTCATGACCCAGACGATGTAGAAGCAGCTGTCCACCGGTGAGACGCTGCGATTCTCCCGGAGGGGATGTTGGTAAGCGCGTGTACAGGAAGGATGAGTTATCGATCCAGCTTGGCCCGGCATATCGCGTGCGATCAATCTTTTCCGCGAGGTCGCTTCCAGTGCCGATGCGTCGAATTCGCAGTGTTCCGGCTTCACGACCTCCGAGCGATACTCCATATGCGATGTATTGCCCATCGGGCGAAACACTCCAATAGTCGATTTGGGCCTTCGCGTCTCCGACATTGAACTCGCTCGGGTCGATCAAGATGCGGTCTGCGCCCTTCGCAGCTTGCCGCACAAAAATCTTGCTGAATGAGTTCCTCTGGACGAACTATGCCGTACACTAAACCCCTACCGGCCAATGCAGCGCCGTCTACACGGGATTCCGCATTGTCAAGACGGCGTATCTCGGAAAGCAAATGGGTGCGGCCAGGTATCGCGTCGAGTGAACTTCTCGCGTAGCTACCTTCGGCGGTGAGCCATTCGTCAAATACCGTGCCACCAGCTTCCATCCAATGATAAGGGTCTTTGACCGTCATGCCGAATAGCGCCTCGGTATAGTCGACAGTTTTTGCCGGCGGCGGACCCGCCGCGACGGTAAGGCATGCCAGCAAAAGTGCGCTTGCGCGAAAAAGGGTCAACATCCTTGGTGCTCCTGCGAACGGTCTGATCAGGGTTTATGCCATCCATGCTTCTCCGAAGGTGGAAAAGCGCTGCAGCCGATTTCGCGTCCCCGAAGCTTTGACCGCGCAGCGTACCGCGCCGTCGATGCTGTCGGATGTGACGCGCAGTAAATCGCCGCCCGTCTGCACCACCTTTCAGCCGTGCTCGCGGATTGTTGGGTCGATCAGCGCGCGGCGCAACTTGGGCGGCCGCCGGAGCGTGCCGGCGTTGTCCAGGCCGATCAAGCGGCTGTCGGCGAGCATGTCGGCATCGACGACGGCGATCAGTCTCCTGCCACCCGCGGCCTTGCCGGCGAGGGTCCGAGCTACCGCCTGTCGCGCTCATGGGTCGTATATTAGCATAGTCTGGAGCCGGCATTCGACGCCCCCGGAACGGCGTCCTGGCGCGGTCACTTGCTCAAATGGATCCCGAGAGGGACACGCCGCTGATCAATCAGACGGAACGCCAAGGTATTGTAAAAGCTGCCGAAGGGTGCGGCACGGGCTATTTTCGTGATGGATTCGGGCAGTGTCTTTATTACGGGTATGGCGCTCCGCCGGCTCCACCCGACGAGGCGTGTCCACCTGACAGGCATTTCGTGCATTGGGCTAATCATAGAGGGGGATTTTGCAAGTCAAGCTAGTGCTCTGAGTCACTCATATTACGGAGCTCGCTCCGGACGGACGGTTTGCGGCGGAAACCGGCGACGCTCGCGTACCGGCTGTGCTGGCGCGGACCGATTCATGTCCGATAACGCCGTGTGGTCTGTTCTGTTGCAAGCATTCAACACGGAGACCACGAAGAACCACGGAGCAGCACGGAGCGGTTTTGGACGACAAATCGCCGTAGGCCGTCCTTCAACAGTCGCGCATGGAAATTGAACAGCAGACCGAGGCGCAGCCCGCTCATGCGGAGGTAGGTCAGGACTTGGGCATCGTGCGCGGGCAGGAGATTCGCAACAGCCTTGATTTCAATGATCACTTGTCGGTCCACGAGGATGTCCGCGCGAAAACCTTCGTCGAACTGGGCGCCTTTGTAGGTAACCGGAATTCCCGCTTGCCGTTGGAAGGCGATTTCCGCTTGCTGCAACTCGTGGCAGAGGCAGCCTTCATAAACCGACTCCAGCATGCCTGGTCCCGTCAGCCTATGCACCTCGATGGCAAGCCCGATGATTCGTTCGGTCAATTCACGCGCAAGCAGCATCTTGACTTGTCTCCGTGCTCCTCCGTGGTTCTTCGTGCGCTCCGTGTTAAATGCTTGATCTTAAGAAACGGTGCACCCAGGGGAGCCAACCACAAGTCCGTCCCCTACCGAACTTCAGTGTGCGGGCGGACTTTAGTGCCGGCGCCCCGATGGTGGCTTCTATCCAGAGGACAGCCTGCAAAATCAACGACGCAGAGCGCTAGTCGGGTAACGGCTTCGGCGCGACCGGCGGCAAATTGCCAGCCGCGGCATCGCTCGCGGCTTGTAAGATCGGGCGGACAAGCTCGCGAGGGGCACGAGCTGCCGATCGTCTGCTGCCGCCGGCGGGGCGCAGGCTCCTTTCAATGGGCTTGCGGCTGGCGCCTGGCCGACGTATATACGTCCGTAGTGCCAGGAGCAAATGTTCCCAAGAGAAAATTCGTTTTGCGGCGTCGGTCCGGCTGGGCCGCCATCGCAGGCGAGCCCGAGAGACCAGCTGATCCGAGCCAGGCAGGAAACGGCCCGGAGCTCAAAGCCGATGTGATTTGCTCCATCGGTGACGCGCGCTTTGTCGTTCCCGGGACGTCCACTTATCGGAAGCCGCTGCGGTGACTTGGCCGCACATGGAATCCACGTGCGGCCACGTCACCTCGTGGTCAGGACCGTCGTGCGGAGCGTCGGGCCCAGATTGAAGCGCCACCGAGGCCGAGCACGGCGAAGCCAAGGATCGCCAGCGCGGAAGGCTCCGGCACTTGCGCGAACACCGCGACGCAGCCGATCGGGCAGAGTTGATCCTGTGCGCCGCCGACGATGCTACCCTCGAGTGGTACAAAGACCTCGCCGTTGAGCGGATCGACTGAAATCGAATGTGCGTTCACGTCCGGTAGCGCGACCGTCTGCAGCAGCGTGTCCGTCGCATCACTGATGACGGCAAAGATCCGGTTCGTGCCGGTGGCATCGTCGCCGGTGACGAAGAAGTCGCCCGAGGCCGGATCATAATAGAGCTCGTCCGAACCTGAGACACCCGTGAAGGTTTTGACAATCGCGCCCTTCCCGCCATTCGCTGTCGGGTTCAGCAAAACCGTCTGACTTTTCGCGCTGCCACAGCCGACCATGAGATTGCCGCTTCCCCCCAGTGCGAGGCCTGTGGGTGAACAACTGGAGATGCTGCCTCCACTCAATACCCCGAAATCATAGGAGGCGACGACAGCACCGGTGGGGCTGATTTCGGCAATCCCGCCAGGGTTCCCCGCCCCATTGAACGCAGGCACGGAAACAAAGAATGACTGGGTCTTGGAGTCCCACACCGATTGCTCGAGACCCCCGCCGCCAGAAGGCGGCGGCGTATTGGGAATAGTGATGTTTGAGGCAACTATCGTGCCGGTGGTGGCATTCACCAGTGTGGCGAACGGGAGGGAGCCAGCCGGTGGGCCTGGTTCGGCGTTGTTCGCGACGAGCAACAGATTATTGTTCAAGGGGTTTGAATTGCCAGGACCAGACTGGGCCATCTCGTCCACCCGGTTTATTCCGCCGGTGCTGAGCGTTTTCAACAATGTCGGTGACGTGGGGTTTGTGACATTGAACGAGAGCAGCGTGCTACTCGGTGCCTTGGGCGGGATCGGTGTCAGTGTGGTGAAGCCATTCCCCGCGAACAGTGTGGCCGTTGATCCGTTGTTGACGACCACCACGCCATCCGGACCCGATTGCGCTGTCGCTGCCTGCTGACCGCCGAAAATGCCGACACCGGCTTGGCTGACAACCTTGTTGGTTGCCCCGTTGATGATGTCGACGGCCGCATTCGAACGGTCGGCGACATAGTCAAAGCCGGTCAAAGGGTCGACATAGCTGATATCGAACGCAGTGAAATTCCCTGCCTGGTTGTTCGCCGCGGAAACCGGCACCGGGATTGCTGTCATGAAGGAATAGTCGGGGACCGCGACGGCCGCGGTCGTTGCCGACACGAGCATGGTCCCCACGAGCAAGAATGATCGCGCCATAGCTGTCTGTTTCATTTGGAGCCTCCCCTGAGTGGCCTAATCGGTCCGGTGTGCCGGATTACCGGACGCGCGGACGGGGGCAAATCGAGCAAACTCCGTGCCAAAGTATAAGCTGTTGAAATCATTGAGCCGATTCATTGTAATTGCGATAGAATGTAAAATCCGTATTACACGCACGGCCAGTTGATCGGACGCAGCCGCGGATCAACGCCAGTTTCCTGGTGGATATGAACGAACACGGGAATGTTATACATACCAATCATGGGGAAACATGGTGCCAAACGCCCATGTGAGCCCTTCCGTCATGCCTAAATATTGCGATCGATCGCAGGAATGTACCTGGCGTATGCTCTCGCAGTCGTGAAGTCGCGCGCCTGTCAAGGAAGCGCAGTGTAAAGAAGTCAGTCCGACAACACAGTGGCGGGATAGCCTAGTCCGAGGGCATTCGCCCTCGCGTTTGCGCCATGGTGCTGCATCACCGGGACCAACCATCTCGTCTCCTTCAGGAAGGCTTGGCTTGAAGTGCTTGATAGAATGTAAAACTCCGTATTACACGCTCGGGCTGTTGATCGGACGCAGCCGCGGATCAAACGTCAGTTCCCTGGTGTATATGAACGAACACGGGAATGTTATATACTCAAATCCTGGGGGAAAAATTGTGCCAAACGGCCCACGTGAGCCCTTCGGTCATACCTAATTATTGCGATTGATCGCAGGAATGTACGTGTTGCGTGCTCTCGCAGTCGTGAAGTCCCGCACCTGTCCAGGCAGCGCAGTGTAAAGAAGTCCGACAACACAGTGGCGGGATAGCCTGGTCCGAGGCATTCGCCTTAAAATGTCGGTTGTTGCGTAATAGGCTCTTCCTTTGTGCACCTCACACGCAGTTCGCCTCGACTTCGAGATACTCGGCTTCGATGCACGTTGTTCCGTTCGAAGCGCGGTTGTGTTTCGCGTAAAGACGCTCCATGTCCCGGCGCAACTCCAACTGCTTTTCTTCAGCGAGTGCTTCAAATGACCGTTGTGTCGGGCCGTAGTATTTCCTGTAAAACTCAACGGTTTCTGCCACGGAAAGCGGAAATTCGAGTTGAGCCGCAATTGGCGTCATTCGTAAGTCGCCTATCCTGCCATTAAATCGACTGCGCACGGTCGCTTGGTCGCCCCATAACAACGGCGACGGGATGCCCGAAGGAGGCGGGACATGATGGCCCGTGACCCTGAGCAGTTGGCCAATGAAGCCGGCCGGGGTCCAGTTCGCCATGGCAATGCGGCCGCCCGGCCTGCAGACCCGGATGAGCTCGTTGGCGACGACGTTGGGACGGGGTGCGAACATCGCGCCGAACATGGTGACCACCAGGTCAAACGAGCGATCAGCATAGGGGAGGTGTTCGGCATCGCCCTGGTCGAGCCTGATGGTAAGTCCATGCTCTCTGCACGGCTGTTTAATGCTCTCAACTGAAGCACCAATTGGCCAGGGCATTGAAACCAGCGAGAGCGGCGGCGTATCTGTCCTGACTGAAGGTGCTGGTTCGGTTGCGGCATAACACATTGTAGGCGAAGCTGCGCAGCCGCACGAAGACACCCGGGTTACGACGGATGCGGGATTGATCTTCCTGGAAAGTGACGTCACGAGTGTAGTGCAGCGTGTTCTCGACGTTCCAGTGGTGCCGGATTGCGGTGGCGGCGAGGCCGGCCGATACGGCGGAATTGGCCACGTAGTATGCGACCTCGGAGGTGCTGCTCCAGAGGCCGGTCTTGGCATCTCGATGCAAGACCTCGCGGGTGACGCGGACGATAGATTTGATGAGAGAATTCCACTCGGTTGCGGCAACGGCGCGGGTCGCGCTGAAGACCTCGGCCGACCTGGTTTCGTGTCGGTTGCGCCCGGTGCAGACCGAGGTGTCGCTGCTGATGGGCCGCTGGGAAGCGCAGGCGGTTTCGACTTTCTGCAGCAGCGAGGGCTGATTGTCCTTCAGTTGGACGATGAGGCGAGCTTGCGCCTGTGCGGCGGCCTCGAAGGTTTTTTTTGGCAATGCATGGCATCGAGGGTGACGATGCTGTGCGCGACATGGAGTTCGCCAAGCAACTGCTGCGCGGCGGGGATTTCGTTGGACTTTTCCGCGATATCGACGTGTGCCAGGACGAGACCGGCTTCGACGTCGAAGGCGTGCAGCACCTGGGCCGCCTTGCGGTCGGTGAAATTGTCGAAGCTTCGTCTGAGTGTCTTGCCATCGATCGCGATGACACGTCGCGCCGGATCGGTAATGGCGCCGCACAAACCAGCGGCGTGTTGGCGGAAAATCTGCTCGACCGCTTGGGGATCAAGGCCCTGGAGGATGTATCGAATAGAGGTATGGGCTGGGCGCGCCGCCAGTGCAGACCGAAGGCGACGTTCAATCGGCGGCGATGCACTTTGATGAAGGTCACGATGGAACGATAGGAATTGCCGCCGGTGACGACAGCAAGGATCGAGAACAGCAGGACATGTTGCAGCTTGTAGAGCTTACCCTCGGCCCGGCGCGGGTCGGGGATATTGCTGAGCAGTTGGCCAATCAAGCCGGCCGGGTCCAGTTCGCCATGGCAATGCGGCCGCCCGGCCTGCAGACCCGGATGAGCTCGTTGGCGACGACGTTGGGACGGGGTGCGAACATCGCGCCGAACATGGTGACCACCAGGTCAAACGAGCGATCAGCATAGGGGAGGTGTTCGGCATCGCCCTGGTCGAGCCTGATGGTAAGTCCATGCTCTCTGGCACGCGTGCGTGCCTGATCGAGCAGGTTTGGCGCAATATCGATCCCTGTTACGGTGGCGCCGGCCCTCGCGGCGGGTATCGCAAGATTGCCGGTCCCGCACGCGACGTCCAGAATGTCCATGCACGGCAGAGGGCGTCGCCGCGCCATGAATTCGGTCGCGGTGTTCTCGGTGAGCCTGGCAACCTCTCCGAAGTCTCCGGCCATCCAGGTCGCTTTTTGCCTCGCTTTGAGCGCGGAGAGCTCAGAATTCATTAGCGGCTCCATTGCTCGATCCCCTTCGATCTTGTGCGATAGGTTGCCGCGCTGTCCCGCGTGCGGACTATCCGCGTTGCGTCCCGCCGATCCGTTTTGCGCCCAACCGGCCTCCGCCGCGGGTCCAATCATGGTATTCTCTCCGGTGGAGGTAATTGGCCATGTTTCCTGGACTGCTTCCCTGGAAGCTCAAGAAGGCAATCGATCTTCTACAAACTGACCCGGCGCGCGGGTGGACGATCGGCGCTCTCGCGGCCTGTTGCGACATCCCTCGTCGCACACTGGAAAAGCATTTCCGGCGCCATGTTCACCAAACGCCGGTTGAATTTCTGCGCACTGTCCGGCTCGATTGGTCGCGTAACAAGCTACTGCGTGCGGCTCCGCGGGAAACCGTCACTGAGATCGCCCTGCAATGCGGCTTTAACCATTTTGGCCGCTTTGCCGCCTGGTACCGCGAGCAATATGGTGAAAGTCCACTGGCGACACTCAAACGCGGCCAAAATGCTGCCGTCCGGTCGACCGCGCCATCGCCGCTGCATCCCGCGATGTCGGAAAGGCCCGCTATCTCAGTTCTTCCGTTTGCTCTGTTGGACCAGGAATCACACCGCGCCGCCGGCGTCAGCGAAGAGATCGCCGCTGCACTCGGTCGCCTTCGCTGGATCGCGGTGACCTCTTCGCCCAATGCGCGCTATCACCTTTCCGGACGGATAAGGACTGATGGCAGAGGGCAACTCCGCGCCACGGTCACTTTGTGCGACGTATCCTCGGGCAAGCATCTCTGGGCTGACTGCTGGAACGGCGCCCTTGATGATACCTTCGAATTCGAGGATCGTGTGTCAACCCAGGTTGCCAGCACCCTCCAGTCAATATTGCGCGGCGCCGAGACCCACCGGGCTAGTCGCAAGGATCCCGCGCTATCGACCGCCTGGGAACTGACGATGCGGGCGCTGCCAAGCATGCTCGCGATTGAGCCGACAGCGGTAGGGACCGCGCTCGAACTGCTCGAGCGGGCAATGGAACTGGCGCCACGAGATGCTCTGCCGGTCTCAATGGCTGCATGGTGCCACGGATTGCGCGCGGGCCATCATTTCACTGCGCAGTCCGATAAGGAGCTGCGGACAGCACGTATACTCGCGGCGCAGGCGAGCGGGCTCATCTCCTGTGATCCGCTGGCAGAGACAATGCTCGCGGCTGCACACACACTGGCCCACGACCTCGACACGGCAGCGATCCATGCCGGGAGAGCACTCACACTGGATGGCGGTTCGGCGTGGGCATGGGGACGGAGCGGTTGGATCCATGCCTATCGCGGCAAATCGGTTGACGCGATCGAGCGCTTCCAAATCGCGCGGAGCCTCGCCCCCTCAGATCCGCTCATTTTCCTTGCTGCCGTTGGCATCGCTGCCGCGCATTTTGAAGCCTGCCGTTATGAAGAGGCTGTTCACTGGTATCGCCGTGCTCTTGTCGAGCAGCCCAAGGCCGTCTGGATCAATCGATTTCTCACAGCGGGCTTTGCCCTCGCGGGGAGGAAGGATGAGGCGAAACGGCACCTCCGCACACTCATTTCGGCGTTCCCGTTCCTCACCATTGCCCAAATTCGGGCCGGCTTGCCTCACAGTGTCAGCCTTCTCGACAGCGTGTCCAACGGCCTTGAGAGCGTCGGCATGCGAATTTGCTAAGGCTTGGTATCTCCAGGAGCAAGGAGGCGTTGTAAAGCTTGATGGGTGGGCTCGCGGATGCAGCGCGTTGGGGGGAGCCAAGGTCGTGCACCCTAGGCGGTGATCGGCGATCACAATCCGCCATCGTTTAGAGAATGCTCAAGGAGTTCCAAGAGCATCCGCCGGACCTGATCCGAGGGCGAGCCTCTTGGTCTGGGTCCGGGGCGAAGCCCCTTTCGTTGCGGCTTGTCTGGCAGCGCGACGCGCCGATATGGTTGGCGGTTCGTCAATGGACAGAGCAATGCCCCAAACCCACCGCACCCGCGTCCTGATCATCGGCTCCGGCCCGGCCGGCTACACTGCGGCGATCTACGCCGCGCGCGCGAGCCTGTCGCCGATACTGGTGGCAGGGCTGGAACCGGGCGGGCAACTCACCATCACCACGGACGTGGAGAACTACCCAGGCTTCGCCGACGTGATCCAGGGGCCGTGGCTGATGGAGCAGATGATGGCGCAGGCCGGGCATGTCGGCACGCACATCATCCACGACATCATCACCCGGGTGGACTTTTCCAGCCGGCCGTTCCGCTGCACCTCGGACTGCGGCGATAGCTTCCTGGCCGACTCGGTGGTGATCGCGACCGGCGCGCAGGCGCGGTGGCTCGGCATCGAGTTCGGAACAGCGGCTGCAAGGCCGGGGCGTGTCGGCCTGCGCCACCTGCGATGGCTTCTTCTATCGCGGCAAGCGGGTCGCCGTGATCGGCGGCGGCAACACCGCGGTGGAGGAGGCGCTTTACCTCACTCACCACGCCGACTGGGTCACGCTGGTGCATCGCCGCGATTCGCTGCGGGCCGAGAAGATCCTGCAGCAGCGGCTGTTCGCGCATCCGAAGGTCAACGTGGTGTGGGATAGCGTGGTGGAGGAGATCGAGGGCGGCGGCAATCCGGAACTGGTCACCGGCGTGCGGCTGCGGGACGTGAAGACCGGCGCCGTGGAGACGCTGCCGGTGGACGGGGTGTTCGTCGCGATCGGGCATACGCCGAATACTGCGATCTTTGCCGGGCAGGTCGCGATGGCCGACGACGGCTACATCCAGACGATGCCGGGGAGCACGCGGACCTCGGTGGAAGGGGTTTTCGCGGCGGGCGACGTTCAGGACAGGATATTCCGCCAGGCGGTCACCGCGGCCGGCACTGGTTGCATGGCGGCGCTGGAGGCGGAAAAGTGGCTGGCGGAACAATCGGTGGCGTCAGCGCTGGCCGCGGACTAGGCTTGCGGCCGTCAAGAGGTCCAACACGGGCCAGCGGAACCATGCAAGATTGGCTAGCCTGGCTGGTGTCCGTTCTCGAAGCGGGACGGTAACGACGAGGCAACAGGGTAGGTTTTGCGATAACCGCCGGAATGCGTTCGGCGGGCGGGAGAACGCGAGTGATGGACTGGGACAAGCTGCGGGTGTTCCACGCGGTGGCGGAGGCCGGCAGCTTCACACATGCCGGGGACACGCTCAATCTGAGCCAGTCGGCGGTGTCGCGGCAGATCTCGGCGCTGGAGGAGGCGCTCCAGGTGCCGCTGTTCCACCGCCATGCGCGCGGGCTGATCCTGACCGAGCAGGGCGAATCGCTGAACCGCACCGTGCGCGAGGTGTTCGCCAAGCTGGCCATTACCGAGGCACTGCTGACCGAGAGCAAGGAGAAGCCGGCCGGGCGGCTGAAGGTGACCACGACCATGGCGTTCGGCTCGATCTGGCTGGCGCCTCGGCTGCACGATTTTCTCGACTTGTATCCGGACGTGTCGATTTCGCTGCTGCTCGATGATGCGGAGCTGGATCTGGCGATGCGCGAGGCCGACGTGGCGATCCGCATGCATCCGCCGAAGCAGCCGGATCTGGTGCAGCGGCATTTGATGACGCTGCAGTGGCATATCTGTGCCTCGACCGAATACCTGAAGCAGCACGGGGTGCCGCAACGGCCGGAGGATCTGGACGCGCACCGGCTGGTGCTGTTCGGCAATCACCACCCGCCGGTGAGCGAGATCAACTGGCTGGCGGAGGCTGGGCGGCGTCCGGGCAATCCACGGCGCGCGCTGCTGGAGGTGAACAGCACGCAGGCGGTGTTGCTGGCGATCCGGTCGGGGCTGGGGATTGGGACGCTGCCGGATTTCGTGGTGACGGAGAACCCGGATCTGGTGCGGATTTTGCCTGATCTTAAGGGTCCCAAGGTCGATGTGTATTTCGTTTACCCGGATGAGTTGCGGAACTCGAAACGGGTGGCGGTGTTCCGCGATTTCTTGCTGGCGCGGCTGGCGGAGTTCCACTGAGGGCTTGGGGGTTGGTGGCGGGTCGACCCCTCCCCCTGGCCCCCTCCTGCCGGCCCCCTCCCCCCGACCCCCTCCCGCGAGGGGAGGGGGAGGATGTTGAGCCCTATCGTTAGCACCCACTCTGCATCCCGACGCAGGCACCCACTCCGAGGCGACCATGCCGGAACGCGCTATGTGGCTGGTTCGGCATGCGTCAGCAGCATACCGGCATCCGCCTTTTGTGGATGGAAACCATTGCATCGCACCATTACAGTCTAGCCATCGAATACGGCGGTGTCCCCGCCAGTTTTCCGGTCAGATTTGGCCGGAAGGGGGTCGATGACCCCTGCGTCTCCCAGACGTGAAGCCTCCCTGTTTACTTGCCCCCGGTCCTTGGATCGGGGGCTTTTTCTTTTACCGCACGATTGACGGTGGCATCACGAACGCGTGTACATTATTGCGGCTTGCGATAATGCTTGCGGTTACTTGCCGACGGAACGCGGCTCCATGCCCAATGCACCGAGTAAACCCGGGTCAAGGGCCCGAGTGCCCGGCTCGCTGATCGAAAATCCCATCGAGTTGTCATAGCCCCATAGAGCCCAGCCGATTTGCTGCTGCTCGCAGGCTGAACGGACCGTCGCCAGCCAGCCGAGACGGGCCGCAGCGTTCAGCCGTTCCGAAGCGCCAAACTCGCCGGCGATCACAGTGACGTGATTGCGACGTGCCCAGTCCGCGGCCTCGGCGATGCGCGCCGAGACCTTGTCCGCGTCCCAGTGCATTGCGCAGTAGAACCGGATCAGGCCGGCGGTTGGTGCGTCGGCGGTGGCGGCGGCGATCGCCTCGCACGGCGCCGGATCGCTGACCGGGAACGGCAGTCGCGCCATGGCGGCCGTGTCCAGCCCGGGCCGATACGCACCGAGCGCCGTCAATTCCGGCGGTTCGTAGAGGTGGAAGCTGTAGATTACGTTGCGGTCCGGCTCCGGCCGGAGTGCCAGGAGGCCGCGCACGCTGCCCCAGTCGGCGCCCGTGAGTACCGATCGTATTCGCCGGAAGCAGACCGCGGATGGCCAGCAGCGCGCGATGCTGCAGGCTCGGCCAGGCAGCCGGTTCGGCGGCGAAGACAGGCTCGTTGAGCACCTCGGGAACGGTCATCGCGGGATCGGACCGCCGCAGTGCCTCGGCTAGGGAGCGCCAGGCCGACAGTAGCCGGGCCTGATCGCTCGGTGCGGATTCCAGGTGCCAGTCGACTGGGTGCAGCGAGACGATGACGGACAGCCCGTGCCGCTCCAGCCTCGCCACCGCCTGGGTCACGACGTCCGCCTGGTCCAGCAGCGCGGGCTGCACCGGGAGGCGGACGAAATCGAAACCGGCATCCTTGATCTGCTGGATGGCCGTGTCGTCGAGATACGAAGCCAATGCAGCCGGATCACGGCTGGGCGGGTAGCGGAACCAGTGGGTTATGTTGACGCCTCGCCGCAGGGTGGCCGGCGTGTCGGCGGCAGCCGCGCCGGCGCCGGCCAGCAGCATCATGGCGAGGGCAGCAGGCCGGCAGCGGTAACCAATCGTTGGCATTGCCCTGCGATAGAGCGCGTGCGCGCTAACATCCGGTGAACGCCTGTGCCTCGAGGAGCGATCCTGGCTACCCTGCTCGCCGCGGCGGTGGTGCTGACGGCGGCCGCATGGCTGCGCGGGGCGGAATACGATGAGCAGTACACACTGTTCCTGACCGGCGCTGTGGCGCGGCCGATATGGCCGGATCACGCGTTTGCCGCCGGCGAGGTGCGGGTGATGCAGGCCGGGCGGGCCGGGTTCGGCGCCATCGCGGGCGACCTGCGTGCCGGCGACGTGCATCCGCCGCTGTACTTCTGGGCGGTGGCGGCGTGGCGGCGGCTGGTGGGCGATGGGCTGTTCGCCGCGCGGGTCTTCTCGATGCTGTGCGGGGTTGGCGCGCTCGGACTGGTGGTGGTGATTGCGCGACGGGTTGGCGCGAGCGCCCTGATGGCGCTGCTGCTGACGCTGGGCTGCTATGGGTTTGTATATATAAACGTGGTGGCGCGCGGGTTTGCCTTGGCGGAGCTGCTGCTGTTGGCGGGCGTGGCCGTGCTGTGCGCGCCGCGCCGGCCGGGGCGCTTGCCGGAAGTGGGTGCCGGCATGCTGCTGGGGGCGGCGACGTTCACCAACTATCTGGCGGTTTTTGTCGCGCTGGGAGCGCTGTCGTGGTGGTGTGCCTGGCCGCGCCTGCGTTCGCCGGGGGAGCGAGGCTTTTGGCACTGCGGAGTGGCCGTTGTGCTCGGCTTCGCCGTCTGGCTGCCGGCCGATGCCTGGTTCTTCCTGGCGCAACGCGGAAGCCGCGCCGGCCAGTTCCCGCCGTTCGAGGTGGGACCGAGCCTTGCCCGTCTTGCCCGCTATTTCGGCGCCAACCTGTTCGGCGGCCTGCCGCTCTACGTTGGCGGCCACGCGAGCAGGGCCGTTTCGGCGGTTCTCGGGTTTCTGCTGATCGGCTTGATCGTGCTGATCGTCTGGCGCTGGCGGCGTGGTGTCGAACCGGTTGGGCGCGCGCTGCTTGCGATTTGCGCGGTGGCCATGCCGGTGGGGTTGCTGCTGCTTGGGTTGGTCTTCGACAATACGCCGATCGAGTTGCGCTATCTGGCGTTTGCTACGCCGTTCATCGGGTTGCTGCTGGCGACACTGCCGCGCAGCGTCTGCGGCGTGGTTTTGGCTATCCAGGCGGCGTCGATCGCCGGGCTGATGATGCGGCCCGAGACGATGCAGCCGACGCGCGCAACCGCTATGGCAGCGGCGGCTCTGGCTGGCGACGGCGTGGTGCTGGTGCCGCGAGGCAATGATGGTGTCGGCATCGTTGGTGCCTTCGCAATCGAGGCACCGCCGGGATTACGCCTACTGGTGATTGGTCGCGATGAGTTAGCGGCGCAGATCCTCGCGCGCGTCGGCAAGTATCCGCGCGTGGTGCTCGCGCTGTTGGGTCAGGATGCCGACAGCCGTGCGACGCTGCCAGCGATGCACGCGGCGTTCGCGGGACCCTGCTGGCGCGCGGCGGGCGAAGGGGACGGCGTGCTCGCCTTCGCTCGGATTTGTGGGGAGGAGTGAGCACGCTCGTACTCCCTGACCTTCCTGTCATGGTCGGGCTTGCACAGGTCATCAGCCGCGGCACTCACATAGCCGGCAGGAACCTTCACTGTGCCCCTAGTGGTCAAAACCCGATGGACGGGTCCGTTGACGCCAAGGCAAGGAAGCAAGCATTTTCAACCGCAAATCACGCAAAGCACGCAAATCTTCCGCTGGAGTGACCCCGTCCAACGGACGTACCTGTGCGTGACGGCTACCGCGAAGTAGACCCACCACCCAACGCCCCGCCTCCACCGCGAAACCCCGTAGCCGCCACATACAGTTCGGAAGAATCCTTCCGGCTAGCCGGCGGCTTCGCATGCCGCACCGACGAAAATTCCGTTTGAGCCTCCAGCACCGTCCGCTCCGCCCCCCTGGAACACCTTCACGACAAACCCGCCGCCCTCGGCCAGTGCCACGGATGGACACTCACGGAATAGTCATGCGATTCTAGGCCCTCCCGGAACTGCTCCTGGCCTCGGTCGGAGAGCGGCGAGATCCACGGCTTGATGGGTCGTATCAGGAGGCGATGAGACTTGCCCAACGGTCGATGCGGTCCGACGGTGCAAACTGCATGACGGACGCAGCAACAGCCCTATGCCTGTTTTTCGTGTTGCTGGGCATGGTGCCGACGCTGGCTTCCTTCGCCCAATTTGTAATCGTCGGACTGCATGGTTTCTGGAACCACTACCCTAGATGCGGCGACTACACGCCGCGCGTGGCGTTCTTGCTGCCTGCATGGAACGAAGCAGACGTGCTGGGTTCGAGTATCGAATTACTGATGAGCATCGACTACCCGCCCGGGTCGTGGCGGATCTATGTCGTGGACGATGCCAGCACCGATCACACGCCTGACGTCATGCGCGAAAAGATGACGCAGTATCCGGGATCGGTGTTTCATCTGCGGCGGGAGAAAGGCGGCCAGGGCAAGGCGCATACGCTCAATCACGGCATCAGGGCTGTTCTCGCGGAGGACTGGGCCGAGGCCGTGATGATAATGGATGCCGACGTTCTCTTCGAACCGCTCACCCTGCGGCGTATGGTACGCCACTTCGCAGATCCCGATGTCGGCGGCGTCACCGCCTATGTGAAGGAAGGCAGCTATCCGGGCAGCATCATCGCTCGTTTCATCGCCTTCGAATACATCACCGCCCAGGCGGCAGCACGGCGTGCCCAGAACGTCGTTGGTTGCCTTGCCTGCATGGCCGGGGGTGCTCAGCTCCACACTCGTGAGAACCTGATCGCGATTGGCGGCCTGATCGATACCAGCACGCTGGCCGAAGACACCTATACGACATTGAAGACCCAGTTGAACGGCAAGCGCGTGCTGATCGACCCCAACGCCATCGTCTGGGCCGAGGAACCCGACAGCCTGACCGCACTGTGGAAGCAGCGCATTCGCTGGGGGCGCGGCAATTTGCAAATAACGGCGGCCTTTCGCCATCTGTGGTTCAGGCCGGGTCAGCATCACGGGCTGGGCAGTATTTACTTCGGTATCCTCTGGTTCAGCGCGGCACTGATGCCGGTATTCATGATTCTCGGCTCCGCTGGACTGATCGGCCTTTACTATCTCTGGCCGCCTTTGGCGGTGAAAGCCTTTGCCTTGTTCTGGAGCGTGACATTCGTCATCTACCTGTTCGAGACGCTGTTCTGCTTTGCCATCGACCCGTCCACCGGTCGGAAATGCTGGTTCGAAGGCGTGGCCTTTCCAGGATTGCTGTCGGTCGCCATCATGGCGATTGCGGTTTCGAGCGTGAAGCTTGCCGGATCGACAGAGTGGTCCGCCCCTGCAAGCTGGTCCTGGGGTGACATCGCCGTTCAGCTGATTCTCGTCTGGTCAGCAATCTCGACCCTGGCAGCCTGGGCGGTCTATCGTATCGACAGGGCGGGGGCGCCCAAATGGTTGCGCGATACACTGTTGTTGCTCATCGGCTATGGCCCGTTGTTGTGCGCCATCTCCATCGGAGCGATTGTCGCTCAATTCAGGAACGCCGATCTGAAATGGGACAAGACGATCAAGTCCGGAAAGGCGAGGATCCAGCCGAAATGACCGCCGAGCGGACGTTTGAGATGCTGCAGACCCGGGACGCACGCAACGAGCGTCGCATCTTCTGGAGCGAACTGGCGATAATCGCCATCGTCGCCCTGCTGGTGACCGCCTACCTCGTCGCACTATAGTTCGAGCAGGTCCGGCGGCGTGCCAGCGCATCACCGGTCATCTCGATGATCTCGCAATTCGCCATTGGCTGGGTGATTTCGGCGATCCTGTATTCTTTCATCCAATCCGCGGCGACCGCGAAGCCCTCCGTCTGGCCGAACAGATAGGCGCGGAAGAATTGCCCGTGGCCGACGGCGACGACAAAGTCGCCATCAAGCGCCAGCAATCGCCCGTGGAAGTCGAGCAGCCTCGCCATGAATGATCTGAACGATTTCGGCGTCCGGACCGTCGCAATAGTCGGGATCGCAGCGACGCCAGGTACTCCTCGACCCAGGGCCGGCGCTGCTCGGCTGTCGTCCCCCGACATCGCTCGGGGCTGAGGTAGGTCAGTTCTTGGATCGGCCAGGTCTCGCAGCGCGTCAGCGGCCATCGGGCGCGAATTGGCTCGGCGGAGTCCCGTGTGCGTAGGAATGATGACACGATCAGCAGGTCTGGCTGACGTTGGACTTTTGCTGCGACTTCGCGCACCTGCCGGCGGCCAAGCTCCGTCAGCGGCACCTCGCCGTGCCCGGTCGCCGGCAGGCCGGCATTTGATGCGCTCTGGCCATGCCGGATGAGCCAGATTACTGCTGGCGGCACAGCACTTCCCATTCGCGGGCATCGAAATAGTGCTCTGTCCAGTAGCGCACAACCATCAGTTCCTTGAACGGAAGCAATCCGTCCGGCAGCGCTTTGCCGGCCAGTTCGTCGGCCATCAGCTTCGGCATGTCGATACCGGCTGCGCCGGTCAACGGCAGGGTACCGGGAAAGCGCGGGTTGACCTCGAGCAGCTTGAACACGCCATCGGCTGCGCGCTTGAACTGCACGTTGGCCGTACCGCGGATGCCCACGATCTCTGCCGTTCGCACGGCAGCTTGCATTAACTCGGGCAGGTTGATCGTTCGCGACGCTACGGCGATGCCGGAGTTGATCTTCAAGCGCTCACGCGGCACGGCACCGATGACGCGCCCGTCACGGCGGACATAGACGTCGACCGAATATTCCTCTCCCGGCAGAAACTCCTGCAGTATCAGCGAGCCATCCTTGGGCAGCGCCTCGAGATCCTCGCGACTGTCGATCCTGGCGACGCCGCGCGAGCCGGCCCCCCGGCGGGGCTTGATCAGCAAGGGAAACGACGTGATGCGATCTGCAACCATCTGCGTCAGCGGCTCGCTGATGGGAATTGGCACGGCGCCTTTGACCTTCTCCAGCAGAAGATGCTTGTCACGACAGATCCGCAGGCACTCGACGGGCGAGATCGGCAAAGTGACGCCGATGGCTTCGAAGCGCTCACGCTCCTCGGCGAGCGGCGCAAGTTCGGAATCCACCGTCGGCAACAGCGCCTGGATGCTGCGCGCCTTGCATGCCTGATGCAGGACGGTGATCAGTTCGGGATCATCGCCTCGGGGAATGATCAGCCGTCGGTCTGCCGGCACGAGATAAAGCCCGGCAGCCAGCGGGTCCATATCGGCCATGTGCAACTCGTGCGCGGCCGCAAGGCTCTTCCAGACGCTGATCGCGGCGGCGCCGCCGGCGCCGGTTATCAGGATGCGCACGAATCACCTCACAGTTCCGAGCCGACGGCGGCCAGAGGTTGGGAAGTCGCAAGTTGCTTGCCGATGTCGGATCCTGACTCGCCGTCGCGTTGACGGACGATTCGCAGGGGTTCGGCAAGCACATAGCCGGCAAAGCGGCCCCAGGACCCGTGCCGTCGCCACGATGACGTCATGTTGGAGGGCATCCATGCGTTCGACCTGGCTCTTGTAAGCATCGATCGCTTCAATTTTCCGCTTGATGAATTCCGTGACGTCGACGAACCGGTTCGGACGGAACTCCACTGTCGAAGACGGCGCCTGGTAACAGTAGACATTCGGTACGCCGCGCGCGGCCACCAGGCTTGCGGCATGAACCGCTCGATGGTCCTGGTGCGTGTCCTCCTCGCAATGCGTATAGACGTGCGTAGGTCGCAGTTCGCGGATGGCGGCCTGGATGATGTCGATCGTCTCCACCCCGCCGGAGATGCGCGTATCCTGGAGATTGCCCAGCTGAAGCTTTGCCCCGAGCAACTCGGCCGCGCGATTTGCCTCGATTGCGCGCTGATTGACGTCACCGCCAGCGGCCCCGCGGGACAGGGTCAGTATGTGCAGGATGTCGCCGTGGATATGATGCTTGACCAGGGCGCCGCCACATCCGATTTCGACATCGTCCGGATGGGCGCCGATTGCCAGGACGCGCCGCTGCTGCCGCTCGCGGTTGGTGTGGACGCCCTTCGCGAGCACCAGGGCCTGCTCCATAAACTCGGCCGGCGTTTCGGGCTTGAACAACAAGGCATCGATGCGGCATTTCACAGCCTGGCGCATGAAATGCGGGCTTTGGTTGGCGGTCACCACCATCGTGGCGAGCCAGCGATGGTTGTCCTTCAGATGTTTCAGCAGGGCGAAGCCACCGGGGAGCACGGGATCGACGGCTACAAGATCGTAGATCCCGCGCTCTACCATATGTGCTGCGGTCTCGGTGTCTCGGGCATAGTCCAATTGGGCCGCCCGGCTGGCGTGGAACTCTCGCCGCAACGCGAGCGAGTTGGCGTCGTCGCTGTCCACCAGCAGGATGTGCAGCGGTTTGCTGGGCTGCTGCTTCACGACGTTCAACCGCGGCTTATTCTGTTCTGCTTTGTGCATTTGCGACATACCCGGAAAGGTCACCAATTGAAACGAAGGCCGACCAGGGCGCGGGTGTCGGCGTTGACGGAGTTGTGGCCGACCGCGAGCTGAACAGCGACGCGATCCGTAATCGGAAGGATTGTGCGGACGTGCAGGTCCACATTGTCGATCAGGGGGCTGTAGCCCACTCCGGCCACGACCAGCATATTTCGCGGCCCGTAATATGTCACATCGAAAACGCCACTTACAATGGGCCGATAGTTCTGAAAGATCGCCTGCGCCGAATCGTAGACCGTCGCGGTGACCTGCCAGGAATTGGAAAGTGACACGCTGAGGCCGGTCCGGAACAGGCGACCATCCCATTGGAACGCGCCCAACGTCTGCCGATAGCCGCCGAACCATTGCAGGTCGTCGTTGAGATAGTAGCTGAAGCCGCCGTCGATCCAGTGCTCGGTCGGCAGACCGGTGTGGGCGCGGTAATCGTAGACCAGCGATACCGCATAGCTCAGCGGCACCAGGCGGTGATAACCAAGGGTGACGTCGTCAGATGGCAGCACAGCGACGCCGACAGCGGTCAGCGTCTGCAGTTGCTGCGTGTAGTGGATCGAACCGAGCTCCACCGTGTCGAGAGCGGAGACCCCGAACAGTCCTCGCGCGCCGAAGCCCCATGACGAGCCAAGTGATGTGGAGACCAGCGTGCCCGACGTCTCGACCACATTGCGATAGACGTCGTTGACCTTGGTCAGGCCAACACGCGCCTCGTCGTTGTTCGGGTCGAGGGCGAGGACGTGTTCGAAGCCGGCGCGCCCCTCTTCGCGCCGGCGGTTGGCGAGTGCGATCCATGCCAGGCCGTTCGAGGCGTCGGGGTCATTGGGATCGGTCTTGAGCAGTTGCTCGTATATCGTGCGCGCATCATCGAGCCGGTACTCACCGCGAGCGATGCGGGCAAGACCTAGCAAGGCCGGGCGGGAGCTGGGATCGCGCTTCAGCACTTCCTCGTAGACCTGGGCGGCTTCGCGCCCATGCTTGGCCTCCAGGGTGAAGGCAAGCTCGAGTGCCGGATTGAGCGCCTCCGGCGCGGCCCGATGGGCCATTCGCAGCCATTCGATTGCACGCTCGCGGTCGCCTGAATCGCGCGCCATGACGCCGCGGAACATGTAGATGCGATAATCGGTCGATCCTGCATCGAGGCATGCCTGGAGCAACCGCTGCACCGTCTCAACTGGTCTCGGCTGCTGACCGAACAGCTGCTGCGCCTTTTCGATCTCGCAACTCTCCTGGGCCTCGGCGATCGAGGGCAAATACGCAAGAATGCCAGGGAGGAGGTACGGTAATGGCGAGATTGCTCGACAGCCACCTGCGCGTTAGCCGTGAACGGAACGAATCCGCACTACCCCCTTTGCCGCCTCCGACGACCGTCTAGGCGAACCGCCATTTACACTTCATCACAATCGAGTTTGGTCGCGGTGATGCGATGTGTCAATTCGCCTGCTGACCGATGGTACTCTTGTCGATAAGCCGGTTGACAAAAGGACGCGAGACGCGCGGCGAGCAACATCGATTCATGAGCCGGACCCGCTGCGCACGACAGATTAGTCCTAAGGACCGAACCTAATCTGAGACATGGAAACAGAGCCACACTGTTTTCGAAGGAGAACGAGTGTGTGCGTATATGTGTCTCACCCGCCACGGCCGGTGCGAACCGCGGCCAAGTTTTTTCAGCACGGAGGAAGTGCGGAGGACACGGTGATCACGGAGTAGAAGCGATCGGCTTCGACGGACGCTACACCACGTAGCGACGAAGGCCATCCACCAGGCGTGGCACGTTGAAGTTCAGCAGCAGACCGATGTGGATACCGCTCATGCGCAAATACGTTCGGAGCTGCACCTCATGGATTGGCAGGATCGTGCTGACGGCTTTGATTTCCAGGATAAGCTCGCCCGCGACGACGATGTCCGCCTTGAAGCCGGCGCCGACTTCCGCGCCCTTATAGAGGATTGGAATTGTGACCTGCCGGCCGAAGGCAATGCCTGCTTCTGCCAATTCTCCGCAGAAGCAGAGCTCATATACCGGGATTCCAACAGTCGGGGGCCGGTATTTCGGTGCACCTCGATCGCCAACCCGATCACCCGATCAGTCGACGGTTCCGCTAGGAGCATAGCGCCTTCTCCGTGAGCACCGTGCACTCCGCACTTCCTCCGTGCTGAAAATCTATGAAACGTTAACACACCGGCATTGCATGTGTGGGCCTCGGCGACGCGCCATGCCGATGGCGACCACAGTACGGCGGCGTGGGCGTGGTTCAACCAGCAATGGATCGAATCTGTTTGCGTGTTTTGCGTGTTTTGCGGTTCCATTCTCCTGTTGTTGGACAGACTGTCCCCGCACAACGGACGCACCCGTGAGTGGCGGTCTACCGCGAATCAGGCCCACCGCCCAACGCCCGCCCCCCCCGAAACCCCATCGCGACCACATACAGTTCGGAAGACTCCTTCCGGCTAGCCGGCGGCTTCGCATGCCGCACCGACGAAAAATGCCGCTTGAGCGCCTCCAGCACAGTCCGCTCCGCGCCTCCCTGGAACACCTTCGCGACGAACCCGCCGCCCTCCGCCAGCACCTCCAGCGCAAACGCTACCGCCGCCTCGGCCAATGCCACGATCCGCAGATGATCGGTCGCCCCATGCCCGGTGGTATTCGGCGCCATATCCGACAGCACCAGATCAGCCTTCCCCCCCAACATCTCCTCCAGCTGCTCCTGCACTTCAATGTCAGTGAAATCCCCCAACAGCATCACCGCCCCGCCGATCGGATCCACCGGCAGCAGATCCACCCCCACCACCGACGCCGCCCCCTGCTTCACCGCCACCTGCGTCCACCCGCCAGGCGCCGCCCCCAGATCCACCACCCGCATCCCCGGCCGGATCAGATGGAACCGCCCATCCAGTTCGATCAGCTTGAACGCCGCGCGCGACCGCCAGCCCTGCGCCTTCGCCGCCACCACATACGGGTCGTTCAACTGCCGGCTGAGCCACCGCTGCGAGGCCACACTGCGGCCCTTCGCCGTCCGCACCGCCACAGACAGCCCCCGAGGTGCGGGTGCCTTCGGTCCCTTCACGGCCGGCCGCGCCGCCGGTCCGCTCGGATCATGCGCAGCAGCATGCCCTCGCGCAGCCCCCGGTCCGCCACCACAACCCGGGCCGCCGGCCACATCCGCACCAGTGCGGCGAACACCGCGCATCCCGGCAGCACGAAATCCACCCGCTCGGGCCCGACACAGGGATGTGCCTCCAGCCCCGCCCGCCCCAGCGCGCGCAGGCTGTCCAGCGCCCCGTTCGCCGCCTCGCCGGTCAACACGGTGCCATCCACCAGCAGCCGCCGGTACCGAGGCAGCCCCAGCGCTACCCCCGCCAGCGTGGTCACCGTCCCGCTCGTCCCCAGCATCTGCACGCCGCCGGCGCGGATCTCGCGGGCAATGCAGTGCACCGCCTCGAAGTTCGCCAACCGGGCGGCAACGTCATCGACCATCGCCTCGAAGCCGTCAGGATCGAAACCCACCGGCCCGAAGCGCTCCGCCAGCGTCACCACGCCCACCGGCAACGAGTCATAGCCAATCAGCGCGGGCCGCCCCTGCGGATCCAGGCGCACCCACGCCAGCTCGGTCGACCCACCGCCGATATCGAACAGCAGCGCCCGCCGCCCCCATCCCGCCAGCAGCGGAGCGCAGCTTTCCAGCGCCAGTTCGGCCTCCTCGCGGGGGGTGATGACGCCGACATCCAATCCAGTCTCAGCCTTCACCCGCGACAGGAACACCGACCCATTGGCCGCCCGGCGGCACGCCTCGGTGGCGATGGCGCGCAGCTTCCGCACTGGCCGCCGTTTCAGCCTGTCGGCGCAAGCGTGCAGGGCTCCCAGCGCGCGGTCCATCGCCGAGGCGCTCAGCTCTCCCGAGAGATGCAGCCCCTCGCCCAGCCGGACGATCCGGCTGAAGCTGTCCAGCACGCGGAACCCGTCGCCCGATGGCGTCGCCACCAGCATCCGGCAGTTGTTGGTGCCGAGATCGAGCGCGGCAAAGGCCGGCCCGGCAAACCGCCGCGGCTCATTCACCGATGGCACGCTGTCGGCCGAGGACTGGGCATTCCGCAGCAGCATCATGGTATTGTCACCCCGGCTTGCCTCGCCCGGCAAGCGTCAGAAGCGCGGGTTTCCTCGTTTTCATCTGGGAGCCCCATGGGAGCGTCCCCGGGATCAGCCAAGGACATCGCAAATGGCCGCCAAAATGCGCCGAATCCTCGATCGCCACCGGGTGACCTCCGGCAAGGGGTTCCGCCTGAAGCACCACGATCCGGCCGACACCGGCGGACGCCTGGTGACCCAGTCCGCGGCGGAGGACATGGTCGCCAAGGACGTCCAGCACCTGTCGTCGCTGCACGACCGCTTGTATGCCCGAAGTGAATGGGCCCTGTTATGCGTGTTCCAGGCGATGGATGCCGGCGGCAAGGACAGCGCGATCAAGCACGTGATGACCGGCGTGAACCCGCAGGGCGTGCAGGTGACGTCCTTCAAAGCCCCCGGTCCCGAGGAACTGGCGCACGACTTCCTCTGGCGCATCAACCGCGCCCTGCCGCAACGCGGTGCCATCGGCATCTTCAACCGCAGCCACTACGAGGAGGTGCTGGCAGTTCGCGTGCACCCGGAATTCCTTGCCCGTCAGCACCTGCCGAAGCAACTGCAAGGCAAGAAGCTATGGGACCAGCGGCTCGAGGCAATCACGGACTTTGAGCGCTTCCTGACGCGGCAGGGCCTGGTGGTGCTGAAGTTCTTCCTCAACGTGTCGAAGGAGGAACAGAAGCGCCGCTTCCTCGATCGCCTGGAACAGCGCGAAAAGCACTGGAAGTTCAGCCCCAGCGACATGGCCGAGCGCGCCTACTGGGACGATTACCAGGCCGCTTACCAGGCTGCGATCGCCGCCACCGCGACGCCGCACGCCCCCTGGTTCGTCGTCCCCGCGGACCACAAGTGGTACACGCGGCTGATCGTGGTCGGCGCGATGATCGAGGCACTGGAAGCGCTGGACCTGAAGGTGCCCGAGCTGACGCCGGAGCAGCAGGCGGCACTCGATGTGGCACGGAAGAAGCTGGAGAGTGAACCGGGCTAGCTCGCGGCCCTTCCGCGCCGAAATGATTGACCTTGCCAACCCCGTATGACCGTCCTTGGGCATGAGGATCAACCCGGTCATCTCGACCCGCACCCACTTTACGAACGATGCAATCCCCCTCAGCAACCATCCGATGGAGATGGCCGGGTTGCGCCGGGTTGCGCCCGACCATGACGGCGTTGGCGTGGCGTGCAGTAATGCCGCCACGCTGCATTGATGACGCGTGCTAGACTGTGTCTCCACGATCGAGTCTTTGGGGAAGATCAGGCGGGCGCATGTCGGGGACGAAGAACAGCAACAACGAGGCCTCGAGCGCTGACGCCGGGATTACGTTTATCGGGGACGGCTGGAGCGAGCACGAACTCGGCGCCGACGAGGGCGCCGGCGTTTGGATCCGCGGGCTCGCCAGTTACCAAAACCCCGATGGCTCCGAGACGATCTTTGTTGCCGGCAGTCAGGGCAATGTATTCATAGCGACAGTTCCGCCCGAGACCTCGGGTGGGATTGGCTCGATCGCCTTTACTCCGGTATCGCGGGAAGGGGCCCTTGGCACAATTCCCGCGTTCAAGTTCTTCAACGGTGTCTCGTTTGGTGGGGCTCAGCCGGGCACGTTGGGCTTTGTGAACGGGTATCACGGGCTGCTGCTGGAAACCACGGATGGCGGGAAGACCTGGACCGATCTGACAGACTCGGAGCCAAATGCACCATTGCAAGCCGATATCAGGGATGTCGGCATTTCTCCCATCGCAGGTGTGATCGGAAACGGCACGACACCGGTGCTGGTGGCTGCCAGCCTTAATCCCGGAGGCACGTTCTACCCGCCTTTGCACTATGGGACGATCGGTGCAGATGGAACGATCACCTGGAACGCATCGGCGCTTTATCAAAGCGGATCTATCCTGATCCCCGAGAATTACTACGACCTGATGACTGAGTCGCTGTATCTGTCGGACACACTTGTGCTCGCCTCCGGTTCCATAGCGGCAAGCGGCTCGATGTCGCAGAGCGACTATCCTCTACTGCTGAGTACAGACGGCGGTGCAAGCTTCTCGCAGATCCTCAACTTCCCTCAGGCGCCCCTGATCTCTGAGGTGCATGAACTTGTGGCTGATCCAACACACGCTGGCCTGGTGTGGGCGGCCGGCAGCGACGGCCGGGTTCTCAGCGTGGATCTGTCATCGTATCTCAGCGGCGGGCCGGGCAACGTGGTGTTCAGCGAAAGCGGGGCGCTGAGCGCCAAAAGCATCAATGGCGTGGCCGTTTCTCCGGACGACCAGACGATTGTGGCGATTGCCTCGGATGGAGCTGTGTTTCGGGCGAGCGATACGGCTGGCGTGGGCAGCGTCGGCGCCGCTTCGCTGCAATGGACCCCCGTCAAGAACGCACCTACGATAACCGAGGCCTGGTCGGCACAGTTCGTGACCGACACCACAGTGTTGCTGATCGGCAAGGCCGCTCCCTCGGTCGTGACCAACGGAAATACGGTGCAGGCCTCGAATACCGACATGGTATGGGTATCAACGGATGCTGGACAGGATTGGAGTTCGATCAATCTGGACGCTCAATGGTCCACGCAACAGACAGCGCTGACCGGAACCATCGATGCGTCCACCGCTGCCAATGTCAATCATCTGACGATCAACGGTGCGGAAGTTTCGGTCAGCCAGGGCACGCTGTTGCTGACGGGTGCAACGCTGGATGTGATTGGCACCACCGCAACGGCGACGCCGGCCATGATCCTGCTGCCGCCCGGTTCGGGATTGGCCGCTGTTTCGGTGGATACTCAAGGCAATACGCTAACGCTCAACAGCGTACTTTCGGGGCCAGGCGAGCTGGTCAAGACCGGCCTGGGCACGCTGGATCTTGCGCCGGTGCGCCTGTACGACCCCGATTTTAATCCCCAGAATGTTTATTCTGCCAATTTCCAGTCCGGTGGCATTGAGATCGATGATGGCGTGCTCGCTGTCCAAAGTGACGCTGCTCTGGGTATTCCAAACGCCAACTACTCGAACGCAAATTACCCTGAAGTCATATACCCTGACACGGGCAGCTACGCGCTGACGCTCAATGGCGGAACGCTGCAGGCGTTGCAGAATCTGACGCTGCAGACGGTCTATTACGCAGCTACGCTGACACGGCCCGTGATTCTCGGCGATGGCGGAGGGACCTTCGATACAAAGGGGAACCAGATCACGTTGCCTGGTTCAATCTCAGGCAGTGGTGGACTGACCGAGGCCGGTGGCGGCATTCTTGCGCTGGGGGCAGCCAACGATTTCGCCGGCGCAGTCAATGTCGAGTATGGATTACTCGCCCTTCAGGCGACCGGTGCCCTGCCCACTGGGGCTTCGTTGACTGTCGGTTCGTCGGGCAGCGTGCAGCTCGACGGCAGCATCCAGGACGTCAGCGAAATTGCGGGTTCCACTGAAGGCGATATTGCACTGGATGGCGGGCAACTCGTGGTGCAGGAGGGGGCCGCGGGACCAGGCATCGACTTTGGTTCAGGCTCCGGCGAACTGGTGTTCGCGACCAGAGATCCGTTGGTGCTGACAACAGGTCTCACAAGCATAATGCACGGGTTCGGCTCAAGCGCGCGGATCAATTTCGAGGGGCTGTCTTATTCCAGCAATGACACTCTGGAGTATCTCCAATCCGACGGAGTGCTCAGCATCGACAACGGCAATATCGCGTTGGCAGTGCTGCAGTTCGACCCCACAACGAGTTACGCGTTTCATTTGCAGCCAGATGTCGGCAACACGCTGACGTTGACCAACGTTGCCTGTTTCGTTGCCGGGACGCGGATCAGCACGCAACAGTGCCTCGTTGCTGTCGAAGCTTTGCGGGTAGGTGATTTGGTTACGGTTTTGGATGGAAGCCAGCAGCCGATCATCTGGATCGGACGGTGCGAAATCGCTTGCGGAGGACATCCAAGGCCGGAGCAGGTCTGGCCGGTGCGTGTCAAGGCGCACGCGTTTGGCCGAGGACTGCCTGCGCTAGACCTGCTATTGTCGCCCGACCATGCGGTATTCGCGATGGGCGCGCTGATACCTGTTAAGCACCTGACCAATGATAAGACGATCGTGCAAGAATATCCAGATAGAGTCGTCTATTATCATATCGAATTGCCGCGCCACAATGTGGTGCTGGCCGAGGGCCTGCCTGTTGAGTCGTATCTCGCCACGGGCGACCGGCCACATTTCAAGAGTGGCACCGCGATGGTGCGCGATGCGTGTGCCTGCTGGGAGGCTCACGGTTTCGCGCCACTCGTGGTCACTGGGGCGAAGCTCGATGCAGTAAAGGCGCATGTCAGGCGTCAGTTGCGAAAGTCATCCGACCGTAGGTCTTCTCGCTACACAGTGCCGGGCAATGCCTCCGCCATCGCGCCGGTACGACAAGGTCCTTCGCTGCCGACATGACGTGGTTCTCTCGCCCCTCGCGCCAGGGCACCCCACATTGCCCTGCGTAGGCAGATGCGGTCGGATTGGTCTCTGGCTGGAAAGGAAGCTGCCGCCGGGGCGTGCTTCGTCAGGTCAAGTTGCAGTGCCCTACGACGGCCGCCAATCCGCCGGCGTGTCATGGTCCGGGTGCTGATGGTTGGCGATGCGGGTCAGGTCCTCCGGTGGGCCGATCTCACCGGTGGTTTTCGCGACCACGTTCGGCAGGACCGCGGCGCACCAGTCGAGCCGGCTCTCGGCACCCATCACCAGTGTCGGCACCACAGCCGCTGGCGTATCGAGGCTGGCGATGGTGACATCGATATGGTCCGGCCGCTGGCGATACCGGAACGTCAGAGGCGTGCCGCATTGCGCACAGAAACCGCGGTCGGCCGCGGACGAACTCGCGAACTCCGCCGGCGTGCCGCGTGTCCACGTGATATCGGCAATGTTCACCGCCGCCCAGGCAAAGAACGGCCCGCCCACCGCCTTCTGGCACATGCGGCAGTGGCAGATGCCGACGCGATCCGGTTGCGTGTAGAGCGCATAGCGCACCGCGCCGCACTGGCAGCCGCCGGTCAGCACCGGCTTGCGTTGTCCGCTCATCGGTTCACCTTCACACTTGCCAACGATCGAGGAGGCAATGATGCGCGCCGTGTGGTACGACCGGCAAGGTCCGGCTCATGAAGTGTTGGTGTGCGGCGAACTGCCTACGCCGGAACCTGGCGTCTACGAAGTCCGCGTGAAGCTCGAAGCGGCCGGCGTGAACCCGTCCGATACCTATCGCCGCCGCAGCCCCATACCGGCAATGGAGTATCCGCGCGTCATCACCAGCAGCGACGGCGCCGGTGTGGTGGATCGCGTCGGCCCGATGGTGTCGGACAGCTGGATCGGCAAACGCGTCTGGCTTTACAACGGCCAGCGCAACGGCCGCTGGATGGGCACAGCCGCGGAATACATCGCGCTCAACGCCGACCTCGTCACCGAACTGCCTTCGCACGTGTCGTTTGCCGAGGGCGCCACGCTTGGCATTCCCGGCATGACCGCGCATTACTGCGTTTTCGTTGCGGGCCCAGTGCAAGGGCGTGCAGTGCTCGTCACCGGCGCCGCCGGTGCGGTCGGTCACTACGCGGTGCAGCTTGCGCAGTGGGCTGGTGCCACGGTGATCGCCACAGTCAGCTCAGACGCAAAGGCCGAGCGTGCGCGCGCCGGCGGCGCCGATCACGTGATCAACTACCGAACCGAGGACGTGGCGGCGCGCGTGCGTGACATCACCGGCGGTAATGGCGTCGATCACGTGGTGGACGTTGATTTCGGCGGCAACCTCGCCGCGACGCTGCGATGCGTGCGGCCCAACGGCAGCATCGCGATCTATGCATCGAACGGCGACCGCACGCCTCGCCTACCGGTCGGTGAGCTGATGCAGCGGAACATATCGCTTTATCCGATGTCGCTGCCGGGCACACCGCACGCGGCGCGCAAGCGAGCGCAGAGCGATATGGCAAGCTGGATCGCGACCGAGCCTCGCATCCTGTCGGTTGCAGCGCGCTTCCCGCTTGCCGAGGCGGCCGCGGCACACGAAGCCGTCGAACGCGGCGACAAAATCGGCACCGTTGTGATCGAGTGCGCACGATGACACGTCCGTGAAGTCACGAGGCGCATTTCATGTCCGGCGCCTCTTGAACCAACTCCCGCAGCCACAAGGTTCCGGCGGCCATCGCACAACGATGGGTCGCCCGGCTGTATTGCTTTCGCTGCCGGTGCAGAAATGCGAAAGGAGAAAATCCATGGCCAAAACGAATTTTGCAACGCAGGACAACGACGCGCTGCAAAGTGCCGATGTATCCGATCAGACGGTTTCACAGGTTGGCAAGGCGGTCGTGCAGATCCTGAAGCTGCGCCAGACGATGGAATTGAGCATGGCCACAGCGCACACCGAAGAGGAACGGCAATCTATCGCCGATGAGGTCGAAACCGCCGCCGTCGTCGCCATCGGCGATCAGGGCCTGACCGTGGAGCAATACAATCAGGTGATTGGCTCCGCCCAAACAGACAGCGAATTGGAAGAGCGCGTTCTGGTCGCGTGCCGGGCGGCGTAATTATTCTTCCAACCGCCCCAACTGACGGCGGCCGATTGCAAGTTCAGTGACGATACCGTGCAGGGTGCGCAACTCCTGCTCCGTCACTTCGCCCCGTTCGAAGAAGTGACGGATATTGCGCACCATGCCCGGGCGCTTCGGCAGGTTGCGCAAGAAACCGCAGGCATCGAGCTGATCGACAAGGTGAGTCAGGAAATTCTCCAACTCCGCCTTGGTGGCGATGCGTGTCTCGTTGGTCATTAGCTCGCATGGTGGCGTTCCTTCGTCGGCGCTCCACCATTCGTACGCCATGACCATCACCGCCTGCGCCAGGTTCAGCGACATGAACGCCGGATTGAGCGGATAGCGCACCAACGCATCGGCCTGCGCCATGTCGTCGTTGTCGAGGCCTGCGCGTTCGGGACCGAACAGGATGCCGGCGCGCAGATCGCGACGACAGATCTCGCGCAGCTCGACTGCGGCGCCGCGCGCGGTGAGCACCGGCTTGATGATGTGGCGCGGACGCGGACACGTTGCGAATACGTGATGCAGATCGGCGATGGCGTCAGGCACCGATGCGAACAGCGTTACAGCATCCAGAATGCGATCCGCGCCGGAGGCATTGCGCCAGGCCTTCTCTTGCGGCCAGCCGTCTCGTGGGGCGACCAACCGCAGGTGGAACAGGCCGCCGTTGGCCATCGCGCGTGCGCACGCACCGATATTGTCCGCGAGTTGCGGACGCACCAGGACTACCACGGGCGAGTTGCCGATCGGCGCGATATCGGCACCGCCCTCGCGGCCGGTCATGGGGCGATACCCACTCCCCAACCCTCGCCCGCTCCGCGGGAGAGGGGGGTTTGGTGCCAATCTCCCTCTCCCGCGCAGCGGGGGAGGGTTGGGGAGGGGGTATCGCCCAAAGCTTCAATCCACCTCAGATAACGCGCCGCCACGTCGTGCCTTGCGGTCCGTCCTCGAACGCAATGCCCTTCGCCGCCCATTCAGCGCGGATCGCATCGGCACGGGCGAACTCGCGTGCCTTGCGCGCGGCCAGCCGCTCGGCAATCGCCGCCTCAATCGCGGCACTATCGACATCACCACCACGGAACCACGCGCCCGCATCCTGATGCAGCAACCCCAACACCGCTCCTGCCGCCCGCAACCCGCACGCTGCATCGAAGTCGCCGGCCAACGCACGATCGGCCAGCGCATGCATCGCCGACAAGGCAAGCGGCGTGTTCAGATCGTCGCACAACGCTTCCATCACCGACGGCGGCACATCGACCGCCGCGATATCAGGATACCGCTCCAATGCGCGGTAGAACCGATCGAGTTCCCGCCTCGCCTCCACCAACGCCGCGTCGGAGAAATCCGCGACCGAACGGTAGTGCGTGCGCACCAACGCAAGCCGAATGACCTCAGCCGGTGCCTTCGCCAGCACTTCACGGATCGTGAAGAAGTTGCCGAGGCTCTTCGACATCTTCTCATCGTTGATCTGCAACATGCCGCTGTGCACCCAGTAGCGAGCGAAGTGACTGCCGGGGAACGCGCACACACTCTGCGCCAGCTCGTTCTCATGATGCGGGAAGATCAGGTCCGTGCCACCGCCATGAATGTCGAACGTTTCGCCGAGATAGCGCCACGACATTGCACTGCACTCGATGTGCCAGCCTGGCCGTCCACGCCCCCACGGACTGTCCCATCCCGGAATGTTCGGCGACGACGGCTTCCACAATACGAAGTCACCAGCATCGCGTTTGTAGGGCGCCACGTCGATCCGGGCACCAGCCAGCAGCTCATCCGGGGCATGTCCCGACAGATGTCCATACGCCTTGAAACTCGGCACCGAGAACAGCACGTGGCCCTCCGCCGCATAGGCATGGCCGGCATCGATCAGCCGCTGGATGATCTCGATCATCTGCTCGATATGCTGCGTCGCGCGTGGTTCCTCATCCGGCGGCAGTACGCCCAGGTTCGCCATGTCCGCATGGAAATCCGCTGTCGTACGCGCGGTGATCGAGGCGATCGGCTCGCCGCTCTCCTTGGCGCGTGCGTTGATCTTGTCGTCCACGTCGGTGATGTTGCGCACATAGGTGACGCGCGGATAGAGCACGCGCAGCAGACGCGACAGCACATCGAACACCACCATCGTGCGCGCGTTGCCGATATGGGCCAGGTCATAAACTGTAGGGCCGCACACGTACATCCGCACGTGCTGATGATCGAGCGGCTCGAACCGCTCCTTCCGGCGGCTTAGGCTGTTATGCAGGGAAAGCGCGTGCATTGGATTCCAGCTCCAGGGATTGCGCATCGATCGCGCTCGCGTAGCAGGCGCCGCATCGTCGCAATCAGATTGTTCAAGGTCGCGGTCTTGTTCATCGCCCGGGGCGCGTGCCCGGCGTAGTTGAACTGCTCAGCAGCAGTCGCGACATCGCGAACAGCGACGGAGACCTTCGCTGACGTGCCGTGTCCGATCATGGGCCGGTACTGATGTCATAGAGCACCTTTTAGCAGCAAATAGCCGCTGTGGACAAGACGCTGCTCCCCAGGCAGCGGGCCATGACACGCCAGTCTCGTGCAGTAGGTAGTTTCGATTCTTTAACACGGAGGACGTGCGAGGGCCACGGGGTGCCACGAAGGGTTTGCAGCAAGCCGCTCTGCCATCGCTCATCATCGGCACGCAGCGCCACTTGCACTCTACTCCGTGGCCCGCCGTGGCCCTCGCACGTCCTCCGTGTTAAAGAATCAACTCCGGCCGAGTGCACAAGCCACGCCTTGGAGGCTCAATTATTATGCGCAACAGACCGTTCGAGATCAGACCAATCGGCGGGGCGCTCGGCGCCGAACTGCATGGCATCGATCTATCCGCTGAACTATCGGATGAAACGATCAGCGCGGTTCGCCAGGCGTTGCTGGATCACCTGGTGATCTTCTTCCGCGACCAGGAACTGCCACCCGACCGCTTCCTCGCGCTGGCACGCAGGTTCGGCACGCCGATCGAATACCCCTTCGTCAAGGGCATCGAGGGTTTCCCCGAGATCATCAACGTCGCCAAGCTGGAGCACGAGAAAATCAACTTCGGCGGCGTCTGGCATTCCGACACGACGTATCTGCAGGAGCCTCCGATGGCGACGCTGCTGGTCGCCCGCGACGTGCCCGAGGCCGGCGGCGACACGATATTCGCCAACCAGTATCTCGCCCTCGCCGCACTGTCTGACACACTGAGAGGCAAACTCGCCCGCTTGCGTGGCGTCGCCAGCTCCGCCAAGGCCGACGCCAGCCGCACGCGCGAGGACCGCATCCGCTCCGATGGCAGCGCCGATGCGCGCAAGCTGCTGGTTGCCGAACATCCGGTCGTGCGCACACATCCTGAAACCGGCCGCAAGGCGCTTTACGTCAACCGCGCGCACACCGTGGCTTTCGGCGGCATGACCCAGGAAGAGAGCGCGCCGCTATTGGAATTCCTGTTCAACCACCAGATCCGTCCGGAGTTCACCTGCCGGTTCCGCTGGACGCCGGGCGCACTGGCGATCTGGGACAATCGTTGCGCGCAGCACTATGCGGTGAACGACTACGCTGGCCACCGCCGCATCATGCAGCGCATCACGCTCGCCGGTGATCGGCCACGCTGAAGCGACGGCTCAATATTGGGGGGATGTGGCGCAGGCGATTGCGGGCATCACAGCAGCCCCTCCTTGCGGAAGCTCAGCCAACGACCGTTGCCGACAATGATGTGGTCGTGCACCACGACGGACAGCGCGCCGGCGGCCGCTTTGATCCGCTGCGTCATGTCGATGTCGTCCTCGGACGGGGTCGGATCGCCGCTCGGATGGTTGTGCACCAGGATCAGCGCCGTGGCATGCAGTTCCAGCGCGCGCTTCGCGACCTCGCGCGGGTAGACTGGGGTGTGGTTCACCGTGCCGCGCTGCTGCGCCTCGTCCGCCAGCAGCCGGTTGCGGTTGTCGAGGAACAGCACGCGGAACTGCTCGATGCGTTCGCGCGACAATTCCGCGGTCAGGTATTCCATCAACCGCGGCCAGTTGGTCAGCACCGGGCGATCGATCACCTCGGCGCGCAGCAGCCGGAGTGCCGCGGCATGCACCGACTTCAGGGCGGCGACCCCCGCATCTCCCAGCCCCTCGACCGCGAGCAGGTCCTGGTTGGGCGCAGCGATCGAAGCGGCGAAGCTGCCGAAGCGCGTCAGAAGCGCCCGTGCCAGTGGTTTGGTATCGCGACGCGGCAGTGCGAACAGCACGATCTCCAGCATCTCGTGATCCGCCAACGAGTCCGGGCCGGCGGACAGGAAACGCTCGCGCAACCGCCGGCGGTGGCCGTCGACACCGAGCGGCGTCTGCGCCACGGACGCAGGAATATCGAACAGATCCACCGCCTCGCCGAGACCGAGCGCCTGCGTTGTCCGAGATGCGGTACTGCGACGGCTTGCCACTCCCGCAGACTGGCGGAAGCGGCTTGAGCTAGGGTTAACGGCCCGCCGGCGCCTCGCAGGGTTCAGTGGCCATCTGAGCCGGCACCGATACCTCCAGCAGTTCGAACGTGTCGGAGGTGCCAGTCTCGTTGTGCGGCGTATCGCCGGGGATCATGATCGACTCTCCTGCTGCGACGCGGACCTTGCGGTCCTCGAACTCCAGGTCGACCCAACCGCTCAGCACGTAAACGAACTGCGCCTGGCACTTGTGCACGTGCCAGCCAGTCGGCTTCGACATGCCCCGTTCAGCCGAAGTGACCTGGGCCCGCATGAAACCATTGGTGCCCTCAGTGACGCCGAGGTCGCGGTACTTGAAGAATTCGCGCCGCCCGGCGACGTAATTTGGATTATCCTTGCTGGCGACGGCGACTTTCATCGCTGGTTTGATCATTGTCTGGTCGTTCATGGCGGTCCCTCCTGCTGACTTGTTCAGCTTGCGGCGTAAGGCGGCTTGTTCAGTCCGGCCGGCGACAGCGTGAAGATCTCGCAGCCGGTCTCGGTGACGCCGATCATGTGCTCGAACTGTGCCGACAGGCTGCGGTCGCGGGTGACCGCGGTCCAGCCGTCGTCCAGCACTTTCACCTCGGGCCGACCGGCATTCACCATCGGCTCGATGGTGAAGAACATGCCGGGCCGCAGCACCGGCCCCTCGCCGGGCTTGCCGAAATGCAGCACGTTCGGCGGCTCGTGGAAGCGGCGCCCGATCCCGTGGCCGCAGAAGTCGCGCACCACGCTGAACCGCTGACCCTCGACAAAGTTCTGGATCACGTGGCCCACGTCACCGAGCGTCACGCCCGGCTTCACCGCCCGCACGCCGCGCATCATCGCCTCGTAGGTCACGTCCATCAGGTTGCGCGCCCGCGTCGAGGCTGTCCCGGCGACGTACATCCGCGACGAATCACCGTGCCAGCCGTTCAGGATCACCGTCACGTCGATGTTCAGGATGTCGCCGTTCTCCAGCTTCCGCTCGCCCGGAATGCCATGGCACACGACGTGGTTGATCGACGTGCAGATCGACTTCGGATAGCCGCGATAATTCAGCGGCGCAGGCGTCGCGCCATGCGCGGTGATGAACTCGTGGCACACCGTGTCGAGCATGCCGGTCGACACGCCCGGCCGCACATGCGTGGTGATCATGTCGAGCGTCTCGGCCGCGAGGTTGCCGGCGGCGCGCATTCCGGCGAAGTCCTCCAGTGCATGTATCGTGATACGTCGCGCGTCGGTTCCGCCGTCCATCGTCCAGGTTCTCCGTCCCCCGCAGCACTGGCGGGTGAAAACACGAACATGCGCAACAAGGGAGGCAGGCGCAAGACCAATGCAGTGGCCAGCGTGCGTCGGAATGGCTATGTGGAGGTCATGGCTCAGGAAACGGATCGGGACGCCCAGAAGCGCGCGGCGGGGGAAGCGGCGGCCGCGTTGGTGGAGGATGGCATGGTGGTCGGCCTCGGCACCGGTTCAACCGCCTGGTTCGTCATCGAGGCTTTGATCCGCCGCGTGCGTGAGGGCCTGCGCATCCTGGCGATCCCCACCTCCGAGCGCAGTGGTGCCCAGGCGCGCGACGGCGGCATTCCGCTCACCAGCTTCGCCGAGCATCCGCGGCTCGACATCGACATCGATGGTGCCGATGAGGTCGAGCTGGGTTCACTGCACCTTATCAAGGGTCTCGGCGGGGCGCTGCTGCGGGAGAAGATTGTCGCCGCGGCGGCCGATCGGCTGGTGATCGTAGCGGATTCGAAGAAACTGGTGGATCGATTGGGGGTGACCGCGCCGTTACCGATCGAGGTGGTGCCGTTTGGCTGGGAGACCACCGCCGCCCGGCTAAGGCGCCTGGGGACCGAGCCCGTGCTCCGCAAGGCTAGCGACGGTCAGCCATTCCGCACGGATGGCGGCAATCTGATCCTCGACTGTCGCTTCGGATCAATCGCCGATCCAGCCGGACTGGACCTTGCCATCGGTCAGATCATCGGGGTGGTCGAAACGGGCCTTTTCATCGGCATGGCAGACACCGCAATCGTGGGCGGGGACGACGGGATCGTCCGCTACTCGCGTACGGGCGCGGCGGCGACGCGCACACCATAGGCCGCGGCGAGCGATTGACGCTTGCCCCCAGTAGTCCTGCGTACATAATTTGCGTCCACCGAAGGAGGCTCAAGTCGGGTGTCGACGCGAACGGTGCAGGTCAGGGAATTCCGCGAAGGGCTCGCCGGCTTTCTCCGCGAGGTTGAGCAGGGTGCGGAGATCGTCGTGATGGCACGCAATCGTCCTGTTGCCCGCTTGGCACCTCCCGCGCCAGTGGGTCGCCGTCCGCTCGGTCTGATGCGGGGCAGAATCAAGATTGCGCCCGACTTCGACGAGATGCCTGGAGACGTGCTTGCCGCCATGGAGGGAGACGATGAGCAGAAGTGAGATACCTGCTCGATACCCACATCGTGCTGTGGATGCTCGATGACGCTCCGCAGCTCGGCACCAAGGTCCGTGACGAACTGACAGATCCGGCCAATGACCTCTACGTCAGCATCGTGAGCATCTGGGAAATGGCGCTCAAGGCCCGCATCGGGAAACTCCAGGCGGACATCGCGGAGGTCATCGGTTAGCTGGCGCCCACAGGATTGCGGCTGCTCGACCTGCGTCCCAGTCATCTACTACAGCTCGCAACATTGCCGCTTATGCCAGGTCACCGAGACCCGTTCGGCCACCTCCTGATCGCCACAGCGCAGGCCGAGCGCCTCTGTCTGGTGACCAACGATCCGCAAGTGTCGCGCTATGCAGTCGAGCATAGGGCTGCGTGAGCGTTACCGGCTGGCGACCTGCCGCTGGTCAGGGCGCAGCACCATGCAACTGGTACCGTGGCGGGCGAGCGCGGAACAGGCGCTCTGGGCCTGGGGGCCGGTCAGATCGACGACCTGGGCACGCCAGATCTTGCGGCCGCGCTGACTGACGGTCTCGACCCGGGCCGCGCCGCCATCTGCCGCCTGGCGAGCGACCGACGCGGCATCGCGCGCCGCCTTCTCATTGCCGAAGCTGCCGACCTGGATGGCCCACATTGGGGCTGGCGGCACCGCCGCATGGCCACGCGGCGGTGGGCGTATCGAGGTGTCCAGCGTCGCGGCATGTGCGGTACTGATGAGCGTCGGCATGCGGGTTGCGACGGCGGTCCGATGCTCGGGGGCAACGCCCATCTCGTCGAAACCCTGGTTGAGCAGCATCGCCATGTGCACGTCGCGTTCCGGGTTGGACGCAGCGCCCAGGACCACGCCGATCAGCCGTACGTTGCTGTGGACCGCACTGGTGACAAGATTGTGACCGGAAGCCTCCGTGTAGCCTGTCTTCATCCCGTCAGCGCCGGGATACGACCGCAGCATGCCGTCGTGGTTGTAGATGACCATACGGTGGAACCGGAAGCTCTGGGTGCTGAAGTAGGGATAGTCGCCCGGGAAATCCATCAGGATGTGGCGGGCCAGGATCGCCATGTCCCGGGCCGAGGTCCACGCATTCGGGTCGGGCAGCCCGGACGCGTTGGTGAAGGTGGAATGGGTCATGCCCAACGCCTTGGCGCGCAGAGTCATCATCTCGGCGAACCGGTCCTCCGACCCACCGAGCATCTCCCCCAGTGCGGCTGCCGCGTCGTTGGCGGACTTGGTGACGAGCGCCAGGATGCCCTGCTCAACGGTGAGTTGCATCCCTGGCATCAGGCCGATCTTGGTGGGTTCCATGGACGCGGCGTGCCCCGAAATCGGCACGAGTTCGTCGAGGCCGATGCGACGATCGCGTAGCGCCTCGAACACCATATAGAGGGTCATCAGCTTGGCGAGACTGGCTGGGTGGCGGATCGCGTCCGGATTAGCTGCCTCGAGCACGTTGCCGGTGGCAGCATCAACGACGATAGAACTGTAGCGATCCGAACCGATCTGAGCCTGTGCGGCGACCGGATGCACGGTCAGGACGGCGGTCAGAGCAGCCGTGGCGGCGGCACAGCGCATCACATTAGTGCGTAAGTGACGCGCAAGTCCGGCCATCCGTTGCTTCCCTCCGGCGGTTCCGGGGCACACTAAGTTTTGGTTGGCGTGCCTGTCCAGACGGAATCAGCACGAAAACGATAAAAACTGAATGGCTTACGCGCAACTCCTTGCGTGAGACGAGCGGTTGTGATCAGCCCGGCGATACCACCATGAATTTTTGTGCACTGCACAATAATCGCTTGATTGCAGGGTGGCCAAAGCGTATATCGGGTTTGTGCTGCATTGCAGCAAAGTTACTGGGGCCCACTGGCCTGATGGCTTGCCGCCGTGGCTTCGGGCGGCCGTCGGCATAGGAGATCGACTGCATGACCATGAAACCAAAGATGATCGAAGCGGCTGCTACTGCCGAGACGCAGACGGCGGACGTGGCTGGCAAAGGCTTTGAGGCGACAGTTTCGAGCCTCAAGGACGGCATGACGAAGGCGACTGCAGGCTTCGCCGATACACAGGCAAAGGTAAAGGAAGGCATGGAAAAGGCAATGAAGACGGCCGAAGAGCTGGTGGCATTCGGCCAGGGCAACGTCGAGGCGATGGTGAGATCCAGCCAGATCTGGGCAGCCGGGCTGCAGGACATCAGCAAGTTGATAGCCGCGAACGCTCAGGCCTCGTTCGACGAGACGATGTCGACGTTCAAGGCGCTGTCCTCGGCCAAGTCGCTGAAGGACGCGTTCGAGCTGCAGGCGAGCCTGGCGCGCACGACCATCGAGAAGACGCTGGCTGAGTCGGGCAAGCTGACCGATGCGTCGATGAAGCTGACCGAGCAGACGCTGGCACCGCTGACCGCCCGCGTCAGCCTGGCGGTGGAGAAGTTCACCAAGGTCGCAGCCTGATCCGCCGCGGCTGACCGTGGGTTCCTGGCCCTCTCTGGTCAGGCTGCCCAGGCATGGACGAGAAGAAGGCCCTGGCCATTTGCCCGGGCCTTTTTTCGTGAGCCGACACCCGAAGTTAATCTTTGCGCGTCAATGCTCTTTTAACCTGCCACCGCCTTCCGATATGGTTCGTGCTTCGGCAGGCGGCGAGGCGGGGACCTCACCCTGGCCAAGTTCGGCAGGATGAGCCAATTCGGCGGGGATGTCGCGACAGGTGGACGCGGAAGAGCGATGAGCGACGGCGACAGGCGTGGTGGCAACAATACTGGGGACGGCCCGGGCACCGGCGTCGTCGTCCGGACGCGACCGAAGACCAGGAAGCCGGCGATGTACAAGGTTCTGATGCTGAACGACGACTACACTCCCATGGAGTTCGTGGTTCACGTGCTGGAGCGGTTCTTCCAGAAGTCGCGTGAGGAGGCCACCCGGATCATGCTGCACGTACACCGCCGGGGCGTAGGAGTGTGCGGCGTCTATACCTATGAGGTGGCGGAGACGAAAGTGACGCAGGTCATGGACCTGGCACGGCAAAATCAACATCCTTTGCAATGCACGATCGAGAAGGAATGATTGCAAGGATCGGGTAGTTAGATACCAATTGGCTGACGGGACGGGACACGTGGTTCGTCCAAGTTGACGAGCCGCCCAACCGCCAGTGATGATCGAGTCCGGCTTTCGGACTTCAGCGCGCAGGAGCGTCGACGACATGCTTTCACGTAACCTCGAACAGACGCTGCACCGCGCACTATCGCTCGCCAGCGAACGCCGCCACGAATACGCGACACTGGAGCACCTGCTGCTCGGGCTGGCTGACGATACCGATGCTGCCACCGTGCTGCGCGCCTGTGGCGTCGACCTCGACAAGCTGCGCACGGACCTCTCGGAATTCCTGGACAAGGATCTCGCGGGTCTGGCGACCGACCGGGCCGGCGATCCAAAGCCGACGGCCGGCTTCCAGCGCGTGGTGCAGCGGGCGGCAATTCACGTGCAGTCCTCCGGGCGCGATGAAGTGACCGGTGCGAACGTACTGGTCGCGTTGTTCTCCGAACGCGAAAGCCACGCGGTCTACTTCCTGCAATTGCAGGACATGACGCGACTCGACGCGGTGAATTTCATCAGTCACGGCATTGCGAAGGCACCTGGCCGCTCGGCGCAGCGTCCCGTGCAGGGCACTGGCAGCCAGCCGGAGGCACACCAGGAGCAGGAACGCGAGGAGAAGCCGAACCGCCGCAACCAGGACGCGCTGTCAAATTACTGCGTTAACCTGAACAAGAAGGCGATGGCCGGAAAGATCGATCCGCTGATCGGCCGCGAGCCGGAGATCGAGCGGACCATTCAGATCCTTTGCCGCCGGACCAAAAACAACCCGCTGTATGTCGGTGATCCGGGGGTCGGCAAGACCGCGATCGCCGAGGGCCTGGCCAAGCGCATCGTCGAAGGCGACGTGCCCGAGGTGCTGGCGCGCTCCACCATCTATGCGCTGGACATGGGCGCACTCCTGGCCGGCACGCGCTATCGCGGCGACTTCGAGGAGCGGCTGAAGGCGGTGGTCTCCGAACTGGAGGCCCAGCAGGGTGCCATCCTGTTCATCGACGAGATCCATACCGTGATCGGCGCGGGCGCCACCAGCGGCGGCGCCATGGACGCGTCGAACCTGCTGAAGCCTGCGCTGGCATCGGGCAACCTGCGCTGCATCGGCTCCACCACCTACAAGGAGTTCCGCAACTACTTCGAGAAGGACCGCGCGCTGGTCCGCCGCTTCCAGAAGATCGACGTGAACGAGCCGACGCTGGAAGACAGCGTTAAGATCCTGCGCGGCCTGAAGGCGAACTACGAGAAGCACCACAAGGTGCGTTACACCGATGAAGCGATCCGCGCCGCGGTGGAGCTGTCCGCGAAATACATCAACGACCGCAAGCTGCCCGACAAGGCGATCGACGTGATCGATGAGGTGGGTGCGAGCCGCATGCTGCTGCCGGAGCACAAGCGGCGGAAGACGGTGACGCTGCGCGACGTGGAAGAGATCGTGGCGAAGATCGCCCGTATTCCTCCCAAGAGCGTGTCGGCCGACGACAAGGAGACGCTGCGCAACCTGGAGCGCGACCTGAAGTCGATGGTGTTCGGCCAGGATAGGGCGATCGAGGCGCTGTCCGCGGCGATCAAGTTGGCGCGTGCGGGGCTGCGCGAGCCGGAGAAGCCCATCGGCAACTACCTGTTCAGCGGTCCGACCGGCGTCGGCAAGACCGAGGTCGCGCGACAGCTCGCCGCCACCATGGGCATCGAACTGATCCGCTTCGACATGTCGGAATACATGGAGCGGCATTCGGTTTCCCGATTGATCGGCGCTCCGCCGGGTTATGTCGGCTTCGATCAGGGCGGCCTGCTGACCGACGCGATCGACCAGCACCCGCACGCCGTGCTGCTGCTGGACGAAATCGAAAAGGCGCACCAGGACCTGTTCAACATCCTGTTGCAGGTGATGGACCACGGGAAACTGACCGACCACAACGGCAAGACGGTCGATTTCCGCAATGTCGTCCTGATCATGACGACCAACGCAGGCGCGTCCGATCTCGCGAAGGAGGCCATCGGCTTTGGTCGCGAGGGCCGCGCCGGCGAGGATGAGGATGCGATCAAGCGGCTGTTCACGCCGGAATTCCGCAACCGGCTGGACGCGACGATCACCTTCGCCGGCCTGACGCCGGAGATTGTCGGCCGCGTGGTGGAAAAGTTCGTCATGCAGCTCGAGGCGCAGCTGGCCGATCGCAACGTTACGATCGAGCTGTCGTCGGCGGCGAAGGAGTGGCTGGCCGAGCGTGGCTACGACAAGCTGTATGGCGCACGGCCGCTGGCGCGCGTGATCCAGGAGTACATCAAGAAGCCGCTCGCCGAGGAACTGCTGTTTGGCAAGCTGGTGAAGGGTGGTTCCGTGAAGGTCACGATGAAGGAAGGCAAGCTCGACTTCGAGATTGTCGAGGCAACGCCACCCGCTCTGCCAAAGCCGGACGAGGACGGCGATGGCGGCGTGGATCGCGAGGAGATTGAGGCCTAACAATGAATGATCCATCCACCGGGAGCCCAGCATATCGTTCGGCGGAAACGGAAACCGAGCGGTCACTTCGCCTACAGCACGAGGCCGCGATGCTTGCGGAGGCCGAGCGGCAGATTGCGGACGGACAGGGTATTGCCGGACCGGAATTAGAGAAGTTCCTGAATTGGTTCGTCAGCGCCGCGGTTAGCGAGGCACGGATCCGCTCCGATCCTGACTGACGCGACTGCAGAGTTCGGATGCCGCGCAGCGTCACTTTGGCACCTGCGGCACGGCGAGACCTCATCGGCATCCGAGAGTGGCTGCTTCAGCGCGGTTCTGGTCGCATCGCTCAGGCGAAGCAACGCGCGATTGAAGCTGCGCTAAGGGAATTGGCCCGATTTCCGTGCCGTTACAGAATCGGCGATCATCCGGGAATCCGCGAGCGGCTCGTAGCGGGTCATACAATCCTTTACCGTGTTTCGCCGGATACTGGCGACAACGCAACGGCTGGCGATGTCTTCGTCTTGCGCGTCTTCGGAGCAGGACAGTCGCGAGATCGCCTCTGAAAGGCTGGCGACCTGCAGGTGCTGGACCAGATGATCCATTCCAACGTTGGCCTTCGGTTGCAACGGGCTTTCGAATTGCGGGATATTGAACAGAACCATCTTAATCTGCGGATGCAGACTGCATGACCGATCTCGACCACCTTCTGCTGTGCCGCCGTATCGATTGCCTTCTCGCACCATGGCGACACGCCGACGGGCCGGGTGTCACGCTGGGCGTGGTGCGCGGGCAGGAACTCGTCGTTCACGAAAGCGCCGGCTTTGCCAGCATGGAACTGGGCGTGCCGATTGGTCCGGCCACGACATTCCGTATCGCGTCGGTGAGCAAGCAATTCACCTGCGCTGCCATTTTGTTGCTGGCGACGGAGGGCAAGCTTTCACTCGACGACGATGTGCGCGACCACCTCCCCGGGCTGCCAGACGTTGGTGCCCGCATCACCGTTGCGCACCTGATGCACAACACGTCCGGCATTCGCGATATGCTGGAGATCATGCGCCTGGGGGGCGTCGACCTCGGCCAACCTTGCCAGCCGGAGGATCTGCTCGCCGGCGTCTGTCGGCAACGTGGGCTGAATTTCACACCCGGTTCGCGCTATCTCTACAGCAATTCCAACTTCATGCTGCTGGGCCGTATCGTCGAGCAAGTCAGCGGTGAGCCGTTCGGCGAGTTCCTGCAGCGGCGCATCTTCAGTCGATTGGGCATGAACGCCACCCGCCATGTCGAGCGCTCGACCGAGGTGGTAGCGAACCTCGCGACCGGCTACCTTCCCGCGCCCGATGGCGGATGGATGCTCGCCCGGCACAACTTCCCACTCCATGGCGAGGGCGGATTGGTGTCGAGCGTCACCGATCTTGCGCTGTGGCACGCAAACTTCGGTTCACCGCGGATCGGTGGTTCGGCGATGGCGGAGGCACTGACCACGATGACGCCGTTCAACAATGGGAAGCCCAACACGTACGCGCGCGGACTGCGCATCAAGCAGTATCGCGGCGTACGAACAATCGGCCACGACGGTCTGTGGCCCGGCTACAAGACCAGCTTCGTGCGTATCCCGAAGTACGATGCCGCGGTGATCTGCATCAGCAATGATGGCGGATCGGACCCGCATGGTCTGGCGTTCCAGGTAGTCGATGCATTGATCGAGGACAAACCTGGCGTAGTCGTCGTGCCGCCGATGCCGCCGCAGGCAACGCTCGAGCGGTTGCCTGGCCGCTGGCTCAATCGCGAGTCCGGGGCGACAGTGGACGTGACAATGGACAAGACGGGCAATGTCGCCGCAAGCACGCATGGATCGAGCTTCACCACCATTCCGACTGGGGACGGCGGTCTGGCGACCAGTCGCGGCTCCGGCGACTTCACGATGTGGCTGACCGCGGATGACACGCTGTCGGTGGAGCGTGATGCCGGCGTGCGTGAAACCCTGCATCGTCTCGGTGAGGGCGCAAAGCTTCCGATGGATCTGCCGGGCCGCTACTGCAATCCTGATTGCGCCACCGACTGGACCATTGCTCAGACCGATGCGGGAATGACGCTACGGGTCGATGGGCCGCTGCGCATCGGCAGTGTGTGTGAAATCGAGCCTATCGAGGATGATTTCATTCGTGTGATAACGCCGATGACGCTGTTCCGCGCCTGGCTGGATGTGCGCATCGTGCGCGATGCCGAACGCCGCATCATTGGTCTGAATGTCGATGGCAACCGGGCACGCAACCTGCGGTTCACGCGGGAGCATTGACAATTCGCGACCCATGACGAGTTGGTGTGTTGCCAACGGGTCAGGAAACGCCGCGATGCTGCGAAATATCGCTATCTCCACGCTTCTGATGGTGCTGCCGATCGCTGCCAGCGCTGAAGGCCTGTTGCCGACACATCGCATCCCGGCGGAGCTTGCCAGTCAGGCGGTGGCCGAGGCTGTCGCGGTCTGTGCGAAGCAGGGCTACGCCGAGACCGCGGTGCTGGTTGATGCCGACGGCGTGCGGCAGGCGGTACTGCGTGGCGATCGGGCCGGCAGCCACACGCTCGATAGCGCGTTCGACAAGGCCTACACATCGGCCTCGTTCAAGAGCGACACCGGCGCACTGTTCGAGCGATCGAAGACCGCTCCGGGATTCGCCAATCTGTTCACCCAATTGCCGCACCTCATCCTGTTCGGCGGTGGGGTCGTCATCAAGGTCGGCGACGAGGTGGTCGGTGCAATCGGCGCGGCCGGAGCGCCGGGCGCGAACCTCGACGAGGCTTGCGCACACGCGGGCGTGGACAAGATCCGCGATCAGCTCAAGTAGCCTGCGTCAGTACCGACTTCGGCAGATCCAGCACACGCTCGGCGAGATAGCTGAGGATAAGCTGCGGGCTGACCGGCGCGATGCGCGGGATCAGTGATTCGCGCAAGTAACGTTCGACGTGGTATTCCTGCGCGTAGCCCATGCCGCCATGCGTCATCACCGCTTGTTCGCAGGCGCGGAAGCCAGCCTCGCCGGCGAGATACTTCGCCGCATTGGCTTCGGCGCCGCACGCACGGCCGGTGTCGTAGAGCCAGGCGGCCTTCATCACCATCAGGTTGGCTGCTTCCAGTTCCGCCCAACACTTCGCCAACGGATGCTGGATCCCTTGGTTCTGGCCGATCGGCCGCCCGAATACGACGCGCTCCCGTGCGTAGCGGGTTGCGCGGGACAGGGCTACGCGGCCGATGCCGATGGCCTCGGCGGCGACCAGCACGCGTTCGGGGTTGAGGCCGTGCAGCAGGGTGCGGAAGCCTTCGCCTTCCTCGCCGATGCGGTCTTCCTCGGGCACTTCCATGTCCTCGAAGAACACCATGTTCGAGTCGACCGCATGGCGGCCCATCTTGTGGATCAGCCGCACCTCGGCATGGGCTCGGTCCAGCGTGGTGTAGAACAGCGTGAGCCCGTGGCTGTGCCGCTCGACGCGGTCAAGCGGCGTGGTGCGCGCCAGCAGCAGGATCTTGTTGGCGACCTGCGCGGTGGAGGTCCAGATCTTCGTGCCGTTGATCAGGTAGCGGTCGCCGCGCTTCTCGGCACGCGTGGTGATCCGCGTGGTGTTGAGACCGGCATTGGGCTCGGTGACGCCGAAGCAGGCCTTGTCGTGGCCGGCGATCACCGGAGGCAGCATGCGGCGCTTCTGGGTCTCGCTGCCGAACACGACCACAGGGTTGAGGCCGAAGATGTTCAGGTGGACGGCCGAGGCGCCAGACATGCAGGCGCCGGACTCGGCGACCGCCTGCATCAGGATCGTCGCTTCGGTGATGCCGAGGCCGGCACCGCCATATTCCTCCGGCATGGCGATGCCGAGCCAGTTGGCCTCGGCCATCGCGGCGAAGAACGCATCCGGGAAGGTCGCGGTCCGGTCGCGCTCCAGCCAGTAACCATCGTCGAAGCGGGCGCAGAGCTTCAGCACCGCGTCGCGGATCTGCTGCTGTTCGTCGGTCAGGGCGAAGTCCATGTCCGGGCCTTTCAGACGCTGGCTGGCTGGGCCATATTTGTCCCACGTCAAGCTGGGCGTTGAACACCCCCACGGTGGCCGCCGGATGAAGTCCACGCGTTACTTCGTTGAGCAGGTCCTGCGTAAACGGCCTTACCTGCCGATGGAGCAATTGGCTCGTCTCCTTGCCGCGCCAGCACGCCGGTCGATGCAACCTGACGGACGGGTCCGCCATTGGGGACGGGTAATCGATCCTCGCGATGGGCAAGAGCGGGTGCTACGTATTGTGACGTTGGACGATGGCGAGACGGTTCATAACGCCTTCTTCGATCGAGGATATCGGGAGAACGAGTCATGAAGCTGCACTATTATCCCGAGACTGACAGTCTCTATATCGAGCTGCGGTCCGGACCGGGCGCGGAGGTTCGAGAGGTAGCCGATGGGCTCAATGCCGATATCGATGCCACGGGCAATGTCATCGGTCTCGATATCGACCAGGCATCGCAACGGTTGGATCTCGCAACTTTGGAGACAGTCGCGCTGCCCCTGACGACAACGCGGGCCGCCTGACCAGTTGGAGTAACGCGATGTATAGCCAGGCCCTGAACGCCCCGACCGGTGCCGTCGACACCAGCGATGCCGCCACGCACTTCCAGGCGCGCGTCGATGCGGAGGAGCGCATCGAACCGAACGACTGGATGCCGGACGCCTACCGCCGCACGCTGGTTCGGCAGATCAGCCAGCACGCGCATTCCGAGATTGTCGGCATGCTGCCGGAGGGCAACTGGATCACGCGCGCCCCCACGCTGCGGCGCAAGGCGGCGCTGCTGGCGAAAGTGCAGGATGAGGGCGGGCATGGGCTGTATCTCTATGCCGCCGCGGAGACGCTCGGCGTGTCACGCGAGGAACTGGTGGAGCAGTTGCTCACTGGCCGCGCCAAGTACTCCTCCATCTTCAACTACCCCACGCTGAGCTGGGCAGACATCGGCGCGGTCGGCTGGCTGGTGGATGGCGCGGCGATCATGAACCAGATCCCGCTGTGCCGTTGCTCCTATGGTCCCTATGCCCGGGCGATGATCCGGATTTGCAAGGAAGAGTCGTTCCACCAGCGTCAGGGCTTCGAGATCATGACCAAGCTGGCGCACGGTTCCGACGAGCAGCGCGCCATGGCGCAGGACGCACTGAATCGTTGGTGGTGGCCGAGCCTGATGATGTTCGGTCCACCCGACAGCCAGTCGCAACATTCCGATGTATCGATGCGGTGGAAGATCAAGCGCTTCACCAACGATTCGCTGCGGCAGAAGTTTATCGATGCCACCGTGCCCCAAGGCCACTATCTTGGCCTGACCTTCCCGGACCCGGAACTTCGCCACAACGACACGACCGGCCATTGGGAATTTGGTGCCATCGACTGGGATGAGTTCCGCCGCGTGCTTGCCGGCGACGGCCCCTGCAATCGCGAACGCCTCGCGGCGCGACAGCGCGCCCATGAAGATGGGGCGTGGGTGCGTAAAGCAGCGCTCGCCTATGCGGCAAAGCAGCGGGCAGAACCCCAGCGCGCGGCTGCTTGATGGCAACCGAGCACGCCACTCCGTTGTGGGAGGTGTTCATCCGTGCGCGCACCGGGCTGGCGCATCGGCACGTCGGATCGGTGCATGCGGCCGACGCGACGATGGCGCTGCAGGCGGCGCGCGATGTGTATACGCGGCGCGGCGAAGGGCTGTCGATCTGGGTGGTGCCATCGGCTGCGATCACCGCGTCGGATCCGGCCGACAAGGACATGCTGTTCGAACCGACAGCATCGAAGATCTACCGGCATCCGACGTTCTACGAAGTGCCTGACGAAGTGGACAACATGTAGCGGCGCGGTCCAGGCTTGTCGCGCAAGGCGGCGGGCCTCGGCCAACAGGGATGAAACGCGATGAACGCACCCGTCAGTGTCGATCCGCGCGAGCATGCGTATTCGATCGCGCTCGATGAGATCGACGTCAGTCAGCCGCGGCTGTACCAGGACGACATCTGGGAGCCGTATTTTGAACGCCTGCGCCGTGAGGATCCGGTGCATTGGTGCGAAGGCGGCATGTACGGATCATACTGGTCGGTGACCAAGTATAGCGACATCATGCAGGTGGACACTAGCCAGGCCATCTACTCATCGGATGCCATGATGGGCGGCATCGTGTTGCGCGACACGCCGATGGACTATCGGCGGCCTAGCTTCATCTCGATGGACCAACCGAAACACGACGAGCAACGCAAAGTGGTGTCGCCAATCGTCGCGCCGGCGAATTTGCAGAAGTTGTCGGCGACGATCCGGGAGCGCACACAGCGCGTACTGGACGAGCTGCCTCGTGGCGAGACGTTCGACTGGGTGGACCGTGTGGCGGTCGAGCTGACCACACAGATGCTGGCCACGCTGTTCGACTTTCCGTTCGAGGAACGCCAGAAGCTTACCTATTGGTCGAACGTCGCAACCGTAAATACGCGCGCCGGCACCGAGATCGATTCTGATGAGAAGCGCGAGGCCGTATTGCAGCAGATGCTGGAGTACTTCACCGCGCTTTGGCACGAACGCGCGCAGCAATCACCGAGGCCGGACCTGATCTCGATGCTCGCGCATGGCGAGGCGACGCGTGACCTGCCGTCTCGGCCGAACGAATTCATGGGCAACATCCTGCTACTTTTGGTCGGCGGCAACGACACGACACGAAACTCGATGTCCGGCGGGTTGTGGGCGTTGCACAACCATCCCGACCAGTATCGCAAGTTGCTCGGCGATCCGGCGCTGGTGGGCAGCATGGTGCCGGAGATCATCCGCTGGGTCACGCCTGTCATCCACATGCGGCGAACAGCGCTGCAGGATGCCGAACTCGGCGGCAAGCGCATCCGCAAAGGCGACAAGGTCGCGATGTGGTACATCTCCGGCAATCGCGACGATGCGGCGATCGAGAACGCCGACACGTTCATCATCGATCGAGCCCGTCCTCGGCAGCATCTTTCGTTCGGGTTTGGTATTCACCGCTGCGTTGGCAATCGATTGGCCGAATTGCAATTGACCATTTTATGGGAGGAGGTACTGCGGCGCTTTCCGATGATCGAAGTGGTCGCGGCGCCGAAGCGTGCCTATTCCAACATATTGCGCAGCATCGGCTCGATGCCGGTCCGCATTCCGCTGCACTGACGCTATCCGAATGGCCACGACGTCGATCTTGCTCGAAGAGACGCCGATAGTCGCGCAGCTGCTGGCTCGCGCGGATGATGCGTTGATCCTGGGACACCGGCTGTCGGAATGGACTGGCCGCGCGCCGATGCTCGAAGAGGAACTGGCGCTTGCGAACATCGCGCTCGATCTGATCGGTCAGGCTCGCTTGATCTACGACTATGCGGGAAAGCTTACCGGCCACACCGAGGATGAGCTCGCCTATCTGCGTGACGCTCCTGCCTGGCGCAACTGCCTGATCGCCGAGCTACCAAATGGCGACTTCGCGTTCAGCATTGCGCGTCTGCTGTTGTTGACGGCATTTACAGATCCGTTCTGGCGTGCCGCAGTGACCTCAGCCGACAGCACGATCAGCGCCATCGCTGCGAAGTCGGAGAAGGAGACCGCTTACCATCTGCGTCACGCGGCCGAATGGCTGATCCGGCTCGGTGACGGCACTGCAGAAAGTCATCGCCGTGCACAGGCGGCGCTGAATGATCTTTGGCCCTATACTGGCGAGTTGTTCGCGACCGGGAGTGTCGCGCAGATCGATGCCGATAGGTTCCCGGATCCCGTGCCCATACGTGAAATCTGGAACGCTACGATCGATTCGCGTATTGGCTCGCGGGACGTTGACGCGGCCTGCGGATGGCTGGATGCAATCCGGCGGTCGGGCTGGGCGGCATACCGAGCACCTCGGTCATCTGCTGGCGGATATGCAGTATCTACAACGGGCCTATCCGGGTGCCACATGGTAGATGCTGTCTCGCTGCGTCAGCGCGCTCTTACGGCGCTGGGCGAAGTCACCGATCCGGAAATCCCGGTACTGACGATCGCCGATCTTGGCGTGCTGCGCGAGGTGTCGGTACGGGATGATACAGTCGAGGTCACCATCACGCCGACCTATTCCGGCTGTCCGGCTATGAACATGATCACGTTGGATATCGAGACATCGCTCGCCCGCGCCGGCATCAAGGCGCGCGTGCACACGAGCCTGTCGCCCGCCTGGACGACCGACTGGCTGAGCGACGCCGCGCGACAGAAGCTGGCTGCGTACGGCATCGCGCCGCCGGAGCACGCAGCATCGCGTCGCGTCCTGTTCGGCGAAGCGCATCCGGCCTGCCCCCGCTGCGGCAGCCAGGAAACCGAGCTGATCAGCGAATTTGGTTCAACAGCATGCAAGTCGTTGCATAGATGCGTCGCTTGCAAGGAACCGTTCGACGCCTTCAAGTGTCACTGACGATCGGGAGAGAGACATGCCGAGACAAGCTATCACCACTGACAAAGCGCCGAAGCCAGGCGGCCATTTCGCCCAGGCTATCGCGGTAGAGGCGACCGGCAGGCTGGTGTTCATTTCGGGCATGGTGGCACAGCGGCCCGACGGCACCATCGCCGGCGTTGGCGATGTGGAGGCGCAGACGCGCCAGGTGTGCGAGAACGTCAAGGCAGCTGTGGAAGCCGCCGGCGGCACCATGGCCAACGTGTGCCGCGTCGATGTCTATGTGCGCAATATGGAAAACCTCGCGCCGATCCATAAGGTTCGCCGCGAATATTTTCCGTCGCCACCGCCCGCCTCGACGCTGGTCGAGGTCAGCAAGTTCACGCACCCCGACTACCTGATCGAGATGAGCGCCATTGCCGTCGTATGAACAGCGCGATGCCGGTTCGGTTTGCAACCTCTTCGCCGAAGGAGTGAGTCAATGAGCGTCCTGCGTGGCAACAACGGACCGCGCTACAAGCACAGCCCTGACGAGTCCGCACCGTACGACACAATAACGGTGGACAAGCTGACGCCGATCATCGGCGCCGAGGTCGGCGGTGTCGATCTGTCAAAGCCGCTGGGCAACCAGACGTTCGAGGAAATCCATCGCGCGCTGGCAGAGAACTCTGGTGATTTTCTTCCGCGACCAGCACCTCACCGAGGAGCAGCACCTCGATTTCGGCCGCAGCTTCGGCAAGCTGCACATCCATCCCGCCGCACCACACGCACCCGGGCATCCCGAATTGATGGTGATCCATGCCGACAAGGACTCGCCGCGCGCTAACGGTGAAGGCTGGCACAGCGACGTTTCGTGCGATGTGGAACCTCCGATGGGCAGCATCCTGTATATTCGCAAATGCCCTCCACGCGGCGGCGATACGCTGTTTGCGTCGATGTATGCGGCGTATGAGGCACTGTCAGATCGGATGAAGCGATATCTCGAAGGGCTGACCGCGATCCATGATGGCGAAGACGCCTATCGCGGCACCTATGCCAACTACGGGGTTGCGGACAAGGCGACCTATCCACGCGCCGAGCATCCCGTCATCCGCACTCATCCCGTGACAGGCAAGAAGGCGCTGTACGTGAACCGCGGGTTCACCAAGCGCATCGTCGGCGTTCCGCGTGACGAGAGTGCTGCGATCCTGAACTACCTGTGGACCCACGCGGAGAATGAACTGTTCCAGTGCCGTTTCCGCTGGCAGGAAAACTCCATTGCGTTCTGGGACAACCGCTGCGCACAACATCGCGCGATGTGGGACTACTGGCCGCACACTCGTTCCGGCCATCGTGTCACGGTGCAAGGCGATCGGCCGATCTGATGGCAAATGCAACGACGTCGCCGCTGGCGACCTACATCGAACACCTGGAGAGGGGCGAACTCGCGTATCAATTCAGCCTCGAGGCCAACGCGGCGATCTTCTATCCGCGCGTGATCTGCCCTTTCACCGGCAGCGACAAACTTGAATGGCGGATCAGCAAGGGCACGGGGACAGTGTACGCCACCACCGTCGTCTATCCGCAGAAGGGCGAGCCGTACAATGTCGCGTTGATCAATGTGGACGAAGGTTTCCGCATGATGAGCCGGGTGGAGGACATTGCACCGCTCGACGTGCGTATCGGCTTGCGCGTGAAGTTCCGCGTGCATCCCGCCGCGGATGATGAACCGCCTTACCCGGTCTTCACGCCGGCGGAGGGCACGCCATGAATGGGTCAAGGCGCGGCAGCGCAGCCATCGTCGGCGTGGCGGAATCCGATATTGGCGCGGTCGCCGCAGGCATGAGCCCGCTTGACCTGATGGCACAGGGTATCCAGCGCGCGCTTGCGGATTGCGGCCTGCGGAAGCGGGATGTCGATGGCGTGTTCTGCGCCACCACTCAGGCTCGCACGTCGGCGATGTCATTGTGCGAGTATCTGAACCTTCCGTCGGCCTACACCGATTCCACCATCGTCGGCGGTTCTTCGTTCGAGGTGCATGTCGCGCACGCACAAGCGGCGTTGGCGGCGGGGCTGTGCAACGTTGCCGTCATTGCGTATGGCAGCACGCAGCGCACTGTTGGCCGTCGTCAGGCCTCGGCACGCGAGTACAACCCTTACGAGACACCATTCCGCCCGTTCCTGCCTGCCTCGGCCTACGCGCTCGCCGCGTCACGCCACATGCATGAGTTCGGCACCACGCGCGAACAGCTTGCCGAGGTCGCGGTCGCAGCGCGCGAATGGGCGCTGTTGAATCCCGTGGCATGGGAGAAGAAGCCGCTCACGATCGAGGATGTGCTGTCGGCTCGCCCAGTCAGTTATCCGTTCACAGTACGCGATTGCTGCCTGATCACCGATGGCGGTGGCGCCATCGTCATGATGTCGGCTGAGGACGCGCGCAACCTGGGGAAACCGCCGGTGTACGTGCTCGGCTGCGGGCAGGCGATCACCCATGCGTCGATCTCGTCCATGCCGGATCTGACCTTCACGGGCGCTCGTGAATCGGGCGCTGCCGCCTACAAGATGGCGCGGATGCGGGAGACCGACATCGACGTGGTGGAATTGTATGATGCGTTCACCGTCAACACGATCCTGTTCCTGGAAGATCTTGGTTTCTGCCCGAAAGGCGAAGGCGGCCGGTTCGTCAGCGGCGGACGCATCGGGCCGAAGGGCAGCCTTCCGGTGAACACCAATGGTGGCGGCCTGTCGTACTGCCATCCCGGCATGTACGGGTTGTTCCTGCTGATCGAAGCGGTACGCCAATTGCGCGGCGAGTGTGGCGAGCGGCAGGTGACGCAAGCGGAAACCGCGCTGGTACATGGCAACGGCGGCGTTCTGTCGGCGCAGGCCACGGTGATCCTGGGAACGCAGGCGGCGTTGACTGGCTAGGCGCGCGCCTGAGCTGGCGCAAGGAGCTTGAGAGCCAGCGGGCGCCGGCGTTAGCCTTTCGTCAACTGAGCGCGGCTATGGCTTCCCGATCTGTAAACGGGATGAACCAGTCGTGACGACTGACGTTGACGGCAACGCAAATGCAAGCACGACCGTATCGATGCGGCGCTATTTCTTGCCATGTCGTACAGTTTCGCTTGGCGTGACCCGTATACCGGCGCACGCGACAACCAACCAGCCACTTGCATTGTTCCTGCCGGGCATAATGACGGTCATGGCCGACACGTGCCTGCGCGTGCTGCCGTTGATCAGAATGTTCGACATTGTCGTCTGCGATCTTCCTGGCCACGGTACGTCCGGTGAGGTGGACGATGTCTCGCCCTCGGCATTCGCTCAGGAATATGCAGCACTGATCGACCGCTACATTCCCCGACCACAGCGTTTCTATATCGTCGGCGAATCGTACGGCGGTTTGGTGGGTGCGGTACTTGCGGTCATGCGTCCGGACCGCATCCGACATCTGTTCCTGCTCGACACGCCCTTGTGTCTGACCAGACCGCCACTCCGCGCATTGCTGACAGCCCGCTGGCAGGGTTACTCACTATCACCTTACATCCGTCGCCTCTTGCTGGAAGTATTCAACTTTGATCCGCAGGACAGCGCGCCTCGCGAGTCCAAGATGTACTATTCAATGTTCGGTGGTCTGCAGACCGGCTGCACACTGCTTGCCGGGCAGGAAGATTTTGTCCTCGGGGATCCTCCTGCCGAGTGGCGTCCACCCTCCCAATTGACGGATGGCGACCTCGCCGTATTGGAGACGTGCGGCAAGGTATCCGTTCTGCCGCGCATCGAAGCGGCTGGTCATTGCCTGCTACTCGACAACCCCGCGGCATGTGTTGCAGCCATGGCCCGCCATATGGCCGATTGACATTGCCGGTGGGAGGCGCCGAACCATTCGTCGTTTTGTGCTGGGAAACCGATCCCGGCTATGTGCCGCCGCTCCGCATCTCGTCGCGACAGTTCACCATCGGCACGCGTTATGCCCAGACCATGGATTTCATGATCTGTAGTGTGTCGCCGGACATCATGTTGCCGGCCGGAGTTCCCTACGATCTCGCCGACACGATGCGTCAGGCTGGCATTGTCGCCAAACCGGACCTGATCGTGGTGTGGAGCAGCGCATTGCGCGCGAACATACCGTGCAACCTTGGCGCCTTTCGGTGTCCGAAGCTGCTGATCTGCGGCGACACGCACCATATGCAACGACCGATCGGAACCATGCTCGACTACGCACGGAAGGAGGCGTTCGACGCGATCGCGTCGGTGTACGACCGGCACCATTTGCATTGGTTTCTTGCGGCAGGATTCGCCGATTGCGCCTGGCTTCCCGGCATCTCCGTGCAGCACATGGAACAGCCACGGCAGCCGCGCCGCGTGGACCAGGTAGCGTTCGTCGGCCAGATCGGCGCGATGCACGGCTGGCGCCAACGACTGTTGGAGCGGATCGCGGCGGAGGGCATTCCGCTGCGCGCCGGTCGCGCGACACGGGCACAGGCGGCGGCGCTCTACGCACAATCGCTTGTCTCATTCAATGGCAGCCTGAATGGTGATCTCAACATGCGAGTGTTCGAAGTGCTGTCCGCAGGTGGCTTCCTGCTGACCGATCGTCTGTCGCAACAAGCAGGCCTGCAAGTGCTGCTGCGTCCGGGTCAGGACTGTGAAACCTACGAGGGTGAGGAAGAACTGTTCGACAAGCTCGCGTTCTATCGCCGTTCGCCAGCAGCGGCGCTACAGATCGCCGAGCAGGGCGTGGCAACCTATCGACGAACCCTGCTGGCCGAAGATCGAATCGCCGCGCTGAGTGATTGGATGCTCGATGGGAAGCTGCCGGATCAGCTGAACCCACGGCACGACCTGCGAGGTGCGATCAGTCAGGCGGCGGCGGACCATCTGACGCTCCGGCTCGCGGTCTACGAGATGCTACAGGAGCAACAGCAGGTGCGGCCTGGGCTGTCTGTACTGGTGTCACCCGATTGGCCAACAGCATCTGTGTTGGATGTGGCGGATCTTGTTCGCACGCGCGTATCGGTGATTGCATCGGCGTCCACACTGCGGGCGGACCTGGCACGGGCAAGCATGTGGCAGCAGGTCGAGTTGATCGAAGCGGAAGCCGCGGTCATGCGGGACTGGGACATTGTCCTGACAACGTCTTCCGATGGGGTCAACGAACCGTGGCGTAGGCGCGCCGGTCGAGTTGTGTTTGCGGAGTTTGGCAACAGCTCAAGAAATTAGCGGAAAATTAGCGTATCCGGCGCAACCTGAAGCGAGGTCCAGCATGTTCTGGCCGCATGACGGACTGGGGCTGGGGCATGATCGTTTCGCCGGGGTTATTCTTTCCGGAACGGGAGGACATGCAGGCCCTGTTCGTCCAAACGGTCACCAATATTGAAATTGAGATCGGATCCTACTGCAATCGTCGCTGCGGTTTCTGTCCCAACAGCTTCATCGATCGGATTTCGGAGAGGCGCCTGATGGATGATGCGCTGTTCGACGGCATCATCTTACAACTTGGTGCGATGGGCTGGCGGGGAACCATCCGGTTCCACCGCTACAACGAGCCGCTGGCCGATCGGGACTACCTGCTGCGACGGCTGGATACATGCCACGCTCTGGCGCCATGCGCCTCGGTCCTGCTTCAGACCAACGGCGACTACCTCGATCGATCCTACCTGGAGGCGATTTACGACGCCGGGTGCCGTACCATCTTCTGCACGGCCTACCTCAAGGAAGGGGTGCCGTATGACCATGCCGAAGCCTTCGCGACCGTCGAGGGTCGGTTGCGACGTTTGGAGGTTCCATTCGAATGGGTGACGTCTCAGCCGGGTCAGCAGGTGATCGCCCGCGCGTCATTCAAGGACATGGAATTTGTCATGCGGTCGGTGAACCTGCAGGACAATCATTCGAACCGAGGCGGCAGTCTGACCACCGACCTCGATGTGGTCCGCACACAACCTTGCCTGCGGCCGTTCGACGAAATGCAGATCGAATGCGACGGCACATTGATGCCGTGCTGTGAGCTTCGGTCGGACTATATGGGCCATCAACCCTACACAGTCGGTCGGCTGAGGCCTGGCGACAGCCTCGTCGCCGCCTGGTCCAGCGCGCCCTATGTCGCATGGCGCAATGCCATGTTCTCCTTCGAGCCGAAGCGCCAGCCCTGCACGACATGCAAGAATCCGAGCTTGCCGGACACAGCCGATTTGCGACATCTCGTTGCGTCGTATCGGCAGCAGCTTGGTTTGGAGCAGGTTGCGTCGGTGCAACAGGCTTTCATTGTGCCTGACATCGACTCGCAGTCATGTCGCTGAGCTGATTGGCAATGGAAAATATGTTCTCCCCAAGATAGACGAAGTCCCGGTCACGCATTGCTATCGCCTGCAAGAAACTGCGCGACACGCCCTGCCGCGGCATCAGCAAGTCATGCAGCTCAATCACCAACAGCGCAAACTGATCGATCCAGTCCGTCTGATCGGAAAACAGATCCCGTTCGCCGCCCTCGATGTCGATCTTGCATAGGAACGGTGTGCGATCAGCGGGCTGCTGCTGGAGCAGGTCATGCATCCCGATTGCAGAAATGCGCTCGCACACGACTGCGCCTGCGATGATCTGGCTTGCGGGCAAGGCCTGTAGACCCCAGTGACCTATGCCCGGATCTATCAGCAGCATCTCCCCCGAGCGACAAGCCAGCGCCGCGTGAATGCAGCTCACATGCTGTAATCCGCTGGTGTTGCGGGACAGCAGCTCCAGATTGTCACTGCCCGGCTCGATTGCGATAACCTGAGCCTCCGGCCAGGTATCCGCCAGATAGAGGGTGCCTGCACCAATATTGGCACCAGCATCGATGATCAGGGGCACGCGGCCGGCCGACAGGATCTGTTGATAGACGGAGCGAATGTCGCCGGCACGTGACAGGCGGGAAATATCGTAGTCCCGTTGGATGAAGATCTGCTGGATAACCGGCTCATCGCTGGTTTCCTGTCGATAGCGGAATGATCGCTTGCCCAGGTTACGCGTCGCTATGTCGAGCGTTGCCCAATTTCGCTTCGGTTGCTGTCCGGGAACATCGCAACACATTGCATCCGCTCCGCGCAGGCCTGCGTCCTGCTACTGTTGAGCGACCAGGACTAAGGAGCGGTTAAGGGCGTATGGCCAATCCCGGCACATCCGAACCGGACTATGCGCCGTCTGGCCGATGCCGTCCGTGCCTCCACTCGGCGACACGACGCACCCCACCGAAGGTGAAGACGTGCAGTCCGCCAAGCGGCGCAGCGTCGCTTTCGCCGGCGACAAGCGCGCGGATCAGCGTGTCAGGTCCCGCTTCCACCATGATGCGCGCGAACGCCGTGTGGCCTCGGGCCAAGGCACGCAACGACGCACCGATCCCGCAGCGGACGGCGAACTTCGCCAAGGTCGCGACACGAGCCGGTCCGGCAATTCCGACATGCACGGGGCACGTGATGCCCCGCGCGCGCTGTAGTCCGATCCAGCGCACTATCGGCTCGGCCTCGAAGCCGAACTGAGTGACCAGCGACACATCAAGTCCGCTTCGCTCAGCGAGCGCCACCTTGGCCTGCAATGCGCCATCGAGCGCCGATGCATCGATTGCCGGATGTCCTTCCGGGTAACCGGCAAACGAGACATGAGCGATGCCTTGCCGCTCGATGACGCCGGTGCCGAGCAGATCGAGTGCGGCGCGGAACGGCCCGACCGGGCTCTCGTCGCCGCCGATGAGCAGGATGCGTCCGACCTCGGCCTCGGCCACTGCCCGTTGCAGAAAGTCGCTGGCCTGCGTGAAGCTCGCCAGACGCCGCACCGCGACGTGGGGCACCGGATTGAAGCCGGCGTGCCGCAGTCGAGCGCAGGCGGCGACGATGTCGTGATGCGTCACGCTGTGCGGGTGATTGACGAAAACGGTTGTGCCGGGATCGAACAGCTTCCGTAATGCGTCGCCGGCAAATTCGTCGCGTGGCGAGAGTTCGATCGAGCAATTGCCGATCAACGCGGCCATGCGGTCGCGCTGAGCGGTTGTGAGTGTGCTGGCGTCCATCACGCGGAATCCCGCTTGCGCGAGATCACGAACAATTCGTCCCAGAACCACAGTCCGCCATGCTCATGCAGAACCGCCTGGGTCGCGTCGAGATAAGCACCGCTGCTGATTGCCTCCGACAGGCGTTGGTCCTCGATCTGCGCGACATAGACGGCGGCGTTCCATGCGGCGAACAACGTAGAGGTGCCGATGGTCTCGCTGATTTCACTGGGCAAGGTGTGCATGTCGTAGCGGAACAACGAGCGCGCGTCGGCGTATGCGCCGAAATTCAAATCGCGACCGGCCGTGCCAAGCTCTGCCTTGGTCGCGCGCAGCAGGGCGTGACGATCGGTGGTGAACGGATTCTCATCCGGCCAGATGCGGCGGACAATCTCCAGCCCTGGGTCGTTGCCGTGGGAATGGATGGCGATCAGCCTGCCGCCTGGCGCCAATGCTCGGGCCAGCGGGGCAACGACGCGGCGCGCCTTGAACTCCAGCGGCGCACGCGCGCGATACGGCTGCGAAGCGATGATCAGATCGAATTCCGCGCCAGTAAAGCCACGGCGCGGGCGGACCTGGTCGAGCAGGAACCGGTGGTCCTCACGATAGATCACCAGCACGACGGGCTTCTCGTAGACTGGATTGCCGGTGGTCCGGCCCATGCGCGCGCGCCAATTGTCGGCGAGGAACGGGCCGAGGTCGGTGATCTGCATTTCGAAGTCGTGCGCGGTGTTGCCGGTCAGCGAAAGCTCGTGCCAGACGAGGCTGGTCGCGGCGGTGACCGAGTTCGGCTTCAGCCACGGTGCCTCGGAGTAGTACATGTTGGTCATCACCAGCACGGTGGCGGGATGCTCGAACAGCCGATCGGGCATCTTTTCGAGCACCAGCCGAACGTCTTCGAGGCTGATCTCTTTGCCGACGATGTGGAACGGCATGGTTGGAAAACGATGGTGCATGGCGCGCATGGTGCGCGCGAGCACAGTTCCGTCGCCCATACCGGCGTCGAACAGACGCAGAGCCGGTGGGCGAGGATGGATGTTCGCCAACTCCATGCCCACGCGTTGGGCAATTGCCCACTTCTCGCCACACGTCGTAACGAATAGCAGGTACTTCTGGCGGTTGTCGTAGAAGCGGAAGTTCTGGCTGGTGGGTGCGGCAGTTTGCGGCAACAGGCGGACGGGTGGCGCCGAGGCACCGTTCCCCGCATTCCGCTGATCGCCGGCGATGAATGCATGCACCCGGTCCACTGTGTCCGTGGTGACGCGGCCACCTAGCCGCAGGCGGCTGACAAGCTTGCCGTCATTCACCGCGAGCCGACCGAAAGTCAACTCAGCCATGCGCGCGCGGCGGCAGAAGTCGGCGATGTCACGCAGGAGCGTTTCGCTCAACGGACGGTCTCCCGGGTGGACTATTACCGGGAAGTGAGGATCGCGACGGTCGGCGCGTCAACCACATTCGGTCCCACTGGAAAAGTGGGCGGCCGGATGGGAGTCATCCCATTTGGCGATATGCCTGGTCGATCATTTTTGTCGCTCGCGCGAATTCCCGCAGAGTAACCACGGGCGGGCGTCCGGTGCGCACGCGTTCCAGCGTGTCGGCGACAAATCTGCTGTAGCGCTCGGCGGACGGCACATAGCCCGCTGCGTCGCTCGTTCGATGCGGCGTGGCAGTCAACTGCGATCCGGTGTCCACCAGCGCGCCGTCCGCCGCATTGATGCGCAGTTCATAGGTGCCACCCGCGTCGGGATGCGTGTAGCCTGACTCGATCACCCCCACCATTCCGTCGGCGGCACGAAGCACGACGCAGGCGTAATCCTCGACCTGTTCAGCGAATATGCTGTGGAACGCCGCATAGTCCACGCGCACCGCCTGCTCACCGGCGCGCGACAGGAACGCATCGACCCCATGCACACCGAGATTGCGCAATGCGCCACCGCCGCCCTGCTGGGGGTCGAGCATCCAGGGCACTTGCCAATCGCGATAGCGCCGTGGCGGTCCGTTGATGATACGGAAGTACATGTGCGCGATGCGGCCAACATCGCCGAGTGCCTCGGTCACCCCTGCAATCCGGTTGACCAACGCAACAGCCACGAAGCGGCGACGCTCGTGCGCCAAGTCCGCGAGCGGCCGCACATCTTCATGCGACAAACCGATGGGCTTGTCCGCCAGGATGGGCACGTCGTGCTCGAGCAGCATGGTCAGTCGCGCCGCCGCCTCGGGACCACGCCCGAGTGCGATGATCAGGTCCGGTCGGTCGTGCAGAACCGCCGCAGCATCGGGTCGTGCCTCGCCGCCGTTGGCTGACACGAACCGCACAATGGCCTCTGCGTCCGGGTCCCACACGCCGACGATACGCGCGCCAGCCTCCTGCACGCCTTTCGCGTGCATGCCGGCGTGCCAATGTCCAACCCCGAGAAACCCAACGCGCATGATGCTCTCCTACAAACCACCCGAGCCGCGCAGAATGCCGCGCGCGAGAAACACCTGTGTGATCTGCTGCGTCGTTTCCACGAAACGCGGGGCCTGACGTGCCTCGATGCCGCGTGGCCGCGGCAGATCGACCTGGATGATCTGCTCAATCCGGCCTGGCCGCGGCGACATCACCACCACACGGTCGGCCAGCAACACCGCCTCATCGATGCTGTGGGTTACGAACAGCACTGTTTTGCGGGTACGCAGCCATAGCGACTCGAGGTCGATGCGCATCTGCTCGCGGGTCAGGGCGTCCAATGCGCCGAATGGTTCATCCATCAACAGCAACGGCGGATCATGGATCAGCGCTCGCACGATCGAGGTGCGTTGCCGCATTCCTCCCGAGAGCTCGCGCGGCCGGTTGCGGAGGAAGTCGCCCAGTCCCACCGCCTGCAACAGCGCGATCGCGCGCTCACGATGAGCGGCGGCGCGTTGGCCGCGCAGCTCCACCTGAACCAGCACATTGTCGAGGACATTGCGCCACTCGAGCAGCACCGGGTTCTGAAATACGATGCCGATGTCGGTGACTGGCCGCGTCACGGCGTGACCGTTGGTGAAGACCTCGCCCTCGGTCGGACGCAGCAGGCCAGCGATCAGCCGCAGCAATGTGCTCTTGCCGCAACCCGACGGCCCGACGATGGCGACGAACTCGCCCTGTGCGACATTCAGATCGATCGCGGCGAGTGCCGTCGTGACAACGGTGCGCCGCTCGAATGTCTTGCCAACTCCGCGTGCGATGATTGCCGCTGGTGGTTGGTTCACTTCGGCAGGTAGTCGTTGGTGAAGAATGCGGTGGCTGGCTTATCGGTTTCCAGGTTGCCGTATTGCTTCAGCAGCTTCTCGGTTGCCTCCCAGTCCGACAGAGCGCCCCAGCCGATCGGTTTTCCCTCAGTTGCGGGCGAGACGAGGTTGGGCAGGTCGGTAACGAGCTGGCTCTTCTGCGAGTCCGCATCGAGGCTGGGCTTTGCCTTCAACAATGCGGCGATCGCGGCATCCGGATCCGCCTTTGCCGCCTGCCATGATCGCTGTGTCGCGGCGATGAAACGCCGCACCAGATCCGGGCTGGCTGCAATTGTTGCATCCTGCGTCAATATCGTCAGGCCGACCGTATTGGCGCCATTCTTTGCGAACGACAGACCGGCCGGTGTGAAGCCCTTCTGTTTGACGATGAAAAACTGCTCGTCGAGGCCGCCCAGGATGGCGTCAACGCGCTTGTCGAGCAGCGCCACAATCTTGCCGGCGGGATCGATTTGCACGAGCGTGATCTTGCTGGTGTCGAGCTTGTTGAAGCCGGCGAAGGCAGGGAACAACTGCGTCAACGCATCACCGGCGGTGATTGCGAGCTTCTTGCCCTCCAGGTCCTTTGGCGTCTTGATGCCAGTTTCCGCCAACGAAATGACGCCGAAGGCCGAGACGTTCAACAGCGACATGACTGTGCGGATTGGCGCGTCCTTTGATACCAGACGCATCACCGACGATGAATCGGCGAGCCCGAACGTGTCCGTGCCAGCCGCTACGACCTGGGCGGTATTCGCCGACCCGCGACCCTCGTTGATTGTCAGATCGATGCCGGCATCACGGTAGTAGCCGCGTTCCTTGCCGAGGAAGAACGGTGCATGCGCGCCGCCCATGTACCAGTTCAATCGGAACGAGACAGCATCCTCCGCCCAGGCCGGCGTGGCCAGCAGGACGACCAGGACCAATGCGGCCAGAATTTTCATGTGCGTTTCCCCAGTGTTTTGTTGTTGTTCAGGTGATGCCCAGCTCACCTCGCCGATCATTCTGCGATGCGTGCCAGGGAATCACGAGACGTTCCGCCAATTCCACCAGGAAGTAGACGGCAAGGCCAATGGCACCCAGCACCATGACCGTGGCGAACACCATCTGTGTGTTGAGATCGCCGTTGTATTGCAGCAGCAGGTAGCCCAGGCCGCGATCCGACGCGACGAATTCAGCAACCACGGCGGCAGTCGCGGAAATCGCTGCGCCGACCTTCAGGCCGGTGAAGATCTCGGGCAGCGCATAGGGCAATCGTACTTTGGCGAAGGCACGTAGTTCGCCAGCGCCGGTGGTGTGCACGAAGTCCATGATCTCCGGATCGATGGCGCGGAAGCCGGCGATCGAGGCAATTACGATCGGGAAGAACGACAGGAGGAACACAAGCAGTAATTTCGGTGTGAAGCCGAAGCCGAACCAGATGATGAATAGCGGCGCGACCGCGATCTTCGGGATGATCTGCAGGAAGACGACGATGGGGTAGACGGTCTCCTCCATCGTGCGCGAGAACACGATGCCGATGGCGAGCGGAATACTGACGACGATAGCCAGGGCATAGCCGGCGACGATCTCCAGGGTGGTTATTCCGGCGCTCGCCAAAACCGGCTGCCAGTTCTTGATCAGGGCGCGCAGCACCTGGCTCGGTGGCGGCAAGATGTACTCGTGCACGGCGAACACATGGACGCCGACCTCCCACAGCAGGAAGAGCAGCAGGAAGCCGAAGGCGGTGCGCCAACGGCGGATCAGCGTGCTCACCCGGCGGAGAAGTCGATCAACTGGCGCACCATCGTGCCATGCTTCATGGACGCGAAACCCTCATTGATGTCGGCCAGCTTGATGTGGCCGGAGATCATGTGATCGAGCTTCAGCTTGCCTTGCAGGTAAAGGTCCAGGAGGCGCGGCATATCCACGCGGAAGCGGTTGCCGCCCATGGAGGTGCCCTGGATCTTCCGATCGCGCAGGAAATCGGCGCCGTGCAGTTCGATCTTGGTGCCTAATGGGATCATGCCGATGATCGTCGCCGTGCCACCCGGGCGCAGCATCGCGAACGACTGCTCCGCGGTGGTCTTGGTGCCGATGGCCTCGAACGAGTACGGCACGCCGCCGCCGGTCATCTCCTTCACCATCTCCACCGGATCAGCGTTCGAGGCGTTGATCGTGTCAGTGGCGCCCATGAGTTTCGCGACATCCAGCTTTGAGGCCACGGTGTCGATCGCGATGATGCGTGACGCACCGGCCATTGCCGCGCCGTTCACAGCGGACAGGCCGATACCGCCGCAGCCGATCACCGCGACCGTCGCGCCGGGTTCCACCTTGGCGGCGTGGAACACCGCGCCGACACCGGTCATCACGCCGCACCCCACCAGCGCACAGCGATCGAGCGGCACGTCGTCGCGCACCTTCACCACGGCATGTTCGTGGACCAGCATGTACTCGGCGAACGCGGAGAGGTTGAAGGCCTGGTTGAGCACATTGCCTTTCCAGGTGAGGCGCCGCGCCGCGCCGGGCAGCAGCTTCACTTCGGTGTTCTCGCAGAGGTTGGGATGGCCGGTCATGCATTGCGCGCACTCGCCGCAGAACACGGACAGGCAGGTGATGACGTGATCGCCGGGCTTGACGTAGGTGACGTCTTCGCCGACCGCCTCGATGACGCCGGCGGCTTCGTGGCCGAGCACGGCGGGCGTGGGGTAAGGATACAGCCCTTCCATGAAATGCAGGTCGGAGTGGCACAGGCCCGCGTACGCGGTGCGCACGAGTACTTCACGTCGCTTCAACGGTGCGTGCTCGACGTTCTCGATGGTGAGCGGTTGATGCGCCTCGTGGAATATGGCTGCCTTCATGGTTCCCTCCCGGGGCTGTTGAGGGAAGCGTAGTGTAGTTTCAGGTGGGCGGGAACTACGGTGGGTCGTTCAGACGACTGGCTCCAGCACGGCAGCCTCGATTACGTCCGGCGCCTTGTCGAATGCCAGCACCAGACTGAGCGCCGCAGCATCGGGCTTGTTGCGCCCCTGTTCCCAATTTTGCAGCGTATCGATGTCGATCCCGAGAATTTGGGCGAACTCGCGCTGCGACAGGCCATGCCGATTGCGAACGCGGGAGACGGTGTCTGAATCCAATTGCCGCCGCCGGAAGACATGAACGTTCATGCCCGCCAAATCAGCAGCAAGAGCCGGGATGTTTGCTCCTTCGGCAATCTCGCACACCGCGATTCGAATTTCAGCAAGTCGGTTGATGAGAGCATGGCCAGCCCGCAACGTCAGTCCAGCCGCCCGCAACCGCTTGACTACGTCGATCGGCCGATTGAGTGGCCCCTCAAGCCGCAGGACAAGTGGGACCACCTCGCCGGAAAATGAGGGTGGCGGGTCGGCGTCCCGGACCGGCCCCAGACGTGCGAGTCGCGCCCTCAATTCGGAGTTCGTCGACATCGAGTTGCTCCATCGCCCATCGGATCAAATTCCGCAGCCGAGAAATCCCAACTGAGTTCGGACCGCCGCCATTTACATGCAGGCCGCTGAAGATTGCCTGTCGATCGCCCAACTCGAAATCCGCGACAAACTCGATAGCTTGACCGTCGCTGACCAACACCGCCCGCACAGTTCCGGCCGGATCTTGTTCAAGTTCCAAAAGGCGCCATGCCATTGCTGTCCCCCAATGTCGCGAGAACAGCCAGCAGGCATGTGCCGACCCAGAAAGGGACTATACGCATATCGCGTATAGCTGTCAATTGTCCCGTCCCAGTGCCGCCATAAGCTCCGCCCACTCGCGCCGGTTCAGCCCACTTTTCGCCTGCTCCACCGCCTCCCCGGCCAGCATTCGCCGCACCACCACCAGCATCTGCGCGGACAGCGTCACCGCCCCCAGCCGGTAGTCGCGAAACGCCTGATATGCGAGCGGCACCCAGGCCTCGACGGTGCGCAGCATCGCCTCCGCGTAGACGCGGATTTCATACTGCGCATGTGCATCTGCGCGCAGCGACAGAAAGTGGAACAGGTTGTAGAGATCGATTTTCCAGTACCACTGCGTGTAGGTGTTCAGCGTCAGGTTCATGCGTGCCAATTCGCGCGCGAGGCCTTGCCGCGAGGGATCGAGCGCTTGCCCGGCCGCGTCCTCGTTCAGCATCTCGGCATAATGGTCGTAGCAGCGCGTGGCGTCCTCGCGCAGCATGTCGAGCACATGCGCTGCCTCGTCGCCGGCCAGCACGTCTCCCCTGCCCTGCCGGTTGGCAGACGACTGCGCCGCCAGATGTTCCGGGGACGGCAGATAGAACTCGCGATCCAGGATCGAATACCGGGCGGAATATTCGTTCACATTTGCAGTGCGATGCCGGATCCACTGCCGCGCGACGAATATTGGCAGCTTCACATGGTACTTGATCTCACACATCTCGAACGGCGTGGAGTGCCGGTGACGCATAAGGTAGCGGATCAGGCCGGAATCCTCGGAGACCCGCCGTGTGCCACGTCCGTAGGACACCCGCGCGGCCTGCACAATGGCGGCATCATCGCCCATGTAGTCGATGACCCGGACGAAACCGTGATCGAGCACGGGGAGCGCCTCGAACAGCATGTGCTCCAGCGCCGGCACGGTTGGTCGGAGCGTATGAGCCCGCTGGGCGCGCGCGGCATTGATCTCGGCGGCTTGCTGCTCGGTCAGGGCCATGCGCAACTCCACTTTCCCCCGGGGGTTGGAGTGCCTATATTACGCCTGCTGGTTCGCCGGCTATGGCGATAAACGGTGCGTGGAATAAGCGTAGTGGACCCGGGGGCAGTGCCCGGCGCCTCCACCATACGGGGGCGACACAGGCTCGACACGCGTGGTAAAGATGTATCTTTCGCTCGGCATGGTTCCGCCGTTATCGGGCCTTTCTACAAGTGCCAATGACAATCAGGCGCTCGCTGTCGCTGCATAAGCGATAAGCGCGGTTCGGGGGGCACCGGGCAACAGAAGCCCCCCACTTTCACAGGTACATATCGGTCACAGGTACATATCGGTGCGCGAGCAGTTGTGCGGTTTGCGGCCCCCTCCCCCCAACCCCCTCCCGCAAGGGGAGGGGGAGAGACGCGTCGTTAGCTAGGCGACGAGCCTTTCGGCGATTTGCACCGCGTTGAGGGCCGCGCCCTTCAGCAGTTGATCGCCCGCCACGAACAAGGCCAGCGAACGGCCCGACGGATCGCTCGCGTCGACCCGGATGCGGCCCACCAGCACGTCGTCCTGCCCGGAAGCCTCGTTCGGCATCGGGAAGTGGTTGCCGGCGACATCGTCGACGATCCGCACACCGGGCGCCTCGGCCAGCACCGCACGCGCCTCATCCGGCGTGACCGGTCGCTCGAATTCGACCGTCAGCGCCATGGAGTGCGCGCGCAGCACCGGCACGCGCACGCAGGTGATGCCGACACGCAACTCGGGCTCGTCCATGATCTTGCGCAACTCGCGCATCACCTTGGTCTCTTCCTCGTTGTAGCCACTCACGGGATCGACCTTGGTGTCGTGGCTGAACAGGTTGAACGCGTAGGGGTGAGCCAGGACGCGGCGCTGATAGTCGCTCCCGGCCAGATAAGCGGCGGTCGAGTCGCGCAGCTCTCGCATCGCAGCGGCGCCGGCACCGGATGCCGCCTGATACGTGGCAGCGATCACCCGGCGTACGGGCGCGTGCCGGTGCAATGGCCACAGCGCCATCACCGCGACGATGGCCACGCAATTGGGGTTGGCGATGATGCCGATATGGCGCCTGATCGAGCCGGGGTTCACCTCGGGCACCACCAGTGGGACGCCAGGTTCCATGCGGAACGCGGAGGAATTGTCCACCACCACCGCGCCCTGCCGCACCGCCATTGGGGCAAAACGTCGCGATACCGTGCTGCCGGCGGAGAACAACGCGATATCGACGCCTGGGAAGCTGTCCTCATTCAGCTCCTCCACGGCGATGCCCTGGCCGCGGAACAACAGCTTGCGCCCCGCCGAACGGCCGGACGCAAGCAGCCGCAACCGTTCCATTGGAAACGCACGACGTTCCAGGCAGCCGATCAGCTCGGCGCCGACAGCGCCGGTGGCGCCAACGATGGCGACAGTGGGATGGTGCAGGCTCATGACTCGCGCTCCATTCGTTGAGCCGGGTCGTGGACGAGTGCCTGAAATGCAAAGGCCCCGTCCGGATCCGGCGGGGCCTTGGGTGATGCTATGTCGCTAACGTCAACACGCACACGCCCAGGACGCCCCGTCGGAGGGCTTCCAGTTCATCGTCGTGCGCTTGTTTACGCGGTAGGACATGGCGCCCTCTTAACAGCGGACAGCGCGGCGGTAAAGCAGATCAAGCCGTCGCGATGGCTGGTGGCGTCACTGCTTCTGGTTGCCCAGCATCTGCTTGATGTTCACCTTCATCCCATTGCCCATCACCACGTCGCCCGCGATCATATCGGCCGGGCATAGCCCGATCCATTTCGCATCCTGCGTCACCACCGACGCGCTGCGACCCATCATCGGCGGACTGAACTTCGAGTTGATATCCGAATGGTATGCCGAGTTGCCGGTGAATTTGGTTACCGCCTGCGTTGTGATCTGCGTTTGATCCATCTTGCATTGCGAGCTCGTTGTCATCGTATCGCCGCTGCGATGCATCTCCGGCTTGCTGCACATGCCTTGCGCCGCGCTCATGCCCATCTTGTACATCTCCGCATCGGTATTGGCGTCGATGCACATCTTCATCTGCTGCGGCGGCATCTGGCCGCCTGGATTGGCCATGTCCACCTGCCACAGCCCGGGCTTGCGTGGGGGCAGATCGTCGGCAGATGCAGCCCAGCTTGCCGCGGCGACGAATATGACCAACGCGCCCAACACCTTCGCCAACTTCATCCGAGCGACTCCCGACTCTGACTGTTGCAACCGCGACCCGGACGCTAGGCCATGATCCCAGGCTGAAACAATGCCGCCGGTCAGAGGCCCCCTCGGCAATCGCTTGGACAGGCAAGAATCAGGGCTCTGCCCTGAACCCGCCAGGGAGCTTTGCTCCCTGGACCCTCACCAAAGGCACCGCCTTTGGGATCCATCGTGTCAGGCTCTGGGTGGGGGAGTCTGTGCGTCAGACGCTTCGCGGCTCGCCCTGCAGCAGCGCGACAAGCGAGGCCGCCGCCAACACCGCAGCGGAGAGCAGCAGCCCTCCTGCAACGCCATAGCGCGCGTCCGACACCACGCCGCTCAGCCACGGCCCGATGCACTGACCGATGGCGAATCCCACGGTGAGGGCGGCGATCACCCCCGTCCAAGCCTGCGGTGCAGCGGCCTTGCGTACAAAGGTGGTCACAGACGTGGGCACGATCAGGAACGACCCACCGAACAGCACCGCTGACACATATATCCCTGGGCGGGTCGCGACGAGCACAGGGAGAGCGGCACCCAGCATCACGACGGCATTCGCCGCGGCGATGCCTCTGCCACCGGACAGCCGCGCCAGCAGTGGCCCCCAGGCGAGGCCAGCCGCGGAGGATACAATGCCGACGCAAGCCCAGAACAGGGTGACATCGGCCGTGCCGAAACCCAGTTCGTTGCGCAGATACGCAACGATGAACGTCGTGTAGGCAATGTAGCCGGCGCCGAACAGGACATAACTGGCCAGCACAGCACGCAGCCCACGCGTCGCATGGATGCTGAACCTTGGACGATCCTGCCGACCGTGACGCGCGACGTCCGGTGCTCGGGCCAACGCCGGCAGCGCCGCTGCCGTCGCGGCAATACTGAGCAGGCCCAGGGCAAACCAGCCGCTACGCCATCCGATAGCCGCAACGACCGCCGGTACGACAACGGCCGAGGCGACCATGCCGAAGCCGGCGCCGCCAAAGTAGATCCCGAGCGCCATGGCGGGACGTCCTTTGCCGCCACCGCCACCCGCGGCCGCGGCCAGCGCGCCGCCACAAATCAGCGACAATGCGCCCGCCGCACCGGCAAGCAGGCGCAGCGAGGCCAGCACGACGTAATCGCTGCTGACCCCATTTGCCAGCAGCGACGCGGCGGTCAGCAGCATACCGAGCAGGAACCCACGTTTGTCGCCGAACCTGGCGGCCAGAGGAGCGGCGAGCAACGCGCCGACAAGATAGCCGGCGGCATTGGCGGTGTTGATCGCGCCAGCCTGAGCGTAGCTCCAGCCCAGATCGAGGCGCATCGCGGGCAACAGCAAGGCATAGGCGAAACGGCCGAGGCCCAGTCCAACCGCAGGCCCCATCGCCAGTCCCATGACGATGCCCAGATGCGTCTGTCCGGCGTCCGGCGATGCCATGGCGGCGACGGCGGAGTTAGCCATCAGCGTCGGGCCCAGGCAGCAGGCGCGGAATGTGGCTGTTGCAGTTGGTATCCCACGCCTCGACCCGCATACGGATCACCCGCTCGACCTTGGCCGGATAATCCGGATCGCGCACACGCTCGAACAGCGCCGGGTCATCGTCGACCGCCTCGCCGCGGCCCCAGATCTTCAGCCGCGTGCCGTGCGCATAGTCGAGCAGCAGCAGGAACATCCGAGCGTTCTCCGCGAGATTACCAATGGTGATGTATTGTCGATTACCGCGGTAATCGGCAAACGCGAGTTCGTCTGGCGCGAGCACCTTGATAAAGCCGCGCGGTCCGCCGCGATGCTGCACATGGGGCCAACCCTCGTGGCTGGCGGTGCCGACGATGATGCTGTTGGCCTGCCGCAGGCGTTCCTGCATCTCCTCCGGCAGGTTCGCTCGTTCGGGATCGCGCGCTGCCAGCTTTTCCATGCGGTCCCGCGAGCCGTAGCGAAGCTGTGCGGCACGGACGGAGGGGCTGAAGGCCAATGTTGTGAAGGCACGGGTCATCTGACGGCTCCCGATGTGAGGCTGGTCAACCGGTTCGCCGCCACATAGGCTTGCGCGCTGCTATCCACCAACGATCATTTCTCACACGATCAGTGAGTATGGTTCACACATGACGGACCGCCTGCCACCGCTGCATGCACTCCGCACGTTCGAGGCCGCCGCGCGCCACGGCAACTTCACCCGCGCCGCCGCTGAACTGCACATCACGCACGGGGCGATCAGTCATCAGATGAAGGCGCTCGAGCGCGAACTGGGAGTTGCGCTGTTTCGGCGCCGCGGTCGCGGTGTGCAACTGACCGAGCCAGGCCGCGAACTCGCCGCGACGGTGCGCGACGCGCTGGACCGCATCGAGCGCGGCGTGGCGGAACTGCGTGGTCGCACGCATCGCGCCTTGACCATCAGCGTGCTGCCCGCCTTCGCCACGCATTGGCTGATCCCGCGACTCACCGACTTCAACAGTCGCCATCCCGAGATCGACATCAACGTGCGCGCCAGTCCGCTGCTGTCCGATTTCACGGTGGAGGATGTCGATCTGGCGGTCCGCTATGGTGGCGGGAAATGGCCGGGCATTCACGCCATCCAGTTGGCGCACGAAGATGTGTTCCCGGTGTGCAGTCCGCGCTTCAATGGCGGGCGCCTGCCGGAGACGCTCGCAGAACTGGCACGGGCCAAGCTGCTGCATACGCCGTTACAGCCGTGGGACGAATGGTTCGCGGCACTCGGCGTCGCTGTGACTCAGGAACGCCGGAGCATGACGTTCACCGAGACCGACATCCTGTTGCGGGCTGCGATCAATGGTCTCGGCATTGCGCTGTCGCGTCGGCTGCTCGCGCAACCCGAGCTGGATGCCGGACGTCTGGTGCGCCCTGTGCCGCACAGCGTGCGTGCCGATCGGTCGTATTACATTGTCTATCCCGATAGCGGAGAGCGGACGCCGCGCCTGGTGATCTTCCGCGATTGGCTGCTTGAGCAGGCGAGGCGCACAATCGAATAGTGCGGTGGCGCGGTAGATCTGCCTCACTGACCGCCGCCGCCAAAGGAGCCGCTGGCTGCACGCCACGCATCGCCTTGCCGGCGATCCGATGCTACTGCCGACCCACACTCGCAAAGGAATACAACATGCCGCGCGCAAGACTGCGTGACCTCGGCATCACCACAGGCACATTGCCGACAGGTCAGTGGAACGCGATCACCGACGTGCCTGGCGTGCGTGTCGGCTACACGACGCTGATGCGCGACGAATCCGCTGTCATTCGCACGGGCGTGACGGCGATCTGGCCCCGTGGAGCCGAGCTTTGGACCGATGCGGTGTTCGCCGGTATCCACTCGTTCAACGGCAACGGCGAGATGACCGGCTGGGCGTGGGTCGCTGAGCAGGGGCTGCTGGCCTCGCCAATCTGTATCACCAACACCCACTGCGTCGGAACGGTGCGCGACGCGATCTGTGCGCTGGCGGTACGCGACAAGGTACCGATGCCGTGGCTGTTGCCGGTGGTGGCCGAAACGCACGACGGCTGGCTGAGCGATGCCGCGACATTCCCGGTCACCGCCGAACACGCGTTCGCCGCGCTGGACGCAGCCACTTCAGGGCCGATTGCGGAAGGCAATGTGGGCGGCGGCACCGGCATGATCTGTCACGAGTTCAAGGGCGGCACCGGAACTGCTTCGCGCATGGTGCAAGCCGCCGGCAGCACCTACACTGTCGGCGCATTGGTGCAGGCGAACTACGGCGCACGCGGATTGCTGCGCGTTGACGGCGTGCCGGTCGGGCGAGAGATCGGCCTTGAGGCTGTGCCGTCACCGCGAGGCGCGCCGACCGATGCCGGCTCCATCATCGTGATCCTCGCCACCGATGCACCGCTGTTGCCGATACAGTGTCAGCGCCTGGCGCGGCGGGCCACGACGGGACTGGCCTGGGTGGGCGGTGTCGGGTTCAACAGCAGCGGCGACATCTTCCTGGCCTTCGCCACCGGCAACCATGTCCATCACGGCGAAGCAATCGCAACAGCGCGTATGCTGTCGCCGGACGCGATAAGTCCGCTGTTCCAGGCGGCGGCGGAGGCTACCGAAGAGGCAATTCTTAACGCTCTGACCGCCGCGGAAACGATGGTCGGTGTACAAGGTCGCACCGCACACGCATTGCCCCACGATCTGTTAACGAACGTGATGCATCGCTATCGACCAGCGAAATAAATGCTGCGCAACAGTTTCATGACAGACTGAAGGAATCTGCCCGATCAGCCTGCCACGGCCCTTGATCGCGCTGTCCATCCCTACACATGAAGGTCTGCGCAGGCGGCAGAGCAGCCAATCACTGTGGAGGCCATGAATGCCCGACCTCGGTTCAGCCGTCAGCACCAAGTCGCCCCTCTCACCCGAAACGCTTCGGCTGATGGACGCGTATTGGCGGGCGGCCAATTACCTGTCGGTCGGACAGATCTATCTGATGGACAATCCGCTGCTGCGGGAGCCACTCAAGAAAGAGCACATCAAGCCGCGATTGCTCGGGCATTGGGGCACCACGCCGGGGCTCAACTTCATTTACGTCCATCTGAACCGGTTGATCAACGAACACGATCTGAACGTGATCTACGTTGCGGGGCCCGGTCATGGCGGACCTGGTCTGAACGCGAACACATATCTCGAGGGCACGTATAGCGAACACTATCCAAATATCCCGCAGACCGAGGCCGGAATACAGCGCCTGTTCAAGCAGTTCTCGTTTCCCGGCGGCGTGCCGAGCCATGTCTCGCCGGACGTGCCTGGTTCGATCAATGAAGGCGGCGAGCTCGGTTATTCGTTGCTGCATGCCTATGGCGCGGTGTTCGACAACCCCGATCTCATTGCGTGCTGCGTGGTCGGCGACGGCGAAGCGGAGACCGGTCCGCTCGCAGCAAGCTGGCATTCCAACAAGTTCCTGAACCCGGCGCGCGATGGCGCGGTGCTGCCGATACTGCATTTGAACGGCTACAAGATCGCCGGTCCAACCATTCTGGCGCGCATTCCGGAAGACGAACTGCGCCAGCTCTTCGTCGGTTACGGCTACCGGCCGGTGTTCGTCACCGGCGACGATCCGGCGACAATGCACCAGCAGATGGCCAGCACATTCGATGCCGTGTTCGCCGAGATCAAATCGATACAGCAAAAGGCGCGTGACGCTGGTTTCACCGAACGGCCGGCGTGGCCGATGATCATCCTGCGCACGCCGAAGGGCTGGACCGGACCGAAAGTCGTCGACGGGCAGCAGGTTGAAGGCACCTTCCGCGCGCATCAGGTCCCGCTCGCGGAGGTACGAACCAAACCCGATCACCTGCGCATGCTGGAAGAGTGGATGAAGAGCTACCAGCCGCGGGAGCTGTTCGATGACAACGGCACTCTGCGCGCGGATATTGCGGCGCTCGCCCCGAAGGGTCTTCGCCGCATGGGTGCCAACCCACACGCCAACGGCGGTGTGCTGCTGCGCGACCTCGAGCTGCCCGATTTCCGCGACTACGCAGTTGAAGTGCCGAAGCCCGGCGATACCGAGGCCGAGGCGACGCGCATTACCGGCCAGTTCCTCCGCGACGTGATGCGGCTGAACAGTTCGATGAGCAACTTCCGCGTCATGGGACCGGACGAAACCGCGTCGAACCGCCTCGGTGCGCTATTCGAGGTCACCAACCGCGTTTCCACCGCGCGCATCCTGCCTACAGACGATCACATCACGCCGGACGGCCGCGTGATGGAGGTGCTGAGCGAGCATCTTTGCCAGGGGTGGCTGGAAGGCTATCTGCTGACAGGACGGCACGGCTTCTTCTCGTGCTACGAGGCGTTCATCCACATCATTGATTCGATGTTCAATCAGCACGCGAAGTGGCTGAAGGCGACACGGCACATCAGTTGGCGGCGGCCGATCGCGTCGCTGAACTATCTGCTCACCAGTCACGTCTGGCGCCAGGATCACAACGGCTTCAGCCATCAGGATCCCGGCTTCATCGACCTTGTGGTGAACAAGAAGGCAGACGAGGTCAGGATCTATCTGCCGCCCGACGCGAACACGCTGCTGTCGGTGACCGATCACTGCCTGCGCAGTCGCAACTACATCAACGTCATCATCGCCGGCAAGCAGCCCGCGTTGCAGTGGCTGGGAATGGACGCAGCGGTTCGCCATTGCACCGTGGGACTTGGCATCTGGACGTGGGCCAGCAACGATGAAGGCGTCGAGCCGGATGTCGTGATGGCGTGTGCCGGCGATGTACCGACACTGGAGACGCTGGCCGCGGTCGATTTGCTGCGGACACATCTGCCCGACCTGAAGGTGCGGGTCGTCAATGTCGTCGATCTGATGACGCTGCAACCGGCCACCGAGCATCCGCACGGACTGTCCGACCTGGAATTCGATTCGATCTTCACCTCCGACAAACCCGTGATCTTCGCATTCCATGGTTATCCATGGCTGATCCATCGGCTGATCTATCGCCGCTCCATGTCGGACCGCTTCCACGTGCGGGGGTATAAGGAGGAAGGCACCACGACAACGCCGTTCGACATGACGGTGCTGAACGATCTCGACCGCTTCCACCTGTCCGGTGACGTGATCGACCGCGTGCCTCGGCTGCGCAATGTCGCGGGGCACCTGAAGCAGCACTTGCGCGACAAGCTGGTCGAGCATCGGCACTACGTGGAAACCTACGGCGAAGACTTGCCGGAGGTGCGCGACTGGCGGTGGAACCGGCTGCGTTAGGGCTCCGTCCGTACCTCGGGAACGGTGAACCAAACCCAGACCAGATTGATCAGCAACAAAGCCGCGGTCACGACGAATACAAAACGAATGCCGATGGTGGCGGCAATCGTGCCCCCGGTCAGGGGCCCCAGCGTGTTGCCGACGAAATAGGCTGAGGAGACCATGCCGTATACGAAGCCGCGGCTTGTGACTGTTGTCAGACGGCCGATGAGCGAATTGGCCGCCGGCAGGATGCCGCCAACGAACAGGCCCAATCCGAAGCGTTCCACTACGAACGGCCAGTAACCCAGCTGAACCGCCTGCGGCGCGGTAAACAGCGCAGCGCCAAGCAGGCAGATCAACAGCACGGTGCGATAGCCGATGACGTCGCTCTTGCGGCCGAGCAACGGCACCGCCAGCACGCCGGCCATCCCAGTGACGGAGAATGCGAGGCCACCCAGTGTCGCCAGATCGGGCCGGTCACCCAGCAGTTCCTGCACGAACAGCGTCACCACGGGCTGGACCGCCTGGGTGGCGAACTGCGCCATCAGCATCACGACGATCAGCGGCACCAGGCCTCGCGTACGAGTCAGGACCGAAATCCCGGCAAGCAGCGAACGGCGCTGCCGAACCTCGGTCGGCGGCGTGAAGCGCTCCGGCACGAACCACCACGTGCCGGCGAATGCGACCAGCGAAATCACTCCGGCGAAGAAGAACGGAATGCGGAAGCTGCCGGTGAGGTCAGCGACGCCGCCCCCAATGATCGGGCCGATCAGCGATCCCACCAATTGCCCCGTGCCGAGCCATCCCAACGACGAACCCAGCCGATTTTCCGGCACCTGTGTGGACACCAGCAGCGTCGCGGCGGAATTGAATCCGGCCAGCGCCCCCATGCCGGCACGAAATGCCACCATATGCCAGGGGTTCTGCGCCAGGCCCATCAGCAACGTGAAGATCGCAATCCCCAGCGTCGACCGCAGCACCATCAGCTTTCGTCCGTAACGATCGGCCAGACTGCCCCACAGCGGCGCAGTGAAGATCGCAACGAACGAGGTGATCGAGGCCAATACGCCAGCCCAGATGGCCACTGCGTCCCGCGAGAATACGCCGAGTTCCGGCAGGAACAGTGGCATGATCGGGCTCAGGATGCTGAACGAGATGCTCATCACGAACTGGACCCCGACCATCGTCCACAGCGTGCGCTGCCAATGCTGTGTCTCGCTGCCGTCCGTCACGTCCATTCGATCGATGCCTCGATTTCGCTGGCGTAGCATTCGGGTGTTCGGCAGCGGTGTAAAGCGCGTGTCGGCGGCACCCTTTGCCCCACCGCCCGCCGCGCGCTATGGGTGCGGCGGATGTGCGAGGTCTCTGATGGAAGATGATACGGAACAGCGGCCGGAAAGCCTGCTCCCGTACGACGAGTGGACCGAGACGGCGATGCGTCACGTGCTGGTGCTGGCATTGACGCACGCCGCGGCGAACGGCCTGCCCGGCGAGCACCATTTCTACATCACGTTCCGCACCGATCACCCGGGCGTCGTGATCCCGCCGCGCCTGCGCGCGCAGTATCCGCAGGAGATGACCATCGTCCTGCAGCATCAGTTCTGGGACCTGCAGATGGATGCCGAGGCCGGACTGTTCAGCGTCGGGCTGTCGTTCGGCGGCGTGCCTGCGTCGCTGGTCATTCCGCTTGGCGCGGTGACCGGCTTCGCTGACCCTTACGTGCGCTTCGGACTGCGGTTCCACGCGACCTCGGTGCCGGAGATAGCGCAGGAGGAGGCCGAGCCCGAAGCCGAGGTTACTGAAGCGGAGGGCGAGCAGTCGGAGGTGACGCCGCAGGTCGTCAGCCTGGATGCGTTCCGCCGCCGGACCCCGTCGAAGGAATAGAAGGAGCCTGCGATGAACGCGCCCATGCCGAGGCCCTCGGGCTTTGTCTATTCCCCCATGTTTCCGCTGGGCCCGAGCCAGACGGCGTGGAAGCGGCTGCCAATCGGTGGCGTCCGGACCGCGACGTGCGATGGGCAAACGGTGCTGCGCGTTGCACCGGACGCGTTGAGCGAGCTCGCGTTCCAGGCGTTCCGCGATGTGTCGCACCTGCTGCGTCCCGGGCATCTGACGTCCTTGCGCGCGATCCTCGACGACCCGGAGGCGAGTGACAACGATCGGTTTGTCGCGCTGGATCTGTTGAAGAACGCCAACATCGCGGCGGGCGGCGTGCTGCCGATGTGCCAGGATACCGGCACCGCGCTGGTGTTCGGCAAGAAGGGGCAGCGCGTGTGGGTGGAAGGCGACGAGGAGGAGGCGCTGTCGTGGGGCGTCCATCGCACCTACACCGAGACCAACCTGCGCTATTCACAGATGGCGCCCCTGTCGATGTTCGAGGAGGTGAACACCGGCAATAACCTGCCGGTGCAGTTCGACATCATGGCTGCGCCCGGCGAGCACCACGCCGACGAGTTGCATCTGATGTTCGTTGCGAAAGGCGGCGGTAGCGCCAACAAGTCCTTCCTGTTTCAGGAGACACGAGCGATCTTGTCGCCGGAACGGCTGCTGAAGTACCTCGATGGGAAGATGCGATCGCTGGGTACGAGCGCCTGCCCACCGTATCATCTGGCTATTGTGATCGGTGGCACGTCGGCGGAGCTGACGCTGAAGACGGTGAAGCTGGCATCCACTCGCTGGTTGGACACGCTGCCCACGACCGGCAGCAAGGCGGGACACGCGATCCGCGATCTGGAGCTGGAACAGAAGGTGCTGGAGCTGTCACGCACGCTCGGTATCGGTGCGCAGTTCGGCGGCAAGTACTTCTGCCATGATGTGCGAGTGATCCGGCTGCCTCGGCACGGTGCATCGCTGCCGGTGGGCATTGGGGTTTCATGCAGTGCCGATCGGCAAATTCTGGCGAAGATCACGCCGGAGGGCGTGTTCCTGGAGCAGTTGGAAACCGATCCGGCGAAATACCTGCCGGAGACGACCGACGAACATCTGGGTGACGATGCGGTCGCGGTGAATCTGAACCGGCCGATGGCGGCGATCCGCGCGCAGCTTTCGGCGTATCCCGTGAAGACCCGGTTGATGCTGACCGGCACGATGGTGGTGGCGCGCGATATCGCACACGCCAAGCTGCAGGAGCGGCTGGACCGCGGCGAGGATTTGCCGGCGTATATCAAGGATCATCCGGTGTATTATGCGGGGCCTGCGAAGACACCGGCCGGCTATGCCACCGGTAGCTTCGGTCCCACCACGGCGGGACGGATGGACAGCTACGTGCCGGCGTTCCAGGCAGCGGGCGGATCGCTGGTTATGCTGGCGAAGGGCAATCGGTCCAAGGCGGTGAAGGATGCCTGCAAGGCGAATGGCGGGTTCTATCTGGGGTCTGTAGGGGGGCCGGCGGCACGGCTGGCGCAGGACTGTATCCGCAAGGTCGAGGTGCTGGAGTATCCCGAGCTAGGTATGGAAGCGGTGTGGCGGATCGAGGTCGAGAACTTCCCGGCGTTCATCGTTATCGATGACAAGGGCAACGATTTCTACGATGGACTGGAGTAGTCGGACGTCGCCGGCTGAACTGGAGCGATCAGGCCGTACGCGGCTGTGCCCGCTGGGCAACAGCGAGAATGCGATCCAGCTTTTCGCCGACCTCGGAATCGATTTCAGCGGGCGGAATGAAGCGGACCAAGCCGTGATAGTCAGCCTTTCGGAACAGCAATGGCTCTTTCGTTAGTGCGTAGTAGCGCCGGAAAATGGGATCGAGAGCCTCGTCGGTGGCTTTGATGTCACCAGACCAGATATCCTTCCCTAATGTGCGTTGGGCGGCCTCAATCTCAGAGATAGCTTGCCGCATCGCACTCACCCGCACCTGAGCGAACAGGTCATTTGACTCCTCGCCGCTAGCCCAAGCCTCGAGAACGTCCCGCCGCGTCAAATAGTTCTCAATCTCGCGCCGCGACCACATCAGCGAGTCTGCGCCAAGGTCCAATAGGGACCGCTCAAGCCTGTCGAACAACGCTACACCGACAACGTCGGGCTTCGCCTCCCGCACTGCGTAAAAGTGCCGCTGCACCTTGCTCGGATCATTGGCGACGTAAATAACGAACGGGCGCTCAAGTGCCTGCCGTGCTGGATGGCTTAGCTTCTCCGCGAACGCAAGGAGTACCGCGAGGTCTGTCGACCCCTCAAGATACAGCACCCACCCCTGGACTTCCGCCTGATACAAATGGTCGATTGGATACTCAGCCAGCCATTTTCTGACTTGGGAACCTCGATCGTCGATGCGGTGCGGGCGGCCGACGAACGCAACCAGCGTATCTTTGCGTGCCGCCTCTTCCAGAACAACCTCTGAATGGCTGGCGGCGATGATCTGGCTACCATGCTGGTGTGCAAGTTCGCTGAGCAGATTATAAGTCTCTCGCTGGCGGATGACCTCCAGATGGGCGTCCGGTTCGTCGAGCAGCAGCGTCGTTCCGGGATTGGCCAGCACATAGGTCAGCAACAGCAGTATCTGCTGCTGGCCCCGTCCGGCAGAAGAGAGGTCGAGATCGGCGCCCTCCTGCTGGTAACTCATGGTGATTTCACCACGCGCAACCACACTCTGAGGCGGCAGGAGTGTGACCCGAAATAGCTGCTGCATATGAGCAACGAGTTGCTCCCAGAGCTCGCGCTTTTCCTGCCAAAGCTGATGGCACAGGTTGCGCAAGACCTGTGCGGTCTGTCCTTCGCCGATCAGCACCTCGACGCGTCCCGGCTCCCATTTAGGCTCAACGGCTGCCAGACCCGACATCGCTGGTAGCAACGCTACACGGACATCATTGGCGGCATCTGGTACCGGCATTCGCTCAGACCCGGCTTGTTCGGAAAGGCGTTGCGGACGGACGTGGATGACCTCCGGTCCAGAGTAATCGAACTCCAGTCCGCACTCCCATTCGCCACTCGGTCCTACGCCGCTCAGAGTTATGTCGATACGGAGATTGCGCGTGACGGTATGGCCATTTTGCCGGAACCCCTCCCGCAGATGCAACCCGTGCCAGAGCAGGCTTGTTTCCGGAACTGGGATCGACACGAGATCGCGGCGATTGATCGGGACGCCGACCCGCTTCCGCGCTGTGGAACCCATGCCGCGCTCGGCCTGCCAAGCTTTCAGGCCTAACCGCCATAGTGCGATAGCCTGAAGCGCAGCGGTCTTACCCGAATTATTGGGTCCGCAAAGTACCGTCACCGGGCCGAGTTCCACGTCGGCGTCGGAAAAAACCTTGAATTTGCGTACTCGCAGTCTGGTGAGCACTGAATAGCCTCAAAACAATCGTTGTTGATACGTAACGATAGCACATCCACGGAGAGAATGGGAAGCAGGAGGGCACTACGCTACCCTGCTGCTTAATGGGCGCAAGCCCCGTTTGGGGAAGGCGCGCAGTCGCTGCATTATAGCGACTGCGCGAACGGTTGACGACCTATAGCCCAATAGCTATGTGGCTGTGATGGGTCGTACTCTGAAAGAGGTAATGGAAGCGCTCCCGAGAGCAAGCCAGGACCGCATCGACGCGCGGTATCGCGAGCTGAAGGAAGAGGTGGAAAGCCTGCGCCAACTCCGTGAGGTCGCCGGCAAGGTCCAGGCGGACATAGCTGCGGCCTTGAAGATCAAGCAGCCGTCGGTGTCCAAGATTGAGCGACAGGCGGACATGTACTTGTCCACCTTGCGCAATTACGTCAAAGCGATCGGCGGTGAACTTGAGCTGGTCGTTCATCTGCCCTCCCGACCAGCGCTGCACCTGCATCACCTCGGCGACATGCTCGCCGAGCCGAAGCCAAACCTGCCACCCAGCCGCGCCGCGCGATCGACCAAGCGCGCACCAACACGGGCCTAGCATCATGCGCTTCACCATCGACCGCATCGACCACATCGTGCTGAATGTGAAGGACGTGGAGATCACGGCCGCCTGGTATCAGCGCGTCCTCGGCATGGAGCGCGAGGACTTCGGCTCCGACGGCCGCACGGCGCTGAAGTTCGGCGGCCAGAAAATCAACGTCCGCCCGAGCGGCACCGATCCGCGAAGCTGGCCGACCGGCGTTCATGACGGCCCGGGTTCGGCGGATCTCTGTTTCATCACCGCGGCACCCCCGGACCTTGTGGTCGGCCACCTGCACGATTGTGGCGTGGCCATTGTGGCGGGTCCGGTCGAGAAGACCGGCGCCCTGGGGCCAATCTGTTCGGTATATTGCCGCGATCCCGACGGCAACCTGGTCGAAGTCGCCTCCTATCTGAGCGCGTGATCGCCGATGGAGTTGTCGCGTCGCATTGGCGTGCTCGCCTTCGCCTGCTTCCTGGCGTCGATCCCGCTTGCCAACTGGATGATCCAGCACGTCGGGACGGTGTGCGTGCCGCACGGACCCTGCCTGGTGCCGGTCGCGCCCGGCCTGCTCGCACCATCCGGCGTGCTGACCGTCGGCGCCGCGTTGGTGCTGCGGGACGTGGTGCAACGTTGCCTCGGCCTGCTCTGGGGACTGCTCGCGATCGCACTTGGCACCGCACTGTCGACGCTGGTGGCGCCGAATGCGCTGGTGATCGCGTCAGGCACAGCGTTTGCGCTCAGCGAACTGGCGGACTTTGCCGTATACACGCCGCTGCAGCGGCAGCGCCTGACACTGGCGGTAGTCGCATCGTCGACTGTCGGGCTGATGGTCGACTCTATGGTGTTCCTGACGCTGGCCTTCGGCAGCCTGGAGTTCCTACCCGGGCAGATCGTTGGCAAGCTCTGGGCGGTGCTGATCGCGATCCCGCTGGTTCGCCTGCTGCGCCGCGTCGCTCCGACGCCGGCATGATACGGCTGACGGATTTCGACTTCGATCTACCATCCGATCGTATTGCACAGCATCCCGCCTGCCCTCGAGATGCGGCGCGGCTGCTGCAGGTTTCACCCGCAACTCTGATCGATCGGCTGGTGCGCGATCTGCCGGCGTTGCTGCGGCCAGGCGATGTCGTAGTGGCCAATGACACGCGCGTGATTCCAGCGCAACTCACCGCAAGGCGGGGCAACGCGCGCATCGGTATCACGCTCGATCAACCGCGCGCCGACGGTTCGTGGCACGCGTTGGCACGCAATGCGCGACGTCTGCATGTGGGCGACGAAATTCAGTTCGACGGCGCCGACGACCTGCGTGCGAAGGTTCTGACACTTGATTCGGACGGTGGCATCCATCTGGACTTCAATCGACACGATGCTGAATTCTCCGCGACGTTGCAGCGAGCCGGCCGCCTGGCGCTGCCCCCGTATATCGAACGCGAGGCTGGGCCGACGCCAGAGGACAGCAACGATTACCAGACAATCTTTGCCACGCACGAAGGTGCCGTCGCTGCGCCGACCGCAGGGCTGCATTTTACGCGGGATTTAATCGCCGCACTGAACGAGCACGGCATCCGATGTGCCACCGTCACTCTGCATGTCGGCGCGGGCACATTTCTGCCGGTGCGCACCGACAATATCAGCCAACATCACATGCACGCCGAACGCGGCGAGGTAACAGCCGACACCGCGGACCTTGTCAACGCAGCACGGCAAAGCGGCGGGCGCGTGGTGGCGATTGGCACCACCAGCCTGCGGCTGATGGAAACCGCCGCATCCGACGACGGCACGCTTCGCCCGTTCAGCGGGGAGACGACGCTGTTCGTGACACCTGGCTACAGGTTCCGCATCGTCGATCTCTTGCTGACCAATTTCCATCTGCCTCGCTCGACGCTGTTCATGCTGGTCTGCGCCTTCGCCGGCACTGAACGAATGCGCAGTGCCTACGCGCACGCGATCGCTGCGCAGTACCGCTTCTACTCCTACGGCGATGCGTGCCTGCTGGAACGCTCTCCGTGACAGGCTTCGCGCATCGGATCATCGCCACGGACGGCGCGGCCCGAACCGGCGTACTCACGACGGCGCACGGTGACGTGGCCACACCGGCCTTCATGCCCGTCGGCACGGCAGGCACCGTGAAGGCGATGACCGCCGACGCGGTGCGCGCAACCGGCGCGGACATCGTGCTCGGGAACACCTACCACCTCATGCTGCGGCCTGGCGCCGAACGCGTCGCACGTCTTGGCGGCCTGCATCGCTTCATGGATTGGCCTGGTCCCATCCTCACTGATTCGGGTGGCTTCCAGGTCATGTCGCTGGCCAAGCTGCGTAAGCTGGACGCCGACGGGGTCACGTTCCAGTCGCATCTCGACGGCAGCACGTATCGGCTGACGCCAGCGCGGTCAGTCGAAATCCAGCACCTGCTGGACGCGACAATCACCATGGCCTTGGACGAGTGCACGTCGTATCCGGCGACCACGGACGAAGCGCGCGCGTCCATGCAACTGTCTATGCGCTGGGCCCGGCAATCGCGCGAGGCCTTCGCCGCCCGTCCCGGCTACGCATTGTTCGGCATCGTGCAAGGCAGCGTCTATCCCGACCTCCGCGCAGAGTCCGCCCACGCCCTCACCGCCATCGGTTTCGACGGTTATGCCATTGGAGGTCTGGCAATCGGCGAAGGCCAAGCCACGACATTCGCCATGCTCGACGCTACATTGCCGCACCTTCCCATCGATGCACCGCGTTATCTGATGGGCGTCGGCACACCAGACGACATCATCGGCGCGGTTCAACGTGGCATCGACATGTTCGACTGCGTGATACCCACGCGCGCGGGACGCACTGCACGTGCCTACACGTCTGAGGGAGTGTTCAACCTACGCAACGCACGTTTCGCTGACGATGCCATGCCGCTCGATCGAGCGTGTGCCTGCCCAGCCTGCACACGCCACAGCCGCGCCTATCTCCACCATCTGTTCAGGGCGGAGGAAATGCTCGGACCGATGCTGCTCACTTGGCACAATGTGCGGTATTATCAGGACGTGATGCGCGGGCTGCGTGCTGCCATCACCGAGCACCGGCTGGATGCGCATGCTGCCGCCGTCCGCGCGGGGTGGGTGCGAGAGGAGCCGACATGACCGAAGAGAACTATGGAGGCCTGACCCAACTCGGCCGCCATGTCGAGCAACCCGCAAGCCCCGATGCGGCAATCTTGGAGCGCGTGGCCAATCCATCGCGCGGCAAAAACTATGTCGTGCGCTTCACCTGTCCAGAATTCACCTCGATCTGCCCGATCACCGGCCAGCCGGACTTCGCTCATATCGTGATCGACTACATCCCGCGTGACTGGATCGTCGAGAGCAAGTCGCTGAAGCTCTATCTGACGTCCTTCCGCAATCACGGTGCGTTCCATGAAGCGTGCACCATGGGCATCGCAGAGAAGCTGGTGATATTGCTCGACCCGGCCTGGTTGCGCATCGGTGGCTATTGGTATCCGCGCGGCGGCATCCCGATCGACGTGTTCTGGCAGAGCAACGCCCCACCGGACGGTGCCTGGATCCCGCCGCAGGACGTCGCGCCGTATCGCGGGCGGGGATGAGTGGCGACTGAATCGAAAACGGTGCGAGCACCGGTCGATGTGCGGTCAGTGGTGCGCGACCGGGCACTTGCGCTCGGCTTTGATGCTATCGGTTTCTGCCGCGCCGAGCTCGGCGATGAGGTTCGTCAACGACTGGCCGACTTTCTTGCCGCGGGTCAGCATGGCGACATGGGGTGGCTCGCGGAACGCAGCGCGCAGCGATCCGATCCTCGCAGACTCTGGCCGGACGTGCGCAGCGTCATCGCGGTCGGACTGTCATACGTGCCTTCCGATGATCCGCTTGCAACCATCGCCATGGCCGATCGAGGCACGATTTCGGTCTACGCCCGCAACCGCGACTATCACGACGTGATGAAGGGCATGCTCAAGCACCTCGCGCAGTTCGTCGTCGCGCGGTTTGGTCGGGAGGTGAAAGTCTTCGTCGATACGGCGCCGGTGATGGAGAAGCCCTTGGCGCAACACGCCGGTATCGGCTGGCAGGGTAAACATACCAATCTGGTCTCGCGGACCCATGGGTCATGGCTGTTGCTGGGCGAGATTTACACCACGCTCGAAATCACTGCCGATGGACAACACGCCGACCACTGCGGAAGTTGCACACGCTGTCTGGACATTTGCCCGACTGATGCCTTCCCAGGACCACACCGGCTGGATGCGACGCGCTGCATTTCGTATCTGACCATCGAGCATCGTGGATCGATCCCGCACGAGCTGCGACCGCTGATGGGCAACCGTATCTACGGTTGTGACGACTGCCTTGCGGTTTGCCCATGGAACCGCTTCGCCCGTGCGTCGCCGCACGACAAGCTGCGTGCGCGTGCCGACCTGACGGCGCCGAGGCTTGCGGCACTCGCCGCACTCGACGATGCCGGTTTTCGCGCGATGTTCGTGGGATCGCCGATCAAGCGGATCGGGCGCGACCGGTTCGTGCGAAACGTGCTGATCGCCATCGGCAACTCCGGCGACAGTGGGCTGCGACCGGTCGCGGAGCGCTTGCGGTCGGACCCGAACAACGTGGTAGCCGAGGCAGCGGCATGGGCATCAGAACGCCTGCGGTCAGATGATCAACGTACCGGTTCATCGCCCTCCAGCGGCCGCGCTTGACCTTTGAGGATGTTGCCAATGAGGCGGCGCCTGCGAAACAGCGTCATCGGACGATCGCCACGATGATTGAGCCCCGCCAGTCCACGTTTGCGTAGCACTGTCCGCGAATTCCGCAGCCAGCCACATCAGGCCCCGGTGGAAAACACAACGTCGAGAATGCCGCGACCGCGCTCACGCTCGTGACAGCACGCGCTCCGTGAATCCGTTATGACGACATGGTGGGAATCGGGAAATTGGCGGTTGCGGAAAACGCCTCGTCGAGACATGCGACTGGCCCCCTCCGCGGCGCGGTGCGGCCGGGAGGCGGCGGTTGAGCGGATTGATCAAGCGCAGCTTCTCGCTTGCCGGCCATCGCACCAGCGTCGCATTGGAGGAAGAATTCTGGTCGGCGCTCACCCAACTGGCGGCGGACCGCCAGCTGACGCTCACCGCGCTGGTGGCCGCCACCGACGCGGGGCGGGAACCTGGGCGGCCTTTGGCCTCGGCATTGCGAGTGCTGGCGCTGCGTGAATTTTCTCAGCGGCGTTAACCTTCCTATAAACCATGGGTTGCATAATGGTGGATCGACGCAACCGGGCTTGGCAAGGAACGTCCCCATGATGCTCGCAACAACCCCACTCGAGACCACCCAGCCACCATGCAGCGAGCTTGTGCTTTCCGATCGCCTGATCGCGCTTGCCGAGGATGCGGGTCGCGCCGGGTTCCCCGACACCGCAGAACGGCTGATTACGCTTGCCTGCAGCGTGTTCGACGAGGCACCGAGAGTGCATCACTGAAGGCTCGGAGACGGCTCCGGTCCTGTGCGGGCACGCGGAAGACCCTGGCGATTTGACGGATGGTGGGCGCGACAGGGATTGAACCTGTGGCCCCTGCCGTGTCGAGGCAGTGCTCTACCGCTGAGCTACGCGCCCATCCTCCGGGAAAAAATACGCGTCCTGAGTGATCTGGGCAAGCTTGGGTCGTGACAGCGCGCTCGGTCGCGGCTTTGATAGACAGCCATGGACGTGCCAGTCGCTGCCTCGCTTGCTCCTCCCGCGCCGGTCGTGGTGCTGCGCCCGTCCCGGCAATCGATTCCCGTGATATTTGCATCGCCACACTCCGGGCGCTGCTATCCGGACGAGCTGTTGGCGGCAGCCCGCCTTGATGCGCTGGGCCTACGCCGGAGCGAGGACAGTTTTGTCGACGAGTTGTTCGCGGCGGCCCCGGAGCACGGCGCGCCTCTGCTGACCGCAACATTCCCTCGGGCCTATTGCGACGCGAACCGGGAGCCGTGGGAGCTGGATCCGGCCATGTTCGCCGACAAGCTGCCGTCCTGGGTCAACACCACGAGCGCCCGTGTCGGCGCCGGGCTGGGGACCATCGCGCGTGTCGTGGCGTCGGGCGAGGCAATCTACCGAGACAAGCTGCTGTTCGCTGATGCGGAGCGTCGCGTTCGGACCTGCTGGCAGCCGTTCCATGACACGCTCGGGGCGCTGATCATGGAGACTCGGACGGAATTTGGCGGGTGCCTGCTGATCGACTGTCACTCGATGCCCACGCAGGGACATGTGTCGCGCAACGGGGCCAAGCCGGCGGACTTCATACTCGGGGATGCACACGGCACAGCCTGCGCGCCGACCACCACGCGGCTGGTGGAAACCCTGCTGTCGGAGCAGGGGTACTCGGTGCGGCGCAACGACCCTTATGCGGGCGGATATATCACCCGTCACTATGGCCGCCCGCGCGAGGGTGTGCAGGCGCTGCAGATTGAGGTTGCGCGCGACCTTTATATGGACGAGAGGCGGATCGAGCGACTCTCGGGGTTTTCCGCCGTGCAGCAGGCAATCACGAGCTTCATCGCGGGTTTGGCTGCGCTGGCGCCGACGCTCGGCCGCGGCTGAGCCGACCAGGCAAAAAAATGGCGACGCTTGTGGCGCCGCCAAAGTTTAGGGAGGAAACGTCCAAGAAAGCAGACAGCACGACCCGAGGGGCCGCATTGCTGCGATGCACAATCTAGGCGATCGGTCGTTGGTGTGCAAGCGATTTTTCGCATTGCAGCATCGCTTTCTTCAGCGAATGGAATAGGCGAGGTCGGACCACGCGCGAACTCTTTGCTAACGCTTAGCCTTTATGATGCAGGCCATGCGGTTCCCTTGGCTCCTCGCAGTTCCTCTGTTGGCCCTTCCGAACCCCGGTCGCGCCAGCCCGGTCCCTTTGCCTACCCGGGTGCAAGGACTGTTATGCCGCGCGGCAGTGGCCGCTGCGGAGCGAAACAGCGGAATTCCACCCCATTTGCTGGCGGCGATCAGCCGCGTCGAGAGCGGTAGGCGCGATCCAGTCACGGGTGACTGGCATCCATGGCCGTGGACCTTGGATATCGAAGGTGAGGGTAGCTTTTACGAGACCAAGGCTCAGGCTGTCGCAGCGATTCAGGCAGCGCAAGCACGCGGCGTGCAGTCGATCGATGTCGGCTGCGCACAGATCAATCTATTGCACCATCCAAATGCGTTCGCCTCGCTGGACATCGCGCTTGATCCGCAGGCCAACGCCAACTATGCGGCCCAATTCCTCAAAGAGCTGTATGGCCAATCCGGAGACTGGAACAAGGCCGCAGCAGCGTACCATTCGGCAACACCGGAGATCGGTGCCGAATATCAGCGCAAGGTGCTTGCGGTGTGGCCGGAGGAGACACGACTTCGCAGGCGCATTCTCGCCGTCGGCATCGCCACTGTCCCGATCCTGGGGCGCGACACTGACGACTGCTTCATTTGGCAGCGCTCCAGTGCTGCACGCCCAGACATCGGGCATGGGCGCGCCAGCGAGAACGATCATGCAACCAGTCCCAACTGGCGGAACAGCCCCCGCGGGGCGCAGCCTGGCCGCCTACCGGTCGGCGCCGATCGCACTCGCGTTCCAACCGCCGATACGGAGAACCGGGCTGTAATCAGTAACTCCGGGGCAGTCCCAGGACATGCTCCGCGATGTAGGACAGAATCAGGTTGGTGCTGATTGGCGCCACCTGGTACAGGCGCGTCTCGCGATATTTGCGCTCGATGTCGTATTCCTCGGCGAAGCCGAAGCCGCCGTGGGTTTGCAGACAGGCCTCGGCGGCGGCCCAGGATGCGTCGGCTCCCAGTAGCTTGGCCATGTTGGCCTCCTCGCCCGGGGTCAGGCCGGCTTCGAACTTGGCGCAGCCGTCGCGGATCATCAGTTCGGCGGCACGCATTTGGGCGTAGGCCCGCGCCAACGGGAACTGAATGCCCTGGTTCTGGCCGATCGGTCGGCCGAAGACCTGGCGGTCGCGGGCGTAGTCGGTGGCCTTCTTCAGGAACCAGCGGGCATCGCCGATACACTCGGCGGAGATCAACAGGCGTTCGGCGTTCATGCCGTCGAGGATGTAGCGGAAGCCCTTGCCCTCCTCGCCGATCAGGTTTTCGGCCGGGACCACCATGTTGTCGAAGAAGATTTCGGTGGAGTTGTGGTTCATCATGGTGCGCAGCGGCCGGATGGTCATGCCGTGGCCAACGCTCGCCCGCATGTCCACAATGAAGGTGGACAGGCCGTCGGTGCGGCGCTTCGCCTGATCGCGCGGCGTTGTGCGTGCAAGCAGCAGCATCAGGTCTGAATGCTCGGCGCGACTGGTCCAGACCTTCTGGCCATTCACGACATAGTGGTCGCCTTCGCGTTTCGCGAACGTACGCAGGCTCGTGGTGTCGGTACCGCTGGTCGGTTCGGTCACACCGAATGCCTGCAGACGTAGTTCACCCGTGGCGATCTTGGGCAGGTACTCCTGTTTCTGCTTCTGCGAGCCGTGCCGGAGAATGGTGCCCATGATGTACATCTGCGCATGGCAGGCGGCGCCATTGCAGCCCTCGGCGTGGATCGTCTCCAGGATTGCCGCGGCACCGGACAGTGGCAGGCCGGCGCCACCATATTCCTCGGGGACAAGAGCGGCGAGGTAGCCGGCTTCGGTCAGTGCGGCCACGAACTCGGTCGGATAGGCACGCTCGCGGTCGAGCTTACGCCAGTATTCGCCGGGAAAGCGGGCGCAGAGCTTGGCAACCTCGGCGCGTATCTCGGCGTGCGGGTCGGCAGGAAGGGATTGATCCATGGTGATCTCGCGAGGCTGGCCTAGGTTTGCTTAGGCGCCCGCGGAAACACGCGCAAGCAATGCGGTTGGGGGGTGCGGACTTGCGGCGCTACGTCGCCTGGGCAACACGCCGCCCCTCCGGTCAGAACCGTTTGGCGCCAACCCAACCGGCGACGCTGGGCAACAAATCCGCCAGCCCGCCGTGGAACCCGGCATCGCGGGCGAGACGGTCGAGAAACCCTCGCAGGTCCAGCCCCGCAATCGCCGGCTCTGCTTCGCCGACTGGCGAGGCCGCTCGGAACCGGGCCAACGCGACGCTGGTCTGCTGTAGTTCCAGCGACCGCGAAAGTTCCGGCAGCGGCGTCCCGCCGCCGGGGTGAAGCCGTAGTCTCACCAACACCATGCGAGACGTGGCCAATTCGGACGCGGCATCGACAGAAGCGGCGCCGGTGGGCACGCACACCAACGCACCACCGTCCGGCGCGCACGGCAGGTCCATCTCGGTGGCATCGTCGAATTTCGCGGTGGCGTTGGCCCGCAACAGCAACACGCTGCCGAGTGCGGTGCCCACAGACAGGCCACGGATAGCCACGACTGGCATCGCCCTCCCGCCGCGCCATACCACTTCCAGCGCGGCGCTCGGTCCAACGACAGTTGGCGGCAGCAACCAGCTTCGATGGCGCAACAGGCAATTGGCGGCGGTCGGGCAGGTGAGCACCCATGGCCCGATGTCTTCGGCCGAGGGCCGCACCTGCGCCAGTGAGTGCCCTGCAACCAAGACCGCCATGGCAGCGGACAACAGGTGCCGGCGCATGGGTTATCTTCTGCTACCCGCTAATTTCATGACTTGTGGGATGCCCACCCCTTCCGCGTCACACTGATATCTGCAAGCGTGCCGAGCATGAATGATTCTGTCCCCGCCGAAGCGCTCGCCCTGCATCAAGGGCTGGTCACCATCGATACGCACATCGATATTCCGTGGCCCACCGGCCCCGATCCATTCGTGGATGGCACGCGGAGGGTCGATCTGCCGAAGATGCAGCGCGGTGGCGTCGCCGCCGGCTGCTTCGCCGCCTACGTGCCCCAGGCCGCCCGCACCCCCGAAGCCGAGGCCGCAGCCTTCGAACGCGCCATCGGGATGCTGAATGCGATCAGGCATATGGGCCGCAGTCAGAATGGCATTGCCGCCCGAGTTGCCAGCACAGTTGCCGAGATCGAGGCAGCGAAACGTGACGCTGTCCTCGCGATCGTGCCGGCGGTGGAGAATGGCTTCGCGATGGGCAGCGATTTGTCGCGGCTCGCGGAATTCCGCCGCCTGGGCGCGTGCTACATGACGTTGACGCATAACGGCCACAACGCCATCGGCGACTCGTGCAACCCGCGCGCCGACCTGGGCGATGCCGCGACGGAGCATGGCGGGCTGAGCGCGTTGGGACGCGCCGCGGTCGTGGAGCTGAACCGGGTGGGCATGCTGATCGACGTCGCGCACGTGTCGCGCGACACGATGCTGCAGGCCGCCTCGCTGTCGCGCACGCCGGTGCTGTCCACGCATTCCTGCGTCCGCGCCCTGTGCAACAACGCGCGCAACATGGATGACGCGCAGCTGGACGTACTGCGGGATACCGGCGGGGTGATCCAGATCACCGCGGTGGCGGCGTTCCTGAAGCAGGATGCCAAGCCCGACGCGGTCACGGTGCGGGATTTCGTCGACCACATCGACTATGCCGTGAAGCGAATCGGCGTAGAGCATGTCGGCATATCGTCGGATTTTGATGGCGGTGGATGGTTCACCGGCTGGCGGGACGCCTCCGAGAGCGCCAACCTGACGGTGGAACTGCTGAACCGCGGCTACGATCGCCAGGAGATCGCCGCCCTGTGGGGTGGCAACTTCCTCCGCCTGCTACGGATCGCCGAGGAGAAAACCGGATGATGCGCACGGTGAAGCTGCCGGACGGGACGGACGTTCCTGCGCTCGGCCAGGGCACCTGGCACATGGGCGAGCGCGCCGGCGCCGCGAAAGCCGAGGTGGCGGCGCTGAAGCTCGGGATTGAGCTGGGTATGACGCTGATCGACACCGCCGAGATGTATGGCAACGGCGGGGCCGAGGAAGTGGTGGCGGAAGCCGCCCAGGGTCAGCGGGACAACTTGTTCATCGTCAGCAAGGTGTATCCGCACAACGCCTCGAAAAGCGGGGTGCCCGCGGCGTGCGAACGCAGCCTGAAGCGGTTGCGGACAGATCGGATCGATCTATACCTGCTGCACTGGCGCGGCAGTCATTCCCTGGCTGACACCGTGGAAGCGTTCGAGGCGCTGCGCGAGGCCGGGAAGATCCGCTACTGGGGCGTGTCGAACTTCGACACGAGCGACATGCAGGGGCTGACACGCCTGCCAGCCGGAACGCACTGCGCGGCCAACCAGGTACTCTACCATCTCGACAGCCGCGGGGTGGAATTCGATCTGCTGCCCTGGTGCACTGAGCACAAGGTCCCGCTGATGGCATATTCGCCGGTCGGGCAAGGCGGCTCACTGCTGCGTTCAAAGGCGCTCTCGCAGGTCGCCAAGCGTCACAACGCGACGCCGGCTCAGATCGCCATCGCCTGGACCATGCGGCACCCCAACGTCATCTCGATCCCTAAAGCGAGCGATCCCGCGCACGTGCGGCAGAATGCCGTGGCGGGAACCATAGTACTGACCGATGAGGATCTGGCTGCAATCGACGCCGTGCATCCGCCGCCTGCGGGCAAGCGGTCGCTCGATATTTTATAGTGGGCGCCGGCGCGGCCTCGCCCGCCAAGCTCCCGATCAGAAGCTGCGCGCGCCGCCGGGAGCGAACGCGCGCAGTCGGACAGTTCTTAGCTCGAAGCGACCTTGTGCGACGTGTGATGCGTCGTCGTCGTGTGGTGTGCCGCGTGCTGTACGTGGGTCGAGTGCTGCGGCTTCGCCTTGTGCGTCGCAGCAGTGGCGTGATGCGTCGTACTCTTGTGCTGGACCGAGTTCGAGGTGGCCGCCGCGGCGGGTGCGGCGGTGAAGGCGACCGGCAGAACGAGACCCAGCAGGGCAAACAGGGATCTGCGCATGGTGGTCACTGGAAGGGCTCCAAGGGTGCATGGGTTGCGGGACGAGTCTGACAGGCGAGTCGAGAAAGCTCTCTTAATCGACTGAAACGATTATCCAACGCCTTGACAGAGTCGCGCAAGTGGTTTCAGAGCAGGCACAATACCCGGAGTTCCCGCCGCATCTCGGGCGGCAGCAGATCCTCGCCTCGGGCGCGTGGACCGATGGTGAGGTCAACCGGCGCCTCGTCCGAGCGGAGATACCGCCAGCCCTGGAACGGCTTGGTCGGCCGTCCGGCCAGTGGCACCAGCGTCGGGTCCAGTAACAGGCCGGTGCACGCTTCGCCGCTATCGCGCCGATCCTCGATAATGTCGACGATGCGCTGGCGCACCAGCATGGTGCCGTTGATGACCCAGTACATCGAACCGCCGTCGATCACCTCCTGATGCCGGCGCGGGAATGCACGCGTACGGTGACGCAACGGTGGGTTGGTTTGCGCGCGCTCCGCCTGAAGCTCGCGCAAATGGTCGATATCACGCACGCCAACGGCAAGCTTGGTGAGATGCAGCATGTGTTGTCGACTCGAATGTCGCCGCGATGATGCCAGTATGGCGACGCGAATAGAACAGCACAGCGGTTTCGTTACGCGACCGCCTGCGGCACCGGCGCACCGTATCGCGTGATGAAATCCGCGACCTCTGCTTTGGTGCCGAGCGAAGGTTGTGCACCTAACCGCGTGACCGCCAAACCTGCCGCCGCGGAGGCGAAGCCGAGGCTATCGACCAGGGACCGTCCGGACGCGAGCGAGGCGGCCAACGCGCCGAGATACCCATCGCCTGCTGCGGTCGTGTCGACGGCTTTCACTGCGACCGCCGGGCAATGCAACGCGCGGCTGTCGTCACAATACAATGCGCCATCGCTGCCCAGTGTAATCAGTGCGGCACGAGCACCGAGTGCCACGAGATTCTGCGCTGCCGCAAGCGCATCGGCTCGGCTGGCGATTGGTCGCCCCGTCAGCGCTGCAGCCTCTGTTTCATTTGGTGCAATGATATCGATCAATTGCAGAAGTTCCGGTGCCACCGCACGGGCTGGCGCCGGATTTAGGATCACGAACCAACCAGCGTCGTGTGCCTCTCGTATCGCATGGGCATTCGCTGCAATCGGGATCTCATGTTGCAGCAACAGAATGCCCGGCTGAGGCTCCTGTGCCAACGCACGATCCACAAGGGCGGTATCGCAAGCCATATTGGCTCCCGATATCACTACGATTGTATTGGCACCGCTCGCATCCACCGTGATCAGTGCGGTGCCAGTCGGACGATCGGTCGTTGCGACGGCACCGGTGCGGACACCCGCGTCGGCCAGGCCCGCCAACAGGTCGCGACCGAACTGATCGTTCCCGACACAGCCCGCCATCGCGACGCTCGCTCCAAGTCGCGCTGCGGCCACCGCCTGGTTGGCACCCTTGCCGCCGGCGGCGGTGAAGAAGTCCTGCCCGAATATCGTCTGTCCCGTGCGCGGCAATAGTTCGCACCGCGCGACAAGGTCCATGTTCAGGCTGCCGACGACCAGCACTGGCCGGGCAATATTTGAGCCGCCTTCAGTCATCACAGGGGTGTGAGCATCTCATTGTGTGCCTCTGGCGACATCGTGCGTACTATGACATCAATCATTGCGGCAATGCGAGTGCGCCGCGTCGGGGGCGAGTGCTGCCGCGTCGGGGGAATGACATCGGGGATGAGCGAAGCCAGCGGCAAGAACAGAGTGCCCTGGGCCTTGCGCGGCATGATCGCCGCGTCGGTTATCGTGCCGTTGCTGGTGCTCGGGGGCGGGAGCTGGGTTGCGTGGCGCGATACCGTGGCAGCGGCCGATGCCGACCTCCGCGGCGACCTGGCCGTCGCCAGTGAGCAAACGGCGCGCGTGCTCGACACGCACGTCCTGCTCGGCGGACGGGTGAATGACCTGCTCGGCAATCTGACCGACGAAGAGGTGGTCGCACACGAACAGGAGTTGCACGACAAGCTCGTCGCAATGATCGCCGGATATGGTCAGGTAACCGCCATCGTGGTGACCGGCAAAGACGGCACTGCGCTGATCGGAAGCTCACGCTATCCCGCCGACCATCGCATCAACTTCAGCGACCGTGGGTATTTCAGTGCACTGCGCGATGGCACGGCACCGTTCGAGATCGGCGGCATTGTGGTTGGTCGGCTGACCCACGAACCGCTGTTCTCAGTCGCCATCCGCCGGGGCAATGATCCGAAGCATTTTGCCGGCGTCATCATGGTTGGCGTTGCGCCGAGCTATTTCAGCAACTTCGATCGCGCCATGTTCGCTGGCGATCCCAACTTCAGCGCGGGGGTGCTTCGCAACGACGGCACGTTGCTCGCGGCCTATCCCCAAACCGTGCCCACGGACGAGGCGACTGCAACCGACCGCAAGTTGGCTGAAGCAGTCCAGCACACACCGGACGGCATGATGCGCGGCCACTCCACGCTTGATGGTTCTGATCAGCTCATCGCCTACCGCAGCCTGGCGAACTATCCGGTTATCGTTACGGTCGGTCGTCGCTGGAATTCGGTGGTTGGCGAATGGCGTGACCTCATGGCCACGCACCTGATCTTCGGCATCCCGGCGACGCTGTGCCTGCTCATGTTGAGCCTGCTCGCCACGCGGCAATGGCGCCAACAACACGATACGCTGGCGCAACTGCAAGCCGAAGTGCGGCGGCGTGAATTGGCAGAAGAGGCATTGCGCCAGTCAGTGAAGATGGAAGCAGTGGGCCGCCTCACGGGCGGTGTGGCGCACGATTTCAACAACCACCTGACTGTGATCAACAGCAATATCGAGCTGCTGCAACGCCGCCTGCCGCCGAACAGTGAGGCCCTTGTGCGACTGACGGAAGCGGCCATGTCGGGTGTCCAGCGCGCGGCGACATTGACGCACCGGCTGTTGGCATTCTCGCGCCAGCAGCCGCTTGATCCCGAGCCTCTGGATGTGGGCCGACTGGTATCCGACATGTCCGATCTGCTGCGACGCACGCTGGGCGAGAGCATCGCGATCGAAACCGTGCTCGCGGGCGGGCTATGGCAGACTAAGGTGGACGCGAACCAGCTTGAGAACGTGCTGCTCAACCTTGCGGTGAACGCACGCGACGCGATGCCGAACGGCGGCAAGCTCACCATTGAAACCGCCAATACGCACCTCGATGACGCCTATGCCGCGTCGCATGCCGAGGTGACCACCGGGCAATACGTGCTGCTGGCAGTCACCGACACCGGGACCGGCATGACGCAAGACGTGATCGACAAGGCGTTCGAGCCGTTTTTCACCACCAAGCCGCTGGGCCAGGGGACCGGACTTGGACTGTCGATGGTGTACGGCTTCGTCAAGCAGTCGGGTGGACACGTGGCGATCTACAGCGAGGCAGGCCAGGGCAGCACGATCAAGGTGTACCTGCCGCGCTTCGTGCGCGTCGAAACCAGGCCGGCGCCGGCATCCGATGCGGCGAAGGCACACCCGCGCGGCACCGGCGAAACCATCCTGGTGGTGGAAGATGACGAGGAGGTTCGCCGATCGTCGGTCGAGGCGTTGCGCGAGTTGGGATACGAGGTGCTGGAGGCCGGCGACGCAATGGACGGCGTGCGTCTGATCGTCGATCGCGGCCCCATCGACCTGCTGTTCACCGACGTGGGCCTGCCAGGTGGTGTCAACGGACGCGCATTGGCGGATGCGGCGCAGAGCGCACAGCCTGGCCTGCGCGTGCTGTTCACCACCGGCTACACGCGCAATGCGATCCTGCACAACGGCGTGCTCGACCACGGTGTACAGTTCATTGCCAAACCGTTCACCCTGACCGCGCTGGCCGCGAAGATCCGCGAGGTTCTGGACATGCCGGCGAACGCGGCAGCGGTGGAAGGGGCGGGAGCGCCGGGTGCTGGGTGATGGTCTGGCGATTGCCAGAAAATGGCTTGAACCAGGCAGGCCCGGGACTACGCCCCGGACCCGACCAAGAGGCTCTCTGCTCCCCCTCCCCTTGCGGGAGGGGGTTAGGGGGAGGGGGGCTGCAGTGCCTCCGCCCCCTCCCCCTAACCCCCTCCCGCAAGGGGAGGGGGAGGATGTTAGCTTTGACCACCAACTCAGCGCGGGTAAGTACTCGCCATCTGGTTGACGCATTGGCGCGCGAGGGCTACATCGCGCGCCCTACCGCTGCGCCCGCATTCGTCGCGGGACACGAAATTGCCCAGGTGGCGGAATTGGTAGACGCGCAGGTTTCAGGGTACCTGTGGCCGCAAGGTCGTGGAAGTTCGAGTCTTCTCCTGGGCACCATAGCAGATGAGCAGCACACAGTTCATGCCGGGCGGCACCATCCATCTTCACCGGCACGACCTGCCCGAGGGCTTCTCCCTCGGCCCGGTGGTCGCGGTGGACACCGAGACCATGGGGCTGAACCCGCATCGCGACCGGCTTTGCCTGGTGCAACTGTCAGGCGGCGACGGTCGCGCCCATCTCGTGCAGCTGGTGCCTCGGTCGCTAGGCGGCCACGGCTATGACTGCCCAAACCTCCGCCGTCTGATGGCCGACACGGACGTCGTCAAACTGATGCATTTCGCGCGCTTCGATGTAGCGGTGCTTCAGCATGCGCTGGACATCACCGTCGCACCCGTCCGCTGCACGAAGATCGCCGCCCGCCTGGTCCGCACCTTCACCGATCGTCACGGCCTCAAGGACCTCTGCAAGGAGCTGTTGGGCGTCGACCTGTCCAAGCAGCAGCAGACGTCCGACTGGGGTGCCGTCGAGTTGACCGCCGAACAGCTTGCCTACGCCGCATCTGACGTGCTGCACCTGCATGCGCTCTGGGCGAAGCTGGAGGCGCTGCTGATCCGCGAGGGCCGGCTCCATCTGGCCGAGGCCTGCTTTGCGTTTCTACCGACCCGCGCGCAACTCGATCTGCTGGGCTACCAGGAACCCGATATTTTTGCGCACTGAGCCAGAGAATCACTGTGCAATTGGCACGATTCTTGTCAGCGTAACATCGTAGTGGTTGACCCGACCGCCGGGCGCGGTCCAAAACATCCCCATGAAGCTGGACGCCGCAGACCGATGACAGGCGCCATTGCCGTCGCACGAGCCGAGTCGGATCACCCCGACCTCGAAGTCGCCCGCACCGTGCTGCTCACTGAGGCGGGCGGGCTGCATGCGCTGGCAACCGCGCTATCCGGCAGCTTTTCGCGTGCGGTCGATCTTCTGGCCGGCGCGACAGGCCGCGTGGCGGTCTCCGGCATGGGCAAGTCAGGCCATGTCGGGCGCAAGATCGCCGCCACGCTGGCCTCCACCGGCACGCCGGCACTGTTCGTCCACCCTGCCGAGGCCTCGCATGGCGACCTCGGCATGATCGTGCCCGGCGACGCGCTGCTGGCGCTGTCCAACTCGGGCGAAACTGCCGAACTCGCGGATCTCGTGGCGCATTCCCGCCGGTTCGCGCTGCCGCTGGTCGCGATCACCGCGCGGGCAAATTCGACACTGGCACGTGCGGCCGACGTCGCCCTGACGCTGCCGGCAGCTGCCGAGGCCTGCCCGATGGGCCTGGCGCCGACCACCTCCACGACCATGCAAATGGCCCTCGGCGACGCCCTGGCGATCGCATTGCTCACCCGCCGGGGCTTCACCGCCACCGACTTCCACCAGTTCCACCCGGGCGGGCGGCTCGGGAGTCGCCTGAAGCGGGTCAGCGAGTTGATGCACAGCGGTGATGCCGTGCCACTCGCGCCCCCCGACACGGCGATGGACCGTGCGCTGCTGTTGATGACCGAGAAGCGCTTCGGTTGCCTCGGCGTCGCGGATACCACAGGCAAACTGGTCGGTATCATCACCGATGGCGACCTTCGCCGCGCCATGGGCCCGAACCTGCTGTCCTGCCTGGTTGCGGACATCATGAACCCGGCGCCCCGTACCGATCGGCCCCGAGGCGCTCGCCGCCGAAGCCCTGCACGCGATGAATGCGGGCGAACGTCCGATCACCTCGCTGTTCGTGGTAGACGCACGTGGCCGCCCGCTGGGCATCCTCCACATCCACGACCTGCTGCGCGCGGGACTGGCATGAGCATCAGCCCCCTGCCCAGCCGCCCAGCGGCGACCCGGCGGCCCGGCTACCAACTGGTGTCCGCCGCCACCGACCGCGTCCGCCGGCCGCCTACCCCGGGTGGCCTCGCCCGCCGCCGCTTGTTTATCACACTCACCAAGTGGCTGTTGCCGGCCGCTGCGCTGGCTTTGCTCGCCACAATCGCCGCCTGGCCTGAATTGGATCGTGTCCGTGAACAGGTCCATGCGTTACAACGGTCGAGTGCTGGCGGTGCCACGCTCACCGACGCCCGCTACCACGGCGTAGACGACAAAGGGCGTCCCTACACGGTCACGGCCGCCACCGCCCAACAGGACGGACCCGATCGAGTGAATCTGACAATGCCCAAGGCCGACATCACCCTCGGCGACGGTACGTGGCTGATGGTTCAGTCCAAGCGAGGCGTTTATTTGCAACAGTCCAACCAGCTCGACCTGTCGCGTGACGTCACGCTGTACCGCGACGACGGCACGACGGTCACCACCGCCAGCGCTTCGATCGATCTCAAGGCTGGTGCTGCCGCCAGCAATGAACCGACGCATGCCGAAGGCCCGTTCGGCACTCTCGATTCCCAGGGCTTCACGCTTACCGACAAAGGAACCGCCATCCAATTCGCCGGCCCAGCGCACCTTCTCCTGAACGGATCATCGCCATGAGCATCGGCACTTTGGCCGGCAGTGCGAGGGGGATACCAGCCCTGCAGCAGCGCCGCGACATCTCAATATGCCAAGTGGACCGCGATCCAGCGGCTGGTGGCCTTTGGCGTGGGAAAAGGGGGCGAATTGCCTTGGTCGCTGCGGCTTTCGTCGGCATGACGAGCATCTCGCCAGGCCAGGCCCAGCAGTTGGACATGTCGCACGGTGGCCCGATTGCGATCACGGCGACGGACGGAATGGAATGGCGACAGGAGCAGCGGCAGGTCATCGCGAGGGGCAACGCCACCGCGGTGCGACAGAACGTGACCGTGACAGCTGATCGATTGATTGCCTTCTATCGGCCGAAAGCTGGGACGGCGCCGCCGCCGCCGCAGCCCGCGTCGGGTGGGATCAATGATCCGTCGGACGCGGGCGGCAACGAGATCTATCGGGTCGAGGCGGTTGGGAATGTGCATATCTTCACCCCAACAGATAATGCCTGGGGTGACCGCGCCGTCTACGACATCGACCAGTCGGTCCTGGTGCTGACCGGGCACAATCTGAAGCTGACCACGCCGAATGATGTGCTGACGGCGCGCGACGATCTGGAATACTGGTCGCAGAAGCACATGGCAGTCGCACGCGGCGATGCCGTCGTGGTGACAAACGATGGACGGCGAATGTCCGCCGATACGCTGGTCGCCTACACGACCGAAGGCTCACCGCCTCCTGCAGCAGGTGCAACGCCAGTTGCGGTGAAGACCCCTGCAGCGGCTGCCACCGACGATCCGATGGCAGCCGCCTCGGGCAAGCTGCAGAAGGTCGAGGCGTATGGTCACGTGACGATACGCACGGTGACCGACACGGCGACGGGGGACCGGGCGGTGTATGTGCCTGACACCGGCATTGCCAGGCTGGCGGGGGGTAAGGTTCGCATAACGCGCGGCCAGAACCAGCTGGAGGGGACCGAGGCGGAAGTGAACATGAAGACCGGCATCTCGCGCCTACTGGCAGGAAAGGACGGTCGAGTGCAGGGTCTCATGGTGCCGAATGACGCGACCAATCAGCAACTGACTGGCCAGCCGCCACCTGCCCCACAGCCGGCGCAACCCGCAGGCGCGAAACCATGAATGATATGCGCCTGGACGCCCGGACCGGCACGGAGCTCCGCGTTCTGCGCGGCGGGGCCGGGCTGGCCGCGCGTGGCGTTGGCAAGACCTACAAGAAGCGCCCGGTGGTGCGGAACGTTTCGATCGAGCTGCGTCGCGGCGAGGCAGTCGGGCTGCTCGGCCCGAATGGCGCCGGCAAGACCACGACGTTTTACATGATCGTTGGCTTGGTGAAACCGGACACCGGCACGATCAGTCTCGATGGCGCCGATATCACCACGCTGCCGATGTATCGGCGGGCGCGCCTCGGCATCGGCTACCTGCCGCAGGAAGCCAGCGTGTTTCGTGGCCTGAACGTCGAACAGAACGTGATGGCCGCGCTCGAAGTCGCCGAACCCGATCCTGATCGTCGCGACCTGATGTTGGACGAACTGCTGTCGGAATTCGGCATCGGCCATCTGCGCCGCACGCCGGCACTCGCGCTGTCCGGTGGCGAGCGGCGGCGCGTGGAGATCGCGCGCGCATTGGCGACACAGCCGGCCTACATACTGTTGGATGAGCCGCTGGCGGGCATCGACCCGATCGCGGTGGGCGAAATCCGCGATCTGGTTGGGCATCTGAAGGACCGTGGCATCGGTGTGCTAATTACCGACCATAATGTGCGCGAGACGCTCGGGATCATCGACCGGGCGTACATCATGCACGACGGCCAGATGCTGATGGAGGGACGTCCCGAGGAAGTTGTGGCGCATGAAGACGTGCGCCGCGTGTATCTCGGGGAGAGGTTCAGTCTCTGATGTGTTGCGGTGTGAACGTTTTATTGGTGTCGGCGGCCTAACATGCCGACAGTTATGTTGCATTGCCCAGACACCACACGGTCGTCATGGCGCTAGGACCGCGCCTCGATCTTCGCCAGACGCAGACACTGGTCATGACGCCGCAACTGCGGCAGGCGATCAAGTTGCTGCAGTATTCAAACGTCGAAGTGGCTAGCTTCATCGAAGAGGAGTTGGAGCGGAATCCGCTGCTGGAACGCGATGAGAGCGCGGAGCTTCCGACCACCGACCGTGCCGCACCTGACCAGGCGCCCGAACGGATCAGCGAAAATGTCGATACGGCGCAATTCGCACAGGCGGACACGTTGCCGAGCGAGACGGCCGCGCCGCTCGATGCCGATATGGGGGACACCTATGACGCCGGCGGCGTCGCGGATGGCGCATCGATATTGCCGGGCACGTCCGGACATGGCAGCGGGAGCGGGGGCGGCGATTTCGAGAGCGACGAACGCAGCATCGATGATGTCGCCGGTGAACGCCAGTCGTTGCGCGACTATCTCGGCGAGCAGCTTCGGCTGTCGTTCCGCGATCCGGTGGATCGTCTCATTGGCGCACACCTTATTGCGCTGCTGTGCCCGGCCGGGCGGCTGACCGCGGACCCGGTGGCAATTGCGGCGGCAATGGCAATCCCGCTGGAGCGTGTCGAGGCGGTTCGGGCACGCATGATGCATTTCGACCCCGTCGGGTTGTTCGCGCGCGACTTGAAGGAATGCCTGGCTGCGCAACTTGCCGAACGCAATCGGTTGGATCCTGCAATGCAGGCATTGCTCGACAACCTTGATTTGCTGGCGCGGCGGGAACTGCGCCGGCTGTCGACCATCTGCGGCGTCGACGCCGAAGATCTGACTGACATGATCGCAGAAATCCGTTGCCTGGATCCGAAACCGGCGGCGAACTATGACGCGTCACCGCCGCAACTTGTGGTTCCCGATGTGCTGATGCGGGCGGCACCCGATGAAAGCTGGATCATCGAACTCAATCCGGACACCATGCCTCGGCTGTTGGTGAATGAACGATTTTACGCACGCGTTGCGCCACGCGCGCGCAAGGAAGATCGCTTGTTCCTCGCCGAACAGCTTGCGAGCGCAAACTGGCTGGTGCGTTCGTTACAGCAGAGGGCACAGACGATCCTGAAAGTCGCGGCGGAAATCATCCGCCAGCAGGATGGCTTCATGCGGCACGGTGTCGCACACCTGCGACCGCTGATACTGCGCGACATCGCGGAAGCGGTGGAAATGCACGAGAGCACAGTGAGCCGCGTCACGGCGAACAAATACATCGCGACAGCGCGCGGAACCTTCGAGCTTAAGTATTTCTTCACCACGGCCATCCAAGGAACGGGTGGCGAGAGCCATAGCGCGGAGGCTGTGCGCTATCGCATTCGTGCGTTGATCGATGCGGAGACATCGGACGAGATTTTGTCGGATGACGCGCTCGTGGTGGCGCTGCGGGACGAGGGCGTGGACATTGCTCGCCGGACCGTGGCCAAATACCGGGAGGCGCTGCGTATCCCCAACTCGGTGCAGCGCCGGCGGGAGAAGGCCGTGCTCGTTTAGGGCGGCTGCCTCTCGCCGCTACGGGATCGGGGAGAGGCAAGATGCAGATCACGGTTTCAGGCAAGCAGGTAGATTTGTCCGACGCGTTGCGGACACGCGTTTCGGATCACCTGGACGTTATCGCCAGCAAGTATTTCGACCATGCGATGGAGGCGCAGGTTACGTTCAGCCGCGCGCGGAGCTTCTTCATATGCGACATCAACGTGCACGCCGGGCGCGGCCTGCGCCTGCGGGGCGAAGGCGAGGCTGCCGACGCCAATACCGCATTCGACGATGCGGCGGAGCATATCGCCAAGCGCCTGCGGCGCTACCGCCGACGGGTCAACGAGCACGCCCGCGACAGCGCCAACCGAGAGCGTCCCGAGGCGGCGCGGCAGTATGTGCTGCGCCAGGAGGATGAAGCTGCGGAGCAGGACGGTGACGGCACGGCGACCGCAGTGCACGCCACAGTGATCGCGGAGCAGGTTACCGAGATCAGCCTGCTATCGGTGAGCGAGGCGGTGATGCGGATGGACCTGGCTGATCAACCAGTGCTGATGTTCCGCAACAGCACGACTGGAGAGTTGAACGTGGTCTATCGGCGAAGCGACGGGAACATCGGCTGGATCGATCCCAGCGAGAGATAGTACGGGGTCGTCATGGTTGTGCGGCAACCATGACGATCACGGCACTACGATCAATCAGTGAACCTGGGCGGGCACCATTTCGTGCTGGCGGATCGCGGCGAACGCCACGTCCAGGCCACCGGCGATTGCCATTGGCGTGCCGTCGGCAGCGTGGATCGCGAAGCACGCGGTCCCGTTTACATCGACTGGTTTGACGTAGGCGATTTGCTGCAGGCCCAGTTGGGCGAGTTGCTGTTCCGAAATGTGGCGAATATCCACAATGGCAGCCATGACCGCCTGGTCTTCAGGCTGCTGCGTAATGTTTGTGTTCATCGTCCTACTCCTTCCGGCGGCGGCCTGCCCGTGCAGCTCCGACGCCCTTTTGGTGATCCGATCCGCCTTTTGCGGCATCGTTATGTCAGTCAGGCCTTATTCCTGGCTTGGTTCGCCCTCCACCATCTTGACCTGCCCGTTGCCGTTGGTCCCGGCAGTCCGGGTGATCTGGATGGTTTTCACCCGGGACTCTGGCTGCGGCCGGATCAGGTCGATGTGCAACAGCCCGTTGTCAAGCCACGCACCCTTCACCTCGATCCCCTCAGCGAGCACGAAGGCTCGCTGAAACTGCCGCGCCGCGATCCCGCGATGTAGGAAGACACGACCTTGACTGTCATCATTCTGCCTGCCCCGGATTACCAACTGGTTGTCTTCCTGCGTGATTTGCAGGTCGTCCATGGTGAAACCGGCAACAGCGAGCGTAATCCGCAAACTATTCGGCGCGGTCTGCTCGATGTTGTAGGGCGGATAGCCGTCCGATGAGGTCTTCGACGCCCGCTCGAGTATCTGCTCGAGATGGTCGAAACCCAGGAACAGCGGTGAGGCAAACACCCTCGTGGTCATGGCCCCCTCCTTAGAGCGAAGCGACTGCCGGAACCCTGACGGCATTCCGACCGCGCCGATATTGGCGGCGGCGGCGGTGGTTGCAAGGGGGAACCGGCGCGCGCACCCTCCCTGGATGACCTACGCCACATTGCAGACAGCGGAGCCGCAGCCGCACACGCTGCTGGTCACGCTGAACCGCCCCGAGGCGGCCAACTCGATGAACACGCAAATGGGTCTCGACCTGCTGGCCTTGTTCGAAGGGATCCACGCCGCGCCGGCAAGGCAGCGCTGCATCGTGATGACCGGCGCGGGCTCGCGCGCCTTCTGCGCCGGCGGCGACCTGAAAGAGCGCAACGGCATGACCGACCAGCAGTGGCAGGACCAGCACCTGATCTTCGAGCGCGCCATCCGAGCCATGATCCACTGCCCGGTGCCGATGATCGCCGCGGTGAACGGCGCGGCCTATGCCGGCGGCCTGGAGATCTCGCTCTGCGCCGACTTCATCTACGCCGCCGAACATGCCCGCTTCGCCCTCACCGAGGTCACGCTGGGCATCATGCCTGGCGCCGGCGGTACGCAGACCCTGCCGCGCGCCGTCGGGGCGCGGCGGGCCAAGGAGATCCTGCTCACCGGCCGCGCCTTCACCGCACAGCAGGCCCTCGAGTGGGGCATGGTGAACCGCCTCTGCCCCGCCGACACGCTCCTGGCGGACGCGATGGAGACCGCCGCCACCATCGCCAACAACGCGCCTATCTCGACGCGACAGATCAAGCAGTCGGTGAACTATGGGCTGAACATGGACCTGACCAGCGGCATGATGTTCGAGATCGAGGCGTACAACCGCATGGTGCCGACAGAGGATCGCCGCGAGGGCATCCGGGCATTCAACGAGAAGCGTAAGCCGCAATTCCAGGGGCGTTGAGGAGAAACGACATGAACGTCATCACCGACATCGCGTCGCAAGGCCTGACCCAGGCGCTGGCCGAGCAGGCGCGGTCGCTGACATTTGCCGACCTGCCGGACGACGTGCGCGCGCTGGCGCGGCAATGCGTGCTGGATTACGTCGCCTGCACGCTGGCGGGTTCCAAGGAGGACCTGACCGGCATCCTGCTGGCGGAGATGGAGGAGGCCGGCGGTGCGCCTCTGGCCACCGTAATCGGCCACGGCGCCCGCCTGCCGGTGCTGTCGGCGGCACTGGTCAACGGTGCCGCGTCGCATGCGCTGGATTTTGACGACGTCAATCTGTCGATGACCGGACATCCGTCGGTGGTGCTGCTGTCAGCCTTGCTGGCGTTGGCCGAGGAACGCGGCAGTTCCGGGCGCGACGTGATGACGGCGTTCGTCGCAGGCTACGAATTGCAGTGCCGGCTGGGGCTGCTGCTCGCACCGGGCCATTATAATGTGCTCGGCTTCCATGCGACGGGCACGCTGGGCAGCTTCGGCGCGGCGGCGGCGTGTGCGCATCTGCTGCAACTGGATGCCGGCCAGTTTGCCACGGCGCTTGGCATCGCGGGCACGCAGGCGGCGGGGTTGAAGTCGATGTTCGGCACGATGTGCAAGCCGCTGCACGCCGGGAAGGCGGCGTATCACGGACTGCTCGCAGCACGCCTGGCACGACGTGGTTTCACCAGCCGTCCCGACGTGGTCGAATGCCCGCAGGGCTTCGCCCGCACACATAGCCCCGACTTCCATCCGGCCAAAGCGCTGGGTGAACCGCCCGGCGGCTTCCACATCCGCAACAATCTCTTCAAGTACCACGCCGCCTGCTACATGACGCATGCGCCGATCGAGGCCGCCCGCAGGCTGCGCGAGCAGCACGGCCTGACTCCCCGCGACATCGCGCAGATCCGCCTGCGGCTAGACGAAACCTGTGATCGCGTCTGCAACATACCCGCCCCACGCACGGGGTTGGAGGCAAAGTTCAGTCTACGGCTGACCACGGCGATGGCGTTGGCCGGTGTGGATACCGGCGGGCTCGGCAGCTACTCGGAGGAGACCGCGGCTGATCCGACGCTGATCGCGCTGCGCGACAAGGTGGAGTTCGATTTCCAGAACGGCCGGCCGAATACGATAGCTGATCTCGAACTTGTGCTGACCGATGGACGCAGCGTGTCGACGTCGTACAATTCAGGAACACCAGCAAGCGACATCCAGGAGCAGGGACGCCGGCTTGCTGAGAAGTTCTCGTCACTGGCCGAACCCATTCTCGGCGGCGCACCCACACGCGATCTGATCGGCGAGATCGAGCGGTTCGAAGCCCTGTTCGACCTGCGCACGATGATGCGACTCTGCGCGGTCTTATCGTAAGGAACTCCTTCGACCAACAAAGCGTTCTCTTGGTTGGTTCTATAACGCCAGGAGACGAACTTATGGCTAGTGTAGATGATACGAGCGACACGCGCGGTCGGCTCATCGCGGCAGACCAGGTCGAGGGCACCTCGATCTATAATCGCAAGGGCGAAAGCCTCGGCAGTATCGAAGACGTGATGATCGATAAGGTCAGCGGTCGCATCGCTTACGCGGTCGCCGGCTTCGGCGGATTCCTGGGAATTGGCAACCGACATTATCCGCTGCCGTGGGACAAGCTGAAATACGACACGCAGATGGGCGGCTATGTGATCGATCTGGACCGCCAGGTGTTGGAGGGCGCGCCTTCCTACAGCGATACTGACACAGTCGGTTGGCAGGACCCCGCCTGGAACCGGCGCGTCTACGACTATTACGGCACGGAGCCTTATATCGGGATGCCGTAATTCCTGATTGAGGGATGAGCGGGAACGGCGGTCCTTGGGCCGCCGTTTTCGTGAGTACACTCGTCTACCGGATCGGTGGGCGCGCACTGCAGGCCACCTCTTGTCCAAATGATGTTGATGCCGCGCGGAACGCCCATTGGCGTTATGTTCCGGTCCCACATTTACCGAGAACCATTTTTGAACTCCTTTGTTTCGTGTGCGCCGAATTAGGTAGCGAGCGGCGGGGTGACAAAGGATGGATTTTCACCGGATGCGCGAGCGCGATTCATGCGGCAGGCAACCTAGTCCAATGGGACGACGCCACGTCATACCGCTTGCGGTTGGGACCCTGTGATCCGCGCCACAGCAAGCCGTCTGCGGCACTGTTATGCCTAGCAAAGTTCATACATTCCGAACCGCGCGGCCAGGATCATTACCGTGACCAAGCAACGCTATTCATCTTGCACGTGAGCGGAATTCATGCGTAAAGCCCGCCCCCGTCGCCAATGTCCTCCCGGATCGTCTGACTCAAAAGTGACACATGCCCCGCACCCCCTCACTCGATTCATTGCAAATCTTTGTCGTGGCCGCTCGGCATCTGAGCTTCACAGATGCCGCCAGCGAGCTGAACCTAACGCAAAGCGCGGTTAGCCACCGCATTCGCGGATTGGAGGACGAACTCGGCGTCAGCCTGTTCAATCGCCTTACGCGACGGCTTGAGCTGACGACACAGGGACGCGTGCTGGCACACAAGGTCGAATACGCCATCAGCGAAATCGATCGCAGCGTCGTCGACCTGTCGCAGAGCGACGACGTTGCGCCTTTGAAAGTGACCATGCTGCCGTCCGTGGCATCGCATTGGTTGCTGCCGCGCCTGGCGCGCATTCGTACGCTGTACCTGGACATCGATGTACAGGTAATAGCAGATCCGCGTCTGCTGGACCTGCGCGCCGAGGGAATCGACCTTGCGATCCGCTTCGGTCGCACGCCGCCGAGTAGCTACGCGGCAGCACGTCTGATGAGCGACCGCGTGGTACCGGTCTGCACACCTGACCTGCTGAGACGATACGGACCTCTTACAAACATAGACGAACTGTTGTCGCTGCCGCTGCTGCACGATTCGGCAACAGACGGTGACGGCAGCCAGAGCGATTGGCGTGCGTGGCTGGATTATTTTGGTCGGCCTGATGCAGTTTGCCATACCGGCCAGCGCTTCAGTGAGGCAAGCATGCTGATCAACGCGGCCTTGCTTGGACTCGGTGTGGCTCTTGCACGCGCCAGCCTCGTGGTGGACCAGATCGCCGGCGGTGCTTTGGTCTGCCCCCTGAAAATGGCAGCCCCCACTGCGTTCACCTACTACCTGCTGGGCCTGCCAGAGGCGGTTGATCGTCCCAAGATTGCAATGTTCCGCAAACTCCTGGTGGCGGAAGCTGCCACGACCGAGGCGTTCATGCCCTCAATTGGAGCACAGACTGTCGACATCAGGGCCGAACGCGAAGCAGTCACAGTCGACGCGTAGATAGCTCTGCGGCAACGCGGCGCATCGTGCCGGCAATGCCGACACGAGCGGCGTCGGTCGCGCGGTTTCGTGTGCTTCCCACCTTGAAGGCCGCGGCCACATGTGACCGGGCTTGAACCGGCCATCGGCTACCCGCACCAATTTGCGAACGATGCAATCCCAGTCAGCAACCATCGCGTGGGGATGGCCGAGACAAGCCCGGCCATGATGATGAGGGGGCGCCGACCATGACGGGGTTGGCAACGCATGGACGCATGAAATCCGCTCACAATCAGGATGAGAACTGATCCTTTGTCATCACGGGGTGTCCTCCCTTTATGAGGCGCTGACACAGCACATCGGCGATCCGCCGAACTGATGACAGGAACACAGCATGGAACATTCATATAAGAGCGCCTGCTTCTGCGGTGCCGTGGAGATCAAGGTCAGCGGACAACCCAACGCCATGGGCTACTGCCACTGCCGCTCCTGCCGTTCATGGTCAGGTGGGCCGGTGAACGCCTTCTCGCTTTGGTCACCCGAGGCCGTCACGGTGACGAAAGGGCAGGAGCACGTCGCGACCTATCACAAGACTGATTTAAGTCATCGCCAGTACTGTCGGATGTGCGGCGGTCATCTCATGACGCGTCATCCGCCGCTGAACATGGTGGATGTCTTCGCCGCCACCATACCGGACCTGGCGTTCGCTCCTCAGGTGCACGTCAACTACGCCGAAACGGTGCTGCCGATGCGCGACGGTCTACCAAAGCTGAAGGATTTCCCTGCGGAATTCGGTGGCTCCGGCGACATGGTCCCCGAATAGATCGCCGGACGCCCCCTGACGTAACTACATCCATAGTTACGATCATTTCGCCATTTCCGTACCCGGTCGTGCCAGCGCCGCGCCGTGGTTACGCTTGAAAGGACTGTGACATGGCTACCACGGCAAACTTCTCTCCCGCCACCGGCCTGCTGTCGGTGTTAGGTGACCAGCACAAGAACACGATCACCGTCGGTCGCAATGCTGCCGGCAAGCTGCTGGTCAACAATGGCACCATCGATATCACCGGAGGCGTACCAACGGTCGCCAATACCGCTACGATTGAGGTGTTCGGCCAGGATGGCAACGACATCATCTCGCTGGACGAAACCAACGGAGCGCTGCCTGCTGCTCAGCTGTTCGGCGGCGCCGGCAACGACATGATCACTGGTGGCTCCGGCAACGATCAGCTGTTCGGCCAGGATGGTAACGATGTCCTCGTTGGTCAGAGTGGCAATGACTTGTTGTTCGGCGGCTCGGGCGACGATGTGCTGATCGGCGGCTCGGGCGACGATCAGGTGTTCGGCCAATCCGGCAATGACACGATGATCTGGAATCCAGGTGACGGCAGCGACCTGTTCGAGGGCGGCGACGGCACCGACACCGCCCAGGTCAATGGCGGCAGCGGTGCCGAGTCGTTTACCATCACGGCCAACGGAACGCGCGTGCTCTTCGCCGGCACCGGTCCAGCTCCCTTCACCCTGGACATCGGCACCACCGAAAACCTCGTGCTCCACGCCAACGGCGGTGACGACGTCATCACCGCAGGGAACGGCCTTGCCGGCCTGATCCAGCTCACGCTCGACGGCGGCGCAGGCAACGACACGATCACCGGCGGCGACGGCAACGACATCCTCATCGGTGGCGATGGCAACGACATCATCACCGGCGGGCGCGGTAGCGACACGGCGCAGCTCGGCGCCGGCGATGACACGTTCGTCTGGAATCCGGGTGACGGCAGCGACACGGTCGATGGGCAGGACGGTTTCGACACGCTCCAGTTCAACGGCGCCAACGTCAACGAGAACATCAACATCTCTGCCAGCGGCAGACATGCGACACTGTTCCGCGATGTCGGCAACGTCACGATGGACCTCAAGGATATCGAGCGCATCCAGCTCGCGGCATTGGGCGGCGCCGACACCATCACGATCGGCGACCTCAGCAAGACCGATGTGACACAGGTCGCGATCGACCTTGCCGGCACACCCGGGAGCGGTGTCGGCGACGGCCAGCCGGACACCGTCATCGTCAGCGGTACGCACCGTGGCGATAACATCCTGATCCAAAGCAGCGGCACATCGATCGCCGTGGTGGGATTGCCCACTCAGGTCACTATTGACGGCGCTGAAGGCGCAAATGACTCGCTCGTTGTCCAGGGGCTCGACGGCAACGACACGATCGATGCTTCGGCGCTGCATGCTGGCCAAATCAACGTCACTATCGACGGTGGCGCCGGCAACGACACCATCATCGGGAGTACCGGCGCGGATGTGCTGATCGGTGGTGCCGGCAACGACACCGTTACGGGCGGCGAGGGCAATGACACCGCCTTTCTCGGTGACGGCAACGACACCTTCATCTGGAATCCCGGCGACGGCAGTGACACGGTCGAAGGCCAGGGTGGCACCGATACGCTCGTGTTCAATGGTTCCGCTGCCAACGAGAACATCGACTTCGCAAGCAATAACACCCGCCTCCGGCTGTTCCGCGATGTCGGCAACGTGACGATGGACGTCAATGGTGTGGAGCACGTTCAGCTCAACGCCGGGGGTGGCGCCGACACCATCACGGTCCACGATCTCACCGGAACCGACGTCACCCAGATTGCGATTGACCTGGCCGCGGCGGGCACCAACAGCAGCGATGGCCAGCCTGACACGGTCGTCGTCAACGGCACCGCAGGTGATGACACCATCAAGATCACCAGCAACGGCAACGGAGTGACCGTCAGCGGGCTCGCCGCACAAGTGAAGATCGCCCACGTCGATGCCTTCGACTCACTCGTCATCAACGGCCTTGCGGGCAACGACAACATCGACGCGTCGGCGCTCAAGGCCGGCCTCGTCAACCTCACGATCAACGGTGGCGACGGCAACGATGCGATCAGGGGGAGCGCAGGCAACGACTTGATCAACGGCGGGCGCGGCAGCGATGTCACCTTCATGGGCAAGGGCGATGACACGTTCGTCTGGAACCCGGGTGACGGCAGCGACACGATCGAGGGCCAGGGCGGCACCGACACTCTGTTGTTCAATGGCGCCAACGTCAACGAGAACATCGACATCGCAGCAAATGGCAGCCGGGTGAGGCTGTTCCGTGACGTCGCCAACGTCACAATGGATGTCAACGGTGTCGAGCATCTTCAGCTCAACACCCTGGGTGGCGCCGATACGATTACGATACACGATCTGTCCGGCACAGACCTGAGCCAGGTCGCCATCGACCTGTCCGCCACGCCCGGCAGTGGCGTCGGCGACGGGCAACCCGACACGGTGATCGTCAACGGGTCGACGGCCAACGATCACATCAATGTCGTCAACAACGGCACCGCGATCGCCGTCAATGGACTGTCCGCGCAGACGACGATCAACGGCGCCGAAGCCACCAATGATACGCTCGTCGTCGCCGGTCTCGGCGGCAACGATACGATCGATGCGTCGGCTCTCAATGCCGGTCTGATCAACCTGACGCTCGATGGCGGCGACGGCAACGACACCATCATCGGCAGCCGCGGCGCGGACACGCTGATCGGTGGTGCCGGCGATGACGTCATCACCGGCGGCGCGGGCAATGACGTAGCCTTTATGGGCGACGGCAACGACACGTTCATCTGGAACCCAGGCGACGGCAGCGACACGGTCGAAGGCCAGGGCGGCACCGATACGCTAGTGTTCAACGGCTCCGGCGCCAACGAGACAATCACGGTGTCGGCAAACGGCACGGACGTGCTGCTGACCCGCGATGTCGGTGGCGTGACGATGGACATCAACGGCGTCGAGAACATCGTGATCCATGCCGGCGGCGGCGACGATGTCATCGTCGCAGGCAACGGACTCGCAAGCCTGACCTCGCTCACCATCGACGGGGGTGCGGGCAACGACTCGATCACCGGCGGCGATGGCAACGACACGCTGATCGGTGGCGACGGCAATGACATCATCACCGGCGGCCGCGGCAATGATGTGGCGCAGCTTGGTGCGGGCGACGACACGTTCGTGTGGAACCCGGGCGACGGCAGCGACACGGTCGAGGGCCAGGGCGATTTCGACACGCTCGTGTTCAACGGCTCCAACGTCGGCGAGAACATCGACATCGCGGCCAACGGCAGTCGTGTCCGGTTGTTCCGTGACGTTGGCAACGTCACCATGGACCTCAACAGCGTTGAGCGGATCCAGCTCAATGCCTTGGGCGGGCCCGACAACATCGTGGTCAACGACCTGACCGGGACCGGCGTAACGCAAGTCGCCATCGACCTGGCATCACCGCCCGGCAGCGGTGCCGGTGATGGCCAGGCGGATACCGTGACCGTCAACGGCACGCAGGGCGATGATCACATCACGATCGCGGACAGCAACGGTACGATTACCGTCAACGGACTGCCCGCGCAGGTAACCATCGCCGGCGCTGAAGCTGCCAACGACACGCTCATCATCAACGGTCTCGGCGGCAACGATACGATCGATGCGTCAGCGCTCGCCTCCGGGATCGCGCTGACGATCGACGGGGGTGATGGCAACGACACCATCATCGGCAGCCGTGGCGCGGACGTGCTGATCGGTGGGGCCGGCGATGACGTCATCACGGGTGGCGCGGGCGCTGACGTTGCCTTCATGGGCGCCGGCGATGACCAGTTCATCTGGAACCCCGGCGATGGCAGCGACACGGTCGAGGGTCAGGCGGGCACCGACACGCTGGTGTTCAACGGCTCCAACGCCCCCGAGAACATCGACATCTCGGCCAATGGCAGCCGCGTCCGGCTGTTCCGCGACGTTGGCAACGTCACGATGGACCTCAACGGTGTCGAGCACATCCAGGTCAATGCCGCGGGCGGCGCCGACACCATCACTGTCAACGACCTGACCGGCACGGACGTCACGCAGGTTGCGGTCAATCTGGCAGCAACCGGCACGACCGCCGGCGATGGCCAGCCGGACACAGTCATCGTCAATGCGACTGGCGGCGACGACACCATCCAGATCGTAAGCAGTGGTGGCAGGATCAGCATAACCGGGCTCGCCGCACAGGTGACGATCGCAAACGCTGAAGCCGCAAACGACTCGCTCACGGTCAATGGGCTCGGCGGCAACGACACCATCGATGCGTCCAAGCTCGGTGCTGGCCTTATCAACCTGACGATCGATGGCGGCGACGGTAACGATGTCATCACGGGAAGCGATGGCAACGACCTGATCAACGCCGGTCGCGGCGGCGACGTGGCCTTCATGGGCAACGGTGATGACACGTTCGTCTGGAACCCCGGGGACGGCAGCGATACGGTCGAAGGCCAGGGCGGAACCGACACGCTCCTGTTCAACGGCTCCAACGTCACCGAGAACATCGACATCTCGGCAAATGGTGACCGAGTGAGACTGTTCCGCGACGTTGGCAACGTCACCATGGACCTCCATGGTGTTGAGCATGTCCAGCTCGATGCCCTGGGGGGTGCCGACACGATCACGGTGAATGATCTGACCGGGACCGACGTGAACCAGATCGCCATTGACCTGGGCTCGCCACCCGGCAGCGGGAGCGGCGATGGGCAGGTGGACACCGTCGTTATCAATGCGACCGCCGGCGCTGACGTGATCACACTCACTGACAACAATGGCGTGGTCACGGTGTCGGGTCTCGCCGAGACAATAACGATCACGGGGTTCGATCCAACCGATAAGATCGTTATCAACGGCCTCGGGGGCGACGACGTGATCCAGGCATCGGGATTGGGAACCGCGATGCAACTCACCGCCAATGGCGGCGACGGAGACGACGTCCTGATCGGAAGTGCCGGAAATGACATACTGACCGGCGGCGCGGGGACGATGTCCTGATTGGTGGTCCGGGACAGGACATCCTGGACGGCGGTCCCGGCAACAACATCCTGCTGCAAGATGTCGTAACCCCACCGCCTGCCGCTACCAATTTATACACGAGTGAGGCAGCGGCCCCAATCTCGGTTCCAACATCTGTGCAATACAGCGGCAGCAGTCAGACTGATGCCATCACGATCACGGGCAACGGGAACCTTGCGGTCATCGATGGACTTCCCGGCGGCCCGGTGGCACTCAATACCGATGCCGGCGCACCCGTGGCCATCAACGGACTAGGCGGCGATGACGTCATCGACGCGTCCAGTATGGCCGGGCCGACCATGCAGTTCATCCTCAACGGCGGGGGCGGCAACGACATGCTGCACGGCAGTCCAGGCAACGATCTGCTCATCGGGGGGGCGGGCTCCGACCAGTTCGCGTTCTCCGGGTCCAATGGCAATGACACGATCGCTGATTTCCAAAGCGGCCTCGACCAGATCGTGATCAACGGATATGGCGCAGCGCTCCACAGCTTCGCTGACTTGTCCGGTCACATGACGCAGGTCGGCAGCGACGTCCGGATCGATCTCGGTGCCAGCGTCGCTGGTGCCGGCACCATCCTGCTTCAGAACACGCAACTGGCCATGGTTGGGGCCGCTGACTTCAAATTCGCTTAGCTGCAACTGAACAGTCGGGGCGGCGTTGCGACGCCGCCCCGACTGGCCCATTCATCCGAACGTCGCGAAGATCTCATCCAACGCCTTGAGCTGACCGCCCGATGTGGACGACGGCACGATCACCGGCGTGGACACCCCCGCCGCCTGCCACGCCGCCACCCCGTCGCGCACCTGTGCCGCCGAACCGAACAGCGACACATCCGCCAGCCACCGATCGGTCAGATACTTCGGCACATCGTCCCGACGGCCCGCTTCGATGGCGTGCTCGATCGCCGTCATCTCCTCGAGGTAGCCTGCCTCTTTCCAGTAGTTGCGGTAGTTCGGCAGGAACGCGTAGTGGATCAGGTTCTTGCGGCACACGGCCTTGGCGGCCTCGATGTCGTCGCTGATGCACGTCGGCAACATGTTCCCTATGAAGAACCCCGGGTCATCGCGCTTGCCCGCCGGCAGCGCCGCGAGCGAGGTCGCCATGTGAGAGCGCGCTGCATTGGCGAACACCACGCCCTGTGAGATCTCTCCAGCCAGCGCCACCATCTTCTGTCGCAGCGCCGCGATGATGATCGGCGGAAACTCGCCGACGCCTTCCACGGCGCGCAGCTTCTCGACAAAGGCGCGGGTGTCGCCGAGTGGCTTGCCGACAGTCACACCCATGCGCTGATGACCCGGCGCATGGGCCACCCCGATGCCGAGGCGGAAGCGTCCGCCAGAGACCTCGTGCATGAACGCGGCACTCTGCGCGAAGTCCAGCACCGTGCGGGCGTAGAGCGGTGCGATCGCAGTGCCGAACGGGATGCGTTCGGTGTTCCACGCCATCGCCTCGCATTGCGACATGTTGCCGTACATGCTGGGCGTGTAGATACCAGCGTAGCCGCGCCGCTCGATGGCGCGGGCGATCTCGATGGTCTGGCGGCGACGGCCGGGAACGGCGACGAGGGAGATGGCGGGCAAGGGCATGGCACGGTCACCTGTCAGTGGAACGGGAACGATACGGCGGTTTGCACATCAGCCGCGGATGGTCTCGCGAAGAGTTTGGCCCGGATACTCGGTTCGATAGATGCCGCGGCGCTGAAGTTCCGGCACGACGGTCTTGACGAACTGCATGTACGTCCCGGGCGTGATGGACGGACAGATCACGAACCCATCGCAACAACGCGACTCGAACATATCCTGCAACCTGTCGGCGACCATGTCCGCGGTACCGATCAGCGCAGGTGTGAGCTGGCTGACACCATAGCGGTAGCCTGCCTCACGCAAGGTCAGCCCAGCGGCACGGCTGCCTTGCAGGATGACGTCGAGCACGCCTCGCGCGCCGTCGGTCGTTTCCATATCCTCGAGCGGCCGATCCATCTCGTAGCCTGAGAGATCGACGCCCAGCGCATTGGAAATGTCGCATACGCCGGTTTCGGCGCTGACCAGGCTGTTGAGGAATTCCGAACGCTCGCGGGCGATCGACTTGGTTTCGCCCAGGACGATGTCCACGGCGGGCGTGATGATGCATTCCTCCGGTGCGCGACCATACCGCGCCATTCTGGCCTTGATGTCGCTGTAGAACGCCTGCATGTCCGGCTTCGAGTGCTGCAGGGTGAAGATGACCTCCGCCCAGCGCGCGGCAAATTCCCGGCCTCGCTCCGAGGAGCCGGCCTGCATGATCACGGGCCGTCCCTGCGGGCTACGTGGCGTGGGCAGCGGTCCGCGGGTCCTGATCCATTTGCCCTGGTAATCGGCATAGTGGATCTTGGCCGGGTCCGCATAGATGCCTCGCTTGCGATCGTAGATGATCGCATCGGCATCCCATGAATTCCACAGCGCGTCGCAGGCTTCCATGACTTCATCGGCATGATCGTAGCGCGTGCTTCGATCCATCAGCTTGTCCATGCCGAAGTTCTGCGCCTCCCGCGAATTCGCCGACGTGACGACGTTCCATGCTGCCCGCCCGCCACTGATGTGATCCAGCGAGGCAAGCACGCGCGCGATGTGAAAGGGATGATAGAACGCCGTCGACAGTGTGCCGGCCAGGCCGATGTGCTGGGTCTTTCGCGCCATTGCGGTCAGCAGCAACATTGGGTCGAGGAACCACATCTGCCCCGGCCCGGCGACCTGGCCCGCAAAGCTCCCCTGGTAGGTGTCGAACAGGGTCAGCACGTCAACGAAGAACAGCGCGTCGAACTTGCCCTGTTCCAGGATCTGCGCGATCTGTTCGTAGCGCGACGCATCGAGCGCCTTGTCGGCGTCACTCTCCGGATGCCGCCAGCCACCGTTGTTGTGCCATGTCGGACCCGCGATCAGGTAGCCAATCAGATGCATCTGACGCGCCGTCATCCGTTCATCCCTGCAAGTTGATGCATCGTAGGCTAATGCGGCCCGGTCGGATTTGCCATGTCTCTGTGGCGGCACACCGCGGACTGCGCACGCCGGGGTCGGGAAAGGCATGGTTACTGGCGCAACTATCTCATCCAGTGCCGCGCGGCCGACTAAGCCGCCATACGTACGCAATGATCTCCGCCACGGCCTGGAAGTGCTCGGCTGGAATGTCGGCATCGAGTTCTACCCGATACAGCGCGCGTGCCAGCGGCGGGTTTGTCACCACCGGCACGCGGTTCTCGGCTGCCACTTCGCGGATGCGGGCCGCGAGCGTGTCAACGCCCTTCGCCACCACCCGCGGCGCGGCATGTTTCGCTCGGTCGTAGACCAGCGCCACCGCGTAGTGCGTCGGATTGATGATCACCACGGTCGCTTTTGGCACCGCCGCCAGCATGCGCCTTCTGGCGCGCGTCATGCGGATCTGCCGTATCCGCGCCTTGATCCGAGGATCGCCCTCGGACTCCTTCTGCTCGTCCATGATGTCTTGCCGGCTCATGCGCAGACCGCGCGCGTGGTGCAGCGACACCCAGAGAAAGTCGACCGCGGCAATGACCGCCTGCGCGATCAGTACCACCAGGATCACGTGCAGCACGGGCGACACCGCCCTGCCCAGCAACTGGCGAGGATCGCCGTATGGCGCCATCAGCAGCGACGGCAGATCGCTGAGCACCACGCGCCAGAGCACGATCCCGAGCACGGCGATTTTCGCCACCGACTTGCCTGCCTCGATCAGGGCTTCGGTGCCCAACAGCCGCTTCAACCCGCTCCGCGGATTGATCCGCGCGAAGTTGAACCGGAGCGCCTTGGCGCTGAGCAGAAAGCGCGTCTGCAGCAGCACGGCCCCGGCGCCTGCCACCAACGCCGCCAGCACGAAGGGCGCCGCTGCGTCCAGCCAGGCGACCCCCGCCAAGCGGTAGACCGTCGGCCCCGCAGGCACCAATTCGTGCGACCGCGCGAGAAAGATGCTGAGCCGCAGCATCAGGGCCTGCAGCGTGTCAGGCCCGGCGATCATCAGGGTCAGGGTCACCGCGGCCAGACCCGCGAACGTGGTGAGCTCCCGCGAGACCGGCACCTGCCCGTCTTCGCGAGCCCGCTGCAAGCGCCGCGGTGTTGCCGGTTCGGTCTTGTCGTCGTTCTGGGCCTCGGCCATGACGGCTCAGTGCCCCGGCAATAGGGAAAAGCCGGACCGCACCGCACCCTCCCAGGCGCTGAGCAGCGCCGTCGCCAGCACACCCAGCAAGATGATCCCGCCGAGGATCTGCGCGGGCATTACTACGAAATACACCTGCATGCGCGGCACCAGCCGCGCGAGCAGTCCCGCGGCGACATGCCAGACGATCGACACCAACAGGAACGGCGAAGCCAGCCGAACGGCCAGGGAAAATGCGGTCGCGGCGGCACGCGCCGCGGTTGCGGCGGTGTCCGCGGCGGGCAGCATGGTGCCCGCCGGGATCAGCCCGTAGCTGCCCGCCAGCGCAGCCAGTGGCAACACATAGAGCCCTGACACCAGGATCACGACCGGCGCAACCACGTCGAACAGCCGTGCGATCGGTGTAGCCTGGCTGCCCAACTCAGGATCCGGCTGCAGCACGTTCGCCACGCCCAACATATACGCGATGAACTGCCCTGCTATCGGCAGGGCCAGCACCAGCAACCGTGCCAGCCATCCGAGCCACAACCCGGTAATGACCTCGGCGCAGACCATGAATGCGGCCTGCGCGCTGGCGTCCGGCACTTTTGGTATCGAGGGGGCGATTCCAGGCACCAACAGCGCGGTTATTCCGAGTGTCATCCCGACCCGCACCATCATGGGTGGTTCAGCCTCACCAAGCCCTGGCAGGAGCGTCATCGCAGCGCCAATACGTGCCATCACCAGCACGAACGCGAACGCCCACGCGGGCAGCGCGGCCAGCAGAGCGGCATCATCGCCACTCATGATCCGCCGACGGCAATCAACCGATCGAACAATGTATGCGTGTATGCGGACAGCGTCTCGAACATGAACGGCCCGAGCATCACCATCGCCGCGCACAGCGCCAGCACTTTCGGCACGAACGCCAGTGTCGCCTCATTGATCTGCGTGACCGCCTGGACCAGTGCGATCATCAGGCCGACGACCAAGGCAACCATCAGCGGCGGACCAGCCAGCTTCAGCATCACCAGGATGCAGTCGCGGAGCACCAAGGCAATGTCGCCATCATTCATGGAGCCATCGCCTCAGCCACTCAGATCGGCATCTTGATGATGTCCTGATATGCCTGCACGACGCGGTCACGGATCGCCGTCGCGGTTTGCAGCGTCAGTTGCGCGCGTGACAGTGCGGTGACCACATCAGTTAGATTGCCGCCGCCGGTCAGCGCCTCGGTCGCCTTTGCCTCCCCCGCATGGAGGTTGTCGACGGCTCCCTGCATTGCGCGCTGCAGCGTTGCGCCGAAATCACCTGACGCCGGGCTGCCAGCAACACTGCCGCGATCCACCCGGCTATATGCGTCAGCCGCGGCCGACGGCGTCACGACGATGGTAGGAATGGTGCTCATTTCAGCAATTCAATCGTGCGCGTCAGCATGCCGCGCGCGCTTTGCATGACGGCCAGATTGGCGTTGTACGATCGTTCTGCCTCGTGCATATCCATCACCTCGACGAGGCTGTTCACGTTCGGCAGCTTGACGTAGCCCGTCGCGTTCGCCGCCGGATTCGAGGGGTCGTAATGCTGTTCGAATTCGCTGTCATCCTGTCCGATCTTCTTCACCTGGACCGTCGGCACACCAAGCTGTCGATCCATCGTGTCCGTGAACGTCACGGTCTTGCGCCGATATGGATCAGCGCCCGCCTTTGAACCGGTGGTATCCTGGTTGGCCAGGTTCTCCGCGATCACCCGCAGCCGGGTTGTCTGCGCGGTCATGCCGCTTGCGGCGATACCCAGAGCCTTGTCGAGATCCATGCGTATCTCCCTGTGCCTAGCTGGCCGAACCGCGGCCAATCGCCGTGCCGAACATGCCGAGATACGTTTTGTATATCGTCGTCACCAATTGATGGGTGGTCGCCGTGTCCGCGACCTTGAGGAGCTGTTCATCGAGCGTCACGCCATTGCCATCGGGGGACAGCGTATGCGCTCGATCGACGACCTCGCCTGGCGCGCCGCCATCTGCCGAACCCGCCAGATGATTGGGCTGGGTTCGCACCGGCTCGACTGCATTCGTACCCCCGAGCATTTCGGCAAACGGCCTTAGATCATGGGGCTTATAGCCAGGCGTGTTGGCATTTGCGACATTCTGCGCCAACACTGCCTGCCGCTGATCGGCCCAGGCCAGTCGCTGCTCCGCCAGATTGAACAGATCAATGTGCGTTGAGTTCATACGCGGCAGCTTGCGCCATCTCACTAAATCTCCGGTTAACGGGGAGCGCCGCTCGACAAATTGCCGGTGAGCGGCATTTTGCGCGCCGATAAAGGCTTCGGTAATCCGGCCGCGTTTTAATGGCCGCATGGCCGGCACAACGTCATCCATTCCGTCCTCCGACACTGCTGCGGCAATCGAGGCGGTACGCGCCCTATCTGAGGAACTGACCAAGATGGTCGGCGTCGCCCGCGCGCTGGTGGAAGCTGGCCGGGCGATCGACCTTACCGGCATCGACGACCAGGTGGGCCTGTTGTGCGCAAAATCGCTCGATCTGCCCTCGGGCGACGGCCGCCGGATCCGTCCGCGCCTGATTGCGCTGTTCGGCTCGATGGAGGCACTCGTTCGGGTGATCGCCTCAAACGCTCCGCGCTTCCATTGATCGCTGCATCGGCAGCCGCCCGGCAAAAGGCCGTGCCATGGTCATCAGTTTCACTTCGATCGTAACCGCCATTGCCGCGCTGGCCGCGGTGCTCGCGCTGATCTGGCTGGCCGGTCGCCTGGCACGCGTCGGAGGTATCGCGCAACGTCCGGCGACCGGCCGCTTGCTCGCGGTGGAAGACGTGCTGGCCCTGGACGCGCGCCGCCGCCTCCACCTGGTGAAATGTGGCCAGAGGCGCGTGCTGCTGCTGACCGGCGGCGCACAGGACATCGTGGTTGGCTGGGTGGACCCTGAGAATCCTCCCACATGAAGCTCATCCGCATCGCAGGCGCCGCGCTCTGCCTGTTGCTGTTTCCTGCGTTGCTCCACGCGCAATCACTGAACATCGACCTCGGTGCGGCCGGACAGGCGGGTGCCACGGGACGTCTGATCCAGCTCACTGCCCTGGTCACTCTGCTGTCGGTCGCGCCTAGCCTCCTGGTGATGGTCACGGCGTTCACCCGTATCGTCATCGTGCTCTCGCTGTTGCGCAGCGCGCTGTCTGCCCAGGGTACGCCGCCCAACATGGTGCTCATCGGCCTGGCGCTGTTCCTGACGTTCTTCGTCATGCAGCCGGTGCTCGAACAGTCCTGGACGCTGGGACTGCTGCCGCTCACCGAGGGGCGCGTCGGTGAGATAGATGGTCTGCGGCTCGCAATCGAGCCGTTCCACCACTTCATGACCGCTAATCTGCGGCCTGCCGACCTGCAGGTCTTCCTGGATATTGCACATTTGCCGCCGCCCCCGACGCCGGATGACATTCCTTGGCGCGCACTGGTACCGGCTTTCCTGGTGGGCGAGCTGCGACGGGCGTTCGAGATGGGGTTCCTGCTGTTCCTGCCATTCCTGATCATCGATATGGTGGTGGCCAGCGTGCTGATGAGCCTCGGCATGATGATGCTGCCGCCCAGCGTCGTGTCACTGCCGTTCAAGCTGATCTTCTTCGTGTTGGTCGACGGCTGGCGGCTAATATCAGGCAGCCTGGTCCAGAGCTTCAACTCACAGTAGACGACGCTGGCGTCAGACGATGCTGGCGTCGTCGCGTGTCAGGTCGATCACCAAGCGCCTTGCTGCGCATCCAATACCGCCACTCATGAATTGCGACCCATTCGTGACGGCCGGCCACCTGTCGGCCATCTGTCGTATCGACGTGCCGCTACGGATGACCGGGTTCCGACCGGTCAAGCCCGGCCATCGGCTACCCGCACCAAATTGCGAACCATGCGAGAGTCGGTTTTTTCGGTGCCTGTCATGACTTCTAAGGTCGCCGGTTTCAGTGTCGCATTCCGTTGGACCGCCGAACCGCCGACCGCCAGCCATAACTTCAGAATGTTGATTCGCGGACTGGACGAAGATGCTCGCCTCGCTATTCCAGATGCGGCGCCAGCACATCTTCGATCCATTTCATGAATGCGCGGACCCGGCGCGACAGGTTGCTCCGATGTGCCACGACGAGGGACACGGGGAGCGCCCGGCGACGAAAATCGGGCATGATCTCCACAAGCGCTCCACTCTCTAAGTATCGGCCAATCCCCAGGAGTGGCGCCTGAATCAGGCCAAGGCCGGCGAGGGCCGCGGCTTCGTAGGTCTGCGCGCTGTTGACGTGTAGCGCACCTGGCAACTGAAGCGTCGTGTAGCTGTCGCCGTCCGGATATTCCCATCCAACGGGTCTTGCGCCCAGCATCGTTGAAAAATGAACTGTCCGATGTCCCTGACGCTGGAGATCTTCTGGCGATCGAGGGACGCCATGGCGCGCCAGATAGGCGGGACTGGCAGCGTTGGCCGTGCGCAACAGGCCTAATGGGCGGGCAATCAGCGTCTCGTCCCTTATGGGGCCAAGCCGCAATACACAGTCGAACCCCTCTTGAACCAAATCGACCTGACGATCCGTACTCGACACCTCCAGCTCCAACTCCGGGTGAGTCGCCATGAAATCCGGCAAGGCCGGCACGATCGTCGTGCGCGCCACCTCGGTCGGAAGATCGACCCGCAAACGCCCGCGAAGTGCCACGTGATCGCCTGCGAACATCGAGTGTAGATCATCGACTTCAGCAAGCAGGTCGCGGGCACGCGCATGAAATGCGCGTCCGTCCTCCGTCAACTGCACGCTGCGCGTCGTCCGGTGCAGGAGCCTGACACCGACATTTTCTTCCAGCTTCCGGACCGCCATTGAGGCCCTCCCCTTTTGGATGCCCAGGCTATCGGCCGCGTGGGTGAAGCTCCCCATTTCCGCTACTGTTATGAATATGAGGATGGGTTCGAGATTCTGCATTTTCGTGCCTCGGTATTGTTCACCACAGCGAGAACAGTGCGTTCATTTCCTCGGCGTTTATCATGCCTGGGTGACACAGTAAGCCTCGGCATCGGAGAACAACACGTGTCCGAAACCATGAACCTGCATCACGTGCCTGAAGCCATGACCTTGCATCGCGCCCTGTGGGCCGGTCGGATAATGAGCGGGTTTGTCGTTATCGCTCTGCTGGCAGACGGCACTATTCAGCTTTTCGCGCCGACACGGATCGCGAGCATGTTGCAGGAAACCGGGTTCGCAATGGACCTCACCCATGTCGTGGGTCCGATCATACTCGCCTGCGCCATGCTTTACGCCATCCCGGCCACCGCCGTCCTCGGGGCGATCCTGGTGACGGGCTTTCTGGGAGGTGCCATCTGCGCCCATGTCCGCATTGGTGAGTTGGGCTCGCCGCCGGAAATCATTTCCCTGCTCCTGGGCGTGATGACATGGGGCGGCCTCTACGCGCGCGATCCCCGTATCCGGGCCATTCTGCCGCTCATCCGTTGAACCAACAGGGGCTCGGCATAGCCGGGGTCAAGCCGTCATGCCGGGCCAAGGCCCGGCATGACGTGGAGAGGCAAGCGGGTCACTCCAAATGACTCGGTCATTCCCAGCGCCTCGGCCAAAGTCCCGCTAACGGCCCATGCGATAATCCATGCTCCCCCCGCGTGCCGATTCCATACGAATACTTTCCTTGACGCTCACCCGTCACTTAGGCTCTTATTCCGCCCATCCCACTCGCGCCCGCTATCGCATCCGATCGCCCGCAGCTCGAAGTGGCTGGCGCGGTTTCGTGCCGAGGCCGCCATGGTGCGCGACGCGACCAGGGCGAAGCGCGACACCCAGTGGTCGCTCAACCACTCGATCTTTCTGCCGCGCGCATCGCCCGATCATCCGTGATCGCGATGGGCGTTGCAGCGTGTATGACTGCCACGACATCAAAGCTGAATTTGGAGGGCCCCATGGCACGTGCCCAGACCTACGAACCCGAGACCCCCATGACCCGGGAGGAGTTCCAGGTCTGGGTAGACCAGCAGCCGTCCGGCCGGTTCGAGCGCATCGATGGCATCGTGGTCGCGATGGCACCGGAGCGGGCCTCGCACAACCGGCGCAAGGGCTCGGTGCGCGACGCCTTGCGGCGCGCCGTAAGCGAGGCGGGACTGACGTCTTGCGAGGTCTTCGGCGACGGAATGACGGTTCAGGTCGAAGACAGCGATTTCGAGCCCGACGCTCTCCTGCCGTGTGGACCGCTTCTGCCGGGTGATTCCACCAAAGTCTCCGACCCGTTGGTGCTCGTCGAAGTCCTGTCCCCGGACAGCGGCACGCGGGATCGAGCCACCAAGCTGCGTGCCTACTTCAAGTTGCCGTCGCTCCAGCATTACCTGATCGTCTGGCCTGACGAGCAGCGTATCGTTCGTCACTCCCGACAGCCAAACGATCAGCTCGCGACACAGATCGTCGTATCCGGCGAGATCAGGCTCGATCCTCCCGGCATCGCGGTGACTGTCGAGGAGTTGTATGCCGACTGAGCAGCAATAGCCGGCGCCGCCCGCCAGATCACGCTGCCCCGATCATCGGAGGCGCGGCGCCCCAGCCTCACCCCGGCCGACGCTTCATGAACGCAGCGCGCAGACACGTCGCCACCATCTCGCCGCGCTGGTTGAACGCCTGGTGCTCGAACTCCACCACCCCAGCCTCCGGCCGAGACTTCGACGCCCGCACCGACCGCACGATCGACCGCGCGCGGATCGTATCGCCATGGAACACCGGCTTCGGAAACTCCACCTTATTCATCCCGAGATTGGCGATCGTCGTCCCCAGCGTCGTGTCGCCGACGCTCATTCCGATCATCAGCCCCAGCGTGAACAGCGAGTTGACGATCCGCTGGCCGAATTCGGTGGTCTTCGCAAACTCCTCATCCAGATGCAGCGGCTGAGGGTTCAGCGTCAGCGTGCTGAACAGCACATTGTCCATCTCGGTGACCGTGCGGCTCAGCGCATGCTCGAACGTCTGCCCTTCATGGAATTCCTCGAAATAAAGCCCCGCCATGACAAATCTCCCGTACCTGACTGGATCGGTTCCCCGAATACTGTGAACTGCTTCATACCCCGAGGCCGCATCATCGCCATAGCCTCCTATTGTGAGCCGGCGAATATCTGGCCTTCAAGTCCTCGACACATCATCCCAAAACCGGCTGACAACAGGAGGAAACTCTGATGGCAAACACGCAGGATCCCCGCATCCACGTCATCAAGCACTACGGATGGGCGCCCGACCTGCCCGATGTGCGAGATCATATGTACGCCGCCCCAATGGAAATGACCAAGGCGCTACCGCCGATGGTTGACCTTCGCCCACACTGTCCACCCGTCTACGATCAGGGCCAATTGGGTAGTTGCACCGGCAACGCCATTGCCGGCGCAGTACAGTTCGAGCGAGAAAAGCAGAAGCTCACGCCGGACTTCGTACCCTCGCGCCTCTTCATCTACTACAACGAGCGCGTCATCGAAAACACCGTGGCTACCGACAGCGGCGCGCAAATCCGCGACGGCATCAAGGTCGTCAACAAGCAGGGCGTGCCGAATGAAGCGGATTGGCCTTACCACATCGCGAACTTCGCCGAAAAGCCACCGGCGAAAGCCTTCGCCGATGCGCTGAAGGATCGCGCGGTGAACTATAGCCGCGTCACGCAGAGCCTCCCCCAGATGAAGGGATGCCTGGCCTCCGGCTACCCGTTCGTATTCGGCTTCACCGTCTATGACAGCTTCGAGAGCCAGCAAGTGGCGAACACCGGAATCGTGCCGATGCCCGCATCCGGTGAGAGCGTCGTCGGCGGCCACGCGGTGATGGCCGTCGGCTACGACGACAGCCAGCATCGCTTTATAGTGCGCAACTCCTGGGGCGACGGTTGGGGCATGAAAGGCTACTTCACCATCCCCTACGCCTACCTGACGGAACGCAATCTCTCGAGCGACTTCTGGACCATCCGCCTGGTCCAGGCCTGACACTACACGGCCTCGCGGGCACACCGTCCGCGAGGCCGCCCTGTCACGGCGTCACGCGCACGTGCACTCCGAAATCTTTCGTCGGCGCATTGGGCTCGAAGCTGCGACCATACCGTAGAGCAATGTTGCAATCCCCGGCGGTCGCGCCCTGGATCTGCCAAGAATGCTCGCCACCTTGCCCCGGCGGCCCGCTGGGACGCTCGTATCGATCGGCCACGACCACGCAGACAGGTTTGCCGTCCGTAACGAATGTCCAACGATAACCGGTGGTCGGATTCTCCGCCAACCGAAGCTCTATCACCTGGCCCACCGGCAGATCGACAGTTTGCCCATTGGAATTCTGATCGACGCTGATCACTGCACCACCTCATCATCCCTCTCCGTCATGACAGCGGAGCACCTGCCGCAACCGTGATGCCGACGTCTGTCCTGATAGCACCAACAAAAAGCGCATCGAGCGCCCGATCGCCGGCACATCACAACCATCACCGGCCGTCACACCAGCTTCGCCTCGAACGGCGGCACGAAGTCCGGCGCATCGAACTCAAGAACCCACACATCCGGATCGAACCGCATCTGCCGCTCGACATATGCATCGACCGCCGCCTGATCCACCGCCGCCGCACCGGTCCCCCGCATCCACGCCAGCGCCCCATCCAAGGTTCGCACCTGCGACAGCACCACCAGCCCCTCGCGCCCGCGCAGCACCACCAGCACGCCGCCGGAGTCCGCATCCCCCTTGCGCAACACCACGCCCGATCGTCCGTCGCGGTCGGCCATGCGCAGCGCCGCCTTGACCCACAATCCGGCCTTCAACCGAGGCTCAGCCATGCCACCTCCCGCATCACGCCGCCATTGTGCAGGATGCGCACCTCACAGCGCGAATCGAGGCCACCATGCGACGGCTCGCTGCCCTCCTGATCCTGCTGCTCAGCGCCACCGCCGCGCGCGCCGAGGACACCATCACCTTCGGCCTCGACTGGCTCGCCGAGGCCGAATACGGCGGCTATTACCAAGCGCTCGCCACCGGCATCTACGCGCGCCACGGCCTGAAGGTGACGATCCGTCAGGGCGGGCCGCAGGTGAATCAGATGCAGCTCATGATGGCCGGCCGCCTCGACTTCGACCTCGGCGGCGGTCGCGCCATCGAGTTCGTGCAGCAGAACCTGCCCTTCGTTGCTATCGCGGCGATCTTCCAGAAGGATCCATCAATCCTGATCGCCCATCCCAACGAGGGGAACGACAGCTTCGCCGCCCTGAAGGGCAAGCCCATCCTCATCGGCGCCGACACGCGTGCCGGCTGGTGGCGTTTCCTCGCCGCCAAGTACGGCTACGCAGACTCGCAGGTCCGCACCTACACCTTCAACCTGCAGCCCTTCCTGGCCGACAAGAAGCTGGTCCAGCAGGGCTATCTCGGATCCGAGCCGTTCGCCATCGAGCAGGCCGCGCACTTCAAGCCCGAGGTGCTGCTGCTCGCCGATGCGGGCTACCCCGGCTACGCCAACATCGTCACCACCAGCAACAAGTTGGTAGCTGAAAAGCCCGACCTCGTGCAGCGCTTCATAAATGCGTCCATCGAGGGCTGGTACTCGTTTCTCTATGACGACCCGACGCCCGCCAACAAACTGATCAAACAGGACAACCCCGAGATGACCGATGCGCTTCTCAAATACGGCCGAGACGTGATGAAGACGCAAGGCATCGTGGATTCGGGCGACGCGCTGAAATTCGGCATCGGTGCGATGACCGTGCCCGTTGGGAGGAGTTCTATCGCTCCATGTCCGACGTCGGCGTCTACCCCAAGGGCATCGATGTAACGAAAGCCTACACGCTGCGCTTCGTCGACCGGCGCGTTGGCATGGACATGAAGAAGTAGTCGAGGTCTGCCACGCGACATGCTCCATCTTGACCGGGTAGCGCGCCACTTCGGCGCTTTGGAAGCCCTGCGCGACATATCGCTGCACATTGCTGCCGGTGACTTTATCGTGCTGCTCGGCCCATCCGGCTGCGGCAAGTCCACGCTGCTGCGCCTGATCGCCGGCCTCGACCAGCCTGACGCAGGCCGGCTGATCTGGGATGCTGGCCACCAGCCAAAGGCGGGAGAAATCGGTTTCGTATTCCAGGACGCTACACTGCTTCCCTGGGCCACCGCGTTCGATAACGTCTATCTGCCGCTCCGCATCGCCGGCATGTCTCGCAACGAGGCCACGCCCGTTGTACGCGAGGCGCTGCGTCGCGTTCACCTGGACGGTTTCGAGGCATCGCGTCCGCGCCAGCTTTCCGGCGGCATGCGCATGCGCGTGTCGATCGCGCGTGCCCTCGTAACGCGCCCACGACTTCTGCTGATGGATGAACCATTCGCCGCGCTCGACGAATTCACCCGCCACAAGCTGCAGGAAGACCTGCTGACGTTGTGGAGTGAACTCGGCTGCACCGTCGTCTTCGTCACACATTCGATCTACGAGGCAGCATTCCTCGCGCGCCGCATCGTGCTGATGACCCCGCGTCCCGGTCGCATCGACCACGAGATCGCCTCGCCGCTGCGCCCGGGGGCGGCGGCACGCTTTGATCCTGCCTATGCCGCACTCGTTGCGCAGGTGACACGCGACATGCAGCACGCACTCGCCGAATGAGATATGCCCCCGCGCTGTTCGGCCTGGCTTTCCTGATCATCTGGGAAGTCGCGGTCCGTATCACCGAAGTGCCGTCCTACCTAATACCTGGGCCGCTGGCGATCATCGCGGCATTCCTCGCCGATCCTGTGGGACTGTTGGTGTCGCTCGCGTCGACGTTGCTGGTGACATTCGTTGCGTTGCTCGTCGCGGCCCTGCTGGGCGTGCTGTTGGCCATTGGCATCGCATCGAGCCGCTTGTTGGCCGCCGCGATCCAGCCCTGGGCAGTGATATTGCAGGTCACGCCCATCGTCGCGATCGCACCACTCATCATCGTGTGGGTCGGCGATCCATTCGCCTCGCTGGTGGTCTGCGCGACGATCGTGGCGTTCTTCCCAGTGTTCGCGAATACCGTGGCCGGACTGGCATCCGCACCAGCCGAGCTGGCCGATCTCTTCCGACTCTACGGTGCTCACCGGCTCACCACGTTGTGGCTGCTGCGTCTGCCGGCGGCGCTGCCATACTTCCTCGCGGGTCTGCGCATATCCGGCGGCTTGGCACTTGTCGGCGCCGTGGTCGCGGAGTTCGTTGCAGGCTCGGGCGGCTTCGCATCCGGTCTTGCATACCGAATTCTGGAAGCCGGTTACCGCCTGCAAATCCCGCGCATGTTCGCCGCATTGGTACTGCTGTCGCTGGCGGGGATCGCGATCAACTTCGGCCTCGGAGCGTTCGCCGGCTTCGTCATGCGGCGTCGCGGCGAGGCCTAGCTTCCAAGGGCCTTCAGGAAATCAAACACTGAGCTGCTTCGGCGCCACCAGCCTCGGCATGTCTCAACAGCGGGATCCTGTGTGGCCCAAACCACGTGCGAGCCTGTGGCATCGTCGCGATCGTCGCGCGCACAATCTCCAGATGTCCGAGCATCGCCGCGGCGAAGATGTCCATTCGCGCCCCGCGCTCCAGTAGATACTGCGCGATGTCCCGCCGCCCCATATGCGCGGCGGCTCCCAGGCGACCGTGTGGAACTGCGGCGGCTCACCACATCCAGCCGGAGCAGATGCCATACCGAGCGCCATCCGGCATGATGTATGACTGCACAGGTTCTGTCCGATCGTCTCGGCATTCCATTCGAACGGATCAAGCTGCTGCAAGGCGATTCCGATGAACTGATTGCCGGTGGTGGCACAGGCGGTTCACGTTCCATGATGCGAAGCGGCGGTGCCATCATCGCAGCCAGCGATGTCGTCATCGACCAGGGAAAGCAGGCTGCTCCGAGCGCACCGGACGACTGCGCGGCATCGGCTGCTCGTTGTTTCAGGAGCCGTCCGGCGCCGGTGCCGCGCCCAAGGACGAGGTGGCGGTCATGTTCACGTCCGATGGGAGCGTGAAGCTCTACATGGCGGCGCAGTCCAGCGGGCAAGGCCACGAGACTGTCTTCTCCGAATTGGTGGCACTATGGCTCGGTCTCGATCGTGACCAGGTCGAGCTGCGCGCCGGCGATCCCGATGGCCCGAAAGTGATCGGCAGTGGCGCATTCGGATCGCGCACCGGTATGGTCCAGAGCAATGTGTTCAAACTCGCCACAGACGAAGTGGTACGCAAGGCGCTACCGATCGCCGCCGATATGATGGAGGTGGACACGGCCGACGTGGAGTTCCGCGACGGCCGCTATACCGTAAAGGGCACCGATCGATCGATTGCCATGACGACACTCGTCGAGCGCCTGCGCGATCGCTCACCGCACCCGCTGGACACCGTCTCTGAGCTACCGGTCTTTCGCGCATTTCCAAGCGGTGCACACGTGGCGGAGGTGGAGATCGATCCGGAAACCGGCGCAGTGCAGGTACTGGGCTACATTGCAGTGGACGACATCGGCACGGTGCTGAGTCCGGTGCTGGCGGCAGGCCAGGTTCAAGGCGGCATCGTGCAGGGTGCCGGCCAGGTGTTCGGCGAACACTGCGTTTATGAACCAGACAGCGGGCAATTGCTGACGGGCAGCTTCATGGACTACGTGATGCCGCACGCTGATCTGGTGTGTCCGATCATTATTGTCGATCGTCCAGTGCCCAGCCCGACAAATGTACTGGGTATGAAAGGGGTCGGCGAATCCGGAACAATCGGTGCGGCGCGAGCGCTGATGAATGCTATCGCCAACGCGCTGCGCAGCGCCGGCGTGGACCACTTCGACATGCCCGCCACGCCTGTCCGAGTCTGGTCCGCCCCGCACGCAGGTCGGTCGCTCAAGTGAGGCGAACGCACCGAATGCGCTATTCCGGGATATGGGCTTTCCACGCGCAATATCCGCATGGCTGCGCTCATCAGCTCCAGCGGAATGCAAGAGGCGGTCAGTGAAGGCGAAAACGCAGTTCAGAGAATGGCCGAAGATCGCAAGCGCTCGCTACGCAATCCGCGGCGCACTCGTTGCCGCACCCCGTGTGCCGTTCGCCGGTGATGACCTCAGCGGTGATCGCGCCGTTTCGCATCAAGCGCGCCGGCTGGAATAGTTCGAAAGTGCGATTAGGCTGGTGGTTGTCATGAAAACCGATCTGCCATCGCGTGCGAGATCGCTCCGTCCCGATTGATGACGAGACCGGCATCGACAGCTAACCAGACGCGTCGGAGATGGATCTGTTTATCGACATCCACCTCCGCCACGACCGGCCGCCCGGTTCTCATAGCGGCCGAACACTGTGCCCGGATCCAGATCATCGCTGCCCCATCCAGCAACTTCAGCGCCAGCCGAGCGCCGGCGCAACATGCGTCAGGATCGCCTCCATGACATGCGCGTTGTAATCAACACCGAGCTGGTTGGGGACAGTCAGCAGTAGGGTGTCGGCCGCGGCGATCGCCTCGTCCTGCCGGAGCTGCTCGATCAGCACGTCCGGCTCCGCGGCATAACTCCGGCCGAAGATCGACCGCTTGCTTTCGTCGATGAAGCCAAATTGGTCCTCATCGTCGCCGCCGTGTCCGAAATAAGCGCGGTCCCTGTCGTCGACCAGCGCGAAGACGTTGCGGCTGACCGACACCCTCGGCTCTCGCGTGTGACCGGCCTCCTTCCAGGCATCCCGGAAGGCCCGGATCTGAGCCGCTTGCTGAACGTGGAAAGGCTCGCCGGTCTCGTCGTTCTTGAGTGTTGAGCACTGCAGGTTCATGCCGAGTTTCCCCGCCCAGACCGCGGTCGCGTCGGACCCAGATCCCCACCAGATCCGCTCGCGGAGCCCCTCTGAGAAGGGTTCCAGGCGCAGCAGGCCCGGCGGGTTCCGGAACATCGGTCGCGGGTTCGGCTCCGCGAAGCCCTTGCCTTGTAGCAGGTCGTAAAACACCTCCGCGTGCCGGCGCCCCATGTCGGCATCGGTCTCGCCCTCCACGGGGCGATAGCCGAAATAGCGCCAACCAGCGATCACCTGCTCGGGTGAGCCGCGGCTGATACCCAGTTGCAGGCGGCCACCCGCGATGAGGTCCGCCGCGCCCGCGTCCTCGGCCATATAGAGCGGGTTCTCATAGCGCATGTCGATCACCGCAGTGCCGATTTCAATACGACTGGTCTTCGCACCGGCCGCTGACAGCAGCGGGAACGGCGATGCAAGTTGACGGGCGAAGTGATGCACCCGGAAGAACGCTCCATCCGCGCCCAGTTGCTCGGCCGCGACGGCGAGGTCGATGGACTGCAACAGCACGTCCGACGCCGAACGGGCAAGGGATCCCGGCGCCGACGTCCAATGCCCGAACGAGAGGAATCCGATCTTCTTCATGCGAGGTCGCCTTGTGTACTGGAAGCAAACTGGAAAATTCCGCATCTGCCAAATGCCACTTCGAACGCCACTTTCAATCCCGAAAGGTTGTGGGCGTGCCCGCAGACGATGCGAATGGCGCTCGGTGCATGACCAAACACCGTTGCCGCTGGTGGCAAGGCAAGGTTTCTCACGGAGATCACCGAGAAGACGTTTATGCGCTTCGCGTGTAGCGCCGTTCGCTATCTCCGCGGCCCTCCGTGACTTTATTTCTCGGTGAGCTCCGTGAGGAACCTTGCTTTGCGGCACCATGCACACCCGTCGGACCATCACGTTCCAGCCGCGCCAACGGTCTGCTATGCTCATCCGGATACAGCCCCAGTTTGGAGACGCCCCATGGATGATGTGACGATCAGACCCGCCGCGAGCCGCGCCACGAAGGCGGCGCCCGCCGAATGGTTCACCGGCACGGTGCTGCAGGATGCGCTGGCAACGCCGCTGGGAGCATCGCGGACCAACGCCACACTGGTCACCTTCTCCCCGGGTGCGCGCACCAACTGGCACACCCACAAGACCCGCCAGGTGCTCATCGCGACGCACGGCACCGGGATGATTGAGGTACGCGGCAAGCCGCCTCGCCTCATGCGAGCCGGTGACGTCGTCGAGGTGCCGCCGGGCCTGGTGCACTGGCACGGCGCAATTGCCGGCCACCTGTTCGCGCATATCTCGTTCCTGGAGATCGAGGGGCCAGATAACAACAATTGGATGGAGCCGGTCGACGAGGCGCACTACCGAGCGGTCGCGGTCTCGCCGGGGGGGTAGCGCGGGATGATACGGCAGGAAAAGCTGTTCCCTCGTGCCCGGCACGCTGACAGCCGCGCCGTGGCTACGTCATTCCGTCACGTATTCGCAGCGGAACCCGCCGCCCCAGCGCTTCACGTAGCCTCTCGACGGCGATGGGAAGTGCGCGAAGCAGCACAGCGTACTGGTGTCGCAATAGGTCTCCAGAAACTTCCGCCGCGTCGCCGCGGACTGCTGCGGGTCGTAGTCGCCGCGCATCGAAAGTTCCGTATAAAGCGCCTGGAGTGGCGAGTGGATCAGGTCGCCGGTGATCACCGCGTCCTTGCCATCACGGCCGAGCGCCACCGCATAGTGATCGATCGTATGGCCAGGCGTCGGCAGCAGCACCACCGTGTCATCCACCGAATGATCGCTGGTGATTAGGTCGCAGCGCTTGGCCTCGACGATCGGAATGACGCTGTCGACGATAGGGGGCAGCGTGCTCTTGTCGTTCTCGGCCAGCCAGTACTCGAGCTCCTTCTTGGAGAACAGGTAGCGCGCCTTGGGGAAGGTCGGGACCCAGCGGCCATTCTCCAGCTTCGTGTTCCAACCAACGTGGTCTACGTGGAGATGCGTGCACATGACGAAGTCGATGTCGTTCACTGTCAGGCCCGCTGCGGCGAGGCCACGCATGAACGCATCGTCCTTCTTCTGATGCCACGGCAGGCAGGCGCTTCGGTCCTTATCGTTGCCGATGCAACTATCGACCAGGATGGTGTGCCGACCGGTCTGCACAATGTAGGACTGGAAGCACAGCACCAGGTTATCGTCGACATCCAGCGCTTTCGGCGCCAACCAGGAGCGGTTCTCGTCCAGCACCTCGGGCCTCAGGTCGCACAAGAACTCCAGCGCCGGGGTGAAGCCGTATTCCATTTCGATGATCCGATGAATCGTAACATCGCCGACGCGGAAAGTGTTTGTCATGAGCCCGCTCCGCTGGATCGTTGATCGAGATGACGTTAGCTATCCGGTTCCGCCGAAGATAGTTCCAACCCTATCTGTCATTCGACCCCGTTTTGATGTCCGTCAAGCGCTCTGCGAGTCCTGTGGACACATCAAAAGGCCGGTATCGGTATCGGAATCATTCGCTGATTGCCTCCCGCTGAAGGCAAATGGCGCGATAGGCTGGCTCGTTTGATGCGGATCAACAGTTATGCAGTTCGCACTCGGAACCCTGACATGCCATCCGACCTGGCGCGTTCGCTGCGAGCGGCCAGTTAGAACGGGCGAAGGGATTCGAAGCCTCGACCCCAACCTGGCGACGCTGCAATCGACGAGACCAGTGCCGCGCCGCGCGAAATGCATGCGTCGGCAAATCACCGTTCTAAACCTCGACGTCAGAACGGTGGCAACGTGGCAGGGGCAAAGCCTTAAGTCATTGAAATTGCTGGTGCCGACGCACGGATTTGAACCGTGGACCTACTGATTACGAATCAGTTGCTCTACCGCTGAGCTACGTCGGCATTTCAGCAGATTGGCGGCCGTCCGGGACCCTTTAGTCGCATAACGTCTCAAGTCGCCAAAAAGAACCGCGCCTCCGATGCGGCGCCCTTGTAGCCACCAGAGACCGGATAGTCCAGTCGCTACGATGCGCCCCCCGGTTGGGCCGATGCCGCCGAGCCAGGGCGTCTGACGCTCCAGCGCCAGGCCCATGTCGGTTTCCGTGACCACTCCACCACGATGACGTCCTGGCCGCCTGAACGAGTGGCCCCGGCCTGCACCGTCGAAATGCCTGCATCGCGCGGGCACCTGGCCCGATTCGTCGGCTGCCCGTCTTGGTGAGTACACCGTGCGTCCATTTCGCCGCCGCCGATCTTCGCGGCACCGCAGGGCCTGAACGTCAGATACACCATGATGATACGACGTTCGCACCAGCGGCGCTGGCTGAATGGACGCGGGCAGGTGCATGGACGAACTGATCGTCTCGTGTCCGGCGCATAGGGTTGCCAGGAGATTTCCACGCGTGGCAGCAACGCCACGTGCACTCCGCAAGACGCGAGTCAGCATGGCCATCTCCTGCCTGTATTGTATCGTCGACCCGAGGCCCTCATATCGCGGCCGGGAATAACGGTCAGCATCACAGGGATACAGAATGCATGAGCGATGAGATGGTACCCGCTATGGATCCTGATTCAACCGATGTTGGTCAGGACCTGATTGAGCAGGACGAGTGGGCGAACTGCTGGCTTTGTGAAGGTGTGTTCCGGCGTCGCACCCAAACCAAGCGCTATTGCACTATGTGCCACCGTGGCTTCTGTGAGGGATGGCACGGAAACTTTGCCCTCGGCCGAGGCACGTGCCTTATTTGCATAACCAAGGAAACCGGCGCGGACATTCACTCTTAAGATATCCGCCATTCTTGGCTGCCGGCACCTGACGCACGCATCCGGCGCCACAGTGGCGAAGTGCTCGCGATGAGGCGCAATCACCAACAGTTACCGCGCCCCCGCAGCGGATTATCATTCCGAGCGTTGCCTTCAGCCGGATGACGACCAGACCGGGCGGACGATAATTTCGCAGTACCAGGCGCTGCGTCCCGTCATCCCGGTGTTGGCATGGCAAACGATGCCAAGCCCGTTCAATTCCGCGCGCGCGATAGTCGCCCCGGCGGCGCGGCAGGCCGCGACATCCCTGTGGTGTTGCCGCAATCGAGCCTGGCCGTCGCCCCGTCTGCCGCGCCACGGTGACAGGCCGCACAGGACTGCGTCCAACACATGGTTGGTCAGGATGCGGGCCCTCGTCGTCATCATACCCGGCGCCACGCATCGCTGCCTCGCCAAGCGCCCGAGCTTCGACGACCGTCATTCGGATGCGATCGTTGCTGGTTGCGTCGGTCGTGGTCCGAGCCGCATAGGCGGCCGCGCGACATGGTGGCACTATGGGGCCCAACACCAAGCGACAAGGGAACGCGATGGCAATGCGCATTCTGTGGCCGAACATATCGCCCGACTACGTGCCAGTGGCCCGCGATGCCGTTGGCGCAGACTTCGAGACCGAGTTCTGTGCCAGCGCGGCGGATGTGACGGACGATCAATGGGCCAATGCCGACGCCATCGTCGGCCAGTGCCTGCCGCAATACATCGACAAGCTGCGCAAGTGCCGGATCTTCGTGAAGTATGGCGTTGGCTACGACGACGTGGACATCGAGCGCTTCGGCAAGCTGGGCATCCCCGTCTGCAATACGCCCGACTACGGCACGCGCGAGGTGGCCGACCACGCGATCGCCTTGATGATGACGCTGTCCAAGAGCATCGCGTATCACGATAGCGAGTTGCGCGCCGACCTGCGTGGCAACTGGCGGCCGGCGCACAATCCATTCGGGCGTCGGCTGTCGGTCTGCACGTTCGGCGTGGTCGGCATGGGTCGCATCGGTACCGCCGCGGCCCGCCGGGCGAAAGCGTTCGACATGGATGTCGTGTTCTACGATCCATATCAGCCGAACGGCTATCAGTTCGCCATCGGTGTGCGGCGCGCCGACTCGCTGGCCGAGCTCATGGGTCAGTGCGATTTCGTCAGCATCCACGCGCCGCTGACGGCGGAAACACGCAACCTGATCGGCGCCGAGGCCCTCGCCGCCGCCAAGCGTGGCATGATCCTCATCAACACTGCACGCGGACCCATCGTCGATATCGATGCGCTGTACGACGCCATGAAGGATGGCACTGTCCTTGCGGCAGGACTCGACGTGCTGCCGCAGGAGCCGGCCAATCCGCAGGCACGACTGATTGCCGCGTGGCAGAACAACGAAGCCTGGATCCGCCATCGCCTGATACTGACGCCGCACTCGGCCTTCTTCACCCCCGAGAGCATGCGCGACAATCGTGGCTTCGCCTCCCGCACCGCCGCGCGCTATCTACGCGATGGCCGCCTGGAGAACTGCGTCAACAAGCAATTCCTGGTGGCCCGAAGCTAGGCCAGGCGACTCGTCAAATGCGTCATGGCAGCGCAGCCAGGCCAAGCGACTCGTCCCTTCGTCATGGCCCGCGCGACCATACGCCATGGCCCTCGCGGCCATACGTCATGGCCGGGCTTGACCCATTCGTCATGGCCGGGCTTGACCCGGCCATCTGCCGCCGACGACCAAGAAGAAGGGTGCTTCTCAATTTAGGGAACGGTCCATGAACGACAAGGTCGACGTCCTCATCATCGGCTCCGGCGCATCGGGCGCGGCAGTGTCCTGGAGCCTCGCCGAGACACGAATGAAAATCCTCTGCCTCGAACAGGGCGACTGGATGAAGCAGTCCGACTATCCGACCAACGGGCGGGACTATGAAGCGCGCGTTTTCAGTGACTACGCGATCAGCCCAAACGTCCGGCAGCGGCCGAGCGACTACCCGATCAACGACGACAACTCGCCGATCAAGGTGGTGAACTTCAACGCCGTCGGCGGTTCGACCGTGATGTACACGGCACATTATCCGCGCCTGCATCCGTCCGACTTCCGCGTCCGCACGCTGGACGGCGTGGCCGATGACTGGCCGATCGATTACGCCACGCTGGAACCGTTCTTTGCCGAGAACGACCGCATGACTGGGGTCTCGGGACTTGCGGGCGACCCCGCGTATCCGGCACACCAGCCGCCGATGCCTCCGTTACCGTTGGGCAAGTCCGGCGCGAAGATGGCGCAGACGATGAACAAACTGGGCTGGCATTGGTGGCCGTCGGACACTGCGATCGCCACCACCGAATACGACGGCCGCGCTCCCTGCATCAATCTCGGCCATTGCACGCCAGCCTGCGCCCAGGGCGCAAAGGCCAGTACCGACATCACCTACTGGCCGCACGCCATCCGCGCCGGTGTCGAACTACGCACCAACTGCCGCGTGCGAGAGATCACCACCGGCGAAGACGGCATGGCGACCGGCGTGGTGTATTACGACATCGACGGCGTCGAGCAATTCCAGCCGGCCGAGGTCGTTGTCATGGCCTGCAATGGCGTCGGCACCCCGCGGCTGCTGTTCAATTCCGCCTCCGGCCGTTTCCCCAACGGGCTTGCCAATTCCAGCGGGCTTCTCGGCAAGAACCTGATGTTCCATCCCTGGGCACTGATCAACGGCTATGTTGACGAACCGATGGATGGGCATCGCGGCCCGCCGCTCTGCCTGTGGAGCCAGGAGTTCTACGAAACCGACCGCGCACGTGGCTTCGTCCGCGGCTTCAATTTCCAGTTCAACCGCACCATCGGTGTCGGTACCGAGGCGGTCAACGCCGACGCCGCCGGCCTGGTGTCCTGGGGCGAGGCCCACCACGATGCCTTCCGCAGCCTGGTCGGCCACCGCATGTCGGTCGGCGTTTGTACCGAAGATCTGCCCGAGGAGCACAATCGGGTGACGCTCGATCCGGTGCTGAAGGATCCTCACGGCATCCCCGCCCCGCGGGTCGACTACAAGATCGGTGACAACACCAATCGCATGCTCGACTTTGCGATCGATCGCGGCAAACAGATCCTCACCGCCGCCGGCGCGCGACACATCCACGTGGTGCGCCCTGTGGTGTACGGCGGTTGGCACCTGCTCGGCACAGCCCGCATGGGCAACGACCCCGAGCGCTCGGTGGTGAACGCCTGGGGACGCAGCCATGACGTGAAAAACCTGTTCATCGTGGATGGCAGCATCTTCGTAACTTCGGGCGGCGTGAACCCGACCTCCACTATCCAGGCGCTCGCGCTTTACATCGCCGACAGCATCAAGCAACGACTGGCAACCCTGTTCGATTGAGGCCCACATGAGCAACCAGATCCTAACCGAGGCCGAAATCGGCGACCTGCGATGCCTGGCCGGCATGATCGTTCCCGCCAGCGCAAAATACGCCGTGCCGGGCGCCGACGACGACACGATCTTCGCCGACATCGTCGACAGCATCGGACGCGATGCCGAAAACGTACGTGCTGCGCTGGCCGCACTGCGCACGTTGGCCGGTGGCTCGTTCGCCGCATTGGATGCAACACGCCGCGCTGAGGTAGCGACGAAGCTGCGGGCCACTGGCGGCATTCCTGTCGCCGTACTCACCCGGGTCGTGCTGCTCTGCTATTACCGCGATGACCGTGTGATGGTGTCGCTCGGCCTTGAGGCGCGGCCGCCGTTTCCGCAAGGCCACGTGGTTGAACAAGGCGACTGGTCGCTGCTCGACCCGGTGCGGGCCCGTAAGCCCTTCTGGCGTCCGGTGGATTGACTCTCCAATCCCGTCAGCCCGGGCTTGACCCAGCCATCCCACAGCTCCTCCCAGGACATGCTGCTTTCGTAGTCGCGGGTCAGATCCCCAGCGCGTGACACGACGAGATGGGTTTCCAGCCCGAGCCCGCGCAGCAGCCGCAGAACACAGACGCCGTACGCAAATCCCGTCGCGCCCGATATTCCAACGACAATACGTCGCGCTCGTCTACTCGGAACCATGCCAACCACACGTGTCATCTTGCGTTACTCTCAGCGCAATGAATGAACCGTGGTGGCGGTGACGTCATTCCCCTGACCACCCCACGTGACACGCAGATAATTCACCAGTCGAGCCGCCTGTTCGTCGTCGAGCATCCCGGCAAAACCCGGCATCTCCTGCATGCTTTGCAGATTCGGAAAGTTCTGTGCGGGAATGCCATCCAATATCGACACAATCAGGTTGCGCGGATCCCGAAGTCTCACAGTGGTGTTCTCGCGCATTCCGACAACCGTATTGGGTATGCCCCGGCCGTCGGGACCATGGCACCCAGCACATAATTCGAGATACCCGACCCGCTCTACATCCGGTGCGGTGCGACCGGCCAATGCCATAACCGCCGGCGACCTGTCGCCAAGTAGAAAGATCACGGCGGCATGGAGATCGGTCGCGGTCAGATGCCGGGTGCTGAGCATGACCACCGGGTGCATGTCGCTGAACGCCGAGCCCTGCGGTGAAAGTCCGTGCGCCAGGAACGTGCTCAGCGTCTCCGCCGTCCAGCCGCGCGACGTGAGCCCTGCCGGTGTGATATCCGGCGCGGCTACACGGCCAAGTGCAAAGCCGGTCAGTGGTCGTGAAAGCCGCATTTCGCCTACCGGACCACGCGGTGTGTGACATTCACCGCAGTGACCGAGCACGTTCACGACATAGCGTCCGCGCTGCCAGGCGGCGGAGTTACCGGTCGAAGCCGCCGGGATGCTGTCAGTCAGGAACAGCAAGTTCCAGAACCGCATGCCGAGGCGGATATTGAATGGAAACGCAAGTCCCGACCCACGGTTTGCGACGTTCATCGGACGCAAGTGCATCAAGTAGGCATAGACAGCGTCCGCGTCGTCCCGCGTCATGCCACGGTACGAAGTGTACGGCATCGCCGGGTACAGCTGGCTGCCGTCACGACGGACTCCGTCATGCATCGATCGCCAAAAATCGTCCGCGCTCCAGCGTCCAATACCGTGCTCGGGATCGGGGGTGATGTTGGTCGTGTAAATGATGCCGAAGCCACTCTGCATCGCCAGGCCGCCGGCAAATGGCGCGCCGCCCGGCGCGGTATGACACGCGGCACAGTCCGCCGCTTCGGCAATATATTTCCCCCGCGCAACCACATCCGCAGGCGCATTGATGATCTGGACAGCACCGCCGCTCTTGCCGTTCATCAAGTTGAATGAAGCGAACGCGAGCACGCAGATCCCCGCCACGCCGGCAACGCCAAAACCCGCCCATATCAAACGGCGCAGCATCATCCGCCGTCTCGCGTCAGACCGGGTGTCGCCAGGATCAAGTCGCGGACTGCGTGATAGGTACCGCACATATCCGGTGCAACGGCAGATGTGCTTCTCCAACGTCGAGGCGACGGTTCCTTCGACCTCCGCGCGCGCGATGGGGGCCCGTTGCAGCCGCTCGATCAACACCGTCGCAGCATTGACGAACCCGGGTGTGCAATAGCCGCACTGGAAGCTGAATTGATCCAGGAACGCCTGTTGCACTGGTGAAAGTCTTACGATCTGACCCTTGTCGTCCCTGCGCGCGATCCCCTCGATCGTGCGGATGCGCTTGCCATCGAAGAAGTGTGCCCCGGTGATGCAACTGGGCACTTCCTCGCTGGTACGATCGTCGCGATCCCAAATAACCACGCAGGCATGGCAAATCCCCTGACCGCAACCCAAACGTGAGCCGGTCAGGTCGAACATTTCGTGCAGCACGTCGATCATCATCATGCCCTCGGGCACATCGATCGGACCATATGTGCGACCATTGATCATGACCGTCAGAGGGCGCAGCGGCAGCGTCACGTCAGCACGCCGAGTATCTGGTCCGGCATCACCGGCAGACTGCGAAAGCGATGGCCGATCGCGTGCGCGATGCCGTTCAGGATGGCCGCCACAATCGGGATGCTCACCACCTCAGCCATGCCTTTCGGTGGCTCGCTGTTCGACAACGGGGCAAGAATCTCGGCGGTCTGCGTCCACACCGCCACGTCGCTGCCACGCGGCAGATGGTAGCGGTTGAAGTTCCAGGTGCCGTCCCCGGGACCGTCCTCGTACAGCGGCAGATATTCGTGCAACGCCAGGCCGATGCCGGAAGCTACCCCGCCTTGGATCTGGCTCGACACAAGCTCGGGTACCAACATCGTGCCGCACTCGAGAATGGTGTGATGAGTGAGCAGGTCGACACATCCACTGCCGCTGTCGACCACAATTTCGGCGAACTGTCCTACCGAAGTATAAGAGCCAACCATGGCATTATTGTTCTGCGTCGGCGGATAGGCCACGCGTTGACGATCAAGCACCCGATAACCACCCGGCGGCGTCGCCACAGCCTGGTTCGGCGCGCCAGGACCGTTGGCAAAGCGAACGGCCAGGCCATCCAGTGGCGCATGAACGGTCGCATCGCCGACCATGAAATCAGCCTCGGCCCATTGCCATCGGTTGAAAGCGTGCACAACCGCTCCAACCACCAAACCGCGCGCATGTGCCTCCGCCGCCAATCGGCCCAGTGGTATTGGATCGCGTCCCTCCAGCACCAGGGCACCGCCAATCCAGCGTGCCGCTTCGGGTTGCAATGTCTGCGAGACGACTGCTGCGGCAGTATCGCCCCAGATGGCCAACGCGGCCGGCCAAAGCCCGTTGAGGAAGACAATTCGCGCCGCTTCGCGTGCCGTGTGGGTGAAATAATACCGACGAATTGCTGGCACTCGAGGCCGACGCAAAGGTCGGACTCCAGCGCGGATTTCGCGGCCAGCGCATCCTGCTCCGCTTGGGCCATGGCGTGCGGATCACCGCTGGTTTCCACAGGCAGATCGGGCCAGTCGGTGACCGCGAGGTTGACCACATCGGCGGGCCTGCCAAGCCACTTTGCGCAGGCTATCGCCAAGCCGGACGATGCGCCTGTCCCGATCTCCGTACCAGTATGCGACAGCGTTATTCTGCCGTCGGGTGACAGTTCGATCCCGGCGAAGCTCGCCTCGGCGCCATTGCCAAATCGCCGCTGGATGCAACCGAAGCCAACCCCATAGTACTTTCCGGGGTTCGCCGCTTCGTATGCCTGCTTGCGCTCGACCCGACCGGTCCACAATGGGTGCACAAGTGCATTGCGGAGGATCGCCTCGGCGCGTTGGGTGCCGTCCGCGATCGCGCCCTGGGCATTCTTCATTCCGGCCAGCAATACATTGCGCAGCCGGAAGCCGATCGGATCGATGCCAAGCTCAGTCGCGATCTCGTCCACCATCAGCTCGGTCGCCATCATGGTTTCAAGTGCGCCGTACCCGCGTGCCGAACCCGCGTCGACGGCTCGGGACGCGATCGCCGTGGCCGCAATGTCGGCCTTTGGGAAATAGTAGATCGACTGAGCCGCGGCAGCGCCGGCGAGCGTCAACACAACGGAGCAGTTCGCCCTGCCTCCACCATTGGCGGTGATCTTTGCCCGGAGCGATTGCAGGTGTCCCGTCGCACGCTCGACCGCCATCGTGTAATGCATCTGGAACTGGTGACGCTTCAATCCAGCCTGGAACTGTTCGAAACGATCATTGGCAAGCCTTACCGGTTTGCCGTCACCGTACACCGCAGCCACCAAGCCGTAGTAAGGCATGGTGCAATGGTCCTTGGAACCGTATCCAACGGTGAAGCACGGATGCAGGAACAGCCGCTTCAGGCCCAGCTTGCTGCCTGCCAACATTGCAGCAGCACCTTCAGCCACTTCCTGCGGCGATTGCGTCGGCACCACCAGGTGCAGTTCCTGCTTGCTCGCGTCGTACCATCCGTTGGCGTTGTCCGGTTCCAATGCCGCGGTGTCGCCGGATTGGCTGTCATAGTCGCGTGTCAGCACCATCCATCCGCTCGGCGGCTGCGCAAGCTCGCGATCGATGGCATCAACATGGAACATACCCTGCGCGCCGGCATCACCATCGAGTGCAGGCACCGGCCAGACCGGCTCGTGATCGGCATACCTCGGGTAAACCATGCCTTGTTTCATCGCTGAGAAGAGGTCATCGCTCTGCGGCGTCGCGCCACCGATGCGCACGAACCTGAACGCCCCCCAAGGGTCGCGCCGCAGTGCTCCAGTCGTCTCGCCATATCGGACCACAACTTCGTTGAATTGCAACTTCTGTTTGGCTGCGCAGAAGCGGTTGAAGTCATGAAAGATGAGGATCGCGACAGCCTGACCCAGATAGGCTGGCGTCTTGCCTTCCGGCAGCAGGATATCGTCCCCATAGAATTCCGGAAACGATAGGCCGTCGCGCACCAGATCAGCCGAAGTGACCACACGGTCAGCCCGCAAATCGGCATCCAGCACCGAGAGATCAACGCCGGCATAGCGACGATCGGCCCGTGTCACCCGCAGCACCAATGCATGCGCCTGCTGTTGCGGCCAATGCGGCATGTCGCGTGCTCTGATGTCCCGCGCAAATACCTTCCCGCCCGTCACCTTCGACATGGCGTCGATACGGTACTTCAGCGAATTGTCCCGCGCGCTCCAGTCCGGCGTCGTCAGCAGTCCAGCGTCGAACAGTGCCGCAAACGCCTTGCTGGCGAGCGGCGCGAGATACACCGCAACCCCGCCGATCAGACTGGCTCGCAGCACCTGCCGTCGAGATGGAAGCATGCGCGTCATGAAACCACCGCCGGTGTCGCTGTCTATTTCCGCGCCATGCCCTGTCGTCCGCGACCATCGCTGCGCCAACGTCGCGCCCGTGCCGCAAGTTGGTCCCGCAACCGCTCCACCTGCGCCCCGACGACGCACAGCGGTGCATAGCCCCGCGCATCCCACGACAGCGAAGTATCGGCGCCGCTGAAATCCGGATGCAGTTGCACCGCGCCAGGAGCATTGCCGAACGCCGCGCGATTCCCGAAATCCAGAAACGTTTCGCTCGGCAACCCTTCCGCCAGCACCACGTCGTGCCTCGACAGTTCCAGATGAAAGTAATCCACCCGCGCCGTGCGCATCTGCCTCAACGTGGCGCCATTGAGCAGATATTTGACCGGGATGAGTACGCCGTCGTGATAGATCGCATGATCAGGCGACAGAAACAGATCGCGCTCCGGACAACCTGGTCCGAACGCATGCGCCTTGATGCGCACCGGCCAGACCGCGCGCGGATACGGGTGGCGCCGGCAATCGACCTTGCGCCTGCCAATCCACCGGATCGGCAGACACTCACCCGCCATCGTGATCACACGATCACCGGGCGATAGCGCTTCCACGACGACCGTACCGTTCGGCGTCAGTATGCGCGTGCCGGCAGCGAAACACGCGAGTTCCACCTCGGACCCGCCAAGTCCATCGGACTGCACGATGAAGTCGTTCGGCGCGTAGCTGCCGGCGACACTCAAATCGATCGTTCCGCCGCAGTAACGATCGCCAGGTACCGGACAACCAGGTAGCGGCGGTTGCCGCGGTGCTGGCGAGATCAAGTATGTTGCCCTTGGCAAAGCCGGTGATGGTGCCGGCAAAGGCACTCAAATCGTTCAGCACCGCGTGGGCCGTCGGGCTGAAAGCGATCGTCTGCCCAGCGTCGACGGTGGCCTGCATGGTGATAGTGGCACCCGCCTCGACCAAGATCTGCCCAGTGCCGACCACCGACCCGTAGACCAGCAGGCTGCCGCCGATAGCCTCCAAAGTCCCGTCATTGACGATGTTGGTAAGAAACACGGTGTTGTTGCCGCCACCAACACCCGAGATCGTTCCGGCACCCGACAGCAGATCGCCGCCGCCGATCGTTATTTCATCAGATCGAATCGTGTCCCGCGCACCGCCGAGGCTGACCTGCCCGGTTTCCCCAATGGCCAATGTGCCGGACATCGCCAGCAGCGCGGTATCGGTCGCAGCCTGTCCGACCACAACGTCCGCGCTTCCCGTGCCCCCGCCCACGACGACATTGCCATTCACCAGCACCGACGCATCGCCGCTGATTGTCAGCAGCCCGAATCCGCCCGCCGCGCCACCAATGCTCAACGTTCCAACATTGGTCACGCTGCTCGTGCTGCTCAGTTCAATCTGGGCCGCACCCACCGTCACGTTGCCGTTGCCCTCGACCGCCAGTGTCCCGGAACCGGCCAGGCCCACAGCCAATGTGCTGGTCATTGCGGTGGCGTTGGCAACCAGCAGGTCACCACTGGCCAGCGTCACGCTGCCGTTGGCACCCGCCTGCGCGCCGATGGTTACGTCGAAAGCAGTGACCTGGCCCGTGATGCCATTCACCGCTCCGCCGATAAGCAGCGAGCCATGGCCGCCATCGCCGACAGTCAGTTGCCCGGCATTGGTCCAGAACCCGCCATCGACGACGGCAACGCCAATGCCTCCTGCCCCGCCACGGCTGATGTCGCCGCCGCCATCCGACACCATCGCACTCGCTCCGAGCAGCCGCAGCGTGCCAGTGCCGTTGTCGCCCACAACGACCGTGCCCAGCGCGGTGATCTGATCAAAATCCAACACGGTTCCGTCGGCGTTGGCATCTTGCCCAATGATCAGCGCATCGGTGTTGGCAGCGCCGGTCAGTGACAGCGCGCCCTGCATCAGGGTGAGCAGCCCTTGCCTGTCCTGACCGATCGCCGCCTGCTGCGATGAGCTCAGCACGGCGCCTCCGGCCAGCGTCAGTGCACCGCCGTGATCGACGATGATGGCCGGACCGATCAGCGACGTTCCTTGGGCGACGTCCTGTCCAGTGAACGTAACCGTGCCGCTGACGTTGATCTGTCCGACGGCGCCATCACCCGTGACTGTGTAAACGCCCGAGCCGAAATCGGCGACGTTTGCGCCTCCAGGTGGCGTCCCCGCCGGGTTGCCGCCGTCGGTCCAATTCCCGTTATCGCCGAAGTCGCCACCAGCGGCGGCCGCCCAGTTGAACGTCGGGATCGCGGTATCAGCAGCATTGGTCACATCGATGGTCATCGGCGACGCCAACTGCCCGTCGTAATCGGACACCGAGACCTGGATGGTGTCGGATCCCACTGTCGCGCCCTGGTAGGTCAGCGATTGCAGGCTGCGCTCGACCGCGCCCAGCGTGCCCGCAACGACCAGCGTCTGCGCATCAATCTGCGAGATCGTCGCGTTGCCGAAATCATTGCCGGCAGCCAGCGTACCGCTTCCCGCGATCAATGTGACGACGACCGTCGTGTTGTTGCCGGGCGACGCGGGCAGCGGCGTCAGCGGCACGATATTCGGCACCAGCACTGCGACGCCCTGCGCACCTTGCAGCGCGGGGGGCACAGAGACCGATGGAAGCTGCCCACGGCCCTTGGCGACGAAGTTGACCGTTGTCGTGTCGATCGTATTGCCATTGATCACGACCGTGCCATCGGTCGTGACAGGCGTCAGGTCACCGGCCGTGCCCGGCACATCAATCGTGTACAGCGTGCCGCCGCTCGAATTCAAAATGCTGAGTGTTCCGTCGGGAGCGATCGCAGCGGATGCCCCGTTGATCTGGTACAGCACGAGGCTATCGGCAAAGGTGAAGCCGGTGACCGTGCCCTTCATGCCGAACGGCGTCTCCAGCAGCAGCGTGCTCGGCGAGTAAGGATCGTTGGAGAATTGCGCGGCGCTGGGCGGCAGGAAATCGACGGTCTGGCCCGCGCCGACAGCGTCCGTGAGGATGAGCGTGGCGCCAGGGTCGATTTCGAGCTGCCCGGTGCCGGCCACGGCGGTTCCCAGCGTCAGGATCTGCAGCCCCGCCGTCTGATCGGTCACCGCCTCGATGGCGCCGTTGTTGGCGATCGGTCCCGCGGCGCTGACACTCAGCGTGCCGTCGGCGCTGATGGTTCCGCCCGGATCGGTGCGGATCGCCGCAGCGCTCAGATTGCCGGCCAGCCTGGCAGTGCCATGACCCCAGACGTGAACGGTGCCGCCAACCGTGAGGGTGGCAGTGCTCTGGTCTCCCGGAGCCACATTGGCGAGCAGGACGCCATCGCCTCCATCGCCGCCAGCAGCCCCCCCGATGTTGAGGTCCCCGGCGACCGAGAGCGATGTGTTCACGCCCCCCAGCAGCAGTTCACCGCTGCTGCCGTGCTGGTCAGCGATATCCAGATCGCCCGTGCCGCTTTGGCCGATCGTTATGGTGGTGGCGCCGCCAGGCACCACGATGGCGTCCACCACCATGGTACCTGGCATGCCGTCGCCCGACACCGTGACCAGGCTCGGGGTGGCCGAGAACACTGCGGTATCCAGCGTGCCGGAGGGGACGCCCTCGGGGGCCCAGTTGCTCGGATCGGTGAACGAGCTATCCGATCCAGCCCCCGTCCACGTGAAGGTCGTGGTGGCGGCGGCATTGGTGATGTCCTGGGTCCCGCCCCCCGCGGTAAATGGAGCAACCCCGGCAGCCGACACCAGGATCCCGATGCTGCGCGTGGCGGTATCGCCACTGCCGTCGGTCGCGGTCAGGTTCAGCACGTCGTGGCCGGATTGCAGTGTGTCGGTCAGGCTGGCCAGCACCGTATTGATCTCGGCCAGCGACGAACCACTGATGTTGATGCTGGTGCCGCTGGTGTGGTCGATGACGATGCTGTTGACGAAGTTTGGGAAGTTGGTGACCTCCAGCGTGTTGCCGCCAGTGGATGTGACCGTCACGGTGTACGACGTCTGGACCGATTTGCTCGCCAGCAGCACCGCATCGACGCCACTCAGGGCAATGCTGCCTGGGTCGCCGGTGACCAATCCGGGCGCGACAAAGCCGAGCGCCGCGCCATCATCCGGCGCCCCGGTGACGGGCGCGATCCCAGCTGCCAAGGTGCCGCCGAGCTGTTCCACCGTGTCGAGCGACAGACCCGTGAAGCCTGTCCCGTTCGGCCCGTCCCATAGCTCGATGTCGCCCGCATTGGCAGCCGCGCCTTGCGCGACCGCGCTGCCCCAGTTGGCATAGGGAGCCGATGTCCCACCCTGCTCCAGCACCTTCGGTGACGCAGTCTGGTAACTGCCGGCCACGGTATTGGGATCCAGTGCCGCATCCGCCGCCATCTGCGCGTAAACAAAGGAATCCGCCTGTGGCCAAGGATTGTTCAGCGCATGGTTGCCCGCCTGCACGACATGGCTGGAATTCGTCGCAAGCTGCAATACAGCGAGAGTAAAGTTAGGGTCGGAAACCACCGTGCCGGTGTCTTCCTGATGAAACAGGTTCATCGTGTAGTCGAGCGGTGTGGTCGACCAGTTCGAGTAATCGGCGATCGAGTTGCGCAGCGTCCGCTCTTCGGCCGCGTCGCTGTATCCCCCCGACTCCAGGTCGCCCACCTGGTCGGGATGCAGCGGCACGAACGGTTCGTCCGTGGCCGCGGCACCGGTGGTATTCGAGATGCCGAGGATCATCGAGCTGTTATCGTAAGTGGCGGCCAGTTGCGCCTGGAAGCTGCTCCACGCATCCAGATAGTCGGCCGACCAGAACCGCCCGATCGTCTCCGTCTGGTCCTTGGTGGGATCGACAGTGCCGGCGCCAGTCACGGTGATCGGCGGCCCATCGATCGCCTTCGCCCAATCCGGCGCGGTATAGCCGCCCCAAACCCGCAGCTTGATGCCGAGGTCAGTGCCGAACTGCAAATTGTAGGCAGCAACCTCGCTGGTCGCCTGTTGGATGAACGACGTTTCGAGCGGCCCAACGGCGTTCGGCTGCAGCTGCGCCCAGGTGACGTTCAGCACGATCTCACTGAAGGCGCCGGGATATTTCGTCAGGTCCTGGGTGAGCGTGAACGTCGGAGTTGGGGTGGACGGATCGTTGTAGAACTGGATATCACCCATATCGACAAGCCCGGCCTGCGGCGGCTTGTCACCGATGTCCGTCCCGCTCATCCCCACCCGCTCCCATTCTGGTTCATTATCAATGTATGCTGACCGGGACTATTATCGTCAGCAACAGAGCGGTGAGTTAAAAAGGCGTTACATCAGGTGATTGGCATGGAGCGCCCGCCATCTGCCGGGCGACGCCGGAAAGCACGACCGCATCGTGACGACGATGGCTGCCACTGGCGAACTCATATTGCAGGTGATTGCCGCTATTCGTGTGAGTGCTGGTAAAAACTGCAAATTCACCGACCCGGCGGCTTGCAAGACCAACCCTCGCGAAATGCTGCAATGGCAATCATGCCCAACGCGGCATTGTGCTTCACGGAGGCGCGCCTGTCATGGTGTTCACGTAGAATTGTTCGAACAGGCGCAACGGGCGCATTCCGCTAGCCAAACAGTAATACCAGTGGCCCTTGCTGTTGACATACCGCACGCAATGATCCAACCCCGTCATGACCGGGCTCGTATGGGGGTTTTCTTGTCAAGCGGATTGTGAGCGATGGCAGTTCCTTTTCCGGTGTGAGTGTTGGTCACGTTGGTCATTGCGTTCAGCATGCTGGGCGACCCCTTTGGTCAGACCTGTCGGTCTGCAAGCTCGTATCCGGTGGAACCATTTGTTCGGTACGATGTTGCCCCATTCGCGGGGCCGGAGGGGTCTGGAGGGGCGGGACCAATCTTGACGGCGGCATATCTCAGCCATAGCCCGGTACGGTGCACCGCCCACCCAGATGGTTGTCAGGCGTCAGGTGGTGATCACCGTCTGCCTGTTTCTCAGTTTGCGTTCAATCTGCATGTCCGCACCTATATTCGTTGCCATCGGCGTTCAGGCGGCTGCGGCGAGGCATGCGCCGGCTGGCAGCTCACCGGTCTCGAGGTAGCGCCACAGCGCCACCAGCAGCTTGCGGGCGAGCGCCACCACCATGATCTTGCGGATGCGTCCCTTGGCACCGCCGGTGCGCTCGAGGAACCAGCAACTCAATGCGCTGTCCGGCTGAAAGCGCAGCCAGCGCCAAGCCAACTGCAACAGGATACGGCGCACCCGTGGATTGCCGTTCTTGCTGAAGCCCTGTTCGTGTTCGCTGCCACCGCTGTTGAACGGTGTGCCGGTGAGCCCGACAAATCCGGCAATCGCGCGGCGATCGGCAAACCAGCGGCAGAACACCTCCCGCGTCAACCCGGTCGCGGTCGCAAGTCCGAGCCCGACGAGGCGGGTCAGCATCTGGATCGGTTGCATCGCGTGGTCCGGTTCCGCCGCCGCCGCCGTCTGTTCGCGAGCCGCCTCTACCTCCCCGATCTGCTCACTGAGCAGGCGATGACGCACCATGAGCCGCTTCACCTCCGCCAGCAGCTGTGGCCGCAGAGGCGTGCCGGCGGCACTGCGCAATTCGTCGAGCCGAACCGCGGCCTTCTTCAGACGCGGCCTGAAGCCAGTGATGCGATGCAGGCACAGCAGGTTCTCGCGGCGGTTCTCCAGTGCGATCCGCTCACTCACCAGCCGCTCGCGCTCCCGTTCCGGCCGCCTCATGTCCTCCTCGGCCTCGCTCGGAATGCGCACCATCGAGCACACGCGTGGCTCACCTCGCAGCCAGGCCAGCAGCGTCCGCAGCAGCATGTCGAGATCGATCCGATCGGTTTTGGCTCCGCCGCCCCCGTCGCTCCACCGGGATGCTCGCAGGATGCATGATCTGCACCTCGATGCCGCACGCCAGCAGATACCGCGCAATCCAGAACCCGTCGCGACCTGCCTCGCAGGCCAGCACGGTCCGGCGCACGGTTCGCCCGGCCCGCAGCACTTCTGCCTTCCAGCGTTCGATCTGTCGCAGCAACGCCGCCATGTCGCGGGCCGGCAGGCTGCGGCGCGGCCGGCGAGCTACGCCCGGCAACACAGCCCCGACCTCCATCCCTTGCCACCAATTCCAGTGCCAGCACCAGCGTGCTATCGTGATTGAAGGCGGTCGCAGTCGATTGCTTTGGCATCGCATCGTTCCTTATGGGGTTTGGACAACCGCTAGGATACATGCTGCTGCGACCGTCCACCCCCATAGCATC